>OZ242166.1:0-2707755 GCA_965205325.1 Dehalococcoidia bacterium
CGCCTCGCTGTAAGTAGCCTGACGTTTACCCAGACAGGTGGTGACCTTCTTCCGCCATTCGTGATGCAGACGAACTGGGTGCCAGTGGGCATCCTCGCCGCCGTGATCATCGGCTCCACACTGATCGCGGTCTACCGCATCATGCGCCAATACCGAACCTTGCCGATACACGAACTGACCCGCGACGCCAACTGACGCCTAAACAATGCGTAGCACGATACAGCTCATGCTCAAGCGAACGATCGCCAACTGGCGATTGCTCTCGGCTGTCATTATCGGATCCATCCTCGCGGGAACCATCATGTCCGCGACCGTCGTGTATTTCGAGTCATTGAGGGATATCGCCCTCCAGAAAGAACTCGCAGACCAAAATCCGTCAGACCTTGACATGCTCATCGAGGCGGACCAGACACCTATCAACAACGAGACTCACCAAGAGTTGACATCGTCGATGGAGACGCTGTTGCTGAGCCGGGTCGGAAAGTTCACAACCGAATACCAGCGCGCCATGCGAAGCTGGACATTTTTCGTGGATGAGCCACCTGAACTCGTCCCCTTAGGCGAATGTCCCTGCCGCCCAACGGTGGCGGAACCCGACTCGTTCAACGAACAGGAAGAGCCTCTGATCGAGTGCGATTGCCGCCGTATCCAGTGCATGACCGTTCCCGAAGAGGAGCACAGCATCCATCTGGTCGCCGGTAGATACCCGGAAATCAACGCAGAACCGTCAACGGGCTCGGATCTGACCCTCGAAGCACTTCTCGACGAAGAAGCCGCCGAACTGTTCGAGCTAGAACTCGGCGACATCATCCCGGCACGCCCGCACTGGGACGAACAGAACATCAACGTCAATATCCGGCTCACTGGAATCTACGAGCGAGCACACCCAGAGGCACCTGAGTGGCGCATCTTCGACCAGGCCTTCGGTTCTCGCAGCAGCACCTTGGAGTTCGCGCAGTTCGTCCTCCCTCAGCAGTCGATGCTGGAGATCTTGGGCGTCTACTTCCCAAACATGGGTGCAGAATACGCCTGGTTCCTCGACGTAGACCCGACAACCATCCACGCAACCGACACGCAGCTCATTCGTCAGACGCTAGAGATCACCGAAAACGAACTGCGGTCTCAAGTGGACGGCTTCGTTCTCGACACGGAACTAGACAAGACTCTCCTGCGCTACGAGGTCGAACTCTTCTTCAACCGCCTGCCGATGTTCATCGTCCTCATCCTCATCGTGCTTGTGGTCGTCTACTACACCGCAACGCTCGCAGGTCTCCTCATAGAAGCTCAATCCGCCGACGTCGCACTCCTCAGAGGACGCGGCACTACATCCAGGCAACTGGTACTGATGTTCGCAGTCGAGACTCTCATCATCGCCTCGTTCGCTATCGTTGTGGGTCCGTTTCTCGCTACCTGGGGAGTCTCGTTCTTAGGCACCCTGCCATTCTTCGGTGAACTGAACGCCGGTGAAGCTTTGCCCTCCAACCTCACACGAAACGTCTATCTCATGGCTGGCATCGGTGCGATTCTCACCATCATCGCCTTGATGATCCCCGCACTCCGAGTCACCCAGCAGGGGGTATTGGCGGAACGCGCTGGACGCGGACGTCCCGAACGATTGGCATTCATCCAGCGTTACTACCTCGACCTCGGCTTTCTCGCGGTGGTCCTCTTCCTCTTTTGGCAGCTGCAACGCCAAGGTTCTTTCGTGGCTACCGATCTTTTTGGCGAAAACACGGTGAACCAGGCCATACTAGCGGTTCCCGCACTGTTCCTAGTAGCCGCGGGTATCGTACTGCTACGCGTGTTCCCTCTGATGATGGACATCCTCGGACGATTGCTAACCACTGGCCTAGCTTCACGCGTCATCTCGCCCGCTGTTGTTCTTGGCATCTGGCAGATGGCCCGTAACCCCGCACACTACTCCAGGGTTTCCCTCCTCCTCATCCTCACCGCCGGTCTAGGCGTCTTCGCCGCAAGTTTCGCCGCTACGCTCGAGCGTAGCGCCCACGACCAGATCCTTTACTCAACAGGTGGCGAGATACGCGTCCCCGGTATCTCAAATCGACCCGGAGGCCGATCGTTCAACCTCGAAGAAGACCTCCAAGACATCAAAGGCATCGAACAAGCGACGACCATCTACCGGCTACGCGGTTCGATTACTGCTGGCTTCAACTTCGACCAGTTCTCGGTGTTGGCTATCGACCCAGACGAGATCAGCGACATAGCCTGGCACCGTCGTGACTTCACTAACAACGGCTACGAAGAGACTTTCCAAGCTATAGCGTTCCACTCCGACGAAGGCATCCCGCTCCCAGAAGATGCCCGATTCTTGACCGCCCGAATCAAACCCCTCTTCCCGATGCCTGAAGTACGCTTCATCGCTCGTCTGAGCGATGTCAATAACCGCTTCTATAGCATCGACCTCGGATTGCTCCTGCCAGAAGCGCGCTCTCGCCAACGCTTCTCGTGTGCGTTGGAATACGCCGATCCTGAAAACGACGAGTTACCTTTGCCGACTTGGTGTCGTATCGGGACATCTCTACAACCGGCCCCATTTGGGCGAGAACGAGTACTGCTGCCATTGGGCCCATTAAAGCTGCACTCGATCGGGGTCTCAACGTTCGACGGTTCCCTCCGAAGCGGCGCGGTCGATATCGACGATATCTCGACGATTAGCAACGACGGCACCAAGATGTATCGCATCGAGTCCTTCGACGGTGAATCCAACTACAACTGGAATCTGATGCGTCCCACGCAAGAAGCCTTTGCCGACACCTTCGACCCATCCCCACTCCCTGCGGAAGAAGCCGAAAACCCCGGCATTATGCGCCTCCGCTGGGCAGCAGGCCAGCTAAACGAGTTCCGTGGCATCTCTTCAGGCAACACCATCGAAAACATCCCTGTCCTTGCCAGCGAGACACTCCTTGAGAGGATCGGAGCCAGAGTCGGCGAAACTATCAACGTCGCTATCGACAACGAGCGGACCACTATCGACGTCGTCGGCATCGTCGACTACTTCCCGACGCTCAATCCCGAGGAGAGCAGCTTCGTCATCATGGACTTTGAAGCCGCGCACACCCTCGTCAACGCACGTCGCCACAGCGGCGAACGGATCCCCAATGAAGCATGGTTGAAGACCGAAGCTGGCACCCCATCTATCGAAGAACTGGAGATGCTCAAAGATGAAGCCAGCGGTGCCCGGCTACGCTACACCGCAACATCATCAGTCGAACGCAACATCGACCTTCTCCGCCTGCGGTCTGGACCCATCAACGATCGCCTCAGCCTGTTGGCCAACGTCAGCGTCGATCCCCTCGTATCTGAAGGATGGCGCGCGCTCCTAGGCGTCGCGTTCGTCACCGTCCTCATCGTCAGCGCCATCGGCTTCGTAGTCCACACACGGGTCGCGTTCCGCCGTCGCTTAGCCGAGTTCGGCCTGCTCCGCACCATCGGCCTCTCGATGCGCCAGCTCCTCCTGCTCATCCTCCTCGAACAACTAATCGTCGTAGGCGTCGCCGTAGCCATCGGCATCTTCATGGGGACGCGCCTCGGTGACACCATCATCCCCTACCTCGCTCGTTCTGGCCAAGACGCCAACGTGGTGCCCCCGATGACGCTTGAAATATACTGGACTGGATTCGCGACAACCTTCGGACTGCTCGCAATCGTCTTCGCAGTCGTCATCGCAATCAGCCTCGTTTCCGTCTACAACATGGCCATCCACCGCGTCATGCGCATGGGAGAAGGATAGTCCTAAAACAGGTCGAAACACAATCGGAGAGACACCACTTGGAAGCACCCGATCGCGAATACATCATCTGCAGCGGCCTCTACAAGATCTACAAGGCCGCTGGTCTCGAAGTCGTCGCCCTGCGTGGATTGGAATTGACCGTATACGAGGGCGAAATCATCGCCATCGTCGGTGCATCCGGCTCTGGTAAGTCAACCTTGCTCAACATCCTCGCCGGATACGACGCCCCGTCCGCCGGTACCGCCCGTGTAGGTGACTACGATCTCCTAAACATGACCAACCAGGAAATCGTCGATTACCGCCGCCACGAAGTCGGATTCATCTGGCAGGAGACTTCCCGCAACCTCTTTCCCTACCTCAGCGCCGCCGAGAACGTCGAGCTGCCAATGGTTTTGACCGGCGTGTCTCAGCAAGAGCGCACCGACCGCGCGAAAGAGCTCCTTGAGATCGTGGGACTTGGACACCGTCTAGGACACAAACCCGAGCAACTCTCTGGTGGTGAGCAGCAACGCGTCGCCATCGCTGTCAGTCTCGCCAACCAACCACCCTTGCTCCTCGCGGACGAGCCTACAGGAGAACTCGACGACCTCACTGGCCAAGAGATCCTCGATCTCTTCAACGAAGTTAACCAGCAACTCGGCACCACTATCGTCATCGTCACGCACGATTCCGCCGTCGCCACCAGCGTCGGACGCGCCATTACCATCCGCGACGGTAAGACCAGCACTGAAACAACCCGCACAATCTCGTTCCAGCGCCGTGTCGGAGGCTCCGCAACCGACACCGAAGAGTTCCTTATCGTCGACTCCACCGGCGCAGTTCAGATACCCCGAGACATGCTCGATCAACTCGACATCAACCGACGTGTCCGAGTTGCAGTCAACGAAGGAAAGGTGACGCTTGAATCAGGTGAATGAACAAGAAAACGGCGCCCCGACAATTGAAGCCATCAAAGTCACGCGCACCTTCCAACTCGCCGGCGAAGACGTCACCGCGGTCAAGCAACTCACCTTCAACGTTCACCACGGACAGTTCGTAGCCCTCGTTGGACGCTCCGGTTCTGGAAAAACCACATTGCTCAACCTGCTCGCGGGTCTAGACCACCCGACTACCGGCCAAGTGCTGTTCGAAGGACGCGATATGGCTCAGTTCACGGAGCGCGACTTCATCGAACTCCGCCGCAACCGCATCGGGGTCGTCTTCCAATCATTCGCCCTATTGCCCCTTCTCTCAGCTTACGAGAACGTCGAACTGCCCATGCGTATCGCAGGCCTATCTTCCCGCGAACGCTCCGAGCGCACCAACGACGCCCTAGAGATGGTCGGCTTGACTAGACGCGCCCGGCACCGCCCATACGAACTCTCCGGCGGCGAGCAGCAACGCGTCTCCATCGCGAGAGCCGTCGCCATGCGCCCAGACATCGTCCTCGCCGACGAACCGACAGGGGAGCTCGACTCAAACAACGCAGAGTCAATCTTCGGTCTCTTCCGAGAAATGGTCACCGATCAAGGAATGTCGGTAGTCGCAACCACCCACGACCACACTCTTCTCGATATGGCCGATCGCATCTACACCATGCAAGACGGCGAGATGCAACTTACCGAAGATAGACTGAACTAGGTAATTGACCCGCGCGGGTCATCATCCCATCTTCACCCGCAACAACTCAACCAGCATCTCCCTCAACGAACGCGGTGATGCCACCGCAACCTTAGCCGCCGAACTCCCCGATCCGATCTTCACCGTATACACGTCCGACCCGACGTGAACGAAAAGATCCTCGTCCGTCCTGTCATCCCCTGTGGCCAACTCAAAATCAAACGGTCCGAATCGATCGATCACCAAGTCGTAAGCCCGAGCCTTGGTCAATCCCTGCTGCCGTATCTCCACCACCTTCGAACCGTGTAAAACCTGCACTGGCTGGCCCCGTAAGGTGTTCTCCAAAACCGAAACCAGCTCCAACGCCTGCCAATTGCCCAGAGACTCCTCAGTCTGCCGGTAATGCCATGCCAGCGCCGTCTCCTTCTCCTCGATGCGAGACCCAGGCGTCCGACCCACGTAGTCCTCAAGCAACGCTAGGACATCGGACTTCCAACTCGTATCCAGCACTCCCAATAGCCGCCAATCCTTCTCTCCAGCCGCCTTCATCCAAGCCCCGTGCTCCGCAATCAAATCGATCGGGCAATCATTGAACCACTCACCAAGCGTTTGGTGGTCCCGGCCGCTGTTGATGAAGACCATCACATCATCACGCCGCCCGTACTCGTCAAGAATCTCCAGTATCTCCCTGGTAGGCACCGCATCCTCGTAGCGATCGACAAACTCGCGTAACGAACCGTCGTAGTCCAACATCACCAGCGACGTATCAGCAGTCCTAAAATCGTTCGCCAACGACTCCGCGAGAATCGACGCCTCCAACATCGGAGGCGAGCCTGACTGCTCCGCCTCGGTCTTATCCAACGACGACATGAAATTCGCAACCCATTGATGCACATCGTTCTGCAACACACGGCCGAACATCGGCATCATACGCTCATGCCGTTCGCCCAGACTCATCTCTAACGCGCGCTCCAGTTGGTCAGCAGTCCCCTCAATATCCCAAGGATTGACCCGCAACGCCTCGCCCAGTTCGCTGACCGCCCCTGCAAACTCGCTAATCACCAACATCCCACCACCATCCTCGCGACAGACCACATACTCCTTAGCCACCAAGTTCAATCCGTCACGCACCGGCGACACAAAACACACATCTGCAACTCGATACAGGGCACCTAGCTCTTCCTGAGTAACCGTCTGGTAGAGGTAGTTGATCGGGCTGCTCAACGGCGAACCATGGATCCCGTTAATCTCGCTAACTCGCCGTTCCACCTCTGCTTTCAAGTCCTGATAGGTATCGACCCCCGCACGCGTCGGCACCGCCAACTGCAAAAACAACACCCTCTCAGCCCATCGAGGCGACCGCTCCAACAATCGCTCGAACGCTCGTAGCTTCAGCAACAAACCCTTCGTGTAATCCAGACGATCCACCCCCAGAATCACCTGCCTATCCCCAACCGTCCTCTTCAACTGCGTCAAAAACCGTTCCGCATTCTCCGTATAGGCCTTCTCCCGAAACTCATCAGTATCGATCCCCAACGGATGCGCCTCGACACGCACATTGTGGTCCCGCATCCGGATCGTTCCGGCCCGAGACTCGATGCCCAATATCCGTCGCACGCTCCGCAGATAGTTGTACGTGTAGTCGTACGTGTGCATACCGATAAGATCAGCGCCCAACAGCCCGCGCAAAATTTCCACCCGCTGCGGCAATATCCGAAACGTCTCATCAGCAGGAAACGGAATATGCAGGAAGAACCCGATCCGCGCATCCAACCCACGATCCCGCAACATCCTCGGCAACAGCATCAAGTGATAATCATGCACCCAAACCGCATCCCCAGGCTCCGCGAGGTCACAGATCACTTCCGCAAACCGCTCGTTGACGCGCCGGTAAGCCTCAAACTGCTCCGGTACAAACGACCCGAACTCCGTGAAGTAATGGAACAACGGCCATAGCGCGTCGTTCGCATACCCGTCGTAGTAGTCGATATAGTCCCGCGGATCAAGGTCGACCGGCACCAAGTTCCGCTCCGCCAACTGACGCCGAACCTCATCGCTAGGGTCAGCACCCGGATATCCGACCCACAATCCCCCTGAACTCTCATGCAACGGCCTCAACCCTGTCACCAAACCACCGACGCTGTGCGTCAAAGTCTGTTCGCCCGTCGACGAATCGATTCCGATCGTCACCGGTAAGCGATTTGATACCAGAATAGGGCGTCTCATCTGCAACTCTCCTCTGTCGACCACCTACATATCGAGACATAGTATCATCAATGCTTGGTCATCCACCCGAAATCGCCGGAACGAAATGCACCTCCGTGTCCGGCTCCAACGGCTGCAACAGCCCCTGCCGCGTCGCGGCATGACCAACCACCGCTGCCAAACCCGGCTTCAATCGTCCATCCTGAAGCAGATGCTCCGAAATCCCCGGGCACATCTCCTCCAGATTCGTCACCATCTCTCCCAGCGTCGCACCCGCAACATCCAACTCGCCCTTGCCGCCGGCGTAGCGGCGCAACTCATACGGTAAAAACACCTTCGCCATACTGCGCAACCCTCCCGGCTCCGACTGATTTCGCGTTGAGTGGTATTCGACCCACCTTCAGAGTCATACAACCAACTCGCGTAACGAGGATACCACCCGCAAGTTACAGCACTGTTTCAATAGCCGCGTCCGAACAGTCGCCGCAAAAAACAGGGGCAACCGGTTTGGTTGCCCCCGCGTATTAGTCACCGATTGGTCGGCGAATTACCCCCCGTTCTTAGCCGCCAAAGCCTCCAAGATGCGACCCGGCTTCATCGGCTGCTCCTGCAACCTGACACCAATCGCATCATTGATGGCATTCGGGATGGCGCCTAGCGGAGGCGCGATCGGCACCTCGCCAACGCCTCTCACACCAAACGGGTGCATCGGGTTCGCTACCTCTACGATGTGCGTCTCAAGCATTGGCAGGTCCAGCGAAGTCGGCATCCGGTAGTCCAAGAAGCTGAAGTTCGCCATCGACCCGTCTTCATTCATGAAGTACTCTTCGTTGAGCGCCCATCCGATGCCCTGAGCGGCGCCGCCTTGCATCTGGTTCTCAACGTAAGACGGGTGGATCGCCTTGCCCGCATCCTGGAACACGCTGTAACGGACCACATCGGTCTTGCCAGTGTCCGGGTCAATATCGAGGTCGCAGATATGCAGACCAAACGCGTTGCCGGCTGCCGCAAGGTTCACCGACGACGTGGTTGAAATCGGCCCGCCTGTGTCGCCCAGTCTCGAAGCCAGGTCCTTGAAACCAAGGCTCAGCTCAGGATCTGACTTGCTGCTGAATAGCCCGTCGGAGAACTCAACATCGTCTTCGTCGATGCCCCAGAGCGCACCCGCCCGTACCTTCATCTCATCAACCATCTTCATCGCAGCTTCCCAAGCCGCAAATCCCGTGGCGTAGGTCACTCGGCTACCACCCGTCGTCCCGGTGTAACCGATCTCATCCGTGTTCGGAATGGTCGGGTGAACATCGTGCGCGTCCAAGCCCAAGACCTCAGCCGCCTGCATCGCGATAGATGCCCGAGACCCGCCGATATCCTGCGAGCCCTCGTTCATCGCAACCGTGCCGTCATCTTGCAGCATCAAGTCAACTGTCGACTTGCCGCCGCCGTTCATCCAGAACCCGACGCCGACACCGCGACCGCGTTTCCTGCCCGGCGCAGGCTCACCCAAGGGCGAGTTCCAGTGATCCGAATCTCGTGCCTGCTCCAGCATCTCAACCAGACCGATGCGGTTGAACATCACACCGTTGCCGTTTCGAGTGCCTTCCTTTGACGCGTTGTCAAGCCTGAACTGCATCTTGTCCCAGCCCATCGTCTCGCAGATCTCATCCACCACTGTCTCAACCGCGAAACAGACCTGCGGAGAACCAGGAGCACGATATGCTGCCGATTTAGGTTTGTTGACCACAACGTCGTAAGCATCGATGCGGGAGTTCGCAACATCATACGCCGCCCGCATGCAGTTGATGCCCGCGGTGAACGACGAACCGGGGTAGCCGCCAGCCTCATATCGGAGATTGCCATCGAACGCGTGGATCTTCCCGTCTTTGGTCACGCCCATCTTCACCTTGACTTTCCCACCAGGAGCCGGGCCGCTCGCCATAAAGATCGCAGGGCGGTCCATCACCATCTTCACCGGACGATGATTCGCCTTCTTAGACAAAATCGCCGCCACTGGAGCCAAGTAAGTCTTCGTCTTGCCACCGAAACCACCACCGATCTCCACAGACTCGGCAGTCACGTTAGAGTCGGGTAGCCCTACGAGTGCCGCGGTCTGCTCTTTTACCGCGAACATTCCTTGCGTGCTTTCCCACACGCGAACATGGTCATTCTCGTCCCAAACCGCCGTCGCGTTGTGCGGCTCGATGTAGCCTTGGTGGACCGACTCTAGCGATACCTCACGCTCCACCACTAGATCACATTCGCCAAACGCACCGTCAGGATCACCGAACTCATGCCTGACCGCAATCGCGACGTTCGTGTTCGGCACCTGCTCGCCGAAGTGATTACCTACCAGATCCTCGAGCAGTATCGGCGCATCTTCCGCCATCGCCTCATCCACGTTCCTAACCGGCGGAAGCGACTCATACTCCACCTTGATCCGTCTCACCGCCTCAGTCGCAGTATTCCTGTCAACCGCCGCAACCGCCGCAACTACGTGACCTCGGTAAAGCACCTTGTCCGAAGCCATCACATTGTCTTGCGTCCGCTTCATGTTCAGCACTTCTTCGCCAGTCTCGACCTCCATGTCGGCCGCAACCGGGAAGTCCTTGTGCGTCGCCACCGAGAACACACCCGGCAGCGCCTCAGCTTCCGACGTGTCGATGCTCAGAATCCGGGCATGAACCTCATCTGTCCGCAGCACGTCTCCCCAGATCAGTCCGGGCAACTTCACGTCCGCACCGTACACTGCACGCCCCGTCACCTTGTCCAGCCCATCGTGCCGGATCGGACGCGTTCCTACTACCGAATAGTCCGTCTTCTCTTCGAAAGTGGCTACCATGCAGATGATCCTCCTGCCTTCTCAATTTCGCCGAACACGCCATCAAAGCGCACCAGCCTGTTAGCCATGTCTAAGGTTCGTTGAACCCATGCGCGCAGATTAAACTGCGATCGTCAGGCCAACGAACAATTGAATGTTAATGCAAATCCGCCCGTTTCAAGCCCACATCTGAGTTAAACCTCGTTTACGTCCGTGTCCGCGTCTCCGGTATGATCCCCGCCGGCCTGACCAGCAGCACAACCACGATGATCAAACCGATCACTGCCAATCGCAAGTTCGGATCCGCCAAGAATCCAGGTAAGAACTGCGAACTCGAAATCACCGCCCACAACACGAACGCGCCCAAAATCGCACCCCGATGATTCCCGCTCCCACCCAGTATCAGCATCGCCCAGATGATGAACGTCGCAAAGAACGGCTCGAAAGCCGCCGGAGTGATCGAATGCTTCGCAAACGCGTACAGCGCCCCGCCAACACCCATCAACGCCGCACCATACGCAAACGCCTGCAACTTGAACTGAAACGCGTTCTTACCCACCATCTCCACCGTGTCCTCGTTCTCGCGAATCGCCAGTATCACACGACCCCATGGTGAACCCGCCAACCTCTGCGACACAAAGTAGATGATCACCAACACGATCAGCACCAACGGCAAAAACACGAAGTCGTACCACTGCGGATCGACCAACCCGTCTAACACCCTCGGAATCCCATTCAACCCACGCGTCCCATCCGCCAACCATCCCTCATTCGTGAACACTAAACGCACTGCCTCACCTAATCCCAACGTCGTGATCGCAAGATAATCCCCCCGCAACCGGATCGTGATGCTCCCAACCAGATAAGCCACCGCTGCACAAACCGCCGCTGCTGCAATCAACACCAGCGGAAACCACAAATCAAACCCGATCCGTTCAGATCCCAGTGTGAAAGCCAAGTTCCCACCCCACTCGTACCGCTGATAAAGATTCGGATCAGGCGGCGGCATCACCAAGATCGATGCCGTATACGCCCCCAACGCGAAAAACGCCGCTATCCCGATGTTGAACAACCCAGTGTGCCCATAGTGCACATTCAACCCAACATTGATGATCGCGTAGATCCCCGCGATCACCATAAAGCTCCCGATGTGCAGGATCAGTCCTTCAAACTCGCCGAACATCGCGCTTACCCTCGACTCTGCCCGAACAGACCGTTAGGCCGCACCAGAAGCAGCACGATGATCGCCGCGAAGAAAACCGCAGGTTTATACGAAGGCTCCAACCAAGCCGTCGACACCTCTCCCACAACACCCACAAAGATCGCACCAGCAAACGCACCGTAAGGATTCCCGATCCCGCCAGCCACAACCGCCGCAAACAGCGGAATCAATATCTTCCAACCCGATATCGTCAACAACTGACCCTGACCCGCCGCAAAAAGTATCCCCGCCGCTGCTGCCATTCCACCTCCGATTACCCAAGTCAACAGGTTCGTCCGCTCCACGTCAATCCCCGTCACTCGCGCCAAATCCTCATTGTCCGCGGCCGCACGCATCGCCTTCCCCCACCTCGTCATGTTCAAAAACAGGTACGTCGCCAGCGTCAAAACGATCGCCGCGACCGCCACGAAGATCATGTCCGGCGGTATCCGCACAATCACATCCTGCAGGTGAAACAGGTCCACCGTCCAGATGAAGAACTGCTTCGACTCCCGAGGGAAATGCTCAACCTCCGTCCCCCAGATGTATTGGATGAACCCCCGCAAAGCAATCGCCACACCCAGCGACGCCAAAGCCATCACCCCCGGCAACGCACCCCGACGCCGCATCGTCCGATAAACCAACTGATCGACAATCACAGCAAACACCGCCACAAACAAGACTCCGATAGGAAGAGCAATAAATAACGTGTAACTAAATGTAAATGGCCCAACCGAATTCATATTCCAAACTTCAGGCACCAACGATGCAAATACCCACAATGCGATAAACGCCCCCAATGTCATATAGTCCCCATGCGCAATATTCGGCAAATGCAGATTCCCATATACCAACGACAATCCAACCGCCCCTAATGCATATACCGAACCCACCAACAACCCATTTACCGTCAAATCCAACTGCGTAATCAACGCCCAAATCGCCAGCACTCCGACCGCAATAAGCACCGACCTCTCGATAACCGATAACCCACGTTCGCCCACGACCGCGATCACCGCATCACGCAACGCGTTCCGGTTAAACACCATCGACAAACGATCTCCGACGTTAACCATCCGAACCCTCCTCATCCACACCGCTCAACCCCAAAAAGACCCGACCAATATCCGGATTGCTCAACAACCCATCAGCAGTGTCATCGAAGAAGTTCCGACCTCGCGCCAGCACATAAGCCCGATTGCTATGCCGCAAAGCCTTGATCGCGTTCTGTTCAACCAGCAATATCGAAACCCCGCTACGATTGATCTCCCGAATCTGCTCCAAGACCTGATCCACAATCTGCGGTGCCAACCCCGCAGTCGGCTCATCCAGTAACAACACGCTAGGATCTGCAACCAAAGCCCGAGCCAACGCCAGCATCTGACGCTGACCACCCGACAAATTCCCCGCATTCCCCTTCCACCGTTCCCTCAAAAGTGGAAAAAGCTCCTGCACCCTCTCAACCCGCTCACCGAGATCCCCATGCAAAGTAAAAGCCCCCATCTCCACATTCTCCCGAACCGACAACGTAGGAAAGATATTCCCCGCCTGCGGCACATACCCGATCCCCATCGCAATCAATCCATCCGCACGCTCACCCGTGATGTCCTCACCATGCAACCGAATCGAACCACCTTCAACGTCCGCAAAACCAAATATCGCCTTGATCGTCGTCGATTTCCCAGACCCGTTCGGCCCAATGATCGTCACCATCTCACCCTTATTCACAACAATCGAAATCCCCCGGGCGATCAACGTCGGCCCATACGCCGCCTCAAGATCCTTGATCTCAAGCGCGGGAGCAACCCCGTTCTCTGCCACCGCCGCGCTCACGCCCCAATCCCTCCTAGATAAGCCTCCAAAACCCGCGCATCGCTCCGCACCTCCTCCGGGGTCCCATGCGCAATCACCTTGCCCTCCGCCATCACGATCACCGAATCACACATCTCCATGATCAACGGGACATCATGCTCAACAATCACCCACGTTATCCCCTGCTCATCCCGCAAATCCCTGATCGTCTGAGCAATTGTCCGCATCAATGTTGGATTCACTCCCGCGGCCGGTTCATCCAATAAAACCAGCTTCGGCGAGGCCATCAAGGCCCGACCAATCTCCAACAGCTTCTTCTGACCCGTAGAAAGATTCGCCGCCAATTCATTCTCAAGATGGTCCAACAAAAGCAACTTCAACACCTCTCGCACCTGCGCCCTAATCCTCTCTTCCTGACGCCTGACCACCATCGGTGCAAACAACGACGTGAACATCGCCTCTCCAAGCTGACCCTCCGGCACCAGAGCCAGATTCTCCAACACCGTCATCCGACCCAACTCGCCCGGAATCTGAAACGTCCGAGCCACGCCCCTTCGCGCCACCGAATGCGGAGGTATCCCATCCAACCGTCGCCCGTCGAAAAAGATCCGACCACTCTGCAACGGCACCATATCCGTAATCAGATTGAACATCGTCGACTTCCCAGCGCCATTCGGCCCGATTAATCCCGTGATCGTCCCCGCCTCAACCTCGAACGAACAATTGTCAACCGCGCGCAACCCTCCGAACGCGCAGACCGCGTCCTCAACCTTCAATATCGACTCTGTCAATCCAGCTTCACGCCTTCACGGGAGCTCCGTCATTCCGGCGAAGGCCGGAACCAGAGGGGTGGAGCAACAGGGAATGCGATCAAACCCCTGCACAATGCATCCTCTATACTTTCGCCAACCGATTATATAGCCGCGAAGCCGCTTTGAGACATCATCCCAAATGCGACGGCAAACCTCATTGAGACAACCGCCATGACTACCCAAAAGCACACAAGCAACGGCAGCAACGAGACCATCGAACTCACTTCTCAAGACGTCCTCGGCACCGAACAACCGCCCGAAATCCGCGAAATCCGCACCCGCGCCGACGGCCCCGCCGGAGTCCTCCCATTCACCGCCGACTTCCTCACAAACAGCCCCAGCGGCGACCACTTCGGCATGACCCAGAACGCTGGCATGGGATGGAACCCCGCCGAACTAATGCGAAAACAGTTCATGATCCTCGCAACCGCCGGCGGACTCCGAGAAGAAGACGGCACCCCCGTCGCCCTAGGCCTCCACACCGGACACTTCGAACTCGCCTCCATGGTCAAAGCCGCAGCAGGAGAATTCGACCGCTTGAACGGCCTCCCGTTCGCAACCTACTGCTCCGACCCATGCGACGGCCGAACCCAAGGCACGACCGGCATGATGGACTCACTCCCATACCGCAACGACGCCGCCCAAGTCTTCCGCCGACAAGCCCGATCCCTCCCAACCGCACGCGGCGTCCTAGGCATCGCATCCTGCGACAAAGGTCTTCCCGCAATGATGATGGCCGTAGCTGGACTCCACGAAAAACCCGTCGTCGTCGTCCCCGGCGGTGTAACGCTAGCCCCAAAATCAGGCGAAGACGCCGGCATGATCCAGTCCATCGGCGCCCGATTCGCTCAAGGCGAAGTCACCCTCGAATACGCCCAAGACGTCGGATGCCGTGCCTGTGCATCCCCAGGTGGCGGATGCCAGTTCCTCGGAACCGCCGGAACATCACAAGTCGTCTCCGAAGCCCTCGGCCTAGCCATCACCCATGGCGCACTCTCCCCCTCCGGCACTCCTGCATGGTTCGACGTCGCCGTCCGTTCCGCTCGCGCCCTCGTCATGGCCGAAAAACGCGGCATCAAATCCAACGACATCCTCACCGACGCCGCATTCGAAAACGCCATGGTCGTCCACGCCGCATGTGGCGGCTCCACAAACCTCCTCCTTCACACCCCCGCCATCGCCCACGCCGCAGGCCGACGACGCATGAACGTCGAAGACTGGCGACGCGTAAACGATGAAGTGCCCCGCATCGTAGACGTCCTCCCCAACGGCCCCATCGGACACCCAACCGCGCAGCTCTACGCCGCCGGCGGAGTCCCCGAGGTCATGCTCCACCTCCGAAACCTCGGCCTCCTAGACACCTCGGTCCTAACCGCAACCGGCCAATCCCTAGACCAAAACCTCGACTGGTGGGAAGACTCAGACCGCCGTCAAGACATGCGCAACTACCTCCGAAACGTTGACGGAGTAGACCCCGACAACATCATCATGTCCGCCGACCGCGCCAAGTCCAAAGGCCTGACCAGCACCGTCACCTTCCCCGGCGGCAACCTAGCGCCCCAAGGCTCCGTCATCAAATCCACCGCCGTCGATCCAACAGTGGTCGACGACGACGGCGTATACCGAAACACCGGCAACGCACGCGTCTTCACCTCCGAACGCGAGGCCATCGCAGCCATCAAGACCCGCGACGAAGACCACAAGATCAAAGCCGGCGACATCATGATCGTCAACTGCGTCGGACCCTTGGGCACCGGCATGGAAGAGCTCTACCAAATCACGGCCGCACTCAAACACCTTTCATACGGAAAACACGTCGCACTAATCACCGACGCCCGCTTCTCCGGCGTCTCCACAGGCGCATGTATCGGACACGTCGGACCCGAAGCCCTCGCAGGAGGACCCATCGGACGCGTCCAAGAAGGCGACCTCATTGAAATCATCATCAATCGCAACAACCAGACCGGCTCCATCAACTTGGTCGGTGAAGGCGACACCTACCATGGCCCAGAATGGGGCACCCAAGAACTCGAATCCCGACCAACCCCGACCAACCTCGAACCACACCCTCAACTCCCTGACGACTCCCGCCTATGGGCCGCCCTTCAATCAGCATCCGGCGGCATCTGGGGAGGATGCGTCTTCGACACCGACTCCATCATCCAAACCCTAGAAGCCGGCAAAAAAGCCCTAGCCCAAAACCCCGAAAAACAAAGCCAACTGGTCTCCTGACATTCCAGATTTCCCCCGCTCGCGGGGGAAATGTCCGAAGGACAAAGGGGGCACGGCGAAGCAGAGCATTGTCCAAATATCCCCTCTCCCGCTCGGCGGGAGAGGGCCAGGGTGAGGGTGACCGGGGTGGACAAACGGGAGGGGTACGGTAAACAACCACCAACGAACACTTTGACCACCACGTCAATCTTCCGATGTTTGGAGACCCGGTGGTTTCGCAACAGTCTCCCTCGGCGAGACCATTGCAAAACCCTAAGGTTTCCCCCGTTCACGGGGGAAATGTCCGAAGGACAAAGGGGGCCCGACGTCTCGACATGGCTACAAACGCTTCCGACGAAGGTTGTGCAAAGGTCCCTCGGCGGGAGAGGGCCAGGGTGAGGGTGACCGGGGTGGACAAATGGGCGGGGCGCCGTAAACAACTACCACGCAACCAACATCTACCACTCCGCCTCAACTACCTGTCTGCGGCTTCATTCCAAGAGAGGCGCAGAGCCGTCCATCACTCCTGCGCCCGCATCAATGCCGCAATCCCATCCACAACATGCCGAGGCGTTCCCACCAATATCAACTTATCTCCCGCATGAGGCACCACATCATCCGCCGCATCCACCAACCTCCCCGTATCCACCCGCTTGATCGCCACAATATCCGCCTTGCTCTCAAACATTGCCGTCGTCTCACCCAAAGCCCTATCGCAATACGGCCCCCCAGCTTCCACTATCGCCTCCCCAGTCTCCAAATTAACAATCCCGCCATCCACCTCGATAGTCTTATGTCCCTCAGACTCTGAACCCCCGATAATCTCGTCCACTATCCGACTAGCCGCTATGTGATGCATCGAGATCACCTTCGACGCTCCAGCCCTAACCAGTTTCGGCTCCGACTCCGGCAACGTCGCCTTCGCAACTATCTCCACACCCGGCGAGATCACATGCGCCGTCAAAACCGTCATCAAAGCCGCCGAATCCGGCGCAACCGTGCAGATCAGACTCGACGCCCTCGTTATCCCTGCCTTAACCAAAACCTCATCCTGACCACCATCCCCATGTATCCCCACAAATCCATCCTCCGACGCATCACGCACCCTCTCACCGTCGCTGTCAATCACTACTACCCGGGCTTTCTCCAACGAGTTCAACTCCGACGCAACCACTGCCCCGGTATCCCCATACCCGACCACGATGTAATGCCCGCGCAACCGACGCAGCATCGCCTCGGTCCCGCGTTGTCTCAAGTTCGATACCAACTGACCCGATATCAACTGCTCCCCCAAGGTTGCAAACGTATACGCGAACGCCCCGACTCCCGTCACGATGATAAATATCGTAAACATCCGACCACTCTCGCTCAGCGGACGCACCTCCTCGAAACCCACCGTCGACATCGTCACAACCGCCATATAAGCCGCATCCAACCAACTCCATCCTTCACCCTCGATCACCTTGAAACCGACTGCACCAATGGCCCAAACCGTAAACAACGCCGCTATCCCGCGCAGCACATTCAACCGACGCCGACGCAACATCCGGCGCGACTCAGAAGGCTCTGTAACTACCAAAGGCCGCATCCCATAAACCTCAAGCGTTTTTGCGTCGCATTGCAGCCCCACGCGCAGCAACAGCCACGCCCAAAGCATCCTCAACACTATCCCCACACACCGTTATATGCCCCATCTTACGCCCAACACGATACCCAGATTTCCCATAAAGATGCAGATGCACCCCCGACATCCTCAACACCGACGCCCAATCCGGCGACCCATCCGTAGCCTCCCAAACATCCCCCAGCAAATTCACCATTACCGTCGGCGACCTCAACGAAACATCCCCCATCGGCATCCCAACCATGATCCGCGCCAACTGCTCGAACTGCGACGTCACACACCCCTCGATCGTGTAATGACCCGAATTATGCGGACGCGGAGCCAACTCATTTACCAACACTTCTCCATCCTGCGTCACGAACATCTCCACCGCTATTAAACCCCTGACATCCAAACCCTGTGCGATCCGCATCGCTACCCCTTCCGCCTCAGCCCTCACCTCATCCGAACACCGCGCAGGAACAATCGACGTATCCAGAATCCCATCAACATGCACATTCTCAGATACCGGAAACGTCCGCATCTCCCCATCCAAATCCCGAGCACAGACCACCGAAACCTCCATCGCAAAATCCACAAACCCCTCCACAATCACCGCCGCATCCGCAGACCCTCCCAAATCCTCAAACGCCGACTCAGCGACACCCATATCCCGTACCACACTCTGCCCCTTACCGTCATATCCCCACCGCGTAGTCTTCATCACCACCGGCAACCCAATCTCCCTCACCACATCAACCGACTCTTCCACACTCCTAACAACCCGAAACTCAGGCACTCCAATCCCCAACTCCCTTAGGGATGTCTTCTCAATCTCCCGGTCCTGACACACCCGCAACACCGACGGCGAAGGAAACACCGGCTTTAACTCCGCAATCCGCTCAATCGCCGCCGCATCCACATTCTCAAACTCATACGTCACAAAATCCGACCGCGCCGCCAACTCCTCCGCAGCACCCAAATCATCATACGCCGCCGCAATATGCACATCCGTAACCTGCGAAGCCGGACAATCCCCCGCCGGATCCAACGAAACAGACCGATACCCCATAACCCGAGCCGCCAAACCCAACATCCGACCCAACTGACCACCCCCAAAAATCCCAATCGTCAAATCAGACATCAAGCTCACCATTGGGTAGGGCACGGGAAGGGAAGGTAATCCCCTCTCCCGCACTCCATTCCCCTCCCCTTTCCAAGGGGAGATTAAGAGGGGTTCCTAGGGTGAGGGGGAACGGGGCGGACAAAAGGGAGGGGCACCCCAAACAACCACCATCCACTCCCAAAACCACGGACTTCTCAAACCGCCACCCATCACTCCAATCATTCAAAATCATGGCAATCATGGTTCAAAATCGATCGTTTTGAAGTTGCAAATCCCTATATCTTCAAATCTCCCTCACCAACAAACGTCCCCGCCAAAACCTCAGCCTCCGCACCCTTCCGACGCGCCACCAACCGCGCAAATACCTCCTCATCAAACGTCCCCACTATCTGCGCCGCCAACAAACCCGCATTCACCGCTCCCGACCTCCCGATCGCCACCGTAGCCACCGGCACCCCACGCGGCATCTGCACAATCGAAAGCAGCGAATCCAACCCGCTCAAAGCCGAACTCTCCACCGGCACGCCGATAACCGGCAGATTCGTATTCGCCGCTACCATCCCCGGAAGATGCGCCGCTCCACCAGCACCAGCAACAATCACCTTCACCCCCCGACCCTTCGCCTCCTTCGCAAACTCCGTCATCAACCCCGGCGTCCGATGCGCCGAAACTATCCGCACCTCATGACTAACCCCCAACTCTCCCAAAACCTCCGCCGCATGACGCATCGTAGGCAAGTCCGACCGACTCCCCATAATCACCGAAACCAAAGGCCCATTCGCATTCTCACTCATTCCCAAAATCCTAACCCAACCAGAAACAGCGTTCCGCACCCAGCGTCAACAAGATTTCACATCCCGAATGCTGCTCGCGAAAGAAAACCCCTCCCCGGTGGCCGCAAGGCGTACCCGTCGCTTCTGATGCTAAAGGCTCTGCTGCTCCAGCATCTGCACGACACGGCGAACGCTCATCTGAACGAGAAGGGGATGGTGATCCGGCAGGGCGCGGCCATCGAAGCGACGATCCTGAACGCGCAAGCGCGGCGTTCTGGCGACGCCGGCGAACGTGGGCGACGTCCAGATGTTCGAGTCGCAGATCCACGCCCGAAGAACCGACGAGAGACGACCGCAAGAACGGCGTGGAACAGTCGCGCAAGGACCCGCAGAGCGGGATAGGCAAGAAGGACTCCCCAGCACAACCACAACCCATCATTCCAATCCTTTAAAATCCTTCCCATCCTAGTTAAAAGGCACCCCCATGAAAATCACCGCAATAAACTCCCACATCGGATACGGACCCCGATACCCCTGGGTCTTCATCACCATCGACACCGACGAAGGACTCACCGGACTCGGCCAAGCACAAGGCGGCATCGCCGCCCACATGATCCACGCCGCAATCCCGCACCTCGCAGACCTACTCATCGGCGAAGACTCCTCTCGCATCGACTACATCTGGACCCGACTCTTCTCCGAACTCAACTCCACCGGCAACCGAGGCTTTGGTTCCGCCCTCATCTCCGCCGTCGACATCGCACTCTGGGACATCAAAGGCAAGCGCCTCGGACTCCCCATCTACGAGCTCCTCGGCGGCAAGTTCCGAGACAACCTCCGCCTCTACTCCAACGGCTGGTTCAACCAAGGAAACACCCCCGAAGCCTACGCCCGCGCCGCATTCGAGACCGTCGCCGACGGACACACCGCCATCAAGATGGACCCCTTCTTCGAGTTCGACGACGTCGCACCCCTACAGCACGGACACAACATCTCGCCCACCGGCCTGCGCAAAGGCGTCGAGATCACCCGCGCCGTCCGCAACGCCGTCGGTCCCGACATCGAGATCCTCATCGACCTCCACGGACGCTACGACGTCGCCGCCGCCGTCAGAGTCGGCAAAGCCCTCGGAGAGTTCGACATCGGCTGGCTCGAAGAGCCCGTCCCGCCCGAGAACCACGACGCGCTCGCCATCGTCAAAGACCAAGTCCCCATGCCCATATGCGTCGGCGAACGACTCGTCACCCGATGGGACTTCCGACCCATCCTCGACAAGCAGCTCGCAAACTACATCATGCCCGACATCGTCCGCTGCGGCGGCATCTCCGAAATGCGCAAGATAGCGACGATGGCAGAGGCTTATTACATACCAGTCTCCCCCCACGACGCCACCGGCCCCATCACAATGGCCGCCGGCGCACAAGTCATGATGTCCACCCCCAACTTCTACCGCCTAGAAATCGCCTACTCCGAACTCCCCTACTACAACGCCGCCCTAACACCACCACTAGACGTCCGCAACGGCTTCTACCACGTCTCAACCCGCCCAGGCCTAGGCCACGAACTAAACCCCGACTACGTGGCAGCGGGCCCCAACAAATCCCTCATCGACTAACAACAATCCCCTCTCCCTTGATGGGAGAGGGTTAGGGTGAGGGTGAGGGTGAACAGGGCGGCCCAAGGGGTCGGGTTGCCCCCACTAGCAGGGGAAATGTCCGAAGGACAAGCGGCACCTCCACCAAGCCCCATCCAACCCGCGCCATATACTGATAACAACCGATCAACCAACCCAGAACTAACCATCCATCGGCAACATGGTCCAGCAACTCAAAGCAACATACTCCAACGGCGTCTTCAAACCCGCGACGCCTGTAGACCTTGACGATGGAGCCCAAGTCATCATCGAGGTATCCGAAGAATCACATGCCAGAAACGAATTCCCCGGACTTGAAGCTAGCGCCGGCGGATGGAAAGACATCGTCGACTGCGAGCAGCTTATCAACGACATCTACCAAAGTCGGTCTACCGAATCCCGCGGGCAAGCTCTACCCGAACTTGAATGAAATACCTAGTCGATTCCGATTGGGCAATCCATCACCTTAGAGGCTCACAAGCGGTCGCCGAGCGTTTGAGACGACACGCCAACGACGGCATCGCAATCAGCCTAGTCTCAGTTGCGGAGCTGTACCACGGTGTATTTCGCTCGCGAGACCCGCAACGTGCCGAACTGAACCTGCTACAGTTTCTCAGCGACTTGCAAGTAATCGGGCTGAACGACGAGATTTGCCGTCTATTCGGTACAGAACGTAGTAGATTGCAACTCGAACGAACAAAGATCGGTGATTTTGACCTTCTAATCGGATGCACCGCCCTCCACCACGACCTCACCGTCTTGACCAACAACCGCAAAGACTTCCAACAAATCAAAGCGATCCAGATCGAAAGTCTCTGACGCGATCTCCACCTCCAACTTCTACCGCCTAGAAATCGCCTACTCCGAACTCCCCTACTACAACGCCGCTCTAACACTACCCCTGGACGTAAGAAACGGCTTCTACCACGTCCCCAACCGCCCAGGCCTAGGCCACACCCTAAACCCCGACTACATAGCCGCCGGCCCCAACAAATCCCTCATTGACTAGGGGTTTTCCCTCGCGTGAGTTTCGGCAGTCAAAACCGCACGGAACATTTCGCCTGAACTAGCTGGATCATCGACGGATCTGTCTAAAGCTTCGATCTTGGCGGCTTGCAGTTTTTCATAACGATCTAGAAATTCTCTGTGCATGCCTTCAACCGATGACAGCAAATCTCGATACCTGCGCACGAAGATATTAGCCGCGGCTAAATTTAGGACTCGCTGTTGGACTTCGCGGACATCAACAGTGTCCCCACAAATCAGATACCCGACCACTTCTGGCCTTGGATATTCGGGATCAGACGTTTTTTCGACTTCAGATCGGACGAAATTCACATATTCTTCGATTTGAATGAGATCATCGCGTGAGGAACGGTGTTTAGGCCGCTTGATTTCGACAACGACCAAATCACGAGGACCACGCACACACAAAAAGTCAATCCTCCGGTTTTCTTCTGGTACTGTATCAGATTCTGGAAACCGTTCACGCAATAACTCTGTGTAATAAACTTCATCATCAACTAAAACCCATTTAGCGTCGATAATCCAAGGGAATTCTTTAAGAAAGTTATGAAGAGTCGGTACTTCCATCGCGTCACTCTCTATGAGACCTTGGAATTTCTTGATAGTCTCAATACGACCCTCCGTAACCCTTGTCATTTCTTTCGCTTCGACAATCTGCCACTCTCTAAAAAGATTCATCAACTTGGCCGTATCGACTAATTCAGCCTCAGTCACATCTTCTATCAAATCCCAAAAAGCATCAAATTGAAGGAAATCTAACGCTGTTCTGATAACTGTTTCGATTTCGGAGGTTTTGCCGACAGGGTTCGCGTCTATTGTCTGTTTAACGAGCTGGTCGGCCAGTTTCAAAGCTCTGCCTCGATTGATTCCTTTCGCCTCCGTTTGAAAACGAATATAATGCTCATTTTGTTGTAGCTCTCGTTCATTATCAATCCGGCGCTTACGTGCCCATTCTCGGGCAACCCGATTTATTTCGATGCGACCCCATTCTTTCAGCGCAGTGTTAGCCTCGGCATCCCAGACCAACGCGTTCCTGTTCGTACCGATGGTGTCTTCGGCATCATCAACGAACTCCACGTGCAACTCACCGATGATGTAAGACAAGGCGTACTGTTGACCAACAACAGCTTCGAAAACGAAAGGTTCTTGGACCAATTTACCTCTCGCCATCAACGCGATACCCCTGTCTATGCCATCAAGATCCTGAGAGGTTCGATTTAACGCACCGATCCAACCGGAAACGGTCCAATCCTCGTCGTCTTTGACTTTGACATCAGAATATTCCCAAATGTATAGTTCACCGTCCGCATCAGTGTCGAGATATTGCTTTAAATTTCGTTCCACTGGTGAAATCGGAGTTCCGTTGATTACGACTTCGAAATTGTTTTGACCTCCGATGACTGAAAATCTCCTGGCAATACCCCTGCGGAGTATCGGTATGGGTACACCTTGTTTTTGGAATTTAGTGAATTTGCGTAAAGTAACTCTTGTTCCTTGTGTGACCTCCCTAGTCGGTTCCAAAGCATCAAATCGAATCGATTGATTCGACGCGTTGGCGAGCATGTCATCGTAATTCATGATGAAACGACTGATGTCTTCGTTTTTGACGCTTTCGATCTCAATCTCTTTGGCAATCCCGAAGCTTGAGAACTTGCCGATGCCTTTGCGCCCCATGACTTTACGGTTTAGAGGCGCTGGCGTAGTGTCGTGGCCTTCCTCTTCTCGTCGATCTCGCCCTGTGACGACATACTTGTATCGAATTTCTTCGTCGGACATGCCAGAACCGTCATCGGAAATCGTTATCCGAGCTTCGTCGGTTAACAGCGGACCAGTCGGTATGTTTATCTCCACTCGGCTAGCATTCGCGTCCCAAGCATTTGCAACCAGTTCCGCGATCACTGGAGGCAAGGTGGAATACATCTGTAAGCCAAGATGTTTGATGGTCCCTACATCGAAACGCATCTCGTAAGGCGGTTTTGAAGATTCACTGTTCGTCATGGTTCCTACGCGCCTTTCACGATATGCTGGCGTGGGCTTTGAGAACGCTAGTTCCAAGCAACCTCGCCAATCTTACCGGAACTGCATTGCCGACTTGCCTAGCTTGTTCGGATATTGAGCCCCCGAAGAATTCGTAATCGTCATCGAACGTTTGGAGCGCCGCCGCCTCGCGGACGGAAATTCCGCGATCCTGCTCAGGGTGTATGAACCGACCACAGTACACATCCGTGCACCTACAGGTGAGCGTAGGCGCTGGCAAGTCCCAAGACATTCGTCCAAATACATCCTTATGGGCATCCGGATTCTTCTGGTGACATTTGAGCAAGATCGAAGTGTCCAGCACGTCTCTACGGCTACCCCCGTTAGGTGGGACAGCCTTCACGATCCGCAAATGGTGAGGACGCAACTTTCTTGCGACGTGGTTTTTGTGCGTATCTGATTGTTCTCCGTGTGCCAAAACCGGGAATTTCCGAATCGAGTGCCCAACGGTCTTGAAATTGCCTTCTGTCGTTGGCGCAGGGAGGGAAGGAACACCGTGCCTTGAGGCCACCAAGATAAAGCGTTTACGCGTTTGAGGAACTCCGAATTCCTTAGCATCCAACCGATCAGCTTCGATCCGAAATCCTTCCCTTTCCAGTATTTGCCTGAATTGCTGGTAAATTTCGTTCCCTACAGCATTGCTCAAACCCGGAACGTTTTCCACGATGATGTAGTCAGGAGGTGCTTCCTCAACAATCGCAGCGAAGTCTAGCAACAGGGACTTACGCCTGTCGGCCGCGTACATCTTATTCAGACTCGAGAATGGCTGGCAGGGCGTACAAGCGGCGTAGAGCGTAGCGGTGTCGCCATCGATACCCAAATCTCGACGAAGTTCGTGGATCTGAATTTCTCTAATGTCACAGTTGATGAAACGGGACGGTCGATTGTTGCGCGTATAGGTTTCGCGAAGGCGATCATCGTTGTCTACTCCCGCCAACACATCGATACCGGCGTTGAGCAATCCACGTGTGAGGCCCCCCGCGCCGCAGAAAAAATCGATTGCTTTGATCATTTCAGCCATCACGCGTATTCTCTAGCCAACCGCGCTCTCAAATACTCCATCGGACGATTCCCCTTCAACGAGTTGCAGTGCGCACAAAGCAACTGCAAGTTATCTAGGTGACTAGTCCCACCCTTTGACTGCGCGATTATGTGGTCCACCGTGAGATGCTGCTGCATGAAGTGAGTGCCGCAACCATTGCAGTGGCCAGCTTGCGTTCCGTAAAGCACCACCTTCGAGTCGCTCAACGGCGGCGCAGGCTCGCGGTCGGTGCGTTTCGGTATGTCGGTTCGGGCGATCGACTGTATCCCGCCCATCAACCCGAGCTCATTCCGAGCCCGTTGCTCTACTAACTTCACTGCAAGTGGTGACAGATCAATCCCGATCCATTTGCGATTCAACCTTTCGGCTGATATGCAAGTCGTCGCGCATCCGCAGAACGGATCAAGAACGATATCGCCTTCATTTGTTGACGTTTCGATAATCCTGTCCAAGAGTTTCAACGGCTTTTGCGTCGGATAACCAGTCCTCTCTTTTGACGATCCAGCAAGAATCGATAGATTCCACACATCTCGCATCGGAAGCCCTTTAGTCGGTTTATCGACAACAAGCTTTCGAGTCTTCGTGACCGGATCCAAGACCTGAGTCTTGCCTTTGAAACGCTTCAAATAACTCTCACTAGGCGGCTCGTACTCAATGTTGAAGACGTTGTCCCGTCCGGCGTAGAAGAGGATGTGGTCGTGCATGGTTTGGTATTGAGGACCTTTGGACGGCCAACGCCGATACGACCAAATTATTTCGTTGCGAAACCTTTCCTTTCCAAAAACTGTGTCCATAAGGGTTTTCAAGTGGTGACTTGCCGTCGGATCGCAATGCAGGTACACACTTCCGTTTGGCTTGAGGATGCGCTTCATCTCAAGCAGTCGCACCGCCATCATGATCAGGTATGATTTCATGCTGTCCGAGTGACTGAACTGACTCGCATCAATCACCTTGTACAGGGGCAGATTGGTGTCGGCAATCTCGTTGTGCCATGCTTGGTCGACATCGGTCAAGTTCCACGTGTCCTTGAACGCCGCGCCCGCCGCCTCGCTCCCTATCGGCGCCGCGTAATCGCGGTTCGAGTTGAAAGGCGGATCGAGATATATGAGGTCAATGCACTCGTCATTGATCCCTCGCATCACATCGAGATTGTCGCCCTCAAAGATCGTGCGATTGGGAACGTTGCACACCCCCGCCTGTACCTTCGTTGTCGTCATGACTTTCAGTGTACGCCGCGAAAGTCGTTACGCAGCAGACAGTGTCACACTACCGACTCCTCGGCCAACTCACTCCACATACCGCATCAGCCACCAAGCCGTCTCCCCTCCTGATCCATCCGAAACTCAATCGCATCCACAGGGTCGGGCGGAGGTATTGGGTACCGTTCCGCCTCGTAGGCCTCAACCTGTTTGACAAGCAGATCGAGTTCGTCTCCTTCCGGCGTACCGACAGGAGCATCGAAAATCTCATCAATGCGGCTCAACGCCGCTTTGTGTTCTTCTCCAGATCGAATCATTTTCGTTAACCTCGTCGCTCCCAACACATTGACTCACTACTCTTTCACCATATCCCTCATCCGGTCGTCGTACGGACTATTCGGCGACGTAGCGATCGACAACGGCAGACCCAAAATCCGAGGCTTGAAAATCCCCTCCTGACTAATCAACGTCACCCGCGCGCCCTGATATCGAAACCCCTCCAACAACACACTCCGGTTAACCACGCCATCCTCACCCGAAACCCGCGACCCAAGCCAAGCAAACGCTACCGCCCTCACACCCCGCTCATGCTCCAAGTCATACTCCAAAACCATCCGACGAATTATAAGCCCCAACAACCATCCTTCAAATCCTAGTTCTCCCACTCCCTCCAACGCCCCCAAACAACAACCAAACTCCCCATTGACCAAGAACAAACTCCCCTCTCCCCCAAAACACCCGACAACAGCGGGAGAGGGGCCGGGGGTGAGGGCGCGGGGAGGAGCGGGGCCAGAAGGACTCCCCCAGCGCGATACCACAAACAACTACAACCATCATCATTCCAATCATTCAAAATCATGCCCATCATGGTTCAAAAACCCCAACTTGCCGTCAAATTGCCGTTTCAGCGGCAACTTTGTTCTAATTTCCTCTTCCATCTACATCACCATATCCTACGAAAACCACCATCGCACAACCTCCACAAGCCGATATCCGTCACATACCACCCGTCACTCCCCGAACAACACCAAAAACACCCCCATAGCGAAACTGCCGCGCTCGAGACCGGCCAGCGGCATAAACGGCAACTTCCGGCAAAAAAACGGCAAAAACGGCAACTTCCTCGCCCCCCGGAACAGACCGGTCGCGCAACACGATGGCTACCCGGCAACCCGTCCCCTCCGGGGCCAATCAAGCGCGCCAGCCAAAAACCAATCCCCTAAACAACCAAAATCATCCCCATCATCCATAATCATTCGCATCACAGTTCAAAACCTCGGGAGCATCCAAATGAAAGCAATGACCTGGCACGGCGGCGCGAACTTCACCCTCGACAACGTCCGCGATCCCGAACCCTCACCCGGATACGTAATCGTCGAAATCGACACCACCGGCATCTGCGGCACCGACGTCCACATCACCCAGGGCCTCTTCCCAGCAGAGCCGCACACCATCCTCGGCCACGAGGGCACCGGCATAATCACCGAAGTCGGAGACGGGGTGTCAAGTCACCGCATCGGCGAGCGCGTCGTCCTGGACGGCAGCACCCACTGCTTCGAGTGCTGGACCTGCCGCAACTGGAACGTCTCCCGATGCGAAAACTCCCAAGACAGGTCAAACGGCTTCTACGCCGAATACGTCGCCGTCCCGTCCAGCGGGGCCGTCACAATCCCTGACAACCTCGACATCGAGACCGCAGCCATGACCGAACCCGCCTCATGCTGCCTCTCCGGTGTCGAAATGCTCGACATCCCATACCGCGCCACCGGCCTCGTCATCGGCGCCGGCATCATGGGTCTCTTCACCGCCGCCTTCATGAAGTCACACGGCGTCGAGACCCTCGTCGTCTCGGAGCCCTACGGCATCCGACGCGAAATGGCCAAACAGTTCGGCGCCGACATCCTCCACGACCCCAACGACGCGCCCCTCTCAGAAGTCATCGCCGACGTCACCGACCAAGGCCGAGGCTTCGACGTCACCGCAGAGGCCGTCGGAAAACCCGAACTCGTCGCCGAATGCATCAACTCCACAAAACCCCGAGGCCAGACCCTAATGATCGGCGTCTGTCCCGAAGGATCACCACTCCCCGTCGACCTCTACGATATGCACTTCCGAGAAATCAAGCTCGTCGGAGCATTCGGCAGAGGCAACGTCTTCCACCGCGTTCCTTCGGAACTCACCAAACTCAATCTCCAAAACGTGATCTCCGGTCGCTATCCCCTAGCCGAACTCCCCGACGCCATCACCGCCTCCGCCGAAGGCCTAGGCGTCAAATTCGCCATCAAACCCAACGATTAACCCTCGAAACTTCAGGATCCCCGACATGAAAGCACAGACCTGGCACGGCGGAGCACACTTCACCCTCGACGACATCCCCGATCCCGAACCTTCACCCGGATACGTAGTCGTAAAGATAGATACCACCGGCATCTGCGGCACCGATGTCCACGTCACACAGGGGCTGTTTCCAAAAGACCCGCCCCAAATATTGGGCCATGAAAGCTCCGGCACCATCGTCGAAGTCGGCGACGGCGTCTCCAAAGAACGCATCGGCGAACGCGTCTGCATCAACCACCCGACCGCTTGCTATGAATGTTGGTACTGCCGGAACTGGAGTGTGTGCCGCTGCGAAAACCAGTCGGGCCCGTCCAACGGTTACTTCGCCGAATACACCGCCGTAGCATCCCGCGCCGCCGTCGAGATTCCCGAGACGCTAGACCTCGAAACCGCCGCCCTCACCGAACCCGCAGCCTGCTGCCTCTCCGGTGTAGAAATGCTCGATATCCCCAACCGCGCCACCGGCTTAGTCATCGGCGCAGGAATCATGGGCCTCTTCACCGCCGCCTTCCTTAAATCTCATGGCGTCGAGACACTCGTCGTCTCCGAACCCTTCCCTGTCCGACGCGAAATGGCAAAACAGTTCGGTGCCGACATCCTCCACGACCCCAACGACATCCCCCTTTCAGAAGTCATCGCCAACGTAACAGACAACGGACGCGGCTTCGATGTAACCGCTGAAGCCGTCGGCAAACCTGAACTCGTTGCCGCTTGCATCAACTCCACCAAACCCCGCGGCCAGACCCTCATGATCGGCGTCAGTCCAGAGGGATCACCGCTCCCCGTAGATCTCTATGACATGCACTTCCGAGAGATCAAACTCATCGGAGCCTTCCGCCAAGGAGATGTCACCCACCGCGTCCCAGACGAACTTGCCAAACTCAGCCTCGACAACGTCATCTCTGGCGGCTATCCTTTGGCCGATCTTCCCGAAGCAATCACCGCATCTGCCGAAGGCCTAGGCGTCAAATTCGTCATCAAACCCAACGACTAGCAGTCAGATTATCGCGACAGCTCCAACATCCTCTCCACGAATCGTTGCACAGTTGGACGATCAAGAATGAACTCGTAATCCTCCATGTTTCCGTTGTAAAAATTCGAATGGAACGCCCTCGCAACCGCGAACATGTCACGTAATGACCGATCCTCAGCATCCTCTGCGAAATTCTCGACCGCCTGGATCATTGACCGATGCGACTTGGCTTCCATCCCCCGCCGTTTCATATCAGCAATCACCACATGCGATGCCGCGCCCCACAACTTCTCCGACGCCTGAAGGATATCGCCCGCGTCAAACTCACGGTCGGCATCACGCAAGAACTTCCGAGCTGTTTCGATATTTTCAGTCGCAAGCATTGAGTCGAGGTTCTTTGGCTATCGCCACGTTATGGGGAGTATTTTAACCCTCCAAGAAATATCGCTCACCCTCCGTACAACTCAGTCCCCCGATGGAACGCAAACCACCCGAACCAGAACGAAACATTAGAAGGCACAACCCGCAACACCCGCGACGAATCCGAAGCATCCACCAACCTCTCCCGAGTAACCTCCCAGATCGTCCCATCCTGATCAACAACCTCTGAGGGGTATCCCACCGCCGAAGCATCGTCCACCAACTCAAACTCCAACCCATCCGGATTCTCATAGATATGGGCATCTGAAGATGACGCCGACGCAATCACAACAACATCAACATCCGCAATACGATCATGCACAATTCGCTCCTCCCCTAGCACCTCAATCGGATAAGCCTTATCAACACCCTGAACCGTCACACCAAGCACCTCCGCCTTCGGCGCCAAAACCGCGTCTCGATGCGCGATCGGGAACATCGTCTCTGGATCCTCACGATATGCGAAATAGATCGACCTCTCATCACTCTCATGCGTATAGCTCCACGGCGGATACCTCGCACCCTCCCGAGTGATCACCGTCGTATCCGGATGCTCCGCAAGCCAATCGCCCCAAGTCGTCCGCGCCGTCGGAAAGTACGTCAGCTCAACATCGCTGCCCACCAACTCTCCGATAATCGGTTCACCCGTGAACTGATGCCACAGCGTCCGCGTCAACTGGTCGTACATGACCTTGTTGCTGCGGAACAAAAACCCCGAGGTCCCAAACGTAGTCGGTTCACCGTTGATGATGGCGCGATACCCGATCGCGCTGTTGCAAAGCGTTCACCAGGTGAGCGATAAAGGCTCACCTCCCAACACATCATTCACCAGCTCATGAGCATTCAGAATCCGAAGCGGGTACGCCCGATGCTCCCCATTTATCGAAACTCCGATAACCCGCTCATCGTCCTCCAGATAGTCCGCCAAAGGGTCATCCGCCGGAGCATGCCCAGGATTCTCCAACGGAGGTATCCCATCAGGAACAACCCCTCCCCACTCAAGCTCTGTCAAATCAATCGCGGATTGCCCATTCAGAGCCGGAGTCAGAAAAGCCCCGAAACGACCGTCGATCTGTCTCAGGTAATTAATCTTCCAAAGCTCATACTCAGACGGAACGGGATAGTCGTCGCCGTTCCTTCCGATCCATTCCGACCACCCCTTCCAATCGTCACCAATCCCAGCCTGCCCAGTCAGCACCTCAAGCGTTTCAACTGCGCTGTCAATAATGTCAGTCGACAACAGATAACGAAGCGATTCAATAATCACTCGAACCTGCGACTTGTCATTTTCTTCTCTTATCCTCCCCAAAATCCGAAGCGCGCGATCATTCAACGGCCCGAATCCCGGCGAAAGCTCAAAACCCGCGAAAACCAGATACATCGCTGTGTTCGAGTTGTAAGGGACAGGGGTCGAGGTCGGCTTCACCGTCGGGCTGACAACCGCCGTCGGATCCTTCACCGTCGTCAAAGCGAACGCGTCAGTCAGCGCCGGCGTCGGACTCGCCATCGCAGCCATTCCCGGTCTATTAGCCAGCCAATTCATCGACGACCACAACGCAACCGCCAGCACGAACAACATGACCAGCAAAGCGGATACCGAAGTTATGCTCTTGACATTCATCTCACAAGTGCCCGGCTCGCCGCGCCAATGTCAGGATACACCCCTACGGCCACCGCTCCGGTCAAAGCAGCCCCAACCGCGGCCTCTTCCTTCACCTGCCCAATACATATCGCCCTGCCAAACGCCTCCTCCATGCAGCGCCGCAGAGTCGAATTTAGCCTAAGCCCGTTGCCGGACCCCACAATTATGCTTCGAGGGTCAGCACCCAACTCGACCGCGCTCCGGTACGAACCAGCCAACTCCGACGCCATCGAACGAAAAACAGCTAGAGCCATCGATCCAGGAGTGAAGTTCCCAGGAGTGACCCCCGAAAACTCTCCCCGCGCCGTCGGATTCTCTCGTGATCCAGTGAAAAGGGCAGAAGCAGTCATCACATCAGCAGTTTCATCTTTAAATACATCGCTCGCCAAGTCGGCAAGTCGGTCATAGATCCTATCTTCATCTACGTCCTCAAGGTCAAATACGTTTTGCGCCGTCCTCACATAGAAATCCTTCAACGCCCGAAAGGTCCGCCCCCCGACGACACCGACACCTGCCAACAGATATCCACTCTCAATGTGCGGCCGCAACTCAAGCCAACCATGATCTATCGAACCATCCTCCGTCCTCCGTCTCAAACGCGATAGATCATCGACATACACGGATGCCTGCCCACCAGTTCCCACGTTCACGGCAACGGTATCGTTCGCATCTGCCACAGACCCTACGAATGAGCATTGATGATCGCCAGACGGAACCGATACCGGTGTCCCACCCTCTAAGCCGACTATTTCAGCCACTGCATCGCTCAAACCTCCGATCACCGTGCACGATTCAACAACCTCAGGGAACAACTCTCGATCGATTTCCAATGCGCCGATCAGATCTTCATTCCACGCCCGTTCCGGAACATCAAGCACACCCCAACCAGCAGCATCGGTGGCATCCGTAACCGGTGCTGTCGATCCGACCAACCTATGAGCCAAGAACTCCGGCGCCGTGATCGCACCCGATACCTTGCCCGGCATCATGCCCACCGACCTCAGCCAGAACAGAGTCGGTGCCGTGTAACCAGTAACTATCGGACACCCGGCGTTAAGAAAGGAAGGCAATCCACGTCCTCTCCTAGTGGCTCCACCGATTTCAGCCATCGCATCCAGAAAGTTGCTTTCGCCTCCATTCATGCGATCCTTGCACCGTTGATCCTGCCAAGCTATGAACGGACCAATCGGATCGCCCTCTTGGTCCAAGAGTTGGCACCCCTGCTGCTGGCCAGTAATACCAATGGCGACAATGGTGTCGGCATCAATGCGGCCACATAGTTCGCTAACGGCGCTAACGGCACGATCCACCATCGCGTCCAGATCCCATTCAGACCTTCCGATCACGCGGTCTGTCGCGGATGTCGTTTCCGCGTCGTTGGGAAGTGTACGAGATGCCAAAAACTCGGCGGCGGCATCTTCAACACGAATCACGACGACTGTTATCGAGGTTGAACCGAGGTCTATGCCCAACGCCAATTGCATGGCGAAAGTCTACGCGCTAATTCAACGCGAAAGTTGGTTGAGCACCTAAAAGTAAAACAGGTGGATCTCAGGGCCATGCGATGAGGCTGACCGGTCTTAGATGCCTAACCGTAGTTGCAGCCAATCCCTTTGTACCCGATCTCCACATCACCCTCAGCGGTGACAAGTACCGGGGTTATTCGATCCCCGCCTGATAGCCGCTCAACTTCGTCCCACATCTCGGGTTGTTTAGAAACATCGATCTCTTCGAATGCGACACCCTTTTGCTGAAGATCTGACTTGAGCATGTCGCAATATCCGCACGTGGGGTGCGTATACACGACGGCCAAGTCGCGGGTTGGTTCTTTGGTTGCCATGGTCGCGATTATAGTTCGCTGATTTGCTCGCTTCTTATTGAGACATCATCAGCTTCGTCGGAGCTTAAGGGCGTTCAATGAGACCGAAACCGATGAGAACGCCATCGCCGCGGCTGCAGCGACTGGGCTCATGAATCCGCTCTCGCTGATGATGAATCTCAGGTACTCTGGCGGCGGCGAATCGACGAATACGGGATGCAGCACACCAGCTGCTATCGGGATCAACAAAACGTTGTACGCAAATGCCCAAAACAGGTTTTGCCTTATCACCCGGACCGTCGATCGACTTATCGAAATCAGGCGTGGGACCGCCGCTGGTTCGTTGTTCACCAGCGTTACATCCGCTGCTTCAATCGCGATATCCGTGCCGCTCGCCATCGCAATGCCAACGTGCGCGGTTGCCAGTGCCGGACCATCGTTGATGCCGTCGCCGATCATGGCGACGTTTCGACCTCGTGCCGTCAAATCGGCAACTTTATCGGCCTTCGCAGCAGGCAAAACTTCAGCATTGACAAACTCGATCCCCACCTCTTCGGCGACAACGCCAGCAACCTCTTTCCTATCTCCCGTGATCAAATGCGGCTCGACACCCATGTCTCGCAATGATCCGACAGCACTTTTCGCATCGGACCTAACAGTGTCCGCCAAACCGATCGCAGCGACTACTTGACCGTCGATCAATAAGACCACGGGAGTTTGGGCACCCATCTCGATTTTCTCGACAGCTTCGAAGATCTCCGAATTATCTTCAATCAATACCGCCGACGGATTCATCACGCCGACCACAGAACCACCTACTTTTGCGTAGACGCCTTTTCCGGTTATCGACTGAAATCTTTCAGCGTCGGGGACCTCGATGCCTCTTTCGCGCGCCTCCTTGACGATTGCACTCGCGACCGGATGCTCGGAGTAGATTTCCACCGCAGCCGCCAGACCCAAAACATCATCCTCAGTCAGCGCAGTCTCCGGATCGACGTGAAGCGCGACGACCCTCGGCGTCCCCGCCGTAAGAGTGCCCGTCTTATCAAACGCCACGGCATCCACGTTGGCCGTTCTCTCGAGAGTCGTCGCGTCCTTGATCAAAATCCCGAACTCAGCAGCCCGACCAATACCGGCAACCACGGCCGTCGGCGTAGCCAAGCCCAAGGCACATGGACAGGCAATCACAAACACCGTGACCGAAATAAGCAGAGCGTTCGGCAAAGAAGGTTCGGGCGCCATAACCAGCCAGAACAAAAACGACGCCAACCCAACCAACAACACCGCCGGGACGAACCGAGCGGTTACGCGATCGACGAATCTCTCGATCGGTGCTCTGCTTGACTGAGCGTGTTCAACTTGGCGAATGATTTGAGACAGCAACGTATTCTCGCCAGTCGTGACAACCCTCGCCTTGCACGCAGAGGCGATGCTCATCGTCCCCGCAAACATCGAAGCGCCTTGTTTTTTGACCACCGGCATGCTTTCACCAGTCAGCATAGATTCATCGATTTCTGCGGTGCCATCCAACAACCTAGCGTCGGTCGGCACACGTTCCCCTGGCCTGATAACGACCGTTTCCCCAACCTCTATGTCGTCGATTGCGACCTCGACCAAGCCATCTTTACGTTCAACCAACGCCGTCCGCGGTTGCAGTTCGATCAGCATCCGGACCGCTTCGGATGCGCGCAACCTCGTTCTCCCTTCGAGCCATCGGCCAAGAGAGACTAATCCGATGATCGCGGCAGGAACCTCGAAATACGTGCCGGTGTGATGCTCTGGGACCACGAAACTTGCAGCATCAGACCAAAACGATGAATCTCCCAAAATGAGTTGCGTCACGGTCACCAAAGCGCTGTAAGCGAACGCGACCGACGTTCCGACCACAACCAACGTGTTCATGTTGGATGTTTTGCGTTTCGCAGCGGCCCAGGCTGAACGATAAAACGGCGCGGCGACCCTGAACTGGATCGGCACGGCGAGGATCAGGAAAAGCAGATTGAGCGCGTAAGCCGGGACATCTGGAGCCACGGCGGATCGAGCGGCCGTCAAACCCATAATGAATGCCGCCACGATGATGCTGGCTATCGCACTGTTTCGAGTTACCCGCAGTTCAGATCGCTGAGCCGCATACCGGTCGTCTTCAACGCTGTCCGACGAAGCACGACCGATACCTGCGGATGACTCACCAACGGAGTATCCAGCGTCCTTCACAGCCGCGGAGACCGCATCGAAAAGTTCGTTTTCGATCTCGGTTTCAGCGACGTCCGAGGCAGAATAATTGACGTTCGCAGAATTGGTGGCCAGAGAAACTTCCGCCGATTCCACGCCGGGCACGGATGATATCGCCTCAGTCACATGCGAGACGCATGCGGCGCAGGTCATGCCACGGATATGAATGGTTTTGGTGACCATCTAGGACGCTCCTTGATAGTCGATAATCCCGCGAAACCTTGGGCAAAGCCGATAGTTTAAGGTTATCCCCATTCTGAGACAAGATTGGAGCAACGATGGCTGAAAGTGTCGGGCACGGCGGATTGCCACGCCGCCACATCATTATCACGATGGCGTGCGCTATGACGGGATTGTTCCTCGCCGCGCTTGACCAGACCGTCGTTGGAACCGCAATGCCGCGGATCATCGCCGATCTGGGAGGATTCGACCGATACACCTGGGTCACTACGGCGTACTTAGTGGCGTCCACGATCACGGTTCCGATCGTCGGCCGCCTATCCGACATCTTCGGCAGAAAGTGGTTCTATCTCGTCGGCCTTGTGATCTTCATGATCGGATCATTCGCCGCGGGCACTGCAGATTCGATGACTCAGCTGATCGCTTTCCGTGCGTTCCAAGGTATGGGTGGCGGTGTGCTGATGTCATTGGTGTTCGTCATCGTCGGCGATCTATATGCGCCTGCTGATCGTGGCAGGATACAAGGGGTCATCGCCGCGGTGTTCGGAATGTCATCAGTTATCGGGCCGACCCTTGGCGGATTTATCACCGATACATTGTCATGGAACTGGATCTTCTACATCAACCTGCCGATCAGCATCCCGCTGATCATCGCGATGTCGCTGTTCTTCCCGAGGATCGAGCCGCAACCGATGGATCGGACCATCGATGTCCTGGGCATCATTACGTTGGTAGCGGCCGTCGTTCCCCTGATGCTCGCCTTGTCTTTCGCAGGCGAATCTGGATGGACATCTCCGGATGTCATCATGCTTTTTGCGGTAGCCGCGGTTGCCGTCGTCTTGTTCGTGTTGGTGGAGATGCGCAATTCGAACCCAATCATGCCTCTTCACATCTACACCAATCCTGTCCTCGCGGTCACTATCTTGGCAACATTCGTGACCGGCTTTGGGATGTTCGGAGCCATCATCTTCATACCACTGTTTTTCCAAGGCGTTCTTGGCGCATCGGCCACCAGCAGCGGAAGTTTCTTGACGCCGATGATGCTCGGCACCGTCGTCGGCGCTTCGATATCAGGGCAGGTGATTTCTCGATTAGGTAGCTACCGGTGGCCGGGTTTTGCTGGCGTGTTGATGATGTCGATCGGCATCTTATTGATGTCGACTACATCGGAATCGACTAACTACCCGACCGCGATCGGGTTCATCATTTTGCTCGGGTTCGGCCTCGGTTTCACATTCCCGTCGTTCACAATCGCAGCCCAGAATGCGGTCGAGCATCGCTTCTTGGGAATTGCGACGTCAACCGTGCAGTTTTATCGCACGATCGGTGGCGCGCTGGGGTTAGCACTGTTGGGTTCCTTGATGGCGAATCGTTTCCAAAACAATCTAAACGAATCGATTCCGTCTGAAGTTCTGCAGAGATTGGGGCCAGATCAAGTGTCAGAACTCGCAGAAAACCCTGCTGCGATGGTCAATCCCGAGGCCGTAAACGGATTGATGGCGCGTTTGGATCTCTCGGAAGGGGCGACTACGGCCATGCTAGAAGGTCTGCGTACCGCGCTCGCGTCGTCGCTGTCGTCAGTATTCCTTGCCACGTTCTTCATCCTGGTAATATCGGTGGTGATAGTTCTATTCCTGAAAGACGTTCCACTACGTGGCACGCCGGGCATGCAAGGGCGACCATCCCGGACGGATCAATCGGAATCTTCGTGACTATCTGGTTATTGCTAAGCCTTACGGTATGTCGGGAAACGCGATCAGATACGCAAAAACCCGCTAGACATATCAGCCGCGAGCGGTTAACATTAAAACAGTGCACGTAATCCGCGGCCACGCCCACTCTGGGCGATTCATAGCGCTTCCGCAACTGGTAAAAATCTCCAGCTTGGGGTCGCGCGCTTTCGCGCGATACGGACACAGCCGAATTCCGTCATCGGTGCAGAACCTCAGCCATCACGACTAGACCGGATCGTTGCTGCTGATTCCCTGCTCGCTCTCAAGGAGAACTGAATGGTCATTTCACAGGCTTTGACATCGGGCGGCCGCAGCCGCGCGTATCGCACTTTCGGCGAAACCAAAGTCCCGACGGACATGCCGGACCTCATCCAAGTCCAGAAAGATTCCTTTGATTGGCTGCTCGGGGATGGGCTCCGTCAGCTATTCAATGAAATCTCGCCAATCACCGACTACTCGTCCGACAACCCGAAGTACGAGATGAGTCTGACAGAGCACGAGATCGGCGATCCCGAATTCACTGAAGAGGAGTGCCGGGAGCGTGAGGTCACTTACAGTGTCCCGCTGCACGTCACGATCGAGTTGAAGATCAACGAGACCGACGAAATCAAAGAGCAAACGATCTTCTTCGGTGATATGCCCAAGATGACCGAGAACGGCACGTTCATCATCAACGGTGCCGAGCGCGTCGTCATTTCGCAGCTTGTTCGGTCCCCCGGCGCATACTACTCGCAGGATGAAGACCCGGCCACCGGCAATCGTCTCTGCAGCGTGAAGCTCATCCCATACCGCGGCGCATGGGTAGAGCTTGAAACCAGCAACCGAGACATCCTATTCGCAAAAGTCGATCGCAAGCGCAAGTTACCGGTCACGACTCTTCTGCGCGCTATCGCGGCCGTCGACGACGGTACCGAATACGACGAGGAAAATCCTCTTAAGCTCGACGCGCTCGACGCGATGCGCGATATCTTCGGAGATCCGACTAACGACGATGAAGGTACCGATGTGCGCGATTACATTGGCGCCACCTGGGAATCCGACGCGGACGCTAAGGACGAGGACGAAGCGCTAAAAGAGTTTCACAAACGGATGCGACCGGGCGAACCTGCGACGGTCGACGGAGCAAAGCGCCTCGTCTCTCAAATGTTTTTCGACTCGCGCAGATACGATCTGGGCGATGTGGGGCGTTACAAGCTCAACAGGCGAATCGATGTAGATGTTGACCTCTCACGTCGAACTCTGACCAAGCAAGACTTTGTCAACATCATCAAGCGCATGATCAAAGTCAACGATAGCGCGGCGGTCCCGGACGACATCGATCATCTCGGAAACCGGCGTGTCCGCACCGTCGGCGAGTTGATCCAAAACCAGATCCGCGTCGGCCTCGTCAGGATGGAACGTGTCGTTCGCGAACGCATGACGACTCACCCCGGTGAGACTACCCCCGCAGCTTTGATAAACATCCGACCAGTGGGCGCCGCGGTCAAAGAGTTCTTCGGTGGTTCTCAGCTATCCCAATTCATGGATCAGACCAATCCGTTGTCCGAGTTGACCCATAAACGGCGACTTTCAGCACTTGGACCTGGCGGTCTGACGCGCGACCGCGCTGGTTTCGACGTTCGTGACGTCCACCACTCCCACTATGGGCGTATCTGCCCAATCGAGACCCCTGAAGGTCCGAATATCGGCCTTCTCGGTTCTCTCGCCACCTACGCAAAAGTGAACGAATTTGGTTTCGTGGAGACTCCTTATAGGAAAGTCCGAACAACCATCTCAAACCGCTCCGACGACCTAGTTGGACGCACCTTGCTTCAAGAGGTCCGAGAGAAAAGCCGTAAAACACTCGTCGCGTCGCCAAACACCCTAATCGATCAGGAACTGGCGAAGCGTCTCCGACGCCTTGGCGAACAAGACATAGTGGTCCGACCCTACATCTCGCTCAGTGGCGACGATGTCGTTTATCTCTCCGCTGACCAAGAAGAAGAAGTTCTCATCGGCGAACCGACCACCCCAGTGGATCAAGTTGGGCAGCTTGAAGGCGTTGTCAGTTGCCGTACCGGTGGCGAGCAGTACATCAAGGCACGCCCGGAAGATGTCGACTACATTGACGTTTCCCCCTCACAAATCGTGAGCGTCTCCGCCGGCCTCATTCCTTTCCTTGAGCACGACGATGCGACCCGAGCTCTGATGGGTTCGAACATGCAGCGCCAGGGAGTGCCGCTTATCAGACCCGAGGCGCCGATTGTTGGCACCGGGATCGAAGACCGCGCCGCTTTGGACAGCGGTCAGGTGGTTCGTACCTCTACCGACGGCATCGTCACCTCCGTGACGAGCGACAAGATCGTTATCGCCGACGACCAAGGTCAGACCCACGTATTCCCGCTCATCCGATACGAGCGCTCCAACCAAAGCACCTGCATCAACCAGCACCCCATAGTTGGCAAAGGGCAAAGGGTCTATGCCGGACAACCCATCGCGGATAGCTCCTCCACCGACGGCGGACGTCTCGCTCTAGGTCAAAACGTGTTGGTTGGATTCATGAGTTGGGGTGGTGGCAACTACGAAGACGCGATCATTCTCAGCGAAGACCTCGTCAAGGACGATCGATTCACGTCGACGCACATCCAAAAACACCAAGTCGAAGCTCGCGAAACTCAGTTGGGTCCTGAAGAAATCACGCGCGACATCGCCAATGTTGGCGAGAGCAACTTGTCGAATCTCGATGAAGAAGGAATCGTCATCCCCGGCACCTGGGTGGGCCCAGGCGACATCCTGGTAGGCAAGGTCACTCCGAAGGGCGAAACCGAATTGACCGCCGAAGAAAAACTTCTTCGAGCAATATTCGGTGAGAAGGCACGCGACACCAAAGACACCAGCTTACGCGTCCCGCACGGTGAAAAGGGCAAAGTCATCAAGGTGCGTGTCAGCAAAAAGGAAGACGGCGCCGAGTTGCCGCCGGGCGTCTCGATGATGGTCCGCGTGTGGGTGGCTCATACGCGCAAGATCATGCAGGGCGACAAGATGGCAGGACGGCACGGAAACAAAGGTGTCGTTGCCATGATCCTGCCGCGTGAAGACATGCCCCACCTGCCCGATGGTACCCCTCTAGACATAGTGCTCAATCCGATTGGTGTGCCGTCGCGCATGAACCTGGGACAACTGCTCGAAACGCATCTGGGATGGGCAGCCCGTGAACTAGATTTCGCCGCTGTCACCCCGGTGTTCGACAGCGCGAGCGAAGTTGCCATCGAGGACGAACTGGCAAGAGCATGGTTCGTCGGCGCTTCAGGCGCGCGAGACCACCGTGATTTGACAACCCGGGAGATCGATCGAGAGATGATCCGATCATGGCTTGAAGACCGTGGCTACAGTTACGACGAGATTCACAGTCAAGCTCCGGAAGATGTCGGTAAAGCGAGCGAAGTATGCATGCGCATTTGGCTGGCCGGCGTTGCAGGTGAAGACGTCGCCGGATTGGGGCGTGAAGACCTCTTGGAACTTGCGCGTCGCCTCGATCGTGAAAAAGGCAACGCCGCTCCCATCCTTGGTAAGCAAATCCTCGTCGATGGGCGCACCGGCGAGCAATTCGACCAACCCGTCACGGTTGGCAACATCTACATGATGAAGCTGATCCACCTTGCAGAAGACAAGATGCACGCCCGATCGACCGGCCCCTATTCGCTCATCACTCAGCAACCATTGGGTGGTAAGGCGCAGTTCGGCGGCCAGCGATTCGGCGAAATGGAGGTATGGGCGCTTGAGGCTTACTCTGCACCGCACACCTTGCAGGAAGTTCTGACCATAAAGTCCGACGACGTCAAGGGACGGGTATTGGCTTACGAGGCCATCGTCAAAGGGCAATCGGTTGTCTCAGCCGATGTGCCTGAATCCTTTAACGTCCTCGTGCATGAACTCCAAGGCCTCGGCTTGGACATCTCGATGATCGGGGACCAGAACGTGGACCCAAGCTATGACGAAGATCAGCCATCGGGAGTCGATGACCTTGAAGTACATCCTCTTCCAGAAACGGAATCCCTTGGCGGAGATGTTCTGGACATCGGAGCGGAACTACCGCCACCAGTCTTGGAGTTCGATGTCGATTTCGAAGAAGAAGACGGCGAGACCGACGATACCAACGACTCCGCGGACGACGACCAATAACCCTGATCGGGTGTAGATATCTTGTCTGCACCCGCACACCGCACTTTTAACCACACGAAGCCAGCTTAACGGCTACAAGAGGTGAAACGGAATGGCATTCACTCCAATGCAACAAGTAGCTCCTAATCCCGAGAGCGATTTCCGAGCGATCAAGATCTCGATCGCATCGCCACAGGTGATCAGGAAGTGGTCGTGGGGAGAAGTCAAGAAAGCCGAAACGATCAATTACCGCACGCTTCGGCCGGAACGCGATGGACTGTTCTGCGAACGCATCTTCGGCCCAACCCGCGACTTCGAGTGCTACTGCGGCAAATACAAGCGGCAACGCGACATGCGTATGCGAAGAGAAGGCTTCGTCTGCGATCAGTGCAAGGTCGAAGTCACGCGTTCATCGGTTCGCCGTGAGCGAATGGGACACATCAACTTGGCTGCTCCGGTCGCGCACATCTGGTTTTCCAAGGGTACGCCGTCCAGGATGAGCATCATCTTGGATATCACTCCTCGCAACCTTGAGCGCGTCCTCTACTTCTCCTGCTACATCATCACCAAGGTAGACGAAGATGCGAGACTGCAAGCCATCACGGAATTGATGGAATACCGCGACCAAGAGTTGGCGCGCATCGACGAAGAGCGAATTCAGTACGCCACCGCGGAACGAAACGAAGAGTATCTGGCTCAATTGCTGGATCAGATCATCAATGTGCACAACTCTTTGGGCGAGGACCCTGATGCGATTCCCGGCGCCCCAGAAGGTGCATCCATTGACGACGAGATAGAAACCAAGCTGGCGCACTACAAGATCGTCTTTGAACAGGACATTGCACGGAAGATCGAACAGGCCGAAAGCTTACAAGAAAAGTCGGAACTGACTGAGGCTGAGTACCGTGAGCTGAACGATCGGTTCGGTCCAGTTTTCGAGGCCGGCATGGGTGCGGAAGCGATCCTGGAACTCCTTCAAAATCTCAACCTTGACAGTATCCACGAAGAGTTGACGGAAATTATCCGGGACACTTCGGGACAACGGCGAGCGAAGGCCGTTAAGCGATTGAGCGTCGTCGAGGCTTTCCGTACCAGTGGCAACCGGCCCGAATGGATGGTCCTTACGGTTCTCCCGGTCTTGCCGCCCGAGTTGCACCCGATGGTGCAGTTGGACGGTGGGAGGTTCGCAACCAGCGACCTCAACGACCTTTACCGTCGTGTCATTAACCGCAACAATCGACTCAGCCATCTCCTGAAACTCTCGGCGCCTGACATCATCGTCCGCAACGAGCGGCGGATGTTGCAGGAAGCGGTCGACGCGTTGATTGACAATGGACGGCGTGGTCGAGCGATCATGGGCCGCCACAACCACAAGCTGAAGTCTCTCACCGACCTGTTGCGAGGAAAGCAGGGACGATTCCGTCAGAACTTGCTAGGAAAGCGCGTCGACTACAGCGGGCGAGCTGTGATCATCTCTGGTCCGCAATTGAAGTTGGACCAGTGCGGCATCCCGAAAGAGATGGCGCTAGAACTTTTCAAACCGTTCGTCATGAACCGTCTCATCGCCCTAGGGCATGCGCACAACATCAAGACGGCAAAACGCCGTGCCGAACAGGCAGACGCGGAGGTCTGGGACACCCTCGAAAAGGTAGTCGATGGGCATCCCGTCCTCCTCAATCGGGCACCGACGCTCCACCGCTTGGGAATTCAAGCGTTTTACCCCAAGCTGGTTGAAGGTAAGGCTATTCAGCTGCACCCATTGGTGTGCACGGCGTTCAACGCCGACTTTGACGGCGACCAGATGGCAGTTCACGTGCCGCTCTCTCCAGGCGCTGTGAACGAGGCGAAGAAACTCATGATGAGCACCAGCAACATGCTCGCGCCGCGTTCGGGATCGCCGATCGTGTCGCCAACTCTGGATATGCTCCTCGGGCTTTACTACATGACCGGCCCAGTCATGGATGTGGCAGTGCCGGTACCCGCTTCGGATTTGGTAACTGATTTCGCCATTGAGAACGGTGAAGCGGGAGCCGCATCCAAAAACGGACACAGCGGCGTTCGTTACTTCGGTGACATGCAGGAAGCTCGGTTCGCTCAAGAAAACGGCGTGATTGGTCTGCGAGACCGCATCCGCGTTCGAGTCCCGGGAGGCACGCGTGTCTGGACCGAACCGACCGCGATCGAGCCTGTCACTATCGGTGATCCTCACGATTGGATTGAGACCACAGTCGGTCGGATCGTCTTCAACGAGATGCTTCCCGATTCGATGGGCTTCCACAACTATGTGATGAAGGAAGACGAACTCGACGCGGTCGTTCACAGCTGCTACAGCGAACTTGGTAATGCTGGTACCGCCGCCGTACTCGATGAGATGAAGCGGTTGGGCTTCGAATACGCGACCCGGTCCGGCACGACGATTGCGATCAAGGACGCTGTGCCACCGCCCGAAAAGGAGGCGCTGCTCAGCGAGGGACGTGCCCAAGTCGCTGAGTTGCAGAGGATGTTTGAAGAAGGTGTAATTACCGACGAGGAGAAATACACCGCAACTATCGAGACTTGGAACGAAACATCAGACCTTGTTACTGATGCCGTCAAGTCGCACCTGCCCGAATACAACGGCGTTTTTGCCATGTCCGACTCCGGTGCGAAGGGTAACTTGGCGCAGATCAAACAGATGGCTGGCATGCGTGGTCTCATGTCGAACCCGCGCGGACGCATCATCGACGTCCCGATCGAAGCCAGCTTCTCGGAGGGTCTCTCGGTCCACGAGTTCTTCGCATCGACACACGGGTCTCGCAAAGCGCTTGCCGACACCGCGTTGAAGACTGCCGAAGCGGGGTATCTCACCCGTCGAATGGCCGACGCTGCCCAGAACGTCATCATCAACGAACATGACTGCGGCACACACATCGGGATGACTATTGCTGCGGATACTTCCCGCGCGTTGAACCTCCCGTTCGAAGAGCGCATCTTCAGTCGGTACCCCGTGCGAGATGTCGTAGATCCTGAAACTGGTGAAGTCCTCGCTACTCCTGCCGACCTTATCGAAAACGATCTGGCCCGCCGGATCGCCGCGACCGAGTTGGAGGAGCTCGAGGTCAGATCACCAGTCGCTTGCATGCTAGAACGGGGCATCTGCACACGCTGCTACGGGAGCATGCTCGCAGATAATCGCCCCTCGATCATCGGAGAGGCTGTCGGCATCGTCGCCGCACAATCCATCGGTGAGCCTGGAACTCAGCTCACGATGCGGAACTTCCACACCGGTGGTATCGCTAGCGACCGTGACATCACTACTGGTCTACCTCGTGTCCAAGAGTTATTCGAGGCGCGCAACCCGAAGGCTCCGGCGATCCTGTCGGAAATCGCTGGAACGATCCAATTCCGAGAGTCACAAGGCAACCTCGTCATCGCCGTAGAAAACGTCGAGACTTTCCACTCTGAAGTTGAAGTCCTAGACGGTTACCGGTCAGCCGTTGAAGTCGGCGACTGGGTCGATGCTGGCTCCAATCTCCTTACGCTGTCTGCGGCAGGCCGTCGCGACGCGATGGGCGATGATGGTGCACTCGCATTGCCCGAAGACATCGTCTCGGAAGTATCAGGGGAGGTCGAAAGCATCGAAGACGGGATAATCCGCATCGTCTGGCATGAAATCGATGAGCGCGAGTACATGCCTCAGAGCAATGCCGAAATCTTCGTCTCCGAAGGACAGGAGATCCAACCCGGAGAGCAACTCACCGACGGGACACGGAACCCGCACGACATTCTCCGCATCAGCGGGATCGAGGCGGTCCAGCGCTACCTCGTCGAAGAGGCGCAACGCGTTTACCGCTCCCAAGGCGTGAAGGTGCACGACAAGCACTTTGAAGTCGTGGTGCGTCAGATGCTCCAAAAGGTCAAGATCGAAAGCACCGGCGATTCGAAACTCCTTATCGACGAGGTTGTGGATCGCTCTCAGTACCTGCAGGCCAACGAAGACGTGCGCGAGCAAGGCGGCGAACCGGCAACTGCATCTCCAGTTCTTCTGGGTATCAGCCGGGTGTCGCTAATGTCGCAGAGCTTCTTGGCCAAGGCATCGTTCCAAGAAACAGAACGAGTACTCACCGACGCGGCTTTGCAAGGCAGCGTTGATCGGCTGACAGGACTCAAGGAGAACGTCATCATCGGCCGCATGATACCGGCGAGGCTCGACCGCTCGTCCGAGGGCCGTGAGCTTCTTGGCTTGCCCGATCCCGAAACCGTGTTGGCGGAGCCGGTCACGCAAGGCTGGGAAGAGGCACTTGCCGCGATCGCCAGCGATGATGTTGCCGCATCGCTTGCCGCCTTCAACGTCGATTCCGATAGCTCGACTGTGTCCATCGGATTCTCAGGTGACGATGATGACGCAAGCGCGTCGCCACCAGACTACTCCGACTTAACCAGCGCGTTCTTCGGCGACAGTGAGAGTCCGGCAGAACCCGTCATCTCGTTCGGCGACGACGACAACAACGAGTAGCGTACTCGTAAATCAAATCGCGTACTGCGGGGGCCGTTTGACGACGGCCCCCGTTTTTTGTGGGGGTAGAATAATCCTCCATGTCAACCGAAAATCAACGTCCCAACGTGATCGTTTTCATGACCGACGACCAAGGTTACGGCGATCTGTCTTGCATGGGAGCTACCGACTTCCGCACGCCGAACCTAGATAGGCTTGCAACGGAGGGCGTCCGCTTTACCGACTGGTACTCAAACAGCCCGGTATGCAGCCCTTCACGCGCCGCTCTGCTGACAGGCAGATACCCCGGAAATGCCGGCGTCCGCGCCATCCTCCAAGGTCACCGAACCGCATCAGGGCTTCCCAACTCCACACCCACGATCTCATCGCTCCTCAAAGATCGCGGCTACCAGACCTCTATGGTCGGCAAGTGGCACCTCGGACTCACCGACGAATGTAGACCACACTCCCACGGCTTCGACTACTGGTTCGGATTCCTCGCGGGTTGCATCGACTTCTACTCGCACATCTACTACTGGGGAGCAAACAGACCCGGCCCCGGCATCAACCCAACGCACGACCTCTGGGAGAACAACGAGGAGGTCTGGCACGACAGCGAATACTTCACCGAACTAATCGCCGAGAAGTCTATTGAGCGCCTACGAGCAATGGTCGCCGAGAAGCGAGCCTCAGGCAAACCATTCCTCCTCTACGCACCCTTCAACGCGCCGCACTACCCAATGCACGCGCCCGAAAAATACACGTCGCGATTTGCGCATCTTCCATGGGATCGACGCATCATGGCGGCGATGATCAGTGCTGTTGATGATGCCATCGGTGCGATCATGAACGAACTAACGCGCCTCGGTGAAGACGAGAACACGATCACATTCTTCGTCTCCGACAACGGCCCGTCCCGCGAAACCCGAAATTGGCTAGACGGGACTCTGGATCCGTACTATGGCGGAACCTCTGGCGGACTCAAGGGCCACAAATTCAGCCTCTTCGACGGCGGCATTCGAATGCCTGCGCTCGCTCACTATCCCGCACGTATACCCCCCGGGCAGGTGGTCGACACTCCGTGCGCTTCGATGGACATTGTGCCGACGGTACTTCATGCCGTTGATGGCGACGCTCCTACTGCCGAGAAGGGAGAGTTTGACGGCACCAGCATCCTAGATCTTTTGTCCGATGGCACCGATTTGCCTGCACGCGACCTTTACTGGGAGTTGGATGGTCAAACGGCCATCCGGCGCGGGAATTACAAATTGGTCATCGACGGTGTGCTGGTAGAAGAAGATGAACCCCAAACCCACATTCACCTAGCCGACCTCAGCAAAGACATCTCGGAGAGCAATAACTTAGCCGATCAGGCACCTAGATTGACATCTGAACTTGAGAAGGCAACACTGGATTGGCGAGCCGGGATTCAGGAGCGTTGGGATCGGGACTATGCGGGACTAGGGCATGGGATTGTGACGTATGCCGATTTTCCGGTGGGGTGAAACAACGAAACGCTCACCCTACAGTTCAATACTCGCAGAAACTCAGACGTAAGGCCCAATTGTCAATCAACCGACTTAGGCCATATTTCGCAGATCAGTGCCGCCATTCGCCTACCGCGCTCGCGAATTGCTTCGATATCCCATTGCCGATCCACCTCGATGTTTTCAACGATGTCGCGGTTCAGGTACAGATTATCTCGCTCCAATATCGGTCGTTTTTCGTCCCACGACTTGTTGCTCAATTTGGAATTCATTGGACCCGAAACGAGGGTTAAATTCCCTAGCCGTCCCAACTCCAAATCCCAATTCGGTAGATCAGTGTCTTCACCCACGGCATTCCAATGCTTGTCCCAGCTCTTCGGTACGACATGCTCGATCGTCAGCTTTCCGTATTGATCGAACGGCAAACTCGCTTCAGCGACATGCAACCGTTGAGCGATCCCTTCCAAAACCAATCGGATCCTAGGCGCGAGCGAGGCCGAAGTTGAGTACATATCACGATCTGCTACTTGCCAATACACTTCATCGTCGTCGGGCCACCTCGCGCCACCGGTTGGACGTGCCAACCCACGTTTCAATATGCGCAGAAAGTCGACGCGTTTATCTTTCCCTGCTTCGCTCAAAATCCTGGCGACAACGTCATCGAGCCCTCGATTTGAAGCATTGACAACGAATCTCCGCATCAAGTAACTTTCCAAAATCTCTAAACCTCGTTCGAAATCCGGTAGTGTCCCGAAAGTACGTTTTAGAACCATCATCAACGGCATGATCACGCCGATATTCAACACATTCCTCCTGTATTCGAAAACACCAGCACTGCTGCCGTCTCGTTGGATCAGCAAAATCTGTTCGAAGGCATCGGCGAATTCTACCATCCGATGAAGCATCTGATCGAATTTCATGGGGTCGCGCTTAATGGATGTCTCGACGTGTCGCCTAAACGACCGATATACGTCGTCGTTAGAAGGCCTAGTGCCGATTTCGATGTGCACCCAATGTTGGAAAAACAGGCCGACGCGCGACCCTTCAAATCGGGGTTGATTGGCGGGTTCCAACCAGAATCTCTCCGCGTCGAACCTTTCAAGATAATCCTGGTACGTTCCATAATTGTCATCTCCCAAATCTGTCGCCACGGCTAGCATGTAGTTTTTGGACTTTTCGAATTCAGACAAAGGCTTTCCGCGTGCGTTGAGCGTCTCGAATATCGTGTGTTCGTTTTCGTTACCCAACAACTGGATCTCGACAAATTTGATTCCGCGGCCCAGAGTTAAGTACAAAGCTTGAGCGTATTCCTTTTCCAGTCCTTTATTGGCGGCAATGAAGTCGGTGACTCTCTTGTGATAGAACCAATAGCAACCCGTCAGGCTCGTTCTGCTTTGAGGTTTGCTTCCGCCGTTTTTGGTGGTTTCCATTATGTGCGCAAAATCAGTGTAATCGCCGACCTTGGGGTCGAGTTTCAGTTCATGCGAAGATGATATTTGCGAATGAGACACGTTGAAAGCGTAGTTGTGCAATTCGACCGAGAACTCGCCCGCTCCGTGTTCCTCGAAAACGTCAATAGCCGCAGCCATTAACAGTTGCAAAGTTGTAATCCGTTGTTGACCATCTATAACCGTATACTGCGATATATGGCCGCTTTGACCTTTAAATTTCGTGATCAATGAACCGAAAAAATGGGCATCGATGTCGTTTTCTTGAACCTTTCGAGGATCAATCAAACCTTGTTTAACGGCATCTCGCACGATGTGCGCGATTTTTGATATGTCTTGCCAGAGAGGCTCCCAATGCGCGTCTCTTGTCCAGACATAATTTCGTTGGTAGGGTGGTATATCGAAATGAACTGGTTGACCGAATAAGGTCCCGGCTGTGGGTTTCAATGCTTCAATCATGGTCGTTGCGTTGGTTGTTGGTTTCGTCGAATATCGCGTCTGAGCGCAAACTCCAAATATACGACATCAAGACGGTGACAGATCGCAATATCATCGTGGCTCTACCACCCCCCTACCCCATACCTCTCCATCGCATCCAAACTAACCTCAACCCCTAGCCCCGGCTTCCCTGACACCTTTACATACTGCCCGTGGAAATCGATCGGTTCTTCGAGCATTGCTTGGTACATGGGGATGAAGGAGATGGCGTGTTCTAGGCGGTAGAAGTTGACGGTTGACATGCAGACGTGGGCGCCGGCGATGATTTGGATGGAGCCCATGGCGTTGTGGGGGCTGATGGGGATGTAGTAGGCCTCGGCCATCGAAGCGATCTTTTTGATTTCGCTGATGCCACCGGTCCAGACGATGTCAGGCATGATGTAGTTGGCTAAGTTGCGGCGGAAGATGGGAAGGAAGTCCCAACGGGTGTAAAGGCGTTCTCCGACGCAGATGTTGGGGACGGTGTTTTGGCGGACGGTTTCAAGGGCGTCGAAGCTCTCTTGAGGGAGCGGTTCTTCGAACCACTCGATGTTGGACTGCTCGTGGAGAGTGTTGGCGAGGCGGATCGCGGTTGGCACGTTGAAGTTGCCGTGGGCGTCGATGAGGATTTCGGGTTTCGGCCCGATCGCTTCTCGGACAGCTCGGACTATGTCGTATCCGAGTTGTTCGCCTGCGTGTGAGATGGTGCCATCGGTGAAGCGGGTGTGGACAGGGACCATCTCGTTGAATGGGTCGAGTTTCATCGCCTCGTGGCCGTCTGCGACGACCTTTTTGGCCGCATCGTAGTAGTCTTCGGGGGTTGTGCAGTTAGGGAACCATCCGTTGGCGTAAAGGCGGACCTCGTCACGGAACTTGCCTCCGAGGAGTTCGTATACGGGAACACCTAGCGATTTGCCTTTGATGTCCCAGAGGGCGATATCGATGCCGCTGATTGCCGTGGAAGCGAAGCCGCGGGAGCTCATGTAGGTGTATCTGCGGAAAAGGCGGTGCCAGAGGGGCTCGATGTTTGTGGGGTCTTCTCCGACGAGGACCTCTTTCATTGCGAGGACCGCTCGGGCGGTTAGGAAGCTGCCGCCGCCGGGGTAGTTGGTGCATTCGCCCCAGCCGTGGATGCCTTCGTCGGTGTCGATTTTCACGAAGGTCCATTGGCGTTCGTTTGGTCCGCCGTAACCGTGGCCGGGAGGAGTAACCACGTATGCGTTTATGTCGGTGATTTTCATTTCTCAGACTCCTGCCGTCATGTTATTGGCGGGTTTTTTGGCGAATAGGGATGCGATGGCGGCTAGCAGGCCGATAGCGGTTGCAAGGTAGAAGAAGGGGAGATAGGTCTCGTTGCCGACGAAGTCGAAGATCAAACCGGGGATCATGACGCCGATGGCTTGGCCTAAGGTTGTGAATGGTTCGGTGATGCCTCGTATCGTGCCTAGTGCAGGTCTTCCAAAGTAGTCGGCGTATGCCACTGGCGGGACTACTAACATGCCGCCAAGTCCGAATCCAAAGAATGCTGAAAAGACCAGTGCCTCTACGGTCGTGTCTGTCAATGTGAACAGGAAAGCACCAATCGCCAAGTTCAATGCGACCGCGGCCATCACGTATCTCGCCGGCACCTTTTCGACGATTCTCCCCCAGATCAAACTGCTGACCCCGAGAAATATCGCGTTGAGACTTATACTCACCCCCGCGGTGACAGCACCTAAACCCTGATCGCGAAAAAATGCTGCCGCGTGGGTGTTCGATCCGGCGTGCATGAAGAACATCATCCCCGTCGCCAACGCCAACAGCCATAGTGCGGGCGTCCGCATCGCCTCACCCGACGTCCAATTCGGCTCTTCTAGCGACGAGTCAGTCCCGTTACGGGCCTCTTCATCAGTTATCTCTTCTAAGTCATCACCATCAGGGCGCAACCCTAAATCCTCCGGCTGCTCTGATATCAGCAATGCCACTGGCAGCAACGCCACAACAAAGACCACGACGCTGAGGACGTACCAGGCGTCTCGCCAGCCGCTTTGTGCGATGACGATGGAGGCGATGAGTGGGAAAAGGACCATTCCGGCAGAGTGGGTGAGGCCGAGGATGCCGTTGGTGCGACCTCGCATGCGGACGAACCATCGAGAGACGACGACGGAGGTGCCGATCTGGACCGGGCTGGCGAAGATGACGCGGCCGGTGGCGTAGGCGATGTAGAAGACCCACGGGATGGTTGCGCCCATGATGGTCAGGGAGATGTCGGACCAGGCTAGTGCGGCGGTGGAGATGATTAGGATGACGATGCTGACGGTCAGGACGGTGCGGGCACCGTAGCGGTCGATGAGTCGGCCGATGATGGGTGAGGTGAAGGTTGCGGCTAGTCCACCAGCTGCGGCTGCTCCAGCGATGAGGGTCCGGCTCCATCCGAGTTCTTCAGAGAGGGGGTAGATGAAGACGGAGATGGTGAGGCTGGCGGCGGCGTTGCGTGCGAAGTTGGCTGTTCCGGCGGCGCCGAGGATCCACCAGCCGTAGAAGAATGGCAAGCGATTTGCGAGGTTTTGTTGCATAGATCCCAGCGTTCGCCCGTAGTTAGTCTAAACCCCCTTGTATTCCCCCTTGAGCATCAAGGGGGAGAATTCGGGGAGTCCCTCCTTGAGCATCAAGGGGTTGGGATTGGGCGGCGACGTCACGCTGAAGGCCAGTCGGGATGGAGGTGTTTTTGGATGGCTTCCATGCTGACGTCTACGCCGAGGCCGGGTTTGCCGGAGACTTTGACGTATTGGTCGTGGAAGTCGATGGGTTCCTCGAGCATTGCGTTGTAGGCGGGTATGGACGCGATTGAGTGTTCGAGTCGGTAGAAGTTGACGGTCGCCATGGAGACGTGTGCACCGGCGACGATCTGGAGCGAGCCCATGGCGTTGTGAGGGCTGATGGGGATGTAGTAAGCCTCGGCCATGGTTGCGATCTTGCGGATCTCGGAGATGCCTCCGGTCCAGACGATGTCGGGCATGATGTAGTCGGCGAGGTTGCGATGGAAGACTGGCAGGAAGTCCCAACGGGTGAAGAGACGTTCGCCGACGCAGATGTTTGGTTGGGTGTGGGCGCGGATGGTTTCGAGTCCGTCGAAACCTTCGGGAGGTAAAGGCTCTTCGAACCACTCGATGCGGCTCTGCTCGTAGAGGTTGTTTGCGATGCGGATGGCGGAGGGGACGTTGTAGTGCCCGTGGGCGTCGATGAGGATCTCAAACTGGGGGCCGACTGCGTCGCGGGTTGCGCGTACGATATCGTATCCGAGCTGCTCGCCGTCTTGGGAGATCTGGCCGGTCTGGTAGGCGGTGTGGTAGGGCCGCATCTCGAGGAAGGGGTCGAGTTTGAGGGCTTCGTGGCCGGAAGCGGCGACTTTTTTGGCGGCTTCGTAGTAGTCCTCGGGGGTTGAAGCGCCGGCGAACCATCCGTTTGCATAGAGGCGGACTTCGTCTCGGAACTTTCCGCCGAGGAGTTCGTAGATGGGTTTGCCGAGGGCTTTGCCTTTGATGTCCCAGAGCGCGATGTCGATGCCGCTGATGGCGGTGGTTGGGAGGCCGCGGGAGCCCAAGTAGGTATATCGCCGGTAGAGTTTATGCCAGAGAGGTTCGATGTTGACGGGATCCTCGCCGACCAGGGCTTCTTTCATGGCGAGGATGGCCTGGGCGGTGAGGAAGCTCCCGCGTCGGGGGCTACTTGTGGCCTCACCCCAACCGGAGATCCCCTCGTCGGTGTCGATGCGCACGAAGGTCCAGTGGCGATCCATGGTGCTACCGAAAACGGGGCCTTGGGGTTCGACGACCCATGCTTTGACGTCGGTGATCTTCATCGGGTGCTCCGTTGGTAGCTGTGATGTGGATGGTGATGATGGGGAATGATTTTAATGATTCGAACTAGGATACGAAGGAGGTTGAAGGATTTGACGGATTTTTCGGTGTTTCGTCTGAATTGGGATTCTTGGGATTCGGTTGTAGTTGTTTGGGTATTCGCGCTGGTCTTGCGGGGATGAGGTCGGGTGGTGGTTTTGGTTTGGCGGGGGCTTTCTTTCTGCGAAGAGCGCTGGGCAGGTTTGAAACCTGCCCCCTACGTTCGCGGTGCTTGGGCCGTTCACGAACGGCCCTTACGATGCGGCGGTTTCCTTGCGGGTTGGGTTGGTGGTTGGGGGAGGGCTTCTGGCCCCTTACCTGCGGAACTCCTCTGTATCTCCCATTGGAAAAGGGAGGGGAATAAGGTGGTCGCGCCCCCTCCGCGCTTGGGGTTCCTGTTTTCGCGGGAATGACGGGGATGGGTTAGGAGCGGCGGAGGCCGGGGGTTAGGAGCATTGCTAGGAGGACTAGGGGGGTGCCGCCTAGGGCGGAGACGATTAGGGTTGGTTCGTTGCCGATTAGGGCTGAGAGGGTTCCGCCGAATGTCCAGCCGAGAGGAAATAGGCCCATGCCGATGGAGTAGAGGGCCATTACTCGGCCTCGCATTTCGCCGGTGGCTTCGCGTTGGAAGAGGTTGGTGATGGCGTTCATCCAGAACATGGCGGCGATACCCATGGCGAAGAGCATGAAGAGGGTCAACGGGTAGATGCGAGAGAATCCGAATCCAATCATGCCGAAGTCCCAGATGAAGCTGGAGACGATGATTGTAGGCATGACGCGTCGGGGCAGTCCGAAAATGGCGACGGTTATGCTGCCGATGGCGAGTCCGACGCCGAGGACGGTCGACATTACGCCGAAGCCGACGGGACCGACGTCGAGGATCTTTGTGGCGTATTCGGGCATTAGGGGGAACATGGCGACGCCGGTGATGTTTACGGAGGCGTTCATGATGAAGAGCCAAGGAAGGACGGGGTTCTTGCGGGCGTAGGCGATGCCCTGTTTGAGGCTCTCGTAGTAGGAGGGTTTGTCATCGGATTCGGCGGCGGCGTACCGGCCCCTGGGCGCGTTGAGGATGAAGACGGCACCCATGAGGTATACGCCGGCGATGATTGCGTATGCCCAGTCGGCGCCAGCGGATGCGATGATCCATCCGACGATGACGGGTCCTGCCATCTCTCCGGCGTTTTGTCCCATCATGACGAGGGCGGTGGCCCTTGAGAGCGAACGGGCAGGTATGAGGTCGGCGAGGTAGGCCCAGAATGCGGGCATTGCGAATGAGACGACGGTACCGGCGGCGAGAGCGAGTGCGAGCATGTGCCACGGCTCGATGATGCCGAGGGCGAGGAGGATGGCCTGGATGATGGAGACGATGGCGAGACCGACGCGGACGACGGCGAGAAGTTTGCGTTTGTCGAAACGGTCGGCGATGGCTCCGGCGAAGATGGGGAGGACGAGGATGGGTATGGAGCGCATGCCGGAGACGAGCCCGACCCATAGGTTCGAGCCGGTGAGGTCGTACATGACCCAGGACTGTGCGGCGGTTCGGGCGACGGCGCCGATGTCGAAGAGGGCTTCGGATGCTAGGAGGCGTGCGAAGCCGGGGATGGCGAGTACGCGTAGGACGCGTGGGGGGCGGTTGGGGCGCGCAGGGCTGGATCGGGGTTGCGTGGTCACAGAGAGGATTGAGCTAAAAAAGCATGTCGAGTGATTGAATCTGATTATCGAAGGTTTGGGACCATGTCGGAAACGGTTCGTGAGGGGCGCCGAATTGGTAATCGCTCGTGCCGCGTTGGTTAGCATTGCTGATTGCGAACCAGAAAAGTCGGTAAGGTCAACATCGCAAATGAAAGAAATCCGTAGCGAGCCAAAGAACATTCAAGATTTGTTGTCGAGCGGGAGGTTCGGAATCGATTATTACCAGCGGGAATACAGGTGGGGAGAAGAGCATGTGACGGAACTGATCGGTGACTTGACTGATTCGTTTCTCAAGAGCTACTCAGTCGGCGACAAACGACGTGCCGTAAGGAGCTACGAAATCTATTTCTTGGGCACGATCATCGTGAGCGACGTGCACGATGACCTTCTTATCGTCGATGGTCAGCAGCGTTTAACTTCGATAACTTTGCTCCTGATTGCGTTGCATCAACAACTGCCGTCGGAGAGCGCTCAAAAAGGGACGCTTCAAAACCTGATTTTCGCCGATGATTACGGAGAGAATTCCTACACCTTGAACGTACCAGATCGGCGCGCATGCATTGATGCGTTGTACCGAGGAATCAACTTTGACGATACCGACGCGGACGAATCTGTGACCAACATCCTAGCTCGCTACGAAGATATCCAAGAACAATTGCCGGGCAGTGTTTTGGCCCCTGAGGTGTTGCCACTGTTCGTGGATTGGGTTTCTAGGCGAGTGTTTCTTGTTGAGATCACAGCGTACACAGATGTTGACGCATACACGATGTTCGAGTCAATGAACGATCGCGGTTTGTCTCTTACACCGGCTGAAATGCTGCGCGGTTATTTGCTCTCGAAAATCGACGATATCGACGCGCGACAGGAAGCTAGCGAAACTTGGAAACGCAGGTCAGACGAACTCAACCAGTTCGACCGGCACGCGTTAGAAAACGCTGTTCGTTCGTGGTTGCGCAGTCAACACGCTAAGAACATGACGGCATACGACGAAATAGGCACGGGGTTCAATCGGTGGGTGCGGGACAACGAATCGGATCTTGAATTGAAAGCCCCTTCTGATTTTGCGACCTTCGTGAAAACGGACTTTGATTTCTACGCGAGATGGTACGGTGTGGCACGCAAAGCTGCTGAGGACTACGCTTTTGCTCAACAATGTGGGTTAGAAGCAATCAGATATAACTGGTGGAACAATTTCACCTTGCAGTACCCGGCACTGTTGACATCCTTGAAGCCGGGTGATGATGATGACGAAATTTTCGCTAAATTAAGAGTCGTTTCGAGATTCGTCGATGCATTGATCACGCGCAGGGCGTGGGGTTACAGCGCTATCAACGAGTCATATATGCGTAGTCGTATCTTCAACGATCTGATTACACCTATGCGTGGTAAAGGCTCCGCGGACCTTGCTGAATCCTTGGCGAGTGAATTGGAATCCTACAGCCTGCAGTTTGGGGGTAGCGATTTCGCGCTCCATCAGATGAATCGAAGACGGGTCCACTACATATTGGCGCGTTTCGCAGACTTTATCGGAACTCGATCTGGCGAACCGACGCGCTTTGAGGAATTCATGGCGCAGGGCGGCAAGGATCCATTCGAGATTGAGCACATTTGGGCGGATAATTTCGAACGTGACGGCGAAGAATTCGGTCACCCATATGATTTCGCACAATACAGGAATCGAATAGGCGGTTTAGCCCTGTTGCCGAAAAGCTTCAACCAGAGTTTTGGTGCGTTGCCCTACGCCGAGAAATACCCGCATTACTTTGGGCAGAACTACCTGGCGAAGACCCTGCACGAACAGGCCTATGAACGGAATCCTGGGTTTTTAAATTTCAAAGGTCAATCAGGGTTGAAGTTTCGACCTCATCTGCAATTTCTAAAGTCAGATCTTGACGAACGCCAAGAGTTGTATCGTCAATTGGCGATGACAATCTGGAGCGCCGACGCTTTACTCGAAGCAGCTTGATGCACTGGTGAGTTTTCGAGAACTTGCTGGTACGAGCATCCGCGATCATGTCGAGATTCTGGAACGCTAGGAGGATAACCTTGCGGCGTGTGATCGCAGGTGTAGAATTACAAATGAGGGCGGAGTAGACGAGAATTCACGGCGCGTTTGAGGGTATCGACATCTTCCATCGGGCTCTAATCCGATGATGGCGGGGTGTCTGAGTGGCTTAAGGTGCCCGTTTGAAACGCGGGTGTGGGCTTCGGTCCACCGCGGGTTCGAATCCCGCCCTCGCCGATGTTGCCCATAGGCGCGGTAAACTTGCCGTAGTAGAAGTGGTTTTCGGGACGTTGACACGAAACCCGTGACATTGTCAAGGGTTTTGTCACTGGAGTCGGGCAAGATTAGGCTTCATTTCAAACTGAAAACGATAAAGATCAGATCTGTTTGGTTTGTGACAATGTCACTGGTTTTGTCAAAGCCAATGCGTCGTCACGCAATGGCTTCTGGCTTTCGCCGGAATGCTGGGGATGCGATGTAGGCGAGGATGGGGGTTGTGATGGTGGCGATGGCGGAGGTTATGAGGGCGATTTCGTTGGTGGTGAAGTGGGCGATGGCTCCGCCGATGGTCCAGCCGATGGGGATGAGGCCCATGACGACGGTGTAGAAGGTCATTATGTTCGGGTGGCGGATGGTGTAGATGTTGGTGCGGATCATCATCAGGATGGCGTGTCCCCAAAACACGCTGGCGACGCCCATGGCGAAGAGGATGACGAGGGTTGTCTGGATGCTGGGGGAGTATGCGAATGCGATGGAGCCGACGGCCCAGACCAGACTTGCGATGATGGCGGCGAGACTGGCGCCGCGGTGCAGGCCGATGAGGGCGATCAAGGCGGATCCAGTGGCGAGTCCACCTCCCAAGATGCCGGTCATCAGTCCGAAACCGATACCGCCGCTGTCGAAGACACTTATGGCGTATTGGGGGATGAGAGGGAAGACGGCGAGGCCGAAGAGGTTGGTGACGATGAGCATGGTGATGAGCCATGGGAGCGGTTGCGATCGGCAGATATTGCGAAAGCCGATTCGGAGGGTCAGGATGTAGGGATGGCGGTGGTTGCCGAGGCGGGAGTCCTGGCCGGGCATCGGGACGTTGAGGATCAGGTAGGAGCCGGCGAAGTAGAGGATGGCGATGAAGACGAACGACCAATCGGCACCGACGAGGGCGATGATGACGCCGACGGCGACGGGTCCGATGAGTTCGCCGAGGTTGTGTGCGAAGACCAGGATGGCGTTGGCGCGGGGCGCGGCCCAGGGTTGGATGATGTCTCGGAGGAAGGTGGTGAACGACGGCCATGCGAAGGCGATGGCGAGTCCGGTCAAGAGGGTGAGGACGGCTTGGTGCCAGGGTCGCATGGTGTTGGTGCCGATGAGGATGGCCTGGACGATTGCGAGGAGGCCGATGAATGCCCTCATGGCGGCGACGAGGATTCGATGGTTTACGCGGTTGCCGATGTATGCGGCGATTGCTGGGCTGAGGAAGGATGGGACGGCGCGGAATGCGGCGACAGCGCCTACCCAAAGGCTGGATTGCGTGAGATCGTATGCGACCCAGGACTGGGCGGCGACGCGGGCCAGGATGCCGATGTCGACTACGGCTTCGGATGCGACGACCCAGTTGAAGCCGCGGTCGGAGAGTTGGTGGAAGACTTCGGCGCCGTGCCTGTTTACGCTGCTCAGGAACGAACGGGAGGATGAGTGTGCCGGTTCGTTCAAAGCTTGATGGCGCGGGATTCTTCAGCGTTCAGTCGGTGCGATTTGCAATGGAAGCACACGCATGTTTTCAGATTGCAACAATTGGCGATTGGGATTCATCGGATTCCGCAACTATTTGCGGACGATGTAAGGTTCGATGCCGTCTTCGTCGATGGTTACTCCGATGCCTGGTCGGTCGGGGAGATGGAATTGACCGTCTTTGAGTTGCCATCCGGTGTCGGATGCGTCTTGTAGGAGGTTTGAGAGTCCGCCTTGGAACTCTTGGAGGAGTTCGGGGGATGATACGGCGGCGCATTGGAGGGTGGCGGCCTGGAAGATGGAGACGCCGTTGCCCATGTGGGGTGTGACGGGGACGTTGAAGGCGTATGAGAGGTCTCGCTGGCGGATGAAGTCGGTGATGCTGGTTCGGCCGATGTCGGGTTGGTATATGTCGAAGATGGGAGTGGGGGAGAGCCAGTCGGTCATCTGGTAGGTGGTGCGGAAGTGTTCGCCAAGGGCGATGGGCGTGCCTTCGGCTTGGAAGAGGGTCTTGTGGCCGGAGAGGTCTTCGGGTTGGAGGGGACATTCGAAGAAGCGGATTTTTTGGTCGTATCTTGGGCCGCCGAATTCTCGTTTTGCTTCGATGGCGTCGGGGAGGTCGCACATCCAGAGGGTGTCGATCATCCATTGCTCGATGTTGGGGGCGCCTTGAGAGAGGGCGTCGAGTTCTTGGAGCGCGGCTTCGATGTCGCCGGACTGGAAGATTTTGGCTCCGCGGATGCCTTGGTCGGAGAGGGACTGGGCTTGGGTGATGCGTTCTTCGATGGTGGCGCGTCGGAGGCCGGAGAGGTAGACGGGTATGTTGGTACGGTAGTTGGGGTCTAGGAGGGTTGCGGTTGGGGTGTCGTTGCGTTTTCCGAGGGCGTCCCACATGGCGATGTCAAGGGCAGCTAGGGCGTCCATCCAGTAGCCGGAGTTGATGCCTCTGCCGCGTTGGGAGTCGTAGACGAAGTCCCAGAGTTCGGTTGGGTTGGCGAATTCGCGGTTTGTGACCATCTCGGCGATGGCGGCGTCGATCATTACGCAGACGATTTCGGGAGCGATAGGGGTATTGGACTCGCCCCAACCGATCGTGCCGTCGGCGAGTTCAATGCGGACTAGGGGAGTCTCGACCATGGTGGCGTAGACGGTCTGCCAGCCGGGTTTGAATTCGTAACGTGAGAGGGTTGTGGCGGCCGTTGGATCTTCGTTTTGGCGTCGGTATTGTTCCCAGTAGCCGGGGGTGTCGGGGAAGGCGAGGTGGGCGGTCCGGATCTCGCGGATGGTGAAGGAGAGGTCGGGGGTGGTCACAGGGATTCGAGGTGGTCGGTGAGGGTTTTTCGGATCTGGTCGAGGGTAGCTTGGTCGAGGTTGCCTTTTTCGTTTGCGATGGGGAGTTGAGCCAGCGCTAGAGCGGCGTAGGCTCGGGAGATGTCGGGATTGAAGTTGTTCGTGGCTTCGAGGTGGGTGCGTATGGTTTCGACGTCGCCTCGGACATAGGGGCCGGAGATGGCGTCAGGGAGTCCGTTTTGGGTGATGGCTTCGATGGTTGATTTGAGGATTGGTGAGAGCATCTTGACGGCACGGTCGCGGTCGATGTCTGCTTCTTGCCACAGTTCTGTTGAGATGCCGACGAGGCCGGCTAGGAGTCCGCAGGCTAGGACGGCGGAGGCGTGGTATGCGGCGTGGGCGGTTTCGCCTTGGATGGGGAATGAGTTGCCGTTTAGTTCTGCGACTAGGGATTCGAGCCAGCTTTTTAGATCGTCGTCTTGGGAGTCGATGGCGAAGGAAGCGCCTTCGAATAACCAGCCGGCGTCGTGGAAGGGGAATGTCTGGAGGGGGTGGAATCCTGCTGTTGATGCGCCAGCGTTTTTTGCTGATGCGAGTGCGTCTACTGTGAGTGAACCAGAGCAGTGGATGGCCCAGTGGTGGGGTTGCCACTCGATTTTGTCGCAGACTTCCTTGATCGCGGCGTCGGATGTAGTTATGAAGATGGTGTCTGCGAATTCGGGGGTGCGAGTGTAGTCGTCGAGGATTGTTGCTTCGGGGAAGCGTGAGTGTAACCAATCGCGGCGATCAGGGTTGCGCGAGGAGATCGCGATAAGTGAGTCTTGGTCGTGCAAAGTTGCGGCGAGCGATGAACCTAGGCGTCCGGGGCCGACAATGCCTATTTTTCTGGGTTCATATGAGGTCAATGGAAGGTCATCCGGTGGTGGAATCGGGGACGCGGCGGTTCGAGTTTTCTGCGATAATTGAGTGAATCCAGTATCGCATTTGATTTGGGTCGCTTAGGTCATACTCGATTCGGCGGGCGTTGTTCAACGTCTTCGGCGAGGAGCGCGCGGATCGGGTTTGGATATGTCGTTGGAGCGGGAGCTAGGGTGCGATCAAGCCATCAGCAGCAGAGGAGTCTGTGAATATGGATTTACCCATCGGGGTGCAAACCCTTCCTCCGGCATACGGATATGACGATGTGGCGATAGTGCCGGGGGATGAGACGATCAACCCGGACATGACGGATGTTTCGACGAGTTTCGATGGGTTTAGCATCGATATTCCGTTCATGGCTTCGGCGATGGATAGTGTGGTGGATCCGAAGTTTGCGGTGAAGATGTCGGATAAGGGTGGTGTTGCGGTGCTTAATATGGATGGGTTGCACACGCGGTATGAGGACACCGATGGAATCTATGAGGAGATTGCGGCGGCAGAGAGGGATGAGGCGACGGAGATTTTGCAGAAGCTGTATACGAAGCCGACCGATCCGAATCTTATTGGTCAGCGAGTGATTGAGATCAAGGAGAGTGGAGGAAACGCGGCGGTGTCGTTTGTGCCGCAGACGGCAAAGCGTCATGCTCCGTTGGCAGCGGAGGCAGGAGCGGACATGGTGGTTGTGCAGGGGACGGTGATAACGAAAAGGCACCGGTCGAAGAATAGTCCGATTGGGTTGCGGTTGTCAGATCTGGTAGAGGAGGTCGGCGTGCCGGTGGTTGTTGGGAATACAGTGACTTATTCGGTGACGAAGGAGTTGGCGGAAGAAGGAGTTCACGGGATCTTGGTCGGTGTGGGTCCGGGCTCGGCGTGTACGAGCAGGGAAGTTTTGGGGATTGGAGTTCCGCAGGTCTCGGCGACTTTGGAGTGCGTGGCGGCTCGGGATGCTTACTACGAGGAGACGGGCAGGTATGTGTCGATCGTGACGGATGGGGGGATCAGGACCGGTGGTGATGTTTGCAAGAGCGTGGCCTGTGGTGCCGATGCTGTGATGATCGGGAGTCCTTTTGCGAAGACGGAGGAGGCGCCGGCGAAGGGGATGCACTGGGGGATGGCTACTTGGCATGACTCGTTGCCTCGGGGGACGCGCATCGATCTGGGTGTGCGATACAAGTTGGATGAGTTGCTGTTTGGGCCGTCGTCGACATCGGATGGGACATTGAATTTGGTGGGTGCGTTGAGAGTCTGCATGGGTTATGTGGGCGCTGAGACGGTTAAAGAGATGCATGGGGCGAGGATGGTGTATGCGCCAGCGATCAAGACTGAGGGCAAGATCTACCAGATGTCGGGCGCGTAGTTGGGCGGATTGATCGAGGTCGGACCGGAATAGTTGGGGGTATAAGTCGCGATGGATTTGCCGAACGCGGTTGGGATGCCGTCGCCGTTAGAAGGCATCAAGGTATTGGACTGCTCGCAGATCTTGGCGGGGCCCTATTGCTCGATGCTGTTAGCGGATATGGGTGCGGACGTGGTGAAGATCGAGAAGCCGGGAGGCGGTGACGATACGAGAAGGATGGGGCCGCCGTTTTTGGAGGGGGAATCGGCGGCATTTCTGGCGATGAACCGGAACAAGCGGAGTGTGGTGCTGGATTTCAAGAATCCGGATGGTGTTGCAGCGATGCGGAGGATGTTGGTCGATGCTGATGTGGTGATCGAGAACTACCGCGCTGGCGTGATGGGTCGGTTGGGTTTGGACTATGAAGCGGTGAAGGCGCTGAATCCGGGGATCATCTATTGCTCGATTTCGGGGTTTGGTCGGACCGGGCCGTATGCTGAGCGAGCGGGATTTGATTTGATCGCGCAGGGGATGAGCGGGGTGATGAGCTTTACGGGGATACCGGGTTCGCCGCCAGTGAAGGTGGGGGTGCCGATGGCGGACTTGAATGCGGGGTTGTATTCGGCGTATGGGATTTTGTCGGCTTATATTCATCGGATGAAGACAGGTGAAGGTCAGTTTTTGGAGGTGAGCATCATGGAGGCGGCGCTAGCTTATACGGTCTGGGAGTCTGCGAGTTATTTTGCTACCGGGCAGATCCCTCCGCCGTTGGGGTCGTCGCACCGGTTGTCAGCGCCGTACCAAGCTTTGCGGACTTCGGACGGTCATATCACTATTGGGGCGCCAAATCAGTCGAACTGGGAGCGGATGTGTAGGTCAATCGGGCGTGAGGATCTGTTGGAGGATGAGCGATTTACGGATAATGCGGGAAGGTTGTTGAACCGGGAGGCGTTGGAAGAGGACTTGGAGGAGACGTTTGGGACACGGACGACGGCGGATTGGTGTGAGGTTTTGGACGAGGCTGGGGTCCCGGCGGGTCCGATCTACAACATGGAGCAAGTCTGGGATGATGAACAGGTGCAGGCGCGGGATATGGATGTGAGTTTGACGCATCCGACGGTTGGGGAGATACGGAATATCGGGTTGGCGGCCAAGTTGTATGGTTCGCCGGGGAAGATACATTCTCCTGCGCCGTTGATGGGGCAGCATACGCGGGAGGTTTTGGAGGAGTCGGGGTTTGGTGCGGAGGAGATTGAGGAGTTGGTTGCTTCGGGGGCGGCGGAAGAGGCCTGAGCATTTCGGGGTGTGATGCCGCCGACAGTTGAGTGTCGTAAGTTGTGGGATGAGACTGTTTAACCCTCATCTCTGAAATGCCCATTGAGTTAAATCAACTGGAGCGAGCTGTCGCTGCTCTCGAGGCAGGGTTGTCACGGACGCAGGACGCGGCCGTAATGGGGCAGTTGGATGAAATCTCGCGGAACGTGATGATGTCGGGGGTAGTTCAATATTTCAAGTTCACGTACGAGATTTGCCGCGCGCTCATTGAGCGCTGGTTACGAGAGAATTACAGCAGTGAGGTCCTTGGCGTTTCAAGGAAAGAGATTTATCGAATTGCAGGTGAACGAGACCTGATCGATGGTGTTGAACGATGGTTCGCCTACCACGAGGAGAGGAACCGTGCAACTCACCGTTACAACGAAGAATTGCTGAATCTAGTCGACGATACGGTCACACATTTCTTGGACGACGCAAAATCGTTACTCGAGGTCTTGAGGCGTCGTGGTGCTTGATCTAGAACCGAAACATCTGGAGATGGTCAAATCGATCCTTGCTGATCACTTTCCGGAGTGTGAGATAAGGGCGTACGGGTCTCGAGTGACTGGAAAAGCGAGGAAGTATTCTGATCTCGACATCTCGATTGTGGGAGACGAGAAATTTGATCGGCGTCGATTGATGGATTTGAGGAACGCATTTGATGAGTCGGATTTGCCAATCCGGGTGGACGTCCACGACTGGCACAACACCTCGGCGGAATTTCAGAACATCATCGAAGACAGTTACGAAGTGATCGCTCGAAATTGAGTGGCGACCCCTACTCCGAGATTGTGCGGATGTAGTTGACTAGGTGCCAGATTTGGTCGGGCGTTAGGGTGTCGCGTTGGGCGACCATCGGTGTGCCGTCGATGCCGTTGGCGATGAAATCGTAGAGTTCGTTGTCGGTGTGGAGGGGGACGTGGATGGCTAGGTCGGCCGGTGGTGGGTTGAGGAGGAGTCCGGCGGGGCCGTCGCCTTTTCCGGTGTCTCCGTGGCAGGTAGTGCAGGTTGTGGCGTAGGTTGCTTGACCGAGTTGGACGGATTCTTGGGTTAGGGGGAATGGGTTGCCCTTGGCTTCGTCGGGGATGCCTATGCCGAAGGTGTACGCGTTGACGATTGCGAAGATGCCGATGGTGAAGGCGACGAAGGCGATGCCTTGGTGCGGTCGGAATTTGAACGTGACCGGTTTTGTGGTGATGGTGGATGCAACCAAATAGGCGAGACCTGCGACAGCGATGAGGACTCCGAAGGCGGTCATTACGGTTTGGATCGACGGTCGGATGAGGTCGGCGGCGAGGGCGTCAGATCTGGCAGAGAATCTGGTGGAGAGGTGGGAGTCGAAGGAGTCAGATCGGACGACGGTGACGTCGAGTTGGTATGCTCCGGCGACGCTTATGTTGATGTCGTTGAGACTCCAGTTGCCGAGCGAACGTTCGAGCAGCGGCGTGAAGTACTCTCCGAATTCGTCGTCAAGGTAACGGACGCGGGCGCGGACTTCGGTTGCGGACAGGAAGGGCGCGCCGTCGTCGGTTATGTCGACGGTCAGGTTGTTGGATCCGATGTTTCCGGGTTCGAGTTTCGCTTCGATGGTGGCGCCGGCGATAGTTTCTTTGACGGTGACGTAGTCGTCGACGCCGATGCCTTTACGTTCGGCGTAAAGGCGCGCCGGTTCCAAGCTGGCAAGGCCTGCGGTAGCGAGGAGAACGGCGAAGGCTACGGAGAGTTCAATCGCGACGAAGCGACGGAGGGTGTCCGCGGTGGTTTTGTCGGCGCTCGAAGATTTGGCGACGGATCTGTTGTTTCGGATGGCTAAGGCGATGAGGATGATGAGTAGGAGGATCTTGGCTCCAAGGACGCGTCCGTATGGGGTGTTGAGGGCTTCCGGGATGGTGACCTGCATCAGGGAAGAAACTATTCCCGAAGCAACGAGGACCGTGGTTGCGAAGATTGCCAAAGGTGCGAATCTGGAGGCGAATTTGAGGAGAACAGAAGGTGAGTGGACGTCCGGTAGGCGGGCAGAGATGACGTATGCCGTAAGGAGATATGCGATGCCGCCGACCCAGATGGTTGCCGCGATGATGTGGATCAGATCGGTGGCGATTGCGAACCAGCGAATGTCGGAAGGTGTAGCGGCGTTGTGGCTGGTGAGAGTGATCAGCAGGAGGTAGATTCCTCCGAAGGCTATAGCGCCGATCCCCATCGGCGTCTCCGTAATCAGAGACATGTTTTCCAGCTCTTCGGGTTCTTTCGTATACGGATCGTCTCGCCTGAGTTGGATCGTTGCGACAAGTGCCAATCCGGCAAGGATGACGGCGGAGATACGCCACGACCAGTATCGGCCCCAGTCGCTTTCCGTCGCCACGTCGATCAACTGGCCAGGTCCGATGGCGTGAATGGGGACATCGAATGCGATGGATGTTTGGAGAGCCAACTGGGCGAGTTGCGCGAGGAAGACGAATGCGAGAGATGCGATAGCGATGAAGGCGAAACCTAAACTAACGATTTGAGTAAACAGCAAGGCGGATCTATCGTCTTCATCTCTGGCGACGCGAGTGGCGATGAGCAGTTCAAACAGGAGACCACCGGCGAATGTGGCGATGCCGATGTAGATGATCCACCGGATTACGGGATCCAACGGCGACTGGATGAGGGGTTGTTCGGCGATGTCGACCTGTGGGCCTGCGCCCAACGGCTCTCCGACGGCGAAAAGGAAAGAACCGGCGACTTTGTGACCGTCGACGGTGGAGACGTTTCGCCATACGACGGTGTAGGTTCCGTTGTCGAGAGGCCCAAGGGGGACCCACATGGCGGTGGGTTCGGTGGGATCGAACTCGGTGTCGCCGGAGGTTACGGTGGCACCAAGGGGATTTAGGACTGAGATTGAACTGAATGCTGGTTCGATTGGTTCGGTGAACCAGATGATTACGCGTTCGGGCGGGGTATTGAGTTCTTCAGAAGGTTTGGGTGATGCTTTGAGGAGATTGGCGTGGGCGGATGCTGGTTGGTCAATTAAAGCGATTGCGAGACAGGCAAGTAATGCGAGGACAAGGAGTGGTTTTCGGAACGCTCGCATGCGCGAAGTCATGAGGTGTTGGTCATTCCTCGATGTTCGCGTGGTTTAGGGTTTCAGCTTTTTGCTGGCGCAGCCGACGAAGGCGGCGCTCCCTTTGAGCTTTGCGGCGTTTGTTTCCGCTGGACCATGCCAAGAAGCTCATGAGGACGACGAATGAAACGATGGCGATCACGGTGCCGATTTCGTCCCAGAGACCGACGGCGCCGTGAAGGAGGATTTTGGTCATGGAGTTTTCCCGCCGAGGCGGGTCAAATCAGTTGCGTCTTCTGGCAATGGTAATGGCGAAGATGCTGGTGCCTATCGCGATCAAACCGAATAGGATGCCGACGATGCCGACGATCATGCCAGTGGAAGCGTTTGACGAGGTCGTTTCAAGATCGGTTTCGAGTTCTTGGACGGCGTCGAGAGCGCCTTGGGTTGCGTTTTGGATTTCGCGGTTGCTCTCGAGGACGATTGGGAATTGGATGGCGTCTGAGGGGATTACGGTGTCGAAGGTGTCAGGTCCGGAATAGAAGGTTTCGTCGATGGCGTTGCCCTCGATGGAGCCGAAGAAACGGACGCTGTAGTCGCCGGGTGCTGTTGGGACGAACTCGGCGATGTAGTGTCCCGGGTCGTCAGGTAACTCGGTCATCGGGATTTCGCGTGAGGCGTCGGTTGAGAGGTGGTAGATCTCGACTTGCAAGGTTGAGGCGAGGTCGGTGACTCGATCTCGTGGCACCGCGGCATCGCTCGTCGTTTCGCCGCTCATTGCGGCAGTCATTTCGGAGGTTACGGGCGATAGCGGTCCGCTCATGACGACGGCGCTGTGTGATTCCTGGTTTTTCCAGACTACGGTGTCGCCGATTAGCACCTCGATGCGGTCCGGCACGACGTGGTCGTCCATGATCTTGATAGATTTGTCGTGGCCGTGGTCCGCATTTTGTGTGGAGACGGCGATGACTCCTTCTTGGTCTCCTGGGTGGACGTGGTACGGGATTTCGATCCCGCCCAGTTCTTCTGAGATATAGAACTCGAAGTCTTCGTCCGTGTCGATCTGAGGAGAGGTGAAGATGGCGCCATGGGTCATGATGTCGTCTACCTCTGCGTCCATTGCGTCGTTGGCGTGATGGTGGTCGTCGGATTCCGCGCCGTGGTGGTGGTCGTCTTCGGTCTCTATATCGTGTTGTTCCTCCGCAGACTCGGTGGAGGGTTTGCTTACTACGAGGGATACGGCGTTCAATTGTCCTTCGTACGCGGGTTCGTGGAGGAATCCAACTACGAGGTTGTAGTCACCAACTTTGCGGCCTTCGTGGGCGAGGATTGACCCGGTGAGGGTCGTAGCGAGGATGCCCAGGACGGCGACGACGAAAAACGTGGCGGTTAGCGTGCGCGGTACGAGGTGGGGTTTTGCGGGCATGAGCGTTGTCGCAATTTAGCGTGCGCCTTTAGATACGAATCTAAATTGGCCGCGGATTAAGTGAGACCTTGAGACACGTGAAACAGCAGCGTTTGGCCGCCACTGTGTGGTTCGCATCAGGCCCTTGCGTAGTCGGGGCGGTATGCGGTCTGAAGGGTTCGCAGGTCAAAACCTTCGGGTTGGGCACCGACGGCGAAGTCGTAGAGGGCGGCTTTGAAGATGCCTTCTAGCGTCTGGACGACCGCTAGCGCGAAACCGACTAGCAGAATGCCTACGATGATGCCGATTGCCGGTGCGATCAAGAAGAGGAGGATCGCGGGGATGGCTGCGGCGACGACAGCCAACAGGTAGACGATAAAGAAGCCGAAGGATGCTGTGATCTGGCGTCCCCAGGTCTGTCGGATGATGCTGGCAGACCGTCGGATTCCGGTTATCGGACCTTCGTTCTCGGAGACCATCACTGGGATGACGAAGAAGGTCATGAACTCCCATACGCCTTCGATCATGCTGTAAATCATCTGGACGATGAAGTTGTCGGTGTTTGATCGGAGCACTCGGAAGAGAGTGCCGACGATTGCGGAGATGACGGACCACAGAAAGATGTGGTGGATGTGTTTAGTGGCGTGGCCGAGGCCAGACATTACGTTGGGATCGCCGCCCCGTAGACGTTCGAGGGCCGCGGAGATGAGGGCGGCATTGAAGAATGTGGTGATGAAGTAGGCGAGGAGGATCATTATGCAGAAGGCGATGAGGTTGCCGCTTTCCGCGACGCCTGCGGCCAAGCCTGCGAATCCGAGGATCAGGACGCCCATCCCAGAGAGAACGGGGAAGAGGATGAGTTCGCGGTCCTTCATGAGGACGTTCCAACTCATCTTCATCAGTTCAAAGGTATGACCGATAGTCGCAAACATAGGTCTGATCTGCTCCTGATCGTCCGAGGGGAATAGTTGCGAATTACATTGGAATGGTACCACACAGCAACTTATCGACTTGGAGAAGTGATGGGAAACGGCACCTACGGAGCGTACTTGGAAGCGGCCACGGCTGCGGTGATCGCGGCCAGCGATGTGCTGATGACGAAGTTCAGTTCAGGAGTTCGAGATCTCACGAGTTGGGAAAAGTCGCCCGGTGCTCTCGTTACGGAAGCGGATATCGAATCGGACCGAGCTATCGCGGAGGCGTTGCGAGCGTCAGGTTGCGGCGGTGTGATCATCTCTGAGGAGAGCAACATCGATTTGGGCAGGGCGTCAGGTAGGGAGATCGAGTGGTTGATCGACCCTTTGTGCGGGACAGTGCCGTTCAGCACAGGAATGAATCATTGGGGTGTGAACATTGCGATGCGGGATGCGGGTGAGTTGGTGTTGTCTGCGCTTGCCGTCCCTACCAGTGAGACGTTGTTGACGGCGGAAGTTGGTGTTGGTGTGAAGTTGGATGGCGAGGGATTGGAGGTTACAGGGATTGATCGCGATTTGGGTGAGGTGGCGGTTGGCTTTGAAGTTGATGGGCAGGATATGTGGCGGTCGCTGTTGGAGGAGGGGGGATTGAAATGGGTGACGAAAGTGGGTCAAGCGAATGGTTTTTCTTCGGCAGCGTATCCGTTGATGCTTGTCGCAACGGGTCGGATGGCCGCGGTGGTGTTTTATCGGATCGAACCGATGCACGTTGCCGCAGGTGCGTTGGCGACGATGATGTTAGGCGCTAATGCGACGGATGGGAATGGAGATGCGATCGACTGGTCGCGGGATGATGAATTGCCGATGGTCGTGGTCGGATGGCCGCGTGTACACGGGCAGTTGATCGAGGCGATCGCCGAATCTGGTTTAACCGTCGATTAACTGAGCGGGGGTGCTGGAGAGTTGGGTTTCCGTGCTTCCGGGAAATGGTGCGGTGCTGAAGACGGCGTTGCCCAGCATGATCATGGTGGCGATGCCACCGTTAGATTGGGCTTGATTGATGGAGTTTTTCACGCGTTCGTCCATCAATAGCTCGCTCGATTCGGCGAAGTCTAGAGCGAGGGCGATGAGATGGTCGAAGGTGATTGTTGTTCCATCGTCGATTGCGTTTTGGATGCTGCCGAGGGCATTGTCGGCGGCATCGTTGATGCGTTGATGGCGTTCGTGATCAGAGAGGATTTCGCTGGTTCGTATCTTTCCGAAGTAGCGCCAATGAATGGCTGTCGGCGGCATTGCGAGGAGGGTAGCTGCGAGGGGATCGCCTATCTTGGTTTTGACGAGGCACCCACCGTTGTACTGGGCGCAGACATCGCCCAGTCCGGTCAGGTTTCGGACCTCGGCGATGTGGGCGATCATGGCCAGGTCGTGACGGGATTTGCCGAGGTTTAAGAGGTGGTTTGCCGCGATCAGGGCAGCGAGGGTTGCGGCACCGCTCAAGCCGAAACCGCTACTCAAGGGGAGATTAGATGTGATGTTGACATTAAGGGGTGTTGGCGTGAGGTCGCGCAGGGCTGTAGATACGGTTGGGAAGTCAATCGTTCGTTGGTTGAAGAAGACTTTGGTCGTTTTGGCATTGGACAGAGTCAGATTGACGGTGACCCCGTCGCTGACGGTGAAACCCCATCCCAAAGAGTGCATCTTCGCGGGATCGTCGTGGGCGATTATTTTGAAGAGTCCGGAGATGTTTCCGGGCGCGAAAGCTTTCGCGGCGTCGCGCGTTGATTCGTTTGCCGCCATTTAATCCCAGTCGTGAGAGATAGTTGGTAGGAGAGTTGAAACCTAGGCGGTAAATACTATCCCACGGAGGGCGTTGGCTTCGTCACTTGCCATGAAAGCGACGATTTCGGCTACATCACTTGGATTAGTGAGATTTGAGACGGCTTGTTCGACTTGGGCGGTTGGCTGGTTAGTGATCTCGCCGCTGGATCGGAGTTGTGCGACCTTTAGCGGAGTGTCGACGGAGCCGGGTGCGAAGTCGTTGACGCGTATGCCTTGGGATTCGAGGTATTGCTGCATGACCATTGCGAATCCGTGGACGCCACCTTTGCTGGCTCCGTACGCATAGGATGATGATCCGCCTTTAACGCCGGCTCCGGATGCGGTGAGGATCATCGTGCCGCGGTGAGGTCCGGGTTTCTTGAGCATCTCGGCGGCGACGTATTTTGCCATGAGGTAGGTGCCGCGAAGGTTGATGTCGAGGACGGTGTCCCACGTCTTTTCGTCGAAATCTTCGAGGGGGATCGAGGCGCCGATGAGGACACCGGCGAAGTGGCAGAGGATGTCGATGTCGCCGAGCCATGCTTTTGCGGCGATGACGGTACCGGAGACGTTGGCTTCGTCGCGGACATCGACGCTCCAGAATCGAGAGTTGCCCCCGTTTTCGTTGATTTCGATACTGGTTTTGTTGCCGTCTTCGTTGTTGTTGTCGAAGATTGCGACTTGTGCTCCGAGTTCGGCGAGGCGAATGGCGGATGCACGACCGATGCCGGTTGCGCCACCGGTGACGATACATCTCTTGTCGGTGAGGTCTGCGGGCATAACGTTCTCCTAGGGGACTAATCTCGATTCTAGTCGTGTGCGCTTCAGTCCCAAGTCACTCCTGCGATTTTGGCGGCTTTGCGGATACCTGCCGCTGCGGCGGGAATCTTCTCGTCGGGGTAGTGTTCTACTGTGACGGTGATATTTGGCGCGACTTCGTTGAGGCGTCTGAGGAGAGTTACGTTGTCTAGGAGGGCGTTGGGCGCACCGATGACCTCTTCTTCAAAGTGAGGGAGTAGGGCGTCGATGATTTGGAAATCTTTGGCATCGCATCCGACTATTTCGTCGGCCATGAGATCGATGCATTCGTTGATCAGGGAAGTTGTGTCGTATGCGATGTCGAGGGAGCCGACGAGGTTCACCGGGTCCATGTTGTAGCCGAGCGCGGGCATGGAGACGGCGTCGAAGAAGTCTCGGACGCGCTGCGGGGTGTACAAGGGGCAAACGACGCCTGATTCGAGGACGAGTTTGATGCCTTCGGAGTCGGCGACGGCGCAGACTTGCTTGGCGCTGTCTACTAGGCGGTCGAATGTTGCTTCGGAGCGGTTTTCGGGGTGAGGGAGCCAAGCGCCGTTTGGGTTGAGGCTGCCGGGTCGGAAGTAGGTGGTTGGACAGCCCATTTTTGCGGAGAGGCGGATGGCGTCCTCAAGAAAGTTGACGGTCCATTTACGTTGGTCTTCATCGTCGCTGCAAAGGCCGCCGCCGTATCCGCCGCGTGTCATGGGCATGTTTAGGCCGTGGTCGGTGTAAAGGGATCGAACTCTAGCGATGTCGTTATCGTCACCCTCGGACGGATCGGAGATGGTCAGCAGGGCGGAAATGAATCCGTTTTCGGTGACCTTTTGGACTTGATCCACGGTTACGTCGAGCCAATCACCCCTCACGAAACCGGCAACACCTAAGAGCATGGATGGGCACCTTTCACTGCGAACCGCGGCGATGTCTGAAGACAGGGCTATCTTTCCATGTTACCCACCTTGAAGGTTTGGGATGTATTGAAAGTTGAGATGTCGTTTCGATACGATTCAGGTTGCTGGGCTGGGCGTTTGGGTTTGCGGCGATCGGTTAAGCGATCGGCGGTGAATGCGCGCGTCCGGATGATGGCGCACTTGAGACGAATACCCCGAAGTATCAGGCAGTGATTTTCACGCCGTGGCGATGACAGTTCCAGAGCCTTGGGAGTTGGGCGATGTTCTCTCCGAGGTGAGCGATCTTCTGGAGGTTGGAGGGGTTTCGGTCGCTTTGAAAAGGTTGTCGCCGTTGCGGCCTGCGGACATGGCGGCTGTGGTAGCGGAGCTTTCGGAGGACCACCTGCAGCAGCTGTTGACCAAGATGGCGAACGGGATGATCGCCGAGGTGCTGGACTACCTGGACGTCGACCGCGGGTCTAGGGTGTTCGATTCGATCCCGGAGACGCGACGGCCTACGGTGTTGGATGAGACTTCGCCGGAGGTGGCGACGGACTTGTTGCACCGGATCGCCTGGGATGAAGCGGCGCAGACTCTTGTTCGGATGCGTAATTTCAATGTCATCGGTGATCTATTGGTTCACGATGACGATGATGCGGGCGGGTTGATGTCGCCGACGTTTGGGAAGTTGAGGGAGTATTGGACCGTGCGGCATGCTTTGCGCGTGTTGCGGCAGATGGAGTTGGATCCGGAGATGTTGAGGGAGTTGTTTGCGGTGGATGCGAACGATGTCTTGGTGGGTCGGATGGAATTGAGCGAGTTGGTGTTTGCGCCGCCGAATGCGACGCTCAACGAGGTGATGAACCGGGATGTGATCTCGGTTTCTGCGACTGAGGACCAGGAGAGTGCGGTTCGATTGATGCAGCGGTATCGTTTGCCGAGTATCCCGGTGACGGATGGTCGGCGGCAGTTGCAGGGCGTGATTACGTCAAACAGCTTGGTGGAGGCTGCTGAGCAGGAGGCGACGGAAGACATGTTCCGTCTGTTTGGTGTTGGAGGCGGGATCGGTACGCGGACCAATATCCGGGAGTCGGTGCGGAGCAGGTTGCCGTGGTTGGTTTTGAACCTTTTTACGGTGATGGCGGCGGGTTATGTGTTGAGTCTGTTTCAGCCGACGTTAGATGCGATGGTGTTGTTGGCAGCGTTTTTGCCGGTGGTTATGGGACAGGCAGGGATTGCGGGGACGCAGACGGTGACGATTATTGTGAGGTCGATGGCTCTAGGGGAGAGTTCGTTGTCGAATGTGTGGCAGTTGCTGTTCTTCGAGGTGGCGATGTCTTTGGTTCAGGCGATTGTTGTTGGTGGGATATTGGGTGTGGTCGTGCATCTATGGAAGGGTCAGTGGGCACTGACGATTCTGGTGATATGCTCGTTGGCGATTAACTTGCTGCTCGCGGCATTGAGCGGGGTGTTGGTGCCGGTGTTTATGCGATTGATACGGATCGACCCGGCGATGGCGTCGGCGGTGATTGTGACGACCGCGACGGACATCTGCGGGATCGTGATGTATCTGGGACTGGCCAGTATCTTTTTGGCGGTGTTGACTGGTTGAGCGAAGGGTGTGACCGTCAATCACTCGAGTTATGGATTCCGGCTTTCGCCGGAATGACGGTGCGATGGTGTCAACAATTTAATCCGCGTTTAGGAATTCGGTTGCGACGTGGCGGCGTTGGATTTTGCCGGTGGCGGTGCGGGGGAGTTCGTCGGCGAAGTAGATGATGTCGGGGACTTTGAAGTCGGCTAGGCGCTCTCGGCAGAAGTCTTGGATTTCTTGCTGGCCGCAGTTGTCGCTAAGGACTATGGCGGCTTGGACTGCCTCGCCGTAGTGTGTGTCGGGGGCGGCGAAGCATACGGCTTCGGCTACTGCGGGGTGTTCGAGGAGGGTGGCGTCGACTTCTAGCGGGGAAATCTTTTCGCCGCCGCGGTTGATGAGTTCTTTCAGACGGCCGGTTAGAGTGAGGTAGCCATCGTCGTCTAGGAAGCCTTGGTCGCCGGTGCGGAACCATCCGTTGACAAAGGCCTCGGCGTTTGCTTCTTGGTTGTTGTGGTATCCCCACATGACGTTTTCGCCTTTGATGACGACTTCGCCGAGACCGTCAGTAGATGCGAGTTCGCCGGTGTTTTCGTCGGGCATGATGGCGACTTCTACACCGGTTGCGGTTCCTACAGTTCCTGGGATGCGGTCACCGGGTGGGAGAGGACTGCTGGACATCTGGTGGGAGGCTTCGGTCATGCCGTATGCCTCGAGGACGGGGGCATTGAAGCGTTTTTCGAGGTCGTTGAAGACGGTTGGTGCGAGGGCTGCAGAGCATGAGCGGATGAAGCGGAAGGATTCGTGTGGGGCTTCGTCGTCATCGGCCCGGGTTAGAAGAATCTGGTGGATTGTTGGGACGGCGGAGTACCAGGTGGCGTTGGATTCGGATTGTTGGTTCCAGAATGCGCTGGCTGAGAATCGGGGAGGGACGACTACGGTGCCGCCGGAGTTGAGGGTTGAGAGGGTTGCTCCGATGAGGCCGTGGACATGGAAGAGGGGCATGACGATCAGGGATGTGTCATCGGGTGTGAGGGCGTACGTGTTCTTGATGTTCTCAACGGATTTCATCAGGTTGAGGTGTCGAAGAGGGACACCTTTGGGTCGGCTTGTAGTGCCGGAAGTGTGGAGGAAGAGGGCGATGTCTGAGCCGTCTGGGATGGGAGCGTCGGTGGTTGACTTTAGATCGGATCCGTTTGAGGAGAGGGTTACTTGGAGGTGGCCGTTAACGGATGTGAGGTTGGCGTCTATGGTTTTGATGCCGAGGCTGGCGGCTGCTTCGCGAGCTGGATGTGGGCCGTTGGGGAGGATGGCGACGCGAGCACCTGCGTCTTCCATGTAGAAGGTGAATTCGTCGGTGGTGTATGCGGGATTGAGTGGTGCGGCGATAGCTCCGGCGCGGGCTACGGCGAGGAAGGTTGCGACGAATTCGTAGCTGTTGATGAGGACGATGGATACTGCTGTTCCTGGCTCGACGCCGTTGGCGGCTAGGATGTCGGCTAGGCGGTTTGTTTCGGCGTCTAGTTGGCCGTAGGACCATGATCCGATGTCGGGAGCGATGACGGCTATGTCCGATCGCGATGCGGGTTGGAGAAGGGAGTTGAGGGTGTTGGTTTCGGGCACTTTTGACTCTGTTCGGTTCGGTCGGTTTGGGTTCGTGAGAATTTTAACGTTTAGGTTCTCGGGTGGAGTGAATCCTGATTGGATTCCGGCCTTCGCCGGAATGACGTTGGGTGTCGAGGATTATTGCCAAGACGCGTTCGAGGCCGGCGTAGTCGCGGTGGATTTGGATGTTGGCGTGGGGCAGCGCGGCTTGGGCGGTGGCTAGGCATGCATCGACGATTGGCGGGTCGATTTCGATGAAGGCGGCAGTGGGGGTGTTATCGCGCAGGATGAGGGGAAGGGATTTGATTAGAGGGTCGATGATTTTCATGCCGTCTGGGCCGCCGTCCAAGGCTTGTCGAGGCTCCCAATCTCGGACTTCAGGTTGGAGGGTTTCGAGAGTTTCGGTTTTGATGTACGGGGGGTTGGAGACGATGATGTCGAAGTTTTTTTGAGGTTGGTGTTGGGTGGCGTCTTGGATGATGAAGTTGATTTGTGCGTTGTGGGATCGGGCGTTGGTTTTGGCTAATTCGAGGACTGCATCGCTGATGTCGGTGGCGGTGATTTGTGCGTCTGGGATCTCTTTGGCAAGCGTTACAGCGATGATTCCGGAGCCGGTTCCTATGTCGCAGATTGTTGGATTTTGGAGGTTGTTGTGTAGAGTGAATTCGATGGTCAAATCGATCAAGTGTTCGGTTTCAGGTCGAGGGACTAGTACATCGGATGTTACTTGGAAATGGCGGTTGTAGAAGTCTTTGGTGCCGAGGATGTACGCCAAGGGCTGACGTTTTTGGCGATTGGCGATTGTGTTGTTTAAGTTTGGTATGGCGCAATCAGGAAATAGAGAATTGGCGTTGGCTAGGAGTTGCGCTTGAGACAGGCCGGTGACGTGCCGGAGTATGATGCGGGATTCGATGGAGGCTTCGTCGGGAGGGATGCCGACGGCAAGAAGTTTGGATGTGGTTTCGCGGAGGGTTTCCGCTATTGTTGGCAAGGATGTTGTTTGGGTTATGAGGATGATGCGGCTTGAAGTTTTCGGGTCTGCTCCTCGTGGAGGAGGGCGTCTACGAACTCGTCGATCTCGCCGTCTAGGATTTTGGGGAGATTATGGGACGTGAGGTTGATGCGGTGGTCGGTTACTCGGGACTGGGGGAAGTTGTAGGTGCGGATTTTTTCTGATCGGTCTCCGGAGCCGATTTGTGCTTTTCGGTTGGCTGCCTCTTCCGAGGCGCGGCGTCGGATTTCCATGTCCCAGAGTCGGGCACGGAGGATGTCCATGGCTTGCATCTTGTTTTGGAGTTGTGAGCGCTCGTTTTGGCATTGGGCTACGATGCCGCTTGGCTCGTGGGTGATGCGTACGGCGGTAGCTACTTTGTTGACGTTTTGGCCGCCGTGTCCACCGGCGTGGAAGATGTCGATCTTGAGGTCTTTTTCGTCGATGTGGATGTCGATGTCTTCGGCTTTGGGAAGGACTGCGACGGTGGCGGCGGAGGTGTGGATACGTCCTTGGGATTCGGTCTGAGGGACGCGCTGGACGCGGTGTGTGCCGCTTTCGTGCTTGAGGCGTGGGTATGCGCCTTCGCCCTCGATCTCGAAGACGACTTCTTTGATACCGCCGATGCCGGTGTCGTTAAGGGAGAGGATGGATGTTTTCCATCCGTGATTTTCGGCGAATCGCTGATACATGCGGAAGAGTTCGTTGGCGAATAGGCCGGCTTCTTCGCCGCCGGTGCCGGCGCGGATTTCGAGGACGGCGTCGGCGTCGTCGGTTTCGTCGCGAGGGATGAGAGCGATTTGGATCTCGCTGATGAGTTCGTCGTAGCGCAAGCGCTGGTCGGTGATGATGTCGCGGGCCATGTTGATCATGTCCGCGTCAGATTCTTCGTCGATGATGGTTTCGGCGTCGGCGATCTCTTCTAGGACGGCGTTGAAGTCGTCTCGGAGACGGACGAGTGCGGAGATGCGGGAGTATTCTCTGCCGATGCGCTGCATTTTGTTGCGGTCGGCGATGATTTCGGGCATTGACATCTGAGCTTCGAGTTCAGATTGTCGGTTTGCTGCGGCTTGTAGTGAGGCTCGCAGTCGTTCTTCAACTGTTGAGGATTCGGGCATTATGTGGTGGGAGCGAGATAGTTAGCGATGGTAGTCGCATCAAGGGCGATTGTGTCTTGGTCACCGTCGAATTGGAGGGGTTTGATGGCGGCCACGTTTTGCTTAATCTCTCTGTTGCCTAGGATTATGGCGTAGTTTGCGTTGGCGCGGTTGGCGTATCGCATCTGGGCGCGCATTGACTTTCCGGCGGGGGCCATGAGGACAGCGATGCCGTGAGTTCGGAGTTCGGATGCGAGTGTTGCAGCGCGGTTGGTTGCGATTTCACCGACGTGGATCATTACGGCGTTGAGTGGCGGGTCGGCTACTTTGAGGGATTCTTGGCGTTGGATTTCGAGGATGATGCGCTCGATGCCGGAACCGAATCCTACTCCAGGGGTGGGGTTGCCGCCGAGGATTCCGATGAGGGGGTCGTAGCGGCCTCCGCCGAAGAGGGAAGTTTGGGAGCCTTCGGCTGCGGGTTCGAACTCGAAGACGGTACGGTTGTAGTAGTCGAGTCCGCGTACCAGTGTGTGGTCGATGTGGTAGTTGAAGTTGGGGTAGGCCGTTTTGAGGCCGTCGAGTAGGGTCAGGAGAGATTCCCAGTGGTTTTGGGCGTCATCTGATAGGTAGTCGAGAGATTTGGGAGCGTCGGTGCTTAGTTTTTGGGTTGCGGGTTCTTTGGAGTCGAGGAGTCGGAGGGGTGCGCGATCGAGTCGGTCGCGGTCGACTTTAGGGAGGTCGTTGGCGTATTTGGTGAAGTAGGCACGGAGGTCTTCGGCGTGACCAGTGCGGGTTTCGGGGTCGCCGATGGAGTTGATGCGGACGGTGACGTCGGACAGGCCTAGGTTTGTGATGTAGCGCAGTCCGATTTCGATGATCTCTGCGTCGATGATGGGTGATGGGTCGCCGATGGCTTCGCATCCGAACTGGTGGTGCTGTCGGTAGCGTCCGGCTTGTGGCCGGTCGTAGCGGAACATCGGGGCGATGTAGAAGAGGCGCACGGGCTGTGGGAGGTTGTGCATTCCGTGCTCGATGTAGGAGCGGCAGACTGGTGCGGTGCCTTCTGGTCGGAGGGTCAGGGAGTCGCCGCCGAGGTCTTCGAAGGAGTACATCTCTTTTTGGACGATGTCGGTTTCGTCGCCGACGCCGCGGCGGAACAGGGCGGTGTTCTCGAATATGGGGGTGTCGATTTGCTGGTATCCGAACTGGCGCGCGGTATGGATCGCGGTTGATTTGACTGCGGTCCAGAGGGTCTGGTCGTCTGGGAGGATGTCGGTGACGCCGCGGGGTGTGCGGAAGGATTGTTGTTGATCGGGCATTATTGTGGATTCTATGTTGGGAACTGGGATGGGAAGGATGGTGTTGTGGTTATTTGGGGGATCGGGCTGGCGGAGTGCGTCTAGCCCCCTCCCTTCCCCGCGATCCGGGCTTCGAGACCGTCGATCGTGCGTGCTCTGGAGAAGCGCAGGTGGAAGCAGTCGCAGAGCATCGCGAACGCGGTCTCCGCGATCTGCCTCCTTCCGTTCAGGTTCTCGGGCGCGGAGGCATCTCGGGGCGTGAGGACGCGCGCCCCGCGGCTCTCGGCCCATCGGCGCTGCCGCGCCTTTCCGGCGAAGCATCCGTCGGCCAGATGCGTCTTCCCCGTCTTCCTGCCCGCGCCCTCCGCCGGCCATGCCGGGCCGTCCGGGCCGCCCACGCCGACGCCGACGACGGCCTCGCTGTCCGAAAGGAGTGGCGGACGCCCCCTGCGCCTCCTCTCCGAAACGACTCCGACCTCCTTCAAAAGACCGCCCGCGATGACGTGGAATGCGGTCAGAAAGGTGTCCAGGTCCATGGCGGCGCGCCTTCCACGGGTGAAAAATCGGTTCTTACGCCCACTCTTGGGTTCCCGTCTCCGTATCGGGGTACGGGGCAGGTTTCGCGGGGATGACGTGGGAGCGGGGGTGACGAGGGTGCTGTCTAGGTTTCGTCGATGTTTATGACTCGGGCGCCTAGGTTTCGGAGGTTTTGGACTGTGGGGTGGGTGTTTAGTTCTTGGGGGAGTGAGAATGGTGTGGGGTTGTCGGATATTTGGGAGGTCTGTGATGCTTGAGGGAATTGTGTGGGCGTGGGTGCTGGACGGGTTTCGGGTGTTGCGGTTTGGTTGTTTGGTGAAGGCGTGGAGGAGTTTGAGGGTTGGGCGTTTGTTGGCGGTGCTTGTTGGAGTTGGACGCGGATGTGGGGGCCGTAGACGTTTTGGAAGGCAGGGCGGAGTTTGGATCGGGTTTCTTCGTTCATCCAGATGTCGCGGAGGCGCGAAGTGACGCTTGCGTATTTAGGTTGGAGGATGAGGGTTTGGTCGTCGGGTTTTATGAAGTTGACTTGAGCGAATACGGTGCGTACAGGTCTTCCGGCGGCGTTTTCGATCTCTTCGAGGATTCGGGAGTTTGGGGATGATGGTGCGGTGCCTTCTGCAGGTGTAGCGGTTTGTTGTGTGCTGCCGGCCCTTCCCCGTTGCCCATCCACCGTTGGGTTCCCGCTTTCGCGGGAATGACGAGAAGGATCGCGGGAATGACGTTGGGCAGCGCCGGGTTGGCGTATTGGTTGCGGTGTTGGGGGTGATGCGATGGCTTTTAGGGCGGCGATTTCGAGGGCTAAGGGTGATGATGCTTCTCCGAAGCGTTCGTTCTGTCCGAATGCGGTGATTGCCTGGAGCATCTGCTCGGTTGAGGCGTTCATGGCTTCGGGTTCGAGATCAGGTGCGTCTCCGAGCTGTCCGTAGAGGGATGCGATGCCGTGTTTGGCTAGGAGTGCGCCTCTTAAGGCGGATATGGTGCTGTCTCGCAATCCTTTGAGTTCGGCACCTCGGGCTGCTTCTTCTTCGATGATTTCGAGGGCTGATTTTGTGTCTTGCTTAAGGACGGCGTTTGCGAGGTTTCGTGCGGATGAGATGTCGCCGATTCCGAGGAGTTCCTTGGCTTGTTCTTCGGTTATTTCGCCGGTGCCGTAAGAGACGGCGAGTTGTTCAAGTAGGTTTTCGGCGTCACGGAGAGATCCCCATGCGGATCGTGCGACGAGTTCGAGGACGCCGGATTCGCATTCGATGTTTTCTTCGTCGCAGATGTGTATGAGTCGTCCAATGACGTCGTCGGGAGTGAGGCGTCGGAAGTCGAAGCGCTGGCATCGTGAGATGATGGTTGCCGGGACGCGGTGGATGTCGGTCGTGGCGAGGATCATGACGACCTGAGGCGGCGGTTCTTCGAGGGTTTTCAACAGGGCGTTGAAAGCCTCGGTGGTGAGCATGTGGACTTCGTCGATAATGTAGACCTTGAATTTCCCGACGGTGGGCCGTAGCAGGACGCGCTCACGGAGGTCACGGATGTCGCCGACGCCGCGGTTGGAAGCGGCGTCGATCTCGATGAGGTCCATGTAGCGGCCTTCGTCGATGGCGATGGCGGCTTCGGTGTCGGGGATTGGGTCGCCGTTCTCGTCGAGTTGGGTGTTTACGGCTTTGGCGAGGATTCGAGCGGTGGAGGTTTTTCCGACGCCGCGAGGTCCGGTGAATAGGTATGCGTGGGCGACGCGGTCAGTCAGGACGGCTCGACGGAGGGTGTCGGTGATGTGTTCTTGCCCAACGACGTCGCAGAAGCGGGTGGGGCGCCACTTTCGATAAAAGACGGTGCTCATGTGTGTGGGGGTGAAGAGGGTTTTATTGGTTAGGTATTCATGATATGTGGGGAGGGGAACTAAGATGCGAAGGATTTTGGAGGATGAGAAGGATGGTGCGTGGCGTATTGGGGCGTATTGGGGTACCGATTCAAAGAATGGGGAGTTTGGGTGGTGGGCTCGGGGAGGCCATCATTCTGCGAAGGGTCGCTTCACTCCCTTCGGAGCCCCTCCCCGGGCCGTTCACGAACGGCCCCTACGGAGGGCCTGCCCCTTCGTTTAAGAACGATTTACGCGGTGGCGACGGAGCGTTAATCGACTTGGTCTAGGCGATCGATTAGGAGTCGGACGTGCTGAGACAGATTGCGGATCTCCTGCTCGTGCATCCAATTCTCATAAAAGTTGGTATGCAATGAGTCGGCGCTTCTAAACCAGTCTCGAATCCGTTGGTCACCTGTCAATCGAGTGAGATTGGTGACCACGCCGTATGCGTCCGCATGGATTTTGTGTTCCCAACCGTTACGGTTGGCGACGGATTTCATTGCTTGGGCGGGGGCACCCCAGAATTTCTCGGAGGCTTGTCTGAGGTCGCCGGCGACTAACTCGACCTGGGCTTGGTCGTAGAGGGTTGTCGCAGCAGATCGATATCTTTCAGACTTAGACACGGTTAAGGGTTCCAGGAAAGATTTTTCAATTGCCGATGATCCGAATTCTATTTGGTGAAGGAAAATGTTGGTATGCCTGAAGCACCGGAACTTTATGTGTTGCGTGAATATCTTGCTCCGCGGATCGAGGGGGCGGTTATTGAGTCTGCTCGCGAGTTGCGGCCTTTGGTGGTGAGGAACTATTTCGGCGAGCCGCTGGCCGAGCATATCGCCGGACGGACGATTCTGGGGATAGATCGGAAGGGGAAGATGTTGAGGATGGAGCTTTCGGGAGGGGCGACGATGTTCATCAATCCGATGTTGACGGGTGAGCTGCTGCTGGTCGATCTGAAGCAGAGGATGCTTAAATCGACGATTTTGACGGTCAATTTAGGTGATGTAGGCCAGCTTCGTTACGTTGACGTCAAGCGGATGGGACAGATCTATTACCTGGGGGAGGACAGGTTTAGCGAGGTTCCGCGTTTGGAGAACCAAGGGCCAGATGTTTTGGACGCGCCGATGGATCTGTCTTCATTTGAAGTTGAATTGAGAAAGTTCCGAGGTGAGGTCAAGGGAGTGTTGACGCGTGGGCAGCTGGTATCGGGAATTGGCAATGCGTATGCGGATGAGGTGTTGTGGGAGGCAGGGGTCTATCCGTTCAGAAAGGTGACGAGGTTATCGGGGGATGAGGTGTCCGAGTTGCGCGATTCACTTTACCGGGTTCCGCTCGAAGCTGTTGAGATGCTGAGAGAAAGGTTCGCCGAGGCGCATCCTCGGAAGGCGCGTGATCTGCTGAAGGTTCACGGCAATGCGGGGGATCAATGTCCCAGATGTGGATCGACGATCAGTTCGGTTATGTCGCGCAAGGTGGAGACCAATTTTTGTCGGCAATGTCAGCCGGGTACGATGTTCGATTGACACGTGAGGACGTGCATCAGTGAGATTGGGTTTTAGTAGAATTTCGCTTAGATGACGAAGGGTGTCATGAAGCTTGTTTTGTGATAGCCATTCTGTGTCAATCGGTATCTGAATCACCCCGATGAGCGACATCGCAGAGTATTCCGGTATAGCGCGCGACATTGCGTTTGTGTTGGTTTGCCTAGTAATCGTGATCGCGGTGTTGTTGATCCTTGACAGCGTGCGCAAGGCGGTGCGTCGTTTGAACGATGCGATGGACCGCGTTGACGATCTTCTGGATTCGGTGTTAGCGGCGCGTGATGCGTTTACGGATATGCGCGAGCGTATGCGCAGCCGGGCTGGGTTCGGGTCGGCCGATTCCGGTGACGGCTTCAACGTCGTTTCGTGGTTGCTTTCACCGCTGGGTCAAGTGCTCAACCGACGGTTTCGCCGGCGGTCGCGTGGCTCTGGCGATAGAGATGGGTGAGGGATGGTACCTCGCCTGACTTGGAACTAAGGAAATGGAGATAAATAGTGGCAAACGGAAGTAGCGATAACTTTCTAGCAGGGGCGATCCTCGGCGGGATCGCGGGTTTTGCGGTCGGCGTTCTGCTGGCACCGAAGTCGGGATCAGAGATGCGCGCCGACCTTATGGATCGTGCGGACAATGCTCGAGAGCAGTTCTGGGACCAGACGGGATCGGCACGAGAGCAGTTCATGGATCGCACTGGGGATGCGCGTGAGCAGATGGAAGAGTTGCTGGACTCGACGAGTCAGCGTCTGGAAGAGATTCGTGCGGAGGCGGCGAACGTGGCGTCTTCGCTTCGCCATCGCGTCGGTCGGAACTCGTCATCTGATGACGAGGCCATGCCGGTGATGGCGGAGTTCGAGTCTGCGCCGCGGGCAGAAGACGAAGAGCGCGTTTAGCTCGGGGCAAGGCTTGATTTGCGAGCTCTTTCCGACGCGGTTGCGAGTGCGTCGGTAAGGGCTCGCAGGTTTATTCAGCGCAATGCACTAAGGATGAAGGATTGATGTCGAACTCAGATCGGCCGCTGGTGGTGGTGCCGTCGGATGATCCGGCGCAGTGTCAAGGGTCGCCGCGAATGGCGGAGTTCGAAGGTGTTGCCGATCTGAAGATATTCCCGACGCGTTGCGAGACTTTTGAGCAGAAGTTCGAGCGGGCGCAGGGAGCGACGGCGATCATCAACTCTCGGAGTTATGTGGAGTGGCGTGAGGATGTGTTCGAGGTTCTGCCTGATCTGCGATTCATTTCGGTTTGTGGGATAGGGACGGATTCGATAGATTTGGAGGCGGCTCGGGAGAGAGGGATCACGGTATCGAACATCCCCGGTAAGACGGCGCCGGTTGTTGCGGAGCATGCGTTCGGGTTGATGTTTGCGGCTGCGAAACGTGCCGCTTGGTATACGGAGATGACGCGTAAGGGTGAATGGGTCAAGGAAGATGGGATGTTTGTTAGCGGGAAGACTGTGGGGATTGTCGGTACGGGGAATATCGGTGCGGAGATGGCGAGGATGTGCAATGCATTTGGGATGAATGTGATTGCGTATACGTTTAATCCATCGGATGATCGAGCGGAGAGGTTGGGAGTGAGGTATGTGGAGTTGGATGAGTTGATGGCGGAGTCGGATGTGATCACGATTCACACGAAGTTGACTCCGGATTCTGAGAAGTTGATCGGGGCGCATGAGATCGGGCTGATGAAGCGGGAGGCGATTTTGGTGAATGTTGCGAGGGGGCCGATTGTGGATGAAGCTGCGTTGGTTGATGCATTAAATGAGGGGCGTATAGGAGGTGCGGCGCTGGATGTATTCGAGGAGGAGCCGATACCGAAGGACAGTCCGATATTGCGATGTGAGCAGGTGGTTTTGACGCCTCATATTGCGGATATGACGCCGGAGGGACTTGATCTGCTGAACCAAGGGGTCGTGGAGAACACTTTGGCGTATCTGCGGGGTTCTCCGATCAACGTTGTCAACTGAGGACTAGGAGCAGTCAGATTGATCGCTATACGCGAGATGCAGCAGGGCGATGCTGAGAGCGTGATGGCGCTCGATCAGGAGATTCGGGGTCCGGATCGCTCCACTACGTGGGATCAGTACGTTGGGCGGGTGTTGGAGATAATCGCGTTAGATTCGTTGGAGTATGCTCCTTGGGGCTGCTTCGTGGCGATTGATCAGAACCTGGCGGGTCAGACGGTGGGATTTCTGATGTCGGAACGGCAAACTGCGTCGTATGGCTTGCCGCCGGGAGCGCGGGTGGTTGCGATGGCGGTGCATCCGGACTATCGGAGGCAGGGCGTCGGCTCTCGATTGGTGGATGCTTTGACGGCGAAGGCGAAGGCGGAAGGTGTGACGAATATGTTTGCGGTGTTGCTCGACGAGGATGAGCGGGATGCTGAGTTTTTGGAGCGCAACGGTTTCACGAGTGCGCGCTTCAAGGTATTCACGAAAGAGATTTGAGTTTGGGCGAACTGCACGGCTCACAAATGGAGGGCGGTGCGGAGGACGTTGAGGCGTCGCTGGCTTCACATCCGCGGCGGGCATCCCTGTTGATTCGCGAGAAGTTGGTCGAGGGATTGCGTCTTGGGATCACGTCTCAGCATGGCTTGATTGCTCACGGAAGAGGCGAGGCGTTCGACTATTTGGTCGGTGAGCGGACGCGGGATTTTGCGGAGGTGGCGATTCGTGCGGGGGTTGCAGCTATGCTTTTGGCTGAGCGTCCCGTGATATCTGTGAATGGGAATGCGGCGGCGTTGGTGCCGGGGGAAATGGTGAGGTTGTCGGAAGTGACCGGTGCGCCTCTGGAGGTGAATATTTTTCATCACAGCGGTGCGAGGGCTGATGCGATTACGTCTCATCTGATTGGTTTCGGGGCCTCTGATGTTTTGAAACCTAGCGAGGAAGCGGTGATTGAGACGTTGAGCAGCGGACGGCGGTATGTTAACCCCGAGGGGATTGCGCGGGCTGATGTAGTGTTTGTGCCGCTGGAGGATGGGGATAGGTGTGGGGCGTTGCGTGAATTAGGGAAGGCCGTAATTGCGGTGGACTTAAACCCGATGTCTCGGACGTCTCGTGATGCTTCGATTACGATTGTTGATAACGTTGTGCGTGCGGTGCCTAGGATGATCGATCGTGTTTTGGAGATAGGAGACTGGAGAGATGAGGGAGAGTTGAGGCGGGATGTGGATGGGTATGATCATTCAGCAGTCTTGGGCGCAGCAGAGAATGCGATTCGCTCGGGTTTATAAGATCGGGTGCGGTCGTCAACGGCTATTTCGGTGCTTAGCCTAGAATCTTTGCAGTCGCTTCGATCTGCGAAAAGTAACTTTGGATATGCGTAGTCGACACAATGGGCCAGGTATCGGCGATCAGGTTGTTCGGGTACCTCGCGCTTGGCAGACGGCGTCAGGGGATGTTTCGGTAGCTCCGCGTTCGGTTTCGGTGCGCGGGGTTACGTCGCCTATGTCGCTGGTTTACGGGTTCCTGTTCATCGGTTTAGTTGGGACAGCGTTGTTGATGCTTCCGGCTTCGAGTAAAGCTCCTGGCGTCGCCGATCCGATCACTTGTCTGTTCACGGCGACGACTTCGGTGACGGTTACCGGGCTTGTGACCGTGGACACGCTCGAACACTGGACGCTGTTAGGTCAAGGGGTGATTCTGGCGCTGATCTTCATCGGCGGTTTAGGTTTCATGACGGGGGCAGCGTTTCTTATCATCCTGATCGGTCAGCAGTTGAGGCTTCGGAATCGATTGATAGTCAGAGAAGGTCTCGGTTGGGGGGAGTTAGGGAGCATTACGATTTTGGTGAGGAACATCGTACTGTTCGCGGTGTTGTCGCAGATAGTTGCGGTGGTGGTGTTGTGGATTTACTGGACTTTGGTGCAGAGTTTGTGGGAAGGGTTCAGTTTTTGGGAGACCGTTTGGCTAGCGCTTTTCCATGGGATTTCGGCGTTCAACAATGCCGGTATAGAAGTGTTGCCGAACGATGTGGTTGGTGGCGACAGCCTACACGGTTTCAAGTCCGACTATTTCACTTTGTTTGTGTTTGGGTTGTCGATATTTCTAGGTAGCACGGGTTATGTGCTGTGGAGCGACGTGTGGCGGAAACGCGGTTTCCGGGCGTTGCGATTGGAGAGCAAGTTGATCTTGGTGGGGTTATTCGGTCTATTGGTTGTGGGGTTCGTCACGTATGCGGTAGGTGAGTGGAACAATCCCGGGACTTCGGGGGGCGGAAGCGTAGTGCAGAAGATTTCAGATGCTACGTTCCACACGGTATCCGGTCGAACCGCAGGGTTCTCCGTGATCGACTACGGTGAGGCTTCGAGCGCGACTGACATCGCCACGGAGTTTTTGATGTTCATCGGCGGAGTATCGGGGACAGTGGCAGGGGGCATCAAAGTGAGTACCGTGATGGTGTTGCTGATCGCTGCGATAGTGACGATGTCGGGCCGGAGTCGTGTGTATGTATTCAGGCGCCAGATCAGGCCGACCGTAGTGCAGCGTGCCTTTGTGCTTGGAGGGGTCTCAGCGGCGATCGTGTTGCTGATGGGATATTTAGCGTTGCAGCTGCAATCGGATCTGCCGTTCAGGGACGTGTTCTTCCAAGTGATCTCGGCCGCTGGGACGGTTGGCTTGGATACCGGGATCACGTCGCAATTGAACACTCCGACTCAGTTGTTGATCATCACGGCTATGTTTTTGGGCAGGTTTGGGCCCTTGACGCTGGCGCTTCTGATGGCAGGTCGTCAGGTTGAGCAGGGATATTCGCTTCCGACGGAAGAGGTTAGAATCGGTTGATCTTGGTCATGGAAGTACATATCGGCCAAGTATTGAAAGCCGTCAGATGGCAGTCCAGAACATAGTAGTGGCCGGTGCCGGGCGTTTCGGCGCTCAAGTCGCCACGGGATTGTTTCAGATGGGGCATGATGTTTTGGCGATTGACAGCGATCAGTCCCGGATTCAGGACTTGATCGGGCGCGTCACCTATTCGGTTGCGGGGGATGTTACGGACGAAGTGTTGCTGCGTGATCTAGGCGTGGAGAATTTCGATGTGGCGATTGTGGCGATTGGACGGAACGTGGAATCGAGCATCATGGCGGCGGTGTTGCTGCGGTCATTCGAGATTCCGATGGTCGTTGCTCGTGCACAGAACCAGTTACATGCGGAGACGCTTCAACGTATCGGATGCCAACGCGTGATCAACGCCGAGGAAGAATCTGGTATGAGGCTGGCGCAGACATTGTTCACGCCGAACGTTGCCGAGTACATTTCGCTGGGCCGCGACCAAGGTATCAGCAGGTTTCGGGCTCCCGAGAATCTTGTCGGGAAGACGTTGCGTGATGTTGGGTTCTCCGGTTTCAGCGATATCGACAGCCTGTCGGTGCTCGCGTTGATCCGGGAGCAAAACGCCCGGATGATCCCCGATCTGGATGAACGTGTCCGGTCAGAGGACGAGCTCGTGGTATCTGGGCGAAAAGAGTTGGTCGACGAGTTGGCAGGATGAGCTACTCACGGATAATGTGTCTAGTTCGTGGAGACGACACAGATTCGGAGGTGATCGAGAACGCGGTAGGGCTGTTGTCGAGCAGTCATCGCAGCCTGAGGCTAGTCCATGTGATTGTCGTGGACTACCGGTATGCGCTGGACGCGGCGGACCCAGCGGTTTACGCTCGGGCAGAAGGTATCTTGCTCGAGGCGGAACGTGCTTCTGGTTTGCGTGGAGAAGTACGCGGAGCGATACTTCAGGCGCGATCGATCGGTGCGGTGCTGGTGCGTGAGGCACTCGATTTCGGTGCCGATGCGATCGTTATGTCGGCGAAAATCGTGAGCAAGATCGATTCCAGAACCTTGGATGTGGATTCGGAGTATTTGGTGGCGTATGCTCCTTGCGCGGTAATCTTGGTACGTGAGGCGGAGCGGGATTTCGAACCTATACAAGAACACCCCAACACGCACGTTGAAGCAGGGGCTATGCACCGGAACTGAAGGGTCGGAGTTCCAGGGCGCTGGGACCGACGCTTCGATCTCGGTTAAAACTTAACGCAGCATATGAGAGTGATAATCGCAGGTCACGATCGATTGGGCATAGTTATGGCCGACGTTTTGAGTGAGGCGGGCCATGACGTGCTGATCGTTGAAGAAGAAGGGAGACGTCTCCGTTCGTTCCCTGGCGACCTCGTTGCGCGTCCGAACGTAGAGGTTTTTGAAGCCAAGCCCACTCTTGACGACACGATGGTCGCGATGGACATTCGGAGTGCGGATCTATTCGTGGCGGCGTTGCGCACGCCGGCTGACAATGGTTTGGCCTCGCTTAAAGCCAAATTGACCTACGGTGTCAACCAAGTCTTGGCAGTGGTGACGAACGATGCATTGAGCAAGATCTACGAACGCTTCGGCATTCGTACGGTGAATCCCTACACACTGGCGATGTCGGACCTGCACGACACGCTTAACATGCATGTTGAGGGCGATGGAGATTCAGAGGTTTTGGTCTTCGACGATTTGGCGCAACAAGATGGTTGAACTGCAATGTATGTGATGATCGTGGGTTGCGGGGCGTTGGGCACACGCACCGCGTATTCCCAGATACATGCCGGTCATGAGGTATTGATGTTGGACACCGATGAGACGCGTGTTTCGTCGACTCGGAAGGCGTTGGGCAACATAGTAGTGCTGGGGGATGCAACCGAGGATTTCACGTTGCAAAATGCTGGCATCAACCGATGCGACTCGTTTATAGCGACGACGGGAGATGACGCGGTCAACTTGGCTTCGTGTCAGCTTGCGAAGTTCACGTTCGACGTGCCCAACGTCGTCTCAATAGTCAACGACAGCCACGATTCGAACCTATTTTTGGCAGCTGGGGTGGATTCGATTGTCAGTCGCACCGATGTCATCTTGGCCAACCTTGCGGGAAGCCTTCTGGACCACCCGATGGCGGAGTTGATGACTTTGAACGACCGGAACGAGAAGCTGGTCTCGATGAGGATTCCGCCGACGGCGCGGTCGGTAGGGAATCGGTTCCGGGACCTGGCTTTGCCTTACGGGATCATCATTTGTCTGATCGTTTCGAGTGTTGGTTCGCCGTTTGTGCCGAATGAGGATACGGTGATCTTAGGTGGTGAGGAAGTGATAGCGTCGTGTCCTGTCGAGGCGCTCGACGAACTTGCATACGTACTCACTGGACAGAGGTTCTCGTCGATTGTCGCCTAAACGAATCTCCTACCTGGGTCCGGAAGGGACGTTCACCGATCAGGCATGTCATGTCTACGCACCTGACGATTGGGAGCGTTTAGGTTTCCCGGAGATGCATAACGTCGTGGGAGCATTAGTCAAGGGCGAAGTGGATGAGGCGATCGTACCGATCGAGAACAGCGTCGGTGGTTCGGTCATTGATATCACTGACTTTTTGGTGAAGACTCCGGGGGTGCAGATACGCGGCGAGATGCTGTTGGGCATTGAACAGTGTTTGATTGCGCATCCGGGTGTCGATTTGTGTGAGATCAAGGTGGTCAGGTCGAAATCTGAGGCGTTGTCTCAATGTCGTGAATTCCTTGACACGCACATTCCGAACGCCGCTCGCGTTGGGACGGCAAGCACGGTTGAGGCGGTGTATCGGGTCAAGGGTGAGAACCGAGAGGTGGCGGCGATAGGCCCGCGTCGTGCCGCGGAATTGGCTGATCTCCCCGTAATAAGGGAGGGGATTCAGGACGGTAACAACAACGTGACGCGCTTCGTGATTCTTGCCTCTGACGACCACGAGCCAACGGGTAGGGACAAGACGAGCATCGTTTTCAGCTTCATGAATCGGGACACTCCGGGGCAGCTGTACATGGCCTTGGAGCCGTTCGCGAGACGCAATATCAACTTGACCAAGATCGAATCTCGGCCTGCGGGTGATGAACTTGGGAATTACGTGTTCTTGCTAGATTTCATCGGTCATCGGCGCGATCCTGAAATTGCGGAGACGTTGGAAGGATTGAGGGATCTTGCCCCTATGGTCAAGGTTCTTGGCTCGTATCCGGTTTCGACGGAAGTTTGTTAAGAAATCGTCTCAAAGCCATCTTCTGACGCGTCGCTTGTATTCTTCGTATTGTTGCCCCAAGGTGCGGGTAAGGTAACGTTCCTCTCTGGGAACGGTATACCAATTGAAGGCGATGAATGTTGGTATTACGGCCAAAATGATGGCCAGTGAATTGGCGAGGCACCCGATCCCGAATATCGCCAAAAGCATTGCCAGATATGCAGGGTTGCGCGATGAGGCGTAGATACCGTTCGTGACGAGTTGGCTTGTGGGCCGACGGATGTCGAAACTCTCGCTACGTCTGCGGAAAGTCATTATGGCGGTGACGAACATCAGGATCGCGATGGCGATGATGATGCCGCCGCTGATGAAGTTCCACGGATGGTTCAAGGGTTCGAACGCCCAGACGGTGCTGTGAACGACACCCGCGATCAGGGTGAAGAGAATCGGAAATGCTGGCGGCACGCGAAAGAACTTTTTCATGGGTTCATCTTGCTGGTATCTCCGTTGATCGCCTCAGTGCAAGGTATCCTAAACCAATCTACCACCGAGAAGGATCAAGAGATTACATGGCATGACTACCAACGATGCGGTGGCTTACCGCTCTCACATACGATTGCAGCGAATCAAAGGCCCGTACCGGATCGCCCATCTTCCTATTGATGGAGCGGTTGAGTTCGGCGTCCACTCAGAGGTGGCTGAGCACTATGGGGTCAGCCCACAAGTGTCGGAGCCTCATGCGACGACGCTTGACTATATCGTTGCCGCGACCGGCGGTTGAATGACCGGCACCTTCGGCGGCGCCCTTGAGGCGCGCGGTATTCCGGCAGGCGAGGGTTATCTGGAATCAGATACTCTCGGAGAGATTGAGAAAGAGGGCAATGTTCTAGTTATCAAGCGCATCAACGTCACTTACAAGCTGAAGATTGATGCGGAACTTTTGGAAGAGAAGCGAGATGCGATTGATCGAGTGATGCGAGTGCACCCCAACTCCTGCCCGGTTTATCGGAGTATTTCGGGGAGTATCGAGATTACGGCGGGTTTGGAGGTTGTGACTTGAAGGTTTGTAGGGCTGCAGGTGATCGACCGAATGAGGTGCTTGACCAGCACTAGCCGCGCTCAGTTCCAAGGCAAAGAAAAACCTCTCCCGATATTCGGGAGAGGTTTTTTTGAATTCAATTGGTTTTAACTAACCTGCTGGATCAGCTCAATGCGGATGTCGCCTGGGGCGGCTATAAAACCGATTTGGCGTCCGTCGGGTAATGCGATGGGGCCTTCTTGGATGACGGCACCCATGCCTTCGAGACGGGCGAAGTCTGCTTCGATGTCGTCGGTATCGAAGCCGAAATGCTCTAGGCCGTAGTGGACGTTGGCGTCGCCTGGGCCGAGGGTTTCGCCGGTGCGTTCGTTGGAGATGTTGATCGCCAGTCCACCTTCAGTCTGGGTCACGATGAAACGGTCGCCGAAGTCACGGACGGTGTCGGACATGATCTGGACGTTGAAGGCTTCGACGAACCATTCGGCGGTCTTCTTGGGGTCTTTTGACTTCAGGTGGATGTGGTTGACCAAGAATGGCATTAGCTGTTTCTCCATCGTTGCGTGGTGGATCATCTAAGTGTAAGTCAACTCCCGATTATGGCAGCATCACGTAGCTTCGTCGACGATTTCGATGAGGTCTCGGGCTCGTTTCTGGTCTTGCTGTCCTTTTGCAGAGATGCCCTCTTCAAACATCTGAAGGCAGAAGGGACACGATACGGCGACGGTGTCGGTATCAGTTTCGAGGAAGTGGTCGGTGCGGATGTGGTTGACGCGGGTGCCGGACTCTTCCATCCACATGCGACCGCCGCCGGCACCGCAACAGAAGCCCTGAGACCTGCACGGAGACATTTCTTTGACAGCGACGCCCGGGATGGCGTCGGCGATGTTGCGGGGTTGGTCGTAGATGTCGTTGTGGCGGCCGAGGTAGCAGGAGTCGTGATAGGTGATATTTTCAGTTCCAACCGGTGATTGAGCCGACATCGTATCGGTTATAGGCAACCTTCCTTGGGCGATGAGGCGATCCACGAACTCGGTGTAGTGAAGCACTTCGACATCCCACTTGGTGCCGAAAGCGTCGGCAACTTGCGAGTATTCATTTCGCATGGTGTTGAAGCAGTGTGGGCAGGTGATCAAGATGGTCTTGATGCTATGGCCGTTAATGGTTTCGATGTTTTGGCCAGCGAGGATCTGGAAGAGGTATTCGTTGCCCATCCGTCGCGCAGGGTCTCCTGTGCATGTTTCTTTTGAACCGAGCACGGCGAAGTTGACGTTTGCCTTTTTGAGGACCGAAGCCATGGAACGTGTGACACTGACTCCGCGTTCAACGAGCGCGCCCGTGCATCCGACCCAGAAGAGGACCTCGGGGTTAGGGTTGTCGTCAATCGTCGGGACGTCGGTCCCCTCCAGCCATGATTCTCTCGTGAGAGTTGTGCCGCTCCAAGGGTGGCCTCGTTGCTCCATTGATTGCAGCGCTGAGAGAGCGGTGTCAGGCGCGGAGGCTTGTTCGAGCATCAGGTAACGCCGCATGTCGACTATCGAGTCGATGTGCGAGATGCCTACAGGGCATGCCTCGACGCAGGCGGCGCAGGTTGTGCAGGACCAAAGCACGTCCTCACCTACCGCTTCGCTGACCATCGAAGTCGGTGAAGCCGGAACGGATTCGCCGAGTCTCGATGCTCCGATGTACTCGGGTGCCCGTTGCTCCATGTAGCCGCGCATATCTTGGATCACTTTGCGGGGAGAGAGAGGCTTGCCAGATGCCCACGCCGGGCAGTTGTCTTGGCACCGACCGCAGTTGGTGCAGGCATCGTAACTGAGGAGTTGCTGCCAAGTCAGGTCTTTGAGGTCTGATGAGCCGAAGGCTTCAAGCGTTTCGAAATCTCCCATCGATTTGAGAGCGCCGCGGGGTCGCATGGGACGGAGGTAGATGTTTAACGGTGAGACGAGAATGTGAGAGAGTTTGCTGAAGCTGATCGCGGCATAGGCCAATCCGAGGGCGAAGATGCCAGCATGTGTCCACCACAAAACCTTGTGCGTCGATGTCATCACATCAACTGTGAACCCGACTCCTTTGAAGACGACTGCGAACAGCCAACCAACTGGCGACCAAAACGCATGGGATGGAGCGTAGAGTTCTGAGTCTGGGTTCAGTTCGGTCGCGCCGATTCGCAAGCCTTCAAGGGCGAATCCGGTCAATACGAGCAGGAGAAGGTATGCGAGGATGAAGGAATCGTCGGCGAATGAGTTGAGACGTGGAGGCTTGATGACATATCGGCGCCAATACGCCATCCCAATACCGATCAAGGCGAGCACGCCCCCGAAGACATCCCAGATGAAGCTTGTCTGCAACCTGAAATACGCGGTCGGGAAGGTTAGGCCAAGAAATTCCTCGAAGTTGAATTCGACCGCCGCGATGATGGTCGCCAGCAGCAATATGACGAATCCCCAGAAGATGGCGAAGTGCATGATGCTGGCGTAACGCTCACGACGCGGGTGGAACTTGCCGTGACCGCCCATTCCTAACGCTCCAGAGCGAAGGAATTCTCGAATCCGCTCGCGGTGTGACCCGAGTTCGTCGTATTCGGAGCCGACGCGCCAGAATTGGACGCGGCGATATAGTCCGTAAGCGATGAATGCGATAGAAATCGGGGCGATGAGATAAACGATCGCGCCCAGTAAGGGGTAGCCGATGTTCCAGAAATCGGTGCGTCCTGCGACTTCAAGCATGCAGGCTATGTTATGCGGACAAGATCAGCGAATGCTTTGAAAATCGGCAATCGATGAGCTATTCATCGCCAGATGCTCGACTTATCCGGTATTCGTTAGGGTTGTCGAGCACGCGCTGGAGTGAACCGGGCGATTCGATCCGCTGTGGAAACTCGGTGCCCCAATGCTCTTTGAGTTGCTCGACGATTTCGCCGAATCTCATCGGTTGGTTCCCGTTAACGATCAGGATGCGAAAGACGGCTTCAAGCAAAGACATGCCGGTTGTGATGAACTGCACCTTGGTCGGGCAGGTTCGAGCGGCTCCGTAGATGCCAGCCTGCGAAGAGGTGCCGGGTACTACGGGTTTGCCATCGGGAAACCTTCTGCAGAGTCGGCATTCGCCCGACCAGCATAGCCGTTGCCAAACTTTGAACAGGTAGTCTTCGCCAGCCTGTTCGTACGCCAATTCATCTACTGCGTATAAAACGTCAGCATCGAATCCGCTGAGTTCGGCTTCTTCCGTGATTTCAGCACTGGTTGTCATTCGCCTCGTCCTGCTTGCTAATTGACCGCTTTACAAATATACGCCTTCGAAAACGAGATTGAGCGGGATTAACGGGTATTCAAGCGATGTTAGGACCGCTGAGCAGATCATCGTCGGGCCATTCCAACATCTCGACGCTGATTTCGGACCCTGCGGACACTGACGCGACATCGTCGGGACATATCGCCAAGCCACGTGCGCGAGCCATCGAGTGAAGCGCACCAGAACTCTGGTTTCCGGTTGTTCGGGCGCGGTAGTTGCCATCGGAGTCACGGTATACATCGACGCGAGCGTAGACGCGTCTACCGTCGTGGTTTTGGACGGGATCGTCGAGAATGGCGGTAATCGTCGGCTTGGGCAAAGGCGATTTGCCGAGCATCACACGGATGGCAGGACGTCCAAACTGTTCAAACGCCACCATCGCGCTGACAGGATTACCCGGGAGGCCAAGGTGCGGCACCTTGCGCCCGTCGGCCGCGTTCAACGCGCCGAAAGCCAACGGTTTCGCGGGCCTCATGCGCACCGACCACAAGGCGATTTCACCGCCTTTTGCAAGAACGTCTTTGACAACGTCGTAGTCGCCTTTGGATACCCCCGCAGAAGTGACGACCATGTCGTATTTGACAGCCTCTTCAAGCATGGCTTCGAGCGACTCGATCGTGTCGCGCGCAATGCCGATAATGTTTGCGATGGCGCCGTATTTTTCGGCCATGGCAGCGACACTGTACGCGTTTGAGTTGTAGATTTTCCCCGGTTCGCGTTCCTCCCCAGGGTTCACCAATTCATCGCCGGTTGACACGATCGCAACTATGGGTTTCCGTATGGCCTTGACCGACGTCCTCCCTAATGAAGCGGCCACACCGATCACTCCAGGCGTCAATTCGGCGCCACTGGTAACAACAGTCTCCCCGGCGCGGATATCTTCGCCGGCAGGTCGGATGTTTTCGCCCGGCTCCGCGCTCAGCTGGATGCCGATGTCGGATATTACGCCACCATCTTCGCTCTTCGACTCCTCATCCGTGTCCTCGAACGGCACGACCGCGTCTGCGCCTTCTGGAACCGGTGCACCTGTCATGATCCTGAAGGCTGTACCTTGTTCAACTGGGGCAGTCGGAACTTCGCCTGCCGCGATGTAGCCCTGTACTGGCAATAGAACCGGGTTGTATTTCGACGCCGATGCGACATCGGCAGACCGGACAGCGTATCCGTCCATCGCCGAATTGGCCATCGGAGGAATGTCGAATTCGGCTACAAGATCTTCGTCCAAAGTCAATCCGAGTGCATCCAATAGAGGGACGTCGATCGATTCGAGTGGCCCGAAATACGAAAGGATTCGATCGCGCGCATCTTCAACGCTCAACATCTCGGCATCGTAGTGATGGCGATGGGGACGTTCGTGGGTATGCGAGCGATGGGAGTGTGTGGTCATGTTTGCAGTGCTCATTACGAACTTATTTTGTGAAGCCTGAGTGTTCTAGATTTCAGGCGCGGAGTGTGACGCCCAGTTCGTGTTCAAGTCGGCGCACGATCTGATCTTCTGCACGCGAAACCTGCTCGGAGGTCAAGGTTCGCGTATCCGATTGGTACGTGACGCGAATGCCTATCGACTTTTTGCCGTCGCCAACGCCGCCACCTTCGTAGACGTCGAAGACGGATGCTGATCTGACAAGGCGATTCTGCTCGCAGATGCGAAGAGCATCACCGACCCGGACGTGTGCATCGGCAACCAAGGCTAGATCGCGTTGCGAATCTGGGTAGCGAGGATAGGGCGAGTAGTTGTCGGCACGGGTATTGTCGTCGACGATGTCACGCAACACTTCCATTTCCAGTTCGAACATAACTGCCCCTTCGCTCACGGCGTCGAACTTTTCCCAAACAGCAGCATCGACTACGCCGATGGTGCCGATCGGCGTGCCTTTACGGTCATTGGTAAGGATCTCAGCCGTCATGCCTTGGGCATAGCTGGAATCTTCCAAGGGGATGAATTGCGCTTCAATTCCAAGTGATTCCAAGACATGCTCAACCGCGCCTTTGGCGTCGTAGAAGTCGAAGTCGGAACCGTCACCACCCCAGAGCGAGTCGTTACGAGGACCAGTGAGAACACCGGTGAGTTTCTCGGTTTGCAGTGGAAGGGCGTCGTTGGGATCGGGATTGGGATGAAAAACTAGGCCAGTTTCGAATAAAGCGACGGGACCTCGCCATGTTCGAGTGTTTCGGGCGGCCGATTCTAGAGTGGGTGCTCGCAGCGATCGGCGCAGCGTGGCGTGCTGCCCCGAGACAGGGTTTTCAAGCTGAATGGTAGTGATGGAACCATCGCTTCCTGGTCGTGGAGGTGGCGGCGGGGCTTTTTCTTCCAGTTCGTCTGCGATGGCGGCATAAGTGATAGTTTGTCTCATACCGTACCCCGTCAATGCGTCGATTACTCGGTTTCGGAATAGATGTTTAGCGCCGGGTTCCCAACTGGGGACCTGACCAGCGACACGCGTTGCAGGGAGATCGTCATAGCCGATGATGCGCGCGAGCTCCTCGACCAAGTCTTCGGGGATGGCGATGTCTGAGCGCCAGTAAGGGATCTTCACTCGCCAGCCATCGTACGAATCATGATCCAATGTTTCGATGTCGAATCCTAGGGAGTTTAGGGTCTCTTCTATTTGCTGAACCGGATAGTCAACGCCCATCACGCGAAGGATTTGGTTACGAGTCAAATCGACGTATTCCTGCTCTACTCCCTTGCCGGGCCATTCGTCGATTAGGCCGGGAGCAACTTCGCCACCGGCAACTTTGAGGATGATGCGCAGACAGCGCTTGATAGCGACCTCAGCCAATTCGGCCCTAAGGCCTTTTTCAAATCGTAGAGTGGCTTCGCTCCGCATTCCGAGCATCCCGGCGGTTCGCCGGTTGTTCTGCGGGTTGAAGTTAGCCGATTCAAGGAAGATGTTTACGGTCGTTTCCGAGATTTCCGTGTTCTCACCGCCCATGATGCCGGCCAAGCCGATTCCGCGTTCTGGGTCTGTGATTAGCAGAGATTCGGTATCAAGTTTGCGATCAACGCCGTCCAACGTTGTCAGCATCTCGCCTTCCGCGGCGCGCCTGACGATTACGTGATGATCCGCGACCTTGTCGTAATCGAAGGCGTGGAGCGGCTGTCCAAGCTCGAACATCACGAAGTTCGTAGCATCGACGATGTTGTTGATGGGACGTTCGCCGATCGCTAGCAGCCGCTCTTGGAGCCATACAGGAGAAGGGCCGATCTTTACGTTTCGGATTACTGCTCCTAGGTAGCGAGGGGAGAGATCGCCATCTGCAACAGTGACTTTGGCAAATTCACTGACGTCGGGGCCGCTGGTCTCATATTCGAGCGAGGGAAACTTGATTTGTTCGCCAGTCAACGCAGCCACATCTCGGGCCACTCCGACAACACCCAGGCAATCGGGGCGGTTTGGCGTAAGTTCGATATCGAGGATCGCGTCGCCGATCACGTCTCCGATGGGAGTGCCGATTGGTGCCGAATCTGAGAGAACCAAGATGCCGTCGTGGTCTTCACCGATGCCCAGTTCTCTTTCTGAACAAACCATCCCGGAAGATTCAACACCTCGGATCTTGGTTCGCCTAAGCTTTCTCGTTTTGCCTTCTTCGTCACTGTAGGGATCGAACAGCTCCGCACCCACAGATGCGTATGCGATTTTTTGGCCAGTCGCTACATTGGGAGCTCCACACACTACTTCGTGCACACCCTCACCATCGTCGACCTGAACCAATTTCAGCCTATCGGCGTTCGGGTGAGGAGAGACCTGTAGGACCGCGCCGACTACCACGTTGTCGATGTGTCGAAACTTTTCTATTGAATCGACTTCGTTCCCGGCCATTGTCAATCGATGAGCCAGTTCCTCCACGTCGATGTTGACATCGACATACTCGCGGAGCCATGAGAGCGGGACTTTCATCGGGAGGTGCTGTCCGATCGGTTAGAACTGGCTCAGGAAGCGCAGGTCGTTGGAGAAGAAGTGGCGGATGTCTTCGATGTTGTATTTGAGCATCGCGATACGCTCGGGGCCCATTCCGAAGGCGAATCCGGTGTATTTCGACGAGTCGTATCCGACTCCTTCCAACACCTTGGGATGGACCATGCCGGCACCCATTATTTCGACCCATCGGCCGTTCCAATCCACTGACACGTCAACACCAGGTTCGACGAAGGGGAAGTAGTCGCAACGGAATCGGATCTCGCGTTGGGTTCCGAAGATGCGACGGGCAAACTCGTAGAGCGTGCCTTTGAGATCGGACATTGTGACGCCTTCGTCTACAGCCAAACCCTCGATTTGATGGAACTGCCATTCGTGAGTGGCATCAGTGGCTTCGTGTCGGAAGCACAAGCCGGGTGACACGATTCGGACCGGCGGCTTCTGCTTCTCCATCGTCCGGATCTGCATCGGCGAGGTCTGGGTTCGGAGCAACACCTTGTCTTTGGATTTGCGGTCGACCCAAAGGGTATCTTGGAGGTCGCGTGCGGGGTGGTCTCCTGGAATGTTGAGCATGTCGAAGTTGTATTTTTCGAGTTCCACGATGGGGCCTTCGACAGTTTGGAACCCCATATCGTTGAAGACCTCGAGGATCTCACGCATCATCATCTCGGAAGGGTGGAGACCACCAAGATTGTTTCGTCTGCCCGGCAATGTGATATCGATGGCATCTGTCGGTGAGGTGGCGCGTTGCGTGTTTGAGGCGGATTGGAGCGCTTCGTCAAACGCTCCCGTTAACTGGATTTTCAGACGGTTAAGACTGGCACCAGCCTCGCGGCGCTCTTTGGGTGGCAAAGATCCCACCGAACGAAGGCGGGTAGACAACTCGCCGCGTCGTCCTAGATATGCGATGCGCCAGTCTTCGAGCTCCGATTCGGACTTCGCCGCGGCCAGCGAACCTAGGGCCGCGCGTTCCAACTCTTGCGTTGATGCGGTCGATCCTTCCGCCATCAACGCACCTCTGCTTGCGTCTTCATTGAGTCCGATGTCATGTATGAGCTGGATGCCAAGAATGGCTTAAATCCAAAGTATAAACCTGCCCGATTCGCAGACTCTCCTCATACCACTGTTGCGCCTTAACATGGTTTCCATGAATAACGAAAACACCATTCCGATCAAAAACGTCCTAGTCACCGGCATGAGCGGCTTGATTGGGGGCCTTGCCGGACGCGAACTTGCACGACGCGACTATCAAGTCTCGGCGCTCAATCGGCAAGATGTGCCGGGATTTCCGACTACTCGTGCTGACATCACGGATCTCGACACCATTCGTCCAGCTTTCGAGGGCATCGACTGCGTGGTCCATATGGCGGCATACCTAGGCCCGTCGGATGCCATGCAACTGTCCGTAAACATTGAGGGCACCTACAACGTATACGAAGCCGCAAAAGACGCGGGAGTAAAGCGATTCGTATTCGGCAGCTCTGGTGCTACCCAGATGGGGTACGAGCGGGAAGAGCCTGTCCTGTCAATGGTCGAGGCTCGCTACGAAGACATTCCTGATCCACCAGGACGTGTCTATGTCGATTCGCCAGCCCGGCCAGACAGAATGTACGGTGTCGCCAAGGTGGCAGGTGAGGTGATGGGTCGTTACTACTCAGAAACCCACGGAATGTCAGTGATCTGCATCAAACTCGGAAGAGTCACTGCCGAAAACGAGCCTGCGGATGCCCGGAGTGCGGCTGTTCACCTAAGCCACCGGGACGCGGCGCAGATTGTCTGGCGCTGCGTAGAAGCACCGGCCGACGTCCGATACGGCATCGTCTACGGCGTATCCGACAACAAAACCCGCTTCAGGGACTTGGAACACACGCGGAAGGTGGTTGGGTATGTGCCAGAGGACGGTGCGGAGTGGTGATAGCGCCGCACCATTGGTTGATTGCACTAAAACTGGGCTCGTTCAAACAATCCGCGTCCCAACCCGCTCCCCTTCCGCACATCTCACCAACGAGCCCTTAACCCGTCCATCAATGATGTGTGCCGATTTCGCACCATTCAGCGACTCGATGCACGCCTCTAATTTCGGAATCATGCCTCCTCCCGCAACGCCGCTGTTGATCAAATCGACACACTGCCGCTTCGTCATCTGCGGTATCACCCGACCTCTCATATCCAAAACGCCCTCCACGTCGGTCTGAAAGACCAACGCCTTCGCCTCCATTGCACGTGCAAGATGACCAGCAGCTGTGTCAGCATTGATATTGAGTATCTGGTCCTCAAGAGACGTCGCCTCTAAATTCAATGCCGCAGGCCCGACGACCGGAATCCGCCCCGAATCGACGATCACCTCGGCTGGTTCCGGGTTAGTTTTCTCGATCTTGCCGACGTACCCCAATTCGGGATCCTGAAGCACCGCGCTGAACATCCCTTCAGACACGCCGGAGACGCTAACCGCCGCCCCGCCAGCGCGCGTGATTTCAGCAACAAGGTTCGAATTCACAAGCCCGGTTAGTACGGCTACAGCTACTTCCAAAGTAGCCAAGTCCGTGACCCGCAATCCTCGCACAAATTGCGACCTCACCCCCTGTCGAGAAACCCATTCCGAGATTGTCTTCCCGCCGCCATGAACAACCACCGGACGCATCCCCCGGCGCCATAACTCGACGACATCATCGATCGTCGAGTCCCCCTCGCCTAGGGTTGAGCCACCGATCTTAACAACGATGCAATCTTGATCTGGCATTACGTGGTGTATGCAGAGTTGAAGACCACATACTCCTCGGTCAGATCACATCCCCAGGCTTCACCGAAACCATCTCCGACGTTCAGATTGACCCGCAGCTCCACCTCGGGCCTGTCCAATGCCGCAATCACGCTCTGTACGTTGTAGGCGATCGCCTTGCCCTCGAACACGATCTGAATCCCGTTCACGAAGATGTCGATCTTCGACTCAACCAGCGGAATACCGGTCTTGCCGACGGCCATCATGATGCGTCCCCAGTTGGGGTCCCGCCCGTAAACTGCCGTCCGGACAAGCAACGAAGCAGCTACGGAGCGAGCAGCTTTGCGCGCATCGGCATCTGAATATGCCCCTTCTACGATAGCGGTGATCAAGTGCCGGGCACCCTCGCCATCTCGAGCCAACTCAATCGCGAGATAACGATTTACATACTTGACCGCGCTCGCGAACTTTGCCGAATCCTCATCGCCCCCTGCGACTCGGGAGCTACCAGACGCACCATTCGCTAGGATCGCCACAGTGTCGTTCGTGCTCTGGTCACCATCGATGTCGATCTGGTTGAAGCTCAAGGTTACTGCCTCAGACAGCGTCGACTGCAAAAACTCCTGTTCCACATCCGCATCGGTCGAGATAAAGCACAGCATCGTCGCCATGTTCGGATGAATCATCCCCGCACCCTTCGCACAACCCCCAACTGTCACCGTCGAGCCATCGCTGGCTTCATACTGCACCGCGATGTGTTTCGGGTGCGTATCGGTCGTCATAATCGCTTTGGCGAACTCCAGACCGGCATCATCACCACTTCGGACGTTGATCCGCGGCGTGTAGTCCCGTATCAAGTTCATCGGCAACTCGACGCCTATGACGCCGGTGGAGGCAACCAATACCTCTTCGGCATCAACGCCAAGCTGCGAAGCCCCTATCGATGCCACGTCCCGCGCATCGATCAGCCCCTGCTCGCCCACCGAGCAGTTGGCGCAACCGCTATTCGCGATTACTGCGCGCGCCCTACCCCGACCTACCACGTCTCGCGACACTGTGACCGAGGGTGACATGATGCTGTTCTGCGTGAATGTCCCTGCAACAGTGCAACCTAGCTCGGAGTAGAGGAGACCCAAGTCGTACTTGTCTTCCCCCGGCGTTTTGATGCTGGCGAATACTCCGCCGGCCTGAAAACCTTGAGCCGTGGCGACACCGCCGCCATCGACAATCGTCAGATCGTTACCGTTATCGTTCGACATTGCTCGCATCTCGATCTTCGCAACTTGCGCGATCGGTCTAGTCTGGTTGCTATCCAAGGGCGAAATCTACCCATGAAATAGACTTTATAAGAGTGAAGCCGTTGTCTGAAATGGCATCGTATCTTTCTGGTCGGGGTAGTTGAAATGCTCGAAACTCACAAAGCAGATGTGCTAGTCGCAGGTCAGGGCGCCGCCGCTTTCGCCGCCGCACTCTACGCTGCGAGATACCAACTCAGCACCATCATCGTCTCGGAATCCTTCGGCGGCGAAACTGCCATCGGCGGATTGATCGAAAACTATCCCGGTACTCCCGACATCGATGGCTTCGACCTCATGCTCAAGTTCAAAGAGCAGGTCGACAAACTCGAAGTCCCCACAATATCCCGCAATCTCGTCGCCGTCGAGCCAGACGGCGATCGTTTCATCTGCACCCTCGACGGCGGTGACATCGTCGACGCCGCCGCCGTCATTCTGTGCGTCGGACGAGAGCGACGCACCCTCGGACTTCCAAACGAGGCCGAATGGACCGGCAAAGGCGTCTCATACTGCTCCACTTGCGACGCACCACTCTACCGCAACAAAGAGGCCGCGGCGGTAGTCGGCGGCGGCAACGCCGCAACCGAAGGCGCGATCCTACTCGCCCGATACGCAAAACACGTATACCTCATCTACCGAGGCGACGAACTCTGGCGACCCGAGCCCATACAGCTAAAAGTCCTGTCTAAAATCCCCAACGTCCGCGTCCTACTCAACACCACCGTCACCGAACTCATCGGCACCGACCTCGCCGGGTTGACTTCTATCCGAATCTCCCGACCAATGGACGACAACGAAAAGGTCAACATCCATCCCGATCAGATCGAACCGATGAACCAGTCCCGCGAAGATGATCACGGCAAAGATGTAATCGACCTCGACGGCATCTTCATCGAAGCCGGTGCCGATCCGCGCCTCGAAATCCCCACCATGCTCGGCCTCGACCTCAACGACGAGACCGGCGAAGTCCACGTCGATCGCGGCCAACGCACCAGCGTCCCCGGAATATACGCCGCCGGCGACCTAACCGACGGCACATCCCTCAAGCAAACCGTAACCGCCGCATCCCAAGGCGCCATCGCCGCACTCTCCGCATACGGATACGTCCTAGCCGGAGAACACCACTACGAAGCAGCCTAGTTCCTCCCTTCGCCCCACACTCCCCCCTTTCGTGCAACGAAAGGGGGTCAGGGGGTATACCCAAGGCCAGCGAAACGAGAACGCAGAGCCCCCACCCATCGTCCATCCTCAAAATCCTTCCCCATCCTTAGCATCCTAGTTCACAACCATGCGAGCCCCCATCAGCACAACCTCGAGGGAACGTCTGGTAACCGCGCCCGACATCCCCCATGCCGAACCGAAACTCGGAACCGTCGCCGTCCTCTACACAAAACCCGAGACCGTCCTCTCCGACTACGCCGACCTGATGGACCTAGCCGGCTACCAAGATTCCCTCACCCCAGACATCCCGACGCTCCTAAAGGTCAACATCTCCTGGCAGCACTACTACCCGGCATGTTCGACAGCCCCGTGGCAGATCGAAGGCGTAGCCAACAAGCTCCGAACCGACGGCTTTGACGACCTAACCGCGGCTCACAACGGAACCGTCGTCGTCGATCCCGTCGAAGGCCGCATCAAAAACAAACACGCCGCCGTCGAAGACCGACTCAACATCCCCCACGTCATCCTCGACACCCCCGAAATGGAGTGGGTGCGCTACAAGCCTCAAGCCGAGATGCTAGTCCTGAACGACATCTACAAAGACGGCATCTACATCCCAGAGATGCTCCTCGGCACCAACATCATCCAGCTCCCGACCGTCAAAACCCACGTCTTCACCCAGATGACCGGCGCCATGAAGAACGCCTTCGGCGGACTCCTCCACCGATACCGGCACTGGACACACGCCCAGATCCACGAAACCCTCGTCGACCTCCTACAGATTCAACGAGAGATCCACAGCGGACTCTTCGCCGTCATGGACGGCACTTTCGCAGGCGACGGACCCGGACCCCGCGCCATGCGCATCCACACCAAGAACATCATCCTCGCTTCCGCCGACCAAGTAGCCATCGACGCCGTCGCCGCTAAACTCATGGGCTTCGACCCCATGACCATCCCCAAAATCCGCATCGCCCACGAAATGGGCCTAGGCATCGGCAACCCTAGCGATATCGAACTCAAAGGCGACGACATCGCCAACGTCAAATGGGACTTCTCCCCAAACGAGAACACCTTCGCCTCCCGCGGCCAGAAACTCATCTACTGGGGTCCCCTCAAGCCCCTCGAAGGCATGCTCCTCCGCTCCCCCATCACCCCCTGGGCCTTCGTAGCCTCCAACCTCTACCACAACGAATTCTGGCTACGCTTCATAGGCTGCAAACGGATCAACGAGGCGTTGAAGACGCCTTGGGGGGAGTTGTTCGAGAACTACTGAAAACAATGTGCGACGCAACTGTATGATTGTTTGCAAACTTAGGGAGAGAGTTGACATGAACGCAGTGTCCGAGCGCAGATCAACGCTCACTGACGAACAGGTCGAGCATCTACTGAGATTTCCCGAGGTCGTGGATGCGATTGAAGCCTACAGAGCTATACAAGATAGATACTTGGGTTTGCTTTCGCGAAGAGTGAGAGAGTCGGAGGAACTGCCAGATGTGTCTGATATATCAGCCGACTTGGATCGCGAACTCGACGCCCAACAGGCTGTTATACGACGATTGATAGATCGCCACCTTTCGCAGTCATGGATGTTGAATTCGTAATCCTGATCCCCGCGTTTGCCGCAGCAACGCTGGCGATTGGGTTGATCATTGGTATCTTCAAAATCTGGCGACGCTTTGAGAAGATGGAAGAGAAAATCGACCGTCAAACCGAATTGATGAAAGCGTTACTCAACACCTTGCCAGTCGAACAATATGCAGAAGTCCTTCGCACCGCTGACAGCGTTGAATCTAGCCGCGCCCAATCGGATTGAGCATGATTCGGTGCGGAAGGCAAACGATTGCGCGTTCCGTTGATTCAAACTCGCTAGTGAGTTAATCTAAGGAGTTAGGCACAAGAGTTTCTAGCTCGTTGATGCTATCCGATTTTTCGGCCCCGTGGTGTAGTGGCCTAACACGCCTCCCTGTCAAGGAGGAGATCGGCAGTTCGAATCTGCTCGGGGTCGCCACTTCTATCCAATCGCGCCACAGCTACAATTCGTAGCATCGCGCCGATTCGCCTTTCCCCACCTGCCGATCTCGTCTGATGAAACAATTCGAAGCCGCATTCCCATTCCAAAACGATGTCCTCGCTCTACCCGTCATCGACATCGACACCACTGCCGAATACTACGCGGATATGTTCGGTCTTAAGGAAGTCGAACGCCACGACGATCCCGTCCCAACCGTCATCATGGAACGCGACGGCACTCGCATCGGCTTCGCCATAAACGGCGGTGATCCCACTCAAGACGGCGCCGCAATAAGGGTTTCCGACATCTACAGCTTGAAGCGGGAACTCGAATCCAACGGTGTCGAAACCGCCAACTGGCGAGTGGACAAGCGAGAAGACCAAATTCTCCAAGTCTTCTTCGTAATCGCCCCCGACGGTCTCTGCTACTACTTCCACCAGCAAATCGGCTGATCCATCCCGCAGAGGTATGCAACCCCAACAACCGCAACTCGTCCCTTTCGCAACGAAAGGAGCGGGCAGGTCATAGACCCGCCCCTACCGTCTCAGATCCTATCTCCGGGCCGTTTGTGAACGGTGCCTACGATGTGGTGGTCCCGGCGTTCGCGGACGCGTCCTAGGGTGTTGTTAGGCTGGTTCGCGGGAGAGGTTTAGTTCTAGTAGGCGTTCTAGGATGGTGTCGTCGTCGAGGTCTTGGGGGTTTTCGGGCCAGTTGTAGGCGTTGAAGACGGCGCGGTTGAGGGCTTCGTGGTCGTTTTGTAGCCAGCGATGGTTCTTGTTGTAGACGTTGGTTAGGGTCATCTCTCGGATCATCTCTTCGGGCGTGTGCTCCAATGGGGTGAGGACGTTTTTGCGGTGCCACATGAGAGTTTTCGCGATGTCGGCGATTGCGTCTCGCTGGTGGTCGGTAGGTTCGGGGAACGGGAAAGTTTCGAAGCATGTTGTGTGGGTGTAGCGAGGCCTCGATTCGAGTTGAGTTCCCAATGCCAATGACCAAACGACATGGGCGCGGGATTGCAGGACTCCGATGAAATAGTCGTCATCGCGGGCAAAAACACCGACAGCATGGTCTGGTAGTGTCGGGTATTCGGCCCACTGGAAGACTCTGTGTTTCGAGACCAAAGGGGTTACGACAAAACGCTTCAATCCAGACAGCGCACTGCGCATAGCTGGGCGTGATCGTTGGAAAACCCAAAACGGCTTTTGGGCATCTAGAGCGGTACCTGTTCGGGATGGTTTGACATGGGCTTCAACGTATTCGAAGGGTAGGCCGAAATTCGCGGCGTGTTCAGCCGTGGCGTCGGATCCAAAGTCAATGATCCAGCGATCGCGTGGCCGTTCTGTGATGTCTCTGGCCGTGATGAACGGCTTGACCACGTCTGAGTTCAAGTTGCCGGACGGATTTGAATCGGCCAACATTTCTTGCGCCTGTTCGCTTGAAATAACAAACGGGCCTAGCGGGGTTACGCCTTGGAATGCGATGCCTTGGTTTTCGCGTAGTCGCCTTGCCTTCGTGAGATCGGCCTTGCGTGAAGTGAGATCTGGATGGATTCTGTCGACATTCCCGCCATCTAGGATTCGTACAGTTTCGGAACCGTCGTCGAAGCCGACCATAGAGGTGCGCACGGCAGCACCGTCTAACAGCCATTCACGATCTGACTCAGCGAAAAAGATGTCTCCGGATTCTTTGATGTTTTGCAGTACGACTCGTGATCTGCCGCCTCGAATTGATTGTGTTGCGAGTAGCCCGGCTCGTTGTGTTTTGCCATCGGCGATTTGAATTCTGGCTTTTTCGAACCAGTAGACGCAAAGGTCAGCGCCGTTTGGGACATTTTCGCCCCACGCTTTGTAGATGCGTTCGACTACTTCGTCGCCCATTTCCTCGCGCATTCTTTTGTTTCCGAGGAATGGCGGGTTACCGATGATGAAGTCGGCTTCGGGCCATTGGGCGGGTTTGGGTTCTGGTCCGGAGTTGTCGACGATTGCGTCTCGACATTCGATGTTGTCGATGGGGTCTAGGATGGGGTCTCGGTGTTCGATGTTTCCGTTTCTGGTCTCGTTTCGGATGTGTCCGATCCATACGACGATGCTTGCGAGCTGCTGAGCGTATTCGTCGATTTCGATTCCTAGGAGTTGTTGGGGGTGGACTTTAGGATGTGGCAGATCGATGCCGTTTTCGATAGCCCACAGGATGATGTCGCGTTCGAGACCGTGGAGCAGGTTCAGAGTGACGTAAAGGAAGTTGCCGGACCCACATGCGGGGTCTAGGATTCGAGCGTTTCCGAGTTTGTCGATTAAATCTTGGATTCTGGTTAGAGTTTGATCGGAGTTTTCGGTTTTCAGAGTTGGCTTGAGGGCTTCCCATTCCCGCCTGAAGGGTGCCATTACGACGGGTTCGACGAGGGTTTCGATGTCTTGTCGGGATGTGTAGTGTCTTCCGTGCTGGGCGCGTTTTTCGGGGTTGTAGATGCGTTCGAAGAGGGTTCCGAAGATTGCGGGTTCGATTTGGGATAGGTCGAGAGCGTCGGCTTCCCGAATGAGGGGCATCAACGAGCTTTCGATTTTGAGATTGTTGCGTCGTCCGTCGAATAGTCCCCCGTTGAATCGTTTGATAGGCGGCAGAGCGATTTGGTCTCCGTCGCTCATGGCTTCCAAGAGCCGGTTGAGCCGCTCCGTGAAGACGATTTCTGGTTGACCGCCGACCTGTGTGGTCATTTTTGTCAGGATGTTCCGTTCGAGGAGTGCCATGTTGCTTGCGAACATGCAGAAGAGCATCTGCGAGAGGAGACGAGCGATCTCGATGTCTTTTCCGGGGTTCAGCTTCTGTAGTTCGTCGGAGATATTGCGGAACTTTTCGGCGGCGGCTTGCGTTAGTTGGTCGGGGTTGTGCCTTGGAGCGAGGTAACCGGGGTCGTGGAAGCAGTACCAGAGGACTTGATATACGGATAGGGGAGATTCGGATGTGACGCCGAGGGCTGATTTGCGTTTTGCGGGTGCATCGACGGCGCCCAAATCATCGAGAGTGATGGTGTATGTGTCGGAGACGGTGCTGGTGAAGTTTGTGTGTATGCGGATGGTTCGGAAATCGGAGACGATGAGGAGAGGCGGGTTTCCGAGGCTGTCGCGGTATTTGAGGGTTTGGACGTATGCGTTTTCGAGATTTAGCAGGGGGCGTTTGTATTCCATGACGAAGTGGTCACGTAGCCAGACGTCTGCGAATCCTCTTCGGTCGCCTGGGGTGGGAGCGAATTTCTGGAAAACGAAGTCTTGGTTATCGAGATCGTCTAATGGGTTGTCGTGTCCGACGATTTCGCAAAGTTCGTTGAAGTGGCGTTGATAAGCGCGATGTTCGGATTCTTGGTAGTCGGTCCATTTGAGAATGAAATGGGTTGCGAGCGATTGCGTCCCGTAGGGTGCTTCGCGGAGCGGGTTCATAGGGTCATCGAGCAATAACATGGTTTGGTCTTGAAGGATGTTATGGGATTGGTTGGTCAGGGGTTCGGTTAGTTGTCAAATGCGAGTTAGGTCTATGAATGGTAATTTTCGCATGAAGTGGCGGGTTGATTCGAGTGGGATGGCAGGTGCCTTGGCCCCCTTTGTCCTTCGGACATTTCCCCCTTGGTTTTCGGTCTCTTTGGCGGGGGAAAGCCGAGTTTTGAGTACAAGTTCCGCCTAGGGGAGGGTTGGTTTATGGGACGATTGGCAGGAGGATGTGGGAGGGCATGTCGGTCGAGTGAAAGATTGTTTGGTTGGCGGGTTGGAGTTCGGTGTCTGAGTGGTATGGTTTTCCGGTGTTGTGGTTGCGGTCGAAGTTTGGGAAGTCGGAGGAAGAGACGTATAGGCGGATACGTTGTCCGGCTTGGAATCGGCATCCGATGGGGTTTAGTTTGATGTCGTAGAGGTGGGGGGTGTTTGGTGGGGGAGGCGTCTGCCCTTCCCCGCCTCGGGCCCTCACCCTAACCCTCTCCCGCCCAGCGGGAGAGGGGATGGTTGCGTGCCTCTCCCCTCTCCGGGCATCCCCCGCTCCGGTGTCGGTCATTTGGGCTTCGCTTGCTCGCGCCCCCGTCACGCTTCGCGAAGTGGGCGGTGGGTTGCTGGTGCGGATTATTCCGTAGGTTAGGTTTATGCATAGTCCGTCTTGGTGGACGATTGCTAGTTTTGCGGTGAAGTCGGTCTCGGGTGCGTCGGTGGATGCCCAGAGTTTTAGGGTGATGGGGCCGATGATGTCGAGGTCTTCGGTTAGGGGGTCGGTTTGGTAGACGAGGATGTCTTGCCGGTGGTCGTTTGGTGATTGGTCGACGGGGATAGATTGGGAGTTTTGGTGCATTAGAGACATGACGGGGTCGCGGGGGTCGTAGGTGAAGTGGTCGGTGTCAGCCTCTCCGCCCTGAGCCCTCACCCTAGCCCTCTGCCGCCCAGCGGGAAAGGGGATCTGAAATGAAAGGTATCCATCGCCTTGGATGGTGTTGGCGTTGCCGCTGGAGCGGAGGTACAAGGGGGTGTATTCGGTTTCGGGTAGGGGCCAGGTTTCGGCTCCTATCCATTCGTTGCGGTTGAGGATGAAGAGTTGGACGGGTTTTTCGTCGGCTGTGCCGTTGGGTATGTTTTTGATGGCGTGGTCGTACCAGCGGGTGATTAGATGGGGGTAGGTTGTGTTTGCGGATGGGCCGTAGTCGATGGGTCCGATGTTGGATGTGTAGTCGGTGGCGTCGTGACCCCAGGGGCCTACTATCAGGCGGTGCTGGTCTCGAAGGTCGGGGTTGCCGTTGTTGATTAGGCCTTCGTAGTTGTCGATGGTTCCGATGAGGCGGTCCCACCATCCGGTGATTTGCATGATGGGGACATCGACCTTGCGGTGTGCTTCGTGGAAGCGCATGTAGTCTTTGGTTGTGTTGCGGAGAAAGGTCTGGTACTGGTCGGTGAGGCCGGCGAATACGGGTTCGGGGATGTCGTCTAGGGGTAGCCACCAGATGTATTTGGATCGTTCGACGGCGTTCCAGCGGTAGGTGGCTTCTTCGGGAGTGAGGGGGCCGTCGGTTCGTCCTTCGCGGCGTCTGACGTCGGCGGCCATCATGTACGTCCATTCGAGGCGGCGACCTGTCTCCCAAACGCCGAAGGTGATGTCGAGCATGTTCATGGAGATGCCGGAGGCGAGCGCGGCTGCGAGGGATGGCGGGCTTGAGTGGAGAGTCATCCAGATGGCCCATGAGGCGTTGGAGTGTCCCCATGTGCCTACTCGTCCGTCGGACTGAGGGAGTTTGGCGGCCCACTCTATGGTGTCGTAGCCGTCTTGGATGTCTGCGGTCTCGTGTTTGTCGCGCCACATCCAGTAGTACTCGCCGTCGGAGGCGTAGCGTCCGCGCATGTCTTGGACGACGGCGACGTATCCGGCGTTTGCGATGTCGATGGCGTGTTCTTGGTAGCGTGGGGTGAGTTTGTTGTAGGGAGTGCGGCAGACGAGGGCGGGCTGGGGCCCGTGAGCAGGGTTGTGGTAGATGTCGGCGCGGAGGATGATTCCGTCTCGGGTGGTGAGTTCGGCGTTGCGAGTTATGGAGAGGTTTTTGGAACTTGGCATGATGGGATGATATGGGATGGGAAAGGTTTAATCTAGGTGTATCCCCACCCTTGGGCTTTGGCTAGAGGGTCGAGACCGTCGCTGTGAGTGGCGGTCTCTGTTTTTTGGGATGCTGTGCTTGGCGCAAAATGCGCTCCAAGGTATATAATTGAGTGCATACCCCCCCTGTTCGCTTAGGCGGCAGGGTTGAGACCGCCGCCGCAAGCGGCGGTCTCTGTGCGTAAACGGCTGCGTATTTTGATCACGAATTTCTACATCGACGGTTTCAACCTTTATTTCCGGGCTTTGCGCGGTACACGTCTCAAGTGGTTGGACCTTCGTCGGCTGTGTGAAAACCTGTTCCCGGATGATGAAGTAAATCGCGTCTGTTATTTCACTGCGAGGATTAGGGCTCGCCCAAGTGATCCGGATCAACCTCAGCGGCAACAGGTATATCTGCGCGCTTTGAATGCGATCGAGGGGATGGAAATTCACTACGGCACCTTTCGGGACCGCAAGATAACTCGTCCATTGGTGGAACCTGTGACAGGGATGCCTCGGTTAGTAACGGTTTTGGATAGCGAAGAAAAAGGAACTGATGTCAATCTGGCAACTCGTCTCCTTGTTGACGGATTTGAGCGAAGGTACGAACAGGCCGTCATCATTTCAAACGACTCCGATTTGGCAAGCCCTATGAGATACGTACGAGACGTGTTGGGGTTGGAGGCTGTGGTTGTAAATCCTGATCGACACACCCACACACATCGCGATTTAGGGAATTCAGCGTCTTACACCAAACGTCTTCGTGCTAGGCATCTACGTGAAAGTCAGTTGCCGACGGTTATGAAGGATCGGCACGGGACGATCACGAAACCGCAATCTTGGTGATGTGGTTAGCCATTTGACTTGGTCGACATGGGGTAGGTAGACTTTGGGGTTAGCAATTGAGATTGCAATGGCTGTGAACGGGGTAAGTAGGTTCGCTGGATCGCCATTTTAGAGAGCCGTGATGATCCGCTGAGAGTCCGGCATGGCGAGGCGAATTCGAATTGGGCCCGGGAGCCGCTTCGGGGAAAAGTCGGATGGCTGAGTATCTGGAGCCGTGTTGGACGCGTTAATGTCCTGAATTGAGTTGCGGCGCTGTGTTCCCGACCTTCGTCGGGATGACGGTAGGCGTCGAAACAGGGTGGCACCGCGGGTTTGTCCTCGTCCCTGTCCTAAGAGAAATGAATAGATCTGGGACGGGGATTTTCGTTTGTTGGGGTCTCGGTCCTGGAGAGTATGGATAAGCGAAATGGCTACTACAGTTGATGAGACTGAGAACAAGCGGCATTTTGATGTGTTGCCCGGTGCCAAACCCCGAATATTGACAGGGATACGTCCTACCGGTGCGCTGCACCTTGGGCACTACGTGGGTGCGCTCAAGAACTGGCTCGACCTGCAGGATGAGTATGAGTGCTACTTCCTGATTGCGGACTACCAGGCGCTGGGTGACCACTTTGATGACATCGATTTGATCAGAGAGTCGGTGTTGGAGGTGACGCTGGATTGGCTGGCCGTGGGGCTTGATCCTGAGAAGTCGGCGTTTGTGGTGCAGAGCTATGTGCCGGAACATGCGGAGTTGACGATGCTGCTGTCGTTCGTGACGCCACTGGGAATGCTGGAGAGGAATCCGACGCTGAAGTCGGAATTGGATAGTTTGCCGGTGGAGAGTCGGACGGTTGGTTTCTACAACTACCCGATGAGTCAGGTGGCGGATATTTTGTTGCCTCGTGCGCATCTGGTGCCGGTGGGAGAGGACCAGGCTCCGCACATCGAGATGACGCGTGAGGTGGCGAGAAAGTTCAATCGTATGTTTGGTCGGGTGTTTCCTGAGCCGGGAACGCTGATCGGGGATGTCGGCAGGTTGGTCGGGACCGACGGCGATGCGAAGATGAGCAAGTCGAAAGGGAACACGATCATGCTGAGTGATGATGTGGATACGGTGAACCGGAAGGTGCGAGGGATGTTCACGGATCCGAATCGGATACGGGCGGATATTCCGGGTCGGGTCGAGGGTAATCCGGTGTTTGAGTATCACGATGCTTTTAACCCGGATGTTGAGCAGATCGATGATTTCAAGGATCGGTATCGGAAGGGTGCGGTTGGTGATGTTGAGGTGAAAGTGGCGCTGGCGTCGGCGTTGAATGAGTTTTTGGAGCCGGTGCGGGAGCGTCGGGAGCAGTACAAGACGGATATGCCTTATGTGGAGGACGTGTTGATGGATGGTGTCCGGCGAGGCCGGGCGATTGCTGAGGAGACGATGACTCGGGTCAGGGATGCGATGCGGATCAGCTCTTACACGTCGTCTTGGTCGTAGCCGAAGTGCCCCCATTGCCTTCGGTATTTCCCCCAGAGGGAGAAAGGGAAGCATTTCGGCGCAGTCTACGATGACCACTGCCCTAGTGAATGGATACGACCAGAGATGAATTACGACATGTACACGCCGGATTTTGAGGCCTTCGAGCGCCTGGCGGGCGAGGGCTACAACTTGATTCCGGTGTATCGGGAGATATCGGCCGATCTAGAGACGCCTGTGTCGGCCTTTATCAAGGTGGCTCGAGGGCAAAGATCATTCCTGTTCGAGTCTGTCGAGGGAGGTGAGAATGTGGCCCGGTTCTCGTTCTTGGGAACGGAGCCGGCGGAGGTGATTCAGACGGGTCCGGGGACGGTGCATGGCAGTGTGGATCCGCTGGATGTGTTGAAGGAGCGGTTGGGGCATCTGCGGTATCCGTCGGTTGAGGGGTTGCCTCGCTTTGACGGTGGAGCCGTCGGATATGTGGCTTACGATGCCATCAAGTATTTCGAGCCGCGGGTGCCGGAGATATCTGGTGAGGATCTGGGTATGGGGGTGCCGGAGGCGATGTTTATGCTGACGGATTCGATGCTGATCTTCGACCATGTGCGGCACAGCATCGTTGTGGTGGCACATGCGGCGGTCAGCGCGGATACGGATGCTCGGGATGCTTACGAGGGTGCGACGGCACGGATTGAGACGTTGATCGATCGGTTGTCAGAGCCTTTGCCGGTGTCAGCGATGCGACGGTCGGGTTCTCCGGCTCATGCGGCGGGTCGGGCAGATGATGCGGATATCGACTACTCGTTCGTGGGATCGGCCGCGGCGATGCCTTCGGGTTGGTATACGGATGGGTCGGATGAGGCGATTGGGCACCGGTATGTGCCGAATATGTCGAGGGAGAACTATCGGCAGATGGTCGAGGCGTGCAAGACGGCGATCTATGACGGGGAGATCATTCAGGTGGTGGTGTCGCAACGTTTAACGCGACGGACAGCTGCGGAGCCGTTTGATCTGTATCGGTCGTTGCGGGCGATCAATCCTTCGCCGTACATGTTTTATCTGGACCTTGATGGGTTTCAGATCATCGGGGCCTCGCCGGAGCTGCTCGTTCAATCCGTGGATGGTCAGGTGGCGGTTCATCCAATTGCGGGATCGAGGCCGCGCGGTCGGACTCCGGAGGAGGATGAGGCGCTGGCTGAGGAACTGTTGGCGGACGAAAAAGAGATCGCGGAGCATGTGATGCTGCTCGATCTTGGCCGGAATGATGTGGGTAGGATCAGTCGTCCGGGGACGGTTCGGGTTACGCAGCAGTTGGAGATCGAGCGGTATTCGCACATCATGCATATCGTGTCGCATGTAGAGGGGACGTTGGATGATGGGTATGACGTCTACGATGTGCTGCGCGCGGGATTTCCGGCGGGGACGGTTTCGGGTGCTCCGAAGATTCGGGCGATGGAGATTATTGCGGAGTATGAGCCTGATAAGCGTGGGCCGTATTCGGGAGCGGTTGGGTATTTCTCGTATTCGGGGAATATGGATACTGCGATCTCGTTGCGGACGATGACGCTTCGGGATGGTGTGGCGTACTTGCAGGCTGGTGGTGGGATAGTGGCGGATTCGGATCCGCAGACGGAGTATGAGGAGACGTTGCACAAGATGGGTGCGTTGATGCACGCGATCGACCACGCCGAGTCTGTGATGGGCCCTCACCCCCGGATCAAGTCCGGGGCAGGCTCTAGCCCTCTCCCAAGGGGAGAGGGGATTGGAGGCGCGTAATGCTGCTGCTGATTGATAACTACGACAGCTTCACCTACAACCTGTTCCAGTACCTGTCGGAGTTGGGTGCCGGCGTGCATGTGGTGAGGAACGACAAGGCGACGGTTGAGGAGTTGGACGCAATGGACCCTGAGCGGTTGGTGGTATCGCCAGGGCCGTCACATCCTCGGAATGCGGGGATATCGATCGAGGCTATCCAGCACTTCGCGGGGAAGATTCCTGTGCTGGGAGTTTGTCTGGGTCATCAGGCTATCGGGGAGGCGTTCGGTGGAGTCGTTGACCATGCCGGGGAGTTGAAGCATGGTAAGACTTCGATGATCGAGCATGATGGTAAGGGTGTTTTTGCAGGGTTGCCGAATCCGTTCGAGGCCGTGCGGTATCACTCTTTGGCGGTGCAACGTGATGCGGTGCCACCGGGGTTTGAGGTTTCAGCGAGGTCGGCGGAGAGCGGGGTGATTATGGGGATGAGACATCCGGAGATGCCTATCGAGGGAGTGCAGTTTCATCCGGAGTCGATATTGACGCGTCCGGGGAAGGATTTGTTGGGGAATTTTTTGGAGATGGGGATGTGAGGGATTGATCGTTGAGCGTAAGTTGCAGATGTCGTGATGGAACTGCCGAATGCCCAACATGCAGAGGTCCCAAAAAGGAAGGTCGTAAATTATCTGCTGTCGACACGGCATCCAAAGGGGGCGGCCAAAGCGAGGTTCTTTCTCCGGTTCGGTTTCAGTTCAGACCGATGGGAAGATTTCTACGACGCACTGAAGCGACAAGCTGTTAATGGTGACGTTGTTAGCATTGCCGAGACTAGATACGGTGTATGCTATCGAGTAGACGGAGTTATTGAGACACCAGATGGTCGCGATCCACAGATCAGCACAGTGTGGCAAATCGACTGGGGACACGAAAACCCGAGAATTGTGACTGCGTACCCGCTAGTTAGGTGAGACATGTTTGAAGAACACGAGCTGGTCGTGCTAACGGATTACGTCAAGGGGCACGAGAACGAGGATTTAAGCCCTGGCGATGTTGGAACTGTAGTGTATATCCACCAGGGTGGCGAGGCGTATATCGTCGAATTCATGACGTTGGAAGGTGAAACGATCGCGCTTGCGACGGTGCTGGCATCTCAAGCACGGGCAGTGGCGCGAGACGACATCTCCCACGCCAGAACGATGGCCCCATCAGCGGCGGCGTGAAGCGCGTCGATACCGCTTAGTTGGCGGTTTGGTTGATTCCATTCTCGGGCGTGGTTGCGAACGAGGTTGGAGTGAGACCACCAGGGAAGAAAATCCGATCATGAACATCCAACAAGGTATCCAGGCCGTTGTTGACGGCGTTGATCTTTCGCAGTCTGAGGCTGCTGATGTGATGGGGCAGATTATGGGTGGGGAGGCTACTGAGGCGCAGTTCGGAGCGTTTGTTACTGGGTTGCGGATGAAGGGGGAGACGCCGGAGGAGATTGCGGGGATGGCTTCGGTGATGCGTGAGGTCTCGCTTCATGTGCCGACGGGGTTGGAGACGGTGGATACGTGCGGGACGGGGGGCGATGCTAAGGGATGGTTCAATATCTCGACGGCGGCGGCGTTCGTTGTGGCCGGTGCGGGGGTGCATGTGGCGAAACATGGGAACCGGGCGATGTCGGGGTCGACGGGGAGCGCTGATGTTTTGGAGACTTTGGGGGTGAATATTCTGCTCGGGCCGGAAGGGGTTTTCCGGTGCATCACCGAGGCTGGTATCGGGTTCATGTTTGCGCAGGCGTTTCATCCGGCGATGCGATTTGCGGGGCCGTTGCGTCCGCAGATCGGGATCCGGACGGTGTTCAATATCTTGGGGCCGTTGACCAATCCGGCGGGGGCTACGCGTCAGGTGTTGGGCGTGGCCGATCGGGCGACGGCGGAGAAGATTGCGAAGGCGCTTCAGCTTCTCGGCACAGAGTACGCGCTGGTTGTGCATGGTGAATCTGGGGCCGATGAGGTGGATATCGAGGGGCACACGTTGATGTATCAGGTGACGCCTGAGATGGTGAAGCGTCGGCGGACTCGGCCGGCGGATTTCGGGTTGCCGGAGGGTAGTCGGGATCATCTGGTGGCGGAGTCGGTTGAGGAGAGCGCGGAGATAATTCGGACGGTGTTGTCGGGTGTAGGTGGGGAGCATAATGCTCCGCCGAGTCCGGAGCGATCGAGGTACAACGTGGTGGCGATCAATGCCGCGGTGGCGTTGCTGGCAGCTGGGAAGGCGGAGAGTTTCAACGATGCTGCGCTGATGGCGAAGGACAGCATCGACAGCGGTGCGGCGGCGGCGAAGTTGGCGGGGTTGGCGAAGGTTAGTAGCGGGTTGGGGTGAGTCCTAGTCGCGCGTTGCGTCAAGGGAGTGAACGCGACTGATATCGTGCTTTGAGACTAGGTGGACACTTCTTCCCGATAGAGATGGCAGGAGACGACGCGGTTGAACGCGGTCTGGTACAGGGGAGGAGCCTGTGTGCAGATGTCCATAGCGTGAGGACAGCGGTCTGCGAATTGGCACCCAGTGTATTCGGCGGTCATTGTTTCAGCGGTGGCTTCGGTTGATGGGGCTACTATCTCGAGGCCCTGCTGCCATTTCTGGTCGGGATCAGGCATCGGGATGGACCCGATGAGGAGTTGTGTGTAGGGATGCTCGGGCTCTTGGACGACGGGAACGACATCGCCCTGTTCGGCGATGACGCCTCGGTAGAGGACAACGATCTTTTCACTAATTTCGTATGCTGTGGTGAGGTCGTGGGTGATGTAGATGATGGAGATGCCGAACTCCGTGTTGAGTTGTCGGAGGTTTTCCAGGATGGTGGCGCGGAGTGAGGCATCAACCATCGAGACCGGTTCGTCGGCGACGATCAGTTTGGGGTTGAGTAGGAGCGCGCGTGCGACCATGACGCGCTGGCGTTGTCCGCCGCTGAGTTGGTGGGGATAGCGACCGAGAGTGTCGCGGGGGTTTAACCCGACTTGTCGGAGAGTGTGTTCGATGACTTCAACGGCCTCGTCGCGTGAGGACGCCAGACCTGCTTTCTTGACCGGTAGGTGAAGGGCGTGGTCGACCTTGTAGAAGGGGTTGTAAACCTCAAAAGGGTCTTGGAAGATCACTTGGACGTCGCGTCGGAACTGCTGGCGTTCGTTGCGGGAGAGTTGCGATAAGGGTTTGTCGCGGTAGAGGACTTCGCCGGTCGTTGGTGGGATTAATCCGAGGAGGAGTCGAGCGATAGTAGTTTTTCCGCTGCCGCTTTCGCCTACGAGCGCGGTGATGGTCGGTTCGTTTTCGTCTATGGACAGAGAAAAGTCGCGGAGCGCTACGGTTTTTCGGCTGAACCAACCGGTGCCGAAGGTTTTGGATGTGTTCTTGAGTTCGACTAGGGTCGCCATCGTGATCAGTAGAGCAGACAGGCTGCGCGCTGTTCGTCTTGGCTTTCGCCGTTAATCGCTTTGAGGACGGGTTCTTCGGCAGGGCAGATGTCCATCGCCTGCGGGCACCTAGGGTGGAACGGGCAACCGCTCGGGAGAGCGTAGAGTGATGGTGCGGTTCCTGGAATGCCTCGGAGATCTCCGCGCTTGCGGTCTTTGCGTTCAAGCGAAGGGAGGCTGTCGATGAGCATCTGAGTATAGGGGTGTTTCGGTCGGCGAAGGAGTTGTCGGAGCGTGCCGGTTTCGACTAGGCGGCCGGCGTACATGACGCCCAAGGTGTCTACGAACTGGGCCATGAGGCCGATGTCGTGTCCGATGAGGAGGATTGCGGCGCCAAGTTCCTCTTGGAGTTCGGCGAGGGTTTCCATGATTTGGCGTTGGACTACGACGTCGAGAGCGCTGGTTGGTTCGTCGGCGATGATGACTTTTGGCCCCATGGAGATAGCGATGGCGATGGTGACACGTTGCTTCATGCCGCCGCTGAGTTCGTGGGGGTACATATCGCCGACTTGTGGGCTGAGACCGACTTTTGTTAACAGTTCGTTGATCAGTTCCCGGTATTGGTTTGCCGAAAAATCGGCGTCGTGATCTCTCAGTCCGTCGATGATCTGGTTTTTGACTTTGGCGACGGGGTTTAGCGAGTTCATGGCGCCTTGGGGTACCAATGCGATTTTGGAGAGTTTGGCGTTTCGCATCCCCTCGTCGGAGAGGGATAGGAGGTCGGTTTCGTCGATGACGGCGGAACCGCTCGTGATGCGTCCCGGCGGTTTAATCAGGCGCATTAGAGCCAAGGCGGTTGTGGTTTTGCCTGAACCTGATTCGCCTACCAAGCCCATGCGCTTACCTGGCATTATGGAGAAGGTGACGCCATCTGCCGCTTTCACCTCACCGCGGGAAGTGAAGTACGAGACGCCGAGATCGTGAACGTCCAGCGCGGGGGCAGACGCGCCATTTGTTGGTGTAGCCACCCTTAAACCTGCCTTCTAAGGCGCGGGTTGGCTAGTGGGTCGAGGCCAGCGGTGATCAGGTAGAGGCTGCCGAAGACGAGAGCTAGAGCTAAGACTGGCGGTGCCCACCACCACCAGATGCCCCGGAAAGGTGCAGAGTAGAAGAGTGCCCAGTAGATCGTGTTGCCGAGAGTGGGTTGGTTTTGGGGTCCTAGGCCTAGAGCATCCATGCCAATGGTTGTGAGCATGGCGGTTGCGACAGCAGTGGCCAGGCTCGCGGCGAGGAACGGGAGGAGATTTGGAAGCATCTCAAGGAAGATGACTTCTAAGGTGTTGGCACCTGAGATCTGCGCCACGGAGACATAAGCCCGTTCACGCATAGTCAGGACCTGCGATCGAATGGTCCTGAGAGGCCACATCCAAACAAAAGCGGCGATTATCAGGGCTTGTTGCGTGACATCGATCGACGACTTAAGAGTTACGGCAACAACGACGAGGATCATTAGGACAGGCACAGTGATCAGCATGTCGGCGAAGCTCTTGAAGATGTTGTCGATGATCCCGCCGTAGAAGCCGCCGATGAAACCGAGCACTGTACCGATGGCCATGCCAATAAGCGCGGCTAGAAAACCGACGTAGATTGTCAGCGGAGTCCCGAGCATGGTGACTGCCCATACGTCGCGGCCTTGGCTGTCGGTGCCCAAGACAGAAAACGCGCTTCGCTCTTCTCCCTTCACTCGGTACTCGACCGTTTGCCAAGGGTTGAGATCTATATCGACAGTTCCGGCGCGTGCGAGTTCGGGGTCGATGAAACGTGATCCGACCACGCCGAAAAGGATCATGAATACCAGGAGAAACAGTCCTGCCCAAAGCGTTGGATACGTACGCATCCAATGGATGGGAGTCAAGACAGCCCGTGTCGCTGCATTGCCCTGCGGTCGCTCAAGCGTTGTGTCGAGCTGCATGGAGCCTTGAGTGTCTGGTTGGGCGGTGGTCATTGATGAGTCAGGATCTGGAAGCGTAGGTAATTCGCGGGTCCAGTCGCGGGTAGATCAGATCAAGGATCAATGTAGCCAATGCGATCGAAAGGATCACGAGGTAGACGATGCCGTAGAGGAGCGTGTAATCGAAGTTCCGAATGGATTGGAGGAGCATTGTTCCGATGCCGGGGTATCCGAACACTACCTCGACCAGGATGACGCCGGAGACGACGTGTCCGAGGGTCAGGGCAAAGGACGTGATCTGCGGTAGCATCGCGTTTCTCACTCCGTACCACGCGAACAGTCGCCAAGATTTGGCACCCTTCGCCTCGGCGAGGAGCATGTAGTCCTCGCCTTGAGTTGTGACCATCATCCCGCGCATTCCGATAGCTGAGAACCCGATGCTCACGAGGATTATAGAGAAGGCCGGTAGAACGGCATGTTTGGCGGCATCGAAGTAGAAGTCGGTGTTCCAACCGGGAGAAGTTCCGACCGTGTAACCGCCGCCTAATGGGAACCACTCCAAGGTGAAGGCGAAGAAGTGCACAAGTGCGATCCCGACGAGGTAGTAAGGGATGGATGAGAGAGCCATGACGGGTGGGAAAAGCACTTTAAACACTCTCGATGCTCCTGGCCAAGCGACTAGCGCGCCTAATGCCATACCCAAAAACATGTATATGAGAGAAGAGATTGTCACCAAAACGAGAGTCCAAGGCAGTGCTTGTGCGATGACGGAGCGTACTTGAGTTGGGAAGAAGGCGATTGAAAAGCCGAAGTCAAATCTTGCGAAGTTCCATATATAGCGGAGATATTGTTCGTAAAGCGGTCTGTCCAGTCCGAAGCGTTTCTCGAAGTTCTTTATCATGGCCTCGGTGTTGCCGCTTGAGACGGCACCGCGTGAGGCGAGTTGGCTCATCCGCTCTTCGATTGGGTTGACATCGGCGATCCGGGGGAGAACAAAGTTGAAGGTAGCCGCGCCCCAAATGACAAGGAAGAAGACTCCGATGCGTCTTAGAAGATATTCGGCAGTCATGGTGTTTGATACGTCATTTCAGGTGCACGCGCTTACGCGCTGTGATAGATTTCGTTAATCAACGATAGCCGAGGCCGCATAGTTCTGCGTCTATTCGTTGAGCCGCCGAGCGATGGGTTGGCAAACAGATTAGCACATCGAATCGGCGCATGTTTCACACTGTTAAGAAAGGAATCAAGTCATGAGGAGAAGCTTCACTGCTACCACGCGGCATATGTGGCTGCTCAGATTGGTGGCTCTATCGGTGGTGGTCACTACGGTGATGGTCGCTGCGGTGGCATGTGCCGAGGAAGAACCTACGGCTACGCCAGTGCCGCCCACAGCGACTCCGGTCCCGCCGACAGCGACGCCCGAGCCCGAAGAGGCCATGACCGAAAAAGAGGCGATGGACGACGGGATGATGATGAAGGAGCCGGCGCCGTTGATCGACCCGGACTCCGTTCCTCGCGAGAAGACGCTGATCGTAATGAGCGGCGGACAGGACGGCCGGTACCCCGACTGGGAGAACTTCAACAACTACGTCCCCGGCGGCACTGGTGGCTGGCACACCGGTCCGTTGCAAACCATGAGCGAACCATTGATCATGTTCAACCTGCTCAGCGGTGAACACCAGATGTGGTTGGCTGAAGAGATGGACATCAGCGACGACTTCACAGAGGTCACTCTCACGATCCGAGATGGCGTCTACTGGAGCGACGGCCATCCCTACACCGCAGAAGACGTCGCATTCACGTTCGCCTTGGTCCAAGAAAACCAAGACACCCTCGTCCACACCGCCGAGATCCACCTCCTCGACTCCGTCGAGGTCATCGACGGCAACAAGGTCAAATTCACCCTCAAAGAACCGTCGCCCAGCTGGTGGGTCAACACCCTGACCAGCAACCACGGCCTCTCGGAGCACATCCTGCCCAAGCACATCTGGGAAGACAAGAACATCCAAGAGTTCACCTTCTACGACCCGGATCAGGGATGGCCGATATCCACCGGACCGTTCGCTTTGGCGTCCGCATCACCTGAACAGAAGGTGTTCGTGCGACGAGACGACTGGTGGGCTGTTGAAGCCGGCTTCATGGACTTGCCCGAAATCGAGAAGGTCGTCTACATCCCGCAACGCGAAGAGACGGCTCGGGCACAGATGATCATTCGTAACGAGATCGACGCTATGAGCATGGTTCCTGTTGATACGTTGCTTGATGTGTTTGAGCAGAACCCTGAGGTGGTCAGCTGGAGCAAACAGGAACCGCCATATGGGTACCTCGACTGGTGCCCTATCGGATTGTTCGTGAACAATGCTGGAGATAGCCCTGTTGCACAGAGCAAGGACATCCGATGGGCGCTGAACTACGCCTTGAACCGCGAGACTTTGGTAAGCAATGCCGAGCGAGGCGCTGGCACGATTGCGTACCACATGGTTACGCCGTATTCGTGGTTCGACCCGTTCGAAGAGGTGCTCCAGCCGATCTACGAGAAACACTCGCTCAACGAGGTCGAGCACTACGACTTGCTCGACGAGCGAATGGCAGCAGCGGGCTACTCGAAGAACTCTGACGACATGTGGGAGAAGGACGGGGAGATCATCGAGATGAGCATCGGTTTCCCGTCTTGGCTGGCGCGATACGGTGTTCACATCGTGAGGCAGCTGCAAGACGCGGGCTTCGCAGCGGAGATGGACCAGAGCCCGGGTACGGGTGAAGCGTTTGGGCGTGGTGAGCGCGACTACCAGTTCGGCTGTAAGGGACCGTCTGGTGTGCTTGGTGCTGACCCGTACTACATGCTCTCCCTGTATTCGTCGGCGACGTTCCGAGACATCGGCGAGCCGCCCGTCAACCCGTGGGCAACTGCTCGATGGCGGAATGCTGAGTTCGACGAAATCGTGACGGAGATGTCGAAGGTCCCGGCGACAGATCCGCAGACGATGGAGCTGTTCGAGGATGCGATGGAGATCTGGTACGAAGAGCTGCCGGACATCTACGTTTCGCAGCTGATCATCCGACACCTAGGCAATGAGAACTACTGGGAGGGTTGGCCGTCGTTCGACAACAACTACGGCGTGTTGCACCCTTGGCAGCAGGAGTTCTTGAAGATCACGACAGGTTTGAAAGCGAAGTAGGGTTCGCATCGAGAATCGGCGGGGGTATTTGATTGCCCCCGCCGTTTTGTTTCAGGGGCCGGGATTGGTGGTTTGACGAGTGAGGGGTTCAAGGTGTGGTTGATATTTGCGTGTTGGGGTTGTGATTGGATGCGGTAACCCTCCTCGACGGGCATACGCTGATCCTGTTGTCTGGCGTTTTTGGGCATCGCGTCTCCTTACTCCAGAGGCCAGGGGGCGGTGCGGGTTTGGGTTGGTTTGCGCGGGGCGGCTTCGCGGTTGGTCCGTTTTGGGGTTGCATGCCCCTGCAGGAAGCCCTCCTGTGTCTCCTCTTAGGAAGGGGGATGCGGTTGTTTCTTATTATTGGCGGTTGTGAGTTTTGCTGGTGATCAGGATGTTTTGAACGGGGGCCGGCGTCGTCGGTCTTTGTTGGGCGCGCTTTTTAGTGGGATGCGTCCTTTGCAGGCACCGAAGAATGGGTTGGTGTTGGTGCCGTTGGTGTTTTCGGTGAATATCTGGTTTGGAGTGGATGATGTTGCGGGGATGGTTGAGATTGTGATGCGAGGGTTTGGTGCGGCGGTGGCTTTTACGCTACTGTCGGGTGCGGTGTATCTGGTGAACGATCTAGCGGACGTGGAACGGGATCGGGCGCATCCGGTGAAGAGGAATAGGGCGATCGCTTCGGGTGATCTGCCGGTGATGGTGGCGGGGATTTCGGCGGTCGTGGCGATCTTTGTGGCAGGGGCGATATCGGTGTTGATTTCTGCTCCGTTGCTGTTAGTAGCGGCGGCGTACTTGGTTCTGAACCTTGTGTATACGTTCAAGTTGAAGCATGTTGCGATTTTGGATGTGATGTCGGTGGCGTCGGGGTTCGTGTTGAGGGCGTATGCTGGTTATGTTGCTATTGGCGGTCCGGTGCCGTGGTTCGAGAACGGGGTTGCAGGGGTCGATATCGATGTTTCGCCATGGTTTTACATCATGACGGCGCTGGGGTCGTTGTTGATTGCGCTGGGCAAGCGTCGTGCGGAGTTGACGACGGCTGGTGATGCGGCATCGCAGCAGCGTGGCATTTTGGGGGATTACACGACTCAGTTCATCGATGCGCTGGTGATGAGCACGGCGACGCTGGCGATCTTCACGTATGCGCTTTACGCCATTGACTTGGGCGACACGGGTGCGAACGTGCCGGCGGACAACACGATGATGGTGACGATCCCGTTCGTGGCGTATGGGATTTACCGGTATCTGTATCTGCTTTATGTGAAGGGCGAGGGTGAAGCGCCGGAGATCGTTTTGCTGCGAGATCGTCCTTCGTTGATCAATGGGTTCTTGTGGTTGGCGGTGGCATCAACGATACTGTTGATACACACCATCGGGACTGCCAATGGAAATGGCGCCGCCGCAGGCGGTTTACTTTATGCCGCCACAGGCGGTTTGCTCTAGGAGGTACTGGGATGTCGAGATTGAGTGAAGCTGAGGTTGCGGAGCTGTTGGCGGCTTTGCCGGACTGGTCGTTGGAAGATACGGGTGCGATAGTTCGAGATGTGGAGTTTACGACGTTTTTGGAGGCGATCAGGTTCGTGAATGAGATAGCGATGACGGCGGAGGAGCATGACCATCATCCGGATATCGACATTCGCTATCGGAGGGTGCGTCTTGCTTTGATGTCGCACGATGTTGGTGCGTTGACGAATCGTGATGAACGGATGGCGCGGTTGATTGATGAGGAGATTAGGAATTAGGGGTGTGGGATATGGGCGCGCTTACCAGTGAACAGTTTGAATGCTTCGATGAGTTCGGTTTTGTTGCTGTTGAGGGGGTTTTGGATCCGGAGGGTGTGATTGATCCGGTGATTGAGGAGTATGCGGGGGTGTTGGATAGTTTGGCGGATGAGCTTTACCAAGAGGGGAAGATCGGGTCGAGGTATGAGGAGTTGGAGTTTGGGGAGCGGGTGACGCAGATTTATTCGGAGTCGGGTGAGGTGTACAACGGGTATTTCGATTTTTCGCTGCCACAGGGTGGCATCGAGGCGGATACGCCTTTTTGGGCTGGCCCGGCTGTTTTCGATGCTTTGACGGCGCCCGATCTTTTGGATGTTGTGGAGAGTTTTGTCGGTCCGGAGATCTATTCGAATCCGGTGCAGCATGTGCGGATCAAGGTGCCGGAGGACCGTTCGCCACGGGACGAGATGGGGAGAGTTAAGTTTGGGGTGACGCCTTGGCATCAGGACGCCGGGGTTGTGAATCCGGATGCGGATGAGTCGGATATTTTGACGGTGTGGTTTCCGTTGATGGATACGGATGAGGAGAATGGGTGTTTGCAGGTGGTGCTGGGTTCGCACCGGTCGGATTTGATGACGCATTGTCCGGGTTTGGGGCATGCTTCGCCGTCGGGATTGCAGATACCGGAGAGTGAGTTCGAGGTTGGGAAGGCGGTGGCGGTGCCGCTGAAGAAGGGGGATGCGCTGTTTATGTCGAAGTTCACGGTGCATTCGTCTTTGCCGAATAACAGCGATCGGATCAGGTGGAGTTTCGACCTTAGGTACAATCCGGTCGGGCAGTCCACGGGTAGGATGAGTTTTCCGGGGTTCGTGGCTAGGAGTCGGAGGGATCCGGGGAGTGAGTTGCGAGATCCGGTTGTTTGGAATGAGATGTGGACTGAGGCTCGGGATAAGTTGGCAAAGGGGGAGGAACCTTCGTTTAATCGGTGGGATGGGACGGAGACGGTTTGTGCTTAGGGCGGTGGGGGAGTAATTGAATGAGCGAAAACCTCGGCCAGCGAGCTTTGCGATTGTGGCTAACACAAGGTTTAGCGACGCGTGAAGTTACAGAGGCATATAAGAAAAAGCGTGGCGATGTTCGATATCTATTCGGCAACATGATCGCAAAATACACCTTGGCGGCCGACCAGTATCGCATCTCGGTCGCGGCACTCGAGAAATTCCGTGATCTCGGCACGGATCTGACGCAAACGTTCGCTCGAAGCAAATTTTACGGGAAAAATGCCTCATTCAAGTACGAACATGTCATCCCGGCAAATGTGATTGGAAAAGCAATGATAGTCAGCGACCGCGAACCAGAGACGGTACGGGAACTGCTTGGCAACGCAGGTTTTGTTGCGGTGATACTGCCCGAGGAGAACGATCAATTGAATGCAGCGGGTTTAAGGTCAAAAATGCCCCAAGATTGGAGGATCGGAGACGATCCTACAGCCCGATATCGCGCGGTTGGTATCGAATTGAGCGATCAGGTCTTACACGTCACAGGCGCGATCGTACGATGAGCAAACTGAAGTCTAATTGGCTTTGCCATTATGGAAATCTAGCGTTGATAACATTCCGATGTGGACGATAAAACACTGGAGCTTTGACGCATGCTTGGGATGACTAAGGAGCAGCTTGAGCATTTTGAGTATTTTGGGTTTGTTACTGCTGAGGGGGTGATCGACCCTGAGGAGGTGATTGATCCGGTGGTCGAGGAGTATGCGGGGGTGTTGGATAGACTGGCGAACGAGCTTTATGAGGAAGGGAGGATCAGTTCGAGGTATGAGGAGTTGGAGTTTGGGGAGCGGATGACGCAGGTGTATGAGGAGTCGGATGAGATTCATCAGGGCTATTTCGATTTTTCGCTTCCGCAAAGAGGGGTCAGGGAGGATACGCCGTTTTGGGCTGGGCCGGCAGTGTTCAATGCGATGACGTCGCCTGACTTGCTGGATGCGGTCGAGTCGTTCATTGGGCCGGAGATCTACTCGAATCCGGTGCAGCACATTCGGATCAAGGTGCCGGAGAGCCGTTCGCCTCGTGATCATCTTGGTCGAGTGAAGTTCGGGGTTACGCCTTGGCATCAGGACGTCGGTGTCGTGACGCCGGATGCGGATGATTCGCTGATTCTGACGGTGTGGTATCCGCTGATGGATGCGGATGAGGAGAATGGTTGTCTTCAGGTGATTCCGGGATCGCACCGCGACGAAGAGTTGTATTTGCATTGCCCGGGTGGCAAGAAGGTGCTAGGCAATGTGCACATACCGGACAGCGAGTTCGAGGTGGGGAAGGCGGTGCCGGTGCCGTTGAAGAAGGGCGATGCGCTGTTCATGACGAAGTACACGATCCATTCCTCGTTGCCGAATAACAGCGATCGGGTCAGGTTCAGCATGGATTTGAGGTACAACCCGATCGGGCAATCTACGGGTAGGACGAGTTTTCCGGGGTTTGTTGCGAGAAGCCGGAGCAACCCGGATAGCGAGTTGCATGATCCGGTGGTTTGGAACCAGATGTGGACGGATACTCGGGACAGGTTGGCGAAGAGTGAGGACGATTGGTTCAACCGTTGGGATGGGACGGATCCGTTGTGTGCTTAGAACCATGATGGGCATGATTTTTAATGATTGGAATGATGGGTGTTGTGGTTGTTTGGGGGATTGATTTTTGAATTGGCGGCGTAGTAGTTTGGCGTAAACCTCCCTTTTGTCTGCCCTGGTCGGCCTTGCCCTGAACCTCTCCCGCTGGGGATCTTTGCACAACCGCGCGGCTTGTCCGCCGCTTCTGATGCTGAAGGCTCTGCTGCTCCAGCGACTGCACGACGCGAGCGGTGCACGAAGCTGCTGGAGCGGATGGGGAAGATGAACGCCGCGCCGAAGCCTGATCCGGCTCCGGCCGAGACGAAGGCCCTGAATCCATGATGTAAGTAGAAAACATAGCCCGAACCGCCCTTCTAGTGGCAACCCTCCCCCCCCCCAGATGTAAACATGCTGGAAGCTACCGTAATCCCCAACCAGCAGCTATACCTCGGCCGCGGCTAAAGCCCCACCCACTCAAGATAAGCCCAATTTTCAAGTGGCCAAATAACCGTAGGGGGCGTTCGTAAACGGCCCGAGGAGGGTCTGCGAAGGCAGCGAAGCGAACCTGTGCAGAGTGATGGACTCATCCGTCATTCCCGCAAAAGCGAGAACCCAAGGGTGTCGCGGGGAATGGCAGTGCCGGACGAGGCGAGAAACCCAAACAACCGCAACACCATCATCCCCATCATTCAAAATCATGCCCATCATGGTTCTCGAAACAACCACAACCCATCCTTCAAATCCTTCAACCTCCTTCGCATCCTAGTTCAAAAATCATTCCGAATCACGGCAATCATAGTTCCCTTAATCGTCATCATCTTCAAACGACCCGAACCAGTCCGTCCGCTGTGCCTCAGGAGCGTCGACATCGATCCGATACTCCTCCAGCGCCTCAGGAATCGGCTCGATACCCAAACCCGGACGACCATTCGGATGAATATGCCCATCCCGAACATCAAACATTGGCTCGATCAGCTTCTCGAACGACGAGAACCAGTGGTGCACACACTCCTCCCGGTAAAGGTTCGGCATCGTCATACACACCTGAAAACTCGCCGCAATCGCGATCGGCCCAAGCGCATCATGAGGGCTGATCCGGATATACCCGACCTCCGCCATCGCACCGATCCGCCTGATCTCGCTAATCCCACCGCACCAAGCGATATCCGGCATGATGTAGTCCACCAACCGGTCGTTGATGATCTGCCAGTAGTCCCACCGCGTGAAATGCCGCTCTCCGATACAAAGCGGCACATTCACATTCTCTCGCACATGCTTTAACGCATTGTGATTCTCAACGTGTATCGGCTCCTCCAGCCACACAAGATTGATATGCTCCAGCGCCCGACAAGCCTCGATCGCCGACGCCACATCAAATCGACCATGCGCGTCCACCATCAACTCGTAATCATCGCCAACCGCTTCACGCAACCCCTCCATCCATCGAACCGCCTCATGAATCGCCGCAGGATCCAGCCGCTCAACCATAAACGCGCCACGGAACTTGCCATACTCACGACGAGACGGGAACGGATCAGTCTTGATCGCTTCGAACCCCATCTCTTTGGTTCTGCGAGCATCCTCCATCATCCCCGCAAGATGCTCCTCAAACGTTGTGCCCTGCGAAGTATCGCTGACATGCGTGTAAAGCGGCACCGAAGCACGCACCGGCCCGCCCAACAGGTCATAAATCGGACGATCCAAAACCTTTCCCTTGATATCCCACAGCGCAATATCGATCGCGCTGATCAAATGAGAAACGAACCCCCGCCCATTCAGATCCGAATAAAGGTGAAAAATCCGCTGCCAAATCTCCTCGATATGAGAAGCGTCGACCCCAATGACAAACGGCTTGACCGCCTCAATCCCCCGCACCAACTGCGGATTCGCAATGTAGTCCGTGCACTCGCCCCAGCCAGTAACGCCCTCGTCAGTCTCGACACTGACAAAGACCCAAGGCATCGTGTCCGGCATCTTCACAACATGGGTTTTTATGTCTGTGATCTTCATGGTGTCAAGAACCTCGATGATGCGTGGCGGATGATATCGCTTCGGTTAGTTTACGCGCAGAGAAATGTACTTGCCATCAAGATGCGGGATTTCCTCTCTTGTGATGCTACGATGGTGCTGTGAATAAGAGCATCGTCATAAAAATCGCGTGTATTTCATGCCTCTCTGTTCTGTTTTTGATCGCCGTAGTAGCTGCCATCGCTTGGTTGATTGATTCAAGTTATTACAAGGCGATGAACATCCTGCAATCTGCATTCACGGTATTGGCTATCGGATTCGGTGGTGCGTTTGCCTTGTACAAGTTGGAGGCGTTCAGAGAGCTGAGACCTCATTTGCGGATCGACGAAACTATCACCCATCGACCGATTGGACCGAATTACACTCATATCGCCGTCACGGCAAATTTACACAACACATCGAAGGTAGCAGTCGAGATCCGTGAGGCAGGTTTCCGGATTCAAATCGTTGCCCCCGTTGCTGACAGCGAAGTAAAGCGCGTTATGGACGATTATTCCCAAAACGAAGATGATGAAAACTACTTGCAGTGGCCGATGTATTCGGAAACTGTGAATCGGTGGCCGAAAGGTGATTTTGTGATTGAACCAAATGGCTTAGACAGGGAAGTAGTTGAATTCGTTGTGCCGTCTTGGATTAAAACGGTTCTCGTGTACGCGTATTTCAGTCGCGTGGAAACTCCTGACGACGATCGAAATCAAGCTGCTGGCGATAACGATGATGGTTCGTCCGCAGAGTTGTGGCAGGTCGCGGTAGTGTACGATCTAAGTTGAAGCAATTGAGGAATCCACAATGGGCACACAACGAAAAGCGAAGCACGTTTTTGTGATTAACTCGCGTGGCAAAAGACCAAGAAAGGCTCCACCCAGATTTGGTGGAACGACCGGCAAAAAACTCGGCGGTGCACCGGCGGCCAAAAAGTCCGAAAAACAGTGAAACTTGACGCTCGCTCCAAATGTAGAAACGTCCGGCAACACTCACGCGGAATCATGAGACATCCGCTGGTCGGCTACGGACATCAGTTGATCTGCCGCAACCTCGGATCAAGATAGTCCCGCAACCAGTCCCCGATGAAGTTGAAAGCAAAAACCGTCAGGAAAATCGCCGCACCAGGCATCACCGGAACCCACCACGCCGTCGTGATGAACTCGCGACCATCAGCCACCATGCTCCCCCAAGCCGGCTGAGGCGCTGGAATACCCACTCCCAAGTAAGAAAGAACGGACTCCGTAAGGATCAACGATCCGATCTGCAGCGTCGCAATAACAACCACTGTGTTCACAACCCCCGGCATGATGTGCCGAAACGCAATGCGGAACTGTGACGCCGAAGCAACCCGAGCACTGGCGACGTACTCCATGTTCTTGAGTTGAAGGGTGAGGCCGCGGGTCTGCCGGGCGAATATCGGCCACGAAAAGATCGTCAGCAGTGTCAGGACAAGCTGAAAACTCGTACCGAACACCACCGCAGCTACAAGCGCGATGAGCAGGAAAGGCGTGGCGTAGACAAGATCAACGATCCTCATCGCGATCTCATCCCACAATCCCCCGGCCATGCCGGAAGCGATGCCAATCGCGCTCCCGATCAAACTGCCGCAGATTATGACGACGAACGCGACCGAAAGAGAGATGCGCGAGCCGTGGATTATCCGGCTCAAAAGATCACGGCCAATCTTGTCGGCGCCCAGTATGTAGTCCCAAGTACCGCCCTCCATCCAGACCGGCGGCGCTGCCAAGAAATCGAGTTCGCTCTCCAAAGGATGGTTCGGAGCAATCCAAGGCGCGAAGATCGCCATCACCGCAAGTCCGACCGCAATCATGACAGGCAAAACAGGATAGCGCCGTATCCATCGATAGAGCCTTCCTACGCCCGGAACTTGAAATCTCGAGCTTCCCGGTGCCGCATCTGCAATCGGCGTATCACGAATCATAGATGCGGATCCTTGGATCAATGTACGCGTAGAGCAAGTCTGCCAAGAGACTCGATATTAAGAACAACGCGGCAAATATCACAGTGATGCCGGTGATAAGCGGAAAGTCATTGTTTTTCGTAGCGTCCACGGCGAGCCTTCCGAGACCAGGCCAAGCGAAAACCGTTTCGACCACGACGGTTCCCGAAAGGAAACTTGCGAGAAGTATCGCCGCAACTGTCAGGGGTGCGATCAGCGCATTCTTCAAAGCGTGCTTGAAGATCACCTTTGAAGTCGACACACCCTTTGCGCGAGCCAATTTGATGTACTCGCTGTCAAGCACCTCCAAAAGAGATGATCTTGTCAACCGCGCGAGGCCAGCCGAACCCAGCCACGCCAGAGTCGTGGCCGGCAGGACAAAGTTCGTCCAATCACCCCGTCTGGAAGTCGGGAGCCAATCGAGGTAGACAGCGAAAACGAAGATCAAGATCAGTGCGAGCCAGAACGGCGGTGCCGCTTGACCAATCAGAGCAAACGACCGCACGCCGATGTCGATAAACGATCCTCGCGTAACCGCCGATATCGTGCCGAGAGTTACGCCGAGCGCCACAGCCATCAAGTAAGAGATGCCCGAAAGCTGGAGCGTGGCGGGTAGCTTTTCGATGATGATGCGGAGCGAGTTTCGCTTGTGCCACAGCGAATCTCCGAAATCCCCTTGTATCGCGTTCCCGGCCCAAACGAGATACTGGACGACCATTGGCTTGTCCAGACCAAGCTCGCGCCCCCTTGCGTCCCAGACCTCTTTGGACCAACGCGTCCCTTGGGTCATGTATAGATATCGCGGGTCACCAGTCAGTCGCGACAGCCCGAAAACGATCATCGAGATGCCGATCATCACGGCAACCATGTAAATGGCTCGTCGTATGAGGAATCTGGCCATGAGTTGCTACCGATTCACAGACGTTGACCAGCCGCGTTAAACCAAGCGGCGGTGAACCGAGTTTAAGGCATCAGAAGGTTCTTGGTTGGTTTGGAGCACCGCGCCCCCTTCACCGGATCTCTCCCGCTCGAGGATCCGGTGAAGGGGGCAGCGATATAAGCCGAGACGCGTCCTATTCCGAAAGGACTATCGACTCTGGCCGGTTCGGCAAAACGTCTTGGGAGTTGTACGGGTCCCATTCGGCAACTGTGGATGCGACTGCGAACAGGTTGGCGCTGTGCTGGAACATCGGCAGGAACAGCATCTGGTGAGACAGGTAGTCCTGAACTTCTATGTTGTTGGCGATACGCTGGTTCAGATCCCGTTCGGTGGCGTTGGATAGCCCAACGTCGCATACGCCCTGCTCCATGGTGAAGCCGACAATGTGACCAGCCGCGGCGCAGATGTACCTGGCGGACGTGGCACCGGGTATCCAGTTAATGCCGTGAGTGAACGGCACGTTTATGGTCTTGTCCACTGTCTGAGGCCGTCGTGCACCGTACTCGGTTCGGTCGATCGTCACGTTGATCCCCAAGTCGCTGCGCCACATCTCAGCGGTTGCCTCTGCGGCTGCGATCGTGCCGGGCGAGAAGGTGCTAGGCACCCAGATCTCCATGTCGAATCCGTCTGGCACCCCCGCGTCGGTCATGTACTGCTTCGCCATACCGACGTCGTAAGGGATAACCCATTCGGCTTTGTGACTCGGGTCATCCGGCAGGATGTTTTGCCATGCGTAGATCACACGGCCGAGTCCGTCAAGGACGTTCTCGATAATCGACTCGCGGTCAACAGCCATAGCCATCGCCCAGCGAACCTTACGAGCGTTCTCCATTGAGGTCGGGTCGTCGGGGTCGCCGATCCACGGGAACCCTTCGGAGAGACCTTCCTCCCAGCCAGGCCGTGGCATTACGCCACCCTCACAGTCCGAGCAATCGGTTGACCAGTAGTTGCCAGCCATCTGGAAGCCTTGGGGACGGGCGATGCCGATCTCCTGCACGGTGCCGCCGATGTCGTTGGCTACTTGGTTGATGACCTGCGGGCTTAGTTCACCGATGTCGATTTCACCAGCGCGCAAGGCAGCCTCACGTGACGCGGCCTCCGGCATGTGCACTATGCGGACGGTCCCAACCGACGGCTCGATACCGGTCCAGTGATCGCGGACGGACTCGAGCACTACGATGTCGTCGGCGGTCCACTCAGCGACCTGGTATTTGCCAGTGCCTACTGCGGTGGTGCCGAAACCTTCTGCGCCCAGCTCGTCGAACGCCATTTTGCTAACGACGACGATGCCGTTAAATCCTGCGTTGCCTTGTAGCCATGCCCATGTGGGATCGAACCCACCTGGCTCGATGTTCTGTCGGACTCGCCGATCATCTATGACGTCGAACCCGATCTTCATCTCGGGTCCGATCTCTTCGGCGCCGTTGTTGACGGAGTCGGGAGCGAACGCAGAGTCAAACGAGAATTCGACATCTTCGGTGGTAAGGTCGCCCCAGTCACCACCATTGTTATGCCACGGGATATTCTCGCGGATCGTGAAGGTGATGCTGTTAAAGTCCGACGCGACTTCCCATGATTCAGCCAAGCCTAAGTCGGCCGGAGAATACGCGGTGTGGTCCTGAGGTGGCGGCGTTGGCGGAGAGACATGCGGCGCTCGCACGATGGTCTCGTATATCGAGAGATCCTTGCCAATACCGCCAGTCGCTCGGATGTCCCGCCTGGGTTCCTGAATTAGCGGCGGCACCTCACCTACCGCAATCGTCACTGTGCCTTCCGCCGCGGGACCGGAGTCGTCGGTACACGCCACCGCGGCGAATGCTGCTATGGGAATCAGAAGAGTACTCCCGAGTATTAAGAGCAGCGTTCGGGCATCTTGCCGCAACATGCCTCTCATGACACGTCTCCTTTCGTGACGTATTGGTTGCAGGATCCTGCAACCAATCGGAAATTTCGTTCCCGAATTTTGCGATTTTCGTAACCCATGACATTCGCCATGGATGGAATCAGTTTATAGGAATGCTCCCTAGTGCGCGACCGTGAAAAGCGATTTTGACTAGGGAGCACGGCCAGTCTTGGCGAGTTGCGGCATTGGGCTAGAATGTTCGTGTCCCTTCGGAATGGACTGAGGCTATCTAGGAGGTCGAAATGGATTTTGAATTCGCAATTTCGGGGCAGCAATGGATCGGAGTAGCTATCGGCGCAGTGGCGTACATGGTCCTTTCGTTCATCTGGTACATGCCGCAGGTCTTCGGAAACGCTTGGATGGCTGGAGAAGGGCTGACTGAAGATGATCTACAAGACGCTGGATCGCCGGTGATCTACGTGATCACCTTCGTCATGGCATTGGTCTCCAACGTCACCATCGCGCTGATTCTCTTCAACGTCGGCGGAGGTGTCTTGAACGGCCTTATCGTGGGTCTGCTCTTGGGCATCGGTATCGCCGGTATGACCATCGCACCGCACTACATGTTCGCCAACAAGAACCGCTTGGTTTTGATTCAAGGCGGCCACGCGGCCGTGTTGATCACCGTCTCGGGAATAGTGATCGGCGCTTTGACTTGATAATCGAACGAGTTTAAAGATCGAGAGGATTCGGTACGAGATGCTTGACTTTCCTGAAGGGATCGACGAATATGCGACGGCACATACGACTGTGCCGGACAGTGTGTTTGACGACATCTCGATGGACGTGCAGTCCACAGGTGCCGCGGGAATGATGTCAGGTCGAACCGTCGGCTACTTCCTGAACACGTTGGTGACGATTAGCCGTGCGAAACGCGTACTGGAGGTCGGGACCTTTGTGGGCTACAGCGCGTTGATGATGGCTTCCGCTTTGCCCGAAGACGGTGAAGTTATCACGTGCGACGTCAGCGAGGAATTCACCGCAATCGCCCGTAAACATTGGGCTCGACACCCTGCGGGCAAGAAGATTGACCTGCGTTTGGCCCCGGCGACGGAGACGCTGGAGCAATTAACTCCACCATTCGACTTGGTATTCATTGATGCTGATAAAAAGAACTACGCCGTCTACTACGAAAAAGCGCTGGAACTATTGGCGCCGCGCGGGCTGATCGTGGTCGACAACGTTTTGTGGGCCGGGCGCGTATTGGGACCGGATGACGCTGAAGGTGAAATGGAGGAGGATGCGACCAGGTCGATCAAATCGTTGAACGAGACTGTTCAAAACGACGATCGTGTTGTCAACGTGATGTTGACGGTTCGAGACGGCATGATGTTGATCCGCAAGAAGGACGCGCACTTGGCGTAGCGTCGCGCTTCGTCAGATCGATTCAATTCGCGACGGAAACCGTTGAGGTCTTGTTGAGAGACTTAACGAGTGCCGGAACACCCTCGCCGGCACTAGCGCGGACCACGACGTCGCAAATATTGGACAGTTTGGTGGGTTTGGGATTGATTTCGATGAGTTTGGCATCCGGTTGTATCGAACCGTTGACCCGTTCTCCTCCTTTGGATCGGTGTTTCGCCACCCAAAGCAGTCCACTCGCAGGGCGAACAGTCGCGGACGTGCCGATTGCAACTACACAATCGGCACGATCAATCTCCTCCCTAGCCGCGGCCATCACCTCAGGCACGATCGGCTCTCCGAACATGACGGCGTCGAACTTGACCGGTTGACCACACTCATCGCAGGGGTCGGGAATAAACAGAGGAACGAAATCGTTGAGATCAGTGCGCTTGGAACAGCCGATGCAACGCAATCGAGATCGGTTACCGTGGATCTCGATCAATTCATCACCCATTCCGGCCTTGATGTCTAGTCCGTCGATATTCTGAGTGATGACAGATTTGATGAAACCACTTTCCACGAGTTGAACCAACGCGTAGTGCCCGGCGTGCGGCCGCGCGTTTCGCAACGCTTCACGCAACTCGAGGATGTGCTCATCGATCTCTTCGTTGATCTGGCGATTCCAATACGCCTTCGGATCCGCTTTGAACTTACGGTAACCGTCCATCGATGGAGTGCCGTACTTCGTCCAAAGCCCGTTGGTGCCCCGAAAAGGAGGAATTCCACTTTCAACAGACATCCCAGCACCGGTCATCGCGACGACGTAGTCGGAATCAGCGATCAGCTGCGCGGCACGATCTATCCCAGCAGCGACTTGGTCTAAGAGGTGCTCAGTCAGTGTTTCCATGCCTCAGTGCTACGCAATCAAATATCCCGCGACGTATGCAAGCGTCGGGCTAACTTTCCTCGGCAACCCTGCCCAAGAAAACGTCCGTCAAGATGTCCGTTTCCTGAACTGTCCGCGGCGTCCCGTCGTGCGCGACCCGTCCGTTGTTCAAGACGTAAGCCCGGTCCGCAATATCTAAAATGCCTTTGATGTTGTGTTCGACCACGAGAATGGTCGTCCTCAGTACTTGGCTGATCTCCGACACTTTCTCGAACACCTCGGTCACGATTATCGGAGCGAGACCTAGGGTCGGTTCGTCAAGCAGCAGCACGTCGGGCCCCGCCATGAGCCCCCTGCCAATCGCGAGCATCTGCTGCTGTCCGCCCGACATCGCGCTGGCGTAATCGCGCCGTTTGTCCCGCAGGATCGGGAAAAGGTCGAGCGTCGACTCGAGTCGCCGTTCCTGTTCATCGCGATCTTTAACGTGCAGGCATCCCAGCTTGAGATTCTCCTCAATGGTCAGGTGCGTGAAGACGCGCCTGCCCTGAGGCACAAACGAGATCCCCTGCTTCACGATCTCATGTGTAGCAACATCGAGTCGGTCACCACGCAGGTATACAGTGCCCCCAACAACTGGCGCCAGACCCATAATCGCCTTTAACACGGTCGACTTGCCGGCACCGTTAGGCCCCATCACAGCAACTAACTCGCCTTGGTTGACCGCCAGCGAAACCTTGTCTAAGCCGATAACTGCACCGTAATGCACGGAAATGTCAACCAACTCGAGGAGATGATCACTGGTTGAGGCACTATTCTCCGCGCCCTGTGTCATGTTTTCCTGTGTGACAACCATTGTTGAGATAGTTGGTCGAATTCGTCACGTGCCCAGATACGCCCGGATCACCTCAGGTCGGTTGAGGATATCTTCCACTTCGCCGGCCAACAGAAACTTGCCGCTCTCCAGGACGATGATGTGGTCTGACAGTTCCCGTACGATATCCATGTTGTGAGAAATGAAAACGACCGTGCGACCGCTTTCTCGCAGATCTCGGAGAAGATCCTTAACGCGCTCCAGCATCTGCGGAAAAAGGCCGGCAAATGGCTCGTCCAATATATAAACCTGCACGTCTAGAGCCATCGCGCGCCCGATTTCCAGCAACTTTCGTTGACCGTATGAGAGCTCCCCAGCCATCGCGTCACGTTTCTCCCACATCCCCACCTGCTTCAATATCTCTCCCGCCTTGTTGCGATGCTCAACTTTCGAGCGCTCGATCATCGAAGGGAAAAGTTTGCGGTTGGTTAGGACAACCATCATGTTGTCCCAAACCGTCATCTGATCGAATAGCCGAACCTCTTGGAAAGTACGGGTTATGCCGTGATCGGGAGTCTCGTGAGCGTGGATGACTTTGAACGCGTTGGTTTCGATCATCACGATCCCGTCGTCATAGGGCAGGACGCCGGTTATCAGATTGACGAAGGTAGATTTGCCCGAACCGTTAGGACCAACGATGCTTGTGATCCCGAAGATTGGTATCGACAGCGTTACATCATCGAGGGCCTTAACGCTGTCGAAGGATTTGGTGACGCCGATAGTCTGGATCCCGTAGTACTCGTTGAGGTCAATGTTCTGAACAGTCATAGCTTGTACCTCCCTGCAAGTCCCTGCGGCCTGAAGAGCATCAACAACACAAGCATCACACCCAAGACAACCTGCCGTGCCTGTCCAATAAATTCGGATGGCAGGTAAGGGATGAACCTCATCCCTTCTTCAAGCAACACGAACGCCAATGCCCCCAACAGCGAACCTCGGATTGAAGCCAGCCCGCCGAGTATCACGATCGAAACCAAGAGCATCGACTCTATGAGAATGAACGAGTTGGGATCGACAAAAGTTGTGAAGCTCCCCAACAGCCCTCCTGCTAGTCCCGCCATCATCGCCGAAATCACCCAGATCGCCAGCTTGTAATACGTGGTCCGGTAACCAAAAACCTGTGCCACCTGCTCGTCCTCTCGGATCGCCTTCAAGACACGTCCGAATGAAGACGAGACCAAGAACCACGAGATGCCGACTACGATCAGCAGGAAAACCGCGCACAACGCGAGAAACTCGATCTCGCCATCGGCAACCCACTCTCCAATCTGCGGCCGTTGCACATCGTGAATGCCGTAGGCACCGCGAGTCAACGCGCGCCAACTCAGGAAAACATTGAACGCTATGATCGCGAACCCAAACGAAACCAGCACGTAGATGTCGTCTCTGAATCGATTAAACACCGCACCCACGACGATCGCCGCAACACCCGCGGCCAGCACACATATCGGCAACGCGGCGAAGAACGGTAATCCAAATTGCGGTATCGGATCCGTTCTTAGAAGCTCGTACGACGTATCCGATGTCAAGATCGCCATCCCATACGCACCAATCCCGAAGAAACCGATATGACCCACTGACAGCAGACCCGTATACCCCACAACCAAATTTAGGCTCACCGACAGAATCGCCCAGATGCAAAAGACCGTTCCCAGCGTCACCGCGAATCCAACGCCTTGCCACAACGTGAATATCACCGCCCAACCAATCACAAAAACGTTGGCATAGAGCTCAAGATCCCCCTTCTCCCTAAGCGTCGTCACCCCACGCGCCAAGAACGACGGGCTAACTGTGGTTTGACTGTCGTTCATCGCTGCGCGTCTACTTTCTAGGCAAGATACCCGCCGGCCAGAACGACAGGAAAAGGATCAACACGACGAATGAGACGACATCTCTCCACTCCCCTGCCAAGTCCCAAATCCCGAACTGCTCAAGCATCCCCAACAGAAATCCACCAAGAATAGCCCCGTGCAGATTGCCGATTCCTCCAACTACCGATGCGATCCAACCCTTCAACAGCAGAAGCAACCCCATCCGAGGCTGAATCGCCGTGTCATGGCCGCTAAGCAGGCCGCCCAGCGCCGCAAACACGGCACCGATGAAAAACACGATGGCGATGATCACCGTCGTGTTGATACCCACAACTTTAGCTACCTCCTCGTCATCCCCAATCGCCCGAACCGTCCTACCGAACGTGGTCATCTTCAACAACCACAGCAATCCGAGGAATCCGACGACCGCGACACCGACGGTGAAGATGTTCAAAGTCTTGATGTTCGCCCCCGCTATCTCGTGCGCTGCGCCACCAAATGGTTCGGGCAAGGGCCGTGGCGTCGGCTCAAACACGATGACGATCAACGCGCTGAATGCGAGCAATATCCCCAAAGTCGCCACGAGCATGACCAGCGGAGACCGTGCCCGTTCCCTCATAAAGACGTAAAGGCCTCGGTAAAGCGCTAATGACACAGTTCCCGCCAAGAAACAGGAGACCGCCCAGCTCAGATACAGCTTCGACCCAGGCGAATCGGCGATCAGAACGGCAGCCAGAACCCCAAGCCCGATACCAACGACAAACAGTACAGCAGTCAAGGCCACTGGAATGCCAGAAGCGATCACATTGACGTACAGGTAACGTCCGATCAAAACCATCGATGCCGCTACCACGGCTACGATAGCTGGCCCAAGCATCACATGAAGGTCTTCAGCCCTCGTCAACACGACGTCAACGTAGGCACCAACGATCAGTGCGACGACACCGAAAACGATGCGCAGCACGGTGTCACTGAAACGAGATCGTAATCGGTAGTAGAACGCTGTATGCAAGGCCCAAAAAACGACACCAACGACAATTAGCGAAAAAATCCCATTGACCACCGGGTTGTTGACCTCGTAAAGCCCTCCAAGCGTTTCCGACGACCGCAGATAAAAGACCCCGTAAGCCCCAAGCGCAGCAGCAGCACCGTAATACATGTCGAAGAACCAAACCGTGCTGTAGACAATCGTGAAACCCAGTGCCACCAGCGCATATACGGCGCCCACCGACATCCCATTAAACGCAAACTGTAACGCTTGATCAGGCGACTCCGCGATCTTCCAAACAACGTACGCGACAACTAAAGCCACGAGCACCACTGCCAAAGCATTGCTGCGATTGGGAATGTAACTGCGAACGTAAGTCACTCAATTAGATCCGTTTGCGGGAACAGGTCGCACGATGGTTACAGTATCTCCCAGATCCGAGCACCCTCACTCGACCGATGCAGGTCCAAGCACCGTGTAACCTTGGTTGTCCTCGGTTCTCTGGTCGACTGGAAGAACTTCAATCACCGATGGCGCAAGATTCGTCACTTCACCTTGCTCATCGAAGCTGTAACCATCACCGATGGCGCCGCTCCAAGTTAAGCCGTAGAGGCAGTCTCGGAAACCATCGGCGTCTTGGTCGTCACCCGTTTGCTTTAGGCACTCGGCGGTGATATAGATGTCATCGTAAGTCGATCCTACGTACCAAGCCAGCGTGATGTAGTCGTAACGTTCCTTGAACTTCGTGATGACCTCTTGGCCTTTTGCATTGCTTGGTTCTAGGACGGCAACAACTGCCTTGACTCCCGTTGCGGCATCGCTGGCAATCTCGAGCGCGGTCCATCCTACAGAGACGATTTCGCCATATATCGGGCCTTGGTACCCGAGCTCTCGCAACTGTTTGATCGCTGTGCCACCGGAGAACTCCGCCTGGGCGGCAATGAAGATGGCGTCCGGGCTGGAATTCATCAATTTGGTCAAAGGTGCTCGAAAGTCGGTGGAATCTGATGTGTATCTCTCTTCGGCGGTGACTTCTCCACCCCGTTTTTTGAATTGTTCGACCGTAGTAAGTCGGGCACCTTCGGCGTAATCTGTGGATTCGTTCAGGGTGGCAACAAATCTTATGCCTTCGTCCCACATCAAGTTGCCAAGGCCAGTTCCATTCTTTTCTCCGTTGATTGCATTCCTGAAGATGTAATCGCCTGCTTGGGCGATATCGGGATGCACGGCCACTCCTGAAAACAGGATATTACCGTCTTTCTCGGCCAGAGGAGCGACGCCCAACATCGCCGCGCTACAAGACGGCCCCAATACGATCTTCACGTTTTCAACGTCCGTCAGCTTGTTGTAGGCCGTAATCGCGTCCTGCGCGTTGCACTTCGAATCCTCAACCACGAGTTCAAGCTTCTTACCATTAATACCGCCCGCTGCGTTCAACTCGTCGGCTGCCATCTGCTTGGCATTGTTCGCCACAGTGCCGTAAGTCTCTCCCAAACCCGTAAGCGATTCCAAAACTCCGACACGATAAACCTCTTCTTCCGATGATTCACCCCCGCCGCAAGAAAACGCAACCGCCGCCATCACAATCAATACCGAAACAAAAAATACCCGTCTGCGCGTCATGAATTAACCCTTATCCCACGATTCGTTTACCTGAGGCTTGCCAAATGTCGCCCCAATCTTCATTGATACAACATCCAACTTAGGCAACCACGACGCGCCTAACTACTATCGTTCCGGCAATTTGCCGAATTTCGAATGGAGGATTATGCTTCGTCGACTTCGTACCGATAGTGGCTATTCTGATGGTGCCGGACCAAGGACTTTGTAACCCTGGTTGTCCTCATTGCGTTCACCTGTAGGAAGAACCTCTGCGACGACGTTTGCCAGCCCAACGACTTCCCCCTGCTCATCGAAACTGTAGTTCGTCCCGATCGCTCCGCTCCAAGTTAGGTCGTAGAGGCAGTCTCGGAAACCGTCCGCATCTTGGTCGTCGCTCGTTTGCCCAAGACACTCGGCCGTGATGTAGACGTCGTCATACGCGGATCCGAGGTACCAAGGCAAAGTGACGTAGTCGTACTTCTCTCTGAAGTTTCGCAGGACTTCTTGTGCCTTGTTGTTGGCCGGGTCGAGATCGGCGGTCACCGCCTTCAGTCCCGTCGCAGCATCACCAGCGATCTCCAAAGCCGTCGCACCGATGGGAACCACCTCGGAGTAGATCGGGCCGTCATAACCGAGTTCTCGTAACTGCTTGACGATAGTTCCGCCAGCGAATTCCGACTGGGCAGATAGGTGAATCGCGTCGGGACTAGCGTTGATCAATTTGGTCAGCTGCGTCCTGAAGTCCGTAACGTCCGAGGCGTAACGCTCTTCAGCCACGACCGATCCGCCACGGTTCTCGAACTGCGCGACCGAAGTTCGACGTACCCCCTCCGCATAATCGGTCGACTCCGTGATGGTCGCCAAGTTTCGGATTCCGTCGGCCCAAAGTAAATTGCCTGTGTCGACGCCCAACTGCGCGTCGCTCATCGACGTCCGGAAAATGTAATCGCCCGCAGTTGCGATGTCGGGGTTTGTAGCCAAACCCGAGAAGAGGATCACACCTTCTTCTTCAGCCAGTGGCGCCGCACCAAGCATGGCACCGCTGCAAGATGTACCCAAGATGATCTTGACACCATCAACATCCGTCAGCTTGTTGTATGCCGTTATCGCGTCCTGTGCGCCACATTTCGAGTCCTCGACAATCAACTCGATCATCCGCCCGTCCACTCCGCCTGCAGCATTGATCTCTTCCACTGCCAACTGTTTCGCTTGGTTGGCAACCGTGCCATACGTCTCACCTGGCCCGGTAAGCGATTCCATCACCCCGATCCGATACGGTTCATCATCGCCACCCCCACCGATATCGCAACCGAACCCAACCAACGCCGCGATAGCAATCACTGTTAGGACCGCAATCGGGAAATACCTTCTACTCATCATGTCAACCCCCCAGTACTTTACGAATTACGTCAATCTCTCTGACGCGTTTATACCATCGTTTTTGATACTTTGTATACCTTGGGCCAACTGAGCGGTCTTTTTGAAGAAAATCAGTTGACTTTGGCCTAGACCAATTTGGCAAAAACCGCCAAAACCCGTGGGAATGCGGGACTAAGGCGGACGTAATTTAATTCAGCGCATATCGACGGGATACACGATTACTTTTGCCCCCCGCACGACCGTGATGGTGACCGGCGCGCCGTCGGGAAGCAACGCAGCGTATGTACGGTTACGAACTCGGAAAGTGTCTCCTGAAGGAAGTCGCACGCTGAAATCAGTGAAATCGCCATGAAACTCGCGCGACGCTATCCTGGCCACACAACGACAATCACTCCCGCAAGGAGCAAACGGTTCAAGAGTCCAACCATCCTCCTCTTCGCCTTGGGTGTCATGACGACGCAGCCTAAGTTCGGACGCACGCATCAAGGCCGAGACCTCTTCGCCATCCTTCAACTCATACCCGTTCGCAGCAACTGCGGGGAACTCGCCCGCCTCGGTAAACACGCGACCGTTGCGATAAGTTCCGCTTATGAACGAAGACCTCCCGATCGTCCCAGCCACATGCGGCGAAGCTGGACTGGCATAGACTTCTTCCGCAGTCCCGATCTGCGCTACCCGCCCAGACCGCATCACTGCCACTCGATCAGAAGTCAGAAACGCAGTCTCGCGGTCGTGCGTCACCAAGATCGCGGTCTTGCCAGCCTCATGAATTATCTCCTTGACCTGACGCCTCAGTTGCCCCACGAGACTCGGATCAAGATTGCTGAAAGGCTCATCAAGCAGCACTGCGACTGAATCCGGAGCGATAGCGCGTGCCAGGGCGACCCGTTGTTGCTCACCCCCTGAAAGCCCGTGAACCCCGCGGTCCGCATACTCTGAGATCCCGCACATCTCGAGGATCTCAAAAGTCCTTCTTCTTTTCTCCGCGTCCGACGTATCTCTGATCCCAAACTGCACATTCTGGGCAACCGTCAAATGCGGAAACAACGCATACGACTGAAACACCAGCCCCAGCGCGCGTTTGTGCGGCGGCACATGAATGAACGGCGACCCGACTAACCTACCTCCCAATCGGACATATCCGTTGATGACCCGCTCGAAACCCGCAATTACCCGCAGCGCGGTGGTCTTTCCGACACCGCTCGGCCCAAGTAGGCACACGATCTCACCGTCTTGGACCTCTAGGTTGAAACCGTTGAGAACCGGAGGTTCGTCGGGATGATACCGCGTCTGGACGTTATCAAGATGGATCGCACCAGTGCCGCTCGTACGGTTCAATCGAGTCCGCGCGAGTGCGGTTTCGAACTTCTTGGGGCGTCGAAACAGTTTCATCTACCCCAAATGCTATTACCGCGCACCAGCATGTTCACGTAAAACCAGCCATGCAGTAGGGAGGCCGGCGGCAGCGATGAGTATCAGAGAAGAAGCGGCTGTCTTGGTGAAGAACGCCTCCGACGAGGCGGACCAAATGGATGTGGCGAGGGTGTCGAAACCCGTGGGTCCCAAGATCAGAGTCGCAGGCAACTCCTTCATCGTCAGGAGGAACACCATTGCCGCACCCGCGAAAATGCTCGGCATCAAAATCGGCAAGGTCACGCGAATGAAGACTCGGAACTGTGCGATGCCTAACGACTGCGCGGCTTCCTCCAAGCTAGGGTTGATCTGCAATAGTCCGGCGCTCAGTGAACCCAGAGCAACCGGCAGGAAAAGAACGGCGTAGGCGAATACCAACAGGAGCATCGTCTGGTAAGCGAAAAGGGCGAAATTAACGGCGAAGAAAACCAACGAAAGCGCAACGACTACCCCGGGCAATCCAAAACCGATGTAGGCCGCCTTCTCGAATAGACCACTAATCCAAGTTCTGTATCGAGCCGTGACGAAGGCGACTGGCAAAGCCAAAATAATCGTCGCGATCGCCGCCAACGCTGAAGCTTGCAAGGAGTTCCAAAGCGGCATCAAGATCGCCGTGCCTTCCAGTCCTCTGATCGTCCCCCTCACAAACCACTCCAACAAAACCGCAACCGGCACCAAAACGCCGACAAGGACGGGCATCAAGGTGAAGATGAGCGCTGGCGTTGTCCAGGCGCCGAGTCGAACATTTCGGTTGATCCTGCCCACGCTACCCGAGGCATCGTCGTAACGTCGTCGCCCCCGCATTGCTGCCTCAATCCCCAACAGCGTGACGGCAAACGCAACCAAAAGCATCGACATCGCCGCACCCGCAGTCCGATCAATCGACGTTTGATAGTTCGTCATGATCGAAACCGTGAGCGTGTTGTGCCTCATCAGCGCTACCCCGCCGTAGTCACTGAGCGTGTACAGCGCGGCTAGAATTGCTCCCGAACCGATCGCCGGCACCAACAGCGGCAATGTGACCCTGCGAAATGCTCCTAGCACCGAATAGCCTAAGCTGCGGGCCGCGTCCACGACCTCAAGATTCAAACCTGCGATAGCCGCTCGCACCGTCAGATACACATACGGGTACGTCATCAGGACCAACACCAACGTCGCACCGGGCAGACCGTAGATTGAGGGCAAACGGTCGACTCCGATCGGCTCCAACAATTCCTGCAACGTGCCCTTTGGCCCCAGCGCCTCGATGAGCGTGGTCGCCATCACGAAGCTGGGAACTACCAAAGGCAATGCCAAGGCAACGGCGAGCACGCGTCGCAACGGCATGTCGGTCCTCATGGTCAACCAAGCGGTCGGCACGGCTACAATGAGCGAACATATCGTAACCAGTACGATCACCGAGATCGTTCGCCAAATCACTTTGACCGAATTTGAGCGGGTCAGGAAGTCAACGGTGGCATCGCCACCCTCGATGCCGCGGACGAACAAATAAAGAACGGGTAGCATCGCGGCCGCAACGACGCAACCAGCCGCGATTGCTACCCAGACCGGGGCCCCGCGCGTGCCGCGGCGAGCGACACGGCGGGGTCTCAGTGCAGGTCGTATTGCTGCTTCCGCATTAGAGCGGGTCACGGAAGAGCACCAACCTCCTGTAGTAGTTGTTGCGTGCCAGCCAGGTCATCCAGCAGACCTAGATCGATATCGAAACGCTCCCCGATATCTCCTAGATCAGGCAGGTGTTCTGACTGTTGCACGGCGGAATTGAATGGGTATTCGTGTGTCTGTGTCGCGAAGTACTGCTGGGCGGTCACTCCGAGAAGGAACCTGATCAGGCGTTCGGCTTCCGGTTGAGCGTCCGTCGAAGCCAAAATACCCGCGCCCGCTGCCATCACGAGCGACCCGGCATCATTCCCCGGCGTGTAGTAGTTGCGGGCAGCGAATCCTTCGCCTTCTTCGGCCAAGAAACGATGCAGGTAGTAGTGGTTCACAAACCCGACATCCAACTCGCCCGCGCCGGCGGCGGCCACCGTCGGTGTGTTCTTGGCATAGAAGGTCGGCTCGTTGGCCATTATCCCCTCAAGCCATTCGCGAGTCTTGTCCTCACCCCAGTCCAGTCGCATCGCCGTCACCATCACGTGGAAAGATGCGTTGGTCGGAGGGAAGCCGATCCGGCCCTTCCACTTCGGGTCGGTGAAGTCCCAAATCGAGTCGGGAAGTTCATCCTCGGAGAGGTTCTCAGTACTGTAGACAATGACGCGGGCTCGCCCTGAGATGCCGACCCATTTCTTGTCAGGGTCACTCGCCCAGGCCGCCGAGCTCTCGTAGATGTCGTCTGGCAAAGTCATGAACAGCGACTTCACCGCGCCTAAACCACCCGGATCCTGAGCAAAGAACACGTCTGCAGGAGACCTGTTTCCTTCCTCAAGCAACGTAGCGGCCATCTCTCCCGTGCTCGCGTAGCGTATTTCGATCGGGATTCCGGTGAGTAACTCGAACTCTCTAAGGATCGGGTCTACCAACGACTGGCTGCGCCCCGAGTAGACGGTCAATATGTTGGGCTCTGCCCTAGATTTTTCGACCTCTACGACAACCTGCTTCTCTACAATCACAGGTTTTTCGACCTCAACTACCTTCTCCACCTCAACTTCCACAACTCTTTCGACCGGGACTTCGACGATCTTTTGCACTTCCACCTCCACCACTTTCTCGACCTCCACGACGACAGGTGTAGCGGCTGGCGTGGCGCTACAAGCGATGAAAACCACGCTCAAAGAGATCAGCACGAGACTCATGGCGATCACTCGAAGCATTCTGTTATTCGGCATCGACACTGCTCGATGAGATGCGACGCATCGGGATGCCCGAAGGCTTACCATTGATAGAACCTCTCTTGGTTTGTTTGCCTCTGTTGACTGGCTAGATTCCCCGCTCGAATCGCCAAGAAATAATTATTACTCATAGAGTCAGGTATTTGCAACCTCTTCGCCGAGATTCTCGAAAATCTTCCATCCCCGTGGTTCCAATCACCGTCGCAACATCCCACGCCCATCATTTAGCGTAGAAAGTTGTGGAACTTCGGAGTTTCCTCCGGCGACAGCCCAACTAAGTAGATGGCACAACCCGACGATCAAAACGATTCAAATCTACGCGTATCCGGCTACGGACCGCGTGTACGGCGAACACTGACAATCGTCGTTGCACTCGGAATCATCATCATCGCTATCGTCCTCGCCGCCTTGTGGGCAAACAGCCGCGACCCGGAAGTAGGTGTCCAACCCACGCCTCGGCCCACCCGACCTCCCGAACCAACCGCATCACCTCCTCCGACCGACACCCCAACACCCGAACCGACCGAAACACCGGAAGTCGTGGTGCCCGACACCGCAACACCAACCCCGGAGGACGACACCCCGACGCCGACGACCGAAGTCGTGCCTTCCGAGACCCCCGCGCCTGCGGTAACCGACACGCCTGCACCCGACGTCGTACCAACCCCCGTATCGACTGAAGCCCCAACCAACACACCGACTCCGGTCCCACCAACCCCTGTACCCGTCCCAACGGCAACAAACACTCCTCCACCTCCTCCAACCGCCACTCCGATACCCCCGACTCCGACACCAACCGCAACGCCAACCGTCACGCCAACTCCCGCACCTATGGTCCCGACGCGGTTGGAGATCTATGCTCGAGGCCAACTCATCGACCAAGGGATCGAGCAGGGTGACTTGAAGATTCTGAGTGTTACGGAACACGTCTGGCCCGACACTACGTTGGGATGCGGTTATGTCGAAGGCAACAACCCGGCGCAGCCAGTAGAAGGTTGGATCCTTGATCTAGGCAATGACCAACAGACATACACCTTCCACATCGCAAGCACGGATCTCGAAAGCAACTCCCACCTTTCCGATGACATCGTCGCCAACTGCACCGACATCGAAAACCGAGTCCAACCAACCGTCAACCTCGTCCACGACCTCCGTTTACACGAGGCCCGTCGAGCTGTCCTTTACCGCGGCGATCCCAACGGTGAAGAACAACCAGTTCAGGACATCGACAATCCCGCACTGGTCCAGATCCTCATTGACGCCCTAAACACTCCCATACCAATCGGCAACACCGTGACATGCGAAACTGCATTCAGACTCGATTTCTACATCCTTCGCGGTGTGGAAACCGTCAGATTCTTCTGCCGCGACGACTGGTACAGAGTAGGCGGGCAACAAGCCGTTTGGGGAGAAACACAAGGAGCATTGCCCAAAGCGCTCCTTGACGCAGTTTCACCCTATTTCGCCGCCGAACCAATACCGACACTCCCTACCTTCGAACCCGAGGAGTGAGGCCGTCAAGAACGGTATCATCTATTGCTCAAACGCGCATTACCGAAGTGTTTGAGCCAATTCCATGTCAAACGAAAACCCTGTTCTCAAAACTGGCAAATTGCCAGGCCCTCTACTCCAAAACCTCATCGAGGGACTCCCCAAATCGGAGGCCGACAAACGTCTCCTTGTCGGTCCCGGACTCGGCGAAGACGCCGCACACATCCTCTACGGCGAAAACACCATCCTCGCAAAAACCGACCCTATAACCTTCACCACTGATCGCATCGGCTGGTACGCCGTAAACGTAAATGCCAACGACATCGCCGTCGCCGGAGGCACACCCAAATGGTTTTTTGCCACTCTCATGATGCCACCAGGTTCAACCGAAGCTGAAATCCGCGATATCTTTACGCAACTTGGCGAGGCGGCCTACGAACTCGGCGTTCAACTCGCAGGCGGTCACACCGAGATAACCCCCGCCGTCACTCAGCCTGTGATCTGCGGTTTCATGCTCGGTGAAGCACCTACCAGCCGCACCGTCACGGCATCTGGCGCACAACCCGGCGATTCCGTGATCCTAACCAAAGGCATCGCAATCGAGGGCACCGCAATCCTCGCAAACGAGTGCCGCGAAGCCCTCATCCGGGCCGGCGTCCGAACACCCGACATCGACGCCGCAACCGACCTCCTCAACAATCCCGGAATCTCCGTATTGCAAGACGCTCAGATCGTAGTCAACACCGGCGGCGTAACCGCAATGCACGACCCCACCGAAGGCGGACTGGCAACCGCCCTCCAAGAGCTAGCTTTCGCGTCGAAAGTCAACATCACCATCGACCTCTCCACCGTCAATGTCTTGCCCCTATGTCAAACCGTCTGCAATGCCCTGAACATCGACCCATGGGGCCTGATCTCCTCGGGTGCCTTGATCGCTACGGTGAACCCCGATCACCAAGACGCAGTAGTCGACGCGCTGCAACAATCCAACATCGAAGCTCAAATCATCGGAATCGTTGAGCAACCATCAGACAAAGACGAAGCGTCCTCAGTAAACATCCAAACCGAACCCCACGCCACCAGTCAACCCATCACCACATTCGAACGCGACGAATTGGCGAGGTACTTCGAACAGCTTTAGAACTAAGCGCCAATACGGGGTTCTCGGATCAGACTCAACTCATTGGCTCTGGGCCGATCGAGACCATGGAATCCCTCACCTCACAACCGCAAACCCCAGCCGGAACACTCGCTTGAACCGAGCCGCAAACCGCGTCGGATCCCAAGCACTCAACTCCGGCGCCCTGACCTCCAGACGATCCCCGACCAGCTCCATACCGATCCGAGAATAACGCTCCGCCCCCAATCGTCGCTCCATCTCATCCGAAATTCTGAGCACACTCGCCGCACGTCGCACTATCGGCCGGTCCCGCTTCTTCAACTCTGGACGGTATCTCGACATCGAAGCGGAATTGCTATTCCCAAATCGCAACGTCGCCGCCATCAGACCGATATCACGATGCGAAAATCCCCCAAGTTCGCCGAGCTCGATAATGCTCGCAGCATGCATGTATCGGTCGTAATAATTCACGCTTCGACCCGTATCGATGAGACGAGCTATATGCGGAATCAAATCCTTAATCTCATCGTCCAAGTGCTCCGAAAGCAAACCTGACATCTTCCGCGCGATTGCAGCCCTACGATCAGCCCTCAGCCTGTCCCAAGTATCGAAGCGAGCACCCAGCGCGTATATGGATCGACGCCTAACCTCATCTATCGATGGAAGCTCCTTTATCAACGCCGACATCGCCAATCCCTCACGTATTCCGCGCCCCGAAACGACAATCGGTCTCTTATCAAAATACTTGGCGATCTCAGAGGCAACTATCGCACCTCCGAGGATGCTGTCTGTCCTCTCAGGGTTCAACCCCGGCATATACGCCAAACTCGCCCGATCCAGACCGCGCAGACCATTGACGATCCTCTTCAAAGACCCATACCGGACCACAGATCCGTGCAACCGCCCAAACGCATGATCTTTGGTCCCGCGGTCGATCTTGGTAAGGTTTCGGACCGTTCCACCAGCACCGATCAAAACGCTATTCTCTTCCATCGGAGGCATCCCCGATTCCTTGAGCATCCGCTTGACATGACGCCTTAACGCCGACACCGCCTCCTGTTCAGGATCCCCCGAATTCAGGAACTCATTGCTCATCCGCAACGCCCCCAGATCCAAAGTGAAGACCCGCTTTAGCGATCGGTCCTCGAAAAACGAGAACTCCACGCTTCCTCCGCCGATGTCGAACAGCACACCATCCAACGCTGGCAACGAGAACACCGCACCCAAAAAACCATACTCCGCCTCCCGCTCACCCGTTATCACCTCCAAATCGATCCCTGTCTGCTCCTTGACCTCTTCCACAATCTCATCCACATTCGCAGCATCCCGCATCGCAGATGTCGCTACCGCGCGTATGTCATCCACATCCGATGCCCTCGCAACCGTGGCGAAATCCGAAATCAAGCGGCACAAATCCGAAACCGCAGATGGCAGCAAACGCCCATCCTTCGATTTCCGGCTCGCCAATCGCAGCAGCGCCTTGACCTCCGACATCACCCGCAGGTCGTAATCCGTCGTCAGCTGCAACACTTCCATCCTCGTGGAGTTCGAACCCACATCAATCACCGCCACCTGATGCGATCCCGGCTCACCCGGAATATGCACGCGGTTCAACACGTTGCCCGGAAATACCTGGAAGATGCTAGGACGTGTCTCTACCGCCATCGATACCTTTACTGCGAAATCGCCGAATCGTGCCTGTTTACAATGATTCTAGTAGCCCCGCTTCAAAAATTGCCCCTGTAGCTCAGAGGATAGAGCAACGGTTTCCTAAACCGTGTGCCACAGGTTCGAGTCCTGTCAGGGGCGCCATCACCGAAACCGGGTTCAACCACCACCCGAACTCGCTTCCTCAGTTTCGTCCGCCCTATTGTTTACCGTCCTCCGCTTAACCGTCATCACCAAAAACACCAGACCGCCGATCCCAACGATGCTGAGCCAAGAGATCGATCTGTCCAAAAGCGTCAACGTAAACGCATCCGTGTGATTCAAACCGGTCAGCAACAGCACCGTCACCAGCGTCGTCTCTACAAATCCCAATCCCCCCGGCACCGGAATCGTCGTCATGATCGCATTCGCAAGCGCGGCAAACATAGCAATGCTCATCGCCATATCCAAACCCATAGCCTGCGCCACGAAATAAAAGCGCAGCACCTCCATAATCCAACCCAATATCCCCAACACGATCTGCAATGGCAGATCCCTCCCGTGAAAGCTATTCAGCGTCCCGTCTTGGAACTTCAAATACTGCGTCTGGATCCGCGCCGGCAACCAACGCGAGATACTCTCACCCGCCTTACCCATCAGATATAGAACCAGCAGCAGCGCCAACACCAGCACCGACGCAACCGCCACGACGATCACCGCCGCATCCACGATCCTCCCTGAAGCGGCAAAGCCGTCCACCAGCAACGCCCAAATAGCGGACACGACCACGAGTACCAGTACAACCGCCATATCCTGCACCCGTTCCGCAAACACCGTCCCCAGCGCCGACGGCATATCGCTCGATGTCCTGTCGGCCAAAGCCCAACCTCGATACGCATCTCCGACACGGAAAAACATAACCGAATTGATAAACCAGCCCATCAAGATCAATGCCGACATCGTCGGAACTGGAGGCGCTTCCGATGACCTTAGATCTGGATTGTCTGAACGTCGTGTCAACGAGCCGTAAATCAATCGCCATCGCCACCCTCTAAACCAGAAACTCACGTAGTAAAGCAGTCCTGCTAACAAGAACAACCACCACTTGATACCGATCAAGTGGTCCACGAACTCGTCCCATTCGAAATCCAAAACCCGCCACAGCAAAAACCCGATAATCGCCAACCCGAAAGCCACACTCAAGATCGTCTGGAACGAAAATACTCGCCGCACAACATCCGCGACACTTAAACCCTGACCGCCACCACCCGAATTCGAGTTATTGCTCAAGAAACGCAAAACACCACCTAAACACTCACTCGTTTGGCAGCAATGGGTCGTTTTGAAGGCATTCCCGCACGCCTCGGATACCGATCGGGCGTCGGTTGCACCTTCAACCAATAGACGATGTGGTCGGTCGCCAACCTCCCCGGGTGCGCCACTGGTTGAATGATCGCCGGTGCCGCACCCATCACGTCAGCCGCTGTCGCCGCGTCGTCCGCCTCCAACTTCACCCCTTCACGGTTCGGTCCCTTCGGCAATACTGCAACACCACCTAACCGCAAGAACGGCAGACAATACTCCGCCAGCACGGGAAGTTTCGCCACACCACGCGCTGTCGCAAGATCGTACTCCTCCCGGTGACCCTCAACGTGAGCCGCATCCTCAGCTCGCCCATTCAACACCGTCACACCTTCTAGCTCCAACTCCGCCACCACATGCTCCATAAATTCACACTTTTTCCCGTTCGACTCCAGTAGCGTAACCTCAGCCCCGGGCAGCACCAATTTCAACGGCAACCCCGGTATACCCGCACCCGACCCGATATCAATCACCCGACGCCCGTCAAACCAACCCGCAGTTGAAACGCTCCCACCCGCAGGCACCGCGATGCGCAAAGATCGGATAAAGAGCTGCTCGACAATCTCATCCGGATCCTTCACTGCGGTCAGATTCATACGACCTCCCCAATCCAACAGCAATTCCCGGTAGCGCTCGAACCGCTCGACTTGACCAGCATCAATCTCGATGCCGACGGTTCTCGCAGCCTCGATTAACGTCTCCATACCAAGCCTTTGACTGCCAAATCCATCGAAACTATATCCCGATCTCCAGCGCCGAACGCGCGACTTAACATGATAACGACGTAACGCATCAACACACCCCAAAAGCCAACACGGAAGCTCAACCCGACATGAAAATCCTCATCACCGGCGCAACCGGCCTCATCGGATCCGTTCTCCGCGTACGCCTAGGAGATACCGGAAAATACACCATCTCCGGTATCGACGCCCGCCCCATCGAAGACGATTCCCTAGCCAACTTCACCCTCGCCGACTGCTTCGACTACGACGCCATCGAACCTGCATTCGAAGGCCAAGACGCCGTCATCCACCTCGCCGCAAACGCCCCCGTCGAAACCCCTTGGCCCGACGTCCTACGCAACAACATCGCATCCACCCACAACGTCTACGAAGCCGCAAGACAGCACGGTCTCAAACGCCTCGTCTTTGCAAGCTCTAACCACGCCGTCGGAAACTTCGAACTCGACGAACCATACAAAAGCATCGGACGCGGCGACTACTCCCTCATCGACAACGACCCAGAAAACATCCCACAAGTCGATCACCACGTCCCCATCCGACCTGACAGCGACTACGGCGTCAGCAAGGTCTTCGGCGAAGCCACTGGACGCTACTACTACGAGCACTTCGGACTAGAAGTCGCATGCCTCCGCATCGGAAGCGTGGTCCACCAAAACCGACCCACCAACATCCGCGCCTACGCCACATGGCTATCCCATGCTGATCTCGCACACCTCGTCGACCGCTGCCTCACCGCCGACCTCGGATTCGAGATCTTCTACGGCGTCTCAAACAACCGATGGCGCTTCTGGGACATCGAACATGCCCGCGACACAATCGGCTACCACCCCCAAGACCGCGCCGAAGACCATCCCTTACCCTGAATCTGCGTCGATCTTCAATTCTCAACCCCCTCACAATCCGGCAGATTCAACCTCGGCAGATCCGTGTGGAACAACGGCTTCGGCAACTGCGGGATGCAACCCGAAAGGAAGTTGAAGTTCAGGAACAACTCCGACAACTCCGTCAGATTCCCCAGCTCGGCCGGCACTGAACCTGCAAACCGATTGTTGTTCAGCACTAACGCAGTCAGCGTCGTAATCTCACCCAACCAGCTCGGTATCGGACGCAATCCTCCCAAATCATTGAACTCAACGTTCAAAATCCGCAACTCGCCCAGATCCCGCAACGTATCCGGAAGTTCCCGATCCAGATCGTTGTGCTGTAACCGCAACTCCTCGAGATTGGTCAGACCGCCTAACTCCCGCGGGATGTGACCCGAAAGCCGATTGGTGCTCAAGTCCAGTACTCTCAGTGCTTCCAACTCAGCAAGCTCCTCGGGGATCTCTCCTTCCAACTGGTTGTGGGTTATGATCAGCCTCTTCAATCGCGACAAGCGCCTGAACGACACTGGAATATCCCCTGTCAGGGCATTCGACGATAGGTTCAGGTCAACTAGGCTCGACAGCTCCGACAGCTCCACGGGAATTTCCCCTGACAACGCATTGTCGCTGAGCGCCAGCGTCTCCAAACTCTGCAAATCTCCCAAGTCACGCGGGATGTTTCCTGACAACTCGTTCTCGCTGAAGTCGAGCACCTTCAATTCGTCCAAATTCCCCAACTGACGCGGTATCTGATCCGTCAACCCGTTCTTTTGCAGATGCAACTCTTCGAGGCTGGCCAAGAACGCCAATTCGACAGGTATCGGACCATCAAACTCATTACCATTGAGCCGCAAAACCTTCAGTCCCGTTAGGCCACCAAGTTCAATCGGAATCCGCGTATCGAAACCGAAACCGCTCAAATCCAATCCCGTCACACGCAATGGCGTGCCACCTAACTCCACTCCGACCCAGCTCTCGATCGACACTTCGACCGACCAATCGAGTATCCCAGCAGCCTCGAGCGCATCAATCAACTCCAGCAAAATCCCACAATCGTCCGCAAGCTCCGGAGCATAAATTTCTACCGGTATCACGATCCCATTCGTACATGGCCCCCCTCCCGGTACTGGCACTGGCCCGCATAATTCCAACCCCGAATCCTCAAAATCGTTGATCTCGACGGTCTCGAGCCCAATCGGGAAACATCCCTCAATCTCGTTGCCTATTACCAACATCATCTGCAAATTCGTCAATTGCCCCAACTCTGAAGGAATCGCACCCGACAACTGATTTTCTTGGAGGTGCAACGTGTCGAGTTTCGCCAGATCACCGAGACGGGGCGGTATCTCACCTTCGAGATGGTTCCCATCAAGATGCAGCTCTTCCAGCGTCGAGTTGAGCCCAATCGTGTCCGGGATCTTCCCCGAGAGTTGGTTGTTGCTGAGGCGTAACACGCGGATAGAAATCAGATCCCCAAGCGTCGTAGGTAATTCACCCGACAGATGGTTGTTCTGCAATCGAATTTCCTCAACCCCGCTCAGCAATCCCAGTTCCAACGGGACCTCACCCGTTAACTGGTTATCCGAAAGATCCAAGATCCTCAAACTTGCAAGTTCCCCCAACTCACGCGGCAACCCGCCAGTCAGGTCATTGCCCGGCAACGATAAGACCTCAAGCCCATCCAGCGCCCCGATCGACTCCGGTATCACTCCGTCCATGTGCGTATACGCCAACTCCAAGCGCTTGACCCGACCGGGAGTTCCCTCAACCACAACGCCTTCCCATTCGCTCATCGGACGGAACGCCGACCAGTTCAACCTCAAAGCCCCACCAAATTCGTCCCGGATCGTCAACAACACACCGCAATCCGCAACTAGGCCGGGTTCCGCTACAGGATCAGCAACTGCAATCCCAAAAGAACAAAGCTCCGGCAAGTTGTCATCCTCGGCCTCGCAGAAACCAAGTTCCGACTCCTCAAAATCATTGATCGCAACCCGTCTCAACCGGGCAGGAACACATCCCTCAAACCCATTCCCACTGATCAGCATCGTCCGCAACTCTGCCAACTTGGCCAGATCCTTCGGAATCCCGCCAGTCAAACTATTCCCGGCAATCCGCAAAATCTCGAGACGTTCCAGCTTGCCCAGCTCCTTGGGCACCTCGCCGCTCAGACTGTTCCCCTCAAGCGACAAAACCTCCAGACCTGTCAACTCTCCCAATCCCGCAGGGATATCCCCCGTCAACCCTCGCTCATCGAGGACCAACGAAGCAATCCTGAGACGGTCTGAATCCAACTCGATTCCATCCCATTCATCGACAGGCCGGTCGATCGACCAATTTAACTCTGCGTCACCGGCAAGTTCGTCCCGCAGATCCAGCAATGTCTCACAATCTGATACCAACGTCTCGGCATCGCCGCAACCGCCCGTCGCCACTTCAGTGGGTGCGGGCACTGGCGTCGGCATCGGTGTGGCCGTAGGCTCGACCGTCGGGCTCGGAACTTGAGTCGGCGTTGGTTCGGGAGTATGTGTCGGTACCGGCGTCGCGGTCGACGAAGCGGTCGGAACTTGAGTCGGCGTGGGCACCAAAGTCGAAGTAGGCGCCAACGTCGCCGTCGCTTCAGGTGCCGAAGTAGCCGAAGGTGTGAACGTGGCCGTCGCTGTGAATACTGTAGCCACTACCGCGGTCACCGTGGGCACAACCGTCGGATCCGGCACCGGCGTCGCCTCTTCATCACCACCTCTGATCGTCAGCCACAGCACCACAAGCACCGCAGCCAAGGCGACAATCAGCACCGCCAAAATCCCGACAAGCCACTCCAGCCGCAACCTCATGCAGCATCACTCGATATATGCCGACCTATCGTTTCCATGCCGTCGAATGGACTATCTCAACTTAACACGGGGATGTCTAAAACTCCCCGATGTTATCCTTAAGCAGTTGTGCAGATCGCAACTCGCGATCGTCCCGCCCCGTTGGTGCAGCGGCCTAGCACGTCGGCCTTTCAAGCCGGAGATCACGGGTTCGAATCCCGTACGGGGTACCAGTAACTGTTCCGACCTTTGTTAGTCGTCCCCTTCTAGATCGTCCACCGCGGAGGCCCCATTCCGCAGCGACGTGTAGATCAGCCAAATCGGCACTGCAACGATCGCCAGTCCGAACACCACCACGAATGTCCAAGGGCCCCAGCCTAGCAGGTCGTGCAACAGATCGTTGATCCAACCGGCCAGCGTCGGGTCCACCGACTCCGTGTGGTGCATGTGGACCGAAACGTTCGGTCCCAGCTCTTTGATCGGTGCATTCATCGTTTCATCGGGTCGAGATTACTGAGTCGCCAGACTCGTCGCGGGGGCCGGATTGGCAGGGGCATATCTGACGGAGTACTTCTTCTCTTTGATGGTCAAGATCACAATACCCGCAATTGCCAGCCATATCGCGCCCCCAGCAAAGGCAGGGTCGTAGGTCCCTAGCTTGTCGAAAGTCAGTCCGAAAATCAGGACCGCTGCGCCGCCGCCCATCTGGTGCGAGAAGTTGATCAAACCGCCTAGCATTCCCACGTTGCGAACTCCGTAGACATCGGCTGTCAGACCTGTAGTCAATGGCACCGTCGCCAGCCACGAAGCACCACCTATCGCCGCAAAGGCCCACATCGCCGCACTGCCCGGAAGCACGATCAACGTCACGAAGGCCACGCCGCGGATAAGGTAGACGAGTGCTAGCAGATAGTGGCGCTGGATGTAGTCCGACATCAGACCTATCAGAACGACGCCGCCCGCGTTGATGCCCATCAGAATCCCGAACGCCCACGCCGCATTTGCCTGAGAAATACCTTCGCTGATCGCCCAGCGTACGAAGTGGGTCGAGATGCTCGCCGTCGTGATGCCGCAAACGAAGTAGCCGATCGAAAGCTGCCACATCGGCCAAGATTTGAAGGCTTCGGTCCATTGCTCGGAACCCAAAGGTCCGCCACGCATCAGAGATTGAGCTCGGATTCTCTGTTCTGCCGATGCTTGACTGTCGCGGGCACGTGCTTCGCCGTCGGGCAGCACTCCCATGTCGCTCGGACTGTTGCGGATGATCAGGATCGAGACTGGTAGCCCAAGAACGAGCACCAGTATCCCCGATACGAACCACGTCGTCTGCCAGCTCGTCGCCAGCATCAGTTGGGCGAGGAACGGGACCATGACGAGTCCGCCGAGCGAACCGCCGGCAGCCACCATGCTCATGGCCACGCCACGTTTTCGTTGGAACCAACGGGTGATTACGGCTCCAGACGTGCCGGGTGAGACGCCTCCAGCAAAGAACGAGATCACTCCGCCGAAAAGCACCGCGAGCATCAGGACGCCTTCGATGAAGGCCAAGAGGAGGTACGCGATGCCGAGGACGATGAAGCTGATGACGACGACGATCTTTCCGCCGTAACGGTCGACTATCTTGCCCAGGATTGGCTGTGAGATGCCGTTTACGATCCATCCGATTGCGGCGGCAACTGAGATCTCGCCGGTTGTTACGCCCCACTCACGCTCCCAGGTATCGACGAAGACTCCGAAACCGTTGCGCGTGCCCATGACTAGGAACATGCCGAAGAACATGGCGCCGACGACGTTCCATCCGTAAAAATGCTTCTGCCGACGCGCCCCGACCCTCGCACGGCGAGCGAGACGATTGACGCTAAACATCGACATTATGGAGACGATCGGAGCGGAGGGCGAAGGAGATCATCCAAGTTTAACCGCGAAGTCGGATGGTTCGTTGAACTCGCTGCGGTCGTTGGGCGGGTTACAAACCCGCCCCTACCGTACGCGCTTGAGGTTGCTGGTTTCGCGGGGATGACGTGTAACGGATCGGGGTTGTTTACAGGAGGATGTGCATGAATGGGACTAGAAGCTGGGGTGGTTTATGGAATGCTAGTGCTATAGCGTCGGCTTTGTCAGGGGATTGATGCCCGGCGCGTCGGTTTACGAAGCGTTCCGGGATGTCGGATTTTGTTCCTCCGTTAACGCCGATGACGGTTTCGAGTCCCACCTCCTTGAGGGAATCGACTACTCCATCGCCGATTCCGACTTCATCGATGTGTACGGCTTTGACTTAGTGCCGCGCTGCCTTGCGAGGTTTTGGATGAACTTGGGGGTGTTTGTCCGCCATTTCGTCTTTGGTGTCTTGGATGATTTCGTCTAGCGTGCGTCCGTCGGGGATAGGTTTGACGGAGCCCTATGCGGTTTCGAGGGTGAATTCTGTGGGGGCAATGGTTACGCGTCGGTCGTCGTGAACTGTAAAGGTGACTTTATCCCCGGGATTGATGCTTAGGGTGTGGTGGATGTCGGCGGGGATGGTCAGTTGGGTTTGTTGGGTGATGGTTGTTATGAAGCGGGGCATGGGTGGATGGTTGTGATTGTGCTTCATTTTGGATTGGGATAACCTTTCGTCTGACGCTGATGCTAGGTAGTTGCGAACGCCGTTTAACTGACGCAACTTTCTCCACTCGACGAGACAATTAGGAGATCAGTGAAGAATGAGTTGGGTATCAAATGATGTAGTTGAGATACTGACGTTTTTGTTGCCGGGTTTTGTGTCTGCAGCGGTCTTCTACTCGTTGACGTCGCATCCGAGGCCTAGCGAGTTCGTGAGCGTTATTCATGCTCTGATCTTCACGATGGTTGTACAGGCAATCGTATTTGCGATGCCGTTAGAGGGCTTCGCTGAATGGTTAGGGGAAGATGAAGTCGTGATTGCGGATATCGTCGTTTCCGTTCCGATTGCATTAGTCATCGGGCTGTTTGCCGCTTTCGTTTCTAACCATGACAAGTTGTATGCGTTTTTGCGATGGTTGAGAATCACTCGAGAAACCTCTCATCCATCCGAGTGGTACTCTTCATTCGCTAGTCACGAAAGATGTTACGTCGTGTTGCATCTCGAAGGCGAGCGACGGCTTTACGGTTGGTTGGAAGAATGGCCTAGCCAACCCGACAAGGGACATTTCAGGTTGGGTGAAGTGAGTTGGTTGACCGAGAAAGGTCAATTGAGTTCGGAAGATGTGACGGCGATGGTAATTCCGGCTAAACAAGTTGAGATGGTAGAATTCGTACAACCGCACGAAGCGGGATGAAAGGGGATTAAGTCATGGCAAAGGAACCAATACTTGCCCCGAGTAAGCGCGGGATCGACGGCATAAGAAAACCGCCGCCGCCGCCGGCACCGCCGCCAAAGAGGTAAATGTGAAAGAAGTTGACCGAAACGTTACCGAGAAACTCGGCGTTGCACCTAAGAAGCCAACTGGTGTAGTCAAACCGCTACCTCCGAAAGCCCCGCCGCCGAAGAAATCGTAGACCAGAGCCGACGACGGGTATTTATCGCTCTCGGCGGGCATCAAATTCTGATGGTTGGGTAATGGGCCGACGCTCTGCGGGGTGAAGGGTTACACAGCGTCATCATTTGGTGACTGTAATCCCTGTGTCGTCGCCCTTGCTTCCTGCGGTTGTCGCTTTGCTCCGTCGTCGTCTTCCTGTCGGAGGTGACGTTGCCTACATATAATTGTTGGAAGTGAAGGCGGGATTTTGATGCCTGATGAGCGGTCTCCGAAGAGGGTTGCTGGTGTCATCCCGACTTTGGCGCGGTTGACCATGATCGGGTGGTTCGTCGGTGTGAGTATCGCTGGCGGTGCGTTGCTCGGTTGGTGGTTAGATGGACGGATCGGTAGCAGTCCCCTGCTGCTGATCGTCGGGGTCCTTTTGGGGATCGCGGTCGCGCTGGTCGGCATGATGCGTATGTTGACGGACTTCGGGCGAGCGACGGAAGAAGATCAGGGATCGGGAGACCGGTCTGACCGCTGAAAGGTCGGGGCCTTCACGCTGAACAGCGAAAGATGTCGATAGAGCCAAACGACAAAGTGTCGGATTATTTTGGGGGAGAGGTTGCTCTCGTCCCCTAAAGGAATAGCCATAGCGGTCTTTTTACTCGCTGTGGCGGTCATCTCAGTTTTGGGCGGTGCCCTCGGTGCTGCGTTTGGTGGCGGATTCATAGGCGGTCCGGTTCCTCATCTGCAGGTCCCTTCGGAGCTGGTCAGCTATATAGGCGGTTACGCGCTCTACAACACAGTGGTGATGTTCGCCGCCGCCATCGTCGTGCTGGTGTTGTTGGCGTGGCTGGCGACGCGGAAGATATCGGAGGTGCCTGGGCGCTGGCAGTCGTTGATGGAGATTCTTTACGAGTTCTTCATCGGGCTGGCGGAGTCGACGTCGGGGAAGGCGGGGCGGATATTCATACCGGTGGCGACGGCGATCTTCTTGGTGGTGCTCTTCTCAAACTGGTTAGGGGTGTTGCCGGTGATCGGGAATATCGGGCGGGTCGAGACGACGACGGAGTATTTCTTCCACAAGTTTGAGGGCAAGGCGGAGAGCGAGGGGTACGCGGATGTTTTGGAGGGGTTGCATCACGACGTAGGCAAGATGGGCGAAGGGATGGGAACGTACCTCGCGGGTCACGCCGATAACGAAAAGGTCCAGAAGCTCGTCGGCAAGACGTTCGAGACGTACGGCGAGCAGGATTTTGTGATTTTCGATGGCGGCGGCGTGAGACTGCTGCCGTTTGGACGTGGCAATGACTACAAATTGAGCCTGATCGACGTCGTTGCTTACGATGTCGCGGATCCGCTTCACCCGAAGGCGGAGGATGTGATGAAGATCGCGGGTCGGATCGATGAGAGCGTTGCTCCGGAGTCGGTGCCAAACACCGAGTTCTTTGCGGAGAATCCGGGAGAGTACGCAGGGCTTGCCGGCAAACGCGCGGGGATTCTGATCCCGTATCTGCGGGGTTCGAGCACGGATCTGAATATGACGCTGGCGATTGCGATCTTTGCGATGGTTAGTGTGCAGTTCTGGGGCATCAAGACGTTGGGGATCGGTGGTTACTGGGACAAGTTCATCGGCAATCCGTTCAAGCGCAACCCGATCGACCTGTTTGTAGGGGTGTTGGAGCTGATTGGCGAGTTCATCAAGATCGTGAGTTTCACGTTCCGGCTGTTTGGGAATATGTTCGCGGGGGAGATTCTGTTGATTGCGATGGGATTCCTGTTCCCGTTGATCGGAATGATTCCGTTCATCGGGTTGGAGCTGTTCGTCGGGTTCATCCAGGCGATCATTTTCTCGGTGTTGACGTTGATGTTCGGTGCGTTTGCGATCATGCCGCACCATCATCCGGAAGGCGACCATCATGAGGCGGAGGGGCATTAGGCAGATGAGGATTGTGCATGTTCGCGCGTACGCCCTGTTTACCGGCCTCAATGAGGACGAGAGACGTGTGGCGGAACCTAAATTTGGCATGCTGCGTTTGGCTTTTGGTGAATTGGGAGCCAGGTCAAGCGCGTGTGAGGTACCGTCGCTGCCAGAATGGATTGGCGCGTCGGAGAGTAATAACGGAGACCAGGAGGTCTAATAACGATGGAGACTGATTGGACGCCACTCGGAGCTGGCCTTGCGATCGGGGCGGGAGCCCTTGGTCCGGGACTTGGCATTGGGATGCTGGCCGGCAAGGCGATGGAAGCTCTGGGTAGGAACCCTGAAGCGGCCGACGCGATCCGCCAGAACATGATTCTTGCGATTGCGTTCACGGAAGCGATCGCGATCTACGCCTTGGTCGTGGCGATCATCACGCTGTTCACCTAGAAATTGCGACGTTGACGCATCGGCGGGGGATCGGTCACGGTGTTTGCCGGAGCGATTTCCTCCGTTGGTGTGTTGGTGGGACGAACAGAGTGTTGATGTAACGAACCGGAGATTCTCATGGATGCATTGGGAATAGACCTTTCCCGGCTGTTGACCTTCTTTGTCGGGTTTACGGTCATCGCGGTCTTCCTGCGTATGTTCCTCTACGGGCCGATCACGCGGATGTTGGACCAGCGCGCGGATCGTATCCGCGACAGCTTGGAGGCTGCGGAGAATGCGCGAGCGGAGGCGGCATCGTCTGCGGAGCGCGTTGAGCAGGAGCTAGCGAATGCTCGTCGGGAAGGTCAGGAGTTGATCGCCGAGGCGCGCGATGCGGCTTCGCGGTTGCGTGAGCAGGAGACGGAGCGGACTCGTGCGCAGGTCGAGGAGATGCTCGACCGGGCGCGGGAGGAGATACGTCGTGAACGTGCCGCGGCCGTTGAAGAGGTGCGGAGCGAGTTCGCCGGGATTGCCATCTTGGCGGCGGAGCGGATCGTCGAACAATCGCTTGACGAGGACGGTCACCGCGAGTTGATCGACCGCGTCCTGGAAGAAGGTCTTGACGCTCGGAACAACTGAGCGTGATTTAAGAGCAAGCGAAGTCTAAGCAAATGGCATCGGACAGAAGATACGCTCAGGCGGCTTTCGCGATAGCGATTGAGCGAGAGACGCTTGATGTTTGGGAGCGCGATCTGGAGACGGCCCGTGAAGTCTTCACGGGCTCGGATGTGCAGGCGTTCATGGCCGCTCCGTCGGTGCCTGAGACGGTGAAGCTAGATGGTGTGGGCACACTGATCAGCGACGTTGATCCGCTGGTGCGGAACTTGGTATCACTGATAGTGGCGAATGGGGATATCGAGAGGTTCGGCGGCGTTTGTGACGTGTTCACGGAGTTGCTGGACGAGCATTCGGGTATCGGGAGAGCGCAGATAACGACGGCGGTGCCGTTGGATGATGCGAGGCGGTCGCGGATAGTGGAGAGTCTGCGTGAGATGACGGGACATGAGCGGATCGAGGTTACGGAGAATGTCGATCCGGAGATCATCGGTGGAGTAGTTGCGAGAGTGGGAGACCGTTTATTTGATGGAAGCACGCGGACGCGGCTGCGTTCGATGAGGGAGTCGCTGTCGCAGAGGCCGTTGGGTGCGTGAGAACCGACTTAAAGAGAAAGAAGATGCCAAAGATGCGGGTCGCAGAGCCCGCACAGCACGCCAAGGAGAGATAAGTAGATGACCACCGCAGGGCAGGATATTGCATCCGTAATCAAGCGTCAGATCGAGGAGTTCGGTGGCGAACTCACGATGGTTGACGTTGGAACCGTCGTGGAGGCGGGCGATGGGATCGCTCGGATTCACGGTCTGGCCGGCGTCAGACTGAATGAGATTTTGCAGTTCCCGGGCGATATTCTGGGGCTGGCGCTGAACCTTGAGGAGGAGTCGGTTGGTGCGGTGATTATGGGTGACTATCTTCAGGTTCGTGAAGGCGATGAGGTCAGGTCTACGGGTCGAATTCTTGAGGTGCCGGTTGGCGATGAGTTGCTGGGTCGAGTTGTGGACCCGCTGGGTCGGCCGTTGGACGGTCAGGCTCCGCCGAACACGAGTGAGACTCTGCCGGTGGAGAAGATCGCTCCCGGCGTGATCACCCGTCAGCCGGTGAACCAGCCGGTTCAGTTTGGTGTGAAGGTAGTGGATGCGATGGTGCCGGTCGGACGTGGTCAGCGGGAGTTGGTGATTGGGGACAGGTCGACTGGTAAGACGTCGTTGTGCGTCGACGCGATTATTAACCAGCGTGACTCCGACATGATCGGGGTCTATGTTGCGATCGGTCAGAAGGCGTCGAAGGTTGCGGGTATCGTGCAGCGGTTCGCGGACCAAGGTGCGTTGGACAACACGATCATCGTGGCGGCGAATGCTTCGGACCCGGCTCCGACGCAGTTCCTTGCGCCCTATGCGGGATGCACGATGGCAGAGTATTTCATGTCGAAGGGCAAGGACGTTCTGATCGTCTACGATGACCTTTCGAAGCACGCCTGGGCCTACCGTCAGATGTCGCTGTTGCTCCGAAGACCGCCTGGTCGTGAGGCATATCCCGGTGACGTTTTCTATCTGCACTCCCGCTTGTTGGAGCGTGCGGCTCGAATGGCACCGGAGTATGGCGGGGGATCGATTACGGCATTGCCGATCATCGAGACGCTTGCTGGTGACGTGTCGGCCTACATTCCGACGAACGTGATTTCGATTACGGATGGACAGTTGTTCCTTGAGCCAGACCTTTTCAACGCTGGAATTCGTCCGGCGGTGAACTCGGGTATCTCGGTTACGCGTGTTGGGTCGTCGGCACAGCGGCGCGGGATGAAGGATGTTGCGGGCAGCTTGAAGACGGAGATGGCACAGTTCGATGCGCTGGCTACGTTCGCACAGTTCGGTGCTGAGGACTTGGACCCGGTTACAAGGCGTCAGTTGGCGCGTGGTGAGCGGTTCCGTGAGTTGCTGAAGCAGGACGAGAACGCGCCGATTACGTATGAGAACCAGGTGGCGTTGTTCCACGTGGCTAATGAGGGCGCGTTGGATGATGTGGATGTCGAGCGGGTGAGAGACTTCGAGTCTCAGTGGTACGACTATCTGGCGGCGAATTTGCCAGAACTCTTGGCTGAGATCAGCGACTCGGGTGAGTTGAGCGATGAGAACGGCGAGCGGCTGATGGAGGCCGTTGCGGCTTTCAAGCAGACCGCGGACCTCGTGGCGGCTTAGTTGTAAGGAACTGATGGCTCAGAGATGCCTAGCCTGAAGGACATACGGGACCGGATTAGATCGGTCAGCAACACCGCGAAGATTACGAGCGCGATGCAGTTGATCGCGGCTTCTCGGATGCAGCGTGCCCAGCAGATGGTCAGAAATGGTCGTCCGTATGCAGACCAGATGCGGGAGGTCTTGTCGCACTTGGTGATGCGGTTGGAGGCGGATGAGGAAACGTTGGACCCGTTGTTGCTGAGGCGTCCGAATAATCGGCAACTGGTGATTCTGGTGACGCCGGATCGCGGATTGGCGGGGGCGTTGGTCGGCAACATTCTGCGCGTCGCTGCGCAGGAGTATACGGGTGCTGAGGTGCCCGTTGAGACTGTGGGTGTGGGTCGCAAAGGCGAGAGGTTTGCAGCCCGGACGGGTCAGGACCTTGTGGCGAGCTTCTCGGTGGGCGACCGTCCTTCGCTCGCAGACACTTTGGACATATCGTCATTTGTGATCGATCGTTACCGAGACGGGGATGTGGATACGGTGAAGCTGATCTATGCTCAGTTCATAAACACGTCGGTGCAGAGGCCGGTGAATGTGCAACTGCTGCCGATCGAGACGGCTTCTGGTTCGGAGGGCGAACCGGCAATGTATTTGGATTACATCTATGAGCCGTCGCCGTCAGCCGTCTTGGCGGAAATTGCGCCTCGGTATGTGGAGACGCAGGTCTATCACGCGATCTTGGAGGCGCAGGCCAGCGAGCATTCGGCGCGGATGATCGCGATGCAGAATGCGACTGACAACGCGAATGAGTTGATCGAGGAGTTGACGCTGGACCTGAACAAAGCACGGCAGGAATCGATCACTGGCGAGTTGCTTGACATCGTCGGTGGTGTTGCCGGAGTGCAGGGATGAGCCCTTCTGCATAGCTCTCTCCCCGAGGGAGCGGGAAAAATCATAACGAAGCAACAAACCAATCAGAACGAGAACGAAATAGGAGCCAGAGACAAATGGCACAAGGTAGCAAAGGCAAGGTAGTCCAGGTAATCGGTACGGTCGTGGACGTAGAGTTCCCGCCGGACGATCTTCCGGAGATCTACAACGGTCTCGAAGTAGATAACGAAGGCGAGCGGTTGGTGCTCGAGGTGGAGCAGCACGTCGGGAACAACTGGGTGCGGTGTTTGGCGCTTGGGACTACGGACGGTCTGGCCCGAGGCGTCGAGGCGATCGACACGGGTCAGCCTGTTGCGGTTCCTGTTGGTGAGAACTCGTTGGGGCGGATCTTCAATGTGCTGGGCGAGGCGATCGATGGTGCGGATCAGGTTCCGGCGGATGCAGAGCGGTTGCCGATCCACCGTCAGCCGCCGACGTTTGCTGAGCAGTCTGGGACGACGGAGATTCTTGAGACTGGGATCAAGGTTCTTGATTTGATTACTCCGTTCCCACGTGGCGGGAAGGTTGGTGCGTATGGTGGTGCGGGTGTCGGGAAGACTGTCATTATTACCGAGTTGATCCGGAACATCGCCCAGGAGCACTCCGGTGTCTCGGTGTTTGCGGGCGTCGGTGAGCGATCGCGTGAGGGTAACGACCTCTGGCATGAGATGCATGAGTCGGGGGTTGTCGACTCGACGGCGTTGGTGTTCGGTCAGATGAACGAACCTCCGGGGACGCGGGCGCGGATCGCGTTGACGGGTTTGACGATGGCGGAGTATTTCCGCGACGAGCGTGGGCAGGACGTGTTGCTGTTTATCGACAACGTCTACCGCTATATCTTGGCGGGCATGGAGGTTTCGGCGCTACTGGGTCGAATGCCTTCGGCGGTGGGTTATCAGCCGACGCTTTCGACTGAGCTCGGTGATTTGATGGAGCGGATCACGTCTACGCAGGCGGGATCGATCACTTCGTTCCAGGCGGTCTATGTGCCGGCGGACGACTACACCGACCCGGGTATCGTGACGACGTTCGGTCACTTGGATGCGAACGTTTCGTTGGAGCGCTCGCTTGCGGCGCAGGCGCTGTTCCCGGCGGTCGACCCGTTGGCGTCGAACTCTCGGATTTTGGAGCCGGCGATTGTGGGTCAGGACCACTACGATGCGGCGTACGGCGTGAAGCGTGTATTGCAGCGATACAAAGACCTGCAGGATGTGATCGCGATCTTGGGTATCGAGGAGCTTTCGGATGAGGACCAACTCACGGTTGCCCGGGCGCGGAAGATCCAGCGGTTCTTGACGCAGCCGTTCTTCGTGGGCGAGGTGTTCACCGGGTTGCCGGGTGTTTACGTGAGCCGTGAGGAGACGGTGAAGGGCTTCTTGGAGATCCTCGACGGCAAGCATGACGACTTGCCGGAGCAGGCCTTCTACATGGTGGGGACGATCGAGGCTGCGGTTGAGAAGGGCCGGGAGATGCAGGAATCGGTTGCGGCATAAAGGTCGCGGTTACTGGATAGCGAGAGACTAAGGACTTAGAGAGCAGTCATGGCTCGGATGCACCTCAGCATAGTTACCGCCGAACGGGAGACCTATTCCGGGGGTGTTGATTACGTGACTGCTCCGGGTGCCGACGGTGAGTTGACCGTGTTGCCTTCGCACGCGGCGTTGATGACTTCGTTGGTGCCGGGCGAGATGCGGTTTGGTGAGGCTGGCGAAGAGGAGCAGGCAATCGTGGTTACGGGCGGTTTCATGGAGGTGTTGGCGGACAGAATCACGGTTTTGGCCGATGCCGCAGAGCGTGAAGATGAGATCGATGAGGAGAGGGCTGAGATTGCGGTGAGGCGCGCGCAGGAACGGATTGATCAGCATGGCGATGATCTGGATATGGAACGGGCGCTGGCTTCGTTGAGGCGTGCTCAGATGAGGTTGCGGTTCTCGCGGAGACGGCAGCGCAACTAGGGTTAGTCGAACTGGCGAGCACCGCTCGCGGTTCGTTTTTCCGCAACGATCTTCAGATTTGGAGTGCTTCGGAGCGGCTTGGGGACTTTGGTCGCCGCGCGATTAGGATTAACCGTTGGCATCTGTTTTGATGCCGAGTGAAATTAACGAAGGAGTGGTTCCACGACCATGAAAATCACGGACGTTGACGTATTCAGGATGAGCACGCCGGTGCATAAGGCAGCGGGGACGAATTGGATGTTCGTGCGGATCACAACGAATACGGGGGACTATGGCTGGGGTGAAGCAAGCACCCAGTATAAGGATGCGGGGGTTGCGGCTGAGATCGGGGAGTTTGCGAAGTATCTAGAGGGGAAGGACCCGTTTCAGATCGAGCATATTTGGACGTCGTTGTACCGGCGGGTGACGTGGACTGGCGGTGCGGTGTCGATGAGTGCGATCAGCGGGATCGATCTGGCCTTGAATGATTTGAAGGCCAAGGCGTTGGGGATTCCGGTTTACGAGCTGTTGGGTGGGAAGGTCCGTGATGATATTCGGGCGTATGCGAATGGGTGGTTCGATCCTACGGAGGACGACGCGGTGCCAGTGCGCGAATTGACGCCTGAGGATTTTGCGCGTCGGACGGCGGAATTGGTGGATGAGGGATGGCGTGCGATGAAGTTCTATCCGTTTGCGGGTCCGCAGGTGATAGATCCGGAACGGTTGGAGCGCGGTGTGGAGTTGGTGAAGGCGGTGAGGGAGTCGGTCGGTGGGTCGGTCGAGGTTGCGGTTGATGTTCGTGGGAGACTGGATATCTGGAGCGCGCGACGGGCGGCGCGATTGATCGAGAAGTACAACCCTGCGTGGTTGGAGGAGCCGATTCTCTGGGACAACGTCGACGCTTTGGCGGCGCTGGCACGGGATATCAACATCCCGATTTCGACGGGTGAGCAGTTGTATAACCGGTGGGATTTCAGGCCGTTGCTTGAGTCTCACGCTGCGAGTGTGATCCAACCGGACATCTGTCATGCTGGCGGAATCACGGAGTTGCGGAAGATCGCTTCGGCGGCGGAGACGCAGTATGTTTCGGTTGCGCCGCACAACTCGAACGGTCCGCTATCGACGGTGGCGAGTCTGCATCTGGATTTGGCGATTCCAAATGCGTTTATGCAGGAGATATTTGTGAGTTTCCTGAAGGCGTACGAGGCGGTATTGACGGAGATGATTCCCATCTCAGATGGTCGAGCGACGGTGCCGGACGGGCCTGGTTGGGGGACGGAGATCGACGTTGCCGCGCTCGAAAAGTTCCCGCCGTGCGACTACGTGACGGTGGAGAGCGAGCCGTATCTGGCGTTTTGATACGTTATGTCAGCGCTTTGATGCGACGAAAATCGTAATTTCAGGCTGAAACAGGGATGCATGTCGCCGCTGCGAAGGCTAGATTGCACATTCACGCATCTGCGTCGCTGAAGGATAAACGGCGAGTGGTCCACTCCGTGGTGTCGCAGTTGAGGAATCGGTTGTCGGTTTCTGCCGCAGAGGTTGATGCCAACGACAGTTGGCAGTCGGCCACGATCGGGATCTCGGTTGTGAGCGGTGATTATCGCACCGCGGAGCAGTTGATGGAGCGTGCGCTGGAATTCGTCGAACGGGCCGCGCCGGAGGCGGAGGTCGTGGATGTGGAGTCTGATGTTTGGTCGTATGAGGCGGGGTGAGGATGACCGACGAGAACAAAAGAAAACGGCTCGGCAACCAAAAGCCGCCGAGCCGTTGTGCTATGCGCTGAGCTCCGAGTTGCTCAGCGTTTCGCTGTCTTAGGCCGCCTTTGCCACTGCGACAGCACGTTCCTGCTGGATGTCAGCGAGGATCTGCCGGGCCTGCTCTGGGCTGATGGTGCGAGTGCATTGGATGCACTTGAGTGTGATCCCGTCCAGTCCACGACCGAACTGGACGTCGCCCTGGCAGGAGGGGCATCGGCGGGGGAAAATCGCTGTCTGTTTCATAGCGCTGGTCTCCATTAGATATGGTTGCTGTTGGATTCGGTGAGGCTTAGGTTGGTAACCAAAAAGCCCCGGTTCTGGACCGGGGCTTTAGTTGGGAGTTGTTTTGGTTATACTCTCCGCTCGCTATAGCCCCAGTCGTCAGGCTGCTGGTTGCTCGAGTTTTTGCGAGAGCAGTTCGCGAGCCTGATGACGGTCGATGTTTCGAGTGCACTGCAAACACTTTAGGGTCGGTCCCTCGAGTCTGATGGCGAACAGGATGTCGCCTTGGCAGTGCGGGCAACGTTTTTCGTAGATGAACGTCATGTCGGTTGCTGGCTGTCTCTCTTTTCGGATTTCTTGCGTCTGCAATGTTGCGTTTTCCGTTTGGTTCGGTGTTTCTACCGGTGTTTGGGCATCTAGCCAGAGCGGTTGATTTCGCCGAATGAAAAAGTTTTATATCATGCCGAGGCCGTTTGTCAAGAGTTTTTTGAAAGATTTCGTAATTTTTTCCTCCAGCGTTCATGTTTGCTTCTTGTTTGTTGGTGGATTTCGTAATTCTCGGCGTATCTTGATACAAAGCGTGTCAGCTATATTATCATGAGTTACAATACGATTCAAGCGAGCGCGGGTTGCTGATCTTCTGCTTCCTGCTAATTCACCCCCTTGGGTTTAGTGTGACACAGAGATACGAAGAGTACCACAACACGGATGCAGGATCTTCGATCCCCAACGCCGATGATTTCCTGCGTTTGGTGAACAAGATCGCGGCAGATAGGGCGCGGCGCGAAATCGCCCGGCGTGCTGAGGAGGAGGAAGAGATCAACCGCCGACGGCGACGAGTGAGGGTTCGGATTGCCGGTCGAGGCGATGCGCTGTACATCATCAGCATCGCCGCGAAGTTGGCGGAGATGCATCCACAGACGTTGCGGAAGTACGACCGTGAGGGGCTGGTCAGTCCGTCGAGAACACAGGGCAGTCGGCGGCTTTACTCAGAGGAAGACCTTGAAAGATTGCAGATCGTGCGGCGATTGTCGGAGGATCTGGGGCTGAATTTGAATGGTGTCGGGTTGGTGCTGGAGTTGGTCCAGCACATGAGAGGGATGCTGGAGGTCCTTGATCAGAGCGAAGATCTTGCGGATTCGGCTTCTGCAAAGGCGGTAGCGGACGAGATCAAGGTGATCCTCAACTATCTGGGGGTTGAATGATGAGGCTAGGTGACTTGGGGATGCCGAACGGTTGGGGACCGCGTCGACGTGGTTCGGCACGTTCGATGATGCGTAACGCACGTTCTGTCAAGAGCCAACGCCGTCTGGAAGAGCGATGTAACGAGTTGGCATCCCAATTGACCGAGTATTGTGCGAATATGCAACAAATCGAATCGGAAAATGACGAATATCGTAAAAAAATCGACGAATATGAGTCGAAGTTGAGTCGTCTTCAGTCGGAGATCCTTCGGTCGCACAGCGATGCGCAACGCAACCGGAAGTTAGCGACGGAGAAGGAGGAGCAGGCTGCGGAGAGGGCGCGGGTCGAAGTTGCGAATCGAGTGATGTCCGTGGCTGACGATTTCACGAACGCGTTGGAGGTAGCGCAGGAACAGGAGATGGACGCGAAGTGGTTCGACGGCTTCAAAGCGATGGCCGAAAAGGTCGAAAGCTGTCTCGAAACGGTTGGTTACCGACGATTCGAGTCATTAGGCGAGGATATGGATCCGTCTCGTCATGAAGCGCTGGCTACGATGCCGACATCTGAAGACCAAGACGGCAAGGTGATCCAAGTGATCGAGGCCGGATATGAGGACGTAAAAACTTCGAAAGTTGTGCGCGTCGCCAAGGTGTTGGTCGGCAGATCAGCAGACGACGCGTGAGCTGGAATAACTGAAAACAAGCAAAACCAACGATCGCCAATGCGAATTGGCGAATAGAAAGGCAAGCAAGAGAAATGGCAAGAGCTATCGGCATTGACCTGGGAACGACCAACTCGGCAATGGCGTACATGAGCGCCGGCGAGCCCGAGATCATCGAGAACTCGGAAGGTCAGCGCATCACGCCGTCGGTAGTGGCGATGAATACGAGGTCGGGAGAGCGGTTGATCGGGATGCTGGCTCGGCGGCAAGCGGTGACCAACCCCGAAAATACCGTCTATTCGGCCAAGCGATTCATCGGCCGGCGTTTCGACGACGAAGCTGTGCAGGCGGATCAGAAGCGTGTTCCGTTCAAGTTGTCGGCGTTGGAAAACGGCGACGCTGGAATCACGTTCGACGGGAGTGTCAGGCCGCCAGCGGAGATTTCGTCGATGTTGCTGGCGAGGTTGAAGAAGGATGCCGAGGACAAGCTCGGCGAACCCGTGACGCAGGCTGTCATCACGGTCCCGGCTTATTTCAACGACGCGCAACGCGAGGCGACGCGAGCGGCAGGGACGATCGCAGGACTTGAGGTTTTGCGTGTCGTCAATGAGCCGACCGCAGCCGCGCTGGCCTACGGGTTGGAGAAGGAAGGGGACCGAACGATCGCGGTCTACGACCTCGGCGGCGGGACGTTCGACATCACGATCTTGCATGTCGGCGAGGGCGTTTTCGAGGTCAAGAGCACGAACGGCGATACGCATCTGGGTGGTGACGACTTCGACTTGAAGCTGGTCGAGTATCTGGTAGATGAGTTTCAGCAGAAGGAATACATGGACCCGAGCAACGACGCATCGGCGGCCCAGCGGTTGCGATTGGCGGCGGAAGAGGCGAAGATCGAGCTTTCGTCGGTCACCAGCGCGGAGATCAATCTGCCGTTCATCTCTGCTGACGCGAGCGGCCCGAAGCACTTGGTCGAGACCTTGACGCGGGCGAAGCTGGAGGCGTTGACGGCCGATCTGATCGAGAAGACGGCCGAACCTTGCAAAGCAGCGATGCGGGATGCAGAGGTGACACCGGCGGACATCGATGAGGTGATATTGGTCGGCGGGATGACTCGAATGCCAGCGGTGGTCAACCGGGTCAAGGAGATATTCGGCAAGGAGCCGAACCGGACGATCAACCCGGACGAGGTTGTGGCACTCGGCGCGGCGCTACAAGCCGGTGTCTTGCAAGGCGATGTCTCCGATATCTTGCTGCTCGACGTGACGCCATTGACGTGGGGCATCGAGACGCTTGGCGGTGTCAGAACGGAGTTGATCGCACGGAACACTACCATCCCGACGTCGAAGTCGGACACGTTCACAACGGCGGCTGATGGGCAGTCCTCGGTCGAGATTCACGTCTTGCAGGGCGAACGGCCGATGGCGGCCGACAACACCTCGGTCGGTCGTTTCTCGCTAGACGGCATTGCACCAGCGCCGCGTGGTGTGCCTCAGATCGAGGTCGCGTTCGATATCGATGCGAACGGGATCATCACCGTAACGGCGAAGGACAAGGCCACGCAGCGTGAGCAACACATCACGGTGACGGGGCGATCCGGGATGTCAGACGATGAGATCAAGGCGAAAGTCCGTGAAGCGGAAGAAAACGCTGACACGGACCAGGCTCGGCGAGAGGCTGTAGATGCTCGGAACCTTGCGGAGTCGGCGGCGTATCAAGCTGACAAGCTGATCGAGGAGCATGGCGAACGGTTGCCGGATGACGTGAAGTCGGACATCCAGGCGAAGGCTTCGGAAGTCCGCACGGTTATCGCCGACGAAAACGCTGATACTGAGCGGATCAAGACGGCGTCGGAAGCGTTGCAGCAGGCGATGATGGCGGCGGGTCAGCATATCCACGCTGGTGCGGCCGCGGGAGCTGGTGCCGGGGCCGATATGCCTCCGGATGGTCCCGGTCCTGATGCCCCGCCTCCTAGTGATGACACCGTTGAGGGGCGGTATCGGGAGGTATAAACAGCCGGGATTCGTCTCCGTCGAAAAAGGGGCGGTTTCCCCTGCTCTGCGGGGGAAATGTACGAAGGACAAAGAAGGCCGCCGACCGGACCGGATTCAGAATCACCGCTCTACCCGAATTTCGGAAAGATTTGGCTTTGGATCGCGTCAATCGCCAGTTCGTTGTAGCTTGCGGCCTAGCTCACCAAAACGATGAATGCCTCCGGCGATTCAGTTATGCTTCAAGCGCTCGACAAGTTCAAGGTGTTTCGCCCATTGATTTTTGATCCAGTAGGGGTCAGTCGGTTTAGGCTCGTCGGTGCGAGCGAGTTTGAATTCTCTCCAACGCTCTCCGCGTTCTTTCCTCTTCCATACTATGGGTTTGCCGGTTTCATGGTCGATGATGTTGTCGTGGAACTGAGGCGGGTTGCTTGGGTCGGCAATTGCCTGGTCAAGTTGAAGTTGGGTGATCTTTGTGACACAAGATAAATTGATCAATTTGCCTCCTTCGTCATAGCGCAAGTCGAACGTGGCACCAGTCAGATCGAGATCGGTCATGTCCGCATCCGTGAAGTCGCAGCGCCAGACGACGGTTCCGATCATCGTTGCTTCTTGAAGTTTTGCTTTGCTGAAATTGCCATTCAACTTTTCGGTGTGATCGAACGCTGATCGCCATAAGGCAACGCCTTTCATGTCGATCTGGTACAAGTCTTTGCAAAACGTGAAATGAGTGCGATAACAATGTTTGAAGCTGGCATTCCCGATCTGCACTCCTAGGAAATTAGCACCGCTCACATCTCCGAATTTGCTGCACTTGAAAAATTCGACATTTGAGAAATCAGCAAAGTTGCCCTTGATGTTTTCCAAGTTCGCATCAGTCAAATCAGCACTGTTGAACTTCGCATGCCTCATGTCGGAATAACCTAAATCAGCACCAGTCAGGTTTACCTTATATTTCGAAGATTCAGCATCTGGCAAGTTGGCGACGACATTCAGAGCAGTTTGCAAATCTTCCGGAAATCTATAAGTTGCTTCCCGTTCTACTGTTGGGTTGCGGATGAAGTCGCAGAGCAATTTGACGATTTCTTCTTGGTATTCTTCTGTTCCTTCCTCCTTCGCTTTTCGAAGTCGCCTTGCAAAGATGTTCACTCCGCCAACTCGAACCCACATTGCACTATCCGACAACATGCTCAATCCCCGTTGATACTGATCTAAGATCAGTCTCTCACCCGCCATTGATAGTTCTCGATTCGAGTTCTTCAATTGACTTTCGATCTGTTTGCCTCGACGAAGGAGCAACCAGATACCCGCTCCACCGATCAGCCATGTTCCCAACATTTGAATCACATCTAGAACGATCACGAGATTAATGATCCTTTCCGCGTTTGACTTCCTCGACCAGAATTGGTCGTTCAGACGTACGTGTTTAGTCGCATCGACATGATACTTTGGATTCCGTTAGGTAGATAGCGTGTGGTCAAGTGCAACCGCGCGTTGGCGATTTCGCAGCGCGTTTCACGTGCTCCCTTTCAGATTGGGCCGAGATGCGGATTCCAGAACAGAGATCTGGAATAAGGTCGGAAAGCTGTACACCACGCGTTCCAAGATTGTCCACGGCGAAGATGTTAGAGAAGAGGATACAGATATTTGGCAAATCGCTAATGATGGTTACGAGTTGGCGTTCGAAACCCTCCAAAAGCTGATTCACTGGGACGGTGAGCCCATTTGGAATAACGTCGTGCTGTCTGGGGATGGGAGAGCTGATGTAGGCTGAGCGATTCAGATACCGAATTTGGGAAAAATCTGGCTCCGGACGGCGTCAATAGCCAGCTGATTATGGCGAACAATGTCGTTGCGGATATCAGGTTCGATCCGGTATTTACCTTGATCTTCGAAAGTGGTGATATTGGGTAAGGAAATGAAAGTGGAAGGGATTTGGTCAGGCAGAGTTTCGCTGACCATAGTTGCTAGGTCCATCGTCCATGCGCGGGCGACGGCAGCCATATCGTAGCCGCCGCCTCCGACGGAGATCCATGGGATGTCGAGTTCGTCGGCGAGTTGGGCGAATTTCTGCACGGCTAGGTTGTGACCTTGGGTTGTGAGAGAGAGGTGGGCGAGAGGATCGTTGCGGTGGGTGTCGATGCCGAGTTGGGTGAACAGGAGATCGGGTTGATATGCACGGGCAAGGTCGGGGATGATGGCGTCGAAGGCTTCGTGCCAAAGTTCATCATCGGTGTAGGGTGCGAGGGGGATGTTTACGCTGTAACCTTGGCCGTCGCCGGTGCCGGTCTCGTTGGGGTTGCCGGTGCCGGGGAAGAGCCATTGTCCGGACTCGTGTATGGAGACGGTCATGGCGCGGTCGGTGTCGTATAGTCCAGCTTGGACACCGTCGCCGTGGTGCACGTCGATGTCGACGTAGAAAGTACGAAGACCTTGCTCGATGAGGTGATTGATGGCGATCACGGCGTCGTTGAAGATGCCGAAGCCTGCGGCGCGGTTATACATCGCGTGATGGTGCATCCCACCGGCTGGTGAAAATGCGTTCCTGACGGTGCCGTTCAGGACGAGTTCGGTCGCCAGCATTGCACCGCCGGCGGCTAGCGCGGCATGGCGGTAGACGCCTTTGCGTGGCGGGTTGTCGCCGGGTCCGAAGCCATATCGTTCCATTCCGATGACGATGGCTCCAGCGTCGATGGCCTTGACCACGTCGATATATTCGGCATCGTGGGAGGATGCGATCTCGGTTTCACTGGCTAATCTCGGAGATTGTGAGAGGACATTTTTGGTGTCCAAGAGACCCGAGACTCGCATGAGTTCGTGCATGTGATGGAGCCGGATCGGACGCATCGGATGCGTCGGACTGAGCACGTGCTGGGACTGCTCGTGCGAGTAGATAAGGGCAGTGGTTGGATTCGCGGCGGACATCGTTGGTTGATCTTACCGCGAACAACAAACATCATCCCGGCAAAATACGTCATTCCAACGCACAGCCCACGCCATTCCGGCGAAAGCCGGAACCCAGAGGTGGACGGGCAGATGGGAAGGGGAATCCCCTCTCCCGCTCGGCGGGAGAGGGTCAGGGTGAGGGTGACCGGGGCGGACAAAAGGGCGGGGTACGGCAAAACACAACCAACACAATCCTCAACCACCGACCTCAACAAACGTCATTCGGACGAAATATGTCATTCCGGCGAAAGCCGGAACCCAGAGGTGGACGGGCAGATGGGAAGGGGAATCCCCTCTCCCGCTCGGCGGGAGAGGGTCAGGGTGAGGGTGACCGGGGCGGACAAAAGGGCGGGGTACGGCAAAACACAACCAACACAATCCTCAACCACCGACCTCAACAAACGTCATTCGGACGAAATACGTCATTCCGGCGAAAGCCGGAACCCAGAGGGGAACGGTGGGGTTTCCCCCGCCCAAGAGACCGAAAACCAAAGGGGAAATGTCCGGGGCCTGCCCCGTACTCCGATACGGGGGACAAAGGGGGCCGCGCCGACGCTAAGTCCTCATCCGCCTCCAGAAAAGTGCCGCAAATCCGGCAAATAGCAGCAGGAATATGATCACAGCACTCGGCTTGACGGTTGGCCAGTCGTCTTCGGATGTGCCAGTGAGGTAGTTGCCGATGCCGGGTTCTGGTGTCAGGAACTGGCGAGGTGTTGGTTCTGGGGCAACGGTTGGCTGCGGTTCGGGGATGGCGACTTCGGGTTGCGGCTCCGCCACCGGTTCATGATCGATGGTTGGCAATGGCAGAGGTTCTTGCGGTTCGGTTTCGATCGGTTCGGCTTCGATGTCGATCGGCTGCTGGGTTAGGGTGCCGGTTTCGATCGTGGGTAGACCCGGGATGGTTGGGAGAACCTCGCGGTTGGAATCGATGGAGAAGGTTGTTTCGATGGGAGTGCCGACTGGTGGAAGACGCCATTCGGCACGCCACTGGTTTTCAATCTCGGTCAGAGTGCCGCCGTAGACGCTCTGCATAGCTTCATCAACTTTCTTGCCAGCGTTGAGTTCTTCGAGAAGCTCGCCGATGGTGTGACGACCGTAGTTTTCGAGCAGGTAGCCGACGAAATCTGCGGACTGGATATAGAAACGGTGAATGTCGGCACGGATGCCCGGAACCGAGTGCATCTTCGAGAACTCGGTTATGTATACCCGCCTGACGAACGAGTTGAATTGCTGGTTGGACTTGGCGCGACTGCCCGTCTCCCAATAGCTGGAATTGCCCTCGTTGAGCCATCCCGGGATAGAGGTTGCGTATGGGGAGGTCAGCTTCTGGTCGAGTATGAGATGCGTGAGTTCGTGAACGAGCACCTCGGCGGAGGGAGAGGCCATGATGGTGAGGTTGTATTCGTCATACGCATATCCGCCGAAGTAGATGCCGTCGGTGGCGGCCTGGCTAATACGAGGCCCGTAGCGTGTAAGTTCGCGTGCATTGGGGAAGACGACCGCTCGGAACTGGGGATTGTCGGTTACCCCCAGAGCGTCGTTGATTTCAGGCAGTCGTGGCGAGACTTGGTTGTGGAGATTCTGGATCGACCGATCGCTGATGCCGTAGTAGATGATCTCGAGATTTTCGTCACCGACACGACGCCAGTCGTGGGCAGTACCAAGATGTTCGACGTGATAAATGTCGGAGGTGTAGACATCGCCGTTGCTTGCGACAAACTCGAAGCGCACATCGAACCGAGTTCCGGGCGGAAAGTATGACGGAGATTTCACATCGATCTCGGCGGTGGCCGTCAGACGATCCGACTGCTCGAACTCGACGTACGAATATGCGGCCACATTGTCATCACCATGCGCTCGTCTCCAGAGACGGGTCTCTGTGATCTCGGCATCGATGGACGTGTCGATGTAGATCGTGATCTTGTCGCCGAGGACTACCGTATGCGTCACGATTTCATCGTTGGTAGGACGGGGCGATTGCGCTTGAACCTCGACGGCGAAAAGAAATCCGACCGCGCTTAAAGTTGCGATGAACAACGACGTTGCGAGGATTCTTGCGGTTGTCTTAAGGGTCATTGAGGTTAGGTGTCTATCTTTATTGTGACGCGTGGTTCCCGACGCTGTATCTGAATACGATTCTGCGACGCGGAAAGATTTTATGCTCGTTGCTGTAGATTGAATTCGAATTCGGCGAGGAATCTCAAGAGAGAAAGGCCACCACATGCGTTACTACCAGACTCTATGCGGAGACACCGTCCACGTCGGCGTCGAAGCAAACGACGGCGTCATCACCGACCTGACATCCATCACCTCCGAGGCCGACTCCACATTGACCCTCTTGAAAGCGGCACATCTCTGCGGAGTGACTATCGACGACGTTGCCACGAAGATCCTCGACCGAGGCCCCGGCGACGAGATCGCAGTCGACCAGCTATGTGCAAGCGACGCCATACTCCCCCCGATTTCCGCTCCCGAAGTATGGGCCTTCGGCGTCACATACATGGACAGCATGAGAGAGCGACAGGCAGAGAGCGGTTCACCCGACGTATACGCCCTCGTATACAACGCCGACCGTCCCGAAGCATTCTTCAAATCCACCGCACAACGACTCGTCTCCCCCGGCGACCCCCTCGGCATACGCGCAGATTCCGAATGGGACGTCCCTGAGCCCGAACTCGCATTCGTCCTCTTCGACGGACAAATCGTCGGATACACCGTCGGAAACGACATGAGCAGCAGATCCATCGAAGGCGCAAACCCCCTCTACCTACCCCAGGCAAAACTCTACGACCGATCATGCTCCATCGGACCCAGCTTCGCAACACCCGACATCGTCGGCGACCCTCAGAACTTGGACGTCGCACTAAAGATCGAGCGCAACGGACAGACCGCCTTCGAAGGCTCCGCAAACACATCACTCATGAAACGAGACTGCGCCTACCTCGCAGACTGGCTACAGCGCCACAACCAAGTCCCCAACGGCACTACCGTATGCACCGGCACCGGAACCATCCCGCCACCCGAATTCACCCTCGCAGAGGGCGACATCGTCAGCATCTCCATCGACAACATCGGCACTCTGGTCAATCCCGTAGTCGTCGTCTAACCCGCAACTCTCATCTTCAAAGGGGCGCTTGACGACCCCTCAGATTATCCAACTACTCCGCTCCGCGGTTTCTCCCGCCTCCCTCTCTGCCGACTGGACTGGTTACCGTCTAGCTCATCAATAGCCGCCTTAGAGCGCGGGATATTGACTTAGCAACGCGCTGATCGCCCTTTAATTCAACGCGCCTAGCTCAGTCAAAAATCAGAATTCCAAACACCTATGCGACTCAGTGGAACTACCAACAACTAACCATCGATGCTACAGAATATCGACCTATAGTGCACTTGAATAGTGACACTATGTATCGTTAATTATGGATAGTTCTGATGATATATAAATTTCTTTGAGATTCACAAAGGCTGATCGAGGACGCTAATAGTTCCTCTGATCTAAATCGATTACACTCTAAAACTCAACTCAATTACCGCATGAAATTTCAGATCACTAAGCATCATATGTTGATGATATTAGCTATCATCATCGCTTCACTTCTGCTCACTTCGACGACTTCCCTAGCCAACTACCTAACGACTTCCGAAACAGCATCCTCGGACGACAATCCCTCCAAAGTTCCCGTCGTCATCCTTGTCACTCCCATCCCTGCCGTCGGTGTATCGGAACGCAACCCTCCCCGACAATCCAGACACGACCCTGCCGACTTCGACATCGCCGTCACCGGCACTCGCAAAGACGTCGACAACCACATCGGCTTCTGGGACGTTCGAATCCAAAACATGTCCGGATCCGACGCTACCGTCGTCGTGAGTGCCCACACCAGCAACGGCACCAACATCTCCGAAAACACCGAGCTGTGCGACTCGGTCAACAACGGTTGGGCCTGCAACGTCACAGCCGGCAATCAACTCGACATCACCCTCCAGGCCTCCATCCAATACCTCTGCGAAGGCGGACGCGTTAGGCTCACCGTATCCGCCACCGTCGACGACCAGAAGATTACACCCTCCAGTTCCAGTCGCATTCTCACCCACCGATCTTTCAACTGCCCCGACATCCGCCTATCCGACGCCACCTACGACGCCTCGCAAAACGCCGCATCATGGACCGCCTCCGTTGATCGATCCCTCCTCGAACCCGATCCCGGCATCGACATCTCATTCCCCGACGGATCCACATTCGAGAATCTTCCGGACGGATGCGAATCTGCCGTGAACGTTGTCACCTGCCAGGTCTCAACTTTTGACAGTTCTGTCGAAACCTTCGACGTAAGACGCACAACAGGACAAGGTTGTGAGGCGCAAACTTACAACGTCAACGCCACCGCTCGATTCAACTCCGACAACGCCAACATCCCCGTAAAACCAGGGAACGGCCTCAACATCAACATTCCAGGCGTAGACCCATGCATCTCGCGTATCGAAATCCAACCTCAAACCTTCGAAACTCCTGCTGGCGGCAACGCCCAATTTGAAGTAACTGCATTCGATGGCGACAACGTCGCGTTGACCCAGATCCCGGACGCAGTCTCATTAGTGTGGTCAGCGGAATTTGGAAGCATCTTAGGGAATGGGTCCAATACAGCAATCTACACTGCGCCATCGTCGATCACACATGATTCAGACCTGATTTCAGTTGCTCTGACATACGCTGGTAATACATTCACGGCAGGCGCGACCATAACATTCTCAACCTCGGAACCTTCCTCAACTCCCACAGCAACCTCGTCTTCAACTTCGACGTCCACTCCCACACCCACCGACACACCAACTCATACTCCGACGCCAACGCCAACATCTACTCCTACGTCTACTCCTACACCGACGCCCACTCCCACCTCGACTGCCACGCCAACTCACACTCCGACGGTTTCCCCGACACCAACTTCGACGCCCACTCCTACCCCTACTGCCACGCCGACTCCGACGTTCACGGTTTCGCCCACTCCCACCTCGACTGCCACGCCAACTCATACTCCGACGGCAACGCCAACATCTACTCCTACGTCTACTCCTACACCGACGCCCACTCCCACCTCGACTGCCACGCTAACTCACACTCCGACGGTTTCCCCGACACCAACTTCGACGCCCACTCCTACCCCTACAGCCACGCCGACTCCGACGTTCACGGTTTCGCCCACTCCCACCTCGACTGCCACGCCAACTCATACTCCGACGGCTTCCCCGACACCAACTTCGACGCCCACTCCTACGCCGACACCAACACCTTCACCAATTCCAATCACGATCATCATTCGCTTCGATGGGTTGACGAACGATGGCGCTGTGATCAGTTGGAGTTTCGATCGCTCTCCTCCGGGCGAACTGACAAGCTACGAACTCAGTTGGGACCCCTCGACAAGTGACAGCCTGCAGTTGCCTATCCAGATCCAGCCATCGGTAAACACTTACACGATTCCAGAGACTGAGGCCGGTACGAGATACCGGATACGGGTTGAGGCAGTATTTTCGGACTTGGAGCGGATAGTGGGCGAAATCAATTACATATTCGACGTGCCTCGCGACCCGATTGCCGAGATTAAATCGATCACTTCTGACACCATAGTTGTCGAATGGTCGGAACCTACCGTCGAAACAGGGACGATTAGGCGGCCAATTGTCGGGTACGAATTGTCTTGGCGGGAAAGTGGCTCTTCTGCAAATGTGAATACCCGGAACCTCGGTTCAGACGTTTTCTCATATGCGATCACAGATCTGGATCCCGGCACGACTTATGACGTGACGTTAAGAGGGCATAATCCATTGGGCTTCAGTGGCGTCTTTCGCGAAACGGCAATGACTGCAATGCCCGCGGCATCTTCGACACCGACGGCCACGGCTACTAATTCGCCCACGCCAACTTCATCTCCAACCCATACGCCAGTTCCGCTGGAATTTGGATTTCAAGATTTGGACGCTGAAGGTGCGATGGTGATGTGGAACGTGCGTCCGGACGAAGCACCTCAGATCTCTGAATTCGAGCTGAGTTGGTCGCCGTCGACATCCGGTGCCCCGGAATTCCCTATGCGCCTGTTGTCGTCGGACAGGAGTTTCACGATACCAAATGTCGAAGCCATGGTGCGATATGAGGTCAACTTGGTTGCTGTTTATTCGAGCAATCGTCGCGTTGAAAGAGATCTCTCTTTGATCGTTGACGTTCCCCGGAAACCCGATGCGCGCGTTGAGGTTCTTTCGCCAACGACTGTTGAAGTTTCTTGGGCGGATCCGATCCTAGGATCAGGGGCGATCGAACGTCCCGTAAGAAGTTACGAACTCGCTTGGCGAATCGATCATCCAGATGAGGAAACGTCAGTTGTGTCGTTAACCGCCGAAACACGATCGTATCTCGTGGATGGATTGAAGGCTGAGACGGTTTACGAGTTTGCACTGAGGGCGTCAAATGCATTGGGTATCAGTGCGGCTTCGGCATTTTCGGTCGTCATCCCTTCGATGGATGAACCTCCCACACCGACACCGACACCGACACCAGCACTTACTCCAACATCAACTCCGTCAGTTTCCTCGGTTCAAAGAAATGGGGTTGAGGAACGGCGTAGCCGCGACGTCGACCCAGATCCTCCGGAAGACCTGGGTGCGGTGCAAGGGCGTGAAAGCGTAGTCGTTTACTGGGACAATCCCCGATGGGACGGCGGGTACGACATCTTGGCCTATGCTGTCGATTGGTATCCGGAAACTCTGCCGTTCCCTCTGTTCCTCCCGCCAACCGAACGTTCCATACGGATACGCGGATTAAAACCTGACGTCAACTACCGTATTCGGGTTCGAGCGTTTAATCGACGGGATGACGGGCTCCCATCTGCTGACAGGATCGAAATGCCGAACACTTTGATCAAGTTACGGAGCTTCGATCCGTTTACCGGCTCGATCGTTTACGGTCGCGGCACAACGCTCAAAAACACGATTCAACTTCCTGACTTTGAGATTCTTGCTGACGCCCAATCGATGTTCTGGGGAGATCAGGCGGTTTTCTCGATTGAACGATTACCGTTGGATCAATTGCGAAGCGGAGACTTCATCCCGGAAGGGATTTTCGTCATGTCAGACGGTTTCGAACTTGCCGTCAGAGTGGAGTCGCGGCGTCAACGCTTCGACGGAGCGGCTGGCACGTATCCATTCCCCTCGCCAATCAAAATCTGTATCGAGCCGGTCTGGTTTGACGGAGTCTCCGCGACCAACTACTCCGTAGTGAGGCTGATGACGGATTCGGTGGAAGTTTTCGATAGCACCCCGATTGACGATCAGGGGATCGCGAAAATCTGTGCACTCATGCCCATAGTCAATATCGACGCTTCGAACATCATCTTTGTTTTGTCAAGCGAGGAACCGACGTCAATTCAAACCGCGGGATTACACAGGCATCGACAATCGGACCATTGGGCTTTGTTCGCTCTGTTCTGCTTTGTCGTCGGGCTAGGGATGATCTTGGTTGCCGCCCGCAACCTCAATCACACATAACCCGCGGCGGCGGGTTCAACACCGGGTGTATCGCCAACAGCTTGCTCGGCAACGACGACGGATTGTTCGTCGCATGGCGGACCGTCGGCTCGCACAAAAATGCATCACCCGACGGCAACGGAACCGACTCCTCAACCCCGTAAACCGCCGTCATCTCTCCCTCGATGCAAAACATCGTCTCCTCATGCGCCGGATGGTAATGATTCGGAGTATGCGCCCCCGGCGAAAAACTCAACTCCGAAAAATATGAGCTGACCGCCCCCCGTGAATCATCCACCAGATCCACCCGCATAACCCCCGGCGCAAACTCAAAAGCCTCATACTCCGCCCTTATCAAAACATTCCCCCCCGGCGAACCATCCACCACCTCGCCGGCCTCCATCTCCTCCCGCACCACCGACGGATCAGGACTCATCGTAACGATCCGCGCCCCCTCCGACCCCACATTCTCCACCATCATCCCGACCCCCTTCCCCACCAGCACACAGTCCCCCGACGTCAACGAATACCGCTTCGACCCCTCCGTAAACACAACATCCCCCGAATAGATGAACCAGCTCTCCTCATGCGATACATTCGCCTGATAAGGCGTCGACCCGCCCGGACCCAGCGTCACCTCCAGCACCGTCATCATCTCCGACCCCGTAGACCCGTCCTGCAAAACCCGCACCTCAACATCCCCGCAAGGCGAATCAACAACCTGGACATCCCGCCGATTAATCCCCATCTCCAAATCTCCTTTCAAGCTCCAACCGCAAATCCAACACCAACAATCCTAACCCCCACAGAGTTCCCCCCGCTCGCGCGAGACCATTGCAAAACCGTGCACGGCGGCAACACGTTTCCCCTCTCCCGCTCGGCGGGAGAGGGCCAGGGTGAGGGTGATCGGGGTGGACAAAGGGGAGGGGTACGGTAAAACACCACTAACCCAATCGTCAACCACCACTTCGAACCTCCTGCATCTCCGTCCCAAAGAGTTTCGCAATGGCCTCGCTCGCGGGGGAAATGTCCGAAGGACAAAGGGGGCATCGCCCAAGACCACAACCCAAGCAAACCTGAATCTTAATCAGTTCGACGAATCTTCGAATAGTTCAGGATGCACTTCCCTCGCAGGTCGCGCCTCCTTGAACCACTGCTCATCCAACTCGAACGCGTCAGGATCAGCAGCGATCCCAGCATTGATCGCCGCCTCCTCGCCATACAGCTTCTTGATCTCTTCGAACCTCACATTAACCAATCCTATCCCCGCACCCACGCTTTCCCCCGCTCGCGGGGGAAATGTCCGAAGGACAAAGGGGGCCTCCCCGACCCAAGAGCCCGAAATCCAAAGGAGAAACGCCCGAAAGAAATTCCCCTCTCCCCCAAAACACCCAACAACAGCGGGAGAGGGTCAGGGTGAGGGTGAACGGGGACAAAAGGGAGGGGCCAGATGGTCTCCCTCCAACCCCCAACAACCACACCCATCATTCCCCATCATGCCCATCATGCCCATCATGGTTCACAAAATTCAACAAATCCAACCCAAAACTATCCTCCCCTTTCACCACCTCCCGCGAAACAACCGTGATCCCCGTGTTGCTCTGCGCAAACAGCCGCGTCTTATTTACAGGCAGATCCAGAAATACCGACAGCAAAGCCCGGATCGTCCCGCCGTGCGATACCAGACACACATCACCCTCAACATCCAACACTCCCGACTCCGCAACGAAAGCACCAGCCCGAGCCACAAGGTCCAACCAAGACTCCCCATCCGGCGCCCGGCCGTACCCCCGCAACCAAGGTCCCACAGCATCGGGAAATTGCCCCCGAATATCCGCAACCAACAACCCGCCAAACCTACCCGTATTGATCTCCCGCAACCGCTCATCCGTCGAATACTCCAAACCCCCAAAAGCGTCAGACAACCCATCCGCAGTCATCGTGCATCTTGTGAGATCACTCGATATAACCCGCTCAAACGAGTAATGCTCTCGGACGTGCTCACCCAGCAACCCAACCTGCCGCTTCCCGTTCTCATTCAACGGCGGGTCCAGCCAACCCTGCGACCGCCGCTCAGCATTCCAAGCCGTCTCCCCGTGCCGAATCATCACTATCCTGCTCATCGGTTGTTAGATACCTCCACGTTTCAAATCAGGGCGAACCCGATGATAGTTCCTCGTATCGATAATCCGCTTGGCAATACCCAGATCATCCAGCGTGTCCACATCGAACAGACTCAACAGGCGCGGATCAACCCGCTCTGCCTCATCCTCCGTCATGATCTCCACCGGATGCATACCCTCCTCCACTACCCGATACATCAATGCCGTCGGCGACCTCATACCCGCGTTCAAAGCGTCCGAAGTCAACACCCGCCAAGTCTCAACCGGATACACAGCATGAAGCGGATTTATCCAGTCTCCATGCCGGATGAACACCGCCGCATCCCTACCCTCACCACCGTGTTGAGCAACTCGCGTCATCTCAATGATCAGACCCTTCGACAGAAACGGATAGTCAGCCCCCACCACAAAAGCCAACGGAGTAGCCGCCGCCGACAACCCCGCCGAGATCGCCGACAGCGGACCCTCATAATCCTCTACATCCGACACCACATGCATCCCCAACGCAATCCCCAGGTCCGGAACATCATCACCCTGACCCGGTCGCACCACCAAGATCTGCTCCGAGCACAAAGACTTCAACGTATCCGCCACCCTAGCCAGTAACAACTTCCCGCCGAGTCCGATCAGCGGCTTCGGAGTAGCCATCCCCAACCGCTCAGACCGACCACCGGCCAACACAACCCCCGTCAATACCCCCGGGCTAAACATCAGCCCGGAATCTCTCGGACGACATCAGACCACCAACTCCACATCCCCGTGGAACTTCGACCACGCAAACCAGAACGCCAACCTCCCATCCAGCATCCTCAAACGCGTCCCGGCCAACTCACCCTCAACACACTCACCCTTCACCGCATGCCACAGACTCCCCGTCTGCTCATCCCTAACCAGCCAAGCCTCATACTCCGAATGCGGCACCGCATCATCTCCAACCTCATCCCGCTGCTCCCGCTCAACAACCCGGTTAGGCCGAAACGAGTTCTTCGTCTCCCCTACGAACGTCAACTCCCGACCATTAGCGACTCGCTCGAACGCCATATAAGAAGCCGACGATCGCTCGTTCAACACCACCACCGCAGTCCTGCCGACATGACTGTTCAACAAAGGCTCCCGCTGCATCATGTGCGCCGAGTACGCCCTGACCACCATCGGATCATCCAGGTCCGAAACCCCCAGCACAACATCCTTGTCCGGCAACCGCTTGTCCCTGCTCGGCTGAGTGAACAACCCCGCCCGCGTCGAAGCATAGTAGCTCTCGAAAACATCAACCTCCGGCGTCTCCTCCGGCGACAGCATCTCCGAACCCGGCCAAGCACTCGACCAAGCACCCCACGTCGTATTCAAGCAAGGCAACCTGCGAAGCTGATGCCCTGCATCCGGCCCCATGATCGCCTCACCCGTGAACTGCAAATACAAGCTCCCATTCTCCGCCTCCAGCAGCGGACTGTTCAACACCATCTGGTCCGTCGGAGCCAGCGTGAACGCCTCCCCATCCGGCCCTACGCTCACATAGACCCGAGCCGCATAAGTGATCGGCGACCAAGTAACCGATACCGGCAAATCTCCAAACTCCTCATTCGCCACTTCTCTCAACCCCATCGCCGCCAGCGGATACGCAATCGCATCCCCATCAACCACCAGCCCCATAACCCGATCATCCCTGCCGATCTCTCCATCGGCATCCTCAGCATCCAGATACGAAACATCATCCCAAGTCTTGAACCGAACACCCCCTTGAATGCTCCGTATCTTCTCCGGGTACGGCCGTCTCTCACCCGGCAACTGCAACGTCACACGTCTCGCGAAGTAACCCGATCTGAAAAGAAAGTACAGCCCAAAAGCCGCCAACCAACAAGACCACACGATCGCCCACAACGGCCCGTAGACCTGCACCACCGCTGGATACAGCACCAGCGCCGTCCCAAAGAAAATCACAGCCGCACGTACTTTCGGCTCCAACCTCACCAAACGCAGATTGACCGCCTCGATAACGGTTCTCACAGGTTTCAACAAAGCAGACACGGCGGATCAACTCACTCTTGGTCAGGGGCTAACAAGATTCTAGTCGGATATACTTCCAAACCGATTTGCGATCGCCCCAATCCGATAGGTACCAAAAAGATGGCCGAACCACTGGCAACCGTCCCCGACGAACTCTTGGAACGATTCCGAAACATCTCCAACGCTACCGTCCTCGGTCAACTCCTCCGCCGCGGCTACCACAAGGTCTACATGCTCGGCGTCGAATCCCTCGCCAAAGGCCGACGCCTATGCGGCAGAGCCATCACCCTCCAATACCTCCCATCTCGTCCCGACCTCGCCAACATCATCGCCACCGGCGAACACGGCGAAGGTTTTAACGAGACCCCGCGCTGGCAAGCCTTGGAAACCCTACGCAAGGGAGACGTGCTCGTTGCTGATGCCATGGGGCTGGGCAAGACTTCAACCGGCGGCGACGTCGTCTTCTCTCGCATCCTCACCCAAGACGCCGAGGGCCTCGTCACCGATGGCGGCGTTCGCGACGGCCACAAAGTCGTCCGCTACGGCTACCCCGTCTTCGCAGGAGGAAGCACACCTACCGTCGGAGAACCTAACATCCTCCCCTACCAAGTCAACGAACCCATCCAATGCGGCGGCGTCCTAGTATGGCCCGGCGACATCATCCTAGGCGACGACGACGGCATTGTGGTCCTCCCATCCCACCTAGCCGCCGAAATCGTCGACGAATGTGAACACCACGACGAAGTCGAACAGGCCGTAATCGAATACACCCAACGCAACCGCGTCTCCCCCAAACACCTCTACCCCTTCAACGAAGAGACCGAGCGCATCTACCAAGAGTGGAAATCCCGCCAACCCAACTAACCTGACCTCCTACGTAATCAACATGAACAAAATCCAAATCACCTCCGGCAACGTCTCGCTAACCGCGACCCTCAACGATTCCTCAACTGCGACTCAGATTTGGGAAGTCCTACCCATAGTCGGACGCGTCCAGACCTGGGGCGACGAGATCTACTTCCCGATCCCCGTCTCCGCATCAAACGACGACACTGCCGCCGAAGTCGTGGAAAAAGGCGCGATCGCCTACTGGCCACCCGGCAACGCGCTATGCCTATTCTGGGGACCAACTCCGGCAAGCCGTGGCGACGAGATACGTCCGGCAAGCGCGGTCAACGTCTGCGGAATGATCGAAGAGGACCCAACCCAACTCGCCGACGCCCCATACGGCGGCGAAATCCGAATCGAGCGAGCTTAAACTCGACCGTCTATTCGTACCGCAACGCCTCGGCGGGATAGACCTGTGAAGCCTGTCTAGCCGGGACGTACGTCGTGATCAAGGCGGCCGCTAGGGTGATGGCGACCACAACCAAGATCGACAACCAAGGAATCTCAAACGTCAACCCTTGGTTGCTGCCCGCAAGGTCGTCGAGGAACGACCAGGAGATGATTGCGCCCAGTGCCATGCCCAAACCAGTTCCGATTACCGTGATGAAGATCGACTCCATGATGAACTGAATCCGGATCATTCTCGCGCGGTAACCGATCGCCCGCATAATCGCGATCTGCATCCGCCGCTCATTAACGGCTCGCAACGACAACACCCCAAGCGCAGCAACCCCGACAACGAGACCGAGACCCATGAAACCTTGGAACAATAGACTGAACTGCTCGTTCTGTGCCGCGTTTTCCCTCAACTCCTGCTCCGTGTCGACAGCCAACATGCTGTTGTCCAAGAAAACGGTTTGCAGCGTCGCAGCTACCCGTGACGGATCGACACCCTCCGCAACGTTCATCCGGTAGATCGTGAACGGCACCGGCTCGTCCGACAACTCGCTGAAGATGTCGTGCTGTGTGTAGATACCTGCGAAGCCTGGCGGAGGGCCCCCGTCGCTTTCACCCTCGATACTCTCCGCAAGCCCGTCCACGACTGCGATCACCGTTCTCTTAACCGTGTTCGATGCGTCGCTTTCAACACCGCTGATGATCTCGATCTCTTTCGCCTCAAAAGTAAAGCGGTCTTCCCCGAAATCGACGTCCTCCAGTTTCATCAATCCTTCAGTTGGGTCAGGCCCAATTACCTCGAAGTCGATTGCATGCTCATCAGATATCGCTACCAGGTTCGGATCTTCAGCCAGCGCATCCCATACCGCCTGCGCTCGAGCGTTCTCATCCGCCATGTCCGTACCGTCGGCTAGGAACGCCGGGTCTGCGGCTGTGATTTTGAGCTTGGTTTCACGGAAATAATCTGGTTCCGTTCCGCGCACATTTAACTCTAGGAACCGCGCCTCTTCCCCATCAACCTGTCGTGCAGACATCTCGATGTTCGACTGCCCCACGATGAGCTCGAAATCGCTCAATGCCAAATCGGGCGACGCGTCGATCATCGCCTCGATGTCTTCGATGGGCAATTCGTCGCTGATCTCTGCTCGCACATCGAAACCGCCCGTCACGTTCTCCGGGGTCTGGAGCAACCCGCTGAAACTCTGGTTGAGGATCGAGAAAGACATCAATACGAAGATCACCAATGCAAACATCGCAACCGTCAGACCGGTGCGGAAACGGTTGGCGACGGCGTAAGCTACTGCCGGTTTCATGATCGGACGGACAACTGTGAACCGGCCGAACGTCGCCTGCAAGCCTTGGACGATGATGTCCGAGTTGTACATGATGATCCATACCGCGGAAGCGACCATGAAGAACCCGGCGAAGATGAACATCTCGACGTTTGCGTTCAGATCCTCGGTGATGAAATCGGTGTAACGTTGCGGGAGCGCCCAGATCACCAGAATCAAAACACCAGCTACCGTATAAGAGATTCGTGCCGCGATCGACTCGCGGACGCGTAACCTCACCATGATTGCCAACGCCAGCATCGCAATTCCGTAGACGGCGACGCTAGCTCCGATATACGCCTGCCACGCGCTGCTGTTGGCGAATCCAGCCGCGGCCAAGGCAACTCCGATGATCGCGTACGGCCATCCCTGCTTGAAGTAAGGAGCAAATATCCGGAAGAACGCCGCGAGCAATCCGATCACCCATCCCACTACCAGAAGCGTGAAGACCAACTTCAGGATCGCGATCCCGACTTCCTCGTGCCGTCGAACCGAGCGTACCAAAACGACCACCATGTAGATTGGTCCGAAGATCCACAAGACGAACTCCAGCAGTCGGCGCAGGATCGGTTTGGTGGTTGAAGCGACGAATTCCTCAGGAAGATTCCGAATCGCCACCACGATGTTCAACTTGCTTACACGATAGGCCGAGAAAATCACCGTCAACAGCGTGAGGATCAAGCCGATGGAGAAGGCGACTAGAACGGAATAAAGGGTGAAAGTGAAGTTGATCGAAAATGTCTCGTCGTCCGTCGTGCCAAATGCTTCAGCCATCACAACGACCAACACTCGACTGACGCCGATTCCGATGGCAGTCCCGATCGCCGCGGCACCGATAGCGTAGGCGAGGCCCTCAAACGTGAACATCTGCACGAGGTGACCACGCTTCGTTCCGACCGCTCTTGCGATACCCATCTCCTGCTGCCGCTCTGAGGCCAACAGAACGAATATCAGGAATATCAACAACAATCCCACGATGACGGAGAACGACCCGAAGAAAGTGAAGAACGTGAAGAAGATATTTCCTACGGCCTCAGCGATGCCGGTCAGGAAGACCTTGTAATCCGAAACCGATAATCTTTCGAGCTGTCCGATGACGAATGCCAACTGAGGTAAACCTTCGGCCGCGACGCCGAGATCGGCACTACCTAGAATTCCGAAGAACAATGCGGCAAAGGCGTCGGCAGCAAGGAGCACGCGGAACTGATCAGTAGGTTCATCGCGTTCAAGTTCAGCGATGAATTCGTTCAGCGATTCTTCTTGTTCGGTGCTGAGTTCCGCGGTCCCGCCTTTTTCATCGATGTGATTGCGTATGGCCGAGATGATGGTGTCTCGGAATGGTTGCATGCCGGCATGGATTTCGACAGCCAGTTCGGCATCCGTGAAGTCCAGAGCCAAGGCGTCGACTATGTCCTCAGACTCCGTCTCCAAGTCGTAGTTGTCAAGGTCGAGAGAAATGTCGATGCGGTCCGCGGCACCCTCGTCGTGGCCCCAAATCCGGTTCAGTGTTGAAAGATGCATGAAGACGCGGAGGTCGTTGGCAGCTATGCCGCCCTTCTGCATCACGGCGCGCAGTCGGAAATCAAAACGACCATTGGGCGTGACAATCGTCAGCGTGTCACCGGCATTGGCGTCTAATGTCCTGCCCAATGCCTCGTTGATCAACACCTCGTCATCTCCCAGGGAAGCGAATTCGATGGTTTGTCCATCGATGGATGGGTTCATGAGGAATGGCGACAATCTGCTGTCGGCGGCGGGGCCTCCTTCGGCCTGCGGCTTGAAGTTTCCTATCGCACCATCAACGTCGTATCCGCGTATGACCGCCCGCGCTTCAGTCAGTCGAGTGCGCTGATTGAGGACCGGTGCCACCTCGCCCATCACAGGCATGATGCCATCGACACGATCATCGGAATAGAGCTTGGTCGTCACCTCCTCGATCTCATCGGTGGTGATGATTGGGTCGCCGAGATCGCCAAACACGGGTTTCGTCACGCGAATGTCGATGTCTCCGATTCCGTCCAAGACGGCGTTGCGGATGCTCGCAGTTATGGTGTCGCCGATCGCAAGTGATGCAGCGACAATCGTCGACGAAAGCATCAGTCCCACGATAATCAGGACGCTTTGTGTTCGGCGGCGTGGAATGTTCCTCAGTGAGAGCTTGATCAGGAACCGATTTCGGATCGCGATCAACGCGATTGCGAATATCAATATCAAAAGCGTCGCCGTCAATCCCGCGGCGAGGTACCGCATTTCGAGCCCGAATAACGTTTCCATGATCTGACCTAAATCGCTTTGAAATTAACCGCTCAATCCGAATAGCGTCATTCGCCGTTCCCGGCGGCGACGGCAGATGGCAGATCGGATTGGCGGATTGCGTCTGCTTTGCCGTCGTCCGTTATCTTGCCGTCAAACATCCGAATCGTCCGGTCAGTGAGTAATCCCACGTGCTGAGAGTGAGTGACTATGACGAAGGTCTGATTTTCTTCGAGGTTCAGTTTTCGGAGGAGTGCCATGATCTCGTCTTCGTTGGAAGAGTCCAAGTTGCCTGTAGGCTCGTCTGCCCAAACCAATGCCGGATCGTTCGCCAGTGCGCGAGCAATGGTGACGCGTTGCTGTTGCCCGCCAGAGAGTTCGGAGGGAGTGTGGTCGGCACGATCGGCCAAGCCCACCATCTCGAGCTTCTCCATCGCCTTCTTGGCCGCTTTGGATTGTTTGACGCCTGTTAGAACCAAGGGGAGCTCGACGTTTTCTTGGGCGGTGAGGACTGGGAGAAGGTTGTATGACTGGAAGATGAAGCCCATCATTCGGGCACGGTATTCGCTCAGATCGTTGTCTGACATCTCGGCGATGACGTTGCCCGCGACAGTGATGTCACCGTTTTCAACGGTGTCGAGTCCAGACAGGCAGTTCAACAGCGTAGTTTTGCCAGAACCGCTAGGGCCCATTACCGAGACCATTTCGCCCTCGTCAACGCTGATGTCTACTCCGTCCAAAGCCCTGACTTCAACGTCTCGGGTACGGTAGACCTTGGTGACGCCAAACGCTTCGATAATGGGTTGAGATTCCAAGATGAGGCTCCTTGAAGCGCTTAGGGGAAGACGCTTAGGGTACGTTGTTCGAAAAACCTAGCGAGTTGACTTTCCTCAGGTTCAATACGGTAAACGCGGAGTTTTGGATCACCGCACCCGCAAGAACATACTGGGCGTTCTGCTCAAGTATAGATTTCCTCTTTAGACCGACTCAACGTCGAGAAGAGGCTCATTCGGAAGGTGCGATCAATTCGACCACGATGGCACCGCCATCCCGATCCCTCGCCTCGTCCTTGAGCACTTGAAGTGATAGCAACTGGTGCTTGATATCCAACGAAGCTATAGGTTCGTCTACAAATATCACGTCACCACGTTGCGCCAACGAAGGGCTGCGATGGCGGATCGGTTGTTTTGGGACCTGCCCCTGAGCCGCTCCGTATGGCGCGGAGCTTTTACTCTGATCCTCCTTGGGCACGTCTCCTGGCTTACGGTTTACCGCATCGGATTTCGATGCGGGTGCTTTCCCGCCGCCTTCCCGAGCTGTTCATTTTCGACAACACCAGTTTTCAATGCCCGGCAGGTGAATACCGGCCAGTGGAATTTGTAGTCGTTGTTTTCGAGTTCGGCGATGCCGTATTCGTGTTGGATGGCGTCGGATGCCGTGGCGAAGTCTTGGTGAAGCTGGTTGGCGACGAGATCGGGTGTGCCGGAGCGTTTTACCCAGTCCCAGAATGTCATGTTGACTTGTGAGGGTTGCTCGTGGGTGATTTTGAAGCCAGTTTCAGTTATTAATTGTCGCCATTTCGATGGTGTCGGCGCGTAGGCGTGGGACGGGTCACGCAGGGCTTCGGCGCGTTGGTGCCATTCGGCGAGCTCAGGTGTTTCGGAGGTAGTGGTGTCGCAGAGGAGGAAGGTGCCGTCGGGTTTGAGGGTGCGGTGGACTTCGGAGAGAAATTGGGGGATGTCGGGGAAGTGGTGAGGTGCAGTGCGGCAGGTGACTATGTCGAAGGAGGCATCGGGGTAGGGGATGTTTTGGGCGTCGATGATCTCGAAGCGGACGTTTTTAATGCTGCGGTCAGCGGCGATTTTCTGGGCTTGTTCCAACATGCCTTCGGCGATGTCGGAGGCGATAACAGTTTCGCAGTAAGGGGCGATGGCGAAGGCGGTAAAGCCTGGGCCGGTTGCGATGTCGAGGCCGAGGTCGTAGCGGTCGAGCGCGGCGAATTCGGAGAGGATGCGGAGGCTTTCGCCGGACGAATGGGGAACGCTGGTGGCGTAATGTTCAGCGTGACGGTTGAATTGGTCTTTGGACTGGGTGGTCATGAAAGGTGGGACATCATGAATTTGACGGTGCGGTCCATTGAGGTTTTTGCGGCGGTTTCGTCGTAGACCTCGGGGCGGTCGTCGTTGCAGAAGGCGTGTTCGGTGCCGTCGTAGATGAAGAATTCGTTTTCAGTGCCGGCGGCGGTTAGGCCAGATTCGAGGTCGGGAACGGCTGCTGTGGCGTCGTCGTGTTCGGCGAAGTGTCCTTGTACCGGGCAGGTGATGGCTGCGGGATCGGGTAGGCCGGACGGTAGGACGCCGTAGAAGGGAGCTGCGGCGTCGATGGCTCCTTTGGATGCGAGGAGGAGGGTCATCCCGCCGCCCATGCAGTATCCAAGGCATCCGACTTTTCCGGTGGAGTTCGCTTCGTGGGATCGGAGGTATTGAGCGGCGCCGATGAGATCTTTGGATGCTTGGGGGATTTCGAGTTCGTGCATCAGGGTCATTGCGTGCTCGGGTTCGGAGGCGGATTCGCCGTGGTAGAGGTCTGGCGCGAGGGTGACGAATCCTCGTGCGGCGTAGCGGTCAGCCATGTTTTTGATGTGTTGGACGAGTCCCCACCATTCTTGGATGACGAGGAGGCCGGGGCCGGCTCCGGAGGGCGGGATGGATAGGTATCCCTTGGTCTGGGTTCCGTTTGCGGGGAATGTGATCATTTTGCCTGGCATTGTTGTGGCCTCTTGAGAACTGTGATTGCCGTGATTTGGAATGATTTTAATGATGGAGGTGTTTGAGAACCATGATTTCCATGATTGGGAATGATTTGAAGGATGGGGTGTGGGTGTTTGGGATTTTCGACCTCGGCGGGCCGCACCCCTTTGTATTCCCCTCCGAGAGAGACCATCGCAAAACAATGAAGGTCGCGAGGACGCTTCCCTCTCCCGCTCGGCGTGAGAGGGTCAGGGTGAGGGTGACCGGGGCGGACAAAGGGGCGGGGCACGGTATAACACCAACCACGCATTCACCAACTTCATCCTCTTCCGACGCGCAACAGGGTTTCGCAACAGTCTCTCCGAGAGGGACCTTTGCACAACTCTAGGATTTCCCCCGTTCACGGGGGAAATGTCCGAAGGACAAAGGGGGACCCAGCGTCTCGGCATGGCTACAAACGCTTCCGACGAGGGTTGTGCAACGATCCTCGAGAGGGGGAGGGAATCGGCATGCGCGTTTAATCTGACCCTTTCGGGCCTTTTCTTGATTTCCGAGGTTTCGGGGTTTTCCGATATCTCGGTTGCTGGTTTTGCGGGAATGACGCAAGGGTTGGGAATTGGGCGTTAGTCGGGAGTGCTAGACTCGCTATCGCAATCTGGAAATCACGTGAACGGAGAATCCCATGAAGATCACCGACGTCAAAAACTACCCGGTATGGATCGGGCATCGCAATCAGATGCTTGTGAAGATCGAGACGGATGAGGGTATCTACGGGTGGGGCGAGTCGGGGTTTTCGAGTCGTGAACTCGCGGTAAGCGGGATGGTTGACCACTTCCGAGAGTTTCTGGTGGGACAGGATCCGATGCGTCGGGGGCGGATTTGGCAGGAGATGTATCGGGGGCAGTATTTCGAAGGCGGTCGCACCATCACCGGCGCGATTTCGGCAATCGATATCGCCCTCCACGACATCGTTGGCAAGAAACTGGGCGTTCCGGTATACGAACTTCTAGGCGGCAAGCAGCGAGACTGGGTGCCGACCTTCGCATCGGGCGGTGGATCCACCGCCGAAGAGGTCGCTGAGATGGGAGTGGCGATCTGGAAAGACGGCTTCAAAGCGATGCGCCTGAACCTCCAGACCATCGGAGAAATCAACGATCCTGATCTCTTCGAACCACGCGAGTCGATCGCGCCCACCGCCGAGGCTCTCATCAAAGCCAGAGAAGCGCTAGGACTCGAACCGGTGATCGGTATCGACTACCACCACCGTCTCTCGGTAGCCGAGGCGGCGTCGTTCTGCCAGATGATGCCGACGCACACTCTCGACTTCATCGAGGAACCGATCCGTGACGAGTCGCCCGAGGCATACGAAGAGCTGCGCAAGTTGACGGTCATCCCCTTCGCCATCGGTGAGGAATTCGCGTCGAAATGGCAGTTCCTCCCCTACATCGAGCGCGGGCTGACGAATTACGCCCGCCTCGACATCTGCAACGTCGGCGGTTTCACCGAAGCGATGAAGGTGGCAGGATGGGCCGAAGCGCATTACATCGACCTGATGCCGCACAACCCTCTCGGACCGATCTGCGTGGCCGCGACATCGCACTTCGCCTCGGCGATTCCGAACTTCTCGTGGCTCGAGATCCGACACTCCGTCGGCGAACCCGACCTGAACTTCTACGAAGACGACGTCTTCCCCGTCCAACCCAAACTCGAACCCGGAAAAGTCATCCTCTCCGACGCCCCCGGCCTAGGCGTCGAAGTCGACGAAGCATCCCTGACCGAACCCTTCAAGTTCTGGGAATCACCCCATCTCCACCGCCGGGATGGTTCGCACACGAACTGGTAAAAGGTCTGCCAAACGACTCACAATGAAAGCATATTTGTGCTAGTCTGTTGTCTAACCAAGGTTTACAGAACCTTTGGAGTCGATGATCGATGACAACAGCATCGAAAAACAGATATGGCGTATTTGGTGACAGCCTCAAAGCTCCCATACACAGATGGTTTACATATCCCGCCGGATACTCCTACAAACTCGTCGAAGCCAAACTCGATGAGCACCAAATAGGTCACGGTGATCGTGTTGCAGATCCGTTCCTAGGCACAGGAACGACGTCATTGGTCGCAAAAATGAGGTCTGTAGATTCGTTGGGAATCGAAGCGCATCCCTATGTGTGTGAGGTGGCTCGAACCAAACTCACTTGGAGTGACGACGCTAAAGATTTGTCGTCTCTTGTCACCGACATACTTGCTGACGCACACGTCCTGAACCAATCCCAGACCGAATTTCCCGACTATCCAGAATTGGTCCACAAGTGTTTTACTCCTTCAACGCTTCGAGGACTGTCTGCGATCAAGGAAGCGATAGCCGTCAATTGCGAGGATCGACGAAGCAAGGAGTTCTTCGAACTGGGCTTGGCTGCCACTCTAAGACTGGTCACTACTGCCGGAGCAGGTTGGCCCTACATAGCACCTTCTAAATTCGCACGTCGGAAATCCTCGCACGATCCGTTTGAGAAATTCGCCGAGACTGTCCATTTGATGGTTGCTGATCTCACCTACGTGGAATCACTGCGATTACCACCTTCCCTACACGACATTTGCTTGGGCGACGCTAAAGATGCGCACAAGTTCGCTGAACCGGAGAGCATCGATCTCATCGTCACATCCCCTCCGTATCTGAACAATTACGACTATGCAGATCGTACTCGGCTTGAGACGTATTTCCTCGGTCGATACCATTCTTGGGCAGACATCTCTAAGGAAGTGCGTAGCAAGTTGATGGTCTCGGCGACGACCCAAATCACGTTGCGAGACATGCAGCACTTGACCAATCTTCCAAATCTGTCACGCGTCTCTCAGCGCGCCAGCGAATACCTGCGAACACGAGTCGACAGGCTTTTCGACATAAGAAGCGAAAAACCCGGACGCAAAACCTACGACATTTTGGTAGCAGGCTATTTCGAAGACATGGCGGAAATCCTCGCCGCTTGCTATCGGATTTTGCGCCATGGCTCCGCCCTCGTAATGGTGGTGGGCGATTCTGCACCGTACGGCGTTCACGTCGAGACGGAACGTGTATTGGGTGAAATCGCTGTGGATGTCGGTTTCGGTGGCTTTGACTGCGAAGTGATCCGTAGCAGGGGCGAAAAATGGGCTGGAAATTCCCAACGTCACAACGTCAAGCTCAAAGAGAGCATCCTGACAATCACTAAGTAACTCGGACAGCAATATGCCACCAAATCCAGCGTCAGCCCTCGGTGAAGCTGTCGGCAAGCTATTCGAGCAGGGCATACTCAGAAGTTTGACCCCGGTGGTGTCGGAATTTCAGCACACAGTCAGCGCTTCCAGACTCAAAAATGGCAGCGAAAACACTTACCAGATAGACGCTGTCGTGTTCGACGCCGAAAACCGACCAATCATCATTATTGATCCCAAGTACATTCGGTACACCAAACACAATCGAGACAAGGCTAGCTGGTTGTGCACTGCCCACTACAATCTCCGAAAAACATACCCAACTTTGCGGAAATCAATCGCGGTTTTAGGAGGTCGTTGGTCCAAACCTGCGCGTTCTTTGCTCGATAGCTTTGGTGTCGAGGTCTTGGAAGTCTATTTCGATCACTTCTGCGAAGTGCTTCGCAAATTCGATGTCGAATTCGATTGGGCCGAGCGAGACCGAGACACGCCGATTACATCGCTTTACGAGTTCCAAAAGCTGCAACCTCAACAGTTGGATCGAATATCTGAAAACCTCGTTGAGCCGGTTTCGTCACAACTCGCCGAATCAGTTGCCCAAGTTTTGAGCACAAGCTTAGACGAGGTGCCACATCACGTTGAGAGTGTTGAAATCTTAGTCAAGACGGACCAAAACGAGATGTTGTTGCGGCAGCACGACAGCATACCCGACGCAATTGTCGACCTATCGAGTATGATGCCGACCCAAACAGACATTTCAGGCATGATTTAGAGAGACTCTAAAAGCGACGAAGCTACTCAAATGCTCAACATCGGACTAATCGGCGCCGGCAAGATAGCCGACCTGCACGCACCCGGCTACTTAGCCAACCCTGACGCGCGCATCTACGCGGTCGCCGACAACGGACCGGGTGTCGCTGAGGCGCGGGTCGCGGAGTGGGGGAGTGAGAAGGCGTATGTCGACTATCGGGCGATGTTGGATGATCCCAATGTCGACGCGGTGGAGATCTTGACGCCTCATTCGTTACATGCTCAGATGGTTGTTGATGCTCTGGATGCGGGGAAGCACGTCAGCATCCAGAAGCCGATGGCCATCACGCTCGCTGAGTGCGACGCCATTGTCGAAGCCGCAAACAGATCCGACAAATTCACCCGCGTCTTCGAGAATTTCGCCTACTACGAACCTATCGTCCGAGCCAAACAGCTCCTAGATGATGGCGTAATCGGCGAGCCGGTCTCCATGCGTATGAAGACGATCACAGGGAATCCGAAATATGGCTGGGACATCCCTCTCGCGTCGATGGCTTGGCGCTTCGATCAGGACATCAACGGTGTCGGCAAAGCGATCCTCGATTACGGGTACCACATCTTCGCGATGGGCAGGTGGTTCCTCGGCGAACCCGAGCAGGTCTTCGCATGGATCCGCACATCCTACACCGCCGAAGGCTACGAAAACGACTCCCCCCTCCTAGTCGCGTGGTCATATGAAGGTGGCAAGACGCACGGCTCATGGGAACAGCAGGCCAACCGCGAAATGATCGTACGCTCCGACTACTACCCCGGCGACGAGTGGTTCGAACTCAGTGGCACACGCGGCGTCATCTGGGTGAACCGCTGCACCGCCAAACTGCTCTACGACACCCCGCCTCTCTCCTACTACGCCGACGGCGAGATGCACCGCGTCACAGAAGACGAGATCAATGCCGACTGGGGCGAATCCTTCGTGCAGTGCGTCAACGAATTCGTCACTTGCATCCTCGAAGGTAGACAGCCCGACATGACCACCGAGGATTCCCGTGAGACGTACAAGTTCGCCCGCGCCTCGCAACTAGCCGCACGCGAAAACCGACCAGTGACGCTTGAGGAAGTGACGCACTAGGCATTTGCTCCAAAAAAACGAGACCGTTGCAAAACTGATGTGGGCACTATGAGAGCGGAGATTGCGGGAGACATCCCCGGTTGCGCCGCCCCCTTGATTCCGGCTTTCGCCGGAATGACGTAGTTTTGCCGGATATGAAGTAGTTTTGCATCGGCCTCAAAAAGCACGAAACCGCCGGTAGGAGGGAGTTTCCGGCGGCTTCGCGAGAGGAGGTTTGTAGTCGATCGATACCTATGTGTGACCAACGCTTTCTAGTTACGCCCATTTCGTGGACCCAGATCTCCAATCCCCCAGAAACGCCGGGCATATAGTCTTAATTTGAGCCAAAAATCACCCGTTGGCCGCTTAACCGGCGGATTCAAAGCACTCAGAGGAACAAGATGGCGGTATCAATCGATCTTTCCGGCAAACGCGGCGTTGTGTTCGGCGTGGCGAACCAGCGCAGCATCGCTTGGGCAATCTCGGAACGTCTCATCGATGCCGGGGCGGAACTCGCTTTCACGTATCTGAACGACCGCCTATTGGGTCCGGTGGAGAAGACTGTGTCAGGACTTGACGATCCGATGCTGATCGAGTGCGATGCCACCGATGATGGGGACGTTCAGTCGGTCTACGACCAGGTGGGTGATAAGTGGGGCGAGATTGATTTCGTGGTGCACTCGGTTGCGTACGCGGAGAGAGAGGATCTGGGAGGAGATTTTTCCACGACTGGGCGTCAGGGTTTCAGGACTGCGCTTGAGACGTCTGCGTATACCTTGATGCCGGTGGTCTCGCGGGCCGTCCCTCTCATGCCCGATGGAGGCGCTGCCTTAACCATGACCTTCGACGCCTCCCAGCGCGTCTACCCCGGCTACAACATCATGGGCACCGCGAAAGCAGCACTCGAAAACGAAGTCCGGCAGCTCGCCGCCGAGTTCGGAGACCGAAACGTCCGAGTTAACGCCATCTCCGCAGGCCCGCTCCCAACCCTTGCCGCCCGGTCCATCCCTGGCTTCCGCGACATGACCCGAGCCCACCGCGACCGCTCCCCCCTCAAACGCAACATCACGCACCGGGAGGTAGGGGACACGGCGCTGTTTCTGCTGAGCGAGATGGCAAGCGGGATTACAGGTGCAGTGATCCCGGTGGATGCGGGATACGGGATTGTTGCGTTGTGAATTCGAAACGGTCGATGACGCCCGCGTTATTTTCGCCACACACAAAGAAAGATCATCCCGAATCGCTCTATCCTCGTATTAGTTGGATTCATTCATAACAAGCCAACACGAAGATATGACAACACCTCAGATACGGCAGCAAGAACGAATCGCAAATGCCGAACTAGCGCGGATCATGCGCGAACGTTGCGGACTGAACGCGCAAGCCGAAGTTATTGTCGAAGGACGTCAACCGGACATCTTAATCATCCGGACTGACGACACGCCGGTAATCGTTGAGACAGAATTGATGCCGGCGCGCAGCGTGAACGACGATGCTTTAGCGAAACTCGGGTTGCTCGTGAATGGGCAACCGACTGGGGTCACGTTCGCCGTCAAATTGCCGAACGAATTGAGGGAAGTTGAACAACGTCATCTCGGTGAGCGCGTGGCCACGGCGGTGCTGAATTGGCAGGAATGGTATTCGGATTCGACAAGTGGTGCGGCGATCAGCGGTACTTACGACGATTTGTGCGAACACATTAGGCGTGCCAGGCCTCAGACCGACATCATCGCCGATGCTGCTAACGAATTTGAAAGCAGTGCCACCAACGCCGGTGCGATTCTCCAATCCAACCTAGTCACATTGCAAAGAGTGGCGACCGTATTCGATCGCGAGCCTTCACCGGAAGTCGCAAACATGGCAGCGTTGATGGTCATTAATGCCATGGTGTTTCACGAGCGACTTGCAGGGGTTTCAGTCGAAACGCCTCTCCTACCGCGCGATGAAAACGTCGATCCCGATCTCGTCACCGTGATCCTAGGTGCTTGGCGCGAGATTCTCAAAGAGGACTATTGGCCAGTTTTTAGAACTGCGTACGACGTTTTGATGTCGATCCCCGTTTTCGAGGGTCAGACTTTCGCTGCTGCATGTTTGGATTCGGCTCGCAGAATCCTGGCCAAACCCGTGATGGGTCGACACGATTTGGCAGGTCAAGTTTTTAATCGTTTGGTTGCGGACAGGAAATTCCTAGCCGCGAACTACACCACAATCCCCATCGCGACGATACTTGCTGGTTTGGCTTTGGACGAACGATTGTGGGACGAAATCGATTGGACGAACGTGGATTCCCTGCGAGAACTTGCAGTGCTTGATCCAGCGTGCGGGACCGGAACGCTTTTGATGGCGGCATACCGCGAAGTTGCCCGCAATCATCGTTCTGCAGTGTCCTCAACCAACTACTCGCAGAACGAAGAGGATCTCCACAGAACGTTTATCGAAGATTGTTTCCACGGCGCCGACGTAGTCGATGCGGCCATACACATCACTGCGTCCACATTGGCGTCCATGGTCGTGTCGGTTAAGTTCGACAAAATGAACCTGCACGTATTCCCGTTGGAAGTGGATGAAGTCGATGGACCTCGACTAGGTTCTTTGGACTGGATGGACAGCGAACAGATAAGGGCACTCTTTTCGGGAGCAGGTGAACAGGTGGGAGCGTTGAGGGGAATTACATCGACAACATTGAGACGTCCTGAGCCGAAACTGGTCATCGCAAATCCGCCATACCGCAGGCACAACAGCGCGACTGGCGAAGGGGAAGCCCGAACACGAGTGTTTGGGCACAAAGACGTGTTGAGCGAACGCAAACTTGCGAAACGACTGTCGGCTCTGTTGTCCGATAAACCTGGAAATCAGATCGCTGGGTTAGGCTCTGCTTTTCTGTGTTTGGCGGACACGTTGTTGAAATCCGATGGACGATTAGCGTTTGTTTTGCCAGCAAGCTCCGTGTCCGGTACGTCTTGGGCACAGATACGAAAGATGCTCTCCGAACGTTACCAAGTCGAGTACGTGGTCTCCAGCCATGACCCTGAGCCGGTTCCGATGTCTTTCGACACGAACATCAACGAGGTGTTGCTCATTGCTAGGAAACTGCGAGTCAATGAGACCGCGTCCGGCCGCGCTTTATTCGTCAATCTTTGGCGACACCCAAAAACTGAAAACGAAGCGACAGCATTGGTTGGAGCGATTCGGCGTGTCCCAGCGGCATCGCATAGGGTCGATGGTCCACCGGTTGGCGGTACACCGTTAATGCTGGGTAACGATCAGTGGGGGGAACAGGTAGATTCACCCTTGGGAAGCATTCCGTGGATGGGTAGCAGATGGAAGAATGCTGCAAGCGGACAATACGCGTACTCCTTAGTCCGGGGCGAATTATGGGATGCAAACGGCATATCAAAGGTCGCCGACCTTCCCGTTTGTAGGCTTGAAGACGTAGTTTCACTGAGTGCGTACGACCTCCAAGTCAGAGGAACCAGAGGAGCGTTCGATATCTACGAGGGGCATGACCCTTCGGCCCAGTTCCCGGCCATTTGGCATCATTCTTCCAAGGAACACCGAAGCATTGCCGCCAATCCCAACGCCAGACTAACGCCCAAATCAGGGACAACTTATCGTCGCATATGGGATGGAAGCGGTCGTTTGCACGTCACGCGAGATGTTCGTTATACGTCACAGAGAGTTCACGGAGTTCATACGACTTCGGACACCTTAGGTGTGCGCACTTGGTACACATTGGTGTTGAAGAACAATGCCAGAGGCGACAGCGCTCGGCGTATGCTTTCGCTGGCGATCTGGTTCAATTCGACGCTCGGCATGTTCTGTCACGCGCTTCACTCAAATCGTTCCCAAAATGGCAGAGGATTGGGCAGTCGAACAATGCTGAGGACGCTCCCAACTCTCGATGTGCGCCAGTTGGCAGATTGGCAAGTCGATGCTGGCGAATCCGTGTTCCGCGATTTCAGAGACGTCGAATTTGAACCGTTTTACATGTGCGCTGTGGATTCGGCCCGCGTTGAACTCGATAGGAGGTTGGTTAGAGACGTCTTTGGTTTACCGACTGAAGCGATCGAGGCAGTCGCGCGTATCAGGTCCCTGCTTGCTTCGGAGCCTTCAATCTTCGGAAACAAGCAACCAATCTTGTCGGACTAGTGCCGACTATAAGGCACACCCTCCAACAACCCCGCGTCGTACATAGCGTCCCACTCATTCAGGAACGTAGTGTTCCACTCGTCGGTAAGCTTCGCCTGCAGCATCTCCTCGAAGATCGGCCAGAACACGATGATCCCATCCGCTCCATCCCTGATTGCCGCCTCGGCAGTGTCCTTCGACCGCACCAGCGCCGCCGTGATATAAGGCCGCTGTGACCAATCAGCGAAGATGTCCCTCAGATCCCTAACCAAAGCAGTCGGATCACCAGACACATCTCGATACGGCTCGCAGAAGGGGAGGACGTGGGTGACGCCGGCTTGTGCGACGGCGACGGCTTGGTTGATGGTGAAGACCGTGGTGCAGAAGGTCTCAACTCCCGCTTTCTTCAACTCCGCAAACGCCCCGAGCGCGTTGACCGTGCACGGGATCTTGAGGATGACGCGGTCGGACATCTTCGTGAAGACTTCACCTACGTCGAGGAGCTCTTGAGTGGAGTGTCCGTCGATCTCGACTGCAACCTTTTTGTCAGTGATATCGAGGTAGCGCTGGATGACATCGGTCATCTGACCGTATTTCTGGACCATCTCGTTCAGTACGACGGTGTTGGTTACGATGCCTGCGGCACCTCGTTCCATCCACGGCTTGAGGTCCTCGGGATCTCCGGCGAGCCATACTGCCGGGCCAGACGCCATCGATTGGTTCATCTCGGCGGCGCCAACCGACATCAAGGCCGAGTCTGCCGCGCCGTTCGTGGATATTGCTGATTGCTGCATGTCGTCTCTCCAGTGGTTGAACAGTATTTCTCGGCCTCTAGACCCCGAATGCTTGATTGAAGTTTAATTGCATTCCGTTAAGACGGAGACGCGTCGTAAACTACCACCCATTCCGAGTGCATCCGATCTGTCTGGAGACCACATGAGCACCGATCCCCAACACGCCCGAAACCTCTACGACCGAGCCGTCGTGATAGACGCTCTGAACGTCAGCAATTGGGACAGCGACGCCGTATTCGAAAGCCTCAACGCGGGAAGCGTAGCCGCCATCAACGCCACCCAAGCAACATGGGAAGGATATGAAGAGACGCTGGACATGATCGCGAAGTGGTACGTCCGCTTCCGAGAGCGGCCCGACCAGATCCTATTGGTCGAAACGGTCGACGACATCCACCGCGCCAAGCGCGAGGGCAAGACGGGGATCATCTTCGGGTGGCAAAACACTTCGCCCATCGAAAACGATCTAGACCGCCTAGCACTCTTCCATAAACTCGGCGTCCGCATCATGCAAGTCACCTACCACGAGCGCAACTTGCTTGGCGATGGCTGCATGGAACGCCAAGACGGCGGCCTCACAAACTTCGGCATCGACGCCGTCGCGGAGATGAACCGTCTGGGCATCCTACTCGACCTCTCCCACGTCGGCATCGCAACCACCCAAGAAAGCATCGAAGTCTCAGAAAAACCCGTCGCCATCACCCACGCCAACGCCAAATCCTACTTCGACCACCGCCGCAACAAGACCGACAAGGCGATCAAGACGATGGCCGGAAAAGGCGGCGTGATCGGAGCTACCTGCATCCAAGGCTTCCTACGCAACACCTACGACTCCACGATCGACGACTACCTCGACGCCATCGATCATCTAGTAGACATGGTAGGCGTCGACCACGTAGGCATCGGCACCGACCACACTCAAGACCAACCCGAAGAGTTCTGGATGTACATCGGCGGCCAGCAAGGCACCAAATACCCTTCCAGTTTCACGGCCCACAGCGGCATGCCCTTAGCTTGGGAGGATCAGTACCCGGTAGGACTGAAGACGCCGGATCAGTTGCCGGTGATGTCGGAAGGTTTGCTGAACCGGGGTTATTCGGATGAAGACGTGGTGAAGATACTGGGTGGGAACTGGCTGCGGTTGTTTGGTGAGGTTTGGGCAAGCTGACTATCGGAGAGCTGCTCCGTAAGCACGTAGTGCGCACCACGCCCACGCCCTCTAACCTCGATCAATCCATCCTCCCGCATCGAGCGCATGAATCGAACGGTTTCGTTACGCGAGAACCCCGTGATGGTGCGCACAGCGGCATTCGTAACGGAACCGCGTCTACTGATCGCCTGAACGATCGCGCGGCGAATTTCGTCACTGCCCAACGTCTCGAGATCTATCACGCTTCTAACATCGTGCCAGTCTGAGAATTGCTGACCTAATCGATACGACGCGCCCCGCCCGCGCCCTCGAACTTCCAAAAACCCTCGCGAATTCAAATGCGCTAGCCGATCGGCCGCAACGGTCTCCGTGACTTTCAGAACTTCGGATGCGGACCATCTATTCAACTCATCGCGTGTCATCAGACTGCGCAGCACCATCAGATCGTCAAGTCCCAGTTCCTCGCCGTCGAGGAGGCGTTCCGCAACGAAGCGAGCGAAACCATCGTGGATGGCGGTTGGGAGAGTTAGTTTGACGGTACCTACGTCCGATTCATAGCGCGGGAAGTCCTTGCCAGCTCTTAGCGTCTCACTAAAAATCCGATCTACCCCTAGTCCAACCCGTTCGACGAGGCCGATGGCTCGAAACGCGTCTGCCAACAGATGATTTCTGCGCACAGGAGCGTGGCGCAACACGTTTTCCGGAGAGATGTCTCCGACGAATCCTCCCGGGCTGGTCACTTCGACTCGATCATGATGTAGAAACACCTGGATCGAACCGTTGATGAAGTAATCTCGGTGGATCAACGCGTTGAGCACTGATTCCCGGATGACGATCCAGCTGATGTCGGGAATTTCGAAATGATGGAATCCAGCCGTTTGGACAGTGGTGATCCGGACGTTGGCTTCGATGATCCTTCGAACTTCGTCGATGGTTTTCAACAGGGGTTCTCGGATGTCGCGTCGAAAATCATATTGAAGCGGCTCGCGGAAACGAGCGATGGTCAGTTCGTGTTGAGATACGTATCTGGCCAGCACCGATTTGTGCCCCAACATCAATATCGCGGCAATGTTGACACGTTCACCTTCTGCCAGCCCCAAAGCTTTGAGCAACTCCTCGTCGCTTAGGCCGTTCAACCCCGGATTAGTGTCCTCGGCGCGAATCATTTCTCTCAATCGACGAATCTCAGCAGGGTCGATCGCATCCAGATTTTCTCCCCGTGCGAGCTGAGCGGTGTGGTCGGTTCCGCTGCGTGTCTCGAACAGTTGCGCTAGACCGGATCCTGTCAACGGTTTCGATTCTTTGCCGACGCGTATCCTGTTCATGCCGTCGGTGGTCGTGTGCACCTGATTGCTGTTTGGCACTCTGACGATCAAGATCCGGCCTTCAGGTTCGATGACTTCCTCAACGTCGACTGTGATGTGGGGATCGGTGCCGTCGTATATGTCGCGTTGAAGATCGTTTATATCGATCCGTTGCACTCCTACGATAGCGGCGGAACGAGTGCGTTTGCCATCAGCAACGCCAAGGACCAAGTTTCCGCCGTCGGCGTTGGCAAAAGCGACTACCGACTCCCGGATGGTTCGCGACTGATTACGGATTTGAGCCCCTCGTGCATTCCCCGATTTGAACTCTAGGTGGTTCGATTCGAGGGCATCAGCGGGCTCGCCGTCAAGTCGCTTGAGCAACTCACGGAGTTCTTCTGAGGTCAGTGCAGTCATGGGACCGGAATCAGAAATGATTCATCATTCATTCTTTTGATTCCAAGAATCATTCTTTGGTCGCCAGATCGCCCGAGACCCCGCGCTGCACGATCAAAAACGATTCATCATTCATTCTTTTGATTCTAAGAATCATTCGTCGTCTTTCCAACCCAAAAACGATTCATCATTCATTCTTTTGATCCCAAGAATCATTCTTCACTCAACGCGACTCTTAACCAACAAACGGAAACGCCCCGGGGGGTGACCCCGGAGCGTCTCGTTTTATCTCGTATAGCTGACGACGGTTATGCGTCGTAGCTGAGGAAGAACTCGTACGGGTGCGGCCGCAGGCGAACTGCGTCGACCTCGTTCTCGCGTTTGAAGTCGATGTAGGCTTCAAGCAGGTCGGGCGTGAAGACGCCGCCCTTGAGCAGGAAGTCGTGATCGGCCTCCAATGCGTCGAGCGCGGCCTCAAGGCTGCCTGGGACCTGGTTCAACGTCGCCGGGTCGACCTCGTAGAGGTCCTCTTCGATCGGCTCGCCCGGGCTTGCACCTGTGGCGATGCCGTCAAGACCGGCCATCAGCATGGCCGAGAATGCGAGGTACGGGTTGCAGGTCGGGTCCGGAGGTCGGAACTCTACTCGCTTCGCATTGGGCGACTGCGAGTACATCGGAATGCGTGCCGCAGCCGATCGGTTTCGAGCGGACAATGCCAAGATCGTCGGGGCCTCGAAGCCGGGGACGAGTCGCTTGTAGGAGTTGCTGCTCGGAGCGACCAGCGCCATCAACGCATCGCCGTGCTTGAGCAGTCCGCCGATGTAATTGAGCGCCAATTCGCTTAACCCAGCGTAGCCATCACCCGCGAACATCGGCGAGCCATCTTTCCAGATCGACTGGTGAGTGTGCATGCCCGTGCCGTTGTCCTCGAACAATGGCTTAGGCATAAAGGTTGCGGTCTTGCCGTGCTTGGCAGCAGTGTTCTTCAGGCAGTACTTGTACGCCATCACATGGTCCGCCGCGAGCTTCAAAGGTGAAAAACGCCAGTTGATCTCACCTTGGCCAGCAGTCGCAACCTCGTGGTGGTGCTTCTCGATCTCAATCCCGAAACAGGCCATCGCCTCGCAAGCTTCGTGCCGGATCAACGTCTGAGTGTCCGAAGGAGGTGCCGGGAAGTAACCGCCCTTGTGGCGGAGTTTGTGACCCAAATTCGGGCCTTCGCCGGAAAGATCGGTGGCATTGCCGGTGTTCCAGATGGCCTCTTCGGAGTCGACTTCGTAATGTGCCGAGTTCGATGCGCCGCCGTAGGAGACGCTATCGAAGATAAAGAACTCAGCTTCGGCACCCCAGTAGGAGGTGTCACCGATGCCGGTCGACTTCAAGTAAGCCTCCGCTTTCGCCGTGACGTGGCGCGGGCTGCGGTCGTAGTCCGCCCCCGTGATCGGGTCTTTAACGTCGGCGATGATCGACACTGTGCCCGGTATGAACGGATCTACGGTCGCGGTGGACGCGTCTGGGAAGAGCAGCATGTCGGATTCGTCGATGGTCTGGAAACCTCGGATGCTGGAACCATCGAAACCAGTGCCTTCGGCGAACAGGTCTTCGGTTACCTCATGCTTGGGGAAGGATACGTGCTGCCAAGTTCCGGGGACATCGGTGAAGCGAATGTCTAACCATTGCGATCCCGATTCCTCCATCAGCTTGATCACATCATTGGCATCGGCCATTTTTCTCGTCTCTCCTGATCCTGATCGAGTCAATTCGACGCGCGCTTATTGATACGGTGCGCGCCACGCGATCCAAACTAAAAAAGATATGTTTCATAGTTGTTTCACCCCCGCGTCCGGCGATCTGGTGCCTATCGATTAACATTTGCCGAGTGTGGTCGTCGGGCTGCATCACTCGTTCAGTTGGAGATCGATCTTCCGATTTGAATCCGCAACACCTCCAAGCCGTCAAGATGGGCGCCGCCGCCGTCGATGATTGGCGGACGGAAAACCCCGCTGACAGGCTCGATCTTTCAGGGGCAGACCTAGCAGGAATGAACTTCAGCGGTTGGAACCTGTCCCGTGTCATCCTCGACAACGCCGATCTGACGGGAGCATGCTTGAAGGGCGCTGATCTCTCTGAAGGATGGGCTAGGCGGACCAAGTTCGTCAATGCCGATCTGAGCGACGCCGCGCTGTTTCGCACCAGCTTGGCAGGCGCGGACCTGAGTGACGCTAATCTGAGCAACACGAACATGTACCGTTGCATACTCAGAGACGCCATATTGAATGACGGGACGAACTTTGACGGTGCGTGGGCAGCCAAAGTCATCTGGCCCGACACGAATAAATGACAACAAGCGATTAACTAATAGGAGCACGACAATGCAAATGGTCGATTTCGGGAAGACAGGTTACACAGTCTCGCGCTTGGGAGCGGGATTGGCGGAAATGGGGATGGAGCTCAGCTTTGACGAAGAGGAACAAGCGGGGAGCGTGTTGAACAACGCCCTCGACATGGGCATCAACTTTCTCGACACTGCTGCCTCCTACAACATCTCCGAAGAATTAATCGGGCGCACGGTCTCGCATCGACGCGACGACTACTTACTCGCAACTAAGGCCGGACAGGCCCGCGCCGTGGACCTCGATGGTGAGGATTGGACTTACGAAGTCGTTCGCGCTTCCATCGACCAGAGCCTCCGACGAATGAAAACCGACCACGTCGATCTGGTTCAGCTTCACTCTTGCGACATTTCGTATCTTGAACGGGGCGACATCATCCGCGCGCTGGAAGATGCCCGCAATGCTGGAAAGACTCGAATGATCGGCTATTCCGGCGACAATGAAGCGGCGCACTGGGCGGTCGATTCCGGCATCTTCGATACCTTGCAGACGAGTTTCAACCTCGTTGAACAGCGCGCATACACGACTGGACTCCTCCAAAAGTGCGCCGCCAACGGAGTCGGCGTCATCGCAAAACGTCCGATCGCCGGTGCCACGTGGGGCATGGCCAAGGCAGGCATGGCAGACTCACGCCGCAGCTACGACAACACCTACCTGCAGCGCTGCCAAGCCGTGCAGCAGGCAGGCGATGTCCCCGGAGAACCAGACGACCCCATCGTCGCCGCAATGGGATTCACTCTTGCGCATCCAGAGATCCATGTCGCAATCGTCGGAACGAAAAACCCTCGGCACATGGTTTCAAACATCGATACCCTTGACGACGCTCTCAGCATTGATGCCACGTTTGTCGATGCCATGCACGACCGCTTCGCCGAACTCGACGACGATTGGCGGCAGCTTACGTGAAGATCGAGCGGATCGAGATCCACCCCCTCGTTGGCAAACTCGACCAGCCATTCGGCTGGTCGCAACGGTGGACGCATGAACGCGCAACCCAGGTCGTCCAAATAATCGCCGACAACGGAGCTTACGGTTGGGGCGAGACCGGTTGCAGTCCCGATGCATTGGCTGGCGCAGCCAAAAAACTCATTGGCGAAAACCCGGAGCGAACCAGCGCCATCTGGCAATCGATAGTCAATCCGAACTATCAGAGCGGCGGCTACGCGGGTGCCGCGTCCAACATCGCAAGCGCCATCGACATGGCCCTTCACGACCTCTTAGGGCGCGCCAGAGGCAAACCAGTCTACGAACTATTGGGCGGCAAAGTCCGCGACCGTATCTGCACCTACGCCACCGGCCTCTACTACGTCCCCTCCGACCTAGAGGACAAGACATGGTCCGACTTCCGAGAAGAGGCCCAAGGATACGCGGACGAGGGATTCTCCGGGATGAAGATGAAGATCGGCGGCCTCAAACTCAAGGAGGATATTGACCGCGTATACGCCCTCCGCGATCAAGTCGGCGAAGACGTTCGCATCATGGTCGACGCCAACGAGGCCTACGACCCCATGACCGCGATCCAAGCCTCCTACCAAATGGCCGACGCCGACGTCACATGGTTCGAAGAACCATGCTCCTCCCGCGAAGACGAAGACAACCTGCTCGTAACCAGCCGATCCCCAGTCCCAACATCCGGAGGCGAATCGGCAAGCACCCGACGCGAGGTCGCCCGTATTCTCAAGAACCGCGTTTTCGACATCATCCAGCCCGAAATCGTCAACGTCGGCGGCATCTCCGAACTGAAACTCTCAGCATCAATGGCCGAAGCCTGCAACGTCCGCTTCGTCCCCCACTTCTGGAACACCGCGATCAGCTTCTCCGCGATACTTCACACCCTCGCAACCGTCGCCCAATCGCCACCGGCACATCCCAAAGAACCATACGTCAACGAACCCGTCACTGAGTTCGATCAGACACCGCACCCGATCCGCGAAAACCTCACCGATCCGATCTTCAAACAGACCGACAGTCACGTCACAGTCCCCGACAGACCAGGCCTCGGCGTCGAAGTCGACGAAGACGCGCTAGCCCACTTCCGTCGAGGCGACGCGATCATCGTTCAGTAGACAGTTCCCGCACCCCATGAAAATCGAACGCATCGAACTCCACAATCTCGTCGGAAAGATCGACGCGCCCTACAAGTCGTCTATGACTTGGAAAACGACTCGCAACACGCTCGCCGTCAAGGTGATCGCTGACGACGGAACCTACGGCTGGGGCGAAACTGGTGCCGGAGCTAGGGATTTCGCTGATGTCGCCCAAGGCATCATCGGCATGGACCCCGAGCATTTCGGCAGCATCTGGCAATCGATCGTCAACACCCGCTACCAAGGCGGCGGATACGGTGGCATCGCATCCAAAACCGCCAGCGCCATCGACATCGCCCTGTACGACCTCGTCGGCAAGTCTCGCGGCCTCCCTGTATATGAACTCCTCGGCGGCAAAGTCCGAGACAAGATCTTCACCTATGCTACCGGCCTCTTCTACACCGAACGAGACGTCGAGGATCCGATGTGGCCAGACCTCCGCGAAGAAGCCCAATCGCACGCCGAAGACGGCTTCAAAGCGATGAAGATGAAGATCGGCGGACTAACCCTCGACGAAGACGTTGACCGAGTCCACGCGGTTCGGCGTACAGTCGGCGACGACATCCGCGTCATGGTCGACGCCAATGAAGCGTACGACACCGGCACAGCCCTCGTGATGGCACGCCGGATCGCCGACGCCGACATCGGCTGGTTCGAAGAACCCACATCATCCCGCGCTCTCGACGACAACCTCCTGATCACGACGCAATCCCCCGTGCCTACAGCAGGCGGCGAGTCGGCCAGCACCCGACGCGACGTCGCCCGTCTGCTTCGACGCCGCATCTTCGACATGATCCAACCAGAGCTCGTAAACGTCGGCGGCATCTCCGAACTAAAGCTCTGCGCCCAGATGGCCGAAGCCTTCAACATCCAATTCGTCCCCCACTTCTTCAACACCCACATCAGCCTCGCCGCCATCCTCCACGTCTTGGCAACCGTCTCGCAGACACCACCGGCCCATCCAAAAGAACCATTCGTTAACGAGCCAGTAACCGAGTTCGATCAGACTATCCATCCAGTGAGGAGCGCGCTGACCGATCCCTTCTTCACTCAAACCGATGGATGGGTCGACGTTACTAACGATCCGGGGCTCGGCATCGAAGTCAACGAGGATGCGCTCGAGTATTTCGGGGTGGGTGAGACAGTCGTGGTGAGATAGTATGCGATTTCCACCTGTTTATACGACGTAACCCAGCGTAGATCATAGCCAGATATCAACCGAAAACCTTCGCAGCCCATCTCTGTGTCAGTTGATTTCGACGAGTGAGTTGAATCGAGTCGGCAAATACGGCGTTAAAATATCCTGCAATGGAGGGAATCGTGTCAAGGGATGAAGAATTGCTGAACCGTATCACGGTACGCGCGGATGTGTTTGGCGGCAAACCTATCATCCGTGATATGCGTGTAGCCGTGGAACACATTTTGGGGATGTTGGCGTCAGGGGAAAATGCGGAGACCATTCTCCGGGAATACGTGTTTCTTGAAGCGGAAGATATCCAGGCTTGCCTGCTTTTTGCTCACCGTTCCATGTCGGGAGAAAGAGTGCATGAACGGATGCTCGTGCGCGAAACGTCTTGAAGTTTCTAATTGATGTTTGCGCTGCATCGCGTAGCATGATCGCGTCGCTAAGTGAACTTGAGCAAGATGTCGTTTCTGCCACTCACCTAGATGCTGGCGCAACGGATGAAGTGCTTCTTGCATTCGCACTCAAAGAGCAACGCGTGATCATCACGGAAGATAAAGATTTCGGCGAATTGGTTTTTCTGCGCGGTATGTCTCACCCTTGCATCATTCGGTTTGTGGATATGCCGGTTGTTGAAAAAGTCGCAGCAATGCGCGATCTGGTTGAGAACCATTCTGAATCAATGACCGACAGCACTCTGATTGTGGTGAGCCGAACTCGAATACGAATTCGATCGCATAACAACTAAAGAGCGATTTACAGAGGCTCGTTGCTACTCTTTCGCTCCATCGCCAAAGCGTCTGCCCCACTCGTTAGCATTGAACCCATGGCCCTCGTCACCGACGCCCCTACGCGTACCAAACCCTCTATCCTTGATCTCTCTCGCTCCGAATTGGAGCAGGAGATAGTCGATTCGTTCGGACAGTCTCGATATCGCGCCAAGCAGATCTGGCAGGCCATCCACAGGGAGTGCATCGACGATTTCGAGTCGATCACGACGCTTCCGAAAACCTTAAGGAGCGAACTCGCAGAGCGTTTCGCCGTCGACCCGCTGGACACGGTCTTGCATCTCACCTCTGCCGACGGCTCGACAGACAAAGCCCTGTTCCGACTGCCCGATGGTGAGTTGATCGAAACGGTATTGATGCGCTACCAAGCCGACGGACATCGGAAGGCCAGGAAAACCGTATGTGTCTCGACACAGGCTGGTTGCGCTTTGGGATGCACCTTCTGCGCAACAGGCCAACAAGGGTTTCGACGACAGTTGAGCGTCGGCGAAATCGTAGCCCAAATCATCTTCATGCAGCGGATCGCTCTGAACGAGGACCGTGCCGAGGTCGAGGGCGGCAAGCGTGATCTTGGGAGTATTCAAGGAGTGACCAACGTCGTCTTCATGGGCATGGGCGAACCGCTCGCCAATTACGAAAACACGATGGCCGCAATCCGAGCCATCAACGATGCCAACGGACTAGCCGTTGGTGCTCGTCACATCACGCTTTCGACCGTCGGCCTCGCACCACAAATCGAGCGCTTGGCAACGGAAAATATCCAGATAAACCTCGCGGTTTCCCTCCACGCACCCGATGACAAAACCCGTTCTGAGACAATGCCCATCAATCGCCGATACCCGCTCTCAGTGCTGATCGATGCTTGCCGACGGTATGTCGACATAACGGATCGCCGAATCTTCTTCGAGTACGTCTTGCTCAAAGGCCAAAACGACACTATCGGTCACGCCCGCAAGCTGGGCAAACTCCTTTCCGGCCTTCTCTGCCACGTCAATCTCATCCCAGTCAACCCCACTTCGGACGGTCCCTTTGAGCGCACAAGCCGAGACGACGCCGAACTCTTCCAGATAGAACTCCGTCGCTTCGGCGTCCCGTCCACCGTGCGCATCGAAAAAGGCATCGATATCGACGCCGGATGCGGTCAGCTACGAGCGCGTGCCGTCGATTCACAGCAATTAAACATCTGATCCCACCACTAAACTCCCGCCCAGCGAGACCATTGCAAAACCACGTCATTCCGGCGAAAGCCGGAACCCACCGTCCCCTTTCGAGGCCCAAAAGACCAAAATCAGGGACGCGAGCAAGCGAAGCGAGACGCAGGAGATGCCCGGGGCGGCCAAGGGGCCGGGTTTCCCCCGTTCACGGGGGAAATGTCCGAAGCCTGCCCCGTACTCCGATACGGGGGACAAAGGGGGCCCGCGGAACGACAGACACCAACGATACCCCGTCCCGCAACGCGAATCATTCCAAAATGGCGATCGTCACCCCGTTTCCCCCTGCATTCAGCGGAGCAGGTTCGAATGTCTCGACATGCGGCTCACGAGACAAGATATCGCGTACCGCTTGTCGCAGAGCACCGGTTCCCTCGCCGTGGATGATGCGGACGCTAGTCAGTCCCTGCATAAAGGCACGGTCGATGAACTGCGGAATCATCGATTCGACAACGTGGACGCGGGAACCCCGGACATCGAGATCGCCCGCGGCATCGGCGACCGAACTCACTCGCGGCGAGCGGGACGTAGTCGGTTCTGAGCTACTCAGTTGTGGAGTTGCAGCGCTGGGTTTGACCAGCGTCATCATATGAGGACGAGCCTGAAATCGCATCGTGCCCGCTAGTATGACCGCTCGATTGTCGCGGTCGATCTCAACGATCTCACCCGTCAATCCCAAACTTTCGACGCGAACGGTATCTCCGATTGAGAACTGAGGCGATCTATCGTCGTCAGGTTGGGCCCTTCGCAGCTTCTCGTCGCCGTCGGATCGATCATCACCCATCCAATCCGAGCGGTTGACTTGGGTTACGATCTCGGCGGAGGACTGCCTAGCCTCCTGCCATCCCTGAGTGCGGTCCGCCTCTCGCATCAACCTCCGTAGCTGACGTCGGACGCGCTGGGCTTCTTGTTTCAGCTGCTCCCTAGTCTGTTCTATCGACTTGTCTCGTTCGCGTTCCGATGCCGCCAAATTCTCTTCAGCCTCAGCGCGGAGTTTTTCAGCTTCAGCGCGATCTCTAGTCGCACGCTCTTGGACATCGCGGACGTTGTCGCGTTCGCGTTGCAGCGACTTAAGGAGCGATTCGGTCTGTGCCCGGAGAGGGTCGAGCATCGTCTCGGCATGGTCCAGGATCGGCTGCTCCAATCCGAGTCGCTGCGCCACCTGCATCGCGTAGCTCTGACCGGGCAGATCCATGATTAGGCGATAGTTCGGCAGCATCGTCTCAGGATCGAGTTCCACCGACGCGTTGTTCAAGTTGTCGTGTCTCGCGGCGTATTCCGAGACCTGTCGATGGTGGGTCGTGATGCAGGTCCAAGCTCCGCGATTGACGAGGGTGTCGAGGATCGCACGGGCCAACGCGGAACCTTCTTCAGGATCGGTACCGGTCCCTAATTCGTCGAGAAGGACGAGTGAATGTTCCGATGCGCGTTCGATAATTTTGACCACTCGTTCCATGTGCGATGAGAATGTCGAGACCGAGCGGTCAATGCTCTGAGCGTCACCGATATCGGCAAAGACACCATCGAAAACAGGCAGTGCAGAAGACTCTCGAGCCGGGATCTGGATGCCCGATTGGTGCATCAACGCCATTAGTCCGAGAGTCTTCAGGGCGACGGTCTTGCCTCCGGTGTTGGGGCCTGTGATGACGAGGCCACGGCACTTCGAATCGAGGTTCATCGAGATCGGCACGGCCGCATCGCTCAACAAAGGGTGCTTTGCTTCGATCAGCAACAGCTGATTTATATCGGATGATTCATGGTCGGACGTTGAGTTTGGCCGGATTCCACCTATTTTTAACGACAAACGCCCCCGTGCTACGATTGCGTCGAGATTCGCAGCGGCCTGCATTGAGGCCATCGCGTCTTCGCCTTGACTCGCAATCGCGCGCGAAAACTTGCGGAGCAGACGTTCTTCTTCCTTCTCCGCCTCCAGTGCCATCTGTCGCCACTCGTTCGTCGCACCAACAACTTGGAATGGTTCGATGAATGCAGTCTGGCCACTCGACGAAATGTCGTGGATGATGCCCGGCAAGACGCTTCGTTCCGACGATTTCACCTCCAACACGAGGCGATCGTTTCTAGAGGCGATGACGTTGGACTGCAACGAGGTTCGAAACGCGTCGCGGGAGACGATTCGCTCCATGATTCGCATCGATCTCTGGTACGCGGTACGGGCACGTTCACGCAGTTGTCCCAATCTCGGCGTCGCGCTGTCGAGGACATCGCCGGAGTCGGACAGCGCCTGAACAATCTCGGATCGCACATCCCGCAGATCTCGGATATGAGAGGCCATCTCAGCAAGACGCGGCACTTCATCTTCGATCGCCATCACTGTGTTTCTAGCCACCCACATCGACTGGAAAATGCCGCAGAGGATCAGCAGCTCAGAGCCGTTCAAAACACCGCCGAGCATGGCGCGACGCAATGGATCACGGGGATCTCGCATACCCGCTAGTCCGATGTCGCCCTTGCTCTTGAGCAGATGCACAGCCTCGTCGGTCTCATCCTGAAGACGTGCGACATCCTCTGGATGACGTACCGGGTGTGACTCGCGGATGATCTCACGAGACATGAAGAAGCGCGCCTCCTCGGCCAGCATCTCCCGCACGCGGTCGAACTCCAGAAGCTCCTCAGCCTCGAGAAGCATCGAGTCGGAAGCGCGTCGTGAGAGTGAAACTGGCTGATCAGCCTCGGATTTGGTGACTGATAATGTCATGCAACCCCAATTCTAGACTTGGCGTATCTCAGGACATCGCCAACCTTTAGGCAGCATGACTTGGAAATAACCGCTCAACCCTCCTCAACCGTCCACGATCAAAGCTTGGACAGAATCCGCGAAGCAGGGGATCGACTGATGTCGTTCTCGGGTCTGCATTACCAAGGGCGATTTGTGTCGGCTGGAGGCTTTGAACGGGTGCATGTGATGGAGTTCGGCAACGGTCCGCCCGTGATATTGGTGCATGGAGCAGGAAGCGGTGGACCGGCATGGCACCGACAGATTGACGCACTGGCAAAGCACCACCGCGTCATCGTCCCAGATGTCCCGATGTTCGGTATTTCCGACATGCCGAAACGCATCTACGCACCTCGGCAGCAGATCTCCGACGTGATCCTCGGAGTTATGGATCAGCTTGAGATAGAAATTGCTAGCATCGCAGGCCACTCGATGGGTGCGATCGGCTCCCTAGGCACCATGATTCGCCAACCCAACAGATTCAATCGCGCGATCCTGATGTCATCGCCAGGCTTCGGACATGGTCTCAACTGGCTGTTGAGGTTGGCGACAATCCCACTCATGAGACCGTTCGTAAGATACGAATCTCGGAGAGACCGTTACTTCTTCTTCGATCGCTTCGAAGCCCAGAAGTCCGGACCGTCCGAGGAGCGAGAGGCATGGAAGGACCTGCACTTCCAGGTCGGATGCCGCAACGGAGCGACCAAGGCATTCCACCAAGGACTTAGAAGGTTCGCGGGATTTCGGGGGCAACGCGACGTACTGGACGTTGCTGACCTCGCAAAAGTCAAAACACCAACGCTGTTCATCTGGGGCGATTCCGATCTGATTATTCCCACGCGGCATAGCAGCCGGGCAGTCCAATCAATACCAAATTCGCGCCTTGAAATAATCGAAAACTGCGGCCACATCGTACAACTGGAAGCTGCTGACCGAGTCACAGGACTCATGGTGGACTGGTTCCGGGCTACTTGAATCGGTCGCCTGACGAGACCCCCAGATCGGCCGCAGCAGACTTAGCTCCGCGCTCGATGCGACCACGTCTCACCTTAACTTGACCATTGCCGCATACGATCGTCATCCCTTTGCCGTCTACCTCGGTGATCGTGCCAGGCCGCACCTCACTGGGCTCGTCACAGGTGATCGTGCTTCCGAACAAGCCGACCTTTTGATCGTTCAGGATCGACCATGCTCCCGGTTGCGGATCGCAACCTCTGATCAAGTTGTGGACATCCGACACATCCATCGACCAATCGACCCGCGCATCCCTCGCACCGCACCATCCCTCGTAGGTCGCAGCAGATTCATCCTGCACGATCCTTGGAGCACTTCCGGCTGCCACAAGATCGACCGACTCCAAGATCGCCTCCACTCCCATCGGAAATAGGTGATTGAAATAGAGCGAACCCACCGAGTCATCAAGTCCGATCTCTACCCGCTTCTGCAGCAGTGTCGGACCCGTATCCAAGCCTTCATCCGGCCAGAATATCGACAGTCCCGTCTCGGAATCCCCTTGAATGATCGCCCAATTTATCGAACTCGGACCCCGATGAAGAGGCAGCAGAGAGGGATGATACTGGATCGTCCCCTGTGAAGGCGCATCGATGATCTCATTTGGCACGATGTCCGTCACGTACGCCATCACGCAAAGATCTGCGTCGAGCGAACGAAACACGTCGATGCACTCCTGGTCCCTCATCCGCTTGAACTGCCACACAAGCAAACCCATACCTTCTGCCGCAATCGCCAAAGCCTCTCGCCTTCGAGCTCCATCAGGTGCCGCGAACACGCCGACGATCTCATGTTCCTCTCGCGAATTGAGCGCTTCAAGCACTGCTTTTCCGAATGCCGACTGTCCAATTAGTGCGATCTTCATGGGCCGAGTCTTATCCTTATCCTCCAAACGCGTCGATGCAAGTGTAATCCTCGCCCTCCGCTGATGGCCGATGAAACGAAAACCCCCGAACCTACGACATCCGCCGAGTTCTTCGCCCGCGGACTCAAATCCGCCCAACTCGGCCAGCCTGACGCCGCAGCCCGCGACTTCGAGGAAGCCGCCTGGCTCGATCCCGACAACGCCATCATCCAGTTCAACCTAGGGACCGCATACCTCAGCATTGGTTTCTTCGAGCAGGCCGTCGTGAACCTTGACCGCGCACTTGAACTGGATCCGAATAGTTCAGACGCGTTAGGCAACCGCGCAGTGGCACGCACCGCTCTCGGCCAAGATGAATTGGCAGAACAAGACATCAAGCGCGCCATAGAACTCGGCGCCCCTCCCGATGGAATCCACGCTGTCGTCGAATACGTCAAACAACGCCGAAAACCCGCCGAATAGAATCTAAAGAGCCCTTACCACCAACCCTCAAACCTGAGAGAGGCCCCGAAAGAACGTCACCATGTCCAAGACGCGTGTCGGCATCATCAACGTAACCGGATACGCCGGTTCCGAACTGGCGCGCATCTTGCACCGACATCCCAATGTCGAAATCGCGCAAGTCACTGGCAGGAGCGCCGCCGGCAAGCAGCTCAGCGAGGTATTCCCTCACCTCCTCGACGCCGACATGAAGATCGCACCAAGCCTAGACGACTCGGTCGATTTCGTCTTCTCGGCTCTCCCCCACGCCGCTAGCGCAGAGGCACTCGATCCGTTCATCGCGGACGATGTCCACTGCGTCGACATCAGCGCCGATTTCCGCCTCAAAGACGTTACCGTCTTCGAGACCTGGTACAAGACAGCACATCCCTGTCCCCAGTACATCGAAAACGCCGTCTACGGCCTCCCGGAACTCCACCGCGAAGATGTCAAACGAAGCCGCCTGATCGCCAATCCCGGCTGCTACCCCACCGGCACGATCCTAGGACTAGCCCCCGCATTCGACGCCGACATCGTCGAGACCGACGTCATCAGCGATTCCAAATCCGGCGTCTCCGGTGCAGGCCGCAAAGGCGATGTCATCTACAACTTCAACGAGATCAACGACAGCATGTCGGCATACGGCCTCAGCGGACACCGCCACATGCCCGAAATGTCGCAGGAACTCAGCAACCTGTCGAAACACGGCGAGGTCAAAGTCACCTTCGTCCCTCACCTCGCACCCATGACACGCGGCATCCTGGGCACCCACTACGCCACCCTCAAAAACGGAATCACCCAGCAAGAAGCCACCGATCTGTACCGTGACTTCTACGCCGACGAACCGTTCGTCCGAGTAGTCTCCTCAGCCCCGTCAACCAAAGAGACATGGGGATCCAACCACATCCTCATCAACGTCAACGTCGATTCCTATAGCGGACGGTTGATAGTAATCACCGCCCTTGACAACTTGGTTAAAGGCGCAGCCGGAGCCGGCGTCCAAAACATGAACCTGATGCTGGGCCTACCCGAAGCGACCGGATTAGAGACGCTCGCGGTTTATCCGTAGCAAATGCGGCTTGTCCGGTAGAGACCCAAGCTCATAGTTTATTGTTTCAGGCTGGGTCAAGTAGATCACTGAGATCACCTGCGCCGTCTCCGTTCGCGCTCTTGCCGTCTTCTTTCTGCCCGTTTTAGTTGAGCCTGCCGACCTTGAACCGGGGCACCGGCTTCAGGTGTTTCAGTCGGAAGTGCGACGGGCGTCGGAAGTGGCATTCCAATCGAACTGCTCCGAATCCATGCTCGACCCAGATGATTTTCGATTATTTTCACCGCGGGCGTGCCAGAAAATGTGTGCATTGTGGCATGATGAACCGATAAAACAGCGTCCTGCAGCTCTGGATTCGATTCCAAATCGGACACGACGACACCGATTTCCCGAGCCTGCTCGCGACCAACTCTACGACCATGGGAGCGAAAAGATTCGTAATCGGCAAACCAGTCCGCAATGTCGAGGGATTTCTTGTTCGCCTCAGGATCTTCACGAAGCATATAATTCTGGAGCCAACCAGCGACCATTTTGGACGCGAATTCTCTTGAGTCGACGCATTGCGTCAACAACCCCGGCGCGTAGGTGCGCAAAATCGGCATCCATGCGGCCAGGTTTTCAGGTTTCGCACATTCCCGCTTTGCCAATTCGAACTGATTGAGGATTGCCTTCGCTGGTGCAGATCTTGCTCCTTCTGGTGTAGAGATGATGAACTGTGGGTCGATAGGACCGAGTTGTGAGTGTTGGCCCATCACGATCTCGTCCGCTGAAAGACACATCATCGTGGCAGCCGACATTGCCGAAACAGGTACTATCGCTCTAATGTGATTAAACCGCTGCCTCAGATACTCAATGATCGCTTCCGCAGCTTCAGCGGATCCACCAGAACTATGGATGACAAGGTCTAGTTCCGTTTCACGGATGTTTGAGACTGCTTCCATAAATCCTCCGACATCCGGCAACGAAACTTGGAGTTCCGCAGGAGGGATCGGGCGTGATTCAAACCAAGCCGATGTATAAAGGATGACCGCCCGCCCCGTGGTTTGATGTAGGCGACGCAGATACTGTCGTCGAATGCCGTCGAAGTCTGGCCCCGACGGCGGAGCTACCGTTTGATTGAGCTCTTGGAGGATTTCACCCCACGTGGGCATAACTTAACGGACTGTTCGTCGAATCGGAAGCGTAGGACATCGAAGGCTCAACGGTATACGTAGAGGCCTCTACATATACTCCTTCGACCTTTTCATAAAACTCAATCAGATCCGCAATCCCGGCTTCTTGAGGTTCCAAAGTTTCAGAGATTGCTGATTTTTCATCTTCTTTGACCAACTTACATACCTCCCGGTTAGTTGTACTCATGTTAAGGCAAACTTGCAGTTCGATCCAATCTGTTTTTGCGGATATAAAACTGATTCCAGTGAGTTAGTCGAATTCAGCCTCGCTTCCTCCACCTAACCAACAAATGATGCCCTCCCCGACGCCGCAACGCGTCGTTGATAACTTGTATCAACTGGCGGTCCGAAATTATCCCAGACTTCTGCAACAACCTCGCTTCCTCCTCCTTCGAGTGCAAAAACGTCTGGGCCAACTCCGTGACATCACGCCTCAACTCAACCTCCAAGCCGTTGTCCGCGGCGACCTCTTCCGGTGCTTGAGCATCCAACCTGAACAACGCGCTTAGCAAGAAACGTCCACCCGGCTTCAAAACCCGCACCACCTCGGCGATGTCAAAAATATCCGTCGAAACCACCAAATCGACAGAGTTCGCTTCCAAACCGGTATCTTCAACAGGTGCAACGATGAAATTGCATCGATCCTCCACTCCCTCGATCTTCGCAAGATCGTTCGCCGTAGCGATCGCCTCATCATCAATGTCATTCCCATAAACCGTGCATCCATACAACGACGCCAGCCACCGCGCATTTCCGCCAACCGCGCAAGCCATATCCAACACAACCGAATCCTCACCCGGCTCAATCCCATGTAACCCAACCTTCAAGATCGTCTGGTTGGCCCCAAGGTGCATGAACTCCCCGAACAGAAGACTGTCCGCAGTCGCATTCTCGTCATACCACCGTTGAAGTCGTTGAGTCTTGTTCATAGCCACCTGATTCTCGGTACCTCGACTAGAAACCACAATCTCAATTGTCTGACAACAGCCCTTGCAGCTGCTCAAGACACTGGATCCGAGGATGCCCCTCGAAATCAACATGATTATCGTTTCGATCCAGCAACACCGGCTGTATGCCGGCCCCAATCGCACCCCTCACATCCGAATCGATCTGATCGCCAACCATCACCGCCGCATCTGGCGACGTATCATCCGCCCGTCGCAAAGCCTCATCGAAGATCCTACGATCTGGCTTCTCCACCCCGACCTCGCTGCTCGTCACCGCAAAATCGATGCTGCCCGACAAACCCAACTCATCTGCAAGCTCATTACCACCACTTGGAACATTCGAAACCACCCCCACGATATACCCGCGATCCCGCAGAGCATCCAAATTGACTAAAACATCATCGAACAACACCATCTCATACTCCTGCTTCGCCACTTCACGCCAGATGCGATCCGCCAATTCGATATCCACCTCGATGCCGCATCCTTCGAGAACCATCTGCTCAAACCGGGCGAAGAACTGATTGCGCTCTTCATTCGACATCAACCTGATTGGCGACTCCGAGTTCTGTCTCGTCATGTAAGCCTCCGCCACCGCATAACCAGCGTCGATACCCTCCTTGGTCACCTCAATCCCGAACTTCTCCGCCGCATTGGCATGAAGCACATACCGGTCCGGATACCACGTAGCCAAAGTCCCGTAAACATCGAACAACACTGTCTTGACATTCCGTATCATAGCTCTCGATCCTCAATATCATCGACCAACATTTCTTTAGCAAACACCACCGCCGAAACACGCCGAGCCCCGGCTCGCTTCAACGTCGCTGCACAGTTCATCAACGTGCTCCCGGTAGTGCATACATCGTCAATAAGTAATACGTGCGCATCCTCAAAACCATATCTGGACTCAAACACATTTCTAAGAGAAACCGCACGCTCCTGCCTCGACAACTCCACCTGAGACTCCGTAGAACGAATCTTTTCCAACCCGTCCTCAACGTAGCGCAACCCGACTGTCTCCGCCACCCTTCGCGCCAACAGCGCCGCCTGGTTGTAGCCCCGTTCCTTCAACCGATCCCCATGCACGGGAACTGCCACAACACAGTCAATCCTCGCCCGACGGAAGAACACATTTCGCGACATCTCGCCAGCCATCACAGGCGCAATCGCCGTAATCCCCCGATATTTCAGCGCATGTACCGCACTCCGCGCTGCACCACCGTACCGAAACCTCGTAACCAAACGATCCAACGGTGGCGGCAGCGCAACGCAATCCCCACACATCCTCAAAAACTCACGCGTCGGCTCACCACACCTCGCACAAACATCCCTAGGAACCTTGGGAATCCCCACCAAACACTCGTTACACAGCAACGCCCCTTCGACCCCGCAGTGCACACAAACCAACGGCAAGACGAAATCTACCACCGCCTTAAAGGCACCCGAAACAGTCTCTATAACTTGTGCCGACATCCTAGTCCCTATCTAAATCGTACCCACCTCAACCTCGATATTCGTAGATCTTTACCGGACCCTCCTCAAAAACAGGATGAAGATCCAACTCCGGCATGTCATCAAACTTCGCGATACCGCTACTCGGATACGCCCCCCGCTCAAGCTCACCAACATACACATACTTCACATTGAACTCATCCAGAAACTCCCGCGCCTCATCAACATCACGCGTCGTGTAGAACTCGTTGATCGCCTGCCTGCGCCTCTGAACCTCCCACCGATAGTCATGCCTCTGCTGAGTCTGGTGCCAGTCCCAACCCAAAACTGTCGGCAATCCCGTATAGATCGAAACCCTGTTCGCCCATGTGTAGAGATCCCACTGCGCCTCGACCACCACCGGAGACCCTTCAACATTCTCCCTCAGCCACTCGATCCCCGGACGATCAGTCGAGAACTCCAGCTGGATCCCATTCCTCGAATAGACAGCCGCATCCATATAAGCCTCACCGTCGATGCCAGGTCCAATCGCGCTGAAACGATCATCCAAACGAACATCAGTCGCCATCACCGGATAGATGAACACCCCAACACCCAGCAGAGCGAATATCCCAACCCAAGCCGCCTTAATCGCCGTCCACTGCTTCGTCACGAACGCTCCCACGTCCCAAATCCGCCAGATCGCATACGTCGAAGCTATCGCCAGCAGCCACCAAGCCTGGATGTAGAACTTGAAGATCGTGTTTTGACGCCCGATATCGTTCGTCACCGTCACGACATCCACCCCGGCGATCATCAACAACGACATAATCACCAACGCCACCGTGATGATGATGTATCGCTGCCCCGGATGCCGTCTCAAATACGCCATCAAACCAGTGAAGCCCAGAATCACCGACGCCGTCAACGTCGCAATCACCGTGATGTAGTGCGGATACGAAACAACCACCGCCAACCACACCAACACAAACGCTCCCACTATCACCGAATTCGCCCACTTCGGATACCCATACTCATCCCGTATCTTCCCGATGATCTCCCCATACCTGAACGTCCCGCGCTCCCACTCGATCACCAGCCAAGACCCGACCGCAAATACGAAGAGAGCATGTATCAACAAAAACCGCCACAAAGCCGTCTGGAACTGACTCAACTCAATCCCATTGTTGAACAACTCGAAGTTTGAGTGGAAGGGCAGATAAACCACATAACCCACGATTCCCACAATCGCCACCTTCACAATCGCCTGCCCAAACCCGACAATCTTCCCCTTGTGCCCATACATAAACTCCCCGGCAAAGATAAACCCAGCCGCCAAAATCAGCTGCGTCGGATAGTCCCAAGAGTTGATCAACCGCAACGAACCCACCGCAACTCCCAAAACCACCAACGACAGCAGCGTCTCAAACCTCGACAATCGCTCCATCCCGGCTCGTAAAAACGCCACGACCGATAAACCCAGCGCCAACACCGCAAACGGTATCGCGATCATGTGCGCGTGGAGGTCCGCATACAGGAACGTGAAAAACGGAAACTCCGTGATCTCATTCCCGCCCGTCCCATGCTCAAACACCCGAGTGCTCCGCCAATAATCGAACCGCGGAAACTCCCCGCCCTTCACATACGACTCATACAACCCGCCCAAGACCTGCGCCAAACCGTCGATATTAGCCGCAACAACCGCCAACGCCGCCGCCATCAACCCAAACAAGATCGGCACCTTGCCCAACCGGATCGCACCCCGCGCCCGCATCGCCATCCCAATCAGGTTGTACCCAATCGTGTAGACCGTAGTCGCCGACAGCGCAAAGATCAACGGCACCGCCAAGTTATACGCAACCGTCGGCACGATCCCCGTAACACGTATCAACGAAGCTACGATGAACTGCCCGTAGTAGTAGTAGTTCAGATAACCTCCGGCGAACCAAGGATCATACGGCGGCATGATCGTCGAACGCGTAATCGCATTCAAATAAGCAAAATCCATCGGCTTCTCACCACCGCGCCAGGCATGCCACAAGTCAGGATTCGCCAACCGTATCGCCAAAAAAACCAGAAACGCAACCAAAAAGATCGCCTCGGCAATCGCAATCGTCCTCAAATGGGCCTTCACAAAGTACCAGATCTCATCCCCGATTCGCCACAACACAACCAGCGAAACCAACGCCAGCACCAAGATCGAAATCCCCACACTCAAAGCGCTGAACCCCAATATCCCAAAACTCGCCAACAACCAAGCAATCGTCGCCACTATCAACAGACCCAACGGCTTGCTGAACAAATAACCCCTATCAGTCAACGGCCTGAAAACCAGATAAGTCAAAGGCCAAGCCGCCAAAGCGATCACCTGCACCGCCAGCAGCCACACCAGCCACGCAAACTCATTCGGCAGATTCCGAAGGAAATAGACCCCATCCCAACTCCCGCCAGACTGCTGCCTACTCAACTGAGTGTCGTCATAAACCAAACCCACTCCATCCGTCAACACGCGGTTCAAATCATCCGGCCGACCATCCCGATACAACCTGCTAAGCAGATTGACCTGATCCAAACCCTCAACATTCTTGAAAACAATCGCATGAGGATGCTCATAAACGGTAAAGCTCTCATCAGCCCATCCAAACCAGTCCCAGTTGTAGATGCTTCCACGAGGCTTCTCGTATCCCTCCGGCACATCAAACGGCACCCGGGCATACGGATCGTCCCAATAAACAACGCCCAAGAACTCCGGTACCCTAACCGACGAATAAACAACCTCATAACCCAACTCCCCGTTGAACAGCATCTCGTAGAAACGAGCTGATACCGGGTATCTCTCCGGCAACCGCGGAATCGTCGCCGCCAACCGGTTGCTGTAAAGCACAAAATAGTCCGCCTCCGACATCAACCGCGACACCGTCGAAAGCTTCGCCGTCGTATCCGCCTCATACATCCCCAACTTCTGATGCATGTTGAACGTCGGAATATTCGGTATCCCCTCCTCCCAATGCTCCTGGATCACCACCGTCCCAGCCTCAGCGTTCTGCCTCAGATAACTCGAAACCTCCTGAGCGGGATGCGGCCCAGTAAACACGTTCAGATACGCAACCGCGTAGTGCACCAGCAACAGAAACGCCACCGCGCCAACCGCATAAACCGGCAACCGCGCTAGCCAGTGGATTCGCTGAAGCCCCCAGCTGTAAACCCACCAGATCGCACAACCCGTAAACACAATCAACAACGGCGTCGCCGGAAGCATGTATCGCAAAAACTTCACCTCGAACTGCCCATTCACCAACAGATACGGCAGCAAAAACGAGAGCACCACCAAAAACGCCAAATCCCGCTTGACCACCGTCCGACCAAGAGCCCAGATCAACCCTAACCACACCGCAATTCCTAGCGAAATCCCCAGCCCCCAAGTCGACAACTGCCGGATTTGATACAGGTAAGCCGGCGTATCGATGTACTGCCGAGTAAACGGAAAATCAACCGCCCTCCGAACCATCTCCGACTGCCGATACACATTCCCGAAATACGTGTCCCAATCGATAATCATGTACGGCTGCGTAACCAACAACGCGATCACCGCCGCCGCACCCGTCAACATCCCGTACCGCAGCACCGTCTTCACGTCATCGGGCGTCACCTCCTGCACCTTCCCCGCAACGATGCTCGGACCCACAAGCATCAGCACATGCGCCGTCGCCACCGCAAGCGCTACCGGCGCCGCAGTCGCTTTCGTCGCAATCGCAAACCCCAGCATCGCACCCGCCAGCAACGCATCTTTCTCCCGCCGCTCCTGCACCATCCGCACCGAAAAATAGATCGTCGCGATGATGAACATCGTCATCGGAGCGTCTACCGCCGTATAGTGCGCGTTCTGAATATGGATCACCGCCAACGCCGCCAGCAAGGCCGCAATCAACCCAGCACGACGATCACCAACCAACCGCGTCGCCAAAAGAAACACAAACAACACCGTCACCGTATCCGCCAACGCCGACAGATTCCGTCCCGGGAACCGCAGATCAAAAAGGTTCCACTCCCCATCCGCAAACGGCGACGCCAAAGCCTTCCAACCCGCCAACGCATACAACGGCAAACTCCCGTAGTTGAACCACTTCGGATTCAACCGCGAATCCACGCTCAACAATCCCGGCTCCGTAAGCTGCCCGAAGTCCAAACGCTCCGCACGACCAAGAAAGTCCCGTTCGTCGGGGTGGTACAACCCGCCTTGGTCCCAATCCGTCCCAAAAACCCGAAGCACCAGCGCCAAAACCAAGATCAAGCCCAACAGCACGTTGATCAGATCAACCCGCTTCGGAATCGCAGGTGCCACCTTCGATCCGCCAGCCCCCAAGTCCCCAACCTCAACCTCTGCCTCCGCCGCAGAACCGCCCCGCCCTAACCGGATCGTGATCTGAGGCTTCCACTCCGGAACCTCAAACGTCGTCTCTTCAACCGAATCTACGTCTTCAACGTCTCGCGGCAAATCCTCCGACACACGCTCTTCTACGGCATCGGTCTTGGGAGAGGAAACTTGTGATTCCATACGAAAGTAGGGACGCCAAATACACGCAACGCGCGACGAATCCCTTCACTTCACACGGGCTATAACATAACTCTAGACGATTCCAAACCCCCAAAGGATTGCATCAATGCCCTCAGAATCACGAAACGAGCGCGTCGCATACTTCAACGGCGAAATCGTGCCCGAAAGTCACGCCTTAGTGCCGTTCCGAGACCGAGGGTTCAAATACGGCGACGCCGTATTCGACATGACACGAACTTTCGGTCACCGCATCTTCAAACTCGATGAACACCTCGACCGCTTCTACAACTCCCTAAACTACGTCCGCATAGACCCCGGCATTTCCAAGCAGGAGATGCGGGATGCAACCATGCAAGTAGTCGAAGAAAACCTCAAACTCCTCAACGACGATGACGACTACTGGGTAGGGCAGCGCGTATCCCGAGGCGTAGACCTCGTCGGCGGCGACATGTGGGCGACCGACGGTGGCCCAACCGTCATCATCGAGTGCACACCATTACCTCTCGAACCCCGAGCGCGTCTCTACCGCGAGGGCATCGACGTGTGGATACCATCAACTCGCCGCATCAGTCCCGAATCCCTCAGCCCAAGGGCCAAATCCCACAACTACCTAAACCTCATCATGGCCGACCTTGAGGCCAAAGAGTTCGACGAAGAGGCGTGGGCAATCCTCCTCGACAGCCGCGGCTTCCTCACCGAAGGCATCGGATCAAACATCTTCGTCGTCAAAGACGGCGTCGCATACACCCCCAAGGCCCAATTCGTCCTCGGCGGTATCTCCCGCGAGACCGCCATCGAACTCGCCGATGAAATCGACCTCGACGTCGTCGAGACTGACCTCGACATGTTCGACGCCACAACTTCCGACGAACTCTTCCTAACCTCAACATCCCTCTGCATCTGCCCAGTACGCACCGTCCAAGGATCAACGGTCGGCGACGGAAACATCCCCGGTCCCGTCACCAAAGCCCTCATGGACGCATACGTTGACCTCGTCGAATTCGACTGGGTCGGCCAATACCTGAAACGGATAGAAGGCTAAAGAGGCCCCCTACCCGTACTCCGATGAAACCACAACAATCCCCGCGTACCAGCCCGGCGGGGCGGCAGGGCGGCAGGGAAATCCCCCTCTCCCCATCGGGGGAGAGGGCCGGGGTGAGGGGGACCGGGGCGGCCATGGGGTGGGGTACGGTAAACAACCACCAATTGACCCGCCTAATGGACCTTTGCACAACTACCGTCATTCCGGCGAAAGCCGGAATCCAGAGGGGTTGGGCGTACGGTCTAAAGCGGAATCCGTCGTCTAAACCCCCTTCTATTCCCCCTTGGATCATCAAGGGGGAAGATTGTGCAAAGGACCCGCCTAATGCCAACCCAGACATCCGATGCTCCTAACCCAAGTTGAGCACAACCTCTCCAAAAACCGGCGCTGAGCAACAGACCCCAACCCGGCCAGCGTCTGACAGCCCAACATTCGACCGCCGAAAACCCCTCAACCTCCGCGCGGGCAGCCTCGCCTTCACCCTCGCATCTCTCTGGGCCGGACTCCCCATCGCCGTAAAGGCGGGCCTCGAGTACGCGCCACCGCTCCGAATAGGCTTCTGGCGATTCATATTGGGCATGATCGTCGTAATCATCTACGCGATCGTCACGAGACAAAGTATCAAAGTCGAGCGTTCGGAATACTGGCCGCTCTTCATCCTCGGCATCCTCTTCTCGATACAGACCGCGTTCATGAACATCGGCCAGTACTTCACCACCGCCGGCCACACCGGAGTCCTCATCACAACCTTTCCCCTTTGGGCGAGTGTCTTCGCACACTTCTTCGTTCCCAACGACAACCTCTCAAAAAGACGCGTCATCGGCGCAACCATCGCTTACATGGGCGCCGCAGCCGTCTTCATCCGCAGCATCATCGCCGGAACCGAAGGCATCGACGCCATCAACCCGTGGCTCGGCGACCTCCTCATAATGTGCTCCGCAGTCCTCCTCGGACTCCGCCAGGTATACCTCTCCCAACTCGGACAGAACATCTCCCTGTTCAAAATGCTCATGGCACAAGGCATCTTCGGTTCAGTAACCTTCCTTGCCGGCTCCCTCATCTTCGAACCCGAACCCACACGCCTAACCTTCATTCTCCTCATGTCCCTCTTCTACCAAGGCATCATCATCGCCGGATTCGCCTTCCTCGCACAGACATGGCTCCTCAGCAACTACCTCCCCAGCCGAGTAACCCTAATCTCCCTCTCATCCCCCGTCACTACCGCAATCCTCGCCTGGCTCATTCTAGGCGAAGCCATCGGCCCCGAACTATGGGCCGGAGCAGTCCTAGTAATCATCGGCTCATACATCGCCCAACGCCAATAGATAGCCAATAGATAGCCAATAGATACTGACTTCGGAACACTTGACTATCTTTACGCACACAGCTAATCGTCACAATCACCCCCAATCACGCCCAACGCGCCCAACGCGCCCATCTCGCACCCACGTTTAGAATCAAAAACACAATCACAAAACCTATCTCACAAACAACGGAGGGGTGGCAGAGCGGTTTAATGCGCTGGTTTTGAAAACCAGTGTCACCTAACGGTGACCGCAGGTTCGAATCCTGTCCCCTCCGCCACTCGCCGCGATGACCGACACCGATACACCAAACCACCAAAAAGCCGCACTCATCGTCGGCGCAAAACGGGTCGGACAGATCGTAGCGCACCGCCTCGCTGACGACGGCATCAACATCGCAATCGCATACCGTTCCTCCGCCGATGAAGCCAAGCAACTCGCCGACTCCATACCCAACGTCAGAACCGCACTCATACAAGCCGACCTCAGCGACGAACACCAATCCATGGGCGCCGTCCTCGAGACCGTCGGCGCTCTCGGACGCCTCGACTACGTCATAAACCTAGCTTCCGACTACCCATACGCACCCTTCGACTCCCTCGACGGAGCAGCATGGGACCACGCCATGGCAACCGCCAAAGGATCATACCTCCTCGGCATCCACGCCGCTCGACAGATGCGACGCAACGAAGGTCCCAACCGCGGACATATCATCCTCTTCGGAGACTGGGCAGCCGAGGAAACCCCATACAACGACTACCTCCCATACCTCACCGCCAAAGCCGCAATCCACTTCATGACCCGAGCCCTCGCCGCCGAAGTCGCAGAATTCGGCGTCCGCGTTAACGCCGTCGCTCCCGGACCAACCATGCGACCGCCCGATATCACCCCTGAAGACTGGAACGCCGCAATCGCCGCAAAGGCTCCCCTACGTCAAGAATCTTCCGTCAACGACATCGCCGAAATCATCGCCGCAATGCTCAAAACATCTTCCATCACCGGCGAAATCATCCGCGTCGACTCCGGAAGACACATCCGAGGCGTCTAACACCAAGTAGAAAGTGCAATACCCTAGGTGTTCCCCCGCTCGCGAGACCATTGCAAAACTCTCGGTTTCCCCCGCTCGCGGGGGAAATGTCCGAAGGACAAAGGGGGATCACAGGACAACCGACGCAAATAAGACCATCTATTGAGGTTCTACAACGATCCCGCTCGCGGCGGAAATGTCCGAAGCCTGCCCCGTACTCCGATACGAAGGACAAAGGGGGATTTGACCAAACATGCCATTCAAAGTCACCAGATCCATCGACTTCTGCTACGGCCACCGCCTACTGAACTACGAAGGCGAGTGCCGACATCTCCACGGACACAACGGACGACTCGAGGTCGACATCGAATCGCCCGAAACCGACTACCGAGGCATGGTCGTCGACTTCGCCGACATCCGAGACACCGTCAAAACCTGGATCGACGACAACCTAGACCACCGCATGATCCTCCACCGCGACGACCCCCTAGTCGCCGTACTATCCGAACTCGGAGAAGCCCACTACACCATCGACCGCAACCCTACCGCCGAGAACATCGCCGCTCACATCCACGACATGACCTCCTCCGACGATCTCCAAATCACCGAGATCCGCCTATGGGAGACGCCAAACTCCTACGCCACATACCGCGCCACCAAAAATGGTCAGCAAACCTGAACGGGCGACAATCGTGAACCCACCCACCGCGGTCCTCGCAAGCGGCGGCATGGACAGCTGCATCCTCCTCGCCAAAACCGCCAAACAGGGCATCGCTCACCCCATATACGTCGAGACCGGCATCCCATGGGAGTGGGCTGAAAAGCAGATGCTCCAAAACTTCATCGATGCCATCGACAACCCCAACATCAGACCCGTAACAACCCTCCAACTACCCGTCCAACCCCTCTACGGCACCGAACACTGGACCATGTCCGGCGAAACCGTCCCCGGCTACGAAGAACCCGACGAAACCGTCTACATCCCCGGACGCAACATCATCCTCATAACCCTCGCCGCGATCTGGTGCTCACTAAACGACGTCCACCGCATCGTCATCGGCTCACTAGCCGGCAACCCCTTCCCCGACGCCACGCCCGACTTCTTCCAATCCATCGCCAACTCCAACGCCACCGGCCTCGACCATCCCCTAACCGTCGAAGCCCCTATGCGACACCTCCACAAAGAAGACATCCTAACCGCCAACGCCAAAACCCTACCCCTCCACCTAACCCTAACCTGCGCCAACCCTCAACTAGGTGACGACGGCAGCACCATCATCCACTGCGCCGCCTGCAACAAATGCCGAGAACGCCACGAAGCCTTCATCGAAGCCAACATCCAAGACAACACCCTCTACGCCACCGACGATCGCGTTTCCCGCGCCAAAGAGACCATAATCCAAGGGGGAAATGTCCGAAGGACAAAGGGGGTGACTGACAAGGACGCGGCAAAATCCCCTCTCCCCCAATCTTCACTCCTCCCCCTTTCTAAGGGGGAGATTAAGAGGGGGTTCCCGGGTGAGGGTGACCGGGGCGGACAAATGGGAGGGGTACGGTAAACAACCACAACATCAACCTCAAACTACAACTCGTCATTCCCGCGAAAGCCGGAATCCATCTGTGGCGCGGGGCACAAAGGGCCGCCATCCCCTCTCCCCCCCAATCTTCACTCCTCCCCCTTTCTAAGGGGGAGATTAAGAGGGGGTTCCCGGGTGAGGGTGACCGGGGCGGACAAATGGGAGGGGCACGGTAAACAACCACAACATCAACCTCAAACTACAACTCGTCATTCCCGCGAAAGCCGGAATCCATCTGTGGCGCGGGGCACAAAGGGCCGCCATCCCCTCTCCCCCCCAATCTTCACTCCTCCCCCTTTCTAAGGGGGAGATTAAGAGGGGGTTCCCGGGTGAGGGTGACCGGGGTGGACAAAGGGGAAGGGTACGGTAAACAACCACGATCGAATGCGTCGATTAAGACCGTCATACACCAACCAAACTGTTCCGCAAAAAGGCGTGAAAGCGTTAGTGAGGGCACCCCAATGATGCAACCAACCGAAACCCCCTGGTACGTCCAATTCTTCAAAGCCGACTACCTCCGCGTCTACGGCCACACCCTCCAACAAGACCGCACCGACCTCGAAACCCAATTCGCAATCCACGCCCTAGGCCTCCAACCCAACAACCACGTCCTAGACCTATGCTGCGGACAAGGCCGACACAGCATAGCCCTAGCAAAAACCGGCCTTTCAGTAACCGGCATCGACCTAAGCGAAGAAATGCTTCGGTTAGCCCATAACAACGCTGTAGAAGAGGGAATTCGGACGGAGCTTTTTGTCCCCTCTCCCGCCACCAGAACCCCTCCCCCTTCCAGGGGGAGATTGAGAGGGGGTGCTCAGGTGAGGGCACCCGGGGAGGAAGGGACGGGCGGCAAAACCAACCTTTCATTCCACCAAGCCGACATGCGAAACCTCCCCGACGAAATGTCGAACCGCTTCGACACCGTCATAAACATGTTCTCCTCCTTCGGATACCTCGAATCCGAACAAGACGACCAGCAAGTCCTCCACCAGATCCACAAAGTCCTCAAACCCGGCGGCAAACTCCTAATGGACCTCCTAAACCGAGAGTGGGTAATCATCAACAACGAAGAGTTCGACTGGCACCAACACCAAGACGGCCGCATAGTCCTAGAACGCCGACAGCTAGACCTCGCCACCTCCACAAACCACCTCACCTACACCGAAATCCTCCCCGACGGCACCCGCAACCAACTCTCCAACCTCAAAATGCGCCTCTACACCCTAACCGAACTAACCAAAATGCTAACCACCGCCAACCTAACCCTCCAAACCACCTACGGCACCTTCAACGCAGAACCCTACACAAAAAACACCCGCCGCATGATCGTCATAGCCCAAAAATCCACATAAACCAAAACCCCCGTAATCCCGGAGAAGCCTGCCCCGTACCCCGATATGGGGGCGGGAACCCAAAGGTGGAACCCCATACGTCATTCCGGCGAAGGCCGGAATCCAAGGGTGGACGGGAGGACCGGTAGGGGCAAGGTCTGTGACCTGCCCGCCGCCTTCGTCAAAGACGTAAGGGGCGCGCATGGAGCCCAAATCGCCAACAAAGAGAATGCGCAGGGTATGCCCACAGAGGCCGGTCCCCGCACCCAACCAAAACCCCCAACACGAAAAACACCACTCCCCCTACGCTATCCTTACACCATGATCCCCCTGATCGCCCAACACTCCGAACAACTCACCGAAATCTGTCGCCGTCACCACGTTAAGCGCCTCGAACTCTTCGGTTCCGCGGCAGGCGGCGATTTCAACCACCAAACCAGCGACATCGACTTCCTCGTCGACTATCACCCGTTCCGCGGGCCAGGCAAAGCCGACGCATACTTCGGACTCCTCGAAGACCTGCAAGAGCTATTCGACCGCCCCGTCGATTTGGTTGTGGACCGCGCCATAGAAAACCCTTATTTTCGAAAATCCGTCGACTCCTCCAAGGTTCCCGTTTATGAATCCTGAAGCGCGAACATTCGCACAAGACATCCTCGATCACGCCAACCTCATCCAAACAATCCTCGCCGACAAGACGTTCGACAACTACTCGAACGACATCAACACCCGACTTGCCGTCGAGCGCGTATTCTCTATCATCGGCGAAGCGATGAACAGACTAGCGCAACACGACCCAGCCGCAGCCGAGACCATCACCTCCTACCGTCGAATAATCGCCTTCCGCAACATCCTCATCCACCGCTACTCCCAAGTCGACCACGAAATCGTCTGGGACATCACCCAATCCTACCTTCCCACCCTAATCACTGAGGTCACCACCCTCCTCGAACAGCCCTAACCCTCACCAACGTCTACGGCACCTTCAACGCAGAACCCTACACAACAAACACCCGCCGCATGATCATCATCGCCCAAAAAGCCAGCTGATCCAAAATCCCCTTCATTCCCGCGAAGGCCGAAAACTAAAGGTGGGACGGGGAGCAGAACCTACCCCTTTCACGCAGCCCACGATGTCGCAGGCAAGAGAGAAATGAGCCTGCAACCAACATCCCCCCTCCCGCTCGGCGAGACCATTGCAAAATCCTAAGGTTTCCCCCGTGCACGGGGGAAATGTCCGGGGCCTGCCCCGTACTCCGATACGGGGGACAAAGGGGGTCCCGACGTCTCGACATGGCTACAAACGCTTCCGACGAAGGTTGTGCAAAGGTCCCTCGGCGGGTGAGGGTGACCGGGGCGGCCAAGGGGCGGGGTACACCAACCCACCACCAACCCAAATCCTTCGCATCCTAGTTCACATCCCCCCTATCGCACGCTCCCTACCCCGATAACGCGCATTCGGCCCCTCCAATATCCCACGCTGCGCCTCCGTCAAACCCGGATAGTCGTCCGCATCCAAATACTGCGCCGACCAAGAAATCGGATGCGGACTGTACTTGAAGAAGATCGTCCGACGCTCATCCGCACCCGCCCACGGCAACGTCCCATGCGTAAGCGCCTCCGTGAAGATGATCGCCGTACCCGCAGGACCCGTCACCCGCTCGACTAACGGACCCGGCTCCTCCATCTCCTTCCACTCATCCGGAAACGAATAGTTGCTCTTATGCGAACCCGGCACGCACCCAAAACCGCCGTCCATCGGCCCCACGTCCTTCAGGTTGTACGCCACCACCGACAGCCCATTGTGCATCTGCCCACCCTCGAACCGGAAGTAATGCGTCGGATTAAACGGCACCGCTCCCCCGTGCAACCGAGTCCCGATCGGCCCCTTACCCGCCCGAAGCACGTCGAGATACACATGATCCAGCCGAAATCCCTCACCCAGCAACTCCGAAAGATACGGCGTAATCCTCGGATTATCGATCAAATCCCGATACTCCTGCCCCCACTCCAGCACCGGCCCAAACCGATGCGTCCGCATATCCGCCGGACACTCCGCCTCAATACGCTCATCCACCAACCTATTCAACTCGGCCACTTGCGCCCCGCTCAATGCATCCGGCACCGCCAGATACCCCTTCAGATCAAACAGATATCGCTCATGGTCATTCATTCGGAACCTCCCGCTAACTCGTGAAAGCATACGCCATCCTCACCATCCCAGTTCTGCCCCCGCCCTACGCTATCCTTACACCATGATCCCCCTTATCGCCCAACACTCCGAAGAACTTGCCGAAATCTGCCGACGCCACCACGTCAAGCGCCTTGAACTCTTCGGCTCCGCAGCCGCCGGCGACTTCAACCCCAAAACCAGCGACCTCGACTTCCTAGTCGAAATTCAGCTTTTGCCGCCCGCCAAACACGCAGACGCCTACTTCGGACTCCTCAACGACCTCCAATCGATCTTCGGACATTCAATCGATCTCATCGAAGACAAAGCCATCGAGAACCCTTACTTCCGGCAATCTGTAGACGCCACCAGACAAACCGTTTATGGATCCTGAAGTCAAAACCTACCTCGCCGATATTCAGCAAGCCGCTCAGCGCATCATCGATGTAACTCTCGAAAAATCATTCGAAGAATTCGAAGGCGACTGGGTCGTCAGAGCCGCAGTTGAACGCCAATTCCTCATCATCGGCGATGCAACCAACGTCTTCGCATCCAAAGACGAAGCCATCGCCGAACTCTTGGGCAACTACCCCCAAATCATCGGCTTCCGCAACATCCTCGCGCACCGATACCGAGACGTCATAGACCGCACCGTTTGGGGAATCATCGAAAACAATCTCCCCCACATCCTCAACCAAGTCACCACCCCCCTAAAACAACCCTAAACCCCTTCCTCATCCCCGCTCTTCCCCCGTCATTCCGCAAAAACTGGCACCCAAGGGTGGACGGGAGGACCGGTAGGGGCAGGTCTGTGACCTGCTCGCCCCCTTCGTCGAAGACGTAAGTGGGCGCGATGCGACCTCTCTACCTCCCCCTCTCCGAGGGGGAATAAAAGGGGGTGCCGCCCGCCGAAGCGGAAAACCCCAAACAACCAAAACCCACACACGCAAACTACAACGCACCCCAGTCATTCCCAATCCGTCATTCCAGCGAAAACGGAATACGCGGGGATACCCGCCGAAGGAGACTATCGCAAAACCAGGTGAGGCGGTGGGATAAGTCCCCTCTCCCGCTCGGCGGGAGAGGGCCAGGGTGAGGGTGACCGGGGTGGACAAAAGGGAGGGGTACGGCAAACCACCACCAACCCAAACACCCACCCGCCCCAAAACAAAAAGAGACGTCCCCTCGCGGGGACGTCGGCCCGGCGATACGATCACCGGGGGGGTTACGAAATATGATATATCAAGTTGCCGCCATTTTCCAACTCCCCATCGCATTTCCAATCTTCAGAGAGTCCCTTGCTTAAAGAAAGAGTAGCAGTATACGTCGACGGCTTCAATCTCTTCTACGGCATGAGGGCACGCGGCTGGCGAAGATATTACTGGTTAGACCTCCAGAAACTGGCCGAGAACCTGCTCCTCCAAAACCAAACACTGGCGCTGACCCGTTACTTCACAGCCAACCTGATCCGCGATCCATCTGATCCAGGCAAACGTTTTCGACAGAGAACATACTTGGAAGCCCTACATTCGCTACCCGGATTGTCAATCCGCTACGGCTATTTCCAACCCCAAGAAGTCCATTGCTTCAACTGCGGCAACGTAAGGCAGACCTACGAAGAAAAAATGACTGACGTCAACATCTCCGTAGCCTTACTAACGGACGCACAAGACGACCTTTTCGACACCGCGATGATCATCTCCGCAGACTCCGACCTCGTCGGACCCGTCCAATCAGTCCTCAATCGCCATCCGACAAAACGCGTCGTGATCGCATTCCCCCCAAAACGAACATCTTTCAACCTCCGTGAAGTCGCAAGCGCATCCTTCATCATCGGACAAAACAAACTCCGCAACAGTCAACTACCCCAAACCGTAACCCGCCAAGACGGATTCCTCCTCCAAAGACCACCCGCGTGGACATGATTCCCCCGTCATTCCCGCAAAATCAGTAGGTAACCGTAGGGGCCGTTCGTGAACGGCCCTGCCCCCTTCGTCGAAGACGTAAGGGGGCGCGATGCCGAAGGCGAGCGGGGGATGCCCGCCGATGCGGGAAACCTTGACCAACCAAAACCGCCTCACGAAAACTACAACCACACTCAACCCCGCGAAAGAGGAACGCAAGCGAGAAGGGGATCACGCCCCTTCCGCAAAGCGCACTGCCGAGGGGAGCTCGAAAGATCCCCGCAGCAAACTCGACGCTTGGGCCCGTCCACCTACGTTGTTACTTCTCGACCTTCTACCGGATCACTGCCCGGAGCGGGACCTATCGCAGCGCGAATCCTGCGTTCCAACGCTACTCGAAGATCGTCAAGACCATCCCACATGATGTGTGGGTAGTGATTCGTGTCGAAATGTAATTTGCTGTCGTCTTTCTTGCACGTGAATATAACCGGCAAACCCAGACCATGCGCAAATCCTGCTTCGTAGTAGACGCTTCCCCTCGCACCATCCTCGCCATGTGTGAAATCTGCGATCACGAATCTCGACCTTCTGATCTCCCCGATGATCTGGTCGTCCAAAATTCTCAAATCGCCTTCATTCCGGTTAATTACAAATGGATTGTAACCAGCGGCATCGACAGCTGGAGCGATTGCTTTTTCATACACTTCGTCCATGCTGTCGTCGAACCACATCGCCACAAACGCTTGCGAAACATCGACATTCCGTTGGATTGCGCTGACTCGTTCATGTCCTTCAACAGAAACAATCCAAGAATGGTAAAAAGTATTTTCTTCGCCTGGTCGCATTGGTTCATCAGCCTGAAGGTTTTCGGCCGGTTTCAAAAAACCGAGTTCGCGTAAGTAAGTCTCAAAATAACTCAGCTCGCTCGTCTCCAACGACTCTGTCCATGCAAGCGCTAGATCCTTGACGACTGCAGACATCGGGATCTTACGGCCAGCTGGATCTGACATCGATGCCAATAATCTAAGCAATCGTTCGGCACGAATATCAACCGGTAAGTCGCTTGCACCGCGAGCTGCGTCAATGTCGTTGACAGTCACCCGTGGTTCGGACTCGCCCAATTCGTGCCTATCCAAAATCGAGGTCACCAATCGTGCTTTGGCTCTTTTGTCTTCAGGCCCATCGAAGTACGGCGAGGCCAAGGCTTGTGCGGCGTGATGTTCTGCCACATAGCTGCATCCGACTCGATCCGAACCCTTGACCAAAACCGATGAATCGGCTTGGCATAGCTTGCTTTCAACAGGAACACCCCATATCAAGCAGGCCTCCTTGTCCTCTGAAACCATTAGACCCTCCTATATTTGATTTCAATCCTAATCTCACACTGCGGCTTCGCGGCTTTGAAGAAATGCTATAGAGTCGCCATCGCCTCACCGCGAAGCGCAAACGAAAACCAATCCCCAAACAACCAACCCCCATCCCCCCAATCTCTCAAAATCTTGCCCATCATGGTTCTCATGTGCTAACATTAACAACCAGCACAAAAGTGCCCTATCAACCGACGACGACGACGAAGACGCAGTGAGGTGAAACCCAATTGCAAGCCCAAAGACCCCGTGCGCGATTCACGCCCTCCAGAACACCCGAAAGAACGCCCGAATCCAAGATCCAGAAACAACGCCAAAGCTACTCCAAACCCGGAAAGAAGCCCGTCCGGCAGAGCCCGGCGCTAGACCACGACCTCGGCGACCAGACCCGCGACAACCCGGTCTGGTTCGTGGAGAACGAACTGGGCGAAGCCCCCTGGGAAAAGCAGAAGGAGATCCTCACCGCGCTCAGGGACCACCGGCTGGTGGCCGTCCGCTCCTGCAACGCCTCCGGCAAGACCTACGCCGCAGCGCTCGCCGTCGTATGGTGGCTCATGACCCACGAGGAGGCCATCGTCATCACCACCGCGCCGACCGAGCGGCAGGTCAAGGAGACGCTCTGGCGCGAGATCAAGGCCATCCACAGCAGGAACAAGAAGCTCATCGGCGGAAAGATCACATCCACCCGTCTCGAACTCTCCAACAAGCGCTTCGCATACGGCTTCTCCACCAACACGGCCGAGCGCTTCCAGGGCTTCCACAGCGAGAACATCCTCATCATCGTCGACGAGGCGTCGGGCGTCAGGGAGTTCATCTACGACGCCATCATCGGCTCGATGACCTCCAGCAACGCCAAGATGCTGATGCTCGGCAACCCCACCAGCCTGGCGGGCACCTTCTACGACGCCTTCCACAAGAACCGCAAGCACTGGAAGACGATCCACATCTCGGCGTACGACACGCCCAACATCGAGCCCGACCTGGAACCCGACCAGCCCGATTACACCCCCGGACTCGCCACCCGCGTGTGGGCCGACGACGTGCTGGCGCAGAACGGCGAAACATCGTCGGCGTACCAGGTGCGCGTCCTCGGGCAGTTCCCCGACGCCGCGGACGACACGCTGATCCCGCTCAAGCTCATCGAGGAGGCGGTCGACCGCAAGTTCGACTACGGCCACGACGAGGAGCCGGTGATGGGCCTCGACGTCGCACGCTTCGGAAACGACCAGACCGTGGCGATCGTGAGAAGAGGCCCGGAGGTCCTCGAACTCGCCGAGCACCGGAAGGCGGACCTCATGCACACCGTCGGCAGAGCCGTCGAGATCGCACGGTCCAACGGGGTCAAGACCATCTACGCCGACGACGTCGGCATGGGCGGGGGAGTCGTCGACCGCATCGACGAGCTGAGACGCGACGGCGAGCTCGCCGGCATCGAAGCCGTCGGGATAAACGGCGCAAACAAGCCGAAAGACCCGGAACGCTACCCCAACCTCCGCACGGAGATGTTCGTGGGCTTGAAGAAACGCTTCATCGAGGGAGACATCGGCATCCCCGACGACGCCGAACTGATCTCCCAGCTCGCCTCCCTGACCTACCGCTACGCCTCCAACAACAAACTGCAGATCGAGACCAAACAGCAGATAAGAGACGCCGGCCGCCAGTCGCCGGACAAAGCCGACGCCCTGGCCCTTGCCTTCACCGCCGCACCCCCCAAAACCCCGGAACCCTTCATGTACATCCCCCTCTAAACCACCATCCCACGACCACCCTCGCCCCTCCCCTTCCCAACGGGAGATACAGAGGGGTTCCCGCAGGTGCGTAACCGGCGGCACAACCGTCCCGTGAACCCCCTTTGTCCCTCGTATCGGAGTACGGGGCAGGCCCCGCACATTTCCCCCGCGAGCGAGACCATCGCAAAACTACGTCATTCCGGCACTTCCACGTCATTCCGGCGAAAGCCGGAATCCAAGGGCGGGCCGGATGGCCGGCTTTCCCGCCTCGCGGGGGAAACCGACGGCGCCTACGGGATGATGGTCCGTTCGGAGCGGGGGTTTTTCGATTCTGCGCTAAGTTGAAACGCGCGGCGGTTATCCGGATTCGACGGGCAGGTCTTCTTGGCTCGCCCATTGGGAGTAGGAACCCGCGTAGGTTCGTGCGTTTTCGTATCCGAGGATCTTGAGGACGATTGTCGCGAGCGAAGCCCGCGCACCTCCGCCTCAGTATGTGTTGACTTCGCTTTCGGGGGTGATGCCGCGGGAGGCGAGGATTGCGTGTAGGTCGTCCGCAGGCTTGAGCGTCTTAGTATCCGGATCGAGCACATCTTCCCAAGGCAGATGGATAGCGCCGGGAATCCTACCGAGGCGAGGAGGCGCGTTCCACGATTTTGCGGTGCCTTTGAATTCTCCAAGCGTCCTCGTGTCCCAGAACACCGTTTTCGGTTTGTTTGCCGCAACCCTTGCGTCATCGAGGGAGCAGTAGATCGCCTCCTTTGGCGATGCGCAATATTCGACGCTGGGATAGGTCGGCGCTTCGGTTGAGATCGGCCTGTCTTCACTGGTCCATTTCTCGAGACCGCCGTCGAGTATTCGGACTTCATTTTGTCCGTAGTAGAGGAACGCCCAGGCGACCATTCCCGCCATTTGGCTAGGCGCGTCGTAGACGACGACGGTCATGTCGCTGCTGATGCCGAGATCGCCTGCCACTTTGGCAAACTGATCGGGATCGGCCATGTCTCCGTTGTCGGCTCTCGGGATGTCGCCAAATCCGTTAAGGTTGACCGCCCCCGGTAAATGGCCGGCGGCGTATGCCTTCGGAAATCTCGCGTCAATCACCCGCAGCGCCGGGCCATCTAGGCGTTCAGCCAGCCAATCTGTTTCTGCAAGTAAATCGGGGTTCGCGTATCCACGGTCTCGTATTGGAAGGAGTTGCATAGGGCGCCTCCAGTTGGCTCAACTGAGGCAATGTTAACCGCGAAGGCGGTATGAGTAAGCGTTGAACCACCTGCGGAGATCGCTACGCTCCGCAAAAAGGGGAGTGGAACCCTATTCGCCTTGGCCGACGGATTCGGTGTGGCGTGAGGAGTAGGCGTCGGAGAATGTTGTTTGGAGGTTGGTGCTGACGGCGTCTAGGCGTGCGATGGCGGCTGGTGGGATGTTGCAGGATGTTTCGGTGAGGCAGTCTTCGGCGAAGTCGAGTTGGATGTTGTGGAGGTCGTCGCATGCTTGTGCGATTCCTCGGGTGTATTTGCCTTCCGGGAATTGAACGAGGTTTGCTTCGCTACAGGGTCCGAGTTTGAAGGAGATGCGTCGCCACTCGGACTGGGTATCGGCGTTTTTCATGAGTTGGATGTTGCGCTGGAGGTATGGGTATACGTGGCTTGGCGTGGCGACTTCGAGGAACTGGACGAAGGGGTCTTGTCGGATGCGAACGATGCCTTCTCTAGCGCCGGAGTAGAAGCCGGGGGCGACGATCGCTAGGGGGATGGCCAAGGCGACGGCGGCCATGATGATGAATGTCAGGAGAGAGGGGTTGCGGACCTGGCGTCGGAGTTTGGCGAGCCAGGAGTCGGCGTCGCCGTAGTCGATGGCGCCGATGCGGGTGAGCTTTCCGCTGCGGGCTTCGGGGGTTTCGTATTCTTTGTAGTCGCGGATGTCCACGGAGGGGTAGATCTCGGTTCAGGAGGAAAAAGGCGTCGTCGTTCGACGAACGTTCAGGGGTAGGTTTGATTCTACACCTTGGGCAGTCGGGTTCAGAGAGGGGTCGGGGATGGGTTGGATTTCGAGTTCAGGAGCTTCTGCCACATTGGTTGGAGGAACTGGAGGTTGTGGGGTAAAGTCTTATTTTGGCGTCTAGGTTCCGCCGTATGAGAAGGGTGCAGTAAAGCAGTTAGCTGATGGCAAGCCAAGGTGAAAAGGGCTTCCCGTTCGACATCGACGAACGCGACTTTGTTTGGCACGTTGCCGCGCTCGCGGTGTACGGACTGATGGTTACTGCTGTGCTTGCTTTATACTCGGATACAAGGACGTTGCATTTCAGGTATTTTGAGATTGCGACGACGCAGTTTTCCTGGGCGTTCGCGCCGTTGATTGCATACGTCGTCGACAGGAGCAGAGACATGTTCAGAACAAAGTCCGAGATACGAGCTGCGGCTAGAGAAAAGGTGCGTGAGGAGGGGCGAAAGGAGATGCTTGAGTGGATGCGATCGAAATTTGAGGAACGCGGTCAGGTGTTCGATCCAGAGATTGAGGAGGAGGCACGTGAGCACTTCACAAACGGAAAAGCGTGATATGACTTGCCTCGAGGAATTGGCCAAATGCGTCAACTCATTAGATCCGAGTCTTTTTCAGAGCAAAGCGCAAATTCGGGAACGCGCTGGGAGGATAGCGGATGAGCGGTTGCGGTGGTTAGAACAGGAGGATTTGAAGGCTTTATTGGATAAGGAAGGTGTGGTTTCGCCTCCCGAGACGGATCGTGAGATGTTTGATCTGCTCTACCAGTATGGTTCGATCAAACGATATCTGATGCGGCGTTCGTATCTGTTCGAGGCGATGTTCAGCAAGGTGCCGTATAGGCGCTAATCCCGACCCCGGTATTCCCAGGGGCGGATCCATTTGGTGGGGATTTCCATTCCGAAGCCAGGGGCGTCTGATGGGGTGACGAATCCGTCTTTAGCGATGGCCATTCCGGGGAGGCGTTGCAGCTCTTCCAAGGGGATGCCAGGGGGCGAGCCAGTCCAGTATTCGGCGATGGGGGATTCGGGCGCGGCCATGGCGACGTGTTGTCCCCATGGAGTGCCGGCGCCGCCGTGGGGGATCATCTGGATCCCGGCGGTCTCGGCGATGGTGTAGATCTTCATAGTCTCGGAGACGCCGCCGCTCCACGAGATGTCGGGCTGGACGATGTCGATGGCACGGCGCTCGATTAGTTGAGCGAAGGCGTGGCGTCCTCGGTGGTCTTCGCCGGTTGCTAGGGGTATCCAAGTGATGCTGCGTTTGAGTTCGGCGTGTCCTTCGATGTCGTGAGGCGGTAGCGGTTCTTCGAGCCATCGGAGGTTGTAGGGGCGGAGTCTTTCGGCGAGTCGGAGGGTGAATTCGACGTTGAAGGACATGACGGGGTTGATCATGAGTTCGGCGCGTTCGCCGACGAATTCGCGGGATTTTGCGACGTGTTCTTCGATGATGGGAAGGCCCTCGTCGCCCTAGGAGTAGTGTGCAGGGTTGGTGATTTTGAAGCGTGTGAAGCCGAGCTCTTGGAACCAATCAAGGTCGTCGCCAGTGGCGTACAGGGCGACCTTGTCGCGGACGGGTCCGCCAAGGAGTTCGTAGACGGGTCTGCCGAGGAGTTTGCCCTTGAGGTCCCAGAGTGCGATGTCGACTCCGGAGAGAGCGGTGGAGACGATTCCGGCGAGGCCGTGGCGGTGTCCGGCGCGGACTACGAGGTCGTTCATCAGCTCGATGGCCATGCAGTTTTGGCCCTCAAGGATCGGTGCGATGACATGGTCGACGTAGGATGCGACGGGCTGTCCGAAAGAGCATCTTCCGAGTCCGAAGGTTCCGTCTTCTGCGATGGCTTGCACCCAGACTTCAGGGAGGCCGCGGGCGCCGGGCATGTCTTGCGGGAGGCGGGAGTATTGGGGGTAGAAGTTGATGGGCATCGCACGCGGAGATTTGGTGGGCCATGGGGCGCGACGTGCGGGTGTTTTGGGCTGCGGTGCGGGAATGTCGATGTGGACGGCGCGTAGGGATTTTAACTTCATGGGACAATCGCTGAGGCGGACTAAACGATAATCGGTAATGATACGGTCAAGCGGCAAAATCCGAAAGGCCCTTTTTCTGTTGTGACACGTTACTCGCAAAATCGCACATCGATGGCTTAAACTGCGTGGAGCGAGGTGCAGGTTTGACACTCCAATATGCAATGACAATGCAGTTTCACATCAACGAACGAGTAGTGAACGGCGAACTGGCAAAAATCCTGTCGGATTTTGCCAGTCTCAGGATCGTCTCGGAAGGCACGCTCCAAGGTGCTGGTGGGGCAGCTCCAGATCTCCTTATCATTCCGCACCGAGGACAGAGCCGCGCTGTTTCTATCGAGGCGAAGATAGGCACCAGCGCGACGCAACGAAACGCGGCATTGGCGGATGCTCAGCGCAGGTTGGCGAATTTCCCCAACGTGTACGCAGCGATCGCGCTTTGCTATCCCGATGACATCGCCAACGCAAACGACAACTTGCAGATGGCTGAAACGCTGTACGGCGCGCCAAATCTTGAATTTGTGGAGGTTACGGAGGAGGGTCCTGTGGGCGAATGGCAGAGGGGATCGTGGTTGGCATTGGCCACCGCGGTCATCTACGCGGGTGAGGGTATCGCGCAAAGGGTGGTAACTACGATCAACGCGGCGATCGAAAAAGCCATGATCTCACTATCGGATGTTAGCCGCGAGCGTATAGCGCAGGCCCTCGATCTACCCGGCAAACGGCTCATCGTTGCAGGTCGGCCGGCCGTTGATGAAGATGGAAATCCTATCTACGATTACACCAATCCGGCCAAGATCGGATGTCTACTGATACTGAACGGGATTATGATGCAGTCCCGATTGATCGATGCGGGTGTGTTTTCGAAATATGGCGTGAGGATCGACTCGCCTGAAGTATGTATGCAACGTCCAGCACCGCAACGCGCATTTGTCGATAATTGGCAGGCGATTCGGAAGATCGACTATCACCCGATCTACAATGCGGCATTGCAGACGTTGGTCACGTTGTCCGATCACTGGGGTGTCAAACGGGCGCTGGAGGCGCTGTACGAAGGAGTCACGGACGTTGCCAGTAACGTCTCCGATATCCGGTCAGATCTCGCTGGTCGTATCTATCACCGGTTGCTGGATACTGCGCCGTTCGACGGCAGCTACTACACCAGCACTCCCGCGGCGATTCTTCTCGCGCGGCTAGCATTGCCGTCCGATTTCATCGACTGGTCGGACCCCGAAGAGATCATCAAGTTGAAGATTTGTGATCCGGCGTGCGGCACGGGAACGCTCCTGATGGCGGCATCTCAAGTGTGCCGAGAACGACACATTGTAGCCAACGGGAACGGTTCAACCGACGACCTGATGCATCTGCATATGGTTGAAGACATCCTTAACGGGATGGATATCAATCTTTCGGCGGCCCATCTCGCCGCTTCGATGTTGACGCTGACCAATCCGAAAGTGGACTTCAACCGAATGGGCATCTATCGCGCGAAATTCGGAGTGGAGAGAAACAGTGGAAGCAATGGGAGGAAGGCATGGCTGGGCAGTTTGGAGATGCTGCAGGGCAACGAGCCGCGCTTGCAATTCCCTGACTTCGAACGAAGCGGCGGCGATGGCGAAGAAGACAGCTACCCGGATCTGCATAACAAATGCGATCTGGTGATAATGAATCCGCCGTTCACTCGAGATAGCCTGCGGCACGACCAGCTTAGCCGAGAGGACGAGTTGGAGATGAAGCGTGCAGAGCGTAATTTGCTGGATAATCATCCCAACGGAGATATCGTGCATCTTTCCAGTATCCGGCCGGCGTTTGCGCTTTTGGCGGACGAATTAGGAAAAGAGGATTCAAGTGATCTCGCGATTGTGATGCCAGCAACCGCAGGACTCGGTACATCTGGGCGCAGGGAACGCGAATTCTACTCTGAGAAATGGCAAGTAGAAACTATCATCACGAGCCATGATCCTCGGCGAATCTACTTCTCGGAAAACACCTCGATAACCGAGGCGCTGATGGTAGCTCGTAGGCGCGAGAAAGGTGAAAAACCCGGACCGACGAAATTCATCAATCTCGCTAACAATCCCGGTACCGCGTTTGAAGCCTTGGGACTGGCGAAAGATATCGAACAAGACGATCTGACAAACTGGGGCACGGTGCAGTGGAACTCCGCGGAGTCGATGGTTGAAGGCGATTGGTTGCCGATGGTGTTTTATGACCCGCGGTTGACTTCCGCGGTGCGGATGATGCGTTCCGGGATGGGGGGAATGCTGAAGCCTCTGGGCGAAATGGCGCGGGTTTCTCCGCCTGGTCAAGGGGTTAGAGAAGCGTTTAGGCGCGCCAGGGTCCGCCAATCGCCGGATATGCGTGCGTTGTGGCGTCATGAGAGCGAAGAGCGCGTTACGATGCGCGCGGAACCAGATCGGATGATAGCTGCGAAACGAGGGAAAGAGCGGACAGCGGAGCGGTACTGGGATCAACGATCCAACCTCTTATTGGCAAATCGACTATACCCTCTCACCGTTGCTACCCCCGCAGTCTTTTCCGATATGCCTATCTTAGGGTCCGCATGGATACCTGTAACACCAAACGATTTCGACATTGACGCTGCGGAGATCATGAAAGCTTGGTGTGTATGGGGGAATTCATCAGCTGGCATCCTAAGCTTCATCGCTATCAGCCAACGAAAACTTACTTATCCGTCGTTCTCGATGGATGGTCTGCGCGCACTGCCATTTCCTGACCCCATGTCGATTCCAGACGCGATCGCATCGCTCGCCGAGACTTACGACGAGTTGAGAGACTCTCGGCTGCAATCGCTTCCGAATGCTCACGATTGCCAAGTGAGGTCGGCTATTGATACGTCGGTCGCGCGGGCATTCATGCATCGGCTCGATGACATTCACGAATGGCGCCGCTTGATAGCGACGGAGCCCAACGTCTCACAGAGGGCTGCCGGTAACGGCAGTTAAGCACATCAATTTGTCGGAAAGATAGATTCCCTTGGGTGGATGGTTGTGAGATAAATCATGGCTTCGCTTTGAATATTGGCTAACTTGTACGGAAATTGCCTGCCTTGCCGTTTGCCCATGCTTTTATGAGGTGGTGTGCGATGGCGATGGGGCCTGGGACGCGGAGATTTTCGTTTTTTTCGGCTAGTGCTAGGAGGACTTCTTCGCGGTCCCACCAGCTAACATCGGTCATTTCAAATTCGTCCATGTCGATGTCGGTTGTCAGGGCTTCGGAGTGGCTGCCGATCATTAGGGAGGATGGGAATGGCCAGGGTTGGCTGGAGTGATAGCGCACTTCTCCGACGTCGATTCCCGCTTCTTCTTTGACCTCTCGGCGGACAGCTTCCTCCATCGACTCGCCTTGATCCATGAAGCCTGCTAACGCCGAGTACATTCGCATTGCCCGCAATCGACCTGCGGACTGGCCCAACAGACATCGATCTCCGTCGGCAACCACAGTGATGACTACAGGATCGGTACGCGGGAAATGCTCCGCTCCGCATGACAGACATTGACGGACGATCCCGCCGCGACGCGACGTCGTGCGCGCGCCGCAGCGTGCGCAGAACTGATGAGTGGCGTGCCAACCGAGGTTCGATCTAGCCTGCGAGAGTATGCCGGTCTCTTCGACGGAGAGCATCATGGCCGACTCGCGGGCATCGCAGATCTCCAATCCGGCATCAGTAATCTTCCCTTCGGAGAAGTCTGGCGAGACTATCTTGGCGTTCCAAGCGACCAGTGGATGACCGTCGCCATTCAGTCCGAGGAACGTGCGCTGTTCGGGTTCGCTTCCCAGCAGTTCCACGGCCATCTTGTAACCGACCCAACCCAAGACTACGGACGCGTCGCTGTCGCTCTGGATCACAGGATTCAACTCGGACATCATGAGGATCTTCGCCTCGGGCGAGCACATCAATCGATCGACTTCGTTATCGTCGCGGCGAAGTGCGTCTGCTCTGTCGATGGGGTTGCCGGCGAAGATATGTGGATTTTCTTTCTGGCTCAAGTTTTAGGCACCGTTTGAGATTTCTGGTTGATAGCCAAACATCACTTTACCCGCGTTCGTATGTTGATACAGCGGCTTGATAATTGAAAGTGGTCAGATGATGGACTTGGTCAGAGATTGGCGATTGGTTGTTGCGCCTGTTTTGGGCGTGGCACTGGTGTTGGTTGGGGTTGTTGGATGTGATTCGGGTGAGGAGGTTGTTGAGCCGACAGCGACTGTCGTGGTTGTTGAATCGACGGCAACGATGGTTCCCAACACGCCAACGGCGGTTGTTGAGCCGACAGCAACCGCTGTAACGGTCGAGCCGACGGCGACGCTGCTGCCGCCTACCGCGACGTCGATTCTTCCGACTGCGACTGTTGAGGCAAGGGCCGAAGCTACGGCAGAAGTCGATCCGTACGTGGCGTCGCTGACGGATCGAGTGTATGAGTTGACGATCATGTTGGCTGAAGAGTTGAGCCCGAGGCAGAGTGCGACTGATGAGGAGCTTGAGGCGGCGATGTATCTGATGGAGGAGATGAGGGAGTTGGGTTACGAGGTGGAGATACAGGATTTTGATGTGACTGAGGCAGGAGCTTCTGGTTCGATCGAGGTTCTGAGTGGCGAAGATGGTGATGAACCTAGCGTCGAGTTTTCGCGTCCGCGTGATGATTCGGCGAGGATTTTCTTCTTGCCTTTCGAGCCGGTGCTGACGGGAGAGATTGAGGGGGAGTTGGTTTATGTGGGACTCGGCGATGATGCGGACTACGAGGGTATTGATGTTGAGGGCAAGATCGCACTGATCAGTCGCGGCAATCTGACGTTCGAGGAAAAAGAGACGAATGCGGTGGAGCGCGGTGCGATAGGTGCTGTGGTTTTCAATAACCAGCCGCGTTTTTACTTTGGCGGAAGGTTGGAGGAGGAGCCGGATGTTTTGATTGGTGGGATTCCGCGTGAGGACGGTGTGACGCTGCGGGATGCGCTGGAGGATGGCGAAGAGGTTGTTGTGGAGTTGCTGGTATATCCGGATGGTGATGGGCCGTCTCGGAATGTGATTGCGGAGTTGAATAATGACATCGTTGGGGATCAGGTATTAGTGATCGGGGCGCATTACGATACGACGCCTTGGTCAGCGGGGGCCAATGACAACGGGAGCGGGGTTGCATCTGCGTTGATCGTTGCTGAGGAACTGGCGGATGATGAGTTGCCTTTTGATGTTAGGTTCGTGTTCTTCGGTTCTGAGGAGACGGGGTTGCATGGGAGCAACTACTACGCGGGCGAATTGTCACAGGTGGAAGTTGATCGGATCGTGGGGATGATTAATATGGATGTGGTTGCCACGGGGGATTTGGAGGTTTTTGGGGACGAGACTTTGACGGGATATGCGGAGGACGCTGCCGAGGCGTACGGCGTTGAGCTAGAGCTTGCCGAGCCGTTTGAGAGGGGGGCGTCTGACTATGTGGGGTTTGATGAACGCGGTGTGCCGTTCATCATGTTTTATGCGGATGAGTTGGACTACATCAATCATCCTTCGGATACGGTGGAACACGTAGAGCGTGAGCCGCTGGGTGGGACGGTTGTGACGGTTCTTGGGCTGGTCGCGGAGCTAGCGTCGGCGGTCGCCAAGTAAGCTTCGCGATGGATTGTCGAACGGGGTTGAACCGAAGGCCGATGTGTACTATCAAGGCGTGGATATCAATTACTACGAGACCTTCATCAGCGCGGCACCAGATTCCTCGGCGACGTGTTCGGCCAAGCCTACAGTTCGTGGTCAACGGATGTCATTGCCCCTGATTCACTTCGACCTGATCCATCCCAACCCTTACCAATTCACTCAGGAGGAGATCCTGTGGATGGCTCATGTCATTCACAAGGATGTTCCCGACGCTCATCAGACGCAGCAGCATCGAGATGACTTCTTCAGAAAAGGACAGCCATGCCTGCGCTCGTCGGCGTTGGCCAAGAGATACGGTTGGGGCTTTCACTTCGACGATGAAGGCCGGGTCGCGATGGTCGCGACGGAATCTTCTGAATATGCCGAGTTCCTGAAGGATTCGAATCTTAGGCAGTTGCCTGCTATGAGAAGTCGGCGGGCATCTTCCGGGGTTTAGAAGGGGACCTGGGTCAGGCTGATGGACGCATGACTGGCACCCCTGATCGAATCCTCATTCAAGGACTTGAGACGCGGTGTATCGTTGGCGTCAACGAATGGGAGCGTCGGATGCCTCAGGTTGTGGTGGTGGATATTGAGGTTAAGGGGGATTTTTCGACTGCTGCGGGGTCGGATGATTTGGCGGATGCTGTGGATTACCGGGCGGTATGTGCCGCAGCGGTTGAGGTGGCAGAGGAGGGGGAGTGTCGGTTGTTGGAGAGTTTGGCGGATCGGGTTGCGGGGGCGGTTTTGGGGATGGATGAGAGTGTGTTGGAGGTTCGGGTTGGTGTGTTTAAGCCGTTGGCTTTGGCTGGTTTTGGGGATGCGCGGGTTGTTGTGGAGGTTGTGAGGGGGTAGGTTTCGCCATGTGATTGTGATGAAGACGAGGGCGCGATGTATGGTGTTCAAGCGAACTGTTTTCGCACAACGACTGCGATGGTTGGAATACACGAATATAGCGCAGGTGATATATTATGGTTTCGGATAGGTGGACTGTTGAGACGCTTAACGCGACTGTTGATCGGGAGATCGAAGCGTTACCCCGAGACATCCAAACAAAGTATCTCATGATCGTTGAGAGGATTGAGAGCGTTGGTTTGGAGAGACTTGGCTCGAGAATTGTCAAAAAGTTGACAGGTCCGATTTGGGAGATGCGCTTACGAGGCCGCGACGGCATCGCTCGTGTCTTGTATGTCACAGTTAGCGGGAGACGAGTGGTAGTCGTGCGAGCGTTTGCAAAAAAGACGCAGAAAGTGCCCAAACGCGAAATAGACTTGGCCCTAAAGCGGGTTAGGGAGGTTCTTTTATGACTTACGTGAGTGAATTGCGCGAGCGATGGATGAAAAACCCTGGGTTCCGGGCGGAGTACGAAGCTGTTAAACCGACTTTCGAGCTTATGATGACGTTGGCGGAAGTTCGTTCAAGCGCAGGATTGACGCAACAAGAGTTGGCCGAGCGTATGGGCACCACTCAATCGGCGATTGCTCGGCTTGAAGGTTGGTCTAGTAATCCTTCGACTAGCACGTTGCGGCGGTTTGCCGAGGCTACTGGCACCAGGCTGAAAATCAGTTTTGAGCCGATTGGCGATGCTGGTCCGATCGACAATGGTGATAAAACCGCAGAATCTTCGGGTGACTTGGTTGACGCGGAACTCGCGGCGACTCGGAGTGTTGAACCTGCGATTGTTTCTGCTTGAATGTCGCACCGAATCGGATGAAGTGATTTATCCGTCGATGAATTGACGTTCTGCGCCACTACCCCGCGCGGGTATTCTGCCACTTTCCTTTCCTGTGTATTCGGAAATTAGTATTGCCGTTAGTTGCCGCGATTGCGCACCATCACGCAGTTGAATGCGAGGCACATCGGGTTATGAAGGTTCTCCTAGTTGGCGGTTCCGGGCATGTCGGGACGTTTATCACTCCGTATCTGCGGGAGGTGCATGATCTGCGGGTGTTGGATCTGGCGGAGCCTCGGCATGATGGGGTTGAGTTTGTGAGGGGGATTCGGAACCGATCGCTCGACCTCTATTGATCACGCGGAAGCGTCTCTGAATAGATCGAACCGTTTTCGCGGAAATCTATGCATAGATTAGTGCCCCGGAAAAGTTCCATGCCCAGCGTGGGTTCGCCCTCGGTTTGATGAACCGAGACCGTTCGAGTCAGACCCTGCCATATGACTTTGGCTGTGAAAGTCGGGACAGAAACGCGACGTGCGTCTCCCATGAGCAAAAATCCGTCGCGGTGCCATTCGAGGCCCAACATTTCAATTGTTTGGGATGGTAACGCGATTGCTCCCGTGTAGCCTGTATCAACGATGGCAACGAAAATGTCGGATTGGCCGCTTGGCCCTTGGACATGGATAGGTGAAAAAGCGTAGAGATTGCGGTCCAACTCCCTGACAGCGCCGATCACTTCCATTCAATTCCCTCCGCGGAACCCCCGCCTAGGGAGTCGGTCGCTATCAAAATGTGGCGTATAAGGAACGGGTGTGCGTCGGGGATCCTGGCCCTGAGACGTGCCGTAGTTGTATCGGCATCATGAGCGTCCCCAATCTCCCATTCTCCGCTTTTGGCATCAATGGCTATGTATCGTCCTTTGTCGCCGTCGGTTAGGCGGTGTTTGATGTTGTCGTCGTAGAACCGCATTGCGCGATCGGATGCGACTTGTGGTTCGAAAGCTCTGCCGTTCATTGGAAAGTGCTCTGTGTATTGGTGATTAGTTGTCAAGGATGCTTTGATTTTAGCCTTTAGATGGCGCGTCGTCGAATAGATAAAGACGAGGATCTCAAACATTCGCACAACCCGAACTTCCAAGCACAGAGACATCCTATAGAAAGGAAGCTTGATCCCATGCGAGTTAATGAACAGCGATCAGTTCAGTTTAGGAATTCCCGGCATCAATGAAAATTCCTACCCAAATTGAGTTAATGGATCCAACGCTGGACGCTCTCCGCGAATTGGGAGGCAGCGGGTCGTTGCGCGAAATCGACGAGGTCGTCATTACGCGGCTGAAACTTCCTGACGACTTGGTCCAAGAGCTGCACCGTGATGGACCACAAACCGAACTTGAATACCGGTTAGGTTGGGCGCGTACCCGTTTGAAGCACGCCGGGTTGATCGACAACTCGCGTAGGGGCGTATGGAATCTCACCCAAGCAGGAAGTCGGATCGACCCAGGGGATCGCGAGGCCGTCTCAAGGCATTACAGGGAATATCGACGAGGCAAACGAAGTCCGTGGGTTCAAGAGCCGAATCCACAGAATGGTGATCCAGAGGATGATCAACTCACCTCTTCCGAATCAGAAGATTGGCGAGAGAGATTACTTGCGGTCGTTCAATCAATCCCGCCTGATGCTTTTGAGAGGTTGTGCCGACGCTTGCTACGCGAATCGGGTTTTACGGAAGTGAAGGTTACTGGAAAATCAGGCGACGGCGGGATTGATGTCGAAGGGGTGTTTCATTTCGTTGAGTTGATCAGCTTCCCAGTAAAGGTCCAATGCAAACGCTACAGAGGTAGTGTCGGACCATCGGTTGTGCGCGATTTTCGCGGTGCGATGGACGGTCACAATGCCCGCGGCTTGTTGATCACGACCGGCAACTTCACTCGCGACGCGTCAAAGGAAGCCGTGCGCCCTGGTGCACGGCCGATTGATTTGATCGACGGTAATCAACTTGTAGAAAAGCTCAAGAATTTGGAATTGGGCGTGAAAACCGAGATGGTTGAACGGGTCGTGATTGATGACGATTGGTACCAATCTATTTGATGACGTTGCTAGCCGTATAATCCAGCGCAGCGCGTTACGGTTGAATGCGAGGCACATCGGGTTATGAAGGTTCTCCTAGTTGGCGGTTCCGGGCATGTCGGGACGTTTATCACTCCGTATCTGCGGGAGGTGCATGATCTGCGGGTGTTTGATCTGGCGGAGCCGCGGCATGACGGGGTTGAGTTTGTGAAGGGGTCGGTGACGGATACGGGGGCGATAAAGGAGGCGGTGAGTGACGTGGATACGTTCGTGTGGCTGGTGATGCAGAGTCCGCAAGGTGGGTCGGTGACGGATCAGGATGAGAAGGTGATCCGGGAGAACTACACGGTCAACAACATGGGGCTGCACCTGTTTCTCTGGACGGGTTGGAACGAGGGGTTGCGAAATGGGGTCTATACAAGCACGATGAGTGTGCACTATCGGATCCGAAGGTGGTATCAGTCTGAGGAAGAGATCCCATTGGATACGCCTTCCGCCTATGGGTTGTCGAAGGGGTTCGGTGAGTTGATTTGCCGGTATTTCGCCCGGCATTTTGACATGAATCTTGCTGCTCTAAGGATTACGGGACCGCGGACGCGTGAGCAGTGGATCGAGTATCGCAGCGCGGAGCATGAGGATGATCCGAGTGGAGCGCCGCCGTTGCATGTCACGGACGAGGAGGATTTGGCGAACGCGTATCTTCGTGCGGTGGATTTCGTTCAGATCGGGCATGGCTCTTTTGAACCGTTTTTCATCGCCGGTGACGAGGACGGTGTTGAGCACAACCTGACGAAGGCCGAGCGCGTATTGGGTTGGAAGCCGATGACGCATCTGAAGATCGAGGTGCCGAAGATTCGGCGGGCGTGATGCATACGCCCAACTCGATTGAAGCGTCGTTTATTTTCTTTCCGCAGCCCCAGCTGCGTGGAGATCCGTCGCATGTTGGGTTGCGGTTCGAGGATGTTTGGTTAACGGCGGATGATGGTGTGCGGATTCACTCTTGGTTCATCAGGGGCGAGGAGAATGAGGAGCCCGACACGAAGCGCGTTTTGATGCTGATTACGCATGGGAACGGGGGGAACATCAGCGTGCGGTTGGACCAGTATCGGGAGTTTGTGGATCGGTATCGATTTATCGACTTGTTGGCATTGGAGTACCGGGGTTACGGGTTGAGCGAGGGTAGTCCGAGCGAAGAGGGGATCGCGTTGGATGCTATTGCGGCAAGACGTTGGATTGATGAGTATGTCGAGGGGTTGCCGGAGGCGCAAAGACCGTCGATTGTTTACTTCGGGAGGAGTCTAGGAGGTTCGGTTGCGACGCGGTTGGCTTCGGTGATGGCGCCGGATGCGCTGATTTTGGAGTGTCCGTTGTTGTCGATACCGTATCTTGCAAAGACGATTGCGCCGTGGAAGTACTTGCCGATCGAGAGGATTATTCACAATCGTTTCGATACGGAGTCGTATATGAAGGAGGTGAGGTGTCCGGTGCTGGTGATGCACTCGGAGTTTGACGAGATTATTCCGATCGATGGTGGGCGGATGGTGTTTGAGGCGGCGGCGGGGCCGAAGCGGTTCTATGTGATTAAGGGGGCGCCGCACAATGGGGCGGATTACTACGATTCGGAGGGGTATTACTCGGTTTTGGGGGAGTTTTTGGGGGGGATAGGCGGCACTGAGGGGGTCCCTTGAAGGTCGACAATGCTGACGAGTTTGAGCGTCTAGTCGCGGAAGCTGAGGAACGCGAATTCTCTGGGTGGGATTTTTCATGGATTGTCGGCCGATGGGATACCGCTCCGCCACCATGGAATTACGAAGCAAGGGTGCACGAAGCGATTTCGGTTTCTGGTGCGCTACTAGATATGGGAACTGGCGGCGGGGAGCGGCTTGCCGACATGGCTCCATTGCCGCCTCAATCATTCGCCACGGAGTCCTACCCTCCGAACATTCCGCTTGCCCGGGCGCGATTGGAACCATTGGGTGTGGTGGTGGTTCCCGTCGTGGACCACTCGGACTTGCCGCTCGATGGTAATCAGTTCGACACAGTCATAAATCGACACGAGACGTTCGTCGCAGCGGAGGTCGCTCGCGTTCTCAAACCTGGTGGGCGATTCATCACTCAGCAGATTGGACACAAAAACAACGCTGAGTTGAACGAATGGTTAGAAGGAGAGTCGGAGGATTTCGGGGTAACGCTCGAAGGGTCCAAGTCGCAATTGATACGAGCGAAGTTGAACATCGTCGACTATCGTGAAGACTACCCTCCCGCAAGGTTCTTCGACATCGGGGCTGTCGTCTTTTATCTGAAGGCAGTATCGTGGCAGATTAAAGGATTCACGGTCGATGGATATCGTGACGGTTTGGTTAAGATCCACAATCACATCCAACGATGCGGTAGTTTCGAGACCACTAGCCACCGGTTCTTGATCGAGGCGTTCAAGAAGTAACATGGCGATACCTGCCGATTGAGAACCTGATTCACAATCGATTTGACACGGTATCTCACGCATCCGACGTGCAATATCCGGTGCTGGTGATGCACTCGGAGTTTGATGAGATCATCCCGATCGAGGGCGGTCGGATGGTGTTTGAGGCGGCGACGGGGCCGAAGCGGTTCTATGTGATTAAGGGAGCGCCGCACAATGGGGCGGATTACTACGATCCGGAGGGGTATTACTCGGTGATGGGGGAGTTTTTGGGGGGGATTCGTTGAGAACCGATCAGGTTGTCGAGGTGAGAGTTTAGTCCGATGCCCACGGGTCCAACACGTCTACACCCAAGGCCTCGAAATCGGAAACGTTCCGGGTCGCAACTGACAAGTCGTTGGCCATTGCGGTGCCTGCGATTAGGGCATCGCCGAGATCGATGACGAAGCCGGATTTGCGTGCTCGCGCCCTTAACTTCGCCGACCATTCGGCGGCAGACCTGTCGAGGTCGAGAACGTGGTCGGAATACAGCGACATGATGTTGGTATGAAGTCGCCTTAGAGAATCGCGTCGACGACCAACGGATAGGAGCTGCAGGCCAAATTCAATCTCGTGGATCACTACAGATGACAACCAAACGCGTCGTTCATCTTGTAGAAGCGTCAACACTCCGGGATGCGGCACGTCTTTCGAGAGCTCGGAAACCACGTTGGTATCAAGCAGATAGCCCATCAATTTTCGTCCTCATCAATGAACGGTATGGGCCGTTTTGATCCCCTCTCTCGAGGAATTTCGAAGTTTGTGCCTCTGGGCACATTTTCGATCAGCCATTGGCCGAAGGGCTTGCGAGGACTTGGTTTAGCTTCCCAGTCTTTTTCGGGGATGATGATGTAAGTTTTCCTCGTGCCGATGCGTTGGGGCCCTTCTTCGTCGACGCGACGGAGCACCTCCGAAAGACGCGCTTTGGCTTCGGCTATTCGCCAAATGTGTTGCTGATCTGAAGTCTGCATCGTTGACGCTCCCTAACTCTAGGTCTAATCGATATAGTCTAGTCTAGACTATATCGAAGTTTGGCTGAATGATTGTTGGAGAGAGAGGATCGCGCTCTAAGCAGGGTTCCGATTTATTCCCGCCTGAAGGCTTTGATGGCTAGGGCGAAGGCGATTGCGGCATAGACGCTGAACCTGGGACGGATGCGCGTTGGAGGGGTTTGAGCAGCTCGGTACGTATTGGCTGGTATGATTCAATTATTCTGAAATTTGTGTGGGAGTCGAAATGCGAATATCTGAGCGAGGACAAATCACGATCCCCAAGCATCTGCGCGATCGCTTCGGGATGCATCACAACGTCGAGGTTGAGCTGACGCCCACCGACGGAGGCCTGTTGATCAGAAAAAGCACCAACGGACAACACCCGGTAGACCGGGTCGCAGGCCTTTTGGACGGCTCGTATTTCGATGTTGATGAATACATCGAGGAGATTCGTGGTCGATGATCACGGCGGTCGACACCAACGTCATATTCGATTTGTTCCAGACGAATTCGCCGCACCATGCCTCCTCTCGAGAATTACTGAGGCAGGCGTATGATTCCGGTGGCGTCGTTGTTTGCGATTTGGTTTACGCCGAGATGGTGCCCCACTTCGAAGATCGACTGGCGTTGGACAATGCCTTGCTTCAACTCGGAGCTAAGCTCTCGTCGTTGAACGCATCGATCGCCTATGAGGCTGGTTTGCGATGGAAGCTCTACCGCGCCGCGGGTGGTCCACGCACGCGCATCATCACCGACTTCCTGATCGGTGCTCATGCTCTGGCGTCCGCCGACGCTTTTCTCACACGGGACCGGGGATTCTTCTCGTCGTACTTCGCTGAACTAAAGATCCCATCGACTCCTTAGTCCTCTATCGCGCCTTACTCCCACCTGAAGGCTTTGACGGCTAGGGCGAAGCAGATTGCGGCCCAGACTGCTAGGCCTAGGATGGGTGCGCCTTGGATGAAGAAGGTTTCGCCGCTGTTGACCATGGCTCTCATGCCGTCGGCAAGGAAGGTTAGGGGGAGCCATTTAGCGAAGGCGACGACCCAGTCGGGGATGACGGAGTGGGGGATGAAGACGCCGGAGAGGAACATCATGGGGAGTGAGATGATGTTTGCCAAGGGTGCGGCGGTATTCTCGGTCTTGGCGAGGCCGGAGACGGCGAGGCCGAGGGATGCGAATACGATGCCGCCGAGGATGATGAGAGGGATGACTTCTAACCAGAATGCGGCGTTTCCGGGTGCGACTTCGACGCCGGAGACGAAGATGCCGACCATCAGGAGGACGTAGGTCTGCATGATGAGTAGGATCATGCGGGTGAAGAGGGAGCCTGCGAGGAAGTGTCGGGGACTGATCGGGGTGGCGTGGAGACGCTTTAGGACGCCTTGATTGCGAAGGCGTACGAGGGTGAAGACGACGCCGAATAGGGCGCTCTGCATGATGGAGAGTGAGACGATGCCGGGGACGACGAAGCCTTTGTAGCCTTGGCCGCGTCCGGCGACTTCGGTGAGGGAGATTTCAGCCCAGTTTTCGACGCGGTATTCAGGTGGGACGTCGACGAAGTTTTGGAATACGCCGTCGAGCACCTGAGCCAATATGGCGCGTGCGGATTCGGCTTCCTGCGCTGCCCTACCGTCGAATGTGAGATCGATCACCGAGGTTGAACCGGGTTCGCCGAAACCCTGGGGGATCACCATGACGGCGGTGATGTCGCCATCGAGGATCTGCTCTTGCAGTTCCTCCAGATCTTGAGAATCGGGCACGTTGAAGAGCGGTTCGCCATCGAATTCGCCTTTCAGAACCGAGACGAGGACTTTGGAGGCGTCGTTTCTGGCGTTGTCGACGATTCCGACTTCGGGCGGTTCGAAGCTGCCGAAGTTGAAGAGTCCGAAGACGACCATCATGACGGTGGGGAATGCGAGCGTCCAGAAGAGAGCGGCACGATCGCGGAAGAACATTTTGAGTTCGGCGATTATGAATGCTTGATAGATGCGCATGTTGGTGGTTTTGGTGCCCCCTTTGCCTTCGGCATTTCCCCCGCGAGCGGGGGCAAACCGCTCATCTATTCGATGAGGCTGCGTCCGGTTAGGTCTATGAAGACGTCTTCGAGGGTTATGGTGCCGTCTCTTCGGACGGCTTCGGCGCCTCGGGCTTTAAGTTGGTCGATGAGGTTTTGGGGGGTGTCTAGTGCGACGATTTTGCCGTGGTCGATGATTGCTATTCGGTCACAGAGTAGTTCGGCCTCTTCCATGTAGTGGGTTGTGAGCATGATGGCCATTCCGTCGGTTCGGAGGTTGTCGATGAGGTCCCACATTCGGCGTCGGGCTTGGGGATCAAGGCCCGTTGTCGGCTCGTCGAGGAACATTGCGACGGGGTTGTTTACGAGTGCGACGGCGATGGAGAGGCGTTGTTTCTGTCCGCCGGAGAGGTGTCTGTACTGGGATTTGGCGCGTTCGGCGAGGTCGACTTTTTCGAGGGCTTCTTCGGCGGGCATGTCGGAGCCGTAGAGGGTTGCGAAGAGTTCGATGGTCTCTTTTAGGTTTAGATTGTCGAAGAATGCGTTCTGCTGAAGCTGGACGCCGATGATGGATTTGACGCGGGTGGCGTTCTTAGTGACGTCGAGGCCGTTGATGTGGGCTTCGCCGCTGTCGAGATCGCGTAGGCCTTCGAGGATCTCTACAGTGGTAGTTTTGCCGGCACCGTTTGGTCCGAGCATTCCGAAGATCTCGCCGCGGTGGACTTCGAAGGAGATGCCGTCGACGGCGACGATCTCTTTGTAGGACTTGCGGAGGTCTCGGACTTGGATGACGATGTTGGAGGGGTTTATTTGAGGTTGGGATTCAGTTGAATGTTGAGGAGTGATGGTCATGGGAGAAATCGAGAAAAGGGTTTTGGTGCGGCGCGGTTGATAATCATAATCGTTGGGGCATAATCGTTGGGGTTGAAGCACGATGGGCATGATTTTTGATGTTGGATGTTGGTGGTTGTTTTTGAACTAGGATGCGAAGGATGGGGGAAGGATTTTAAGGATGGGTTTTGGTTGGTTTGCGTGGGGTGTCTGCGCCGCCGGACATGCCGCTGCTGGAACCCCTCTGGATTCCGGCTTTCGCCGGAATGACGTAGCTTTCGCCGGAATGACGTGGTTTTGCAATGGTCTCGCGAGCGGGGGTGCGGGGCGAGCTTCGCGGGAATGACGGGGGTGTCCGGGGGTGACGGAGTGATTGGATACGGGAATTTGAGTGAGCTTCTGCGATGGTTGGTGGGAGGGGGTAATTGAACGCGGTTCGAGGAGTTTCAGGTAACCTTCGCATAGACAACAAAATCCCCCAGTCCAAATCACCAATCAAGAGGCACTCCCAATGCGCATTCCCCTCCTCGGCATCTCCCACGAAACCAACACCTTCTCGTCCGTCCCCGCCAACTACGCTGCCTTTGAAGCCTCAGGCATCCTGCGAGGCGAAGAGATCTTCGACAAGTTCCGCGACGCCGCCTACACAATCTCGGGCTATATGCAGGCCGCCGAAGAACTCGGCTTTGAGCTCGTGCCGCTTATGTACGCCGTAACTGGACCGATTGGAACGATCACGAAGGACGCGTACGACCGTTTGACCGCCGAGATGTTCGGGATGCTCCGGGATCAGGGCCCGTGGGACGCCGTCCTGATCTCCAACCACGGTGCAGCCGTCAGCGAGGAGTTTCCCGACATGGACGGCGAGTTCTGCCGGGCGGTGCGGGATATCGTAGGGTCGGAGATGCGGGTCGGGGTGACGCTTGACATGCATGGGAATGTCTCGGAACCGGTCGTGGAGCATACCGACGTGTGCATCGTATGGCGCACCAATCCCCACCTCGACCCCAAAGTCCGAGGGCGTAAGACTGCCGACCTCATAGTCCGGGCGGCCAAGGGGGAGATCGACCCGGTCCAGTGGATCGAGATGCCGCCGATGTATGTGAACATCGTGAAGCAGTTCACGGGTGAAGATCCGATGAAGTCGTTCGTGGCCGACGCGGTGACTGCCAACGAGACGCCGGGGATTCTCGACACTTCGGTGGCGGAGGGTTACCCGTACTCTGACGTGGAAGAGATGGGGATGTCATGGGTTGCCATTGCGGATGGTGATGTGGAGCTTGCGAAATCGGTGGCCAAATCGATGGCTGCGAAGGCGTGGGAGCGGCGCGCCGAACTGAACGTCAAAGTGGCGTCTATCACCGAAGCTCTCGACTACGCAATCGCCAACTACAAAGGGCCGCGCGATCTCAATGAAGCGGATGTGGTTGCTACCGATGGGACGGCGCTTGCGCCGCCTGAAGATGAGGAGGTGCGGAACGGCCCGATCGTGCTGATGGACGTCGGGGACAACATCGGTGGAGGTTCTTCGGCAGACTCGACGCATATCCTTGCGGAGGCTGTTGATCGAGGGATATCTGGCTTCCTGCAGACGCTCTACGATCCGGAGTCGGTTGAGGCTTGCGTGGGTGCGGGAGTTGGCGCGACGTTGACGCTGGACGTAGGAGGCAAGACGGACGCCATGCACGGTAAGCCGGTTCGAGTGACCGGGACGGTTCGGGCGATCACGGATGGTCAATACGAGGAGCTTGGGCCGTCACACGGCGGTTTTCGGTTCTACAACTCCGGGGTCACTGCGCGTCTAGACACGGATGGTGGACAGACCCTCGTCCTGAACTCCGCCCGTGCCGGGAATACGGTGCGTGCGCAGATGTATCACATCGGTATAGTTCCAGAGCGGTATCGGATCGTGGTGGCGAAGGGAGTTGTATCGCCACGGCCTGCCTATCAGCCGATTGCGGGTAAGGTGATCTTGGTGAACACACCGGGTGTGACGACGGCGGATATGTCGACGTTTACGTATCATCGTCGTCGTGTACCGTTGTATCCGATGGAGTTGGATGCCACATATGAAGCTTAATCGATGAGCGACATGCGATCTGTTAAGATAGGTGATACGGAGAAGAATTTTCGAACATGACTTCTGAAGAACTCGATGCGATGCGAGAAAACACGATCGCGAGCAACCAGCAGACGCTCGCCAGCCTGATGCAGTTGCAAGCGCAGTTGCAGGCTCATGTAATGCAGATCAACGCTGAAAATTCTGCAAGATTCGACCGAATCGAAACGATACTTTCTTCAGTCCTTGAACGCCTGGATCGACTGGAACAACTCAACCAAAGAGCCATCGGTTTCGCTACTCGCGACGCATAGTGATCCAGCCTTACGTCCTTCGTCGTCGTGTTCCGTTGTATCCGATGGAGTTGGATGCTGAGTACGAGGTGTGAACGAAATTGGCGTGATATCTTCGAGACATGGCGAGCATAGAGATAACCAACATCCCTGACGACTTGCACGAGCGGTTGTGCCAACAGGCAGAGAAGCGAAATACGACAGTCGACGATCTGATCATGGATGCGATTGAACGGCAGGTTGATCGGATCGAGTTTCATGACCGAATAAGGGCGATGAAGCAGAGGGAGTTCAAAGTCAGTCCGTCGGAACTGATCGCAAAAGAACGCGCGCAACGCGACGCATCATTTGACATTTAAGTGGCACATTACGTAATCGATTCGTCCGTTGGTGTCGAATATCTCTTAAGGTCCCAGCTGGGCGCGACCTTCACGGGGCTAATAGAGAGCAATCGCTTGGTCGCACCGGAGTTGTTCGATCTAGAAATCCTGTCAGCTTTCAGGGGCTTAGTGCTGCGAAGGGAACTTTCAGCCGACGACGCCCTCGCAGCGATCGAGGTATTGTCTGATTGGGGTGTCGAACGAATAACGCACGGTGACATCCTCTTCGCGACGTGGCAGTACTACCAGAACGTGAGCACTTACGATGCCGTATACCTAGCGGTAGCGAAGAATCTGGATGCTGAAGTTTTGACCGCCGACAACAGGCTGGCTCGCGCTCCTGGCATCGACGTCGTGATTCACGATGTCCGCGACACAATCGTCCTTGCTGAACTCGAAGTCCGATGAAGGGAATCTTCTCGTGAATGACCAAGTTAATGACAACGAAAACCGATCCCGCCCCAACGTTATCGTCATCATGGTCGATGACTTGGGATTTTCCGATATCGGGTGTTACGGGGGTGATATCAGCACACCGAATCTCGACTCGCTCGGGTATAGCGGTATTCGCTTCACTCAGTTGTACAACGGCGCTCGCTGCTGCCCATCTAGAGCGGCGCTGCTGACCGGTCTGAATCCTCATCAAGCCGGTGTTGGGCAGATGACGGCCGACTTGGGTGTGCCGAGTTATCAGGGTTATTTGAATGACAGCTGCGTGACGATAGCTGAGGTGGCGAAGAGCGCCGGGTATCGAACGTTGATGTCTGGCAAGTGGCATGTTGGCGGCGGTTATGACCGTCGGCGGCGCGATCAGTGGGATCCTGGGGATGCGACACATCCGATGCCGACGCAACGAGGGTTCGACAAGTATTTCGGACTGTTGGAGGCAGCCGATTCTTTTTGGAATCCGAAGACGCTGGTGCTGCAAGATTCGCTGATTCAGGTCGAGTCGTCGGATTTTCATCTGACCGACGCCATTGCGGACTACGCGGTGACGCAGATCGACGACGCGATGTCTGCCAACGAACCCTTCTTCCAATACATCGCGTTTACCGCTCCGCACTGGCCCCTTCATGCGTGGGAAGAGGACATCGTCAAGTACGAGGGGAAATACATGAGGGGATGGGATGAGATTCGCGGGTCTCGCCACGAGGAGCAGAAGGGGCTTGGGATCGTGGATAGCAAGTGGCCGATCTCTGCTAGAGATGAGGACGCTCCGCCGTGGGATGAAGTTGAGAACAAGGAGTACGAAGACATCCGCATGGCCGTCTACTGCGCCATGATCGAGCAGGTCGATCGCAGTGTCGGACGGGTCATGGAAACCCTCAAGAAGCACGGTCAGTTCGAAAACACGATGATCATGTTCCTGTCGGACAACGGCGGTTGTGCTGAACTCTTCCAAGAAGACAGCGATTGGCCAGATCTGTCGCAATGGGAGACGGATCTGACGCTGGATGGTGAGCGGGTTCGCGTTGGTGATATTCCGGAGCTTCGACCGGGGCCGGATACTACTTTCCAAGCTGTGGAGCTTCCTTGGGCAAACGTGTCGAACACGCCGTTCAGGCTCTTCAAGCGATGGTTCCACGAAGGAGGGGTATCGACTCCGTTCATCGTGCACTGGCCGGACAGGATTTCGGAGTCGGCGATCGTGGACAATGTGCCGATGCACATCACGGACATCTCTGCGACGATCTACGATGCGATTGGCGCGAGCTATCCGTCGGAGTATGAGGGGAACGAGATCACGCCGTTGGAAGGCGAGTCGATCGTTCCGGTCATTGACGGCAAAGACTGGTCTCGTGAAAAACCCGTAACTGTCGAGCATGAAGGCAATCGGGGCATCCGCATCGGCGATTGGAAGCTGGTTGCTGAGTGGGATCAGGCTTGGGAGCTTTACAACATTCCCGAAGACCGGACTGAGCTGCACGATCACGCGGCTGGGGAACCTGAGCGGGTTGCGTCGATGGTCGCGGAGTATGAGGCGTGGGCGGAACGAGCAGGCGTCGTCCTCTGGCCGGTTAGAGAGGGATTCTTAGCAAAGCGCACCAAGGGCAAACGGGACCACATCTCACAGCACCGCGGCCCGGGGAACGTAGGAGAACGTCGGTCCGGATAAAGGCCCTCAAATGACGAAGTTGGCGATCAGCAACGCAATGTTGATCACGATCGCCGCTAACAGCCCTGCGGCAAGATCGTCCAACATGATGCCCCAACCGCCGCCGATCTCCTCCAACCGCCGAATCCCCAATGGTTTCCAAACATCGAAGATACGGAAAAGCAGAAACGCCGCAAGCACCGACCACCACTCCACAGGAGCCAATACCATCAACGCTGCAAGCTGACCGGCCACTTCATCGATCACTACTTTGCTCGGGTCAGGATCATCATCAGACTTCACCCGGGCTGAGACTGCGACACCTGCGAAAAAGACGATGACTGTGGCGGCGACGAGAATCGCGTTCAAACTAATCTCGCCGTGGCCACGGGCGAGTGCGTAGTAGACCGCTGCGGTGACGGCGCTGGCGAGTGTAGCTTTCGCGAACGGTGTCAGGTAAGCGACTCCCATGCCGGTAGCTAAAGCTAGGGATACGTAGTCAAATACGCGAGTTGCCAAAGTTGGTTCCGTTGCAGCTGTCGTGATAGCTAAATCTTATTGTCGAATCAAAGCAGTTATCCGTAATGCCCGTTGAAGTGACGATTCGCATCGTAGGAACGTGGATTTTGGTGCTGTTTCTGCATTTGACCCTCAGTTGCGTGACGAATTCGCGCTGCAACGCGCTGCAAGTTGACAATCAACGCGATTTGGCGTAAATTCCCTCATACCGCCTTTTACGTTTCGCGGTCGGTGAGACGTGTGCTTGGCGGCAAGTTGGTTACGAAAGAGGTTTTCGATGAGAACTAAATCTCGCTCAGTAGTCAGGCCACGTTGGGTCTGGTTAGCGATGGTTACGTCCCTAGCGGCCATCGCCTCGGTCGCACTATTTGCGTGTGGAGGCGAGAGGATCGTGGAAGTCACCGTCCAGACAGAGATCATCCGAACCGTCGAGGTCGAGGTGCCAGTGGAAGTGGAGAGGGAGGTGATCCGCGAGGTCGAGCGGGAAGTCCCGGTCGAGGTCGTCAAAGAAGTCGTCCGAGAGGTCGAGAAAGAGGTCGCAGTCGAAGTCGTCCGAGAAGTCGTCCAGACGGTTGAGGTTGAAAAAGAGGTCCCGGTCGAGGTCGTCAAAGAGGTCATCAAGGAAGTCGAGAAGGAAGTTGCCGTTGAGGTTGTGAAAGAGGTTCAGGTTGAGGTTGTAGTCACGGCCACCGCCGTGCTTCCTCCGACCGCTACTCCGGTTCCTGCTGCTACGGACGCGCCACCATCGCTACAAGCGGCTGGAGAGCTAGTATGGGCCATCGGCGACAGCCAACGCAACTGGTCCGGCTTCAACGCTGGTAACCTCTGCTGCGCCGCAAAGGCGTTGAGCGTCGTCGAGACGCTGTTCAAGCCTGTGGGCACGAATATCGCCGAGAACTTGCTCGCCGAGAGCTTCGAGTTCGATCCGGATCTGACGTACGTCGATGTGACATTGCGCGAAGGCGTCGAGTTCCACAAAGGATTCGGGCCATTGACGGCAGAAGACGTCGCATGGTCAACCAACGACACCAACCCCAACTTGTCGAACGAATTGGGTTCGGGTCAGACTAGCGTTACCGACGGTTCTGGAACATGGGCCGGTTTCTTGGGTTCTAACCCGAGCGAGGCAATCGATGATCAGACGGTCCGAATTCGCTGGGAGAACTTTGACCCACGCTGGGACACTTGGTTCTTCGGGCAGGACGGCCTTGGCGCTGGTGTAGTCAGCAAAAGAGCCTTTGACGAGATGGGCAAGGACTGGAACAACGACAACATCGTTGGCACTGGCCCATTCGAGTTCACAAACTGGACACGTGGTGACCGCACCGAGTACACGGCACTGAGCGCGCACTGGCGCGAAGTCCCTGAGATCGCGAAAATCACTCGTGTCTCGGTTCCTGACGAGAGCGTGCGCATCGTTATGTTGCAGAACGGTGAGGCCGATATCGCTGAGATCGGCACGAGCAACATCCCCACGGTCGAGCGTTTCGGTATGGTCCGGAATGGTTCGGGTACCGCACGCATGGTGACGGTGATGTTCGCTGGCAACCTGTGGGAGACTCATCACCCGACCACTGGCGATCCTTTGGAAATCGTCACTTACACCCACGACTTGCCGTGGTTAGGCAACCCGCATCGTCCGGACGACGGCAACAACCCTGCTGGCATGGACGACATGGAGCAGGCACGGTTGGTGCGTCAGGCTCTAGCGGTCTCAGTCGACCGACAGTTGATCAACGAAGCCGTAATCGGTGGCGTGGGTTGGCCGGTCGAGATTCCTTACTTCGACATCAACCACCCGGACTGGGAAGGTGACCGGTGGGGCGTCGGATACGATCCCGCCATGGCGGAATCGCTTCTTGACCAAGCCGGCTTCCCGCGTGGAGGCGACGGCACACGGTTCAAAATTGCGATGTTCGCGTGGCCCGTCGGGCACTTCTTCGGTGACATCGGCGACGCTGTCGCTCAGTTCTGGGAAGAAGTCGGCGTAGACGTCGACGTTCTGCACTACGAATACACCGTGTTCCGCCCGACCCTTGTCGGCCGATCGGCGACTCAAGCTTGGACCGACACCGGACCGTTGGAGAACTTCGCTACCACGCCGTGGGACTTCCCACGTGGCATTCAGATGAGCGCCATCGCGCGTGGCGGCAAGAGCCACGGCATCGAAATCCCTGAGGCTACTGCGAACTACAGAGACGTGTCAGCCGAACCGGACCGAGCGTCTCGTATAGCGATGAACAAGGCGTTCGCAGACTTCCTGCGTCACTGGATGCCTGGATTCGGAGTTGTCGCGGTCCCGAGTTTGATCGTCTACAACCCGAACTCGATCGGTTCGTGGGACATGGAGCCCGGCCTGCGCCAGGCGATCAACTCGCCAGAGAAGATCACCCTGCCGTAGTCGGACTTCAGCCGCACAGGCTCGCGCCCTTGAATCGATATAAGGTTCGGATCAAGGATCGAGCCGATCTATCCCCTCTCCCGCCTACTGCGGGGGAGGGGAATAGTTTCGTCTTGGATGGGGATCAGGAGATCTGAAGTTTAGAGATGCGTAGGTATCTGGCACGCCGTCTGCTCTTCGCAGTGCTGACGCTATGGGGCGTGACGATTCTGGTATTCGGACTCTCTCGCCTCGGGCCCGATCCGCTCCTCGCCTACGTTCGAGACGACACCTACGGTCTGTCCGCCGACACAGTCGCGGAGCTTAAAGCGAAGTGGGGTTTGGACCGGCCGGTTTACGTCCAGTATTTTGTCTGGCTAGGCAACATCCTGCAAGGCGATATGGGCGAGAGCATCGCAACTCAGCGTTCGGTGTCGAAGACGATTTTGGAGGCGTTGCCGAACAGCCTCCAACTGGCTGCCGTGGCTTGGGTGCTGGGGACAATTCCCGGCGTGATGCTGGGTGTGATATCCGCGGTGAAGCGCGGGAGTGGAATCGACTACTTCGGCCGTGCTATCGCGCTGGTAGGACAAGCAACGCCAGCATTCTGGTTAGCGATACTGTGCATTTTGCTGTTCGCGGGATACTTGCAGTGGTTGCCATCGGCGACAAAAGCTCCAGCGACATCTCCTCTATTGACGCAGGCTAAGCACTTCATCGTGCCTGCGTTTGTGTTGGCCTTCGATCCTTGGGCAACTTATCTGCGGTTGACGCGATCGTCAATGCTTGAAGTCCTTGATTCCGAATATGTGAAGTTGGCACGCGCCAAGGGCGCTTCAACGGGATCTGTGATTTTGAGACATGCTCTAAGGAACGCGTTGATTCAGCCAATCACTGTATCGGCTCTGGTTTTGGCAGCGTTCATCACCGGATCAGTGTTCGTGGAAACAGTGTTCGCATGGCCTGGAATCGGGAGGTTGGCCGTGCAAGGAGCATTGGACAACGATGCTCCGATCGTGGCAGGCACCGCGTTGATATTCGGCTTCGGATACGTGTTTCTCAACTTCGTAGCTGACATGCTGTACTTGGTAATAGACCCCAGGATTCGCTATTCGTGATGGGTACCACGTGATGGATACCACTGGTCAGATCCAAAGTGCGGACGGTGCTCCCAGAGTGGTCTCCGCGGGGTATGTGTGGTACTCGCCTCTTGACTGGTGGCGGTTTCTTCGCCGATGGCCGGTGATCCCGGTGCTGATATTGGTGTTGGTTGTGCTGGGTGCGCTCTTCGCCAATCAGATCAGTGAGCACGAACCTGACAAAGGCAACTTGCGTGCGCGGGATATCCCTCCGCTGTGGTTCGAAGGTAGCAGCACTGAATACCCTTTGGGCACGAACAACCTTGGTCAAGACATGCTTGTTCGGGTTTTGGAGGGAGCTAGGGTGTCGCTCGTGGTTGCCAGCGTTGCGGTGTTATTCGGCCTGTTCGTTGGGACCTTGACAGGTATGTTGGCGGGATATTTCGGCGGACTGTTAGATGAGATATTGATGCGGCTGGTCGACCTTTGGTCGTCATTGCCATTGTTAATGATCGCGATCATCTGGGCGGTCAGTATTCAACCGAGTCTTTGGTCGGTCACGCTGTTGTTGTCGATCTTCTCATGGTCAGCGGGTACGAGGAATATTCGCGGCGAGATTCTCTCCCTTAAGAGTCGAGATTTCGTAATTGCCGCACGAACGATGGGTGCGAGCGATTTCCGCATTCTTTGGCGCCATCTTTTCCCTCAGATCGTGCACATCGTTATCGTTGTTACAACGTTACGAACGGGTGCGCTGATCGTGGCGGAATCTGGCCTCTCCTTCTTGGGCGTCGGCCTTCCTGCGTCCGTCCCTAGCTGGGGTCTACTGATCACTCAGGGCCGCGCATTCTTGACCACCACTAACTGGTGGATGTCGATCATTCCCGGCCTATTCTTGTTCTTCACGGTGATGTCGCTCAACTTCCTCGGCGACTGGTTGAGAGACCGACTAGATCCTAGGTTGCGTCAGATCGACTAACCGACGGTGTCACTCAATGGCCACGCGATAATTGAACTCTATGGCCTCTCATGACGTTTCTCGCCACTCGGCGTCTGGTTTAACCGAACGTCTATCCGACGGTTTCTCAGTAGCGATTGAGATCGAAACCTCACGAGGATTGGCGTTGGGGGATGATGCTCGGCACTCCGTCGAGCTGGCTCAAGCGGCGGCTGATGGTGGACGTGTCGATGCTGTCTGTTTCACTGACAATCCGGGTGGGAATCCTCACATCACGCCGGAGACTTTGGGGCGCGAGTTGCTCGATCGGGACGTTGAGGTGGTCATCAACCTGTCGTGCAAGGACTACAACCGCAACTCTTTGGAAGGGCGACTTTGGTCGCTGTCAAGTCTCGGCTTCCAAAATGTCCTATGTCTTTCCGGCGATTATCCTGTAGCTGGATTTTCGGGGCAGGCGGAGCCGGTGTTTGACACTGATTCGGTCGGGTTGCTCGAGATGATCCGGCAGATGAACGGCGGTTTGCGCGTGACGCTACCGGGGAGACGTAGTTCGGAGACTGAGCTGGATCAGACCGCGTTCCATCCCGGTGCCGCGGTCAATCCTTTCAAACTCCACGAAGGCGAATATTTGACCCAGCTTTACAAGATGGATTTCAAGCTGCGGACAGGTGCCGAGTGGCTTGTCTCACAGATAGGTTACGACTCCCGGAAGCACCACGAGTTGATTCGGTATTTGGAGTGGAAATACGACTCGGTTCCTCCGGTTCTGGGTTCGATTTACGTGCTCAGTGCTCCGGCTGCTAGGTTTTTTGGTCGTTGGGGTATCCCTGGAGTAGCCGTCAACTCCGAGTTGGTCGAAGTCGCCAATGCGGCCGCTAAGTCGAAAGACCGCGGGCGCGGTTTTTTCAATGAGCTTGCTGCAAAACAGATCGCAGTTCTGCGGGGGTGCGGGTACTCAGGGGTCTACTTGTCGGGTAGGTTGACCTACAAGCGCATTGAACAGATCCTAGATATCGCAGAAAGCATCAAGGGTGATGAATGGAGAGACGCGGCGGCTGAAATCGGCTATTCGCAACCGGGAGAGTTTTACCTCTTCGAACCGGGAGAAAGCCCGAACACTGCATCAGACGAACTGAACCGGGAATACGCCAACCGCCGAAGCAAACCGGCATCGTTGCTGAGGCGCGCTTTCCACCCTGATCTCGCCTATCGTATCGGGCGCTTCGGGAAGCATTTCGTCTTTGATCATGATGCGCCCGCATTTGGGCCGAGTGCGGTCATTTATCGCCAGATCGAGAAAAGCAAGATCGCTACCAAAGCCGCGCACGCCGCGGAGCAGATGATGAAGGTTCCGCTATACGGCTGTCGAGACTGTGGCGACTGCTCCTTACCCGACATCGGCGAGTTGTGTCCCGAATCGCAGTGCGTGAAGAACCAGCGCAACGGTCCGTGCGGCGGCACCCGCGCCGGGAAGTGCGAGATTTTGGACAAGGACTGCATCTACCTCCGCGCCTACAACACTCTCAAGTTGTATGGCGAAGAAGAGCAGATGCTAGAACACCCAGTGGTCTTCACGGATGCATCTCTCAAAGGCACCGCTTCGTGGGCCAACACCTTCGCGAAGCGGGACCACTACGGCAGAAGCGATTAACGCCTGACGTTCCCGTCCGAAAGCGATTTAACAGTCGCGGCGTAGGATATTCTGCTATTCATCGAACGCAGGCTCTGTAAAGGACGGACAGTAACGCGATGCAATTCGATCTGCTCATCATCAACGGCACGGTTTACGACGGCACAGGCGCACCCGGAATACGGGCCGATGTCGGAATCCACGGCAAGCGAGTGTCTGTGATTAACGATCTCTCCGCCGCGAATGCCGCACGAGTGATCGATGCCACTGGTCTGGTCGTCACTCCGGGTTTCATCGACGTGCATTCCCATGCCGATGCCGCACTTCTTCGAGACGGTCAACACTCATGCGGTATCCGTCAAGGCGTCACCACCGAGATCATCGCTCCAGACGGTCTCACGTTGGCGCCGCTTTCGCATGACAACTACTTGATGTACATGCACTATCTGAGCGGAATCTTGGGCTACGCATCCGAGGATCTCGACATGTCGACGTACGCGACGGCGATGTCGAACTATCACAACAAGACGTCTTGTAACGTGGCGATGTTCATTGGACATGGTCCAGTGAGGTTGGAGGCAGTTGGGGGGATGATCGATGAGCCTTTGACCGGAGACAACTGGCGACGTGCCGAAAAGATCCTACGCGAGAGCTTCGAGCAGGGCGCTTGTGGATTCTCTACGGGCCTTTCCTACTACCCGAACTCGTTCTCTGACACTGATGAACTCGTCAACATCATGAAGGTCGTCAAGGAGTACGAGCGGCCGTTGTCGATCCATCTGCGAAACCACAACGAGGACCGAGGATTTGCCGGCGGCGGTGTAGAGGAGGCGATGGAGATCGGACGTAGGTCCGGCGCGCAGATTCACTTGGAGCACTACAGAACCCAACCTGATTCGGCAGGCGACTTGGAGTCGATACTGGAACCTGTGGAACGTGCCAAGGCGGATGGGGTGGACGTGACCTTGGAGACCTACCCGTATCCGGTCGGTTCAAGCTTCCCACAGACCTTCTTCCCGAGCTGGTTCCATGAAGGTGGCCCAGAAGCGATGCTGAAGCTACTGGCCGACGGTGAAACCCGAGAGGACGTGATAGCGGGCCTCCGTAGCGGGACCCGCGGCGGAATATCTGGCAGTGTCTGGTCGAACATCGGGTCAGAAGCTAACAAGGACATCGAAGGGATGTCGTTCGATGAGGTCGCCGAGCAGTGGGGTGTCACGCTCGAAGAGATGATGTGCCGAGTGATGCTGGAGGAAAATCTGAACTGCGGATTCCGTGGTGCACCTCCGGCCAGCACGAAAGTTTGGCAACAGGTCGAGGCAGACATCATGGAGTTGATGCAGCGGCCTGACTACATGGTGGGTTCTGATGCCATCCCCACCGGCGGCATGGTGCATCCACGCGCTTTCGGATGCTTCCCGCGGATGATCGGTCGTTTGCGTCGTCGTCACAACATCCCGCTAGAGTTGATGGTTCAGCGATTGTCGCAGAACGCGGCGTTGAGGTTCGGGTTGAAGGACCGGGGTGAGATCGCGAAGGGCAAGTTCGCAGATATCGTAGTGTTCGACGCTGAGCGGATAACGGACCGTGCGACGTTTGAAGATCCTGAGCAGTTCCCCGAGGGGATCCCATTTGTGGTTGTAAACGGTCAAGTTGCTGTCGACCACGAACGCCTGACGGGGGTGCTGGCAGGCGAAGCCGTATAGGAGGATCGAAGTTTGCGGTTGCTAGACGCCGTGTTTGATGTCTTGAGACGTGCTGGTGAGCCTTTGTCGCCAGCCGAAATCGTGCGCCAGATTAAATCGGCGCGCATCCCGATCGACGCAAATGAGTTGCTTGACGATGAATCGGTCAAAGCAGAACTGGAGCACGTCGCGACGGACGGCACGACAGTTTCGGGATCGTCCAGGCATCGTCAGGACGATTGGTTGATCTGGCGCGTGAGCGTGGTGGGGCGAAGGTGTTGAGGGGATAGACATTTGAGGCACCAGTCGACGCTCCGTGGCAATACCCAGCCTAGTAAAGTTGATCGCTGCTCGCATAGGCGAATGAACGCTTCGAAGCCGACATTCCGTGGGTTGGAGTTTGACAAAGTTTCAACTTTGATAAAAAATTAGCTGTACGAAAGGGGATCGCATGGAACGACAAGGGAAAATCTACGAATCCGGCACTGACCGGACATCAAACACAACTAGTGAAGACTTTATTGCCATTTTGGAAACCGTGAAACAGCAGTATCACCAGTACTTAGAAGTCTCCGAACTATACAAACTGCCACACCAGCAACATGAAGAGCCTATGCAGCCTCATCCGCCGAGCCCAGAGCAACCATTGACAACAAATAGCGTCCAAGTCAAGTGAAGGAGGCTGGCGTGCGGTCTTGGAGCGATCTTTTAAATCAATTTCAGAGCAAAGGGCCTGAAGGGCCCAATTGGTTGAATCAAGCGTTATTTGATTGCCTCAAATCCGTCTCCGAACGCAGGCACCACTCCACTGTCATGTTTTACGCCTCGTCGTTCCTCCAGAAACCCGAAGCAGACAAGATAGATATCAATAGAGAAGACATTAATGGTTTCATGAACGCCCTGATTGGTGCGCCGACCGAAAGGGGTCTCACCTTGATACTCCATACACCGGGAGGCGATCCGAACGCCGTTGAAAGCATCGTCGAGTATTTGCACTCGAAGTTTAGCTACATTGAGGTCGTTGTACCTTATTTGGCAATGTCTGGCGGTGCGATGATCAGTTTGGCTAGCGACAAGTTGATCCTGGGCCGGCAAAGTCAACTCGGCCCCATCGACCCACAATTCAGAATCGGCAATCGATATCATTCAGCAAGAGCTATCCAAGAAGGCTTCGAGCAAGCCAAAACAGACATCGGAAACGATATTCGACTTGCCCATCTGTGGGCACCGATATTGCAGAACATGGGCCCTTCACTGGTCCTAGAGGCCACCAAGTCATTGTCGTACAGCAAGGAACTCGTTAGGACATGGCTTCAGCGACGCGACCTCATCGTTAATCAAAAAGACTCTACGAAATCGAAAACGGCCGAAACCGTTGCAGCTTACTTCAACGCCGAGAAGCAGCCAGATCATGGCCAAATACATGTCCATGGTCAACGGATCGGAACTGCGAAATTGGTTGAGTTGGATTTGAAGGTGGAGAAACTGGAAGCCGACCAAGAATTGCAGGACGAGATCTTAACGGCATACCATTTGATGACGTTGATTTTCGAAACTGCCACGGCAGTCAAATTCATAGCCGGGCATCCTGCAAAGCTCTGGGTAAAACACCAACAACAAATAGTCGTACCGCAACCTGTCGTCGGTGCCTGACAATTCCTGGATTGAAAAACGGTTTCAGCTGCTCGTTACCTTGCATCTGTGACATTCGAAGTTGGCGTCTCTAATTGCTCCTCGAACCGATTTGGAATTCGACGAATTGAGAACGCTGAACCACGCGGTAACCAATTCAATAGCCTAGAGCGAAGCCGTCTCTGCGTGGGTCGGCTGCGCCTAGGTATGTGCCGTGGGTTGTGCGATGGATGGCGTGGGCGCCGCCTACGGCGTTGGTGTACGGCGGTAGGAGATCGAATTGGTGGCCCATGTTGCCGAGTTGTTCGAGCATTTCGGCATCGAAACGGGATTCGAACATCAACGCGCCGATGTCGTAGTAGCGGAATCTTGGGGCTTCGATGGCCTCTTGGATGTTCTTGCCGCAGTCGATGAACTGGTGGATCATTTGGATGGTGGTGTGCAGGATACCGTAGCTTCCGGGGGTGCCTATTGAGGCGATGAAAGTAGCATCGTCGCCGGAATAGATCTGCGAAGGGGCGATGACGAAGTCGACCGCGTGACCGCCTTTGAGGTCGTTGGGGCTGCCTTGGTTGAGATCGAACCACTTGCCCATATTGTTGATGAAGACGCCGGTGCCTTTCGGGGCGTGGCAAGACCCGAATCCTCCACCAAGGGTTTGTGTGACGGTGACGACATTACCCCACTGGTCGGCGGTGGCGAAATGTGTCGTCATTGGCGCTTGGGCGGCCGGGACTGGGTTCCAGACTCCCGGTAACGACGCCTCGACCGCCGATCGGTTCCAACGCTCGGCAGGGAATCCGCTGAATTTGTCTGGGGAGATCGATGCCCTGATCTCTTCTGCGTATTCTTCGGACAGCAGGCGGTCTAGGGGGATGTCTACGAATCGGGGGTCGCCGGAGTAGTGGGTACGGTCATCCGCAGCTTTGAGGACGGTTTCGACGATGAGGTGTTCGGTTTTGGCAGTCCCGGGTTCGAGATCGTATCCGTCCAAGATGTTGAAGGTTTCGAGCATCTGGAACGCGGAGGAGTTCGGTCTGGGTACGCGGATCTCGTGGCCTCGGTAAGTGGACGACAATGGCTCTTCCCAATACGGACGATACGCGGCGAGTTCTTCGCGGTTGATGACTCCGTTGAATGCCTTCTGGCCAGCGCAGATTTCATCGCCGAGAGAACCTTCATAGAACTCGTTCAGCCCCCCATCTACGACACGTCTAAAGCTCTCTGCGAGTTGCTGTTGGCGAAGCAGGGCGCCTGCTTCGATGGCGGAATACTCTAGCGGGGGCGTTGCGTCTTCTTCGGTGAGTTCTTGGATCTTGTCTTCGGTGTCGGCAATCGTCGTCGCTATTAGCGGGGTCATTGGGACGCCGTTTTCTGCGAGGTCGATGGCGTATTCGAAGACTTGTGCGCGGGACAGCGTCCCGTATTCATCGTGCATGGTGAGCCAGCCGCCGATGTTACCGGGGACGAGCATCGACAGGGGGCCATACTCCATGTCGTCACGCGTCATAGAGGACGGGTCGATGTCGTTGGGCGCGTGACCGGAGTAGTTGATTGTGCGGGTAACCCCCTTCAATTCCCCCTTGGACAATGGAGAGGTGGATGGGATGTGTACGAGTGCGATACCGACTCCGCCCATGCCCGACATGAAGGGTTCGGCAACGTTCAGGCCTGATGCGACTGCGACTGCGGCGTCTACGGCGTTACCGCCTGCTTGGAGGACTTGCAAGCCGGCGATCGTGGCGTGTTGGGATCCTGACGCGACCATTCCGCGCCTTCCGGTCGCGGGAGGACGTGTCGATTCGCCGTGGGGTGTTGCGCCAGTTTGGGCTGCCAATGCCATGATGGTTTTCTCCCTTAGTCGATGAGCGAAGCTAGGTGTTTGCGAGAAGCGATTTTTTCTTCGGGCGAGCCGTATGCCATTGAGTAGTGAGCACGATAGCCGATAGCTTCGAGGCGTTTGAAGCATGATTCGAAGTCGATGGTTCCTTCGCCAGGAATCATGTGGACTTCGTACTCGCCCGTATTGTCGGCTAGACGGACTTCCCCTAGACGCTCGATGCCAAATGCGTCTATGAAGCCGTCAACACCCTCGGGCACGAGGTGGGCGTGGTTGACGGTGAATGCCCATCCCATGCGGCTTGCGGGGATTGCGTCGAAGATTTGCTGACACTCCTTGATGTCGCGGGCAAGGTAGTGGATCTCGGCGTGTTCAGGTTCGGCGTTGTGGTTTTCTAGGAGGATGCGTTGTCCAGTGTCGGCGGCGTAGGTGGCTATGCGGTCTAATCTAGCGATTGCGGCGTTCATCCGGGCTTCGGGGTCGGATGAGAAGTGGTAGCCGGCATGGACGATAGTCCATTTGCATCCGAGACGGTTCGCCAAGTCTATGGATGCTCGCATGTAGTTTTCGACGCCTCTGGAGACGTACGGGGAGTATTCGGCCACATTGACGGCGCTCAAGGTATGCAGGCCGATGCTGATGCCGGTGGTTTCGCAACGGTCGCGGAGCGCGGCGATGCGTTCGGGAGACCATGTTTCCATGTGGTTCGGGCCGGTATCGGCGTTGAAGTCAAGGTAGTAGAAACCGTTGTTTTCGGCGAAATCTAACGCGTCCTCAAGCCGGATTGAGCCGGCGTCGTAGCCTATACGGTCGAACACTGCCATGGGGTGATCCTAAGCTGGTGACGGTCTCGCGGAGTAATGGCTCATCTAAAGGTCAAGACGGATCGCGCCGCTTCGCCCGCGTTCATATCGGCGAATGCTTCGTTGATCTCGTTGAGCGGGCGGTATCTGGTGATCATCTCATCGAGTTTCAGCTTCCCTTGCTTCTCCATTTCGAGGAGCCAGAGGAAATCGACGCGCGGTCTTCCGTCACCGTGCCAGTTCCCTAGGATGGTTCTGCCGCGTAGGAGTTCCCAGCCATCGACCGCCATTTCGGCACCTGTTGGGAAGACGCCGACGAGGACAGTGGTTCCAAGGGGGCGGGTTGAGTTGAATGCCTGCTTGGCGATAGAGGGGAGTCCGACGACTTCAAAGGCGTAGTCTGCGCCTCCGCTGGTGATTTCGTGGATGCGGGTGACGGGGTCTTCTTTTGCTGCGTTGATGAAGTGAGTTGCGCCCATCTCCTCGGCTTTTTCGAGTTTGAAATCGACGGTGTCGACGGCGATGATCTGGGCGGCGTTGGCTAGCTTTCCGCCTTGGACTACGCTGAGGCCGACGCCTCCGCATCCGAATACCGCCATGCTCGAGCCTGTGGGCACTTTGGCGCGGTTTACTACTGCCCCGACGCCGGTGATGATGCCGCAGGAGATTAGGCATGCGGCTTCGAGGTTAGTGTCATCCGGGACGAGAACGCATTTGTCTTCAAGCGTTATCGAGTACTCGGTGAAGGTTGGAGTTCGATGGTTGATGCGTTCACCGTTCTTGTGGAACCGGGTGGTACCGTCGGGCATTGAGGCGCCGTAGGTGAAGTTGGTTTCGCACAGAGAGGGGTGTCCGTTTGTGCAGTTTCGGCAGCGTCCGCACATGGAATCGAGGGAAAGGATGACTTTGTCGCCTGGTTTGAGCCAGTCGATGCCCTCGCCGACTTCTGCAACCGTGCCTGCGCCTTCGTGACCGAGGATCATTGGGCCTACGAAGTTTTTGGTGTGTCCGTCGACGGCGTGATAGTCGGAGTGGCAAACGCCGGCTCCGACCATTTTGAGGAGGACTTCGCCGCGTTTGGGCGGGTCGATCTGGAGGGTTTCTACGGAGACGGGTTGTTTTTGTGCACGGAGGACGGCGGCTTTGGTGTCCATGGTTTTTGGTTTGGGGTTGTTTTGGTTGCGTTGGGTATGAATGTTAGCGTGTCGATCAACAGATCGCGGGATTCGACAACGGCGGCCGAAGTCGATGGATACAATCATGTGCAAAGACGATCGTTCGGGATGCGGATCAACATGCGCGTGTTACCTACTCAAGAAGAGACGCTCAAAATATCGAGCACGGCTTGGGGAATCTACAACAGTCAGATAGCCAACCAACTGACAGACGGCGATTACAGCAAGAACGTTGCGATCGATATCGACAGCGGGGATTGGGAAGTTGGCAGTCTCAACGAATCTATGAAACAACTTAGATCTCGCCGACCGCACGCCACGATTTTCAACATCTTTCATGAGTCGCCCGGCTCCGAGCGTTTCGATTGGGTTGCGAACCATTCACGGCGATGATGTGTTCGGGTTGTCTGGATTTCTTGGGCGTGGGACCGTAACTCCTTAGCTGACATGAAATGCTAGTTGGGCGCGTCAATCAATCGAACGGTCGTCTGGTGCCTTTGGCGTCGTTAATCCTCGAGAACTCCGTAGGTGAGGTAGTTGCATTCGACGCCAAGATCGACACAGGGTTTGATGGTTGGTTGGGTTTGCCGAACGACTACATCGAGGCTTTGGGCCTTGAGGCCATTGATACTGACCTTGTGACTTTGGCTGACAACCAGCAACGGCCCATCGACGTGTACACCGCGGAGGTTATCTGGGGACAGCAGAACCAAACTGTTAGGACCCATAGAGCAGGTACTATGCCGTTGATCGGCATGTCGATGTTAGATGGACACACATTGACCATCGATGCCCGAAACGGCGGTTCTATCGAGCTTACTCCTACTGGCGATTCAGGTCAATGACGCAAGGTAACGCTGAAAGCCAATCGTGTTGCGCGCCGGATCGGGGTGAGGAATCTGCCGAACTTGCCGCGTTACCCGAGCAAGTTGCGGCAAGTTCGGGGGAAATCGGTGGAAATTCGCGGCAGGTTGCGGCAGGTTGCGGCAAGTTGACGGCAAGTTTTGACATTCCAGGGCTGGATGGCGGCAACTTTTTGATGGGGACGGATGATCGGCGGTTTCCGGCTGATGGGGAGGGGCCGGTGCGAGAGGTTTCGGTGGATGGATTTGGGATTTCGGCGCGGTTGGTGACGAATGAGGAGTTCGATGCTTTCGTGTCGGCGACGGGGCATGTGACGGATGCTGAGCGATTCGGGTGGTCGTTTGTTTTCAAGGATTTTGTTAGTGAGGAGGTTGGGCGTCAGGTGAGTCAGGTGGTGCAGGGGTCGGAGTGGTGGTGGCGTGTTGATGGGTCGTATTGGCGAGAGCCGGAGGGTCCGGGGTCGGGGGTTGAGGATCGTGGGTATCATCCGGTGACGCATGTTTCTTGGGGGGATGCGGTGGCTTATTGCGACTGGGTTGGTGGTCGGTTGCCGACGGAGGCGGAGTGGGAGTTTGCGGCTCGGGGCGGGTTGGATCAGGCTCGGTTTGCGTGGGGCGATGAGTTGGAGCCTGAGGGTGAGCATATGTGCAATATCTGGCAGGGGGAGTTTCCGAGTGTGAATACGCTGGGAGATGGTTGGCATGGGACTTCGCCGGTGGGGAGTTATGCGGCGAATGGGTATGGGCTTTACGATGTTGCGGGGAATGTGTGGGAGTGGTGTTCGGACTGGTTTTCGGCTACGTTCCATCGGAATGCGCGGAGGGTTACTCGGGAGAATCCGAAGGGGCCGCGGCATGGGTCGGCGAAGGTTATTCGGGGTGGGTCTTATCTTTGTCATGATTCTTATTGCAACCGGTATCGTGTGGGTGCTCGGACGGCTAATACGCTGGATTCTAGTACGGGTAATTTGGGGTTTCGGGTTGTGGTGGGTTGAGGGGGTGGGTGTTTGGGGGATTCGGGTGGGGGAGTCCTTCTGGCCCCTCCCGTCCCCGCGCCCTCACCCCCGGCCCCTCTCCCGCTGTTGTCGGGTGTTTTGGGGGAGAGGGGGTGAATTCGGATGGAGGTTTTAGTTGGTGTTTGGGGACATGATTGGGGGAGTGGGTCGGTCCCCTCCCTTCCGCCCCGTCGCCTCTCCACGGAGGCTGCTGCAAAACCCGTGCAATTGGATGAATCCATCCAGCTCCTCGTCACCGCCCACATGCCCCTGCGATCTCGCTTCGCTCGCTCGCGTCCCCTTTCGCCTCGAAAGGGGACGGGCGGGTCACAGACCCGCTCCTGTCGTCCCGCGATCCCCCTTTGTCCTTCGGACATTTCCCCCTTGGATTTCGTATTCTTTGGCGGGGGAAACCCTACCACCCATCCACCCTTGGGTTCCCGCTTTCGCGGGAGAGGGGGGCCTTCCTGGCCCCGCTCCGCCCCTGCCCCTCACCCAAAACCCCCTCTTAATCTCCCCCTTGAAAGGGGGAGGGGGACGTGGTAGGGGAGAGGGGGTTTTGCTCCCGAATGGTGGGTGATGGGGTATCATCGGCTTAGCTGAGAATTTGTCCTCATGGAGGAGATGTAATCGATGTATTTGCTTGAAGTGCTGAACCCTGTTGCGCAGCAGCGTGGGTTGATGAATACGATGAAGATCAATGAGCGTCCGGAGACGCTGGATGATCGGACAGTGGGGTTGATCTGGAGCGGGACGCATGGTGGTGACGTGGCGCTGAAGCGTGCGGGGGAGATGATCCAGGAGCGGTTCAAGAATGTGCGGGTGAATTTCTATACGGGCGGGAACTATCCTGCGCCGCCGCCGATTGTTAGGCAAGCGGGGGAGGAGTGTGACGTTGTAATCGGCGCCACGGCTGATTGAGGGACTTGCGCGTCGTGGATGGTCCACGACATGATCGAGATCGAGAAGATGGGGAAGCCTGCGATCCCCATAGTCTCAGGTCGTTTTGAGGAGGATGCAATCGCAAGTTCTCGCGCCTTCGGGATGCCGGACTTGCAGTTTGTGATTGTTCCTCGGATATATCGGAACTTGGCGATTGAGGAGTGTGTATCGCAGACGGAGGCGGCGATCAATGACATCATCGATGTGCTGACGGTGGATCAGCAGCACGGTCGCGGTGAGCGTGATGAGACGGCGGAGTTGCAGCGGTTCGAGGGTGATGATCGTTGGGATGCGATTTTGAAGATGAATGAGCAGTGGTTGATGCGGGATTGGGGAGACTCGTTCATCTTGCATCCGCCGACTGCCGAGGCGGTGGATGCACTGATCGCGGGGACGAATATGGATGCGGATGAGCTTGTCTGTGACATGCCTCCTGGGTTCGGGTTGGCGACGGTTGAGAAGATTGCGATCAATGCGGCGATGGCGGGTGCGAAGCCGGAGCATATGCCGGTGATTATGGCGGGAGTGAAGGCGCTGTCGCAGATGGGGTCGCATGGCGGGAAATCGTTGCTGATGTCGACGAGTCCGCAGGCGCCGTTGCTGGTCGTGAATGGTCCGATAGCGAAGGAGCTTGGGATCAATGCGCGGTCGGCACTTGGGCCGGGTCGGGATAACGAGGTGAACATCACGATCGGTCGGGCGTTCTCGCTGTGTCTGCGGAATATCGGTTACTGGTATCCGGGTCAGATGGATATGGACACGATCGGGACTACTCGTAAGTTCGTGCATTGCATCGCTGAGAATGAGGACATGAGTCCTTGGGAGCCGTTCCATGTGAACCAGGGGTTCCGGGCGAGTGAGAGCACGGTGAGTGTGTTCATCACGAATGGTGAGTTGGATGTGCAGGATCAGGGGAATACTAAGGCTGAGGATCTGCTGAAGACGCTGGCGTATGGCTCGATCTTCGGCACTCGTGGGTTAGGGATGCATGGCGGCGGTCAGCGGTTGATACTGATGCCGCCGGATGTCGCTGGTCCGGTTGGAGAGCAGGGCTTTTCGAAGGATGATGCTAAGGGTTTCATCCACCTGAATGCGAATCACAGCTTGGGGAAGATGATTCAGTATACGCCGTTGAAGGGCGAGGCTAGGATCAGCCCGATGTGGCGGTGGTTGGAGGACCTGACGGAGAAGGAACGGTTAGAGATCGAGGTTCCGGTGGTGGACAATCCGGAGAGTTGGCATATCGTGGTTGTTGGTGCGGATCGTGCTAAGACAGCGGTGATGCCTACTGGAGATGGGGTTGCTACGGTGGGTGTTGATCAGTATGGGGTTTAGGGGCTCCTCCCTTCCGCCCCTGCCCCTCACCGAGCATACCCCGCTCACTTCGCTTCGCTTGTTCGCGCCCCTTTCGCGGAGCGAAAGGGGCGATTCTTGCCGCTTTTGCGGAGTGTTTCTTGGATGGTGTGCAACACGCCTTCGATGTTGCTTGTTACATCGTGGTTCCAGAAGCGTAGTACCTTGTAGCCGGCTTGGCTGAGTTGACGTGTGCGGAGTTCGTCTTGGGTTCTTTTCTGGTCATGCTGTCCGCCGTCGAGTTCAACGACAAGTTTTGCTTGTGGGCAGACGAAATCTGCTATCGCGTTGTTGATCACATATTGGCGGACGAAGCGATATCCGTCTAATCTTCTGGTTCTTAGATGCTGCCAAAGCGCGTGTTCTGCGTCGGTAGGGTTGTTTCGCATGTCGCGGGCGAAGCACTTTAGTTGTGTCCTTGAGTGTGGCATGGGGGAATGATACGCGGGTTTTGGGAGTTGATAGTGTTGGGGTGGCGAAAGTTGCCCATGCTGCGGCCCAGCCTCTCCCCCCGGGCATACCCCGCTCACTTCGCTTCGCTTGTTCGCGCCCCTTTCGCTTTGCGAAAGGGGCGTGTGGTGCCGCTCTTGGATAAAAAAGTAGGGGCAGGTTTTTTTGCCTGCCCCTACTGGTGCCTGTTTTGGCTTGGCCGGGTTTAGCGGCTTGTGCTTCTGTTTCGGCGTCGGGCCACGGCGACGAGGGTGCCTAGGCTTAGGGTTGCGATGCCGAGGAGCAGGGCGAAGAGTGCGCCGTTGCTGGACGGTGCGGTTGCGCCTGTTTCGGGAAGCACGGGCACTTCGACGACCGGTGTCGGTATGGCGTCTGGTGCGCCTTGGCTACCGACGGCTACGCTGGTCGGGATGCCGCTGACGTTACCGCAGACCTGGGTTCCGGCTTCGCCTATGCGTACGCTGGCGGAGTGGACGGTCAGCGATCCGTCGCTGTTGATGCTTACCACGGCTAGGTCAGCGATGCTGGATCGTAGCGCGGCTGGCAATGGCAGACAGACGGTTGCGGGGTCGTCTAGCTCGTAGCTTGAGACCGCTGCGCCGGAGGCGTCTACGGCGTGGATGCCGTACATGTTTCCGCCGAGGGTGTAACGCTGGTGCGTCATGCCGATGTTGGATGCTGCTCCGCCGTCGGCCATTCGGATGCCGATGAACTCGCCGTTCGGCACTGCGCCGGACGGGACGTGTATTCGGTAACCTTCGCCGCTGTCGAACGTGCCGCCGTCGACCGGGGTGAAGACCTCGTACTGGTTGCCATCGCTGTCGGTGAGGATCGTGGGGATGTCACCTGGCGGGTTGACCGGTTCGGGGTCGGGTTCGACTGGTGCTGACGGGCGTCGTACCTGGACGGTGATCTCAGCCGAGCAGGCTGCGTCACGCATCTCCTCGTCAGCAGGCTGGCAGCTTCCGCCGTCAAGTTCGGCTTTCACCGTGTAAGTTCCGGGCGAGCTTGGAGCCGTGTATGTGATCTCTCGACCGTTTCCGGCACCGTCGATGTCATCGCCGTTCTGCGTCCAAGTGAAGGTACCTCCGATGGAGTTGTCCTTCGAGTTCTGCAGGCCGTATATCTCGACTGAGAGCTTTACGGTGTCGCCGGAGGAGACGGTCACGCCACGGATCGAAGGCTCGATGCGGGAGATCTCGCCTGGCGAACCGGCGATCGTGGAGGTGGCGTTGCTAACGCGCATCTCGTAGTATCGCTCACCATCAATGAACGAGTAGCGCACCGTGATCGACTTGCCGTTGTCGTCCGGACCCAAGGTGTACTTCGACTGCGTGGCACCGGGGATTTCCATACCATCGCGGAGCCACTGGTACATAAAGTCACCGACACCGTCTTCGTCGTCGACAGTGCCTTCGGCCGAAGTCAACTCAGAACCTACTTGGGCAACACCAGAGATGGTGGGGATGCCTTCCGCGGGTTCGTTGAATGACGGGCGGCCGGCGACATCGAGCCCTAGGAGGGCTTTACCTACGACTTCGACACGGTCCTGAGCGGCTTGGCTGAGAATGCCTGGCCCATCCGGCGCCCTTCGCATGCCCATGGCGTCCAACGAGCCGGGGAAGTGACCGCAGGCACCACTCGCGCTCGTTTCCGCATCCATCGCGTTGGAAGGTTCGTCCGCAGCGCTCGTGTCAGGGACTGCCGCGTTGAGATAGTTGTTGTCCTCACCGACGGCGATTCGCATGACGCGGCAGTCGGTTCGCTCCCACCAGTCGGCAACGGTTGCTGCCAAGTTATCAGGCAAGTCATCAGTGTCGCTAACTGGCGTGTATGGCCAATCGAAGTCGTCGTCGTCTAAGACCGTAACAGCGGTACCGCCAGTCTCAGCGGAAGTGTCAACCAAGTCACCATTTGCGCGGACCCACGCCATGTACTGCGTCGGCGGGTCGAAGATCTCGTTGGCTATCGCATTCACGATTGCCTTCGCGGAGTAGTAGAACGTGTCGTCGGCAGTGTCAGTCGTGCCTTTGTCGTCGGTTGTCGCCGTGGTGGTGAAGCCGGCAGGCGTGTTGCGTGCCAACATTTCTACGACGTACGCGGGCAAGTGGGTTGACAGTGCGGTGCTCGCCGTTTCGACCTCGATGCCACCGGTCAAACCGTCGTACATCTTCTGGAAGACGGCTTTGTCGTCGTCGGTGACGGTGGTGACAGTGGCACCCGCGTCGGGATCGTCATCGGGGTCATCGTATGCAGTCCGCATTGGCGGGTTGCCGTAAACGACGTAGACCATCTGGTCGGCGTTGAGTGTGTTCCACCATGCTTCGATGTCAGGAACCGGGTTGTCGTCGTTGTTCGGGAACACGATTGCGTAGCCGAGTTCGAAGACCTTGATTTGGCGAAGCTGACCATCGTTGTCCTCGCTACCCGCGGGGTTCAAGCCGTCCCAGCTGGAGCAGAATTGAGCAGGAGCTGGCGGCGTAATCCTACGACCATTGTTGTCCGTACCGACGGCGATACGCATTTCGTCGCATTCGATGTTGTTCCACCAGTAGACGATGCGGGAGATGCCCATGTCGTTTCGACCGCCGTCGTCATAGATCCAGCGCCATCGGTCGGTGACCAAGGCTTTGGTCACGGCGTCGAGGTCGTCGTACATCTTTTGTGCGAGTTCGGGCCTAGTGAACGGCTGCGAGCCGTCATCCGGAGGTGTCCGAGTTGGGTCTCCTATGTCGGCCCCGCTACCGTAGAGGGCGTTGACCATCTGGCGTGCGTCGAGCTCGTTCCACCACTGGGCGTCGCGTCCGCGTGGTTGGAGGGTGGGTTCTGGTGTTGGGAGGCCAAGGATGGCTTGACCTATTTCATTGACTCTGGCTTGTTCTTCAGTGCCGAGGTCAGCAAACATTCCACAGAAGTTGCTGGTTTCGGCGGTTGTTTCCGTTTCAGTGGTAAATGGGTCGTCATATGGATCTTGGAGGGTGCCGTCGTTGTCTTCACCGGTCGAGATGCGCATCTCTCTACAGTCAGTGTGGTCCCACCAGATTTGGACGCTTTGGAAGCCGCTGAATGCTTCGATGTTGTTACCTAGGTGGTCGCCGACGGCGTAGAGATCGCCGCCGCCAGTTGTCGGGTCACCATCAACGTGTTCTCGGACTTCGGTCTGGTTTGCCGCGATTAGATCATCGAAGTCTTTTTGAGCTTGTTCGACGGCGGAGAGTTCGACATCGGCGGTGCGGTCTGGGTCTCCCAGTTGCCTACCGTCCGCGGTTGCGTCGTGATCGGCTTCTTTCCCCTCCAAGACGTTGACCCTCTGCTCATTCGACAGCAACGCCCACCACGCTTTTGCACGTTCCTCAATCGGGTCCGTCACCTGCGCTCGAGCCTCGTCGCTGGGGATTGAAATGGCGGTTAAGACGACGGCGAAGATAGCCGACATAGCCAGCATAACGCCCACCGCGTTCCTGATAGTGATCAGTGATGTAGGGGATTTCATCACGCCTCTGTTCCTTTACAAGCTTGACTAGTCGCCAGTCTTTACCTTAAGCGGTTTGCGTGCGCGCCAAAGCAGGCAAGCGCGTGCCTGTTACGACTCACGCACAACATCTTACCAGTGTATACCAATGTGTGCAATATCTTTGGTGGCAGGTTTCGGTGGTATTTTACGCGTGATTGGGGTGTAGCGGGTGTTGGTGGTGAGGATTGAGGTTTGGTTGAGAACTAGGATGCGAAGGAGGGGGAAGGATTTTGGGGATGGGTTGTGTTAGTGGTTGTTTGGGGATTGCGCTGTTGGAGTCCTTCTGGCACCGCCCTGCCCCTCGCCCTCACCCTAGCCCTCTCCCGTCCAACGGGAGAGGGGATCTGTCCATAGTCCGGTGTCGTCCGGTGTCGTTTCGGCGGGAGGTTCTAGGGGTAGGGTTGCGTTAGTGGTTGTTTACCGTACCCCTCCCTTTTGTCCGTCCCGGTCGCCCTCACCCTGGCCCTCTCCCGCTGTTGTTTGGTGTTTTGGGGGAGAGGGGAGATTCCGATGAATGATCCAGTTGGTGTCTGACGCCTCGTGGCCCCCTTTGTCCTTCGGACATTTCCCCCGTGAACGGGGGAAACCCTACTGTACTTCGGAGATTTGCCCCGTGAACGGGGGAAACCCTGCTGTACTTCGGACATTTGCCCCGTGAACGGGGGAAATCCTGCTGTACTTCGGAGATTTGCCCCGTGAACGGGGGAAATCCTGCTGTACTTCGGAGATTTGCCCCGTGAACGGGGGAAACCCTGCTGTACTTCGGAGATTTGCCCCGTGAACGGGGGAAACCCTGCTGTGCTTCGGAGATTTGCCCCGTGAACGGGGGAAACCCTGCTCCTCCCTTCCGCCCTTTGGGTTCTCATGCTCCTGAGACCGTTGCCAAACTAAAGGTTTTCCCCCGCTCGCGGGGGAAATGCCGAAGGCAAAAGGGGATCGTTGAATGGCCGGAGCGGCCGCTTAATCCCAACGCTTCACACTCGTCTCGACAGCCGCATGAATTGAATCCAAAACGCTTTCGATGTCGTGCAACACGTCGTTGTTCCAGTACCTTATGACTCGATAACCTGACTCTGCTAGTTTGCGACTCCTCCACTCGTCTCTCTCGCTATCGTCGTCATGCTGTGAACCGTCAATTTCGATTGCCAATCGGATCTGGGGACACGCGAAGTCGACGATGAATGGCGGTATCGGATGCTGACGACGAAATCTGCATCCGTTGATTCTGCGTTTTCGAAGGTGTGTCCACAGGACACGCTCGGCATCAGTCAGGTTCTTACGTAGCTTTCGTGCGTTGCCACGATGGGTTTTGTTTGTGTATGGCATCAGTCCATATTAGTACGAGAAGATGCTTGAACAATTACGGGTGTCACGACATCGGGCGTGTTTGTGTGACGACGCTAGGCCCCCTTTGTCCTTCGGACATTTCCCCCGTGAACGGGGGAAACCCTGCTGTACTTCGGAGATTTGCCCCGTGAACGGGGGAAACCTGGCTCCTCCCTTCCGCCTTTTGGGTTCTGGCTCGGCGGGAGGGTAGAGGCCCTGATGAATGGTCCGGTTGATGCCTGACGCCTCGTAGCCCCCTTTGTCCTTCGGACATTTCCCCCGCGAGCGGGGGAAACCCTGCTGTACTTCGGAGATTTGCCCCGTGAACGGGGGAAACCTGGCTCCTCCCTTCCGCCTTTTGGGTTCTGGCTCGGCGGGAGGGTAGAGGCCCTGATGAATGGTCCGGTTGATGCCTGACGCCTCGTAGCCCCCTTTGTCCTTCGGACATTTCCCCCGCGAGCGGGGGAAACCCTGCCTCCCCCTCCCCTTCGCGAGGGTGATGGATTTTGTGTATTGCACAATTTAGTTGTTGTTTGGCTTCGATTTAGTTGGGGGCATTGAGATGGATAGGCACTTCTTGAGGTTTCGTGATGTTTCGGCGGGGGAGATTTCGCCGTTGCTTTATCGCGCGATTGAGTTGAAGGGTGGTGCTGAGAGTCGAGCTTTGGCGGGGAAGTCGGTTGCGCTGATTTTTGAGAAGCCTTCGCTGAGGACGAAGCTGTCGTTCTGGGTCGGGGCTCAGAAGCTGGGTGCGAATCCGTTGTATTTCTCGCCGGAGGAGGTCGGGCTTGGGCAACGTGAGCCGGTGGCGGATGTTGCGCGGGTAGTTGCGAGCATGGCGGATATGGCGGTTGTGCGGACGTTCGCGCAGTCGACGTTGGATGAGTTTGGGGAAAACAGCGATGTACCGGTGATCAATGCGTTGACGGACGAGGAGCATCCGTGTCAGGCGCTGGCGGATGTGATGACGATGTTGGAGATACGCGGGTATCTCGACGATGTGCGTGTGGCGTTTATCGGTGATGGGAACAATGTGGCGGCGAGCTTGTCGTATGCCGTGGCGGGTCTTGGGGGGACGTTCGTTGTGGCGTCTCCGAATGGGTACGAGTTGCCGTACGAGGTTCGGATGGACAATGCGGAGTACATCTCCGGGCTGGAGAAGATGGGGAGTGTGATCCAGCTTCGGGATCCGGTGGAAGGGGTGCGTCATGCTGATTTTGTGTATACCGATGTGTGGACGAGCATGGGTCAGGAGTCGGAGACACAGCAGCGTTTGCGGGATTTTCAGGGTTATCAGGTGAATCCTGAGTTGATGGAGTATGCGAAGCCGCAGGCGCGGTTTATGCATGACATGCCGGCGCATCCTGGCGAGGAGGTGTCGGAAGATATGCTGTATCACCCGTCGTCGGTTTGTTTTCAGCAGGCTGAGAATCGGATGTGGGCGCAGATGGCGTTGATGGAGGGGGTTGTGAACTAGGATGCTAAGGATGGGGTAAGGATTTGAAGGATGGGGTTTTTAGTTGTTTAGGGGGTTGGTTTTGGGTTTCGTGGTGGTTGAGGGAGTCCTTCTGGCCCCGCGCCTCCCCGGGCCCTCACCCTAGCCCTCTCCCGCCCAGCGGGAGAGGGGATTTCCCTTCCCCGCCCCCGCATACCCCTGCGATCTCGCTTCGCTCGCTCGCGTCCCCTTTCGAGGCGAAAGGGGACGGTGGATTCCGGCTTTCGCCGGAATGACGTGGCTTTCGCCGGAATGACGTATTTGCCGGAATGACGTGGTTGCAGGAATGACGTATTCGCCGGAATGACTTGGTTTGGTTGGGTGATCTTAGGATTGTTAGGTATGTCGTTGCCTGTGATTGCTATTGTTGGGCGGCCCAATGTTGGGAAGTCGACGCTGTTCAATCGGATAGCGGGTGGTCGGATCGCGATTGTTAGCGATACGCCGGGGACTACTCGGGATCGGGTTTCGGTAGATGCGGAGTGGATGGAGCGTCGGTTTCTGCTGATCGATACGGCTGGTATCGAGGATGTGCCGTCAGCGGAGTTGCAGCTATGGGAGGAAGTTAGGACGCAGACGGAACGGGCTATTCAGTTGGCCGATGTGGTGATTATGCTGGTCGATTCGGCGGAGGGTGTCACGGCGTCGGACTATGACGCGGCGGAGCTGCTGAGGAGATCGGGAAAGCCGTATGTGCTGGCGGCCAACAAGACCGATAACACGACTCGGCTGGCAGAGCTCTACACATTTGCGTCGTTGGGAATGGGCGATGCGTTGCCGATCAGCGCGTATCACGACATCGGCGTGGCGGAGATGATGGACAACGTCTTCGAGCACATCGATGAAGAGGTTGACGAGGATGTGCCGCCGGATGTGATCAAGGTGGCGATAGCGGGACGTCCGAATGTGGGGAAGTCGGCGATCTTCAACGCGCTTACTGGTGAAGATCGGTCGATAGTCAGTGCGGTTCCGGGGACGACGCGGGATACGGTGGATGCGATCTATGAGTATGATGGCACTCCGATGATGTTTCTGGATACCGCCGGTTTGAGGCGTCGTGGAAAGACGGAGCAGGGTATCGAGAAGTATTCGGCGATTCGGACGATAGGGGCTATAGAGCGGTCGGATGTGACGATCATCGTGCTGGATGCTACGGAGTTCGTGACGGCGCAGGATACGCATATCGCCGGGTTTGCTCAGGATGCGTACCGGGCCGGTGTGGTACTCGTCAACAAGTGGGACTTGCGGAAGGAGGCGGAGACGACGTTCGAGGAGGCGATGGATGAGATACATGAACGGTTCAAGTTCATCGTGGATGCTCCGGTTATCGTGACTTCGGCGCTGACGGGTCGTGGGATGGACCGTATACCGGATGCAGTGCGTCGGACATTTTCGCAGTTCACGAAGCGAGTTGACGATGGGGAGCTATCGCGAACGCTCTACTCGGCGTTGGGCGAGCGTCCGCTGCCGACGAGGGGACGTAGGCGGGTACGAGTATCGGGGATAGAGCAGGTGTCTGTGCGTCCGCCGACATTCGTGATAACCTGCAAAAACCCTGACTATCTGCACTTCTCATACAAGCGATACTTGGAAAACCGCATGAGAGATGCTTTTGGTTTCGCTGGTTCGCCCGTCAGGATGCTTTACCGTGACGCTGGTTGAGGTGAAATGAACGACTGGTTGGCGTGGGTGCTGATCGCCCCCGCAGCATACCTCATCGGCTCAATTCCGGTGGGCTTGATCGTATCGAAGTTGTTCGGTAGCGTTGACCCGCGTGAGCATGGCAGCGGATCGATGGGTGCGACGAACGTGTTGCGTACTGCGGGTAAGAAGGCTGCGGCGCTGGTGTTTGTGCTGGATTTCGGCAAGGGTGCGGTGATGATCGGGTTGTCGTTGCTCTTGGCTCCTGACGCGAAGCTGCTTCATGCTTTGACGGGGACGTTTGTGATCGTGGGTCATACGTGGCCGGTGTTTGCGGGCTTCAAGGGTGGCAAGGGTATTTCTCCTGGATGGGGTGCCATTTTGGTGCTGTCTCCGATATCTGCGGCGGTGACGCTGATCGGATTGCTCATCGCAGTCGTCACCCGGTACGTCTCCCTCGGCTCAATGATCGGAGCCTCCCTCGGGGTGTTGGTACTGATTGTCCTGTCGTTCGTCGACCTGCCCGTTTCGGTCGACTACGCAACAATCGAATACCTCGCGTTTGCGATTCCTGCGGTTGTGCTGATCCTGTTCAGTCACCGCGAGAACATGATGCGGTTGATCCGGGGTACAGAAAACCGATTGGATATCAATGCCGCCGAAAGTGGATCAACTCCTGGCGGTCAAGGGGCTTGATCCGATTTCGGCGATCGGGATCATAGGTGCGGGATCATGGGGCACAGCGCTGGCGGTGTTGCTGGCGCATCAAGGGAGCACGACGAGGTTGTTAGCTCGCGATGAGGTGCGTGCTGCGCGGCTGGAGGCGGATCGTGAGAACAAGCGGTATGTGGAGGGGATGGAGTTTCCTGAGGGGATGTCGGTGGATTTTGATGCTGAGCGTGCGTTGTCGGGCGTGGACTGTGTGATAATCGCGGTGCCGTCGGTGGCGATGCGGGAGGTGATCGATGGGCATGTGGGTGCGATATCTCCGGGGACGATAGTGGTGAGTGCGACTAAGGGGTTGGAGATCGAGAGTGGTAAGCGGATGAGCGAGGTTATAGCGGAGAGTATTTCGGCTTGTCATGGAGTGTCGGTTGATGATGCGATGGGGTTGATCTGTGCGCTGTCGGGTCCGAATCTATCGGTTGAGATAGCGATTGGTTTGCCGGCGCTGGCGACTGCGGCGTGCGAGTCTATAGAGACTGCTGAGCGAGTGCAGATGATGACGAGTGGCGAGAGGTTTCGTGTCTATGCATCGGACGACATTGTTGGAGTGGAGCTTGGTGGAACGCTCAAGAACATAATTGCGATCGGTGCGGGATTTATCGACGAGTCGGGACTAGGCGCCAACATCAAGGCGGCGTATGTGACGCGGGGTTTGCATGAGATTACGCTGCTGGGGCTGGCTTTGGGAGCGAAACCTGCTACTTTTGCGGGGTTGAGCGGTATCGGGGATATGCTGGCGACTTGTTACAGTCCGTTGAGCCGGAACTATCGGCTGGGCACGCGGCTGGCGGCGGGAGATTCGGTGGAGGAAGCTCTGGGGTATCTTGGTCAGACGGCCGAGGGCGTACCGACTACTCGGGCGACGTTGAGGTTGGCGCGCGAGATGGGGGTGGAGATGCCGATCACTGAGACGGCTCACAAGGTGATGTTCGAAGGGGTTTCGCCGGAGGTGGCGATGGGTGAGTTGATGCGGCGGGAGTTGCAGAGGGAGTAGGGGCATGAACGGTCCTCCATTGATCGGATAACGGGGTGCTTGGGTTGGAGACTTTAGGTAGTGCTTTTGGTATGATGTTGTCAACACGAGCGCGCACCTTAGATGCCGATAATGACAACGCAGTCAACTAAAACAAACCCCTCGATCATTGCGGATTGGCTTGAAATCGCGGAAGCCTATGAACACCGTCCGACGGAAGCGACTGTACCGGATTCACCGGAGGCCGTTGAGGCGATGGTCGAACTGATTTCGTCGGTCTATGGCGATGCTCTGCGAGAACTAGCTAAAAACTAATCGACGCGAGCACCCCGGCCTCAGGCGCTGGCTTTTCGTTCTCTAATTCGATGAACATGGGGGTATGGTTTTCGCTGAGATATTCCCGTTTGCACCGCCCCTCTGGATTCCGGATTTCGCCGGAATGACGTAGTTTTGCAAAGGTCTCTGACGGTTGATGTCAGTTCGTCCGCAACTGCCTCAATCTCGGATCGAACCAGTCTCTTAGCCAGTCGCCTAGGAAGTTGAAGCCCATTACGACTAGGAATATGGCCACGCCTGGCAGTGTTGCGATCCACCATGCGCGTGAGAGGTGCTGACGGCCGTCGGATGCCATGATGCCCCATGCGGGGGTGTCTGGAGGGACGCCGACGCCGAGGAAGCTGAGGGTGGATTCGGTGAGGATGAGTGAACCGACGCGGAGGCTGCCGATGACGAGGACGGAACCGACGACGCCGGGGAGGATGTGTCGGAATAGGACGCGCCATTGGGATGCACCTTGGATACGGGCGTAGCTGACGTAGTCGGATTCTCTGAGGGTGAGGGTTTCGGCTCGGACGACACGGGCGAAGTTGTCCCATCCGAAGAGGATGAGTAGGACGATGATGAGTTCGAGGCTTTGACCGAAGACGATCACGACGACAAGCGCCACAAGCAGGAACGGCATCGCGAGAGTGAAATCGACGGCTCGCATGGCGAGTTGGTCGACCCATCCGCCGCGATACCCGGCAACGAGTCCAATGACGGTACCACCGATTCCGCCGGCGAGTATCACGGCGGTGGAGATGATGGTAGAGACGCGCGCGCCGTGAATGAGTCGACTCAATATGTCTCGGCCTTGATGGTCCGTTCCCAATGGGTATTCCCAATTTCCGCCTTCCTGCCAAATAGGGGGAGTCTGGGAAGCCCGCAAATTGCCGCGCAAGGGGTCGTGGGGTGAAAGCTGCTCGGCGAAGAGCGCGCAGACAATCATGAGCACGAGGATGGCGAAGGGAACGACCGGGTATCGCCTGAACCATGACCAGCCGATCCGGAGCGTGCGCAGGACAGGGTTGCGCGGCAACGTGTCGTCGAGCGGCGAGGGGACGTATGTTGCTTCCATGGCCATTGCTGCTCAGGGCGTTAGTCAAGCCGGATGCGTGGGTCAAGTTGAGCGTAAAGCAGATCGACGACGAGGTTTAGGAGGATGTAGAACGACGAGAATAGAATGACGATGGCACTGAGTACCGGGAAGTCGTTGTTCTTGATGGACTGGACGGCGAGTCGTCCCACACCGGGCCATGCGAACACGGTCTCGACGACGACGGTACCGGTCAGGAATGCGGCGAAGATGAGGGCGGCGACGGTCAAAGGCGGGATGATGGCGTTCCGGAATCCGTGGATCCAGACGATCTTGCCGAAAGAGACTCCTTTAGCCCGCGCGAGTTTGATGTATTCGCTGTCCAAGACGTTGAGCATGGCACCTCGGGTAATGCGCATGAGGCCGGCGGCAGGGAGCCAACCCAGCGCGATGGATGGCATGATGAAATGGTCCCAGCCTTCGTTGCGACTCGACGGCAACCATCCGAGTTGGGCAGAGAAGATGAGGATCATCATGATGCCGATCCAGAAAACGGGGACGGACTGACCCAGCAATGCAAATCCGCGAACGCCATAATCGACCACCGATCCGCGGTTCACCGCGGAGATGACGCCCATCGGAATGCCGATCAGAATTGCGACGCCGAACGCGACGCCTCCGAGTTGCAAGGTGTTGGGGACGCGTTCTCTTACCAGACGGATGCTTGGGATGTCGTAGTAGAGTGATTCGCCGAAATCTCCCCGCACCGCGTCCCAAAGCCATACGCCGTATTGGACGTAGAGCGGTTTGTCGAGTCCCATCCTTTCTCCCCACGCGTCCCATGCTTCCGGCGTAGCATATTCGTCGAGGTAAATGTTGCGCGGGTCCCCTGCGGCCCTAGACAATCCGAAGACTACGATCGTGATGAGCAGCACGATCGCTACGCCAAACGCCAGTCTATTTGCGATGATGCGCCACATTTTCAATCGCAGCCGCGCGTGATGCGGCCTGAGTATTGCCGTCAGTGCAGGCGGTGGCCACCCGATTTCGGAAACCCGAGACCCGATACAGGATGACCACCGTCTACCGGTCGGCAACCGAATGATCCGACCGGCACTTCGTAACGTGGGTTACTCCGTCAACACTATGGTGTCGAAGCCGTTGATACCGCCAAACGTCTCGGTGTGCGGCATCCATTCGACGACCTTAGGTGACACGGCGTAGAGCTGGTTTTGGCGAACCATCGACATCACCAGGCTGGTTTCTGCCAACCAGTCGGTGAGCAAGATGTTGTTCTCGATGCGTTTCTGCGCGTCGGTTTCGACCAAGTTCGCCCAGTAGGTTCTTTCCAAGATGTCGTTGGGCATTTCGATGCCGCGGTTGGCACCGCCCTGCGCGGCAGACATCAGGCGTCCCTTGGGTTCATCCGCATAGCCGAGGTTCATGTGGTGGTACAACGGGATGTCGATTGTGCGGCCAATCAAGGTTGGTCGGCGACCGGAGTATGCCGTTGCCTCAATCTCAACGTTTAGGTTGAGATTGTCGGCCCACTGGAGGACCGCTGCTTCGGCAATGTCGAAGGGCAAGGAACCGGAGTCGGGGGTCAACCATACTGGTATGCGGAATCCTTCGGGCACACCAGCTTCAGCCATCAAAGCACGAGCACCTTCAGGGTCGAAGGGTACCGCCCACGAGTCTTTCCATATCGCGCCGTCGCTGGTGAAACCGGTGAAGGTGTAATGCGGCGGGTATAGACCTTGGCCGATCACTTCGTTAATGGCGACGCGGTCGACAGCCATGCTGAGTGCACGTCGGAATTTGTTGCCGCGTTCCATCGATGCTGGGTCGTTGTAATCGCTGATCCAAGGATGGTCGGTGTCTGGTTTCCAGCCCTCGCGCGGGAACTCAAGGTCTGGTTGAACCGGGTCTGAGGTTTGCCAGAAGTTGCCACCCATATAGATGTGCAGGGTTTGACCTTCGCCGAGAGGTTGGATCCGAGAACCGGAGACCTGCTCGGTGGCCTCGATCACGAATTGTGCTGACAGCACGGTGATGTGGACTTCGTCGTTGACGAATGCGGCGACCCGGGTGGCCGGTTCAGGGATGGCCACCATGCGCAGGGCTTCGAGGTTAGGAACACGGCGGTAGTGATCTTGGACTGCTCGGAATTCGATGAAGTTGTCGGCTTCGCCCTCAATCATCTCGAACGGTCCTTGACCGATCTTGATGCCGCCGGTCTCTTTGCCGAGTTCGTCGATCGCACGTTTGGATGTTGCAGTCAAGGTGTTGCGCCAAACGTTTGACGTCTCGAGGAGCCACACGGGGCTCAATGTCGCGCCTTCTTTGACGTGCATGATGACGGTGTTGTCGTCGACCGCTTCCCAAGAGCCTTGGTATTCTCCAACGAAACCTGATCGGGAGTTTGTGTTGCCTTCTCGCAATGCGTCGTTAAAGGACCACGCAACGTCTTCAGCCGTCAACTCACCCCATCCATGATGGAACTGCACACCATTGCGGATGTTGAATGTGATTGACCGACCGTCTTCCGCAACGCTCCATCCGTTAGCGATGCTTATCGCCGGGTTGAAAGCTCCGCGTTGCGGGATCGGTGCTGGATCAGCGTAGATCAAGGCATCGGCAACTCCAACCTGATCGCTGGTGTAGTCGTCGTAGGGGGAACTCGTGAACCAGCCGGCGCCAATGTCAGGAGAGACAAAGACGAGTTTGCCGGATTGAGAGGCAGGAGCTTCGACGACTGCTGTCGCGGCGGCTTCAACCGCCGCGCCAGCGCCGGCTCCGTAAGCTTCCGCGGTCGCGGTAACGACGACTTCGACCTCTTTGACGACCTCAACCTCTTTGACGACTTCGACCTCAACCGGTACTTCTCTTTCGACGACGACCGTCTGCACTACCGTCTCACCGGCAACCTGCACTTCCTTCTCAACGATAACCGTCTGCACCACGGTCTCGCCGGCAACCTGCACCTCCTTCTCAACGACGACCGTTTGGATCACCGTCTCGCCGGCAATCTCGACCTCCCTCTCGACGACGACGGTCTGGATGACCGTTTCACCGGCGACTTGGACCTCCTTTTCGACGACGACTGTCTGGAAGACATCGCGTTCGACGACCTTCTCGACCTCGACGGTCTGGACGACGATCGTTTCACCGCCGCACGCGAACACGATGGCTGAGAGCACGAGAGCCGAGGCCAATGCCGCGCCGGACGCTGAAAACCATTTTTTGCGCATGATTCCCCCTCCTAGGAGTGAATTTGTGCTTGCTGTTTTTGGAATTTCAATCTTTTGATGCGTAGGGTTCTGACACAGGTTACCTCATTGTTCCCGAAGGTACCAATCTGGGTCCTCGAGGGCTTCGTAGACAATCCCGCCTTCGACGTTTTTGGGCGTGGGCCAGCCCAACAGGAGACAAAGAGTCGGTGCCACGTCGACCACTTGAATTTTGCGTTGCAGTTCGACGCCCTTGCGGACGCCCGCGCTCCGCAGTGGTCCAGATCTGTTCGGACTCGGATGAGTTCCGAGCATAGGACGCGAGGCGCCGTTTTCTAGGAGCTTCTTCATGTTGGGCGCTCTTCCCCATGCCGCCATGCGTCGTCAAAGCTCCATGCTGGCCCCGTCGGTTCCAATCAATATCGCTTTTTTTGCTGGTCCGGGGCGAAGGTTCATGCGTATTGCCTCCGTGTGCAGGCGCGCGGGTTCAGATAGCGGCAATGCGCAAGGATATTAGCATGATTTGACGGCATTCGCCACAAAATGCGGCTTCAACGGAGGATTTGCGCAACAAGGGACATGACGGCAATTGCCGCGGTCTCGGTTCGCAGGATTCTGGGGCCTAAGCTTGCGACTTGAGCACCGAGACCGATTGCGTCCTTTGCTTCATCCTCCGAAAACCCGCCCACTGGCCCCAAGATTAGGGCGACCTTTGTCGGTGGGTCAGGTGATGACCGGAGCGAGTCAAGAACCTGAGCGAACATCGGTTCGGTTGCGCCTTCCCACAGCAGGATTACGGACGCGCCGTCGTGTGAAGTCTCCGAAATGGCATCTTTTAATCGAGTCGGGTCGGCGATGTTAGGCACGCGTACTCGGCCCGACAACTCGGCGGCTTCACATACGATGCGATTCCATCTCCGCATCCGGTTTGCGCCGATTGTGGCTTCGGATTTCAGCACGCGGTCAGTGATGACGGGTCGAAATTCAGACGCCCCGAGTTCGGTGCATTTCGCTAATGCGAGTTCGTAGCGTTGCGATCGAGTCAGGGCCATCAACATCGAGATTTCGGTCTTCATCTCAACGTCTGGGTCGGTTACGTCTAGCAAGGCCACGGTCGCATCCCGGCTATTTGGCGCCGTTATCAGTTCGGCGTTCCATTCGAGGCCATCGCCTACAAACAGGTTGATCTGTTCCGCGGTTCTAAGTCGGAGGACGTTGATGATCTGATGGGAGAGATGCTTGGGCAGGCCTATGCATGCGCCGACCTCAAGTTTTGGCGTCAGCGACGGGTCAATGTAAAAGCGGTGCATCAGACAATTGGTTACTCTTGCTCGGATTTGACTATACGCAACATCAACCAATCGCCCTCTTGACGCGTTTCGCTGATGAATGCGTTTCCTGCGTCAAGAAACGCTTCTCTGACTGAATCGACCTGGTCGGCGAGGATACCTGATGCGAGGATTATTCCGCCGCGCTTGGTGGTGTTCAAAATGGGTTCGGCGATGTCGATCAAGACGCGGGATGTGATGTTGGCGAATACGTAGTCGAACTTGATTTCCGGGAGGTTGGAGTTTGGGATGGACCCTTCGAAAACATATGCTCGGTCAGAAACGCCGGACATGACGAGATTGTCTGGCATGGCTCGGAAGGCAGTTTCGTCGATATCTAGGCACCATGCTTTGGAGGCGCCCAGTTTAAGAGCGGTGATAGCGAGGATGCCAGAGCCAGAGCCGACGTCTAGGACGCGTTGCCCTCTGAGCCTATTTGAATCGGCTTCGAAGAGGATTTGTTTAAGGCAGAGACGTGTCGTCGGATGGTTGCCTGTGCCGAATGCCAATCCAGGGGATAGGTAGACGTGGATATCGTCAGTATGGGGGTCCTCAGGGATGCCGTCTTCCGGGATGCGAGGAGAGATGACGATGCGGTCGGCGACACGGATGGCGGGGAATGTCTGGTTCGCCCATTCATCTGGTGATACGACGCGCTCTTTGGGCGACGTCACATCGGTTAGTTCAGACATCAACCGCAGTCCGACATCGATCATGCCTTTGCGGCTTTCTACCGTGTGATCGATCTTGAGATAGCAGTAAACGGTGACATTGTCATTCGACGTGCATTCGGAATCGACATCATCGGCATCCCAATCGCCTGTATGCGAGACGAAAATGCGGCCATCTCCGTAGCGCGAGAAGAGATGGGTGACAGGTTCTGCGAACTCAGAATGCAGTTCGACGCTGATTTCAAGCCAGCGATCTGATTGGGCATCTGGTCGACGCATTGGCAATGCGGTCATGGCTGAATGCCGAGATGCAACCTGATTGTGGGCTGCCTTGGGCACCGGCTGCGTTACTAGCCTGTAAACGCGCCCTTCAACCAGCTCCAGATGCCGTTGTCGTTCCCATTTTCGGTGGACTGCGAACCGAACGACCGGTCGTTCTCGACGATGATCGGGTCTAGAGCTCGGGTGTCGGTCGTGCGCATCGTGTCGCCGAGTTTTCGGACTAGCTCTTTTTGTTCGTCGGTGAGAGAACGTGGGGTGATAACGGCGATTTGGACGATCTGATCACCTCTTGGCCCGTCGTTGCGGAGCCTTGGAACGCCGAGTCCACGTAACACGATTTGGTGCCCGGTCTGGACTCCGGCATCGATTTTGATCTCTTTGTCGCCTTCCAGAGTTGGGACGGTAATCAACCCGCCGAGCATCGCAGATACGACGTTCAACTCGGCTCGAATCAGGACGTCGTTTCCGCTACGGATGAATATCCGATCAGGTTCGATGTGTACGCGGACGTAAAGGTCGCCCGCTTGCCCGCCGAACTCGCCGACGTCGCCGTGCCCTCGCATGACGATTCGAGTGCCGTCGTCCACTCCGGGTGGGATGTCGATCGAGATCTTGCGCCGATTGTTAGAGACGCCGGTAGCGTGGCATTGAACGCAGGCACTGTCGACTCTGGTACCAACGCCTCGGCATGTTGAGCACTCGCTGATCTGCTCGAAGTTGCCGAACAGTGTTCTTTGAGCACGTCGGACTTGGCCGGAGCCGCTGCACGTTTGGCAGGTGGTCGTGGCACTGCCTGGTTCGCCGCGGGTTCCGTTGCAACGTGAGCAGATTTCGCGGCGCGAGATCTCGGTTTCGAGGCTAGTTCCGAATATGGCGTCTCGGAATGCGATGCTCACTCCGAGTTCAACGTCTCGGCCGCGCCGGACGCGGGTTCCTGATGCGCCTCCGAAGAACGATTCGAAGATATCGCCGAAACCGCCGAAGTCGCTGAACCCTTCGAAACCTCGGCTACCGTTTCCGTTGACACCTTGGTGGCCGAAGCGATCGTAGCGCGCCCTGCTCTCGGAATCGCTTAGCACTTGGTACGCTTCATTGATCTCTTTGAAGCGTTCGGTCGCGCCTTCCTCTTTGTTGCGGTCCGGGTGGTACTGCAACGCCTTGCGGCGAAATGCTTTCTTGATGTCTTCCTCGTTTGCGGTTCGAGGGACCTCAAGTACTTGGTAGTAGTCGCGCTTCTCGCTCATCGAGTTCGGTTTGTTCTTGCGGGTACGTGCGGTTGAATTTGCGATAGTTCAGATGGGAGCGCCTCAGCTCCGGTTGACCATCGCGTCCAGTGTATCGGCGGCAAAAGTCACCGTGGGGATTGCGCGACCGTATGCGGTGCGCATGGGAGATATCAGACCTACTACGCCACGAGCGTTAACTTCGCCGCCGTAGCCGGCCATGATTACGCTGTGATCGCCGAGTTCGGGGCGATTGTTTTCGGAGCCGATGGCGACAACCGGCTGGCTTCCGTACGAGATTCCGGCGATCAGGTCAACGAACGCGTCGTCATTTTCGAGTGCTGACAATGCTTGTGCGCCTTTGGCTGGCTGTGCGGCGAGTTCGGGATCGGACATGAAGTGTCCGAAACCGCTCATGAATCGCTCGCCGGGGACGGAATCGGCATGTACGAGGGCTTCAATAGTCGCTTCCCAAACGAGTCGCTCGAACTCGTCGTGGATATCCTCGCGGTCTTTTTGGGCGACGAGTTCTCGAACCTCTTTGCCGGCGACTTCGGCGGTCACCTTGTTTCGGGTTTTTTCGAGTTGTGAGTCGTTGATCTCGCGCTTTAATTCGAGGACGCGACGGTAAACCCGAGCTTCTTGGAGCACGAGGACGAGCATGACCAGCATGTCGTGAAGTCGGAGGAGTTCGATCTGTTTGACATCGGGCATCTTGGCGCGCGGTGCGGTTATGAAGGCGAATGCGCCGATCAGATCGGCGATGACAGAAGCGGCGATTCGCACCCAGGCATCGACGTCATCGGGTGCGATGTCCATCTGATGGTTGAGCAGCGTAACCAAGTCTTCCGGTGGTGGTGAATTTAGATCGAGCCCCCCGACGAAGTGCCGATAGCCTTTCTCAACGGGGATTGCGCCGGACGAAGTATGCGGGCGCAACAGGTAGCCCTCTTCGATGAGGACGCTCATCTCGTTGCGGATCGTTGCGGAGCTTACGTTGAAGCCGCCAGATTTGGCGACTGCGCTAGAGGAGACCGGCATCGCGGTCGTGATGTAGTCGTCCACGATGAAGGTCAGAATTGTGCTTCTTCGCTCGGGTAGAGACATGTCTAGAAGTGTGGGTTCGGCGGTATCCGATCACCATTATGGATGGGAATCATCGTACGCGATCGGCGGGGAAAAGGGGCCGTTCCCTATTAACTGAATCTAACACGCGGCGTATCAATTCGACAAATGGAATTCGCTTTGGTGAAGGTTAAACCAAGGGCTCATGAATTGCCGAACCGACGGATTTTGGGAGGATGTGAAGGATTTCTATGTCTTTGCTTGAGAGGGCTGGAGCGAGAAGCATCGTCCGATGACAACGGGCAGGATCACCTTCCGAGCACATCAACACCGATCGCTTTCCCAGCGCGAGGTGGGAAACTTCCGCAATTGCGGCGAGGAAACCAGGATCTTTCGATCTAGTTCGATACCAGTCATCGGCGGATTTTGCATTGATGCGATCCCGCCTTTGGGGTCCTCTGGGCATTCCCCCGAGTTCATCTCCCATCCAGAGATAATCGATGCCGTGCTCACTTAACCCCGTACCAAAATTCTCCCGGTTTGACCATGGAGCGAACCGGGAGTACGGGTATGACCTGACATCGATTAGCAACTCGATCTTGTGCGGGGTCAAAAGTTGAATGAATCGCTCCCACGAGTGATTGCTGTGTCCGATGGTGTATATCACGGTTTTGATGGTGTCCATGATGGATAAATTATCGGTTCGCGAATATGTCGGGAGTAGACTCGATAACGGAAGCGATTTTCGCCTTAAAGATCGGAGTTGAAAACCAACGATGGAGATCTCTCTCAACGGACAGAATGCGTTCTTAGTGAAGACGGTCTCGGGAGCCGTCATCTGTGATCCAGCGAATGAGGAGGAGGCGACGTTCGCGCCTTCGTCAGCCGCAGACGATACTGTAGTGACAGCGGTGTTGAGGAGTCGTCCTGCCAACTCTACCTTTCGGAGGCAGGGGCGGTTTGCCGGTTCTGACGTTATTTCGCATCCCGGGGAGTACGAAATTGGCGACCTCGGTTTGCGTGGGATCTCTCTACCTGTCGAGGCAGAGTCGAAAAAGACGGTTACTTCATTTCGAATTGATGCTGAAAGTTTGGCTGTCTACATGCTTGGGCGACCGAAAGCATCGCCGGATTCCCGCACGGTCCAGATCATCGGCCACGTGGATGTCCTGCTTCTCGACGCTGCAAGGCTGGAGATGGACTTTAAGGATCTCTCCTCTTTGATCGGCGCCTTGGATCCGTCGCTCGTCTTGGCAAACGGAGTGGACTCCGAGACCGAAGAACCCAGTTCGATGCTGAGGTCGCTGCTTGGCGAGACGGGTGGTGACCAAGCCAACAAGGAACCGCAACTCCGGGTGAGCGTGACTAGGAGCAATCTGCCAGACGATCGTCAGTTGGTCGTGTTGCGACCGCGAGCATAAGCGGAGTCAATCCGAAAAGAAAGCGACCGTCGGGATGATTCCGGCGGTCGCTTTTTAGTTGGCCTGATTGGCGTTCTGGCTTGCCGCTTATGCCTGTTCGTTCTCCCTTCGGCTGTATTGCCATCCGAAGTAACTTGCGATGCCTACGATCAGCAGCAGTAGCAGGATGGCGAGCGGCACGGTGGCGTTGAACCCGCCGCCAGTCTCTTCCGGTTCTGGTGCCACCGTTGGCGGTGGCACCGGCGTGGGCGGCTCTGGCGTGGTAGTTGGCGGTTCTGGTGTAGCCGTGGGTTCCAGAGTCGCGGTTGGTTCTGGTGTTGCTGTCGGCGGTACCTGAGTGGCGGTTGGCGGAACGGCCGTCGCGGTTGGTTCTGGTGTTGCTGTGGGTTCCGGCGCTACCGTCGGTGGTACTGGAGTAGGAGTTGCCGGCACTGATGTTGCTGTGGGTTCTGGGGTAGGGGTGGGTGGTATAGGAGTAGGCGTCGGTGGTTCGGGGGTTGGAGTGGGTGGCTCTGGCGTCGCCGTCGGCTCTGGAGTTGCGGTTGGTTCCAGTGTTGCTGTGGGTTCCGGTGTGTAGGTTGCAGTCGGTTCGGGAGCCGGGGTGGGAGCCAGGGCTGGGAAGAATAGCCGGACTTCGATTTGCTGTCCGGCCATGAAGACGCCTTCATCTTCGGAGGGCAGTCTGACGTTCGGGTCGGTCGGATGACCTTTATCGATCAGGTAGAAGTTGATCGGTGTGCCGTTAAGACTGTCATCCGCGTTGGTAATTTCGAGGGCGTATGAGCCGCCCGACACGATCGCTTTTTCTGTAGGCGGCAAGTTGCCGATGATCGCGAAGATCTGGTAGCCGTCGGGCACCAGACCGGCTGGCGTGAAGGCTTGTCCGGATAAGCGCATCACGGTGGTATCGACAGGTTCGGGTTCTTGAACTGGAGTCGACGTTGGAGGTGTCACCGCCGGCAGGGATGGAAAGTCAATGATGAAGTTGTCCTGGAAGATCGGGAAGTTGAATACACACGTCAGACAAAAACTGCCATCATCATTGACAAGCGCGTAATAGGAGATTGTTGTGGCTTCGACCGATCCGTTGAGTAGGAACTTCACCTCGCTCCCTGTCAGTTCGATGGGCGGATTTACAGTTAGGTCTTCGTAGCCGCTCGCATCAGCAGTACCTTGACCGATGATGACGGGTTGCGAAACCCAGTCGCCGACTTGAGCGGTGAGTGACAGGCCTTCAACCCCTAGTGGAGAACCGTTGACGGTGACCCACCCGGTGAAGATCACTGCGGGAAGTGCCGGGGGCAGCTGCGACTGTGCGTGAGTATCTTCTGGAGTTAATACAAGCGCAGTAGTCAGGGCGGTTAAAGCAGTCACCACCACCACGAGCGAGATGACCCAATTCCGCGCCTTTTCGGTTCTAATGATGCCCACGTTCGATGTCGGCGTGTAAGCGCGTCGGGTCGGGTTCTTTTCACGCTCGTTTACGTGGTGCATCTGGGTTCACCTCATCTCTTCCGATTCAGGGCGTATTCATCCTCGGTGTCGAAAAGTTCGGATTCGTTTTTGCGGGAGACGGCGAGGCGCCATGCGAAGACGCTCAATAGCAGTACGACGCCCAGAGGCAACGTGGCCTCCATCGAACCGTTTTCGGTTGTTGCGGCGTTGCAAAAACCTCCACCGTTTCCCGTCTCTTCCGGCGACTCAGTTCCGGTCGTTCCCGGTACGAATCGGGTGGGACGAACGATATCGGATACCGCGGCCGTGGCTTCGCCAGCGTCGGCTGTGGGACGAGGCGTTCTCGTCGGCTCTGGCGTTAACGTGGCGGTCGGGATCTCGGTAGGCGTTGGTGACGGCGGTTCAGTCGGTTCTGGCGTCGGCGTGGGTTCCGGCGTATCGGTTGGCGACGGGACCGGCGTGTTGGTAGGTGTCAAAGTCGGTGTAAGTGTCGGTGTCAAGGTTGGGGTCGGCGTCAACGTCGGAGATGGCGTCGGGGTGATCGTGGGAGTGTGAGTGGCCGTCGGCGTGGGCGTGATCGTCGGAGTCTCAGTCGGCGTCGGTGTCGGCGTCAGAGTAGGCAACAGGTCAGGGAAGACCAATGTAACGTTCTCAAAGTTTGCACCGCTGACGAATGCCCCTGGCGGAGACAGTGCCTTGAGGAATAGGGGCGCGCCTGAAGGATCGTTCCGATCGACCAAGAAGAATGTGACGGGAGCGTTTCTGTACTTCTTGTCGACGACATCAACCGTGATGAAATATTCAGCGCCGTAAACTTCCACGTTTGCTGACCGGAAATCTTCACCAACCGTTACGTATACCTCCGATCCGTCGGGCAAAGGACCTCGGGGCGTGCGTGCCCGGCCGGAGAAGAACGCCGGGCTGAGTATCTCAGGTGACGGTGTCCACGTCGGCGTAACGGTAGGAGTCGGTTCCGGCAAGTTAGGAAAGTCGAGATTGAGTTCTCTGAGGATGGGGAATGTCCATGTGCACCCGCCGCAGATTTCGCCGCTGAATTCGTTTATGACGGCATACCAGTTGGTGGTTGTAGAAAGGACGGTGTCTTCCAACCAGAACTCGATCTGCGATCCGAAGAGGTCCAACTCTGAATCTGGCGCCACGACCAAGTGAGCGAAGGCAGACGGGTTGTTGGGCAATGAGCCCACGATGCTAGGCGCGGACTGGTACTTGTCTCCGATCCGCGCCGTGATCTTGAAGCCGGAGTATGTCGGCTGTTCGCCGTTGATGGTCACGTGGCCGTTAAACACAATTGCTGGAAACGTCGGTGGGACGCCGGGATTCTGTTGCGCCTGCAGGGAGTTTCCATCGTTGGTTGCCACCGCGATGAGACCGACGGCTACCAAAGCGGTTGCTGCCAAGACCGTGCCCCACGTTCTCAGGGGCTTGATCATCTGGCGTGCGCGTACAGACATCCATAGCTTCCCAATAAGCATTGTGCGATTTTCCATAGCGAAAAATCCTAGGAATTCGATGCAACGTTGAGCGATTCCGCTGCGTGATGGCATCGATTAATCACGCAACGATCGGGCATGATGGAGGAGATTTAGCGCTTCGTGTACTGCGGCGCCTTACGTGCCCGTTTTAGTCCGTACTTCTTGGACTCGCGCATCCTAGGATCACGGGTCAGGAGCTTGTGACTCTTCAAGACCGGGCGAAGCTGGGGATCGAACGCGATCAACGCTCGAGAAAGTCCGTGCGAGAACGCCACCGCCTGCCCGTGCATTCCGCCGCCGTGTGTCTTTGCGACGACGGTCATCTTGCCGTTGAGTTCGGTTACGTTGAGCGGCCGCATCGCATCGGAGAGCCATTGATCGACGGAGATCGCCTCGTTTACAGGTTTCCCGTTAAGGGTCACGCCTCCCGCGCGGTTGTAGATACGGACTCGGGCAACAGAGGTCTTTCGCCTTCCTGTGCCGTAGTAATAATGATCGTCGTTTTCAGTCGTCAAGTTGTGCTCCTCACGCGGCTATCTGGCCGTCCCGGATGAATTGCATTCACGAGCGATGACGCCCAGAACGATCTGCGATCGTGCTTCGCTCGTGGGTGGGAGCTTGTCAGCCCGATTCGTCATACGATGGTAAGTATTGCTTCGGATTGAGGGTGTAGATCGATATGTGAGGACGATTTTCATGCGACCGTTTCGGCGGCCTGCTCGCGCATTTCGGCGCGTTCGGAACCTATGACCTGCGCTGCATGGGGGTGCTCGGGACCGCGGTAAACCTTCAAACGCGAAAGCATCTTACGCCCAAGTTTGTTCTTCGGGAGCATGCCTCGGACCGCCAGTTCCACGATTCGTTCCGGAGTACGCTCCTGCATTCGGTTATAGGGGATCTCTTTCAGGTTGCCTGGATACTGACTGTGCCGCTTGTAAATCTTCTGTTCAGCCTTTTTACCCGTCACTTCGACTTTCGACGCGTTGACGACTATCACGAAGTCGCCTGACGCCATGTGCGGAACGTAGGCGGATTTGTGCTTGCCCATCAACACCGTTGCGATCTCGCTGGCAAGTCTTCCCAGAACCCTCCCATCGGCGTCGAATACCCGCCATCGATTCTCGATTTCCGACGCGCTCGGGCTGTAGTGCTTGATTTTGGTTGGCATAACAGATTGATTCTAATTTGCGCGAGCCTAAGTTTCATCTCGGTGACGGGTCGAACAAGCCATGTTCGAGTTATTCTCCGACCGCGTTCGTCGCATTCAGATCCAGTTTCGGATCGAAAACCACTCGTATCAACGTCAATCCACGAGGCGGCGCGTTCTGTGTCGCACCGTCTCGCCTTGGTGACGAGACCAACGATTCAACCCATTCAACAGACCTTGATCTATCGCCCACCGATACCAACGCAGCGACCATGCGCCTGATCTGCTGTCGGACGAACGCGTTTGCGCGAATATCGAAAGCCAATCGACCGTCATCCGTGCGTTCGATTGTCGCTCGTTCAACGTGACGAACTTTCGAGCCGTCATCGTTTGAAGCCGCGGCAAACGACGCGAAATCGTGAACACCAACGAAAAACTGCGCCGCCTCTGCCATCGCCTCATCGTCGAGACAGCGGCGGACATGGTATTCATGACGCCGGCGCAGAGGAGAACGTGTCAGCCCATCGTTGATGATGTATCGATATTCACGTGCAACCGCCGCGCGCCGCGGATCGAAATCGCCGGGCACAACTCGGATCAGTTTGACGGCCACGTCTTCTGGAAGGTTTCCATTCATTGCGCTCAGGATTTCATCCTGAGACAACCGCGAGTCAACATCGAAGGATGCGACTTGACCAATTGCGTGCACGCCGGCGTCGGTGCGACTTGCCATTTGAACGCGACCGATCTCCTCGCCGAAGATTGTCCAAGCCGCTTTCTCTAATTCGCCTTGTACGGTGCGCGCGTTCAGCTGAAATTGCGATCCGCTGAAATCGGTGCCGTCGTATTCGACGATGAGCGCCAACCGCATGACAGAAACGCGCCTAATGACCTGACGCGCGCGGCGAATGTGTTAGTCGACTAGTTCGATGAGTGCCATCTCGGCACCGTCGCCTTGGCGCTTGCCGAGTTTGATGACTCGAGTGTATCCGCCGTGACGATCACGATACCGGTCCGCCAACTCGTCGAAAGTCTTGGATAGAACCTCTTTATCGGTAATGAACGAGGCCGCTTGACGCCGGCTGTGGAGGTCGCCGCGTTTGCCGTGGGTGACCATCTTTTCGGCCAACGGCGCGACTTCCTTGGATTTGGCGTGCGTGGTACGGATCACCTCGTGCCTAAGCAGATCCGTGACCATGACACGGAACATGGCCTTTCGTGAGGCCGTTTCCCTACCGAATTTCCGACCTGATCGTCGATGTCGCATTGTTCTCAGATGCTCCCAAGCCAGCAGACTTGTTAGGGTTGCTGCTCTTCCTCTTCTTCATCGGTGACTTCCGCAGCTTCCTCAGGCGGCCAAAGTTCTTTCTCGACCATGAAGTTATGGAGCTCACGGAAGGAGACTTCACCGAAGTTACGGACTTCCTGTTTCAAGGTTTCGGGAGTGAAACGCATCAACTCGCCTAAAGTGCGAATAGGGTACCGCGAAAGGGCGTTGATGATGCGAGAGCTCAGCTCGTCGCCCAGATCCTTGATTTCGGTTTCCAACAGATCAGACATCTCGTCTGTCGGTGGGCGGTCTTCAGTCTCTGGTTGAGCAGTGATGATGTCGAGTTGCGACTTAAATATGTTTGCTGCTGTTCGCAGTGCTTCGAGCGGCTCGACGGTTCTGTCAGTCCAGATCTCGATCGTCAATAGATCACGGCCTGAGAGGCGTCCAGACATTCCTTCTACTTCATAGTTGGATTTCAAGACGGGAGTGAATATAGCGTCAACAGGCAACACACCGTGACCTTGCGTGTCTTCATGATCGAAAGCCCTGTAACCTTCACCCTTCTCGATACCGAAAGTCACCACCAACTCACCCTCGTCACTGTCGAGGGTCGCAAGGTGATGCTCAGGGTTGACTATCTCAAACACGCTGTGCGGTTTGATGTCACCAGCCACGACCTCACCTTCTCCAGAGGCGTAAAGCGTCAGAACCTTTTGAGTCGTCTCTGATCGTGCGCGGATGCGAATGCCCTTCGCATTGATCAGGAACTCTCCGATTCCTTCCCGCATGTGCGGAACTGAACCGTATTCGTGCTGCTGTCCAACGATTCGTGCCGATGTGATCGCGGTCCCCGGCATTGAGCCGAGTAGAACTCGTCGTAGACCATTGCCCAACGTAGTGCCCCAACCGCGCTCCAGACCGGTGATTTGGAACTTGCCGTAGGTTTCGGAGGTCTCGACTACCTCAAGTTGCGGGACGAAATCTTCAGTCTCGTCTGCGAACTGGACGGTGGTAGAGATTGGCGTGCGGATACCGCCTAACATGCTGCGGGTTTATCTCCTTGAGTAGTATTCCGTGATCATTCGGGTGTCAATCGTGGTATCAACGTCATCCTCGTTGGGGATGGCATCGATGGCGGCCGTCAAGTTCTCCGAATCGACCGTGATCCAGTTGGTAGCTTGACGACGGCGGCCCACGTTTTCGTTTGCGGCTTGGTATAGACCTGAACTCTTCGATTTTTCGCGCCAAGAAACGACGTCGCCGGGTTTCACGATGAACGAAGGGATATCGACCTTGCGACCGTTTACTTGGATATGGCCGTGGTTCACAGTCTGGCGTGCTTGTGGTCGGGAAGTGGCGAACCCTGCGCGGTAGATGACGTTGTCGAGACGGCGCTCCAACAGTTTGAGCAAGTTCGAGCCGGTGACGCCGGTCTGGCGGGCGGCTTCGTCGAACATGCCGCGAAATTGCCGTTCGTAGATGCCGTAGATGTGTCGGGCCTTCTGTTTTTGCTGGAGCTGGATGCCGTGATCGGACAGCCGGCGGCGGCGGCGTTGCGCGCCCATTGGGCCTACACTGCGTCGCGAGCTATCTCTCGAACGATCGACGGCGCACTTGGGCGTGTAGCAACGCTCTCCCTTCAAGAAGAGTTTTTCGCCTTGTGATTTGCAGATTTTGCAAACCGGATTTGTGTTTCTTGCCATTAGCGTCTCTGTTTCTCGTGAGTGTCAGACTTTGGCGTTTTCTTGGAATCGAGAGCGCGACCCAGCGAATTCGGGTACGTGCTAACTTATCGATTCTAAATTGGGGGTTGCGGGTTCAACTCCAGATTCGGCGTCTTCAAACGGTGCGCGAACTTGCCGCTCAAACGGCAAGTTGACGGCGAGTTCCGGACGAATCAGACACGCCGCCTTTTCGGAGGTCGGCAACCGTTGTGCGGAATCGGCGTTTGGTCCGTGATCGAGTTGACACGGATCCCTGCGCCGGCAATTGCGCGTATCGCGGACTCCCTGCCATTGCCTGGACCCTTGACCAGCACATCCACCGTACGCATGCCGTGTGTCACGGCTGACCGCGCGGCAGTCTCACCGGCGCGTTGCGCGGCGAAGGCGGTCTTCTTGCGGGAACCGCGGAAGCCCATCGCTCCCGAACTGCTCTGCGATACAACGTTGCCGTTCGGGTCGGTGAACGTTATCAACGTGTTGTTGAAAGTTGCAATGATGTACGCCTTGCCCTGTGGGACGAACTTCCGTTCTCTGCTTCTTCGACGAGTTCTCGGCATAGCCTAGATGGTTGCTCCTACTGGTGAGATGGCGGTCAGGAGACCGCCGGTGATACTAATGCGACGGTGCCCGGCGCTTGCCCGCGACGGTCTGGCGACGCCCGCGCTTGGTTCGTGCGTTTGTCTTGGTCCGTTGGCCACGAACCGGGAGACCTCGGCGGTGTCTCTGGCCTCGGTAGCTCTGGATTTCGACCAAGCGACGAACGTTCAGTTGGTTTTCGCGTCGAAGGTCTCCTTCGATCATGATGCCCGCACGATCGATGGCGTTCCTTATCGCTGCCAGGTCTTCGTCACTTAGCTCCCTCATACGGGTGCTGGAAGCGATGTTTAGATCTTTGGCGATGTCGGACGCCCGTTTTTGACCGACGCCATAGATGCTTGTGAGTCCGATAACCACACGGAGGTTATCGGGTATGTTCACGCCGGCGATGATTGCCATTTCATAGCTCCTTAGGTGATTAGCCCTGTCGCTGCTTGAACCGCGGGTTCTGCTTGTTGATCACGTAGACGCGACCCTTGCGCCGAACGACGCGGCTGCCGGGCTGTTTCGCTTTTACCGAAGCTCGTACCTTCATATCGTGGATTCTCCGTTCGTTGATTACCTGAAGCGGTAAGTGATCCTGCCTCGGGTCAAGTCATAGGGCGAAAGTTCGACCATGACATTGTCTCCTGGCAAGATCCTGATGTAGTTCTTTCGGATTCTTCCGGATGCGTGCGCCAAGACTTCGTGTTCGTTAGGCAGTTTGACCCGGAAATACGCGTTCGGGTGTGCCTGTGTCACTGTTCCTTGGACTTCTATGGCTTCTTTTTTGGGCATTGTTGGACCAGTCCGATCGTTTGATCATCTTCAACGGGTTGCGGTTAGTACCTCGGGCCCGCTTGCGGTGATTGCCACTGTATGTTCAAAGTGCGCGGATAGTGAGCCGTCGGCGGTGACGACGGTCCATCCGTCGTCCAAGACCTTGGTCTCCCAAGATCCTGTCATAATCATCGGCTCGATCGCTATTGTCATTCCTTCCATAAGGAGAGGGCCGGTTCCGGGTTCACCCACGTTGGGCACCGGCGGCGCTTCGTGCAGTTCACGCCCTACTCCATGTCCGACATATTCTCGCACCAATTCGAAGCCAGCTTCACGAACATACTGCTCAACGGCATCCGATATGTCGCCGACGCGATTATGCGCTAGGCACTGCTCGATACCTTTCACTAAAGATTCACGGCATACATCGACCAGTAGTTCCCGCTCCTCGTCGGCCGTTTCGCCGGCGACGGCGGTACGTGCGTGGTCGCTGTAGAAGCCGTCAACTATAGCGCCGCAGTCTACGCTCACCAGATCGCCTTCCGAGACGACGCGCTCGCTGGGTATGCCATGCACAATTTCAGCATTGAGCGAGATACATGCCACAGCTGGAAATCCGTAGAGGCCGAGAAAAGCGGGTTTCGCTCCTTCAGCGCGAATCTTTCGCCTAGCGATGTCGTCTAGCCCTGCGGTTGTGATTCCGGGCTCCAAAGCGTCGAAAACCGCATCCAATGCGTCGGCCACGATGTGGCCGGCGGTGCGCATCGCATCCAGTTCGCGCTTGCTTTTGAGCGCGATACGGCGGGCCGTATCCAGATTGCTCGTGAGACTATCCTTCAAAACGCAACTTCAATCGCAATTGTACCCGAAGTTACGAATTTCGTAAGCTCCAGGCATTCGCAGTTCAATGGTCTCTTTCACTTAATCGCCTCGATCAGACGCTCTCGAACCGTGTCAATAGTCCCCAGAGCGTCCACCTCGATCACACGATCATTGTCTCGGTAATAGTCGACGACCGGTGCCGTTTCGTGATTGTAGACATCCATGCGGTGCCTTATCGCCTCCGGTTCATCGTCGACTCGGCCTTCGATTTCACGACGCTTTTCGAGCCGTTCAATCAATTCGTCGACGTCTACTCTGAAGAAGATCACCCGATCAAGGGAGACGTCTATTTTTGACAGTTCGTCGTCGAGCGACGCCGCCTGAATCACGGTGCGGGGGAATCCGTCGAGGATCACGTTATCGGCATCGGCCAAACGAAACTTGATCATGTCGATCACCGTTTCGTCGGGGACCAGATCGCCTTTGTCGTAAAACGTCTTGGCGAACTGCCCTAGTTCGGTGCCTTGAGCCATCTCGTCTCGGATCATGTCTCCCGTCGAGAGATGCTCGTAACCGAGTTCGTCGGTCAGCATTGCTGCTTGCGTGCCCTTGCCCGCACCAGGAGGGCCTAGAAATACGATCCGCACTTCGATCCCCTTAGGCGCTAGACGCGCTTGGTTCGTGCACTTTGCGAAACGTGGGCATTACGACCTGACGAATCCCTCGTAGTTGCGCATCATGAGCTGGGCTTCCAGCTGCCGCATTGTGTCCAATGCAACGCCGACCATGATGATCATGCTCGTGCTCTGGATGAGCGTTAAGGATGCCTCTAGATTCGTGATCAGGTTTGCGATCCACGGAGTGATCGCGATGACGCCCAAGAAGATCGCGCCTCCCCAAGTGATCCGCAACACGATGCGCATCAAATAGTCACGCGTCGGTTGGCCAGGCCGAATGCCGGGGACAAAACCGCCGTTGCGTTGCAGGTTCTCCGCCAAGTTCTGCTGGTTATGAACGACTAACGCGTAGAAGAAGGTGAATCCGACCGTGAGGATGAAGATCATCGCCCAATATGGATCGCTGGTGAATGTCAGTGTCCGTTGGACCCAACTTGCCGCTTGGGCCGTGAAACTGCTGCTGCTAGGGTCTGCGAGGTAGGTGGCGATGGTGGCAGGCAACGTGACGATCGAGAATGCGAAGATGAGGGGGATCATGCCAGCGGCGTTGACGCGCAAGGGGATGAAGGAAGCACCGGTCTGTCGGTACATCTGGCCGCCCCGGAAGACGCTGCGACCGTATTGGACCGGGACACGTCGCTGGGCTTCGTTGAAGATCACGACGATGAAGATGATGATGAGCATCATTGCGACGAGCATCGAAACTTGGAACGATTGGTCGCGCAGAGCCCATAGCGAGCCCGCGGTCTGAGGCAGAGATGCCACGATCCCGGCGAAGATGATCAACGAGATCCCGTTGCCGATGCCCTTCTCGGTGACGATCTCTCCCATCCACACGAGCAGCATAGTGGTGGCCGTCATGCAGAGGATGATGGTCGCGGTGTTCATCACCTCGTCGCCGCCCAGTCCGATTCCTGTGATCGCGCCCTGAAGCTCAAGGGTGTTGAGCAGCGCCCATCCTTGCAGGATCGCAAGCGGCACGGTCAGATAGTGCGTGTAGCGATTAAGAGTACGTCGCCCGGATTCACCGCCTTCGCGGGAAAGCTCCCTGAGTTGAGGGATAACCGGTGTCAAAACCTGGAGGATGATGGATGCCGTGATGTATGGATAGACGCCCATCGCGGCGATGCTCAGTTGGCTCAACGCGCCGCCGCTGAAGAGATCGAGGACTCCGAAAACCGGGTTGGCTTCGAAGGCCCTAGCCAGCAAATCTTGGTCTACGCCCGGGTTCGGCACGTGTGCCAAGAACCGGAAGGCAACCAAGATTCCGAGGGTGAAGAGGATCCGGAATCGGAGATCGGGTACGCGCCATGAATCAATTACTGCCCGGAAAAGTGCGGGCAGTGCGGATTGGCGTCCTGTCTGTGCTCCCGTGGTCTGCATTTGACCGGTTTATTCTGTGCCGTTTTACTCGTCCGAACTTGGACTATCGTCCGCCGGTTCTTCGCTGAGGATTGTCACGCTACCACCCGCTGCTTCGACTTTTGCACGTGCGCTGCCGGAACAGGCGTGAACCGAAACGTGCACGCTCTTCTCGATCTCGCCGTCGCCAAGCAGTTTTACCGTGGAACGCGGGTTGCGGACCAATCGGGTTGCTACAAGCTCCTCTGGACCGATTTGCGCGCCGTCTTCAAAAAGATTCAGGCTTGCCACGTTGATGGGAGAGTGTTCGACGCGGAACTTGTTGTTGAAGCCGCGCATGAAGGGCAAGCGCTTGACCAGGCGGTTCTGTCCGCCTTCAAATAGAAAAGGGACCTTGCCCGTTTGCAGTTGGCCCTTGCTGCCGCGACCGGAGTACGAGCCGTGACCGCTGCCATCGCCGCGCCCAACTCGCTTGCGTTTGCGACTTGAGCCCTCGGCGGGCTTTAGTTCATGTAGTCCTGGCATATCGTCAACTCGTTTGCTCGTTAAGAAACTATCTCCACCAGATGGGAGACTCTTTTGATCATCCCGCGGATCTGTACCGTGTCTTCCTTGGTGACGACGTGGTTGATCCGCCTCAGGCCGAGAGCTTTTAATGTCGCCCGTTGCTTAGGGATCGACCCGATCTCGCTACGAACCTGTTTGATGCGAACCTCGCTCATGATGACGATTCGCTCTCGTCACTTTCATCAGGTGTGTCGTCGTTTTCTTCGACGGAAGATTCTGTCCCGTTATCGGAGGATGCGCTCTGCTCTTCCGCGTCGGTTTCAGACGATTCCTCAGATGTCTCGTCCGTCTCAGCGGTCGGTGTCACCTCGGGTTTGTGGATTCGGTCCAATCCGAGCCGCCTGGCACGGTCCGCTGCTGGATCGCGCAGCATCGAGAGAGCTTTGATGGTTGCCCGGACTGTATTTACTGGGTTGTTGCCGCCAAACGTCTTCGAGAGAACGTCTTGGATGCCTGCCGCCTCGATGACTGCCCGCACTCCGCCGCCGGCGATCACACCAGTACCGGGTGCCGCAGGCAAAAGCAGCACCTTGGCGCTACCAAACTTCGCGAAAACATCGTGCGGGATCGTGCCGTCTTTGGTGACGATCGGCTGCATTGCACGCTCGGCGTTTTGGCGTCCCTTGCGGACTGCGTCCGGCACGGACGCGGCCTTGCCTAGTGCTGCACCGACGCGGCCGTTGTAGTCGCCGACCACCATCATGGCGCTGAACGAGAGGTTTCGACCTCCCTTGACGACTTTAGAGACGCGCCTGATCTTCACCGCTCGCTCAAAAAGCTCGGGGCCTTCGGGAGTCTCATCTCGACGAGGACGCCGTCGTTGTCTACCGCGGCGATCGCCGTCAGATCTTCGTTCGCGATTACTGGTCTGAGTAACCATAGTTAGAAGTCAAGCCCCTCCGCACGGGCAGCATCGGCCAACGCCTTGACGCGTCCGTGATATTGATAACCGCCGCGGTCGAAGACGACTTTTTCGATGCCTCGCTCCTTCGCTCGCTTGGCAACTGCGGTACCGACGCTTTTTGCGGTGTCGATCTTTCCTGTTTCCTCAATTCCCGGTTCAATCGACGAAGCAGCGGCCAAAGTGCGGCCCTCCATGTCGTCGATGATTTGGGCGTAGATCTGTTTGTTGCTTCGAAATACCGACAATCGCGGTCGCTCATCGGCACCAACTACCCGACGACGCACTCTGCGATGACGTATCCATCGAGGTCTGTTGTCAAATTTTCTGTTAGCCATCTGAGGATTAAGCTCCAACACCTGCAACTGTCTTGCCAACGCGCAGTCGCAACTGTTCGCCCTGATAAGCGATGCCAAATAGGGGGATGCGACCAGCTTTGCTCTGGAAACGACTGGGTTTACGCACGGCACGAATATTCGCGGCCTGTTGACCGACTTCTTGCTTGTCTGGTCCTGTGACGATGATCGTCGTGTTTCCTTCAACGCTTAATGTGTTGTTGCCCATCGGTTCAACTTCAACCGGATGGGAATATCCTGCGAGTAGTTCCAGGCCTTTGCCTTTTTGAGTGGCCCGGTATCCAGTGCCGTACATGATGAGGCGCTTGGTGAAGCCCTCGCTTACCCCAACCACCATGTTGTTGATCAGGCTGCGAGTCAGGCCATGTTTCGAGCGTTGGTCGCGCGAATCGTTGGAACGGTTCACTACCAACTGTGAACCATCTACTTCAAGGCTGATGCCGTCGTGGATCTTTTGGCTCAACTCGCCCAATCGGCCTTTTACCGACACTTGACCATCGGCGACCTTGACATCGACGCCGCTGGGCAGAGTAACTGGGCTTTTTCCTACTCTAGACACTTCGATTTATCCCGCTCGATTCGTTTCACCTGCTCAAATCACCATACGTAGAACAGCAGCTCGCCGCCAACTCCGGATCTGCGAGCCTGGTCCGATGTCATTACGCCCTTGGAGGTCGAAAGGAAAGCGACGCCACGTCCGCCGAAGTAGCGAGGGATCTCGTTCTTGCCGACGTAGATCCGTCGACCGGGTTTGCTCACGCGCTTGAGGCCGGTGATGACCGATTCGTCGTTGTCTTCGTAGTAACGGAGCGTAACTTCGAAATTGGCTTTCACGCCCTCGCGTAGGGTCTGCACGTTCGAGACGAATCCTTCGTCGCGCATCAAGCGCAACAGAGATCGCTTCATCTTGGAGTGCGGTATCAAAACCTTGTCGTGATGCGACATTACCGCGTTGCGGATGCGTGTCAGCATGTCTGATATGGGGTCGGTAACTGGCATTTGGTTTTCGTTCGGTGATCTGGTAGTTTGCCGTTTGATGGCTAGAGGCTAGCCTTTCGTATTCCCGGCAGGTTGCCGAGGTGGGCTTGCTCGCGGAAGACGATTCTGCACATTCCGAAGAAGCGGATGTATCCATGAGGTCTGCCGGTGGCGAAGCAACGGTTTCGCTGTCGGATTTTGCTCGAGTTTTTCGGCAAGAGGTGAAGCTGGCGCCTCGCCTCCATCTGTTCCTCGAAGGAACGGCTGGTGTCATTTGCGATGCGCTTCAATTCTGCGCGCCTTCCGGCGTATTTTTCCACGAGAAGCGCACGCTTCTTTTCACGTTCGATTATTGCCTTGCGAGCCATTGTTTTCTTTGTCTGCTAGTTGAGCCGAATCTATCGGCGTTTCAATTTCTCGGATGGTTCAACGTCCTGTCGCAAACGGCATGCCCAGAAGTTCGAGCAGCCTGCGACCTTCCTCATCGGTGCGCGCGGTTGTCACAATCACAACCTGCAACCCGCGCAACCTGTCAATTTGATTGTAGTCAATCTCGGGGAACACAACCTGCTCGGCTAAACCCAAGCTGAAGTTGCCGTTACCGTCGAACGAGTTGCGATTGGTTCCTCGGAAGTCGCGAACACGGGGCAGGGCCACGTTCACCAAGCGGTCGTAGAACTGCCACATTCGATTGGATCGCAACGTAACCGACGCGCCAACGGGCATGCCCTCACGCAGCTTGAAGTTCGCGATCGATTTCTTCGCACGGTTGACGATCGGCTTCTGACCAGTGATCGTAGCGATATCGTTGCTTGCCGCGTCAAGCGAGTTGGAGTTGTCGATAGCCTCACCAAGCCCGATATTGACGATGATCTTCTCCAGACTCGGCAACTGCATCGGGTTCGTGTATCCGAACTCGCGGGTAAGAACCGGTATCACATCCGAGCGGTACCGAGATAGAAGGCGCGGCATTTGCGCCATTGCGACGCCGTTGGTATCAGCCACTGCGCGCTCCTTTTACGGTTCGGACTCGGGTCCCATCCTCGAGCTCTCGCCACCGCACGCGTCCAACCTCACCAGTGTCGGCATCTACGAGCACGACGTTCGAAATGTGTATGGATGCTTCGCCCTCGACGATGCCCGTCTGCATGACGCCACGGCGTCGGCCCATGTGCCGCTTCACGATATTCACGCCCTCGACGAAGACGCGCTGCTTTTTGAGGTTCACGCCGATGACTTCGCCGCGGGCCCCTTTGTCTTTTCCTGACACCACAAGGACGGTGTCGCCTTTCTTGATCTTGTTAGGCATTGCTAGTCAACTACAGAACTTCTGGGGCCAAAGACACGATGCGATTGAATTCACGCTCGCGCAACTCGCGTGCCACGGGTCCGAAGATGCGGGTACCCCGAGGGTTGCCATCTTCGGCGACAATCACGCATGCGTTGTCGTCAAACTTGATGTAGGAACCGTCGATCCGACGGTATTCCTTGCTGGTTCGGACGATTACCGCTTTGACCACTTCGTGCATGCCGACGGTGCCGCCCGGTTGCGCGTCCTTCACCGCACAAGTGATGACGTCGCCCAAACCGGCATATCGACGGTTGCTGGCGCCAGTCGTGTTGATGCAAAGCACCTCTCGGGCACCGGAGTTGTCGGCCACTCTTAATCGTGATTCTCGCTGTATCACTGACCTTCTCCGAAAGCGACGTCTTCTTGGTCGATTTGGCTGGGCGCGTCGTCAGGCGCGACCACTTCCACGCGTTCAATGATCTGGCGCAGTCGCCAACGCTTCGTCTTCGACAATGGTCGATGCTCTTCGATCAACACGCGATCGCCAATCGAAGCCTCGTTGTTCTCGTCGTGCGCCACGAACTTCGTGATCCGACGACGATTGCGCTTGTAAACACGGTGGCGTTGCGACCAGGAATACGCGACAACTATCGTTTTGTCGTTCTTGTCGCGGATCACTGTGCCGGTCCGCGTCTTTCGAGTGCCTGCCATTCCTATTCGTTTTCCTTAACTATCTGAATGCTGAAACTTGCTATGCCGTTACGATTGACTTTCCACCAGGCCGAGTTCATCAACGATCTGGCGTTCGCGTATGACCGTGTGAATCCGTGCAATAGTTCGGCGTGTGTTACGCAGCGCATTCGTGTTCGTCAACTGACGCGTGGTCTTCTGGAAACGCAGATTCATCAGCGCGCGCTCCTGCTGAAGCAACTCGCGATACAACTCGGTGTTGCTCAACTCTCTTACTTCTGAAATGTGCATCTTTTAAATACCTGTTGCGCTTCGATTTCCCGTCCGAGCCTAGAGTTCATCCGCCCGCGAAACGATCTTCATCTGCATGGGGAACTTCGCCCCGGCGCGCCGCAGCGCCTCTTTCGCCGCCGCTTCTGGAACATCCGCAATCTCGTAGATGATCCGACCTCGTCGAACCGGAGCAACCCAGTGATCAATCGCGCCCTTGCCACCGCCCATTCGGGTCTCGGCAGGCCTGGACGATACCGGTTTGTCCGGGAATATCCGGATCCAGACCTGACCTCCACGTTGGACATAGCCGGTAATCGCACGACGACCCGACTCGATCTGCCTAGAGGTAACCCAGCTTGCGTCCATGGCCTTGAGACCAAAGTCCCCGAACGCCAGTTTGCTGCCGCGATTCGCCACACCGTTCATCGTGCCACGGTGTTGCTTCCGGTACTTTGTTCTTCTTGGCTGTAGCATGGCGAATTGTCCTCAGGAACTAACGTCGATGCCTCTGTGCACGTCCTAGTCCGATCGGCGAAACCCCGCCTGAACTTCCGTTCAGTTGCGTTCGGCCTTCCGCAGGCATGTCGCCGGTAAAGATCCAAACTTTGATGCCGATCACGCCGAAGGTTGTGTGTGCTTCTGATACCGCATAGTCGATCTTGGCCCGAAGCGTGTGCAACGGCACTCGACCTTCCATCTGCTTGTCGACGCGAGCGATCTCGGCACCACCCAATCGACCCGATACCACCACCTTGATGCCTTCCGCGCCTGAATCCATCGTTCGTTGCATAGACATCCGTACTGCGCGGCGGTATGGGATACGACGCTCAAGCTGCTCCGCCAAACTCTGACCCACCAGCTTCGCATCGAGTTCCGGTACCTTGATCTCGTTCGCCGAGATCCGAACACGGCGGCCTGTCGCACGTTCGATGATGTGCCGAAGCCGATCGATCCGTTGACCATTCCGCCCGATGATTATTCCGGGACGACTTGTAAAGACGTTGATGCTGATCTCACCGCCACCACGGTCGATGTCGACCCGTGATATCGCGCCTTCGCTTTCGTATTCGTCGGCGATGATCTCACGGACCGTGTAGTCCTCTTGAACCAGCTCGCGGTAACCCTCGGGTTTTCCGGCAAACCAGTTCGAACGCCACTCAGCTGAAATGCCGAGGCGGAAACCTATTGGATGTATCTTTTGTCCCATATCCGGTCCGATCGTCTTTTAGGCAGAAGTCTTAACTCCCGTTCTTACTCCTCATCTACCTCGATGGTGATAAGTGATGTTGGGCGGTTGAAAGCGCCAGCACGTCCGCGAGCCTTAGGCCGGAAGCGTCGCAATGTGATCGATTTGTCAGCCACGATGCGTTTGATGACTAACGACTCGCGATCCTGCAAGTCGTTCGTCTCAGCGTTCGCCGCCGCTGCGTTTAGCACTTTGTAGATCTCTCTCGCGCTAGGCGTCGTCATGTAGCGCAGATAGGCCAACGCATCGTCGACCTTTCTGCCGCGGATCTCGTCCATCACAAGCCGGAGCTTCTTGGCCGAGATACCTATGTTTTTGCCTCGTGCGATCGCCATCGCTTCAATTCCCTAACGGTTGCCGGAGTGAGTGCGGAAGACACGGGTCGCCGCGAACTCACCCAACCGGTGGCCCACCATGTTTTCAGTAACCAGCACCGGGACGAACGTACGACCGTTGTGGACCGCGAATGTCAATCCGACCATGTCCGGCATGATCGTCGATGCGCGCGCCCATGTGCGGATGGCGCCACGCGTTCGCTCTCGGCGGGCTTTTTCCACCTTCTTCATCAATTTGGGGTCTATGAAAGGACCCTTCCTGACTGATCTGCTCATGTTCTAATCTTCCATCTGCTGATTCGATGCCACGCGATCAGCGTTGACCCCTTCGCCGTCGGATGAATTTGTCCGTCCTCTTGTTCCGGCGCGTCTTGTAACCCAATGTGGGCTTGCCCCAAGGCGATTTCGGGTTCGAGAAGCCGATACCAGATCGTCCCTCGCCGCCACCGTGCGGATGCGCGTCAGGTGCCATCGCAGTCCCTCGCACCTTCGGCCGTTTGCCACGGTGCCGCGAACGGCCGGCCTTCCCAAGCTTTATGTTTTTGTGATCCGGGTTTGACACGACACCGATCGTCGCCTTGCACTCCTGGCGGACTTGGCGCATCTCGCCAGACGGCAATCGCAATAAGATGAACGATCCTTCATGCGCCATCACCTGAGCACCGGTTCCCGCGCCTTTGGCGAGCTGTCCGCCGCTACCAGGTGTCATCTCGATGTTGTGAACCATCGTTCCCTGCGGGATGTTCATCAATGGCTTTGTGTTACCGGGAAGATCCGGAGCTTCTGGCCCCGATTCGACCTTGCGCCCGACCTCTAGTCCCTGAGGAGCAACGATGTAAGACTTCTCTCCATCTTCATACCGGATCAAAGCGATCCGTGCGCTGCGGTTGGGGTCGTACTCGATCGCCATGACCTCGGCCTGACCTCCGCGCTCGCGCTTGAAGTCAACCATCCGGTACCGACGCTTGTGTCCGCCGCCGCGACGACGAACTGTAATCTTGCCGCGATTGTTGCGACCCGCCTTTTTCGTCAGCGGTGCCAGCAATGACTTCTCGGGCTTTTTCTTGGTGATGTCGGAAAAATCGTCGACAACGTTGTTTCGACGACCCGGGGATGTTGGCTTATGTTCCTTCAATGGCATATCGATAAATCCGTTGACTATGCACCCTCGAACAACACGATGCTGTCGCCCGGCGCCAAGGTCACGATCGCTCGCTTCACGTCAGGTCGTTTCTTCTCACGAAAACCACGGCGCTTCATCTTGCCGCGCCTACGGTATGTGTTGACCGACACCACATTCACGTCAAACGCCCACTCAACCGCACGCGCGATGTCGTACTTGTTCGATTTCATATCCACATCGAACACGTATCGGTTCTGCTCGTTGAGCATCGTCGATTTCTCAGTGATGACCGGCCGTATCAGAGTCCGTGCAATCTTCATTGCTCAACCTCCTCAACGTCCGGCGAATCGTCCCAAAGCGACTCAATCCGCTCGACGGCGCCTTGCGTGGCGACGATATTCGCCGCGCCAACCGCGCTCGTTACACTCAATCCATCCGCGAAAGTGACATCCACCCTTGCGGCGCCACGCGCCGACAAAACCACGCCCGGGTCGTGCGCCTCGGTCACCAGCAAGATCTTCCCCCGAATCTCCAACGCCTCGACAAGATCGACCACTTGCTTCGTCTTCGGAACATCGACTGAGAACTCATCCAAGACGGTCAGCCGCTCTTCTCGGACCTTATCGCTCAAAGCCACCCGCAACGCTTGACGTCGCATCTTCTTGGGCAGACGCTGTCGATAGCTTCGACTGTGGGGACCGAAAATGACTCCGCCTCCAACCAGCGTCGGAGACTTCCTGCTTCCCACTCGAGCGCGCCCGCTGTGCTTCTGCCCACGCAATTTCCGCGTTGAGTAGGACACTTGCCCGCGCGTCTTCGTCTCGTGCGTCCCTTGCCGGCGGTTCGCCAGTTGCGCCGTCACCGCCTGATGTAGCAACGCGTCGTTAGCCGGAGCGGACCAAACGCGGTCGCTCACATCGACGCTTCCGACAACGTCGCCGTTTCTGTTTTTTACTGATAGTTCCATCGTCAGACGATCCTCATCCCTGCTTCTCGATCCGCACGATGCTGTTTCTCGCGCCTGGAACTGAGCCCTTCACCAAGATGTAGTTCTCGGTGGCGTTCACTCCCGTGACCGACAATCCACGCGTCGTAACGCGTCGATCGCCCATATGACCTGCCATCCTGGTTCCCGGCCAAACTCGACCAGGGAATGTGCCAGCACCAACTGAACCTGGGGCCCGATGCCGGTCCGATTGACCATGCGTCTTCGGACCACCGGCAAATCCGTGCCGTTTCACACCGCCTTGGAAACCCTTACCCTTCGAAGTGCCAGTCACCTTGATCGCATCGCCTGTCGAAAATACATTCGCCCGGATCTCCTGCCCAACCTCGAACTCGCCGAGATCTGACACCTTGAATTCTTGAACGTGCTGGTAGCTACCACCCGCGCGCTCGAAGTGACCACGTAAGGGCATGTTGGTCTTGCTCGACCGGATGAAACCGACCTGCACCGCTTGGTATCCATCGCGCTGCTCAGTCTTCACCTGCGTCACGACACACGGACCCACCTCGACCATCGTCACTGCATTCGCACGGCCAGAGTCGTCATAAACCGTCGTCATGCCGATCTTGCGTCCCAGCAAGCCGGTCATCGACTCTGGTGCTTCGGGAACGGCGATGTCGTCAGCGACCACCGATTCTTCCGCTCTGTCTTGTGTTTCCGTCGTCATCTCTCGCCGTTCAGATCAAAAAGCCGAGGAACCTGCTAGGCCCCTCCGGCTTTATTGAATTACTTTTACGCTGACCTCCACTCCGTTCGGTACGTTCAAACGCTGGAGAACGTCCATCGTCTTGGAACTCGGCTCCACGATATCTACGAGTCGCTTGTGGAGCCAAAGCTCGAAGTGTTCTTGTGAATCCTTTGTTATGTGCGGCGATCGGATGACCGTGAATCGGCGACGGCGCGTCGGCATCGGAACGGGGCCGGAGATCTGCGCGCCAGTCCGCGTCGCAGCGTCCAATATCTGCTCCGTCGCCTGTTCCAACAACGGGGCATCGTAACCCCGAAGCATTATCCGCATCTTGCCTGTCGCCATCAATGTGTGGTCTATCTCTCTAATGTCTCTAGGACATGCTGTGGCATCACATCGTAGTGATGCAGCTCCATGTTGAAATCGCCAAAACCAGACGTCAACGACCGCAGGTCCGTCGAGTAGTTGAACGTCTCGGACAGCGGCACGTATGCCATCACGCTGGCGATACCAGCCTGTCCGGGTTTGGGCTCCGCAGTCTCCATCGACTGGATCTTCGCCCGACGTGAGTTAAGGTCGCCAATCACCGTGCCCAACTGGTCGGCGGGCATCACGACCTCTTGCCGCATGATCGGTTCAAGGAGTTGTGGGGAGGCTTTTCGCATCGCAGCTTTGAACGCCAACGATCCTGCAATCTGGAACGCCATCTCCGAGGAGTCGGTGTCGTGTTGCGCCCCATCAGTCAGCACCGCCTTGATATCAACCACTGGGTAGCCGGCGACAATACCTGAATGCGCCGCCTCACGGAAACCCTTTTCGATCGAGGCGTACCACTCGGTGCTGAGGGTTGCACCAGTTATCTCGCTCTCAAATTCCAACCCGGATCCTCGCGGCAACGGCTCGATCCGCAATGTGCAGATGCCGTACTGGCCGCGGCCTCCCGTCTGCCGCACAAACCGACCCTCGGCCTCAGCGGTCGTCCCAATAGTTTCTCTGTAGGCAACCCTTGGTCGCCCACGTTTGCAAGATACTGCGTACTCGAGCTGCATCCGGTCAAGAATGATCTCGAGGTGCAACTCACCCATGCCGGAGAGCAAAAGCTGACCGCTCTCGTCGTCCGTTGACAGGATCAACGTCGGGTCTTCGTCGACCAGCTTCATCAATGTCGCCGTCAACTTGTCCTTGTCGTGCCGGCTTTCAGGTTCGACCGAGATCGACAGCACTGGATCAGGAAACTCGATCTGTGCCATCGCCACCGGCGCATTGACCGCGCTGAGCGTGTGGCCGGTCTTGGTCGATTTCAAGCCGATCGCCGCTACGATCTCTCCCGCGCCAGCTTCGTCAACTGGCTCACGGACATCCGCACGCATCCGCAACAGACGCCCGATACGTTCCCTGCCTCTGACGGATGGGTTGTAGACCGTCATTCCTCGCTTCAAAACACCTGAATAGACGCGGATAAAGATCAACCGTCCAGCGTGTTCGTCGGAAATGACCTTGAATGCCAACGCGCTGAGCGGTTCGTCGTTGTTCGGGTACCGTTCGATCTTCTGATCAGGATGCGACGGTTCAAATCCTACGGCCGGTGGAAGATCCATCGGCGATGGAAGGTAGTCCAAGACCGCATCCAATAGCTGATGCGTGCCTCGATGTCGCAACGCCGCACCAGCCAACACAGGGAAGATATGCAGATCGATGGTCGCCTTGCGGACAGATGCCTTCAATACCTCGTTCCCGATCTCCTCGCCCATCAAGTAGAGTTCCGCGAGATCGTCGTCAAACTCCGCTACCTTGGCGATCAGCTCCTCACGCGCCGCATTCGCCTGATCCACGTACTCAGCAGGCACTTCAGCTTTCCTAGGAACTAACCTTTGGTCGCGATCACCGTCAACCGAGGGGTCGCCCCACTCGTAGTAGTACGCCTTCATCTCTACGAGATCGATCACTCCCTTAAAGTCAGCTTCCTGCCCAATCGGGATCTGGATCGGCACTGCATTCGCGTACAACCGGTTGTGAAGCGTCGATACAGCGTATTCGAAATCGGCTCCGATACGGTCCATCTTGTTGACGAAAACCAACCGCGGAACTCGGTGTTTGTCAGCCTGTCGCCATACAGTCAGAGATTGAGCCTGGACCCCGGCGACCGAATCCAATACGACCGTCACGCCGTCGAGAACTCTCAGGCTTCGCTCGACCTCGGCTGTGAAGTCGACGTGACCGGGAGTATCGATGATGTTGATGTCGTGGTCACGCCAAGAGACGTTCTGGGCCGCTGCGGTGATTGTGATCCCGCGCTCCCGCTCCTGCGGCATGTAGTCGAGTAGGGCGGTGCCCTCGTCAACTCGACCGATCTTGTAAGTCTCGCCTGTGAAGTAGAGAACCGACTCGCTTACCGTGGTCTTACCTGCATCGACGTGCGCGATGAAACCTGTGTTCCGCAACTTTCGGAGGTCACGGTCATGTCCGTTGGACGCACTGTCGGGGGCAATTCTCATTTTCGTTGTCGTGGTCATGGTTCTTAGGGTTTTGATTTAAGGATGGACAGCTGCTAGTCACTGATCAATTTCTCGGGCGCACCAAACTCGGGTTCTTGCGCTGGTCAAGGCAATCTCTGTGTCTTTGCTTACGATCTCCTACTCAAAACCATGCCGACCAGTTGATCGGCGACGAATATCTCCGACTACCACCTGAAGTGGGCATACGCCCGGTTTGCTTCGGCCATTCGCTGCAGTTCGTCTTTGCGGCGCACCGCAGCGCCAGTGTTGTTCGCAGCGTCCAACAACTCCGTGAACAACTTTCTCGAAATCGGTTGGCCCTTCCGTGAACGCGCGGCGCTGACCAACCAACGTTGAGCCAGAGCTTCTCGCCGTTCAGGGCGGACTTCGCTCGGAACTTGGTAGGTCGCACCACCCACGCGTCGCGGGCGAACCTCAAGTAACGGCGTCGCGTTGGCCATCGCCTGCTCAAACGCCTGCAAAGGGTTCATATCTAAGCGCTGACCAAGGATGTGCAAGGCGTCGTAAACAGCACGTCGTGCCACACTCTTCTTGCCACCGATCATCACGCGGTTGATGAATCGCGATAGCTCCTCGCTACCGTAGCGAGGGTCTGGTTGCGTCGGGCGCCTTTCGGCTCTGCGTCGTCTTGCCATTGGGATGTCAGCTTTCGCTGGGATGTCAGCTTTCGCGATACCGCGGTACGCGCTACTTGATCGATGTTTTCTTCAATCGGGGATTGGGTCGGTCTCAAAGACATCGTGACTACTCGACGCTTCGAGATTCGGTGTCATGTGCTTCGTTAGGCGCTACGGATTTCGTCGGAATAGTCCGGCCGAAATATCCTGCCTACACGAATCGCTACGAATTCCGCAACAAATTATATACCCACCACCCCACTCAAACTCCGCGTGGAGTCCCGTACTTGCTGCGACCGCGCCGACGGCCTTCGACACCTTCAGTGTCCTTCGTACCCCGAATAACGTGGTACCGAACACCCGGCAAATCACGCACTCTACCGCCCCGGATCAGCACTACCGAGTGCTCCTGAAGGTTGTGACCCTCGCCGGGGATGTAAGCCGTGACTTCGACATTATTAGACAGACGAACACGTGCCACCTTCCGAAGTGCCGAGTTCGGCTTCTTAGGCGTAACCGTACGAACCTGCAAGCAAACCCCGGCCTTTTGCGGCGAGCCCTTTTGAAGCTCGCGAGTGCGACCAGTGAACGAGTTGCGAATCGCGCGCAATGCCGGTGTCTTCGGCTTCTTACGCGTCCGCTTTCTCGGCTTCCTTACAAGTTGGTTCAGCGTGGGCAAAGTAATATTCCGTCTCTCAGATCTACAGCACACCTCGGTTTCCCAATTTCACAATCAGAAAAACTGCGATCGTCCTGCAACCGCTAAACGTTCAATCATACAAATCCCACAATCCTCAGTCAACCAGAATCTGTCCCGGAAATATCTTGAAAGACAACCCGTATCGCCCCTGTAATATCCTGAACCCATCGCGAGGCTGCAACAAGCGGCCGACAACGAACGCGCCTCGGCCAATTATCGGCGTTTAGCTCGATACACAAAGCATGACGACCTTAGTTCTATACGGATTCGACGATCCGCACTCAAGAGCCGTCGTCGACGAGTTGCGTCTCCATGACCCGACCTTCGCGATCGTAGATGCCGATTGGCGTCACGAGGATGACCAAACTGTCATCAAACGCGACGAAGTCGCACTCGTCTGGTGCATCGGATCCTCGATGCCGATGCCGATAGCCATCGCAAACGAAATCGCTCAACGTGGCACCCCAGTAGTTGCCATCGCCGAACAGAACCGCGTCGACCTCTTCGACTTCAATGCCGGATACATAGAACTCTGCTTCGACTATCCCTCTGCCACGGAACTGCGGTCACGAATTAAGACTGTTATCGCCCGTTCAACTATCCAATCCCGACCATTAATCATCCACGGTGATCTGAAAATCGATGTCGACAGCTTCGAAGTTTCATTGAATGGCCGCGGCATCGAACTTACCTATAAGGAATATGAATTGTTGAAACTATTCGCATCCAACCCGGGCAGAGTATTCCGTCGAGAAGACATCCTCAACCGGATCTGGGGCGACGATTATTTCGGCGGCACCCGAACGGTAGACGTCCATGTTCGAAGACTCCGCAGCAAGCTCGACGACGTCAGCCATAACGTAATCGAGACCATGTGGCGAGTCGGCTACCGGTTCAGCGCCCCTGAATCACGTCAAGCCGCAACCAACGGCGAACCCCGGGCAAGCGTCTCCGTAACCTAGCAATTTTGTAAAATCTAGCCTTTCTTGGCAATGCCCAACTGAGCTTTCCGCGAGTTACGAAACCTAGTCGTAACAAGCACTAGGTAACTTAATCATTGCCGGACATAAATCCGGCTATTGGATTCAACATCCGGATAAACATCGTGCAAACCGTTCAAGAAACACCCACCCTGCCCAACAGGACAGCCGACGATGAGGCGGCTGAGTTCGTTCTACGCTCCGCGAACCAACAAGACGTCCGCTTCATCCGGCTTTGGTTCACCGACATCCTAGGATCGGTCAAAGGTTTCGCCATAACCATCGACGAACTCGAGCACGTATTGAACTCTGGCGCCAGCTTCGATGGCGCAGTGATCGAGGGACTCGCTCGCAGCGACGAAGCAGACACCGTCGCTATCCCCGATCCGACTACTTGGCAGATTCTCCCGTGGCGGCCTACCCAAGACGCCGTCGCAAGTATGTTCTGCGACCTCAGCACCCCCAATCGCGAACCATTGCCTACCGACGGCAGGCACATCCTCAGAACCGTCATGCGACGGGCCCGAAGCCTCGGATACAACTTCTACGTCGCCCCAGAACTCGAGTACTACTACGTCGACGATCTCGACGAATATCGTAACTCTCCTGATGACCGGTCCTCGCTCAACGTCGGCACTAGCAACTTCGACGCCTACGTGTCGATGCGTTTCAACCGCAAAAGTCGCTACTTCGACCAGACTTCTCCTGATCTCGGCGGCGCGGAACTCCGCCGAGATGTCGTCCTCGCCCTCGAAAAGATGGGCATCCCCGTCAAACACAGTCACCACGAGGTCGGATACGGCCAACACGAAATCGACCTCCGCCACACCAACGCCCTTACGATGGCAGATTCTGTCGTCACCTACCGCGTCGTCGTAAAAGAACTCGCCGCACGCAAAGGCGGTCACGCCACCTTCATGCCGCAACCCTTCTCCGACCGACCCGGTTCCGGCATGCACACTCACATGTCGCTGTTTAGCGGTGACGACAACGCATTCTTCTCCGCCGACGAAGATGAATTCCACCTCTCCGAAGTCGGCAAGAAATTCATCGCTGGCCTCGTCACACACGCACCGGAGATCACCGCAATCACAAACCAGTGGGTCAACAGCTACAAACGCCTAGTCTCCGGTTCCGAAGCACCCATATTCGCCTCTTGGACCGCCGGAAACCTAAACGACCTGGTCCGTGTGCCCGCATTCCGTCCCGGCCAAGAAGCCAGCATGAGGGTCGAATACCGCGCCCCCGACGCCGCTTGCAATCCTTATCTCGCGTTCGCCGCATTGCTCGCCGCAGGCCTCGATGGCATCGAAAACGACTACCCGCTCTCAACTCCGATCACCAAAGTCACTAACGGCGATTCACATTCCCTGCCAAGACTCCCCAGCTCGCTCCACGAAGCAGTCACAATCGCCGAGAAAAGCGAACTCTTAAGGAACAACATCGGAGACCGCGCGATAGACAGCTTTTGCCGAAACAAATACCTCGAATGGGACGAGTTCAACCGCACCGTCACCGACTTTGAGACCAACCGCTATCTCGACGTCCTTTAACGGTCATCCACACCCATGAACGTCATCACTAGTGAAATATTAAGATTCAAGTTTGACCTCGCAGGGATTGTCGGTCGATGAAGTTGGCAAACAAAGATATTGAAATGCGTCGTCGCGCAGCCGAACGCGACGCCGAATTCCGTCGCCTCGAAGACACAGGCCTATATTCCAAAAGCCACGAACACGACGCATGCGGTGTCGGAGTCGTTGCAAACATCGACGGAAAACGCTCCCACCAGATCATCCAAAACGGCCTAGAAGTCCTTCGCAACCTCGGGCACCGCGGTGCTTGCGGATGCGATCCCGAAACGGGCGATGGTGCCGGTATCCTCGTCCAGATGCCCCACCGCTTCATGGTCAAGGCCGCAGCCGAATGTGGCATTCAACTCCCGGACGCTCTGCGGTACGCGGTCGCGATGTGTTTCCTTCCTCAAGACGAGGAGCTCCGCGAATTCTGCAAAACATCCCTCGAACAGTGCGCAACCGAACACGGTGTTGAACCTCTCGGATGGCGCGAAGTTCCCGTCGATCCCGACGCTGTCGGCGTCTGGGCACGGGCCCGAATGCCCTACATCACTCAGCTATTCCTCAAAGCTCCAGAAGGCATCGGCGAAACCTTACTCGAACGCCGCCTTTACGTCATCCGCAAATCCACCGAAAAGATCGTCCGCTCACGCATCGAAGAGATCGAAGAGCGCTCTGGCACGGACCTCAACGACGAAGAGGCCGCAGTCGTCAACGCCCTGCTCAACGAGTGGTACGTCCCATCCCTCTCCGCACGAACCATCGTCTACAAAGGCATGCTCATGGCGGAGCAGACCGACAACTTCTATCACGACCTCAACGATCCCGACTTCGAATCCCACTTCGCCATGGTGCACTCCCGTTTCAGCACCAACACCCTCGGCTCGTGGAAACTCGCCCATCCGTATCGCATGCTCGCCCATAACGGCGAGATCAACACCGTCCGCGGAAACCGAAACTGGATGTCCGCACGAGAACTCACTCTCGAATCTGAACTCTTCGGCGACTACATCTCAGACATCCGCCCAATCTGCGAATCCGACGAACCATCCGACACAGCATCTCTAGACAACGCCTTCGAGGCCGTCTACATGGGCGGACGATCCGTATCGCACACCGCCGCAATGATGATGCCCGCGGCGTGGTACGGCCACGAGTCAATGCCGCAAAACGTCCAGGATTTCTACGAGTACCACGGCGGCATCATGGAGCCATGGGACGGCCCCGCGATGATCGTCTTCACTGACGGACACATGCTCGGCGCCGTCCTCGACCGCAACGGACTCCGCCCCTTCCGCTACTCCGTCACCGACGACAACGTCCTCGTGATGGCGTCCGAGACCGGTGTACTCGACATCCCCAACGATCAGATCCAATACCGCTCGCGCCTCCAACCAGGACGCATGTTCCTCGTCGACTTCGAAGAGAAACGCATCATTGAGCCCGAAGAGGTCGCCGACCGGCTCGCCTCCACACAACCCTACGGCGAGTGGCTCGAAAACAACCGCCTAACCCTCGACGACCTCGATCCTCCGCAAAACGTCCCCCAAGTCGACCTCGAATCCGTCAATCTGCGCCAAATGGTCTTCGGATACACCCAAGAAGACATCCGCATGTTAATCGGCCCCATGGGCGTCACCGCGCACCAGCCCCAAGGCTCCATGGGCAACGACGCTCCCCTAGCAGTCCTTTCCGACAAACCCCAAAACCTCTTCGCATACTTCAAACAAGACTTCGCCCAAGTCTCAAACCCACCGCTCGACGCCATCCGCGAACACTTGGTGACCCAGGTGGCAGTCCCGGTCGGTCGACGCCCCAACCTCTTCGACGAAACCGAAGACCACGCACGCCTTCTCCGCATCGACCACCCGCTTCTCCGCAACGCCGAATTGGCGCAGATCAAACAGTCCGCCAAAACGGGCATCCGCACAATCACCATCTCGACCCTCTTCCCGGTATCCGAAGGCGTTGAAGGCCTCCGATCCGCCCTTGAACGCATTCGCCACGAAGCATCCGAAGCCATCGAAAACGGCTACACCGTAATCGTCCTATCCGATCGCGGCATCGACTCCGAGAACACTTTCATCCCATCCCTCCTCGCAACCGCAGCAGTCCACCACCACCTCATCAAAAATCAGACCCGTAACCAAGCCGACATCCTAGTCGAGTCGGGCGATCCCAGGGAAGTCCACCACTTCGCCCTCCTATACGGATACGGTGCCAGCGCAATCAACCCGTACCTCGCTCTAGAATCCCTCGCCGAAATCCGAGAATCCGTCTCTTCCGACGGAACCATGCCCCAACAAGACATCGCCGAGGAAAACTTCCGCATCGCATCCGAAGAAGGCGTCCTCAAAACCATGTCCAAAATGGGCATCTCGACCTTGCAGGGTTACCTCGGCGCACAGATCTTCGAAGCCCTAGGCCTCTCCCAAGACCTCATCGACGAATACTTCACCTGGACGAACTCCCGCATCGGCGGCATCGGCCTCGAAGAAATCGCCGCCGACGTCATCGCAAACCACGCCCGCGCCTACCCGCAATACGACATCCCTTCAAACCTCCGCCTAGACCTCGGAGGCTTCTACATGTGGCGATCCACAGGCGAACGGCACATGTGGAATCCGCGCACAATCTCCCTCATCCAAACCGCGTCCACCCTCAACAGCACCACCATCTACAAACAGTTCGAAGAATCCGCCGACGAAGAGCCAGAGGGCTACATCGCCCTCCGCCAGATGCTCGATTTCGACGAGGCCAAATTCAACCCGATCCCGCTGGACGAAGTCGAACCCGTCGAAAAAATCCTCCCTCGCTTCGCCACCGGCGCAATCTCCCTCGGCTCCATCTCACGCGAGGCCCACGAAACCCTCGCCATCGCCATGAACCGCATCGGCGCACGCAGCAACACCGGCGAAGGCGGCGAAGACGACGAACGCTACGTCCCCTTCGAAGAACCCGAATCCCGAAACTCCGCCGTAAAACAGGTCGCATCCGGCCGCTTCGGCGTCACCGCCGAATACATGGTCAACGCCAAAGACCTCCAGATCAAGATGGCCCAAGGCGCAAAACCCGGCGAAGGCGGCGAAATCCCCGGTCACAAAATCAGTGAATACATCGCCTCGATCCGCCGGACAACCCCGGGCGTCGAGCTCATCTCGCCTCCACCGCATCACGACATCTACTCCATCGAAGACATCGCGCAACTAATCCACGACCTCAAAAACGTCAATCCCGACGCGCGCGTACACGTAAAGCTAGTTGCACGATCCGGTGTAGGCATCATCGCCGCCGGCATCTCCAAAGGTAAGGGCGACGTCGTACTCATTTCCGGCGACTCCGGCGGAACAGGCGCTTCTCCGCTCTCCTCCATCAAGCACGCCGGCATCCCGTGGGAACTCGGCGTCAGCGAGACCCAGCAGGTCCTGGTAGCCAACGGTCTCCGCGACCGCATCGTAGTCCAGACCGACGGCCAAATCAAGACCAGCCGAGACGTAGCCATCGCCGCCCTCTTGGGCGCCGACGAATGGGGCGTCGCAACCGCGGCCCTCATCACGATGGGCTGCATCATGCTCCGTAAGTGCCACCTCAACACATGCTCCGTAGGCGTTGCGACCCAAGACCCTGAACTCCGCGCCAAATTCGCAGGCACTCCTGAAGCCGTCGTCAACTACTTCACCATGTTGGCTGAAGAGCTCCGCCATCGCATGGCCGAGATGGGCTTCCGCACCGTCAACGAAATGCTCGGACGCGCCGACATGCTCAAACAGCGCGACGACATCGACCACTTCAAAGCCAAGACCCTCGACCTCTCACGCATCCTCGTCGACTCCCACCCCCTCGAGGGCGACCATGCTTACCAATGCACCGAGCAAGACCACGCGCTCGAATTCGCACTCGACCATAAACTCATCGAACTCACCGAACAGACCATCAAAGACGGCGGCAAGACCAAGACCAACGCCACTCTCGATATCCGCAACCGCAACCGCACTGTCGGCGGAATGATGAGTGGCAAGATCGCCATCAAACACGGGCGCCCTGGCCTCCCAGACGACTCCATCAACATCACATTCAAAGGATCAACCGGACAGTCCTTCGGAGCATGGGTCGTCAAGGGCGTCACATTCAAGGTCTACGGCGACGCAAACGACTACTTCGGAAAAGGCCTCTCCGGCGGACGTTTAGTTATCGTCCCGCCCGAAGACGCTAAATTCGTCCCCGAAGAGAACATCATCATCGGCAACGTAGCCCTATACGGGTCCACCGGCGGCGAAGCCTACATCCGAGGCATCGCTGGCGAACGCTTCTGCGTTCGAAACTCAGCCGCGCACGCCGTAGTAGAAGGCATCGGCGACCACGGTTGCGAATACATGACCGGCGGTCGCGTAGTCATCCTTGGACGGACCGGCAGAAACTTCGCCGCCGGTATGAGCGGCGGAATCGCTTACGTCTGGGACTACGACAACACCTTTATCGACCGCTTCAACGACGAAATGGCCGACCTCCAAGAGGTAGCCCCCGGCTCGGAAGATGAAACAGAGGTCAAAACCCTCATCGAAAACCACCTCGAGTGGACTGGCAGCACTGTGGCCAAATCCGTCCTAGACGACTGGTCCAACTCCATCCACCAATTCCGAAAGATCATGCCGCGCGACTACGCCCGCGTACTCCGAGAGCGCGCCGAAGCCGAAGCTGCCCTCACCAACGGCGCTACCCGCTTCTCCCTTAACGGCGGCACGACTGCACCAACTCCACAACTCGCCGGTCAAACGGTTTAACGGAACGACATGGGTAGCACCAGCGGCTTCAAAGAGTTCGAACGCGCACCGATGCAGCGTCGCGACCAACGCGATCGCCTGAGCGACTGGCGAGAAATCTACCTCAAGTGGGACGAGAAAGACGCCCGACAGCAAGCTGCGCGCTGTATGGACTGCGGCGTCCCTTTCTGCAACGACGGCTGTCCCCTTGGAAACCTGATCCCCGAATGGAACGACCTTGCATACCTCGGCGACTGGCAAGAAGCCATCGCCCGCCTCCACGCAACCAACAACTTCCCCGAATTCACCGGACGCATATGCCCCGCACCATGCGAGGTCGCCTGCACCCTCTCCATAAACATGGAACCCGTCACGATCGAGATGATCGAAAAGCAGATCTCCGAGCGTGCATGGCAAGAAGGCTGGATAGTTCCTGAACTCCCCGACTACCGCACCGGCAAAAAAGTCGCCGTAGTCGGCTCCGGTCCCGCGGGCTTAGCCGCCGCCCAACAACTCAACCGCGCCGGTCACACCGTGACCGTCTACGAGAGAGCCGAATACCTCGGCGGTCTGCTAGTCCTAGGCATCCCCGAATTCAAACTAGAAAAACACGTCGTCGAACGGCGCCTCGATCAGATGCGGGACGAAGGCGTCATCTTCAAAACCAACACCGACGTCGGCGTAGACATCACTTCGCGTGAACTAATGGAATCCAACGACGCAATAGTCCTCGCCGGCGGATCAACCGTCCCGCGCGACTTCCCGATCCAAGGCCGCGACCTCGACGGAGTCCATTTCGCAATGGACTACCTCACCCAGCAGAACCGCCGACTCCGTGGCCAGGAATTCTCACCTGAGGAAACCCTGACCGCCGAAGACAAACACGTCGTCATCATCGGCGGAGGAGACACCGGTGCCGACTGCCTCGGAACCGCCCATCGACAATTCGCCAAAAACATCATCCAACTCGAACTCCTTCCCCGGCCGCCCGAACGCCGATCCCGGACCAACCCGTGGCCCGACTGGTCCCACGTCTTCCGCACATCGTCTGCACACGAAGAAGGCGGCAAACGCGACTACAACATCATGACCAAACGCTTCGCCGGGTCCGAAGGCAAAGTCACTCACCTCGAATGCATCCGCGTTGACTGGGTCTTTGAAGACGGACAACGCCCTCGCATGGTCGAGATCCCCGGATCCGAATTCACAATCCCAGCCGACATCGTCCTCCTCGCGATGGGCTTCATCCACCCCCAACACGACGGCCTCCTTGACAGCCTCGAAGTTGAATACGACGCCTTCGGCAACGTAAAAACCGACCCCACACTAAAGAGTAGCGTTGAGAAAGTCTTCGCCTGCGGCGACATGCAACGCGGACAATCCCTAGTCGTCCACGCCATCGCCAACGGAAGACAATGTGCCAGAGAAGTTGACCTCTTCCTCTCCGGCCAATCCTCACTACCAACTGTCCGAGGCTACGCAAGACCAGTAATCCCGGCCTACGCCTGACCTCCTCAATCCAAATCTGCACGTTGACGAGGTGACAACGAGCCTATGCCAAACATCAGAGTCGCCTCCGCACAGATAAACACCACCGTCGGAGACATCTCCGGCAACTGCAAACTCATCGCCGACGCCATCGACCAAGCGCGCTCCATCGGCGTCGACATCGTAGCCTTCCCCGAACTCTCCATCACCGGCTACCCGCCTGAAGACCTCCTCCTCTCCCAACACTTCGTCCGTACAAACCGACGCGCCCTAGACAACATCGCCAAAAACTGCCGCGACATCGCCGCGATGATCGGCATCGTCGATTATGACGAAGACGAATCCGGCAACATCAAAAACATCTACAACGCCGCCGCAATCGTCGTCGATACCGAGATCGTAGCGATCTATCACAAGAACCAGCTACCCAACTACGGCGTCTTCGACGAACTCCGCTACTTCACCCCCGGCACGTCCTGCCAAATCATCGACATCAACGGCGTCCCCGTCGGCGTAAACATCTGCGAAGACATCTGGGTCAACCCGGGCACCGGCGACACCCAATGCATCGCCGGTGCCAAACTGATCCTCACCCTTAACTCATCTCCCTACGAAATCGGAAAACTCCAGACCCGTATCGACCTCGTCACCGGTCTCGCCAAAAGACACGGTGCCCACGTCGTCTACGCAAACCAAGTAGGCGGACAGGACGAACTAGTCTTCGACGGCTCCAGCATCTTCGCCGGACCAAAGGGCGAAGTCCTAGCCATCGCCCCTCGCTTCCAAGAAGCCGTAACCGCCATCGACATCGATATCACCGAACAAACCTCGAAACAAAACCAACTAACGAATCCTGACGAACCCACCAATATCGCCGCTCCGCACTTCGTCCCTTCACCCAAACCCCAACTCCCAACTGTCAACAAAACTCCCATCGACGACGCATCCCAAGTCTACGCCGCCCTAACCCTCGGCACCCGAGACTACATCCACAAAACCGGCTTCCAAAAAGTCGCCATCGCCCTCTCAGGCGGTATCGACTCCTCCATCGTCGCCTGCATCGCCGCCGACGCCATCGGGCACGAAAACATCGTCGGCGTCGCAATGCCCTCCCGTTACTCCTCCGAAGGCAGCCTCATCGACGCCCAAGACCTAGCCGACCACCTGAACATCCCCCTATGGCGCGTCCCCATCGAACCAGCACACGCCGCATTCGAGCACATGCTCGACGAAACCTTCCGCGACACCGAACCAAACACCGCCGAAGAAAACGTACAGTCCCGCATCCGCGGAAACATCATGATGACTATAGCCAACAAATTCAACTGGCTCATCCTCACCACCGGCAACAAATCCGAAATGGCCACCGGATACGCAACCCTTTACGGCGACATGGCAGGCGGCTTCGCCGTCATCAAAGACATCCCCAAGCAACTCGTCTACCAACTCGCCGAATACCGCAACGCCATCTCCGACTCACCCCCGATCCCCCAATCCGTAATCGATAAACCACCAAGTGCCGAACTCAAACCCGACCAACTCGACGCCGACTCCCTGCCCGACTACGACAAACTCGACCCCTTGCTAAAAGCCTACGTAGAAGAACGCCGATCCCCCGAAGAAATCCTCGCACAACTCAACGACATCGACCAAGAAACCGCAAACCGAATCATCCGAATGGTCGACATCAACGAATACAAACGCCGCCAATCACCCCCAGGCGTCAAAATCACCGGCCTAGCATTCGGCCGAGACCGCCGAATGCCGATAGCCTCCCGTTGGCGCCATTGAAAACCTCCCTGTTTGCTCCACCCAAGGAACACAGGAATCCACGCGGCTGGAAGGGAGGAATCCCCTCTCCCGCTCGGCGGGAGAGGGCTAGGGTGAGGGTGACCGGGGTGGACAAAAGGGCGGGGTACGGCAAATCGCCGCCAACGGACTCCCCCAGCGCAACCCATCCTTCAAAAACCTTCCCATCCTAGTTCTTAACTACCACCTGTGAAATACTGTCACCATCACCCCATAAATCCATCTCCAATCCATTCGGCGTAACTTTACGCAGATGGAGGCCACGATCATCGACCGTGCGCCTCCAACAACCAGCGCAACCAAGGATTCGCCCCTGAAACAACAAAACCGAAACCAACCGTCCGAAACCATGCTCAAAAACCCGAAATACTTCGCCCTCATAACTACCCTCTCCCTACTGCTGTTCGCGTTCGCCTGCACATCCGACGACAACGACGAATCCGTCACGACCAAGGCATCTCAACCTACATCCGAAACCGCCTTCATCGAAGCCGCACAGGAAGCCTCCAACGAAGCCGTCGGTGTGACATTCCAAGACACCGATCCTCAAGTCAACGACGAAAATCAGACGGTCGTCGACACTACTAGAGACATGGACAATGTCATCACGCTGACCTTCAATCAATCCGAAGATGCCGCCACCCTGCCAACCTCCTTCACTGGCACACTGAAACTCAACGAAGACGATTCGGTTGAATTCATCATCGATTCCGATGAACCTGTCGAAGCACCACCCGACACGCTGACCATCGAACAACAAGCCGCCGCCGAACGCGAAGAATGGGAGCTAAGACTCTCCGACATCTGGGAAGCCTCCATCGACGGCGTCGTCCTCATCGAACTGGATAACATCGGCTTCTTCGGATCCGGAACCGGCGCCGGATGGTTCTGGGACGACCAGGGACACATCGTCACCAACTACCACGTCGTCAGACCAAACACCAACTTCGTCACTCCCCCTGAAATAATCGTCGAAACATTCCAAGGCGACCAGTTCGAGGCCGAATTCGTCGGCGGGGACCCCGTCTCAGACATCGCCGTTATCAAGATCGACGCCGAAGCATCCTCCATCCATCCGATCACGATCGGTGATAGTGCCGAACTCAAACCCGGAATGACCGCCATCGCACTCGGACATCCCTTCGGGGCCGATCAGGCATTCTCCATGACGCACGGAATCATCAGCGGTCTCTCACGGTCAATACAGTCTCAAGCCGGGTCAATGCCCATTCCCGCAGTCATTCAGACCGATGCCGACATGAACCCCGGCAACTCCGGCGGCCCGCTCCTCAACAGCGCTGGACAGGTCATCGGCGTAAACACCCAGATCCGAAGCCTCTCCAACACCAACAGCGGCGTCGGCTTCGCAACACCCATAAACCTCGTCCGACGCGTCGTCAACAACCTCATCGACCACGGCACTCACGAATACCCCCTGATCGGCATCTCCTCATGGGTCATCACGCCCTCATGGATCGAACGTCTCAACCTCGATGAAGGCCAAAAAGGCCTCCTCATCACCACCATATCCCCCGACGGCCCAGCCGACAAAGCTGGAATCAGAGCCGACACCGGCATCTCAGCACCCAAAGGCGACGGCGACATCATCGTCAGCATCGACAACGTCAGCATCGAAGACCTCTACGACCTCCGAAGCTACATCATGCTCAACACATCCCCCGGAGACACAATCGTTATCGAAGTCCTACGCGACGGCAAAACAATCCCCCTAACCCTCACCCTAGGCTCCTGGGGCGACCAATTCAACTAAAATCTGCGTCGCGGTGACACACCACACGAAATCCATCGCGTCCCTCAAAAACCTCGGACCAAAATCCGAAAGCCGCCTCATCGCAGCCGGTATCCCCGATGCCCAAGCCCTCCAACGCGTCGGAGTCGTCAACGCCTACCTCCGCGTCAAAACCCTCTTCCCCAACGACACCTCACTCAACCTCCTATGGGCCCTCCAAGGCGCAATGATGGACCTTCACTGGCACGATGTCCCAAACGATATCAAACAGCAACTCCTAGCCGAACTCGAAGCAATCACCACAAAAGAGAAACTCCCGTAACCACCATCATTCCTGCGAAAGCAGGAACCCAAGGGTGGACGGAAAGAAGAGGGGGATGCCCAAACAACCACAACACCATCATTCAAAATCATGCCGATCATGGTTCAAAGCAAGCAACCTCGTTGCAAAACCAGCTTTACATACAAAAACTAACATTTCACGCCATGCAAGAATCGATCCTGACATTCGACGACCAGGATCTCGTCCTCGAAGCCGAGAAGATGAGCGTCCACTATGGCAACACTCTGGCCGTCGAAGACGTCTCCGTCCAAATACCTCGCAACGCAATCGTCTCTCTCATCGGACCCTCAGGCTGCGGCAAAAGCACCGTCTTGCGATGCTTCAACCGCATGAACGACCTGATCCCCGGAGCAAGCGTCTCCGGAAGCATCAAATACCAAGGCGTAAACGTATACGACGATCACGTAGACCCTACCGACATTCGCTTCAGAATCGGAATGGTGTTCCAACGCCCCAACCCCTTCCCCAAAAGCATCTACGACAATGTCGCCTTTGGTCCCCGGGTTAACGGACTAACCGACGATCTCGACCGCGTCGTCGAAGAATCCCTCCGCCGCGCAGCCCTTTGGGACGAAGTCAAAGACCGCCTCAACGAAAGCGGTCTCGCCATCTCTGGTGGACAGCAGCAACGCCTATGCATCGCACGAGCACTCGCCGTCGATCCAGACGTCGTACTCATGGACGAGCCTGCATCAGCCCTCGACCCTATCTCCACCCAAGCCATCGAAGACCTCATCCGAGAGCTCGCACAGGAAGTGACCATTATCATCGTCACTCACAACATGCAGCAGGCGACCAGGGTCTCGGACTACGCCGCCGTCATGATGGTTGCCGAAGACCGCGTCGGGCACCTCATAGAATACGGAACCAACGAACAGGTTTTCGGAAACCCCATCGACCCACGAACCGAGGCGTACGTGACTGGACGCATCGGTTAGAAATACGAGGGCAGGGCAACATGCCCAACGAACAGCTCGACTACAACCTCGCACACCTCGAAGCCGAAATCGTCCTGCTTGGCGGCCTCGTAGAGACCGCGATATTCAAATCTATTCGCGCTCTCCGACACCGCGACCTTGACATGTCGCGAGAAGTCATCGACGAAGACGACCGTATCGACGACCTAGAAACCAAGATCCAAAACGACTGTGTTGAACAGATCCGTCGTCAAGCTCCTCTGGCAACCGATCTCCGCAAAATAATCGGCATGATGTTCATCGCCAACGAGCTGGAGCGAATGGGCGACTACGCCGAAGGCATCGCCAAAGTGACCATAAACTTGGGACACGAAGCCCCCCTCAAAGAACTCGAAGACATCCCCAAAATGGCCGATCTCGCCGTATCAATGATGAAGCGAAGCATCGACGCCATGACAACCTCCGACCGCGACGCATCCTCCCGCATCGCCATCGAGATCGAAAACGACGACGACGAAGTCGACCGCCTCTACCACCAGGTCCAGACTGACGTCCTAGCCCTCGTCGAAGACGACCGTGAACGTGCCGTCAGAGCCACATACCTCCTCTGGGTTGCCCACAACCTCGAACGCGTTGCCGACCGGTCAACCAACATCGCTGAACGTGCAATCTACATGTCAACAGGCGTCATAGTCAGTGGAAACGCCGAGGCCCAAGCCGCCGTTCTGGGCTAAGCCTAGCTAGCCCCCACCGTCCAACATATCCACCGCAACGGTAGCCCAACCAAAATCGGTTCCCCGCAACCCGCGACCCGTCAACGGCGAGTAAAACTCCCTGAAGTCCCGACTCGCCATCTCCACCGACTTCGCCTCGATCACCTGAGCGACGTCATCAAATCCATGCCGGCGCAATCCCCGTGCCAGCAACCAATTCAGGTTCAAACACACCGGGCCTCGCCAAATCGTCGACTCCCCCTCGGCATCGAACGTTGGCTCCGAAACCGCCACGCTCGGCACCGGATACTCCGTCCAAAACTCATCCTCATTCGTCAGATACCGCTCAACAACCTCTGCAACCTTCCCATAGTCCTGTCCTTCGATGATCAACGGAAATATCGAACCCACTGCCAACGTCTCCTCACGAATCCGATCCCTCCCCCTCAGATACACCCACCTCCCAAACTCCTCATCCCAACACTCCTCATTCAACGCCCGTATCGTCCGATCCCGCATCTCCCGCGCCGAAACCGCCTCGTCTGCCTGATCCAGCAACTCATGTATCTCCCCGATCGCATCCCACCCATCGGCATAGACAGCATTCATAAACGGCTCGATCAAGACGAACCTGTTCCGCTCCCTCAACCGACGATAATCATGCCCTTTTCCAAACAGCGCATTGTGCCAGTCCAAGAGCCAGTTCTTCCAAAGCAACTGCCTGCGCCCCGGCATCTCCAACCCAAGTTCTGCATCATACGCTGGCGAGTTATCCAATCCGCACTCATAAGGCGAAACCACCCCGATCAATCCATCACCATCCGGGTCCCGTTCCCTGCTCAGCCACTCATAGAACCTTCTCACCCGAGGAAGCATCTCCCGCGCAAACTCAACATCCCCCGACTCCTCGACAACCCGCAGCAACGCGTGAGCCAGCACCGGAGGCTGGATCATCCCAGAGTTCCGTCTTCTCCAATCCGCGAAACTGCTCTGACCAGCAATCGCACTCGCAAACGCTCCCCATCGGCCCCAATACGTCATGTGACCAACAAAGCCATCCGCCCGCTGCGGTGTCAGCAGCGTCACTAGTTCGGCCTTTGCTAACTCCAGATCTAGCGTTGACAACGCAATCACATGAAAACACGAATCCCAGAACCACTGCCACTGATACCTGCCTACCGAAGGCATCACATACGTAAACTGCTGCCCATAGTACGGATCAAAACCCGTCCGCACATTCCGCAGCATCTGGTCCAAGGCCCTTGCTCGAAGGTCTTCGCTATTCATGTCATGCAGGTTAACCGAAAGTTTGTGACATCGATAGTTGAGAACACGAGCAGGTCGTATATAATTCGACACTAACGGCACATCAAACGGTTGTATTATTTCGATCAGGAGAAAATATGGAAGCTTTGGAACAACGAGTAAGGGTGACAGAGACCAGTATCACTCGCATTGATGCAAATATGGAGCATTTGGCAACGAAAGCCGATCTTGCCCAACTCGAAAACAGATTACTCAAATGGCTTTTCGGGCTGCTTTTTGCTTCGATCGCATCAGGTATCGCGGGTGTTACGAGCGTGCTGTTGCAGGTCTTGTCGTAAGGTAAGACGCTTTTAACATCGCCCCTATGATCAAAACCGATAGTGCTTCCAATCTGACCGCAGCCGGAGACATCGGTGGAACTCAGATCCGAGCCGCCCTGGTCACTCGCGACGGCGAAATCCTCGAAGAATCCACCGGTCAAACCCTTCCTGAACGCGGCATTGAAGACGCCGCCACCCGACTCTCCGACCTGATCCACGAAGTTACCGCCGAAGCTGACGGTGTTGTCGGTCTCGCCGTCTCAACCGCCGGTCCCATCAATCCCGCATCTGGCACCTACGATCATCCGCCCAACCTGACTGGCTGGCACGGCAAGACGATGAAGCCATACCTTGAGCGCCTGACAGGCCTCCCCGTGGCCATCGGTCATGACGCGACATTGGCCGCTCTCGCCGAAACACGCTTCGGCCCCTTCAAAAACTCCCAGAACCTCGTCTACGTCACCATCAGCACCGGCATCGGCGGTGGCATCGTCGCCAACGGTCAAATGGTCACAGGCTCAACCGGGCAAGCCGGAGAACTCGGACACATCTCCGTCCGCACAGACCGCGAAGCCTTGAGTTGTGGTGTCGGATGCCACGGATGCTTCGAAGGCAACGCTTCCGGCCCCAACATCGGACGAATGGCCCGCCAAGCTGCCCAAAAGGATCCTGCCAACGCATCTAAATTGATAGAACTGGCAGGTGGCGAAATCGAAAAAATCGACGCACGCATCGCCTTCCAAGCGGCAGAACAAGACGACCACGTTGCAGAGCAGGTCATCCTGCAAGTCATTGAAAACGTCGGACGCGGCCTTGCAAGCATCCTCGCCGTCCTAGATCCCGACGGCATCATCGTGGGCGGCGGAGTGGTCCACAGTCTTGAAAGCCGATGGGACGAAGTCATCGACGCCGTCAAGACCTACGGCCTGCCCCGATATCAAACCAGAGGCGTACCCGTATCCATCACCCAACTCGGCGACGACGTCAGCCTCATAGGTGCCTCCGTCCTATCCTTCTCTAGCTTCGGCACCCCGTCATAACCTTCCACTACCAAAGGTCGTAACGCGGCCTCTCCCACGTTGATGACCCGATGACGGCACAAGAGGGCTTTGATGCTCCACCGTATAATCGAGATTAGCGTCGGGGAGTGGCGCAGCTTGGTAGCGCGCTTCGTTCGGGACGAAGAGGTCCCGGGTTCAAATCCCGGCTCCCCGACCATCGCCTGCCACTTCACCAAACCCGCATCCTCGGTCATGCGCGGCTTTTGGAGCGTCAAGCGTTCCGATCACCTGCCGGTAGGTACGTCGTACCGCAACGTCTCGTAATCGTCGTCCGAAGGGGATGACGGTTGATCGTCATCATCGTCCGAAGAATCTTCGTCAACTACGGGTGTCTCTTCAACGGCGGTCTCAGGGTCTTCCTCCGGGCCTGTAGTCGAGATGCGCGACCTGTAGATCATCGCGCCCGCACCGATCAAGATGGCCAAGATCGCCATCAAGATGATCGCTACGATCCAACCGTTGATACCTTCGTCTTCCTCTTCCTCGACCGGCGGCACTGGAGTAGGCGGTATCGGCGTGGGTGTGTCGGTCGGCACTGCTGTCGGGACTGGCGTGTTCGTAGGTACGGGTGTAGACGTGCTAGTCGGTTGCGGCGTCGATGTCGGCGTTGAGGTGTTGGTCGGTGTTGGGGTGTGAGTTGCCGTCGCGGTCGGTGCCGGCGTATCGGTCGGCACTGGTGTAGGCGTTTTGGTGGTCGTAGGCACGGGAGTTGGGGTGTCCGTCGGTATCGGCGTCGGCGTATCGGTTGGGACGGGAGTGAATGTTGCGGTCGGAACAGGCGTCTCGGTCGGAATTGGCGTAGCTGTGGGTGGCAGCACGACTGGAGTCGGAGATGGTGGAGGAACTGGCGTCGCCGTCGGTTCCGGCGTTGCCGTAGGCGTGACTGGAGTCGGAGTAGGTTCGGGCGTCTCGGTAGGGGGTATAGGGGTAGCCGTCGGTTGCAGAGCTTCGGGAAGCACCAGGAAGATCAACCCGTCGAAGGTAGAAGCCCGTGCGCAGACCTGAGCCGGGGCACCAGTGTCAGCGTCTGCCGCTTGCCGCGTTGGTGAATTCAGCAGTTGCTGAACGCCGTTGTCAAGTAACAGCATCACCTCTACATCGTCCAGCAGCGCGGGCGGTATCGACGCAGGCACCGGCAAACAGATTTCGGCATGAGGCGTGAACGCTAGATCATCGATCGGTGTCTCATTGGAATAGATATATAGGACTTGGTACCAGTTGCCGACTGTGTCGAATCTTCGCACATTCGATTGCAAAACTTCCGCTTCAGACCCTTCGAACAGCCTCACTCCGATCCAGTCTCTGGCAGGTATCGAAACCGGATTCACTGTGAATGAAGCGCCCGGCGTCCCGGAAACATCATACTGACCGCCTTGCCGATAGGTGACGGTGGCGTAACTGTCGCCGCGGTACGTCAAATCTTCGGGCGGCACCGTATTGTCAGCCAAGGTGACGATTTCCTGAGCTTCACCCAACACTCGCACCGGGATTCGCTTTCGAACCTCGACCGCGCCTCCGGGAATGGCCTGCGTAATCGAGACTCTCACGGCGAAGTCACCCGTTCGATGTGGTGCCGTGTACAGCGTCGATCGTCCACTTGAGTCATCGATGTCGCCGATGGAGGCTGTCCATCGGATCGATACGTCGTCGCGGTCCGCAAGCGAGTTGTCCAAAGCACCGTCGACGTTGAACATATTGATTCCGACGAATACATCCTGACCCTTCCGCAGGTTGATGAACTCGAGATAGGGAACAACATCGCCCAAAACCGCACCTTCGCGCGGATTCACGATCGGCAGAATCGTCGGCGCTTCATCTAACGGCGCCACGATCGTCTCTGGAGACCAAGGGCCGGTCTGCCCGAGAAGATTGCGCCCACGAATTCGGAACGCGTACTGCACATCAGGATCGTCAACCTCAACTACACGAGGCGACGAAGCGTTCTCGTCCTTCGGATTCAATCCGTATCGTTCATCCTCCCTTCGCCAATCTAGGTCGTACTTGAAATCCGTGAAGTTGTCCCACAACACGGTCACCTGCTTGTGCCCCACCGCAACTGCTGGTGCCATAGGTGTGACGGCAGGAACGTCGACCTCGATAGCATTCGTGACCGTGACAACTACATCAACCTCGGCGCTAAGGCCGCACAGGTCTCTCACCGAGACGTTCAACGTATAAGCGGCGACCGATTCGTAATCCAGCTGCTCAGTGGTCGTTATCTCACCGCTCGTTTCGTTGATTTTGAACGGCGCATTCCCGGGATCAGTCACCCCAATCGAATACCGGAGTTGAGAGTACGCATCGGGATCATCCGCCGTCAATGTTCCGACGCTCAAGCCCTCCGCCTGTTCCTCCCGAACATCGAACGTGTAACTCGCCTGACGGAACGACGGCGGGTTATTCGACCGCGTCTCGTCAATCGAGGGTACGACGACATACTCAGCCGACCACTTCGATTGCTCACCCGTCTCTTTGTCAACCGCACGTACATGGAAAACCCACTCCACACCGTTAGCCAGACCTTCGACAAGCTGTCGATCACTATCGAGGCCGACAACGTTTCGAGATTCCGAAACGCTGTAGTTCGGATTCTCAAGTTGACGCCATTGGATGTCATATCTTGCGGTGTTGATCTGATCCCACACCAAAAACGCCTGGCCGTTACCGCCGCACACCTGCGTCACGTTGGGAATATCCGGGCCGGCGACATCCACGACTTCGATCGTGAGCTCATGTCGAATCGACGCACCGCCGAGGTCTGTGGCTCCAACGTTGACCGTGTACTCCTCCTGCGACTCGAAATCGAGCAATTCGTAAACGTACACATCACCAGTCTCGGCGTTGATGGCGAAAGGCCCCCGCACGGGGTTCAGAAGCTCGTAGTTGACGACATCATTCGTGTCCCCACTGATCGCCTCGAACTTCGCGATCGATCCCAAGTACACTCTGTTCTCTTCAACCGCCACAGAATTGACCGTCACTCGCCACGTCGGCGTATCGTTGCTGGAGCCCGCTAAGGCTCTAGGCTCTTCAGATACGACCTCGGTCCAAGCGCTCCAAATGTTCGCTGAAGCCGTAGTATCGTGTGGCGCTTGCCCACGCATCCTGACCTCATAATCGGCATCGTTCGCCAACCCCGTGATCTCATACCGATAAACTCCGGGGTCCGGCACGAGATTCCATCGGGACGACGTCGATTCGGCGGATCGCCACTGTAGCTCATATTCATGCTCAGGATCCGGACGCCACGAAACGATCAACTTTCCATTACCCGGGACCACCGTGAAATGTGACGGTGTACGCGAATGATCCGCACGCACAGGAACCGAGTCGCTTGAAGCTAGGAGCGCCAGAGCATTAGCCGCGGCGAACGACAAAAAAGCAATCGTGGAAAGCGCTGTGAAGCGTCTGATTCGAAGGCGCGCTGATGCACCCCAATTTCGACTAAGCAACACGTATTTCATCGGGCGTCAAACAGGATTCCGCCGAGGGTTTCAACTCGATGGCGTAAACATAGCAAAGTGGCATCGCAACAATCAGCGGTTTACCACGCGCCCCACGCGCCAAATTAGGCAATTCCAAACCGCACTAACGGTCGAACCGAAGATCGTCGTTCGCACCGTTCTCTTCTTCGCCCGACGTCTCGCCGTCGTCAGATTCGACGACTGGATCCTCAACCGCAACATCATCCTCGTCGGCTTCGATTTCAGGAGCCGGAGATGCCGCTCGATGGTCATATCCATTTTGGCGGATCAACCAAACGAGCAAGAACACGATGAATGCCGCACCTAAGAGCAATGCCACGACAATCGCAATCAGTATCGCAACCCGCGAATCCCTCTCCTCTTCCTCTTCAGGCTCGACAGCCGGTTCAGGCGTAGCAGTCGGCTCGACTTCGCGTTCGACCACCACCGGGGGCACAGGCGTCTCAGTAGGTGTCGCAGTCGGAACCGGAGTATTCGTAGGCTCAGGCGAGGCAGTGGGGGTGTCCGTCGGTACCGCTGTCGCCGGCGGCGTACGCGTAGGCTCGGACGTCGCGGTAGGTACCGGAGTATCCGTCGGAACCGGAGTAAACGTGGCTGTCGGTTCTGGCGTCGATGTCGGAACGGGAGTATGTGTCGGCACCGGCGTAGATGTAGCCGTAAACGTTGCAGTCGGAGGTACTGGGGTATCCGTCGGTGCCGGTGTCGCGGTGTTGACCACAACCATAATCGCCGGGTCCGGAGTAGCCGTAGGTATCTGAGTGGCACCCGGCGTAGGGGTCGGTGTAAACGTTGCAGTCGGAGGCACTGGAGTAGCTGTAGGCGGCGCTGGTGTTGGAGTTGGGGTAGGTGTAGCTGTCGGCTCTGGAACATCCGCCTCTGCTATTACCAAGAAGAGTTGACCATCAAACAACTCCGAGTGACCACACACCAAAGCTGGATCGTTGAAGTCAGGATTCGGTTGGAACCGCACCGGCAATCCGAGGAGCACTTGCTCATTCGACGGCGAGAGTCTCATCACATTGATGGCCTCTAGCGCAACCGTCCACTCCTCTGGCACTGGTAGACACAACGCTGCGCTGTTCGTGAACGACATATTGATGATCGGCGATCCATTCCGCGCGACGAAGTCAGCCGTAAAGATATCCCCAATCGCTACATAACCCGGAACCTGCCATTCCACGGTAGACGCTGCCTCGCCCGGAGAAATATGGACTCCGATCCACTCGTGACTCGGTATCGACTTCTCCCGCACCTTGAACAAGGCCTTTGTGGCTTCCGGCGGTCGATACTCCTTAGGCTGGAAATACGAAACCACACCATACGACAGGCCGTTCAACTCAACTTCCTCTGGGATCTCCTCAGGCGACCTGTACGGCTTAATCAACTGATTGTCCCCGATCACGTGTACAACCATCTCAGCATTGAACTGCACCAAACCGCCAGGCACTTGCTGCTTCACAACAATCCGGATGTCATAAACACCCTCATCTTCAGGAGCGGAATAAGTCACAACGCGGGCATTCTCATCCGAAATATCCCCATCGTCTAAACGCCATGTCACGTGTACATCGTCACCGTCAAACAGCGAGTTATTCAATCGCCCATCTACCCCGAACAGATCAATCCCCAACCGGGTCGACTGCCCGCGCCGCAAGGTGATCCCGTCCAAATGACCCATCACCCCGCCAAGCGTCTGCCCCTGACGAGCCACGTCTACAGGTTCAATTCTCCGTGCGGCAACGTTGGGATCAACAACTGTCTCCGTTGACCAATCACCGACATCTCCTAGCTGGTTCACCCGACGCAACCTGAACGCATACGCACCGTCCGCATCGGGCAGGTCGACAACCCGAGGCATCGAAGCATCCGTATCCTGCGGACGCGACAGATACTCCTGATTTATCCGCCGCCAATCGAGATCATACCGGTCCTCGTAGTTCGTGGGCCACAACACAATCACCTGTTCATGCCGGGCAATGATCGCCGGCGCGTTCGGCACTTCTGGGACGGCATCGATATTCGGATCATCTATAACCGTCACCACAACATCCGTATAGTCCCTCGAACCGCAAAGATCGGTCGCTCCTAGGACCAGCTCATACGTCCCCAGCGTCTCGTAATCCAACCGGTCCGTAGTCGTCAAAGCACCGGTAAACGGATGAATATCAAACGGCGCATCCTCCGGCGTCGTCTCCGCGACGCTGTACCGCAACGATGAGAACCTGTCCTCGTCATCGGCCAACACCCAGCCCACATGCACGCCGCCATCCTGTTCTTCTAGCACTTCAAACTCGAACATCTCAGCACGGAACTTCGGCGGATTGTTCTTTTCGCCGCCACCGGCAAACACTGCCTCCTGCGCCGACCACTTGCTTTGCTCCCTAGTCACCTTATCTATCGCCCGCACTTGGAACACCCAAGCCGTGTTGCTCGGCAGGTTGATAGTCGCATCCACACCCACATCGATCCATCTTTCTCCAGCCGAACCAGCATCCGCAGACCTGCGTTGAAGCTCGTAGTCGTACTTCGCGTTGTCACGGTTCCAAGTAACCGTCGTGCCATCCGCAGTCGAGCAGACCCGGCGGAATATCGGCTCTGGCGGACCAGGAACATCGGTCACGCTGATACGAATCTCTTCCTCATCTTCTTCACTTGCAAGATCCGTTACCCGCACTGTTAGCGTGTACTCCTCCTGCGTCTCAAAGTCCAGCTTCCCATACAGATAGATCTCCCCATCACGAACATTGATCGCAAACGGGAAGATATCCGGCTTTGGCGACGGGGGAACAATTTCATATCGCAACTCATCATTCCTATCCGGGTCCGCCGCTTCAATCGTGGCGATCGGGTTGTCGTAGTTCTGGTTTTCAAGCAACGAAATCCGCCGAGGAACATCGGTGAACCGTGGCGCACGGTTAGGATCAACTGCGGCCTGAGGTGCAGCTACATAACCGCCGGTCAACCCACTCTCAACACCATCCAACCGGCTCCGCAAACGCACTTCATAGCGCGTCCCATTGGTCAAACTCCGTATGGCGTGATAACCAGCGTCAACGTTTCGCCAATTTCCATCATTCTCCCAGTTAGCTGGGAGGTTGCCCCTGTCTGCGAACGCAAGCTGGTACTCGTGACCCGGACAAGGCCGCCAACTCACATGCAACCTGCTATTCCCCGGTACCACCACGAATTCCTGAGGGACAACCGGTCCGCCTGCCGGACACTTCGACGTCGGACGTCCTGAAACCGGCACACTCCACTCGCTCATATAAGGCTCACGGTTCGGTTTGATGACTGGCGCCGGACTCCTAAACACCGACCGCAACTGAACGTCATACTGCGACCCGTTGGTCAGATCGTCTATCGCATATGATTCGCTAGTCCCTAGATCGACATGGTCCTCCCAATCGCGCGCTCGACCATCCACAACCTCGCGCCACTGAATCTGATTCCTGAACCCATCGCAAGCTGACCAGGAAACGAGCAACCGCGAGTCACCGCCTAGAACCCGAATGTCGCTCGGAGTTTCTGGCAGATCGCCACACCGCCTCGGTGTCCCAAAGTAATCGTCAGTCCAACTTCCCTCATCGAACACGTTGTCACGCACGTGCACCGGACGGATCTGAACGATATACCTCTGGTTGTTCGTCAGCTGTCTGATGTCGAAATAACCGCTATCGCCAGCATTCGCCGTCGTCGGCCAATTGAACGGGTTGGCAGGCGTTTCCGACCTTGAACGCCACCGAATGTCGTAGCGATGATCCGGGCAAACATCCCACGTCACCAATATCCCACCATCATGATCCCAAAGCTCCACATTCCCCGGCTCCAACGGCTCTTGATCAGGATTGTTGCAGGCAGTCCCGCTACCTTGCCCCAACACAAGCTCCTCCGACTGAACCGACGCCACAACTAGGCTCAAGGCCATCAACCCCGACACCACCAACAGAGCCACAACCAATCTCGCCAAACGCCCGAAATTCGCGCCAAAATCCCCATCATTCACAGTCTCTATGTGGCCCAAGGGCATCGATGAATCAAACTCTGATCGAAGGGGATTCTGCGTCGCGTCGCTATCGCCCAGCCCACTTCACAGGCTGGTTTTGCCGATAACATAACAAAGCAAAGCCAGCAAAATCCTTGGGTTGATATGCGATGAAACTGCTAATTCTCAGACACGGAAAGGCTTACGATGCCAATCCAATACAGTGGCCGGACGACAGCGACCGACCTCTCACCGACGATGGCAAGAAACGCCTTATCAGATCCGCACCAGCCATCAAAGCCCTCGCACCCAAAAACACCCGGGTGATCTCAAGTCCCTACACCAGAGCCCTTCAGACCGCCCAGATCGTCTGCCAAGAAGTCGGATGGGACGCCCCCGAGATCGACGACCGCCTCTCTGCCCATTGCGGACCCGAAGAAGCTCTCGAACTCCTCCAATCCTTACCCGTCTCCGGCAACTACGTCATCGTCGGACACGACCCGACATTCTCCTTCCTCCCCGGATACCTAATCGGAGCCAACCGCATCGACGCAACACCCCTCAAAACCGGCGCCGTCGCCCTAATCGACACGGGAATGGCACCACCGGCCCAGGGCACAGGCACCTTGGTATCCCTGATTCAGCCGAAGATTTTGGCGCGCTAACTCGTGAATGCAATCGCTATCAGAGTGCCAACTATCGCAACGCCACTTCCGACAACCACTGCAATTAGCGTGTTGAACTTGGCCTCAAACTTTGAATCTATGACACTAAAACGAGAATTCATGTCTTCTCGTAGAGAATTCACTGACTGGGTGAGTTCACCCAATCGCTGATCTACTTGCTCGTAAGCGCCTTCAAGCCTGCTTACGCGTTCGGGCATCGTTGTCACAGAACGCTCCTTCAAATGTCTGCTATCCATCTGTTTTTCAGTATATTAGCACATCATAACTAGTCTTGCATAGAGGATGTCACCTTCCTCATCGGCAATATCAAAGCTAGTGCTGCTCCCAAAACCGCGATCGTCCCGCAATACCAGATGATCCCCTCGAAACCGCTAGTCTCATAGATCTTACCCGCCACAATCGGCGATAACGAACCCACAACCGATCCCCCGGCGAAAATCAGCGCCGTCGCCGATCCCTCCGAACCGCGTTCCACCTGATCCATCGTCGCAGCTGTCACAATCGGCATTACCGAGAAGAAGAACAGCCCCAGCGACGCCATCAGAACCGTGAACCCGATACCACGATCCACCCACAAAAACGCAAACACCATCGCTGCCATCGCTGCCATCGCTGTGAAAATCACCGGCTTCCGACCTACCCGGTCCGACAACCAACCCATGGCTGGCGTAGAAACAATCCCTGCCAACGTCAGCAAAGACACATGCCACCCGATCGTGAAATCTGAAAGTTCCAGCGTCTCCTTCATATAAAGCACGATGAACGCTTGGAACGACATATGTATCGCTGACCTGAACGCTCCTAAAAACACCAACCCCAAGACCCTCAAATTCGACACCAACCGCCAAGCCGACTGCATGTACTCCCCGAAGTCGAGATTCCTCGAAGCCTCCGAGCCAGCCGTCTTGAACCGCCACATCACCACTATCGCCGTCAAAAACATCGGTACCGACACGCCGATCCCAACCCACCGCCAGTCGAACCCCGAAAACTCAAAACTCCCTACCGCACCACCCAACAAGAACCCGATGATTACCGGGCTCGTCGTATTACCGATCTGCGCTCCGGTCAGATGCGCCGCCATCGCCACTCCACGACGACGCGGGTAACGCGCCGCCAGCGTCCCGAACGCCGGAGCATGCCACATACTCGTCCCAAAACCTATGATCGCCACTGCAAAACCTATCAACCACACCCACGGACTTATCCCGATCAGAAAGTAACCCGCGCCCACCATCAACATGCTTATCGTCAACAGCCAAGCGATCCGCTTCCGATACATATCCGCAAGCATCCCCGCCGGAACATTCGCCAGCCCCGACGCGATCGAGCTAATCGCGAAAATCGTCCCGTACGCTACATCGCCCAATCCGAACGTCGCCCGAATCGAGGGCATCATCAACAGCAACGCCCCCTGCCCGAAGTGCTTGATCCCATGCCCCGCCGAAAGTCCATACATCAACCACGAAGACCTCTCCTCCTGAACCTCCTCAACGATAGACCTTCGCCCCTCAACAGAAGCCGCGCCGCTAGCAGACATGATGAAACGCAAGTTTAGCAACAAAGCAGTATTCTCCCAACACGTCATTCCCGCGAAAGCGGGAACTCGAGAGTGGGCCGTAAGCTGAGCAGTGGATGGAAGCACGGCGTGGCTCAACTAGGGGCGCCTTCGCTTTTGGCGGAGCATCGCGAAGCAAAAGGGGGACGCGGGAGCAAAGCGACCGCAGGCAGTTCACAGAGCCGACCACAGCAACCGTCACATATTGTGAGAGGACGCCCAAAGAAAAGCCGCTGTGCGGCTTCACATCACCGGCGGATGCGGAAACTCCCTCTTCCAGCTTTCCCGACCAAACCCCGGATCCTGCGACATATCCCCATGCTGCGCCAACCGGTCTTGCGAAGCCGCCTCGATCGAACCCATCACCTCCTCAAACAACTCCCCCTCCAACCGGTGCCGAACATCCGCATAACCCGGATCGTCAAGCAAATTCTCCTGCTCTTGAGGATCATTCTCGATATCGAACAGCAACGCCTCTCCAGACTTATACCGATGCAGCTTGAACCGACCGTCGTAGTTCATCCAGCCATCTGTCAACATCCCGAAAATCCGGTCCCGACCACGATCCCCCGGCATCCCTTTACCCGGCAACGGAATCGCGTCGTACCAGACCGGCAACTCAACACCAGCCCAACTCAACATCGTCGCCGTAACATCTCGCAACTCCACCAAATCCTCCACGACCTGACCACCAGCAACCCCCGGACCCATCGCCAAAAACGGTATCCGAATCGCCGACTCGAAGAACGACGCCTTCCCGATCAGATTATGGTCACCCAGATAGTCCCCATGGTCCGAAGCCAAAACAACGTAAGTGTTATCCAGCAACCCCTGAGCCTCCAACGCATCAAGAATCGACCCGACCTCATAATCGATCTGCTGCACCAAACCCGAGTAATGCTTCCGGACCGTCACCTTCGTCTCATCCGGAAACTCCTGATAGTCCACCCCGTTCCACGGCCTACGGTTACCGCTTACATTCGTCTCCCGCAAACTCGGATGATGCCCCGGCACCTCCGGCGCAGTCGCTGGCAACCTGCTCTCATCCACCCCCTCCAAGAACTGCTCATTCGGATCATATGGACAGTGCGGCCCCGGAAAGCCCACCATCATTGCAAACGGCCCCTCACTCCCGTACCGCTCGATGAACTTCACCGCTTCCGATCCAACAAAGTGGTCCCACGAATGCTCCCACGGAATATCGTGGATGATCGCCCCCTTGTTCTCGTGGTACCCCTCCATCTCATTCCCATGCAACTTCCGCAACCCGTGCTTTTTCAGATGGTGGTAGTAGTCATCCCGTACATGCAACCACCGCTTGTCCTCGCAAACCACCCGATACTGGAACCCCCGACGCTCATCCCAGGGATAGAAGTGCATCTTCCCGATCCCCGCGGTGTAGTAACCCGCATCATTCAATATCTCCGGCCAAGTCCGCATCCCCGCCTCACGCCAGTCCGCCCTCAAGTTCTGAGAGTTATTCGTCACCCCGTTCCTAATCGCATTCGCCCCCGTCAACAGCGCCGTCCGAGCCGGCACACACACCGGCGACTGCGAAAACCCATTGGCATACCTAACACCTTCTCTAGCCATCCGATCTATATTCGGCGTCCTCAACCAATCCGCACCGTAGCACCCCGCGAAATCCGACCGGAACTGGTCCGGAAACAGAAAAACGATATTTGGCGGATCTCCGTCGCTGCTCACTTCAATGCTCCTTCAATCCAACTCGGCGATCGCCGCCGTGAACGCCGGCAGCACCTTCGCCCAGTCACCGACTACACCATACCGGGCATGAGAAAAGATATTCGCCTCACGGTCCTTGTCGATCGCCACGATATTCCTTGCCGACGAACACCCAGCCATGTGCTGGCTAGCCCCCGAAATCCCCACCGTGATATACGTCGTCGGGCTGATGCTCTTACCCGTAAGACCCACCTGATACGAGTGATCGACCCAACCCGCATCGCAAGCCGCTCGGCTAGCTCCCACCGCAGCTCCCAACAAGCCTGCCAACTCCCGCAACTGATCAAACGGCTCCGGACCACCAAGCCCACGGCCACCCGAAACAACAACATCCGCCTGCTCCAACGGCACACCCTCACTCTCCTCGACCACCGTATCTATCAAAACCGGCACTCCACCCGCGACATCAACCCCCGACATATCAATCCGCTCAACCTCTGGCATACCGCCAGCACTTTCAACCGCCTCGAACGCACCCGGTCTGACCGAAACCACTTGCAACCCATCCCCGTCAAACTCATAAACCGCCAGAGCACTCCCTCCATGCACCGGGCGAGTAACCGCAACTCTACCCTCAGCATTCAATGCCAAATCGATGCAGTCCGAAGCCAGACCAGCACCGAACCGCGCCGCAACCCGCGCCGACACCACCGACCCAGCATCCGTCTTCCCGATCAAGACAACACTCGGCTCCAACCGACCCACAACCTCACACGCCAACTCGGTCAACAACGAATACACCCCACCAACCCCATCCGATCCTGCATCCGGATGCTCAAACAGCACAACCCTTCCGGCTCCGATCCCATCAACACATCCCTCATCGAACGACCCGTCGACAGCAAGACACAACGTCGCCTCAGAAACATCAGTCACCTGCCCCGCGGCATTCACCAACTGCTGGACCGTCGGATGCAACCCACCATTAGCAACTTCACCAACAATCAACACTCCATTACTCATATCAGCTTCGCCTCCCGCAACCTGAGCGCAAGCAACCGACCCGAGTCCGCTTCATCCTCGCCCTCAATAAACTCCACATTCGAATCCGAAATCGGCACAAACAACCGCGTCATCTCCAAAACTTTGTCATCCACCAAACCGTCGAGACCCAGATCATCCAAAGACATCGTCTCAGGCTGCTTCCTGCTCGCCGCCATGATCCCCCTCAAGTTCGCATACCTCGCCTCGCCAAGCTCATTCGTGACCGTCATCACCGCCGGCATCGGACACTCCACACGCTGAAACCCACCTTCAGCAACCCGATCCACCTCAAACGAGCTCCCGTCACCACTAATGCTCAAAGCCCTAACCAGCGTAACCAGCGGCACCGACATCAACTCGCTCAACATGATTGGAACATGCGACTGGTCCCAGTCAGAAGCCTGCCTGCCTGCCAACACCAGGTCCGCGCCACCATCCCGCTCGATCGCCGCCGCCAAAACCTTGGCAGTGCCAAGAGCATCCAAATTTTCCGACGCCTCATCATCCACCAAAACCAACCGGTCAGCACCAATCGCCAACGGTTTCTTCATCACATCCAACGCAAACTCTGTCCCCACCGAAAAGACCACGATCTCACACTCAACCCCCGCGTCCCGCAACCGCAACGCCGCCTCCACCGCGTTCATATCGAATCCATTAACAATCGGCGGCACTCCCGCTGGAGGGATCACACGCAACGCCCCCTCATCCACCTTGAACTGCGAAGGCGGGATGTCCGTATCCGGCACCTGCTTTGCGCAGACTGCAATTTTCAACATGCGCTACCTGTCAACAAATCCGTTTCTTGCCTATCTCACCCGCAACAATTCTAAACATTGCCACCCGCCCCTAAATCCGTTTCCGAACCCGTCACGTATTCTTCAACGAAACCGATTATTGCCCACCGAAACCGCATTCAACGAGCACAACCAATGAGATCCCGAACCATCGGCGTCGTAACAGCCCTAGCCGCCATCACCCTCGTCTTCGCCGCCATCGTCCTCGCCATCGCGGCCATCGAAGACTACCAAGAAAACAGAGGCCAATCCTTCATCGAGCGTGCCGCAAGCATCATAGGCGTAGGGACTCTGACCGAACATGAACAATTCGCCCAGGTAAAGATCGAAGTAACCGATGACGAAAACGTCGCTGAATCAGGCGGATGGTCATCAGAGCCTCCCGAACCGTTCCGCTTCTTCCGCCGTTCCGACAACAATGAAGAGTGGTTAGACGACCTTTTCGACAAGAAACGGTTTGACCGCGAAGACCTTTTCGATTTCAAAGACCGTGTCGAACGCGTGCCCGACTTCCCTCGATTCGAGCAGTTCGAGGAATTCCCCTACGGCAAATTCGAACTTGAGATCCCTTGGCAGTCTGACTGGGTTGACAATCTGATCGAAAAAGGTTGGATGACCGAAGAAGATGCCGACGAGTTTAGGTCGTGGTTCGATGACCTTCCCAACGAATTCGACGATAGGCTCCCAGACTTTTCAGGAGACCGCGACTTCGAATTCAACAGCGACGACGGGCGTTTCCGATTCCGATGGCGTTGGGACAGTTCAGACGACGAATACCGCCCGAAATTCGGCAAGAGCATCAAGAACGGCGTCTAGTCGTGAGCGACGTCCCGCCGCTCCCATCCGGGCTTGAACATCCTCAAGAAATTCGACTTGCCATACGGATGCTTCGCTGCCTCCGCTTCATCTAACTCAACCCCGAACCCGGGTGTATCCGGAATTCTCAGCTTTCCATCCTCAACCCGCTCAAACCCGTGCAACACATCTGACACCCAAGGCTCCAAGAAATCGTCGAAACATTCCTGGATGTAGATGTTCGGCGTAACTGCGTCGATGTGTAAAGCGATCATCGTCTTCAAGGGGCTCTCCGCGTTGTGCGGTGCCAACTGGGCATGATGGGCCCGGGCCATTCCTGCGATCTGCAACGTACGCCAAACGCCGCCTACACCTAGCGGCTCCGGATTGATGATGTCCGTAACGTCCGCATTCAAGAACCGCGCGAAGTCATGCAACTCATGCATCCGCTCCCCGGCGATCACACGCACCGGCACCCGTTTCGCCACCTCAATCAATGCATCGACGTCATTCGAAAGTACTGGCGTCTCAAACCAAGTCACATCAAACTCTTCGAGCCAATTCCCGATCTCGATCGCCGCACCCACGCTGAACCGATCATGCGCCTCGATCATGATCTCCACATCATCCCCAACCGCATTCCTCACTGCCCTCAACAGCGCCTGCACCTCGCGCGTCTCCGCCTTGCTCAAAGCCAGATACGCTGTCCCAAACGGGTCCAATTTCAAAGCCGTATAACCCTTCGCAACGACCTCAGACGCCTTTTCCGCAAAACCTTCCGGGGTGCGATCACCCGAATACCACCCATTCGCATACACCCGAATGTCATCACGCACCTTGCCACCCAACAGACGGTGAACCGGGACCTTCAAAGACTTGCCCAAGATGTCCCAACACGCCATCTCGATCCCTGCCATCTCACGGTTCACATTGAGGAAGCCCGCAAGATAGAGCTCGTTCCAAATCGCGTGGATGTCACGAGGATCGCGGCCAATTACCAGATGCTTGACCTCCTCAACCGCGGCAACCGTCGGTTGCGTGCTCAAACCGCCAGTCGCCTCGCCTAACCCCTGATATCCATCGTCGGTATCTACCACCACATAGATCCAGTTCTTCCACGGATTACCGACTACCACTGTCCGGATATCAGTTATCTTCATCTCGTTCGTTTCCACTTTCTTCAGATAATCGCAGCTCTACTGCCGTCAGAGCCTGCACATCCCGTGGCTCCCAACCGGGAGCGCATTCTGTCAAAACTAGGCCGCCTTCAACCACTTTAATGACCGCGATATCCGTGACGATATCGGTCACACATTGCTGAGCCGTCAGCGGAAAGCCGCACGCCTCAACAATCTTCGGCTCATTGTTTTTGGTCGTATGCTCCATCGCCACGATCACGCGCTTTGTATTCGCCGCCAAATCCATGCCACCGCCAATACTGCCGATTCCCCTCGAAGGCAACATCCAGTTCGCCAAGTCACCTCTGACCGACACTTGCAACGCTCCCAGCACAGTTGCATCGATATGCCCGCCCCGGATCATCGCAAACGACTCCGCCGAATCAAAAAAGGCCATTCCCGGCGTCATCTCCGGGAACTTGCCGCTCGCATCGATCAAATCTGGGTCGCCGTCCTCCGGTGCCAAAATCTCTCCATAGCCCAACACCCCGTTCTCCGCCTGATACCGCAAGTACACCCCCTCAGGCACAAAATCGGCACAGGCCGAAGGAATACCAATCCCTAGATTCACAACCCAACCGTGTTCCAGCATCCGAGCAGCGCGGCGCGCGATGTCTGCCCGGGTTAGGCGAGGGGCGGGATCGGTGAATTCCAACTTTTTCTGGTTGGTCTCGATAGCCACAGCTTCACGTCTATCAATTCGTGAACCTTGATTATCGCGCAGTTTGACTCTTGAACTGCGGTAAAGCAGGCTCCTAAAAATGTGAACTATGGTTCACACTTAAGACATGATCCAAATCATCGAGAGCAGTACATTCAGCGATGGATCCGTCGGCTTCGTGATCGGGCAGCAGTCGCAAGAATCAATGCTCGCTTGAGAAACGTCACGAACGGTCATTTCGGAGATGTCAAATCAGTCGGCGATGCGGTCTATGAAATGCGCATCCAGAGCGGCCCGGATACCGCGTCTACTTCATCCGCGAGGGTGATGAAATCGTCGTATTGCTTTGTGGCGGCGATAAAAGTTCGCAACTCAGAGATATCCAGGGAGCCAGGCAGATAGCTCGAGATATGGAGATAAGTTATGCGCGAAACATTCACCAAGTGGGACGTGGCTGAGCACCTTGAAACCAAGGAAGATGTCCGCCTCTACATTGAGGCGTGCCTCGAAGAAGACCCTGGTGATGGATCGCTCATACGAGCCGCACTTAATGACATAGCTCGAGGCCAGAATATGACGCAACTGAGCCGCGATGTTGGCATGAGTAGGGAGGGGCTGTACAAAGCACTGTCCAAAGACGGAAATCCATCTTTCGCGACCGTCTTACGCCTGATACGAGCTCTCGGCATGCAACTTAGGGTTAGTGCCTAGCTACTCGTTACTTCACCGATCCTTGATCAGATCGACGAGGAGATCAAGTGACTCGGCTCAGCCCAAGTTGGAGACCAATTCCACCGCCCCCTCAATATCCGGCAATACCCCGCGCTGCGCAGAATCTTCGTTTGTTCAAGTGCTATAGTTGGGGCCAACCACAGCATCGCCTGTTCACACAGGAGGATGATCTAAGCGGAGTCTCCACGACACTGCGATTACCGCCAGCCCTGACCAGACTGCGATTGCCGTCGCCGCTCCCACCCTCCAGCTGAATTCACAGAAGGCTTGGTATCGTTGACCCAATCCGTACGACAGCGGGCACTCGGGTGCTATCAGCCCTGTCGACCACCCTGCGGCGATTCCTGCGACTGCTATCGCAGCCACTATCAAAAATGGAGGGGGATGATCTAAGCGGAGTCTCCACGACGCTGCGATTGCGGCCAGCCCTGACCAGAAAGCGATTGCGGTCACCGCTCCCACCTTCCAGTTGAATTCACAGCGCCAACGGTCGTCCAATGCTCGACCAGATCCGTCCGACATCGGGCACTCAGGTGCCATCAGCCCCGTTGCCACCCCTCCGGCGATTCCCGCGACCGCTATCGCAGCCACTATCAATAATGCTTGCCGTTCCATGCTTCTAAAATCCTTGCATAAACGCCCGCCCCCGTCTCGAAACCTGCTCTATGGGGTTCCCACTCGCTGGTGTTTTCGTTTGGGACAGGTAGGGATCGGGGCGGGCGTCGATGGTCGCCTATCGTTCGTCTTCATTCGCGCGTCCGGTTGCCTCGGCAACGTGATTCGAGATAGCTAGGATGCGGCCCCGCCCAGCACCTGTACCGGTCACTACCCGAAACCTTCGCATCGTACGTCGCCGTCTGATCCCACGTCACATCCGGCACCGGATGATGCTTGAACCTCGCCTCATTCGTAAGCTTCTTCCGGGTCGCCGTGTTGACGTTGTACTCCAAGTCGCAGTCTTCCTCTCTGATCGTCGGGAATCCGCTAACCACGCAGCGCGCAATCGGCAACGGGTAGTTGAAACTAAACTCCCCATCTTCCTCGGTCAGATGGAACTCTACCTCCGCTTCGGCCAAAGCGTCAAACTCTTCGTCATCTTCCTCGTAAACCCCTGAAAGACGAAACGTCGTGTACGCCTCCCAATCGGTCGATCCCGAACTCTGCATTACTTCGGAGCCTGACAGCACCTCGACGGTTCGTTCGACGTCTAGGATCACGGTCCGGCACTGACCGTCGATACCGATCACGACCTCCTCGGTCAGCTCGCCATCGCCTAACGTGCCCTCGATCTGGATGGCCGGCGATATCGCGCACGTGCCATCCGGCTCCCTCATCGCTTCTCGCACGATTTGACCCGCCTGCGCAGTGTCTGCGTTGATCGTGACAGTTGCCCCTCCGCCTCCACCCTGGCCCAGCGCAACGAAACCTGCTGCCCACACTCCCATCAAAATCATCGCTGCGGAAACGGGCGTTGCGATCACTATTCTTCTGAACAGCATCTCAAACCTCCTTCCTGAAAACCAGTAGGTCGGAACCCTTGCCAGCACATTACCATCCGCCGGGGTCAGTGTCAAGACCTGATCCGGCAGGCAAACCATCCGTCCGGCGTGGCAGGTGATTCCGCCACTGGACAACAGGTATAGAGGATCAGTCCATATGGAGTCAAAGTGGTTGTCGGGCATCCTTCCGAGGACGTCTATGGCTTGACCATAGAAAAGCCGCCATCGGAAGTTTGCAGAATCTACCGAACTGCGTCGGAATAAAACGACGTAGATTCTGCAGTTACTCGTGCCATTCACCCATCTTTGATCAGATCGGAGAGGATGTCAAGTGAATCGGCTCACCCCAAGTTGGAGATCAAATCCACCGCTCCCTCAATATCCGGCAATACTCCGCGTTGGGTGGATTCTTCGGAGTGGATGATGGTGCGGTTGGTGTCAATCACGAACAATGACCGTACCGACATACCTCGTTCTTCATTGAATACGCCAAACTTTCGGCTCACCTCGCCATGCGGCCAAAAGTCCGAGAGCACCAATGGTGCTTTCATCACCTGATCTTCCTCGAAATTTGCGGTCACCCATGCCAGTTGGACAGGCATCGAATCGCAACTTACTTCAAGCAACTCAGCCCCGACTTCGTTGGCCCGTTCACGGATCCTACCGAGGATCCCGAGCTGGTTGGTTCAACCCCCGGTGAATGAAGCAGGATGAAATGTCAGAATGACGCGCTTACCGGATTCGAGTAAATCGTAGAGATTTATCCGTTGCGAATTATGCGCGGTTAACTCGAAATTCGGTGCTTTTTCGCCGTTGCTAAGCATCGCCATTTTGCTCAAACGAAATACTGGATATTAACAATCTCAGCGAGCTATCTCGTCCGCGAAGTCATCAATCCAATAGATGCGATCGGCCCAAGACTGCAATTCTGTTGCTACGCCGGCGCGGAAGACAGCTAGCTCAATCTCCTTGCCTGAATCGCTGACGAACTTGATAGCGTCAAGCATGTCGCCGTCTCCAGACGACAACATCAATATGTCGTATGAGTCGAGATGGGTCAGGGCGAGCGTTGCGAGGCCGACATCGACTCCCTTTTGCGACCTGCGGGTCAACGGATACACCCCCGATGAACACGTTGGTGCGAGACACTCGAGTTGCACAGTGGTTGCACACCCATGGCAGTACGCGTGGCTCGCGTCTGAATCTCTTAGGTTGTACAGCTTGGTGATGATCTTGGGCCCACTTGGAGGTGCCGACTGCAGCCAAGAGTGGAACCGTTGCATTCCGTCGTTCCTGTCACTGTCAGGTTGCAGCGCATTGAGGTAGTACGCGCGCCAAAACGGTCCGACAAGTTTTTCGAGCCTGTTCTTGAGCAACAAGTAATCGAAGTTGTACCCCTGACCAACCGATGACTGCGTGCTGAAAAGATAGGCACCGTCAATCAGCCAGAGCCGTTTTGGTTCACTTCCTCCACCGTACTCCCCAACAGGATCGGCGAATTGACTAGCCATTCGATTCTGCATATTTTCCTCCAGAATGCCTTAATTAATGCTAAGCGGATTTAACCCGCTTCAACCAGATTGGCGCTTCATGTAAGTTTTATATTTATTCACCCCGCGAAACAAGAGACTAGAGACTAAACTTACATCACGATTTCCCGACTCCGCGCGATTAAGGTTACGAAGCTATGCATTACGAATCTCCTCACGGCATAACCGGCCAGTCTTTCCGCCCACCTCGAATGGGATCCAAAGGAGCCGTCGTCGCTAACCATACCCTCGCCGCGCAAGCTGGAATCCGGATCTTGCATCGTGGAGGCAACGCCGTTGATGCAGCTGTAGCCGTCGCTTTTGCACTTGGAGTCGCCGAACCTGCGGGTTCCAGCATCGGAGGCGACGGATTTGTCATGACGTTCATGAGGTCCAAAAAGATGATTCAAGTCGCTAATGGCACTGGCGCCGCGCCTGCAATGGCAACGCCTGAACGGTACTCAAAAGGTATACCGCTCACTGGCATCTTAGGAGTATCTGTCCCTGGAATTCTCGACGCGTTGCTGGCAACACACGAACGGCACGGAACCTTGCCCTTGAGCATCTGCATCGAACCCGCTTTGGAGCTTTGTGAAGACGGTGTACCGGTCTCCCATCAACAAGCCACGTCATCAATGCAAACCCCGTTGCTTAGAGACGCACCCACTTCCGCCGAGGTATTCGCACCAAACGGCGAATGGCTAAAACCGGGCGAACTGCGGAGGAATCATAATCTCGCGAACACCTACCGCACGATCGCGGAGCAAGGCCGCGACGCGTTCTACGAAGGTGACATCGCCAGAGAGATAGGGCGTTTCAGCGAGGAATGTGGCGGCCTCTTGCGTTACGACGACCTGAAAAACCACAAAGTCAAATGGCAAGAGCCGATCTCAACGACTTATCGGGGTAAGACCGTATACGAAGCACCCCCCAACTCTTCTGGACACGTCTTGCTTCAGGAGTTGAATCTCTTCGAGAACTTCGACGCATCAGGCTTGGGCTATCTTTCCGCGGACACGGTCCACGTCATGACCGAATGCAAGAAGCTCGCATTCGCGGACCGCGAAGCATATATGGCAGATCCAGATTTCGTCGATGTGCCCGTCGCAGGCATGCTCGACAAAGATTACGCTGCCGAACGCGCCAATCTGATCGACTTCGAGCAATCTCTCAGCGAAGAAGAAGCACGCGAAGGCGATCCGTGGGCCTTTATGGACCGCATACCTGATCACCGGAAGAAATATCGTCGCGACGGAATGATCCATCACCCCAACGGACCCAGCGTGGCCCACGATGCCTTCGCGGCAGCGGGGGCAGCTGGCTCAGACACGACACACTTCTGCGTCGTCGACAGATGGGGCAACGCGGTCGGCGAACTCCAGAGCATCCAGATGGGTTACGGCTCAGGTCTGATCGCTGGGAACACCGGGATCCTACTCAACAACCGGATGACCTACTGGCACCTCGACCCCGACCACATCGACTATCTGCGCCCTGGCCAACGAGTGCGCCACACGATGAATCCGGTGATGGTGACCGACGCCCCAGTCGAGGACGGCGGCAACTTGGAGTTAGTCTGCGGCACTCCCGGAGCAGACACGCAGGTCCAAACCAACTTCCAAGTTGTGAGCGCGGTCTTCGACCACGGTTTGACAGTGGCCGAGGCTATCGAAGGTCCGCGTTGGACCCACTACCAAGGCCGCACATCCTCGACATACCCACACACCGAAGCAAACCACCTCGACATCGAAGACCGTGTCGATGACGGGGTGATCGAATCACTGCAGGCGCGCGGTCACGAAGTGAACGCCATCTCTCCATTCGCAGGTGCTGGTAGTGAAGGTGCGATCCAAATTCACCATGAACCAGGATCGATGTCGGCCGCCTCAGATCCTCGAAGGGATGGAGATTCCGCAGTATGGTAGCGAGCTATTCGCTCCTAGCCCAACGCGCCAGCGCCTTGTCCGGCGACGTGATCTCGTCGAATGAAGTGTAGTACCAGTCTTCCCACCCCACTTGCGGAAGTCCTGTGAAGATCATTAAATTAAGCGGATATTCCTCGCACTCCGTTACCTTTCGGTGGTCGTCGCGAAACAAGAACGTGGGCTTTCCGAGCGCTATCGCAACACCCAACTCAACCATCACACCTTCATCTGGAGGGACACCGTTCAAGATCGCAAATGTAGCGTCCGCATCAGCAACATCGCGGATGTCTGCCTGCCCTATCCGATACGCCCACCCCTCTGCCATGTTGGCTTCCTGATTGTTCCGCTCAAAAGGCTCCCAAACCTCCAGACCAAGCGATTCCAATGCCTTAACGAAGAGCGGCAGCAACTTGGACCGTTGCTGTTCGGAGAAACCGTACGGGTTCGCAAGATAGATCGTTTTCATAGCGTTTTCGTCCCTACAGATGTAAGCCACGGCGCGTCTTGCCCGCCGATTCGACTGCGCGCTCTTATGACAGAAGTTTGCCGAACTATAAGATCTAGCCTCGATAATGGTAATCAACTTCCGTTCATGATGAACAAATGAGTGCTTAGCACGGAATCTTGGGGCAGGAATTGTCTCGATGCGAGATTTGCAACAATTGACTACGTAATCACGTAACCATAGACGCATCGAAGAATTGACTCCGAACTTCATCGATCGTTAAATATGAGATCAGTTCCAAGGTTGACACGTTTTATCCAAAGGGTTATCATTCCCGCAATCTGAGTGATATCTTTATGAGAACCGAACCTTAAGGAGGTTCCCATGAGTGGATCCGACAAAGAGACGTCCGCTGCACCTGGCGGAGATGTGGAACCTGAAGATCAAGAGTTGACTATAGAAGATTTGGGCGTTGTCTTCGGCGGTTGGCACCCAGCACCACCTGAAGAAGATCCATTGCGTTCTGATGGCAGTTCCTAAAACGGCTAACCAAAATCCTTTAAAAGGACTTTTGTAGTTCTAAACAATTGATAGGTAGTGATCGTGGTGGAGCTGGGGGGATTCGAACCCCCGACCTCATCATTGCGAACGATGCGCTCTCCCAACTGAGCTACAGCCCCGAAATCCAACTCCCTAATCCTACAATGTCGGGGGTCTCCAACTAGGATTCGACAGCCCGCACTCTATCACTCATCGCCATTAGATTCGCCGTTTTCCTCTTCAGCTGAAGCCTCAGCTGTGGCAGTCGCCTCTTCCGCGATCGCGGTGAACGTCGCCTCCACTTCCTCCGACACGGCGGTAATGGTCGCCGCCGCCGCTTCGTTAACCGCAGTTGCCGTAGCCACCGCCTGCTCACCAGTGATTCCCGTCTCAAGTTTGATGTCGAAATAGAGGGTCGCGTTTGCGGGGATGCGCGGCGGTGAACCGGCTTCGCCATAGCCTTGATCAGACGGAATCCGGACCCGTCGCTGTTCGCCAATATTCATGTCAAGAAGCGATTGCCGCCAACCCGGTATTACGAAGCTGAGGAAGAAACGGGCATCGCGTCCAGACCCGTATGTTGTCCCGAAGACGCAGCCATCCTCCAGCCAACCGGTATATTTGACCTCGACCTGCCAGTCTCGCCCAGGCTTGTCGCCATCTCCTTCCTCGAGCACCACGTAATCGACGCCATTCGCCCCGGGACGATAATCACCCTCGGACACTTCATCAAACGTCGGCGAATCCGGAGGATAAACCTCGTTTAGGCATGTGCGATCCGAATGAGTCGGTTCAACGAAAGGGACGACAAGATCGTCGTCGCCTGGATTAGCTCCGCCACCGCGGCAACCCGTTAGCAGAAGCGCGGCAACTACAGCCGACGCGACGACAATCGCCGCCATCGCAAAGGATCGCATCCGTAGACGGGGGTCGCTAGAAATCCGCATAATCTAACGCTAGCACGAGGCTCACACCAACCTAGGTCGAAGCGGATTCGAATACCTAATCAGCACGCCCATCAACCAGAGTGATTGTTGATCACGTCCATGAAGTTGGTGGCACCTTCGTTTAACCACTCGGGTGTGTTGGTGAATAGCAGCTTCACACCAAGGTCTAAGAAGCGTGTGACATTGCCAGTCCCGCAAATTGCACCTGCGGTGCGACCCGAAGCGACGATGCGTCGGTAAGCATCGTTCATCGTCTCGACAACATCAGGATGGTTGATGTTGCCCTTGTGCCCCATCGATGCGGCGAAATCGCCCGGCGCCACGAAGAACACGTCGATGTGATCGACGGCTAGGATTTCATCAAGGTTCTCGTACGCGATGATGTCTTCCAGCAGGATGATCAATAGCGAGTGATGATCTGCCACATCCATAAAGTTCGAGACGCCCAAGCCTTGCCTGCTGGTGTAGCTGCCTCGCTTGCCGATGGGCGGGAACTTGCCACCGTCAACCACGTTTTGAGCTTCGGCGGCGGTGTTGACGTGAGGAACCACGATGCCTTGAGCACCGCGGTCGAGAGTACGGTAGATCAAACCCTGATTGTTGTCGTTCACCCTACAAACGGACGTCAGCCCCCAAAGGTCGCATGCTCGGGTGAGGTTGCCGAGTTCGGATGCGTCTACCCAGCCATGTTCACCTTCGAGCCAGATACCGTCAAAGCCGTGGTTGACGGCGATAGGACCGAACGCGTCGATATCGTCAGGGTGGGTCATTCCGCCAACTATGGTCGCCACTTCACCAGCAGCTAACTTGTCTTTAATGCGATTCGGTCGGATCTCCATTGTGGGCATCGCCTTTCTGAATTCGCTGTGCCTCGTTGCGTGCAGCGCTTTCAGGGATGTTAATTCGAATGGCTGCTGACGGCGCCCATGAAACTGGCCGCTCCTTGGCTCAACCATGGCCCAGTGCTCGTCAAGAGGAATTTGGCCCCTAGATCAAGGTAGCGCGCGAGGTCCGCCTCGCTGCAGGTTGCTCCTGAGTTGCGGCCCGCCGCCTCGATCCTTCGAAAAGCATCGTTCATCGTTTCGACGACTTCGGGATGGTCCGCTTCTCCCGTGTGTCCCATCGAAGCGGCAAAGTCGCTCGGGGCGACGAAGAATACGTCGATGTTGTCAACCTCCAAGATCTCGTCGAGGTTCTGGTAGGCGATGATGTCCTCGATCAGGATCACTAGCAAGGAATAGTCGTCGGCGATCTGCATGTAGTTCGAAACACCGTGTCCCTGTCGGCTCGTGTATGCACCCCTCTTTCCAATCGGTGGAAACTTCCCACCGTCGACTACGTTTCGAGCCTCTGCCGCCGTGTTGACATGCGGAACCACGATGCCTTGTGCCCCACAGTCAAGTGTGCGATAGATGAGACCTTGCGAATTGTCGTTGATACGGCATACCGGCGATAGGCCCCATAGGTCGCATGCCCGGGTGAGGTTTCCGAGGGTGGAGGCGTCGACACCGGCGTGCTCGCCCTCCAACCAGACACCAGCGATGCCGTTCGCATTGGCGATCGGACCGAACGCGTCGATGGCGTCAGGGTCTGACAATCCTCCTATGACGGTTGCTACCTCGCCGGCCGCTAGCTTCTCTTTGACGCGGTTGGGTCTAAGGCTCATTTCTCGTTTTTCCTTTCCTCAATACATAGTCTCACACGGATTATCGGTATCGATTTACCGGTTATCCGGAGTGACCCTTAACGACATTCATGAACTTCTCCGCTCCGTCGTTCAACCATTCCTGAGTGGTCGTCAGGAAGAATTTAGCCCCGAGATCTAGGTATCGCTCGAGGCCGGCTTTTCCGCAGGTCGCACCCGCGATGCGGCCAGCCGCTTGGATTCGGCGGAAGGTGTCTTCCATGGTTGCCGCAACTTCTGGGATGTTGGCTACCTGGTCCCAGATGCCTTTGTGTCCCATTGAAGCTGCAAAATCGCCCGGTGCCACGAAGAAGATGTCGATATGCTCAACTTCGAGGATTTCATCCAGGTTTTGGTAGGCGATGATGTCTTCGATGAAAACAATGAGCAACGAGTGGTCGTCGGCCACCTGCATGTAGTTTGTAACTCCGTGTCCTTGTCGACTGGCGTAGTTGCCTCGCCTGCCGATGGGAGGAAACTTTCCGCCGAGGACCACGTTTTGTGCTTCTGTGGCTGTATTCACGTGCGGCACTGCGATCGCCTGCGCGCCGCAGTCAAGTGTGCGGTAGATCAGTCCTTGCGAATTCTCGTTGATGCGGACCACCGGTGTCAGTCCCCACAGGTCGCAAGCACGGGTCAAGTTGCCAAGATTGGACGGGTCAACGTTTCCGTGTTCGCCCTCCAGCCATATGGCATCGATGCCCGTCGCATTGGCAATAGGGCCGAAATTATCGATATCGTCAGCATGACCGAAACCCACTACCGACACCGCCACTTCCCCTCCGGCTAGCTTCTCTTTAACGCGATTGGGCCTGAGTTCCATGACGCCTACCATCTTTCTTCCGTGCGTATCGAACCACATCGCGACGCGCATACAAAATCAGCCCGACGCAACGACGCGATTTTAATCTCATTCCCGTTCGCGCGAGCGAGTGAATCGCACGTTTACGAGTAGGAAAACCACTCAACGATATTTGGGACGATAATCCGTCGGGTCGAAGCAGGCATCATAGGTTGACTTGTTAATCGGCACCCAAGTGGTTTCAGGAACTCCTCTTCGAGATACTCTTCCCGCCTTGAATGGAAAAGAAGACTCGAAGACGAGTTTTCTCCCTTGTGCTTGGGCGATCGCCTTTGACAAAAGCACCGCAGGTTGAAAATCCTTGTCTTGGCTCACGATGATCGCGCATTCGAACTTCCGCTCGTAAGTCGCCTGCACCAAGTCTATGGCCAAGCTGACATCCACGCCTTTCTCCTGTCCTCCAATACCGATGCTTCCGGAGTAAACCGCGATGCCTCTGCTTCGCAAGTACCTGAGTTTGTTAGACCAAAAGTCGTGCCAAAACCTATTGGTTTTCCTAGAGGGCACACCCGTATAGAAGCGAATCTGAGCGAGGGTTCGATTTGGGGATTTGGCGACCAAGGCGCTCGCCAGCTTCTCAACGTCGTAACTCGGCCAAGCGTACCGAGATTGTCGTCGGGGAGGATGGGATTCCCAAGCGTTCTTAGCGAGGTGATAGAGATTCTGACCGTCGATGAATACGATAGTGCGCATAACAAAAGTCACCCGCCCAGGGACGCGGTTTAGCACCGTGACCAGCAGGCGGGGTGTAGATGGCATCATCTTACTACGAAATTGGAGGAGTTGCAACTCCACAAGGCAACAAAGTAGACCCACTCCCTAAAGGGCGATAAGCAGCACGCATCGTTCCTGCAACCAACGCCATCTCCGACTCCGCATCGCTTAAACTACTACACCGAACATCGCCGACCCAAACTGCCCAGCCCAAGGAAAATCTGACATGCTCGAAAGATTCAAGGTCCCCGAAGCCGACCGTGTCTACGTGATGCCCGAAGACATGCATCGCGTCACAAAAGACATCTTCCTGAAGATCGGACTGGATGATGACGCGGCGCAGGATTCGACCGATGTGTTGCTCGGCAACGATCTTAGGGGTAACGAGTCGCACGGGGTGTCGAACGGGTTGAGAGGATACGTGAGAAGCTACGCGGCAGGTCAGCTAAACCCTCGAACCGAATGGGAGATCGTTCGCGAAACGAGCACCACAGCGAATATCGACGCAAAACACGCGCTCGGCGTCCACGTTGGCCCAACGGCTATGGATATGGCGATCGAAAAGGCGCAGCAGCACGGCGTCGGTGTGGTGACGGTCTACAACACGGGACACCTTGCGGGTTGCAGCCACTACGTGTACCAGGCAATAGAAGCCGGGATGATCGGACACACCATGACAGCTGGCGGCGCAGGTATCACGATCCCGACTTGGGGATCGCGTCCCTTCCTTGGCACCAACCCGATCGCTTACGGGGCTCCCGCGCGGACAATGCCGCCATACATGCTCGACGTCGCTACGACACAGGTGGCGGCAAACAAGATCTGGTTGCTTCGCAGGACAGGCGCAACGGTGCTCCCAGGGTGGATCACCGATACCAACTACGAGCCGATGTTGGAAGAGGCGCCGGCACCGGATCCCGAAACCCGGGGCAAATACGGAATGTTGCCGATCGGCGGAACCCGTGAGAACGGGTCTCACAAAGGATTCGGCCTCGGACTGATGAACGAGATCATGTGCAACGAACTCACCGGTTTAGGTCCCGGCCCGCTGAACCCGCATCAGGGCGGCCACTTCTTCGTCGCATACGACATCGAGGCTTTTACAGACAAGGAAAAGTTCCTCGACGACATGGACGAGCTCCTCAAGGCTGTAGCGGAGCACCCGCCCGGCAAGGGGCACGACCGAGTCGTGTATCCTGGCTTGCTCGAAGCCGAAGAGATCGAGAAACGGTCAAAAGATGGAATTCCGTATCACACCGAGGTCATCGAGTGGTTCGAGGGCCACTGCGCCGAAGTCGGTGTCGAGTGTGATTTGAGGTAGCAGGCATCCTTTTCGCAGCCACAGGGGGTTAGTTAGATGTCTGGGCCAATCAAATTCGTATTCATGCCGCCGCAAGACGAGTTGACGCGGTGGTTCGCGGCGCGGCTGGCTGATTCAATGCCCGACTACAACGTCGTTTCGCCAAAAGACGACGAAGAGGCAACGCGCGAGATCGTCGATGCCGATGCCGCCTTCGGGTGGATTTCACCGGAAATGTTGCCGTCCGCCAAGAAGCTGCGTTGGCTGCAGAATCCAGACGCAGGCCCATTTTTCGGCTACTACTACGAGGAACTGGCACAACACCCTTGCGTGATCTCGAACCCGCGGGGAATCTACTTCGATCACATAAGCCACCACATCATGATGTTCGTGCTGGCGTTGTCCCGCGGTTTGCCTTGGTATATCGATGCCCAGAAAGAAGGGCAGTGGGACAAGCACGCTCGCAAGTCGGAATATGTGAATCTGGGCGACGCGACGGCTTTGATCAACGGTGTAGGCGGGATCGGTGCCGAAGCGGCACGGTTGTGCGGCTTGTTCGGGATGCGGGTCATCGGGATCGAGCCGCGAGTTGAGCGGGAGGTGTGGGGCGCTGAGATTCATCCGCCCGAAGATATCGATCGATGGTTGCCTGAGGCCGATTTCGTAATCTCGACGGTTCCGCACACTCCAGAGACGGAAGGGATGTTCAATGCGGACAGATTCAAGCTGATGAAGCCGACGGCCTATTTCATCAATATCGGTCGCGGGATGGTTTGCAAGATCGACGACTTGGCGGATGCGATCGAGACTGGAGAGATCGCCGGGTGCGGTTTGGACGTCTTCGAGATCGAGCCATTGCCTGCAGAGCATAAGTTATGGCGGCTACCAAATGTATTGATGACGCCGCACGTGGCGGTTCGGGATGCCGGAGACATTCCGGAGCGAAGGTTCCAGATAATTTTGGAAAACGCGCGACGATTTGCCCGCGGCGAGGAGTTGATGAATGTGGTGGATAAAGAGCGGTGGTACTAGGGTTGCGGTTCAGCTGTTCGGGTCATTTGATGCCGGATATCCAGAGTTTTAATCCGATAAAGAACGCAGACCCGCTCGCACCGATGGCAACAGGTCGCCACAGCGATTCGCCAACTACGAAGGCATCTGCGATTAGTCCGGTGGCGCATCCGATCAATGCAACGCCAACAAGCCATTTGACGGTGTCAGACCAGTTGGTTCTTTTCTGACCTTCGCGTTGGTCGTCGTCAGGTGGCACTTCAAGTTCGGTGATGGTTGGATCAAACCCTGGTGTGAAATGTTACTGGGGTTTCATCGAAGTTTCTGTTGGAATGAAGAGGGTGTTCAACTTGTCGAATCCACGTGCACGGTAACGATGTCGACGCCGTGATATTTCTGATGTCGGACCGAGGATGCGTAGTGGCGGAGGAGTCGAAAAGAGACCTCGCGTTCATCGGTGATGTCAGGCGATTCGCCGAGGTAAGAGAGTTGGTCTTCGATGTTTTCACCTTCGTACGCCGCCACAAACTCCAGCTCGATCTGCCTGCCGTCGTTATGGGCAGCAACGATCAGGCGTTTCCTACGACCTTCTCCGACGGCGTCGTCGGTTTCAGCTTGCAGGCTGGCAAGCGTCTCTTCACCCACCAGAGCGATCCGGTTCTGACCAGCTTCATCCCATTTTGATGATGACGCGACAGACCGAAGGAAGTCGGAGAGGTGCGGAAGCGCTTGGTCGTCCAGTGCGAGCCTCAGGCGTTTGCGACGCGGAGACGTGATCTCCATGAAGAGCATGGCGAGGATGGCAACGATTGCGCCGGACGTCATGCCATTGCCGAGGAGGATGCCAAGGAAGCTGTCGCCGAGTTGGTCGGGGAAGATCCACTGGTTCTGGAAGCCGATCCCGACCCAGAACGCGACACCCACGACAAACGCTTTCCGGTGGTCGATCCCGTCGTTGATCACGATCCTCATACCCTGTATGAAGAGAAGGGCGATCAAGACGAGGATGTACGCAGCGGCGACGGGAGCCGGAATTGCGATGATGAGAGCCGCAACCTTGGGGAAGAATGCAACGATGATGAAGACGATCCCAATGGCGATGCCGACCCTCTTCGCGGCGACGCCAGTGACTTCCGCGAGGGAGATGCTCGTGGAATAGGTTGTGTTGGGCAGCGTCCCGAGGAGGCCGGAAAGAAGGTTTCCGACACCGTCAGTGTTAAGAGCGCCTTGCACGACGCGGTAATCGGTGGCGCTCGGGTTTCGACGGGATACTCTCTGAATTGCGACACCGTCTCCGATGGTTTCGATGGCCCCGACAATGGTGACGATTATGAAGGCGGGCAGCAGAGCCCAGAACTCAGTGCCGGGTGTGACGTCAATGCCAGGCCACGACCTGAACGGCAGTCCTATCCAATCGGCGTCGAAAACGCTTTGCACATCGTAGAGCCCCCAAGGCACACCGACGATGCAACCGACTCCGATGCCGATGATCGGCGACCATAGACGGACCCAAGCCGGACCGCGGAGGATAAGAACCCCAACGGTGATCAGGGTGGCGATGACGGCTGATGGCGCAGCGATATCATCGGTTCCTTCCGGCACATCGCCGAACGAATCGAAAAGAATAGTCACGACAGTTGCCGCGATCAGCATGATGACAGTGCCGGCAACCGTCGGTGTGAAGATCCTACGGAGAAGCGAAAGCCGTGCCGCGAGCAGGAACTGGACGAGCGAGGAAACGATTATGAGCGACGCCATCGTGGCAGGACCGGCTTTGACGAGTGCGGCGACGCATATGGCGATAAACGCAGCGGAGGTCCCCATGATGAGGACGTACCCGGATCCAATACGTCCAGCGCGAACCACTTGGAGGATAGTTGTCAAGCCGCTGATGATAAGTGCGGCGAAGACACCCCAAGTAAGGTAGTCGTCTGGCTGCTCCGCGATGCGGGCGACGATGACAACAGTGAGGACGATCGGAGTAACGATCAGAGCGGCGGCCTGCAAACCCGCACCGATCGTTATCGGCAACGGCGGTTGTTCGTCCGGCTCATACCGGACGCTATCGTTCTGAGTTGCTTCAGTCACGTGGATCGCCTTTCTTCTCGTCACTTTGATGTGTTATTGAGACGTTGTATTCAAAACACTCTAGCAGTATGCCTTACGTCAACTCAACCCCATACAACCGCTCATACCGCGTCGGCCGGTTGTGATGCAAATGACTACGCATCAACACGATCCCTTCCACCTGAACCACAACCTCCGAGTTCTTCCCATCCCCCGATGCCCTCGCCTCCAACCACCGCTCTCCGATCGCCGCCAAGACCCGCTTCTGCGTCCCGCTCCTCACGCGTCCCACCGTCACATGCGGCGCAAACTCCCTCCGCTCTTCAGCGAACCCCAATTTCACCATCGCACCCTCCAGCCTCGATGCCAAACTCGACATTCGACGCAGGTCCCCATCCAGCCCCGTCCACAACACCCGCGGCGTCCGATCTCCCGGAAAGCACCCGTTCGCCCCTAGCGACAACCGCAGCCTCGACGACTCCGCCGCCACATCATCCATCTCCTCCCTCAGATACCTCACATCATCCCGATGCACATCCCCCAGAAACTTCAGCGTGATGTGCATATTTTCAGGCGCCGTCCATCGCACCGCATCATACGCCACAGCACCACGCGACGGCCGTCGTCGCTGTCTGCCTCCATACGAGACCGCACGCATCGACCTCGCCATCCCATCCAATACTTTCACCGCTCGCTTCGGCAACTCCACCGCAACAAACAACCGCCACCAGTCGAGATCCTGCTCCTCAGCATCCTCATCGCTAACACCACCTGGCAGCAGAACCGGCTCCACCTCGCGCCGTGTCGCACCTCGACTACGTGGAGGCGGCCGCTCACTCATCTCATTCCTGCGCTGCATCCCGTAATCATAGACCTCACATGCAGAGCTATAACCCAATCCCCCTCGCATCGCTCAACAGAGAAAAGCCGCTGCGCGGCCGCTTTAACGCGTCTAACAGCCATCATCCCCATCATGGTTCACAGCCCCGCCTTTGCATCCAATCCACCATTCTCGTAGACTTAAACTATGCGCCTTCTCCCGAATCGGCAACCCCTTATCCCCTCCGCCGATCTCCCCTAACTCCGGCAGTCCGCCGCCATTGAGGTAACTACCTTGGTAACACAGACCGACGAACACGCAGCATCCCCAATCACAAACGGTTTGACCGTCCAAGACGCGATCACCGAATACATCTTGTCCATCCCGGACGAAAACAAACGCCTCGTCCACCCCGAACTCTCAAAATTCGCCCGATGGATCGGCGGGACCAACTCCCTCGCAGCCCTCCGACCTTCCGACATAAGCCCATATTCCGAGACATTCGGCGCTAGCGCATCCGAAGCCAACAAGCTCCGCATCGCAGCCGTCAAAGATTTCCTGAACTACGTCAAGAAAAAGGGATACATCGACATCAGCCTAGCCCCTCACATCCGCGTCCGCAAACCCACCCTCAACGCGGCAAGAGGTGCCTCCGTACGTCGCCGAACAAGCGAGGTCCAGATCACACGCCAAGGCTACGACGAAATGGTCAACCGCCTTGAATCACTCAGACAAGAGACCGTCCGACTCGCGGACGAGATCGAACGCGCCGCCGCCAGCGGTGACGTACGCGAAAACTCACCCCTCGAAGCCGCACGCGAAAACCAGGGAATGGTCCTCGCACAGATCAGCCGCCTAGAATCCACCCTTAAAGTCGCAACCATCATCGAAGAATCCGACCGCAGCAACGACGAAGTCCAAATCGGTTCCTGGGTAACCCTGAAAAACATCGACTCCGACAGAAACGTCGACTACCAGATCGTCGCCGCAAACGAGGCAAACCCCCTCCGCAACAAGATCTCAGACATCTCACCCCTTGGAAGCGCAATCCTCGGAACCAAAGTCGGCGACCAAGTCACTTTCAAAGCACCATCCGGCGAACAAAAGTTCACGGTCGACAACATCTTCTGATCTCCATCAGCAAGGACCGCTAGAACCCAGTTGCTCAACTACCTAGAAACGCGAGTGACTGAACTCGTATCGTTCGCAAGGTAACCCACCGTGGAAGGATACTTCGACAGCTATACCATCCTCGCGGCATTCTCAGTCGGAGTCGTAGTCCTTCTGCTGCTGGACCTCATTCTTCTCAGCGGCAAAGCCCACCACGTAGGCATGAAGGAGGCCACCCTCCTCACCATCCTCTGGACCCTCGTCGCTGCCGCCGTCGGAGTTTGGGTCTTCATCGCCGGCGGCACTGAACTCGGTATCGAGTACACAACCGCCTACGTCGCAGAGCGCGCCCTCAGCATCGACAACCTCTTCGTATTCCTCGTAATCTTCAACTACTTCGCACTACCCGACCTCTTCCGCTCCCGCGCCCTCCTCTTCGGCATCGTCGGAGCCCTCATAGCCAGAGCCGTATTCATCTTCTTCGCTGTCGGCATCATCGCCGTCTTCGAACCCGTCCTCTATCTCCTCGCCGCTGTCCTCATCTACACCGCGTACAAACTCGTCACCTCCCACGGCGAAGACGTCGATCCATCCAAAAACATTGTCGCGAGAGCGTTCCGCCGGATCTACCCCGTCTCCGACGAATACGACGGCCACAACTTCTTCACCGTCAAAAACGGTATCAAGATGGCCACTCCCTTCGCCCTCGTAGTCCTCGTCCTCGCATCTACCGACGTCGTATTCGCCATCGACTCAATACCCACTGTTGTCGGAATCTCCAAGAACGAGTTCATCATTTGGTCCTCCAACGCAATGGCCGTCCTAGGAATGAGGCCCCTCTTCTTCCTCCTCGAAGGCCTCGTCAACCTCTTCCGCTTCCTCTCCTACGGCTTGGCCGCAATCCTGGGATTCATCGGCGTCAAAATCATCGTCGAAACCGCAATCCACGACCAGTTCCACGATCTCATACACAACCTAGGCGTCCCCGACGATTCCGTCTCCATCACCATCACCCTCGGATCATTGGCAATCGTCATCGCCATCCTGATCATCAGCGTCATCGCCTCCGTCGTCCTGCCCCAATCTGAACACGATCACCAAGCCCACGATGAGGCCGCGGCGTGACCACCGCGAGCCGATCTACCCGATCGCAACTCGCTGAAGAACTCAATCGCGCGGTTGCCGGCGAAGTCAGATTCGACCGGTATTCACGCCAGCTATACGCCACCGACGCCTCCATCTACAAGATGACACCCCTCGGCGTCGTCCTCCCTCACGACGCCAACGACGTGAGCGCAGTAATCGAGACATGCAACAACGCGGGCGTCTCCGTCCTACCTCGCGGCGGCGGCACCGGACTCTCCGGCCAGACCGTCAACCGAGGCGTTGTCATCGACTTCTCAAAATACATGCACGACGTCCTCGAGATCAACGCCGAAGAAGGATGGGTCCACACCCAACCCGGCATCACCATCGACGAACTCAACCGACAAGTAACCCACACCGGAAAATACTTCACCCCCGACCCCAGCACATCCTCCCGCGCCAACATCGGCGGCGCAATGGGCAACAACTCCTGCGGATCACACTCCATCATCTACGGCAAGACCGTCGACCAAGTCCACCAGATGTCCGTCATCCTCTCCGACGGCTCCCCGGCAACCTTCGAGGCACTGACCACATCCCAACTCGAGGGCAAGATGGGCCTGTCCAGCCTCGAAGGCCAAATCTACCGAAACGTCCCCACCATCGCCGACACCGCCGCACCCGAAGTCGACAGACGCTTCCCGAAAATCCTGCGACGCGTAGGCGGCTACAACATCGACCGCGTCTACTCCCCGGTCACCGACGGCCCCATCATCGACCTCACCCAAGTCATGGTCGGTTCCGAAGGCACCCTCGCCGCCGTAACCGACGCCCGCCTAAAACTCTGGGACATCCCCAAATCCAAAGGCCTTGCCGTCCTCCATTTCCACACACTCCGTGACTCAATGGAGGCAACCGTCGCAACCCTCGAGCACGATGTCAGCGCCGTCGAACACATCGGCGAGATCATCATCAACCAAGCACGAAAATCCATCGGTTTCTCCCGCAACATCGGCTTCCTCCAAGGCGAACCTTCCGACATCTTGGTCGTCGAGATGACCGGTGAAAACAGCGCCGAGGTCCAATCCAAACTCTCTGCCTTCGAACAGGCAATCAAACGCGACACCGCGACTTTCGCCGTAACACAGCTACTCGATCCCGCCGAACAACGCCAAGTATGGTCAATGCGTGAAGCAGGCCTCGGACTCATGATGAACGTTGAGGGCGATAGCAAACCGCTCCCGTTCGTTGAGGACACCGCTGTTTCTCCGGAACGCCTGCCCGAATATGTCGAGCGATTCGACGAGATCGTCAGACGCCACGGTACCGAAGCCGGCTACTACGGTCACGCCAGCGTCGGTTGCCTCCACATCCGTCCCCTGGTCAACCTCAAGAAAAACACCGGCATCGACACCATGTACCAGATCGCCGACGAAATCTCAGATCTCGTCCTCGAATTCGGCGGATCCCTCAGCGGCGAACACGGCGACGGCATCGTCCGAGGAGCATGGGCCGAAAAGATGTTCGGCCCAGAACTCGTCAACCACTTCCGAGAAGTCAAAGACCTCTTTGACCCGAACGGCATCATGAACCCCGGCAAGGTCTTCGACACGCCTGACATGCGCGAAAACCTACGCTACGGCTCCGACTACGCCACCGAGCCGATCGCAACCAAACTCGACTGGACCTCCGACGGCGGCTTCGCCGGAGCCATAGAACGCTGCAACGGCGTAGGTGCGTGCCGAAAAGTCAACGCTGGCGCGATGTGTCCCTCATACATGGCCACCCGCGAAGAGGAACACTCTACCCGAGGCCGAGCCAACGCCCTGAGAGGCGCACTGTCGGGGGCGATCCCCATCGACGAAATCCAATCCGAGCGGATGTTTGAAGTTCTCGACCTGTGCCTCGAGTGCAAGTCCTGCAAATCCGAGTGCCCATCTAACGTCGACATGGCCAAGATCAAGTACGAGTTCCTCGATCTCTACTACCAGACCCACTCAATTCCCCTACGCTCCCGCCTCGTCGCCAACATCCATCGCCTGAACTCCCTAGCCCCTGGCCCGCTCGCTCCAATCGCTAATGTCATCAACCGATCCGCCCCCGCGAGATGGGCCTCGGAAAAAATCCTCGGCATCGATCGACGCCGCCAACTCCCCAAGATTGTCAGCCAAACCTTCGAGCAGTGGTTCAATCGCCGTCAACCCAAAACCACCGGATCACGCGGCGACATCGTCCTCTTCCACGACACCTTTATGAACTTCAACCATCCTGAATCCGGCAAAGCAGCCGTTAAACTCCTCGAAGCTCTGGGATACCGAGTCAAGCTAGTTGAACGAGTATGCTGCGGACGTCCTATGGTCTCCTCAGGCCTCCTCGACCAAGCCATTACCAATGCAAAGAAAAACGTCGATGCCCTCATGCCATACGTGGATGCAGGCGCCAAAATCGTCGGTTGCGAAAGTAGCTGCATCCTCACAATCAAAGACGAATATCCCGATCTCCTCGGAACCGATCCCGCGGCAAAAGCAGTCGCCAACGCGTCCTTGATGCTCGAAGAGATCTTCATCGAAAACCAAGACGACGGCCACCAACAAATCGATTGGAACGAAACCACCGCCGAAATCCTCCTCCATGTCCACTGCCACGAACGCGCCCTCATTGGCACAACCCAAGCCGTATCCGCCCTCAATCTGCCGCCCAACTACAACGCTGAACTCATCGACGCCGGATGCTGCGGCATGGCTGGATCCTTTGGTTACGCAAAAAAGCACTACGATGTCTCCCGCCAAGTCGGCGAGGATCGTCTCTTCCCCGCGCTGCGGAAAGCCGGCCCGTCTACACAGTTCGCCATCACCGGCGTCTCATGCAAACAGCAGATCGAAGACGAGTTGGACCGTCCCGCTCACTTCCTAGCCGAACTCCTAGCCGAAGCTGTGGCCTGATCCAATGCCCACCGTAGGCATCATCGCCAACCCCGCGGCCGGAAAAGATATCCGTCGCCTAGTCGCTCAAGGCCGCGTCGTCTCCAACCAAGAAAAGTCCAACATCCTCCGCCGAGTATTCGCCGGGCTACAAGCGCATGGCGTCTCAAAAGTCATCGTCATGCCCGACATGGCAGGCCTAGCCCGCGCCGCGATGAACGACACCAGCGACTCCCTACCGTCCGAGTTCATCCCGCAAATCCCGACCGGCAGCCAAAACGACTCCGCTGTCGCCGCCCGCATGATGCAGGAATCAGGTGCCGACTGCATCATCACCCTCGGAGGGGACGGCACCAACCGCTTAGTTGCCAAAGGATGCGGCAATGTCCCCATCGCTCCGATCTCCACCGGCACCAACAACGTGTTTCCGAGAGAGATAGAAGGAACCCTAGCCGGCATAGCTGCTGCAACCGTCGCAAATGATTCCAATGTCCGAGACCGCGTTTGCCGCCGCTCAAAAAAAATCAACGTCTACGTCAACGACGAGCTACGCGACATTGCGTTGGTCGATGCTGCTGTCTCCCGCCAGACGATGGTCGGCGCACGCGCCCTTTGGGATGTCGCCACTCTAGATTCCGTATTCCTAACTCGCGCCGAGGCATCCAGCATAGGCATCGCTTCCATCGGCGCACGTCTATCCCTCATCGCAATCGACGACCCACGCGGCCTACATATCGAATTCCCGATGCCCGGCGAATCCGGCGAATCCTCATCAACAGCGCCCATCGCCCCCGGCATGGTTCGAGACGTATCAATCGAAAGTTGGCGGATAATCCAACCAGGAGAATCCGTTCAGGTACGAGCGAAACGAGGCACGATAGCCTTGGATGGCGAACGGGAGGTCGAGTTGCTGGAGGGGATGAAGGCGTCAGTTCGTATCGAAACAGACGGCCCGTGGGTTGTCGATTTTGACCGTGCACTAGAGGCGGCATGCGCGATTAGGTAAGGGACATACCCAACGATTGGACATGTCGCGACAACATGTGCAATTCGATGGTCAATTCTGAGCATGTTTCCCATACGTGCCCAACAACTGCGCACGTCATCGGGACATGTGCAAAACAACGGGTAAAATTGAGCACGACACGCTTTAATCAATTATCCATCCTAGCAAGATGCTATGAACATCAACGATCCAACCCGCCCATACAACGCTCTCCCGAAACTGCCCCCATCCACAGATGTCGAGACGGTGGAAATCTTGCGGGAGTGCATCGCGGCGCATCGATCTTTGGCCGAGTTGAAAGGTGCCGCGAAGAGTGTGCCTAGTCAACAGCTGCTTATTGACACTCTGACAATCCAAGAGGCAAAAGCAAGCTCAGAGATTGAAAATGTCATCACAACGAGCGCCCAACTTTACATGCAGTTGGCGATCGGCGATGAATCCGCCGAACCAAACGCCAAGGAAGTTGGACGATACCGACCGGCGCTCTACAGAGGGGAACAGCTGCTTCGGGAGCGCCCGGTTCTCAGCATTGATCTGTTCACGCGGATATGCGCCGAGGTAGTGGGTTACGACACCGCGGTGCGCGACCATGAAGTGCGTCTGGTGAACCCTGCTACTCGCGAAACAATGTATACGCCGCCGTTGGGCGAGAACCTGATCCTCAAACTTCTCAGCAACCTGCAAGAATTCGTTTATTCAGTTGAGAACTATCCGGATCCACTGGTTCGGATGGCGATACTCCACTACCAATTCGAAGCCGTGCACCCCTTCCCCGATGGCAACGGCAGAACCGGCCGCATCTTAAACATCCTCTATCTCCTGGACCAAGGACTGCTGGACCGCCCGATCCTGTACCTGAGCCGGTACTTTTTGCGGAATCGATCTGAGTATTACAGCAAGTTGAGAGCGGTCACGCAAAAGAACAATTGGATCGACTGGATACGATTCGTCATCAGAGGCGTGACAGAAACCGCCATTGAGGCACGAAACACTATTGATCAGATACACAGTCTCCGACAAGAGTATTCTGAGCGGGCACTACGCGATTGCCCGACAGCCGCCTCCGAACAACTGCTCAATCTAGTCTTCGAGCGACCGTACTCTACAGTTGGTATGGTTCAAGACGCTGAGCAGGTCAGCCGAAATACTGCCACGGCACATCTCGAGGCCCTTGAGAATGCAGGCATGTTGACCAGTCGCAGAATTGGACGATACAGAGTGTTTCTGAATCAAGCGTTAATCGAATTCTTGGGAGAGTGAGCAGAACGCGAATCGTGAAACCTGTGATTCATTCACCTCTTATCGCTCGAATCAAAGCCACCACTTCGCGACTTCGCGTCTCCAGAGTGTCCCAATCCTCGTTGGCTACAACATCGCTCGACACCAATCGAGAACCCATTCCTACAGCACAAACCCCGGCTTCGAACCAAGGCCGAAGCGATGCCTCGGTGATGTCTACGCCACCGGTAGGCATGATCGATGACCATGGCATAGGCGCCAAAACATCTTTAACGAACCCAGGTCCCCCTACGGCTGAGCCGGGGAATATCTTGACGATGTCGGCGCCCAGTTCTTCAGCCGAGGAAATTTCGGATGCGGTTCCGCATCCTGGGATGTAAGGGACCTTGCGACGGTTGCAGACTATGGCTACATCAGGGTTGGTCACGGGACCGACTATGAAACTGGCTCCGTTGCTGATGTATATCGATGCGGTGCCTGCGTCGAGGACTGACCCGGCGCCGAGGATCGCACCTGGGAGTTCGGCGGCGCAGAACTTGTCCAAACTGGAAAAGACTTCCCATGCGTGATCGCCACGGTTGGTGAACTCCAAGACGCGGATGCCGCCTGCGACGCAGGCACGGGCGATGTTCTGGGCATTGTCGAGGTCGCCGTTGTAGAACACGGGAACAACGCCGATCTCGTGCATCGCGTTAAGAACCTCTAGCTTTGAATGCCTTGCCATTCGTTGTCTCCTGCGTCGTTCTAGCGTTTCAACCTAAACGAGTCTACTGTTTAGTCACGAGAATGCCGCAAAGAGCGTGTGTTAGTCTCATTTCGCGCGCAGTCTCACGAGGTCAGTGAACATGGACGTCAATCCGGTAAAGGCGAAACTCGCCGAGGGTAAACCTTCTCTCGGCACATGGTCCGCGAGCGGCGACCCTACGGTCATCGAGACGCTTCTCCACACTACCGATTTCGACTGGGTAACCCTGGATTTCGAACACAACCCGATCGACGTTTCTACGGCCGTTAACTGCCTGCGCGCAGGCAACGGTTCCGGCAAACCGATGTTCGCCCGCATTCCAAGCAACGATCCGATCTGGGTCAAGCGCGTTCTCGACATCGGCTTCACCGGTATCGTTGTTCCCGATGTAAAGGATGAAGACGAAGCCGAACGCGCCGTAGTAGCTGCCAAATATCGTCCGAGAGGTTTGCGAGGGATCGGGTCGACGCGCGGCCAGCTTGTGTACGGTGCTGATTACTATGCGAAGGCCAACGATTTGATGTTGGTTGTCTGCATGATCGAGGACTGGCGGGCAGTCGATCGCATCGACAAGATAATGGCCGTTCCGGATCTCGATGTCTGCTTTGTCGGGCCGAATGACTTGGCAAGTTCGCTGGGAGTGCCGACTGGTTTAGACAACCAACATCCAGACCATGTGAAAGCGGTGGAAACGGTGGTGGCGGCAGGTAAAAAGCATGGTGTCGCGACGGGGATTCATTGCATCGATGGAAACGAGGCGGCTCGACGCATACAGCAGGGGATGACTTGGTTCCCGATTGCTTCGGATGTGAGGTTGCTGAAATCTGCCGTAGATACTGAGCTCGCCAATGTTGCGTCTGGTTCTGATGGGGAAGGTGACGATGACAACGCCACTTTTTACTAGGAATCGTAGAGTTTAAGGGCTCACAGTACCAAAGGAGATTGGATAGATGGCATCTGTTGTGACGTTCGGTGAGATTATGCTTCGGCTCGCTACGATGCGTCGTGAGCGGTTCACTCAGGCGCGTGAGTTTGAGGTCACGTACGGGGGTGGTGAGTGTAACGTCGCGGTGTCGCTTGCCAACTTTGGGGTCGAATCGATTTATGTGAGTGCAATCCCGGATAACGACATCGGTCAAGCCTGCATCAACTACGTCCGGCAGTGGGGTGTAGACACGTCCGAGATACTTCGGCAAGGGCAACGATTGGGGACGTATTACCTTGAGAACGGTGCGGCGATGAGGGCTTCGAAGGTGATCTACGACCGCGCGGCGTCTTCGATCGCTGAGTTGGGACCTGGCGAGGTTGAGTGGGAGCGGATTTTCGAGGGGAAGGACTGGTTCCACTTCACGGGGATCACTCCAGCGATTTCGGAATCGGCTGCGAAGGCTTGTGATGAGGCTGCTTCGATCGCCAAGTCGATGGGGCTTAAGGTTTCGGCGGATATGAATTATCGGAAGAATCTCTGGTCGCCGGCTGAAGCTCAAGCAGTGATGCGGCCGATGATGAAGTACGTGGACGTGGCGATCGGGAATGAGGAGGATGCGGAGATGTCTTTGGGTGTCGCCGCAGAGGGGGTCGATGTGACGAGCGGGGAGATCGACGCGAGTGCGTACGAGCCGGTGGTCGATAGGCTCGTGGATGAGTTCGGGTTTGAGCAGGTTGGAATTACGTTGCGGGAATCGCAGTCTGCGGATGACAACGACTGGTCTGCTATCTACTACGATGGGATCGAGATCTTGATCGCGCCGAAGTACCCGGTGCGGATCGTTGATCGGGTTGGTGGCGGCGACGCGTTCTCGGCCGGGCTCATCTACGGGAATCTGCAAGAAGGTTGGACATCGCAGCAAATCCTCGGGTTCGCGGCGGCTTCTTCGGCACTTGCTCATACGTTCCATGGCGACTTCAACTTGGTTTCGGTGAGTGAGGTGATGAGTGTGGCTGGTGGCGATGTAAGTGGTCGAGTCCAGCGATGAGTTCGGAGTTTGCAGGTAAGGTCGCGCTGGTTACGGGCGGGTCGAAAGGTATCGGTCGGGCCTGCGCGTATGCGTTTGCCGCCGAAGGTGCGAATGTCGCTGTGACGGGGCGGACTTTGTCGGAGCTGGAGGCTACTGCGGCTCGGGTTCGTGAACTGGGAGCGGAGGCGTTGGTTTGCCAATCGGATTTTTCCGATCGAGGGCAGGTTGGGGGGATTGTTCCAAAGGTGATGGCGGAGTTTGGGCGGATCGATGTTCTGGTGAACAATGCGGCGATCATCCATCCTCGGATCGATCTGGTGGACCTGGATGACGAGGTGTGGTACGACGTGATCGAGGTGAATCTGAACGCGGCGGCGATGCTGACCAAGGCTGTGATACCGGCAATGATTGAACAGGGTGGCGGGACGATCATCAACGTCTCGAGTATTGGTGGTCGTAGTGGAGGTCGAGGTCGTAGCGCGTATCGGGTGACGAAGTCGGCGTTAATCAGCTTGACGCAGTCGCTTGCGGCGGAGTTGCATGAGCACGGTATCAATGTGAATGCGATCTGCCCTGGTGGGACGGATACGGAAGGGTATCGTGAGGCATTTGGGAGCAGGGGGCGAGAGGACCAGCCGAAGCTCATGCTTCCCTCGGAGATCGCGAACGTGGCGGTGTTTCTCGCGTCAGAGAAGTCGTCGGCGGTGACGGGGACGGCGATCGATGCGTTTGGCGGCAATAATCCTCTGTTCGGGTAGAGATGGCGTCTGGTTCTTTGATCCTGACGATTGATCAAGGCACGACGTCGACGCGGTCGATCGTGTTCGACGAGAGTGCACAGCCGATTGGTTCGGCGCAGAGGGAGATCAAGCAGATCTTCCCACGACCCGGATGGGTAGAGCATGATCCGGTGGAGATAGCGGAGGCTGCGATTGGGACGGCTCGGCTTGCGCTGCAGGAGGCGGGGGTTTCGGCGGATGACGTTGCGGCTCTGGGGATCACGAATCAGCGAGAGACGACGGTGATTTGGGAGAGCGGGAGCGGAAGGCCGCTGTCGAATGCGATCGTTTGGCAGGACCATCGCACTGCGGAGATGTGCAATGCTTTGAGCGATGCGGGGGTTGCCGATGACATCTGGGCGCGAACGGGATTGATCGTCGATCCGTATTTTTCGGCGACGAAGATGCGGTGGATGATGGACCATCTGCCGATTCCAAATTTGCAAGGAAGGGCTGAGAACGGTGATGTTCGATTTGGGACGGTGGATGCTTGGTTGATTGATCAACTGGCGAGGGGCGAGGGAAGTACGGTCGGAGATGATATTCCGCATCTGACAGATGTCACCAACGCATCTCGGACGATGCTTTTGAATATCCATGACTTGGGTTGGGATCCTGATTTGCTGCGGATATTCGGGATACCTGAGGCGGCGTTGCCTACTCCGATGCCATCGGCTGGATATTTCGCGGTTACACATCCGTCGATTTTTGGGAAGGAGATTCCGATTACCGGGGTGGCAGGGGACCAACATGCTGCGTTGTACGGACAGGTTTGTTTTGCTCGGGGAGATATGAAGTGCACATATGGTACGGGGGCTTTTCTGCTGGCGAACAGCGGCGGAGAGTCTCATGCGTTGTTCACTGATGGGGCCGCCGGGGAGATGGGTGCGGATGATCTTGAGGTAGCATCGGGCGGGTTGCTGTTCACGCTTGGCTGGCAGGCGGGGGGATCGAAGGCGTATGCGATGGAGGCATCGATCTTCAACACAGGATCGACGATGCAGTGGTTGCGCGATGGCTTGGGGATCATCGGGGATGCGGCGGAGTCTTCGGATGTTGCGGTGTTGCTTGGGGATAACGGCGGCGTTTATCTGGTGCCGGCTTTTTCGGGATTGGGGTCGCCGCACTGGGATCCTCATGCAAGGGCGTCGATCACGGGGATCAGCAGAGGAACGACGAAGGACCATGTGATCAGGGCTGCGTTGGAGTCGACGGCGTATCAGGTGAAGGAGGTAGTGGACATCATGGACTCGCAGTTGCGGATGCCGAGGCGGGGCAATCGGCGCGAGAGGGTGTTGAAGGTTGATGGCGGGCAGACGCGGAGCCCGTTTTTGATGCAGTTTCAGGCGGATCTGCTGGATCGTCCGATTGAGGTATCGGCGGTTGATGAGACTACGGCGCTGGGTGCGGCGTTTCTAGCGGGTCGGGCTGCCGGGATTTGGCGGTCGGACCGGGAGTTGGCAGACTTATGGCGATGTGCGGAACGGTATGAGCCGGATATGTCGGAGAGTCAACGGGTAAATCTGATGGCGGGTTGGAATGAGGCGTTGAGGCGGACGAAGACGAATTTTCGCGGGTGAAGTGCGGTGAGCGGGGTGTTGGTCGGGAACAAATGACCGCTCGGTCACGTCTTGTTTGTAGAGGTTCGGAAGCGCGAACCTATAGATGAGGAGACCGAGATGAAGACTAAGGCGATTGCTAAAGCGCTCAGATCTTTGGTTGGTGTTGCGAGCGTGGCGGTTGTTTCGCTGGCGGTACTAGCGGGTTGTGTTGCGGAGGAGGCGGTGGTGCCGATCAGGAAGTTTACTGATTCCTCCGTGAGCGGGAGCGTGACTTATCGCGAGAGGATCGCCCTGACGCCGGGTGCGAAGTTGGTTGTTGAGTTGCGGGATGTTTCTTACCAAGATGCCGCTTCGACGTTGATCGCTAGCAAGACGATTGCGGATCCGGGTCAGGTCCCGATCGAGTTTGAGTTGGATTACAGCAGCGAGGATATTGAGGATCGGAATACGTATGGACTGAGTGCGACGATTTATGAGGGGGATGGTCGGATGGCGTTTAGCAACGACACGGCCCATGAGGTGATCACTCGGGGGAATCCGGATAGCGTGGATATGCTGTTGGTGATGGTGCTACCGCCGCCTGAGCTGGTAAAGGAGGGGGATCCGGACTGGCGATCTTGGGTCGAGGTGCCGGCGGCGGTCACCGGGGTTGAGTTCTTAGAGGGTGAGCAGGTGCCGACTGTGCGGGTGACGTATCTTCAGTCGACGATAGATGGTTGCGCACGTCGCGGGACGGAGGCGCATGAGGTGGTAGGCGATGAGATACGGGTGACGGTTACGTTGATGGGGCATCCGGTGACAGTTTGGTCGCCGCCATGCGATGAGGAGGTCGTGGAGTTGGATGCGATTCAGGTGCTTGAGAGTGGGCTTGATGTAGGGAAGACGTATCGTGTGGTTGTGAATGGGGATGAGGTGATGAGTTATGAGCATCAGTGAAGCGCGTTTAAGCACCTGGCGGTGGTGTTCGGCAGGCGTGGGGAGGGTGATAGTTTCGCCCTCGGGCTGGTCGGTCTTGTTTTGCGGTTATCGGGTTTTTCTCATGGGGTTGCTGTGGTGTTCCGACTTTCGGCGGTCCTCCCCTCACCCGTCCGGAAGAAGGGGTGAGAGGAAGGGGGTCCCCTGCTTCGCACGGGGCGGGTCTGAGATCCTCCCCCGCCGTTCAGGGCCCCTTTGTCCTTCGGACATTTCCCCCGCGAGCGGGGGAAACCGAGAGTTTTGCAATGGTCTCTGTAAAGGTGAGGGAAGAAGATGCTGGCGTCGCTTTCGTAGAGGAGAAGGAGCGGTTCGACTGCGTTTGGAACGGGGATTTGCGGGTGTTGGACGCGATATTCTGAGTTGGATATCGGTGCATGCTTGCGTGTAGACGTTGTGTGTGCCGATCTGAGTTGATTCCGATGTCTCGCGAGGCTGAACGTCGCTAGGTAAATCACCGACCAAGATTTTTTACGGCTGGTGGATCGTTTTTGGCGGCGGGTTCATGCAGTTCTACGCGTCGGCTGTATTTTGGCGCGGTTTCCAGGCGTTCGTCGATCCAATTTTGGCGACGTTCAGCGGGTGGAGTTCGGGTGCCTTTGCGGCGGCGATTTCGTTGCAGCGTGGTGAGAGCGGGTTGATATCGCCGTTTGTGGGGGCGATGCTGGACCGGTTCGGTCCGAAGTGGGTGATGCTGTTCGGGATCGTTGTGACTGGTGCGGCGTTTGGGATCATGAGCCAGATGCAGACGCTGTGGCACTTCTATGCGGCGGTGTTGCTGTTGGCGTTTGGGATGTCGTTCGGGACGTACATCGTATTTGTGGCGACGGTGGGTAACTGGTTCATCCGGCAACGTGCCAAGGCTTTGTCGATGCTGATGACGTTCTCGGCGGTTGGAGCGTTCTTGTTGCCGTTGATAGTCTGGGCGATCAATTCTTACGGGTGGCGTGCGGTTCTGCTTTGGATCGGGATCGGTTTCTGGGTGTTCGGGATTCCTGTGGCGTTGATGATGCGACGACGTCCGGAAGATTTCGGGATGTTGCCGGATGGGGAGTCGGAGTTTGAGGTGAGTGGGACGAGTGAGGGAGGCGGACGGTATCGGCGTCGGGTGCGAGAGGTGTCAATCAGTGTCAGAGAAGTGTTGAGATTGCGTGCGTTTTGGCAGCTTGCGATAGCGGTGAGCCTGGGTCAGCTGGTTAGTTCGACGAACATATTTCACTTGCCGGCGCTTTTGGAGTATGACTTGAGCATATGGTTGGCCGCGACGGCGGCTGGTGCGGTTGCGATCGGGGATATTCTCGGCAGAGTGAGTATCGGTTTTATCGGTGACCGTTTTGACAAGCGGTTGATTCTGACGCTGGCGTTTGTTGTTCAGATGGCGGGAGTCGGTGCGTTGGCGATGATTAACTCGGAGTTTTTGGGGATTTCATGGGGGCTTATACCTTTGCCGGTGTTCGTGCTTGGGTTTGGCTTGGGATTTGGCGCTTCGATTCCGTTGCGGTTGGCGATACTGGCTGACTATTTCGGGCGGCGGAGTTACGGTTCGGTGGTTGGTATCGCTAGTTCGGTGAGCGCCATTTTCGGGGTTGTGGGTCCGTTGTTTGTGGGTTTCATGTATGACTTCACGGATTCGTATCGTCCCGGGTATGCGTTCATGGCGCTGATGATTTTGCCGGCCTTGCCGTTGACGATGACGTTGGAATCGCAGTCGAGGGTGGCGGCGAAGGTTCGTCAGGCGACTAGGAGCCGAGTACGGCGGATGGCCATTGGGCGCTGATCAGCGCAGGGCGGTTTGGTCGAACTGTCGTTGGGTAGCTTTTGCACAACCCGTGTCGACGGGTATTGTTGGCGTCTGTCGTCCCGCGATCCCCCTTGTCCTTCGGGCATTTCCCCGGTGAACGGGGGAACCCTTGCGTTTTGCAAAGGCCCCCGTTGAGCGTAAAGGTGTGCTGTTAAGATGATTTTTCGGATTCCAACTTAAATCTGTAGCGAAATCAGGGGTAACGTCGAGAAATGCCGGGCAACATAATACTTCCGCAATGGGGCATGGGGATGAACGAGGGTCAGGTGGTTCGATGGCTCAAGACCGTGGGTGATCCGGTGGTTAAGGGCGAGCCTTTGGTGGAGATCGAGTCGACGAAGGTGAGCGCGGAGGTTGAGGCAACGGCGGATGGGACGTTGGGTCGGATCATGGTTGAGGAGGGTAAGACGGTTCCGGTTGGAACGATTTTGGGGTTGTTGCTGATGGCGGGCGAGAGCGACAGCGATTTGCCGGAGGAGGAGGAGCCGAGGGTGAGGCCGTCTAGGGATGGTGCGGCGCGACGTAGGGCCGCGGGCGCAGGACGATCTGGTGGACGATTGGTGGTTACGCCGCGGGCACGTCGGCTGGCTAGGGAGCTGGATGTTGATCTGGACAGTATTACGGAAGGGACTGGCCCGAGTGGTCGGGTTACGGAGGATGATGTCCGGGCAGCTGCTGAGGGTGGTGTTGCAGGTGCTGCCGATGAAATGGAGGCTAGTCGGGCGATACCGTTGACTGGTATTCGGGGTACGATCGCCAAGCGTATGTCGGAGAGTGCGTCTGCTGCACTGGTTACTTTGAATACGACGGGTGATGTTACGGAAGCGGTTGCGATGCAGCGTCAGTTGACGCGTGCGTGGCGTCGGGATCGAGTGAGGCCGCAGTATCAGGATCTGGCGATAGCAGCGACGGTTCGGGCTTTGAAGGATCATCCGTTGGCGAATGCTCATATCACGGAGTCGGAGGTTCGGATATTCGACACGATCAATTTGGGTTTCGCGTTGGCGGTTCAGGACGGGTTGCTGGTGCCGGTGATACGAGATGCGGGAGAAAAATCGCCGTTGGAGTTAGCGGTTGCGGTGCGGGACTTGGTTAGGAGATCGAAGTCTAACGAACTTGGAGTTGCGGAACTGACTGGGAGCACTTTTTCGTTGACTAATTTGTCGGCTTATGACGTGGAGCACTTCACGCCGTTGATCAACCCGCCTGAGGTGGGGATTTTGGGTGTTGGTCGGGTTGTTGAGCAGCCGTCGGTTACGAAGTCTGGTGAGATCGAGGTACGTTCGATGGGGTATTTCTCGCTGACGTTTGATCATCGGGCTTGGGATGGTGCTCCTGCGGCGGAGTTCTTGCAGTCGGTGGTGAAGAATTTGGCGGAGCCGGGTTGGATGGTTGGGGGATGAGGCGTTGTGAGCGCTCCGACAACGCTACACACTCGACGATTAGTGTTAAGGCCGTTCACGATCGAAGACGTCAACGATGTCCATGACTACGCCTCCGATAGCGAATGGTCGAGGTTTCTACCGGTTGCGAGTCCGTACACCGTCAGGGATGCTGAAGAGTTCGTGACTCGTCAGATTTTGAAAGATTGGTGTGATAAGCCTAGGTTTGCGGTTGAATTCAACGGCGTCGTTGTTGGGAGCGTTAAGTTGACGATTGAAAACCGGCTTTCAATCGCCTCGTTGCGCTACTCGATTGCGCGTTCGTGCTGGAACCGTGGGTTGACGACTGAGGCAGTGGATGCCGTCGTGGGTTGGGGGTTCGATGAGTTAGGGCTGGAGAAGGTCTATGCTCGGATGGACGTCGAAAATGTTGGTTCGTGGCGCGTGATGGTGAAGGTTGGTATGACGCGTGAAGGGACGCTGCGGAGTCATGGTGTCAATCGGGGAGTGCGTCATGACTATCACTACTACGGTATTTTGCGCTCCGAGTGGGAGAGGGGAAGGAAAGGGGCTCGTTGACCGCTCGAACTACGCTCCGGACTGAACGGCTGCTGCTAAGACCGTTCTCATTGGACGATGTTGACGACGTTCTCGCCTATGCGTCCGACCCGGAGTGGTCTCGGTTCCTTCCTGTGCCGAGCCCGTACACATTGAAGGACGCCGAAGAGTTCGTCGCCAAGAGCGTACTTCAAAGTGCCGATGATGAATTAGGTTTCGCGATCGAGTTGGACGGTACCGTCATCGGCGGCATCGGGCTGCGATTCGAAGCGCCGATACAGGTCGCATCTCTGCACTACAGCATCGCACGTGAACATTGGAACCGCGGTTTGATGACTGAGGCGGTAAGAGCGGTGGTGAATTGGGGGTTCGAGGCTTCCAACTTGGCGAAAATCTACTCGTGGGCAGACGTCGAAAACATCGGATCGTGGCGGGTCATGGAGAAGATCGGGATGACGCGGGAGGGAACTCTGCGGAGTCAGGGCGTCAACCGCGGGGTTCGCCAGGATTTTCACTACTACGGCATTTTGCGGGATGAATGGGAGAGTCGTCAGAGTTGATGTAGAGTTGTGGCATCGTGAAAATCGCCCAAAGAATGAGGTCTGAGCATTGAAGGTAGAGAACATTCGCGAATGGCTGTGCGGACCGATGGTCGCTGTGGCGACGCCGTTTAATGAGGATTACTCGTTAAACCTCGACGCGTTGCAGACGAACATCCGGTACATGGTTGACAACGGGGTGCACACTGGGCAGGGAACTCTGCTGGTAGGGGGTGCAGGTGGTGAGCATCCGACGATGAATGTGGAGGAGCGGAAAGCGGTGATGTCGGCGTCGATGGAGGCTGCGAACGGAGAGGTGCCGGTTTTATCGAGTGTTCAGCATACGGATTATCGGGTGATCCTTGAGTTGGCGAACCATGCCCATGACGTAGGGCTTGGGGGAGTTCAGGTAGGACCGACCTATTACTACGAGCCGACTGAGGGGGATGCGTATCGGTTGTTTGAGCTGGTCAATCGGGAGTCGGACGCCTCGATCATGATCTACCACACTTGGTGGGAAGGTCTGACGATGAGTCTGGAGTTGTTGAGCGATTTGGCCGATATCGATACGGTACGTGCGCTGAAGTGGTCGGCGCCGAATGAGGGACTTTACAAGGATGGGTTGTGGGAGCTCGCGGACCGGCTGGTTTGTATCGATAACTCGGGGCAGCAGATCTTTAGTCACATCATGGGTGCCCGTGGATTCATCACGCACTTGAGCGGGTTCTGGCCGCAGTATCCTGCGGAGATTTGGAATCTGCTGGAGCAGCGGGATTATGAGGCGGCAAGGCAGCGGTTGGCGGATTTCAAGTGGAAATGGACGAAGTGGCGGTCTAAGGTTGCGGCCGAGACTGGTGGAGAGGGTCCGTTTATCAAGACGGCGATGGAGGTTGTTGGTTTGAAAGCAGGGCCACCGCGTCCGCCTTCGGCTCGGGCTTCGCAGGCTTTTGTTGTGGAGCTTGAGGCTATGCTCGATGAGTGTGGGGTGCCTCGGGTAGGCGAAGGGTTTGCTAGAGCGATTGCGGCGGGTTAAATCTACCGTTAATGCTTCTGTAAATTCGTTTCTGCTGCATGTTTGCTAATGGCTGCGTGCTACGATTAAGCGCGTAGGATGTCGCTTATTGAGTTGTTTGGAGGTGTAATTTTAGCGACTGATCATATTGAGACTGCTCGGCAGTTTTTGGCGGATGCTGATCGGGAGTATGAGGCTGGGAATATCTTGCAGGCTTCGGAGAAGTTGTGGGGTGCGGCTTCGCATGTTGTGATTGCGGAGTTAAAGAAACGAGAGATCGGCCATCGTACTCACCGGTCGTTGGTTGAGGGCGTTCAGAAACTTGCCGACGAGTGGGAGACGCCAATACTGTATGAATGGTTCATCGCGGCGCGGAGATTGCACGCGAATTTCTACAACGGGGATTTGGAGGACTGGGAATACGAAGAACATCGTCTTCGTGTGCACTGGTTTGTTGAGCGGATGATTGAGTTAACTGATTGATCGTCGTGCCTGGTCGAGATTCCTGACTTCCACGGTATCCTCGGGGATGTCGTCGGCAGGTTGGAAACCGAGCACCTTGCCATAGAAGTGAAGTTCGGCTTGTTGGGCTCGGATGATGTTGGCGGCTTGTCGGAAGCCGTGTTGTTCTCCGGGGAAGCCGATGTAGGCGTAGGGGAGGCCTTTGGATTCGAGGGCGTTAACCATGATCTCGGCTTGGGATGGAGGGACGATTTCGTCTTCTAGCCCTTGGAGGATGATCATGGGTGTCGCAAGTTGGTCCATGAAGTTGATGGCTGAGCGGTCGTGGTAGCGCTGGGACTGCTCGGGGTAGGGGCCGACTAGGGAGTCGAGGTAGCGGGACTCGAATTTGTGGGTGTCGCCGATGAAGACCATTAGGTCTGCGATGCCGTAGAGGGCGGCACCGGATGCGAAGAAGTCGTGGAAGGTGAGGGCGTTGATGGTTGTGTATCCGCCGGCTGAGCCGCCTCGGATGATGACTCGGTCTTTGTCGACTAGGTTTTGGTCGATCAGGTGCTGTGCGGCGGCGATGCAGTCGTCGGTGTCGTAGATTCCCCATTTGCCTTTGAGGGCGTCGCGGTAGACTTTGCCGTAGCCGGAGGATCCTCGGTAGTTGACGTCGACGACGGCGAAACCTCGGCTTGTCCAGTAGTGGGTTGAGAGGTCTAGGCCGGTGCCGGAGGCGGAGGTTGGACCGCCATGACAGATGGTTACGAGGGGCGGGAGTTCTCCGTCGGGAGCGGTGAAGTCTTTGTTGGTGGGTTCGTAGTAGAAGGCGTGGGCCTGACCGTTGTCGGTTGTTGGGAAGATGATGTGCTTGGGTGATGAGAGGTAGTCGGGATCGATGGAGATGTCGCTGGGGGCGTAGATTGTCTGTAGGCCCCCCTTTGTATTTCCCCCCAAATCGGGGGGAAGGGAATTGCCTCCCCCAGCCAGATCTAGGGAGATGATGGCGGGTTCGGCGGTCGGGGATGCTCCGACGAAGAGGATTGATTTGCCGTCGGGGCCGGCGGTGATGAATGAGATTTCGCTGTAGGGGATTTCGATCGAGTGAGTGTAGTTGGTAAGCCCCCCTTGTCCTCCGGACATTTCCCCCGCTAGCGGAGGAACCCTTGAATTGATTAGGACGATGTAGCCGGAAGTTACGCCGCCTTTGCCTAGGGCGATTTTGTTGTCGGGCAAGTGGGCGTAGGAGGTGAATGCGAATTGCCAGTCGGGGCGGCCGTGGTCGGATTCTTCATGTCGGAGATTGACTGGTTCGCCGTCTTTCCATGCGTGGATGTTCCACCAGCCAGTGCTGTCGGTGACAAAGTGGAGGAGTCCGTTTGGGCCCCAAGTTGGTTGGACGATGCTTTCGTCTTGACCTCCGGCAATAGGGGCGGTGGTGGAGATGGTGGCGTCGTCTTGGTTGAAGGAGCCGGAGACCAAGGTGTTGCCATCCCAAGGCATGTTGGGATGGTCCCATTCGGTCCATGCGATGCCATCGTGGGATGGGCAGGCTCGGGGAGCGCAGTAGAAGTCTCGGCCGGTGGCAATGGTTTTCTGTTCGCCGGTGGCGGTGTTGATGGCAGCGATTTCGTTGGTGGCCTCGGTGCCATCTTGATGATGGGTCTCGCGGACGCAGAGGATGTATTTTCCGTTTGGTGTGATTGTGAGATCGGCGTAGCGGATGGATCGGGGGAACGGGGGTTCGGCGGTGAGAGGTCGGGGTTTGCCGGTGTCGATCTGGACGTAGATGCGCTGGTCTTCCCAGTTGGTGAAGTAGATGGTTCGGTTCTGGACTGCGTATGATCCGCCGCCGTATTCGTGGACGGCGTTTCGGGAGTTGAAGGGAGCGGATGTGAGGTCTTCGACGGTACCGTCGACGGATCGTCGCATGATGACGATGCGTCCGGCTTCGGCGGGTCGGGCGTCGAGCCAGTAGATGTCGGAGCCGTCGGTTTTGATCTCGTTGAGGCGTCGTTTGCCGCCGCTGATGAGCATTTCGGCGGTGATTGGGGACTTCCAGGAGCCGTAGGGGGCGGTGGTGGGCATGGGTGTGGTGGTGGTGTTTCGTGTTGTGTGGGTCTGATTTTTGATTGTATGAATCTCCTGCTGCCGTAGCCCTTGCTTCACTGCGTCACCCCCCAAGGAGCTTTACACAACCCGTGTCGACAGGTATTTTTGGTATCCGTCGTCCCTCGACCCCCTTTGTCCTTCGGACATTTCCCTCTTGGATTTCGTACTCTTTGGCGGGGGAAACCCTGGCGTTTTGCAAATGTCCCCGGCGGGAAGAGGTGGGGCATCCCCCGCTCGCTATCGCTTCGCGCCCCCTTACGCTTCGCGAAGGGAGGCGGGTCGCCCCACCCATCCGCCCGCTTTTACGGGAATGACGTTGAAATGACGCGGTATCATTTTTGTCTATCAGCCGTTCGCGTTTAATGGAGCCGTCAGATCATGCCTGCGATGACTAAGGAGCAACTCGATCATTTCGAGCATTTTGGGTTTGTTACCGCAGAAGGGGTCTTGGACCCTGAAGGGGTGATCGATCCGGTGATTGATGAGTATGCGGGGGTGTTGGATAGTTTGGCGGATGAGCTTTATGAGGACGGGACGATCAGTTCGAGGTATGAGGATTTGGAGTTTGGGGATCGGGTGACGCAGATCTATGCGGAATCGGATGAGGTTTACAACGGGTATTTTGACTTTTCGCTGCCGCAGGGCGGAGTGAAGGAGGATACGCCGTTCTGGGCCGGGCCAGCGGTCTTCAATGCTTTGACGGCTCCGAGTCTGTTGGACGCTGTGGAGTCGTTTATCGGTCCGGAGATCTATTCGAACCCTGTGCAGCACGTTCGGATCAAAGTTCCTGAGAGCCGGGCGCCGCGGGATGAGAATGGTCAGGTGAAGTTTGGGATTACGCCTTGGCATCAGGACCAAGGGGTGGTGAATCCGGATGCGGACGAGACGTTGATGCTGACGGTGTGGTTTCCGTTGATGGATGCGGATGAGGAGAACGGGTGTCTATCGGTTGTCCCTGGGTCGCATAAAGCGGACCTGTTGACGCACTGTCCGGGTTTCGACAATGGGTTGCAGTCGGGCTTGCAGATACCGGAGTCGGAGTTCGAGGTTGGGAAGGCGGTGGCGGTGCCGTTGAAAAAGGGCGATGCGCTGTTCATGACGAAGTTCACGGTGCATTCGTCGTTGCCGAACAACAGCGACCGGATCCGGTGGAGTTTCGACCTTAGGTACAACCCGATTGGGCAGTCAACGGGTCGGACGAGTTTCCCTGGGTTTGTGGCTCGGAGCAGGACCAACCCGGAGAGCGAGTTGCATGATCCGGTGATCTGGAATGAGTTGTGGACGGAGGCTAGGGACACGCTGGCGAAGGGCGAGCAGCCATCGTTTAACCGTTGGGATGGGAGCGAGCCGGTTTGCGCGTGAGGTGGCGCGTCGGTTAGACGGATAGCCTCATCATGTGGCGGCGGGTGCCGGCCATTCCGATCTCTTTGAAGCCGAGGCGTTGGAAGGTGCCGATGCGGCCCATGTAGGTGTAGCTGGGGGAGTCATAGTCGACGGGGTAGGCTTCGATGGTTTTGGCGCCGCTTTGCTTGGCGTAGTTGATTGCGGCTTTGATTAGTTGGGTTGTGAGGCCTTGGCGTCGGTGGCCTACTTTGATGAAGAAGCAGCTGATGGACCAGACGTTTTCAGGTTCGTTTTCGGAAGGTTTGTAGGTTTTGGTGCGGATGTTTTTGTGTGATTCGAGGGGAGCGATGGAGCACCAGGCTATGGGTTCGTCGTTGTCGTCGTATGCAAGAACACCGACGGGGGTGCCGTTGGTGACGTATTGGGTGATGGCTTGCTTTTTGGTGGCGGTGTCGGCGCGGCTGTAGGGCGGGTCCATGTGTCGGTTGACCATGCACCAGCAGAATTTGGGTCCGCCGCGGCCTTCGAAGAGTTTTAGGAAGTCGGGATAGATTTCGGAGGTTACGGGGAGGAATTTCATGCTTCGATGTATGGACATAGATTGATGACTAGGCACTCGACAGACGCGTTACAACGCAACGTTAGCCGAACATGCTCCGCTGTTCCGGCTCTGGCGGTGGTGGATCGACAAATCGCAAGACTGTTCCACCGGGAAAGGCACGCCGGCGAAGCCTTTCGCTCTGAACGACTTCAAGTGTCCCATTTGCTTCCATCTCGCCCAACCGCGATTTCAGTTGTCCAGAATGGAACAGAGTTTCATCGGAGCGCATGAACCGTTCCAGACTATCGATCGATACATCCGCATTGATCCCAAATTCGCTTACGAGGACTTCATCAATCCTGTTAAGGTTGGCAAACGACGGTCCGAGGATCATTTGGTCGCGTGTTGCGCTCTTGAACTGGAAGTTGCCAAATGGATCGACTTTCCAAATTGCCTGTTTCATCTTGTCGCAGCCCAGGTCATTTTTGGTGGCGAAGAACAATGCGTAGACTAGGGCGTCGTCCTCAAATAGATCGAACCGAATCACATATTTCGCCCCTGCCGACCTGAGTTGGCCTTCGTAGAGCTGGTAGAAAAACTCGATCTTGTCGGGACCATTCGCCATCTGCCATCCTTCTCGCCAATTTTCGCAACCGAACAACCCGTCTAATGCGGTTTCATATTGGGGCACGGTATTGAACCGATTGATGTCCCGAGACATGAAGGAGATGTAGACCTCAGACTTTGGGTTTTGCAAGATCCGTCCGATTAAATCCATTGGCGTGTCTGAAACGCCAAACGGGTCAATCATGACGAATGCCGGGGCCAATGTGCTTCTTTGGGCATCGATGGCGTCTAGGGCGCTGGACAGTTCTTGCGTGAAAGTGCCGTTGATGACCTCGAAGGTGCAGGTTGCTGGAAGTTCAGCGGGTCGCGATGACAGGACGTATTCGAGGTGTTGCGCCCGATCGGCTCTCTTTTCTATGAAAATGAAGTCGATCTGACCAGACCTTCCAGGTATGTTCTGGTGCTCGAGATACGCGTCGAGTGCAATCAAGGGAGACCCATCTTCTCCGCCGGTGTATTTGCCCGGACCCGCAAATGCATCGACAAACAAGACCTTTTGGTTCGTCGACATCATGATAGGCAACCACGCGTCCAGATAATGACGCAGCACCCGATGTTTGCCTTCGGTGTGCGGTTCTAGTGGCCAGAGAAGCGTGTTAGGCGGCAACGGTTTGCCTCTTGACGTGGTCGGCTACCGGAAACTCCGCCCAAGTTTCGCCATCCAAAACGGCATCGCGGCCAGAGCGTTTACCGCGCTTGCCTCCGAGTTGTTTTAGGAAAAAAGCTACGCCGGCAGATTTGGTCTGGTCGCGCAAGGCTCGCGCCCATCGGAGCGCCATCGGACGAGCCCTCGGTCCGCTTTCTCCTCCCGCAATGACCCAGTGTAGAGTGCCATCGGATAACCATTGGCTCAAGTCCAATTCCGCTAAGAGTGGCTCAGCGGACACAAACCTAGTAGCCGCGGGAATACGTGCTAGCACCGACAACCGGGGCGCGTATTTTTGATTTTCGACCGATGTTCCGATCCACACGTTGTCTGGCCAATTCGCAAACGATTCTTCGCCGACTTTCTCCCACCATCCCTGGGCCCTACCCGGCCGTTTGGTGAGGACTTGATAGATGTGCATCGGGGTTTGATTCATCACTGAGAACACCTGAGTTACGAAGTCGTAGTCAACATTTGGATGAAAAAGATCAGACATACTATTCACGAACACGCGTCGATGATTTCGCCATGTAAAAGGCGCGTTTAGTCGCTCGGGTAGGATTTTTACGTCATCAGGTTCGGTTTCGTAGCCAGGCACATCCATCGCGTTGAGGCGAGGGTAAAGAGCGAACATGTAGCAGTTGTCGCAACCAGGAGAGACCCGTGTGCAACCTGTGACGGGATTCCACGTCTCATCTGTCCATTCGATCGTTGAAGGCATGGTGATGGTCCCCTTTGTCAAAGCTTATTAGGAAAGCTTCCATGTCATCACACAAAGGTAATATCTGTATGCATGTGCATTCAATACTATAGCACACATTTTGGAAATACACTACTGACATCCTAATGAAACTCGAGCCGAGTGTAGAACGCCGATTACTCAGCAACCTCCGAGATCGCGCTTAAACTACACGTCCTGGATCAACCACTAATCGTCCCGGGCAAACGTAGTGACCGCCATGGTGTGCCAGCGGGGTATGGTCCTTCATTTTGGTCGGAGGTCACTGGCGGTTTTTGTTATGGATGCTCCGTAGAGGAAGATGAGGGAGGCGATGTAGGCCCATAGCATAAGGACGATGACGGAGGTGATGGGGCCGTAGATGTTTGCTTGATTGGTGTCAAGGCTGTTGAACCAGAAGAAGATGTGTTTGCCGGCTTCGAAGAGGATGATGGCGATGATGGCGCCGAAGAAAGCGTCTCGCAGCTGGACACGGGTGTTCGGGATTCGGTAGTAGACGATCGTGAAGATGATGGTGGTCAGGACGGCGGGAAGGATGGTCGCGATAGTTCCGAGGACGATGGTTGCGATGGCGGAAAGTCCATGGGCGACGGGTGCGGATTCTTGGCTCAGTCGGATTAGGGCTTGTATGACACCGGTTAGTCCGACGGAAGTCATGAAGAGGGCGACGACGATAGTGGCGAGGCTGACGCTTTTGATGGTGACTTGGACGACTCGGGTGTTGGGCATGCCGAAGACGCGGTTTACGGCTCGGGTGGTGGCAGCGAAGAGTCGGTTGGCGCCGAGCATGAGGTTTAAGACGGCGAGGATGCCGATGGTGAGGGAGCCGCCTATGAGGTTTGTGATGGCGTCGTCGATGAGGTCTTGGGATGCTGGGAAGAGGTAGTGGAGGGCTTCGCCGATGACGTCGATGACGCCGTCGGATGGTCCGATTGTGATGAGGAGCATGGCCATGAGGGCGACCATGGGGAGTTGAGATAGCACGGTGAAGAATGCGAGGGATGCGGCGAGGTCAGTGCCGTTGGCTTCGAGGAGTCTCCGGAAGGCTCTGTAGAAGATCTTCACCAAAGCGGTGGCGTTGTTTTCTGGGACGCGGTCGGCGAGCGACTTGAGACGGTCTGTGGTGCGGTCTTTGAGTTGGGATGAAATGGACACGCTGCGATTTGTGGTTCTGGTGATGAATGTGTTCATTTAAAAGGTACCGATTGGTGTGAAGTTAAGGATTTGCAATTTGGTGTGGGTATTTGGCGAAATGAGAACGCGCCGCACCGGGTTGCCGATGCGGCGCGTTTGATTGGCTGTTGCCTATCCGGTTAGGGAATGGTTCTGGTTAGAAGTCCATTCCGCCGCCGGGTGGCATTCCGGGGCCGGGCATGGGAGGCTCGGGCTGCTCGGTGATTAGAGCAGCGGTAGTGAGGATCATGCCTGCGACGGAGACGGCATTTTCGACGGCCGATCGGGTGACCTTTGCGGGGTCGACGATGCCCATTTCCATCATGTTTCCGTATTCGTCGGTCATGGCGTTGAAGCCGAAGTTGACGTCGTCGGATCCGGCGACTCTGTCGAGGATGACAGCACCTTCGAAGCCGCAGTTCCCGGCGATGATGCGGATGGGCTCTCGTAGTGACTTGGAGAGGATCTGCACACCGGTCTGCTCGTCTTCGTCTTCGAGCACCAAGGTGTCGAGTTTGTCGGCAGCGCGGATCAGTACTGAGCCGCCACCGGGTACGATACCTTCTTCAACAGCCGCACGAGTCGCTTCCAGAGCGTCTTCGACACGTTGCTTTTTCTCCTTCATCTCGATCTCGGTAGCCGCGCCGACACGAAGGATGGCCACGCCGCCCGATAGCTTTGCGAGTCGCTCTTGTAGCTTCTCGCGGTCGTAATCGGAGGTCGTGTCCTCGATCTGAGCTTGAATTTCGGTCATGCGCCCGCGGATTTCGGCTTGGTCACCGGTTCCGCCCACGAAGGTCGTGTCGTCTTTCTTGACAACGACCTGTTTACACCTGCCAAGGTCTTCGAGGGTTGTGGAGTCGAGCTTGCGTCCGATCTCGTCGGAGATGACGGTACCGCCGGTGAGGATGCCGATGTCCTGGAGCATTGCCTTGCGTCGGTCGCCGAATCCGGGGGCCTTGACTGCGACGCAGTTGAGGGTTCCACGGAGCTTGTTGACGACGAGGGTGGCGAGTGCTTCGCCTTCGACGTCTTCAGCGATGACGAGGATGTTCTTGCTGGTCTGGAGCACCTTCTCGAGAAGGGGTAGGAGGTCGGAGACCGCCGAGATCTTCTGTGAGGTGATCAGGATGTAGGGGTCGTCGAGAACCGCTTCCTGCCGGTCGGGGTTGGTGACGAAGTAGGGGGAGAGAAAACCTCGGTCGATCTGCATGCCTTCGACGAAGTCGGTCTCGTATGAGAGGGATTTCGACTCGTCGACGGTGATGACACCGTCCTTGCCTACCTTCTCCATGACTTCGGCGATGAGCGTGCCCATCTCGTCGTCGTGGGAGGATAGGACAGCGACGTTGGCGATCTGCGATGAGCTGTCGACCGGGGTGGACTGGCTCTTGATCGACTCTCGGACGGTTGCCATCGCCTTCTCCATGCCACGCTTGATGGCCATGGGGTCGGCGCCGGCGGCGACGTTCTTGAAGCCTTCAGCGACGATGGCTTGTGCGAGGACGGTGGACGTGGTTGTACCGTCACCGGCGTCGTCGTTGGTCTTCTTGGAGGCTTCCTTGAGGAGCTGGGCGCCCATGTTCTCAAAGGGGTCTTCGAGGTCGACTTCCTTGGCGATAGTTACGCCGTCGGAGTTGACCTGCGGGGGGCCGAACTTCTTGTCGACGATGACGTTCTGGCCGCGTGGGCCGAGGGTCTTTTTGACGGTGTTCGCGAGGATGTCGATGCCTTCCTTGAGCTTGGCTCGGGCCTCCTCTTCGAACAGCAAATCTTTAGCTGGCATTTGCTTTTGTTCTCCTTATCTAGTCGTTTTGGTTTCGTCGTGATTGACGATTACCGTTGTGTCTTCTGCGTTTCTGGGGTTACCCGACGATTGCCAGGATGTCGGACTCTCGCAGGATGAGGTACTCGGTGCCGTTTTGTGAGTATTCGGTACCGGCGTATTTCGAGTAGATGACGCTGTCGCCAACGCTGACGCTCATCTCGATGGTTGCGCCTTCGTCGGTTGTTCGGCCGGGTCCAACGGCAACGATGGATCCTTGTTGGGGCTTTTCTTTGGCGGTGTCGGGAATGATGATTCCGCCGGGGCTGGTCGCCTGTTCCTCATCGGCCGGTTCAACGACGACGCGGTCGCTCAGTGGCTTCAAGTTAACCGTCACTTGGTTGTGTCCTCCTTGTCGATCTTTGGTTTCTGCTTCGTGTCCGGGTGGGTTTGGTATCCGGTTTCACGTCTACGATTTTCGTTAGCAGTCGTATGGGGTGACTGCCAAATTCAATTATATTTGCGGATTTCGCAAGCGCAACAGAAAAGTTGATTCGGGGTGCATCATGATTGGGGGAACCATGATGGTCATGATTTTGAATGATGGGAATGGTGGTTGTTTGGAGGATCGGTTTTGGGGTGAGGTTGTTGGGTTTGTGTGGTGGATTTGGTTTTGGGGATTTAGTTCGCGGTGTTTTCTCGCTTCGGCGAGCATCCCCCGCTCGCGCTCGGCATCGCGCGCCCGCTTACGTCTTCGGCGAAGGGGGCCATGCGGCTGCCCGCTTTCGCGGGAATGGGGGTAGCATCGAGAGGCAGATATGACGCTTGAGATGTGGATAATCGCTGCGGCGCGTGTTGCGGGTTCTTTGCCGGTGTTGCGGTGGGCATTTGTCGGGGCGATTGTGGCGATTTTGGTGGACTTTTCGGATTTGTTCATGATGAATTTGATCAGCTTGGGGGGAGTGAATAACTATCAGGCTTTTGACAAGTGGGTTGATCAGGTCTATATGTTGGCGTTTCTTTGGGTTGCGGTTAGGCAGTGGGATGGGCCGGGTCGGACGGTTGCGATCTGGTTGTTCGGTCTGCGTTTGATCGGGTTTGTGACGTTTGAGTTCGTGCAGGAGCGGTGGATCTTGATGGTGTTTCCGAATGTTTTTGAGTTCTGGTTCGTAGCGATTGCGGCGCAGCGTCATTGGTGGCCGGAGTACGAGTGGACGCGTTGGCGGATCGTCGGATGGTTGGCGGTTTGCACGGCGTTGAAGTTGTTCCAGGAGTACACGCTGCATGTTTGGCAGGTGCTGGATAACTATGTTGCGGTGGATGTTGTTGTTGCGTTTTGGGAGTTTTTGTTTTGAACTAGGATGCGAAGGAGGTTGAAAGATTTGAGGGATTTTTGTTCTTTCGAGTGGACGGGGGTGTTGGAGTTTTTGGTTAGATTGTTGGGATTCGCGCCGGGTTGCGGTGTCTTCGGGAGTGGTGGTTTTCGTCTTGGATTGTTGTTTGTTGGAGTTTCTCCCGCCTCGGTGGGCATCCCCCGCTCCGGTGTCGGGCATTTGGGCTTCGTTTGCTCGCGCCCTCTTACGCTCTGCGAAGAGGGTAAGGGAGTTCAGTGTTGGCATTTAGGGCAGTGGTAGGCGGTTCTGCCGGCTATTTTGGTGTTTTTGGTTGGTCGGTGACAGGTTGGGCAGGGGGAGTCGGGGGTGCGGGTCAGGGTCATGCGCTCGTCGTAGGCGTCTACTACGTAGGGGCTGCCATCTTGTGAGGGATGGGTTGTGATGAATTGGATGGCGTGATTAAGGGTTTCGATGATGTTGGCGTGGAGTTGGATCAGGCGTTCGGTGCTGATGCGGTTGGTGCGTCGGAGAGGTGAGATGCCGGTGCGGTGTAGGGCTTCATCGGCGTAGATGTTGCCTACTCCTGCAATGATGGCCTGGTCTAGGAGCGCTGGTTTGATGCGTGTGCGGCGGGATCGGAGGAGGTTGGCGAAGTCGGGAGGGGTGATGTCCCATGGTTCGGGACCTAGGTTTGGGTAGGACTCCCTAGGGTCGTCAAGGGCCCATAGTTTGGCCCATCTTCGGTAGTCGTTTAGCTCTATGCGTCGGTTGTCGTCGAGGAAGATGGCGGCGCGGCGGTATTTAACAGGTGAATCGTTAGGATTCCGGACGTGAAGGGATCCGGTCATGCCCATGTGTAGGACTAGCTGAGATTGGGTATCTTGATGGTCGGCGAGTGTTGAGACGATGTATTTGCCGCGTCGATTGATCGAGGCGATGCGCTTGCGTGAGACGCGGTCGGCGAAGGCTTCGATGTCTGATTTGGGTGCGACGATGGAGTCTGGCCATCCGATTTCGACGCGTTGGATGATGGAATTAGGGATGCTTTGGGCTATGAGGTAGCGTTTGATGGATTCGACTTCTGGGAGTTCGGGCATGGGGACTATATGGTAGACGGTGTTTAGGCGTGGGATTTGGGGGGGGGGGGGGGGGGGGCGGAGTGGTGGGTTGAGTTTGGGGTGGTGATTGTTTGCCGTGCCCCACCCTTTTGTCCACCCCGGTCACCCTCACCCTGGCCCTCTCCCGCCGAGCGGGAGAGGGGATTCCACCCAGCCGCACCCGGCGTGTACGCCATCTGCGGCATTGTCTTGGGATTTAGGCGCTTGGCATTTCGCCTTCTTATTGGAGGATGAATTCGGGGCCGACTATTAGGTTGTTTGGTGGGTCGCCTAGGGCTATTGCGGCCATGCCTTGGGTGATGTCGGAGATGGTGCCGGGATTGGTGGAGATGATTGTGGAGTCTTCGTTGGTAGTTAGGCGTAGGGTGCCTTGGGTGGTTTCTACGGAGATTTGTTGGTCGTTGATCTCGGTGATTATTCCGTCGATGGTTGAGATGTTTGTGGCGTCGTTACCTGATGCGGGAAGGCTGAGGGGAGCTAGGAAGCCTCGTCCGAAACCTTGCACTGTCCGTGGTTGCTCTGGGATGACGGCCAGGTTGACGATGAAGATGCGTCCGCCTTCGCCTCTCTGGACGGTTCCGGCTACGTTGGTGCCTTCTGTGAGGTCGGCGGGAGTTAGTTGTTCGATTACGTTGATGTTGGTGTTTTCGGTGATTTCGATGTCGGTGGATAGGCCGCTGTCGGCGGCGTGGTCAATCGTGACGGTTGAGCCGGAGATTGCGGAGATGGTGCCTTGAGTTGGGGGTGCTCCGAAACCTCTGCCCTGTCCGGCGCCGGGTGCTTCGATGCCTGCTTCGGCGAGGAGTTCCTGCATGAGTTCCCTCATACGGGCCTGTTCTTCTTGGGAGATGTCGCCGGACTGGGCCTTTTGGAAGAGTTCTGCGAGTTCGGGGTTGTCGGCCATGGCTTGCTGGATGGCCTGGAAGTTACCGCCTCCGGGTCCGCCGCCTGCTGCACCGAAGCCGCCGCCGCCAAAGCCGCCTCGCCCGCCTTGGGTGTCTGGCGCGGCATCGGTTTGTGCGGCTTCGGGTGCTTGATCGGGTGTTTCGTCTTGGGCTACGGCGGGTGTCGGAGTTGGTTGGGCGGATTCTCGGGATAGGGCTTCGTTGCGTGTGGTTGGAGTTGGGAGATCGGACTGGGAGGCTACGGGAATGGTTTCGTCGTCGGTTTCGTCGGAGGGTTGTAGGACTAGGATGACGACGATGGCGATGATGATGCCGAGGACTGCGGCGGCGGCTAGGAGGATGGCGAAGGGGTTTTTCATTTGGGGGTTTTTCGGTTGAGGGTTATTGGTTGGTGGATTTCGTTGGTGGTGTATTGCCGTACCCCGCCAATTTGTCCACCCCGGTCACCCTCACCCTGACCCTCTCCACTCACAACACACCACATTTTTGCTTTGGTGTTATTCATAGCGGAGGGCTTCGATGGGGTTTAGTCTTGCGGCTCTGACGGCCGGGTAGATGCCGAAGAATAGGCCGACGGCTATGGATACGATGAGGGCGATGATGGGGATGTCGTTGGTTACGCGTGTGTTCCACTCGGCTCCGATGAGGAAGCGTCCGTCGATGACAGTTGCGAGAGTTATGCCGGCGAGGACGCCGATGATGCCTCCGCCGAAGGTGAGGAATACGGCCTCGGTGACGAACTGGGCGACGATGTCACGTCGTTTTGCGCCCATTGCTTGGCGGATTCCGATCTCTCTGGTGCGTTCGGTGACGGAAACGAGCATGATGTTCATGATTCCGATGCCTCCGACGAGGAGGGAGATGCCGGCGACGGCTCCGAGGAATACGACAAGGGTCTGGTTGGTCTCTTCGAAGGTATCTAGGATTTCCTGTTGGTTGAAGACGGAGAAGTCGTCGGCTTCGGTGAGACGGTGGCTCAGGCGGAGGACGGTCTCGATCTCTTCGATGGCTTGGTCTACTGAATCGACGTCACGGGCTTGGACAGAGATCTGGTCTACGCTGATGTCTCCGCCGGGGATGCGCTGTCCTGAGAGACGGTAGTAGGCAGTAGTGATGGGGATCAATGCTTGGTCGTCAAGGGATCCGAAACCGGTCTGGGATGCCAGGACACCGACGACGCGGAACTGTCGGCCGTTGATACGGACCTCTGTGCTGGTGGGATCTTGGTTTCCGAATAGGTCTTCGGAGACTTGGGCGCCTAGGACAACGACCTCGGCGCGGGTTTCGACGTGGGGCGCTCCGATGAAGGTGCCGGTGGCCATCTCGAGGTTACGGACGTGGAGGTATTCCGGGGTAATCCCAGAGATGGAGGTCTGCGTGGTGTTGTTATTGACGTGGATGGTTCCGAAGGTACCGATTTCTGGGGCGACGGCCTTGATTGATGGTGTGTATAGCGGATCTCTAAGGGCATCGACATCGGAGAGGGTTAGAGGTGCGCCGGTCGGGATGACGGTTAGTAGGTTGCTTCCTAGACCTTGTATCAGTTCGGTGATACGGTCGGTTGATCCGCGTCCGATGGACATTAGGGTGATGACGGAGCAGACGCCGAGGACGATGCCTAGTAGGGCTAGCGCGGCGCGGAGTCGGTTAGCCGATAGGGAGTAGAGGGAGGTTCGGATTATGTCTAGGGGGGACATTTCGGGCCCTCACCCTGACCCTATTGCGCTTGAACGAGACTGGTTGGTCCCAACTTCTGTCGTTGGTATGGCCCCCTTTGTCCTTCGGACATTTCCCCCGCGAGCGGAGGCAACCCGCGTTTCGTCGCTGATGATTTGGCCGTCGCTTAGGGTTATTACGCGGTCGGCTCTTGCGGCAACGTCTTGTTCGTGGGTTACTACGATTACTGTGATGCCGTTTTGGTGGTTTAGGTCGGAGATGATGTTTAGGATTTCGGCGGTGTTTGAGGTGTCTAGGTTTCCGGTGGGTTCGTCGGCGAGGAGGACGGAGGGTTGTTTTACTAGGGCGCGGGCGATGCCTACTCTTTGTTGCTGGCCGCCGGATAGTTCGGTTGGTCGGTGGTTCATGCGATCGCCCAGGTTGACGAGTTCGAGGGCGTGTTGGGCACGTTTGCGTCGGTTGGGCCAGTGGCCGTACATCATTGGGAGTTCTACGTTGGCGAGGGCGGTGAGGCGTGGGAGGAGGTTGTGGGTCTGGAAGACGAAGCCTACTTTTCGGCTGCGGATGTCTGCTAGGCGGTCGTTGGACATGGCTTCGACTGCTTGACCGTCGATGTGGTAGGTGCCTTCGGTCGGGACGTCTAGGCAGCCGATGATGTTCATGAGGGTGGATTTGCCGGAACCGGATGCGCCCATAATTGCGACGTATTCGCCGTTGTGGATGTCTAGTGAGACACCGTCTAGGGCGCGGACTTGGATAGTTCCTGCGCCCATGTCGTAGATCTTTGTGACGTCGCGGATCTGGATTGCTGGGGCGTCGTTGTCGGGTATGTTGGCCATTAACGGTTTATTGAGATTGAGTAGTGGCTCAACGCCTGGGGCCGCCGCCTGCTATGGCTCGGAAGCCGGCGCCGAAGCCGCCGAACTGGCTGGTGTCGGCTCCGACGACGGTCATGAGGATGGTCTCGCCTTCTGTAACGCCGTCTTCGATGACGGTCCAGAAGTCGTCGGAGATGCCGAGGGTCACGTTGCGGGGATGGAGGCTGCCATCATCGTCGGAAACGAGCAGGATGGGATCGTTGACGGACCCGAAGAGGGCTTGGATGGGGACTAGGAGTTTGTTTGTCTGTTCACGGATGACGACTTCTGCTACTGCGCTGAGTCCTTCGGGGAGCTGAGTGCCGGCGGGTTGTTCGGTCTGGATGGTGACGGGGTAGGTGACTACACCTTGGTTCGAGTCACCGAAGGCCGCGATGTCGGAGATGGTGCCGATGAGGGGTTCGTCGCCGAAGGCTTCGAGTTCGATGGATGCGGGATCGCCGACTTGAAGGAATAGGACGTCGACCTCGTCTACGGTGCCGGAGATTTCGACGATTGAGGGGTCGGCGATGATGATCGCGGCGTTGTTGGGGTTGGCGTTTTGGCCTTCTTCGACGGGGATGTTGGCGATGACACCGTCGAATGGGGCGACGATCTGGGTGCCTTCGGTTGCGGCGATGGCGGTTGCTAATTCTTCGCGTGCGCTGGCAACTTCGGCGCGTCGGAGGGCTACGGTTGCAGGATCGGGGTTGATGAGGGTCGTCAGGTCGTCTTCGGCGGCGGATAGGTTTGCTGTTGCGACGGCTAGTTCTTGTCGGGCTAGTTCGATGTCGGCGGGCTCTGGGGAGACTAGGTCTCGTAGGGCGGTGAGTTTGTCGCTCAAGTCCTGTTGGGCGGCGTTCAGCTCGGAGCTTGCGAGGTCGATTTGGGTTTGGTCGGGGTTAACGAGCGCGTTTGCGTCGTCGATCTTGAGTTGCAGGTCGGCTTTGGCGGCGATGATCTCTTGGTTAAGGACGATGAGTTCGGGTGACGAGAGTTGCTGGAGTTCGTCGAGGTCTTTGAGGGCCTTGATTAGGTCGGCTTCGGATTTTTGGACGTTTACGAAAGCGATGGTGATGTCTTGGTCGGATGGGCCTGAATGGATGTCGGCGAGGGTTTCTTCGGCTTCGAGCAGGTTGTTATCTGCGACTTCGAGAGATTCTCTGGCGACGGCAAGGGCTTGTTGGGCTTCTAGTCGATCGGCTTCGAGTTCCGGTTCCAAGCGCTCCAATTCGGCGACGAGGGCATCGTATTTTCGTTGGGCATCTTCGAGTGTGTAGTAGGCGACTTCTGTCTTGGCGAAGAGGTCGTGGAGTGTTTCGTCGTCGGTTGGCGTTAAGGCTTCTTCGAGTTGCTCTTCTAGGTCGTCGATATGGGAGTTGGCTGCGTCGATGGCGTCTTCGGCTTTGTCGAACTCCTGGGAGTAGTTGAGCATGGCCGTTTCGTAAGCCTCGGTTTTGATAAGGAGATCGTCCCATGCGTTATCGAATTCGATGTTGACGCAGGTCTGATTAACGCTTTGCTCCTCGTCGGCGCAGTCGAAGCGGAGATGGTCGCCGAAGAACTGGGCCCAATTGGTGACGACGACTTCGTCCCAAGGCGTGTCTGGGTTGTCTACGACGTAAGTTGCGGGGTCTTCTTCGCGGCGCGGGTCGAGTGAACCGTAGAGGGGTAAGGGGGCGAGCACCTCGGCGGGGGTTATTCCGATGTCGTCGAAGATCTCTTCGGGGGAGGCCTTCCATTCGTAGCTGGAGATGTCCATTCCGAGCCACATGTAGAAGACATCTCGGTAGGTGTTGCGGGCTTCGTAGAGGTCGGATTTAAGGGTACGGTTTTCGGCTTCGGTCTGGATTTCGAGGCGTCGAAGCTGGTTTTGGGCTATTTCGGAGTCTTCCTTGGCTTCGTTGATCTTTGCTCGGAGGTCGGCGACCTCGTCCTCGTCGAAGGGTTTTTGGGCTTCGGCGTAGGCCTCTTGGGCATCCGCATCGGCGAGGACGGCGGCAGCGACGTCGGCTTCGGCTTTTGCGATTTCGAGTTTTTTGCTGGTGATCTGGTCGCCGGAGTTTTCGGTGGCGTTGTGGAGTGCGACCTCGGCGTCGATGGCTGCGACGTTGGCTTCGATGAGGGCTAGTTTCGCCTTGGCGACGTCGAGTTCGGCTTGGTTTCGCTCGGCATCGTCGATCGTCGTCGTATTTTCGAGGTTTTCGAGAGCATCGTTGCGTGCTTTGATGGCTTCGGCGACGGCGATTTCGGCGTCGGAGAATGTGCCTCCGTCTAGTCCGGTAAGGTCTGTGAGGTCATCTAGGAGGTCGCTGAGATTTTGTTCGGCCTCGGCTACAGCTAGTTTTGCGTTTTCGATATCTGAAGCGGATGGTTCAAGGAGATCGGCTAGTTTTTCGGTGGCGTCGTCTACCGCGGCGTTTGCTTTTGCGACTTCGAGTTCTGCATTTGCGATGTCGGTGTCGGTGGGTTCAAGGAGGTTGTCGAGGGATTCTTCAGCGTCCGTAAGGGATTGGTAGGCAGTTAGGACTTTGAGGGTTGCTTCGCTTACGGCTTGGTCATCGGGGTTGATCAGTTCTTCGAGCTTTTCTTCGGCTTCTTGTAGGGCTACGCTGGCGGATTGGAGGTTTTGTTCGGCGGTTACAATGGCCTCGGGTTCAAGGGACATGAGGACGTCGCCTTCGGATACGAAGTCGCCGATTTCTACTTCGATCGTGTTGATAGTGCCGGTTGTTCCGAATGAGAGTCGTTCGCGGTTGGCATATTCGAGGGTGCCGTTGACTGAGACCGAGTTGACGAGGTCTCCGCGGCGGATGGTGAGGAGCTGGGTTTCAGCGTCTTCGGGCACGCCGTATTCGGCAAGGACGGCGTCGATTGGGGATTCGCCTTCGAGGAGGTCTCGGGCGTATGGGTAGATGAAGAAGGTGGCGACGAAGACGACGACGGGAATACCGACAATGACTGCTCCGGCGATTGCCCATTGCCTAGGCGTGATTTCGGCAGTGAATTCGGAGAGCGAATACCGGAGATTGTTGAAGTGTTCGGATGCCATGCCGACGAGTTTTTGGAGGGTAGGCCGAACTTGACTGATCGCCTGAGTTTTGGTTACGCCGTCGGCGACGGTTTCGGATTGTTTGGCAGATGGCTCGGATGCGGGTGACAGGCTTGTATTTTCTGGTTGCTGGCCGTTGCGATCCCGCCTATCTCTTCGGCTTGACATCAGGAAGAATCCGAGCAGTCCTGCCATCCAGCAGTTAGTCCAGTGTCTTCGCTTTGGCTCGGGCATTGATTTTGCGTCGGTTATTGGAGTTTAGAGTAACCTTATTTCCGCGCGAAGGCACTGGAGAAGGAGGAGTAACGATGACAGAGGCGAGACTTGCGAGGGATTACGATATTCGCTTCGGGCACGGTCTTTTAAGGGCCGATTCCGCCACATGGGGTCGATATGTTGTCATAACCACGCCGTCGGCTTGGGCGGCTACGAAGGATGAGTTGGATCACCCTCCGGAGGGTATCGGGTACAACGAGTGGCTCGATAGGACGCATCTGATAGAGGTCTCGGACTCACTGCCGGATGACATTGATCTGGTTGTCGGAATGGGAGCGGGTCGAGCGCTAGACCATGCGAAGTTGGTTGCGCATCGCAAGGGCAAGCCACTGGTACAGGTGCCGACCGTGGTTTCTACGGGGGCGATCATTCATGGGTTTGTCGCTGATTGGGATGGGCGTCAGATCGTGGGGCAGCTTGTGATTACGAACTGCGAGTATGTTCTAGTGGACTACGACGTCGTTCTGAGGGCTCCCGAGCGGCTTAACACTGCGGGATTAGGCGATGTTCTGTGTGGGTATGCTGGGATTTCGGAGTGGCGACGATCGGCGGAGATGGGCAATACGGGTCCTGTTGAGGAGGACAAGATCGCGAACGCTCTGGCTCTCTACGACCAGATCGTGACAGATTTTCCGGCGAGTTTGGATGAGGATGGGGAGATGACGCCGTCATCGGTGGAGGTGATCATGAATGCGGTGCAGGCGCGGGATGATGCCCTGGTGAAGGATGAGCGGGCACCGGGAGCGGATCATGCTTTTTGTTTCGTGGTGGAGATTGCGGCGGACAAGTATTGGATCCACGGGGAGATGTGCGCGCTGGGAGCCGTGATCATCGCTTGGCGGACTCAGCAGAGTCCGGAGACGCTGGTGGGATGGCTGGACACGTGCAAGGTTCGGTGGCGGCCGCGGGATGTGGAGATAACGCGTGAGGAGTTAGGTGCAGGGATCGCGGTCTGGCCGAAGTGGATGGGAGATGGATCGGATGGGAAGGCGAAGTCACCGTCGATCGTTGTGCAGGAGCCGATAACGGAAGAGGAGATCGATGCTTGTTGGGAGTTTTTGAACTCGAATTAGGCGATTCGACAATTGTTTACAACGACCCGGTAATTCGATTGGGGTTTTGCCTAATGTGGGCGTTGACAATTGCGGGTGGCCGCGGTGAGCGGTTGCAGCCGCTTACGGATGACATTTGCAAGCCGATGGTACCGGTGAACGGGGTGCCGTTGTTGCAACATCAGGCGAGTTGGCTTTGTGCGAATGGGGTGACGGATATCGTTTTTCTGACTGGTTACCGTGCGGAACAGGTTGAGGAGCACTTTGGGGATGGTTCGGCGTTTGGGTTCAGGGCTCATTACTCGCCGGAGGATACGCCGCTGGGTCGAGGAGGTGCCGCGAAGCAGGGCTTGGGGTTGGTTCCGGAGGACGTAGATGATGTGATCGTGGTGAATGGAGATGTGTTGACGGACCAGTCGTTGGCGCCGTTGATTGAGACGAGGCGGGAAAACAATGCGGCGGCGGCGATTACGCTGATACCTTATGTCAGCCAGTTTGGCGTAGTGCTGGTCTCGGATGATGATGTGGTGACGAGTTTTGCGGAGAAGACGGAGTTGCCGTTTTGGATCAATGGCGGGATCTATGTGCTGGAGCGAGGTCTCGAAGAGTTGTTTCCTGATGTTGGTGATCATGAGGATTCGACGTTTCCGCAGTTAGTTGCGGAGGGACGGATGCGGGCGATCAGGTCGACGGCGAACTGGATCTCGGTGGACAGTCACAAGGACTTGCGGCAGGCGGAAGAGATGATGTCTCGGGGGTTGTTGCCGCGGGCGGATGTTTGAGGGTCGCGTTGCGGTTTATCCGCTGAAGAACTGCAGGAGGTCGTGGCGGGCGATCATGCCTACGGGTTTGCCGTTCTCGACTACAGGGACGTGGTACTCGCCGGCCTGGGCTATGGTCTCGATCACCTGGTCGATGGTGGTGTCGGGATGGACGACTTCGGGTTCATGGTCCATGACTTCTTGGACGGTCTTGGAACCGACTTCGGCGATGGCGTCGTAATAGGACGTTGAATGGTCGCTGCCGACGTTAGTGCCCATCAGGCGAGTTACAGTGCCACGGACGAACGGGAACAGTTCCTCTTTGGGCATGAACATTCCCTCGGTGACCATACCGCACATGTTGCCGGCATCGTCTACGACGACGACCGATCCGATGTTGTGTTCGATCATCAGGTCGGCGACGTCGGCGACGAGACCGTCGAGATTCACGGTGATGACGGGGCTTCGCATGAACTTACGAACTGCAAATCTGGTCTTGTTGCTCATGCGTGAATCACCAGTTTTCGACCTCAGAATTCGACGAACTTACCGGCAGGGGATATCCGAGTTTCGTCATCAAGTAAAGGTTCAGACCGCGATTCGTTCGCGTTCTTCTTTGACGTAACGTGAGACTTCTATTGTTGCGATGTCGATATTTTTGTCTGAGGTGTTGATGACAAAGTCGTATAGCTCTGGGTCTTCGGGATCGGCGGCGTGGACCTTATCGAAGTATTCACGTTGGGCTTGTTCACGTTCGAAGATTATGCGCTCGGCAGTTGAGACGTCGCTCAATCCTTCGCGGGACATGACCCTTCGCACGCGGTCGTCCCAGTGGGCGAAGATTCCGACGCGGGCGACGTCTTCTTTTTCGGCTAACTCGACGGCACCGGCGCGGTGGACGATTACAGCTTTGCCGTTTTTGGCTACTTGTCCGAGGTCGTAGGAGCTGCTGAGGGAGTTGGTGGAGGAGGGTCCGTTTCTGTCCCAAGTCAGGGGCAGGTGAAGATCAGCACCGCCTTGCAGGAGCGGGTCGTCACCTGCTGCACCGACAGCGAAGTAGGATGCGGCTCGTTCGATCCATGACCATAGGCGGTCTGAGAATTCGGCTTCGCTTCTTGGATCAGCGAGGTCCTGCGTCTGGCCGTTCTCGATCGCCTGCAGCCGGACGCGGTCAAAGAGTCTCCACCCGAGCATGCGGGCGATTTTCCTGCCAACATCGAACCCGCCGGAACCGATGTGGCCGTCTATAGTGACTAAGGTCTTGCGCATTGGATATCGAACCGGCGACTGAGGCGCGTCTATCCGATTACGGCTTGTGCGCGTGCGGAAATAATATACGGAATCCTTGTTTGAGGCAATTTATGTATGAGGTGATGCGGTTTTGGGTTTAGTCGATAGCGCTCAGACCGCCGTCTACACTAAGAGAAGCGCCGTTGATGTAGTCGTTGCGGATGATGCTGATAACGGCTTGGGTGACCTCGTCGAGGGTGCCCATTCTGCCGGCGGGTCCCATTGTTCTGTCTGAATATGACTGGTTCTCGCCGTTCCCGGCTTCGTCTAACGGGAGGATAACGCCTAGGCGGAGTTCGTTGGATTGGATACGGGGTGCGAGGCTGATGGCTAAGGTTTTGGTTAGGCCGGTGAGGGCTGAGTTTGTGATGGCGTAGGTTATTCGTGAGCGGTATGCCATTCGGCGATCGTTGATGTTGAAGATCTTTCCGGCGCTGTCTTGGGGTAGGTCGCGGGCCATCGCTTGCGCCAGGAGCATCGGGGCGCGGACGTTGACGGCCATTGTGCGGTCGAAGTCTGCTGATGTGACGTTGTCTAGGGTTACCTGGTCGAAGAATGATGCGTTGTTTATGACGACGCTTGGGACTTGGCCGAGTTGCGAGATGGTTTCATTCCAGAGACGGTGGCACTCGTCTGCGATGGCGAGGTCGGCTTGGATTGCTTCGCTTTTGACACCGAGTTCGCGGGCTATGTCGCGGGTTTCTATTGCGTCGGGTTCGGTCGTGTAGTAGTGGACGGCGACGTTGCAGCCGTTCTCGGCGAGGGCGAGCGCGAATGCCCGGCCGATACGTCTGGATGCGCCGGTAACTAGTGCTGTTGCGTTGTTGATTTGCATGCTTGGTGCCGCTCTAGAATTCGAGTCTCACAGTGTCTAGTAGTTCCGGGGAGTGTTGGAGTCTACGTAAGCTCGAGGTGGTTGCCTTCATGTTAGCCTTCGTGCAGTCAGTGTCTAGACAATCGAGGAACCGAGGATGATCTACGAATTCAGGACGTATGACCTTGTGACAAGGGCAGTGCCCGAGTTTGAGGCGAGGACGGCGGCAAAGATCAAGGAGGGACGGCAGGACTACTCGCAGCTTTTCGGATTCTGGTTCAGCGAAGTTGGGCCGTTAAACCAAGTTGTCCATGTCTGGCCGTATGACGACTTGGAGCAACGCAGGAAAGTTCGTGCGGAGGTTGCCGAGAGGGGGATTTGGCCGCCTGACAACGCGGAGTTCGTAAGGAAGATGCGGTCTGAGATCTTTCTTCCAGCACCGTTCATGAAGAACCGCGGAGAGGCCAAGCTGGGGCCGGTTTATGAGATGCGGATTTACACTTACGCTCCGCTGGACATACCTAAGGTGATCGAGATTTGGGGCAATCACATCGAGGAGCGAGAGAAGTATTCGCCGCTGGTTGGCGCGTGGTATTCGGAACTCGGCGCTCTCAACACTTGGATCCACATGTGGGCGTATGAGAGTTACGACCAACGGGCGGCTATTCGAGAAGAAACTCGTGCCAAAGGTGTTTGGCCACCTCCGGGTGGTATTGCTCCCCTCACGCAGGCGAACAAGCTATTGCTGCCGATGAGTTTTTCGCCGTTGCAGTGATGTCCGCGATGCTCTCGGCGACACCCGTCGGTTACCAGAGGCGGCGCACGCCGTACTGATCGAACAAGGTCTCGTTCGACACCAGCACCAAGTCGTCGGTCAACGCTTGAGCAATCAGCATCCTGTCGAAGGGGTCGCGATGCAGTCCGGGAAGAGAGCCTGCGCGCAATGAGTGTTCGACGGTTATCGGGACTTCATCGAACCCTTGGCTCGCAACTCTGCCTCTAAAATCATTGGCCAAAGCATCGGCTCCAGGCATTTTGCCCAATCGGAACTTAGTCGCGACCTCCCAAGCGGTGGCTGCGCTGACCAGTTTTTGATTGTCTGTATCCTCAATGGCATCTCGCGCGCTGGCAGGGAGGCGTCGGTTTCCAGAAAACCACCAGACCAATGCGTGAGTGTCGAACAGCAGGCGCAAAAACCTACGCGCCTTCCCAAGCCTTCAGCTCTTCCTCCGGCAAAGGATCGAAAAAGCCGTCGTCGAGTTCGATCATGCCCCGCATCGATCCGAATTCCGGCTTGCCGGATTGGCGAACCTGGACCAACTTCGCAACCGGGTCTCCGTTTCGGGCGATCACAACTTCCTCGCCAGCCTCGACCTGCGCTAGAAGCCTCGAGAGATGTGTCTTCGCTTCGTGGACGTTTACGGTAACCATAACTAACCCCAATGAATTCGATTAGTCAATGATATGACTAATCTGCCCCGGTTTCTAAAACGCGGGTGGTTATCTGCTCTCCCACAACCGCAACTCTTCCTCGGGCAACGGTTCGAAGAATCGATCATCGATCTCAATCTTGCCCTTCAATGTTCCGAACTGGCGCTTTCCTTTCGGTACGCAGGGCACTAATCTCGCAATGGGTTTGCCATTTCGAGCAATCACAACGTCTTCACCGGTTTCGACCTGCGCCAACAGCCGCGAGAGATGCGCCTTCGCTTCGTGGACGTTTACGGTAACCATCATCAACTCCTAAGGCACTTGATTAGCTAAGTATATGACTAATTTGGTCATGGCACTAAACCGCTGTCTGCTCGCCCCTTTCTCTTAATGGGACTTGTACAAACGCCCTATCAGCCAGAGCGAAGAGGCCTCAAACTGAGGTGTTGCGAAGGTGGTCCATGAACTCGTCGCGAGTCGCGGCGTTGTCGCGGAGGGAGCCCATGACAGCGCTTGTGATCATGCGAGGGTCTTGTTTCCGGACGCCTCGCATTACCGTGCACATGTGAGTGCCTTCGACAACTACTCCAACGCCTTTGGGATCGATCAGAGAGTCTAGGAAGCTGGCGATCTCCTGCGTCATTCGCTCTTGCACTTGGAGGCGTCGAGCGAACATGTCGACGATGCGGGGGATCTTTGACAACCCGACGACCTTTTTGTCGGGAAGATATCCGACGTGGGCGTAACCGTAAAAAGGCAAGAGGTGGTGCTCGCAGAGGCTGTAGAACTCGATCGATTTGACGACCACGAGCTGGTCGTATTCGACATCGAACAGGGCGCCGTTGAGGAGCTGTTCGGGGTCGATGGAGTATCCGCTGAGAAGTTCGTCGAATAACTCGGCGACGCGTAGCGGTGTACGCTCGGTGCCCTGCGGGTCGAGGTTTTCGGGTCCGATTGCCTTGAGGATCTCGTTTACGCTGTCGGCGATCTGCGCCTTGGTGGCGGGATTGAGGGTCACTCCGGTGTTGAACATGCCGGGTTCGTAGCCGTTGGAAGTGACCAATGCGATGTCGTTTGAGTTGTGATTTCCGTCAACCATTTCGATGGTTCTATGCGTTGGATATTTAGTTTGCAGGGTTTGAATCCCGATATCCTCAATTATCGCCGACGGTTTGATTGTGGTCGAGGATATGCTGAATTATGCTTCGACGTAGCCTTTCCGAGGTTGCGGAAACGGCTCGCGAAACGAGGAGAAAAAGAGTGAAGATAACAGAGATTGAGACTTTCGTAGTTGATGCTGGTTGGCGACCTTGGCAGTTCTGCGCGGTTAGGACTGATGAGGGCATCACGGGTTACGGTGAGATGTCGGATGGGCGAAATCCCTATGGGATTACAGGGACCGTGACGGATTTCGAGCCGATACTGCTGGGTGCCGATCCTTTGGCGGTCGAGGCGCGTTATTGGGACATGTATCGGATGGCACGACAGTCGCCGGGAGGGATTGCGGCGAAGGCGATCGCGGGCGTGGAGCTCGCGTTGTGGGATGTCAAAGGAAAGGCGTTGGGAGTGCCGGTGCACAGCCTGTTCGGTGGGCCGACTCGGGAGCGGCAGCAGGTTTACTGGTCGCATTGCGGCTCTTCTCGGTCGAGGAACCATGAGTTGATCGGAGTGCCACCAATGGATTCGTTTCAGGCGGTGACCGATCTGGGGCACGAGGTCAAGGAGCGAGGCTTCAAGGCGCTGAAGACGAACATAATCTTCTTTGACGACGATACGCATGGTTATGGATACGGTTTCGGCACTGATGCCTCGGACCAGACGATTGAACCGGGGCTGTTGAGGCACGTTGAGAAGTACATCGGGACGTTCAAGGAGGCGGTAGGACCGGATGTTGAGATTGCGCTGGACCTTAACTTCAACGTCAAACCGCAGGCGGCAAAGCAGATCTGCGCCGTGTTGGAGCAGTTCGACATGATGTGGGTTGAGATCGACATGTACGAGGTCAATGGGTTGAAGGAGGTCAAGGACAGCACGAGTTGTCCGATCACATCGGGGGAGAATCTCTTCACAATCCGGGATTACCGACCGTACTTCGCGGCCCGGGCGATGGACATCGCAATGATCGATGTCCCATGGCAGGGTTTTGCTCGTGGTCGTGACGTCGGGATGCTGGCTGAGTCGCATGAGATCAACGTTGCGCCGCACAACTACTACTCGCACTTGGCGACGATGCAGGGGATCAACCTGTGCGCCACGTTGCCCAACGTGCGAATCTGCGAGATCGATATCGACGATGTTCCATGGAAGGATGACTTGACCGGTGGGCCGTTGACCTTCCACGATGGCGGGTTGCTGGATGTGCCGACCAAACCCGGATGGGGTGTCGAATTAGATGAGGATGTGGCCAGGGCGCACGCTTGGGAGCGTGGGCGTGGTCCGGGGTATCGCTAGTCAGCAGTTAAGGCCGCTCTCGCGGTCACGGTATCGATGCCGATGTATTTCCGGTGGGCGGTGAAACCTGTTGGGAACAAAGGGAGAGCTGTAAAGCCGTAGCGATCGCCAAGCGCGGCGGATATGGATCATCTACGCCATTGTTGATGACCGTTGATTTCTGATTGTCAAGAGGTCGTTCAGGATAGTTCGTGGGTTATTGAGCTAACGTATCGATTAGAATGGTTGCTGAGAGTGCCGGCTGGTGCTTAAGCAAGTCTCACATTAGGAAAACAGACACTCGACATGCTGCTCAAATGCTTGCGACACACTGCTATTGTCACAGTTTTCGCTTCTTTAATTCTCGTCACAGCAGCCTGCACCAGTGAACCCGAACCCACGGCGACGTCCGAACCCGAGCCCACGGCGACTCCGGAACCCGAGCCCACTGCTACGCCTGAGCCCGAACCGACGGCTACGCCTGAACCCGAAATCGATACGTCAGGACTTACCGACGACGAGATCACGCGTGCATACGTCGATGCTGCAATAGACCTGTATGAAGCGAAGGGCCGCGAAGCCGTCCTCGAGTACTACAGTGACGAGGCGAGTCTAGATGGCGATCGCTACATGGTGATTTTGAGCGAGGGCGACCAGACTCTCCTTGCGGCGGCGCTTGGATGGTTGAAAGTGATAATTGGCACCAATGACCGCACAAACCCCTCGACTCCTCTCGGGAAACTCTGGGCGCAAGCTACACCGGAAGGCTTCTGGTTCGAACTCGAATCTTACGACCAGGAGACTGGCGAGCAGATTCCAAGGCGGAACCTGTCGGTTCTACACGACGGCTTGATCTTTTCCGCGAGCCACGTGGTACTAATCGAAAACCTCGCCGACTTCACGCAGGCATACGTCCAGAAGGCCATAGACCTTTACGACGCAGAAGGTCTGGAAGCCACAATCGAGTATTACGACAGCTTTGAGAGCGTCGACGGCCAGTTCTACCTCTTCCTGATCGACGAGAACGACATTTATTTGGCCCATCCGATATTCCCGCGTTTGAAGGACACTGACATCAAAGACGTGGTGGGATCCAACGGATACGAGCTCGGCAAGGAGATCGCCAAGGCGACCGAGGATGGGCATTGGGTCGAATATCTCTGGCCGAATCCCGAGTCGCTGCGTGAAGAGAACAAGACCGCCTGGGTCAAGCGTCACGACGGACTCATATTTGCGTCCGGGCATTACTCCGCCGATCCAACGGAACCCGAGTGGCATGGCGCCGATCCAGAGGAGTACACCATCAAATACGTCGAAGATGCGATCGCCCGTTACGAAGAGTACGGGCTGCAACCGACGCTCGGTTACTACAACAGCATAGCCAGTTACGAAGGCCAGTGGTACCTCTTCGCCACCGACGAAAACGACATCTACATCATCCATCCGTTGCTCCCGCAGTTGCGAGGGACGGACATCAAGGACGCAGTCGACACCTCGGGATTCGAACTCGGACAGGAGTTTGCGAACGTTGAGGAAGACGGCTCGGCCTGGATCGAGTATCTGTGGCCTCACCCATTCACGTTCCAAGATGCGCCAAAGGTTGCGTACGCGGTTCGACACGACGGAATCATGTTCGCGTCCGGTTACTACCCGCAACCGGAAGACCCGGCGGCTTACACGCGGGAATTCGTTGACGAAGCTATAGCTCGCTATGAGCGCGACGGACTTGACGCGACGGTCGAGTTTTACAACGGCGAAGAGAGCATTGATGGTCAGTGGTACCTGACACTCTTTGATGAAAACGCGATCGTCTTGGCGTTCCCGACCTTCCCGCAACTGGTGGGCAAAGACATCACAGCCTACGAGGCCGAGACTGGAAGAAACTTCGGCGGCGTGGCCGTTCAATACGCGACCGATGACGGGGCTTGGGGCACGTTCGATTTGCCCAACCCTCGCACGTCCGAAGACGATGTGCAGCACTTATGGGCGGTTCGTCACGACGGACTGATCTTTGCGTCTGGCTACTTCTCGGCGGAGGGGGATACTACGCCGGAGACCGAGTAGTCCAGTCAAGCCCTACAGCAGGCCTAGCTCCAACAAGCTGTACGAACGGAACTCGACGGTTGGTTTATGCATCAGCAGTCGGAGACGATAGTCCTTCAACGTGCCCGTTAGCCATTCGGCGAACGCAATGACCATGACTTTCTCGAGTTTCAGTCCCATCGCGTATCCGAACTCGATGGCCGCGTTTGTCGAGAGGTCTGGGTGGAGTACGTGTAGTTCATCGCTGCTGTCCAACTTCGCCCAACTACGGTCTCGGATAGCGATGAGATCGTCTTCGGTCTGAGGCGGGCCGTTTGCCCACCGTGTGTCGTACTCGATGGCGGGACAGAAGACATCCTTGTCAGGTAGCGCGTTTTGGATGTACCACTTACACCAGCGGACGATCAGCTGGCGGTCTTCCTCGGAGACGCTGGTGATGGGTGTGGCTAGGTAGATGTGGGGCATGGAGGATGACCTAGAGAAGAAGCTCTTTAGTTTCGGCAACGCATCTTTCTAACTCATCTCGAATCTCATAAACCCAGAAACGTTTAACCTTCCACCCCTGTCCGATCAGTCGTCGATCTCGCGCAAGGTCGGTACGACTGCGGCGACCGTCCCATTCTCGGTGGTATAGCTCCCCATCTACTTCTACATTGAGTTTCAACGTTGGCGTCACGAATACGAAATCTAGGCGGTTTTGGCCTTCGATATATTGGTGCATCGGATTCAATCCGGCTTTGAGGGCCGCTTCGTAAAACGGACGCTCCCACGCCCCTACGTCTGGTCCGTCTTGAAACCCGGGTGTGATTGCGTGATGACCTTCCCGAACGTTGACCACGTTACAGAATTCAGCAAACCTCCTTACATGGTCGATTTTGGATGCCAAACATGCTTCATGATTACCAACAATCACCAACATTGCGCGCGCTCTGGTTATCGCCACGTTGAAGAGATTTCCGGTTTCGCGTATGAACCACTCCGCGCCATCGGGCATTTCAAATTCGACGCAAGGAGAAAAGAAAACAACATCCCTTTCGTCGCCCTGGAAAGCGTGGGATGTATCCGTGATCAGATCACAACGTTGCATCTCAGTGGCTTTGAGGTTTTGGGTGAGAATGCTGCGGATCAGATTTGCTTGGGCACGAAACGGCGTGACGATGCCTACACTACCGCGAAATCCACGGTTAGCTATCAAATCGACAACTCGGTTAGCTAGCTCGTTGGCTTCTGCGTTGTTCACGTTGCCGTTGAATCGCGAAGAGCGCTCAACATGCCCGTTCGTTTGATGCCAAGATACGCCAGCAGTTTGGTCGGTCGGAACTCGCAGGCGCAGGTCATCATAGTCGGTACAAACCACCAGAGTGCCATCATACCAATGCTTATTGCTGAACCCAATTATGTCGGCATGCGACCGAAAATGTTCGCGGAGCGTGATCGGATATGCGTTGCGTGAAGCAACGTCGAACAATGACTGATGGCTGAATGAGAAAATTGCGTCCGATGCTTGCTCCATGCAGTGCCGCGCCTGCAATTCCTGATCTTTTCGCAACCCGATCTTTGTGATGTGTCGCAGTTGATAGGGGTCGCCGATAATCAACGCCCGTTTCGCGCGATACATGAGCGGCAAAGCCGATGGGATACTACACTGGCTAGCTTCATCGATTACTACCAGGTCAAACATTCCGGCATGAAGTGGGATGTGGCCTCTCGCCGAAAGATTGGTTACACACCAAGCAGGTAGCGCAGACATAACCTTCTGGAACAGCGTCTCCATCTGCCGCATTAGTCTTCCGTAAGCCGGGCCACCTAGCCGATCATCGCGCAATCGCTCAAATAGCGCACGAAAATCACCGATCGCATTCCTCGTATCTGTGTCGAAACGATCTGGGACGATACGCATCGACGCGTCAACCAACCTTGCCCCGGCATTCCATATCTGTTTTTCAACTTTAGCCAGTTGATTGGCCAGTTCATTGACCTTGGGCAACTCGCTTAGCTTAGCGACACCGTCTTCGAAATCACGCGAGTGTTCTCTGAAGGTCTTTTCGACCTCCGCTCGTCTTTGATTGACTACGTCGAACGCATCTTTAACCTCATCTAATTGGTCTTTCAGTTTGTCAATTTGCGAAAGAAGTGATTGAACTTGCTTTTCGACAAGCTCAAAAATGGATTGTTCGATAGTTACCTCGCGAATCTCGAACCGATTGCTCTCAAAATCAGTCTCAACACGAACGATTTCGTTTCCAAATTTTTCAATCGCGGCTGCCGCCTGCTGATTGCGCTCGAAGTCTTTCTCCCATTCGCCCAATCTCGCAATCGCATCGGCGATGTATCTAGACCAGATTGCTAACTGTTCTGTGGCGATCGGGCCGGAAGGCGGTTTGCCTAGGATGTCGTAATCGTCCGCCCATGATTGAGTTAATGCCTCGACGCGTTTGAAGTCGGCGCGACGCCTGAGTCGTTTCCACAAGTTTCCCCAGATAGTGGCTTTACCGTCAGTTTGCGATACCAAGATTGCTTGAGCATTCAGCACCAGATTTCTGATTGCGCCAAAATCCTGACTGTTTCTGCGGTTTAGCAGATGCTGATCAAAATCGCTCCTCAGTCGCGCGAGTTTTCGTTTCAAAGGGTCGATTTCCGCGTCGCGTCTACGGGTTGCGAGTTCTATCTGGTTCCTGAGCGAGTCGAGTTCATCGTAACGGTGCTCGATGCTTGTGATGAACTCGCGATCAACGTGAGGGTGGGCGACGTCAACGCGGTCCCCGTGTTGACGCAGGCTTTCAATCGCGCCCAACAGGTCTTTAATTTGCGTTTCGATGGAGTGGCTAGCGTCGTCTCTGTCGCGACGTGTGGCCTCACGTTCGCTTTCTAGTTGTTCAAGTTTAGGTTTGATTTTTGCGATATCTTTGTCGATTTGATAGACGCGATTGCGGTGGACTCGCACATTCTCCAAATCCCGCCAGATTTCTTCTCTGCTATGTTCTAGTCGCCCAACCATGCGATCGGCTTCAGTCAATTCGGATCGTTCCTGATCGCTTACGTCAGATGCGAGGACATTTGACAAAAACGCTATGATTTCATTCCGCAGCTCTCGATCCCCAGCGCGCCGGCCAGTACGGACCATCAGTGGTTTAGTAGTAAGACTGTTTACTCGGTTTTCAACCACATCGACGGCTTTGTGGTTGTAACTGGCGAATAGAACGCTCTGCCCCCTGAACCAAGCGTTAGCGATAACCGTCGTCACTACCTGAGATTTCCCGGTACCCGGAGGGCCAGTGACAACGGTGAGGTCATTTTTAAATGCTGACCGCACTGCGCGGCGTTGCTCCTCGTTCAACGGCACAATTTCGGTGATGTTGCTATGCGTTTGGTTGCGATCGTTTTCGGATAGACGATCGAGTGGGGTAACACCGAAAAAGAAACTAGACGCTGTTGAACCGACACTTTCAAGGTGTGATTGCTGGGTCAATAATGACAGTTCGGCGTCAAGTCCGCGCGTGAATCCCGGGCGATCGGTGATCACAAGGGCATGTCTATTCAATATGTCTGCGAATTTGGACGCCTGACTAATCGACCCTTTCGGAATGCAACTCGGATTCAACAACTCACCTTCTGGGAGTTGCTCCATATCCTTCAAACGACGCACAAAATAACTTAAGCCTTCGGGCGGGAGTTCCATATCCGCAGTCAAGCCCAGTTGCTCGTACAGTTGAGCTTTTTCCTCGCGCGCCGAAATGCCAATTGATCGGCAAAATTCTTCGTTCAAAATCGGCCAATCATGAACCAAGAGAGCGCTTAACCCATCACCTTCGAGATTGTGGTCCACTGGCTGCAGAAACACCGGAATAAGTGAAATTCCTCGGCTGTAAGTGCGTTTAACCAAAAACGGATAACCGTACATAATCTCCGCAGATGACCTTCGTTGCCGCAGATCAGAGGCGAATCTTGATTTATCACCTACAAGGTCCGCCCTCAATTCGCCTTTGCCACTCAACGTCCATTCCTTCTCGAGTTTTAATGGGATGAACTTCTGGCCTTCATCGCCTTGTTGAAAAACGACGGAACGTTCAGCGTCGTTATCGAGACAATCACGGTAATACGAGATGATTCGCTGGAACTGTTCAGGATCGAATTCTGCTTCTGGCATGTCTTAACGGCGACGCAGAACTAGAGGCCTTATGGGAATACCGGTAGTTATCCCGGCCACCTCAGCAACAAGACTTCTTCCCTCAAATGTTCTCGAGTTGCTGTTGCGAGCCGTGTGCGGAACAGATCAATTCCTTCTACGTTGTACCCGATGTCTTCTGCGATCTGTGCCAGCAGTTGTCCGGTTCGGATCATGATGCGGAAAAACGACGCTTGATCGCCGACAACGTAAGCGAGCCTTGCGCCCGGTTTCAGGACATTAGACAGGCTGCGTAGGTGTTTTGCCATGCCACCGAAGTAAAGTCTCACCACCCGCGAGTACTGTTTTTCGAAACCGGAAGTTTTGCCCAATTCGATTCGTCGGGCTTCAATACGGTCGGCTAACTCGTGTACTGGCGATTCCGGCGGAATCCACTCATGGTCAGTGTCGGCCTTGTACACGGTTCTCGAATTCGAACGGAGAAGGTGTTGCTTGGTAGCGCGGAGATCCATTCGGTCTTCGAAGAAGCCAAGTATTACCGATTCGATACGCACCGTGCGAGTGTAGTCCTTCTCATTTGGGTACGGCGGAGAGGTTATGACGGCATCGACGGAGTTCGGTTCTAGGATTTGGTCGATTTCGCGCGCGTCGCCGCAGTGGACTTCGGATATCGTGTCGTAGTCGGCGAGTTCACCCAAGTCATCGGAGATTTTGGTCAAGCGGCGGAGCCACGCTGCAACGACGGGAGCATCTTTTTTGATTTTTCCAACGCCGACTTCCGGGCCGAACTTCAAGTTTGAGATATCGCCGACGATTGCTGATGCTAGAGCCAGCATCTCGTGATCGGTATAGAAGTCGGATTGATGACGCTTGAGTTCTTCGACCAAGACCAGGGTTTTGTGCAGTGGCAACGGACTTATGGCGTTTTTGAAAATCAGTTTGGCGGCTTCGGGTGGCAGTCGGCGTAGTTCGGCCGGGTTAACCGTGTCGTTGGTCGGTTCGTCCGCGATCCCTTCGTCATGCAACATCTTTATTGCCCGCTGGGATACCGTCTCGGCCCGGTCCATTAGCGCCTTTGGATCGACGGACCAATCAACCTTTGTATTTGCGACGAAGGCTGAACTTGGCAAGGCTTCGACTCCGACGCTCGGAATACCGAGTTTTTTGCATTCGACCAGCGTCGTTCCGGTTCCACAAAACGGGTCAAGCATTACTTCATGGTCATTCACGTCCAATCGGTCAATGTATTCACGCACTAGATGTGGTGGGAAAGACAGCACAAATCGGTACCAATCGTGAGCCGCGGTATCGCTGGGAAGCAAAGCGTTCATGCGACCGTTTGAGATCGGTCTGGCCCCTTGCGTGTCAGCGATCGTGAGCCTAGGTTGTCCGGCGTGTGGTGTAGTCGTGGATACCATGCGCTTAGCCGACGGTGGCGGCGATCTCGTCTTCTGTCATGCCGGCTTCGCGGAGGATTTCGTGGTTGTGTTCGCCTAGGGCTGGGGAGGGTTTGAGGTCGGGCATGCCGTTGGTGAAGTTTAGGATGGGGCCGGAGGTTCGGTAGCGGTGGCCGGTGTGGTGTTCGAGTTCGATGATGTAGTTGTTGGCCTCGGCTTGCTCGTCCCAGACGAGGTCTTCGCTGAAGCGGATGGGGCCGCAGGGGATGTCTTTGGCGTTCAGCTCTTCGACCCACTCGGCCGTTGTCTTCGAATCAAATATGTCTTCGAAGGTCTTGACCATATCTTCGGCGAGCTTTTCGGCTTCGGGGGTGTTGAGGTCGTAGTCTGGGTCGGTGACGCGGGGGTCTTCGAGGTTTAGGTGTTTGAGGAGACGTGCTCGTGCGGCCCAATCGAGGGTGCCGAGGCACATGCCGCCGTCTTTGGTGCGGTAGGCGCGGTAGTAGCATCGGTAGATCGCCGGGCGGACGACGTTTTGGTAGTCGTGCTGGATTTCTTGGTAGTTCTTGCCTTCGGCGATGAGTTGGGGATATCGATCCTGGTACCAGGTCATCGACGGCGTGGGCGCGTCGAGCATGTGCATGATCCTCATGCACTGCATCGCCAAGGCGTTCATCATGAGGCTGGTCTCGACCTTCTGGCCCTTTCCGCTGTCGCCGCGTCCGATAATGCCGGCCATGATTCCGGCGGCGGCGCAGTATGCGGATGAGAGGTCGATGTAGGAAGACGACCATACGACCTCTGGTTGGCCGTTGGGCGTTATCTTGCCTTCGGAGGTTACGGCGCCGGTGAAGCCCTGCATGACGAGGTCAAAGCCGGGAGCGCCGCCTAGGGGGCCTTTCATGCCGTATGCGGTGATGTCGACGTAGATGATGGCGGGGTTGATGGCGGCAAGCGAATCGTAGTCGATGCCAAGCGCCTTTGCGGTGTCGGGGCGGTTGTTTGAGATGACGCCGTCTGACATCTTGACGATCTTCTCCAAGGCGGCTTTGCCTTTGGGGTCTTTTAAGTTCAGGGTGACGCTCTTGACGCCGCGGTTGAGGGGTAGGAAGGTGCGGCTCTCGTTCGGTGCGAAGGGTTGTGAAACTCGCCACGGGTCGCCGGTAGGGGGTTCGACTTTGATGACCTCGGCGCCCATGTCGGCGAGGATCTGTCCGGCGAAGGGACCGGCGACGAAGTTGCCGAATTCGATTACTTTGATGCCCTGGAGGGGGCCTTTTTGGCGAACGTCGTTGTTTTGAGCGCCGTTTTGGGGTGCGTTCTGGGTCATGGTGCTTTGGAATATAACACTGGAGGAGGGGGTGGAACTGTGGTGGGCGTGATTCTGAAGGATTGGGATGACGAGGTTTTCGCAGACGCGTGTAAAGGCCCGGGCGGTGATGATTCGGGGCTTTGGGCGTGGGCGGTCTTGGGTTTGCGTTTTTGCCGCTTTTTGCCGGAAGTTGCCGGAAGTTGCCGCTAGTCGGTCTCGAGCGCGGCAGTTTCGCGATGGGGTGGTTTTTGGGTGTTATTCGGGGAGCGGCGCGTGGTATGGGGCGGATATCGGCGTTTGGGGGTTGTGGGATGGTGGTTTTCGTAGGATTTGGGGGCTTGGATGGAAGGGGAAATTAGAACAAACTTGCTGTTGAAACGGCAAGTTGACGGCAAGTTTGTTGTCTGAATTGGGATTCTTGGGATTTTGTTGGGGGATTCTGGGGATTTGGTGTGTGAACCATGATGGGCATGATTTTGAATGATGGGAATGATGATGGTTGTGGTTGTTTGGGGGTTTAGTTTTTGGTTGCGACCGTCTGGCCCCGCCCTTCCCCGCGCCCTCACCCCCGGCCCCTCTCCCGCCCAGCGGGAGAGGGGGGTGGATTGTAGTCGATGGAGGTATTAGTTGGTGTCTGAGGGGTGTGGGGGTGTGAGAACTAGGATGGGAAGGATGAGTAGTGGATGTTTGGGAGATGAGGTGCGGGGGTTGGCGACGGCGACTGTGCGAGGGTAGATGGAAGTCGGTAGTGGGAGATGGGACGGCGTTACGCTGATGGTGCACTGCCACGCCAAACCAACTGCTCGCCTGTCTCGGCATCAATCACGCCGTCCAAGATCGGCGGATTATCGGGGGCGGCCACCGCCTGATCAAGTTGTGCTTGTGTTAGGTTGCGGGCTACTATATTCCGGGTATGTTGGTCTGAGCCCACTGCGATAGACACAAACTTAGCCCCGGATAGATTACATTCGTTCAATATTGTTCGTTTGAAGTTAGCATCGCCCAGATCAGCGCCAGATAAATCGGCAAAAGCCAGAAACGCGTATGAAAAATCAGCTTTCGCAAGTAAAGAGTTCGTAAGATCTACGCTTGATAAGTTGAAGTTTGCAAAATTGGTGCCTATTAGGGCTGACCTTTGTAGTTGAGAACGAACTATGTCGTGCACGATCCCCATTTTGCGCTCACGTTCTACTTCACTTGCGTGTCGGACAGTAACGGCCTCTAGTGCTGCTTTGACATCATCTCGAAGAGGCGGGGCTTCGGCATCGGGCAATTCATCGTTGAATAACAATGATGAATCCTCAGTGGGGTTGCGAATAAAAGCACACAGCAAGCGTTTAACTGGCACCCCGTAGACGCTTGGCACATCTTCCACTAGACCGCGTAGCGCGTATATTCCGCCGACTCGAACCGAAAGAATGTCGCTACCAAGCATCTCCGCTCCTTTTTGGTAACGATCGTTGGCGAGCCCTTCTTGCGCTGTGAATGCTTGTCGATGAGATGCTTCTGCTTGACGTTGCGCAACCCAACTACGCCATAAAGCCAAGGGAAGCGCAACTATCCCTGCGAGGACCAAACCGATGTTCCGTATCGTTCCGCTATTGGATTCTCCTTGACTGATCCAATTCCACACAGACGACCAAAATTCTGCATCAGTCGAAAGTAGCATGAGGACTATACCAGTAGTGCCCATAGCAAAAGAAATGCAATATGGACGAGCATGAACAAATGACCGAACGCTATTGCCAAATGCTTTCAGAATACTCACAACACGCATTCCTCAACCACCACTCTACGCACCAAGTTCACCTTGACTTGCGTTAACAAGAGGCCTACGCGGCGCACGACGCTCAGCCGCGCTTGGAGAAGGCAACTCCTCGGACGAAAACAGTTCAGACGCGCATACCTCATCCAATAGCGCCGAACCAACTGGTTGCAACTCGATGGTGTGTTCCAAGACCCAAAGCAACTCCAGCAACTCCTCGGTGAAATCCCAACTCCGAGGACGTATTTCATCTAACGGCGAGGATTTCTTACCTGAACCTTTCAAACTCCGGCGACGCAACCAAGAGTCGACTATCTGCTTACCGGAAACCGAGTAATCCCAAATCGCTGGTTTCACAGGTTTAAACTCTCCGTCGCCGACGCTTAGAATCTCGGATTCCCGATCGTACTCGTGCGATTCTGGGTATCTTTCTGGCGAAACGCCTTTGGTGCAACGCGCACCGCCTTGCGGTACATGCCCCGGGTTATCCGTACCGCCGAAACGCTTTCCGTAGGTGTGCAGGTAGAGAAGTTCTGCGCCGTGATCTGCTACCTGATTGAACAGATCCGCGTTTTTCGTTATCGGTAATCGCGGTGGTGGTAGCTCTAGTTCATCCCAGAACCGATCGACGTAGGTAGGTTGCGCCAAGATTCCATACGCATACGCGAACAGCCGATGCGCGGATACGGCATAACCGTACTCATCACTAATCTCTTCAAGCAGACCTGTCGTTACATTGGGCTCTGCGCTACCAGCATCCCGCCATAGCGGTATCACGTCTTTGCCGCCGCGACCACAGAAGTGGTCAAGATCAGGAATTTCGCTAGCAGCTACAGCGCCAGGGCCTTTGCCGAGAACCTTAGTCAACAGACTGGTGATATAAACCTGTTTACTTCCTTGTGAACTCCAGAGTTCAGGCCGCATTCGGTCGCCGACACGCGAATCTCCGATTATCCAATGTCGCTCGAATGATCGATACGCATAAGGCACTATTTTGGGACTAGGAGAATCGGCATCTAGGTCTTCAATGGCTGACATTAGTCCCTGGCTATCATCGAGCGATTGGTATCTACGATCTATCTTCCGGGCGCTGGTCACCTTGAAAGCCCGCGAACGTCCAGGATTTGGTGTCTGCGTCAAAGTACGCCATCGATTGGAAAGGACTTCGCGGGTTTCCCCAATCGGCCACTTCCTCTTAAGTTGAACTCCTGAATGTTGCCACGGAAATACGTCGGTCAAACTTGGCAAGTCGAAATAATCGCCATTGCCTTCGGGGTAAAACGGTGCATCCCAATCGCTTGAACATCTTTGCCAATCAAACTTGCTGAATGAATCAAGACGGTCAAGCTGGAAGAGTTTATTCTTGCCAGTACCGGTTAGTCTCGCTTTCCAAACCTACGCCGACGTTCCTGATTTAGGTTCACCTTCGCGCAGCCCTATCGCTATCGCAACTGGAGTCTGAATCGAAAACACGTTCTCCGTTTTGCGTGCTCCGATGTTGTCGCCTTCTAGGTCTATGACCCACAGTTCATCGAACACCTCTCGCATCTTGCGCCGCATACCCGAAAATCCTGGTCCTCGCAGATATGAGGATGCCGTGATGAATGTGACTATTCCCGAATCTGTTGTCGAATCGAGCACCTTCCACAGTGCCCAGCGCCAGAAATACACGTAATCGTTGTACAAATTCTTGATGTGTACGCCTTGGCCAGCATCGCGCGCCGGTTTTAAGAAATCTTCCAAGATGGGTGGCTCATCGGATCCTTCATCGCCGTATCTAACCCATCCGCCTTTACGATGGTTTGATTCGTCACTAGGGTCGTGCTCTTCGCGGTCGTAAGGTGGATTTCCTAGACACACGAATACGCGGGTGTCTTTCTTGACTCTCAACGCACGGTAATGCTCTTCGGTTAGGCTCGCTTGCATCATGCTTGCGGAGAAATCTGCCAAACCATTAGGTGACGCCAAGGTATCCGTCAGATACACATTCGCCGGTTTGTCCGCGCCGCACAAATCACGCAAGCGCTGCGTAATCCGTAGGTGTGCCACCGAGTAAGCGCCCACCAGAATCTCAAACGCATGCAAACGGTCTGCTAAACCGCGCATCCTGCCCTCAACAGTGCCGTGGCCAAATCGCCTTTGCACCGCCTCCGCGGCGTGATCTAGCACGGCGAGGGGATATGTTCCGGTACCGACTGCAGGATCCAACACGACCACATCATCGGACGCGAAACCCAAAGGCTTGTTGAAACGAGTTCGCAGCAACTCCCCAGCTAGACGAACCTGCGCACGAACTACTTCGATCGGGGTGTAGTAAACCCCTCGGTCGTTGCGTAAATTGGGATCGTACGCTGCCAAGAAGTGCTCATAGAAATAAAGCCACGGATCGCTCTCTTGGCTGATCTGCGACGAATCTACCGCACCTATTGTGCGCTCCAACAACTGAATCGGCATTCGAAGTTCTTCACGAACCGAAGTTGTCTCGAATAGTTGTAAAGCGTCCGCCAACAACGCGTGGTTTGTCTCAAGAGCATCCGCCGCTATTCGAGGTCGAAGTTGATCGGCACCCTCGAACTTAGCCAATAGCAAAGCGTAGGTCACTGTCTGCGCATACGCATCTGCGAACTGATCGAGGTCGCCCTCGGGAAAGAGCAACCCGCCCCACTCATGAAACAGGTCTTGCAAAGCACTGTCCGGGCGTTTCAAAGCGGTCTCGACCTCATCGCGCAGCACTCGCGCCAAAGGCGCTAGGAATGTTGCCAAACTCTCGGCGGTGCTAGGAACTATAGGGTCCCAGTGCAGAAAATCAATCAGCAGGTCGCGCAGATCGCTGATGGAGCTTGGATCTATAGAGTTGGCACCGCCGGTACTGACATCATCGGCAACTCTTACTCGGTGCTTGAGTTCGCCGGTGCGATATAGGCTCCACTGCGAACCGTCCGTGTATATGAGGTTTGGTAACGACTTGAAACGATTCCACTGACGACGGTTTTCCCCTGTGAAACTCTCGGCTCGCGCGCCTAGACCAGGGCGCTTCAACTCGACTAGGCCTGACAACAAACCATCCGTAATGACGCCAATATCTGGACGCCCATCTACGTCATCTGGGCGCACCTCCGTACGCCAACCAACATCCAGATTGATCAGCTCGCCTAGACCACTCAGCAACTCTCCGACTGGACTCTTAAGTTGGTCTTCAGGCGATGCATCAACGGGTTGTCTGAAATTGTCGGCGATTGCGTCGGCGAAACGCGCCAAAACTTCCGCGAATGCGGCGGCGGGAGGATTATTCACGGACGTATCAGGCATTGACGCTGACCATCAATTCTAGGACTCCCGTCAATTCTGGATGGAGTGATGGTTGGCGAATGGGGGTTGTAGTGGATTGAGGTTATCCGCCTCGGCGGGCATCCCGCGTGAAACCCCTCTGTATCTCGCATTGGAAAGGGGAGGGAATAAGGATCTCGCGCCCCTTACGCTTTGCGAAGGGGACGGGCGGGTCATAGACCCGCCCCTACCGGTAGCCCCCTTTGTCCTTCGGACATTTCCCCCTTGGGTCTCGTACTTTTTGGCGGGGGAAACCCGGCCCGCCTCCCCACCCTTGGGTTCCGGCTTTCGCCGGAATGACGTATGGTGGTGCCACACTTGGGTTCCCGCTTTCGTGGGAATGACGTAGGAGGCGCGGGAATGACGGGAGTGAGTACCCTTGTTGGCGTAGCGTCGTTGGGTAATAGCTTCGGAAGGAGGGCTTTCTTGTATACGACTGATATGTATGAGGGCATGATCGCGGAGACGATCACTGTGGGGGCGTCTGATGGGACTGCGATAAACGCGTATTTTGCTCGTCCGTTGGGCCCTGGTCCGCATCCGGGGATGGTGCTGGCACACCACATGCCTGGTTGGGACGAGTGGTATCGGGAGTGTGCGCGGAAGTTTGCGCATCATGGGTACGCGACGATTTCGCCCGATCTTTATCATCGCGTCGGCCACGCGTCGCCGGAGGATGTGGCGGCGAAGGTGCGATCAGAAGGTGGGATCCCGGACGATCAGGCGGTTGACGATCTGGCGTCTTCGATGCGATACCTGCGGTCACTGCCCAACTCGAACGGCAAGGTCGGGGCGTTTGGGACTTGCTCAGGTGGTAGGCACGTGACGCTGGCGGCCTCTAGAGTCGAAGGGTTCGATGCCGTGGTCGACTGTTGGGGAGGACGGGTAGTGATGGATGACTCCGAACTGACAGAGAACAACCCGGTAGCTCCGATCGACTATACCGCCGACCTTTCCTGCCCCATACTCGGCCTTTTCGGTGAGGAAGACGGTAGTCCGTCTCCGGAGCAGGTGGCGATTCATGAAGCGGCGCTGAAGAAGCACGGCAAGGAATACGAGTTCCATATGTACGCCGGTGCCGGGCATGGTTTCTTCTACTACGACCGTGCGCCGTACCGTCAGGAGCAGGCTGTCGACGGATGGGGGAAGGTGTTCGATTTCCTAGGTAGGCATCTCACTTAGGGTCGATATCGATGTCTGTCAAATCGCAGGAGAACAATGTATGTGCACGATGATCGCCGAGAAGGCCGCAGTCACCGGCAGTGGTAAGGGGACGCCTGGTTGGATAAAGGTCAATCAGGTGAATGTGTCGTATGACCATCCGAGTCATATGACGATGGAGCACGCGCTCAACATCGACTTTGTGGACGAATCACAAGGCCTCGGGGCTAGGATCGCGGTGGAGTTGACGCCGCAGTCGGCTCAGCGACTTGTCGAGTTGATCAACGTGGCGCTTGATCGTGGAGTCGAGGTTGATCCGTTGGCTTTCGAGTAACTCTCTGCACCAACACATATTCATTGGATTGACGGCGGGCAGGTGGCACGCCTCCAGTAGTGCTTAAGCGTTTGATCTTTAGCATGTAGATAAGACGACTCGCATTATGTTTAACTTTCTCAAACCGCAGGGCAACTTGACTGACGCTGACCGAGAGCGCGGCTACTCGGTCATGGATAAGCAGATTTTCGCCGCTGCCGGTGCCGATGGATTCGTGTCTGCCGGTTTCTTGTCGGCTTTCGCTCTGTTGATCGGGGCGTCGAACCTGCACATCGGTATTTTGACATCGATACCATTCGCGTCGCAGGCCTTGCAGATCATCGCGGTGATTGCGATCGAGCGGATCCGGATGCGCAAGCTGGTCGCGGTCGTCACTTATTTCATCTCGTTTTCGTCTTGGATACCGGTGGCTTTGATTCCGTTCATCCTGGATGTTCCACACGCTGGTGCTGTCACTTTGCTCTTGTTCTTTGTGGCGATCCGTGGTTTCGCCAACGCGTTTTTTGTGACCGGATGGAACAGCTGGTTGAGAGACATTGTCCCAGTTGGGTCTACGGGCACCTTTTTCGGGCGTCGGCTGAGGCGAGCGACGATAGCGGCGATCATCACTGGCTTGAGCGCTGCTTTCTTCGTCGACTGGTGGAAGGGATTCGCCGACCCGGCAGATGCGGTGATCGGCTATTCGATCGCGTTTATCTTCGGCTCGGTGGTACTGGGATATTCTGCGGTGGGGTTCATGTCGAGGATCCCGGAGCCACGGATGGTTAGCGTGTCGAGCCGATCAGTCGGCGCCACGTTCAAAAACCTCGCCACTCCGTTCACCGACAGCGATTTCCGCAAGTTCATCAATTTCCTGTTCGTTTTCTACTTCGTGACAAATCTCGCGGTTCCCTTCTTCTCCGTCTACATGCTCAAACGCTTGGACCTGCCGCTGTCGTTGGTTGTGGGTTTAGGAGTGTTGAGTCAGGTGGGCAGCATCATCTTCTACCAGGTCTGGGGCAATTGGGCGGACAGGTTTGGCAGCAAGGTGATACTGTCGATCTCTGCGTCGTTGTATTTCTTGGTGATCATCGGATGGACCTTCACCACGCTGCCGGATCGTCATGGCGGGACGATACCGATATTGGTGTTGATGCATCTGTTGTTGGGCGTCGCTCTGGCCGGGGTCAACATCGGGGTCACTTCGATGCGCATGAAGATGGCTCCGGCCAACCAAGCGACTTCCTACATGGCCGCGGCCTCTTTGTCTCTCAACATCGGTGCAGCAATAGCACCGCTCATCGGCGGAGTTTTTGCTGACATCTTTGAGACGAGGAGCTTCCGGATCGCCATCCAATGGATCGATCCGAACAACGTCCTTGATCTCTCTGCATTTTCCCTGACCGGATTTGACTTCCTATTTGTCGTCGCGTTTCTGCTTGGCTTCATCGCGTTTCCGTTCTTGGCACGAATCCCCGAAAGCGGCGAAACCGATACCGACACGGTGATGACCGAATTGTCACGGCAGACGCGAGAGAATCTGCGTGTTCTCGGCGCCGTGCCTGGGATTGGTTTCGTTTCGCATCTGCCGTTGTCCACGCGATATGTGCCGAGGGTCTCGGGATTGGACATCGCGGCTGGCGTCACTGCCTATCAGATCTCCGCGGCGACCAAATCGCTGATCGACGCCACCACCGGTGGCGGTCGAGCGGTGCGCGGCGTGAGCGGACATGTTAGGGACGCGGTCGCGACCGCGTCTGCAGGTGCACGAGATGTCAGTACTCAGGGCGCCCAGATCGCATTCGGCGTTGCGAACGGCGCGGTTCACGCCATCGCCGAAGCCGGCACAGGAACCACTCAACAGCTTCAAGCTACGCTCAGAACTTCGATCACGGCTACGAACGATGTAGCTGGCAACCCTCTCGAGGCCTTGGCGGGCGCCGTGAAAGGTGTCGTGGCTGGCACGATTGAATCCGATTACAGCGACGTTGACCTTCCAAGGACCGTGATCGGGGAAGCACGCGCCGTGGCTTCAGATCTCGGCGTCACCGAGGAGCAAGCGATGCAGGTGGCGGCGCAGGCAACGATCGAAGCGATGGGCGACCTGCCAGTGTATGAACAGGCGGAGGCGTGGGACGCGATCCTGCGAGAGTTGGTGGCCGAGGATGACGCGCGGCGCTCAACTTCGGAACCCGACGCAACCTAAACGCACAAATCCCATCATTCCGCCCAGATTGGGAAAAACTGGTCTCGATTCCAGTTTGATTGCAACTGGTATCGAGACTTGGGCGCGCCGAACTGCTATCATAGGAATATCGACTTATTCCATCCTTAATATCTACGCGCGCGTGCGCGCGCCATTGCGAGCACCGTGGCAGTCTGACTGGTCAAAACCGACCGATTTGGGCACCGGCGAGATGTCAGGGGCTGAGACGCAAATCAACTCTCGATCTGGAGGTCTATGACTACCGAAACCAGCGTCCTTACGAACGGCAACGGACACGCCGGCTCCGCCGAGTACACGGCTGAAGACATCACCGTGATGGAGGGTCTCGAGGCCGTCCGAAAGCGTCCGGGGATGTACATTGGCACGACCGGGCCGGAGGGTGTGTTTCATTTGGTCCGTGAGATCGTCGACAACAGCGTCGACGAGGCGATGGCTGGGTTCGCGTCCACTGTAGACATTCACATCCACGCCGACGGCTCTGTGACGGTGGTAGATGACGGTCGCGGCATTCCCGTTGACACGCACGACAAGACGGGCAAATCGGCCCTAGAGACGGTTATGACGACCCTTCATGCTGGAGGGAAGTTCGGTGGCAAGGGATACCAGGTTTCTGGCGGATTGCACGGGGTTGGTGCCTCGGTGGTCAACGCGCTTTCCGAGTGGACCGTCGTTGAAGTCAGACGCGACGGTTATGTCTACAGCCAGCGTTTCGAGCGCGGCGTCACGATGAACGAAATGGCGCGTAGGCCTCAGACGTCGTCAGATCTACAGGGTAACGGCACCAAGGTCACCTGGTTGCCCGATAGTAACGTGTTCCCTGAGGTCGAGTATGACTGGGACGGTGTCACAGGCCGCCTGCGTGAGATGGCATATCTCAACCAAGGCCTTGCGATTCGTCTGCGAAGTGATTGGCATGAGGACACACACTGGCCGCACAACGATGTGACCTTCAGGTTCGATGGTGGCGTGCGGAGCTTCGTCCGCACCTTCAACCGTCGCCGCGGGGGCATTCATGACAGCGTGATCTACGCCGCTGGGACTGTCGAAGATGTCGCAGTTGAGGTGGCGTTCCAGTACAACACGTCGTTCGTCGAGAACTGCCTATCTTTCGCCAACGTGATCCGCACCGGGGATGGTGGGACGCACGTTACGGGTTTCCGGTCGGCGCTGACACGCGTGCTCAACGACTACGCCAAGAAGAATAACCTGCTGAATAACGGCAAGGACGGGGTAGCCACTCTTTCCGGCGAGGACGTGCGGGAAGGGCTGATGTCGGTAATCAGCGTGAAGGTCAAGGACCCGCAGTTTGAAGGGCAGACCAAGGGGCGACTCGGCAACCCGGAGGTTAGACCTGCGGTCGAAACCTTGGTCGGCAAGTATTTGACTGAGTTCCTTGAGGATCACCCGGACGAGGCGCGGATCATCATCGACAAGGCCTCGACCGCGGCAAGGGCACGTGAGGCGGCGAAGAAGGCACGTGACCTCATCATTCGTAAGAACGCGATGGATGGGGGTTCGCTGCCCGGCAAGCTCGCGGACTGTTCCGAGAAAGACCCTTCCCGATCAGAGCTATACATCGTCGAGGGCGAGTCTGCCGGTGGATCGGCCAAACAGGGAAGAGATCGCCAGTTCCAAGCTATCCTGCCATTGAAAGGCAAGATCCTCAACGTCGAGAAGGCTCGCCCTGAGCGGATGTTCGCTCATGAGGAGATTGCTGCCCTCATCACCGCCATCGGCGCAGGCATGGGCGAGGATTTCGACGCCGAGAAGCTGCGTTATCACCGCATCATCATCATGACGGATGCCGACATCGACGGCGCCCACATCCGCACCTTGCTGTTGACGTTCTTCTTCCGCAACATGCGGCAATTGATCGACGAAGGTTACCTCTACATCGCCCAGCCACCTCTCTACAAGGCATCTAAGGGACGTCGCAGCAATTGGCTCTACGCTGATGCCGATCTGGACAGTTGGATGGCCGAGAGAGCATTCAACGGGCTCTCGATCGAGTCAGATGATGACGACGTAAAGATCGTCGTCAAGGGCAAGAAACTCGGCGGCGCGATCACGCAGCTCCGGGAGTTCCGCGAGGCGTTTGAGATCGCCAGCGCCATCGGAGTGCCAGAGGATGTGTTCTTCGACCTTCTCAACGATCCTGAATGGCAGAACTTGTCGTTCACCGTGGACAAGTCCTCCGAGATCATTGCCGAACTTGACCGTGATGACGACGGCATGTTCGAGGAAGGGGGCCCGTTCCAAGTTGACCTTTTCGACGTTAGCGTAGAAGAGAACGGGACATCGTTTACCAGAGAGGTGAGTGAGGGATCACTTGACGAGGACGACGATGAGCCTGATCCAGTGACGTTCGAGATACACGGTTACGAGTTGAATGAAGACACTTACAAGAACCCTGCGATGCGACGTGCTCGGCGGATCTACCCCCAAGTGGCAGATTTCATCTCGGTCAACAACTTCATACTCAAAAAGCAAGACAATATCGTCAACGACGACCTGACTTGGGACGAACTACCAGAAGCTTTAGAAGACGCCTCCGACACCAGCGGGATCAACATCCAGCGTTACAAGGGCTTAGGGGAGATGAACCCGGACCAACTCTGGGACACCACTATGAATCCGGAGTATCGGTTGATGTTGCGGGTCACGGCTGAGGACGCGATCAGCGCAGATGACATTTTCAGGACGCTCATGGGAGAAGAAGTTGGTCCGCGGCGTGACTTCATCAGGGCTAACGCGTTGGAAGTTAGGAATCTAGATGTTTAGGTAGTACTAAATAAGTACTCTGTACTCCTAATACCTAAATAACCAAAATAAGCACGTCAATTTCTTGTGGAAGCGATCTGATTCGTCGTGGTTCCAACTGCTGAGAATGCGAATCAGTTGAACGTAGGATGTCAACACCTTGTCGTTTTGATGTCAACATCTTGAGCATCGCTCTGGGTTTTGAATGGGTCTAGGCACGCCCAGTGGTCACTGATATTTTGTTGACATCTTTTCGCGCATAAATCGCGAAGATGTTGACATCCAGGTCGCGGCTTAGGCCTGAAATTCCTTGGCAGGTTCCGACACTCGTTCACTGTCATCGTCTCGTGAACTCCCAAACCAGCCAAAGATCAAGCTAAACGCTGTCCCGAGCATCCACAAAAGGAAAAGCGTCCCTGTTAGTTGGTGCACGTTTAGGGAGTCCCACCACACCATGATCATGCCTAATCCCGTAATCGGAGCTAGACCTCCGAGCAACTTCATCAGCCCTCCAAGCCGCCACTGAACTAGGGTAAGGCCGATTATGGCCAACCCGACGAGGGTGTTGCCAATGCTTCCAGCAACTCTACGGTACTCGTCGAACTGCTCGATGTCGTAGGTGTCGGTCCAGTAGACCGATGCGATGAAGACTACCAGCACACCGGAGACGATCATCGCCGTCCCTCCAAGGCTCAACAATAGGCTTGACCATCGCAACTGCCATCCCTGAGCAAGAGACATCGCGGACCTGATCAAACTCGCCGAGCCGATCAACAATCCGCCGAAAAAGGCGCGTGCGGTGCCGTGCCAGATATACCAGAGCAAGTTCTCATCAATCGCAACCAGCATCTCCTCGAATGAGGCTTGATCGACATCCGCCTGTATCCTCGTCCAAACCATTGCCGCTGCCGCGACGGAAGTTAGGAGCAGAAGAAATCCAGCGACGCACCCCTCCATGGCCTGGCGATTATCAGGGTCGGTGTTAGTCGCGACCTTGATGGACCAGTTATTCAAACCACTGCCTTAGAGCCGCGGAATCGACTTCCACCTTCCCATCCGAGTTGCTTGCTAGGAGGTTGAAAAGGGGAATCCCTCTGTCCCGGATTTTCTCGCCGCCTCCTTGGTTGCGGTCCAGGATGCAAAGGGCGATGTCAATATGTGCCGACAGTTCGGAGACGGCATCGGCGGCGTCCAGCAACGAACCACCAGTGGATATTGTGTCGTCCCAAATGGCAACCCGATCTCCTTGGTTGATGTGGCCTTCGATCTGCTTGCCCATCCCATACTGCTTTTGCTCGGATCTCACGAAGTAGCCCTTGATGTCGTACTGGTTGACGTAAGCCGACAGCGCAATGCCGCCGATAATCGGGACTGCCGCAACAGCTGGCCCTCCGAAGCGATGGATGTCGCGGCGCATCAGGATGTCGACGAACAGATCGGCTATGATTTCCACGCTCTCGCCGTCGGTCGTCAGTAGCCGGCCATCGAAGTAGTAACTGGACTTGGCACCGGAAGTGAGGGTGAACTCGCCGTAGCGCAATGCTTCTAGCTCCAATGCACGCTCAAGAAGCCGTTCGGCTTTGTCTATTGCTTCGGCGAATCGCATCGGTACAGTCTGTTTTCGATGATAAATCTGTGTGTTAGCGGAGGGACAAAATTCACCGCTTCAGCCGCGTCGCCTGACGCGTAGAGACGCCTGATCTGCGAACCGCTGACATCGACCATCGGGCCTCGGATCGTGATTGTTTGGGGAGGGAGCGAGGGCCACGTTTCCGTTGGTGTGCCCGGACGTTCGACGACGGCGATGGTGCAGGCCTCGATTAATTCCTCGTAGCGGTGCCATCGATGCAGGGTGGATGCTGCATCTGCACCTACGGCTAGGACAAATTCAACGTCATCACCGTGTATCCCTCGGAGGTCTCGAATCGTGTCGAGCGAATAGGTCGTTCCCTCCCGCATAACGTCGACATCCGAAACGTCGATCCGTTCCTCGTTCTCAGTTGCTAAGGCCACCATACGCAAACGATCTTCTGGCAGGGCGATGGGCGGGCCGTCTCGGAGCCACGGCCGACCAGCCGGGACCATCAGGACTTTCTCGGCGCGCAACTCGTCGCGGAGACACCGGGCTATCGCTATGTGGCCGTTGTGGATCGGGTCGAACGTGCCGCCGAACACTACGATCCGGCTCTGTTCCGACGCCCCGCTCAGTGCCATTCGAACTCCCAATCGCCGACCAGGATCACATCACCCTCTTTCGCACCGGCGCGTCGCAATGCGTCGGTGACGTTCATTCGCTCAAGCCGTTCGTGATATTGCACCAACGCATCGAAGTTGTCGAGATTGGATCCGGCGGCGAGACGGACCGCGCGGTCGTGGAGGATGCGGAATTCGTTCTCGCCCGAGCGAACGACCGTCCTGGTGTTGTCCATGCGGGGACGGAAGACGGGGAGGTTGTCATCGTCTAGCGGGTCGGTGCCATTTGAGTATCCGGACCCGAGCACCGCAGTTCCATCTTCGCTTGCTTCTCGGCGCATGTCGATTAGTCGATAACTGATAGCGGCCACTAGATCATCGATGCCGCGCCGCGTCGCCGCGGAGATGAAGTAGATCGGCGTGTCACCGCCTACCGTCTCTTTAACCTGACCCTCGATTTCGTCCTGTAGGAGTTCGACCTCTTCGAGATCTAGCTTGTTGACCGCGATGATCTGAGGTGTCCTGGCCAGCCTGGAGTCGAACGCGTCCAGTTCGTGGTTGATAGCACGTATCCGCTCACCCGGGTTGCCCTCGCTACCGTCTACGACATGCACCAAAAGCCTGGTCCGCTGCATGTGCTTGAGAAACTCGTGACCCAGACCGACCCCTTCCGACGCACCTTCGATCAGGCCCGGGATATCGACCGCAGCGAAGGCGTCGATACCGTGTTCCACGATGCCGAGAACTGGTTCTAGAGTAGTGAAAGGGTAGTCGGCGATCTTCGGGCGTGCAGCGCTGATGGCCGTCAACAAGCTGGATTTGCCGGCGTTCGGCATCCCGACGAGACCAACATCGGCGAGGATTTTGAGGTTGAGGTGCAGGTTGACGGTCTCGCCTGTCTCCCCCGCCTCGGCAAGTAAGGGTTCACGATTCACTGACGATACGAACGCGGCATTTCCTAGGCCTCCCCTACCGCCTTTTGCAACCTCGATTCGTTGGCCCGGGCGAACGAGGTCTCCAAGAAACACTTCACCTTGGCCGCGGCGTCTGGGGACTTCCCAGACCTCGGTTCCGACGGGAACTGCGACCTCGACCTCGTCGCCGTTTGCCCCGTGTCGTCTGTTCCTCGCTCCGTTGCCGCCGTTTCCAGCGATGAAGTGACGGCGGTATCTGAATTTGAGCAGCGTGTTTATAGAAGGATCAGCTACTAGAGTCACCGAACCTCCGTTTCCTCCATTGCCGCCTGCCGGTCCTCCCATAGGCCGCAGCGCCTCCCTGAGAAACGTGGCCATTCCCTTCCCGCCGTTGCCAGCCCTCGCTTCGATGATCGCCTCATCAATCATGTTGCGATTCTAATCTTCGAAGTCGTTTAGCCCGGCAAATGCTGACCGACCGCCAACTGTCATCGGTGTTATGCAATAAGATTGTCGCAGCGAGGTAAACTCTCGCAACTTGATCGAGTTGTTGGTCGAAAAGTGAATCTAGGGAGCCGACGAGTTGGAAAACATCAGCAAAGACAAACTGGTCCAGATGCTGGAGAGGATGTGGTTGATACGTCATTTCGAAGTGCGAGTCATGGAGGTGCACGCGGCCGGCGAATTCACTGGCGCGGCACACCCATATATCGGGGAGGAGGCCGTAGCCGTCGGTGCATGCGCCGCGCTCAAAGACACCGACTACATCGCGGGCAACCACCGCTCTCACGGTCACCCGCTGGCCAAAGGCGGAAGCGTCAAGCGCGCGATGGCAGAACTCTACGGACGAGTCGATGGCTACTGCAAGGGCAAAGGCGGATCGATGCACCTTGCAGATTTCTCGATCGGCATTCTAGGAGAATCGGGCATCGTCGCTTCCTCCGTCCCCGTCGCCACCGGTGCCGCACTAGCCGCCAAGATCAGAGGCGAGGACTTCGTGTCGATGGTCTTCTTCGGCGACGGCGCATCCAACCAAGGCGCGTGTCACGAGTCGATGAACCTCGCCGCGCTCTGGAAGCTGCCCGTGATCTTCCTATGTGAAAACAACCAGTTCGCGGTAACGACTTCTTATAAAGACTCTGTATCAGTTGAGCACATCTCCGACCGCGCAGCGGCATACGACATGCCCGGTGTTTTGGTCGATGGACAAGACGCGATCGCAATGTACGAGGCAACACGTGAAGCAGTGGCAAGAGGCAGAGCGGGCGAGGGACCAACTCTGATAGAGGCCCTTACTTACCGTTACGAAGAACACTCCCTCGGTCTCGGACGCGTCCGCAGGGGCGAATACCGCACCGAAGAACAGATCAGCGAGTGGCGAGAACGAGACCCGATCGACGTTTTGGAACATACTCTCACTTCACAAGGTATCCTTACAAGAGAGGAATGCGACGCCATATCAAAATCTAAGGAGGCCGAAGTCGAAGAGGCTGTCGAGTTCGCAAGGAACAGCCCCTATCCTGAACCCGACGAGTTGTTCGAGGACATGTGGGCCGACCCGATTCCCGCACCATAACCGGAGCGTAACCGACCAACTGAATTCGGACTCCTAACCCTAGAAAGCACCCACGAGATGGCATCCAACACGATCTACGTCGAAGCGATCAACCAAGCGATCATCGAAGAGATGGAACGAGACGAAAACGTCTTCATCATGGGCGAAGACATCCGCCGCTCCGTATACGGCGCGACCGCCGGATTACTCGACCAGTTCGGTGAGAACCGCGTCCTCGACACGCCCCTCTCCGAAAACGGCTTCTTCGGTGCCGCCATAGGTGCGTCGCTCGTCGGAATGCGTCCCATCGTGGAGACTCTGACCAGCTTCATGTGGGTCGCCATGGACCAGCTGGTGAGCCAAGCCGCGAAGATGCGCTACATGTTCGGCGGGCAAGCAACGCTGCCCGTCGTATACCGAGCCACCATGTTCTACGGCGGTGGATCGGCCGCTCACCACTCGGATCGCTCATACCCGATGTTCATGAACATGCCGGGCTTCAAGATCCTGGTGCCAGCAACGCCGCGCGATGCCAAGGGACTGCTCAAGACCGCCATCCGCGACAACGATCCATGCATCGTCTTCGAAGACGGCACATTGGGCGGAGCATCAGGCGATGTCGAGGAAGGCGAAGCAGCTCTGGTGCCGTTCGGCGTCGCAGATGTCGCACGTTCGGGATCCGACGTCACCATCGTCGCCATCGCTGGTGCCGTGCCCATGGCGTTGAGAGCTGCTGAAGACCTCGAAGAAGAAGGCATCTCGGTTGAGGTGATCGACCCGCGCACCCTCGTACCGCTGGACAAAGACGCGATCCTCGAATCCGTCGCCAAGACCGGCAGATTGGTCATCGCCGATCCTGCGCACAAGGTATGCAGCGCCGCATCTGAGATCGCCTCGATCGTTTCGCAAGATGGTTTCTGGGACCTGCAGGCACCGATCATGAAGGTCGCCGCAGAACAGGTACACATCCCCTACACCCCGGTACTCGAAAGGTTGGTTTACCCATCATCGGAAAAGATCGCTGACGCGGTTCGCGCCACTTTGGAGGATTAGTTCATGCCAAGGACACCAGAATCGATAGTTACCGCCCTAATCAACCGGAATGCCAGGGTAACGGCTCCGCGCCGCGAAATCATCGACTGCATCTCCCAGGTTCCGCGCACCTTCACTGCGGAGGATATTTGCGCTCAATTGCCGCACATCGGACGCGCCACCGTGTATCGGACCCTCAAAATACTGCAGGACGCCGACATCATCTGCAAGGTCGTTCTACCCACTGACGAGATGGCATACAGCGTCTCCGCCGACCTAGACCAAGAAACCGGCCTTTCCCGCGTGCCACCGCACCACCACCACGCAGTTTGTACTGTATGCACCGCGGTTCGTTACTTCAACGCCGAAGCCATCGAACGCGTCATCAAAGCTTTGAGTGGATCCGTCAAAGGGGTTATGGGTGAAATCGTTGACCACCGCATCGAGGTCTACGATATCTGCCCTAGGTGCGTGACCCCAACTACGTAAGCCACATCGGTCAAATCGAACAACCATTGATCACCAGCATCGATCACCAGCGGTGTCATCTGCCGGGTCGTTGCACTCTGACGTCTCGAACGATGTAGGTAGCGGCGCGTTTCTCGCGCTTTGATATGAAGTGCCGGCCACTAATGTCCCTGCAAAATCCGACTAAATGATTTCCTCTAGATTAGAGGCGACGACGAATGCTTGCTCAGTGCTGAAAATGACCCCGACAGCACGCGGTCGATATTCCGATGCCGGTTCGGTCGACCGGGATTCAAAAACACAAACTCGCGTCGCCGAGAGACCAATCCGGTAACCCATCCCCCATCGATAAGAGCCTCGACGATGATCGATCGTCGAGGCTCGCTGGTTTCAGTCGACGTTACGCGTGATGCTCGTGCTCGTCGCACTCGTGTATGTCGTGGAGGTGCTCGCCTCCGTGGTGCTCGTGCCCGTCGCACTCATGCATGTCGTGCACATGCCCGTTGTCGTCGGCATGATGCTCATGCTCGTCGCACTCATGCATGTCGTGGAGGTGTTCGCCGGCATGATGCTCGTGCTCATCACATTCGTGTATCTCATGGACATGTACGGCCATATTGCTCTCCTCCGGTTGTTTTCACATTCTTGAAAAATGTGAAGCTTTTGGTTGCTGTCAACTACATAATTCAAATAGTTTCAGCGCATCTGCTTTAATGTTACATACTGTCCCAGAAGTGCCTCAATACTCTTGGCGGATCCTCTGCAATAGACCGTTACGTAGTATTTCCAGTTCGACATGACGGCGTGGTTTATAACATAATCAAGCAGCGCCTTAGATAAGATGTTGTATCAAATTAATACGCGACAACGTGCATTACGTATCAAAATTAAGCGGCCCAACCCGATATTGACATCTGCAACTAGATATCAATATATGCTTTTCAACAGATACAACGTCCGAGCGGGTCGACCATCGGTGTCAAGAAATTCGCCGCCTGATCGTTGCCACTGCGGCGAAGATGATGCCGGACGCGAGAGCGATCGAGGCACCTGAAGGCAGGTTGCCATAATAGGACGCGTAAAGCCCGGAGATCGATGCCAGTAGGGCGAAGAGTATCCCGAAGCCGATTATGTGCAAAACGCGTTGCACGGTCAGAGTAGCCGCCGCCGCTGGCGCAATCAGCATGGCCAAAACGAGTATCACGCCGACGGCCTGTATCGTAACCACGATCACCACCGAAATCATCGCCAGAAGCAGATAGTCGATCCACGCGACGTTTACGCCCGCGACCTCTGCTCCGACGGGATCGAAACTCACGAAAGTGAGTTCCTTGAAGTGTCCGGCAAACAACACCACAGTAAGAAACGCAACGCCCAATGTCATCAAGATGTCACCGGTCGTCACCGCCAAGATCTGGCCCAACAGTATGTCTTCAAGGTTCACGGAGACTCGTGATCCGAAAAGCGAAATCAAAATGATCCCGAGCGCGAACAGGGAGGCGAAAAGAATCCCGATCGCCGCGTCCGCTTGAATCCCCGTCTTGCGCATCACGAACCCGATCAGAAACGCGAAGACAAGCGCGGCTGGCAACATGCCGTACCAAGGGCTAAGCCCAATGACCAGCGCCAACGCCATGCCGGGAAAAATGGAGTGCGCCATTGCATCGCCCATAAACCCATAGCCGCGCGTGATGACAAAAACCCCCACCAGCGGGCAGGTGATGCTGACGATTATCGCCACCCCGAGCGCGCGCAACATGAAACCGTACTGAAACGGCTCAGTGATGTAAGAGATCAGGTCCATCCAACTCAGCACCAGACCACTAGATTAAATGGAGTAACGGCGTTTTGGGTGGGAAAGGGCGCGCTACATGCGACTATCACATGCAACGCGGCGGTGCTTTGAGCCGATCCGTCGAAGGTATTATGAGCGGGACCATCGATCACCGCATCGATGTCTAGGATTTTCCCCCGACACCGAAGCTTAAGATCAAGATATCCGTCGTCTAACCAATGCCACGATCGCGAAGATCAAGCCAGACGCCATCGCGATGGACGCACCCGACGGCAAGTTCCAGTAGTAGGAGGCGTAGAGCCCGACAATCGACGCGATAAGGGCGAAAAGGATCCCGAATCCGATTGTGGGCACGACCCTTTGCGCCGCCAGAGTAGCCGCCGCCGCCGGTGCTATCAGCATCGCAAGCACGAGGATCACGCCGACAGCTTGGATGGTCACGACGACCACCACTGAAATCAACCCCAGAAGCAGATAATCGATCCGCTCCACACGGATGCCGGCGACCTCTGCTCCGACCGGATCGAAACTCACGAACATCAGCCCCTTGAAGTAGCCGATGAATACCAGCAACGTTAAAGCCGCAACGCCTAGCGTCACCCAAATGTCGCTGTGTGAAACAGCCAACAGCTGACCCAAAAGGATGTCTTCCAGGCTCACCGTGACTTGCGCGCCCCACAGCGACATCACCAATATGCCGAGGGCGAACAAAGTCGCAAACATGATTCCGATCGCTGCATCAGCCTGGATACCGGTCTTGCGAATTATGAACCCGACCAGAAACGCGAAAACGAGCGCGGCCGGCAGCATCCCGATCCAGGGGCTAAGGCCGGCGATCAGCGCCAAAGCCATCCCCGGGAGTATAGAGTGCGCCATCGCATCGCCCATGAACCCGTAACCCCTCGTTACCACAAAAACGCCGACCAATGGACAGATGACACTGATGATCACGGCAGCGTAAAGCGCCCGCAATAAGAATCCGTACTGGAACGGCTCGACGATGTAAGAGATCACGTCCATCGACGCCTTAACCCGCGGCTTTTTCAGATGGTGTAGCCGCTGTCAGTCCCAACCACGTGCGGACCATAAAGCTCTTGCAGCACCTCGGGGGTGAAAACCTCATCCGGCGGACCGCAGGCACACAGATGACAATTGAGGCACAGCACCATGTCCAACTGCCGCGCCGTATTCGCCAAGTCGTGCGTCGTCAATAAGATCGTCTGACCGTCCTCGCACAGCCCTCTCAGAACCGCCACCAACTCGTACTGCGCACCAACGTCCACGCCGCTGAAAGCCTCGTCCAGCAACAAAACACGTGCATCTTGCGCCAACGCCCGCGCCACAAACACGCGTTGTCGCTGACCGCCTGACAATGCACGAACCATATCGTCCTTGCGGTGGAGCAGTCCCACTCGGTGCAAGGCATCCATCACCGCGTGCTTGTCCGCAGCCGATTCGTAACGGAATGCACCGAGACTCGGCGTTCTGCCCATCATCACTACATCCCACACCGTCACCGGAAACTGCCAGTTCACATCGTCCGACTGCGGAACATAGCCGACCATCCGCCGGGACCGAGAAGGGTCGGCCCCAAAGATGTTCACCGACCCTGAAGACAGCTCGACAATCCCAACCAGCGTCTTGAGCAGCGTCGACTTCCCAGCGCCGTTCGGTCCCACAATGCCCACAAACGCTCCCGACGGCACGGAGAAGGTCACGTCCCTAAGGACGGTGTCCTGTCCGTAAGTGACGCACATGCAATTTGCGTCAACCGCCGGGAGCGATGCCGTTTGCGTTTCAGACTCCAGTTTGTGGATGTGGGTTTGGCTCATCGAGCATGGCCTATTCTGACAATGCTCCGACGATGATACCAACGTTGGTCCGCATAAAGTCGAGGTAGTTCTCGGCGCCGCTGCCGTCACCACCGAGGGTGCCGGCATGCAAACCACCGACGAGCCTGATCCCGGCTTCATCCGCCAAAGTTCTCGCAAGTCGGTCACTGATTTGCACTTCAGAGAAGACGACCGTTGCACCCGAATCCTCCACTTGATGGACGAGTTCTGCCAACTCCTGGGGTGAGGGCTCTAACTCGGTACCACCGCCTGGGATGATCACTCCGGCAACGGTGAATCCGTACCTGGCGGCGAAGTACCCGAACGCATCGTGCGACGTCACCAGAATCCGGTCGTGTTCGTCGACAGTTGCGACAGTGTCCTCGATCCAGTGGTCCAACTCCTCGAGCTTGGCGATGTAGTCGTCGGCGTTGGCGTTGAAGTAGTCCTCCGATGCCGGCTCGAGTGCACTAAGTTGCTCAGCGATCTCCTCGATCGCGACGATCACGCGTTCCGGATCGAACCAGAAGTGCGGATCAAACGCGCCATGGATGTGACCTTCGTGACCGTGCTCGTCTTCGTGGGCGTGGTCGTCATGGTCTTCATGAGCGTGGTCGTCCTCATCCTCATGGGCATGGTCCTCATGGGCGTGGTCATCCTCAACGATGCCCAAGAACGCGAGCGATGTCGGCGAACCGTCGACTTCCCACTCTTCGACGACCTCCATGTGATCCAGATCGAACGCTATCACATGTCCATGTCCGTGCGCGCTCTCAGTCATGAACAGCGTCTCGCCTACGATGATGAGGCTCGGAACAGCGTCGCCGCCCGCGGCGTCGACGGGATCCGTCAACTGCGCTTCGCCGATCACATCGCCGTCGTGGGCATCGATCGCGTTCAACACGCCGTCGTAGGTGTGCACGTAGACCACCGAACCGTCGTGGCCAAATACGCCGGTCACGACGTTTTTGTCGTCAGACGGTGGGAGAACCTGGACCATCTCCTGTCCTTCCGGATCGATCATCCAAACACCTGCGTTTGCAAATCCTTGCGGACCCACGACGACTGCGTATCCGAAGAAGTGCTCCGCATCATGGTGTCCCCAGACGGCGCCTACGCGGCCCCCTTCGGGCATGCCCTCGCCGTTCTCGATCAGCCAATAGTCGAAGTGATCGTCATGTGGTTCGATGAACAGCACACCGTCGTTACAGCCGTACGCAGAACCGTGGTGGTTGTGCGCCTCGCCGTGCATCCCTGGACACGCCTCTCGGCTCCCGTCCCAGACGACCTCATCGTCGAGATTCCTGATTTCGACACCGATCGGCAAGACGTCCGAAGGATCCGGGTTCGCCACAGTCACTGCGAAAAGGTCGTTCCCGAGCGGTACCGCCGCACCATGCTGAGGGCCGGCGTTGAGATAGGGGATCTCGTAGTCTTGTCCCTCTTCTGCGATCTCGTGCTCGTTCATGAGCGCCACGAGGCCAGTTGCGTCGTGGAAGATCGCCGACCATTCGCCGCCGTTCGTGAAATGAATCGGCAGCTCCTCGTTGACGGTTAAACCAACTTCGCTCGCAGGCACCACGACCAAGTCCTCATGGTCGCCGTGCGGCACGAGGAAAACTCCGCCGTCGATTGTGTGAACCGCGTGGTCGCCCTCATCGCCGCGGTAAATCGCGTAGCCGAAGCGATGGCTCGGGCTGGCGTAGAGAGCGGAAACCGGGCCGGGAAGGCCGACATCAAGCTCTGATATCTCTTCCTCCATCAGGTCAACAATGAACAGATGCTCAGAATCCGCATCACCTACGATGAGTCGTCCTTTGAGCTCTACGCCTTCCTTATGCTCCATGTGCTCATCGTCATGCTCATCGTGCCCATGCTCCGGATGCTCATCGCCAGCTACGATGCCGACGAAAGCGAGCGAAGTCGGGGATATGTCGAGCTCCCACTCTTCTGCGACGTGCATGTGATCCAGATCGAACGCAATGACATGTCCATGTCCGTGCGCGCTCTCAGTCATGAACAGAGTCTCACCCACAATGATGAGGCTTGGGACAGCGTCGCCGCCCGCGGCGTCGACGGGGTCCGTCAGCTGCGCTTCGCCGATCACCTCGCCGTTGGCGGCATCGATCGCGTTCAACACGCCGTCGTAGGTGAGCACGTAGACCACCGAACCGTCGTGGCCAAATACACCGGTCACGACGTTTTTGTCGTCAGAGGGTGGGAGAACCTGGACCATCTCCTGTCCTTCCGGATCGATCATCCAGACCCCTGCGTTGGCAAATCCTTGCGGACCCACGACCACTGCATACCCGAAGAAGTGCTCCGCATCGTGGTGACCCCACACGGAACCGACGCGGCCACCTTCTGGCATGTCCTCGCCGTTCTCGATTAACCAGTAGTCGAAGTGATCGTCATGTGGTTCGATGAACAGCACACCGCCGTTACAGCCGTATGCAGACCCGTGGTGGTTGTGCGCTTCGCCGTGCATCCCGGGACATGCTTCACGACTGCCATCCCAGACGACCTCATCTTGAAGATTCCTGACTTCGACGCCGATTGGCAAGACGTCCGAAGGATCCGGGTTCGCCACTGTCACCGCGAATAGATCGTTCTCGAGCGGCACTGCCGCACCATGCTGTGGCCCGGCGTTGAGATAGGGGATCTCGTAATCGTGCCCCTCTTCCTCGATCTCGTGCTCATTCATGAGGGCCACTAGACCGGTGGCGTCGTGGAAGATCGCTGACCATTCGCCGCCGTTCGTGAAGTGAATCGGCAGCTCCTCATTGACGGTTAAACCAACTTCGCTCGCAGGCACCACGACCAAGTCCTCATGGTCTCCGTGCGGCACTAGATACACGCCGCCATCGATCGTGTGAACCGCATGGTCGCCCTCATCGCCCCGGTAGATGGCATACCCGAAACGATGGTTGGGGCTCGCGTAGAGCGCTGAAACCGGGCCGGGCAGGTGAATGTCGAGCTCCGAAATCTCCTCCGTCATCAGATCGAGAACGATGATATGCCCGGAATCCGCATCGCCGATCAAAAGACGCCCTGTCAACTCACCATGACCATGGTCATCATGCTCCATGTGCTCATCTTCATCGTGCTCGTGGGCATGCTCATCCTCATCATGGGCATGTTCGTCCTCGTCGTGAGCATGGTCGTCATGGTCCTCATCGCCGTGACCGTGACCGTGAACGTCGACGAACGGAATCGCGTTGACGTGTTCCGCGAGCTCGAACACGGAATCGTGGTCGGTCGCGGCATTGTGGATCAGTTCCTCCAACCACAGATGCTCAAGCTGCAATCCGACCGCGAACACAAGATCAGAATCGGCCACACGAGCAATATCGCGAGCGCCGGGTTGATAAGCGTGCGGATCTGCTCCGCGCGGAACCAGACTAAGTACATCGACACGATCACCACCAACAATCTCAATCCAATCGCCAACGATGTTGCTCGTTGCAACTATGTTCAAAGGTTCGGCATCAATCACTTCCACTTCCGGCTCCGGCGTTGCTGTGGGTGGAGCGGTTGTGGCCGCTGGCGGAGCGGTCGTCGCAGCAGGTTGTGGCGGCGCCGACGTTGCAGTAGGCTCAGGTACCGGAGTCGATGTCGGGTCAGGATCCTCGCTGCACGCAACTGCCGATGTCAAGATCGCAGCGGAAACGACTGCCAAAAGCCAAAACCGCATGATGAAACCAAAAGGCATCATTCGACCGATGTTATTCATTGCTCAATTCTCCCGCACACAAAGATATCCAGTGTGTGATAACTAGTGTCTAACCTTGAAATGATACCACGTATGCCTAGACGAATTGAGACTATGTACTGTCTAATCCACTGAACGACAAATACAACATCCTCATGACCAAGAAGAACCAGACGAGAGAACCCGCGTCACGCTTTGACCTCGCATCAATACAGCGCGAATGGGACATCGCGTCAGATGCCTACGCCGATGCCCAAATGAGCGGCGTCGACTACTACCGCCTCAACTTCTTCGGTCCGGCGATGGTAGAAGCATGCGGCAACGTAGAGGGCCTAGAAGTTCTAGATGTGGGATGCGGTATCGGTTACTTCTCTCGCCAAATGGCCGAAAAGGGAGCCTCGAAGGTAGTAGGTATTGATATCTCGCCGAACCAACTCGCCCATGCTCGCCAACTTGAAGAGAAAGAAAGACTAGGTATCGAATACATCCAAGGCGATGCGGCAACGGTCATCGAAACCTTAGCAGAATCATCATTCGACCTTGTAACCGCCTGCGTATCACTGGTAGACATGCCCGCCCCTGGACGCGTCATCCGCAGTGCCCACCGCGTTCTCCGAAACCGCGGCCGTCTGGTACTCACCAACACCCATCCAGTAACCGACACAATGTACCGAGAATGGATCCGAGACACCAACGGCAAGAAAATCGGGCTCGAGATTGGTGACTACTTCAACGAAACACCGTTCACCCTTACATGGATGAATGACCGATACAAATATCCCTTCCAAACCACCGGCAACAGCTACACCCTCCAAACGTGGATGCGCTGGATCATCCAAGCCTGTTTCATAATCGAGGATTTCGTCGAACCCGTGGCGACAGATGAGGCGATCGCTGAATGGCCGGGGCTTGACGACACCCGCATCGCCCCACTATTCCTAACCATCGTCGGGCGAAAGGACGAGCGATTGAACTCCTAATCCAAAGGGTTTCCCCCGCCGGCGGGGGAAATATCTGAAGGACAAGGGGGCGAGGGCGAGAGACGGGAGAGGCTAACCACAAACTAAGGTCGCCAACCCACCCTACGGCATCACATCTCCATCCTCCCTCTTAACAATCCGATTCACGTAAACCCCCGGCGTCCCAACCCTCTCAGGATCGATCCCGCCCGGCTCCACGATCTCATCCACCTCCGCAATCGTCACATCCGCCGCCGGAGCCATCACCGGATTGAACGCCCGCGACGTCCCAACATACTCCAAGTTCCCATAAGTATCTGCCCGCTTCGCCCGTATCAAAGCGAAATCACCCCTCAATGCATGCTCCAGCAGATGTGGGCGACCATCAAACTCCCTCACTTCCTTACCCTCCGCAACCGGCGTCCCCACACCAGTCGGCGTATAGAACGCGGCTATTCCCGCACCCCCAGCCCGTATCCGCTCCGCCAACGTCCCCTGCGGTATCACGATCACCTCTGCCCGTCCCTCACGCCATGCCTTCTCAATCTCCGACAACGGCCTAGTTTGCCCCGGTATCGGAAACGAGCAGATGATACGTTCCGCAAGACCTAGCTCGAAAAAGATCCCCTGATCCACAGGATCTAGGTGAGGCGGCCATCCATAACCAGTCGTCTTCGAGATACCCGCCACATTCCCGATAATCGTCAACTTCTTAGGCGCGCGCTCAGCCAGCGCCAGCATCAACCGCGTCGGCTGACCTCCCGCACCGCCAAAACCACCAATCATCACCCTCGCGCCATCCGGCACATCGGCGACCGCCTCGGAGAAACTATCGACCACTACCGGCAGCATCTCTAGACAGGCATTGTCCGCTTCGTGTGCGCCCGACCAATCGCCGCAATCTCAGGGTTACCACCAGAGACAACCCTGATCCCCGCATCCAAACGCTCAGCGATCGTCTCTGCCGTCCCACCGCCGAGAAACGCCACCCCGTTCTCCTCACAAGCCTTCTGCACCCGCTCACTAGCCTCCTGTACCCGAGGATCAAACGGCGTATTCGGCGCACCGCGATCCACGCCATAAGACATATGCAGATCCCCAGGTCCACACTCCGCAAACGTCAGACCCGGCACCGCGAGCATCGTCTCAATATTCGATACACCACGCACCGACTCCACCTTGATACCAAGCATCAACTCGCCATCAGGGTTCAACGGCCAAGGATCCGCCTTGGCGATGTAATCCCGATTATCGAGCCCCCATACCACAGCCGCCTCAGGCTCCGAACCAACACCACGCGTCCCTCGCTGCAGCCCGTATCCGACACCATTCGCGGCACGAGGATACCGGCAAGACTCCACAAACGCCCGCACCGCATCCGCCGTCTCAGCTTGGCAGAGCAGTATCCCGTGAACACCGCGAGCCAAAATCTGCCTGAACTGCCAAGAGTTGTGACGTATCTTGTCCTCCGTCACACCATCCACCGGCGCCTCCACAATCACCGTCGGCGTCCGATGCCCGCTATTCGTCGGACCGCCACCCACCAGTCCTGACATATAGTCGCGCAACCCATTCATATCGAACGGCCCATGCTCCATTCCCACATTGATGTAATCCGCCCAAGTCTTCGCATCCTTCATCCCCTGCTCACGCGTCAGAACCGCACCCGTATGCCCCCCGGTGTAGTAAATCGGCTGGCCCTCAGCCAGCAACTCGGTAGCCCTGTTAATCCGTGTGGCGGACATTTAACTCCAACTCCTTAACTTCCGAAGGAGCCAAACCATTCAGCCCCAACTTTCATCACATGAGTTTACACATCACACCACTCACGTCATTCCGACACCGCTCACGTCATTCCGGCGAAAGCCGGAACCCAAGGGTGTGCGGGAAAGGTAGGGGCAGGTCTGTGACCTGCCCGCCGCCTTCGCCAGAGGCGTAAGGGGGCGCGATGCCCAAAACCGCCAGACAACAAGAGCGGGGGATGCCCGCCGAGGCGGTAAAACCCTTTCAACCACCAACCAACACGAAAACCACTACTCTCCTTCTCCCGCTAGGCGAGACCAATGCAAAACTACCGTCATTCCGGCGAAGGCCGGAATCCACCGTCCCCTTTCGAGGCGAAAGGGGACGCGAGCAAGCGAAGCCCAAAACGCCAGACAACAGCAGGGGTATGCGGGTGGGGACGATGGGCCGGATGGATTCATCCAATTGCCCAAGTTTTGCAACGGTCCCGCTCGGCGGGAGAGGGCCAGGGTGAGGGTGACCGGGGTGGACAAAAGGGAGGGGTACGGTAAACACCACTAACGCAATCCTCAACCACCACCTCGAACCTCCCCGCTCCAAACGGGTTTAAACTGTCCCCATGCCCAATCACCCTTCATTACAAGAACTCCAAACCACAATCCCCGACATCTCCGCCTCCCCCGCCGATCAAGGCACCGTCGACATGATCATCCGCCGACCCAAAACCGGCGAGCGCGACGCCTTGGATTCATGCGAGCTAGACGAAACCCACGGAGTGGTCGGCGACAACTGGGAACAACGAGGCAGTGCAGCCACCCCCGACGGATCAGCAAACCCCGAAGCCCAACTCACAATCATCAACACCCGCATCATCGAAGCGGTCGCTGGCGAAAAATCCCGCTGGCCGCTAGCCGGCGATCAACTCGTCATCGACATCGACCTCAGCCACGACAACCTACCCGTCGGCACCCGACTCAGCATCGGCACCGCCATCATCGAACTAACCGCCGAACCTCACACCGGTTGCGTCAAGTTCATGAACCGATTCGGAAAAGACGCCCTCCGATTCGTAAGCGGCCCCGAAGCCATGCGCCAACGCCGCCGAGGAGCAAACGCCAAAATCATCAAATCCGGCACCGTGAATCTCGGCGACACCGCGACGAAACTGCCGTAACGATGTCGAATCGCCCACCGTCCCTCACCGACGGAAAACCATCAGGGCTAGGTCAACCGAAGTTCACACGCCTTGATGAAGTCTCACCCCGATGACCCAAATGAGAGGGGAATTACATACCAAAATAACAATTAACGGGATGCCTCGGCTCCGAAAGGCTACGAGTTTTTGGAGTTAAAAGGGGAACTACCAACCCCCACCTTGCGATGGGGGTTGGTATTCACAGCCTCGAAGAGAAGGGAAATGCTCCTTTGACGCGCTTCGCTATCAATCGTCGGTGTATGCCCCGTTCGATTCGCCTCCGTAACCTCTATTGTTTTTTGCTCGGATGAAGTACGCGTAATCGGTTCCGGGTTGCGCTGTCGTGTCTGTCCACCGGGTCGCTAGGGAGTGCATGTTGGACACTTTAAAGAATGTCTCGATTCGCGTTTGTCGTCCGTCCCTTATTTCAGCGCGCCGCAATCTGTATTCAGTGATCGAATTGTCAGAGGATGCGTCCCATGAAAGAGTGACGCCTGCCGAGTCGCGCGTGTCGGTCAGATTCTGAGGAACTCCCGGGCGCGCTCTGGCGGTTTCGGGGTAAAGAGCGTCGGCATAAACCCAATCGCTGTAAAAACGGCGATCTGGATCTGCTGTGCGCATCGCAACCACCCGAACACGGAAGTTGTAACGCTCGCCTCTGTTGAAACGATTGCCCCATTCCCGATCTTTGAAACGATATTTTTCGTCGCTCGCTAGCACTACCGTGCGCCAACTCGGAAGCTCGTTTGGGTGTTTATCGCGTTCAAACAACCCAATCTCATAGCTCCGATGCCATCTGGGAACGCAATCTGCGCCGATGTCTTCGGCGAATGCGTCTTCGGGAACCGACCAAACCAAATTGAAGCCGGCGTTCTTTCTGACCGCGGTGAACTCTGTGGGTGCAATGACCTCAAGGGCGGGCGCTGCCGAATCCGCATAGGTTTCGAACGGCTTAATGAAATAGCCCGCAGTGAAAGCGAGAACGATCAGGGCGGCGACTGCCACGAGGCGAAATGTGCTCTGTAGTAGTTGAGTGGTCATCGGTACCATTCCTTTCTTCAACAATGTCTATTCATCATCCGTCAGATTTGGGAGCAACACACACTGCATCCCCTTTCGTTACTTCGGTATATAAGTCCCAATGAGAGGATCGGCGCCGGGGATAGCCTACCTCCAGCGCCGATGCCTCAAACGTCGCCAATCATCGCCGCGTTGCGACACCGAATCAGGCCTTGGCATCAAAACGGGAAACAACGTATGCGATAGTTCCACTTATCGCAGGTTTTCTTGGCCTTGCAGTTGCCGTTTCGGTCGCAATCCAGGTAGTGGTACCACTTCGCACAAGACGTCTTGACCTTTCTGCAATACCTATGGCGACCCTCAACTTCGCCTTCACCCGACGCAGTCAACCAGGCAGAATCAGCATTTACAACCGCGTTAACGGCATCGTCCTCACAATCTACCATCGCGTGAACAACGCCCGTTTCTGGCGCAACTTCGGCGCGAGCACGCGACTCTGCCAACAGTGGCGTCACCAGCACGACCGCAACAGCCATTAACACCAAAGCCATGAGTGGCTTGAACGTGACATGTTGTATCATTAAAACCTCCTGACACGATGCTTTCTTAACATCGACAAAACAACGTCAACGGCAAAACAAGTGGTTGTCAAGAGCAATCTAGATGTGAGATCAATCCTCTCAAGAGGATATATAATATCGCGATCATGATGAAACAATCGGAATCCCTCGAATAAGTTGTTGTATCCAAATGAATATCCAATCCCTTGGCCAACGGCCGCTAACCAGCTGAGCTGCCATCATCGAAAAAGTGTGGCGGGGCCCTCAAGATCAGACGCAATACATGCCTAACGTTAGTGCCCCTTCACTTATCCGAACATTCCCGCCCGCGCTTGCCGCACTGCTCTGCATCGTGGGAATGGGTTGCGCAGACCCCGGTAGCACAACCAACCCGATCCCGGCGTCACGCGACACTGAGTCGACAACCGTCGAAACGCCGACGCTCGACAATCGACCGCCGGACACAGAGCCAGAAGATGCGTTTTCGGACGAATCCTTGCGCAGGGTATACGTCAACGCTGAACACGGCTGCGGACCTGCCGATCCCGCATTCGACCATCCATTCGACGCCCGTTCCGCCGTTGTTTTCGACATCATCCCGGAGATTCACGCCGGGTTGTTCGTCCACTCACCCGACGGTGTAAACGTCCAACTCGATCTCGCAGAGAGTTTCTCCGCATCCGATGACTTCACCGTCTTCGAGTTCGCGCTGCGCGACGGCCTCAAATTCAGCGATGGCACTCCTTTGACCGCACGTGACGTCAAGTGGAGTTGGGAACGCGCATTTGCCAAAGCGAACGCGAACGGCCGAGCCGCAGATGTGTTCGGTTCAATCGAGGGAGCTGACCGTTTTCGAAATGGTGCGGACGAAATCGAAGGAATCACGATTTCAAGCGACACAAAACTGAATGTCGCTCTCGAACAACCAAGGCCAGATTTCATTAATCTTTTGACCGATCCCGTGGCATACGTTTTGAAGAAAGACAACGTGGAAATCTGGACGGTGAGGTGGGATAATGCCTCTGGGATCGCCGAAGTAGAAGGGCCTTTAGAATCAATCACCATACCCATCGGCGCCGGGCCTTATATGTTGGCGCAATACAACCCCGACCTCTTCATCAATGAATGCATATTGATAAAAAACGAGCATTATTGGTCACCCCACGTAATGATTGAGGAGGTTATAGTCTCCGCCTCCATCGCCGATCATATCGGAAATTCAACAAGCGCGGACCCCCAGCAGATACTTGAGAAACGACTCGCCGACTATTTCTCTGTGGGACTCGCCAATCCCTCCGACCTAAATCCCACCGAAACCCACGGCGAAACCGTGACGATCACAGATGCGCCGAAAACATGGTTCATCATGCTCAATACCGCCTATCCCCCTTTCGACGATTTAGCCTTCAGGCGCGCCATCGTTGCCGGGACCGATGCGGCAGAAGTCTTCCCCGGCACCGATATCGACACGATCAGGTTGGTGCCCCACGCCATCGCCGGATCCGAGTCCAAAATCGAGCCCATAAGCTTCAATCTAGAGGCCGCCGCGACACAACTGGGAAGTTCCCGTTACTCCGACGTGGACGATCATTCGATAACGTTCGCTGCGGGCGGATTGGCGCGAGCAATCCTTCCTCCTATATTCGACCAGTGGAAACGACACTTAAACTTGCAGGTTCAACTCGTCTCGACGGACCTGCAAACGGATCAACCGAACGGTTCGCCTCTCAGTCTCGTCTTCATCGCTCCCGCATACCCGGACCCGCACGCCATCCTAAGGGGCTTCGCCGATCCATTCGGATCTCAAACGCCTTCGCAAGATTATCTCAAACTAAAAGACATGCTCGAAGATGCCTCGGCCATTGCCGATACCAGCGAGCGTAACCGGCGCTATACCGAGCTCGAACAATACATCCTCGACAACGCCCTCGCTATTCCCCTGCGTCTAGATCATTTCGATTTCGAATTTCGTGTTCAACCATGGCTTCGCAATTTGACCGTCCCTCAATACGGCGGTTCCATTTTCCGCGATCTGAAGATCGCCACAGAAATCAATTGACTATCCGAAAAATGCCAGAGCGCAACCCGATTTCATCGCAACATCGCCGCATCAAATACCAAACAACCTCAGGTAATCCCCTTTAAACACCTAACGGTCCGCCAAAATCATCGCATCCGGTGAGAGTTGCCGGTCGACGGTTGATTTGTCACCTCAATACTGAAGGTGGGCTTACTCATGTCATCGACGTTGAACTACGCGATTGATGGATAACGGAATCTTTTAACTTACGTCCAACGGTTTTTTGCTTGACCTTGTCCCCAACAACTCAACATCCGCATAAACATAAGTCGGACTCACCCTCCCCCGATGAATCGGGTCATCCTCGTCCTCACCATCCGAGGCCCCTTCGATCTCCCGCGTAACAACCCTGCCCGGACGCGCCTCGATCGCCTCCGGAAACATCGGACCATCGACCACACAGGTGTGAAACTCGCCATTCTCACCTAACGGATCAACACTCTCCAGCAAATCCGACAAAAACTCCCGATCGAACCACCGGCCCGCAAACTCTCCGCTCAACATCGACGGATTGACCGCCGTCACGATCGCCTTCAGCCCACTGTCGATCATCGTCTCCGCCAACTCCGCGGTCGGCAACCCCCAGACCGGAAAGATCGGAGTAAACCCCGTCCCAAGAACGTCTGAACTCGAACCTCAGGGGTTGGTGTACCCGTGGGGATGAGGAGAACGGGCGTCGATGTCGCAGTCGAGACGAACGCTGGGGTCGGCGATCCCGTCGCCGATGGAGTTATCGCAAATGGCGCCGGTGTCGGAGTGGTGGCAGTCGCAGGCGAACGGGTCGCCGTCGGACCGATTGTCGGATTTGGCACAGTTGACGCAACGCCGTCGGTCGACGTAGGCCCACCGACGGGCTCGGCGATGCCGTGGGGAGACTAATGACCGAAACACCCGCTTCGCTTTCAGGTACCGGTGAGGGCGTCGGCGATGGCGCAGCGACCGCAACTAACGTAGGCGTTGACGCCACTGCACTCGGCGAGACCTCCACCACCCTAACCGGACTCTGCGTTGACAACCCCAGCCCACTCTCAACCGTCCCAACCTCCGTCGGCTCAACATCGTCAGAACACGATGACACAAGCACCATCACCGCAACTATCGCCAAGATCGAATATCTACTACGTACCATGAAGCGCGACCATTGCAAAACTGCGTCATTCCGGCGAAGGCCGGAACCCAAGGGGATGCTGGCCGAAGCGGCAAAACCCAAACAACAAACACCCGAAACGAAAACCACCAACCACTACAACTCCACCCCCTCTCCCGCTGGGCGGGAGAGGGGCCGGGGGTGAGGGCGCGAGGAAGGGAGGGGCCAGACGGTCGCAACCCAGCCCAAAAACCAAAACCCATCATTCAAATCCTTCAACCTCCTTCGCATCCTAGTTCAAAACACCCCCACCCATATAATCGCAACCAAACCCAACCCAACCTTCAAACCATGTCCACCCAAACCCAAACCACCACCCGCGAACCCCTCATCCTCGTCGTCGACGGCCACTCAATGGTCTTCCGTGCATGGTTCGCACTCTCCAGAGGCGGCGGGCTCACAAACTCCGCCGGACAGCAGACCCACGGCGCTTACGGCTTCCTCCGAAATCTCATCGCAACCATCCGTGAATACTCGCCAACCCACATCGCTGTAACCTTCGACACCCGAGGCCCCACCTTCCGAGACGAACTCTTCGACGAATACAAGGCCCAACGTCCGCCCATCGATCCCGAACTCCACGCACAGATACCCATGGTCGAGAGCATCCTCGAAGCCATGAAAATCCCCGTCTACGCGATCCAAGGCTTCGAAGCCGACGACGTTGTCGGAACCATCGTCCGAAAAGCCGAAACCGAAAACATCCGCTCCCTGATCCTCACCGGCGACGCCGACCAGCTTCAACTCGTCACCGACGAAACAAACCTCCTTATGTACTCCGGCTTCGGAGACACCCGTGTCTACGACATCGACGGCGTCAAAGACCGATACGACGGCCTCGGACCCGAATTCGTCGCCGAAATCAAAGCCCTCGAAGGCGACCCATCCGACAATATCCCCGGCATCCCCAAAATCGGACCCAAAGCCGCTAGAACCGTCCTAAACCGCTTCGGACACTTCGACAACCTCTACGAAAACCTTGACGCCGTCGGCGAGATCCCTTCCAAAGAACTACGGGGCTCCAAGTCCATAATGAACCGCCTACGCGACGGAAAAAAGATCGCATACGACGGCCTCAAACTCACTACTATCGTCACCGACGTCCCCATCGAAATCGACTTCGACCAATGCCGCATCGGAGGTTACGACCGCGCCGATGTCGTCGCCGCGCTCACCGAGCTCGGCTTCGGCGAAACCATCGTCCGCAGCATACCTACTGCCGAAGACGCCGAACGCGGCGTATTCCCTCTACCCATCACTGGACGACAACAGGGCGACCTCTTCGCCGACAGTGCCACCGCACCAACCATCAAAACGTCAACCGCTTCCGATGGCAACCTCGGGAAATACACCGTCGTCACCTCCGACGCCGAACTCCAAGAACTCGTTAACCGCCTCGGTACCGCCGACGGATTCGCATACGACACCGAGACCAACGGCACCAACGCCATGCAAGACGAGATGGTAGGCATGTCCTTCTCGAACTCCGAAGGCGAGGCCTACTACATCCCCTTCGGTCACCGCTCAGGCGAACAGATCGACCGCTCCCGCGTCCTCGAGACCGTCGCACTCCTCTTCGCAGACGCCAAAGTCCCTAAAGCCGCACACAACGCCAACTTCGACATGATGGTCCTGCGAACCGCCGGCATCGACATCAACAACGCCAAATTCGACACCATGATCGCTGCAAGCCTGTGCGGACACAACCGCATCGGCCTAAAAGACCTCGCACTCGAACTCTACCGCGCCGAGATGACACCCATCACCGACCTCATCGGCACCGGACGCAAGCAGATCACAATGTCCGAGGTCGACATCGACTCCGCCGGCCCGTACGCCGCCGCTGACGCCGACTTCACATATCGCCTCTGGCGTCACTTCGAAGACGAACTCGACAGCCATAACGCCCGAAGCGTCCTCGAATCGATCGAGATGCCCCTCCTTCCGGTCATCATCGAGATGCAACGCACCGGCATGGTCGTCGAAACCGAAGTCCTCACAAGATTCTCCGCCGCCCTAGGCGAAGAGATCGACCAGATCAAACAGGCAACCAACGCCCTCCTAGGTGGCCGCGACTTCAACATCGCCTCCTTCCGCCAGACCGGAACCATCCTCATCGACGAATGGGGAGCACCCCCCACTCGAAGGGTCAAGACCGGTTGGTCTGTGAATGCAGACGCTCTGGACCGGATGCGTAACACAGAAGGGCTTGACGACCGTGTCTACCAACTCATCGATGCCGTTCTCCACTACCGAGAACTCGCCAAGTTGAAGTCAACCTACGCCGATGCCCTCCCGCGAATGGTCAACCCGGCCACGGGTCGCGTCCACTCCACCTTCAACCAGGCTGGGTCCGCAACCGGACGCCTCGCGTCAGACGAACCCAACGTCCAAAACATCCCCGTCCGTACCGCCTTAGGCCGAGAGATCCGCAACGCCTTCTCAACCATGTACGACACCGGATGGCAGCTCCTAGCCGCCGACTACTCCCAGATCGAGCTCCGAATCCTCGCCCACATGTCACGGGAACCCGGCCTGCTCGAATCGTTCCGCAACGGCGAAGACATCCACAACGCTACCGCCCAAGCCATGTACGGCGTCAACGATGTCACCAGCGACCAGCGCCGCATCGCCAAGATCCTAAACTTCGGCGTCATCTACGGCCTTGGCCCTCAAGGCGTCGCACGCCAGACCGACCTCTCCGTCCAACAGGGCCGAGAGTTCATCGACCTCTACTTCGGCAAATACCCCGGCATCCGAGACTTCATTGAATACCAGAAGCAGACCGCCAAGATGCGAGGCTATGCCGAAACCCTTAAGGGACGCCGACGATACCTCCCCGACCTCCGGTCCGCCAACCAGGGACACCGCGCTGCCGCCGAACGCGTCGCCGTGAACATGCCCATTCAAGGAACCGCCGCTGACGTCATCAAGATCGCAATGATCAACATCGCCGACGAACTGCACCGCCGCGGCCTCGAATCCCGAATGACTGCACAAGTTCATGACGAACTCATCTTCGAAATCGCACCAGGCGAACTCGAAGAAGTCACATCACTAGCCCATGACATGATGCCCGCCGCGATGGACCTCGAAGTTCCTCTCCTCGTCGAAACCAAAAACGGCGTCCGCTGGGGCGAACTCGAGTGACCACCGGCCACGTCTTCATAGCCGTAACCCTAGACGGCTTCATCGCCCGAAAAGACCACGCCATCGACTGGCTCGAAAACCAAGGCACAACCACCGAAGAGCACGGCTATACCCAGTTCATCAACTCCGTAGACGGCATAATCTTCGGACGCAAAACCTACGATGTAGTCCTCAACCTGACCGCCGACACCGACTGGCCCTACCCAAAACCCGTACTCGTCCTCTCCCGGACCCTCACCAACTCCGACATCCCGGCCCACCTAACCGACAAAGTCACAATCACCGACCAGACCCCAGTTGATCTCCTCCAAACGCTCGATCAACAAGGCTGGAAAAGAGCCTACGTCGATGGCGGTATCACCATCCAATCCTTCCTCAACGAAGGCCTCATCGAAGACCTCATCATCACAACGCTTCCAATCCTCATCGGCGAAGGCATCCCCCTATTCGGCCCAACCACCCAAGACATCCACCTAGAACTACTCAAAACAACCCAATACCCCTCAGGCCTAGCCCAAACCCACTACAGAATTCTAAACGAAGGCAGGTGACGCAAATCCTTACATCGCCCTCAAAACTCCCCAACATCCCCCACCGGCAAACCCAAATCCCTCCGAGCCGCCGCCGAAATCCTATTCAACCGCGTCCCATTCAACTCCTCGCCCAGCATCGTATCGGTGATGATCGCCACCGACACCTCATGCTCCGGGTCCCCCCAAGCGATCGAACTCCCCATCCCGCCATGCCCAAACGCCAACGACTCCGAAGGCGCGCCCATTCGATTCAGCTGCTCATCGACCATCCAAACGCCCTGACCGACCCGATTCTTAAACATCCCCTCAATGTTGTAAGCCGACGCATGGACCTCAAAAACATTCGCCGCCGCCTCCTTGCTCAACCAGACTTCACCATCGTTACCAACACCGCCATTACAAACAGACGCATACAACCTCCCCAAATCGCGAGCCGTCGTGATGCAACTAGCCCCCGGCGAAACAACCTGGTTATCCATCAACCAGTCCATCTTCTTCGGCATCTCTCGATCGAAATAATCCTCAGCTGTAAAAAGCTCCTGTACCCGATTCCGAGCAGCATCATCCTCACCAATCGAAAAACTCGTATCAACCAGTCCTAACGGCCCTTTAACCTCTCGATCAAACAACGCCTCAAACGTAATGCCGGTAGCACGACTAACGATCTCCGCAACCAACAATCCAAAAGTGATCGAGTGGTAATGGATCACCTCTCCAGGCTCATACTCCAAATCCATCGAAGCCAAAATATCGCTCATCCGACCCCAGTCACCCCAATCAACATCACCCCTCCCGAAATCCCTCGGCAATCCCGCAGTATGCGTCAACACATGCCGAACCGTCACCTTCGATTTCCCCCGCTGAGCAAACTCAGGCCAGTGCTCCACCAACGGCGAATCAATCCCCACAACGCCAGCATCCAACAAACGCCAAACCACCGCCGCCGCCATCGCCTTCCCGCACGAAAACGCTCGGAACAATGGATGAGGTTCCGGAGTAGCACCACTACCCGTATCTGAACTCAAATAAACCAAATGCTCCTCACCATCCTTATAAACAGCCACCGATGCATTCCGATGCAATCCCATCTCCAACTGCCTATCCAGCTCACCGAACAACTCCGGCATCTCCACCGAAGGAGCTGCCAACCCAACCTCTAGCTCCTCTTCCTCGTCAACTTCAATCTGCTCTTCCGGTTCTTCAACTAACTTCGCAGAAACTGGCGCCGTCTCAACCTCCACGCCATCGTCTTGAACCGCTTCCACCTCTTCAGCCGCCTCTGTTACCGCCTGCAACCCCGCGAAAAAAGACACATATTCGGACGCTATAGATTCCGCAACGTTTCCAAGCTCATCCTCATCGACAGCCCCTAATGGCGACGCCGGCTCATCCGTAACCTCGGTTGCACCCTCAGACTTCGAACCCGCAACCTCATCCTGTTCCGCCAATGCCCGCCGATACGCCGCAATCTGCCGCTCTAACTTAGCAAGAGTCTCATGGATATCGGCCAACTCGACAGGTCGACCGTCACCTGACCGGTCCCCGCCAATCGACACGACACCCTCTGCATCTCCACCTTCAGATCGGTTCGTCAGTTCGTCTCTCGGGCGAAGATCGTCTTGCGACAAAGCTCGGTCGTTTCAACTACTGGCTGTCAACGAGATTTCTAACGTTGAAAGTCTCTTGCAGCTTGTTCATGCCTTCCATCCAACGAACCTGCGTCTCCGCCGGCCACGTCGGATCAAAATCAGGATACTTGTCAAGCACCTTTAACGCCAATTCTCTCACCGTCAACGCACCAGCACCAGCATCGACACCGAGCGGAACAGCAGATTCGTTTCCATTGTCCGTATTCTGTTGTCGTGTCGCATTCCGAGAAGATCTGGAACTCGATCGCGAACGCGCACCCGACTTCCGATTCGAACGCAAATACGGAGACAACGCAATCCCAGCATGCTGAGCCGCATGAATAAAGAACGTCTCGCACTTGATAAGCATCGATTCCGTACACCCAAACTCACGCATCGCCTCACGAAACTGTGCCTTCGTAGCACGTTCCAAATCCAAACGAAACACCGGAATGTAATAACTCCTCAGAATCTGTTCCAGAACCTTTTGGTGCTGATCTCCCTGCGTCCCGGCCAGCAACCTGAGCGCTTCGCTTGGTCGACCCTCCGCATCTACGAGCTTTAGCGAACGAAGCGCGCTGTTTATCTGCGATGTCGCCGTTCCAGAAAACTTGGAATCGAACACCGAACGGTCGATTCTATCGGGCATGCTGATCGCCAGAGATTCCAAGAAAGTTCGGAATGTCCGGTAAGCAACGTACGGCGGGTTCAGATTGGGCTCAACTACCATGATTTCAAACTGAAATTCCCACTTGTCCTCTCAGTTACCGAGAGTATAAGCGAGTCGTTTTCCAAATGCAACCAGAACATTGGAAAACACTGTTTCCCGTTTGGACACCTTCAGGACAGTTTCTTTTCAATACATCAACGAAGTTACAGAATCTCACCTAACACGACGTTTCGGACAGCCTTCGGGCTTAGCAGACAGGACGTCTGAGATGCGAATCGCTATCGAAAAAATCCTCCCTGACCCACAACGCCCCGTTTACGACAAGGCCCACAGAAAATGGGCCCGTCGACGCCGACAACGACGAATGCCTGTGGTCCTCGCAGAAAAAGGTAAGTTCTACCTCCTATGCGGATACAACTCCATCGACGCCGCACAGAGAGCCGGCGAAGAGCTCGTCGAATGCATCGTTCGCCAAGGAGTATCAAACGAGGAACGGGAAGAGTTCCGGATCGCCGATGAATACTTCTCATCATTGCACCCTCCCATCAAGATGGCAGAGTCGTTCATCAAATTCCGCGAAAAATACCACGTCACACAACAGGAACTCGCCCGACGCACCGGCATCACCGCCGGAACCGTCCATCATTACGAAAGCCTGCGCAAAACCCTATCTCCGAAATTGCAGACGCACGTCGATCGTGGCGAATTGACATTCAAGGAAGCGCGCAGCATCGCCGATCTGAAAAGTTTTCATCGACAAGAGGAATTGGCTCAGCCATTCATCGAACGCAAACTCAGCAGCGTTCACGTCGAGGATCTAGTCGCAAAAGCAAAATCCGAACCCTCTATGGATTCCTCTGAATTGATCGCCGAATTCGCACCCAATATGCCGCAAAATATGCCGCAAGTAAAAAGAACACCCTCCAAGCCACCTACGGCACAACACAAAATCGCGCAACACCAAGAAAACGGTCACCAAACCATTCATAACGCGCGACTTAACGGCGGATATAAAGACGATTTAGGAGGGATGCAGGAAGACGCTTTCATGTTGGCTGGTAGCCTCGAAAAACTCACCAGTGCCGAAATCCCCGAATACCGGCGCCTGCGATTGGTAAGCACCTTGAGAATCCTGTCGAGCCGATTGAACATCGCCCTTGAACACCTCAATCGACAAAAAGTCAATGGTGCCGCACGGAACCACAATGGCACCCGACAACGATATGCCGAAACCCTCGGCGCTCGATGAATGGAGGCACCCCAAAATACACTTGCCACACGTCAACAACGCGTCAACTTTCGCATAGGTGTAAAATATGAATATCAAGCACCCTTCGAAATCCCCAAACTGGCAAGCGGTCATAATTTAACGCCCACACATTTATCGACGGCCGGGCGACCATTCGGCACGGAACGCCCAAAAAATGCTGTCGAAACGGCCATCAAGTGTCCCTATCCACGGTACACAGGCCAATAAGAGGGTGGGGTGCTTTCCTAGCCTCCTTAAGCACCCCCGCCCTCAATACATCCTCCAACACACCATTCATCCCCGAAAACACGCGTTGGCGTTCATTCTAGCCACACCGCCTTTTCGCAGTCTTTAACTCGGGTGCAAATCGTCTTGAACTTGCCGAGGCATGGTATAGCATTGCCACAATCGTTGACGCGAACCCATCAAACCGCGCCAACTTTAGGATCAAAAAGAGCAAACTCCACAGGTGATGCCCCACAATGCTTGAGAGATTTCATGTGCCGGAAGATGAAGCAATCCGCGTAATGCCCGACCGCATGCGCGATGCCACAAACACCGTCTTCTCCGCAATGGGACTGTCCGACGCCGACGCCGAACTTTCTACCGACGTCTTGATGTACGCCGATCTCAACGGTGTCGACACCCACGGCGTCTCCAACATGCTCCGAATGTACGTTCAGGGCTACCAGGCCGGAAACATAAACCCCAATCCGGAAATGCGGATCATCCGCGAGACAAACGTCACGGCCTCCTTCGACGGTGACGGCGGTCTCGGTCTCCACCAGGCGCCGAGGGTGATGGACATAGTCGTCGAGAAGGCCAAAGAACACGGCATGGCCGCCGCAACCCTCATGAACTCCGGACACCTCGGAGCCGCCGGATACCACGCCGTGAGGGCCATCGACGATGACATGATCGGCGTATGCATGACCGGCGGCGGCGGCTTCGCTATGCTCCCTACCTTCGGTGCCGAACCGCGCTTCGGCACGAACCCCCTCGCATGGGCCGTCCCCGCACGCTCTCAGCCATACTTCATCTTTGACGCCGCCACTACGCAGGTCGCCGGCAACAAGATCCGCCTCCTACAACGTCTGGACGCGCCGATCTTGCCCGGATGGCTCGCTAGGGACGACGGATCCCCGATCATGGAAGAGGAACAGGTCCCAGAAGAGGACATCCGCGGCGAGCGCCGACACTGGTACATGCTCCCCTTCGGAGGCACCCGCGAGATGGGCTCTCACAAGGGCTACGCCATCGCATGCATCGTCGACATCATGACCAGCACCCTTTCCGGCAACGGACCCGGCTTCGTCACCGAAGGCGGAGGACACTTCTTCTCCGCATACCGAATCGACGCATTCACCGATCTCGACAAGTTCCTCGACGACATGGACCTCTTCTTGGAAGGCCTAGCAACGACGCCGCCCGCACCCGGACACGACCGCGTCGTCTTCCCCGGCCTCATCGAAAGCGAAGAGCGAGCCGACCGTTCAGCCAACGGAATCCCATATCACCCCGAAGTCCTAGAATGGTTCGACTCCATAAACGCCGAACTAAACCTCGGCCTCCAGCTGCCGTAGGCCACCCGAATCACCCGTCACCCTTTCTGGAAGGTCGCCAAACATCCCGCGCTTTTCCCTCTCCCGTCGAGAGACCACTGCGAAACAATGCAACGCGGCAGGGTATATCCCCTCTCCCGCTCGGCGGGAGAGGGTCAGGGTGAGGGTGACTGGGGCGGACAAATGGGCGGGGCACGGCAAAAAACAACCAATGTAAACTCCAACCGACATCGTTAACTCCCCGTATTCCCAATCTCAACGGCGAAGCAATTTTCTCCCCAACAAGAAATGCCCCCCTCAAACCCGACCGCCATCCCCTCTGCCGTTGACCTCCTCCAACGGCTCATCCAGTTCGACACCTCAAACCCGCCCGGCCAAGAACGCGAATGCGCGCTCTGGCTCAAATCCCTCCTCGACCAACACAACATCGCAAACGAACTCCTGCACCCGCCCGGGATGCCGGATCGACCAAGCGTAGTAGCCCGCATCCCAGGACGCGGCGACGCACCGCCTCTACTACTCCAGGGACACATCGACGTCGTCGGAATCCATGGGCAACGATGGAGCCGAGACGCATTCGGCGGTGAAATAGCAGACGGATGCGTCTGGGGCCGCGGTGCGGTGGACATGAAGGGCGGCTTGACCATGATGCTCCACGCCCTCCTTCGTGCCCATCACTCCGAGACACCGCCTCCCGGAGACCTCATCCTGGCGGCTGTTGCCGACGAGGAATTGGGTGGACGGCAAGGAGCCGCGTACCTGGTAACCGAGCATCCACATCTTTTCGATGGCGTTAAACACGCATTCGGAGAACTCGGGGGCTTCACCGTTCACGTCCGCGGTCAACGGTTCTACCCGATAATGGTCGCCGAAAAACACATCTGCCGCATCCGAGTCACCTTCCTCGGAGAAGGCGGACACGGCTCACAGATCCATCGCGATACCGCAATGAGCAGGGCAGCGCGCGCGCTCCGACGCATGGAGCGACGACATCCCCCGTACCGCATCGTCGATGCCACCAGATCCATGCTCGAAAGCATGATGGACGTCATGGGCGCTCGAGAGGCGATGGCTCTGAGAATGGCCATGAACCCCGCCACAACCGGCATGGCCCTGGCGATGATGGGCGACAAGGTTGGACAGATGCTTGAGCCGATGTTCCGAGACACGATCTCACCCACCATCATCACCGGCGGAAACCAGGAAAACGCAGTCCCCTCCGAAGTCCAGATGCTCCTCGACTGCCGTTTGCTACCCGGATCAACACAATCCGACATTGTCCGACAAGTCATGTCCATGGTCGGAGACAACGCCGAAATCCACATCGAACGATACGAAGACGGACCACCGACCGTAGACATGACCCTCCTTCCATACCTTTCAAATCTCCTCGAATCCGCCGACCCCGGCTCCAAAGCAATCCCCTTCATGGTCGCAGGAGGAACCGACGCCAAGTGGTTCCACAACATCGGCATCGACACCTACGGCTTCACCCCCATGCGCCTACCCGCCGACCTAAACTTCATGGCACTATTCCACGGCGCAAACGAACGCATACCCATAGACGCCCTAAACTTCGGCACCACCCTAATGCATCAAGCCGTCTACAACTACCGCGGATAATCCCACATCTAACCTCAACATCGTTCTTACACTCCCCCAAACCAAAACCACCGCCCAAGGGCAGGACGGGCAGAGGGTAGGGGCGAATCCCCCTCTCCCCTCCCCCTTTCAAGGGGGAGATTAAGAGGGGGTTTCGGATGAGGGGGAACGGGCGGAAGAGCGGGGCCATGCCAACCCAAACAACCGCCACCCACCCTCCAACAACGCCACACAATTCACAAGTCCAACATCCAGCCTACGACCGCCCCGCAATATTCTCCCCAAAAACACTTGACACACCCCCGACATCCGTGCTACAACAGGAATCAAGCGCTGATCAGGAGGCCACCCGAGAAGCGCCAGAGGATCGCCGCATCCGGGGGTCGCAACCTTAGGTGCAGTTGTCGTCGATTGAAGTGAAATGAAACCGCGAGACGGAAAACACATGGGAAACGCGAAGCAAGAGCAGAGAGCCCAGGAGGTCAAGACCTCCGAGGCCCGATCTCGCGCGACGCGCGGACCGCGACGGTGCCCGTCCACCGCTCTTGTTGCATGGGGCGACGCGGTGAAAAGCCCGGTTACGGGGAAGGTTGTAGCTGCAAGGTTCAGGCGCGGCGATGTATCGCTTAAGCCGCAACACGAGCCAGATGCCGGAGACGCCGGCGACGGTAGGGGCGGGTCTGCGACCCGCCCGTGCGCGACGCAGGGCATATCCGGCATTCAAGGCCTGGACGAGCCCTTCCCTTATCCGGAACAGGTCGGTCCCGCTTCGTCGTGCGGGACGGCCAGAGCGCGAACGCGGGGTAACGAACCAAGTGATGGCGTGCGGGATGCAGACAACACCCGTGCGCCGGGCCGTCGGTCTGGCGACTTCGGCAGCGCTCGAGCTTTATGGAGAAATAAGAAGTTGTCGAACTGCGGCCCCAAAGCCGCGGCGATGCCTCGAAAACCCGTCCCTTTCGGAACGAAGGGGACGCGACGGTAGGGGCGGGTCTCAGACCCGCCCGTGCACGTCGCAGGGGACGCAAGTCCCAACCAAAGCAACCCCATGAGCAAAACCCGATAACCAGAAAACAAGACCGCCCGCCCCGAGGGCAAAACCCAATCCCCCTCCCCACGCCCGACAGAGAAAAGCCGCTCTGCGGCCGCTTAAACGCGTCCTAAAAAAGAAAAGCGACCGTGTCGCCCGCCTAACCCTATACGTAACGCTTAAGGAACGGACTCACCGCCCGAATAAATCCAATCGGATTATCACCCGGCACTCGGTGACTAGCCTTAGGCACGTACACCGCAGAACTGCCCGGCACAGTCTCAACCATCCGCCTAACCGTGTCAGACGACACCAGCTTCGAGTTCTGACCCATCACGAAAAGCGATGGCACAGTCACCTTGCCAAGCGCAGCCCAATAGTCCTCCGACGTGAAACTCGCGCGGTGATGATCCAACAACCGAGGATCGTGCTTCCACTCCCAACCGCCGTCCTTCTTAAACCGCGTCGCACGCAACAGCGACCCTCGAACCGCCTCCCGATTTCGCATCGGACTCATCTTCGCCACCTTCTCAACCAAATCCTCGAACGGCCCCTCTTTGGGCAACGCAGAGATATACCGATTGATCCCCCGACTCGCCTGCCGATTCGTCTCAGGAGCAACATCCACAACCACAATCGCATCAACAACATCCGGATGCTCCGAAGCGTAGATATAAGACTGATGCCCGCCCAAAGACAACCCGCAAAGCCCAAAACGCTCGATCCCCATCTCCTCCGCCATGTGACGTATAAACCGCCGCAAATCAGACTGATAGTGATGCGTCCTATAGTCAGGCTCCACCGGTCTCCCACTATCTCCATGCCCCCTTAGATCAACCGATATGCACCTGAAGTGCGACCGCAACGCCAAACAAGTAAAGTCCCAAGTCCGAGCCTGCTGCAGAAACCCATGAATAAAGATGATCGCCGGTTTCTCACCCGACTCATCCCCCCAATCGATGAAATTCAACCCAAACCCGCCATCCTGCGCAATCTGATGAGCCGTAGGCGGACGCGCATCATCAAAGCGCACGCCAACACGCCGCGCGGCTGCAATCGTAGTGTCAAACGCTTCAACCTTGGCCATGATTTGAAATTTACTACTTCCAAGGGGCGCAACGGACAAGAATCGATGTCAACCAAATCGCCAACAGATATGATTCCAATCAAAGAACGTATCTAATCAAAGGCGCAACACTCAAAACGCGTCCCCATTAATCCCCCAATCTCCCCCAACATCATCAACCATGCGCATCGGCGAACTCTTCGACATCCCCATCCGCGTCCACTGGTCGTGGCTAATCGGATTCGTCCTAATAACGATGATCATCGCCTCCGGCGGCCTACCGTTCATCAACCTTCGGTTAACCGATACTCAAGAATGGATCATCGCTGGCATCATCACTATCTGCCTGTTCATCTCCGTACTCGCCCACGAACTCGCCCACTCCCTAACCGCAAAACGCCTCGGATACACCGTCGTCTCCATCACCCTCATGATCTTCGGAGGAGTCAGCCTCATCAGAGAACTTCGTTCAAAAGCCTCGCACGACTTCCTCATCGCCGCAGCCGGACCAGCGTCGTCCTTAATCATCGGCATCATCGCCGCGCTGCTCTACATAATCTACCGCGACCCCTTCGCCACTGGCGGCACCGCAATGTTGCAAGGCATCCTCTTCTACATCGGACTCCAAAACATCGCCCTCGCCATATTCAACATGCTCCCCGGCCTGCCCCTCGACGGCGGACGCGTCCTCCAAGCCGTCATCTGGGGCCTCACCAGAAACCGAAACTTCGCCACCCGATTCGCCGGCAGGGCAGGACAAATCCTCGCCATCGCACTCATCCTTGCCGGCGTCTACATGATGCTCACTAGCCGAGACCTCTCAAACGGACTATGGCTCATCGTCATCGCCATGTTCATCCTCCCTGCTTCCTCCGCCGAAACACGACTCGCCAGCCGTGATCGTCAACGCGAACGGAACGTCGGCATCCCCGTACGATCCATCATGTCCTCAGTACCCACAGCCCTAAACGCCTCCACTCCGCTAGACGCCGCCGTCCGCAACGTCCTCTCAATCCGACCCGACATCTCGATCCCCGTCATCACCAACGGCCAGGTCACCGGAATGATCTCGATGAGAGACGTGACAACCTTGGGGCTGAACCAAAACCAAAGCTCAGGCCTCACTGTGGCAGATGTCGCACACCGAGTCTCAACCTTCGCCATCGATCCAGATGCCGACCTCTCAGTAGCTCGTCAACTCCTATCCCGACGCAACATCGACCTCCTCCTCGTCTATGAAAACGGATACCTGATGGGCACCGTGTCCCAAGCCAACCTGACAGACGCTAATCAATTCACATCCAACTCCAACTCCACCGCCACCGGCCACGACCAAGCCTGAGACGTGCGTTCCCTAGGGTTTCCCTCGCTCGCGGGGGAAATGTCCGAAAGACAAAGGGGGCCGCGCCACCAGCGAAAAAACCGGACCCTACCCCCTCGTTTCGCAACAACCTACTTCGGAAAAATCGCCGCACGGCGATGCGTACCGATCCCTATCAGCTTCCCGTTATCCAAATCATGGGCCTCAACGTGAAACCGGAACCGCGTCCCACTCACTTCCAGCAACTCCGCAGTAGTCCGCATCCTCGCCCCCGGAGGTGCCGGTGCCACATGCTTCACATCTACATGGAACCCCACCGTGAAACCGCCATCCGGCAATCGGTGATCCAACCCCAGCATCGCCGTCGTCTCCAACTCATTAATCATCGACGGACTCGATAGCGTCGCCCGCGTCGGATCCCCACCCGGCGAATAAAGCATTGAATCCTCAACAACCCACTCCCGTTCATTCCTCAACCCTGGCTGAACTGTCTCTGATAAATCAACCACGACTCAGAAACTCCTCAATTTCCTAGGAGATGGTCCGCCATCTCACCAAAATCCACCACTGTCAAATCCGGCTCATACCGCGCATCGGTGTCTTCATACGGCAACCCGTACCGATCCACATAAATCCCCCTCAAACCGCAAGTCCGCGCACCCATCACATCGAACGAGTTGGAAGAAACCATTATCAACTCCCCCGGCTCCTTGTCCAACAGCCTCGCCGCGCTCCGATAGACCCCCGGATGCGGCTTGAACGCTCCCGCAACCTCAACCGAGATCACCGCATCAAAGTCAAACTCGATCCGGTTCTCGACCAAGTGATCCAAGAACCAGGGATTCCCGTTCGACAGCGCTACCAGCTCAAACTTCGACGCCAGCCGATCCAACCCCGGCAGACAGTCCTCAAACGGACTCAACTCCTGCCATCCCGCCATGAACGCATCGACCTCCTCAGTCGATGGATCCAAACCGTTCAACCTCGCCACATACACAAATGCTTTCTGAGCAGTCTCCAAATAACCCGAATGACCCAGCTCCACCAACGAATCCTGATACTGCTCGATCCGCTGACGATGCCGCAACTCAGCCCAAAACGCAGACGCATCCACCCGCCCCTCCTCACCGCGCCCCATGATGAACTCCGCAATAAACGGCGTCAGACTCCCTCCCAAATCCAACACCGTACCAAACAAGTCAAAAGTCAAAGCCTTGCATTTCGACAAATCGGTCATCGTCTCAATCTCCTCGCGAACTACTAACGCTCTCAAACGCTGGCGTCTGACAAACCAGCATACTCATCGCCGAAACATCACCCTCATCACGGCTGAACAGATCACACTTAGCGGCCGGCTCTCCCGGCGTCACACCACTAACGATTGGATACAGATGCCAATACTGCCCATCAGTGATCGCAAACACCGCTACCCCAGCATCGATGCACCTCTGCAAGTGAAACTCGATCCCGCTCACAATATCTGCTCCCAACGCCCGCGTCTCAACAACCGCAAGTGCACGATCCGGAACCGCGTCCGACTTCAGCGCGTGCACCATCCGAGCATCCGCATCATCCATCGTCGACGGTATGAACCAGAACTCCGGATGACTAACTCGCCACCCGAGCAAATTCAACACTGGCGCCACCAACACCACCAACACCACGAACGTCCGCGAAACGCTCCGATCCGTCCCGAGCAACTCGAACTGCTCGGTTCGCGCCGATGAAATCTCGGCGATCAGTCTACCGGCAAGCGTCGGCGACGTTCAATCCACCGACTTGATCACTTTGATGTCACGGTGCGCAAGGTGCCCACGGACCAGCGGCATATTCTCCTCCCACCACTCCGAGCCGTAGAACGCCGCTTCCTTCGCCTCAAGCTCCTCCATGGTGTCTCCGTACGACCGGATCCAGATGAACTGAGACTCCTCCTCATTCACCCATACCGTCTCCGCCTTCATCCCAAAGCCCGCCATCACATCGATCAACGTCTCATCAAACAGCTTCAACCAGGAATCCATCATCCCCTTGTTGATCGTGTATGTCCGCAGATGTGCAACCGTCATCGGTCTCTTTCTCCTTGTCTATTGGCGCAACAAACCATGTTGCCCTTAAACATTATCTATACGCGAACCAATTCCTCCCCCTTGATGCCAAGGGGGAATGCAAGGGGGTTCAGATTAAATCCGGTAATACTTCTCCGCATTCGCCTTGAACAACCTCTCACGATCCCCATCCGAAAAACCAGCCGTAATCTCGTCATACGCCTCCCAGATCGCTCGATACGAGCTGAAAAGCATATCCACCGGATAGTTCGAAGCGAACATACACTTGCCCACCCCAAAAATCTCGATCGTGTCCAAAACGAACTGCTTGATCCGATCAGCCGAAAACTCACCTGAAAACATCCCCAAAGCCGAGATCTTCACCGAAACATTCTCGGTATCCGCCAACGCTCTCATTCCATCACGCCACACAGCAACACCGGCATCATCCCAATCACGAGGCATCCCGGTGTGATCCAACACAATCGGCACTTCTGGCACCCGGTTCGCCAGGCCAGCAGCATCCTTCAACTGCCAAGGCCATACCTGCAAGTCAAATGAACCTCTATGGTCCGCCAAAGAACGATACCCCCGCAACCAATCAGCATCCGTCATCAGATCGTTCCGATCCGTGAACTGCCACTTCGGGTCCTCAGCCCAATTCAACATATGCCGAATACCCCGCCAGTTCGGATGCTCCGCATGGCGAGCAACGAGATCCGGCGCGTGGGGCTGCGACAAATCGGCAAACCCGATAATCGCGTGGGGCATCCCCCTCGAACCATCCGAATCCGCCACCGACTGCAACCAAGCCGTCTCACCGACCGGATCAGCCTCATGGTCCCACTCAGCCTGCACATGCACCGACTTCACCAACGGCAACCCCTCCGCATCCTCATGCAGATGCGAGATCAGGTAAGTCCTACGGAATATCGAGTAATCACCTACGAAGTGATCGATCCCCTCCGTCAGCCACGGATAAGGATTGTTTTCCAAATCCCAAAGGTGGTGATGCGTATCTATGAACGGCGGCAACGCCATCTCAGCCTCCTGTTACTTGGCATTCAGTCCGTGTAAAAGACCTGTGTCAACTCGATCATCATCTGATCCGGACGCGCACCCTCCGGAATCTCGAAATACGGCGCCATGAACTCCTGCCAACGATCGTTCACTTCCTCGCCAGCCATCCCCTCTAACGCCTTCTCGAACGTGTCATCCACCTCCACATATCCGAACAGCGTCCCATCATCCATCGCGAAGATGCTGTAGTTACGCCAGCCATGCTTCCGCAACGCCTCCAGCATGTCCGGCCACACATTCGCATGGTGATACGTATACTCCTCCATCGCCTCTGGCTTGATCTTCATCAAAAACCCAACTCGCTTCATGATCCAATCTCCTATGTGTATGGCGGAAGGCACCTACCCCTTCGCCAATCATGACTATATCGAAAACAAACGCAACCGGTCCTATTACTTGATCTGTTCGACGCTCCGGAACATGCTGAATCCGATAAAATTCATCCATTCAGAATGGTTCGTTCGGCAATGAAAATCAGTGGCGGTGAAGCACTCGTCAAGTCACTCGTGAATGAGGGCGTAGAGGTGGTGTTCGGAATCCCCGGTATCCAAATCTACGGCATCGTCGCGGCGCTAAGGGATGAACCGAGCATCCGCATGGTCACGACGCGCCATGAACAGGCCTCTACCTACATGGCAGACGGATACGCCCGCGCCTCCGGCAACCCCGGTGTAGCTCTAGTCGTCCCCGGTACCGGCGTTTACAACGCGTCGTCTGGAATAGCTAATGCCTACGCACGTTGTTCTCCCGTGTTACTGATCGCCGGACAGATCCCACGAGCACAGATCGACAAAGACATCGGAAGCATCCACGAAGTAGCGGATCAACTCAGTGTGTTGAAGCCGGTCACCAAGTGGCAACGGAGAGTAATGAGACCGCGCGACGTCCCGGATGCCGTCTTTGAAGCCTTCAGGCAAATGCGCACCGGTAGACCGCGCCCCGTAGTCATCGAAATCCCACCGGAGACAGGAGTGGAGCGCGAAGAAGTGGTTCTCAGAGAGCCTGCGCGCATGTCCCGCATCGTGCCAGGTCCTGAACAACTGCGTGAAGCGGCCCAAATCATCGCCAACTCCCGACTCCCACTTATATACGCAGGCGGCGGAGTGGCGATTTCCGACGCGGAAGAAGCTCTCGTCCGATTGGCGGAAGCTACCAACATCCCGGTGGTAACTTCGAACAGCGGCAAAGGATCCATTCCCGACAATCACCCGCTCTCATATGGCTCATGCTTCAGTCCCATGTCCGAGCAACCATCGATGAACGAGCTTTTCGAGGTCATGCAGTCCGCGGACGTAGTGATCGGCATCGGCGCACGGTTCTCGTTGGGCAACCCTGCCGGTGAAGCTTCCACTCTGATAAACATCAACATTGACAAAACCGACCTAACCCGCATCCAGTCCAACACCATCTCCCTGCACGGCGACGCGAAAGCGACCATCGAAGCGCTTATCCCATATCTGATCGAAGCCGGTGCAGGTGAGCGCCCATCACCTGCTGAAGCGGTAACCGCGGCGCGAAATCTGATCGCGTACTACGACATCCGGCTCAAAGAACCGCCTTACGCAATCCTCGAAACCATTAATCAAGCGATCCCGGAAGACGCGTTCATCGTGTGGGATGTTACTCAGTTCGGTTGGTACGCACGCACTCACTACCAAGTCAACCACCCTAAGACATACATCGATACCGGCTACTCCTTCAACCTCGGATTCTCGTTCCCAACCGCTTTGGGCGCCAAAATTGCCAGACCCGACCGGCCCGTGTTGTGCATGGTTGGCGACGGTGGCTTCATGTTCAACGCGTCAGAACTCTCCACGGCGGTCAAGTACGGAATCAACGTCGTCACCGTGATCTTCAACAACGATTCCTACGGAAACGTGGAACGAGACTTGGACGAGGTCTTCGGCGGCACTTACGACACTGACTTGCACAATCCTGACTTCGTCAAATTCGCTGAGTCATTTGGCGCGGTCGGCATACGGGCTGAACATCCCATGGATCTGGCAACGCTCATTCCTCAAGCTCTGGAATTGAACGCTCCAGTGATAATCGACGTGCCTGTGCAGCATGTGCGAATGCCGCGCGCGCCTCAGTTCGCGTTTACTACGAAATTACCGTGGGCTACTCCCCAAGACGGTCTTTTGCCGACGTAGCTCTAGACCTCCGATAGAGGAAATCGGCACCAGCGTTATTTTTGAGTCTGAACTAGGGTTTGAATCCGATCGCCTCGCCGAACGCCAACCCGCTGACCGCGCCTGGATGTCCGTCCCACTTGTCCATGTCGGCGCGCCACATCTCGAACTGTTCTCTGGTCGCCAACCCGGCTTGGGTGGCCTGACTGATCACCTCGTCCGACAGGAACCACTCATTTACGAATGCGTGGAAGAATGCTATGTCTTCGGGCGTTGAAAACACGTCGAACGATGCGGACCATTCAACATCGACGAGTCCTGCTTCGACAAATGCGTTCTTGAGGTCCCTACCCATGTCGGGGTGCCCGCCGCTCGCACTCACGAGTTTCGCAAAGGTGTTCCACGCTTCGTCGTCAACTGCTTCGTTAGGCCCCACGAAAGACGCATAGGTGACAACCTCTCGGCTAGCCAATATGCCTCCCGGCTTCAAAACGCGCATGATCTCGCTGAGCGCTTTCTCGGTATCAGGTACGTGCATCAGCACCGCATGAGTGTGCGCGGCATCGAAACTGTTGCCCTCGAAAGGGAGATCGGTGGCGTCGCCTACTTGGAAATTGGTATTGGCGTGTCCACCTGCAGCGGCCGAGGCTCTGGCAATCTCGATCTGAGACTCCTCCATATCGATCCCGTGCAACTCACCCGGCTCAACAGCCTTCGCCAATCCCACCGAAATCGTCCCCGGCCCACAACCGATATCCAAAACCCGCGAACCCGGCCTCAAGTGAGGCAACAAGTGCGCAGCATGAGTCTCCGCGTTACGCCGATGCAATATCTGCGTAAACTCGTCGCTATAACCCATCGCGTAGGTCGAACCATCTGCGTTTTCTCGTGACAAAGTCTCAATCCCCTTCGATGTCTCGTATCGAGTTGGCAATCAAGCCAACGGTTATTCTATTCACAAGCCGCATGACCGATCGTGAAATTCTCCTCATCCGCCATTGCCAAGCAACTGGTCAACATCCCAACGCACCTTTGACCTCAATCGGTCACCAACAAGCTCAATCCCTAGCCAACTTCCTCTCCGACTATCCCATCGACCACATAACCACCAGCGAATACCTCCGAGCCCAACAATCCATCCAACCCTTCGTCAATCAACACAACCTCTTTATCCACACCGACCGTCGCTTGAACGAACGCACACTATCCGCCGAATCCCTCGACAGCTGGCAACAAATCATCCGCGACTCCTTCAGCGATCCAAACCTGTGTGCACCCGGAGGCGAATCCGCTAATCAAGTCCTACACCGCGCCCAATCAGCTCTAACCGACATCCTCAACCAAGACCACTCCCTGCCGCTAGTCGTCACTCACGGCAACCTTCTCGCCATCCTCCTACACTCCATAAACCCAACCTTCGGCTACCAAGGCTGGCAATCACTTACCAACCCAGATATCTTCATCCTTGAACAAACGACCACCGCACAATTCACATTCGAGAGAATTTGGCGGACGTAATTGATTCCAGGATCACTCCACCAAAAACCGCTTCGCCAACCTCTCAACCGTCGCCTTCGTCCGAACCGTAAAAAGCCCTAAAATACCCTCGACAACCCTCAAATCCAAACCCGAGTCCATCAAATTCCCCATAGGCCACCAATACAACTCCCGCCCCGCCAATTCCAACATATCCTCGTCTCCCGACAACCCCATCACCGAATCCCGAGCCTCCTGATCCGGTTCATCGGCAAGCAACATAACTTGCAACTTGCCTGACCGTTCATTCACAAAACCCGAAAACGGCTCATGCCCCACAATTCCCTCAACTTCATCCGCCGACCGCAACAAGACCGGCACCTCATACCCCAGCGCATCCCTCAACCCTGCCTCAACCACCGATGCAACACTCACCGCGCCCCCGTCTTCCGACTCGAAAACCACATTCCCGCTAGCCAAAAAAGCCGATACATTCACATACCCCAACCCCTCGAACACGCCACAAAGCTCCGGATTCTTGATCCGTCGACCACCAACATTCATCCCCCGAAGAAAAGCCACATACCGATACACAGTGACCCGAAGTATAACCACCGCTCTCGCCCTGACATATTCCACGGAAACCAGAAACTTAAGAAGCACGGACGTCGAGTACGAACAAAACCTCTCTCTCCGTTCAAAAGAGTAGAAGCGGGGGATCCCCTTTTATCCTCGGCTTCTCCTATCCTCGCCAAGGGGAGGGGCGATCATCCCCCTTCGGCACAAAACGGGACGCAATGTATGCGCGGTCAGTGCCCCCCCAGCGAGCTCGCAGGAGCATATAAGGGTGGATACGGCCCCATTAGCCGCGCTCAATATCTTGGAGCGCTTCTACGATTTCATCGGTTGGCGCCCGATCAGCAATATCGATGCCGATGTATGAGTAGGCGATTCTTCCTTTTTTGTCGACGATGAAGACGGCGGGTGCAGCGACGAGGTCTCCGTGGAGGTTGTAGACGTCGTAGAGTTCAGGAACGGCGGAGTCTTTGTTGGTGTAGAGGAAGGGGAAGAAGGCTCTCGTGTTGGCGATCATGGTTCCGGCGCCTTGGAAGTCGTCCATTGAGACGGCGAGGATCTCGGCGTCGTAGTTCCTGATGCGGTTGTAGTTTCGTTGCAGCTCGACGAGTTGCGAAGCGCAGATGCCTCAGAAGAAACCTCGGTAGAAGACGAGGACGACGTTTTTGTCGCCTTGGTATTGGGAGAGGGTGATGTTGCCTGCGCCGTTGGCGACTGGAAGGGAGAAGTCAGGGGCGTCGGTGCCGGTGGCGGAATCAGACGAGTCGCCGCATGCGATGGCGGCAAACAGGAATAGGGAAGCGATGGCGATCAGGAAGATCCGAACCAAGGTTCGCGGCCTCAAGTCGGCTGTCACGTGGGATGCCAACGGTTCTTAGATACCGGACAGGGCTTCGAGGACTTCTTCGCCGGAGACTTGATGAGCTGGCGAGTCGCCGATGCTCTCCCAGGCGATGTTGCCGTTGGTGTCGATGACGAATACGGATGCGGATGCGAGGTTGTCGCCGTGGAGGTTGTAGACGTCGTAGGAGATGGGGACGTCGTTGTTTTTGCTGGAGTAGAGGACCGGGAAGTCAGGCCCGGCTTTGGCGATGATGGACTCGGCGCCAGCGAGGTTGTCAGTGCTGATTGCGAGGACTTCGGCACCTGCCTCGGTGATCTTGTCGTAGTGTTTTTGCAACTCACCTAGTTGCCTAGTGCAAGACGGTCACCAATAGGCGCGGTAGAAGACGAGGACGACTGGTTTGTCGCCTTGGAAGGAGGAGAGGGAGATTTCGGTGTTGTTTTTGTTGGCAGCGGGGAGAGTGAAGTCCGGGGCTGAGGGTAGGTCGGGTACGGATTCTGCGACCTCGACGACCTCTTGTTGGGTTTCGAGTGCGGGTGGTTCGTCGATTGTTGTGGATGAGGTGTCAGATGACGAGGACTCTTGACCGCAGGCGATGATCGCCGCTATCGCGGCGGTCATGAGGACGGCGAGGAGTTTGTTTCGCGGGTGTATGGAAGGGATCATGGGATGTTCCTCAATACTCTTTCGGGGAGCACCCGTTGGGTGTAGTCCGGGCTGATGAATCGCCATGTTATCTCGCCTTGGGGGTTGATCACGAAGACGGACGGTATGGCGAGGCTACCGGTATATACGTCGTATGCTTCCATAACCGAGGAATCTCCGGCGGTGTAGAGCACGGGGAATGTAATGCCCACTCGACTCGCGATGTTATCGGCACCAGTCAGATCGTCGACGCTGATGGCGAGGATTTCGGCGTTCTTCGCTTGGAACTCCTCGTATTTTCGTTGCAGATCACCTAGCTGCGCGCGGCAATACGGTCACCAGAAGCCACGGTAGAAGACGAGAACGACGGATTTTTCATCCCGGAACTGGGCAAGGGAGTAGCTCCCGTTGGTTGTGATGGAAGGTAGGAAGAAGTCTGGCGCTAGAGGGCCTGCCGCTACGGGTTCAGGTTCGGGTGTGAAAGTAGCGGTTGGCTCTGGCGTGAAGGTAGCGGTTGGCGGAATGGGAGTGGCTGTGGGTTCAGGGGTGTTGGTTGGCGTAGGCTCGGGAATGGGTGTTGCGGTCGGTTCTTCGGTTGTATATGCGGATTGGGGAGACGCTTGCGGAATGGGTGTCGGAGTTGCCGGTTCGGGCGTGTCCGTCGGTGCGGGTTGAGGCGTGTTTGTTGGCGGCACCGGGGTGTCGGTCGGAGTGGGAACTGGGGTTTCCGATGGTGGGACAGGGGTATTTGTTGGCGGGACGGGGGTGTCCGTGGGATCGGGCACTGGGGTATCGGTAGGATCGGGCGGCACCGGAGTGTCGGTCGGTTCAGGTTCGACGACTTGGACTTCGGGTTCGGGCGTGTCTGTTGGCTCGGGGACAGGTGTTGCGGTTGGCGCGGCGGTTGCGGTTGGTGCTGGTTCGACTTTGATCGGCGTCGCGGTCGGGACCGCGGTCGGTTCTTCGGCTTCACAGGCAACGACGAAGAACACCGTCGACAGCGCAGCGATGGCAACGCCGACGAGGGGTTTTGTGAGGAGGTTGAAGGGTTTTGGTTTCGAGAGCACGGCGGGTTTTCGCTCCCGATGAACAGTTTATGCCGTCATCTCATTGAGGGTTGAACCGGCGGCCTCGAGGGCTTCGTCGATGTGATCTATTTCGACCCATCCCATGTGTCCTATACGGAATATCTTTCCGGTGAGTTCTCCTTGGCCGCCGCCGAGAACGACGTTGTGATCGTTCATGACTTTAGATACGAAGAGTTTTCCGTCGAGGCCTTCGGGGAGACGGATTGCCGTGACGGTGTCAGAAGCGATGCGTCGCTCGGGGAGGACCTGGAGGCCGAGATTTTCGGCTCCGTTGCGGGTGTGTTCGGCTACGGTGTGGTGGCGGTTGAAGACGTTTTCGATGCCTTCATCGACCATGGACTGGAGGCCGAGGTCGAGGGCGAACATGGCGGGTTCGCATGGAGTGAAGGGGGGTTGTCCGATCTGGAGGAAGTCCTCGTACTGCTGCATGTCGAAGTAGTAGCGAGGAGTGGTGCAGGTCTCGTATGCTTGCCATGCTTTCTGGCTGAACGAGATCATGGCGATGCCGGGTGGTGCGACCCATGATTTTTGGGCGGCGGTGGCGAGGACGTCGATGCCCCAACCGTCTACGGCGATGGGCATGCCGCCTGCGGATGAGACTGCGTCGACGAGGATGAGGGCGTCGGATTCTTCGTGTACGGTTTTGCAGATTTCTTCGAGGGGGTTTGAGACGCCGCTGGATGACTCGTTGTGGGTGAGGATTACTGCTTTGTAGTTTGGCTCGGCACGCAGGGCGTCTCGGAGGACGTCGATGTCTGCGGCTTGGCCTAGGGGGAATTCGAGTTTTGTGACGTCGGCGTTGACGGCTTCGGCGATCTCGGCGAAGCGGATGCCGAAGAAGCCAATGATGATTGCGAGGACTTTGTCTCCGGGTGAGATTGTGTTGAATACGCCAGTCTCCATGGCTCCCGTTCCCGAGGAGGTGATGAAGTAGACGTCGTTCTTGGTCATGAGGACGGTGCGGAGGTTGTCGCTCATGCGGTCGAGCATTTCGGCGTATTCGGGGCCGCGGTGGTTGATCATCTGGCGCGCGGCGGCCTGTAGAGCCTCTTCCGGTAGGGGGACGGGGCCGGGGATACGGAGGTTTGGCTCGGAGGAGTGAGGCATTTTTTCTCGCGGGTGGTTGATGTGATTAAGGGAATGGGGGTTGATTCAATTTTAGATTGGGATGGGTTTAGAGGACGCGAACTAGGCGGTGTTCGCGGCGGCCTCGGCGGAGAACGATTAGGTTGCCGTGGAGGAGGTCTTCGGGGGTGATTGGGCGGGATGCGTCTTCTACTCGACTAGAGTTCAGGTACATGCCGCCTTGTTGGACCGTGCGGCGGGCATCACTGAGGGATTGGGCTAGGGACGTTGCGACGGCTAGTTCTTCGTAGGAGATCGCGCGGTTGTCGATATCGCACTTCTCGATCTGAATCGAAGCTGCCCCTTCGAACACGTCGTCAAGCTCGCTGGCCGAGAGGGTGTCGAATTCGCCGCGGAAGAAGGCACGGGTTACTCGCCGGGCTTGTTCTAGACCGGACTGGCCGTGTACGATCTGGGTGATCTGTTCGGCGAGAGTTTGTTGAGCCTCGCGTCGCCCCGGGTTTTCGCGGACGGTTTCTTCCAGGGGATCGACTTCTTCGGGGCCGAGCCATGTGAAGAGCTTAATGTAGCGAATAACGTCGGCGTCGTCGGTGTTGAAGAAGAACTGGTAGAGGCGGTAGGGGGAGAATACGTTGGGATCTAGCGCTGGTGCTCCGCCGATGGACTTGCCGAGTTTGTCGCCCCTGGAGTCGGTGATAAGTGGGAATACGATGCCGTGGGCGAGGGACTGACCATTTGCGGCGTTGCCGTGTTTTCGTCGGATGAGGTCGATGCCGTCGAGGATGTTGCCCCACTGGTCGGTTCCGCCAGATTGGAAGTTGCAGTTTTCTTGCTCGTAGAGGACGAGGTAGTCATATGCCTGTAGGAGCGCGTAAGAGAATTCGGTGTATGAGATGCCTTCGCCTTCGCGCTCCATGCGGGATCGGACGGAATCGCGGCGGATCATGGTATTGACGGTGAAGCTTTTGCCGATGTCTCGAAGGAAGTCGAGGTAGTTGATCGATCTGAGCCAATCGGCGTTGTTGATGAGTTGCGCAGGGTTGGATTTGACATCGAAGTCTAGGAATCGTTCCAACTGGACGCGGATCTTTTCGCCGTTGGCGTCGATGTCTTCGAGGGTGAGGAGGCTGCGTTCATCAGACCTTCCGCTCGGGTCGCCGATCATTCCGGTTCCACCGCCCAAGATGGCGATGGGGGTGTGGCCGTATCGTTGGAGACGAGCGAGACAGAGGAGCGGTAGGAGGTTTCCGATGTGGAGGGTGTCGGAGGTTGGGTCGAAGCCGTTGTAGCAGGTGATCTTGTCGTTGATGAGGAGGCTTTCGGCGCCGGGGGTTGAGTCGGCGAGTGCGCCTCGCCACTTGAGGTCATCGACGATGTTGTTGAGTTGTTGGGTCATTGGTCAGTTTGGTGAAGGCAGATCGTTGAAGATCTGGTTAATGCGTTGGATGTCGTTCTGGATCTGGGCTTCGAGGAGTTCGACGGTGTCGAACGCGTCGTCCGGACGTATGAATTCGATGAACTGCACGCTGACGTATTGCCCGTATAGGTCTTCGTCAAAGTTGGCGATGTGGACTTCGAATGCTGGGCTGTTTCCGCCGAAGGTCGGGTTGTCGCCGATGTAGGTACCTGAAGGCAAGACTCGGTCGTCCGGCAGCTTGGCCCAAGTGGCGTAGATGCCTCTTGCGGGCATAACGAGGTCTGGCGACCATTGCATGTTGGCTGTTGGTACGCCCATGGTTCTCGCTCGAGCTTTACCGTGGACCACTTTTCCGCCGCGTTCGTAAAGGCGGTCGAGCATTTCGGCTGCGGATTTGACGTCCCCGCTGGCGAGTGCGCTACGGATCGACGAACTCGAGACGTGGTAGTCGTTTTGGGTAACGGGCGGTACTAGGTGCAGTTTGAAACCGTTGCGTTGCGCGATGTTGCCGATTTCTTCGGCGTTGCGGCGGTCGTGACCCATTAGGGCTTTTTCGCCGATGACGAGGTGTTTCATACCCAGAGAGTCTTGGAGCGTGGATAGGAAATCGGCTGCGGACGTGGTCCGGATCTCGTCGTCGAAGTCGATCAGATGAACAGTGTCGATGCCCAGCTCACGGATTAGCGCCACGCGCTTCTCTGCGTCGTAGAGGTGCGGGGTCTTGTGCGATGGGTCGATGATCGAGCGCGGCGGTTGGCGGAAACTTAGCGCCACGCTCTTTGTGCCATTCCGTTTCGCGGTTTCAACAAGGGTTCGCAGAAGGGCTTGGTGCCCTTTATGTACGCCGTCGAACGTGCCGACGGTCACGCAGGTGTTGCCGTCGGATTCTTCGATGGCTGCGATCTGTTCCTGCAACCCCATTAGCTATCCCTTGGGGCCATGCCGTCTAGCGTTGCCGATTACGGGTCAGGCGGCGACCGCAATGCGTCCTGTCAATACCTCTGCGGTTTCTCGGAGCAGTTGCTCGGTGGTTGCCCAGTCGATGCAGGGATCGGTGATTGAGACGCCGTACTTGAGGGTTGAGGCATCCCCGTTCAGGGACTGGTTGCCTGCATTGAGGTGACTTTCGAGCATGAGGCCGACGATACCGGTGTTGCCGTTGGCTCGTTGGCCGATGACGTCGCGGAATGCGACTGGCTGCAAGTTGTGGTCTTTGTTGCAGTTGGCGTGAGAACAGTCGATGACGACGTTTGGCTCCTTGCCGCTGTCGGTCAGCGCTTTTTGTGCATTTGCGACGCTTTCGGTATCGTAGTTGGGACCGTCCGAGCCACCGCGGAGGACGATGTGGGTTGCATCGTTGCCGGAGGTCTGGACGACGGCTGCGGCGCCGGCGTCGTCGATGCCGAGGAAGGCGTGTTGGGCCTGTGCGGCGATCATTCCGTCGACGGCGAGCTGGATGGAGCCACCGGTGCCGTTCTTGAAGCCGATTGGCATGGAGAGACCGCTAGCGAGTTGCCGATGGGTCTGGCTCTCCGCGGTTCGCGCTCCGATGGCACCCCATGAGACGAGGTCGGAGATGTACTGCGGAGTGAAGGGGTCAAGGAACTCGGTTGCGCATGGCAGACCGGTTTCGCAGACTTCCAAGAGGAAGCTCCGTGCGCGTCGGAGACCTTCTGCCATGTTGCAGGAGCCGTCTAAGTTGGGGTCGTTGATGAGGCCCTTCCATCCGACGGTGGTTCGAGGTTTCTCGAAGTAGACGCGCATGACGACCATTACGGAATCTCGGACTTCGTCGGCAAGTACGGCGAGGCGTTCGGCGTATTCACGTCCGGCGACTTCGTCGTGGATAGAGCAGGGGCCAGTGATGACGAGGAGACGGTCGTCGTCGCCGTTGACGATGTCGGTAATCTCTCGCCGGGATCGGACGACTAGGTCCTCGACCTCTTCGGAGATCGGGATCTCGGCGAGGTATTCGGAGGGAGGGTCGAGAAGGCTTATTGAAGCCACGTTCAGGTTTTTGATTCGTGAGGCCATTGTTCAGGTTCTCCGTTTTCTGGTGGTTTGATGTTTCAGTTGATTTTGATTTGGGCGCGCGGATTTGCCTAGGCACTAGGTCTGGGTTTCGGGTAGCTCCGCGCAGGTTGCTATCGTGAAATCTCGACGTCGCGCGGGCAGTGTGCCTTTGCTTCTATGCGCGGCGCCGGCGGGTATAGAACCAGCGAGTAACGTAGCTGGGATAAGTGAACTGAGCGGTCGTGTTCTGTGCTTCGAGGCGCGTGGATAGACCGCGGATTTGAGATGCGGTCGTTAGTGAATCTTCGCGTCTACTGGGCATCGGTGATGTCTGCTCTCAATACGACAGCTTCTCTCAAGTATATGTGTCGAATATCTTCTTGTGACTTATTTGTGTTCAATAAGAGCATTACTCGGATGCAATTGGGCATGGAACCGGGGCGATCGATCTCGATCGAGTTGATGAGAGGGACGAGGTTCCAGCCGAGACGCTCGCGTGCCGCCACGGCTGGAAACTCCGCGTTGAGGTCCGAGGTGAGAGTGAAGTAGACGGCAGCGATGTCTTCCGACGCGATGCTGTTTGCCGCGATCATCTCGTTGAGGAGTTCTTCGGTGGCGTCCATGATCTCGTCGCGAGAGTTCTCAGGAACGGTGGTTGCGCCTCTTACGCCGCGTACTGCTGTCATCGCTGGTTGTACTCTGCCGGTCTAGGTGGGTGGATATCGAAGTGATTTTACTGACGAACGGATCGGAGAAAATCTGCGGCGACTGCCGGAGCATCGGAGGGGGCGTGTTCCTGTATGAGGTTGACGAGGGCGCTGCCGATTACGGCGCCGTCGGCGTATCGGCCGACTGATTGGACGTGTTCGGCGTTTGAGATGCCGAAGCCCACCGCGATCGGGAGTTCGGTGTGGTTTCGGACGCGTGCGACTAGAGATTCGACCTGTTTCGACATGGCGGACCGGGCGCCGGTCACGCCAAGGACAGAGACGCAATAGACGAATCCGGCGGCATGTTTGCAGGCTTGGGCGATGGTATCGTCGGTCGAGGTTAGGGCCAGAAGGGGAACCAAGGAGATGTCGGCTTTTTCGCAAGCTTCCACAAGCGGACCCGCTTCGGCAGCAGGCAAGTCGGCGGCGATGAGGCCGTCGACACCGGAGTCGCGCGTGCGAGCGCAGAACTCGTCGAGTCCGAACTGGATGATGGAATTGTAGTAGCCCATGAAGACAAGGGGCGTGTCAACGCCGCGTTTGCGGATCTCGGAGGCGGCCTGAAAGCAGGCATCGGGCGTGATGCCGTTTTGCAGGGCTTGGAAGCTGGATTTTTGGATGACGGGACCTTCGGCAAGAGGATCGCTGAATGGAATGCCGAGTTCGATGGCGTTGGCACCGGCGTCGGCGAGGGCTTCGACGATGTCAGCGGTGCTGTCTACCTGCGGGTGTCCGACGGTCACGAAGGGTACGATCGCGGTCCGGTTTTCGACGGCGGCACGGTTGAAAGCGTCTTGGATCGGGTTGGACATCTCAGCGTTTAACAATCTAACAATGTTATTTGCCGCTCAGGTTGCCAAAGGGACTGTCTGTAAGGTCACGAGCGCGTTGTTAAGGGAGTGGAGCATGACTCCGGGCCAGATCGACCGCGTGACAATCGCCGTGGTCCCGAAGATTGTCCCGAGGCAGAAGATGTATATGACTTGGTTGAATGAGAAGTAGCTCGGATCGATGTGGAACAGTGCGAAGACCGCTGCGGAGACCAGGATCGCGATGGCTGGGTGAGTAACGTTGGCGAGGAACGTGATGGTCATGCCTCGGAAAAACAGTTCCTCGACGATGGGCACAAGGATTGCGAGATAGATGATCGTGGCGAATACGTTGTTGTCGAACGCGCTGTTGAGTTGAATGATGGGATCGGGCGCGTTGGGATGAGTTAGAGGATTGAACGGGGTAAATGGCCATACGACAGCAAGGGCAATCCACGCCGCCAAAGGCAAAGCGAAGGCGATGAATCTCCGTCGTTCTGGCAGGTGAAAACGGAGTTGCTCCAGGAGAGGTCTTGATGTTGAGGATGTGTACGTAACTGCGGTTGCGACTAAGGCCGAGGAGCCGACTGCTGCTGCTGCGATGCTTCTGATTGCGATCTGCGTCTCGAATCGGTCACTGAGGGTGGCGAAGAGGATGGCGGATCCGAGGATGACCGAACCAGCTGCCACGTAGATGACGAGATATCGGGTGGCGGAGGATCTAACGAGGAATAACGAGACTCCGATGGCCGCGGCAACGAAGAGGCAACCCACGATGAATGACGTCAGAGTTGGGTCATCGTTGCGGAACCCGACGGGATATTCGCGGAATATCCGCGATAGCCAGACGTCGAGGCATATCCAAGTGACGAAAGCACCGACGACGAATCCGATGTATCGGAGTCTAGGTTTGTCGGTTAAGAAGCCCGAATGACGAGATTCGGAGACGGTGTCACTGCCATGTGACTTCGCCGAAAAGTCCGGCTTCTCTTGGTTTGGATGCGAAGACAGCGTATTCAGCGGCGGATGTTTCGATGGTCGTGAAGTCACCGTGGCCAGGCATTACGACGGCGTTGGCGGGAAGTGTGAGGAGACGGTTGGGTATGCAGTCGACGATCTGATCAAACGCCTCGGGGCTGACAGTCTTGCCGGGACCGCCTGGGAAGAGGGTGTCGCCGGTGAAGACGTGGGGCGCGGCGCTCGGGCTGTCGCCGGGAAGGAGAAAGCTGGTGGAGCCGGGAGTGTGACCTGGTGTTTCGATGCAGCGGATGGTGATCTCGCCGACTTGAAGCATGTTGTCGTGAGAGACATCGATCGGGTCGCGGTACCCGTCTTTGTCGGCAACTGCGTCAGCGTCGTTCGCACCGATACCTACGGGAGCCTGGAATTGATCGGTAACGACATCGAAGCCCTCAAGATGGTCCCAGTGGTTATGGGTTATTAGGATGGCGTTGACATCGGTCTGCCCCGCCGCGGCGATCAACTCGTTGGGTTGATCCGGGGTGTCGATGATGACGCTCTTGTTCGAGGACTTGCAGGTGATGAGGTAGGCGTTGTTGTAGAAGCCGGAGACCCATCGCTGGATCGTCCAAAGCTCGCCTTGGTATTCGATGGACATGTCGGGATTGATTTTAGTTGATTGCGATTACGCGTCAAGGTTTGCAGGAAGAGCCTGTTGCGTCGTGCGCCAGACTATACTACTGACGAACTGACTGAAGCGCCGCCGCGTTAAAGGACGGTCCATGAGTTACGAAGACATTGTTGTGTCCAAAGACAAAGATGACGGGGTGGGCATCATTCGTCTGAACAGGCCGAAGGTGCTGAACGCGCTGAGCAGGAAGATGTTCCGCGAGATCGATGCCGCCGTGAGCGAGATGGAGGCGGACGACGATGTCAGGGCTGTGATATTCACCGGAACGGGTGCGCGCGCCTTCTCTGCGGGCGCGGACATCCATGAGCAGGTGCGGGAAGCGGGGAATCCGTCGCCTCCGGACCCGAAACGCGCCGAGTATTCGTGGCACGTCGCGGCGTGCACTAAGCCGACGATTGGCGCGTTGAACGGGCTGGCGTATGGGGGCGCGGCGGTGATGGCTTCAAGTTTCGACATTCGCGTGGGATGCGAGCGAACGAGTTTTCGCTTCCTCGCGGCGTCTTACGGTCGAGTGAATTCGACTTGGAGCCTACCAATGCAAGTAGGTTGGCCCAAAGCCAAAGAGCTATTGTTCAGCGCATGCGTTGTGGAGGCGGAAGAGGCATACCGTATCGGGCTGCTCAATCATCTGGTCAGCGCCGACGAACTCATGTCCAAGGCTATGGAGATCGCGCGGCAAATCGCAGCCAACGATCCGCGCATGGTCCAGGGCATCAAGGAACTGATGATTGAGGATGTGGGTGAGGGCTGGCGCTGGATGTACGAAAACGAGTCGGCGGCGCAAAAAGGCAAACTCAGTCCCACGCCCGTGGAAGAGGGTTTCGCCGAGTTTCTGGCGCGGAAAGGAAGAAAGGACGGGTAGCGGCGGAGGTTTATGAATCGCTGGAGGAGGCGTTCCTATGACATCTGAAAATGGCAAACTCAAGACGCCGCTCGAAGGTATACGAGTGCTGGACTTGGGTCGTTACCAAGCGGGACCGCGCTGTGCGCTGATGTTTGCTCGTATGGGTGCTGAAGTCATCAAGGTGGAGTCGTTGAACGGCGACGAGAGCCGAGCCAACGGGCCGCGTGTGCGAGGGCAGTCGGCATATTGGGTCCAGTACAACAGCGGCAAGAAGAGCCTGGCCATCAATCTCCGCACCGAGAAGGGCAAAGAGGTGCTGCGCGATCTCGTGAAGGTGTCAGATATTTTCCTGCAGAATTTTCGCCCCGGAACGATCGACGTAATGGGCTTCGGGTACGAAAAAATCAAGGCCCTGAACCCGAAGATCATCATGATCAATGTCTCGGCATACGGACAGTATGGTCCGAACTGGGACAAGGTCGGATTCGACCCGATCGGGCAGGCGATGGGCGGGCTGATGTCGCTCACCGGCTATGGCGATCTGCCCCCGATCAAGACGTACTTCCCGCTGATAGACCGCATCACTGCTCTGCACGCCTGCATAGGTGCGCTGGCGGCTCTGCGCGAGCGCGAGATTTCGGGCGAAGGTCAGGCGCTTGAGGTGTGCTTGGCGGACACCGGCTTCACCACCAATGAGATCCCGATATCGGCTTATCTTGGCGGTGGCGTGGAGACGACGCGGTCAGACACCGCGATCGGTGGAGGTGGCACACCGTTCGGCGGGATGTACGAAACGGCTGACGGCTATGTGATCCTCGCCGCGGGCAACGAAAACATGTGGCCTCGCGTGTGTGAGGCACTGGAGCGTCCAGAATGGCTCGAAGACCCGCGCTTCGCGGACCGCGACTCCCGAGCCGAGAATGTGGATGTTCTGGAAGCGGGGATAAGCGACTGGTTAAGGAAGCGCAGTACCAAACAGGCTATCGAGGACCTCTCGGCTCACAGCATTCCTAGTGCACCGGTCAACAGCACTGAACAGGCGGCGAACGAACCGCAGCTCCACGAGCGTGAGATCATGATGGAGGTGCCGGACCCTGTCGCGGGCACGATGTGGGTGAGCGGGAAGACGATCAAGTTCAGTCGCACACAAATGGTCGTGGGTTCAGCGCCCACGGTCGGGGAACATACGCGGGAACTGCTCAACGGACTGCTGGGCTACTCAGACGAGCAGGTTCAAGCACTCGTGGATGAAGAGGTTGTTGCGTGTGACGGAGCCAGCAGCTAGTGGCGATGTGCCTAGCCTGCCGGGGAGGGGTCAACGGCTGAAGAGCCTTCGGTCTGTCCGACCGGTTCGAGTTCTTCGGTAGCGCCACCATCGCTTCCGCTGGACGGCTCTGAGGATTCGCTGCGCATCACACTAGGATCGCGGCCCTCCATGATGGCCTCGAACTGATCGGAATCGATCGTCTCGTTCTCGAGAAGGAACGAGGCGACGGCTTCCAGTTTGTCATCGTGCTCGGTAAGGACCTCTTTGGCGGTCTCGACGCCTTCGCGGAGGAGGCGGTCGATCTCGCGGTCAATGACCATCTCGGTCTTGAGACTGTAGTCACGTTCTTCAGAGATCTCGCGTCCGAGGAAGATGGCTTCTTGCCGTTTGCCGAAGGATCGGTAGGTCAGTTCGTCGCTCATGCCGTAGCGCATGATCATCTCGCGGGCGATTCTGGTGGCCTGCTCGAAGTCGTGGGCGGCTCCAGTGGTGACCTTGCCGAGCTTCAGCTGCTCAGCGGCACGTCCGCCCATGGCCCCTGCGATGCGTGAAAGCAGATATGGTTTCGTGAGATATGACTTGTCTTCCTGCTCCCAACGAGTGAAACCGCCGGCGTGTCCTCGGGCGATGATCGAGATTTTTCCGATGCGGTCGCCTTCGGGCATGTAGTAGGGGACGACGGCGTGTCCGGCTTCGTGGTATGCAGTTAGGCGGCGCTCATCTTCGGTGATGACCTTGCTCTTGCGGGCGGGGCCGATGGAGACGCGGTCGATCGATTCGAGGAGTTCGTCTAATCCGATCGACTTCTTGTTTTTGCGTGCGGCAAGGAGCGCCGACTCGTTGATTAGGTTTGCGAGGTCGGCACCTGAGAAGCCGGGAGTCTGTTTTGCGATGGTCTGCATCTCGATGCCCTTGTCGAAGGGTTTTCCCTTGGCGTGGACGTCGAGGATGGCGGTACGGCCGCGGATGTCGGGTGTGTCGAGGGTGACGCGACGGTCGAAGCGGCCGGGTCGTAGAAGAGCCGGGTCGAGGATGTCAGGGCGGTTGGTCGCTGCGACGACGATGACGGACGAGTTGGTGTCGAAGCCGTCCATCTCGACGAGAATCTGGTTAAGCGTCTGCTCGCGCTCGTCGTGCCCTCCGCCTAGGCCAGCGCCGCGGTGTCGACCGACGGCGTCGATCTCGTCTACGAAGATGATGCAGGGGGCGTGTCGCTTGGCCTGTTGGAACAGATCGCGAACACGAGATGCGCCGACGCCTACGAACATCTCGACGAATTCCGAGCCGGAGATGGAGAAGAAGGGGACGCCCGCTTCGCCGGCGACGGCTCGTGCGAGGAGCGTCTTGCCGGTACCGGGTGGTCCAACTAGGAGGACACCTCGGGGGATTCTAGCGCCGAGGGCTTGGAAGCGTTCGGGGAATTTCAGGAACTCGACGATTTCTTCGAGCTCTTCCTTGGCTTCGGGAACCCCGGCGACATCGAAGAAGGTGACGGTGGCTTTTGCTCCTACGAACATGCGGGCGCGTGTCCTGCCGAAGTTCATGGTCTGGCTGTTGCCGGCTTGGGCTTGGCGGAGCATGAAGATGAGGAGGCCGGCGAAGAGGATCAGAGGGAGAAAGCCGATCAGGGCTTGGAGAAGCGTGGCTAGGCCGCTCTGGCCGCGTACGTCGAGGCGGTAGTTGTTGAGGTCGGCTCCGGCGTCGGATAGGGCTTCAAAGACGCTGGTCGAGGCCTCTTTACGGGACGAGAAGATCTGGGAGCCGTTATCGACTTTGACGGTGTCGCCGTTTACCTCGATGCTGAGTGCCGGCCCGGTGTTGTCGCGGGCCATTTCGACGACGCGGTTGAAGGGGATGGTCTCGGCGCCGTCGCCTTGGCGGAAGAGGAGCAGGATCAGAGCGATCGCCGCGACGGCGATCAGCACGTAGATCAATGAGTTGCGCATTCTCATAGCCCGAATTGTAAACCACGGACAATGTCCGCTTTCTTGGTTGTATATACGCCGTTCCGTACCAACGCGGTTCTAGTAACGGCACGGAGCTCACTAGTATCCGTGGTCTTTATCCGCGGTTTTGGTGCTCAAGCTTTTAGCGGTTTGTTGCCGTTCTCTTGGCAGAACTCTCGTGCCTGACCGAGCATGAAATCGCGGAGCCCGAGGCCGAATGTGGTTGCGCCTATGGACTTGCCTGCCGCGAGGGCGCGACGTTCGATGTCTTCGGTGGCTGCTACTCTGTCGGGGTGCATCGGCTGGCCGGCGAGGCCCATGCTTGCGGCGAAGTCGTTGGGGCCGCCAGCGACGCCGGTGAGGCCGGGTACTGCCAAGATCTCGTCGAGATTGTCGTGGGCTTTCTTGGATTCGATCTGGGCCATGACGATCATGTTTTCGTTAGCCCACCTCATGAAGGCTCGTTGACCGCCGTATTCGGCAATCTTCTCGGCATCGCCGTACTCGGTTCCGCGTCCGCCGCCCCATGATCGCCATCCTGCTTCCGGGAAGAGGCAAGCGTCGGCGAGGGCTTGAGCCTCGGCGCCGGTCTCGACGTGCGGACCGGTCACGCCCTGGATTCCCCGGTCGAGGTAGAGGTTGATTTCGTATGCGGCGATGTTCGGCACGCGTGCGGTGACGGACATTCCGAAGGCGTTGGAGACGCGGCAGATGTTGTCGACGCTCTCTGTGGAATATGCGCCGTGTTCACCGTCGATGGAGATGGCGTCAAATCCGACGTGTGCGGCAAGTTCGATCATCTCGAACGATGCGAACGGCAGGGCAAATACGAGGGCGTGGCGTCCTTCACGGTTGGCTTTGAGGATGGTGTTCTCGATCATCTTTTACTTTCTACTTTCCGTGCGCTGACGGACATTTTCAGTTGGCTGCATTTTAGCAACTTGGTGGTGGGTGGGGACTGGGGTGGGTTTTGGTTGTTTGTCTGAATTGGGATTCTGGGGATTTGGTGTTTGGTTGTTTGGAGTGTTGCGCTGGGGGAGTCCTTCTGGCCCCTCCCTTCCCCTCGCCCTCACCCCCGGCCCCTCTCCCGCCGAGCGGGAGAGGGGGGTGGACCATAGTCGCAGAGTTCTTAGTTGGAGGATTGGGGGTTTGGTTTTTGTGTTGGCGCGTTTAGTTGGGGCCTTTTGGGGCCTTGTTATCTCTTTCCGATTTCTCGGTTCTTGGGTTTGCGCCTCTGCCGAGGATTTTCGGCAGAGGCTTGGTCGGGTTTGGGACGAGTCTGTTACCGACAGACTGTGGCCGACGCGGTTGTCCCATGGGTTCCGGCCTTCGCCGGAATGACGTTCGCGTCGGGGATTGGCCCCGGAGGGGACGGGTTGCCGGGCAGCCGACAAATACCTTCCGCACGCGTCGCACGTTGCCATACCGTACGACATGACCCTCACCCATGGTGAATTGGGTGGTGTCAATCACTGGCTTGGACTCCAGTTCACGCCGTCGTCTCTCCCGTGCAACGAAACGGGATCGACATCGTACGCGTCCACGGATAACCGACCAACCCTCGACGGTCCGGGCTGGACCGTATGGCTCGTGAAGCGGGGCCCCCACTGGGCGCCGCGACTGGTCTGTTCTGGGAAAACCGCTTCCCGCGCGACCCGCGGATGGCAACTCTTTCGAGTGGAGGCGACGTTGCCTACGCCTTGGGCTGGACGCGATCAATACCGGGCGGATGGTTCCCCCGGTGCGGCCACCGATGGTTTCGCTGGCCTTGGTCTTGTCCGTTATTGCCGTCAACGTACTGGTCGTTTGTCCTCTTGCCATTGCAGGCTTGGTAAAATGCCCAGATCCGTCGACCCGGGGCCAAATGTGTTAACAAGTAACATGCTAGAACATAGGTATCGTGGATGTCAAGGATTTTGAACCATGATTTTCATGATTGGGAATGATTTGAATGATGGATGTTTGTTGGATGTGGGTGTTTGAGAACTAGGATGGGAAGGATATTGAAGGATTGGAAGGATGGGTTGTAGTGGTTTGGGTGGTTAGTTTTTGGTTGCGACCGTCTGGCCCCGCCCTTCCCCTCGCCCTCACCCCGGGCCCCTCTCCCGCCGAGGGACCTTTGCACAACCCGAATGGATGGGTATTGTTGGCGTCTGTCGCCGCGCAATCCCCCTTTGTCCTTCGGACATTTCTCCCGTGAACGGGGGCAACCCGGTGTTTTGCAAAGTTCTCGCCGAGCGGGAGAGGGGGGTGGATTGTTGTCCGCATGGGTTTTAGTTGGGAATACGTGGATATTCGGTGGGATGTTGTCTGAATTGGGATTCTTGGGATTTGATGTTGGTTGTTTAGCGGGTTGCGCTGGGTTGCGACCTTCTGGCCCCGCGCCGCCTCGCGCCCTTACCCCCGGCCCCTCTCCCGCTGTTGTCGGGTGTTTTGGGGGAGAGGGGTGGATTGTAGTCCGGGGGCGGTATTGGTTGGTGTTTGGGGGGTGTGGGAAGGTGTGATGGTTTTGAGAACTAGGAGGGGACATGGTTTTGGAGGATTGGAGGGATGGGTGTTTGTCGGATGTGGGTGTTGCGCTGGAGGGGAGGGGATGGTGGTGGGTTAGGATATTCTTCTTGGCGTGGCTCGGCGATCGTATTGGAGGAGCAATTGAGCAGTTTGAACATCAGCAACTTCATATGGGGTATTGCGGATGATGTGTTGCGCGATGTGTTCGTGCGTGGCAAATATCGTGATGTGATTCTGCCGATGACGGTGATCCGGCGGTTGGATGCGGTTTTGGAGCCGACGAAGCAGGATGTGTTGGCGATGAAGGAGAGGTTGGATGCGGCTGGAATAACGAATCAGGATGCGGCGCTTTGTCAGGCTTCGAGGGAGTCGTTTTACAACACGTCGCCGTTTCGGTTGCGAGATTTGACGTCGAGGGCGACGCAGCAGCGGTTGCGGGCAGACTTTGAGGAGTACTTGAACGGGTTCTCGGACAACGTGCAGGAGGTTTTGGAGAAGTTCAAGTTCCGCAACCAGATTCCAACGCTGGTAGAGGCGGACGCTCTCGGGTTTTTGATCGAGAAGTTTTTGGACCGGTCCGTGAACTTGAGCCCTTATCCGGTGAACGGGATGGCGGGGTTAGACAACCACTCTATGGGGACGATATTCGAGGAGTTGATACGGCGGTTCAATGAGGAGAATAACGAGGAGGCTGGTGAGCACTTCACGCCGCGTGATGTGGTGCAGCTGATGGCGCGGTTGGTGTTCGAACCAGTGGCGGACCAGATCGAGTCAGGGACTTATTTGGTGTATGACGGTGCTTGTGGCACGGGTGGGATGCTGACGGTTGCCGAAGAGACGATCAACGAGATTGCCCAGACCAAAAACAAGGATGTATCGGTTCACTTGTTCGGTCAGGAGGTTAACCCGGAGACATACGCGATCAGTACAGCGGACTTGATTTTGAAGGGTGAGGGCACTGAGGTAGACAACATCGCGTTTGGGTCGACGCTGTCGGGGGACGCGTTCCCTACCCGCGAGTTTGACTTCATGCTGTCGAATCCTCCGTACGGCAAGTCTTGGAAGACGGACTTGGCGCGGATGGGCGGCAAGAGTGGGATGCGGGATCCTCGTTTCGTGATCAGTCACGGCGATGACCCTGAATACGGCTTGCTTACACGGTCGAGCGATGGTCAGATGATGTTCCTGGCGAACATGCTGAGCAAGATGAAGCACAACACTGAGCTGGGAAGCCGGATCGCCGAGGTGCACAACGGGAGTTCGTTGTTCACGGGCGATGCGGGTCAGGGAGAGAGCAACGTGCGGCGCTGGATCATCGAGAACGACTGGCTGGAAGCGATCGTGGCGTTGCCGCTCAACATGTTCTACAACACGGGGATTGCGGCCTATATCTGGGTGATCAGCAACCGGAAACCGGCGCATCGGCGAGGTTCTGTGCAGTTGATCGATGCAACGGAATGGTTCGCGCCGTTGCGTAGAAATCTTGGGAACAAGAACAGTGAACTTGCGCCGATTGACGTCGAGAAGATCGTCGACACGTTTACGAAGTTTGAGGAGAGCGAGAACTCGAAGATATTCCAGAACGAGGCGTTCGGCTACTGGAAGGTGACGGTGGATAGGCCGTTGAGGATTGAGGGTATCGATCCTAGTCAGGTGTACAAGGCTGCCGAGATTCGTGAGATGAAGGCTAACGGTACTCGATCGGAAGATGCGCCGCCGGTAATCAAGCGGATACACCGTCGAGTGACTGAGGCGGATCCGTTGCGTGGGTTGTACTCGGCGACGATTGGTGGCAAGGATGTGGTTGTGGAGTACGAACCGGACAATGAGTTGCGGGATACGGAGCAGATACCGTTGATAGAGGATGGCGGGATCGATGGTTTCTTGCGTCGGGAGGTGCTCCCTTATGCGCGGGATGCTTGGTATGTGCCGGGTAGTGTGAAGATCGGGTATGAGATCAGCTTCAATAGGTATTTCTACAGGGCGGTGGCGATGCGGTCGTTGGAGGAGATTCAGGAGGATATCTTGGCGTTGGAGCAGGAGACGGAGGGGTTGATGGCGGGTATTCTAGGTGGGGCATAGACGATGATGTGAATGGTATGCTTCCAGATATGAGGTCATCTGAAATAGCGAAACCATCTGCAGGCCCTCCTCAGTCTGCGGCTACCGACGATCCGCTAGACATAGGCCGGCGGTTGGACGATCTACGCGAGCTAGAGGATGGATGGGCTGACGGGATGCAAGTTGCGAGTGATTGGGGAAGTGGGTTCGGAAAGGCTCCTAGTGCAGAGGGTCTAGATTGGTTGTCTGCCCAGTTCGCCGCGCACTACGACGAAGCACTTCCGAAACCGTATCTTTATCCCACGCCCGAAGGCGGTATACAAGCGGAATGGCGGATTGGTCAAAACGACGCCAGTTTAGAGGTAGATTTGGAGACCCACTCTGCCGAATGGCACTGTTTGAACTTCGACACAGACGAAGTGAATGAACAGGTTCTTGACTTAGATACCCAGAGTGCGTGGGAGTGGCTGGCGAACGAAGTTCGGAGCTTGGGAATCATGGCTGAGTGAATCATGAAACTCTCCTCCTGCGTCAGGTAAGTCCATCTTGGATCCAAGATGGACGGGCAACGTCGCAGGCATTTACTCCGACTCCCAAAGACGAGCGTCGGCTCTCAGTTTACAACGGCGACCAGATAACCCCAGGTGCGTCATGGGACCACTTCACAGGCGAATTGGGATTTGAATCATTTGGGGTGTTAGCCGTAACAGTCCAAGAGTGCCAAGACGCAGAAACTACCGTCACTCCGGATCCTGTACCTTATCCAGAGCATGTGGTCATTGACTTTACAGAACTACCTAGCAATTCCAAGGTAAGGGCGGTTGGCCAGCAGCTCACAAAGCGCGCCAACGAACGGGGATGGCAGTATGTCCCGATCAACCGGGACGCGATGACAGGCTAATCTCCATCCCGGCCCGGCGTGTGAGCTGCCTGCGCTCATGCAGGAGTTGGAGTAGATACGAGGATATCTTGGCGTTGGAAGGAGAGATGGAGGGATTATTTGCGGATATTCTAGGGAGATAGGAGAGAGTATCATGTCCGAGAATCCAAGTTTCAACGCCGAATCTCCAGCCGTTCAAGCGCATATCGAGGTGATGCAGGGGGTGATCAATCGGATGGCTGAGAACAGCCGCTCTTGCAAGGTGTGGTGCGTCACTCTGGTCGCGGCCATTCTCGTGCTGGTAGCGCGGACTGGTGAGCCCAAGCACGCGCTGATAGCTTTGGTTCCAATCCTGCTGTTCCTATTCCTAGACTCATACTATTTGGCGCTGGAACGGGCTTTCATCGCGTCCCAGAATGCGTTTGTGGCCAAGCTGCACAAGGATGAATTGAAGACGACCGACGTCTACAAAGTAGTTCCGATTGGCATGGGCTGGCGGCTAGTCGGGCGATGTCTATTTGGTTCGGTTTCCATATTGCCTTTTTATGTACTAGTTACTGCCACTGTTCTACTGGCGTGGCGAGTGATCCTTTAGTTGGTGTAGAGCTATGGCCGCGAAAACACTCAGACACAAGGTGTTCGTCAGCTTTCACGAACAGGACATCAAATACAAGGAAGAGTTCGTCCGCATGATGGGGAAGCGGATCGTGGACAGGTCGGTTGATACGGGGAACATTGATGACACCGGGTTGAAGACGACGACAGTACGCCAGAAGATTCGAGACGAATACATTAGGGACGCGACGGTCACTATCGTGCTTATCGGTCCTTGCACTTGGCAGCGGAAACACGTCGATTGGGAGATCGGATCCAGTATCAGAAGGACGAAGAAGAACCCTAGGTGCGGGCTGATGGGGATCCTGCTCCCAAATCATCCGAATTACGGCAAGAAGCGCAACATGCGATTGACACCGCCTCGTCTAGCGGACAACTGCAAGGGAGACGATCCATATTCTTTGGTCTACGATTGGCCCAAGCCGTGGGCACCCGCCAAGATCGCCGGGTGGATACACCGCGCATTTGTGCGTAGGGATGGCACACAGCCCGACAATTCGTATCCTCCATTCGGACGGAACAGGACGAGAGACTACCGGAAGGGATGGCAGTGAGTGCAATGAGTCCGCACTCCAATCTGCCGCCCTTCCCCACCTACAAACCCTCCCGTATCGAGTGGCTTGGCGATGTGCCTGAACATTGGCAAGTGCGGCGGCTTCGTGTGTCAACGAATTACTGCGTGAATGGAGTATGGGGGAACGATCCTGACGGAAAAGACGATCTGCCATGCGTACGTGTTGCCGACTTCGATAGGCATCGGCTACGGGTTAACCGTCCAATTCCAACATTGAGATCGATTGCACCGAACGAACGTCGAAGAAGAATGTTGCAATGTGGAGATCTGCTACTTGAAAAATCTGGTGGAGGAGATCAACAGCCAGTAGGCGTTGTGATGCTCTTCGATCACGAAGTTGATTCTGTTTGCTCCAATTTCATAGCACGCGTTTCAGTTCAGGAGCGATTCGATTCGCTCTTTTTGACATTCCTTCACGCAGTACTGTACTCAATTGGGCTAAACACGAGATCAATCAAACAGACTACCGGAATACAGAATCTTGATTCAGCCGCGTATCTCAATGAGTCAGTTGCATTTCCTCCCCTCCCCGAGCAACGCGCCATTGCCCGATACCTCGACTACATGGATCGCCGCATCCAGCGATACATCAAGGCGAAGGAGAGGTTGATCGAGTTGCTAGAGGAACAGAAGCGGGCGGTGATCAATCAGGCGGTGACACGGGGTCTGGACCCGGATGTGCCGTTGAAGCCGTCTGGGGTTGAGTGGTTAGGAGATGTTCCGGCGCATTGGGAGGTTCGGAGGTTAGGAACTACGGTTAGAGACTTGCAGTCGGGTTCTTGGGGAGACGAAACTGACGGATCTGATGACGACATCATTTGTGTACGTGTAGCCGATTTTGATCGCGACAGCAAACGAGTGGACGTGGGAAACCTGACAGTTCGGTCGGTGGATGAGCGGGCACGTAAGAAATGCAGATTGCTAAGAGGCGATTTGTTAATCGAAAAATCGGGTGGCGGTGATGCGCGCCCTGTCGGGACGGTCGTTTTATTCGACCGCGACATTGAAGCAATTACATCCAATTTCGTTTCCCGAATGAGGGTTTCCGAGGATCATGACCACAATTACGTTAACTACGTCCATTCGACTTTGTACGACATGCGGGTTAACACATTGGCCATCAAACAAACGACTGGCATACAGAATCTGGACATCAAGGCTTATTTGAACACGAAGATCGCTTTGCCACCAAAGTTCGAACAAGTGTGGGTCGCTCAGATGTTAGATTCCTCAACATCGCAAACCGAAACCTCGATCGTAAACGCACTAAAACAGATCGAGTTGATCCAAGAGTACCGTACTCGGTTGATTGCGGATGTCGTCACGGGCAAGTTGGATGTTCGTGAGGCGGTGGCGGGGTTGGCGGATGATGGGGGTGATGAGGCAGAGACGGACCGTGCGACGACCGTGGATTATGCTGGTACTGAGGCCTGATCTTGCTGGTGCCATCCAATCCGAAGATTTACCACCTAGTTCACGTTGACCGACTACCTTCGATAGTTGCGGATGGTTACTTGTGGTCCGACCGAGGAGCCCGCGAGCGCGGTGTCAGCGGAACAGAGATCGGGATGAGCAACATCAAGGAACGACGGCTCGACAGCGAGCTTGATAGCCACGCCGGTCTTCATGTTGGAGATTGTGTGCCGTTCTACTTCTGTCCGCGCTCAGTAATGCTCTACGTAATCCACAGAGGAAACAACGAATACTTGGAATATCGAGGCGGTCAGGAGCCGATCATCCATCTTGAAGCTGACCTGCTTGAAACCGTGGCCCGTGCTGACGCCAACCAAAGACGTTGGGCCTTTACATCTTCGAATGCAGGCGCCTTCTACTTCGATGATTTCTCCGACCTCAATGACTTGAATTCTCTGGACTGGGGCGCTATTCAAGCTACCGTCTGGAGAGAATGTCAAGAAACGAAGCAGGCCGAGTTCCTAGTTGAAGGATCATTCCCGTGGGAACTGGTATCGCGTATCGGTGTACGCTCACGTCGAATTGGTGATAGAGTGCTGAGCACGATATAGACGCACAAACATCGTCCGAGCGTCGTGATCAAGCCGGGTTGGTACTACTCTGACCGAGGGAGTGCGGCATGATCGAGCATAAGGTAGGGGACCTCTTTGAGGAGGATGTCGAGGCACTGGTCAACAGCGTGAATTGTGTTGGCGTGATGGGGCGTGGGATAGCGCTTCAGTTCAAGAATCGCTTCCCCGATAACTTCAAGGCTTACGCCGCGGCGTGCAACCGGGACGAGGTCAAACCTGGCCGGATGTTCATCCATGAGTCGGGCACGATGACGAATCCGCGCTATATCATCAACTTCCCGACGAAGCGGCATTGGCGCGGTAAAAGCCGGATGGAAGATATAGAAGCTGGTCTCGCGGATCTGGCGCAGGAAATAAAGCGACGCAATATTCGTTCGATCGCTATTCCGCCGCTCGGTTCTAGCCTTGGCAAGCTCGACTGGGCAGATGTCCGCCCGCGTATCGAAGCCGCGCTCGAATCGCTTGGCGGAGTCGACGTAGTGCTGTTTGAACCTGGAGGCGGTCCTGCTGATGATCGCCCTAATCGCTCTACTAATCCTCCAAGAATGACGCGTGGTCGAGCTTGTGTAATCAGTTTGATGGACCGATATCGGCTTGGATCGCTCGATCCGTTTGTGACGCTTTTGGAAATCCACAAGTTGTTGTATTTCATGCAGGATGCGGGCGAGGAGTTGAAGTTAGATTTCAAGAAGGCGACGTTTGGTCCGTACGCGCAAAATCTCAGACATGTCCTCCACAGGATGGAGGGTCATCACATCATGGGCTACAAGGATGATGGTGACATACCGAGCAAGGAATTGGAAACTGTACCCGGTGCGGTTGAAGATGCCGTGACGTTTCTTGACAGATACCCCGATACGTCAGAGCGTTTGGCGCGGGTGTCGGAACTAGTGGACGGCTTTGAGACTTCTTTCGGTCTCGAACTGTTATCGACGGTGCATTGGGTAGCCGCTGAAGATACTGCCCGTACTGACGATGAAATCATCGTCCACACGTACGCGTGGGGACGGCACAAGCGGCAGTTCTCGGAGCGTCAAATTCGATTAGCGCTTGACGTGCTCCGCAGACAAGGGTGGTTAGAAGCGCAGAAGCCGGGATAGGATAATCTACTTCGTGGCGTATACGTTTCAATCGTAATCAGGAGGGGAGGCAAATGACTGATTGGTCAAGATGTGACGCTGTTGAGAGTGTTCCTGGCAAGGTGAGCGGTAATTGGGTCTTCAAAGATACTCGTTTGCCGGTGTATGCGCTGTTCGAGAACCTTGCGGATGGTGCGACGACCCACGACTTTATCGAGTGGTTTGGCGGTGTGGATGAATCGGATGTGAAGAAGGTGATAGAGGCGGTAGTGGAGGATTTGAGGTCTAAGGCCATCGATCCGCGACGCGATTGAGATAGTCGAGTTCGGTGAATTGATGGAAGTATCGATCTGAAAAGAGATCGGGTTACAAGGTGACGACGGATACAACCGAAAAAGGACTAGAGTCTCTAATCTGCGAGGAGTTAACCACTCGACCGAAAAGCGCGGATGTCTCGGATAGTCGCTTGCTCGGAGATCGTCCAGCGGCGTTCGGAGCGGGTTGGATGATGGGTGATTCGTCTGACTACGATCGCGAGTATTGCGTCGATCTAGTGCAGCTGAAGGGATTCTTGGAGGGTACGCAACCTGAGGTGGCGGCGACGCTGGATTTGGGGAGTGACAGCAACACGCGCCGGCAGTTTTTGGCGCGGTTGCAGGGGGAGGTGAACAGACGCGGGACGATTGATGTGTTGCGGAACGGCGTTCGGCACGGTCCGAACAGCATCGTGGCGATGTATGGGAGGCCGTCGGAGCAGAATCCGACGGCTCGTGAGCAGTACGCGCGTAATCGTTTCAGCGTGACGCGTCAGCTTCGCTACAGCAGGGACAATACGCAACTGGCGTTGGACCTGTGTCTCTTCATCAATGGTTTGCCGGTAGCGACGTTTGAATTGAAGAACAGTCTGACCAAGCAGACGGTTGCCGACGCGGTGGAGCAATACAAGAAAGACCGCGATCCTAGGGAGCCGTTATTTGCGTTGGGTCGATGTTTGGTGCATTTCGCGTTGGATGAGAACGGGATAGAGTTTTGCACTGAGTTGAAAGGTAAAGAGTCGTGGTTCTTACCGTTCAATAGGGGTTGGGATGATGGTGCAGGGAACCCTCCGAATCCGAATGGGTTGAAGACGGACTATTTGTGGCGCGAGGTGCTGACGACGGATGGGTTGGTTGAGATCATCGAGAACTACGCTCAGGTTGTTGAGAGTACGGACGAGAAGACGCGAAGGAAGACTCGTTCACAGATTTGGCCTCGGTATCACCAGTTGGATGTGGTGAGGAGGTTGTTGGCGGAAGTCGAGGCTGACGGGATAGGTCGTCGGTATCTGATCCAGCATTCGGCGGGCAGCGGTAAATCGAACTCGATCGCTTGGCTGGCGCATCAGTTGATCGGGATTGAGGTGGACGGCGCCTCGGTGTTGGATTCGGTGATTGTGGTTACGGATCGTCGGGTTTTGGACCGTCAGATCAACGCAACAATCCGGCAGTTTGCGCAGGTGGGTGCGATAGTTGGCCATGCTGACAGGTCGGGTGACCTGAGAAGGTTTTTGCGCGAAGGCAAGAAGATCGTAATCACGACGGTACAGAAATTCCCGTTTGTGTTAGACGAGATAGGGGATGAACATCGCGGTCGCAAGTTCGGAATCATCATCGACGAGGCGCATTCGAGTCAGGGAGGCAGGACGGCGGCTTCGATGTCGGTGGCGTTGGGTGAGGCAGGTGACGAGGAGGAAGACGACACGCTTGAAGACGAGATCAACCGAATCATGGCGAGCAAACGGATGTTGCCGAATGCGAGTTACTTCGCGTTCACGGCGACGCCCAAGAATCGGACTTTGGAGATCTTCGGGTCACCAGTAGAGCAGCCCGGCGGGGTAGTGAGTCATGTGCCGTTTCATTCGTACACGATGAAGCAGGCGATTGATGAGGGCTTCATCATTGATGTTTTGAAGCATTATACACCGGTAGACAGTTATTACAGGCTGGTGAAGACGGTTGAAGATGATCCGGAATTTGATGCTAGACGGGCGTCTACGAAGCTACGTCGGTATGTTGAGAACCATGAGCACGCGATTCGGCAGAAAGCCGAGATCATGGTTGACCACTTCCATGAGCAGGTTATTCAGAAGGGAAAGATCGGCGGTCAGGCTCGTGCGATGGTTGTGACTTCGAGCATTGCGAGGGCGGTGAACTACTACCACGCGATCCGGGACTATCTTGAGGAGCGTAAAAGCGCGTACCAGGCGATTGTGGCGTTCTCAGGGGAGCATGAGTACGGTGGTCGGAATGTGACAGAGGCTTCGTTGAACGGTTTTGCGTCGAACCAGATCGCTACGCAGATACAGAACGATCCATATCGGATATTGGTGTGCGCGGAGAAGTTCCAGACGGGTTACGACGAACCTTTGCTGCACACGATGTATGTGGACAAGCCGTTGTCGGGCATCAAGGCGGTGCAGACGTTGTCAAGGTTGAACCGGGCGCGTCAAGGGAAGTACGACGCGTTTGTCTTGGATTTCGCTAACGACACGGACACGATCCAAGAGGCTTTCTCGGACTACTACCGGACGACGATACTGTCTGAGGAGACAGATCCGAACCGGTTGCACGATCTTAGAACAGACCTTGACAATCATCAGGTCTACAGCTGGGATCAGATCGACACGCTGGTGAAGCTCTATTTGGATGAGGCCGAACGTCAGATGCTGGATCCGATCTTGGATGTGTGCGTTGAACGGTACCGGAAAGAGTTGGATGAGGACGCGCAGGTCGATTTCAAAGGGAAGGCCAAGGGATTCCTACGGACGTACGGCTTCTTGGTTGCGATACTGCCATATGCGTATGCGGATTGGGAAAAGCTGTCGATATTCCTGAATTTCCTAGTTCCGAAGTTGCCGGCTCCCGAAGAGGAGGATTTGTCGAAGGGAATTCTCGAGACTATCGACATGGATAGCTATCGGGTTGAGAAGCAGGCGGTTGAGCAGATCATTCTGGGTGATATGGATGGCGAGTTGGGTCCGGTGCCGACGCAAGGCGGAGGACGCAAACCTGAGCCGGAGTTTGATCGGCTGTCGAACATCGTTCAGCAGTTCAACGACATGTTTGGGAATATCGCTTGGGGAGATGCGGATCGGGTCACAAGGCTGATCACGGTGGATTTGCCGAAGAAGGTCAGCGAGAATGCCGCGTATCAGAATGCGATGAAGAATTCGGATCGTCAGAATGCTCGTATCGAGCATGACAAGGCGTTGCTGGCCGCGGTGACGGAGTTCATCCAAGACGATACCGAATTGTTCAAGCAGTTTGTGGACAATGAGTCGTTCCGGCGGTGGGTGCAGGAGTGGAATTTCGGCGCGACGTATGAGGACCGCGAGGCGGCTTAGGGGCATCGCCCCCTGTCCGTTATATGTCGTTTGGGCTCCTGTGCTCCCTTACGTTGAACCCAAGTGGGCGGGCGAGTCACAGACCCGCCCCTACCGTTCCTTTCATCCACCCTTGGGTTCCCACGTTCGCGGGAATGACGGTGCGGAGGGTGGCGCAGTGGTTTGCGAATGAGCGTTTTAGTGGGTAGAGGTTTCCCGCCTCGGCGGGCATACCCCGCTGGCGCTTCGCTCCCGCGCCCCTTTCACTCCGCTGAGCTACGCGAAAGGGGCAGGGCGGGTCACAGATCCGCCCTGCCCTCTTTGTCCTTCGGACATTTCCCCCGCTCGCGGGGGAAATCCTGGCGTTTTGCAAGGTTACCCCTGAAGGGAAAAATGAGGGGCATAGCCTGTTCGCAGGGCGATTTGGCTGGGCTGGGCTTAGATGCGGCGGTTGGTGTTTCCTCTGGCTGTGGGGCGTGGTAACGGGGGGTGTTTGGCTGTCTCTTCGAGGTCGAGGTTGATGCCGAGACCGGGGGCGTCGCTGAGGGTGATGTAGCCGTCTCGCTGTCGGGGGAGGCCGGGGCAGACGGTGAAGTACCAGGGGGAGTAGAACTCGGCGTGGTATTCCTGGATCTCGAAGTTGACGATGGAGGCGTCGAGGTGCATCTCGGCGATGGCGCCGATGGGCGAGCAGACGTTGTGCGGGGCCATGGTGATGTGTTTGGCCTCGGCCATGATGGCGATCTTCTTGAGTTCGGTGATGCCGCCGGCGTTGGCGATGTCGGGCTGGAGAACGTCTACAGCGTGGTTGTCGATGATGTCGGCGAAGGGGAATTTGGAGTAGAGGCGCTCGCCGGTGGCGATGGGGATGGCGACTTTGCGTCGGACTTCGAGGAGTTCGCATACGCGTTCCTCGGATACGGGCTCTTCGTAGAAGAGGGGGTGGTATTTTTCGAGGCGGTTGCCGAGTTTGATGGCGTTCATGACGTCGAACTTGGCGTGGGCCTCGACGAGGATGTCGATCTCGTCGCCGACGGCTTCGCGGACCTTGGCGACTCTGGCTTCGGCGATGGACGCCTCACGTTCGGAGATCTTGTAGTAGTTGGTCTGGGCGAAGGGGTCGAACTTCATGGCGGTGTATCCCATGTCGACGACGACCTTTGCCTCTTCGGCGTTCTGTTCGGGAGAGCCGGGGTTGGCGTACCAGCCGTTTGCGTAGACGCGGATTCGCTCTCTTTGCGATCCGCCGAGGAGCTGGTATACGGGGCGATCGAGGATCTTGCCTTTGAGGTCCCAGAGGGCGATATCAATGCCGCTGATGGCGGTCATGGCGAGGCGGCCGCGTTTGCCGGGGGAGTTGTGGTACATGTCGGTCCAGATGGCCTCGGTGTCGAGGGGGTCACGGTCGACAACCCATTTTTCGACTATATGGGTTGCGAGGAGCTTGACCGCGTCATCGGCCTCCATGGGGCTCGCGTCGCCGAGGCCGTAGAGCCCGGACTGGTCGGTGTTCAACTGGACGACGAGCCAGTTACGATCAGCGTTGTGGTGCTTGGCTGAAAATTGGTGGAACTGGATTCCGGTTACTGCTGGCATACTCTGACTCCGATTAACCTTGCTCGGGCATTGAACCTAACGTTCTGGGATTGCGTAAAGCAACTGACAAGGATACCAATCTGAAACTCCCACACTCAGACCGAGACGTTCACACACTTTCAATGCTGGCTCGTGACGGAAATCCGCCTGTGGCGGTGCGATAGAATCTTTGGTTTATGGGGATATGTGTTCCAGAGAAGGCGTTGCATGAGGCTTGGCGGCGGACTGATGGTCATCGGGCCGTGTTGGACACAGACGGGGGAGACCGATACCGTGTGCTCTATCCGGGAATACCCGGCGGGTCATTCGGCCCCGATTTTAGGGATGCGGTGTTTGAAGCGGCGGACGGTTCGGAAGTTCAGGGGGATGTCGAGGTTCATCGTCGTGCGTCTGAGTGGTACGCGCATGGCCACGATCTGGATGTTAGATACGGAGGCGTGGTATTTCATGCGGTTACGGGAGGCTCTAAAGATAGCCGCAAGACGGTGAATGGGATGGGGATGACTGTGCCGGAAATCGATATCGGCGCATTTATCAGCGAAGAAGGGATGCCCAGTTTCGAACGTGAAGCATGTCATCCGGGACGCGAAGGAGATAGAGCGGAGGTGGATGAGTGGCTCGATGCGGCCGGTGACGAGCGCTTTGCTTTGAAGATCGGGAGCCAGCGCGTCGCGGTCGAAAGTTTCGGGCCGGATCTGGCGTTGCAGATGGCGATTTTCGAGGGTTTAGGTTATCCGCGAAATCGGGCCGCGTTCAGGCATTTGGCCAAGAGGCTGCCCTGGGCATTTCTGGCGGGGGTTGGTCGAGACGGAGCTTCCGATTGGGATGACGGCGCGGCAAGAGCTGAAGATCTGCTCAGATGGGGTGCCGGCTTCAGCGAGAAACCGGACTGGATAAAAGTTCCGCGATTGCTTGGTGATGATCCGAGTTGGGTAGCCGCGGCGGGCCGACCAGCGAACCGTGCGGAGGCGCGTTTGAGGGCCGCGGCTCGTTTTGTTGCGAAGTGGTGGCGGCTCGGGGGACCGTTGCGACACGCGTTGTCGGTGATGGATGGTGATGGGTCGTCCGCGCGGATGTCGTCCGCTCGGATAGGGGATGGTTTTGTTGTTGAGGGGGGGCTGGTTGGTCGGGGCCGCGCTGGTGAGATCGTAGTCAACGCCGTGTTGCCCGCGGTGGCGGCCTGGGCTGCGGTTGGGCGCGACCGCGAGTTGTATGCGACGGCGTTGCGGCTGTACGCGAGCCATCCTTCGTTGCCGTCGAACTCCGTGTTTGAGGAGGCTGTGCGAGTATTGGCGCGTCGTGGAGTTCCTTTGGGCACAGTTCGGGGAGCGCGACGGCAACAGGGCGTGATGCATATTTACAGGTCGATGCTTCTGCGCCCCAAAGCGCCTCGTCAAATGCGCTTCGGGCACCGGGCTCTGTCGTCGTGACAGCGGCTAGACGAGCTTCCGCGTTCTGCACCTGTGCGGATCTCCCAGCGCACTATGTCGGTCCGGTATCGTCCGCGGCATTGTCGAAAACACCGGCTGCTTCGTCCGCCGAAGCGTCGGTCGAGGAACCGAGCGATATTGATGCTCGACGGACGGAACGTGAACACGAAGGCCGTTTCTGCACTTGCTCAGATGCTCCGACCAGAGTGGTCGCGAGGCGAGAAACCGGCTCCGAAGAGGCAGCAGTGGCTGTTGGCGAGGCGCGTACCGATGCTACGCGAGGGGCGAGCATTGTCCGCGAGCATGCACCGACGTCGAAATCCAGTTCAGACGTGACCAGCGAGGAACCGGTAATGTCGAGCGTCTCTGAGTTATTGCCTGGGGAGACGGCGCTCTACACCTCTTCGACGCATGGTAGGGGCGGATCCGAGGTGATTCTTACCGAGAAGCGAGTTTTGCTGCGGGGCGCTCCGGACGCCGATATGCTGCACGCGTCAATGCGGTTTTCGGAGATCGACTCGGTTACGATCTCCAGGTCGCAGCCGAAACGTCGGTCCTTGGTTTGGGGACTGGTTGGAATCGCCGCGTCGATTGGTATGTGGCAGGCGCTGGACGGGGTGGGGAATCTGCGTTTGATAATCGCCGTGATCGTTGTGGTTATGAGCGCGGTGCTGTTGGCGGACTACTTTTTGCGCCCGCCGGATCTGTTGGTCGGATTGAGGGCGACATCGGGAGCCGAGATGAAGATCGGGTTCGGGCAGTCGCATGCCGATGAGGCGGACCGTTTCGCGGCGCGTGTCCTCTCGATGATGGAGATGCGATCTAGGGATTGAGTGTTGGAGGGGGCTTGGTGATGTTCTGGCGTGGCGTCGGTTGCTCCGTTATCCGATGCGAAGCGACGGGATCACGTCCAAGTCGAAGGCGTCGCGTGCGCCCGAGAGGTAGCGGTCCAAGCCAGCGCGTGCGATCATGGCACCGTTGTCGGTGCAGAGCGGGATGGGAGGAGTGACGACAGGAAGGGGTGATTTCGCCTGCATGGTTTCCCGCAGAGGACGGTTGGCAGCGACCCCGCCGACAAGCATGATGGCGGAGCATGCGAACTCTTCGGCAGCGCGGATTGTTTTGGTTACTAGAACGTCGACTACGGAGTCTTGAAAAGCCTTGGCGATGTTGGCCTGGGTCTGCTGGTCGGGTTGAGGGTCGGAGTCTTGCCGCGGGTATATGCCTTCTTGTCGGGCCCGGTTCAAGACCGCGGTCTTCAGGCCGCTGAAGGAGAATTCGTGGGTCCCTGGAAGCCAGGCTCTAGGGAGGGGATCAACCTGATCTCCAGCGGTTTCGGCCGAATTCTGGATCGCCGGACCTCCCGGATATGGCAGGCCGATGGCACGCGCTGCTTTGTCGAACGCTTCGCCCGCGGCGTCGTCTCGGGTCTCTCCCACTAGTTGGAACTCCAGCGATTGGCCGGAATTCCGGGCCAGGACGAGTTCGGTGTGTCCGCCTGAGACGATGAGACACATGGCCGGAGCATCGCCCAACTCGAGCAACGCCTCGGCCACGGGCAGATGAGTATCGGCCGCGCTTGCTTCATCCGGTTGCACAGATCCGTTTGAATCGGCTTGGAGGCGTATGAAGGCGGCCATTACATGACCGACGAGGTGGTTGACTCCGATAAAGGGTTTGCAGGCGGCGGCTGACGCTCCTTTGGCAAAGTTGACGCCAACCATGAGCGAACCGGCGAGTCCGGGGCCGTTGGTGACGGCGACGGCGTCGAGATCGGCCCACTCAAGTGCCGCATCTTCAAGGGCGGCGCTGACGACGGGACCGATGTCGCGGACATGCTGGCGCGAGGCCACCTCGGGTACGATGCCTCCGTAACGGGCGTGGATGTCGGCTTGGCTCGCCACGACGTTGGCGAGCAACCTGCCTTCAAGATCGACGATTCCGGCCGCGGTCTCGTCGCATGATGTTTCGATGCCTAGTATCAAAGTTCTTCTGGTTGTTCTTTAAGTTCGAGTCTAGTTTTCGACGAAGCTGTCAGTTTCGATTGTCGCGTTCAATGCGAACATAAAGTTCAAGCGTATCGGAAGAAAGTCGGCGGAACAGTGCGTGGCACGACTGGACTGCTCAGTGCCGCAATCGTCTCAACTGGGCTGCTTTGCCATTGCGTGCGTTAATTTCGAGGTGTTAGAATAGCGGAAAACGGAATCCGCGTATGGGAGCCATTGACGACGGGCGCCCGCGGGCCTGAGCGACGGAGTGAGGATAAGCCTTCGCGCCGGGTGATGATGAGAAGCAGCGTCGGCGGAGGTAGGACGTTGGAAGCGATTAGTTCATGGCCAGAGTGTCTGGCTTGCGAGCAGGGTGTACTGGTGCCGTTGTCAGATTTTGGCGGACAAGGCGCCGCGGTACATTTCAAGGCGTGGGTTTGCACTAGCCCAGCCTGCGACTACAACATTAAAATTCGCAATGGTGATATCCACCTCAACGAACCGATTTTCGAGGGGCCAAGAGGCCGTTGATGCGTCGTTTCGCTTCGCGGCAGGCCCTCTGAGCCGGCCGTGAGAGCGAAATGGACCGAATCTCGAAATTTGCGAGGCCGTTAGGCATCGCCATGGCCGCCATCGGCATCTCGATGGTCGCGGTCTCCGGGTACTACCTGTACGCATACATGCGATCAGGTTCCGACGCTGAATCTTTCAACGTTGCGGCGGCGCCCCCCGAGGAGATGCTCACGCTGTTGGGGCAGGGACTGCCCGAACCGGTCTCATACGAGCGAATTCGACCGCAGGACTCGAGATCGTCCGCCCAAATCCAATCTGTCGAGAATGCCGGTGCACAAACCGGCGACGTTGTCGCTGACGATCAGCTCGCGATCGACAACGCCCCCAATATCGAGACGGTTTCGATCTCTTCGGTTTTGCCCGGCGTCGGTCTGGTCGCGGGTAACCGCGAAGAACCAGACACGGTTGCGCGACGCGGAATCGCAGCTGTCGACGAAATCGTTTTCGAAGAACCTGCCGCAGCGATGGTGCCTGATGACGGGAATGCGCCATTGGTGTCAGATGAATCCGTTAACGCTTCGTCGGTCTCAACCGAGGTAATGCTCGACACGTTCTCCTCGATCTATCCGGGCGGGAACATGAACCCGCGCTACTGGTCGGAACCGCATTGGGCCGGAAATCTGCCGTTCGGCGGTCCGACGATACCGGAAGGATTCGAACCGGTCGACGCTTCCGACATCGTCCTGGCGGCGGAGAGCGGCGACCGCGCCCTGCGTATGCGCATCCCTTCAATCGATCTTGACGCGACGGTTTCTGAGCTCGAGTTGCGAGATTTGGGCGACTCGAGAGCCTGGTCGACGCCGGACAAGGTCGTGGGCCACATCCCGACCACGGCGCAGCCTGGCGAACTTGCCAACGGTTGGTATTTTGGACACCTCGACGATTTCCTGAGCAACGAGGGAGCGATCTTCCGCCGTTTGCCCGAAATCTCAGAGATGATCAGGAACGAACCGGTCGATATCTTCATCGCCACCGACGAGGCGGAGTACCTCTATCGTGTCACTGGCACCAAGCAGCTCCACCGCGACGAACTCTATCTGGCGGAGTCCGCCAACGCACAGATTTCGTTGGTGACGTGTTGGCCGTTCCGAGTATACGACCAACGGATCGTCGTCTCGGCGGTGTTGATCGCGGTCAAACCGGCGAACGAGGCGTAGCGACCGCGATTGCTCAATCTAGTCGTCCATCGTCTGGCATCGTATAGCGACGCTTCGTTTACTGATCGTCATCTGAGGGAACGGCGATGATGTCTGGGTCGAGCGATTCCCTTGACGGAGGTGAGATCTGGCGAGATCGTGTGCTCTTGCTCCTGCTGGTCGGATCGTTGATCGGGGCGGTGATCCAGATCACGATGGGCAGCGCGGTGCGCGTCACCGGCTCTGGCGACGGATGCCCGGACTGGCCAACGTGTTTCGGGAGTTGGATTCCGCCGTTCGAGTATCACGCGTTGATGGAATACAGCCATCGGACGATCGGTGTGTTGGTGGGAGTTACGATCATCGGCGCGGTGGTGCGGGTCTGGATGAAGCATCGTGGAGAGGTGTCGGTGGTGATGTCATCGACCATGGGCTTGGTCGCGGTGGCCGTTACCGGAGGAATCGGTGGTGCCGTTGTCCTTAGCGAGTTGGATCCTGCCTTGCGCACGCTCCACCTGATGCTCGCGGAGAGTGTTTTGGTGCTGTTGGCTCATGCCTTGGTGGCCTCTATCTACGTCAGATCCAACGTCGGCGACAGCTCCTTCAGACGAGGTCTGTTGATGATGGCGTTGGCGGGGTCGGCGATGACCTTGATCGCCTTGCTTTCGGGTTCATACGCCGTGTGGCGAGGTGCGGGAGCGGTCTGTCCTTCTTGGCCTCTGTGCGGCGGCGCGATTATTCCGCAATACGAGATCGTATGGATCCACATGGCGCATCGGGTTCTGGCTTTGTTGTCAGTCTTCCCAGCGATGGGAGCGGCGCACATGGCGATGAAGGTCAGAAGAGGGGGTGCGGGATCGTCTGCTCAGGTGCTCCGCACTTTGGGTATAGTTTTGTCGGTGATAATCGTTGCGCAGATTCTGCTCGGAGCGGCAAATCCGTGGACCGGGTTCCAGATCTGGGCACGAGTTTCGCATCTGACGTTCGCTTCTCTACAGTGGGTCTCGATGTGCCTGCTGACGCTTCTCATCCTTCTTCCGGTGGCGCGCAGGAGCCTTAACGGAGAGGTTGAGAGTTCCGACGCTCCTAGGACGTCGGTGTCTGGAGTTGCTGCCTGATGGACACGGCTGTCGAAAGCGGTTCGAGGATGCGGGGACTGACGCGGATGATACTGGACTACTTGGCATTGACTAAGCCAAGGGTGATGTCGCTGCTGCTGTTCACTGCCTTGGGCGGAGCGTTTCTCGCCGCGCGTGGCGTTCCGACTTGGGAATACATCTTGGTGGTGCTCATCGGCGGAGCGTTGGCATCAGGCGGGGCGAGCGCGCTGAATATGTGGTACGAAGACGATATCGATCAGGTGATGCATCGCACGGATCACCGGCCAGTTGCTGGCGGGCGAATCAAACCGTTGAACGCCTTGATCTTCGGTATCGTTCTGAACATTGCCTCGTTCGCCGTCTTCTACATCTTCGCCAATGTGCTGGCGGCGGCTTTGGCCCTCGCTGGGTCTGCGCTGTACGTCGTGCTCTACACAGCGTTGCTGAAGAGGACGACGGCTCAGAACATTGTTGTCGGTGGTGCCGCCGGCGCGGTGCCGCCGTTGGTCGGATATGCGACGGTCTTGGGGGTTTTGGAGTTGGAGGCTTGGTATCTTTTTGCGATTGTGTTTTTCTGGACGCCTCCGCACTTTTGGGCGTTGTCGCTGCTGATCAAGGATGACTATGAAAGGGCGGGGGTGCCGATGATGCCGGTAGTTTCGGGTGAAGCGGCCACGCGGTTGCAGATCTTGCTTTATACGATCTTGATGTTGCCATTGACGGTGATGTATTACTTCGCTACGTCGAAGCTCGGGATGATCTATCTGGCATCGGCGGTAGTTCTCGGGTTGGTGTTCGTGGCGTTGGGGCTGCGGTTGTGGCGGACGGGTGAACGTAGTGCCACAGCGAACCTGTACAAGTTTTCATTGGCGTATCTGTTCCTGTTGTTCGTTGCCCTGATGGTTGATGCGGCAACGTTGACGGTGTAGGCGATGAGCTGGTTGAATCGAGCAGCGATTCTGGGTGGCGCGGCAGCTTCGGCGTATCTCGGTGCTTCAGCGGCGTTTGCGTTGCGGATGTCGAGGCGTTCGAGGCGTATGCCGTTACATGATGATCCTTCGTCGGTCGGGTTGCCGTATCGTGAAGCTTCGTTCAACAGTAGAAGAGACTTTGCGGACCCCGAGCACGTTTTGAGAGGTTGGTTGATCCTTCCACCGGGAGCGGAGACGACGCCGGTTGATCGGGATTCGCGTTGGCTCGTCATCGTGCATGGCGATGGATCGAACCGGACGGATCCGCAAGCGGGTGCAATGGGATTGGCGAAGGCGATGTGGGAGTTGGGTTACGGAGTGTTGATGTTTGATCTACGGGGTTGTGGGGAATCGGATGATGGGGATTTCGCAGGTGGTTTGACAGAGAGGTTAGATGTGTTGGGTGCGTTGGACTATCTGGTCTGGTTGGGAGCGGACCGGGCTCGGATCGGGGTGTTGGGATTTTCGCTGGGCGGTGTGGCAGCAGCGTTGGCTTGTGCCAATCCGGGGGTTGCGGGGGCGGTTGTTGCTGATAGTGCTTACAGCGATTTTTGGTCGATCATCAAGCAGCGTTCTGGGATGGTGCCGTGGGTGGCGGAGATGATACGGCCGGGGATGGACTTGATGTTGCAAATGCTGGTGGGGTATCGACTCGGCGAGGTGTCACCGGAGCAGAACGTTTCGGAGTTCGATACTCCGATGCTGGTGATTCACGGGGAGCTGGACGGGTATGTGCCGGTCGTGCATGCGAGGAGGTTGGCGCGGGCGTTGGGGATCAGTCAGTCGGATATCGATGGCGGCGATTGTGAGGGGCTGTGGATCGCGCCTGACGCGGGTCATGCGCAGGCGTTTCGGACGGATCCGACGGGTTACGTTCAGAGGGTGTCGACGTTTTTCGACCGCCACCTAGCAGACTAACGAGCGGGGTGACGCCGGATCTCGAAGTTAGACTTCCGCTTTGGCGGTCTCGACTACCTTGGCGAAGGCTGCCGGTTGGCGGATTGCCAGTTCGGCTAGGGATTTGCGGTCGAGGGTGATGTCGGCTTTTTTGAGGAGGTTGATGAGGGTTGAGTAGGTGAGTCCGTGCTCGCGAGCGGCGGCGTTGATGCGAGTGATGGCGAGGGCGCGGTTCTGGCGCTTCTTGAGTTTGCGGTGGCGCGTGGCGTAGTCGAGTGCGTGGAGCATGGACTCTTTGGCGACGCGGTAGCGTCGGCTACGGGCGGCGCGGTGGCCTTTGGCGGTCTTCAGGATCGCCTTGTGGCGTGCTCGACGGGTTGTTCCTGCTTTTACTCTGGGCACGATGTACCTCTGAAGGTTTGAGAGAGATAGGGTCTTCGGGCGTCTTGGTGGCGGTTAGCGGGAGGAGCCTACAAGGGACTGCTTGATACCTTTGGCCATCGGCTTGGAGTCGATGCCGACTTTTCCGCCGAGGAGTCGCTTCATGCGCTTGGCTTTTCGGCGTCGGAAGTGGCTCTTAGGGCCTTTTGTGCGGAGCACTTTGCCGCTGCCGGAGATGTGGAAGCGCTTCTTGGCGCCTTTATGGGTCTTCAGTTTGGGCATGGTTCAATTATGCAATACGCGCCCGTGCGGGTTGCTAACGGGCGCGTATCGTCGTTACTCGGGTTTCAGATTTCGAAAAACTGGGTTTCGAAATCAGACGGATTGTGTGACTGGTTCTCTGGTTTCGCTTGGGGGTGCCGCCGTGGCTTGGCCGTTTTCACGTCGGGTGCGGTGTCTACGCTCCGGGGCGGCGGGTTTGGCCGCCGGTTTGATGCCGGCTTTGGGGGCGAGCATCATGCTGAGCATGCGGCCCTCCATCATCGGCTTCTGCTCCAGTCGGGCGTATTCGGCGACGCCTTTGGCGACTCTCCTGAGGACATCCATCGCTATTTCGGGGTGCGCTTGCTCGCGGCCTCTGAAGCGGACGAAGACTTGGACTTTGGCACCGTCCTGCAGGAACTGGAGGACGCGTTTGGTCTTCTGCTGAATGTCGTTGTCGGCGATCTTGGGCGTGAGGCGGACCTTTTTGAGTTCGCTTGTGGCCTTTGATGCCTTGCGGGCTTCCTTCGCCCGTTTGGACTGGTCGAATTTGAACTTGCCGTAGTCCATCATGCGGACTACGGGTGGGCTCTGGTCGGGTCCGACCTCTACTAAATCGAGCCCTTCGTCCTGTGCGTATCGAAGGGCGTCGTTACGCTTCATCACACGTGATGAGGTTGCACCATTGCTCGTCCGCTGGACCAGAAGGACTTCCGGGGCGCGGATCCGGTGGTTGATGCGATAGTTCCTTGGGATTTCGATCTCCTTTTGTCGGGGTTATTGTCGTTTTGCAGGTTTCAGAAGTGGGCTTCCGTTCCCGTGTGTAGCAAATATATCAAATTTCGGCGATTGGTTTTGTTTGGATTGCGAACGTGGTTTTTCGGGATTTTGAGTGGGTTTTACTGGTCGATGACGGAGCCGTCGAAGTGGAGGCGGGTTTCGACCTCTCTTGGGGTTGGCGGGCATTTCTCGATGGCATCGGGTTTTAGTTCGAGTCCGATGCCGGGTTTATCGGAGATGATGAGGTATCCGTTGCCGTCGTGTTGTGGGGTACCTTCGACCATGTCGGACTTGGGCGGGACGTCTTCGCCGATGGGGTATTCCTGTAGGGCGAAGTTTGGTGCGGTGGCGGCGATCTGCAGGCACGCCGCGGTGCTCACTGGCGAGAGGGGTTGTGCGGGACGATGCCGACGTGGTGCGCTTCTGCCAAGGCTGCGATCTTTCGGGCTCCTGTAATGCCTCCTACTAGACATACGTCTGGGCGTACGTATTGGACTGCGCAACGGGCGAGGGCCATCTGGAACTCCCAGAGGGAGGAGTATCGTTCGCCGGTTGCGATAGGGATGTTGATTTTGTCGGCGACGTATGCCATTTCGTCGAAGTTGTCGGGAGTTACGGGGTCTTCGTAGAAGTAGGGGTGGAACTCCTCGATGCCAAGGCCGAGCTGGACGGCTTCGGCGGGGGTGAGGCGGCGATGGATCTCGATGCAGAGGTCTACGGAGTCGCCGACGGTCTCGCGGTAGCGTCGAACGGTCTCGATGGCGTCGCGGATCTTTTCGGCGTGGGTCTTGAAGTAGGTGACGTCGCGTTCTTCGTCGAGGAAGGGTGTGAGGTGTCCGACGGCGGTGAAGCCCATCTCTTTGGCCTCGGCGATACCGTTGACGAGGCGGTCGGTGGTGTCTCCGAAGACGTGGTAGTAGACGCGTGCGCGGTCACGGACCTTGCCGCCGAGGAGCTGGTGGACTGGGGCGTCGAAGTGTTTGCCCATGATGTCCCAGAGGGCGATGTCGATGGCGCTGAGGGCGCCCATGATTGCGGCGCCGCGGAAGTGGGAGAAGCGGTACATGTATTGCCAGTGGTGCTCGATGCGTATGGGGTCTTCGCCGACTAGGTAGCGTCCGAACTTCTCGATGGCGGCTTCAGATGCTTCGAGGAATCCCCATGCCCCGGACTCGCCGATGCCGGATATGCCGGCGTCGGTGTCGATCTTGACCAAGAGGTATCGGTCGAGCATCAATGGGGTTACTTTGGTGATTTTCATGGGTTTTTCCTGGGACTATGATGCGAATGATTTTTAAGGATTTGAATGATGGGTGGTGGTTGTTTGGGTTCCCTCGCCTCGGCGGGCGGCACCCCCTTTAATTCCCCTCGGAGAGAGGAGGGAGGGCGGTGGTCGCGCCCCTTTCGCCACGAAGGGGGGAGCAGACCCGCCCCTACCGCACGCGCTTTGGGTTGTTTGGTTAATTGGTTGTTGGGGGTTGCCAGCGTAGGATTGGGCGTCTGGCGGCGGTGGCTTCGTCTAGGCGGGTGTTGGGGAGGGTGTGGGGGGCGTGGAGTACGGTTTCGGGTTCGGAGTCGATTTCGTCGTCGATGGTCTGCATGACGGCGATGAAGCGGTCTAGGGTTTCTTTGGATTCGGTTTCGGTTGGTTCGACCATGAGTGCTTCGGGGACGATTAGGGGGAAGTACATTGTGGGTGCGTGGATGCCGTAGTCGAGGAGGCGTTTTGCGATGTTGAGCGCGGGGACGCCGCGGTCGGCTTGTCGCTTGCCGCTAAGGACGGTCTCGTGCATGCAGATGCGGTCTACGGCGAGGTCGAAGCGGTCTTGTAGTTGGGCCTGGATGTAGTTGGCGTTGATGATGGCGTTTTCGGAGATGGAGCGGAGTCCGTCGCCGCCGAGTGACTGCATGTATGTGTATGCGCGGACGAGGATGGAGAACGATCCGTGGAATCCGTTGATCTTGCCGATGGAGTCGATGGGTCGGTAGAGGCGGTATTTGGTGGTCCCGCGAGGGCGTTCGTGATGAGGATCTTGTGATGCGCCAGGGACGTAGTAGACAGGTCTGGGGTGGTCGTTGAATTGGGGTTGCTGTTGGGGTTCCGATTGTGTGTCTTCGCTGCCGGAAGCGGCAGTGGCGGCGACGACGACAGGTTCTGGGAGGAATGAGGCGAGTTCCCGGGTGACCATGACGGGGCCTGCGCCGGGGCCGCCACCGCCGTGTGGGGTTGAGAAGGTCTTGTGGAGGTTTGAGTGACAGATGTCGACGCCGACATCGCCGAGTTTCACGAGGCCGAGGAGGGCGTTTAGGTTTGCGCCGTCGGCGTAGACCAGCCCTCCGGTGTCGTGGATGATCTGGTTGATCTCGATGATGTTTGGTTCGAATAGTCCGAGGGTGCTCGGGATGGTGAGCATGAAGACGCAGGTGTTTTCGTCGGCTTTTTCTCGGAGGTCTTCGACATCTACGTTTCCGTGTTCGTCGGTTTTGACGACTACGACGTCTAATCCGGCCATTGCTGCTGATGCGGGATTGGTGCCGTGTGCGGAGTCTGGGATTAGGGCGACGTTTCGGTGTGATTCGCCGCGTGCGTCTAGGGCTGCTCGGGCGATTAGGAGACCGGCGTATTCTCCCTGTGCACCGGCGAGGGGTGCGAGGCTGACGCCGGGGAGTCCGGTGGCTTCGCCGAGCCATTGCTGGAGTTCGTGGATGACTTCGAGAGCGCCTTGGACGGTGAGGTCGTCTTGGAGGGGATGTATGTTTGCGAAACCGCCGAGGGACGCCATCTGGTCGTTGAGCTTAGGGTTGTATTTCATCGTGCACGAACCGAGGGGGTAGAAGTTCGTGTCGATGGAGAAGTTGAGGCGGCTGAGGAGAGTGAAGTAGCGGATTACTTCGAGTTGGTCGACTTCGGGGAGTTGGAGGTTGTCGGCGTCTCGAAGCAAGTTGGTGTCGGGGAGATCGGATGTAGGGACGCCGGCTTCGGGCATCGCGATGGCACGGCGTCCGGGGACCGAGCGGTCCATGAGAAGGCGCCGGTCTTGCATGTCGGCGATGCCGTTGTTGGGGTTTACGGAGTTGCTCATGCTGCGCCTCCGTTTCCGATATCGGCTAGGGCATCGACTAAGCGGTCGATGTCTTGGCAAGAGTTCATCTCGGTTACGCATAAGATGACGCCGTTGGGGAGGATGTCGGAGGCATCTAGGCCGCCGATGATGCCGCATTGGGCTAGTTGGCGGTTTAGGTCGGAGGGGTGAATTGGTGATTGTGCGGCGAATTCGTTGAAGAAGGTGCGTCCGCCGGGATTGGCGGTCCAACCTTCGAGAGCGTCAATCTGGCTGGCTAGGTAGTGGGCCTTGTGGTAGGACAGTTCTGCTACTTGGCGGAGACCTGAAGGTCCCATAGTTGCGCAATAGACGGCGACCATCAGGCCGATGAGCTGAGTCGAGGTGCAGATGTTCGAGGTGGCACGTTCTCGGCGGATGTGTTGTTCTCTTGTCTGGAGGGTTAGGGTGTAGCCGATTCGTCCTTGGGTGTCGGTTGTCTTTCCGATGATTCTTCCGGGGAGCTGTCGGATGAAGCGTTGTTTTGCGGTGAAGAGTCCGACGTATGCGCCTCCGTAGGTGAGGGGGACGCCGAGAGGCTGGCCTTCGGCGGTGGCGATGTCGACGTCGCATTGGCCGGGCGGTTTAAACATGCCGAGGGCGATGGGGTATGTGTGCATGACCGAGAGGGCGCCCGCGGCGTGGGCGGCGTCGGAGATGGATTGGGCGTCTTCGATCTGGCCTAGGAAGTTAGGAGATTGGAAGGCGATGCAGGCGGCATCGTCGGGGATATCTCCATCGAGGACGTTGTCGAGGGAAATGGGTTCGACGGTTACCTGCTGGTAGCGGGAGTAGGCGTCGGCGACATCGAAGAGGCGTTTGTCGGCGGAGTCAACGATGAGGATTCGGTTGCGACGGCTGACGCGTGCGGCCATTAGTCCGGCTTCGGCGAATGCGGTGGGTCCGTCGTACATTCCGGCGTTTGCGACTTCCATGTCGAAGATCTGGGCGATGGCGGACTGGAACTCGAATCCGGTCTGGAGGGTGCCCTGTGCGGCTTCGGGTTGGTACGGGGTGTAGGAGGTTACGAATTCGCCGCGTTGGAGGACTGCGCCGACTGTGGAAGGAATGAAGTGACGGTATGCGCCTGCGCCTAGGAACGAGGGGTGAGATGCGGCATCTTGGTTGAGGGCGGCTAGGGCCTGCATCCGGGCTGCGACTTCGAGTTCGGATGCGGAGTTAGGGAGGTCTAGAGAGGGACTGCGGTGTTCTTCCGGGATGTCGGTGATGAGGGCTTCGAAGTTTTCGACGCCGATCGTCGCGAGCATCTCTTCACGCTCTGAGGGCGTGTTCGGAATGTAGGGATGCGTGGAGGTGGCGTTGGTTGACATTCGCTATTCCAGAATGCCTTGGTAGGTTTCGGAGTTCATCAACTCGTCGAGTTCCGCAGGGTCTTCGAGTTTGACTTCCATGATCCATCCGTCGCCGTAAGGATCGGAGTTTACGAGTTCGGGGGACTGCTCTAGTTCTTGGTTTACGGCGCTGACGGTGCCGCTCACGGGCGAGAAGAGGTCGCTTACGGCTTTGACCGATTCGATCTCGCCGAACTTGTCGAACTGATCGACTCGTGAGCCGACTTCTGGTAGTTCGACGAACACGACGTCTCCGAGGGTGTCCTGAGCGTAATGGGTGATTCCGACTTCGACAACGTCTCCGTCGTTCATTCGTGCCCATTCGTGCTCGGACGAGTACTTGAGATCATCTGGATACAACGCAGTTTTCCTCCGCCGGTACCTGTTTCGATAACCGCATTGACTCTAACAAAATTGGATACGTCAGCAGAAGAGTATTTGTTTGGTTGCTTGGAGGCGGGTTCAGTACGCGTGGGGATGAAACGGCATGGGGACGACCTCGGCTTCCACGGTCTTGCCTCGGACATCGATGTGGACTGACGTGCCTAATTCGGAATGCTCAAGATCGATGTAACCCATCGCGATCGGTGAGCCCAGTGTTGGAGAGTGGGTGCCTGAAGTCACGATGCCGATCTCTTTGCCATTTACGGAAATTTTGTGGCCGTGTCTGGCGATGCCACGCGATCGCATGGCGAATCCGGTCATCTTCTTGGGGGTGCCATTGTCTCGGATTTTGCGGAGGATCTCGCCGAAGAGGTATTCGGTCCGGTTCGGTTTGACGGCCCACCGGAGACCGGCTTCGTAGGGGTTGTTTTCCGTGGTCATATCGGAGCCGTGGAGCATGAAGCTTGCTTCCAAGCGGAGGGCGTCACGGGCACCGAGTCCACATTGTGTGGCTCCGGCATCGACGAGGATCGTCCAGATTTCGGGGGCATGTGAGCTGTCGAACATGATCTCGAAGCCGTCTTCGCCGGTGTATCCGGTTCTCGCTGCTAGGATTCGCTCGCCGTCTAAGGTGGCTTCGCCGACGTGGAAACGGGGGATCGTGTCGGTTTCGCCGTTGGTTAGGTCGCTCAACATCGCTAGGGCCTTTGGTCCTTGGACAGCGATCATCGCGATGTCATCGGTGTGGTCGATATAGCTGACGCCACCGTCTTCACTTTCGACAAATCTTGCCATCTGCATGGAAAGCCACTTTTTGTCGACATCGGCGTTGCCGGCGTTGACGACTAGGAGGTATCGGTCCTTTTCGAGGTTGTAGACGATGGCGTCGTCGATGATGCCGCCTTTTTCGTTGCAGATGAGGTGGTAGCGGCCTTGGCCGTGGGTTAGTCGGGATGCTCTTACGCTAAGGACAGTATCGAGAAAGCGACCGGCGTCGGTGCCGGAGAAGATTAAGCGAGCCATGTGTGAGACATCGAAGATTCCGACGTTTTCTCGGACCTGCGCAACCTCGTGGAGGATGCGGGTCGGATAGCGAACGGGCATCTCCCATCCGCCGAACTCGACCATGGTTGCATTGCTTGCGACGTGGGAATCGAATAGAGGCGTTCTTCTGGTCATGTTGTCAGCTCGTAAATGTGATGGATATCTACCTTTAATCGTAAGGAAGGTGGTTGAAGTGATGGGGCTTGAGGAATGGCAATGGGAAGATTGGAGTGGTTTCGAGACCGAGGAGGTTGAGGTTTGGGGCGTTGATACGATGTTGGGCGACGCGGAAGTTGCCCAAGCCTCTTGTGTCGATGAGGGAGTTCAATGCTCGCAGTTCCGGGGCCAAAAGCCTTGAGTATTCTTCCTGGTTGCTTGAAACGGTTGATCGTCTTAGGTGTCGGGAGTATTCGCCAATCCCAAGGTCGAAGAGGAAGTCGCGTTGGGTTAATGGGGGTGCCATCGGATCGATTCCAGCGCGCGTGAGGGCGGCGTCGATTTCGGTGAAGTCGACGTGGGCGGTGATGTCTTGTTGGCCAATATGACGGAATGGGTTTTGGCTTAGGACGTGGTTGCGGTAGCAGCGTAACGAGCCTTCGTATCTGGCTGGATGATACAGGGTCTCTCGGTCGTGGCCGTAGTCGATTGTCAGGACGTATCCGGTTTGGAGGAGTGATTTGATTTGGTTTGCCCAGACTTGGATGTTTAGGTTGACTTCGCCGCGGTAGCCCTCGGGGAGGACTGATGCTAGGTTGGCGATTCGGTTGGGGATTTCGTCGGTGGATGGTTGGTCTTGGATGAATAGGAGGTTGTTGTTTTGGTCGGTGTCGACGTAGAGTTCCAAGACTTCATGGTTGCGGATGGTGAAGATGTGGGTCGGGAAGGCGTCTAGGAGTTCGTTGCTTACGATGCAGCCGGTTATGGGAGTGGGTTCGGATAGTTCGTTGATCGGGCGGGCTGTGCCTCTGGGACGGATGTCTAGGGGGTGGTAGTTTAGAGACTGTTTGAAGTTGTCGGAGGCGTTGGTTGAGATGGTTTCTTGGATGTCTTTGGAGAGAGTGCCATCGCCTGCACCTAGTTCGATTACTTGGAAGGGATCTGGTTGTTTGAGGGCTTGCCAGGCTTTGTAGAGGTATCCGGCGATTAGGGTGCCGAATGCGGGGTGCATCTGGGGGGACGTGGCGTAATCGGTGCCGGCTGTAACGTGGGATGTGTAGTAGCCGTGCTCGCCGTAGAGGGCGATCTCCATGAATCGAGCGAAGGTGATAGGGCCGTTCGCCCGGATTTCGTCGGCGATGGATCGGTGTGCCGGTGTAAGGGCGTCCGGCATCAATGTGATTAGCCGCGGTCTGCGATCGGAGTGTATTCGCGTTCTCGGTCACCTGTGTATTTCAGCAGGGGCCGGATGAGTATGTTGCGACGATACTGCTCGACGACCTGGATGATCCAGCCGGGGACGCGCCCGATGGCGAATATGGGGACGAAGAGGTCTTGCGGGATGCCGTTTAGGTAGTAGATGACACCAGCGAAGAAGTCGACGTTGACGTGTACGCCTCGGCGGGCGTATGGCGACATGGCGTCTTGGACGGCGGTGAGGATCTGGTACCACTCGGGTTCACCCATCTCCTCGCTAAGGCGTCGGACGCCTTCTTTGAGGTGGCGTGCACGGGGGTCTTCTGCTTTGTAGACGCGGTGTCCAAAGCCCATTACCGGGATGCGACGGCGGAGGAGGTCGCGGACGTATTCCTCGGCTTTGTCGGGTGAGCCGATCTCACGTGCCATCTGCATGACGTTCTCGGCGGCTCCGCCGTGGGATGGTCCGGAGAGCGCGCCAATGGCTGCGGTTACGGCGCTGTAGGCGTCGGCTTTGGTCCCTGCGACGACTCGTGCGGTGAATGCGCTGGCGTTGGAACCGTGGTCGGCGTGGAGGACGAGGTCCTTGTCCATCAGATGAGCAGCGTCGTCTGATGGGGCTTTGCCATCGAGCATATAGAGGAAGTTTGCGGCTTGGTTGAGGTCGGAGTTGGGTGCGACGACATCTTGTCCGCGTCGGATGTTGTAGTGGGCGGTGACGATTGTGGGGACCTGAGCGGTTAATCTCATTCCCTTGCGGAAGGTTGCGTCGACGTCGTCCCATTCGGCGTCGGCATCGGGATCGAAGGATGAAAGAGCGGAGACGGCCGTGCGGAGGACGTCCATCGGGTGGGAGTCTTTGATGGCGTCGATGATCGGGAAGATCTGCTCGGGGAGCTCGCGCTGGTTGCGGAGGTCTTGGTCAAAAGCTTCTAGTTCGGACTGGGTCGGGAGTTCGCCGTGAAGGAGTAGGTAGGAGGTCTCTTCGAAGTTTGACGCTGAGGCGAGGTCGTGGATGTTGTATCCCCGATATTCAAGCACGCCTTCGCTACCGTCGATGAAGGTGGTCTCGGTGCGGTCGAAGTAGATCTCGCGCAGTCCACGATTAAGCCTGATCTCGTCGTCTTTAGGCATTTAATTTTGGTCCGATGCTGTTTAGCTGGGTGAGGATGGAGGATGTCGAGTTTGGGTGCGTTGAACGGCCTCGCTGCCACGTCATGCACTTCCGTTAGTTCTCAGGATATTTTAGAGCATGCCAAGATAGACTCCTGAGCGAAGGATTTGGAGCAGCTAGTTGATAGTCGACGTTCATTCGCACCTTCCGACGCACGAAGGTGACGTCCCGGCTGATGACGTCGAGACGAATCCGTTGATCGGGACGGGCGTCAAGCTGTCCGGGTCGTTGAGCGAGTATGTTTCGGCGATGGAGACAGTGGACAGGGCGCTGGTGTTTGGGATCGCTCCTCGACCGGATGGTTCCGGTTCTGCGTTGGTGGATTGGGGCGCCGGTTGGGATGATGAGTTGAACCACAACGACATAGCGGCAAGGGTGGCGGCGGCGAACCCGGAGAAGTTCATTCCTTTTATGTCGTTGCACCCTGAGGATCCGGATATCGATGAGGAATACGACCGGGCTGTGGGAGAGTTAGGTTGTCGGGGGGTCAAACTGGCTTTGAGCTATCAGGCGGTCGATCCTATGAGCGACGCCGCGTTGCGGTTGTTTGGCCGGTTGGAGGCTGACGGTCTGCCGATCGTGTTTCACAGCGGGATGTCGGTTGCATCGGATGCGGTTTTGCGGTATGCGCATCCACTGGCAATGGATGAAGTTGCGATTCGGTTTCCGAAGTTGAAGATGATATTGGCCCACACTTCGCATCCTTGGTACGAGGACTGTATGGCGGTGGTACGGAAACATCCGAACGTTTGGACGGATATCTCAGGGATGCCGTCGAGGCCTTGGATGGGGTGGCGTGCTATGCGCGTGTTTCACGAGTTTTCGGCGACGCACAAGATGTTGCTCGGGTCGGACTGGGCGCTCTGGACACCGCAGGAGACGATGGACAGGTTGAGGGCGATTCCGAAGTTTGCTCGGGACCACAATCTGCCGCCGGTGCCCGAGGAGGAGATCGAGGGAATTATTAACCGGGACTCGTTGGAGTTGCTGGGTTTGGATTGAGGTGGCCGGATCTTAGGTTTGGAACCCGAGTTCCCGGGCAACGTCGCGTTGGCGCGGGTCCAGCGTGATGAAAGAGATTTGGCTAGGGTCGGGTGAGACGAACAGAGCCACTGCGAGGTGCCACAGATCGGCGCCTTTGAGATAGCCGGTGCGTAGTATGAGTTCGAATTCACGCGTCAAAGGTCGATTCGGGTAGATCCAGGAAATGTTCGAAGCCAATGGTTGGTTGAAAGATCTACGTTCGCGCGCCGCAGCCGCCCTTATTTCCGCGTCAACAAGATTCGACGCTATTAGGTCGGCATGCTCACCGATGCTATGCGAGACGCCTTGATAGCCGTCTTCACGGAACTCGATAGCGAGGATCGCCGATGTATCGATGTAGGCGGTCAAAACCGATTACGATCTTCTAGGAAACGCCTCAAAGCACCGGGCTTGTGTTCTCCGATTTTGAATGGGGTACGCGGTCCTTTAGCGCGTTGCAAGACCCCTTGCCGTTCGAGTTCGTCCAGCCTTTCCTCGATGGTTTGCGGTGCTTTTGGGATGGGACGGATTTCGGCGACGGGCTCTCCGCGATAGGAGACCGTGACGGTGTTGCCCTCCCGGACTTGACGTATCACCTCGGAGAATTTCGACTTGGCTTCGTATGTGGAATATGTGATGGCCATGGGTTTGATTGTAACTAGTCAGACTAGTCTATTGAGGTTCTTTTCTCGGATTCCCTATCATGTTTTCCGCCTCCAGTGCGAGGACCTCGCCACCGGCGAACCGAATGAGGCATAAACTGTGCCTCGTCAACGATACCAAGATTGTGACCGGAACCGATGGATCGACAACGCCCACTTATCTCGAATCCCGCCAAAAAGAAGTTGAGGGCTGGAGAACCGATATTCGGTATTAATGTGTTTGAGGCGCTTACGCCTTCGGTTGTAAAGATCGCAGCGGATCTCGGTTTCGACATGTTGATGGTGGACGCGGAGCATGCGTTGAACGATGATGGTCGGTTGGCTATGTTTTTGACGCTGGTTCGAGATAATGGGATGGCTCCGGTTGTGACGGTGATTGCGCCGGAGAGGTCACTGGTTTCAAGGGTGTTGGATGCCGGTGCGATGGGGATCATATTGTCGCATTCTGAGACGGCGGATCAGATGGAGGATTTGGTGAGTTGGGTGAGGTACTCGCCGGACGGGGTGCGTGGGTTGGCGATGGGCGCGAATGCCGGGTATCAAGGTTCGGATGTTGCGCGGTATTGCCGGGAGGCGAACGAGGCGATGCTGGTTTTGCCGAAGATCGAGTCGCCGCTGGGGGTGGAGAATGCCGGGGCGATGATGGATGTCGATGGGGTGGACGGTATCGTGTTTGGTCCGGGGGATTTATCGGCGAAGATGGGTTTTCACGGCGAGTGGGAGCATCCAGAGGTTTTAGCTGCGATCAACAGCGTTTTAGATGCGGCGATCAAGCGTGGGAAAGCCGTCGAGCCGCCGGTGATGCCGACCGATGCTTCCGCCTATCGTCAGGATCTGATCCGCGGCGCTCGGATTTTTGGTGCTACTCGACAGACCGAATACGACCTACTTCGTGGTGCGGCGGCTCAAGTACTGGATGTTTATCGGTAGGATTGTCCTTACAAGGTCAGATTCTCGACCTCATCGGACAGCTTTGCAACAATCTCATCTACCTTGATCGCGCCTAGGTTCTCGCCAGTACGCGTCCGCAATGCCGCCGCATCGTCCTCGATCTCGCGGTCTCCTACCACCAGCATGTAGTTGATTTTTTGGAGTTGGGCGTCTCGGATTTTGGCGTTCATGCGTTCGCTGGCGTCGTTGACCTCTACTCGAATGCCCGATTTGCGTAGGCGGTCCGCTACTGCGTATGCATAGTCGTTGTGGCGGTCGGCGATGGGGACCATCATGGCTTGGGTTGGGGAGAGCCAGAGGGGTAGGTTGCCACCAAGGTGTTCGATTAGGACGCCGATGAAGCGTTCGAGGGATCCGAGCATGGCACGATGGATCATGACAGGACGTTCGCGCTCGCTGGCGGCGTTGACGTACTCCAAGTCAAAACGTTCGGGTTGGTTGAAATCGATCTGGACGGTTCCAAGTTGCCATTCCCGGCCTAGGGCGTCGGGGACGAACATGTCGATCTTGGGGCCGTAGAAAGCACCTTCGCCTTCGGCCGTCTCATACTCACCTCCGCGCTCATCCAACACTGCTGCGAGGGCGGATTCCGCACTGTCCCAAAGCTGGTCCGAACCGACACGCTTTTCGGGGCGTAGCGAAAGGACGAAGCGGGTTGAGTCGAACCCAAACACTGCATAGCTCTCGTTGAGCATGTCGATGAAGCCGTTGACCTCGTCGGCGATCTGGTCTTCCCGGCAGAAGATGTGGGCGTCGTCCTGGGCGAAGGAGCGGACGCGGGTTAGGCCGGCCGTAACGCCTGACAATTCGTAGCGATGGAGGCGTCCGAAGTCGGCGTATCGGATCGGAAGTTCGCGGTACGAGTGGAGAGACTTCGAGTAGATGACAGCGTGCGACGGGCAGTTCATCGGCTTCATGCCGTATTCCTGCTCGTCAATCTCGAGCATGTACATGTTCTCGATGTAGTTGTCGTAGTGGCCGGAGGTCTTGAAGAGGTCGGTCTTGAAGAGCTGGGGCGTGATGACTTCTTGGTAGCCGTAGCGTTCGTAGAGGCCGCGGACGTAATCGACGAGTTTGTTGTAGACGAACGCGCCTTTGGGCTTGAAGAACGGGTTTGCGGGTGCGACCTGATCGAAGAAGAAGAGCCCCATCTGGGCGCCTAGGCGTCGGTGGTCTCGTTGCTGGGCCTGCTCACGCTGCTTGAGATAGACCCGCATCTTGTCGCGGGACTCCCAAGCGGTGCCGTAGATGCGTTGGAGCATCGGGTTGGCTTCGCTGCCGCGCCAGTATGCACCGGCGGTTGAGAGGAGCTTGAAAGCCGAAATCTGACCTGTTGCGTCAACGTGTCCGCCGCGGCATAGGTCGTCGAAAGTTCCGTTGGAGTGGCTGGTGAAAGTTACGCGCTCGTCTTCAGGGATGCCGTCGATGATCTCTTGTTTGTAGCGGTTGTGGGCAACGAGTTCGCGGGCTTCGTCGCGGGAGACTTCGCGCTCGACGAAGGGGGAGTTGGCGCGGATCGAGGTCTGCATCTCCTTCTCGATGGCTGTTAGATCTTCGGGAGTGAAGGGGCGTGAGACGTCGAAGTCGTAGTAGAAGCCGTCGCGGATCGGAGGGCCAATCGTCAGTTTGGCTTCGGGGAACAGCTTTAATACGGCCTCGGCTAGGACGTGTGCGGCGGAGTGTCGGAGGTTGTCGCGATATTCAGCCTGCTCTTCGGGGCTGAGGTCACGGAAGCGAGGTCGTTTGGGTTTTGTCGCTGATTGTTGGTCGTTGTCTGCCATTTTTGTCACCTAGTGGTCGCAGTGTCGGATTGCTTGGCGACGGGCAGACGCGCGTCAAGCGCGTGGACGAGGCACGAGATGAATGATTGCGAAGTGAAGCCCCGTCGCCACTGGATCGAAGGATTTGGCGCGGGGCCGGGGAAACTAACGGGCCCGCGCCCACATAGTGAGGGTGTGACGCCGCTTAGGGTCGCCCTCTCTAGTTGTGGATTTTTTGGACCTGCCGTTCATGGGAAGCGCAACTGGTCTGGTTGCGAAGAGATGAACCTAAGTTTAATGCACGGCGTATCCGTTAATCGGGCGTGCCGCACGCGGTTAAGATTCCGATCTGGCGGCCGAGCGATTCCCATCGAGAGACATTTGGCATAACGGATTAAGAAGATTGAAATGAGGGAGCCAATAAGAACTGCCATGCCGAGGAACGTGCTGACGGCCTTCCTTTGCATCTTTGCATTGGTCGGTTTGGTCGCATGTAGCGATGAAGGTGGTGAATCCGTCGGCGAGAACCGTGACCCGACGACCGAAAACGCCGATCTCCACGAGCGGTCGGAAACTATGGACGCCACAGTGCAGGAAATGAAGGACGCCGATTCCAAGGAGCACGCGGTTCTTACGGACAAGGTGCAATGGCCTGACAGCAAAGGCGAGAAGCTGTTAATGTCTGAGGACTCGGCAGTTGAGATAACGGCAAGGTTAGCTGAGGATGCCGGAGGCGAGATCCACTACGTCGAACATGCTGGCAGGGGAGACCGCACTGTTTTGGTACTGCCTCAGGATTTTGTCGATGGAGAGACCCCGCTCATCGTCTCGTTACATGGATTTGGTGGTAATTCTGCCGACCACGCCGCTTATTTCCCTTTTCATGAGAGGGTGAATAGTCACGGGTTTGCTCTTCTGCTTCCGAACGGGTTGCGTAACGCCGAGGGGCTTTCCTTCTGGAATCCCACGGACGAGTGTTGTCAAGGAGGGAAGAGTGGAGAGGATGATGTCGGTTACCTGACCGAGTTGGTGGAGGAAGCTCAGAAGGTCAGGGACTTCGGACCGATCATCTTTTTCGGTTACTCCAACGGCGGGTTCATGGCGTACCACATGGCGTGCAAAGGTCTGCCGGGTCTGCGTGCCGTGGTTAGCGTGGCCGGAACGAGTTACGTGGACGACTCCAATTGCCAGGGCTCACCTCCCATCAACGTCCTACACATTCACGGTACCGATGACAGCGTGATTATGTTTGAGGGTGATTCGACGGAGTCGGACCACAGGGTTGAGGGCGAGCCGGCGTTCTACATTGGCGCTCAGGACATGGTTGCGCGGTGGAGCCGCATTGCTGGTTGCGAGTGGCCTGAGAATTCAGAGCCTTATGCCACGCGCGATCTGGATGACTGGGCGGACGGCGCAGAGACCAGTTTGTACAGATTGGATCCGAATTGCACGGAGGGGATCAGTATCGAGTTGTGGATGGGAGAAGGTAGCAGTCACTCGCCGGATTATGGCGATGCATTTATCAATGCCGTCTTGGAGTGGTTGTTGGCGCAGCAGTGATCGGCTAAACCCTGCCCTGAGCCAAGAGATTTCGCCCGCCAGATTGACCGGCAGGCGAAAACTCTGCGTTGTTGGCACTATTCCGGGTGCGATTGGTTACTCAAGCGAGTTCTCAAGCGGGATCTCGATCTCGCCACTGCGGATCCAAACGCCTTCGGATATTCCGGCGGGGACGTAGCGGATGTCCGGCAGAATCACTTCGCCGCCAGTGTTGACGAATCCGAGTTCGATTCGGCCATCTGGCAAACGACGCGTTCTGATCTTTCCGATCGAGTTCTCGTCTACCATGACGTCGCTGCTTGAGTGCCATATGCCGGTAGCAGCGTCGGCAGACAAGAATCTGACATCCGGCAAGACCTGCCCGCCACCAACGATTTCTACACCATGTTCGGTTCGACCGTCATCCCAAAGCTGAACGACGATGCGCAACCTGGTGGGTTGAGGTGCGGGTTCTGTGGTGGATGCGATAAGCGAACTGATCACTTCGTGATCTGCGGGCGATAGCAAACTCACGAAGGCATCGTTATCGTCGACAACTGAACCGATGGTGCACATAACCGCGTCAACCGCGTGGGCGTACAAGGGCAGTGCCGAACGCAACTCCGCGTCCACATTTATCAATTCGTCGGCGTTAGTGACGCCCCCTATTCGCAGCGATTCGCGTAAGGTCAAAGCAGAACCTCGGCAAGACGCATCACTCCTCAGGTCATCCATCATCGCCCGGACCTCTTCATCGTTCCAACCGTCATCAGCTTCACGCGCCGCGGTCACGATCTCGCCGGCTTTGACGGTAGGCGCGATGACGCTTTCGGTGTAGGCGAGCAACGAGTGGACTGACAGTGCCTCCGAGAACCACAAGGCTTGTCCGGATTCCCAGTTGCCATGTATCCGTTCGAGAGTTGACGCTATTGATGCATACTGCGATGCTGCGCGTTCGGCGTTGCTAACTACGAGATCCTCGACATCTGCGGGATCGATCGCCGTTCCGCTCGCAAGCGAGTCGTCCAACTCGGATTCGATAATCGCATCGGCGAATAGTTCTGCGGACTTGATCGACAGAGTTTGCGACGAAGGATCGAAGACACTAATGGCGGCAACCTCCTCGACTTCCGGCAGGTCAGCGAGCGCGGGTCGCTCGAATATGCCGTCCAAGAATTCGGTGCCAACTCCAGCCGTGTAGATCGCTTTGGCTCGTACCGTCGCATCGACTTCAGCTTCGGCATCATCGGAATCGACGACTAGCACTGTCACTTCGCCTTCATCGTCGGTTTTCGATGAAACAGTGTATTCTGCCTCATCGACTGAAACGACCGTTTCATCGAACTCCATTCCGCTCAAAACTTTCAGCTCACGCCATTGGCTGTGGAAGCCGATCTCCTCTCCAGTGCTGTCGTTGACCACGACTACCAACCACACCCAGGAAGTGCCCGTTGATCTCATCGTGATCTCGAATGATTGCACTTGAACGGATTCAGTGCTCGTGGCGCTCGAACTCGCTTCGTTGGTGTGGTAGGAAACCCCGGCTCCCCATCCTTCGTCGGGGTCGATGGTCAACTCCACCGTGTCGTAGTTGCGAGGCGCGATCGCGTAGACATCGATCGTACCGTCCTCTTCTGTCATTGGGCCGTTGCCCACGTTGCCGATTCGGTAGTGGACATCGAATGGAACGCCAACGATCGCTTCGTCCGGGATAACACCAGCTTCGATCTTGAGTTGGAAACCGCTCTCCTGTCTTTCCTGTTCGTCCACCAGATGAATCACGAGCTCGAAGTCGGCGGACGCAAGTTGGGCGTCGCGTTCCCAGTACGTAGTGGCTTCGACGAGATATGTCCCTGCTTCTAGATATCGTTCAATACGGGAATTTCGTCGCTCTCCTCCGTCGTCGTTGGCTGAGATCAGACCTCGTGTCGGCGAGATCAGCGACATTACCGCGTCGCCCTCGGTCGATCTAAGGTCTAACCGAACGCGTCCTCCCGTGGCGAGTTCGAACGTGTAGCCGAACGCCGGGTGTTCCACAACGAAGCGCGAGCCGCAAGTATCAAGAGTCCATGTACCCGTCGTTTCGAGATCAGTGCCGAGTTCGAGCAATCCAAGATGCGTGGGTTCGCAGCCTTGAACTCGGCTGATGGTCAACTCGAAATCGGCCGCTCCTTGCCGGCGTCCACCAACGGTCGTCGCCTCGATCGAGTAGACGCCCGGCTCGAGGTCTCGCTCGATGCGTGCATCCAGACTGCCTCCACCATCATCGTTGTCGGTTATGCGATTGCCGTCGGCGTCTAGCAGGTACAAGAAGGAGTCGGCATCTGCGGATTTGAGGTCGATCCTGACCCGTCCAGCCTCTTCTACTGCAAATGTGTAGTCATGCGCATCGCTGTTGAGGTGAAAACTCGAATCGCAGTCTTCGGTTGACCATCGACCTTCAGCTTCTAGGGTGGCATCGGCCTCGGCACCCAGAGTTCCAAGATCTACGACCTCGCAGCTTGTAGTTTGCTGGGCCGAGGTAGAGGTGCTCCCAGCTAAAAACATCGCTGGAACCATCACCAACAACGCTAAACCTGTTACCAACAGAACTGGTAAATCTGATCGTCCTGCCCATAGCGAACCGTTGCGACCAACTGATTTGATTCTCATGTTTTGATGAATCCTTTCTAGATGAATGGATACTCTTGTCGATGCCACTGATCGCGACCAAAAAAACCGCAACAGGACAACATCTCATTTTCTAATATGCAGCTTGTCCCACTATCCGCGCGAGAGTTGAAATCTCCGGGAGTTCAGTAGCACTGAGCGAGTCGGGCGACCCAAACTGGCCAGCCGAGACGGTCGCCAATTTGGAGGTGCCAAACAGATCATCAGAACGAGCGATGAATCTCAGGGCGTCCTTCTGAGCGGCTGTCCTGTCCGATACGTGGCGACGCGCCACAGCCATTCCGCAGGCCCGAACAGGAAACGGCTAAGCCATGCCTGCGACCACCAGAATTGAAGCGCCCACACCGCGACGACGAACGCCATAACCGCGCTCCGGTTGAACCAGTCGACATCTTCGAGCAGCAATGTCAACACGATAACCCCGAGTATCGTCTGCATGAGGTAGTTCGTCAGTGCCATCCTGCCTACGGCACGCAAGCGCTCCTTCAACCAGCTGTCGGCTCTGTTGCTCCACAGTATCATGAGGCTCATGTAGCCCAGCGACGCTGGGATCGTGCCCAAAGTGTTGGGGATTTGGCCCACAAAGGCGATCTCCCGCGCGTAGTCGTTCGCAACAGTAACGACGACTCCCATTGCCGCGAGCGGCAACCCGACCGCGAGTCCTACAATGGCGACGATTCGATAGATCCTCACCGGTAGCCCACCATTCATGAAGCCCATCCGATATACCCTGCGCCGACGAGTATCAGCCCCAGAGCGCGGAGGAAGAAACCGAGTAGGACGAGGCTGTCGAAGTAATCCTGCTCGGTGGGAGCGATGACCACGTTAGGCTCCCAAAAGCGTGACAGCGAGACGTTCGTTGTGTCAGCGATGTATTGAGCAAGTTCCGCTACACCGACCGACAGCATGAAAACCATCACGCCTACCGAGATGAGCGCCCAGTTCGGTAATTTTCGCATGGCGATCAAGAAGACCGACGAGATCGCGTAAGCCATCAACACGTCGCCCTCCCAAAGCATGTAGTGCAGCACTCCGATCAGCAACAGCAGCGCGTTCCGCCACAGATTCAACAGCACTGCTCGCCTGCCCCGAGCACTGGCGCGGTCGATGAACAAGATCATCCCGGCTCCGAACAGCAGTGAGAACACCCCCATGAACTTCTGGTCGACGAAGACTTCGCCTAACATCCCCACCGCCCAATCGAGCGACATCTCCGAACCTTTCAGGCTCAGATTGAAGTAGGGCGCGAACCCGAAACGGAACGCGACCGCGTTCATCAGGAGAATGCCCAGGACGGCGACGCCTCGTATCAGGTCGAGGCTTTCGATCCGGGAAGATTCGCCTACTGGACCCACGCGGGATACGCGAGGATCCGAATTGCCGTTTTCCGTCGCGATTGACATGCTCCCACACAAAATATCATCCCTACCATAGGGAGTGCGTGCGCGTAAAAGCGGCGAATTTTGACAGGGCTTGAGAAGTGGTGGGCGATGGAGGATTCGAACCTCCGACCTCGTCGATGTCAACGACGCGCTCTAGCCAACTGAGCTAACCGCCCAAGCCTTGAATGGTGGGTTCAGATTATATATCCGCTTGCAGCGGCGACTTAGCTCGTCCGCTTTCTACGCGGCAAGATATAACGTCTATGCCGTGGTACTTGCGATGTTTCACGGACGAAGCGTAATGCCGCAGGACCCTGACCGAGATCTGACGCTCATCGTCCTCCAACTCGAAATCATCGGTCAAGAATGCAAGCCTGTCCTCCAGGTTTCCTTCGCCGGCGTCATCCGAAACGACCATGAATTCGACCTCTGCCGAGCCTTGATCTCTGCGTACCGTCGCGGTTAACCGACGGACTTTACCATTCGACTCTTCTCCAGATGTCTGACGGTCTTGCTGATCCAAAAGGCTTAACAGTGTCTCTTCACCCACAAGTCGCAACCGGTTTTTGGCATCCTCCGCCCACCTGTAGCGATCGGCGAAGCGGCTCAGATATTCATCAACGGCTGGCAACGATGAACCCTCAAGCCTGACTCTGATGGGGCGGTTTCGAAAATTGGATAACTCCGCAAATATCGCGATACCTACAGCCGTCGCTGCGCCCACTACGATCGGGTTGCCGAACACATAACTCGCATCGCCTTGAATAAGTGATCCAAAACTGCCAGCGGAAAGACCCATGACTAGGGGCACGCCAATTGCGAGCGCCTGCTTTCTGTCGAACCCGCTGCCGAAAGCCATTCGTGCACCTTCGATAAAGAGCATGCCGAAAATAATCACGTAAACCGCGCTGACGACCGGGCCAGGGACAGCGATCAAAGCGGCGAGAAACTTCGTCAATAAAGCAACCGCGATCGTCATAAACCCCAGAAATACCCCCACACTCGCAGCAGAGACTCCGATTATCCCGATGTACGAAGCCGTGGCCGACCACGGCGCGGCTACCGGCGGAATCCCGAGCAAACCGCATATGAATGTGCTGGCTGCCGTTACGTTGAGACCACCTTGCACCACGCGGAAATCAAGCGCGACCGGTTCACGGTACGATGCGCCGTATATCACGGAAAGATCACCCACCGACTTCAAGAATCCTGTCAAGTTGACGATCGCAAACACGGGCAGTAGCGCCCAGAACTCGGCGCCGAACGATAACCCGAATTCAATGCGCGAGAGATCCGGAAAACTCAGCCAAGGAGCCGCCGTCACCGCGGCAACGTCGTACAAACTTAGCGGAACCGCTGCAACGAGGCCTGCAGCAATCGTCATCGGCAAAACCCACATTCGGACGCGTGGAGTGCCGAGAAGAGTAACTAGGATACCGGTTGTTAATGCCACCAATCCGGGAGCCATGAAAAGAGCCACTGATGCGTCTTCCGGAGGAACTACCGTCACCGAAACGATGAAAGGAACCGCCGACACCGCAACGAGCATGATCACCGTTCCAGTAACTGCTGGAGTGAAAATCCGACGCAGCGAAGCGAGACGAATCGTCAAGACCACTTGCAGCAGCGTTGAAACCACTATCAAGCTCGCCAGCAAACTTGGTCCGCCGATCTGCAACGCCAACGCGCTAACTGCCAGAAAAGGCACGTTGAAGTTAGCCACTATCAAGCGTCCCGACCCAACGCGTTGGAAGCGAAAAGCGTGAACGATCATACTCAGCCCCGTGACCGCCAGTGCCATTATCACGACCCAGTGCAGGTAGTCCTCAGTCTCCCCAGAAGCCAAAACAACCAAAGTCACCAGCGTCACCAAGCTGATGGAGTTGGGCAACAGTATCTGCAAGGCCGAAGATATCGCCACAGTGCGAGGACACTTGTCATTTGGTTCGTAACGAATCTGATCCACAGCCTCTATTCTCCGAAACTCACTTCAACTATCGAGTTCCCGAATGGTTTTACGTTCGCCGCCTTCATCAACGACGCGATGCTGCATGTATGGCGAAAAGCACCCAACAGTCACGCTTTTAATTAACACAGATTACTTTGCGAAATAAATGTTTTGCCAAACCTTCCCTAAGCTTGACACGTAATCTCAACAGATATAATACGAGATTCAATCAGGCATGTTCGGTCGACGTGATTTCCCCAATCATGCGGCTCGGGCGATCAAGGAAACTCAAAAAATCAAGCGGAGGCGACGGTGATCGTTGCAAAATTAAACGCCAGAGCAGCTGTAATGCTGACAATCCTATTGGTGTCTTTCGCATTGATCGGAATCGCCTGCACAAGCGAACCTGATCCCACACCAACCCAGGTGCCGGATCCCACCTCGACACCAGTCCCCGAACCAACTTCGACACCGGTTCCGGAACCGACCCCGACGCCCGATCCTACCGCAACCCCGATACCGGATCCAACTTCGACACCGGAACCAGCTCCGATGGTTGAAGTCGATGACTCAGGAGATGAGCGCACCATTGCCTATGTCATGGAGGGCATCGAGTTTGTCGAGCGCGAAGGTTTGGACGCCGCCATCGAACACTACAGCAGCGAAGAGAGCATCCAAGACGGACGCTGGTTGAGAATCATCGACACAGACACGGGAGTTATGGTCGCATCGGCCTTGCAGTATGAGATTGGATTGCAGATAAGTGGACGCGGAGCCAGCAACCTTGGCAGGGCAATCGCCGCCGCAACTGAAGAAGGGCAGTGGACTGAATCACTGGCCGACCACCCAGATACGGCTCAACAATTGCCTAAGCGAAACGTTTGGATCCGCCGAGACAATCTCGTCTTCAACTCCGGGCACTTTGTGCTGCTGCAAAACATCGAGGCACCTGTCAGGAACTACGTAAATCGCGCCGTGGAACTATTCGAGTCCGACGGTCTGCAAGCAACCATCGACTACTACAACAGCCAAGACAGTCTCGAAGGCACCCTCTACCTGTTCTTGATTGGTGCGGACGATCTTTACCTCGCGCATCCGATATTCCCACACCTCATAGGTACGGACATCAAGGAAGTCGTGGGTTCCGACGGGCAAGAACTCGGCAAGGAGATCGCGGAAGCGACCGAAGACGGCATCTGGGTCGAATACCTGTGGCCAAACCCGATTACCAGAAACGAGGAGCACAAAACCACGTGGGCGCTTCGCCACGACGGTCTGATTTTCGCCTCCGGTTACTATTCCGCCGGGGAAGACCCCGTTGACCAGCCTTGGGTTGACGCCGACCCGCGCGACTACACGGTCGACTACATCGAGGATGCCATCGCTCTCTACGAGCGAGACGGCCTTGACGCCATGTTGGACTTCTACAACAGCGTCGCAAGCTTCCAAGGCCAGTGGTACCTATTCGCAACGGACGAAAACGACATCTACCATGTCCATCCCTTGCTGCCCCGGTTGAGAGGAACCGACATCAAGGAAGTGGTGGGCTCGAATGGTTACGAGCTCGGAAAAGAGATAGCAAAGGCTACCGAGGAAGGACATTGGATCGAATACATGTGGCCGCACCCTACCACGCTGAAAGAGGTCCCGAAGGTTTCATACGCGGTTAGGCGCGATGGCATGATCTTTGCCTCCGGTTACTACCCGCCGCAACAAGACGCAGAAGAAACTGCCATTGACTACGTCCAGCGCGCAATCGACAAGTACGAAGCTGAAGGGATCGACGCTGTCATTGATTTCTACAACAGCGACGAAAGTATCGAGGGTGCCTTTAGATTGGTCGTAGTCGACGAGAACGATTCGTTACTGGTGTCTCCGCTGTTCGAACACCTGCGGGGAAGAAATGTCCGAATACTCGCCGCGCATCCCGCCTTGACGGATTGGGCGACCAACACGCTGAAGACCACAGAAGCAGGCCACTGGTTCAGTACCGATGCGGCATCGGCCGATGGATCCCAGTCGGGTTTGACCAACAATTATTGGTCGATACGCCACGACGGCATCATCTTCCAGACCGCGTACAGCGAGTAACCCCATCCCCAGAACACATCGAAGCGCTCAGTTCACATCGAGTGGCTCTTACGCATGCGCTCTAGAGGAGTTGCTGGCGCGATACTCGCCGACAAAAGAAATGGCGCGCTTGGCGGGATTTGAACCCACGACCTCAGCCTTCGCAGGGCTGCGCTCTATCCACTGAGCTACAAGCGCGCGTTCGGTGCCACTTCGTCCGCTTCCACACCTTCGAGTCTACCCCATTCACTTGGTGCCGAGGGTGGGATTCGAACCCACACGTCCTCGCGGACACTACGCCCTGAACGTAGCGCGTCTACCGTTTCGCCACCTCGGCAACCTGAGTTCAATGGTAAACGACGACCCTCAATCAACCCCCAAGATATCCAACGCGTCACGGTTGATTATCCCCTCGATCTCATCCTCCGGTATCACCGGAAGATGATGGTCCTTCGCAAACTTGCTCAATCCCCGTAGCGCATCGATATTGTCCTGCGGCCTGGTCACCGGCCAGTCTGAAGCGAACAAGATGTACTGCGTCGAGCCCCACTCATGGAACTTCAGCATAGCCTCCCAGAACGAGTAGGGACGGTAGAACTGCGCCGACACGTCACACCACACATTCGGATGCTTCCGCACGACCGATAAGCAGTCCACCTGCCACGGATGCGCAAGATGCGCCAACACCATCTTCAAACGCGGAAACGCCATCGCAACCTTGTCGGTCGTCAACGGGTGCGCATATGTCAAAGGAGCCTCTGTCATCGGCGACGTGCCTTGATGGAAGATGATCGGGATGCCATCGTGCTCCAACCGCGCGAACAGCCGGAACGCCTCCGGCGAAACCGGATCGAAATCTTGGTAGTTCGGACCCAGCTTGATCCCTTTGCAACCTAGGTCGCCGACACAGCGATCGTATTCGTCCTCCCAGTTCGGGTCGAGCGGGTGGATCGACATGAACGGAATCGCCTTGTCGGGGTTTTTGCTCGCCGTGATCGAAGCGATGTCGTTGTGGTTGAGGGATGAATCCCAACCGGCCTGACGCGTCACCAGCTGCTCCGGCTTCCACGGACGAGGTGCGATGCCGAAGATAAAGGTCTTGTCGACCGGTGCCATATCGTTGTAGTAGTCATCGATGCTGTTGGTGAGCTGGACGGTCTGGCCCGATCGCATCGTCGTCTCGGTCTGCATCTCGTCTTCGGGGACGGTGTCGATATGGCTGGGCAGATGGGTGTGGACATCGACGATCATGGTTGGGTTTCCTCGCTTTGGATGAGTTGCGGGTTACCTACGGCAGGCTGGTAGCATCGATAAGGTTACAAGCAACATTGGTGAAATGAAATGTCGAGAGGAACGTCAAGCAGATGGATATCGTAATCCTCGGTGCCGGACTTGCGGTAATCGCCGTTTTGGTGATCTTCTCGATCATTTGGCAGTCTCGCGGTTCGACTTCCAAAAGCCAGCGCGTCGAAGAAGAGCTGAATCGAACCAGATCGGACAACGCGGTACTTGAATCCAGCCTCCAATCGACTCGTGACCAACTCACCGACGCGTTACGGCAGGTGGAGATAGCGCGCGGTGTCGAGATCGACAACACGAGGTTGCATGAAAGTTTGGCGAATGAGAAGGCGTTGGCAACTCGAAACGCAGAGGCGCAAAAAACTGCCGAGGCTAGACGCGACGAACTTCAAGAAGAAGTGCAGAAACTGATGGCGGAAGTACGGGGCTTGAATACTGAACTAAAAAACGCCGAGGCGCGATTGGGCGAAAGGGATGTGGTAGAGAGGCGATTTTCAGACGCGTTCAAATCTCTGTCATCCGACGTGTTGAAAGCTCAAGGTGAAACGTTCAAAACGAGCGCGGACGCATCGTTGAAATCTCGACAGGAAGCGGTCGAAAAGCTTGTCAAACCCCTAAACGAACAAATCGTGAAGTTGGAAGAGGCTCGAGCCGAGAGCACGGGGGCGTTGAGCAATGAACTCAAACGTCTCTCAGAACAGACGAACAACCTGACGACTGCAATGAGCAGGCCCGAATTCCGTGGTCGATGGGCAGAAATCCAAGTTGAACGCGTTTTGGAGTTGTCGGGTCTTAAGCGAGGCATCGATTACGAAACACAGTTCATCGATGATCAAGGAACTCGCCCAGACTTCGTAGTTCGTATGCCGAACCAACGGGTACTGGTGCTCGATTCGAAGATTTCTCTTCCAGCGTTGCAGCAGGCAGCTGGTGCGAGCAACGAGAACGAAAGAGCGCGAGCGCTTGAGGAACACGCTAGGCAAGTCAGGCGACACGCAGATCAACTCGGCATGAAGAGATACTGGGACAACCTGGAGACATCGCCCGAATTTGTCGTAATGGTGATCCCCGATTTCGCCTACCAACCAGCAGTAGAGCGCGATGCTGAACTGTTGGATCGGGCTCTAGACCGAAAAGTCATAATCGTCACGCCGCACATGCTGTTCGCGCTTTTGCAAGTTGTCGAAAGGAACTGGCGGGAAGAGCGTAGCCGCGAAAACTTGGAAGAAGTACTGGTTCTCGGAAAAGAACTCTATGAACGATTGGGGATCCTAGCCAACCGCATCAAGTCTACGGGCGATTCGCTCGAGACCTCCGTCAAGCGCTATAACGCGATCATCGCTTCCTGGGACGGACGGATAGCACCGACGATGACCAGATTCCAGGAATTGGACGTGAGAGTCGGAGATGACCCGCCAGAACTGGTCTCTATCGAAGATACTACGCCTAGAGTTTTGCAGCGCGAACTCGGCGCGCCCAACCAAAACGGCGACGCGTCATAATCCCTAAACCATCACCTGCCCGCCATCACACTGGATCGTCTGACCCGTGATGTTCTTGGCATCGTCAGACGCCAAGAAAGCGGCCAACGCCCCGATGTCCGAAGGCGTCTGTGGTCTTCCGAGCGGGATAACCTCCGCCGCGGCCTCTTTGAAGACATCCAGATGGTCCCGCCCTCGAACGTCATCGTCGCCCCGCTGATCCCGACGCTCCATCCACTCCTGGTGGAAGGCAGTCCAGATCCGACCCGGTGCTATAGCGTTCGCGTTGATGTTGTCCGCTGCAAACTCCCTCGCCAACGCCTGAGTGTAGGCGATAACCGCCATCTTCGTCGTAGCGTAGTAACCCGTAACGTAACGCGCGGCACGAGCCGCAACCGATGAGATGTTGATGATCTTGCCGTACTGCTGCTCACGCATCTGAGGCAGGATCGCCTCGGTTACGTCCGCCAGACCCTTCACGTTTACCTTCCAAGTGAACTCCCAGTCCACATCTCGCCACTCCGTGCCTGTCGAGCCCGGTGCGCCCGAAACGCCGGCATTGTTCGCCAAGATGTCGATCCTGCCGGCCGAGTCGTATGCCAAGGCCACCGCTTCTGAGATGCTCTTCTGGTCCGTGACGTCCATGTGCACGGCGTAGCCTTTGGGGCCCAACTCCGCGACCTTCTCCGCTGCCGCCGCTGCATTCTCGTCGTTCAAGTCGGCGATGATGATGTTCGCACCCTGTCCCGCCATCCGCTCTACGATCCCCAAGCCCAAACCTTGACCGCCGCCAGTCACCAAAGCAGTTCGTCCCGTCAAATCAGCTAGCATGGCGCAGTTTTTCCTCTTGGTTAGTGGAGTTCAAGGGTATCGTTCCCGATTGAGATGGTGCATAATTCTAGCACCGCGCATACACTCGCCCCTTCGGAGATCCTCGCCCGTGTCACTCCCGACCGACCACGCCACCAACTACGAACCCGTTCCTGGCTGGGCGAAGATTCCCCACGGCATCTGGCTCCGAGAAGCCACCTCCGTAACCGTCGACTCAAACGACAATGTCTACGTCTTCAACCGCGGCAACATGCCCGTCCTCGTCTTCGATCCCGACGGCAATGTGATCGACATGTGGGGCAACGACGATCCTCAAGGCGCCGTCCGCATCACCGAAGACCCCTACGGCAACCGCCTCCAGTTCTGGGAAGGCTGGTTCATGCGAGCCCACGGCATCACCTGTGACCACGAAGACAACCTCTGGCTCGTTGACGACGTAGGCAACCGGATCCACAAGTACACAACCGGTGGCCAGCATCTCATGACCATCGGCACTGGCGAAGAGGTCCCCCGGCAAAGCGGCAAGATGTTCAACCGTCCCACCGACGCCGACGTAAACCCCGCCACCGGCGACGTCTTCATCTCCGACGGGTACGGCAACTCCCGCGTCCACCGCATGGACTCCGAGGGCATCCACATCATGTCGTGGGGAGAACCGGGCACGGACGACGGCAAATTCAACCTGCCCCACAACATCTCCGTCCTCGACGACGACCTCGTCATCGTCTGCGACCGCGAGAGTAATCGAGTTCAGATCTTCACGACCGAGGGCGAATTTGTACGTCAATGGCCGGTCCACAAAGCCACCGGCATCGAGGTCATCGGCAAGGGGGCCGATGCCGTGATCTACATCGGAGAGCAAGGCCCCGCACCAGTCCAACGCGGCGTCGCCGACATCGGCAACCGCGTCAGCATCTACGACTGGGAAGGCAACATGCTTGACCGCTTCGGCAACCCCCACTTCGGACAAGGGCCCGACCAGTTCCTATGGCCGCACTCCGTAGGCGTCGACTCGCAAGGCGACGTCTACGTCGCCGAGGTCTCTTTCGTTGAGTGGGGACGGCACCAAGATCCGCCCGTAGACAATCCCGCTAGCTTGAGGAAGTGGCGGCGGAAGACGTAGCTGGACGCGTCCAGACGCTTAATAGTTACTCAAGTGTCGACTTATTCCGATGGCGGACACATTTGAAGGGCTACGGATGCGTAGGGTCTCTATCGAAGGCGTCGAAAAAGGATGGCAGCTCGGACAGCGAAACAACCTGCCCGTCGGTTCTTGACTGACCTCTTGCGCCTCCGAAGACCACAGCTTTCCAAGCGACATCGTCTATCAGCATGGCAACGCGATTGAGCGGGCCGAAGTAGTCAGAAGCAACTGTGGCACCAGCCTTGATCTCGATCGCCGCCAGACCGTTTCCAGTCTGATAGAGAACATCGCATTCCAATCCCTGCGAATCTCGGTAGAAGGTAAGGTCGGCTCGGCGGCTGAGATTGAATCGGTGTTTCAAGATTTCAGCGATCACCATATTCTCGAACAGAAATCCCCGCAGAGGATGGGTGGCGATCTGGCTCGGTCTCTGGATCCCCAGCAAGTAACTCGCCAAGCCTACGTCATAAAAATAGAGTTTCGGTGATTTGATCAGACGTTTCCTGATGTTGGCGTGATAGGGCTGAAGCTGGAACACGATGTAGCTGGTCTCGAGTACGCTCAGCCACTGCTTCGCAGTCGTGTGCGACACTCCTGCGTCGGAACCCATCGAGACGAGATTGACTAGCTGTCCAACCCGTCCAGCGCATAACCGTACGAATCGGCGAAAACTCGACAAGTTACGGATCTCGCTAACCAGTCGGACATCGCGTTCCACGTAGGTTTCGAAGTAATCGCCGTGCGCCAATACCGGATCAAGCCCCTGGTCTAAGATCCGCGGATAGAAACCGGTGTGCAGGATCTCGTTGAGGTCGTCGCTAGCGCCGGCGCGCTTTCTCTCGGACAGGGACAACGGCAACAGTTGAAGCAACGCAGTGCGGCCGGCGAGAGACTGCGTGATCGCCTCCATTAGTTGGAACTGGGCGCTGCCGGTCAGAACGAACAATCCGTTCCGCCCCAACTCGTCGCCCAAAACCTGCAGGTATGAAAACAGCATGGGCACGCGCTGTATCTCATCTAAGATCGCGCCATTATCGAACTGCGCTAAAAATCCCCGTGGGTCCGTTTCCGCAAATTCGCGGTTATCTGGCGCTTCCATGTTGACGTACCGGAGGTCTGGAAACGTCGTGCGGCACAACGTCGTCTTCCCGGACTGGCGCGGGCCAGTCACGGTCACGAACGGGTACTGCTTGAACAGCGAGACGAGATGCGGAGTGATGTCGCGCTCGATCATGAACTTGATGATAGCTGATTTTCATGCAATATGCAAGTGCAACTTTCAATTTACATGGCTTTAACTATATTAATTCCATGTAATTTGAAAGTAGTAAATTCATTATACATATTCACTAGACGCTCATCATCGCTCCGAGGGCGACAGTCGCAGGTCTCACACACAGAATCCGTGCAATCTGAAAGTGGTACTTTCAGATTGCACGGATTCTCCAGCACTTCAACCCAACGCATCACCCCTCTTCCACTCCCAAAAACCGCCCCAAGATCCCCCGAGCCTCCTCAACCCGCTCCTCAGGAGCCATCAACCTCACTGGCAACGCCGAGACCCCCAGAAACGGTATCCCATCCGACATCACCGAACAAGGACACCCTTCGTTACGAACCAGACCCGCCCACGTTTCCGCGGTGAGTTGGTCCGGCGCGGTGGCAAACTCCACCCAGCGGTCCCGCATGTCAGTTAGCGATGCTGTTGTGCATCTCTACATTGCCCTCGCCTAGGATGGCGGCGAGTTCGGAGTGCAACGCTTCGGTCGGCTCGACGTTGAAGAAGGGGAAGTCCATAGAGACAGTCCTGCCGGATATCACGAGTTTGGCAAGCACCTTGCCGTCGCCCTTGTGATCGCCCAATGCGAGGAGCACCTGGTGAATCAGCTCTCTTGACGGCGAAGCATCCCCATCGCAGTCGAACAGCAACGTAACCACCGGTTCGTCGGGTGATGTGTGTTGAGGTTGCGCCATATGGCCACCGTTAGTTTGCACCGCGACCGGATGCGATCGGGTTTCATCATAATAAGCCGCACCATTGCCGTTCGAGTGACCGTTCGTCGCCCCGTTCATTGAGCCCTTCGTGGCCTTGGCCGAAGGTATGTAGCCCTCCGCACTCGTAACGTCCACCGAGGCAGCACCGTTGAACATCCTGATCGAACCCTGCACCACCGCATACACATCCTCGTGCCAAATGCCACGCGTGCGGTCCAGCGTGTTGGACCACACTGTCAACTCGATCTCGTCATCAAGCAGCGCCATCTTCGCCGTGACGAACGGACTGCCGTTGCGCGTGCTTCGATGATCGATCGCTACCAGCTTGCCGATAACCTTGACACGCGCCCCTTCCTCGCCAAGCCGATCATGGCTCGCATACACGATCGCATGGTCCGCTTCATGCTCAATCGCCGCCCGTTTCGCCATCTCCTCCTGGCTCTCGGTGATAACCAACCCGAAGAGCTCCTTCTCCCACTCACGCAACGTCTTCTGGTCAACGCCGCCATTCTCCTCAGGCGGATCGAACTGGATACCCAAGAACGATTCGTTGGAGTCGCCGCCACCAAACATCGAGTGCTGACCAGCAGACCGAGCATTGCCAGTCTTCCGCATGTGCGTTATCAGCTGACCCGCATGTTCCAGCAGCTGTTGCCGCGGTGCCATCGCATCGAACGCACCCGCCATGATCAACGACCTCAACGAAGCCTCCGGCGGCGTGCTCTCCGCAAGCCGGTCGCAAAAATCGGAGACATCCGCAAACGGACCTTTCCCGTCCTGCTCTCTGATCTCAACGATCTCCGCAACCGTCGACGGCCCGATCCCACGGATCGACGACAGACCGTACCGGATGCCGCCATGCTCCCCAACGTTCTCATCCACCGTGAACGAAGTCCTCGAAACATTGATATCCGGCGGCAAAACCTCGATTCCCCGCTTCTTCGCCTCCGATATACATCGTTGGACTCGTTCTGGTGCTCCCGTGAACGATTCGAGCATAGCCACGAAATACTCCAGCGGGTAATTCGCCTTGAAGTAGGTCGTCCAGTAAGTGATGTAGGCATACGACACCGCGTGCGCCTTATTGAACCCATACCCCGCAAACGGAAGAATATACGTGAACAAATCCCGCCCCTCCTGCTCCGAATGCCCCTTCTTGACCGCGCCTTCGATGAACTTCCGCTCCTCCTCCCGCATGATCGCAGGCACCTTCTTGCCCATTGCCTTACGAAGAATGTCCGCCTCACCTAGGGTGTAGCCCGCAAAATCCTGAGCCGTCAACATAACTTGATCCTGGTAGACGATCACGCCATAGGTAGTGTCCAGCAGGTGCGCGATGCTGGGGTGCGGGTACTCGATGAGCGCTCGACCATGCTTGCGGGCGATCAAACTGTCGATATGCTGCATCGGACCGGGCCGATAAAGCGCGATCATCGCCGCCACATCTTCAATCGAAGTCGGCTTCAAGTCCTTGATGTAGCGCGTCATGCCGGCGCTCTCAAGCTGAAAAGACCCGAACGTATCGCCATCCCCCATCAGCTTGAAAGTCGCCTCATCGTCCAGCGGGACCTCCTCCTCGTCATAAAGATCGATAACTTCGCCCCGATGCTCGCCGATAATCTTCAGGCATCGATCCAACACCGCCAAGTTGGTCAGGCCAAGAAAATCCCACTTCAACAACCCGGCAAACTCGATCGGATACATCGAATACTGCGTCGCCGCCAACCCCGTGTCATTGCCCTTCTGTGGACGCTGAAGCGCCGTGTATTTCACCAAGGGATCGTCCGAAATCACCACTCCCGCGGCATGAGTGCTCACATTCCTCACTCGCCCCTCAACCCCCATCGCTTTCTCGAGAACCTCCGCCGCAACCGCATTCTGCCGTACCAGCTGTTGAAGCTCGACGCTCTGCTCCCGCACCGTCTGCAGGTTGAACTCCCGCGGCGGGGCTTCATCCTCGTCATCGTTCGACATCGGAGAGTAGCTGGCAACGACACGGACGAGGCGGTTGCACGCATCGTTGATGTCCGCGTTCTCGATCGTGCCATCTTCCATCACCCGCGCCGCATCTCGAATCGCCGCACGCGCCTTCATCGTCCCAAACGTCGTTATCTGAGCAACTCGATCCGGTCCATACCTTTCCAGACAGTATTGAATAACCTCCCCACGTCGGTCATCTGCAAACTCCATATCTATATCCGGCATCTCCCGACGCTCGACATTCAGGAACCGCTCGAAGAACAGACCATAAGGCAATGGATCAAAGTCAGTGACCTGCAAGCAGTAGAGCACCAAGCTGGACGCCGCAGACCCCCTCACCGTCGACAAAATTCCTTTGCTCTTCACGAACTTGAAGATGTCCCACACCACGAGGAAGTAGTCGGCAAAGTCCGTCACCTCGATGATGTGTAGTTCCTTCTCCAACCGCTCCTTCACTTCATCCGAGATTCCCCCGAAACGATTCAGCGCTCCTTCGTAGCAGATCTGCCTCAAATACTGAGCCGACGACATCCCATCCGGCGTCGGGTACTGCGGCAACTTCGTCCGACGCTGCGACAACTCGAGATTGCACCGCTCCGCCACAACCAGCGAATTGCGAAGCGCATCGGGATGCTCGGGAAAGACCTGAGCCATCTCCGCCGCCGACTTCACGTAGTAGGAGTGATCCTCCATCCGCAACCGCCGCTCATCCGCCAGTTTGCTCGAAGTCACGATCGCCGTCAACGTGTCCTGATGCGGCGCATCCTCCGGATAGACGTAGTGACAATCATTCGTCACCACCAAATCGACCCCCATCTCCTCGGACAACTGGCAAACGGCCTTGTTCACCATGTTCTGCCCCGGCACATTCTCGTGATGCATCAACTCAAGGTAGTACCGGTCCCCAAAAACCTCCTTGTACCAACCAGCAGTGCCCCGCGCCGCGGTCAAATCTTCACCAGTCCGCAAAACATCACGCGCTAACTCTCCCGAAAGGCACCCCGACAGAACGACCAATCCCTCGGAGTGCTCCTCCAAAAGGTCGCGGTCGACGCGGGGGCGATAGTAGAAGCCTTCAAGATGCGCTTTTGTCGCAAGCTGCAGCAGGTTCCGATAACCCGTCAAATCCTCCGCCAGCAACGTGATATGCGGCTGTGATCCCCCGCTCGCTCCCTCCGCCGCCGTTCGTTCATGCCGCGATCCGAACGCAACATACCCCTCCATCCCAATGATCGGCTTAATCTCCGCTGACTTCGCCGCCTTGTAAAAATCGATGGCCGCGTAAACGTTCCCGTGGTCGGTCAACGCCATCGCAGGCTGGCCCAACTCCGCCGCACGCCCAACCATGTCATCAACATGCCCGTATCCGTCCAACAACGAATATTCAGAGTGGTTGTGCAGATGAACGAACTGGTCAGCCAACGGTTAACTGCACCTCCGAGTGATTGGGAAAATCGGGCGATCATGCCCCCTGAATCGATTCATAAAGTATAGCCACCAATTGCCCCAACCATGTAAGCAAGGTGTAATCTATCGGCATCGAAATCAAATCGAAGGCGAAGCCACATGACACTACCGACTCTCGAACAACTCGAACAAGACCCATACTCCACACTAGGCGTCCGAAAGTTCATCAACGCAACCTGCCACCACACCAACATGGGCGGCACTCTAATCCCAGAGACGACGCTTAATGCGATGCGCACCGCGGCCGAAAACTTCGTCGACCTCCGAGAGCTTCAAAAAGCCACCGGCCGCATCATCGCCGAGGTCACCCACGCCGACGATGGCTACATCGTCTCCGGATGCGCCGCCGGCCTGATGGTATCCGCCGCCGCGATCATCACCGGCACTGACGAAGCACTGATCGAACAGCTTCCATACGTCCAAGGTGGCCAAGTCCCATGCATCGCCAAACGATTCGCCCGAGCCGAAAACTACAAAGGCGAAGAGTACGTCAACCACGGCTACGCCATGGCCGTCAAAACCGCTGGCGTCAAATTCGTCGAGATCGGTGAACCAGATCCCGAAAATCGACCCACAAAGGTCGTCTCAGCCGAAGAATACGAGCAAGCCTTCATCGACAACCCCGACGCCAAAATGGTCTACTGGGTCGGATACGCACCCCCTGAAGATATTGCGCTCGAAGACGTCATGGACATCGCACATGCCCACGGCGCCCGTGTGATCATCGACGCCTCCAACTGCCTGCCACCTCGCGAAAACCTCTACCGCTTCATCGACATCGGCGCCGACGTCGTCTGCTTCAGTGGCGGCAAGGGCATCCAGGGACCACAAGGCTCAGGAATCATCGCCGGCAGCCAGGACATCATCGATTCCATCGCCATGCAGTCCGCGCCGTCACACGGCATCGGACGCGTCGCTAAAGTCTCCAAGGAGGAGGTCGTAGGCCAAATCTCATCCTTCATCTGGTGGGTGCAGCAAGACGACGAGGAACGCATGACTGAGCACCATCGAAAGACCGGAATGCTCCACAACAGCCTCGCCGGACTCCCCAAGATGTCCGATTCCTACATCGAATTCCCCGACGAAGACAACCGGCCCATGCCAAACGTACACGTCAAAGTCGATCCCGCGACAGGTAAAGACGCTGAGTGGCTCATCGGCGAACTCCGAGACGGTGACCCGGCCATCGCCGTAGTCGGTCACGCTAGAGACCCCCAAATCGTCCGCATCGACGTGCGCTTGTTGGAAGACGAAGAGATTGGAGAGATCTCAAGGCGACTACACGAGATCCTAGGATGATCCTCCCACATCCAGATTCCCAAGGGGCGGCTACGCCAACCTCAGACTTCAACCCCTACGCGCACTACGAGGAAGCGATGATCCCAATGCGCGACGGGGTCCGCCTAGCCGCGGACGTTCACTTCCCGGTCGGCGAAGACGGCGAACCCATCACCGACCCCGCACCCGTCCTCCTCGTCCGCACCTCCTACGACAAGTCCAAAAACGAGTGGGACACCGTCCGTGACTACTACCCACGCCACGGCTACGTCTTCGTAAATCAAGACCTGCGCTCGCGCTTCCGGTCCGAGGGCGACGGCCGCTACTACCACACCTGCAACCCCTGGGAAGGCGATGACGGCTACGACACCATCGAATGGATCGCCCAGCAACCATGGTGCAACGGCAAGATTGGCACCCTCGGAAGCTCCCACCGCGGCATCGTCCAGACCGTAGCAGCACTCCACCGACCACCGCACCTCATCGCCCAATGGGTCGAACAGGCACCGACCAACATCTACGCCCACGAGGCACGCGAAGGCGGAGCGATGTGCTTCCACATGGCCGCCGCGATCCACAATCACGCCCTCGACTCGCACGAACTCCGCGACAACCCCGAAGGCGTCCTCGCCGTCGCCAAAACCTTCCAAAACATGCGGGAGTTCCTCTCCAACACCCCGTGGAAACGTGGCGAAATCGCCCTGTCCCACGCCCCGTGCATGGAGGAAACCCTCTTCAACTACATCGAGCGCGGCGACTACGACGAATGGTGGGCAAACGAAAATCTCGACCAAACTCCTTACCTAGACCGCCACGCCGACATCCCGGTCATCCTCACCGGAGGCTGGTGGGACCCCTTCGCCAGTGGCGTCGCCGACCTCTTCGTCGACCTGGCCAACCGCAACTCGAGTCCCACCCACATGGTCTTCGGCCCGTGGGCACACGGCACCCAACGCACCGACGCAACCTACGAGGGAGATGTCGATTTCGGCCCCGACGCCCGGTGGGGCATGTCGAAATTCAACCCCATCCGACGCAGATGGTTCGACCGCTGGCTCAAAGACGAACAGAACGGCGTCGACGACGACTCCCCGATCCTCCTCTTCGTCATGGGCGGCGGCGACGGCACAAAGAACGCCGACGGACGCCTCAACCACGGCGGATACTGGCGAGACGAGCAAGAATGGCCGTTAGCAAGGACGCAGTTTACCGACTTCTACCTCCACGCCGACGGCACCCTGTCTACCGACAAACCCCATACCGACGCCGCATCCATCACCTACACCTTCGATCCCAACAACCCCGTCCCAACCCTCGGCGGTAGCGTCGCAGGCTTCAGCGCGATGGACAAACCCGAAGAGGGAGGCCCCACATTCACCGAAGCCCCGCCTCCGGGAAAACAGGCCGACACCATCCTCCAACACGCCTACTCCTTGGTCACTCCCGGGCCGATGCACCAGGCCGAACGACCCGGACTCATGGCCTGCAAACCACCATACGGTCCACTCGCCGACCGACCGGACGTCTTGGTTTTCCAAACCCCGCCACTCGAGCAAGACGTCGAGATCACCGGCCCGATTGAACTCAACCTCTGGGTCTCCTCAACCGCACCAGACACCGACTTCACAGCCAAACTCCTCGACATCTACCCGCCCAGCGACGACTATCCCGACGGCTACCACATGAACCTCGTCGACTCGATCCTCCGCTGCCGCTACCGCAACTCGTGGACCGAACCTGAGTTGATGTCGCCCACCGAGATGTACCTCATCAAAATCCCACTTCCCCCGACCAGCAACCTCTTCAAAACCGGCCATGGCATCCGCGTCGACATCTCCAGCAGCAACTTCCCCCGCTTCGACATCAACCCAAACACCGGCGAACCCATGGGACGCCACACCCAAACCCAAATCGCCCGCAACACCCTCTACCTGGGCAAACCCCACCTATCCCACATCACCCTCCCCATCATCCCCTCATCCTGAACCCATCGCGAGAATGCATCAGTAGTGTGGGAGGCGGAAAGACCGTCCCCTTTCGGAGCGAAAGGGGACGCGAGCAAGCGAAGCGAGCTCGCAGGGGCATGTGGGGGCGGACGCGGGGCCAGACGGACTCAACCGTTCGATCCCGTTTTGCGAGGTTCTCCCTTTAGATGACCCATCTACACTCTCCATCTCACTCACAGCACCGGGTCTGACCGGCACCATGCGCTTTGACCCAGCAGCGAAGCTTTAAGCTCAAGCGGCGGCGGTAGCCTCGATTTCAAACATCAGTGGTGGAATAGCGAGCCGTGTGACACCTAGCAATGTCATCGGTGGAGCGACGTTTAGCGGTCCAAATCGGGCACCGAGAAGGTCAAAGTTCTTTACGGCTTCGTCTACGTATGTTGCATAAATATTGAGCCGTACGATGTTGGCAAGGCCCATTCCAGCGGCACTCAGGACGGCCTCTAGGTTGTCGAGCGCGAGCGTCATCTGGCTACGCATGTCTCCGGCGTGTTGCGGATTGCCTTCGGCATCGACGGAGGTTTGGCCAGCGCAAACCAGTTGTCTACTAGCTCCGTCGAGAATCTCGGCTTGGTTGTAGCCGAATTGCAGTGACCACGGCCATGGATTGATCGGTGTTCTTTTCACTCGTTGAAGCTCCTCATCCTTTTTGGTGACGTACAAGATATCCATTCTATAAATTCCAGTGCATTGAGGGTTGAACTACTTCCTGCCTTTCCTTGGAGTTAACGCAAATCCAAGCTCCACGTTCCTTGTGAGTCCAGATAAGGCCGTGTCACGAATGTCTACTTAGACAGGTGCGTTGACCGGACGGCATCATCTGGTCGATTTTTAAGCAAGAGGAGAAGTGCTTCAAACCTAAATTTCAATACCCCTACGCATAACTCGAAACATCCCTCGGAATAATCCGTATCGCCTCGCGCTTCAGCTCTTGATGCTCCCGCATCTTTAAGTCGAAATCCCTATCCAACAACTCCTCCGCTACCCCTCGCGCCTTCCCAAGCATCTCCAGATCATCGAACCGCGCAAAACGCCACCCTGACCATCCGCTCTGTACCTCCGCCAAATTTCTGCCAGGCCCCCTAAGCTCCAAGTCCTTCTGAGCCAGATCAAATCCGTCGATATTCTCGACCACCGCCTGTAACCGGGCCTGAGCCAACTCGCCCTCTGCATCCGAAACCAATACGCACGTCCCGCCAAACTCCCCACGCCCGACGCGCCCCCGTATCTGATGCAACTGCGACAAACCGAAGTGGTCCGCCGTCATGATCACCATCACCGTCGCATTCGGAACATCCACTCCAACCTCAATAACTGGCGTCGCCACCAAAACATCCAACTCGTTACCCCGGAACGAATCCATCACAGACTGCTTCTCCGCCAGGCTCATCCGCCCATGCAACAACCCGACCCTTAAATCCGAGAACACATCCCGCCTTAACCTCTCAAACTCATTCACCGCCGATGCCCCCGAAACATTCTCCGAAGGATCGATCAACGGACAGACCACAAACGTTTGTCGACCCTCCCTAACCTCGCTCCGAACCTTCCCATACGCCTCCGCAACCTCAAACGGCGTCCGAGCCCAAAGAGTCTCGATCTTCTGCCGACCCTTGGGCATCGCCCGCAAAGTCGATAACTCCATCTCCCCGTACATCGTCATGTGCAGAGTCCGAGGTATCGGCGTCGCTGACATCGCCAGCAGATGCGGACGTGGCGACCGATTGGTCAGCACCGCCCTCTGCTCCGTCCCAAACCGCTGCTGCTCATCCACCACAACCAGCGCCAAATCCTCGAAATCCACCCCCTCCTGCATCAGGGCATGGGTACCAACCACCAGATCCACCTCTCCCTCCGCACACATCGCATGCATCGTCCGCTTCTCCCGTTGAGACAAACTCCCCGTCAACAACCCCACACGCAGATTCCGCCCTTTCTCCTCAACCCGATACAACGGCGACTCATAGACCGATCCGTATCCACTCAATCCCTCCCGACACTGCAACTGCCCCAACATGCTCAAGAAGTGCTGCTCCGCCAACACCTCAGTGGGCGCCATCATCGCCGCCTGCATCCCATTCGCACCCGATACCGACAGCATCGCCGCAATCGCAACCACCGTCTTCCCACTACCGACCTCCCCCTGAAGTAACCGCGCCATCGGATACCCGGACGCCATATCCGCCAAGATCGTCGCAATCCCCTCGCTCTGGTCCCCCGTCAACTCAAAACCCAACGACGAAACAAACCCCTTAACAATCCCCCGATCCGGCGACAACTTCACCGCCTCCACGTTGCTCCGCCATCTCGCCCTACGCCGTATCGCCGCTATCTGGTTGTACAGAAACTCATCGAACGCAAACCGCCGTATCGCACCCCATCTCTGACGCTCCGACAACGGACGATGCATAACCTCAATCGCATCCGCCAAACCCATCAAATCGTGCCCCCGCAACACCCACTCCGGCAGCGTCTCCTCCACCAGTCGCAAACCATTTTCCAGACACTGCATCACTCCATTCCGCACCGTACGCTGGTTCAATCCCGCACTAAGCGGATAAACCGGAACAATCGCCCCAGCATGAACAAACCCCCGATGATTCTCCCTCCCGCCACGAGTGATGTCGTCATACTCCGGGTTCTCCATCTGCGGACGCCCGTTATACTCTCCCACCTTCCCGCTCACCACGATCTGGTCCCCATGCTCCCACCTCGACGCCATATACGGCATATTGAACCAAGTAATCGACAAATTCCCCGAACCATCTCGTATCCGCACCCGCGCCGACCCTCTCGGCCCGCCAATCCGAACGAACTCCGAAGTCACCACATACCCCTCAACCGTCGCATCCTCACCAGGCACCAGATCGACAATATTCGACCGCTGCGAGTAATCAACCATCCGCAACGGAAAATGCCACAAAACATCCCGCAAAGTGGCCAACCCCAAAGCCTCAAACCCCTTCCTATGCGATGAATGCAGATACCTCAACGAAGCTACAGGAGCATCCAACCCGGTCTTAACCTTCGTCGGCGCAACAGGCCGTCGTGCCCGCTCCACCTCTTTCCTAGGCTCAGGCGCTTGAGCTTCATCGGCAGATTTCGCCTCAACCACAACCCGTTCATCCTTGGGTCGAACCCCCGCCCCATGCAACCGCCTATACGCCGCTGTTGCCCAAGACCGCCTCTCCACAGGCGACATCACCGCATACCTCCGCCCATCCATTGGCGCCAAACCCCGTATCAACGCCGCAACCCGGTCCAGATTCGGCCACATCGAATCCAACCCACCACCAATCACCGCACTATTGTCAAAGCCATTCTTGGCCTCAACCTTAAGCACATTCACCAGAAGCTCAGTCTGGCGCTCAACAACCGAATCAGCCATCCATCAAAATCAACGAATCTCCAACAACGACGTAAACAACCTTAAGCCACCTCCCCTTTTTGCGAAGCCCAACAAAACACAGACGGGAGCAAAAGGAGGGCGCGAAGTGAGCGAAGCGAACTTCGCAGGGGGTTCATACACCCTAATCAGAACGGGCGAAACCCCCTACCACGAAACCCCCATCGCAATCGTCCCATTACCAAGATGCGATCCGATCGCCGGACCAACATTAGCCGTGATCGCCATACCACCTTCCTGAACATTCCCCTTCAGCTCCTCCAAAAGCTCCTCTGCCTCTCCCTGAGACGAAGAATCCGTATGCATCACCGCCAGATTCGTCAAAGGCGCATGTGCATCAACCACCTCCGATATCAACTTCGCCATCGCCCGGCGATGCGACCGAGGCTTAGCCAAAACCTCAACCTCGCCATCCACAATCGCCAATACAGGCCGAATATTCAGCACGCCCGCAACCAAAGCCTGCGCACCCTTCAATCTCCCGCCGCGCTTCAGATACTCCAACGAATCCGGCGTCCCCGCAAACTGCACCCGAGGCACCATGTTCCGTGCCTCCGACACCGCATCCGTCAGGCTACCCCCGTCCTTGATCACACCCGAAGCCGCCAACGCCAACCATCCCGTCGCCATCGACGCCGCACGAGAATCGACATGCTTGATCTTCTCACCGCTCTCATCCGCCTGAGCCGCACCGGCAACCGCCGACGCATACGTCCCGCTAACCGCCGACGAGATATGTATCGACACTATCTCGTCATGCTCCTCCAGCAAAGCATCGTAGACCGTCTTGAAATCCCCCGGAGAAGGCTGCGACGTAGTAGGGAACACATCCTTGTCACGCGCCAACCGAGCATAAAACTCCTCGGTCTCGATATCAACACCATCTCGATACTCATCATCCCCGAACCTCACGAATGCCGGCACTATCGTAAGTCCGTGCTCTTCCACGAGATCCGATGGAATATCGGCCGTACTGTCTGTCACTACTGCAATGCTCACAATACCTCTCCAGTCATTTCACAGGGCAATACTTGCACGCATAAATGTAAGTTACACCATTTACCCACCCAACATGAGACTCTGTATACACAAACAACGCAGGAGGTGAGTAGCGGAGAAACATATCCCCTCTCCCGCTCGGCGGGAGAGGGTTAGGGTGAGGGTGACGGAGGAGGACAAAAGGGAGGGGTACGGTAAACAACCACCAGCGAACACCCTGCCACCACGTCGATCTTCCGATGCCCGAAAATTCGGCAGTTTCGCAAAGGCCCTCAGCGGACAAGGGCGAAGGTGGCCGGGGCGGACAAAATGGCGGGGTACGGTACAAAACCACCAACGAACACTCCAACCAACAACCCATCATTCAAATCATCCCCATCGTTCAAAATCATGCCCATCATGGTTCGCATATTCCCAATCCGCTGGCTAACCCTCCGCCGACTGCGCGACATCCGCACGCGCAGCGGACGCGGCTACCACGAGATCGTCCGTCAGCGACGCCGACGACAAGCCCGCCGCGGCCGCATCCGTCGCACCTGCCTGCGTCTGACCTATCAGATCCCCATCACCATCCTCTTCGCCCTCGGCTTCGTCGTCATCATCATCCACTCCGGAGACCGACGCATCCTCCATCCCGAAGAGATCGCCACCGCCGGCTTCGGATACAACCTCACATCCTTCGAAGTCGCAAACCTACCCGCAAAGTGGATCCACCGCATCTACTCCTCGCTCCCCTGGACCGACATCGACACCGACTCACGCAACATCCACCTAGACCGCTACCCCGACCTAGCCCGCGAGCTCCGACGCGCCCGCGACGGCCTGAAGCTGGCGTTGGCACAAAACGACGCAGCAGCGGCATCCATCCACCAGACCCACATCGACAACCTAATCGCCGAGCGCAACCGCATCCGAGACGCCGTCGAAGAGCTCCTCGAAGCCGCTATCTCCACCGAACTGATCAACCTCGGACTCAACCAGGACGACGAATTCATCTGGCCACCGGTCGACTTCCGCATCGACGACACCCCGCACGTCTTGGTTACCTCACCCCGCGACAAGATCGAACGCAACTCCATCCGCCTCCTCCAACCCGAACTCAGTGAGCAAGACAAACTCCAAATGGAAACCGCGCTCCTCGACCGCGCCGACCTCTCAACAGTCGTCCTACCCACTGGCGGTCTCGCCTCCTACCCAAACCTAGTCCCTTCCGACTACAGCCTTCAATCCCTGTTAGAGGTCTCCGCACACGAATGGCTCCACGCCTATCTCATCTTCCACCCCCTCGGCCGCGCCTACTGGTCCAACGCCGACATGACATCGCTCAACGAGACGCTGGCGAACCTCTTCGGCAAAGAGGTCGGCCGCACCGTCTACAACCAACTAACCGGCGAAAACATCCCAACCCTCGAACCCCCGTACATACCCGAACATGACAAGGAGGATGAGGAAGAGGACGAGACCTTCGACCCCCGCGAATTCCTCCACGAGACCCGCCACCAAACCGATGAACTCCTATCTGAAGGCAAGATCTCCGAAGCCGAAGCATACATGGAAGCCCGGCGCCAAACCCTCGTCCAAAACGGACACAACATACGCAAAATCAATCAAGCCTACTTCGCCTTCCATGGAACCTACGCCGACTCCCCATCCTCCACAAGCCCCCTAGCCCGCCAAATCTACCAACTCCGCCTCATGTCCCCCAACGCCGGCCACCTAGTAAAAACCCTCCAAACAATAAACACCTTCCCCGACTTCCAAACCCTCCTAACCAACCACAACATCGACTAACAACCCCGACATGTCATTCCCGCGAAACCAGCAACCCCAAACGCGTACGGTAAGAGCGGGTCTGTGATCCGGCCTCGGGATGACGGCAGAGACAGAACCATCCTCCTCTTCGACGTGTCGGACAGGTTCAACCCACCTGGACACGACGAGAGGCGCTGGACCACCCCTGCGGAAAGCGGTAAAAGAAAAAGGACGTAACTCCGAAGCAGGACTGTTGCGAGTACAGCAGCCTCCTTCGGCAGTCCGATAAGCCCGACGGGCCGAAGCGAGGAGATCACGGCAGGGAGAGAACCTCGCCCAAGCCCCGGGAAAACCAGAAACCGAGCAATCGGTAACCCCGAAACCTCGGAGACAAAAGAAGGGACCGAAAGGGCCCGATTAAACGCGCCACAAGAAAATCAACCCCGGCAAATATCATTGACTCCCGCAAGGGAGCCAAAATGACCGCCAACCAAAACGTAACGATCCGAGACATCAAAACCATCATGACCGAACCGGACAACATCCGGCTCGTCATAGTCAAAATCGAAACCTCCGAACCCGGACTCTACGGCGTCGGTTGCGCTACCTTCACCCAACGACCCTCAACCGTCAAAGCCGCCGTCGACGACTACCTACGCCCCTTCCTCATCGGACGAAACGTCGCCGACATCGAAGACATCTGGCAGTCCTCATACGTCTCCTCATACTGGCGCAACGGACCCGTCCTAAACAACGCCCTATCCGGCGTCGACCAAGCCCTCTGGGACATCAAAGGCAAGATGGCCGGAATGCCCGTCTACGACCTCCTCGGCGGACGCGCCCGCGAAGCCGCTCCCGTATACGTCCACGCCAGCGGCGCAACAAAAGAAGAGACCGCCGACCGAATGGCCGAACACATGGAGAACGGTCACCACCACATCCGCGTCCAAGTCGCTACCACCGGCTACTCCTCATACGGCTCTCACGGCGCTTCCGGCGACGGATCCATCAACGCCCGCGACGTCTCCCAAGGCCCCATCGCCGCGACCACATGGACCCGCGAATACGACCCCAATCTGCTATACGCCCATCCCGGCGGCGTCTTCGAACCCAAACCCTACATCCGAGGCGCCCTCGATCTCTTCGAACACATCCGAGATCGCTTCGGATATGGCATCGAGATCCTCCATGACGTCCACGAGCGCATCCCTCCTATCCTCGGCGTCTGGTTCGCCAAAGAGGTCGAACAGTACCAACTCTTCTTCCTCGAAGACCTCTTCAGCCCCGAGGACAACGAATACTTCCGCATGGTCCGTCAGCAGTGCTCAACCCCCATCGCCATGGGCGAACTATGGAACAGCCCCCACGAGATCATCCCCATGATCAAAGACCGCCTAGTCGACTTCCTGCGGATGCACATGTCACAGATCGGAGGCATCACCCCCGGAAAGAAATTCGCCGCCATGGGTGAACTCTTCAGCGTCCGCACCGCATGGCACGGCCCCGGCGACACATCACCCGTCGGACACGCCGCAAACCTCATGCTCGACATCAACTGCCACAACTTCGGCATCCAGGAATACGCCATCCCCGGGCCCAACACCCGCGAGATGTTCCCCGGATTCCCCGAAGTCCGAGATGGAATGATGTGGCCCAACGGCACACCCGGCCTAGGCATCGACATAGACGAAGAAATGGCCGCCAAATTCCCCTTCAAAGAGCGCGCCTTCGGCGGAGCATGGGACACCGTCCGCCGAGCCGACGGAAGCATGGTCAAACCATAGACACCACGTCATTCCGACGAAAGCCGGAATCCACAACCTTAGGTTTCCCCCGCTCGCGGGGGAAATATCCGGGGCCTGCTCCGTACCCCGATACGGGGGACAAAGGGGGCGCCCGCAAAACACTAAATGGAAGAAGAAATCCGCCAAGAAGAAACCGGCCTCCGCCGACACGTCCTCGCACGAATGCCGGCATACCTCGCCACCGCAATTGGCGGGGCCATCGCTATGGGTGTCAACGCACCTCTCCGTTCACCTGACGACCTCATCGCCAACACCGGAAGCGTGGCTATCGTCACCGTATTCGGCTCACTCCTCTACGGCATGATCTGGGCCCGACTCTCTGGCGATGTCCAGCAACGCTCACGCCGCTTCAACATCATCATCACTATCCTTCTCGTCCTTGTGGTGTTGGTTGCTTGGGTCGCCGAATATATCGGAGAGTTCACCAACACCATCCGCTATGTGATCCCACTCGCCGGCATCGTCACCATCGCCGCCAGTGTCTTCACTCCCCTCATCGAACGTTGGAAAAACAACACCAACCTCATCTGGATCGCAATCATCCTCACCATCGTCATGCTCGTCGCCGGATACTTCTTAACGGTCAACGAATTCGGCTTCAACCCCGAACCACCAAGCCTCTCACTACCACCACCGCCAGCCTGAACAATCTCTGAAACTCCAAAAAATAAAATTGATCCTATGGATCAATAACAACCCAGATCGGCGGTGTAACTTTGGGAATCGAATCGACTCTTGCGGCATTTCGACGTGATTTGAATGCCGCATTAATCGTCACAATCCTCATCGTGTCCATGTCACTCGCCATCTTCTCCTGCACCGCCCACGATGCGGAAGAGACTGATTCTGACGAGATCAAGATCGGCACCGTAATGCCCGCCAGCGGCGACCTCTCCGCATTCGGTCCATCCGCTCAGACGGCCATGGACCTCGCCTTCGATCTCGTCAACGAAGCAGGAGGCGTCAACGGCAAGACCATCTCCACAATCCACCGCGACAGCGGGACCAACGAGCAGATCGGCACCGACGCCGCCAGCGGACTCGTTAACGTCGAAGGCGTTCCCGTTCTCATCGGCGCACACTCCTCCGGCGTGACCATCGCCATCGCCGAGTCCGTCACCATCCCGGCAGGCGTCCTCCACCTCTCGGTCGGATCATCGTCCAAAGCCATCACCGCCCTTGCAGACAACGACATGGTCTTCCGAACCCGCGTCAACGATTTCGTGAAAGCGCAAGCTCTCGCCGGATTGGCCGAAGCTCTCGGATACCAGCGAGTTTCGACCACCTACATCAACAACGCCTATGGCGCCAGCCTCAACGAGTCATTCGTCGAGAACTTCGAGGCCGCTGGCGGCACCGTCATCAACGAAGTCGCCCACGAGCTCGGCCAGGCAAGCTACATCTCCGAGATCCGTGACGCCGCACAGGACGCCCCCGAAGTCCTCGTTACCATCGCCTATCCCGACTCTGGCCAAACCCTCCTCCGCGAAGCCGCCGAGAGTGGAATCTACGAAGAGTTCATGTTCGTCGACGTCACCAAGAACCAGACCATGTTCGATGCCATCGGCGGCACTCACTTCGAAGGAAACTTCGGCATCTCCCCCGGCAACCCTCAGACGCCGTCCGTCGATGACTTCAAACGCATCTATGCAGAACGCACCGGCGAAGACCCCGAGCAGCAGCTAATCGCCGAAGCCTTCGACGGCGCAGCGGTGATCGCCCTCGCAATCGAAATGGCCGACAGCGAAGACCCGGTCGCCATCCGCGATGCCCTCCGCCCTGTCGCCAACCCACCCGGCGAAATCGTAGGACCTGGCGACATTGCCAGAGCCCTTGAGCTAGTCCGCGAAGGAAAAGACATCAACTATGTAGGCGCAGCAGGCGACATCGACTTCGACGAAAACGGCGACGTCGCCAGTGGCATGCGCGTCTGGACCGTCCAAAATAACCAGATCATAGACACCGACATCTACGCCTTCCCCGGCGACACTATCGACCTCTCAGATGTCAGGTAGCCCGATCCGATGCACGCGAAAACAGGTCCATCACTAATTGCCGCCATCACTGGCAATCTGCCCGTCGCGATCGCATCTTCGCTGATCGCCGTCATCGCTTCGATCACCGCGTTGTCGTGCCTCTTTGCAGGCGACTCCGAAAACCAAGATACGACCGTCGGAACCATCCTACCCGTCAGCGGAGATCTATCCACCCTAGGCCCCGGGATGCAGAAGGCGATCGATCTCGCCTTCGAACTCGTCAACGAGGCGGGAGGCGTGAACGGCGGTGAGATATCGGCGATCCATCGAGACAGCGGCACCAGCGAACAGGCCGGTACCGACGCCGCCAGCGGCCTCGTAAACATCGACGGCGTCGAGATCATCCTTGGAGCCGTCTCATCCGGCGTCACCATCGCCATCGCCGAATCGGTCACCATCCCCAGCGGCACCCTCCACATCTCACCCGCATCATCATCCAACGCGATCACCTCGCTAGATGACAACGACATGGTCTTCCGCACACGTGTCAATGACGCGGTGAAAAGCCAAGTCCTGGCCGAACTCGCCGTCGCCGCCGGTTATCGAAGAGTCGCAACAACCTACGTAAACAACGCCTATGGCGCGAGCCTGAACGAGTCGTTCATCGAAGCCTTTGAAGCGATGGGCGGCGAGGTGACCGGCGCCGTGGCACACGAACTCGGACAAGCCAGCTACATCTCCGAATTGCGAGACACCACCTCGGAATCGCCCGAGGTACTACTCACCATCGCATACCCAGACTCGGGCCAGATCCTTCTCCGAGAAGCCGCCGAAGGCGATTACTACGACGACTTTATGTTCGTTGACGTCACCCGAAGCCAGACCATGTTCGACAACATCGGCGGCAACCACTTTGAAGGCGACTTTGGCGTCTCCCCGGGTGCCCCCGATTCGCCCGGAGTCCGAGCGTTCAGGCAACTCTACGACGATCGCACCGACAGTGCCCCTTCAGCATCTCTGATCACCGAAGCCTTCGACGCCGCGGCAGTGCTGGCACTCGCCATCGAGAAGGCCGACACCGATGACCCGGTGGCGGTTCGTGATGTCCTGCGGGCCGTCGCCAATCCACCCGGCGAGATCGTCGGACCTGGCGACATCGCCCGAGCGCTCGAGTTGGTCCGAGACGGTGAAGAGATCAATTACGTTGGCGCATCCGGCAACGTCGACTTCGATGACCACGGCAACGTCGTCAGTTCCATGCGCGTGTGGTATGTCGAAGACAACACCATTGTCGACAGCGACATCTACGCGTTGCCGGGAGATGAGATCGATCTCTCGTCTATACGGTGAACCACTATTGGTTCGTGTAGTTGGCTTCCGAGTGATGGCTCATCGATCCAGTTCGTTGAGTGCCGCAGCGCGTTTCGCGTTAGAGGTCAGCGACGATGTCGATAGAATCTGGATTATGGGTTGAACTCCATCGGGGCGTGACTCCGCCTGAGAGTGATTGAATGTCCAGAACCACAGTCCGTAGAACGATCGATGCGCCTGTAGATTTCGTGTTCCGTACGGTAGCCGAAATCGACAACTACTCCAAGGCGATTCCTCACATCGTCAATGTCGAGTTTCTTTCCGACGCCAGACGCGGTGTCGGCTCACGTTTCCGCGAGACACGTTTGATGATGGGTCGAGAAGCATCCACTGTCTTGGAAGTTACGGAATACATAGAGAACGAACGAGTCAGGCTGGTGTCCGACGAAGGCGGAACGATATGGGACTCGATATTCACGGTGAGTCCTGCTGACGGTGGGACCGAGTTAACGCTGGTGATGGATGCCGCGCCCTACACGCTCAAGTCGAAAATTCTTGTGCCGATCATGAAATTCGTGGTCAGAATGGGTCTGGTTAAAGATATGGATGCCGTAAAGGAATACTGCGAAAGCCGTTGAAATGGCGACGATGCGAGCGAGCTCGATCGTCGAGGAAAGGAACTAAACGGATACACGAAATGCAAGCACTGAAATCCTACGCCACAGTTCGAATGTCTGGAGTGTTTGTACTGCTGCTCATAGCCGCTTTGAGCGTGAGCATCGCAGTAGCTTCATGTAGCGCCGGCGAACCAACCCCAACACCACCGCCGCCTTTCCCGACGGCGACATCCGTCCCTCCGACCGAGGCCCCAGAACCCACGCCGGCAGATGCGATGGAACCCGGCGAACCGATCAAGATCGGCACGCTTATCGACGTTACAGGTGACCTCGCCGCGTTTGGTCCACCGATCGTCTTGGCAACTGACCTCGCCGCCCTGCTCATCAACGAAGCTGGCGGAATAGACGGCCGGATGATCGAAATGGTCCACCGCGACAGCGGCACCAGCCCTCAGATCGCAACCGACGCCGCCAGCGCACTGGTGAACGTCGACGGCGTTGAAGCGATCGTAGGATCACTGTCCTCAGGCGTCACGTTGGCGGTAGCCGAATCCGTAACCATACCGAACGGTGCTGTTCTGGTGTCCCCCGCATCCACCTCGCCTGCGATCACCAACCTCGATGACAACGACACGGTCTTCCGAACCACGGTCTCCGACGCGCTCCAAGGCGTTATTGCGGCGCAACTCGCTAACCAACTCGGTTACGACAATGTCGCCACCCTCTACATCAACAACGCCTATGGAGAAGGCCTCTCGACCGTCTTCCAAGAGAACTTCGAAGCTCAAGGCGGCACGGTATCCGCCGCAGTGCCCATCGAGGGCGGGCAGGCCAGCTACGCGTCTGAGCTTCGCCAAGCATCGCAAGGTGGGGCCGAAGTCTTGATGGCTCTGTCTTACCCCGAAACTGCGGGTGTCTACTTGCGTGAGGCAGTAGAAGGCCAGTACTTCGATGACTTCATGTTCGTCGACGGTACGAAGAACCAAGAGATGTTCGACAACCTCGGTGCCGACAACTTTGAAGGCAACTATGGGACCGCACCGGGCGCACCAGGTACCCCAACCCAAGAGACTTTCAAGAGCCTCTACTCCTCCGAGTTAGACGGCGACCCGTCAAGCCTCTTCATCTCCGAAGCCTTCGACGCTGCCGTGATCCTCGCTCTGGCAATCGCTGAAGCAGGGTCAGAGGACGGAGATGACATTAAGGCTGCCATGCGTGAAGTGGCGAATGCCCCCGGCGAAAAGGTAGGCCCTGGCGATCTGGCTAGAGCCCTCGAACTCATCAGCCAAGGTCAGGACATTGACTACGTCGGTGCCGCGGGCGATCAAGACTTCGACGAAAATGGCGACGTCCAGAACACCATTGAGGTCTGGAAGATCGAAGATAGTCAGGTTACCTCGACTGGTATCTTCGCCAGTCCCGGTGACACGATCGACATCGAAGCCGGAGCCATGATGATGGAAGATCCCACGGGCGAACCCATCAAGATCGGCACCCTCATCGACGCCACGGGCGACCTCGCGGTCTTCGGCCCGCCAATTGTCCTAGCAACTGATCTAGCCGCTCTCCTCATCAACGAGGCTGGCGGCATCGACGGACGCCCCATCGAGATGGTCCATCGTGACAGCGGAACCAGCCCCCAGATCGGCACGGACGCGGCAAGTGCATTGGTGAACGTTGACGGCGTAGAGGCCATCGTCGGATCACTATCGTCAGGCGTTTCGCTCGCGATCGCCGAATCGGTGACCATCCCCAACGGCGCGGTACTTGTATCACCCGCATCGACTTCCCCGGCGCTCACCAACCTCGATGACAACGACTTGGTGTTCCGCACCACTGTCTCCGATGCCTTACAGGGCGTCATCCTCGCCAACGTCGCATCGCAGCTCGGATACGAGAATGTCGCCACGCTCTACATCAACAACGCCTACGGCGAAGGCCTATCGACGGTCTTCTCAGACACCTTCGAGAGTATCGGAGGCTCCGTTTCCGCTCAAGTTCCGATCGAAGGCGGTCAGGCCAGTTACGCTTCTGAACTTCGCCAAGCATCACAGGGCGGTGCCACGGTCCTTATCGCGATGTCCTACCCCGAGACCGCGGGGGTATATCTCCGCGAGGCTGTAGAAGGGCAATTCTTCGAAGAGTTCATGTTCGTGGATGGCACCAAGAATCAGGAGATGTTCGACGGCCTTGGTGTTGAGAACTTTGAGGGCAACTACGGCACCGCCCCAGGTGCCCCAGGCACACCGACCCAAGAGACCTTCAAGGAACTCTACGCATCGAAACTGGACGGCGATCCATCTAGCATATTCATCTCCGAAGCGTTCGACGCCGCGGCCATTCTTGCTCTCGCTATCGCCGAGGCTGGCTCGGAGGACGGAGCTGACATCGCGGCCGCCATGCGAAAAGTCGCCAACGCCCCCGGAGAGAAGGTAGGCCCCGGTGACCTCGGCAGAGCCCTACAACTCATCAGCCAAGGCCAAGACATCGACTACGTGGGCGCGGCAGGCGAGCAGGAGTTCGACGCCAACGGTGATGTCCTCAACACGATCGAGGTCTGGAAGATCGAGGACGGCCAGATTACCTCGACCGGCATCTTTGTGAGCGCTGGTGACCCGGTGGACTTGGGGGCCGAACCGACAGGCAAGAGCCCGGGCATCGGTTCGGAATTCGCACCGAGCTTCGAAGTCGGCGAAGGTTCCAAGGCCTTGTTCAAAGTCCCGGAGAACCTGCGTGGTGCTGACATCATCGTCTCGCTTGAAACCGAGACGCTTAACGGCGTTGTCGATTTCAAGGCGGACAGCGCATCCATCGAAATCGATCTTCACAGTTTGCAGAGCGATCAAGCGCGACGCGACAGGTACGTCCGCGAAAGGATGTTCCCAAGCCAACCGGTAGCAACGGTCCACTTCCACGACCTCGGCGATGTGTCGGCTCCGTTCATAGACGGTCGTGAAGAATTAAAAACTAAGTTGATGGCAACCGTGAATGTGAATGGAACCGACGCCGACTTGGAGTTCGACATCACGGCCCGCCTTGACAATGGGACCAATTTGGTCATCCTAGGCACATCCAAATTCGTGTGGGCCGACTTCGGGATGACCGCGCCGGTTAGCTCCATATTCGTAGTCGAAGACGAAGTCACCGTCGAGGTACTACTCCAGACCACGTTGGCCAACTGACCTGACGACAAGTGATCCGCGAACCTGAAATGGAAAAACTACGTGCTGCACTGTTCGATCTGGATGACACGCTCTTAGATCGAAACACCGCATTCGAGGCGACATTCCACAAGTTCTACGACACACAACCGGACATCAACTCGACAACCGATTGGGGCGAAGCACTGGATTTCTTCTGGACGCTCTCACCCCACGGCACGATAAATGGTCGGGATGCCGCCGTCCGGATCATGGAACGCTGGCCTTCTATTCAACACGAACCCACCGAGTTTGAAGCGTGGTTCTTCAACACCATGGGACAGCAAGCCAGACCGATCGAAGGAGCGATGGATTTCGTCAAAGAATTGAACGAGGCCCGGTTTCCTTGGGCGGTTGTGACAAACGGTTTGAAGTTTCAGGTAGTCAAACTCGAACACAGCGGTTTTGCCGATGTCGTGCCCTTCGCCATCGTGTCACGCCTCTTTGGTGCCGACAAGCCCGACCCTCGCATCTACAACGAAGCAGTCCGCCGCCTAAAACTCTCCTTCGAGGGTATAGACGATCTTGAACCGTCCGAGATCCTGTTTGTTGGGGATAATCCTTATACCGATATCACCGGCGCGGCAGGAGTTGGGATGAAAACAGCATGGATTCGCGTTACCGAGCGGTATCCTGAAGACGCACCCGCGCCAGACATTGAGATTGAGAGTGTGGTGGAGTTGAGAAGTTTGTTGGCTGTCGGTTAAGGTGTCATCCCATCGAACTCGGTTTTCAATACGTCGCGAATTATCATTACCTTCGCGTTGCATTGAAAGAGACAGTTCAAGGCTCACAGCCGGTTAGAAAGCAGGATCACGCGTAATGTCCTTCGGAGTTGCGGTGCTTGGCACCGGCCGCATCGGCGGCAACTATATCGACGTCGTCAAAAACACACCTGGTGCGAGCATCAAGGTCGTCGCCGAACCTAGAGAAGACGCTGCAGCGTCTTGGCAGGACCGGCATCCCGATGTCGATTTCGTCGCTGACTACCACGATGCTCTGGCTCGTGACGATGTTGATGTGATCATCGGGACATTGCCGCATTGGCTTCACTACCAAGCAGCACTCGACGCCGCTGCCGCCGGCAAGCACATATACATGGAGAAGCCGACCGCGGTTTGGGCATCGCAAGCTGAAGAGATGCTGGCTGCGGCCAAAGAGAACGGCGTCAAACTCATGACCGCTCACACCCAGCGGTATTACCCTGCCGTCAGGGCCATGAAGGGCGTCGTTGATAGCGGCGATCTCGGTTCGGTCTTAATGGCATACGACGTCTGGCACAAACCTTACGGTCCTTACAACCGTCCAGAGTGGATGCTGGAACGAGACCGCGGCGGTGGCATGGGGCAGATGGATGGGACGCATCAGATCGACCGTCTGCTCTGGATCATCGGCTATGACGTGGCGACGGTTTCGGCTCAGCAGGGGCAATTCACGCATCCTAAATCGGATCACCCGACGATCGATTGCGACGACACCGGCATGTACTTCATTCGCTGGAAAAGCGGCATCGTCGCCTGCGTCAGCCGAATTGCGTGGGATCGGGGTGCGACGGAGTATGGCGGTGACTGGTTCTTCACGAATGGCATGGCACGCTTCCGTCTGCCCTACGGCGGAGGCGAGGCACCAGCGTTATTTATCGCAGACACGTCGGATGGATCGTGGCGCAAAGAAGATGTCCCGCAACGCGATAGTCTGTTGGATGAGTTCACCGAGTTCATCCAATCACTCGAACGAGGCGACGACGACACACCGATACCGCAGGTTCACGGTCTGAATGTGCTGAAGGTGTTGGAAGCGACTGAGGAATCTGCGCGCACCGGGCGCGAAGTGATTCTCGATATGGAGTAAGAAGATATGCAGCCGAGTGAACTCAAAGCCGCATTGAAGGCAGGCAAACCCGCCTTCGGCTTCATGATCTTCGCAATCGAAGGATTGCGATGGGCGAGGATGTACGCCGGTTCGACGCTCGATTACATCATCATCGACTGGGAGCACGCGTCACGTGACCGACAGCGATTGTCTGAATTGATTGGGAGCGTCAAGGGCGTGGGCATCACCTGCATCGTCCGCACCCCAAGCACCGACGAGACCTACGTGGCGATGGCGCTTGATGCAGGGGCTGATGGTGTGCTGGTCCCGTACTGCGAGTCGCTCGAAGAAGTCCGCAAGTGCGCCAACAAGCTCCGTCTACACCCTCTGAAGGGCGAGTACTTCGAACGGGCATCGATGACGGGCGAGTTTCCGAGCGAGAAGACGCGTGAATATCTCCACGCCCGGCACGCAGACCACATCTTCACCATGGGCGTCGAGTCTGAGCCGGCTGTAAACCGGTTGGATGAGTTGCTTGAGTGTGCTGAGATCGATGGCATCTTCGTTGGACCGAACGACTTGACTACATCGTTGGGTATCCCCGACGAGGTCGAGAACCCGAAGTATCTCGATGTGTTGAAGCACATCATCGACACGGGCGAGAAACACGGTGTCCCCACGATGGTGCATCAACAGAGCATCGAAACATCTGCCAAGGCCATAGAGCTAGGCGCTCGTTTCGTGCTCCACTCGAGCGATGTGGGGATCCTCTTGAAGGGCGTTCAGACTGACTTTGCCCAGCTGCGCGAGATTGCCGCGGCGAGGTTTGGCGGAGTCGAAGCGCGCGAAGCAGAGGACACGTTAGAGACGATCTGATACGCGGGTCGTCCGCATCATTGTTCAACTACCCAATGACTCTGGGGAACAGCGCATGACTAATGCTGAAATCGATCCTTATCGCCTGCCGAGTGTGGTGGTGCCGAGCCACTACAACCTGCACCTGAAACCGGACTTGGAGTCGGAGACGTTTATCGGCGATGTCGAGATCGCGGTTGCAGTGTCCGAAGCAGTCTCTGAGATTGTTCTCAACGCAAAGGAACTCGATCTCAAGTCGGCGCGACTCACTGGAGAGAGCGGTGAAGTTGCGGTGACTAACTTCGTGTACGACGAGGAGTTGGAACGCGTCACGTTGGCTCTCGATGATAACGTCACTGCTGGATCGTACACCCTCGCGATCGATTTCGACGGGATTCTGAACCGCAAACTCGCAGGCTTCTACATTTCAACCTTTACCGATGAAGCAGGGCTTGATCGGAAGATCGCTACCACTCAATTTGAGAGCACGGATGCTAGGCAAGCATTCCCTTGTTTCGACGAACCGGCGATGAAGGCATCGTTCGAGGTTGCCTTGACGGTTCCCAACGATCTCTTTGCGGCATCGAACGGGCCGATCATCTCCGAAGAAGTGTCGGAGGACGGAAGCGAGAGAACCGTCAAGTTCGGCACCACCATCAAGATGTCTACCTACTTGGTGGCATTCATCGTCGGCCCCTTCGAAGCGACCGATCCAGTTGATGTCGACGGTGTACCACTACGGATCATCCACCCGATAGGTAAAGGCCATCTCACCCCGTACGCGCTCGAATCCGGCGCCTTCGCGCTTAAGTATTTCACCGATTACTACGGCATTCCGTACCCCGGCGAGAAACTCGACCTAGTCGCGGTGCCGGATTTTGCGTTTGGCGCGATGGAGAATCTCGGTTGCGTCACCTTCCGCGAAGTGATTCTGCTTGTGGATACTGAACGTGCTACTCAACCGGAGCTCCTCAGAATCGCGGATGTTATTGCTCATGAACTCGCCCATATGTGGTTCGGCGATCTCGTGACGATGGAATGGTGGAACGGCATCTGGTTGAATGAGGCGTTCGCCACTTTCATGGCCGCAATGTGCACCGACGCCTTCAACCCCGAGTGGCGACGCTGGGATCAGTTCAGCCTCGAACGCTCTGCGGCATTCGATGTCGACTCCCTCCAGAAGACCCGACCAATTGAGTATGAAGTCAAATCGCCTGCCGACGCCGACGGAATGTTCGACCTCCTCACATACGAAAAAGGCGGCTCGGTCCTCCGGATGCTCGAGCAGCACCTAGGACCGGATCGTTTCCGAGACGGCATCCGCCACTATCTCAAGAAGCACGAATACGCCAACACGGAGACTTCCGACCTCTGGGACGCACTCGAAGAAGTCACTGGTGAGCCGGTCCGAAGCACGATGGATGCGTGGATATACCAGCGCGGCTACCCCATCATCAATGTCAAGCAGTGCGACGGGTGCGTCAAGACGATCTTCAATCAGAACCGATTCTTCTACAAAGCGCCTGCTGAAGGTGACGAGACTGTGTGGCCGATACCTGTCGGTATCCGGTACGCGGACGGTGACGGCAACCAGGGCAGCATGAAGATGTTGATGACTAACGACGATGTCGAGGTCCCTGAACTGGAAGGCGTCAAGTGGGTCAATGCCAATGCAGGCAGCAACGGCTTTTATCGGGTGAACTACTCGCCCGAGTTGATGACCTCGTTGCGCGATGTGATGGGCGAGATGGAGGCTATTGAGCGTTACAGCATTGCAGACGATCAGTGGTCGGCGATGTTGGCGGGTGGGTCGTCGGCAATCGACTATGTTCGATTGGCCGAGGGGTACTCGGAGGAGGATGATCTGGATGTTTGGACGCTGTTGACGGGAAACCTAGGCAGTCTGGAACGGATTCTCGAAGATGAGGCGGCACGGTCTCGGGTGAGGGCACGGCTGTCTGATCTGTACAAAGCTGGCCTAGCGCGGCTCGGTTGGGATGCTCGTGAGAACGATTCGCCGCGTGATCTTGAGTTGCGTGGCGTGTTGGCTCGCGCGCTGGCGGTAAACGCGCGTGATCCAGAGGCGCTCGGCCGCTTGCGGCAAATGCACGATCAGCATCTGGCGGGTGAAGCGATTGAGCCAAACTTGGTTTCTGCTTCGGCGAATGCGGTCGCTGTGGTTGGGTCGGCGAACGATTACGAGGTATTCGTGGGGCGGTTCAAGGATGCCCCTACGCCTCAGGAGGAGCGGCGGTATATGGGATCGCTGGCGGTGTTTCCGGGTGAGGGTGAGATGCGGAACACTCTGTATATGTGTCTAAATGGCGACGTGCGGTCGCAGGACGGGCCGTATCTGGTTGCTGGTTGTTTGATGAATCGGCATCACGGACCGTTGGTTTGGGAGTTTGTGAAGTCGAACTGGGATGAGATGCTGGAGGCGTATCCGGATAACAGCATCGTGCGGATGGTCGGCGGCGTACGTTCGTTATCGAAGCCGGAGCAGGCGGCGGATGTCAAGGCGTTCTTCGAGACGCACAGCGTCCCGACTGGCGAGTTGACGTTGCAGCAGTATTTTGAGCGGTTGGATGTGAATGTTGCGTTTAGAGAGCGGGAGACTGCGGCGTTGACGGAGTGGTTGCTGCAGAGCAGCTAGGACATCCGCGAGGGTGCGAGGCACCCTCGGCAGGAACGACAACGGGCAGAAGAGATGAAGCGAGAGGTTTTCTCGTTACACTTTTCTCGTAAGTCTTTTGATGAGGCAAGTTGAGAGAGGCTCTGCTGTATGACTGAACGGAGATACGAACCGTTGGACGAGGACTGGCAACGGGGATTGGCTGTAGTTGCACATCCCGACGATCTGGAGTACGGAGTAGCCAGCGCCATCTCCAAGTGGACTTCGGAGGGCAAGGAGTTCACGTATCTATTGGCGACGAGAGGCGAGGCAGGTATCGACGCGATGCATCCGGGCGAGACTCGGAGAGTGCGTACTCAAGAGGAGATCGACAGCGCGAAGGTGGTCGGAGTGGACACTGTAGAGTTTCTGGACTATCCGGACGGAATGGTGGAGTACGGCCTGCCCTTGAGACGCGACATCGCCAGAGCGATTAGGCGGCATAAGCCGGACGTGGTGGTCACGTCGAACTTCGAGATGCGCTTCCGCGGTGGGAACACCAATCAGTCAGACCATCGCGCTGTCGGGCTCGCGACGTTGGATGCAAGCAGAGACGCAGGGAATCGTTGGGTTTTCACGGAGTTGAACGAAGAAGGGCTGGAGCCGTGGAACGATGTGAGGATGGTGCTGGTCGGCGCCTCGCCCAACGCAACTCACGCCGTGGACGTGGGCGACCACATCTACAAGGGAGTGGAGTCGTTGGAGAAGCACGACATCTACATCAAGGGACTTGGTAGGGACTTCGATCCAGAGATGTTCCTAACGATGACCGCCAATGCAGTGGGTGAGGAGTTCGGGTGCGACTACGCCGTGAGCTTCGAGGTCTTCAACCTGTGATCGGGCGGTTGCGGGAAGTTGAACCGCTGACGGAGTGGTTGTTGGGAAGATAAATGACCAGACGCAACCCAAAAATCCCTCGGCACAAAGTCTTCATCAGTTTTCACGAGGCGGACATTGAATTCAAACGGCAGTTTCTGCAACTCATTGAAGGCCACGCCATAGACAAGTCTGTCCACGATGATGACATCGATGACACGAACCTAACGGTATCGAGGATCAGGCAGATCATCCGAGATGACTTTATAGCTGACGCAACCGTAACCGTTGTCCTCGTCGGGACAAATACATGGCAACGAAAGCATGTTGACTGGGAGATCGGCTCAAGCATCAGCAAAACTGACCACAACGACCGTTGTGGTCTCGTCGGCATCCTTTTGCCCAGCCATCCGAATCATCGTGCGAAGTCGATTAAATCGAACCTATTGCCGCCAAAGCTGGCAGACAATATGCAGAGTGACGACCCATATGCCAAGTTATACAAGTGGCCGGAAAACCCACGGGTGTTAGAGCTCTGTCAGTGGATCCATGAAGCTTACTCTAGGCGGAAAGGCAATCCTCCTAACAATGGTCGTGCCCAATATGCAGAAAACAGGACTGGCGGTTGATCGACGGGTTGGCAGCAACCGAAGGGCTATCCTGCAAGATTTGACTTCGATTGACGTGTAATTCGAACAGAAGTTCCGGTTGCTTTACGACACTAACCACGCAACGAATATACCAACTCCTAACATCGAATAAAACGGCGTGGTTGAAATCGAAAACAGGCTGCCAAAAAAGTGTCTTTTCCCGGCATCGATCGCCTGTATCTCAAACAGTTCATCTCCCTTCAACTCCCTTGATCGAAGCCTACGGAGGAAACGGTTGTAACTGTCCCTGAAACCCCTTTCCAACGCCAAATAGTAAGAATCCAACACCCAGAATACCGTCGTAGGCACAACGGCGATCCAGGTCTCGAGTAGCCCGAACCCTCCACTCCCGGTCGATATGTCGAGTTGAGTGATGACTACCAACATAGCGGCGACCAGCGTTAAAGCCCAAGTCTTGCAAGCGCGGCTATTCTCCGCCATGCGCGTTATTACCGCCTGCATCATCGAAAGATGCGCTCTAACATCTTCTGGGTCTGGTTCGTAAACGGTCATGTAAAAACCTTACAACGGTGCGGCGGTTGCCGTTCCGAACCACTGTGAGTTAGGTGGTGCTAGTAAAGGCCTAACCCTTCCGCACAAACTCCACAATCTGCTCCGGCGCCGTCGGCTCGCGCTCATCCGCACCTTCTTCCTCCTCCGGCACATCATCCACAACCAAATGCCGCATCGGGTAGTTTATGACGATCCCCTCTTCATTGAATCGTTGATGAATCTGTTTGATGAGTTGCGTCTTGAGTTGGAAGGAGCCGGCGCGATCCGTCGCCTGCAAGAAGACCCAGAAATCGATGTTGGAATCTCCGAAGTTGCTGAAACCGGCTCTCGGTTCGGTATCAGTCACAGCATGCTCAGACTCCACGACGATCTTGGTGGCAACCTCCATCAGGATGTCTTGGACCTGCTGCAGATTAGAGGAATAGCTTACCCCGCCAGTCACGATCACGTTCATCGCCAACGCGGGGCGGGAGTAGTTAGTGATCATGTTGTCGGACATCATGGAGTTGGGGATGATGATGAGGTTGTTGAATCGGGAGCGGAGTTTTGTGCTGCGCCATGAGATGTCTTCGACGAAACCGGAAGGTCCGCCTTCGATCTCGATGAAGTCGCCGACTTGGATCTCGCCTTCAGAAATCACATACGTCCCAGCGAAGTAGTTTGACAAGGTTGGCTGGGCGGCCAAGGCGATGGCGATGCCGCCGATGCCGAGGGTGGCGAGGAGAGGGCTGATCTGGATTTCGAATACGGCGAGGGACCAGAGGATGGCAAGGGCGTAGACGAGGATGGGGAGCATCCGTTTGAAGGATGGAATGAGTTGATCGTCGAGGCTGGTAGAGGTTGCGGCGGCGACGTGGGATGCGTACCAATCGAATAGGAGCGATCCGATGCGGGTGGCGAGGAATGCTCCGGTGGCGATGCTGGCGACGGTGCCGGCTCTGCGAGCGAGCGCGGCGAAGTCGGCGTCGATGTTGCGGCCAATTTGCCAGTGATCGAGTGCGATTGATGCGGCGTAAGTGCCTCCAATGAGGAGGATGATCAGGACTGCCGGGCCGTCGAGGGCGTCCAGGACGAGATATTTCGGTGGCGGATCGTAGTCGTCGGCGTCGCCACGCATTCGGTTCTTGGCGATCTTGAGTCCGATCTCGCCGACCACCGCGACGATCGCCGTGGCGATGGCGATGAAGATGGCTATGGTGTATTCGTTGTCCAAGTTGGGTGCTGTTAGCTAATTGATTGTTGTGTTTCGCCTAACGGCGGGCCTCCTCCAGTCCACTACAGAAGGAGGGGGTTGGTTTGGCGGCTTTCGCCGGAATGACGTAGTTTTTGGTTATGGCCCTTTAGTGACCCACGGCTGCTTGCGCGGTTCGCCAATCGCCTGCAACAACGCTGTGATATAGCCATACACGAAGGCGAACGCTGTTCCCTGCGGATCTCCACCGGCAATATGCGGAACATGGTCTGGCATCAACATGTACTTGTAGCCCACCTCTTGGTAGACCTTGATGCACTCAAACATGTTGATGCTGCCTTCGTCCGGGAACACCTCCATGAAGTCGAGTTTGTGACCGCGAATGTTGCGGAAGTGGACGTTGAAGATCTTTTCTCGACTGCCAAAGTAACGGATGATGTCGAAGATCTCTTCACCCGGATCATCCAACATCTCCGTAACGGTCCCTTGACAGAAATTTAAACCGTGATAGGGGCTCTCGTGCATGGCGACGAATTTCTTGAGGCCGTCGGGGGTGCCTAGCACGCGGGTTACACCGCGGAACCCTGGAGGCGTGTAAGGGTCGTGCGGGTGACACGCCAGTCTTACTTTGTTTTCCGTGGCGACGGGTACGACGCGTTCGAGGAAATAGTCGATCCGTTCCCAGAACTCATCTTCCGAAACTTCGCCCGCGATGCCCGGCGCGTCCTCGTGCTTCAGCTTCTTGTACCGGAATGTCGAGTTGCTCGAACCCCCACGCCCCGTTTCCCTCTCGGAACGAGGTATGCCGATGAGGTTCATGTTGTATTTGACGGCAGGGATTCCGACGGCAGCACAGTTCTCGATAAGCGTGTTGACTACCTCGATCTCGCGGTCGCGGTCCGGATCGATGCCCAGCATGATGCTCGGTGCTTCGGCTTTTTCGATCGGTGTGGAAGACAGCGGCAGCTGGATCATGTCCAACTCGATGCCGAAGGAGTTGACGTGTTCTCGCCAGCTTGCGAGGTCGTCTTGGCTCCATGTGTGGGCGTTGCCTTCGCGTGGGTCGGCGCAGATGTTGTTTACGCCGAGTTGTGACCACTGGCGGAGGTCATCGTCGTTTCGAGGTGCGACTTGGGTTCCTACGTACATGTCGGTTGTCTCTCCGATTGGCTGATTTTTGTGCTGTGGTTGCTTTCTGACGTGCAAATATACATCACGGTTTTGGACGCGTTTAATTGGACTTTTCAGGCCTTTTCTTCCGTTGCCGATTTCTCGGTTTCTGGCTTTGCCGGGGGCTTGGGCGAGGTTCTCTCCCCGCCGCGATCGCCTCGCTTCGGCCTGTCGGGCATATCGGACGGACGAAGGAAGCTGCTATGCTCGCAACAGCCCCTTTCACGCAGCGAAGCGGAGAGAAAGGAGCGCGGCCACCGTCCCACCTCCCCCTCTCTGAGGGGGAATACAAGGGGGTGCCGCCCGCCGAGGCGAGAAAACCCCAACAACCACCAACCCAACCATTCTCCCCAATCCCCCCACACTCCAACCACCAATCCCTCCAACGCCCCCAAACACCAACCAACACCTCCACCGACTACAATCCCCCCTCTCCCCCAAAACACCCGACAACAGCGGGAGAGGGGCCGGGGGTGAGGGCGAGGGGACGGGAGGGGCCAGACTACCCCAACCCAACCCAACCCCAACATCCAACACACACACATCATCCCAATCCTTCAAAATCCTTAACATCCCAGTTCAACAACACACTTGACAACACTCAACAACTGTTATAAAAACAACATATGATCGACGGATCGACACAGCGCTGCGCAGACGTGTGCAGACCCCCGACCCAAGCGGCTGCAGGGAGTAAACGTGAGGACATGAAGGCAAAGAAAGACATAACCATTACACCCTCCCCCTTCTCGAAGGGGGAACTAAAGGGGGTTTTGTCGCGGCGTCTTCGTGTCAGCTGGTGGCGTCCCTCGACGGATCGGACATCCGTCGCAAGGCCGGGAGGGTCCGTGCCGAAGCGTGGGAGGCCCAGTTCCCGGAGCGCGATGCGTCAGTCCCGCATCGCCAATCGAGCCAGCACGCGTCCCTTGAACCTTTTTCCCTCCCCTTTTCAAGGGGAGATGCAGAGGGGTTCAACGGACGCCGTGCCAAGGGCCGGGAGACCACACGTGGAGCCGACAGACGTCTACTCCTGCCCATCACAGGAGGGAGGCTACAGCGCGAGAGGAGCCCGTAAGGGCGAATCGAAGGAAGGCGGCGCATTCCGAAGACCATCTCCTCCCCTTCAAACTGAAGGGGACACAGGGGATGTTCAGCCGCCGACCAAGCACGCGGTCTGGCGACGCGTGCCGCGACTGGTAAAGGGTGCTAGCGGTCTGACACACCGCTCTGCGCAGCGACTGACCCCTCTCCGGGGTCGTCCTCTTCCCTCGACCACCGTAATTCCGGCCGCTTCCGTCTTTCCGGCGGAAGCCGGAACCCAGCGGGGCCGGGCGTACGCGCCCGCGAGGGAAGAGGCGATGGAGAGGGAAGGAACTCCGGCCTCCGTACAAAGGCCGAAGCTCAGGAGAGGGCCAGTTCCTACGGGCCCCAAGACCCGACCTCCTGGTCGAGTCCGTTCATCCCCTCTCCCGCTCGGCGGGAGAGGGTCAGGGTGAGGGCAAAGACAACCCTGCGCCCCTGAAAAGGCGCAGGGGGAGGATGCCACCCAAAAGTGGCCATAAAAACACGCCCGCACTCGCACGTCACTCCCGCAAAAGCGGGAACCCAAGGGTGGAAGGGAGACCACCCCTCTCCCGCTCAACCCGCCCCTCCCCCTTTCAAGGGGGAGATTAAGAGGGGGTTTCGGGTGAGGGCAGGGGAGGAGAGGGGCAAGATGGACTCCCACACCGCAATCCCCCAAACAACCACAACACCATCCTTAAAATCCTTCCCCATCCTTCGCATCCTAGTTCAACCCCTCAAACCACCCCAAAGAATCCTCCGTCCGTCCCGACGGATAATACTCCGCTCCGGCCCAACCTTCATACCCAACCTCATCCATCATTCGAAAGATAAACCCGTAGTTGATCTCACCCGTCCCAGGCTCGTTACGCCCCGGTGTATCCGCAAATTGAACATGCCCGATCCGAGGCACCAGCTCTGCAAACGTCTCCGCCAATCGCCCCTCCATGATCTGCATGTGGTAGAAGTCGTACTGCAACATCACATTCGGATGCCTAGCATCATCCAGTGCCCGAATCCCCTCCGCCGAAGTAGAAATCAAGAACCCCGGCTGATCCTGCGTGTTGATCGGCTCTATGAACGCCTTGATCCCCATTTTCCCCAACTCATCAGCCGCAAACCGCAGATTGTCGATAAAAATCCGATACGCAACATCCCGATCCAATCCCTCAGGCAACGGCCCAACCCCCGTATTCACGCCAACACAACCAAGCCCCGAGGCATACTCCACGCCCAACTCCACCGCATCCTGATACATCCCGACCTTGTCCGGCTGAAGCGGCAAATTGTTCAACCCAGTCTCCGGATCCGCAACCGGAAGATTGATGATTACATGCTGCAACCCGTTCCGTTCAAGTCGCTCCTGGATCGCATCAACCGGCTTGGAATATGGAGCCTGCACCTCCACCCCCTTGAAACCAGCACGCGCCGCAGCATCGTATCGGTCAAGCAGCTCATATTCATTGAACATGAACTGAATGTTCGCGTTGATCTTCGGCATCTTCTCTGCCGTCGCCAGACTAAATCGGATCGATGTTGGCGACCGCGATGCCGATCGCAACCGCAGACAACAACACCAGAGCGATCATCAGCACTATGGACATATGACAGCTTCGCTTTACGTTCTAGGTCTAGAATTGATGGTGGCAACGCCGACGACCGATCCCGTTCAATCGCCCGACGCCCAATCTTGCATGATAAATCCTTCCAAAGAGCCACGAGCCAAAGAGCCACGAGATGGACGCATGAGTTGAGCCGATGCGTATAGACGAAATAATGACCTCGCCGGTCCTCACCATCACCGCCGAACTCAGCGTCGCCGACGCCGCAAAGCGCATGCGAGACAACGACGTCGGATCTCTCGTCGTCGTCAGCAAAGGGATCGTCGAAGGCATCATCACGAGCTGGGACGTCGCCGTCGGATGCGTCGGCGCTGGCGAAGACCCCGCAATGTCACCCATCATGCTCCACATGAGTTCACCAGTCCACACAGCACAACCCGACACCGATGTCGTCGAAGCCGCCCGCGTCATGTCCCAACGACGCATCTCGAGACTACCCGTCGTCGACTCCAACGGCGCGCCCGTAGGCATCGCCACCTTCTCAAACATCAGCCGAGTAATGCAGCAGCTCGCAAGCGACATCTTCTCCGGCTGGGACCGAACCCCGGTCTCCGTAACCATCACCCGAGATCTCTAAACTTAGCCTCATGTTCGAAACCCTCTCGGAACGCCTGACCTCCGCCCTCGGTACCCTGACCGGCAAAGGCCGACTCTCCGAAAAAGACATCGAAGCCGCCCTTCGACAAGTCCGCATGGCCCTCCTCGAAGCAGACGTCGACTTCAAAGTCGCCCGCAGTTTCGTATCCAAAATCCGCGAAGAAGCACAAGGCGAAGCCGTCCTCAAATCCCTCACCCCCGGCCAGACCGTCGTCAAGATCGTCCAAGACAACCTCGTCGAAATCCTCGGCGGCGAAAACGCACAACTCCAAAGAGACGACTCCCCGCCAAGCGTCATCATGCTCGTCGGCCTCCAAGGAGCCGGCAAGACCACCGCAGCGGCAAAACTCGCCCTCCACATCCGGCGCGAGTGGAAACAAGATGTCATGATCGCCGCCTGCGACCTTCAACGACCCGCCGCGGTGGAGCAAGTCGTAACCCTCGGCAGACAAATCAACGTCCCCGTCTACAGCGAAGACGCACGAAAATCCACCCCGATCAAAGTAGCCAAAAACGCACTAGACCGAGCCAAACGTGACGACACACGCTGGCTAATCCTAGACACCGCCGGACGCCTCGCGATCGACGACGACCTGATGAAAGAACTCGAACAGGTCAAGTCCACCGCAAACCCCATCGAAACCTTCCTTGTCGTCGACGCCATGACTGGCCAAGACGCCGTCAACTCCGGCTCCGAGTTCAACCGACGCATCGGCCTCACCGGAATGCTCCTCACAAAGATGGACGGCGACGCCCGCGGCGGCGCAGCACTGTCTATGAAATCCGTCACCGGCCTCCCCGTCAAATTCGTCGGCGTCGGCGAACGCCCCGAACAACTCGAGGCCTTTCACCCCGAGCGGATGGCCCAACGAATCCTCGGGATGGGCGATGTCACAACCCTCATCGAAAAAGCCCAACGACAGATCGACGAAGACGAAGCCAAACGCTTGGAGCAGCGCCTCCGCCGCAACGAGTTCGACCTGAACGACATGCTCGAACAGTTCCATGCCGTTCGCAGAATGGGTCCCCTCTCCGATGTCTTGGGGATGATCCCAGGTTTAGGCGGAATGATGTCCAACAGGATGCAAAACGTCGACGAAAAGCGGATGTCTCAAGTCGAAGCCATCATCCTCTCGATGACCCCTCAAGAGCGCGCCAACCCCCGCATCCTAAACGGCTCCCGCCGCCGCCGAGTGGCAAACGGCTCCGGCACATCCCCGTCCCAAGTAAACCAACTCCTGGGCCAGTACCGCCAGATGCAGAAGATGATGAAGCGCATCAGCGGCCCCGGGGGCGAGCGCGCCCTCCAAAACATGATGCGTGGGGTGAGGTGACGCCGTTATCAGGAGGCCGAGTTTTTCAACCGGTCTCGGAGTAGCCGGACCCCAGCGTCAATCCCACCCGGGTGCGAAAAAATCCCAGACCCCGAGATGAAGGTAGTCGCTCCCGCCTCGAGCGTCGGCCCAATGGTCTCGGACTTAATACCCCCATCCACGGCAATCTCAAACATCCCGTCGCCATGCACCGACCGCATCATCTCGAGTGCTTCATTGATCTTTGGCAAAGTATCAGGCAGAAACTCCTGCCCGCCAAACCCCGGCTCCACAGTCATCACAAGCACCCGCCGAACACGATCCGCAATTGTCCGCAGTGCCGATACTGGTGTCCGAGGACGAATCGCCACAGCCGGCTGCACACCAGCCTCAAGAATCACATCGACCGTCTCATCAACGTCCGCCACTCCCTCAATGTGGATCGTAATGATGTCCCCGCCAGACGACGCGTACACTGGTATCAAGTTCTCCGGCGAACGCTCCATCACATGCACATCGATCGGCTTCGTAGCGTACCGTTCCACCGCCTCCAGAATCGGCGGCCCAAACGTCAAATTAGGCACGAAATGCCCATCCATCACATCAAAGTGGAACTCGTCCACCCCCGCCAATTCCGCTGATTTGATCGAATCGGCCAGATAACCAAAGTCTGCAGAAAGCAAGGACGCTGAAATCTTGGAGCGATTCGCTCTCAATTGGTATTCGAGTCTCTAAAGAACTCTTCCGATTCCAAATAGTCCTCGTAATCTTCCCCGATATCCTCTGGTGCTTCCGCAACGTCCAACTCTTGACCCTCCGGTGTGACATTCGCCCAACCCTCCTCAGTCGGCGCGTCATATCGACCAAGATCTCGATTGGCACCGCGCGCGGAAGCCGGGACACCGAAGAGCCCGCGCTCGATCATCGCAGGCGAAACCGCATAGATAAGCTCGTCATCCGCCTTCAAAGCCTCAAGTGCAACCTGAGCGAGTTGCTGCACCTCAGGCTCGCTACTCGAGACCGCGAGTTCAAGCATCTCCCGCGCCTGAGCAGTCCCTATCTCCTCGAGTGCCTTTACCGTCGCCATCTGAACTTCCAAGACATGATCGTCAAACGGCTCAGAAAGACTTTCGACATCGTCGTCGATAGCGATCTTTCCAAACGCCAGTACCGCCGCAATCCGGATTCCACTGTCGTCGCTGAAAAACGCGTCCTCGAGTGACGAGAGCCATGAACGATCGTTGGTTTGCCCCATCGCGGTCAGCACGTCCGACATCAACTTCCCGTCACCGATAGCCTCATCGAACATAGCATCGATCAAATCCGGTGCATCATCGTCTCTCAAAGCGGCAAGGGCAACCAACGCTTTGCCACGCACCAAAGGTTCGTCTACATGTATCGCTTCACTAAGAGCAGATTTCACACGATCGAGCGTTGTTTCTGGTACTTTGCGCGACTGTGAAGGGTCGCCAAAAGCTTGGAGAGCAGTTGCCGCTGCGGCACGGATCTCTGCAACCTCATCTCGCGCAAGTACGTTAATCAGTGTCTGCGCGGTGGCGATGCTTCCACCGTCCGCCAAGGCCAAAACACTTTCGATGCGGACTTGTGGTGCGGGAAAGGCAGTTGAAGCCCTGAAGATGGAGTCGAATTCAATGGAACGGTCGGTTTCTGCCACACGTCGCAGCTCGGAGACAGTGTTGACCGCTTCTTCCAAGGGCCACTCTTGCCAAGCATTGACGATAGACCTTGCTCGCTTGTCATCAATGCCGGACAGGTCTCGGAGCATCGCTGAGACTTGATCTTCGTCGGGCTGTTGATCGTTAGTTGTCACTGTTTGGCGGTTAAGGAATTATGCAGACGTGGCTACTTCTACACCTCGGGTAAGAACCCACGGCAAGGACCGAGTCCCCCACACGATTTCTGGCTCTTCGCTGATCGCTTCGACGCTGTTGAGAGTTTCATAAACATTGCCGGATATCATCGTGTCTTTGACCCGCCCAACGATCTCACCATCTTCAATGAGAAAACCCAGGGACAGGTTCGCTCTGAAGTCTCCCCCGAGCTCGTTGCCCTGCCCTGCACCCAACAGTTGCTCAACGAGGATACCTTGACTAATGCCTTCGAACATCGCTTCGTTGGGCGTGTTATCTCCCTCCATTGTGATGTAGGAGGTGCTGGGTGACGGGGTTGTGGCGATGCTTCGCATACCGCAACCGGTCGAGCTTTTGCCGATCTCCCCTGCGGTTTGGAGATCGAGGAATGGTTCACCGATGACGCCGTCGCGGACGAAATCCACGCGTCTCGACGCAACACCCTCATCGTCCATTGGTCGAGATGCAGGCGTCATCGGGTGCAGCGGATCGTCGGTGATTGAAATCCGCTCATCAATCATCTTTTCGCCCCAACGCTCGATCAACGGCGAGGAGCCTGTCGCGACATTCTTGCCGTTGAAACCAGAGAGCAACGGGGGTAGGAAAGTACCATTGAACCCGACCGGTGAAAACAGGACCGGGACGTCTTTGCCGCTAGGGGCATCCACTATGTTCTGGGAGTTACGGAGTTTCGTGAGTAGGCGGTTGACTATCCTCTCGACGTTGGGTTCGTCGATGGGTCCGGTCGAGACGATACCGTCCCATATGCTGAGCATGTCGGTGCCTCGGATTAGTTCGACACCCATGTAGAAGCTGCAAGCCGTATGTGAGTGCTCAACATCGACTCCCGTCGAGTTGAGTAGCCGCTGTTGTCCTGAGCTTATGCTGAAGTCTGCGGAGCACAGCGCTTCCGGGAAATCAGTCAAGATGACATCAATTGCCGAACGGCCGAACCCGAGCAACTGGTCATCAGTGACGCCGTAGGAGGCGTCGTCAACAGTCTCAACACAGGGATAGTCCGAAGCATTTGGGAATTGAAACTTCGCTTCCGCGCCGTATTCTGATAACACACCAGTACGATCAACGAGATCACCGATCTTGTCATCGTCCGAGGTTGATGAGAATCCGATTCGACCGTTTTTGTTGATGACGCGAAGTGCGATGCCAGACGACTGACGTTGCCCGATGTTTTTCGGACGGTTGGCCTCGAACTCGACATGCCGACGCTCTGAAGAAACCCCGAACACCTCGGCATTTTCGTGTGCGGCGGTCGCGAGGTCAAGGAGGTGTTCATAATGGTTCGTCAAGCGATTGGCTCCTATACGAGTTAGATGATGACGCTGTTTTTCAGTTGCCTATGCCCCGGAGATGAGACAGTTTCGAATCCGTATGTGCGGGCTACCCGTTCCGACCGGAAGAGGCATCTGTCCACCTTTGCCGCACCCGCCCCCTTGGTTGAAGCCCCGATCGTTTGCCACAGCATCAACATTTTCGAGAGTTTCAAATAGGTTGCCTGAGAGCATCACGGGCCTGACTGCTTCTTGCACCTCGCCGTTTCGGATCATGTAGGCCTCGCCAGAGGAAAATGTGAACATCTCGTGTTGCGTCATCCCTCCGTACCAGTTCTTGACATATACGCCCTCGTCGACGCCCTCTAACAGGTCGTCGAAGGTCGCTTCGCCGTTCTCGATAAAGGTGTTCGTCATGCGAACGATAGGCGGGAAGCGGTAGTTGATGGCTCTCGCGTTGCCTGTAGGAGCTTCACCGGTTTTTGCGGCGGTTTCTCGAGAGTGAAGACGCCCGACTAACACTCCATCTCTGACCAACGGCGTTAAAGCGGCCGGAGTGCCTTCATCGTCGTATTTGTAGCTGCCGCGCATTCCGGGTTGTGCTGCGCCGTCGGTGAAATTCAGGTGTTTGCCGCCGAATTCGCGGCCCATGTACATCAGCTCTTTCAGTTTGTTGTTCTCGTAGACGTTGTCGGCTTCCGACAAGTGACCAAAGGCTTCGTGAACAAAGACACCGGCGAGTACAGGATCGAGGATTACTGTTCGTTGACCACCTGTCAGGGGCTTGGCTTTGAGTAGCCCGACCGCTCGTTGGGCGGCTTCTGCGACCTGGTCGTCCAAGTCTTCGAAGACGCCGTAGTCGCCCAACGCTCCGATGCTGAAACCTGCCTGCTGGACATCGGATCCATCGCGGGCTTGTGCAGAGATGCGACAGATCACCTGGATGACTTCCTGTTCGACAAAAGTGCCGTCAGAGTTGCCGAACGCCACATGGCGCGAATTGTCGCCATAGATGATGTCGGAGCTTACGATGCCGGGCTGCGTCCATACGATGTCGTTGTAATGGTCCGCCAGATCGGTTTTGGTTTGCAGGGAAATCTTGCGAGGATCTTTGACTATGACAGGATCGACGATATCGACGTGCGGTTCTACCTCGGCAAGCATCGTAGTCTCGTCTTTGTTGCCCGATGCCAGACGACGCGCCTGGTCCGTTGCGGCATCAACTCGGGATTTTAGGTCGGCGAGGTCGTTGAAACTGGCGAAACCCCATGACCCGTTGACACAAGCGCGAACCGCACCACCCTTCTCGCTAGTCATGTTGATGTCGTCGAGCGTTCTGCCGCGATAGGTGATTCGTGTCGAATCCGAACTTTCGAGACGGATTTCGCAATAGTCGGCGGCATGACCGTTCAAGGCGTCTTCGATTTGGGATTGGTAGCTCATGTATCGGGTTTTGGGCAGAAGAATGCGTATTCGGCGGAGTTACCTTCATCGTATCAATCGCGCCTCTCTTACCTGAACGATACCCTTACCTTCATGCCTGATCGGGAACACTCGAGATATATGGCTACCGTCAATCAGCTGTTGTCGCTAGCGGATTTCGAGCGGAAGTCGCGTGCCAACCAACCGCCGGACTGGCATCTGCGGAGAGTCGAGCGGTTAATGGAGATGTTGGGAAATCCGCACTTGGCGACGCCGGTGGTTCACGTTGCTGGATCGAAGGGCAAAGGCAGCACATGCGCGATGATCGCGTCGGGATTGAAAGCTGCGGGTCTAAGAGTGGGGCTTTATACGTCGCCACATCTGCATTCGTTCACCGAACGAATAAGAGTCGACGGCGAGTGCATCTCCAAGTCTGAGTTCGCCGACTTGATCGAGGAGCTGTGGCCTTTGGTCTCGGAGATTGAACGGCAGGGTGATTTGGGTATGGTGAGCGTTTTCGAGATGTTGACAGCGATGGCGTTCGTGCATTTTCGCCGTATCGAGGCCGATTTTGCGGTGATCGAGACTGGTCTAGGTGGCCGATTGGATGCCACGAACGTCATCGATCCAGAGGTAGCGGTGATCACCCCGATAAGCCTGGACCATGTGCGAGTGTTGGGCGGCACGATATCGCAAATCGCCGCCGAGAAGGCGGGAATTATCAAATCTGGACGTCCGACGGTGGTAGCGAAGAATCACGCCGTCACTTGGCGAGTGATCCGTGAACGCGCCGGAAATGTAGGTTCGGAACTGGTGGGAGCTTGCGTGACGGTGCCGTTGCTAGATGTCGTGGATGAGTTGGGCGATGATCTGCGGCAAGAGTTCGCGCTGGGGAAATGGCGACCGCCCGAGACCATGATTTCAAACGAGGTGTTGAGGACGCCGCCGGATCCTGGCTTGGCCGACGTGACGATTCGCACGCCCCTTTTGGGTTCCCACCAGATAGACAACGCTAGAACCGCCGCGGCCGCGTTAAACATGCTGTATCAACTGGGCCACGCGTTTGATATCAATGCGGCGATTCGCGGCGTCGGAGATGCGAGTTGGCCGTGCAGGTGTGAAGTGTTGGAGTTAGAGGGTTGGCCGTCGATAATCTTGGACGGAGCCCACAATGATGCGTCGTTGAAGGCACTTCAGGATACGCTGCGAAGATTAGGTGCCTTGATTGGCGACCATCAAGAGAATGTCCTTCGCGATAACGACCATGCCTCGCCATATATCTTGATCATGGGTGCTACCGAGGGCCACGAATTCGAGATGATGGCGCGTGAGCTTGCAGCATCGGCGTCCTATACGATCGCTACGCAGTCTCGGCATCCTAAGTCCTCGCCCGCGAATCGATTGGCGGACGCGGGAAGAGAGCACGGCATGGAGTTTTCGGCGCAACCGACCATCGAAAGGGCGTTGCGCGAAACTAAGCGTGCAGTCGACGAAAATCCAGAGATCAGGTTGGTCGTAGTTACAGGGTCTCTATTCGTGGCCGCGGAGGCGAGGGAGTATCTATTGGGTATCGAACCGGAGATCTACGAGGATCTCAAGCAGCCTTACATGATGGCTTACGAAGACTCGAATACCGCCGAGATTACAATCGCTTAACGGAGGAGCTAGCAGAACGCAATGAGCAGATATCCAGACGAACGCAGAGCGGTTATCACCGGCATGGGTGCGATGACGTGTTTGGGTAAGTCGCCGGAGGAGTTTTGGACCAACCTGAAGAACGGGGTATCGGGTGCCCGCAGGATGGCAATCATCGACCCGACGCCGTTTCCGTGCAAAGTGTCGGGCGAGGTTCAAGACTTTGATCCATCAGAAGGCGGTTTGATACATCGTCGTGAGGCGCGTCGGATGGGTAGGTTTTCGCAGTTTGCGGTTCATGCTTCAGATCAAGCGATCAAGGACGCTGGATTGGATTTGGATTCGGAAGATAGAGAGCGCGTGGGTGTGCTGATCGGCTGCGGCGCGGGCGGATTACCCGAGACCGACGATCAATCAAAGGTAATGAATCGGCGCGGGGCATTGAGGGTCAGTCCCTTTTACATACCAGTGATGTTGGTGAATATGTGCTCGGCGAACGTGAGTCGGGTATTCGGGTTGCTCGGCTACACCAATACCTGTGTGACCGCTTGCGCAGCGAGCACGCAGGCGATCGGTGAAGCTGCAGAGGTGATACGGCGTGGCGCGGCGGATGTGATCTTGACGGGTGGTGCGGAGGCAGGCATCTGTGAATTGGGTATGGGCGGGTTTTCGACGATCCATGCGTTGTCTACGCGTGATTGTCCTCCAGAGGAGGCTTCAAGGCCGTTTGACGCAGATCGGGATGGGTTCGTTCCCTCTGAAGGTTCAGCGATGTTCGTGATGGAGAGCCTTGAACATGCCAAGACACGTGGTGCTCAGATCTATGCCGAGGTCACGGGTTGGGGCGTCTCGTCGGACGCCTTTCATCTGGTGCAGCCGCACGACGAAGGGAAAGGTGCGGCGTTGGCCATCAAGTTGGCTCTGGAGGACGCGGAGCGTGACATCAAGGACATCGACTACATCAACGCTCATGGGACATCAACCCCGTTGAACGATAAGTCGGAGACCTTGGCGATCAAACGGGCGTTCGGAGATCACGCCTATAACGTGCCCGTCAGCAGCACGAAGTCGATGATCGGGCACTCTTTGGGCGCGTCAGGTTCGATGGAAGCCTTGGCCTGTATCGGAAGCATTCGGGATCAGGTTCTGCATCCAACGATCAATTTGGACACACCTGACCCTGACTGTGATCTAGATTACATCCCCAATGAAGCTCGAGAAGCGAAGGTAGATGTGACGTTGTCGAACAGCTTCGGGTTTGGTGGCCAGAATGCGTGTTTGGTGATTGAGAGATTTACAGATTAACTAGATTTGAGGGGATTCTAGCCCCGTTTCCAACATGGTTTTGGAAATGGGGCGGTTGTAAGTTACTTTCGCGGCGGATTGTTGCCTCTGCCGCCGCCTGACGGGTTACCCGTCGTGCTCGGCCAGTTCGGATTCGATCCGCCTTTGCCGCCTCCACCTTTGCCACCTTTTGGCATTGTTAACTCCTTGAAACTGTCTCAGCTGCCACGATGTTGTGGCAATCATTGATTTTACAAGCCGCATTAATGGCACTACCAACGTCGTGCGATTACCAACTTGGTTCCTCTTCCCGTTCGATCTTGGCTTCGTCTAGATCCATGCCTACGCCCGGATCAGTTGGTAGTGTAATGTGACCGTCGACTGGGTTGATCGGGTTTGCCAGGAAGTGTTGATGGACTTGGTTCCATTTGATCAGAAACTCTTGGTAAGGGGTGTGGATCGGGGATTGGGTTACCGAGACGTGGATGCCGGCGGGTGAGGAGTGGCCGTGAGGGATGGTGATTAGGTCAGCGGAGGTGGCGAGGGCCATGATCTTGAGGGTTTCGGAGATCCCGCCTGCCCAGTAGATGTCGGGTTGGAGGATGTCGAGGGCTTCGGCGTCGATGAAGCGTTTGAACCCCCATCGAGTGTATTCGTGCTCGGCGCCGGAGATTGGTATGTTGGTCTTCTCGCGGATCTTGCGGTAGGAGTCGATGCGGTCGGGCATTGCGACTTCTTCAAGCCAGCGAGGTTGGCAACCCTCAATTGCGGAGGCGAGTTTTACTACGTAGTTGACGTCCATTGCCTGCCAGCAGTCGAGCATGATGTCGTAGCCTTCGCCGAGGGTGTTGCGGAGGGTTTCGACCATAGCGACGTTGGCCTTGAAACCGTCGTGGCCGGACATCGGTCCATGGCGGAAAAACCACTTCTGGGCGGTGTATCCGAGGGATTTGGCCCATTCGGCGCGTTCGTGAACTAGGCCCATGTCAGTGACATTGAACCCGAGCATGGAGGCGTACGCGGGCACTTTGTCACGGGTTGGGCCGCCGAGGAGTGTGTAGACGGGAACATTGAGCACGCGGCCTTTGAGGTCCCAGAGCGCGCAGTCGACGACGGAGATTGCCATCATCGCTTGTCCGTGTCGCCCGTGGACTTGCGAGCGGTGCATGATGTCCCATAGGAACTCGGTAGCGAGAGGATCTCGGTTGAGTAGCAACGGCGTGAGTTGTTTGGCGACGAGGTAGGCGACGGTTTCTTCGACAGGGCCACCGATGCCGATTGCGCCGTCGTCGGTTTCGATTTGGATGAAGTAGGCGTCGTGTTCCATGCGGTTCGCGGCCGATTGGTCGGTCATCACATTGGCCCGACGTTTTGAGACACGGAACTCCTCGTAGACATCGAGGGGCATGACGAGGCGATCTTCCCAGAACTCGCCCTTGGTTTCGATTGCGCCGTAGACGTGTCTGATCCTGACGTTGGAGATTTTGGACATGGACGAGTTCCTCGGGGTTAGTCGTCGGTTTCAGGTATCGGATCTTTGGGGTTGATTGCGGATGCGGTCGAGCTCGAGGCGAGAGCGTTTTGATTTTCTGATCAGGTAGAAGGTGATGCCGACGAAGGCGATGGAGACGAAGACCCACAGAATTGTGCCTACCACCAGGTTGTCGCCACCCCGGGAGCGGCCAAAGACTTCCGTGGCCAACGTCAAGGTCGATTCACCTAACTCGTCGTGTTCGACTGCGACGTCGATTGCCCATACGCCTGCTTCTTCGATCTCAAGTCTGGCAACGTAGTATTCGCGGTCGTCTGGGGAGTTGAGCGCGGGTGCTACCTGCCTTTCGCCGTGTACCGATGGTGAGGCGTATACCTTGATTATGGCGTCGGGGACGTTTGCCCCGGTCTCACGCTGATGGACTTGGATGGCGTAGCTGATGGAGCCGACGATGGCACGTTCGGGCGATTGGTGGACGATGATGCGATAGTTGCCAACATTTTCGTCGGCGACGATTTCGAAGGGACCGGAGGTGAATATAAGCGGCTGGGCGAGGACCGTGATGCTGGTCAGGAGAGTAAGGGCAGTTGCCGTTATCAGCGTAGCGAAGCGGAAGTAAATGTTGCTCACTAGAGAATGGAGTAGGGGTTGCATCTGTTTACAACGATACTGCATGGTGTGTGCGGCGATGGATGTAAGATATGCCCAGCAACTTGCAACTGGTCAGGAATAATTCGCAATGACTCATCACAAACCATTGGCTGGTAGAGCGGGAATCGTAACTGGAGGTGCGCTCGGGATCGGTGGTGGTACGGCGCGGCGATTGGCATCGGATGGTGCGGAGATTCTGATTGTGGACATTGTGGAGGACGCGGCGCAGAGGAATGCGCAACGGATCAACGAAGCTGGCGGGACGGCGTCGTACATGGTTGGGGATGTTGCTCAGGAGGATGTTGCGAAGGCGATGGTTGAGCGGTGTGCCGATGAGTATGGTCGGTTGGATATCTTGATCCAGAACGCGTACGGCGGGGGTGTTGGGCGAGACGGCTCGGCGGTTGATGTTGAGCCTGACACTTGGCGATCGGGGATGGATCTGTTGGTGGGGGCTCAGTTCTTGGGTGCGAAGTATGGGGTGCCGGCGATGGAGGCTTCGGGACATCCGGACACTTTCGAGGTTCCGGAGTGGAAGGGTGCTGGTCGGCGTCATGGCGAAGCGCCGAAGATGGAGGTTGGTCGGATTGTGAACATCTCTTCGGTGCATGGGCTGTTGCAAGCGCCTAGAGCTTTGGTGTACGAGGCTGGGAAGGCGGCGGTGGTTGGTTTGACGCGGCAGATGGCGGTGGATTTTGGGCCGCTGGGGATCACGGTGAATGCGATTGCGCCGGGGCATATCGTGACGGAGCGAGGCGAGGCGATGTGGGCGGAGCTGGGTAATGATGCGGGGTTCGGTTTGTTTGAGCGGCACTATCCGGTTAGGCGTACGGGAGTTCCTGCTGATATTGCGAATGCGATTGCGTTCTTGTGTTCTCCTGATGCTTCGTTCATTACTGGTGTTGTGTTGCCGGTTGACGGAGGGATGTCGATCCAGCTTCAAGAGAACATCGTGATGCATACGAAGGACTACATCGTAACGAATCCTGACCTTCGGACGCATTTCGATCATGGGCGGTTGGGTTAAGCATCGGATCAAATCAGCTTGACCTCGTTGCCGATGTGGATGGTGCCGGGGGTTCGGGCGATGATGGAGATTGCAAATTGGGGCTGGTCTTGGCCGATGATTCGGGTGAGGGTGCCCATGATGTTGATGTCTCGTTCGGCGGATTGGGGATCGACGTGAGTAGCTAGGCATCGGGTCACGGTTTTGTGGACTCGGAACTGGATTTGACCGATTTGAATTTTGCGGCCAATCCATGTGAGTTCTTGCCAAGGGTTGCAGCCTTGGATGGCGATGTTGGATCGGAAGCGGAGTTCGGATAACTGTGAGATGTCGGCGGCTCTGGCGAGGTCTGCTAGGGATTCTCGGGAGTGGAGGGTTGTCAGGCCGGCGGCGGTGTCGTGGAAGCGTCCATCGGTGCCGTTGCCGACTAGTCGGAGGGGGAGTTTGCGTCGGCCTTGTGCCGATGGGGTTTCAGAGAGAGTTGAATACCACTGGTTGAAGCGATGTTCGATGCGGAGGCGGTCGGCGGGTTCGTCGATGCTGCCTTCGATTGGGGTGTCGGTATCGGGTAGACGGATCCAAAGGCGACGGGTTGTTGGGTCGTAGCCGCAGGATAGTTTGGCGAGGTCGGGCGAGTGTTGGAGTGATGCGAACCAGGTTTTTTGTCGCCAGTTGGTGTCGTCGGGTGGGCCTGCATCGTCGAAGCGGAAGCCTAGGACGCGGTCGCCGATGACGCGGCCATCCTCGTCGATCTCGATGGAGTCGCATGGTTCGGCGGGTAGGGATTTGATGGGGTGGCGGTATAGGGATGCTACTTGCATGGGCGTCACACCTTGACTCGTCTGAATGCTAGCCAAATGGCGAAGTCGTAAGCGAGTTTGAGGGTACCGGAGACGATCCATGGCGTGGTGGTCAAGGCTCCGGCCCACATCCAGCCGGTTACGGTAGCGGAAGGGATGCGTCCGAGGCCGCGTCCTAGGTTTGCGGCTCCGGCCATGATGGGGTGTTCGTCGGAATCGGTGATGCCCATCATGTATGCCTGGCGGGTTGGGACGTCCATCTCGTCGAAGATGGCCCGGAGTAGCCAGAGAGCGATGGCGATGATAACGGTCGGAGCGAAGGCAAAGAGGATAAGGGCGATGTTGGAGAGGACTTGAGTAAAGACGAGGGTGTTGAGGAGTCCGAGGCGTTTGGCGACGGGGGGTGCAAGTGCTAGGGACATTATGTTCAGGGCATGTGCGGCGATGAGGATGGCACCGATGGCGGCTGCAGAGAGGCCGAATTTTGTGAAGAACCAGAAACTGACGAAGGATTCGAAGACCATGCCTCCAGCAAAAGAGTCGAGTGCGAAAAGGCTTGACATGGTCAGGATCGGTCGCCGCTTCCTGGCTTTGAATGGGTTGACGAAGAAGAGTTGGGCTTCGGACGCATCAGCGGATGCGCTGGGACCTCCCCTTGGCCCCCTCCTAAATGAGGGGGAAGTTGAAGAGGAGAGGAAGAGGTAGACGAGTGAGGCGAAGATGTGGAGGGCGACGTAGATCCATAGGAGGGCGTGGTAGGCGTCGGTGGGGTTCCATTCGAGGGTGGTTATGAGGAGGGTGGAAAGTCCGGCGAGGAGTGCTCCTCCGGCGCGGCCTGCGGAGGAAGAGATGGTGAGGATGGAGTATGCCTTGGTGCGGTTCTCTTGAGGGATTACGGCGGCGATGCCGGTCTGTTCGAGCTGCATCATTCCGCCCCAATGTGCGCCGCTGGCGGCGTAGGCGCCGAAGAGTCCGCCGATGGCCAGGAGCCAGAAATCGTTGGCGAGGATGAGGACGATCCCGGCGGCGGCGGTGATGAGCATGTTGACGATGGCCCAGGTGCGGGTCGAGATGGCGCGGCTGGTGAGCATCACGATGGCGGATAGGAGGAAGCCGCCGGTGAGGGATGCTCCGAAGATGATGCCGATCTGGGTGTTTGTGATGCCGATGTGGGCGAGGTAGATTACGGCGAGGATCGCCAAGAGGGAGCGGGCGGCGTCGCGGATGAAGCGTCCAGCGTAGAAGAGGTAGGGGTCGAGGGTCGGGCCGGGGGAAATGGCGATGGTCGGAGCCATTAGGGGAAGGTATCACATGAGGGAGAACCATGATGGGGATGATTTGGAATAATGGGGATGATGAGTGTTGGGGTTTTGGTTGTTTGGGTTGTGCCTCTACCTCCCTTCCGCCCCTGCCCCCTCACCCTGGCCCTCTCCCCCGGAGGGGAGAGGGGAGCCCCTCCTCTGCCCCTCCCTTGTTTTTTGACGGTAGGCGCGTTTAATCGCCTGTCGTGGGTGTTCGTCAGGCGTTGTGAGGGGGATTTCCCCTCCATTCCGCCAGCCTGCCCTCATCCGCCCGTCCACCTTTGGGTCGCTGTTTATACTTTCGGGTTGTTGCGGGGTGCCGCGCTTTAGTTGTTCAGATGGTAGATGGTTAGATTTGGTGATTGATGGCTGAGGTACGTCCATTCCGTGGGATTCGGTATGCTGCGGCGTCGCAGGGTCGGGATTTGGGGGATTATCTTTCTCCGCCGTTTGATTCGATTACTCCTGGGGTGGAGCGGGAGTTGCTGGAACGGTCGGAGCACAATATTGTGCGGTTGGAGCTGGCGCCTCGTGAAGGGGCGGACCGGTACGGGTATGTTGCGGAGACGCAGGCCCGGTGGGAGTCGGAACGGGTGTTGATGCGTGATGAGGAGCCTTCGGTTTATGTGACTGAGGAGTCTTTTGAGTATGGGGGTGTGCGGCAGACGCGTCGTGGGTTTATTGCTGCGGTGCGGTTGGAGGAGTATGATCGCGGGATAATTTTTCCGCATGAGCAGACGCGAGGACCTTGGGTGGAGGACCGGGTGCGGATGATGGAGGCGACGAGTTCGGCGTTGAGTCCATTGCTGGTTGTGTTTCAGGACGATATCCGGCATTCGGTTGGGGGGATCATTCGTGCGGTTGCGGGAGGTCCTCCGTTGGAGACGGCGACGATGTCGGGTGGGTACACGTTGCGGATGTGGCAGTTGAAGGATCCGGGAACGTTGGGTGTGTTGAACGGGTTGATGCGTGACTCGGCGATCTTCATTGCGGATGGTCATCACCGGTATGAGGCGGCGATGAGGTATCGAAGCGCGATCCGGGCGCGGCGTGAGATTGGGTCGGACGAGGCGGTGAATTACCGGATGATGCACATTGTTTCGATTGATGAGCCAGGGCTGATCACGCGGGGTTATCACAGGGTGATTCATGGTGCGACGGGTGATGAGTTGGACCGATTGGTGGCGCGGATAGGTGAGATAGGAAACGTTTCCTTGACTGACCGAGTCGACATGGCGTGGCGTCCGGGCGATTTGTTGAATGCGGTTGGTGTCCGCGACGATGGGGAGTTTGTGTTTGGGATTTATGGTTTCCCGGGCGGGTTCAAGATTGCGCGTGTGGCGGCTACTGCTTCGGCCGGTTTGACAGGGGCGGATGCGTTAGAGCGGTCGGATTATCGGCGGTTGCATGGGGAGATATTGGATGTGGTTTTTGAGGGTGATCGGGTTGATGAGGTGGTTGATTTTGAGTATGAGGTTGAGAATGTGGTTTCGAAGGTTGATTCAGGGGAGGTGCAGGTTGGGATCGTGATGCGGTCGATTCCGATGCGCGAGTTTGTGGATATTGTGACGCGTGGGGATCGTTTGCCGCCTAAAGCGACGAATTTTTATCCGAAGCCTCCGGCAGGTGCGGTGATACAGTCGTTGTTGGGGGAGTTGTAGATGATTAGTGCTTGGTTGATTTCCTTGGTTTTCGCTGGGCGGCTTCTCCGTCGGGGTGCATGCCCCTGCGGTCTCGCTTCGCTCGTCCGCGTCCCCCTTCGGTACGAGAGGGGACAAACATGGGGTGCGACCGTATTTTTGCGAAGGGACGCTTCGCTTCATTCGCAGCCCCTCCCGTAGGGGCCGTTCACGAACGGCCCCTACGGGAGGGGCGCCCTTGCAGAATGCTGTCGTGGTTGTTGGGGTTTGTGGGGTAGTATTCGTTGTGGGCGTCGTGTTGGCGCTTGATTGAATTGAAGGAGAGGTTACCGATGGGTGACGACGCACCACTGAAGGAACGGATTCGGCGCGGGGATGTCGTGATCGGCGTTGGGACGGGTATGGATGTTACGAAGTCGCAGCTTGAGGACATCTTGAGCAAGGACGATTACGGGTTTGTTTCGACCGACAGTCAGCACAGCCCGTTTTCGGAGCACAAGCTGGTGGAGTTCTGCTATCTGGCGGATGAAGTGGGGATACCGGTGCATTTCCGGATCAAGCACACTCGGTTCGCGTTTCAAGTGGGGAATCTGGCCGACCTTGGGCCTGCGATCATCGAGGTGCCGCTTGTCGAAGAGACCTCGGTGGTGCGCGAGGCTCTTGAATGGTTTTACTTTCCGCCGGAAGGTCGCCGGAGTTTTGTTGGTGGGCCTCGATGGGGCGCGGAACTGGGCCATGACCGGACGGGGTATGCGGGGTGGTGGAATAACAACGGGATGCTGATGATACAGATTGAGACGCTGCGGGCGATTGAGAATATTCATGCGCTGTCGTTGCCGGGTGTAGACATGTTCTCTTGGGGTCCGGCGGATCTTGAGTTCGACCGCGAGATGCACCCGCATCATCCGCTCAAGACCGATGATGACTGCATCGAGCACGTGATGGCGCAGCTGGCTTCGGAGAAGCCTCGGATGTGCTACCGGTCGTACGACCCTGACCTGCGGAATAAGTATCTGGACTTGGGTGTGACCGTGTTGATGGAGATGGCGAAGACTTAGGGTGCGAAGGATTGGATGGTGATGGTAATGGGACGTGATAGTTGGCGGCTACGAGGTGATTGATTGCCGTACCCCACCCATTTGTCCACCCCGGTCACCCTCACTCTGACCCTCTCCCGCCGAGCGGGAGAGGGGAATTCTCCACCCAACCGCTCGCGTTCGTATGATTTTGCGACGTAATTCAACCGAATGAAAGGAAAGAAAGATGAGTAACGACACATCCTTGAAGGAGCGCATCGCGCGTGGCGACGTCGTGATTGGCGTCAACGGTCCGATAGGTTCCACGAAGTCGGAATTGGAGGACATTCTCGGGAAAGATGACTACGGCTTCATCACCTGCGACAGTCAGCACAGTCCGTTCTCGGAGCATAGGCTGGTCGAGCACTGCAACATCGCCGATGAAATAGGGATCCCTGTGCACTTCCGGATGAAGCATCCGGACCTGGCGTTTCTGATCGGGAACATCGCCGATCTTGGGCCTGCGTTCATCGAGATCCCGCTGGTCGAGAGAGTGGAGACGGTGAGAGAGGCATTGGAGTGGTTCTACTTTCCGCCTGAGGGGCGTCGTAGCTGGGTAGGCGGCAGTCGCTGGGGTGCCGAGCTTGGGCATGACCGTCCCGGATATGCGAAGTGGTGGAACGAGCACGGGGTCATTTGCCTGCAGGTCGAGACGCTGAATGCGATCGAGAACATCAGCACGCTGGCGTTGCCGGGAGTAGACCTGTTCTCGTGGGGTCCTGCGGACTTAGAGTTCGACCGTGAGATGCACCCGCATCATCCTCTGAAGACGGACGATGATTGCATCAAGCATGTGATGGACCAGATCAAAGACAGTTCGGCGCGGATGAGTTATCGGTCAGGGGATCCTGCGTTGCGGAATAAGTACATCGATATGGGGGTTACGGTATTGATGGAGAGGGCGCAGTAGGGCTTAAAGCCTCAACCGTCGCAGGATCACACCTAATAGCCGCATTACCACGGTCATTACCACTTGGAAGATGACCGTGCGGAGTATCTGACGTACTAGCAACCCAACCATGGTTGCCCATAGTCTAGCCTACCGCTGAGCTGGACCTCCGCCGGTGACGTGAGCGTGGAGGTGGAAGACTTCTTGGCCGGCGCCTCGGCCTTGGTTGAATTGGACGCGGTAGCCGGAGTCGGTGATGTCGGTGAGTGCGGCTACTTTGCCTACGGCGATTAGGAGATTGCCCAGGAGTTTGGTGTGGGATTCGTCGGCTTCGTGGAGGCGGTCGAAGCAGGTCTTTGGGACTACAAGGACGTGGACGCGGGCTTTTGGGTTGATGTCGTTGAAGGCGAGGGTGTTTTCGTCTTCGTAGACCTTAGTGCAGGGGATGTCGCCGGCGATGATGCTGCAGAAGATGCAGTTGGGATCGGGCATTTTTTGGAGGGTCCTCTTCAAGATTTCCGAGTTCGTTGGATTTTAATTGAGGGTGTTGCGATACGGCGGGCATGCCAATTCCCGCATGTGAAGGAGGATGTGGATTGGGACAAAGTTGTACTTCGTTAAGGATTACCCGCCACGGCGGGTATACCCCGCTCGCTTCGCTCGCGCCCCTTTCGCGAAGCGAAAGGGGCTATTTCCGCCTTGCGGCGGTCCTCCCCCTGCCCCCTCCTGAAGGAGGGGGTTAGGTCATATGGTTCGGGCTAGGTTTTCTAGGTGGGTGTCGGTGTCGCCGTAGTCGGCTCGCCATGAGAGGATGCGGCGGGTGTATAGGTGGAGGTCGTGTTCCCATGTGAAGCCGATGGCGCCGTGGGACTGGTGGGCGGTCCATACGACGTCGTTCATGAGGTTGTTGGCGGTCCACTTGGCTTGGCTGACGATGCGGGAGGTTTTGGGGGAGGCGGGATTTGTGGTTATGGCCCATGCGGCGCGGTTGGCCAGGTGTTGGGCGGACTTGACCTTGGTTGACATGTCGGCCATGTAGTGTTGGATGACTTGGAAGGCTCCGATGGGGCGTCCGAATTGGCGTCGCTCTTTGACGTAGTCGATGGTGCGATCGGTGACGGCGTTGCCTGCGCCGACCATTTGGTTCGCTCGTGCGGTTGCGCCGTGGAGGGTCATGTGGTTGATGACGTCTTGGCCTTCGTCGGGGTTGCCCAAGATTCCAGCGGATGGGACTACGACTTCGTTTAGTTCGATGTCGGTAGCAGGGGCGCCGGAAGCCATTTTGACTGAGGTCTGGTTTACGGTTCCTTGGGCGTTTTTGATGGGGATGGCGAAGACGGTCGTGCCGGCGTTGGTTTCTGCGGGGACGAGGACAAGGTCTGCAGAGTTGCCGTAGGGGACGAATCTGGTTGTGCCGCCTAGGACGTAGCCGTTGGAGGTCTCGGAGGCGCGGACGCCGGTGGCGTTGGGATTGGTTGAGCCGTCGATGCCGGTTAAGGATGGGACGGCGATGGTCTCGCCTGATGCGATGGCGGGGAGCCATTCTTGTTTTTGGGTGTCGGTGCCGAATCTGTTGATTGTTGCTGCGGAGACTACGGCGGATTCGACTAGGGGGCCTGGTGCTAGTGCGGCTCCCCATTCGGAGAGGAGGACGGACATGTCGATCATGTCCATTCCGGATCCGCCGTGGGTTTCGGGAACGATGAGGCTCAGCCAGCCGAGTTCGCCGATTTCTCGCCAGAATTCGTCGGTGAAGCCGCGCTCGTCGGTGGCCATTGCGCGGACGAAGTCTGATGTTGACCTGTCTGCGAGGTATTCGGCGGCGCTGCTTCGGATTAGTTCTTGGGTTTCGTTTAGTCCGAAGTCCATGGTGGGGATTTAGCGTCGGGGTAGTTCGAGGCCACGGTAGGCGATGATGTTTTTTTGGATTTCGTTTGTGCCGGCTAGGATGGGGCCGGAGGTTTGGTACATGCGCATCTTGAAGATGCGGCCGGCGAGGTCTTCGTGCTCATCCGGGTCGTCAATCAGGCCGGGCATTCCGAGGAGTTCGACGCCGAAGTCTAGGACAGCGCAGTTGGCTTCGGTTGCGGCGATTTTGCACATGCTGGCTTCGCTTGAGGGCGGATAGCCCTGAGTCTGGAGCCAGGCGACTTCGTAGGTGATGTAGCGGGCCATCTCGATCTCGGCTTCGAGTTCGGCGAGTCGTCGTCTTACGTTGATGTTGTCAATCATGAGAGAGCCGTCGAAGCGTCGAGTTGTGGCTGCGTAGTCTCGGATCTCTTCCCATGAGCGGAGGGCCCAAGAGACGTAGTCGATGTTTCCTCGTTCGAAGTTGAGGAGGTTCATGGCGACGTTCCAGCCGTCGTTTAGTTCGCCGACCATGTTTTCGATGGGGACGTGGACGTCATCGAACATTACCTGGTTGAAGGAGTGAGCGCCGGCGATGTTGATGATGGGGTTGACCTGAATGCCGGGGGACTTCATGTCGACGAGTAGGAAGGTTATGCCGGCGTGCCGATGCGCCTCGCGGTCGGTTCGGACGAGCATGAACATCATGTCTGCACGGTGGGCGAGGGATGTCCAGATCTTGGAGCCGTTGATGACGAATTCATCGCCACGAAGTTCGGCGAAGGTCTGGAGGGAGGCTAGGTCGGAGCCGGTGTTTGGTTCGGAGTAGCCCTGGCACCATTGGAGTCCGCCTTGGGCGATGTCGGGGAGGTATTTTCGCTTCTGCTCCTCGGTGCCGAAGTGCATGAGGGTGGGTCCGAGCATGCGAGTGCCGAAGCGGTCGTTACCGGGTGCTCGGCGATAGGACGTCTCCTCGGCGAAGATGAGGCTGATCATGGGTGATGCCTCTTGTCCGCCGTATTCCTTGGGCCATGTCATGGTTAGCCAACCGCGGTCGGCTAAGGCTTTGCGCATGTGTTTATAGAGTGCCCATCCTTCTTCGGTGGACTCGTCGTTGGGACCTATCCAGTTGTCAGGGAGTTCGTCGTCGAGGAACTCTCGAAGCTCTTCGCGGAAGGCGAGTTCTTCTTCGTTGAATTCGAACCACATGGTTAATCAGTTATTGGGCAGGCGCAGAAAGCGATCAGTGGTTTTTTGCCCGTGGCCCTAGCTGTCCGCCCACTTTGTCCTTCGGACATTTCCCCTAGAGCGAAGGAAACCTATGAGGTTAGTCGGCGGTTACTGCGAGGCTGGTGATGGTTTTGACGATACCGCCTACCTGATGCATCTTGGTGCTGACGATTCCGCCGATGTCGACTAGGTTGTCTGCTTCGACGACTGCGATGATGTCGAAGGGTCCGGTGACCATGTCTACGGCGACCATCGATTCGATCTTGCGCAGCTCAGTGGCGACGTTGCTGGTGCTGCCGACGGATGTCTCGATCAAGATGTATGCACGAGTTTTCATGTTTTTTGGATGTCTCCTGCTGATAATTGGATCCGGCCTTCGCCGGAATGACGTTGGTGTTGACTATGCTACTGTGCGGAGGGTGGATTGGGTAGGTTTGGTCAGGAGTTTTGGAAGTCCAAAATCTGTTCGTATTGGTTTTCGGCGTTTGGTGGTCCGACTATCGACATTGCGAGTTTGTCGGAGTTGACGATTTTTTCGGCGATGGATTTCACGCTTTCGAGGGTGACATCGTCTAGTGATTTGATGCGTGAATCGAGGGATTCAATGTCTCCGCGTAGGAGTTCTTGGGATGCGAGGTCGTTGGCTACTGCTCTGCTCTCTTCCATGCTGAGGATCATTCGGCCCTTTGCGAGTTCTCGGGCATCGTGGAGTTCTTCTTCGGTGATGCCTTCGCGGATTTTGATCAGTTCGTCGACGATTACTCGGAGGGTTTCGGCGGCTCTTGGAGGCTCGACGCCGGTGTGGATGTCGACTACTCCGGTGTCTGAGAGGGTGTGCATGGAGCTTCCGATTCCGTATGCAAGGCCGCGTTTTTCGCGGACTTCCTCGAAGAGTCGGCTGCTCATGCTTCCGCCGAGGACGACGGTGAGGATGCGGAGGGCGGCACGGCGTGGGTCGTTCATGTCGACGCCTTTGAAGGCCATTGCGATGTGCATCTGCTCGAGGTCGCGCTCTCCATGGGTGACGGTTGGGCCTGTGAGGTTGTCTTCGTGGGGAAACATGGGGCGGTGTTCGCCGTCGGGGAGATCGCCGAGAAGTCCGTTGATCTGGTCGACTACTTGGTCATGTTCGATGTTTCCAGCGACGGCGATGACTATGTTGCGGCCTACGTATTGATCTCTGTGGTAGTCGAGCATTACGGAACGTGGGATGGCCTCGACGCTTTCGATGGTTCCGGCGATGTCTCGGCCTAGGGGTTGGTTGGGCCAGAGCGTGGAATCGAGTAGGAGCCCAGCGACGGCGCCGGGGGAGTCGTACGCGGCTCGGATCTCTTCTAGGACGACGTGTTTTTCTTGGGCGATGTCGTTTTCTCTGAATAGGGGGGACTTGATGATGTCTGCGAGGACTTCGATGCCGCGTTGGTAGTGTGGATATGCCATTCGGCACCAGTATCCGGTGCACTCGCGGTCGGTGAAAGCGTTGATCATGCCGCCGACGCTTTCGATGACGCCGCTGATATCGCGAGGGCGGGGGCGAGTGGGCGTTCCCTTGAAGAGCATGTGCTCGAAGAGGTGGGAGACGCCGGCTTCGTCGTCAGTTTCGTATCGTGAGCCTGCGCCGACGAGGAAGATGGTGCTGACGGCCTGAGTGTGTGTCATCCTGCTGGTGAGGATGCGTAGGCCGTTGTCTAGGACGGATCGTTGGTAGTGGGGTGTTGTGTCGGAAGTGGCGGTAGGTGCAGAGGTCGACAAAGGCGGTGCTTTCAGGGGTTGCGGTTAGGTTTGGATGAGGGATAAGGGTAGCATTGGCGAGTTTCGCTTCCACCGTTGGTACCCCCTTTGTCCTTCGGACATTTCCCCCGCGAGCGGGAGAAACCCTAGGTTTTGGGTAGGTCTACTTCGTCGTTGGTTGCTGTTTGCCAGATGCGGATGCGTGCGGCCATGTCGCGGATGCGGTCGCGGTGTTGGGGGGCGTCGTAGAGGTTGTTTAGCTCGTGGGGGTCGGTGTTGAGGTCGTAGAGTTCGCACTGGTCTGCTGGACAGAGGTTGAGCTTCCAGCGGTCGGGGGTGATTACGGTTCGCCAGTGCATCGATGCCATGCGGTTGATTTCGGGGGTGCCGAGATTGCGGTCGCCCATGCCGTTCCATTGGACGAAGACGTCGTTGTTGGATAGGTCGGCATCGCCGTTGAGGACAGGAGCTAGGCTTTTGCCTTGGATTGGCCAGCGGGAAGGGTCGACGGATGATGGGGTTGGGGCGAAACCGTCGCCTAGGAGTTGGGACGACGATGAGCTTTCGTCGTCGGATGTTCCGCTCAGGTCCAAGAGGGTTGGGACGAGGTCGACTAGGGAGACCGATCCTTGGATGCGTCGGTCTTCGGAGCCTGGTACACGGATCAGGAGGGGTACTCGGGATGCTTCTTCGTACATGGAACGCTTTTCGAGCATTCCGTGGTCGCCGGCCATTTCGCCGTGTTCGCTGGTGAAGACGATGATGGTGTTGTCGAGTTGGCCGGTGTCGTTCAGGGCATCGAGCATTTTGCCGATTTGTCTGTCGACTAAAGTGACGTTTGCGAAGTACTGGGCCCGAAGGCGTAGCCAACCGTCTTTGGCGGTTAGGTCGTGGTAGTCGTCGATGCCGAGGGGGTTGAGGTTGCCGGCCATGTAGTAGTCGGCACGGAGACGGTTGAGGAGTGGGCCATCGTCGGGGCGTTTGAGGAATGCGGGTCCGACTTCGATGTCTTTGGGGTCGTAGAGGTCGTTCAGGGGGCCTGTATATGGTGGATGAGGCTCGAAGAATGAGACGTAGAGCATGAAGGGGGAGTCGCCCTGCTCGGAGTCTGGGTGGGATCGGATGAATTCGGCGGCGGAGTCTCCTAGGAAGTAGGCTTGGGTCTGCTCTTCGGCGAGGTTTGCAGTGGCGAACCAGTTTTCGTATGAGCGGTTGATGCCGGGCGGTTCGATGCCGTGTTTGCGGAGATGGTCGTTGTAGTGGGCCTCTACGTTTCGGTATTCGCGTCTGGTGGCTCTGACGCGGTGGAAGTCTTCGACGCTGATCCACTTGTCAAAGCCATGCTGCTGGATCATGTCGTCGCCGAGATGCCATTTGCCGAAGTAGGCGGAGTAGTAGTCTTCGCTGATGCGCTCGGCGATGGTTGGACAGTCGGAAGGGAGAGGGATGTTGTTGCGGTGGAGGCCTACAGCATGAGGGTAGAGGCCGGTCATGATGGAGGCGCGGCTCGGAGTGCAGACGGGTTGGGTGACGTAGGCGTTATCGAAGATGAATGACTGGTCGGCGATGGCGTTTAAGTTAGGTGTTTCGATCCAATCGTTTCCGTAGCAGGCCATGGAGTCTTGGCGTTGCTGGTCGGTGAGGATGAAGAGGATGTTGGGTCGATTGGAGGAGTTTGGCATGGGGATTTGGGGGATCCAGATTTCGTTTGGCGTAGGATTTAGCTTACTACTAAGGAAAATGCCTCAGAAATGCCCGAAGAGACAGCTGCGCCAGAGCCGATCGATGTGACTAGTGTGCGTCGCACGAGGAATCCTCAGCGGGAGGATCGTCCTTGGGGTTCGTATGAGGTATTAACGCGGGGGCCGGGGTTTCAGGTGAAGCGGTTGAGTGTGAAGCCTGAGAGTAGGTTGTCGTATCAATGGCACCGGCATCGGGCAGAGACTTGGACGGTGGCGCGTGGGATTGCAAAGGTGACGATTAATGGGGAGGATCAGATGCTGGGGCCGTCGCAGTCGGTGCATGTGCCGCGGACGCACAAGCATCGGATAGAGAATCCGTCGTCGGTGGAGCCGCTGGAGATTATCGAGGTGCAGACCGGGGACTATCTGGGGGAGGACGATATTGTGCGTGAGGCGGATGATTTTGGGCGGGTGTAACCGCTAGTTTGGCGACAGGCTGTCTGGGGTGATGGTCGATTGAGGCGTTAAACTTCGGGCATGGTTTCTGGCGATTCGATGCCTGTTGCTCCTCCTGCTTCTGATGAGGGGACGCGGCGGTCGATGATGTCGAATCGGCGGGCTGATACTAAGCCGGAGGTTGCGTTTCGGAGCATGTTGCATCGGGCTGGTTTGAGGTTTCGGAAGGATCGGTATGTGAGGTTTGAGCGGCGCGGGGTGAAGGTTGATGTTGTGTTTCCTAGGAAGAAGGTGGCGGTTTTTGTGGACGGGTGCTTTTGGCATCGGTGTCCGGAGCATGGGACGATGCCGACGCGGAACTATGAGTATTGGTTGGCTAAGTTTCAGCGGAATACGGAGCGTGACGCTTCGAACGATGAGAATCTACTTGAGTTGGGTTGGCGGGTTTTAAGGGTTTGGGAGCACGAGGTTAAGGATCAGGAGTTGGCGCGGCATGCTGTAGATCGGGTTTTTACCGCTGTTAAAGGAAGTGACGGATGACGTTGGATCGATGTCGTGAGGCTGGGGATTTAGAATTTGCAGTCGCATTGGCCGATCGGCGAACACACATGTCTGGCGTTTTGAATGAAGAGCAGATCGTAGCGATCTTGGAGACTGCGTATTCTGGCGCGGTCTATGATGCGATGCGGGAGTTGGGGTTGGAGGACGGGATTCTGCCGAACGATATTCGGCCGGTGGACCCCCTCTTAGTCTCCCCCTTGAAGGGGGAGGGGAAGGTCCTAGTTGGGAAGGTTTGGACTTGCAGCGGCGGGATGGTTGAGGGGTCTACACAGGATGAGTCGTTGTTGTCTTGGACGGGGATGTTGAGTGCGGCGCCCGCTGGATCGGTGGTTGTATGTCAGCCGAATGATTCGACGATTGCTCATATGGGTGAGTTGTCGGCGGAGACTTTGAAGTTTCGAGGAGTGAAGGGTTATGTGGTCGATGGTGGGAATCGTGACACGGACTTTATTTTGAAGTTGGGTTTTCCTGTTTTTTGTAGGTATCTGACGCCTTCGGATATTGTGGGTCGTTGGCAGGTTCAGACGATGGGCAAGCCGATCGTGATTGGGGATGTTCGTGTTCGTACCGGTGACTACGTTGTGGGTGATCGGGATGGGGTGGTGGTGATACCTGAGGCTGCTGCTTCAGATGTTGCGAAGCGGGTTGATGAGGTGATGAATACTGAGAACGAGCTTCGGAACATGATCTTGGGTGGGATGGATCCGCAGGAAGCGTATCTGAAGTACCAGCGGTTTTAATTGATGGCTCAGGCTAAGCGGGAAGATGCTCTGTTCACCGAGAACCTGCGTGCTCCGGGTTGGATGTTCGCGTTTTTGGGGTTGATGCTTGGCGGGACTTCGGGAGGGTTGACGGCAGTTGGGATCAGAAGTCTGGGGGATGATCCGTTGGTATCGGGAGGCGAGGCGGTGGTGTTTTTCGTGTGTTTCGCAGTTGCAGTTGTTGGGATTGTGTATGTGATGTTGGGGTCTACGTTGATGGAGACGCGGGTTACGGATGCGGGGATCAGCGTGAGGCTCGGGCTGCTCGGGACGCAGCGGACGTTTGGGTGGGCTGAGATTGGGTTGGTGCGGGTGACTGGTCATAGCATTGCGCGGCATGGCGGGAGGGGGAATCCTTTCTCGCCGGCGAGTCGTCGGGCTTGGACGATGTATGGGGTTAGGAACGGAGTGGAGATCGAAGTTGACGATGGGGTTGTTTTTGTTTCTAGCCGTAAGGGTGAGGAGTTGGTGGTTGTTGCTGATGGGTTAATTGGCCGGAAGTGATGTCGGTGCAAGCGGATTTGCAGACGGCCACTGCTATCATCACAGCAACTCGATAGGATGCTTTGACCTGAATGGAGGGTCTGGTTGATGGCTACCTCAACTCTTGCCGCAGTGATTTATGAGCAGGGGAGGCCTGCTGTTGTGGAGACGTTGGAGTTGGGCGATCCGGGGCCGGGTGAGGTGATGGTGAAGATCGGTGGGACCGGGGTGTGTCACAGTGATCACAATGTCTATTCGGGCTATCGGAAGACTGAACCCTTGCCGGCCATCCTCGGTCATGAGGGTGCGGGCATCGTCGAGAAGGTGGGTTCGGGAGTGCATGGGCTTGAGGAGGGGGACAAGGTTGTGTTTGCGATTCGTCCGATGTGTGGGAAGTGTAAGTATTGTTCGACTGGTCGATGGAATCTTTGTGACCCCATCTCTGGTTACACGCCTACGGCGGAGTTTCGGAAGAATGGAACGAAGTACTACGGAGGAATGGCTACTTTTACTGAACACACGGTTGTTTGGGAGAACAATGCGGTGAAGGTGGATCCTGACATTCCTCTGGATAAGGCGGCATTGGTGGGGTGTGCGGTGATTACTGGTGTTGGCGCAGTTGTTAACAGGGCGAAGGTTGAGACAGGATCGACGGTTGCTGTTTGGGGTTGCGGAGGGGTTGGGTTGAATGTGATTCAAGGGGCCTATCTGGCTGGCGCGTCAAGGATCATCGCGGTGGATATCAATGCCGACAAGTTTCAGTACGCGACTCAAGTGGGCGCTAGCGATACTGTAGATGCCTCGAAGGAAGATGCCGTCGAAGCGATCCGAGAGTTGACGTCGGGTGGAGTTGACTATGCGTTTGAGGTTATTGGGCAGCCTGCAACTTTAAGGCAGGCTTTGGAGGCGACGTGTGAGGGTGGGACGGCGGTGCTGGTGGGAGCTGCTCCGGATGATGGTGAGGTGATGATCCCGATGCGGCATCTTTTCTTGGACCGGGCGTTGATCGGGTGTAGCGCGGGAACGGGACGACCGCGGTATGACTTCCAGTGGTTGATCGAACTCTACAAGCAGGGACGATTGAAGTTGGATGATTTGGTGACGCGGACGCGTCCCTTGACGGAGGTTAACGAGGCCTTTAGGGATATGGAGGCGGGGGCTGTTGCGCGGACGGTGTTGGTGCCGTAGCGTGGCTATCAGCCGTCTGGTGCCTTGACTTGGCTTTGGAAGCCGGTGCGGATGTGGGAGTTGTCGCAGTAGGGTTTCTTGGCGGAGGTTCCGCAGCGGCATAGGCGGACGCGGCCGTGCTGGCGGTATGCGTTACCCTCGGCGTCTGTGAGTTCGAAATCGCCGAGGATTTCTAGGGCGTCGTTGTTCCAGACGTAGATCTTGGTTGGTTCAGCCATGGATTTAGGCCCTGCAGGAGTCTTGGAACCCGGCTAGGTTGTGTGAGCCGTCGCAGAAGGGTTTGTCGTCGGACTGTCCGCATCTGCACAGGTAGGCTTCGCCTTCTATCGGGAATGAGTTTCCTTCGGCGTCGTTGACTACGAAGTTTCCAGAGACCCAGTATGGGCCGTTGTCTGAGATCGATACGGTGGTGTCGGCCATTCGGTTATTCTCCCGCTGTGGAGCGATGTTGGTCGATTTGGTAGTCGTCTTTGAGGATTGTAGTTTAGCGCGTATCATTCGTATTCGATAAACGAGGCGATGCGCGTTTTGGTATCGCTGGCAACTGCAATGAATGGGAGTGACGGGTTAGAGATGAAGATAACGGAAGTGAAGACGTTCCTAATGAGCGGCGGAGGTAGTCGGAACTGGTGTTTCGTCAAGGTGTACACCGACGCGGGGATTTATGGTGTAGGCGAAGGTTCGGGTTGGCCTCGAGTTGTCCAGACGGCGGTGGAGGATCTTGCCACACTGATCATCGGAGACGATCCGACAGACATCGAGCGGCTTCACCAGAAGATGATCGTCGGAATAATGGGACATGGCATGACGGGCACGCCTGGATCTGGGGCTATCAATGCCATTGACATGGCGCTCTGGGACATCAAAGGGAAGGTGTTGGAGACGCCAGTTTGGAATCTGCTGGGTGGGAGGGTCAGGAAACGAATCCGGACTTATGCTCACGCCCATAGTTCTGACCGCGCGGTTGAGTTGCGAGACCGGGGGATTACTGGCGTGAAAACTGGTGGCGTGTATCGGACTGTCGAGATTGTTGATTCGATTCGTCAGGCAGTCGGCGATGAGATGGACATCATGGTTGATGCGCATGGTCCTCCTTGGTTTACGGCGAAAGACGCGATCATCGTGGGTAAGAATTTGGAGCCGTACAACTTGTTGTTCTATGAAGACCCGGTGCCTCCAGAGAATACCGAAGCGTTGCGGCGAGTGCAGGAGAATGTGGATATTCCGATTGCAGCGGGGGAACGGCACTCGCATATCTGGGGTGTGCGGGAGATTATCGAGGATGAGCTCGTGGATGTTGTCCAGCCCGACTCCGGCCGTATCGGCGGTATCACCCAGCTCAGGAAGATTGCCGCGTTGGCTGAGGCGCACTACATCAACGTTGCGCCCCACTCTGGTTCGCTTGGGCCGGTCGCGGAGTATGCCGCGATCCACATTTTGGCGAGCATTGCGAACGCTCTCATACTTGAACGACTGGAGGACGATGTACCGCAGCGTTACGAGGTCATCCAACCGCACCTGCCGACCGTTGACGGGTATATAACGGTGCCCGAGGAGCCGGGGCTTGGTGTCGATTTCGACGAGGATGTCGTGGCGGCGAATCCGCCCGAACCGAACGTTCGCACAGGTCCCGACCCGTCAAGCGGGCACTATGCAGCCGGCACCTACGACGAGTACGTCTACTATCAGCAGAGGTATCGTCGGGGTAAAGAGTTGAAGAGGATTCGTCCTTGGCGTAGAGGTCGGCGGTCTCACGGAGGAACCCGACATTCGCCTGAATGACAATGGCCTACTCGGCGAGGTGGGCGTCGCGGCGGCGGATCAGAAGGAGGCCGTCGCGTTCGGTGATCATGACGTTGTTGACGCGGTCGTCGTTTTGGACGGTTTCATTGAGTTGCTGAACGGCGCGGGTGGATGCTGAGCGTTGGTCAACAGAGACATCGGTTTGGAGAACGCGTCCGCCTTGGAATACGTTGTCTACGACGATGATACCTCGGGGTGATAGAAGGTTGAGAGATTTCTCGTAGTAGGCGGGGTAGTTGTCTTTGTCGGCGTCGATGAAGATGACGTCGAAGCTGGGTTTGAGGGTGTCGAGGGTTTCGGTGGCAGGGCCGAGGATGAGTTTGATTTTGTGGCCGTCGGGGTGTCTCGCCCAGTGCTTTCGGGCGATGTTGGTGAACTCCTCGCTAACGTCAAGGGTGATGAGTTCTCCGTCTTCGGGTAGAGCGGTCGCCATCATGAGAGCGCTGTAGCCGACGAAGGTGCCGATTTCGAGGACTCGTTGGGCGCCGGTGATGGCTACGAGGGTGTTGAGGAAGTAACCGACGGTTCTGCCCGACATCATGCCCGCGGACAGGGTCGTTTGGGCATCTTTTGCGATGTCGTCGAAGATGTTGTCGGGCTTGGTAGTGTGGGCTACGGCGTAGTCGGAGATTTCTTGCCTAGCGGGTGTTTGCATGTTCTCTGTCAATTGCGGGGTTTGACTACCACGTGTCGTTCGGGACCCTGACCTTCGCTTTGGGTTACTACGTCTGGGTTGTCGGATAGGGCCATGTGAACGATGCGACGTTCTTCAGGGGTCATGGGGTCGAGGGATTTGGGTCGGCCTCGTGATGCGGTCCTGGCCGCGTTTTCTGCGATGGCATGGAGTTTCTGGGTGCGTCGTTGCTGGTATCTCTCGACATCGATGATGATGTTTGCGCGTTGCTCGACGCGACGATTGACAAGCATACGGACGATGAATTGGACATCGCGGAGGGTTTCTCCCCGGCGACCGATGAGCAGGCCAGCGTCGTCGCCTTCGATCTCGAATACGACGGAGCCGTCACGGAGTTCGTCCAAGACATACGCGTCGACGTCGACGTTCATGGCGGAGATGAGGTAGGCGAGGATTTCGCCGGTTACGGTCTCGAGTTCCTGACGGTCTTGGATGGGTTCGATCGGGGTTTGGGTTCGCCTCTGGGGTTCCCGAGTCTCCTGAGTGGCGGGGGCTTCGGATGACTCGACTTGGGCTTCAACTGCGGGTTGCTGCGCCTCTTCGGGGTGCTGCCGAGGTTGGCGTTGCTGCCGAGGCTGGCGTGCCGGGCGGTTGCCAGTGCGGGGAGTGCGCTGACGGGCGGTTGCCTGGCGACGGTTGCGGCGTTGTTGAGGTCGCGGGCGAGATTGACGTTGTCCCGGTGAATCGGCGCCATCTTCTCCGTCCTGAGGTTGGTTTTGTCGCGGTCGCCGTTGGCGAGTTCTGGCAGGTTGCAGACGACTGTCCGATTCCTCGGTGACGCCTACGGCCGCGTCCATCTGACGCTGGCGTTCCTCGGCTTCGGCTGCCTCTTCGGCGACGATGTCGGAGAGTTTCGCGACTTCGATTTCGGCGAGAGCACCGCCGAGGCCGAAGATTCCGGCTCTGCCGGGGTTGATGACTCTAATGTCGACGTCTTCGAGCTCTGCGCCTAGAGTTTCGAGCGCGACGGCGGTTGCCTCTTGAACGTCCTTCCCTGTGAACACTCGTCGGGTCGTCATCGGTTGATTCCTCCTCTTCCGTTTCACCTTCGGACAGCTTTTTGATCGCGAGATCTTCCTTGGCTGCAATCGCCAGAGCTCGCGTTTCGGCTGTGCCGAGGTAAAGTTTTCCGAACAGATCGATTGGTTGTTGTCCGCCGACGAAGTATTGGATTACGACGCCGACGATGTTGGATAGCAAAATGTAGATGCCGAGACCGGCGGGGAATTGGTATGTGAAGACGCCGATCATTACCGGCATCATCCATTGCATGATTCGTTGTTGGGATTGTTGCCGCTCGTCCATTGCGACGGTGGCGGTCATCTTTGTGGTGATGAACATTGATGCGCCGACTAGCACGGGTAGGAGGAAATTGAGGGGGAGGTATACCTGCGAGACGGTGTCGGCTAGATCGATGCCGAGGAATAGGCGACTCAAGGGGACGTCGGCGCTTGCGGGGTTCCATGCGTAGAAGGATGCGGAGAGGTTTGCCATGCCTTCGGGAGTGGTCGGCATAGTTCGGATGATGGCGCGGTAGAAGCCGATCCAGATGGGCATCTGAATGACCATGGGACCGAGGCATCCGATAGGGTTGACGCCGGCTTCGCGGTAGAGGGCCATGGATTCGGCGGATTGGGCGCGTCTGCTCTCAGCGTCTTTCTTGTCGCGGTACTTGTCTTGGATGGCCTTCATTCGAGGCTGCAGTACTTGTAGCTTCTTCATCTGGTTGGTCTGGCGAATCGTGAGCGGGATCATTAAGACGCGCACGACTACGGTGAAGGCGATGATGCTTAGGCCGTAGTTGAGGAAGAGGTAGTGGTAGAGCAGGGCGAGGGAGTTGATCATGGGGCGCATGATGCCCTGGTCCCATATGAGGCCGAGGAATTCCATTTAGTGGATCCCCCTTCGTTCTTCGGACATTTTCCCCGCGATCGGGGGCAACCCTAGGAGCTTGCCTTGGTTTCCAGACGGTGGAAGGAGTGGCAGTGTCATCATTCGCATCGTCCACCGTCCTTCAGGGCGACGCAACCTTGGAGGGTCTGGTCGCTGGGCGAGTACCACTTGAGTTGGCCGTCAAGGGTGTGGATGTAGACGAAGTCGTTGATAAGAACTGGCGCTGATTTGACCGCGCTGTCGGTGGGGAACGTGCCGATGATCTGTCCGTCGTTGACGTTTATGACGTGGACGTCTTCAGCTCCGGATGGCACAGCCAAGACACGCTGGGTGAATTCGTTGCGGACGCGTTCGAAGAGGAGCGGCGTCCCGATGATTTGACCCTCGATCCTAGTGCTCCAGATCAGGTTCCCAGATCCGATGTCGAGAGCGTAGACATGGCCGCCGAGAGTAGAGACGTAGATCGTGCCTTTTTGGTTGTCGGGAACGCCCTCGGCCCAGACCCATGCTTCGGCCTCGAATTGCCAATCGACGGATTGTGACCTTGGGTTCAGACGGTAGAAGTTGCTTGCGAGGTCACCAAAGTAGATTGCGCCGTCGTGGAAAACTACGTTGCCGGTGATTGCTCCATCGGCTGCGAATTGCCATTTGACGCGTTCTGAGAGATCGCCTTCCGAGATGTTGATGGCGTAGAGGGTCCCGGCGGCGGTGCCGACGTAGGCGGTGTTTGTGGTGTTATCAACGGCGACTTCACCCCATACTTCGCCATCGAGGGGTACTCGCCATGCGACGCGTCGTCCGGCGTTGGGATCGGAGCTAAAGGCGTAGAGGTATCCGGGAGGGTCGCGTTCATCGTCGACTGGGCCGGTACCGATTAGGAGGAGTCCGTTATCGGTTGGTTTGGCTTGTCCGACTAGCTTGGTTCGGATTTGGAATCCGCCAGAGTTCCATGCGATGCCGCCACTGTCGGTTGAGACGGCGAAGACTTCGCCGTCGCAATTGGATCCGGTGCAGGTGTATCCCGCGGCGAAAACGGTGTCGTCTTGGAGGATGGGAGCTCCGTAGATTGCACCCAGGCCGTTTGGTTTCTTGCGGACGCCATCGAGTTCGTAGGGGTATAGCCAGTTAACGTCGTAGGCGTGACTGACGGCGTCAAGGCGGACGAGGACGCCGTCTAGGTTGCCGATGTAGATGAAGTTGCCGTCGGAGACTGGTGATGACCATCGGCCCTGCGGGGTTAGGTCGTTGAGACAGGCGGTGAGGGAGATGGCGGAGACGATTGCGAGGAGGAGCGCAGCTGCGCCGCGTCGTAGGTGTCGCGCTCCGTGTGCCGGATTCATCGGGCTTGCGTCTCCGTGTGACCTGCGGAAGACAGTTTCTCTTCGTTGATCGCAGGGACTGGATCTAGTCCGCCGGTCTTGAAGGGGTTGCATCGGGCGATGCGCTTGGTTCCCATCCAGCTTCCCTTTATGACGCCGTGAATTTCGATAGCTTCGGCGGCGTATTCGGAACAGGTGGGTTGGTAGATGCAGGTGCTGGGCAGATAGGGAGATACAGCGAGTTTGTAGAGCCGGAGGACGGTCAACGCGGATTTGGTGATCATGCGTTCACCTCGGTGGGCGAGATGGGCGAGTACGGTAGCCAGACTTGAGGCGTTTTACCAGTCTGGCTATCGATTCCGACAAGTGCTGCGATGTCGCGTTGGCCGCTGCCGGAAAGGCGTATATGACGTAGTCCCATCCTCTTGGGTGGTCCGCTTTGCTGGCAATCGCCCTTAGTCGTCGCTTTATGCGGTTGCGTGTGACAGCGTTTCCGACGCGTTTTGGGATTGCGAAGCCGTAGCGAGGTTCGGCGTCGGGGTTGTCGTTATCGACCGCGGTGATTGAAAGCAGGTGGTCTCGGGCGCGTTTGCCGTCTTTTAGTACTCTTCGGAACTCTTCACGACGGCGCAGTCGCCGATGCTTGGAGAGCCCCATGGTTGCTCATTTATGGATGCCGTTGAAGCGGCTTTTGCCAAGCGTGTAGACGAGCTCAGACGGTAAGGCGTTTGCGACCTCGAGCACGTCGTCGCGCCAGAACTGCACGTCCGCCTTTGGTGGACATCCGTGATCGGAATCCATGAACGCGGGCGCGTCGGCGCTTTTTTGGTTGGTATGTTCGCTTGGGCATGGTCTTTCAGGTCGCAAATGTCGATTGTATCATTCGGCGTTTCCGACCTTGTAGTCCGCCTCGAGCTTCAACAGGGAGGGTGAAGTTGAAGGAGTTTATATTTGCGATCAGTTGGTTTCCTACGCAACCCAACTGCCCGTCCACCCTTGGGTTCCCGCTTTAGCGGGAATGACGGAGTGATGCGGAAATGACGGGGTGAGGCGGGAGTGACGGGCGGTGGCTATCGGTCGTCTTCGAAGCCGGCGCCATCTAGGGTTATGCGGAGACGGTGGGAGGATTCGTTGAGTTCGTTGAGTTCCTCTTCGGGCAGAGTGATTTCGAGGGCACCGAGGTTGTCCTGCATCTGTTCGGGGGTGTCGGCGCCGGAGATTGCGATGGTGACTTCGGGATGGGATAGGACCCATGCTTGGGCGACTTGGGCTGGGGTAGCGCCGATCCGTTTAGCGACATCGGCGTTAGTGCGGATGACGTCGGCCGCGGCTCCTCGGACTACGCGGTTGAAGGCGTGTGATCGTCGACTGCCCCATAGTCGGGCGCTGTCGGGCATTCGGTCGGGGTCGTAGTCGCCGGAGAGAAGGCCGACGGCGAGGGGGCTGTAGGCCATGATTCCGAGGCCAGTTGTCTGGACCATGGGGAACATTTCGTCTTCGAGTTCCCGGTTGAGCATGCTGTAGGGGTTTTGGACGGTGATGAGGCTTCCAGCGTTGATTTGGTCTTGGACACGGAGGGTCTGGACTACTTGCCACGCCTGGTAGTTGCAGAGGCCGGTGTAGCGGATTTTGCCGTCACGTACGAGATCGTCTAGGGCGCGGGTTCGCTCTTCATAGCCGACGCTGTCGTCGAAGTGGTGGATGAGGTATACGTCGATGCGGTCGGTCTGTAGGCGTTTGAGTGATCGTTCGACCTCTCGCATGATGTGCCATCGGGAGGTGTTGTGGTCGTTTACGCCTTGGGCGACGGGGCTGGAGACTTTGGAAGTTATGACGATGTCGTCGCGGTCGCCGCGATCTTTCATGAGTTCACCGAGTATGATCTCGGAGGTTCCGGCGTTGCGGCGGTTGTCACCGAGGCCATAGATGTTTGCGCAGTCGATGAGGTTGAGGCCGCCGTCGAGCGCGGCGGCAATGGTCTTTTTGGCTTCATCGGCATCGTTTTGGCCCCGGAAGCCGAGGCCCAAGGCCATGCGGGTGACCATGACGCCGCCGGTCCCGAAATTCACGTATTGTCGTTGCATTTTGTGCCTTCACTCTAACCCTCTCTCGCCGAGCGGGAGAGGGGATGGATTCTGATTCATGGGATGGTTCTGTTTGTGTTTTACGGGAGGTTGATCTCGACATCTAGTTCTGCGCCGATGGACTCGTACCATTCGATGACTTCGCGGTGGTATGGGATTCCTTCGTCCAGGCGCTGTTCTGTCTCTTCGCCTTCGATTAGGCCGGGGTATAGGACGCGTTCGTGTCCGGGGGCGGGTTTTGCGGACGCGAGGTGGGTTAGGGCCTCGTCCATGTTGTCTAGGAACTCATCGTGGTCGCAGAAGGCCTCGATCTGGAACGCGGCGAAGAAGTGGTATCCGCCCTGGTACTGGTTGCCCGAACCTGCCATCCCTACGCCGGCGAGGGTCTGGCACATAATGGCGCATACTGCGGCGAATCCATAGCCTTTGTGAGAACCGTTTTCGCGTGTTCCTCCGAAGGGCAGAAGGAAGTATTCGTCGGGCGGGTCGACGGGATCGTTGAATGGGACGCCGTTGGTGTCGGTGATCCATCCGGGTTCGAGAGGAACGCCCATGCGTCGAGCGAGGCCGACTTTGTTGTTTGCGATCTGGGTGCAGGCGACGTCGAAGAGGAACGGATGTTGGTTGCGTGCAGGTGCGGCCCACGCGATAGGGTTTGTCCCGAGGCGGGATTCAGCGGCGAAGGTGGGGAGCATTCCGCCGGAGGCTCGTGTGCCGTGACCGCCGGTCATGCATAGTCCGACCATGCCTTGCTGGGCGGCTTGAGCGGCGTAGTAGCCGCACCCGCCTAGGTGTCCGGAGTCGAAGACCGTTACGGCTCCTGTGCCGTATTGTTTGGCTTTGTCGATGGCGATTTGCATCATGTCGCCACCGATCTGTATGCCGAGAGCGCCGTCGCCGTCGACGTTTGCGGTTGTGGCGGTTTCTCGGACGATCTTGAGATCAGGCGTGGGGTTTAAGGCGCCGGCCATGTACTGGGCAACGTAGTTGCGCATCATGTTTGATACGCCGTGCGTCTCGACCGCTCGGAGGTCGTTGGTAAGGAGGACGTCAGTCGAGGCTTTGGCTCCGGCTTCTTCGACTCCGCATCGCATGAAGAGGGCTTCGGTTGCGGCTCTCATGCGGTCGAGTTCGACGTAGACGCGGTCTTGTTCGGGGACGTGGAATTGTTCGAGCACGGTTGCTTTGCTCCTGTTGGTTGTGAGTCTGAGGGGAGTTTAACTTACGAGGCACTGCGAACTATGATCGAAGACTTTCGGCATGATGGGAAAGTCGGCGGGGAGGTTTTAGTCAGGTTGCCAGTCCCAGAGTTGTTCGGCGAAGGCGAAGGTTTGAGGTAGTCCGCCGGAGTGGATGAAGATCACGGGTGTTTCGGGATCGAGGTTTCCGGCCCGGATTTCGCCGATGAGGGCGGACATTGATTTTCCGGTGTAGTTGGGGTCTAAGATGATGCCTTCGGATTTGGCGACCATGTGGATCGCTTCGAAGACGCCATCATGAGGGATGCCGTAGTCAGAACCCTGGTAGCCGGTGATGGTGTCAAGGTCGTCGGGTTCCAGTGCTGAATCTAGGTTGAGGAGTTCGGCGACGCGGGTGGAGCGGTCGATGTAGATGGCTTCGTAGCTGTCTGGTTGCGTGTGAGAGTACGCGGTGGCGGATGCGGTCCAGGGCTTGCCGGTGTTTCGGGCGTAGAGTCGAACGCCGGCGATGGAGCGACCGACGAGTCCCCAGAAATGGATAGGGGTGTCTGCGAGGCCGGTATCTGCTGTTTGCAGGTCGAGTTCGGTGCCAGTTTCGACGAAACCGATCATTCCTGCGATATCTGAAAAGTCGTTGTCGGAGAGGATAGTTGCGTTGCGTCCGTTATTGTTTTCGTCTTCGACGAGTTTTTCGGCGACGGAGCGGGAGTATTCGGATGGGACGCGGTGTACTTCGGCTCCGGTGAGGTGACCGATAAGAAGGTTGCCGACAACAGGTGCGTCGACCATGTCGACGGCGACCATGTGGCATTTGAGGCCGGTTTTTGCGGATGCGGCGGCGACGAAGCGTGCTTGGTTTGAGTGGTAGTGGTTGATGTTTACGATGGTGTCGAAGCCGCGTTTGATGAGGTGGGCGAATAGGAACTCCATGTGACGGGCTTTGTTGCCTCCGAATGCGAAACCAGTGGCATCGTCGCGCTTGAAGAAGATGCGTGGGACGGCTGAGACGTCGGCGTTCATGGTTTCGGCGATCGCAGCGCGGAGGTTTGGCGCCTCCTCGAAGGGCGTATTAAGCCGGGCGAGTTTGATGCGCGGGAGTTTGTCGATTTGGTCGATGATTTGTTGGTTGTTCATGCTGGTTCTCGGGTTGGGATTAGAGAGATTCTGGTAGCCATCCTTGTGCTCTGGGTCCGTAGTCGATGGGCATGACTTGCCCGGCCCTGATGCACGATACAGGTTCTAGGGCGTATGGGCCGTAGTTGACATTGTTGTCACCATCGATGAATTGGAATGCACCTTGGTGGACTCTGAGCAGAGTGAGGTCGGCATGGGTTCCGGGTGCCATGCAGCCGAGCATTTGCTCGAAGCCTACGTCGCCCTCGGCAGTTGCGACGGTTAGTGGGTTACGGGATGTTGAGAGTACGGCGGCTGGGTTTCGGCAGGACATTACGAGGGCGTCTTCGAGGCTTATGCCTAGAGAGATGACTTTGCCGATGCAGTCGACTAGTGAGAAGGATGTTCCGGCGTAGCGGCTTTGGAGAGTAACGTCGGAGCTGATGGTGTCAGGGGTAAGGCCGCCATCAAGGACTCGTTTCGCGGCATCGAAGGAGAAGTTGCGGCCTCCGACACCGATGTCGAACTTGACGCCTCGTTTTTGGGCGTCGATGGCTTCTCGGAGGAGGCTTCGGTCGGAAGCTAGTAGACCGCCTCTTGCTCCAGTGAAGGAGTGGGTTACGATGTCGCCTTCTTCTAGGAGTTCGGCGAGAATCTTTGGTGCGGCGTTCAATGCTTGATCGGATTGACCGGTGGTGTCTCCCATATGGACCATGAGGCGGACGCCGGCTTCAGAGGCGATGGATTTGGCGGCTTTGGGAAGTTCGAAGCCTAACTCGGCAATGCCTGGTGAGACCATTCGGGCTTTGACGCCGATGATGACGTCTTTGCGGGACTGGATTGCGGCGACCGCGGCATCGTGCTCGATGTCTAGGGCGGAGGTTACTTCTGGGATCCGGTTGACGCCCGGTGATCCGACGTTCAAAAGGGCGAGGACACGAGTTTCGGCGTTCGGGATGATGTGATTGACGAGTCCGCCGATGTTTGTGATTCCGCAGGAACCGGCATCGACGACGGTGGTGACACCGGAATGGACGCCGGCGAGGTCGGCGTCTTGCATCATGTCTTCGACGTAAGGAGAAGGGCGTCGGATGCTGCCGGCGACGTGGGTGTGGAGGTCAATGAGGCCGGGGGTGACGATCAGACCAGTGGCGTCTATGCGACGAAGGGGGACGTAGTTTTGTGGGACGTCATCGATGGCGATGATGGTGTCGCCTTTGATCGCGACGCTGCCGGGGTTAAGTTCGGCGGTGTCGGTGTTGAGCAACATTCCGCCGGAGATGAGCAGATCGCATTTGACCGTTTCGGTCATTTGATCCCCCTGAAAGATGCGAATGTGGGGGAAAGTCTAACAGCGTCTGTTTAGTTTGGATGCGGTGGGTGATGTGCGGCGAAGTAGACGCCTTCGAGAGTGGTTGGCGGACCTTCAGGTTCGTCGGCTTGTCCGAATGCTAAGTAGTGGGGCGGATCGCCGTCGATGATGATGTAGGCGCTGAGGTTCGGTGACAGAGGATTGTGTCCACCGAACCATTCGACTAGTGGGCCGTCAACCAGTTGTACTGGTCCGTGTCTGAGGGGGCGGCGGACGTTGTCGAAACTGACTTCACCACCGTTGGCTTCGCCGATTCCCCATCGGACCATGCCCTCATATTCGGCGGGAATTACGAATCTCCAACGGGGCATGAGACCGGACCAAGGGGTTACTTCAATCGCGGCGCGTCCGGGGATGTTCTCGAAGGGGTGGTGTACTTGCCAGCGGAAGCGTGAACCGGGATCTTCGGAAGAAGGCGTGCCGTGCGTGTGAAGATGCTCGGTTTGGGGGTGGCCATGATCGTGATGGCCGTGTTGGTGATCGTGGTGATCACCGTGATTTTTGGGGAGCATTAGCTCGCGAGAGCTTTGTTCAGGCGTTTGGCCAGGCGGCTCTTTTTGCGTGAGGATTGGTTTCGGTGGATGACGCCTTTTCGTGTGGCGACGTCGAGAGCGCTGATTGCGGCGCGTAGTTGCTTAACTGTCGCGTCGTCCGACGGCGCGGTATCGATTGCATTGCGAGCGGCCGTGACGCGGGACCGCACGAAGGACCGCACGGTTCGGTTGCGGGCCGCTCGGCGCCGCTGTACGCGCATTGACTTGGCTGCAGGCATGGCTTGTTCGTTTACCTTTCGGTTGGCGAAGATGATTGTTCGAACCGATTTCGGGGCTCGGGCTCGTACGATTCTATAAAGACGCCAGTTGGTTAGAGGTTTGGATTAAGTAGTGATGGCGAAGGGTTTAGCTGATGCGTCTGACGTGGTGGACGCCGGGGACACCTTCGAGGCGATTGAAGAGCTTGGCTAGTTGTTCCAAGCCGGTGGTGTAGACGGTGAAGTCGATGCGGGTGCTGCCTCTTCCGATGTCTTCGCCTGACGCCATCTTGTGGAGATTCATCTTTTCGTCTCGGATGATTCCGCTGATATCGTGAATGAGTCCCATGCGATCGGACCCTTCTACTCGGAGCCTCGTCGGATAAGAACCTTCTACGTGACCCCATGCGGCATCGACGATTCGATCCATGTCATCGTCGTCAATGTTCCTGATGTTGTGGCAGTTGGTGCGGTGTGCGGATACGCCCCTTCCGCGTGTGAGGTAGCCGACGATTTCGTCGCCGTAGATAGGGGTGCAACATTGGGGGAAGTTGATCTGGACGCCCGGTAGGCCCATTACGATGACACCCTTGGCCAGGCTGGTACCTGTATTTCGGGCGGCTGCGCGTTCGCCGTCGGCGAGTTGGGCTTCGAGGATGGCCTCGGGGCGTTGTTCCTCAATCGCATTGATTACGGTTCGAACGATGACGGACGGTTGTTGGTGGGTTTTCCCGAGGTCGGCAAAGAGTTCGTCGGTGGTGGCGTATCCCATGAGATCGGCGATCTCTTCGGAGTTGATCTCGTGTCCCATGCGAGATAGCTGATCGACGACGCGTTTGAGTTGTTGTCGTCCTTGTTGAATGTTGGTTTCGCGCGCTTGGCGGCTGAACCATTGGCGGACCTTGGCCTTGGCGCTGTTCGTTACCAAGTAGCGCTTTTCGGCATCTTGCCAATCCATGCTCGGCCCGCGCGGGGTACGGGCCTTGCGAATTTCGACTACGTCGCCGGATTGGAGTTCGGTGTTTAGGGGTACCAATTTGCCGTTGACTACGGCGCCTACGGTGCTGTGACCTAACTCGGTGTGGATGCGATATGCGAAGTCCAGCGGTGTTGCGCCTGAAGGTAGTTCTTTTACGTCTCCGGCGGGTGTGAAAACCTGGATCTGGTCGTTGCTGAGAATCTCCTGGTCGACGGAATCGATGAACTCGTGCGAGTCGTTTGAGACGTCGTCGAGGGTGATCATGTCTTTGAGCCAAGTCATGGTCCTGTCAGACGTGTTTTTGTCGCCCTGGTTGTTTCCGCCTTGTTTGTATGCCCAGTGAGCGGCGAACCCTTGCTCAGCGATTTCGTGCATCTCGCGAGAGCGGATCTGCACTTCTAGTGGAGTGTTCTCTGGTCCGCGGACGGTAGTGTGGAGGGATTGGTATCCGTTCGACTTTGGTTTGGAGATGTAGTCGTCGAAGGTACCTTCGATCATGGGCCACATGCCGTGGACGATGCCGAGGGCGTAGTAGCATTCAGCGGTGCTTTGGGTGATGACTCGTAGGGCGATGAGATCGTGGATCTCGTCAAATGTTCTGCCGAGTTCTTCGTAACGATTCTTCTTTCTGGCGATGCTGTATAGGTGTTTGGCGCGACCGCTGATGGATGCTTTGATGCCAGCTTGCTCGATGATGGCCTCTTTGAGCATGTCTACTGCTCGAGTGGTGAATTCTTCGCGTTCTCTGCGTTTGCGCTTCACGAGACCGGAGATAGTTCGGTATTCCTTTTGGTTGAGGTAATAAAAGGCGGTGTCTTCGAGTCGCCACTTCCAATCGTTCATGCCCAGTCGGTCTGCGAGCGGGGCGTAGATGTCCATGGTCTCTCGAGCGATTCGTTGCTGCTGCTCATCGGGGACGAATCTGAGAGTCTCGATGTTGTGCATCCGGTCTGCGAGTTTGATCAGGAGCACCCGTCGGTCATCGCCGGCGGTGACGAACATTTTTCGGAGGCTTTCGATGCGTTGCTGTTCACGATTAGCGGCGTGTCTTCGGCTTTGTGAACCGCCATCGATGGCTTTCAGCTCGATCTGTTTGAGCTTTGTAACTCCATCGACGAGTAGGGCGATGCCATCGCCGAACTCTTTCTGAATGTCTTCGATTTCGATACCGCAGTCTTCGACGGTGTCGTGAAGGAGGCCTGCGACTATGAGATCGGTAGGGAGATGCAGCTTGGCGAGGCGGAGAGAGACGCTGATGGGATGGATGATGTATGGCTCGCCAGACTTGCGCGTCTGCCCGTCGTGCGCTAGATAGGCGTATTCGTAGGCGGATTGGACGAATTCGATCTCATCTGGTGCGAGGTATGCCTGCACCTCTTCCATGAGTTCAGTTAGCGAGCGTTCGTACCCGTTCCTGTTCGACGGCCTCAGAGACTTTGAGGGATTGGAAACGAGTGTCGAGGTAGTTGCCATGCCGGGCTTCGGAGACGTGGTTTCGTTTCCACGGTCATGCCGTGTTTTTCAGTTTATACGGTAGGCGTACATTCTTGGCGCACTGTGCTTTTCGTTGAGGTGCAAGTCTCGGGTTTGATCGGAATGCCAGCGGGGAATTGGCTTTTGAATACGTTATTTTGCGTTAAGGTGCGATAATCAGCATCAAAATCGGATGGATTTGCATATTGGCTATGACTAAATCAGGACGATTAGACGAAAGAATTTCGCACCGTCGATTGATCGTTACATTTTCTGCGGCGGTTTCGGCGATCTTGACGTTGCTGATTACGGGTAGCTTGGTTCTAGCGGAGGATCCATCCCCGGTCAATCCGCCCGGTCCTTTGCCGCAGTTCATGGTTGATGATGACGGCAACCGTTATGAGGTTTTCTTGCCAGAAGAGGGCGGGTCGATATTGGGTGACAGATTTTCGTTCGTTGCTGACCCGGGTGATGTCCCGAGCGCGACATTCGTTGGGATTCGTATGACGGAGGGCGATGCGGCGTCGAATCTCGGTATGACGCACCATCGGTACACCGTCGCCGGTAACAGCTACATCGTTGACGCATTGGACGAATTCGGGAGACCTCCTGTACGTCGGTTTGTCTTCCGGAATCCAGCGGAAGCGTGTTTGCCGATGCCGAAAATGTTCTCGGCCGATGTCGTCGATATCAGATTGGTTGCGACCGACGATAGTGGCGTGTCTCAGACCGTGCTCAATTCGGGGGTGAAGGTTTTTGATGGGAAGTTGAAGGTTTGCGGGTACGTTGGGTCGGTGCCGATTGTGTTGTCGGCTGGGTTGGAGGGTGCGCCGGGACCTGCGCCTGCTACACCAGAGGTGTCCCCTACACTGGGGGCTGGCCTGCCGGCGACCGGAGGTTCCTATCCTGGGATTGCTTGGATCGCTTTGATGTTGGTGGTCGGCTCGGTTTTGGTCGTCGCGGGGTGGCTTGCTTGCAATCGGGGTGGTCGATGGGACACAGGGCTCGTTTAACCCCGCCAAGTGAGCAGGTCCGACAATTCGTCGAGAATGGTGTCCAGCTCTTCTCCGTCGTAGCGGTCGAAGGGTTTCGAACCTGGTTGGCGTGTCACAGGGGTTTTGATGATGCCTCGACGCCAGAACGCTTGTTTGTAGGTTGTGACGCCGAAGAAGAATTCGAAGTTTAGGGATGGCAGGAGACGGTTGAAGATGGCTCGAGCCTCGGCACTGACGACTTGCTGGCCGGTTTCGTCTACGCCGCCTGCCTCCAGTGCGTCCCACAATGCGACGTGGGCTTCGGTGATGTGCCCTGCGGGCATCGTGCCTGCGCCGCCTCGGCGGTATTCGCCTAGGAGATATCTTCCTCCCATTCCGCCCATGATGGATTCGACCTTGTCGCCGCATGCTTCTAGGATGGCGGTCATCACGTTTCCGGGCAGCAGGCTCTCCTCTTTGAGCAACCGTGCAGCAGGGATCTCGTCCATGATGCGGATGATGGTCGGGGTTGGGATGGTGGGACCGGTGGGAGGTTTGTTGTTTTGGAGCCAGACCGGCAGACCTGTAGCTTCGGCTAGCGCGCCGAATAGGTCGATGGTTTCTTGGCCGCCTCCCATGCCGTTGCAGGGCATGGCGATTATCGAATCTGCTCCGCATTCGACGGCGACGCGTGCGCGTTCGATGCAGTGTTCGACGGAGATGCCGCTCGCGCCGGCGACGACTGGCACGGCACCTGCGACGGTTTTGACGCCGACTCTCAGAACCTCGTCGCGCTCTTCATCGGTCAGACGCGGTCCTTCGCTGGCGTTGACGGGCATCACGATGCCGTGCGCACCTGCTTCGACGCAGTAGGTAACGCAACGGCGTAGAGATTCGTAATCGACGCTGCCGTCTTCGTTGAAGGGTGTCACGGGGATGGCGAAGACGCCGCGGTTTACTGTTCCGTTGCTATTGGTTGAATCTGTTGCCATGCTTGTCTCCGAGTGGCCGTTTGTGCGTTGGCAGAGTATTGTAGCTTTCGGATTGCTTAGGACTGACGCGTCAATTTCTGACCCCAGCAACGCGTGATGTCGTTTTCAATCGCCGGGTATAGCGAATACCATTTCTTGAGTGATCCAAACGCGAGGCGATACGAAAGCGATAGATGAATAATCAGGTGCTAACTAAGTTGGTCGAATCTCGACTTGAGATTGACGATAGACACATCAACTATGCGGAGGGGCCTGAAAATGGGCCGCCGTTACTGTTCATACACGGGATCAGCGGACGGCGGCAGGATTGGCTCAACGTGGTGGATGCGTTTGCCGAAGACTGGCACATATACGCTGTGGATTTACGCGGTCATGGGAAATCGGCGTGGGTGTCGAACGGATATCACTGGCGCTCTTATTCCGAGGATCAAGTCGAGTTCATCGAGAAGGCGATCGGTGAACCCGCGTTTGTTGTGGGGCACTCTTTGGGAGGTATCACCGCATTAGGGCTTAACTATCTGCGGTCAGATCTGGTTCGCGCCGTGGTGTACGAGGATCCACCGCTGATGTTGCACCGGCGTTGGGAGGGTAACCAGTTCCGCAGTAGTTTTGAGGTGACGTTGGAGATTCTGGACAACAACAGGAACCATGATGCGGTCTTGGCTCACGTCAGAGAGACCAATCCAGAGCTTGATGAGGCCCGATGGCGTGACCGGACCGAAAAACTGATGGCGATGGATCCCGAGGTGTACCGCGCAACTTTGAGTGGACGTGCGCGTGCGAATTGGCGGGTTGAAGATCTGCTTCAAGGGGCAGACGCGCCGGGTCTGCTCTTGCAAGCGGAACCGAGTCTGGGTTCGGCGCTAAACGATGAAGAATCGGTGGAGGCGATGGGGATGTTGCCGGATGCGGAGTATGAGAAGTGGGACGATAGCGGGCATGGGATGCATAGCTCCTTTCCGACACGCTTCTCCCAACGTGTCATCAGGTTCTTCGATCCGTACCGTTGATCGTGAAGGCGATCGGATTTTTGACAGTAAGTATCCTTATCTCTGCTAGACGGACATATCGTATCGTTTCTCACGCGCCATATGGATGGGCACGCATTGACAGCAACTGACGCATCAACGGAAACTCAGGTCGAAGACCGAGGAAACCGCGTTCTCTCTGTACTGGGTTCGTTGATCCCATACATCATCGTCTTCACGGCTAGTGCGTGCACGCTGATTTTGGAAATTGTTGCGGGTAGGATATTGGCGCCTGTGATTGGGGTGTCGCTGTATACGTGGACGAGCATCATCGGGGTTGTACTAGCTGGGATCAGTTTGGGTAACTATGTAGGAGGAGTGCTAGCTGACAGGTACCCGTCACGGATCACGCTCGGTATCATTCTGCTGATTTCGGGGGTGTTCACGGTCATCATCCTGCCGTTGATCTCGGTGGCAGGTGAGTTTGTCAGTGATATGCCGTTGTTGCCCAGGATCGTGACGTTGACGGCAGTGCTTTTCTTGCCGGTGAGCGTGATCCTGGGGATGGTGACGCCAATTGTGATCAAATTGGAGCTCCAGAATCTTTCGAGGACGGGGAATATCGTCGGTCGGTTCTATGCGATATCTACTGCGGGTTCGATCTTGGGAGTGTTTTTGACGGGGTTCGTGTTGATCCAGTGGATCGGGACGCGACCCATCGTGTTAGCTGTGGCGATTGTTCTGTTTGTAATGGCGCTTCTGTTCGGCGATCTTTGGAAGATTCGATACAAGGTCGGCGCTGCGTTGCCGGTGGTGATAGCGGTTGTAGCCGTGTTTCTGAGCTTCAACTATGAGTGGTTCGATTCGGATTGTGAGGAAGAGAGCAACTATTTCTGCATCAAGGTGAGGGAGCGGGAGATCCAGGGGAAGACTGTGAGGACGTTGACGCTAGACCAACTGCTGCATAGCTATGTGGCGAGGGGTGATCCGACGTTTCTCGTTTATGGGTATGAGAAGATCACGGCAGATTTTGTGGCGTTGCAGGAACATCGGCATGGCACACCTAAAGTGATGTTCATCGGGGGCGGAGGATATACGATGCCGAGGTTGATCGAACATCACTATGGAGATTGGGATGTGGAGGTTGTTGAGATCGACCCCGCCGTGACTCAGATAGCACATGACTATCTCTGGTTGCCGTTGAACACGACGATCATCAGCTATCACGAGGATGCGCGGATGAAGGCTCGGGAGTTGCCGAAGGGGCAGTACGACATGGTGGTTGGCGACGCGTTCAACGACTTTTCGGTTCCTTATCAGTTGACGACGCACGAGTTCAACCGAGAGGTTAAGGAGCTTCTCAAATCCGAGGGGATCTACATAGTGAACATCGTGGACAACATCGAGATCGGGAATTTCCTGCGGTCATACGTGAACACGATGCAGCACACGTTTGATCATGTCTATGTGCTTAGGGATGATGATCTTTGGGACAAGGATGAGCGGACTAACGTGACTTATGTGGTGGTGGGATCGGATGTGCCGATCACTTTGAACGATCTTTTTGAGGCGAATGAGGCGCTTGGCTGGGAGACTCCGATCACGCGTTTCATGCCGGAGGATCTGTTCTACCGGTGGTTCCACCAGGAAGAAGCCGTGATGCTAACGGACGGCTTCGTACCTGTGGACCAGATGCTTGCTCCGGTGTTTCTGAAGAGCCGATAGATCGAACAGAAGACTAACTAGCGAAGAGCTCGTCTAGCGCATCATCAGTCTTGCCGAACATTATTCGTTCTTCGTCGGGAGTTGCGTGGTCGTAACCGAGAAGGTGAAGTGTTCCATGGATGGCTAGCATTGCCAGTTCGCGGTTGAATGGTAGGTTTTTCTCTTCGGCTTGTCGTTTGGTTTGGGGGATTGAGATGGCGATGTCGCCTAGGTGGTTGTGGTTTTCTTGGTCGCCTGATGGGAAGTTGTCGGATGATTCGGAGGTGAAGGAGAGGACGTCGGTTGGGTGGTCTTCGCCGGCATAGTCGCGGTTGAGTTGGCGGAGTTTGGCGTCGCTAGCCAGGAGGATGGTTACGGACGCCGGGCGAGATTGGTCGAAGCTTTCGTGGCGGAGAATGGTCTGGATGGCGAGTTGGATGGTGGCGACTGATTCGGATGAGGCGGTGGTCATGTCGGTGCCCCCCTTTGTCCTTCGGACATTTCCCCCCTGGTTTTCGGTCTCTTTGGCGGGGGAAATCTGATCGTCGATTAAGACCTCGACTTGTATGGTCGTCATGGGGTTGGGTCAGTTGATGTGGCGGGAGGCGGCTTCTCGGAGGCGGCGCAACATGCTGAGGAGGGGCGAGTATTTGGAGTCGATGTCTGCGAGGTCGGATGCGACGGCGGTTGCTTCGGCGATGCCGGTGCGGACTTCGGGCGCTGATGTCATGGCGATCTCGGCGTACATCTTTGCCTGCATGAGGTTCGGGGTTAGGCGCTCGGAGATGATCTCGGACTGCGAGTAGTCGCCGCGTGCCACGGAGGTCAGGGCCAGTTCCTCGGCGGTCTCGATGGCCTCGGCGATTGCGAGGGTTAGTTCTTCGGGAGTGGCGGGTTCGTCTCGGGACAATTCGGGATTGGGTCGATCAATCTTCGAACCACTTCGAGTCGAAGGCCAAGGTCATTGGTGCCCACCAGTCGTCGGGCCCGGCTTCGGGGACCTTCTGCTGGTAGGTCATCATGAGGTCGTTCCATTCTTCGGCGCGCTTGGTGGAGGTGTAGCTCTGGAAGTCTCGGCGCGGGTCGAAGTCGTCGGGAGCGGTGCAGTACATGAAGAGATGGTTTCCGCTACGGAAGATCTCCATGCGTTCGATTCCGATGCCTTTGAGGGCTTCGAGGACTTCAGGCCAGACGTTTCGGTGGTATTCCTCGTATTCGGCGATGATATCGGGATCGTCTTTGAGGTCGAGGACTTGTGCGAATGATTTCATGGCGTTTTGTTGGTCTGTGATTCGGTGGTTGCCGTTGGGGAGTGTATCACTGGAGGTTTCGGATCACGGCTCGAATTCGGGGAGCTGGATGCCGACGATGGTGCCGTCTTGGGTTCCGACGTAGATCATGTTTCCCTCGACGGCGGGGGTGGATCGGCAGAGTTGGCAAGGTCTGAGACCCTCCCAAAGGTCGAGTTTGTATTCGGTTTTGCCGCGTTCGATGTCGATCATGTATAGGACGCCAAAACCGTCAAGGACGAATACCCATTGACCGGCGATTATGGGACCGCCGATGACCCTTGGGGTGGTGTTCTCGAACCTTTCGGTGAATTCGCGCCAGAGGAGTTCGGGAGTGTCGTAGAGGTCGCGTTCGCGTTCGCGTTCTGCTTCGTCGCGATCGGGGTTCAGGCCGTATATTGCGCCAGACAGGTCGGCGGCGACGACTATTTCTTCGGTTGCAGCGATTTCACCACGGACTGGTCTTTCCGTGGGGTAGACCCATCTGACGCGGTGTCCAGTGTATTGGATGATTTGTTCATTGTCGGTTCCGAAGTAGATGTCACTATCGGCTCTTGCGATCCCTGACCGGAGCGGCTCGGATTCGTCGCTTGTACGATCGAAATACGGCATTTGATCGTAGCGCAAAGTCGGTGTGCCGTGTTTGGTTCCGGTGCTGATAGCGATGCCGTGCAAGGTGCCATCATAGTTCCCAATGTAGAAGTTCCCGCTGTAAGCTATGCCCGCCTCTTCAAACTGATCCAATTCTTTGGAAGGCGGTTTGGGGTAGACCCATAACATGCCACCTTCGTTGTCGCTTTCGGGATCGGCGTCGAAGGCGAATACGCGGTTTTCGCTAGATGGTGCGATTAGTACGTTGTTGTAAAAGGTTGGCCGGACGTCGAAGCCGCGAGCATCGTCGTGGTTGTCTTCGTCAAAGCTCCACCTTTTGCTACCGTCTTCGGTGTCGAGGGCGAAGACGCCGTCGGACTCGGTACCGAAGAAGACGATTGAGCCGTCGTTGTTTAGGACTGCGCCGCTAGTGACGTCGGAGCCGACGTTGCGGGACCATCGGACTTCGCCGGTGGCGGCGTAGATGGCGTAGAAGTGGTTGTCTTTTGAGCCGACGTATACGATGCCTTCGTGTACGGTGATGTCTGGTTGGATTGCTCGGATGGGTCCGGTGCCGGTGGATTCGGTTTGGAATACCCATTGAACCGTCAAGTCGGAGACCGGCTCTGGTGTCGGCGTTTCGGTGGGCAGCGGAGTTGATGTTGGGAAAGGAGTCGCCGTGGGGAACGGAGTATTGGTTGGCTCGGGAGTGTTGGTCGGTTCAGGGGTCTGTGTAGGCGTGGGGACTGGTGTTGGTGTTTCGGTCGGGATAGGTGTTGGTGTTTCGGTTGCGGCTGGAGTTGGCGTGTCTGTCGGGAAGGGTGTGTTGGTCGGGATTGGAGTAGGCGTGTTGGTCGGGATTGGCGTGGGAGTTGGTTCTGGGGTGAAGGTCGCGGTTGGCTCGGGCGTGGGTGTTGGAGTGTCGGTAGGTGTTGGTGTTGGTTCGGGGGTAGGTGTCGGTTCTGGTGTGAAGGTCGCGGTAGGTTCGGGTGTGGGCGTTGGAGTGTTGGTCGGTGTTGGTGTTTCGGTTGGGGTTGGAGTGAAGGTGCTTGTGACGGTGAAGGTTGGGGTGAAGGTGGGTTTTGGCCGGTCGGTTTGGGAGTCTTTAGTGGATGGGGCGATGCGGGTTTCGGGGTCGGCGGTTGTGGGTGTTGTCGTGGGTTCGGTGTCTGTTTCACATGCGACGAGGACGGCGAAAGCGCCGCTGAGTGCAATCGCGGCGAGGAAAGGTGCGATGCGGCGGAGGAATGAGTCGTGTTTCTGCACGAAGTGCATCCTTAAAGGTTAACGATTTCCCATACGTCGATTCCATTGTTTGTGGATGCTTTGAACTAGGATGCGAAGGATTTTTGTTGTTTCGTGTGGGCGGGGGTTGTTGGGGGATTGCGATGGGGAGAGTCCTTCCGGCCCCTCCTCCCGGGCATCCCCCCGGCTTCGCGCCCCCTTACGTCTCCGATGAAGGGGGCGGGCGGGTCGCAGACACGCCCCTACCGTCGGTGCTTGGTTTATAGGCTTTTACGGGCGGCTTGGAGGGTATTTTGGATGTCTTTTTCGGTGTGGGCTAGGGAGATGAACCATGCTTCGTAGGGGGATGGGGGGAGGTAGATTCCGTTTTGGAGCATTTTGTGGAAGAAGGTGGTGAATTGCTCGTGGTTGTTGGCGGAGGCGGTGGTCATGTCAGTGACCCCCTTTGTCCTTCGGACATTTCCCCTTCGGGGTTCGTGCTTTTTGGCGGGGGAACCCGACGAAGCCGCGGACATTTCATCCCGAGCTGGTACGGCACCGCCCCTCTGGATTCCGGCCTCCGCCGGAATGACGTTGGTGGATGGGATGCCGAAGAAGAGGGTTAGCATTCCGGTGGTTTGGTTTATGGTTGCTGGGGTTTCGGATTCGGTGAGGATTTCGCGGAGGCCGTCGGCTAGGGTTTTGGTTTTTTGGGCTAGGAGGGTGTAGGTTTCGGGGGCTTGGAGCTGGCGGATGGTTTCGGCTCCGGCGGCCATTGCTACGGGGTTGCCAGAGAGGGTGCCTGCTTGATACATGGTGCCGAGGGGTGCGACGTGGGACATGAGTTCGGTGGATGATCCGTACGCTCCGACGGGGAAGCCTCCGCCGATGATTTTGCCGAGGCAGGTGATGTCGGGGAGGATGCCGTAGATTTCTTGCGCGCCTCCGTATGCGGCTCGGAAGCCGGAGATTACCTCGTCGAAGATGAGGAGGCAGCCGTCGTCGCGGGTGATGCGTCGGAGTCCGGCTAGGAAGTCGGGATCGGCGGGTACGACGCCCATGTTTCCGGCGATGGGTTCGATGATGACGCATGCGATGCGTTCGGGGTGGGCTTCGAAGATCCGCTCGATGGCTTGGAGGTCGTTGTAGGGGGCGACGATGGTGTCTTGTGCGAGTTTGGGGTTGACGCCCGCGGAGTCGGCGATCCCTGAGGTGGCTAGTCCGGAGCCGGCGCGGACGAGGAGGGCGTCGTCGTGGCCGTGGTATCCGCCGTCGAATTTGAGGATCATGTCACGTCCGGTGGCGGCTCTGGCGAGTCGCATTGCGGACATTGTGGCTTCGGTGCCGGAGTTGACGAATCGAACCATCTCGATGGAAGGCACGGCGTCGACGATGATCTGAGCAGCTTCGACTTCGTATCTGGTGGGAGCGCCGAATGATGCGCCTTTTACGGTGGCTTCCTGTGCGGCTTTGGTGACGTCGGGGTGGGAGTGTCCGAGGATGAGTGGGCCCCATGAGCAGACGTAGTCGATGTATGAGTTTCCGTCGGCGTCGGTGATTTGTGAGCCTCGTCCGGATTCGAAGAAGAGAGGGGTGCCGCCTACGGATCGCCATGCTCTAGCGGGGCTGTTTACGCCTCCGGGGATTAGTTTTGTTGCGGTTTGGAAGAGGTTTTGGGAGGTGGGAGCGGTACGCGGAGTTGTCATGGCAACCATTGATGGTAGCGCATCCCCGGGCATACCCCGGCCCCTTCCAGAAGGGCGACTGTTGCGAAACTCTTTGGGATGGTGATGGAAGAGGTTCGAGGTGGTGGTTGAGGATTGCGTTGGTAGTGTTTTGCCGTACCCTCCCGTTTGTCCACCCTGGTCACCCTCACCCTGACCCTCTCCCGCAGAGCGAGACCATTACAAAACTACCGTCATTCCGGCGAAAGCCGGAATCCACCTTCCCCTTTCGAGGCGAAAGGGGACGCGAGCAAGCGAAGCGAGATCGCAGGGGTATGCGGGTGGGGACGATGGGCCGGATGGATTCATCCAATTGCCCAGGTTTTGCAACAGTCTCGCAGAGCAGGAGAGGGGAAACGCTTTGCCGCCTTGAACGGTTTTGCAATGAACTCCCTGAAGAAGGAGGAGTTTCAGCAGTGTTTTCGCTGTTTGAGGATTTGGATAGGGTCGGCGAGGATGCGTTTGACCATTGATCGGGTCATGGCGTCTAGGGCGTCGCGGGTTTGAGTATCGACGTTTTCGAGTTTGGCGAGGGTGCGCTGGAGTTCGGCGGTGCGGATGCGTTCTGCCGATTCGCCGATGTCCTTTAGCAAGGGTTGGATTTCGATATCGGTGATGAATTGGTCGGCGGCTTGGGCTACGATCTCTTCGGCCTTTGCGCTGGCTTCGGCGATTTCTTCGCGGTGGTCGGCTTCGAGGCGTTGCAGGTCTTCGATGGTGTAGAGATCGATGTTGGGGATGCCTGCAACTGAGGGTTCGACGTCGCGGGGTAGGCCTAGGTCTAGGATGTGGAGTTGGTCTTTGCGCGATGCGGTGGCGGTTGCGGCATCGGATTTTGAGATGACGTGGTTGGTGGCGCCGGTGCATGTGATGACGATGTCAACTTTGGACATCTCGGTGGGGACGTCGTTCAGGACTACGGTTGCGGCGCCCATATCGGTTGCTAGGCCGTGGGCGCGTTCGGTGGAGCGGGAGGCGATACGCATGTCTTTGATGCCGGCTCGGACGAGGGACATAGCGGTGAGCCGTCCGGTTTCTCCGGCTCCTACCAAGAGTGCGGATTTTCCGTGGAGGTCGCCGACTTCTCGCTCTAGGAGTTTGACGCCGAATGATGGGATTGAGACTTGGGACCAGCCGAGGCCGGACTCTTTTCGTGCGAAGCGTCCGGTACGGAAAGCGACGTGGAACATCCGCGACAGGCGGGTGTCGGTGAGTTTGTCGATGGAACCCAGTGCTTGGAAGGCTCTGGAGACTTGGCCTGCGACTTGGTGGTCGCCTTGGACTAATGAATCTAGACCGGTGACAACTCGGAAGAGGTGGTGTACGGCTTGGTATCCGGTTTTTGCGTAGATGAATGGGGCGAGTTCGGTGCGGGCTTTGGCGAGGGTTGAGTTTTTGCGTCGCGTGCCGAGGAGGGAGAGGTATGTGACCATCTCCTCGATGGCGACGCCGGGGTTTTGGGAGACGGCATAGAGCTCGGTGCGATTGCAGGTTGAGAGGATGGTTGCGGCGTCGGAATTTTCGAGGCGGTCGGTTAGGTCGCCGACGTGTTTAGGTAGTTCTTCCTCTGCGATTGCGACGCGTTCGAGGATCGATAGGGGTGCGTTTTGGTGGCTTACGCCTGTGAGGATAAAGGTCAAGGAGGGTATGGCTAGGTGGTTAAGGGACTAGGTTTCTATTATCTATATGGCTATATGGGGTTTTGGGTGGCCTGTACGGAAGATCGTTTTTGGAGCGAGGGTTGCAAAACTAGTGGAAGGATCGGGGTTGCGCTGGTGGGAGTCCATATGGTCCCGCTCCGCCCCTCGCCCCCGGCCCCTCTCCCGCTGTTGTTGGGTGTTTTGGGGGATGTAATCACCGTTCACCACCGTTTTTGCGGTGGGCTTCCTTATGAATTGAGCGGTGTCGCAGTACAATCGGATTTTGACGACAAATCAGTAGAGATTCGACGAATATGGCAGTAGAGATTCTTCCTCCGAGTGAACGTGGGTATGTTGATGCGAGCATATTGGTTACGACCGATTGGCTTGCGGAGCATATCGATGATCCGAATGTGGTGGTTGTGGATACGGATGACCCTAGCGAGTATGTGGAGGGGCATATTCCGGGTGCTTCGAATCCGCCTGACAACTACTACAAGACGTCGCTAGAGGACCGGACGCATATTCAGGGTCCGGGTCTGTTTGCGGAGACGATGTCTGCTTTGGGGATCGGGGACGATTCGCTGGTGATTGCGTATGACAGGACAGGTGGGTTGTACGCGTTGCGGTTGATGTGGGCGTTGCATTATTACCGATTCACTAATGTGAAGATGCTGGATGGGGGGTATCAGAGGTGGGTTGCGGATGGTCGGGCGGTCTCGACGGATGCCTATGTGTCGGATGGGTCGGCGTCGTTTTCGGTTCGGGAGCCTGACGGGTCGATCTATGCGGGGATGGACGATGTGCTGGAGGCGATCAATGCTGGTGACACGACTTTGTTGGATGTGAGGACGGATGGCGAGTGGGAAGGTTCGAATAAGCGCGATGGGAAACGGGGCGGTCATATGCCGGGGGCGATTCATCTGGAGTGGGTGAATTTCCACACTGGCGGGAATATTCCCACGCTGAAGACGGCGGCTGAGATACGTGGGCTGCTGGCGGAGAGCGGGGTTCCGACGGATGGTGATGTGATCACGTATTGCCAAGGGGGAATCAGGGCTGCGCAAGCGTATTGGGTGTTGAAGTTAGTTGGTGTTGATAGCGTCAGGAACTATGACGCGTCGTGGCGAGAGTGGGGAAATAACGATGACGTTCCGATTGAGGATGAAACTTAGGCGCTGGGTAGCACCGTGCGTCAGGTAGGTTCGTATATCAATGCGTCAACAACGATGTCTCGGCATTATGTGGTCGGGCATAAAGGCTCTTGTGAATGATGCGGAGCAGGAAAGGGTGGACTGAAAGATGAGTTCGATGTGGAAGCGGGTCTTGGAGGCGAAGGTTCGGCCGTTTGCGGTCGGCGTCGTAGTCCTATCTCTAGGGGCGATATTGGTTTTTGGCGCTTGTGGTAGCGAAGAACCGACGGAGGTTCCGACGCCGACGCAAGTGCCCACTGTCGAGCCGACGTCGACGCCGGTGGTGGTGAGTTTCGAAGATCAGCCGCGTTTCGACATGGATGTGACGGACGTCGACGGTTGGATCAACAGCGATCCGGTGACGATTGCTCATTTGGTCAATAACGGCAAGGTGGTGCTGGTTGATTTCTGGACGTACACCTGCGTGAACTGTCTTAGGACGCTGCCGTTCCTGCGTGACTGGCAGGAGAAGTACGCCGACAACGGTCTGGTAATTCTGGGGATACATGCTCCGGAGTTCGACTTTGAGAAGGAGTTGGAGAACGTTCAGATGTCGGTAGATGACGAAGGTATCGAGTGGCCGGTGGCGTTGGACAACGATATGAGGACGTGGCGGTCGTTCAACAACCGATACTGGCCGGCGAAGTATCTGATAGGTGCAGGCGGCGAGGTCTTGTACGAGCATTTCGGGGAAGGGGCGTATCGGGAGACGGAGCTTGAGATCCGCGAGGCACTGGAAGATGCCGGTTACGATGTCAGTACTATCCCGATCGGGGAGGTTGAGAACACGCCGCGAGACTCGACCGCACGGACGGTGACGCGTGAGTTGTACGGCGGATATGATCGGAACTACAGCGTGTATGGGCTGTACGCGGCGCAGGATGAGTACTACATCGATCCCGATGTTGAGGTGGAGTACGAGGATAAGTATGCGGAGCACCAAAACTACCCGGCTCAGCAGTGGGTGGTAAATGGACTTTGGCGGAACGAGCGCGAGGCGATTGTGCATGCCCGCGAGACGGATGATCTGAGCGATTATCTCGCTTTCCGATTCCAGGGACGAAGCGCGAACGTGGTGATTGATCCGCCGGAGCCGGACGAGTTTAACGTGTATGTCGAGATCGATGGGCGTCCGTTGATGGAGAACGAGGCTGGTGATGACATCGAGTTCGATGAGGAGGGGCGGTCGTTCTTCCATGTGAACGAAGGGCGGATGTACAAGATCGTGGAGGTGCCGGAGTACACGAATCAGATTCTCAAGTTGAGTAGCGATTCGGAGAACTTTGCGATCTTCGCGTTCACGTTCGGCATCTATGAGGGTGGTTTCTAATGTTGCGGTCCGCTACCGGTATATTGGTCAGCCACAAATCTTGGTGGCTGACCGTCGCTGCGGTGTCGGTGGTGATTGTCATCGCGTGCTCGACAGCAGAACCGACACCGACGCCGGTACCTACGGTTGCGCCGACGGCTACCAGTGTTCCTACCGCGACGCCAGAACCTGAGGTTGAGACGAGGCCGGAACCGAGTGGCGGGTTGCAGGAACCTGAGCAGGAATGGGTGGTTCGCAGGGATGACGAAGAGGTCAATCTGATTTTGGCGACGCCAGATCTCGCACCTGGGACTCGGCGGTTTGCGATGGTGTTGACCGACAAGTCGGGGATAGTCGCGTTTCCCGTTGTGCAGGTCGAATCGTTCAAATACCCCAATGGTGTTGAAGCTCTCGATAATCGGGATGGTCCGATTGAAACGGCCAGAGCGCGTTATTATCCGTTCCCGTATGGCACTCGGGGCATCCATGTGACGGAGTTGACGTTTGATGAAACCGGGACTTGGGGCGTTGAGGCGAGTATCCCGAGGCCAGATGGGAGCGTGGCGACGGTGGAGGTGATCATGGAGGTCGCCGAGAGGACTTTGTCTGTGGATTTGGGGGAGGTCCCGCCGTTGAGCATGTCGAGGACCATCAATGACGTCGCTCACGTTTCTGAGTTGACCACAGGATCCAGTCGGTACGAGGATCTGTATCAAGTCTCGGTGGCGGATGCGCTTCAGAACGGGAAGCCGACAGTGGTGGTGTTTGCGAGTCCGGCGTTCTGCACGAATGCGGTTTGTGGTCCGCAGGTCGAGGTGTTGAGCAATTTGAGCAACGCCTATCCGGGTCAAGCCGATTACATTCACATCGACCTGTTCACTAATCCACAGGAGATACAGGGCGATCTTTCGCGTGCGATGCCCAGTCCGCTGCTGAAAGAGTGGGGGCTCGTCTCACAGGAGTGGACGTTCGTGATGGATGGCGACGGGAAGGTGACCGGTCGCTTCGAGAACTTTGTTCCTGAGGAGGAGTTGGAAGTTGCAGTTGTGGCGGTTTTAGACGCAGAAACTGCCGCTGAACGTGTTGCTTCAGAAGATGTTGCGTCGGAAACAATGCTCAAACCAGAGGAAGAAGAGCTGGAGAACGAGACGTCTTCCGAACCTGAATCGGCGGTCTCGGATGAGTCGATGGTGCCTGATTTCGTGATCGACGAGACGACGCTTTGGCAAGATGCATATACACAGCTAAACGAATCTGAGCAGGCTTGCATCGAGGAAGAAGTGGGCGACGTGGCGTTAGCTTCGGTTTTGCGCCAACGGATCACTCAGGAGGGGCAGCCAGAAGAATGGCAATATGCGTTTATGGAGTGCCTGGAGCCGGCGACGTTGGACTCGTTCTTCTTGACATCCACGATGGGGATGGTTGGCAACCAACTGTCGGTACCGGGCCAGATCTGCATCCGGAACTTGATCGAGAGGTCAGATGTCCGCATGGTGGTCGCTGGAGAGCGTGATGACGCTGATAAGGAAGAGATCGCTGCTGCTGGCGAGTATTTTGCTGGAATGATGGCTTGTTCGCTGGCGGATCAGATGGGCAACGCGGGGACTTGGGACGATGACCAGCAGTGTTTGGCGAATCTGCTTGAGACTACAGATTTTGCGCAGGTCTATGTCGGTGGTCGAGAAGGTGCGAGTCCAGAGGACGTGGCGGCGGCAGGGGCGTTTATGACTGAGCTTTTCGATTGCATGAGCGGGATTATGGAATCGGGTTTCCAAAACGCGGTCGGCAACTAGCTTCTAGCGCGGTGATTTACGAGAGTTAGATCGTCAATCTAGGCGACAACTCCCAAAATCCTGTAGCATTCGTTGATATAGCAGTCTCTTCACGTGTAGTTGTACGGCGCGTGTCCAACGTTTTTCCAGTTGCGATGTCGAGTACCTCACACACTGTGCGCGATCCTATTGAAATCGGTTCCTTGTTTGTGCCTTTGGACGGGTCGGAGTGGCATGAGCGCGCGATCAATTACGGCGTGTTGCTCAGCAAGTGGTTTGGGTCAACTCTAGACCTGTTTTTCTCTTTGGCCGACGTTCCACCTCTGACTAGGCACGGCGAGTGGCGCCAGCGTGCGCACCTCTCGATCGAAACGGGCGAGGAGGCGCGCGATTTCGGTGAAGGGTTTGTCAACAATGGCGCGATTCACGAGTTCGGGAAGATACTGGCCAACGATTATCTGAACGAGTTGACACGTCGCATCGACCACCTAGGAGTAGAGATCGCGACTGATCTGAGTGCAGGCAGCCCTGCGCACATTCTTACCTACAAGGCACAACAGTCCCAGAACTCGATGATCGTGATGTACGCGCGGCCGCAACATCGTCTGCACCGATACGTACGGAAAAAGATGGCGGAAGAGCTCCTTCATGTTTCCACGGTTCCGATCCTGATGGTCAATGATGATCCCGGCGTCGATATACGGGATATCCAACTCACGCCTACGTTCGTAGTGGTTCCATTGAGAACCAAAAGCGCGATGGAGGCATGCCTGCCGTATGCCGTGGCCATTGCGGAAAAGGCTGGCGCCGAGATTCGGCTTTTTGAGAGCAACGTCGACTACCGCCGAAATCGCAGGTTGTTTGATGAATCACGTGAGTACACGCTGGAATGTCTGGATGCCAGCGGTATCGATTATTCGATCCGATCGATTAATTTAGGGACGACGGACGCGCTGGCTGTTGCGCACAGACACTCGCCATTTTCGTGGATCGTGATGGGTTCACGGATGCGAAGAGGGTTCACGCGTCAATTCCTGCCCTCGGTCGCCGACAACATCCGTAGAGAAGTTACTTGCCCGGTGCTTGCGGTACCGCGAGCGGAGATCATACCGAAACGGCTGAAAAAGCTCGATCAATGGCTCTCCGATTGGCTGGCGCATCAAGAAGATCCGATCTCGCCGCAAGCACGGGTACCGAGCCATACGAGGCGTCGCGACATTTCGCAGCGTTTCTCCTCGCTCTAAACGAATGACAACGCGGGACAGGATGAACGTTGGGGTACACGAGGTTGACATGAACTCGGATGTAGCGCGGAAATCATTTTGATTAACCCTCGGCTTCCCTTTCGTCCTTCGACCGCATAAGAAACGAGATCAGCGCACCGATTGTCACTCCGAACCAGGCGTACGGAGCGATGGCGAACCCGATAATCGCCCACGCCAGCGTAGGTAGTCCCAACAACTTTTCGGCGTCGCTTACTTGCCAGTATGTCAGGATGGCCGCCGCTGGTATCAGCATCAGCGCGCCGACTATCAGTCCGAACCAGATCACCTTCATCTCGTCTGCTTTTGCTACCCCGCCACCGATAAAACCAGCGACGAACGGACCGATGGGGATGGTTACGAAGTGGACTACTGGTATAGGGATCGACGCCAGCATTATCACGTAGGCGATTATGGCTCCTTTGAGCATGGTGAATTCACGAATTTGGCGTGCTAGACGGTACGACGGGTTAGTATATTTCCGCTCGTTACCGAGGTGGTATGATTTGCGATGACTTATCGGTCTGCACGAACGGATAGGCAGGCGAGATTGAGCATTACACATCCTCCGACCGACATCCTGATACTTGGTTCCGGGGCGTCCGGCGCCGCGGTTGCATGGCGACTTTCGAACTGTGGATTCAAGGTCGTTTGTCTTGAGCAGGGGCGTTGGATAAAACCGGAAGAGTTCCCGAATGCTCATGCGGACTGGGAGATCCAGGCGCGGACGAGTTGGCACTTCGATCCCAACGTTCGGGGTTTGGAAGATGACTATCCGATAAACGTTGATGAGTCGCCGATCGACCCTTTGATGTTCAACGCGGTCGGAGGGAGCACTATTCACTGGACGGCGCACACGCCTAGATTTCACCCTTCGGACTTCCGCGTCAAGACGCTTGACGGCGTTGCCGACGACTGGCCGTTGACCTACGACGAGTTGGAGCCGTACTACGACGCGTATGACGAGTTGATGGGATGCTCGGGCATCAACGGCGATCCAGCGAACCCGCCACGAAAAGAACGTCCGATGCCCCCTCTGCCCATTGGGCCTGATGGTGAGCGCATGGCGCGGGCCTTCGATCGTCTCGGTTGGCACTGGTGGCCATCTGACAGCTATGTCAATTCCGTTCCGTACAAGGGTCGTCAAGCCTGCAACAACTGCGGGAACACTGGACTCGGATGCTCGCTGGGAGCAAAAGGGCAGACCGACGTCGCGATCTGGCCGGAAGCGATTGGGAACGGTGTGGAACTCCGCACAAATTCCAAGGTGTTCCGCGTCGAGACAGATGCCGATGGGAAGGCAACTGGTGCGAGTTACTACGATGCGGACGGCAATGAGAATTTCCAGCCTGCGAAGGCCGTCGTCCTCGCCATGAACGGCATCGGAACTCCCCGCATCATGCTCAACTCTTCGTCGGAGGCTTATCCCGACGGCCTCTGCAACTCTAGCGGTTTGCTTGGGAAGAATCTGATGTTTCACCCGTACGCTATGGTCAGCGGTCTTTTCGAGGACGGGTTGAAGACGTATAAGGGCGCGCTGGCGAACATGATCTTGTGCCAGGAGTTTTACGAGACCGACTCGTCGAAAGAATTCGTGCGCGGATACACGTATCAACTGGCGCGAAGCTCGGGTCCGATCTCGACGGCGTGCGGCTACATGTTCGGACGCGTTCCGTGGGGGACTGAGCATCATGCCGTATTTGGTCGAAGATTCGGTGATGTGACTGTGGTGGGCGTCATAGGTGAGGACCTTCCGGAGGAACACAACCGAGTCGAGTTAGATCCAAAGCTGAAGGATTCGAATGGGATTCCGGCTCCGAAAGTTCATTACAAGCTGAGCGACAACTCGCGAAGACAACTCGATGACGCTATCGAAAATGCCGAGAAGGTGTTGCATGAAGCGGGTGCGGTCCAGATCTTGGCCACACCATTCTTGAAGGTCGCAGGCTGGCATTTGATGGGCACGGCAAGGATGGGCGACGATCCCGCAAATTCCGTTGTTGACCGTTGGGGTCAGGCACATGACGCGGACAACGTCTTCATAGTCGATGGGTCTGTATTCGTGACCTGCGCGGCCGTGAACCCGACGCCTACCATAGGAGCGTTGGCGCTCCGCACTGCTGACTATATCGACCGAGAACGATCAGACTTGAGGTCTTGAAAGCAGACGCTTGGATATGCCTGACACAGAATGGACAATGACAGATGCCGATCGCCTCGTGCTGACTGCTGCGATGGACTTGATAGTCCCTCCTGTGGGTGATCTACCTGGTGCGGGAGAGATGGGTTTGGCCGCAAACGCCGAGGAGCTCGCGGAGCGGGTGGAGGACTACGAGAATGCTCTGCACCGCGTCTTGGAGGCGTTGTCTCTGGACCCCGCGGCGCGTGCCGAAGGCGGGTTCATGGCCCTTGAAGACGATCAACGCATCGCAGCGTTGGCCGCTTTAGAGTCCGGCTTGTCCAACCATTTCGACATGTTCGTCGACCTCATCTACATCGTTTACTACAGCGATGAACGCGTTCATAAGCGCATCGGATGGCGTAGCGGTGCATTGCAGCCATTGGGTTGGGAGATGCCTCCGTTCGATCCGTCCATCCTCGAGACGGTTTCGAAGAGGGAGCCGTTCTGGCGCGAGGTGTGACACTCGGCATCGAAGGAACGACACTTCCGCGATAACATCTTTCTTCATCGAGACCTCGCGAATCAGTCGGACTACCGATGCCAAAACTGCAGCGCCTCCTCTACATCAACGCCGAGAGCACGCATCCTCAATCGGCGGCACTATCTGCCGCCATTTACGAACCTGTGGCAGGTTCGATCACGCAGGTCGATCCGACTAGCGAGACGTTGCTATACGCGTCCGTTCAGGCGGCGATGATCGACGGTTGGAGGGTGATCCAGGCGCCGGATGTGTGGGCGGGCATAGGGACCGAAGGTGCTGGCGAGGTGATCGGATTCCAGTTCATCCTCGAAAAGATCGAGGATTTTGACTGAGAGCCGGGTGATTTGATGCTGGTTTCTAACGAGGTAACCAAAAAATGACAACCGCAACAGTAGCAACCGACCACCGTTTTACCGACGACGAGATGGTATCGTTCGTCATCCGGGGGTACCACATCGTTAAGCCCGAGTTTCGCATGGGACTCAACCGGGAGATTTATGAGGCTCTCGATGCCTTGTCTACGAACCCGGGCGATGCTGTTCTCGATGTCGTGCCACAGCTCAACGATGTCTGGAACTCGCCTGAGGTGGTTGGCGCATTGATGAGTCTCCTCGGCCCTGATTACGAGATGTTCCCGCATCGGCACTGTCATCGCAACGCGCCGGGGACTCCGAGCCAGCAGATCCATCAGGACAATCTAAACGATCTCCGCATCGACGGTGGGCAGATCCGCCAACCCGACCGCATCGATCTCGTCCTTGCCATGTACTACCCGCAGGACGTGACCAGCAACATGGGTCCGACGCTGATCCTTCCGGGCACTCACGTCTTGCAGGCTCTCCCCGAGCGAATGGCATCTCAAGGCAACTTCCGAGATCAGGTGGTCGCCACCGTTGAGGCCGGAAGCGTGGTGATTCTCCACTACGACATCTGGCATGCAGGCACGTCCAACACGAGCCAAACTGTTCGCTACATGCTCAAGTTTCTGTTCCAGCGCACTTCCAATCCGTCGGTGCCGTCATGGAACCACGATCCGGCTAATGACGCTACTATCAGACGACGCTTAGAGTCTGACAGCCCTATGCCGATGCAGCGTGGTCTGGCCGCCAAGCAGAGGCATTTCCGCACTAGGATGTGGAACCGATTGGCAGGGGATCAGGCGTTGGATCTGTCGTATCACGACAAATGGGCGGGCGGATCGTGGAATTAGCGGTACACTTGATGTCACAATGGCCCTTTATTCTTGAATATAGCTTTCGGAGAATAGATTGTTCACAGAACAGATAACACTTGGCGAACCGATCAAAACCGATGTCGTCAAGAATGATCGGTTAGCCGCTTGGGTTAATCAAGTCCACCAGGGCGATTGCCTCGACATCATGGCTAGCATGCCGGAAAAATCCGTCGGCGTAGTGGTAACTTCCCCTCCGTACAACCTAAAAAATAGCACAGGCAACGGATTAAAGGACGGTCGAGGCGGCAAATGGCCAAATGCGGGGTTGATTGAAGGGTATGCGGACCACGACGACTCCATGCCTCATGATGAGTACGTCGCGTGGCAACGGGCCTGTTTGTCAGAAATGATGAGATTGCTCGAAGACGACGGGGCGATTTTCTACAACCACAAGTGGCGCGTCCAAAACGGCCTACTGCAGGACCGATCAGACATCGTTGACGGTTTTCCGGTTCGACAAATCATCATTTGGCAGAGACCGGGCGGATTCAACCATAATCCCGGGTATTTTCTGCCGACGTACGAGGTGATCTATCTGATCGCCAAACCTAAATTTGTGCTCGCACCCAAATCGGGCGGAATCGGCGATGTGTGGGCCATACCACCTGCCCGCGAGAATCCACATCCAGCACCCTTCCCTGTTGAACTTGCCAAGCGATGCATTCAATCGACTACCGCCAACGTGGTGTTGGATCCCTTCCTTGGCAGCGGCACAACCGCAGTCGCCGCGGAATATTGTGGCCGCGACTGGATTGGTATCGAGTTGTCGGAAGATTATTGCGGAGTGGCGCGGTCTAGGATTCAGGAAGGTTGGCGTGTCGATCCAACCTAGAAACAGCGTTGAACGAACGTTGTTTGATGAATTGCGGGAAATATGCAGTTCCGGGACATGGGAGATGCACAACGGTGGCACTGGTCAACCTGGCGCAGTACTTGAGCATCTTTTAGGGATCGACACCAACAACGTTGATCTTCCTGATCTCCAAAGATGGGAGGTCAAGTTTCACGGAGGTTCTGTTCCGATAACACTTTTTCACAAAGAAGGTGAACCTACCGGGTCTGTCGGGAGGATGGTTAGGGAACACGGGTGGGAGGACAGCGGTGGAAGGCTCAGTTTCAGGCACACAATTTGGGGTGAAACCAACCGCGGATTCAAGGTTGTTGATCAAGACAATCGGATTCACGTGATTCACCAAAACGTCACGCAAGTTTCATGGTCTCACGATACGCTGGTTGTCACAGCATCGGCCAAACTGCGGAATACTGTACTGGTGGCTGGCAGGGTTTCTAGGAAAGAGGGCAAACGTTACGTCGTCTTCAAAGACGTAAAGCTTCTGGCCGATTTCAGACCATCGGCGTTTATCAGCGGTTTAGGGCAGGGTTGGATAGCCATCGACTTTGATGCCCGCGAACAAAACCCCGGAAGCGACGGATATAGAAATCACGGAACCAAATTCCGCGTCAAGCATCAGGACATGGCTAGACTGTTTGATCGAGTGGAAGATTTGATTTAACTGACGATATCGGAACTTCCAATGCCTGCATCTGACTCCCCTTCCTCCTCGATCCGCGGCTCCGAACTCGCTAGCGACTTTACTGTTTCGTTGGACGTGGATCGCCGGATGTATCGCGAGGACATCGCGGGATCGATAGCTCATGCCGAGATGCTCGCCAAACAGGGCATCATCTCCGAAGCAGATGCCGAATCGATCATCCAAGGCCTGAATCAGATCCGCGAAGAGATCGAATCAGGTCAATTCGACTGGAAACCGGAACTCGAAGACATCCACATAAACGTAGAGGCGCGCCTCTACGAACTCATCGGAGATGCCGCTGGACGTCTGCACACGGCGCGTTCCCGCAATGACCAGGTCGCGACCGACGCTCGTCTGTACGTCAAACGCGTCGCCGCCGAGTGTCGGGCCGCATGTCGACAACTTCAACGCGCCCTGCTGGATCGTGCAGAAGAGAACGTCGCGACCGTAGTACCGGGGTACACACATCTTCAACGCGCTCAACCCGTTTCCTTTGGGCATGTGCTCATGGCGTATTTCGAGATGTTCGGGCGTGACGCCGCCGCGTTCTCTCAAGCAGAAGCATCTGCGGATGTCCTGCCATTGGGCAGCGGTGCGCTAGCAGGTGCCACGTACCCGCTCGACAGGGATTTCGTCGCGGAGCGCCTCGGTTTCGGTGAGGTGAGCGCGAACTCGATGGACGCCGTCTCAGACCGCGATTTCATTCTCGACTTCATCTTCGCCGCCGCGAAGACGATGACGCACCTGTCGCGGCTCTGTGAAGACATCGTCATCTGGTCATCCGAAGAGTTCGGATTCATCAGACTCAGCGACGCGTACTCCTCGGGTTCCAGCATGATGCCGCAGAAAAGGAACCCGGATTATGCCGAGTTGATCCGAGGCAAAACTGGTCGTGTTTACGGCTCCTTGATTTCAGTGTTGACCACTTTGAAAGGTCTGCCGTTGACGTATAACCGCGACCTGCAGGAAGACAAACCACCTTTGATGGACGCAGCAGATACGGCCTTGGCGTCGTTGACCGCGGCCCGCGGCATGGTCTCTGATATGACGGTCCATGTCGAGCGTATGTCGGCGGTATCACAAGGCCGCGAAATCCTCGCGACTGACTACGCGGATCATCTAGTCCGAGACGAAAACCTGCCGTTTCGCGAGGCATACGTTAGAGTCGCGGCGCACACGAGAGGCGACTCGCCAGACGATGTGGACTTGCCAGAAATTACTGCCGCAGATTCCCTAGCCGCTCGTGATGTACCTGGTGGCACCGCACCAAGACAGGTTAGAGAAGCCATCATGCGCGGATATGGACGACTTTGGACGGCACGTTTGGCTGGGGAATGGTAAATCGTTGAATATACCCAACTCTCCGTGTCCCTCAGAACTTTGACTTCGTATAGTTAAGTATTGGTATTGCGCCAAATCTAAAGGCGAACCAACTCCAGTCAGGGAATTCCCAGATTGTTCAACGCCATAGCTGCAAGCGTCTCTTCATGGCGCGGCGTCGCTATTCTCATAGTCGGTTGGATCATCGTTGCCGGCGTCATCCAATCCGTCTCTCCCAGCATCGAAGACGTCTCTACAAACGAACGTACCGAGTTCTTGCCCAACGGGACCGAGGCTCTAGAGGCGATCGAACTCCAAATCGAGAAGTTCCCTGCATTCGAGGGATTGCCGGCAGTCCTGATCTACCGAAACCCTGACGGCATCACGGAAGATGACATCGCGCGAGCGGCAGAAATCGACGCCCTGATCCGAGCCGACACAGAGCACGAAAACATAGCCGTCGTCATTTCGGATTTGGGTCAGCCAGAGTTCGGACGAGGGGCGCCGTCACAGATGCCCCCAGCGGCCGAAGCTGACATGGGACCAGAAATCTCTCCTGACGGCACCGCATTGACGATCACAGTCATAATCACCGGTTCGCCGTCCGATGATGCCTTCAGCGAGACCGTCGAGTGGCTCAGGGGTCTCGACGAAGCCGTATCCGTTGTCGAACCCACAACGGTTCATGTGACCGGCCCAGCGGGAATCCTGACCGATGCAATAGCTGTCTTCAGTCAGTTCGACTTCCGTGTTAGCGCCATCACGATCGTCCTGGTCCTGGTCATCCTCTTAGCAATCTACCGTTCGCCGCTTCTCGCGTTACTCCCGGTCGTTTGTGTTGGGTTGGCACTCACCGTCGCTCAGTCCATCGCAGCGTTGCTGGCCGACAATTTCGACCTGTCGCTAAACGGTCAAGTGACAGCCATTATGGCCGTGCTGATGTTCGGGTCAGGAACCGACTTCACGCTTTTCATCGTCTCGAGATACCGTGAAGAACTCCCCAATGCTGCAAACAAATGGGAGGCCATCAACATCGCTATGCGTGCCGTGGGGCCGTCGATCGCGTCAAGCGCGGGAACAACCGCAGTCGCGATGGTGGCGCTGATATTTGCCCTATCTGGCAGCTTGAAGACGATGGGACCGATGCTTGCGATGGCGATTATCGTCATGCTCATAGCGTCGTTGACACTCATACCAGCAGTGCTCGTTGCCATGGGACGCGCGGCATTTTGGCCGGTCAGAAATCTTCAGCCTAATGCAAAATCAAATGGTTTTTGGCCTAGAGTCGCATCTTTAATCTCCAGACGCCCCGGCACCGTTCTCGCCATCACAGCGGTCGCGATGATAGCGCTCGCTACCGGATTGTTCGAATTCACTCCACGGTTCAGCTTCATCGATGGATTCCCTGACAGCGTTGAGTCGAAGGTCGGATTCCAGACCCTCAAGTCGGCGTATCCACCAGGGGAACTTGCGCCAACAGACGTCTTGGTCTCGAAAGAGGGCGAGGACGTATTGCAGCACTTGCAAGCTGTCGAGGATCTAGCCGCCGCTCTCGCTGCGGATCCGATAGTCGACAACGTGACGACAATCACTCGACCTCTTGGTCAACCTTTGCCTGTAGATATTGCGCAGATCCAACCGCTCGTTTCGATGATGCCCGATGATCCTAGCCAGATAGGAAACGTCATTGACACGTTACCTCCCGATCTGGCGCAACTAGCCGGGACGTTTCTCGCGGGACAACGATTCGTCTCGACGGATCGAACTACAGTCAAGTTTGAACTCGTATTGAACGAGGATCCCTACGATACGGGTGCGATGGATGCGATCCCGCGCATCCGCGAAACCGTTCGCAACTCGGTCAATACTTCAACGTTGAGTGGAGCCATCGCTGTGGTAGGTGGGGAGTCCGCAACAAACGCAGACGGGCGCGATGTCACCAACCGCGACTTCACCGTAATTGCGCCCATTGTGATCGCTGCCATCTGGATCATTCTCGCCATCCTTCTCGGCAGCGTCGTTGCCCCCACATACCTTGTGCTGAGCGTTGCCCTGTCTTTCGCGGCCGCCCTGGGCATCGCCGTTCTCGTCTTCAAATACGTATTTGGGCATGACGGCATGGGATATGACTCGATCCCCTTCATCTTCGTTTTCCTCATCGCTCTTGGCGCCGACTACAACATCTACATCATGTCGCGGGTTCGAGAAGAGACCAGAACTCGGGGGCTCGTCGAAGGAACCCGCTACGCAATCACAAGAACGGGCGGAGTCATCACATCTGCCGGCATCATCCTCGCCGGAACCTTCTCAGTCCTGACCACCTTCCCACTCCTAGACCTCTTCCAACTCGGTTTCACGGTCATGCTCGGGATCCTGCTCGACACCTTCGTAGTTCGTGCCGTCATGGTTCCTGCCATAGTCATGAAACTAGGCGAACTCAACTGGTGGCCATCTAAAACGCCAAGGGCGACAGAACAAGTGGCAACGACCTAAAGGTACGAACAGCGGTTTTCGCCCGTCTGCTATAACGAAAAACCCCTCCCTTGTTCAGCAAGAGAGGGACAACCTTAAAGGCGCTGTTGGCTTCACTCTGCGAGCAACATCCGCCCGCGCTTCAGCAACGTCCTAATCTCGCGGGCCGTCAGTTTGATCTTTTGCTCCTGGCCGTTCACCAAGACGCGCCGAGTCTGTAGATTCGGCTTGAATTGACGCTTGGTAGCGTTCAAGGCGTGGCTGCGGTTGTGACCGAATTGCGGCTTTGGCCGAGACCCTAGCTTCAAGGCTGCTCGGATCTGTTCTTCGGACATAGACATGGCGTGGTTTCGGCTTCGTAGAATCGGGATTCGTCAACTACGTTTAGGATAACATCGCGCATAGTCTCAAACCCGACGCGGAGGAATCCCGATGACGATGGGCACCAGCACAAGCAACGGTTATCTTCTGCGCGATCTAGCAAAAGCGGCCCTTGCCGCAATCGTCACCAATCAGGACCAGCTAAACGCGCTTAACGTCTTCCCGGTCCCTGATGGAGACACCGGCACCAACATGGCGCTCACGATGCGCGGCATCGCCTCTGACATGGAAACGACTGCGACGGAAGACGTGCCTTCCACATCTGCGGCGATGGCTCGAGCCGCTCTTTTAGGTGCCCGCGGCAACAGCGGTCTCATCATGGCTCAGCTATTCCGCGGCCTCCGCGACGCGATGGTTGAGGCAGAAGAAATAACCTCCCATAATTTCGCCCGCGGCCTGTCTATCGCTGTCGAGTTGGCCTACAGAGCCGTGCCTAATCCTGTAGAGGGCACGATGCTGACCGTAATCCGCGAAGCCGCCGAAGCCGCTACGCAAACCGCTAAAGACGGTGATCACATCCACGATGTTCTCGAGTCCGCCGCAACTCAAGCCCTCGACACAACCGAACGCACCCCCGAGATGCTGGAGGTGCTCAAAGAGGCGGGGGTAGTCGATGCCGGAGGCTTCGGTCTAACAATCATGCTCATGGGCATGACCCAGTACATCCGAGGCGAAGGCGACGGATCGATCCACGTCAACGCTCCAGGGATCGAAAACCTAGTCGGAGAAAGCGGCGTCATCATCGATACCTCATCCCTCGAAATCGCCGAGGAAGAGGCTTGGGGATATTGCACCAACATCGCCATCGAAGGCACTGCCATCGACATCCCGCGGCTTTCCGAGCAGTTCAACAAGATCGGACGTTCAACGGTCATCGCCGGCGACGAGACGATTGCCAAGATTCACGTCCACATGGAAGACCCCGGCGAGGCCGTCAGTCTAGCTGTTCAGAACGGTGCTCTCACCTTAAACGTGAGCATCCAAAACATGGATGCCCAGACCGCCGAATGGGCCGAGAATCGGCGAACCGATGCTGCATCCGCCGAGCAACTCACCGAACCAGTCGAAATCGCCGTAGTAGCCGTTGTGGCAGGCGACGGGATGGCCAACTACTTCCGACAGGCCGGCATGGGAGCCTGCTTCATGGTAGAAGGCGGAGACACCCTCAATCCGAGCGTCCAAGATCTGCTCGAAGCCGTCGAAGCCGCACCATCCGATCAGGTCATCCTCCTCCCCAACAACAAGAACATCATCGGCGCCGCCGAGCAGGCATCCGAACTTTCCGACAAATCCACTACCGTCATTCCCACCCGATCCATGCAAGAGGGCGTCGCCGCTATGGGTGCCTTCGATCCCGATGCCGACCTTGATGACAACACCGAAGAGATGGCCGACATGCTCGAAGGTCTTCACGTCGGGTCCGTCTTCAGAGCGTCCCGAGATGCCACAATGGGCGGCATCCATGTCAACCAAGGCCAGTTCATGGTGTTAGTCGACGGCGAGACCATTGCCGCATCAGACGACGAGCTAGACATGTTAATTGCAGGCGTCAACTCTGTCATGCACCATGGCGCATTGGTAGCCGTGTACGTCGGCGAAGAGATTGATGCCGACACTGCCAGAACCGCCGAAACTCGCTTGACCCAAGAGTTGACCCACTACAACCGCGTAGACATCCAATTCATCCGAGGCGACCAGCCGCACTACGCGTATCTCTTCGCGGTGGAGTAACGGCAACGCTGCCGTCGACGGCGAAAGCCGGAATCCAGAGGGGCGGGGCAATTGGATGACATCACATCAATCCACCAAATTCGCGGTCAGATACTCCGTGTCCATCTCGATCCCGATCCCAGGTCGATCCGGATCAAGGTGGATCTTATCTCCTCGAATATCCAATGGGACATCCATTAAACAGTCGTATGCGTGTAGATCAGCCCGGCTCGTCTCTACCCGGTAGCAGTTGGGTACGGTGATCATCACCTGTGCCCCTGAAATCACATTGATCGGCCCACTGGCATCGTGCGGCGAAACAGGGATGTAGTAGCTCTCTGCTTGGGTGCAGATCTTCTTCAGCTCCGATATCCCTCCCGTCCAAGTAATGTCGGGCATGATGAAATCCGCCAATCCCTGCTCTAAGATCGGCACGAATTCCCAGCGGGTGTGGATGCGTTCGCCGACACAGATCGGCACGTTCGTCGCGTCGCGTACCTGCTTTAGCGCAGTGTTCGACTCCACTCCAACCGGCTCCTCGAACCAAAATATGTCGTACGGCTCCAATGCCTTCGCCAACCGGATCGCGGTCGGGACATCGAAGCGTGCGTGGTTGTCGATCAATATCTCGATGTCTGGACCGACAGCCTCACGCGCCGCCGCGATCCGCTCCACGCCTAGATTTTCCGCCTCCTCGCTCAGGCGCCCCGACATGTAGCCATCGACTTCGTCCGGGTGGTGCGGATGCCAAGGGTCGGTTTTGATCGATGTCTGCCCCGTCTCCATGATCGCCTTGCAGTGCTGCGCCAACGCCTCGGGCGTCGCACCATCCTCGGGATGGCAGTAAACGTCGACCGCGTCTCGAACCGGCCCTCCGAGTAGCTCGTATACCGGAACGCCCAATACCTTCCCTCGGATGTCCCAAAGGGCGATGTCGATGCCCGATATAACATTGGTCGTCGCACCTCTCGACCCCATATAGGTGAAGTGCCTGAACACCTTGTGCCAGATCTTCTCGATGTTTTTGGGGTCATCACCAGCCAAGATGTCCGACGTGTGCCGGATCAACGAGGCCACCGCTCGGTTAGCCTGATCTCGAGTGCAGGTCACCTCGCCCCAACCCGTAATGCCTTCGTCCGTGTTCACCTCGACAAAGAGGTATTCCCGGTTGCGCCTTGCGCGATTGCTGTCCTCAGCGGTCGGTAGAAAGGGCGACGGAGCCGAAATCAGGTATGGAGTGACTTTCGTTATCTTCATTGCTTGATCTCCCTCAAGATCGCATCCAGTATCTGGGACATATTCTCGAAATCCCTTGCGCCTCGGAATTGAAGCCTGACTTCTTCGCCATTCTTGTCAAGATAGGCAAGAAAAATCGTCGGCGTTGATTGTACGCCTAAGGCTTCGCCACGAGCGCGATCGATCTGCCATGTGGCGTTGTGATGACCGGACAGTAGGCATTCATTTAACGCCACGCGGTCCAAACCCAAGTCATCCGCCAACCCGGCCAGCAACGGCAATCCGACCTCATCCTGCTTCTCGTACACTCCGTCCACGAATTCCCAGAACTGCTCGGAACCCTGTTCGCCGACACAGTCCGAATATTCGGCAGCTAATGCCGACTCCTGGGCCAAGATCGGAAAGTGGAAATATATCGATCTCACCAGGCCATCGGCGATGTACGTCTCACGCATCTGGGCAACCGTCCCGCGGTGCCAAGTTCCGCAGTGCGGTCAAAGAAAGTCCGAAAAGTCAAACATCGTGATCGGCGCATCTTCTCTTCCCATAGCGTTGTAACCCCGATTGGGGACATTTACGCGATCCGCTTCTTCCTCGGAAACATCAGTCGCTGTAGGCATGGCCGTAGCCGTAGGAGCCACCGTAGCAGTCCCAACCGAGACGACTTCCTGCTCGGCCGGGGGCACTACCAGTTCCGCCGTCAAAACCGGTTCGCCACCCAAAGTCCCGCCATCCTCCGAAGTCCCACAAGCCGCCAGCACTAACGTGACCGATACTACCAATGCGATGAGAGTTGAAGGCCGGACAGACATTCGTTGAATTCTACTTTCCGACGCCCCAACCACACCGTTGCCAGCGGATTCTGGCATCTGCAATAAGCATCAGCCGTCATATCGATACACTGTTTCAATTACTGAAAGTTGTTAACATCATCGATCAGATTGTTTTATATTGAAGCACCATAGTCTGAGAATCGCACAGATTTAAATGACTAAGAGCATGTAATTCGACTAAAGCAACTCCGCAATCTCTCAAACCTAACCGCGTTAATTGAGAACCGTAACTACAATTCTTCGGTCGGCAATACGTTCGATAATCGATAGGCAAGAGGCCTCTGTTCAAAGATTTCGGGCGTGTTTCACTGCTTTGGCTGGCACTTTAGGCGTCTTGATTTTAGCGCTGGGTGCGACGATTCTCACCCAACAACTAATCGGTGCTTCGGAAACCCCGGATATAACAATTCCCGACGTAACGTGCGAGACCTTCGCATCTTGGGAGGAAGCAGACAACTATTTCTCTGATCTCGAAGTGAATTCGAACTTCGCCCGCGCACTAGATTCAAATGGCAACGGCATCCCATGCGAAGGCATGATCCCGCGTAACCGATCTATCCACGAAGAGTTCGACGTAATCTGCGACGACTTCCAGCATAGAGACGAAGCTGAACACTTCGTCGCTACTTACGACGAATCCGCAGCCAACCTTTATGGCCTCGATAACGATCTTGACGGTCGTCCCTGCGAAGTGCTACCGCCTTTGGATAGCACCTTGCGAGTGCTGAATCGGCTTAATCGACAATGGCGTCAAGACGCCAGATTCGGTGGCGACCTGAACTGCAGCGATTTCGAAACGTGGGAAGAAGCAAATGCCCTATTCATCCAAGCAGGCGGGCCAACGTCCGACCCTCACCGCCTGGACGGCAATAACGACGGCATCCCTTGCCAATCTTTGCCGGGCGCGCCGCGATAGAGGATCTTAGTCGCCTTCAAGATCTCCGCCGTTTAACGTGGATGCACGCCAAAGTGGCGATAATCCCTCGCCCACACGCTATCGCCTTCCATATAATCGCAACGAAACAACGTCCCACCCCTCCAAATCGAGGAACTTCATGAAGATCGAGCGAATCGAGACCTTCCTAGTCGACCGTTTTCTAGTCGTCCGTGTCACCACTGATGACGGAACGCAGGGCATCGGTGAATCCTGCTACTGGGCGTATCCGAGAGCCGCCGAAGAGACCGTCAAGATCCTCGGCGACGCGATCATCGGCATGGACCCCGGCGACACCGAGCATATCTACAACTACATGCACCGTTACAACGGTAGTTTTCGAGGAAACTCTATCGCCGCCGCGATCTCTGGCATCGACATGGCCCTTTGGGACATCAAAGGCAAACGTCTAAACGCTCCTGTATGGGACCTCCTCGGCGGACGGGCACGGCAAAAAATCCGAGCCATCTTCCTCGGAGTTGGTGGGGAGACACCAGATCAAGTCGCCGAACGCGCCAAAGTTGCCGTTGACCGTGGGTACACCGCTCTCAAATTCACCCCCATGCCGCGTGAGTTCCAACTGCTGAAGTACCCCCTACTCGTTGACAACGGCATCGACATGCTCGCCGCGGTCCGTGAAGTTGTCGGCAACGAGTTCGACATCGGCATCGAGATCCACCGAAACATGCGCCCATCCGAGGCCGTAGTCTTCTGCGAAAAAGCGATGCCATTCAACCCATATTTCATTGAAGACCCTATCGTCCCCGACGGCGTCCTAGCTATGTCCGAAGTAGCAACCAAGATGCGCCTCCCCCTCGCCGTCGGCGAGCGAAACGCCCACATCTGGGAGTTCCGTGAATATGCCCAAATGACAAACTGCTCGTTCTTTAAACCCGACATCGCGGTCGCTGGAGGTATTACTGGCGTCAAAAAAATCGCCGCCATTGCTGAAGCACACCACATCCTCATAGCACCCCACAACTTCCAAGGACCTATAGCCACCGCCGCGTGCGTCCAACTCGGCATCTCCTCACCTTCATGGGACGTCCTCGAAGCCGTAGACGAAGACAAGCCGCCGAGACGGGACATGGTCGATACCCCGATGAATGTAACCGACGGCTACTTCACGATCCCTGAAAAACCGGGCCTAGGGGTCATCTTCAACGAAGAATCCCCCAACCTGCACCCCTACAACCCGGCTCGAATCCCACCACCAATCCGCGAAGATGGCAGCGTGGGTCTCCGGTGATCCCGTCTCCCGTTGGACGGGAGAGGATTAGGGTGAGAGCACGAACATGCGATCTTCCGGACGACGATACTTCAACACCGAAGGCATCGTCGTCCGCGCCCGTGACCTCGGCGAAGCCGACCGAATAATCATCCTTCTAACCCCAAACCGAGGCTTAATCTCCGCGGTTGCCCGAAGCGCCAGAAGAACAAAATCACGAACCGGCGGGCACGTAGACCTCCTCAGACACATCACCGCCCAAATCTCCGAAGGACGCTCCGACCTCCATACCATCAGTCAAGTAGAAACCATCGACGCGCACCTACCGCTCCGCAACGACCTCGATCGCCTAACCTTAGCCTCCCACTTCGCCGAGATCACCGAACGCTTCGCACTCCCTAGCGCCGCCAACCCACCTCTCTTCAACCTTCTCCGAGACACTCTGATCCACGTCGAAACGACGCCCATATCAGCCCTCTCCCTCCTCCGCCTCTGGTATGAAATAACCTTGCTAATCGCCGCTGGCTTCCAACCCCAACTCCACCGCTGCGTCCGCACTAACACCGAAATTCCCCCTGGCGACCATTTCTTCTCCCCGGCAGAGGGAGGTTTAATCCGTCGACCTGATCAGATGGACAACTCCTCAACCCCCGATCCCATCTCCTTCGGCAATGCAGAAGACTTCACCGAAGCTGCGCCGATAATCCCCGCTTCCCTGAACACCATCAAGCTCTTGCGTCACATCGCCCGTACACCCAATTGGGGGCAGTTGGTGAACTTACGAGTTGATGCCCGGGATGTAGAAGGCGGCCTGAAGGTGATCGGCGCGATGCTCAGATATCAGCAGGAGCGCGGCGTCGGTAGAGCGGAGCGGGTGATGAAGGAGAACATGCAAAATACGCACTGCTGAACGTACATTTATGGCCTTTTTACAATATCGGGATGCCTTTGAATATACGCTCAGCAAACGAAGATGTCACGCCGCCCAACGCAGAGATGCTCGAAAAAGCAATCATTGAAGTTGGAAATGCTGAGCTGGACAGGTTGTCCGAACCGCTTGACGACAAAACAGTAGCTAACAACATCGAAAGTGCGCTACGGGTTCTGCAACGCTTGAGTTGTGTTCAACCTACGTACACAGAATGGATTTCGTTGTGGTACTTGCTGTGGTACCAAGCCAGTCAAGCAAATGTCGCCGCTGGTATGATGCGAAATCTTATCGACTACAGGATCTACTACCACATTAAGCGTCGTGAACCCAGAAACCTTTGTATCATTGACGTCGGTTCTGGGGCTTTGAATGGGGTACTGGGATTGTCAGACGTGACAAACGCCTATGATTTCAGGTTTACTGATTTCAGTACAGTTAATTATGTAGCGATCGATCCCAGCAATGAAATGACCTCTCTCGGAATTCAACTCTTGGATGATCTCAGGAATTTACGCTTGGATTCTCCGCCATCGCCCCGAGCAATTGGGTCGCATTGGAAATTCAATTTCCATCATATGAATGAACTTGATACTGCACGGATTGCATCAATGAACGACCGTGAGACCGAATATTGGCTATTTTCATTCAATTCGCTACAACCAGGCCAATCGTCTGAAGTCCAAGAGACATTGAGCTCAGTGATGCGTGATTTCAAGCCAACTATAGGAATGTTCTCGTCAAGCAGTAAAGCTAACCAGCAATTGGCCTGCGCAATACCTTTACCTAAGGCTAGTTATCACTATCATCATCTAAACAACGACGATCTTACTGCCACAGAACTCAAGGGAGTGTTGCCTAAACTCACGAATTTTCGTTGCAAGGTATTCGAAAAGTACCGTCAGTATTTCAAAGACGAAAATTTCGCAGCAGGCTTCCTCAACAAACCACCCAGTTGGATCCCCAAGGATTCGAAGGGTATCATCTGCCTAAGCGATCATGCCGAGTGGCGGTCTAAACAAAGCCGTTAATGCCGAAACAGATCCTCTGCTACCCCCCAACATACTCCCCATCCGCATTAATCACACCCTCAGACTGCAAGTACTTGAACAGGTCAGAGTCAAGCTCCAACACGATCAACGACTGCCCATCTACGATCTTTTCGTAGGCCTCCAGCGACCGTCGGAACTCGTAGAACTCCGGCGCCTTCTCCAAAGCCTCCGCCAAGATGGTGATCGCCTCCTGCTCGGCCTCACCCCTCAGCCTCGCCGCAGTACCGTTTGCCGTCTCTAAGATGATCTGCACGTCACGATCAACCTCGGCCCTGATCTCCCGGTCCCTCTGCGTACCCTCCGCTCTAAGCCCCTCGGCAATCCGGGCACGCTCAGCCCTCATACGAGCGAAGACCGATTGCTCAATCTCGGTCGGGAAATCGGCGCGCTTGATGCGCACGTCCACAATCTCGATACCTAGCTCATCCACCAGCGGGCGGAAATATCCTACGGTGGCGCTACCCATGATCGCCGGACGCTCTTCACGTTGAAGCGCATCCAACTCCTCGTTGGTTGGCGGCCGGCCACGAGTAGCCGTTCCTTCGACTGTCAGTTCGGTGACAATGACGGTCAGGCGCGGGTCTCGAAGGTTGTTGTTAAATAGCTCGAGTGCCTGTTGCCGCGTGATTTCGTCAAGGTTGCTGGCATCCGCAATCCGCCGCATCACTTGCTCACGTGTCTCTGAAATAACCTCCGACTGCGTGTCCAAAGCGACTTCTCGGCGAAGCTGAGAGTTAACGATGTCCGAAACACGCGAAACCGCTTGCTGCTCGGTCTGCAATCGCTGGAAGAACTTGAGCGGATCGACGATGCGGTACCTCGCATAGGCGTCAATGACCAAGTTCCGCTTGTCGGACGTCAGCAGCGATGCCGGCTGAGCATCCACGCGCAGCAATCGGCTGTCCATCTTGACAACGTTTTCCACGAACGGCTGCTTCACGTACAACCCTGGGCTACGGTAGTCACGCTGGAACTCACCAAACCGTGTCACGATGGCGAGCTGAGTCTCGTCAACAGTGAAGAGTGTCTGCGGGATCAAGATGAACGCCGCGACGATGATGATGACGATGGTGACGATCAGGCGAGGCATCGTTCTACTGACCTCCACCCGTTGTCGTTGTACCGCTCAAAGAATTGCCTTGCAAGGTGCTCAAACTATCGAGCGGGAGCAAAGGCAAAGCGTTGGATCCCGAGTTGATGATGATCTTCGACTTCCCGGCCAAGATTCGCTCGACCGCTTCAAGATAGAGCCTCGTTCGCGTTACATTAGGTGAAGCTTCGTATCCGAGCAAGATCGCCTCGAAACCATCAGCCTCACCACGTGCACGCTCGATTCGACCTCGTTTGAAACCATCAGCCTCCTCCACGATCTGCGCCGCCGCACCAGTTGCCTGCGGGATCTGTGCCGCCTTATAAGCCTCCGCCAAGTTGATGTCTCGCTCTCGGTCCTCACGTGCCCTAACTACGTCTTCAAACGCGTCCTGCACCTCGGCCGGCGGGTTGACGTTCTGCAAAAGCACCTGCAACACGTCAATGCCCGTACGGTAGTCCCGCGCCAGCTCGCGCATCTTCTCCAAGATGCTCGCTTGAACCTGCTCCTTCTCCGTCGTAAGTACGTCGTCGATATTCCTTGCACCAACCACCTGCCTCACCGCTGTCTCCGTCATATCCCGCAAGGTCTCACCATCAGGGCTGCCGGGAGTGATACCACGATCAGGATCGCCCGGATCATCCACCTCGAAAAGGAAATCCCTCAGGTTCGATATTCGATACTGCACAACCACCTGCACGTCGACGATGTTCTCATCGCCAGTGATCATCTCTGACTCGATCTGCACCGGGGTGGTCGAACCGTTTGATGAACTTCTAAAACCTAGCTCCAATCGCCTAGTGGTCGTCACCGAAACTACGTTGCGAGTGCCGATCGGCCCCGGCCAGTGCCAGTGCAGACCTTGGTCTGCGATGGCTACGAACCGCCCGAATGTGCGCAACGCTGCCTGCTCGTCTGGACCAACGGTATAAACGCCGGTAGCCAACCAAACTATCGCCGCAATCGGAATCAGCGCGAGAATAATAGCCCCGCCGGATCGACCAGAAGGTCTGCGAGAGCTCGAGTCATCGTCCCGCGACGGTTCGTCTCCATCGCCAAATCCCGGAATCCCCGAAAACGCTTCCCTGATCCGCTGCATGATATCGCCGAAGGTAACCTCCGGCTCTTCATCACGCTCCGGAGGACGATACATCAGCGATTCATCCGAACCCTTGTCGGTGGCTGATGCTTGTGGGGAGTTGGACATCTAGATGATTATCGCGGCGTGGATCGCTCCAACAGAAGCGAGATACGTCGAATGCGAGGGGAGAGTTTTCGGTCGGAGTTCAGATCCGTATGCGATACGAAGATTTTACGTCCTTAGCTGAAATTATATGAAACCAAGTTAGCTGAGCAGACGGCTCATCGTGTCGCCTTGCATCGAGTAATCGTCCCAAAAGAAACTCCCCCGGCTAAACACCGGGGGAGTCGCTCAATCCGAGAGTTACCGATCGCCTACGAACCGTTCTCCGATTCCAAGGCCGCAACAATTCGCCCAGCATTCATCGGCGCCTCCCGCAAGCGGATGCCGATGGCGTTCTTGAGCGCGTTGCCGACTGCTGGCACTGGAGGCACGATCGGCACCTCACCCACGCCACGCACGCCGTACGGGTGGACCGGGTTCGGCACCTCAACAATGACCGTCTCAATGTTCGGCAAGTCGAGTGAGGTCGGCATTCGATAGTCGAGGTACGACGAGTTGGCCATCACGCCATCGTCGCTCATGTAGTACTCCTCGTTCAACGCCCAGCCGATGCCCTGCGCAGCACCGCCTTGCATCTGTCCTTCGACATACGACGGGTGAATAGCACGACCAGCGTCCTGCACGATCGTGTATCGGACCACATCGGTCTTGCCGGTTTCAGGGTCAACTTCAAGATCGCAGATGTGCGTTCCGTAAGCGCCACCCGCGGCCTCCAAGTCGACGCTGCCGGTCGATGTCACCGGCCCGCCTGTATCTCCGAGCTTGCCAGCGAGGTCCTTAAACCCGATACTCAATTCAGGGTCGGACTTCGATGAGAAGACCCCGTCCTCAAATTGGACATCTTCCTCGTCGATGCTCCATAGCCTGGAAGCACGCACCTTCAACTTGTCGATCATCTCGATCGCAGCGTTGTACGCTGCGTAGCCCGTCGCGTAGGTGACGCGACTACCACCTGTGACAGCGGTGAAACCAACGGTGTCGGTGTCCACCACGGTCGGGTTGACATCTTCAGCGGTGATTCCAAGCGTTTCTGCCGCCTGCATAGCGATAGAGGCGCGTGTCCCGCCGATGTCCGTCGAACCTTCAACCAGTTCGACCGTGCCATCGTCGTTCAATGACAAGTTCACAGACGACTGCAAGCCGACGTTAAACCAATAGCCGCTCGCAAATCCCCGTCCACGAACTCGTCCAGGAGATGCCTCCCCGATGTCGGAGTTCCAGTGGTCAGTCTCTTTCGCAGCGTCTAGCACCTCTTCCATGCCGATGCGTGGGAAGATCGGACCGTCACCGCGGCGAGTGCCTTCCTTGGCCGCGTTGTCACGTCGGAACTGCCACTTGTTGAAACCGGCCTGCTCGCAAAGGTCGTCAACCAAAGTCTCGATCGCAAACGCAACCTGTGGCGAGCCGGGCGCACGATAAGCCGCCACCTTGGGCTTGTTCACCAATACGTCGTAACCCGTGATGCGCATGTTCGGGATGTTGTAGCAGGCGTAGATGCACATGCCTGATGCACCGACAAGCGAACCCGGGTACGCGCCAGCTTCCATACGAAGCGTCGAATCCGCGGCGATCAACTTGCCGTCTTTCGTAGCCCCTAGCTTTAGGTTGATCTTGCCACCAGCGGCAGGCCCGCTACCTTCGAATACGGAGCGTCGCTCCATAATCATCTTGACCGGGACGTTCCCGGCCTTGCGTGACAGCGCAGCCGCTACCGGCTCGAGGTAGATCGGAATCTTTCCGCCGAAACCACCGCCGATCTCCAAGGGAGTTACGCGGATCTTCGATTCGGGCATCTGCAATATCGCAGCGATCTGCTGCCTGACAGTGAACGCGCCCTGAGTGCTGGTCCAGATCTTGAGACGACCATCTTCATCCCAAACCGCTGTGGCGTTGTGCGGCTCGATATAACCCTGGTGCACCATCTCGAGGCTGAACTCGCCCTCGATTACATGGTCGGCTTCGCCGAACGCCTCATCGGGATCTCCAAATTCATGGACGAACTCTTTGACGTGGTTGGCGTGGCCACTCTCCTCTGCACCGGGTGAGCCAACGAACTCGTCGAGAATCGGTGGCATATCCGAGGCGATTGTGTCGTCCACATTAGTCGCGGAGGGTAGCACCTCGTACTCCACCTTGATTGCTCGAGTCGCCTCTTCAGCGGTGTATCGGTCAACCGCCGCAACTCCAGCGACCGCGTGCCCGGCATAAAGCGCATTGTCGCTCGCGAGGATGTTGTCGACCGCCCACTTCAAGTTGGTTGCACCTTCTCCGAGGTCAACCATCTTGTTCTCCGCCTTTGGCAGGTCGGCATTCGTCACAACCGCGTGGACGCCGTCCATCGCCTCAGCAGCGGATGTATCTATCGACTTGATCCGCGCGTGGGCGTGAGGGCTGCGAAGAACCGTGCCCCATATCATGTTCGGCAACTTGATGTCCGCGCCGTAAATCGCACGGCCCGTCACCTTGTCCAATCCATCGTGGCGGATCGGGCGAGTGCCGATTACCTTGTATTCGCTCTTGGGTTCAAATGTTGCAACCATGGGCAAATCCCCCTATGCTGGTCGACTATGTTTCGATGTTGGCCTTTATGTTCATGTCCAACTATCTGTTAAAACGATCGAAAGGTCAGATAACCGACTCGTCGACCGTCATCTCGAACTGTTACGCCATCTCTGCGGATGCCTTCTGCACCGCACGCACTATCTTGTCGTAGCCAGTGCAGCGGCAGAGGTTGCCGGCGAGCCAGTGGCGGATGCGGTGTTCGTCCGGAGCAGGCTCGTTGTCGAGCAGACCCTTCGCCGCAACCAAGAAACCCGGAGTGCAGATGCCGCACTGCAAAGCCGCCTCTTCCAAGAAGGCCTGCTGCAACGGGTGCAATCCCTCAGGCGTTGCCATGCCCTCGACCGTCTCAACCGACTTCCCGTCGATCTCGGCGCCGAGAACGAGGCAGGAGTCGACGATGCGACCATCAAGCGACACGGTGCAAGCACCGCAGTTGCCATCCAAGCATCCCTCTTTGGTGCCGGTAAGGCCCACGATCTCCCGCAGAGTATCGAGAAGGCTCATGTATGGCGGCACGAGAAACTCATGCGCGTTGCCGTTGATCGTCGTACGAACGTGTACCCGGCTCGGGCCGGGAGTTATCTGAGTCGTCATCTACCTTTAACCTCTCGCTCGCTCTACTGCTTTGTTAATCATTCGTCGGGTCAAGACACCAGAGAGGTGCTTTCGCTGGTCAATCGTCCCGCGCATGTCGCTTATCGGCGTTGCAGCGGCGGCGGCGGCGGCGGCGGCGGCCTCGATTGTCGCGTCGCTAACTGAGTTGCCAACCAACGCGGCTTCCGCTGCAGGAACCACGAGTGGAACCGGCGCAACAGCGGCCAACGACACGCGTGCCGCCTCAAAGGTGTCGCCTGCGTCGTTCAACTGAACCGAAACACCGGCACCTGCAACAGCGATGTCCATCTCGTTGCGTGGAATGAACCGCTCGTAGGCGGCGCCAAAATTCGCACCGGGGTTCGGGAGCACCATGCTCACCAGAATCTCCCCTTGGCCGAGAACGTTGGAGCCTGGCCCCGTGCAGAAGTCCTCCACCGGAACATCGCGATGATCGTCGTCGCCACCCGGCCCGGCGATGTGGCAGACCGCGTTGTAGGCGATCAACGGGCAGATGCCGTCCGCACTCGGCGAGGAGTTGCAGAGATTGCCGCCCAAACTCGCACGCGACTGAATCTGAATTCCGCCGATCATCTCCACAGCGTCAATGATGCCGGGGAATGTATCGCGTAGCTTCTGGTCTTCGTAGATCTGATAGCACGGCACCGCCGCACCAATCGACACGCTCCCATCCGGATAGTGGCTGATCTGCGTCAACTCAGGGATGTTCTTGACATCGACTATCGCGTCGAGGTCCCATCTGTTAGCCCGCGCCTGTACCAGTACGTCAGTCCCGCCGGCGATCGGGCGCGCACGGTCACCATGCTTGTTAAGCAAAGCGACTGCTTCATCGATCGACCCGGGAGCCTCATATGCAAAGGGATGCAAAACCCGCTCCTTCTTGCCTGTGTTGCCTTATCAGCCCACGCCGCCAAAACAATTTGACGGCACATCACCGATTTTCTCGCATATGAGTTTAAGCGAGATTACACCCAACTGCAAAACGAACCGCGAAAGTCACATCTCATGTGCGCGGCGACAAGCGAATGAACCACTCGCCCTTAATCACATCGCGCACGTCTCTCACAAACTCCAATCCGTCTTCCGTCGCCGCTGAAGCAATAACCCAAAAACCACGACCAACACGGTCAAGCCGAGCAGCGCGATCCAGACCGCCATTGCCAGAGACGATGGCGTCCAGCCGCCCGTGTCCGGCGTGCCGGTCTGGCCGGACGCCCCAGGAAATGCGGTCGGCAGCGGCGAGAGAGCGCCAGACGTACCAACTGCCACTTGGGCGGGTACGGTGCTCAACTGGCCGCAGACGTTGGTGCCGGATGTCGAGATTCGGACGCGAGTCGCGAGGATCGTGAGAGAGTCGTCGGGGTTCGTGGCGACGAGAGCGAGATCGGAGAGGTTCGAGCGAAGTTCAGGCGGCAGTGGAACGCAGACTTCCACGGCGCTGTTCAACTCATAAGCCTCCACGCGCTCACCAGACGCGTCGACCGCTGCTACGGCGTACAAGTCGCCGCCCAGCGTGTACCTCTGGTGCGTCCCGCCCTCGTTAGTCGCAGGGCCGATCTCCGATATCCTCAGCCCGATCAACTCGTCGTCGGGCACCGCTCCTGCTTTGGCGGTCAGCGACGCGGTATCGCCGACGAACGTCCCGCCGTCCACCGGCGTGAAGACCTCGTACTGCTGGCCGTGCGAGTCCGCCAAAACCAGCGGGATCGGGCCCTCGGGGTTGCGCGGATCCAACGTCGCGGTGTCGACGTGCGCAGAGCGGAGCGCGGTAACTTCGAAGATTGCGGAGCATCGTTCCTCCACGTCCTCGTTAGTCTCGAACTCACGCCTCGGGAAGCACTCAGTCCCGGGATCCAAGCTGACCTTGATGCGGAAGCGGCCGGGACTGTCCGGCGCGATGTACAAAACCCGTCTGTCGTCAAGCGCGCTGATTCTAGAGCCATCCTCGCCGCTCGACCCGGCACCCATCAGCCGCCCGACGTTGCCGCCCGGTTGCATCCCGAACTCCTCCAATGTCCAGTCGAAGGTCACATCGGAACGATCGCCCAGGGAATCGTCCCTGAGATCCTGCCGGCCGTAGACCTCGACGGCCAGCCGCACGAGATCGCCGCCCCTCAGGCTCACCTCGCTGATCGATGGCTCGATTCGCAGGATCCGAACCGGACCCGTCGCCAACCGCGCTGCCACTTCCGCCTCTATCCTCCCGGAGCTGCTGGACCAAGGGCCGGTCTGACCCCGCTGGTTCACCCCACGAACACGGTACTGGTAAGTCTGCCCGAGGGCCACATCCCCATCGACATAGTTGGTCTCGATTACCTTGGCGATCGTTTCCCAAGGGTTGGTCCGCCTCTGCACCTCGTAGTGGTCGACCTTCTGTCCGTTGACATCGTCAACAGGGCTCCAGGAGATCTTGATGGCGGTGACGGCTTCGGTGCTGCGCAGGGAGGGCAGATCGGCGCCAGTCCCCGACTTCGCCGTGATGGTGGCGGAGTTGTTGTCGTCGAGGTAGTCGTAGTACTCGGTCGTGTGCCAGGTGTTGCCGCTCGTGCTGGTGCAGGCCGACTCCGAGGCGGCGTTCACGTCTTCGCCGCTGCTGTCGATGCAGACCCGGTAGTCCCGGGTGTTCTCGATTTCGGCGGTGATCTCGGCACCTGCGTTGGCATTGGTGACGATGGTCAGCACCTCCCCGTTCCTCCCGTAGGTGTCTTGGTAGTAACCAGACTCGCGCAACTCGCCGATGGTCCAGACGCCGGCGGTCGAGTCGAAGCTGCCCGCGGTGGCGCTGTGAGAGACGTAGTCGCCGGCGTTGAGGCCGGACACCGTGACCTGAGCGGCTGGGGCGTCGTCGGGGCCGTTGTTGACGGCGACGATGGTGAAGGCGCGGGTACCGGATGGCGCCATGTCAGCGGCGCCGTCGCTCACCGCCAGTTCCGCTATCGGGCCCACATGAAAGGTGTAGGTGCTGGAGGCTCCGACGTTGCCCGATGTTGAATGAGTCATGTCCTGGGCGAAGTCGAACACATATGTACCCAGGTTCGTGAACCTTACGTAGGTGTTGATGGCTGCCCTGACGCTACTGGACATGGTCGAGAGACCGCCTGTGGGATGCTGCGGCCTGTCCTTGGTGTTCACATAGTTGCGGTCCCGTCTTGAATCTGGCCCGATGGCCACGTGGGCGCCGTCAGGTAGTTGTACGGATGATAGTCTCCAGAGGTAATGGGTCCAGTCGGCCGATGTCATGCGACTGTTGTCGAGGGAGGTGGTCACTCCGGCGTTACTGGTTACCCAGGTGACGGTGTTGGCATCGGTAATGGTGTTTGACTCATAAACCCTACTTTGCGGGAAAGCGTTATCTCTCACGTGGACGATCACGTTCTGAGGTCGCAGGATGGCCGAGGCGTGTTGTCCGATCGTACTAAAGTCCGCACGATGAACACCAGGGATAAGACGGCCATCGGGAAAGACCGCAACCACCTCAAGCGCGCCTTCGCGGTCGCAAGGATAGGTCGTGACACCGATGCACGGGTAGACCGTCATGAGGCCGACTTCTCCGGAACTGATCACAACGGTAGGGTCCTCGCCCAGGCACGTCGTTGACGAGCGGGGCTCATTGGTGAATTTTTGGCTGGAGAACGGTGGCGTGCTCGCGCCAAACGTGGCGGTAAAGCACCGCTCCTCCAGGGGCCGCTTCCCGTCGAGGGTGGCAACCACGACCAGATCGCCACCCTTCTGCGAACCGAGTTGCCATCTACCGCTCCTGTCGTTCGCAACGCCGGTGAAGACTGTATCCGACGCCGGCGTGCTGCCCACCAGCTTTAGGCCTTCGAGCTCAACATCTATTTCGAGCCCGTACAGCTGGGTTTCGGCATCGCCACCACCAGGAGTGGTGACAAAATGGAGAGTGAACGTGACATCTTCTCCATGTGCGGGGAAGCGCTTGTCGACGTTCACTTCGAAGTAGGAATTAAAGAACGCCTCCTTGCTGGAACCACTAGGGGGTACCCACCTCCAAACGGTGACGGTGTTGTCGTAAAGCAGTGCGTCGTGTTCCTTGGGCGCCTCATTGCTGATTGTGGCCATGAGTGGAATCGTGGCGGCTTCGGTGGCGCCGTCGGGTAGCTCTGATCCGAACTGCATCCTGTGTGATTGGCCGGCGGCAAGGGTCCCAACGGTCCAAATGCCGGTGATGAGATCCACGTCATAGTTCTCTATGCTGAATTCCTCATGGCGGGAATTCAGGATTTTGTTCACAAGAACTCCGCCTTCGATGTCTAGGCTCACCTCAACGCCGTAGGCGTCCACGTTGCCGTGGTTGGTGATGGTCATGTCATAAATTCCCGCCCCTTCAATGGCGACGGATAGATCGACGAAGTTGCCCGGCTCCTGCGCCAGAGCCGTGGAGGTCGAGGCAACGGTGAAGAACGCCGTCAGCGCGGTCAAGAACGATACGACCGCAATCCCGGCTACGCGGGCTAGAGAGCGTATCGCCCCGAATTTTCGGAAACGACTAGCCGCGCCGGCGCTTGTGCAGGATGTTTGCGAGTGATTTCGATCTCTGATGTCGTCAGTGGGGGGGGGGCAGGCCATTCCAGTCTCCGGGTTCATTAGCGTCAACCACGTCCGTGGCGAATGGCATTTTGACAATGAGTCTCATTGTATGTTCTGAGACAAAAAATATTCAAGTCAGTCACGAACCGTGATGATACTGCATTTCATGCCAAGGCGCGACGTAGGAACATTATGTATCATCGCCCAAGGGGTTGCGCTGCACCGTCGAGTTAGACGGCGCACAAACGGCCAATCGCCCGGGGTTCCTGCGGGACGCGGAGGTTTGTCGGGGGTCTGATGGGCGGCGGCGAGCCTCCCTGGTTCTGCCCAGATCCTCCCCAACTTGGTCCTCCTCTTCGGAGGAGAACTTTGCTAAACGCGGTTGGTTTACGCGGTGCGGCTGTGCCCGGTGTGTGGCGATGGGGGTCATGCACCTGGGTACTCGTTGCACCTGCCGACGTCAACTTTCGGAACGAAAGGCGACATGTGTCGCCGCAACTCTACCTGTTTGACAGCAGTGAGATTCCTGCTGCCGGACCTGCGCGAGAGGGCTAGGATGAGGGTGACCTGGCCGCCGTAGAATTACGACCTACGACATCATGCGTTCGGTACTGAGGACGGAAACGATCACGTTGTCCTCTGACGTTGAGCGGACCATGGCGATCTTGCCGGTGACGACGGGCACGGACACGGGAATCGGCGTCAACTGGCCGATCGAGCCCGACCTTGTCCACATCACTTTGAGCGATTCTCATCCAGCGGCGACGGCTACCAGCTTCGGTTCTGGCCCGCGAACGGAGGCTACCTTGCCCCTTCGCTACCGGGCTCAATACGATCCCCGAACCTCATATCGATAGGCTATCTCATCATATTGAGATGAAATCTCATATAATTGAAGACCAAGTATGAAATCCGATGCGACAACGTCGATATTGCCTCGATACCCACGCCGCGGGGACAGATCACTGTCCGGACTCCGCCTCGCTTGTGTCTCGACTCAGATCGCTGTACCGAGCTACCTGATTGTGGACGCATGAAACACTGCCCTGAAAAACCGGGATTTTGGCATCGTGTCAACCAAGTCGCATCTCCTGTAGGAGAGGAAAATGAACTCAGCGATTGAAGCATGGCGCGAGCGGGTCTTGGCATTTGACCGGGAGATGGAAGAGATACGCGGGGAAGGGCACGGGGACGGTCGCGGTCGCCCCGTGTTTGCATCCGAGCCATTGGATCCGTACCGTACGGACGATCCCGCGCTAAACGGCTTCTATGAATTTGTGGGTGAAGGCACCGAGGTCTTGGACGTGGGCGGCGGCGCGGGACGCTTCGCTCTGCCCCTGGCAACGCGTGCGAAGCGTGTGACCGTGATCGATCCCTCCGAAGCGTCTCTGGATTTGCTGAAGACACGTGTGGCAGAAATCGGGCTTACCAACGTGACTTCCATCCAAAAACAGTGGGAGGAGGCGGAAGTGGACCCGGCGGATGTAACCCTCTGCTCCTGGGCGATACATCACGTGGTGGAAGCCGCCACATTCGTCAAGAAGCTGGAAGAACGCGCCAAGGACCGCGTGGTGATCCTGGAGATGATGCAGACGCCCGGTTCGCAGATGGCCCCGTTCTTCGAAAGAGTGCATGGCACCCGCCTCACGCCGTTGCCGGGAGTCCAGCTTTTGCTGAATCTCCTGTGGGAGATTGATATATTCCCTGACGTGACAATGCTCAGTCCTGAAGTTCCGGTATTGGACAAAGACCTCAGTTCAGCGCTGGAGAAACTTCGTCGAATGTTGGCTGTGGAGGAAGGCACCGATGCGGACGAAAGGCTGCGCGCGGCGGCAGATGAGTTGCTGGTGGAGACCGGAGAGGGGTTGACAGTTAAAGGCGCGCAACTGCGGCGGCAGGCGATTGTAACTTGGAGGCCAAATCAGAACGGTTCGAGGGACGGGTGAGGGGGTGAACTGATTTTTCAGCAGTCGAATAGACGCCTATGATTCGCATAGGGTTGTTGTTTGGCGGCTGAGAACCATGATGGGCATGATTTTGAAAGGTGGGAATGATGGGTTTTAGTTGCTTTGGTGGTTCGGTTGGGGTGCCCCTCCACGTCGCCGCACCACCCTACGATCGTGACCGAGAGGAGTAAAAACGTGTATGACGTAGTGGTAGTCGGCGCCGGTGCCGCAGGCGTCGGCGTTGCCGTGGCACTGAGACATGCCGGCATCGAAAACTTCGTGGTCTGCGAGCGTGACACGGTGGGAGCTTCGTTCGACTCATGGCCGGACGAGACACGCTTCATCACGCCCTCGTTCCCGACCAATTCGATCGGCATGCTCGACTTGAACTCGATCGCGATCAAAACTTCACCAGCGTACAGCTTGGAGGCCGAGCATCCGACGGGTGAAGAGTACGCGATGTATCTGCGGTTAGTCACACAAATCTTCGAGGTGCCTGTCCGCGAAAACACCGACGTGGTGCGGGTCGCAAAGGTCGACGACGTCTTTCGCATCGAAACCGCCGAAGAGACCCTGCAAGCCAAGCACGTCATCTGGGCTGCTGGCGAGTTCCAATATCCACGCTTAAACGGGTTTGTCGGCAGTGAATTGTGTCGCCACACCGCGACCATACCCAGCTACAAGGAGCTCGACGGTGACGAGTTCATCGTCATCGGTGGTTACGAAAGCGGCATCGACGTGGCCTACCACCTGGCGAGGCGTGGCAAACGGGTGAAAGTGTTCGACGAGAATCGACCTTGGGGAGAAGAGAGCTCCGATCCCAGTGTCGCGCTCTCCCCGTTTACGCACGAGCGGATTCGTGAAAAACGGTTCTTCGAGCAGGTGGAACTTTATCCGCACATGCCAATCGAATCGGTCACTCGCGTGAACGGCACGTATGAAGTCACGGCTCGGGACGGGCTTCAGTTTCAAACCCGCGTGCCGCCACTATTCGCGGGCGGATTCGAAGGGAGCCAAAAGCTAGTCGCAGATCTGTTTGAACAACGCGAAGACGGCTCTCTGCTTCTGAGCGAAAACGATGAGTCGACCATCGTGCCGGGGCTGTTCCTATGCGGCCCCGCAGTTCGCCACGACAATCACGTATTCTGTTTTATCTTCAAGTATCGACAACGATTCGCCGTCGTCGCCAAAGCGATTGCGACCTCTTTGGGGCTGCCGGCAGAAGCATTGGAAGCGTACCGTATGTGGGGAATGTATCTCGATGACCTCTCCAACTGCGGTGAGGAGTGTGTATGTTAACCAGAAACGACCCCAGAAACGATCAAGGAGCCGTCGCACCTGGCGCGGTGCGAAGCCGACTAGCCAGGGCACGAAGCATCAAATGGCTCGGGCAAACTACGGCCAGCCTTTGCTGGATCGGCAGCATGATGACCTCCGGGATTGAATCCACTGGCGATTGGTTGCAGCTGTGTGCCGCATCCGCATGGCTGTTGGCCAACATCGCAACGATCATCACCGCCGATGCTGATTGATGTGTCGGCAACGACCCCCTTCACAACCGCCTCAATACCAACTGCCAAACAACCACCGTCGCCACTACCGCCATCACTCCCGCCGCCACAAACGCAAACGGCGCTCCCCAAAACTGCGCCAACGTTCCCATCACCAGAGCTCCCAACGCCTGCGCGCCCCAGGTAAAGTTCATCAAACTCATCACTCGCCCGCGGAACTCATCAGTCACCAGCGTCTGAACCACCGTGGTGCTCATCGTCCCCTTGACTACTCCCAAAGCACCAACGAAACCCGCGATACCGAGGGCGACGATAAAGATGTCCACTGCCCCGAACACCACGTAACAGAGACCTACCGCAACTCCTCCGATAGCGACATAAAGAGGCGGCTTCGCTCGCGCACCGATCAAAGTGATCGTAAACGTCGCAATTAACCCCCCGATACCCACCGCCAGCAAGAACCTGCCGTAAGTCTCCGTATCTCCCTGATACACCTCCTGCGTAACAACCGGCAACAACGTCTCAAACGGCGTCGCAACAATCCCGATGACCACTCCGTATCCGATCAAACCCGCGATGGCCGCCTCCCTACGAACATACCTGAGACCATCGACCATATCCCGTATTCGCGCTCCCGCCTGATTGGCAAGTCCCGTCGACCCATCCGGATTTCTATCGGCGTCGCTTCTCGCTTGGTGCGGCGTGTGATCCATCCTCATCAACGTCACCACAGTCAACACATAAGACGCCGAAACGATAAAGAACAACCCCTCCATCCCCACCAATGACACCAACGGGTGAAACAACGACGGCCCCAATATCGCCGCGCCACCGAAAACCACCGAATAAAGCGAGATCGCACTAGGCAAATGTTCTCTCGGAACCAGTGACGCAACCATCGCCCCCCGCGTCGGTATATCGAAAGCCAACATCACCCCCGTAACCGCCGATATCGCCAACAAGTGCCAGGCCTCAATGACCTCCGTAGCGATCAACACCGCCGTCACCAACCCCGCTATCGCAAACAAAAACCGCGTAAACCTCAACAACCGCAACCGATTGACCGTGTCAGCGACAACACCTCCCCATATCGAGAAGATCACCACTGGCGCCATCGTAGCCGCCGTAACCGACCCCAGCAATATCTCCGAGTCCGTCAACGTCCGCATCAACCATAAACGCCCATAGACCAACGTCCACATCCCAACGTTGGAAAACGCCGCCGCAATCCAAAACAACCGGTACTCCCGGTAGCCGAAAACGGCAAATCCAGTTCGTCTCAGCACTCGACGATACCGGCAGAGCGGTCGATCTCGTCCTGAAAACCACGCACCTTCCCAGACACGACATCCTCGATACCGACCACCTGATGCGCCTCACCCGATTCCATCACGCCGTACGCCAAAGCCAACGCCGCCATACCCTCCTTACTTCCCACCTCCGGCGCCCCACCACTCATCACCGACCGCGCAAGATCCATGTACTCGATCGCAATGATCTTCGCATCTATCTGGCGAAAATCCATCTCATACGAAGACATCCGACGCTCCCCGTCCCAGAGCGTCGAAGTAACGTCATCCAACTCCCAATCAGGCACCAGATCCAACAAATCATCACCCTCAACCAAACTTCCGTCGCCCCTGACAATCCTGGGACTAGTGCCCCTGCGACTAGGCGGACGATACAGCGTCCCATCACTCCCCACAACCACCGATTCACCAAGCCCATATCCATGCGAAGCATCCGAGATAATCATCTGTCCCGCCGCGCCAGATTCGAACCGTATCGACGCAAACGCCGTATCAACCGCATCCTGCTCGATCGCATCGCCAACCTCCTCTCCTCCGGCTTCACGCCGATGCGTATACATCGCCGCCAAACCCGGTGCCTGTTCTCGCATCGGACGCAACACCCGATCCCGATCATTCACATCCGTCTCCGCAAAAACCCGCGTCGCAGGCCCCATCAGATACAGCAGTAGGTCCGCATTGTGCACGCCTGCATCCAACACAACCCCTCCTGCCTGATCCCTCTTAGCACGCCAAACCGTGCTATGCATCACACCACCACTCGCGCTCCCAAGACTGAAATCCAAAGCAAAATACGGCGTCCCAATCGCACCCGCATCTAGCAAAGCCCTCGCCAATCGATTCATCGGGTCACGTCTGAAATTCTCCGAGATCGACAGCACCTTCCCAGTCGCATCCTCGGCCCTGTGCATCAACCGGCAAGCCGTCAACGTCAACCCCATCGGCTTCTCGACCATCACATGCAAGCCCGACTCCATTGCTTCAATCGCCAAAACATGATGTGCTGGGGTGCTAGTCACAATATCCACTCCGTGCAGTTCGATCGCGCTCGATTCGGATGCTTCTGCCAAACTCCCAAACACCTTCGGCGTCTCTGGCGTCCCTTCCGTAATCACACTCGCGACCGTCTCTGCCGACTCCACATGCGGATCACAAACCGCAACCACCCGAACATCGTCGAAATACTTACGCAATTCGATGTATCCCGTCGCATGGCGCATCCCCATGCCACCGGCGCCTACCAAAGCAATGTTCAGAGCCATCGCACCCTTCGCCTAAACCGCTAATCGCGCCGCATCGATCGCCGAATAATCAACCTCACTCTCGCCCGTCGCAATCAAATCCACAACAATCTTTCCCGTCAAAGGCGCATAATGCACCCCCTCTGACCAATGTCCGGACGCAACATACACATTCTCCCAACCCGGTGCCTTGCCCACATACGGCTTCCCGTCCGCAGGCATCGGGCGTAGACACGCCGTGTGATGGGTAACGTCTGCCTTCGTTATCCGATCCGTCAACCTCTGCACCTTGGGCAAAATGAACTCCCATGCATACCTCGAAGGCTCACGATCGTAACCGACACCATCCTCCTTCGTCGCTCCCAAAACCGTCCTCGACAACCGCCGTGTCAATATCACCCCGCCCTCATCCATGTTGTGCATCGTAGTCGGAGGACGATCCTGCTCAACATCTCCCGCTTCACCCGCGGGCAGATGCATGTAAAGCAGCTCCCCCTTTTGCGGATAAACCGGCACCTCATACCCGAGCCACTCACCAGCCATATTCGACCACGGACCCATTGCAATCACCACAGCATCCCCCTCAACAACGCTGCCATCCGCCAACTCAACACCACTCGTACGGCCACCATCCTCGCACAACCCGACTACCTCGCCCGACAGCAACCGCGCCCCAGCAATCTCCGCAGCCATAAGCGCCGATCGCGTCAACAACCTCGAATCCACCGTCGGCTCAATACTCGTCATACAAGCCCCGACGACCTCTTTCGACAACCAATCACAAACCTCCCGCGCCTCATCGCCCGACAACCACTCACCATCTAGACCTTCCATCCGTCGATCATCCAAGAACCGCCGAGCCTCAGTCAAACCCACATCCCCAAACCCGCACCTCAAATACGGCTTCAAATCATACCCATGATCGATCCCCGTAACCTCAGGCAGCTCCACTGCCAACTCCGCATGAAGTCTCAACGAGGCCGCCGACAACGCCAACAACCCGGCATCGTTCGATCCCGAATAAGGCGTCAATATCCCCGCCGAATAACCGCTCGCACCAGATGCCACTCCATCACGTTCGACAACCGCAACATCACCAAAACCATCGCGCGTCAGATAATACGCCGTCGCGCAACCGATTATCCCGCCGCCCACTACGACGACGCGACCAGGCGACGTCGCAGCCGACATTACGGCCCCGTCCGCGATCCCGAATTCGTTATCCCCCGACCGTTCAACGCCTGCAACGGACGATTGTTCGCTCCCGTCAAGTTCTGCAACGCATCGACCTGCGCCTGAGACACCGTCCCAAGCTCAAGCATTACAAACCAGTCCACGGGTTCCGCACACGGGGGATTCGTCATTGACCCCTTGTACGAGTAGTAACCGAGGTCCTTCGTCGCCAGACCTCGAGCATTCAAAACCCCAGTGACTTCCGACGTCCCAACCTCCGAAGGCATGTTGTCGATGATCTCCTGCACGACCGGGTTCTCATCGCCAATCTCGAATAGCATCGACACCACCGCGACGTCGCCAAACGTTTGGCTGTGCAGCAACTGCAGCTCCAACGGATACGACTTCCCGTCGATGTGATGCTCGCTCGGGGTGTGCGCAGTCACCGCCTCCAACTGATACGTCCGCTCACTTAACCCGAGCCTGTTACCCGACGGATAATTCACCGTAATCGCCGTGCCGGCATTGGTCACCGATTCAGCCTCTCTCCGATAAGAGAACGAGATCGGGGGCGAACTCCCCTCCGCATAACCCGTAATATCGATCGGCGACTGCTGAGCCCCGCTCTCGCATCGCTCGTTGTCAGCCGACAGCGACGCCCAATTCTCAGGCGCACCGGCACCCGAGTAACCCCACTCAACCGACGACTCAACTACTTCCACAACTTCTTCGCCGCCACACGCCACCAGTAACAAAGGCAACGCAACCGCGATCGCAATCAGCGACGCGCCAACATATCGTTTCACCGACCTCGAAATCATTCTCTCCCTCGGATTCATCTCTAGTCCAGCGCCTACTAGATTGATTGTAGGTTAGACCTCGCCATAATCGTCAGCAACCCGAAATTACTCCCCCTCGATTCCCGAAGAAAATCTAACGAACCTTTGAAAACAAGAACCTCCGAGCCTGTCCTCAACTAACAGCAGACCGGTGCCGCAAATCACACCTCATACTCCAACGTCATCTCATGCTCCTCAGCATGCCCAGCTGAAAATCCGCCATTCCCCCTAAGTTCCGCCAAATCGCCGGTACCCGACCCTCCCACAACCTCGTACTCCGAATTAGCCCTGGCACCGTCGTAAGACCCCGTGTGTCGGAGCACAAAACTGCCCGAACGACCACCTAAAACCCCTTCAACCTTTTCGAAACCCAAGAAACTAGCACCACCGCTCTCAAGATGCGTCATCACATACATCAGATTCCCCGTCCCAGATAAATCGCCCTGAAACGACCTCCTTACATGCGCACGCGTCAGCTTCGGACCATTCTCCGGATCGTCAAACGGTTCCTCATCCCAACTCTCGATCTTGAACGTGGCATTAGTCTCCATAATCTGCTCCCTCACAGAAACGACAAGTGCCGATCCATCTCCGCTCGCCAACCCAACTACCCGCGGCTTAAACTCGCGTTTCGCACCAGTCTAATCGTCAGGACACTCCGCCTGCGACTCGTCGGACAACAGTCGATCAATCCCAAACAACGACATGTCATATCCCGCATCGCCCTTAGTCGCCATATCCGCGACTATCTCCCCAACCACTGCCGAGAACTTGAATCCATGCCCTGAGCACGGACTGCAGATAATCACGTTCTTATGCCCCGGATGCCAATCCAGCAGGAAGTGGTAATCCGGCGTATCCGTATACAAGCAAACCGCCGACTTCAATTTCGGACCATTCAACTGCGGAAGTATCGGCGAGATCGCGCGCCGCAACTCCCGCTCATCCTCCTCACGAACCGCGCGGTCCAGATCCACCGGATCGTCAAACAACTCGCCGCCATGGTGGAACGCCGTCTTCACACCACCACCAAAATCGGGCTGAACATACAACCCATGATCCCCCTTATACTCCCACGAGTGATTCGGACAGTTCTCCGGACGGAATAGCTCTGGACTACTTGCCGGCTGAAACCAGAACAGCACCTGACGCTCCAACCGCAACGGCAACTTCAGATTCGACACAAACCCCGGATTCCAAGCCCCAGCAGAAAAAACGATCTGATCCGCCGCATACTCACCGTTATCCGTATACACCCGCACCCCCTCGCCGTCCGGATGCCAACGCCTCACCGGCTCGTTGTAATGTAACTCCGCACCCTCATTGGTCGCCGAGTCCAGATGTGCCGCAACACACTTCTCAGGAAACAAGACCCCAGACATCGGATCAAACCCGCCTATCTGATCATCACTCGGCTGAAACTGCGGCCAGCGACGCCGGATCTCCGCCGCATCCAGAATCTCCAGATCCATGTCATGCACCTCCGCCGCTCGCTTCACACCTAGGATGTTCTCACTCTCCGCACGCCCGACAGTCAACCCGCCAACGACCCGCAGCAACTCTTCAGCCTCGCCGCGCTCCGCAACCGTCTCCTCCAACTCGCGCCACACCTCATACCCACGCAACATGATCGGCACATAGTCCGGATGCTCCGCATAGATCTGCCTTATAACCCGCGTGTCCCCATGGCTTGACCCCAGCGTATGCGGCGGCGTAAACCCATCGAACCCAATCACCGACGTCCCCCGCTTCGCCAACTGCCAAGCCGACGCGCTCCCATGGGCACCCAACCCGACAACGATTACATCCGCCGATTTGATGCCCATGAGTTCACTCCATCTTTGATCTTCAGTTCACCGCAAGCGGCGCCACCGAAAACACCACCTGGAACGGTTTGCAGTATATGACCACGCTACTGTAATCGTAGACGTTCACATCGCCCGGTATCAGATAGTTCTGATTACCGATGTTCCCCTTCAACTTGCCCAGCTCCACATACGTCACATCATCCGCATGAACATCTCCCCGACCCATCGGATCAGGATGCGTAGTTAACAACACCCGCAAATCAGGCCCGTTGATCACGTTGAAATCCTCGAACCGCAACACAAACCCATCCGTCCCAAGGTCCCAAATCGTCGCGCTCCCGCTCCCCTTGTGGAAACTGTCCCCATCCCGGAACATACCCCACTTAACCGCCTCCGGAGCCAGCATCGCACCCATCGCCTCCATCATCTCCTCTTCCACCTCTCGCGGAGCATCCATCGCCGACTCCATCGTCGCCTGAGCATCCACCATCGCCATCCCTTCCGGCATCACCGCATTCTCCAACGCCGGAAACTCCTCATCAACCACCTGATCGATAAACAACGGCGATCCCAACCACCAAGCCAACCCCAACCCCGGCACGACAATCACCACCGCAATCACCGCCGAAACAGCCTTGTGACCCCTTACCCAATCAACAATTTTCTGCATCGCAATTACCTCGACTTGTTTACCTATCTAAAACAAGATACGTCGCAAACGCGATTCTAGTGCTTAACCCGCAGGAGTAACCCCAACCTCGCTAGCGTCCACAAACGCAACTAATTCCTCCAAGGCATCACACAACCCCAATCTGCAAGACACCCCCATCCCGCAGGGGCCGTTCGTGAATGGCCCGGGGAGGGGCTGCGAAGGGGTAGGGGCGGGTCACAGACCCGCCCCTACCCCTTCGCAGAGTGATGGACTCATCCGTCATTCCCGCGAAGCTTGCCCCGTACCCCGATACGGGGGCGGGAACCCAAGGGTGGTGCCGGAAAGAGCGGGGCAAGCCCGCCGAGGCGGGAAAAAGCCAACAACCAACAACCCAAAACAAAACCCAATCCCCCAAACAGCCACAACACCATCATCCCATCATGCCCATCATGGTTCCCAACGCTCACCTCAACTAAATTTTCGAAATCACACCGGTAACACGATTCATCCAACACCTACTAATATCAATGCTTTTTTGCCACAACATAAGTTATAAGCGAAATTTGCATGATACACTTGTCTCATCAACTCTCATAGCAACGGCCCAACAGCCGACAGCATAAGATAAAGGAATAACTCAATGACCAAAAACGCTACCGCAACTCTCGAGAAAGAGATCATCGAGAGCTTGACGGCCAAATCCGACGAACCTGTAGACGAGAACGATATGCCGAGAACCAAGCAACCCAGCACACGCGAAGAAGCTCTCGAAGAAGCCATCGCTCAAATCGAAAGAAACTACGGTCGCGGCGCTGTCATGCTCATGAGCGAAAACGAGAGCTTCCGAAACGTCGAAGCTATCCCCACCGGATCACTATCCCTCGACATCGCTCTCGGCATCGGCGGACTCCCACGCGGCCGCATCATCGAAATCTACGGCGCCGAATCCGCCGGAAAGTCGACCCTCGCTATGTCCACCGTCGCACAGGCGCAAAGAGCCGGAGGCGTATGCGCATACGTCGACGTCGAACACGCCATGGACCCCGTCTACGCGAAAGCCATCGGCGTCGACATCGAATCCCTGCTCATCTCCCAACCCGACTCCGGCGAGCAAGCCCTCGAAATCATCGAACACCTCGTTCGCTCCGGCGCCTTGGACATGATCGTCCTCGACAGCGTCGCCGCCCTCGTGCCAAACGCCGAGATCAGAGGCGAAATGGGAGAGTTCCAAGTCGGCGCACAAGCGCGACTCATGTCCCAGGCACTCCGAAAACTCACCGCGGTCATCAACCAGACCAAGACCGTCTGCATTTTCATCAACCAGCTTCGAGAAAAAGTCGGCGTCGTCTACGGAAACCCCGAAGTCACTCCTGGCGGAAGAGCCCTAAAGTTCTACTCCAGCGTACGCCTAGACATGCGACGCAAAGAGGCCATCAAAAACGGCAAAGATATCTCCGGAAACCGAATCCGCGTCAGAGTCGTCAAAAACAAAGTCGCACCACCCTTCAGACAAGCCGAAATCGACATCATCTTCAACGAAGGCATCAGCACCGAAGGCGACCTCCTCGAACTCGGCGTCGAACACGGAATCGTCCAGAAACGCGGTGCCTTCTACTCCTATGGCGAAACCCGACTCGGACAAGGACGAGAAGCCTCTCGCATCTTCCTCAAAGAACACACCGATATGCGCGACGAGATCGACAACCAGATCCGATCCATCACCATGCCGGATTCGACAAACAACTGATCCCTTCACCGCTAGCAGCCTCAACGGGGACCCGATGAACGCTCAAACGCAGAGCGTTCATCCATCCCCGTTATGATTAGCCCATGGTCACCAACGTCCTGTTGATCTGTGGCGCACTCATGGGAAGCGCCTTCATCTCGGCCGCCGAATCGGCTCTCCTCAGCGCGCGCCCGTCCCTCATCCAGCACCTCGCCGAAAACGGCGACCGTCGAGCCCTCGCAGTCATGCGCGTCCTCGAACGATACGAAAACTTCTTCGCAACTATCCTTCTCGTCGGAAACCTATTCAACGTCCTCGTCGCTACCGCCTCCACAAGCCTAGTCATCAACTCCATCGGACACGGCGAGAACACCGTCATCACGACGATCATCGCAACCGCCGTCGCAACCGTAATGGTCTACATCGTCGGCGAACTCACCCCCAAAACCCTCGGCGCAATCGCTCCCGAGAGATGGTCCCTCGCCGTCGCGCACATCATCCTCGCAATCATGACGATCTCCAAATGCATCGTCTGGGTCTTCACCCTCTTCCCAAGAGGACTCCTAAGAATCTTCGGCGTATCCGAACAAGACACCAGACCCGGATACACCCACGGCGAACTTAGCCTCATCCTCGACCAGAGCCAGGAACAAGGCCTATTCGACGATACCCACGGAGAAATGCTCGACAACCTCCTAGACTTCGGCGCACGCGACCTCCGAGACCACCGAGTAAGAGTCCACACCAGCCAAATCGTTTGGCTCAATGAAAAAGACACCGTCAAGACATTCCTCCAAACCTACCGCGATCACGTCAAAGACGTCGACACGGCACAAGAACCCCAAAGATACCAACCCGGATTCGTCATCCAAAAAGGCGACCCCCTGCGCATCGGTTACTGGTACGGACTCGACCAACTCGCCGGCGCCATATACGCAAACGACGTCATGAAATTCATCGCCGAAGGTGGCGACGATCAACTCGACACAAACATTACTGATCTGATGCGGACCGACATCCTCATCCTCGCCGACACTACCAATCTCGACGACCTGTTCACATCGATGATCCGAACCGGCCAACACCTCGCCGTCGCACACAACGAAGAAAATCGCATCAACGGACTCGTAACCCTAAACGGACTCCTCGAAATGATGCGCGGAGACGACGATGACACGCTGGTCCTAGAGCAGAAAGCCGTCGAACGCATCGACGACGATACATACATCATCCCCGGTGCACTCTCTGTCGAAAGGACCGAAGACGAAACCGGCATCGCCATCCCGCAGAACGAAAGATACGAGACCATCGCCGGATTCTTCATCGACAAAGCCCAACGCATGCCAGAAGTCGGACAATCCACGACCCACGAAGACGCCATCTCCATGGAAGTTCTTGAAATGGACGGAAATCGCATCGAACGCCTCAAAATCCAAAACATCGCTACCGACGATGCATCTGAACAGCCTACCTAAACCCAACGCCGCATGAGCCGCGAGCAACCACGAAACACATTCCTTAAAAACCTCGAAACGGGAATCAAAAAAGCAGGCATCAACCCAGAACACTCAATCGTCTGCGCCGTATCGGGCGGCATCGACTCGACCACCCTCCTAATCGGCCTCCATCAACTAAGAGACCATTACAAATCACTAACCGCCGCACACTACAACCATCGTGCCCGCGGCGAAGAATCCGACGACGACGAAAACTTCGTCCGCACCCTCTGCGCCGACAAGAATATTCCCTTAACCGTCGGCCGCGCCGACCGCGAGCCCCAATCTCTGCCCGAAAACTCCGCTCGCCGCGACCGCTACAACTTCCTGGCTAAAGTCGCCGATCAACTAAACGCCGACGCCATCGCCGTAGCCCATACCATCAACGACCAAGCCGAGACCATCCTCCTACGTCTCACCCGAGGATCCGGCATCCGCGGCGCAGGCGGCATGAAACCCACCCGCACCATCGAATCACTGTCCGGCAATACCTTCACCATCGTCAGACCGCTCCTCCAAACAACCCGGGAACAAGCTGAGCAATTCCTCAACTCCATCAACGTCACCGCACGGCAAGACTCTTCAAACGACGATTGGACCCGCTACGCCCGAAACCGCATTCGTCACCGTGTCATTCCTGAACTCGAAGTATTGAACCCCCGAGCAATCCCCGCAATCGCCCGTTTCGGCGAGATCCTCCAAGCCAACACCAATCTGATCGACCAACTCGCCAGCGACATCCTGAACAACGCATCCACACACTCCCCAGATATTCGCCTCCGCAACCCCATCGCCTCCTCCCACCCCGTAATCGCATCCGAAGCATTGACCAAAATGTACCGCGCCGTCGCCGACCCAGAAGCGCAACTCGAACAGCAACACACCCACAAACTCCTCGAACTCATCTCAACCGGCAAATCCGCCATATACAACCTCCCCGACAACATCGTCTTCTGGACCAACCACTACCACATCAGCATGACGAGAGATGACTCGCCCGTCAAAGATCCTGTCCCTTATCCGCGAGAAATAACCCACCCCATCTCACTCCCCCTTCCCGGCAACGTCAAACTGGGCAACGGCTACAGCATCAAATCCGAGATCGCGCCGCTAGCCACCGACTACCATCGTGCCAACGACGGCGAGGCGTGGCTCCGACTCGACATTTCCCAATCCCAACACCTGACAATCCGCAACCGCCAACCCTCTGATCGCTTCAATCCTCTTGGCATGGATCAAAACGTCGACCTGTCAAAATTCCTCATCAACTCCAAGGTCGCCGCACCATGGCGAGACCGCATCCCCATCGTCATCAATCCTGAAAACAACCGGATCATCTGGCTGCCCGGAATCAGAATCGCCGAATGGGCCAAAGTCTCACCCGCCGACCAAACCGCCCTACACCTAACGTTCATCCACGAAGCTACAGCCGCTCCAACAATATGACGATTAACCCAACTCGCGCTGCAACATCCGATGGTTCGCAACCCGCCCAGGCGCCATCCCACGAGGAGCGACCGCCTTGCCATCAATCTCTTTGATCGCCGCATGAACCGGTGCTGGCGGAGCAGCAGCAACACATCTCCCTACCACATACAACCCGATATCCACTCCCGAAGCCTCGTACTCCGCAATCAACTCCGGCGTCAACTCACCGGCCACGTGAATATCCACCGAGCCGAAACCAGCGTCCGTCAACCTCGCCTTCAACTCCCTCACCAAATCCGGCGACCCGCCACCAAGATTAGCCGGCACGCTTACCTTCACTCCCCGCAACGGATTGCTCGTGCCTCCGCTCAACGCGTACGCAGCATCCAACGCCTCCTGAATCGTATCCCCCGTCGTCGGAACCGGCATCACTCGCTGAGCACCCAACCTGCTGTACCGGTCATACACCGTCATCGCCCTATCAGCAGCACCCCAGATCAACACAAAGTCATGCGGCATCGACCCCTGCGGAACCGTCACCGTTCGCTCTCCGCCCTTCTGCGTCGAAACCGCAGCGCAACCTCCAACGTACGCCGAGTACTCCATCGAATCGACCACATCAGGATGCAGATAAGGCGACCCGCTGACCATGATCCTCGTATCTCCCGCCGCTCGAACGCACTCGTTCGCAGCCGTCGCCCATCCAATACTCGACGCCAGAATCCCCGTGATCACATCCCGATACATCCCGAAAGCCGCATATGGCCCGACCACCCGCAAAAGCGTCTCGTCCCTGCTAATTTCCTCACCATCAGACAGCGAATAGACCGCCGAGTTTGAGATCGGCAATCGCGCACGAAGGAACGGCATCACCTCGTTGATCCCTGAAAGAACCCCCGACGCCCCGGCATACACCTCGAACACCACGATCGGGTTCCGCTGCTCAGTTCGCAAGATCGACTGAGCATTGTGATATTCAACCGCAACCGTCGCTCCGCGCAATGTCGGAGACGAAAGCTCAAGTTCTTCTGAGGGAGTAAGCATCGTGATGAACTCGCCAGTTTAATCGAGTGTTAGGTTACCGTACCCTTGCAAGGGCACTTCTTAAAAGGCATCTCTGACCGTCAACTAGATATGAATTCATGCCCCATTCTGCTTCACATCCGCAGGCGAAAACCGGACCCGCAACAACCCCTTGATATCTTCAGTCGCGGTGGCAACGATACGTACCCGGGTGTCAGGGTCATCCACCCAGTGGACAGGAATCTCCTTGATCCGGTATCCCGCTCTGAGGCTCAACAACAGCAGTTCCGTGTCAAAGAACCAACCAGTGTTCTCTACATACGGCACCACACATTCCGCCACTTGGCGAGAAACCGCCTTGAAACCGCACTGCGCATCCCGGAACGTCTTCTTGGGAAACATGACCCGGATCAACGCGTTGTAACTCCTCGACACAACTTCCCGCTTTAATGTGCGCCCTTCGACCCGCGACTGAGGCAACAGCCGCGACCCAATAGCGACGTCGTAACCCTCATTTGCTATCGCACCCACCAATGAGCCGAGCGAATCAAGCCTGGTAGAAAGGTCCACATCCATGAAACACCGAACGTCAGCGTTACTCTCCAACCAGGCCTTCTTCAGCGCACGTCCCCTCCCGCGCTGTTCCAACCTCGTCAATCTGACATTCGGATATTCCTCCGAAAGCCGATGTCCCACCTCTGGAGTCGCGTCTTCCGAACCGTTATCCGCAACCGTGATCTGCCAGTCCCAATTGCCTCCGACACTACCCGAAAGATGATCCGTTAAAGTCCCTATGCAACGCGGCAACGAATGCTCCTCGTTGAGCACTGGAATCGTGATGTCGACAGAAATCTTGGACACGTCTGGGTTCGTTCCCATTCAACGTATCAATGATAGAAATGCCGCCGACCCGTGAAAACCATCGCCAATCCCAACTCATTCGCAGCCTCGATCACAGCCTCGTCATTAACGGAACCTCCCGGTTGTATGACCGCTTTGACCCCAGCCTCTGCGGCAGTCTCAATCCCATCCGGAAACGGGAAAAACGCATCCGACGCCATCACCGATCCAACCGCGTCATCTCCAGCCACACGTGCCGACAAATGAACGCTGGTTACCCGATTGGGCTGACCTGCACCCATTCCTACCAATGCCCGATCCTTAACCATCACGATAGCGTTCGATTTCACAAACCTGCACGCACGCCAAGCAAACGACAAGTCGGCCTGCTCCCATTCGGTAGGTCGCCGTTCGGACACCACACGGAAGTTATCGAAAACATCACCTGCCAAATCGTCGGATTCTTGCACCAAGGCTCCTCCCGAGACTGATCGAACCTCCAATCTGGCAGGATTATGGGAACCGACCTTCAAAACCCTAGTACGACGACGAGCCCGCAATATCTCCAACGCATCCTCGTCGTATCCCGGCGCGACTACCACATCCAACAACAACCCTCTCATCCGTTCCGCGGCCTCAGTGTTCAGCCTTTCGCTAAACGCGACGATACCGCCAAACACCGAAACCGGATCGCCAGCCCGAGCCGCCTCCCATGCCTCCGCCTGATCGTCACGCACAGCCAATCCACACGGATTGGCATGTTTTACAACAACCGCCGCGTGCTCCCCGAAACTCGAGAAAGCGTTAGCCACCGACCATGCAGCATCCGCGTCGAAATAGTTGAGGTAAGACATATCAATGCCGTGCAAAAGCTCCGCATTGACCACCCCACCATACTCTCCCGGGAACGAGTAGATGCCAGCCCTTTGGTGCGGGTTTTCACCGTACCTAGGCCTCTCAACCAATGAATATCCGAAAGTGATCTCTTCTGACAAGAATTCCTGATTGCCATCATCACCACTGTCCAACCCATCCCGAAGATAACCAGCTATCGCCGTGTCATACGCGGCGACATGCTGAAACGCCTTAGCCGCTAAACGCCGACGTTGCGACTGTGGAACTTCACCGTCACGGATCATGTCGCCAACCCGTTCGTAGTCATCCGGGTCCACAACGATCAACACATGCGGATGGTTCTTCGCCGCTGCCCTGGTCATGGCGGGGCCACCGATGTCGATATTCTCCAATGCGTCGTGCAAAGACACGTCCGGATCGCGAACTGTCTCGACAAACGGATAGAGATTATTCACGACGACATCGATATTCCGTATGCCGTGTCGCGACATCTCCCCCAAGTGTTCCGAATCATCGCGCAATCCCAGCAACCCCCCATGAATCGTCGGATGCAATGTCTTGACTCTCCCCCCCAACATCTCTGGAGCGCCAGTTATATCCGAGACCTCCACCACCTCGATCCCGGCAGATCGCAACTCTGCAGCGGTTCCACCTGTCGAAACAATCTCATAATCGCAATCGACAAGCAGCTTCGCGAATTCCACCAACCCGCGACGATCGTAGGCACTCAACAGCGCAATCTTCTTAGCAGTTTCAGACACGTTATCTCACCAGTTGCCTAATATGCCCACATGCGCAAGCATCGAATCATTTTCGCCATGTCACCTGATCCCCGGCACCGTCGTAGCTAGTCGTTTTGCCGATGATCCAAGCATCATCCAGTTCAGCTAGCAGGTCCTCAACGTCCGCAGGCGCGGCGCAAACGATCATCCCCACGCCCATGTTGAAGACGTTGAACATCTCTTGCTCAGCGATCTCACCATGGTCTTGGATGTAACCAAAAACGGGCGGTGGCGACCACGAATCGGCGCCAAGTTCAGCCCCGATGTTGCCAGCTAACGCCCTAGGCACATTCTTCGCAAAGCTGCCGCCCGTAATGTGGGCCAAACTCTTTACCCTTCCCAGCACGGGCCTCAACTGGTTTAGGTAAGACTTGTGCGGTTCGAGCAACGCCTCGCCCAACGTCCTGCCATCACCCGGCACAACCTTCTCGAGACTACCCGGATCATCATCCGTATTGAAAATCGATCTCACCAGCGAGTAACCGTTGGTATGCAATCCACTTGACGGCAAGCCGATGAGAACGTCCCCAGGGACCGTGGTATCCGGTTTCAGTAGGGCATCACGCCTAACCCGACCAACCACAAACCCGACCAAGTCATAGTCCTCCCCATCGTAGATCCCTGGCAACGATGCCGTCTCGCCACCAATCAACGCGCAACCGTTCTCTACGCACGCCGAGGCTACGCCGGTCAGTATCTCCGCAATCAGTTCCTCGTCATAGCCGTTTAGCCCGATGTAATCCAAGAAAAACATCGGCTCTGCACCAGCCGGCAAAATGTCGTTGACGCAGTGATTGACGATGTCCACACCCACAGTGTCGTGACGCCCCATCGCCTGCGCGATGCGTAGCTTCGTGCCGACGGAATCGGTACTCGAAACCGTCAGAAAATCACTGCCCGGGTCCAAATCGAATACCCCACCGAATCCACCTGGCGAGGAAACGACGCCAGAAAGATAAGTCGAGCGAGCGATGTCGCCGATGCGCAGTTTCGCGCGGGCTGCGGCATTGAGATCAACCCCTGCCGCCGCGTACGCACTAGCCGATACGTCCCTCATCCCAACATCGAGCTCAGGCGACACCTGCGGGTTCCGTGGCCAGTCGGTCCATCCGCAACTTGTCCATCTCTAGTTGGACGTCGATCGGGTACTTGCCTGTGAAGCAACCCCGACAATACTCGTCACGACCTGCAGATACGGCTTCCTCAAGCCCTTGGAGACTCAAATACTTCAAACTGTCAGCGCCGATGATCTCGCAGATCTCCTCGACGCTGTGGTTGGCCGCAATGAGCTGATCGAGCGTGGCCATATCCACGCCGAAGTGGCATGTCGATTTGATCGGCGGCGCCGCAACCCGAACGTGAACCTCTTTAGCCCCGGCGTCCCTAAGCATTCGAACGACGTGTCTGACCGTCGTACTTCTCACGATCGTATCGTCCACAACCACGATACGTTTGCCTTTGATGACCTGCTTCATGGCGTTGAACTTCGTCCGAACGCCGATTTCTCGCATGTATTGGTCAGGTTGGATGAAAGTCCTGCCAACGTAGCGATTCTTGACTAAACCCTCTGCGTACGGAATGTTGGATTCTGCAGCATATCCAGCAGCGTGCGGAGTCGACGAGTCTGGAATTCCGATTACAAGATCCGCATCGATGGGATCCTCGCGATACGCAATCGCACCCATCCGCATTCGGTTTTCGTACGCCAAACTCCCGTCGAGGATACTGTCTGGCCTAGCGAAATAGATCTGCTCGAAGATGCACATCTTGTGCATGATCGACGCCTTGGGCCACACCCAACTCTCGATGCCATCACGGTTGACCACCATCACCTCGCCATGCTCCAATTCGCGCACAAATTCCGCGCCGAGATTATCGAGGGCCGCGGTCTCAGACGCGAATACCCAACCATCGTCCAATTTGCCCAAACACAGCGGACGAACACCAAGCGGATCGCGCACTGCGATCAGTTCGCGCTTGGTCATCATGATCAACGAGTACGCGCCGCTCAACATCGACATGACCTTGTCTGACACATCGAACCAGTTGTCACCGGGAGTCTTCGCAAATAGCTCTGCGATAACTTCACTGTCTGAACTACCGGAGAACACGCTGCCGTATTCCTCTCGGCAGAACTCACGAAGTTGGAGCGCATTGATGACGTTTCCGTTATGTCCCAGCGCGACAGCACCTCGTGGACCGTACGCCAACAACGGCTGAGCATTCTGGCGACGATTCGATCCAGTAGTCGAATACCGCGTATGGGCTATGGACAAATGGCCAGGAAGCTTCAGCAGGTCATCTTCCTCAAAGACTTGGGAAACAAGCCCGATCTCAGCAGTCACGCTCAACGATGAACCATTGGATGCTGCGATGCCCGCGCTCTCTTGCCCTCGGTGCTGGAGCGCGAATATCCCGAAAAAGGCAGCCCGAGCCGCTTCATGACCTGGGAGATGTGCACCGAATATGCCGCATGCTTCTCGCGGCTTTCCGTCGCCGACAGCAATGTGTTCGGCTTCGTGTGTTACTGGATCACGCAAATCCGGTGCAGTCGCAACGTGGCGCAACAACCAATTTTTTGACTCGTCAGCATCCGTGCACGTGCTATCTCCATGTTAACCGTTATTCACTCACTACGCGCACCGATCAACTCGGATCTTAGACCGGCGGCACCACCCATTCCGGTTCTTCGCCACGAGCCACCCGCGCCACATTGGCAAGCGCATTCGCCGTCGCGTTATGTTCCGATTCGAGCGCCCGCGTCGCCATATGAGGCGTAACTACCACGTTGGGCAATTCCGGCAAATCGTTGTCGCTTTCGATCGGTTCAACTTCAGTGACGTCCAAACCTGCGCCGAAGATCTGTCCATCTCGCAGAGCGCGCTTAAGGGCAGCTTCATCGACGACCGGACCACGACAGGTATTAATCAGGATCGCGCTGTTTTTCATCGACGCAAACTCCCGATCTGAGATCATGTGATGCGTGGTCCGTTCAAGCGGTACGTGAAGGCTCACAATGTCCGACGTTTCAAGCAACTCGTCCAATTCGACGAACTTCGCGTTAGCCGCTGATACGTACTCGTCATCAAAATGGACTGTGTCGTAGTACACCACCTCACACTCCCATCCCTGCAACCTCTTGGCGACGCGTGACCCGATCCGACCAAGCCCGACGATACCGATGCGCTTGCCTACCAATGTGTGGTACTCGGTGCGGTCGCCGCCAACGCCAGCCATCCAGGTGCCGTTCTTAACCGATTCGATCTGACGGTCGAGTTTCCGTTCTATGGTCAGCATCAAAAGAACTGCATGCTCGGCAACCGCAACCGCGTTGGCTCCGCCGTTGTTGGACACGTTGACGCCGAGCTCCGCCAATGCCGCCTTGTCCATCCAATCGGTGCCAGCGCTGAATGTCTGAATCAACTGCAGATTGCCCAGTTTCGAAATGAATTCGGTGTCGAAAGTCCGCACTCCGGCGGGTATCAGCGCAACAGCATCTTGACACTCTCGAATCACATCCTCCCTTGGCTGATCCGAGTCGACGAACTTCAACTCCACTTCTGGAAATTGTGCGGCTGCGCTTAAAAGCTCAGATTGTCGCGCCTGCGCTCTCGCGTCTCCCATCGGACCGAGCAAAACCACTTCAGCCATCGTTGTTACTCTCGACTTTCTACTTCGCCAAATGACTAGAGGCATGCCCCATTCGCAAGATCAATTCCTGCATCTGAAGCTCGCCACGAATAGCGGATTATACTAAGTTGGTAGCGCACTTCCGCCTACCGACGCGACGTTTGCGCAATGGCAATCCGATAAACCAACGTCTGCCCCTTTCCGGCATCGCCGCCTACGCCCGCAAACCTATGCCCGAGCCTATTTTTGAACGCGCGACCATCCGAGTTCCCGCGACCAGCGCAAATCTCGGCCCAGGGTTCGACTGCATCGGCGTTGCATTGGATCTATGGAACGAGACGATCGTCACGCGAGGGAACACCAGCTTCAAGATCTCCGGACACGGTGCCGAATCACTGCCCAGAGACGATTCAAACGTCATCGCATCCAGCGCAGCACAGGCATTCCGAGAACTCGATGTTGCCCCGATCCCCTTAGCATTCGATTGCCGCAACAAAATCCCTCTGGCTCGCGGCCTTGGCTCCTCGTCCGCGGCAACCCTTACTGGCATCGCAGCAGCCTTCGCGTTTGCGGGTTTAGATGTGTCTGACAAAACAGCTCAGGATCGTATATTCGAGATCGCAGCCGATATCGAAGGCCACCCCGACAACGTCGCGCCAGCCGTATATGGCGGATGCCAAATCGGTATCCATGTTGAAAACATTGAAAATAGCTACCACCAGAAAGACTGGATCGTAAGCAGGGTCGGGGCCACCGAAGATCTGAAGGCGGTACTGTTCATCCCGGATTTCACCATGGCAACGGAGGAGGCCCGCGGGATATTGCCTAACGAAGTCTCCCGTTCCGACGCCGTATTCAACGTCGGCCGCGCCGCGATGCTGGTACACGCCCTCGAAACTCGTCAGTGGAACCTGCTTCGACACGCCACTGATGACCGTCTGCACCAACCGCAACGCATCGAAAAACTTTTCCCAAGATTCCATCCCATTGCGCGCGGCGCCCTTGACGCGGGAGCACACGGAGTGTTCCTTTCCGGTGCCGGCCCGGCAGTGATGGCACTCGCCTCAGACCGTTTCATGACGATCTGCTACGAAATGTCCGAAAACGCGAGAAAAGCTCAAGTCGATGGCAAAGCATTGATCCTCGATATCGTGCAGAACGGGTTGCAGGTCAAGTCCTGACGGAGAAGACTTCCAAAAAAGCATCGTAATGGCCAAATCGAACCAGTTAATAGTGCAGAAATTCGGTGGCAGTTCCCTCGCCACAGAAGAATTGCTGCGAGGCGTTGCTGAGCGCGTGTGCGAACGGCGTGAGGAAGGTGCGGATCTGGTCGTCTGCGTCTCTGCAATGGGGGATACAACCGACAAGCTACTTGAACTCGCGTCCCGATTGTCTGGCGATCATTCACCTAGTCCCCGCGAAACCGACGCTCTCATCTCTACCGGAGAGCTGGTAAGCGCATCCCTCATGGGCATTGCGATACGCGGCTTGGGCTACGAAGCGATCAGTTTGAGTGGCAGGCAAGCCGGAATCCGAACCGATGAAACTTTCGGTTCAGCCCGCATCGCAAATATCGACCCGACCCGCGTTCTTGGCGAACTTGATCGCGGGAGGATCGTAGTTGTTGCCGGGTTCCAAGGCCTGACACATGCCGACGACACCACAACACTCGGCCGAGGCGCTTCTGACCTCACAGCAGTCGCGATCGCCGCATCTATCAATGCCGACATCTGTGAAATCTACACCGATGTCGATGGCATCTTTACCGCCGATCCCCGGCTAGTTCCCGAAGCTAAGGTAATACCCCAAATCGGCTACGAAGAAATGCTTGAGATGGCATCGCTCGGAGCCAAAATGAACCCTCGATCGATCGAGATGGCCGCAGTCCACAACGTCCCGATGCTCATCACTTCGACATTCAACCGGAATGCAAAAGGCACCAAAATCGGCAACTTTGAGGAACAAGAAACCGACATGGAAATCCAAAAAAGCATCACCAGCGTCGCTACCGAGCGATCCATCGCACGCATCACTCTACATGGCATCGAAGACCGTCCCGGAATCGCCGCATCGATTATGACGCCGCTCGCAGACGCCGGCATCAGCATCGACGTCATCGTCCAAAACGTCTCCTCTCACGGATTGACCGACATCTCCTTCACCGTTGGCGAAGAGTACCTGAAACGAGTTGCAGAGATAACCACGCAAAACTCTGAGGTCGAATACGCCTCAATTGCGACACGGGATGGTTTGGCAAAGGTTAGCGTCGTTGGAACCGGAATGACAAACTCCCCAGGTTACGCTGCCCGTATGTTCACGGCACTCGCCAACGCGGGCGTAAACATCGAAATGATCACCACCTCAGAAATCCGAATTACATGCATCGTCGAGCAGGATCAGCTAGCCGCAGCGGCAAAGGCGATACACTCTGAATTCGAACTGGAGACCGTTTAGCGAAACGCAAGTTATCCGATGTCGATACTTGAAACCGGCCCGTTACGAGTTGTCGGCGAATTTCAAAACGACACTGCGGTAGTCGTCGTAATCCCGACCTTTAACGAAGCCGAAAACATCCACACCATAGTAGAGCAGCTATTCGCTCAAAACATCAGCGGACTTGGGATCCTCTTCGTCGACGATTCATCCCCTGACGGTACCGGTGAGATCGCCGATGCCCTAACCGAGGAATTTCCCGGACGCATAGTCGTCGCCCATCGTGGCGGAAAACTGGGCCTGGGCACCGCCTACATCGCCGGATTCAAAATTGCTCTGGATTCCGGCGCCCCATACATCGTGCAGATGGATTGCGACTTGTCTCATCCGCCGAAAGAGGTCCCCGTAATGGTAGAGGCTCTGCAAACCGCAGATGTCGTCGTCGGAACTCGATACAGCGACGGCGGCGCGGTCGATCCGAATTGGAAGATGTCCCGCGTACTCCTCAGCAAGTGGGCGAACTATGGTATTCGCACAATCTTGGGTTTGAAGATCCACGACGCCACTGGGGGATTCAAGGCATACCGTCGCCAAGCATTGGAACTGATCAATTTGGATCGTCTCACGATCACCGGCTTCGGTTTCCAAGCCGAAGTAGCATACAGAACGCAACGGTCCGGTTTGACGGTGAACGAACACCCATACACCTTCATGGAAAGAACAGCCGGCAAATCAAAGATGTCGGCCCAGATCGCTCTCGAAGCCTTTTGGCGCCTCACTTTGCTGAGAATCAAAGCCAAATGAGCAATTGCCGATTTGCGCGCGTAGCAGAACCGTATGAGAATAGATTCGTTTGCGCTTCTCGCAATTCTCACCGCCCTTCTTTAGCCAGCGAAACACATGACCGCACCTAACTTCACTATCATCGGAGAAAACATCCACTGCACGCGCGTTGTCAAACGTGGCGGCATTCGAGGACACGTATTCGATGACGGTTCCGAAGCCGTCAAGTACAGGCTCGACGGCGAACTGAACTTCGTCAAAGTTCCTACGCATTTCGAAAAAACACAACCCTACCAGCAGGGAAATCTGAAACACTTCATGATCGCCGTTTGGAAGGGTGTTAATTGCGAAGGAGAAGAAGCCGCCGAGGGTGAAAGCTACATCAGATACGAGGTCGAAAGGCAGACCAAAGCGGGAGCAACGTACCTCGACCTGAACGTCGATGAGTTGTCACACCGAGTGGGCGAACAGATCGCTGCCATGCGCTGGCTGGTGCAATACGTGCAGTCCGTATCCGAAGTCCCACCGAGCATCGATTCATCCAACTCCGAGATCATTCAGGCAGGCCTCGAAGAATATGACGGCTCCGCAGGCCGACCGATGGTGAATTCGGTCGCTTTGGAGAGACTCGACACGTTGGATCTGATCGTCGAGCACGAGGCGAAATGCATTATCTCCGCAGCTGCTGAAAGCGGGATGCCAGAAAACGCCGACGACCGTTTAGAGAACGCCACACGGGTGATTGATGCCGCCAGTGACCGCGGCATCCCACTCGGAGACATGTACATAGACCCGTTGTTTTTCCCAGTTTCGGTCGACAGGGCGTACGGCCCCCATGCGCTTGAAGCGATCAAGAAACTTAGAGAACGGTTTGGCAAAGATATCCATATCACGGGCGGAATGAGCAACGTCTCCTTTGGTTTGCCCAAACGCGCGCTGGTGAACGAAACCTTCGTCAAGCTAGCCGTTGATGCAGGCGCAGATTCCGGTATCATCGACCCTATCCAAGTCAAAATAGATCGCGCGATGGTGCTCGATACCGATTCGCCCAGGGTCCGATACGCGGTCGATCTGCTTGAAGGCAAAGACGACTTCGCGATGAACTACATCACCGCGTACCGAAATGGCGAACTAGATTAAGCGAATGCAAACTCGCGCGAACTTGAACCTAAAGGCTGGTTGAAGTCTCAAGGAGACTATCCAAGTGGCAGCGGTTCGAAACTCGTCAATACATTGGCACTCATTCAATGCTGTCAAGGTTGCGTTTTGGTTCATTTACCACAACGTTAACGACTTCATGTCCGTGAACGGCCACTACCTGGCCGCCGCGATCGCGTTTTACGCATTTCTGTCGATCTTCCCTCTCTCGATCGCGTTGATAACCCTTTGGCGCTTCGTGGTCGGATTGGAGGGCTTCGAAGATCGTTTGATCGCAGGACTCGTTACTCAGATACCGGTATTGGCCGAAACTGAAGGACCTTCCTTCGTTGAGAGATTCATCCGCAACGTCAGCAATCAACCCGCAGTCACTTCCAGTTTGACCGGGTTGACTCTTTTCGTAGCCGGGATGGGAGTGTTTGGTTCGATCAGGAAGAGCGTCAATGTGATTTGGGGTATCTATCGACCGAGGCCGTTCCTGATTGAACGGGCGATCGACTTCATCATGATGACCGTCGCCTCATCCTTGCTGTTCCTGTCGATCTTGCTCTCCGCTGTCTTCTCCTTTATCCAAGAGATCGCTAGTTTGTTAGCCACGGGTCGCGCCCCATTCGATCAGTGGTTTTTGGTGGTAGCAGGTTACGTTGTCCCATCGGCTATCACCTATGTAGTCTTTCTAGTCGTTTATTGGTGGTTGCCTAACACTAAGGTGAAATTCACTGACATCCTCGGTGTGGCAGCCCTTGGAGCCATAGCGTTCGAGATCACAAAGTACGTGTTCATATTTGTCCTCCGCAACTCTGGCGGATTGTTGGCATCGATCTACGGAAGCATCAGCACCATAATGATGTTCTTCCTGTTTGTTTACATCGAAGCCATCATTCTTTTGGCCGGCGCGATGCTATCGGCCAAATGGTCCAATTACTTGCGAGTCAGAGACCAACGGCGCCAAAACATGATGTTGATGGCCAACCTCCGCCGCATAAGCGAAACCGATCAACTGGTTTTCGCCCCTTGAACCAGTCTTCGTCGCGGTAGCGGCATCGTGCTTCGGATGTCGCAACGATTCAGCTAAGCCCCAAGACGATTTCGTTGAAATCTCAGGGATACTCGACACCAAAAATCGCGCGGGATACGTTTTAGCGAGATAATGTAACAATGCGTATCGCAGCGTTAAGAGCTATCGAGGCACACCCGCGGTTTCGTGACGGGCAACGATACTTTGAGTTGCTCATCAAACTCGTCAACGAGTTCATAACTTTGCGAGGACCCTACCTTGCGGCAGCGATCGCCTTTTACGCCTTCCTGTCCCTCTTCCCATTGACCATCGGATTGATCACCCTTTTGCACATAGTGTCTGGGCACACTAATTTCGAAAAAATCATCGTAGAAGGCCTTTCAGAACAGATACCAGTCTTGACCGAAACGTCGGGCCCCACCTTTGTCGAGCAATTCGTCTCAGAGACAACTGACAATCCCGCTGTCACGTCGACTTTCACGGGATTGGTTCTCTTCGTGGCCGCTCTAGGTGTCTTTGGGGCGATACGAGAGAGCGTCAACATCATGTGGGGGTTGAGGCGACGACGCAGCTTCTTCATGCGCAAGATCGTCGAGGGATTGCTGATGCTCGGCGCACTGCTCCTCCTCTTCGCCTCGTTGATTATCTCTACCGTCTATTCCTTCATCAGTGACGTCGGCGGAGATGTTTTGGACGATCCCTTTGGAGTAAGCGGTTTCATCTTGGGATTCGTGAGCTGGGTGGCACCGCTGGTAATGACTTTTGGGGTATTTACTTTTCTCTATCTATGGCTCCCGCACACTCGTCTGCGCGTGAAGGAGGTCCTGCCGATAGCGCTCCTTGCCGCGGGTATCTATGAGTTGGCTAAACTCGTCTTCATCGTCTTTGTCCACAATCTTGCTGACCGATTCTTCTCGCTATACGGTAGTGTCGCAACTTTGATGATGTTCTTCACCTTCATCTATGTGCAATCCACAATACTCCTGGCCGGAGCGATGCTCTGTGCCAAGTGGGTGGTCTACCTCCGGATGCGTCGATCTGGCGCTCGCGCACCGGTCCGCTAGCCGACAAACCAAAACGTCATCTGGCCAACTCGTTGGCGAACGTGAAAAGGGCCGGCAGTCCGCCAGTGTGAAGAAAGATGATCGTCTCTTCAGGGGCAACGTTACCTTCCCGAACATCGTCGAGCAACGCGGCCATCACGGTGCCCGTGTAGTTCGGATCTAACATGATGGCGTCGGTTTGCGCGGCGAGCTTGATGGCGTCTGCGACTTCTGGTGTCATCAAGCCATAGCCTTCGCCTACGAATTGGTCCAGAACGCGCATGTCGGTAGCTTCGAAGGTGATGGGGAGGTCGAGGAGACCTCGGATGTCATCGGTGTGTTGGAAAATGTATTCGTCCAATGGCATGTCGTAGTTGACGGTCACGCCCGTGAAGCGCCAATCTAGGCCGAGATTTTTGGCGGTCAGGATCAGACCGCAGAGAGAGCGACCAGCAACGCCGTAGATATGGACTTTTTCCAGCCCCATCTCTTCGATTTGATCCAAAAGCTCCAAGCCGCAGCTGACGAACCCGACCATGCCGACAACGCGCGGAAACAGGTGCTCCTGCAACCAATAGACATTCGCACCTTCAGCTTCGAGTTCAGATTTCAGGTTTGCCGCATACTCGTCGGCAGTTTCAGATTGGTATTGGTCAAGCAGGTGAAGTTCCGCGCCTAGGAGTTTATCGATGAGCAGATTGCCTTGGACTTTGCGGTGTGCAGCGTTTTTGAGGATCAAAACGTAGCGCATCCCGGATTTGTTGGCAGCAGCGGCCGTCATCCGAGCGTTGTTCGAGTGATAGTCCATGATGTTGATCAGGGTGTCGTAACCCTGATCGACGATGTGCGGCATCTCGAACTCGTAGTGCCGGGCTTTGTTGCCCCCGTAGGCGAGGCCCGTCAAATCCTCCCGTTTGACGTAGATCCGCGGAACGGCATTGCCTTCTTCTTGCAGGCGTTCGCGAAGGCGCGTCATCTCGTCAAGAGGTGTCGGAGTGTGGGCAATGTCAACGCGAGGCAGGGCGTCGATCTTGGAGGAGAGTTCTTCTCGTGTGAGCATGGCGTTGTTGATTGATGTTTTGGATGCTTGCAGTTTAAGTGAGTTGCGAGGGCAACCCATAGTAGCCCTCTTCCCTAGCCCAACGATCCGAGACTTGGGCCGCAACCACCTCGCCCGTGCAGGTCAAGGTACCGTCATCGCTGCGGAGCTCGGCAGAGAGGCTGGTTCTGCGGCGATCAACCTCTATGACTTTAGCTCTAACGGAGAAAGGCATGGAGAGAGGCGTGGGCTTCAGGTAGTTGACCTGGAGCGAGGCAGTGGCATACCAGAAGAGCGGGCGCTCGCCATCGCCAGCATATCTTCCAGACCGACGGTAGGCATCGGCAATAGCGGTACAGACAGAGTGACAGTCGATGACAGCCGCGATAATACCGCCGTTGACAATGTCGTGAGGCATCGCGGCATGGTGAGGTTTAGGAACAAACCTACAGACCGAAATATCACCTTCCCAAGTGGATTTGATGTTGAGCCCGTGTTCGTTCCAAGCACCGCAACCGAAACACGAGTTACCGAAAAGTCCGTCCTGGACATGCTCAGGTGCGTTTGAGAGAATGGGACGCGAGTCGGTGATAGTTGTCAACTTGATCGGCTCGCGGCTCTGCGTCGTCGCCGCCGACGGCGGGGTCTTGCGCCGTTTTGGGGTTTTGCGGCGTTCGCATCAACATCAATATGATCTTCTAGGATGTCCGCGATCTTGATCTCGTCGTGCCCGTTTTCACCTTCCGCAGAGTGTCTGCCGTTAGTGTCGGCTTGCGTAATATCCGACCCTTCAGCCGAAGGATCGGGTTTTATCCCAGATGAATCTTTCAGATACATCCCAGTGAAAGAACCATCGACCGAGGCGATAAACTCCGGCGTCCCAACGGCTACAAGCTCACCACCATCGTCACCGGCATAAGGACCCAGATCGATGATCCAGTCCGCGTTTTTGATGAGGTCCAGATGATGTTCTATCAGCAACACCGTGTTGCCCGAATCGACTAGCCGATGAAGCACCGTTAGGAGCTTGTCAGCATCGTCGAACGACAGCCCGGTGGTCGGTTCGTCAAGGATGTAAAGCGTCTGCCCCGTACCGCGCTTCGACAACTCGGAGGCCAGTTTGATGCGCTGCGCTTCTCCGCCGGAAAGAGTCGTCGCAGGCTGTCCCAAATGAATATATCCAAGACCCACATCCACAAGCGTCTCGAGTTTCCGGTTGATGCTCGGAATATTCTCGAAGAGCTGTTGGGCCTCAGTAACAGTCATTTGGAGAACATCAGAGATCGATGCCCCTTTGAAAAGGATCTCCAGAGCTTCGCGGTTGTACCGAGCACCGTTGCAGATCTCGCAGGGCACTGTCACATCGGGCAGGAACTGCATCTCGATCTGCGTGTAGCCCGCCCCAGAACACGATTCGCATCGACCACCACGAACGTTGAAGGAGAAACGACCAGGCGTATAACCTCTAGCGCGGGCTTCAGGCATCGATGCAAAGAGTTCACGGATCGGCGTAAAGACACCCGTGTAAGTCGCAGGATTCGAGCGCGGCGTCCTGCCGATCGGTGACTGGTCGATGTTGATCACCTTATCGACGAAGTCGAGGCCCGTGACATCGTCATGAGGCCCAGGCCGATCTTTCGCCCTGTAGAAGTGTTGAGCTAGACGTTTAAGGATGATCTCGTTAACAAGAGTGCTCTTGCCCGATCCAGAGACACCCGTGACGCAGACGAAAACGCCCAAGGGAATATCGATGTCGACATTCTTGAGATTGTTAGCCTTTGCCCCAAGGACCTTGATCGCTTGACCATTGGTCTCGCGGCGATCCTTGGGAGTGGCGATCTCCTTGCGACCGCTCAGATAGTCGCCGGTGATTGATCTCTCGGCCGACATGATCTCTTTGATATCGCCCTCGGCAACTACATGACCGCCATGTTCGCCCGCACCGGGACCAAGGTCGACGATATGGTCGGCCGCCCGCATCACCGACTCGTCATGCTCGACAATTAAGACGGTATTACCTACGTCTCGAAGACTCTTGAGGGTATTGATAAGACGGTCGTTGTCGTGCGGATGCAGACCGACCGACGGTTCGTCACACACATAGAGGACGCCCATCAGCCCAGATCCGATCTGAGTGGCAAGCCGAATGCGCTGACCCTCGCCCCCAGACAGCGTCCCTGCTGAGCGGTCAAGAGTAAGGTAGTCGAGACCGACACGCGAAAGGAAACCCAACCTAGCCTCGATCTCTTTGAAGATCTGGTCGGCAATTGAGAGTTCCCGCTCGGTCAGCGGCTCCTCGACGGAATGCTCATCATCGGACCATCGCCCGTTGCGGCACGCTTCCACCCAGTTCAGCGCGGTCGCCACCGATTGCCGCGTCACCTGCATGATGTTCATGCCGAGCAACGTGACCGCCAAAGCGTCGGGCTGCAGACGATCACCGTCACAGGTCTGGCAGGTCCGTTGCGACATATACCGCTCGATCTCGGTTCGAACGTTTTCAGACTCCGTGTTTGCGTGACGACGCTGGAGGTTGGTGATCACACCTTCGATCCGACCGTTCCACGAGTACTCGGCCCCAGAGGAGGTCCTGTGCACCATCCGGACTTTCTTACGCCCAGACCCATAGAGAACCATCTTGAGATCTTCCGGTTCGAGGTCCGAAACCGGCCGGTCCAATGGGACATCGAAGTGCTCGTTCATCGCCCGAAGAGGACCCCACGCCCATTGCGAGTTCTTACCGTCCCGACTCCAAGGCGCAACCGCCCCGTCTTCCAAGGACAACGCCTTGTTCGGCAGGACTAGATCGGGATCGATTTCAAGACGGTATCCGATACCCGAACAGTCCGTACATGCTCCGAAGGGCGTGTTGAACGAAAAATTACGCGGCTCAAGCTCGGACATCGAGATGTCGCAATCGGGACACGCGAACTGCTCGGAGTACGAGATGTCCTGAGGTTGCCGGCCTTTCTGGTTGCGCTGGCGCTGCTTGTTGATGGTGCCTGCCGCAGTGGTGCTACGAGCGCCTGACGTGAGCTCCTCGATCAGTTGCTCGCTCGGATTCAGCACCGAGACCATCAGACTACCTTCGCCGGTCTTGAGCGCAGTCTCGACCGACTGGGTCACGCGTTCGCGTTCGGCGGTGGGCCTGACAATGATGCGATCAATAACGATCTCGATGTTGTGCCACTTATTTTTGTTGAGCGTGATCTCCTGGTCGAGTTGAAGAACTTCGCCGTCTACCCTCACTCTGACGAACCCGGCTCGTCTGGCATCCTCGAAAACGGCAGTGTGCTCGCCCTTTTTGTGTTTGATGACGGGGGCTAAGAGCAGGAGACGAGAGCCTTCTTCGAGGCGAAGGATTGAGTCGACGATTTGCTGGACCGTCTGGCGTTGGACAGGTTTGCTGCAGTTGCGGCAATGCGGACGACCAGCGCGAGCAAAGAGGAGCCGGAGGTAGTCGTAGATCTCGGTTACAGTTCCGACGGTAGAGCGCGGGTTGCGAGAAACCCCCTTCTGGTCGATAGAGATCGAAGGACTCAGCCCGTCGATATGATCGACCTCGGGCTTTTCCATGCGTCCGAGGAATTGCCGGGCATATGCGGAGAGGCTTTCGACGTAGCGGCGCTGACCTTCGGCATAGATGGTATCGAAGGCAAGGCTGCTTTTGCCCGATCCGGAGACCCCGGTAACGACGACGAGTCTGTCCCGCGGGATGCGGACATCGATGTTTTTGAGGTTATGCTCGCGTGCGCCTCTGACAATAATTTCGTTTTCGGACATGCAGATCGAACGGCGTGGGAATATGAACTCTATTCGATTCTAGAGGATGTGAGGTGTGCTTTCTTCGGATTTCTAGCCTAATAGTGGATCGCAGTTCCTACTCCACCGCCCGCGGCGATGCCGTCGCCGTTGATCGCGATTGCTTTGGGCGATGCTACGAACGCGGCGATATAGGCGATATCGCTTGCGTCGATGAGTTGCCGCACGGAGTTGGCGTTCGTCATCTCTTCGAGGATGGTTTCTACAGGCAACCCTCTCGCCTCGGCTCGCGCTGCGGCTACGGCAGGCGTGGCTTCGGTCCGCGTCCCACCGGGATGGATGACGACTGAGTTGATGCCGAACGGCCCGAGTTCGTCAGCCAGATTCTTCGTTAGCGCCGAGACACCCACGTTGCGAATCGATCCCACCGCGGAGCCGCTGGCCCGAGACGCGAGGCCCGAGATATTGATGATGCGTCCCCACCCGCGCTCCTTCATAATCGGCGCAACCGCGCGGGCGCAGCGGAGGTAGCCGAGCGTCTTAGTGTTGAGATCTTCGTGGAAATCCTCGTCCGTGACGCCCTCGATGCCTGAAACTGGCGCCTGTCCGAGAGGTCGAGCAGCGTTGTTCACGAGGATGTCAATGCCGCCCAGCTGAAAGTTGGCGCGAGCGACCATGTTGTTTACCGATTCGGTGTCAGAGGTATCACACTCGATGGGGTAGATACTTCGACCCGTATCGGAGGCGATCTCATCCGCAGTTGCCTGAAGCGGTTCGATGTTGCGGGAGCAGATCGCAACATCGCACCCCTCACGCGCAAGTTCCCGCGCGATAGCCTTGCCGATACCGCGGCTTCCGCCGGTCACAATCGCTTTCTTCCCATCAAGTTCCAGATCCATGCCTTCAACCTCTCGGTGTCACATATGGCGATCTGTATCAGGTTACCTCGGCTCCCACCCCCCGTCATCCCCGCGAAGCCTGCCCCGTACCCCGATACAGGGACGGGAACCCAAGGACGGTTGGTAGGGGCGGGTCTGTGACCCGCCCTGCCCCCTTCGTCGAAGACGTAAGGGGGCGCGAAGCGAAAGCGAGCGGGGGATGCCCGCCGAAGCGGGTAAACCCAAACAACCACCACCTGAAACGAAAATCACCACTCTCACAACCCGTTCAAAACCGGAAATGTTGAGCCCCACCCCGTCACCCTAGCCCCCGAACCCCTCAACCTCAACCCTAGCCAGCTAAGGACGAATCCCCTCTCCCGCTCGGCGAGACCATTGCAAAACACCAGGGTTTCCCCCGCTCGCGGGGGAAATGTCCGAAGGACAAAGGGGGTTCACGGGGCGGACAAACGGGTGGGGCACGGTAAACAACCACCAACCTAACACGCAAACCACCACCTCCATCATTCCCACGAAAACGGGAACCCAAGGGTGGACGGGCGGATGGGGGGCAGAATGGCGGATGGGAAGGGGAATCCCCCTCTCCCCTCCGAGAGACCATTGCAAAAACGGGCGAGGCGATGGGACAAATCCCCTCTCCCGCTCGGCGGGAGAGGGACAGGGTGAGGGTGACCGGGGCGGACAAACGGGAGGGGTACGGTAAACAACCACCAACGAACACTTTGACCACCACTTCAATCTTCCGATGTTCGGAGACTCGGCAGTTTCGCAACGGTCTCCATCGGGGAAGAGGGCCGGGGTGAGTGGGAAGGGGAGGAAGGGAGGGGCCGGAACAACCCAAACAACCACCACCACAAACGAACATCACCAACCCACGATATCCTGATCCTGTCTATCCCGTCCATCTACGCAAAACCTACCCGAACTATGCCCAACATCCCCTCAAAATTCAACCTAGGCGCATCTGCCTCCATCACACGCATCATCACCGACGAAACCGTCCGTGAATTCGCAACCCTCAGCGGAGACACCCAACCCCTCCACCTCGACGACGCCTACGCCTCAAAAACAAGATTCGAAAAACGAATCGCCCACGGCGCGCTCCTAGTCGGAATGGTCTCCGCCGTCCTCGGCGTCAAAATGGCCGGACAAGAAGCCACCATCATCTTCCTAGGACTAACCACCAACTTCACAAACCCCGTCTACATCGGAGACCAAATCACCGCAACCTGCACCGTATCCTCCGTCCGAGAAGACAAACCCATCGTCAAACTAGCCGTCTCCTGCACCAACCAAACCGACACCGAAGTAATGAACGGCGAAGCCGCAGTCTACATCGACCCCCACCCCCTCAACCAATAAACACCGTCATTCCCGCGAAACCAGAAACCCAAGGGTGGACGGGAAGGGGAAGGGGAAATCCCCCTCTCCCCGCCGGGGGAGAGGGCCGGGGTGAGGGGCCAGGGGCGGAAGGGAGGGGCGCACCCCCTCAAACAACAACACAAATCACAAATTCAACACCCATCCCACGAACGCGTCGCACGAATCTTCCCGAAAACATTTGACACATCCTCGACATACGTGCTATAACAGGAATCAAGCGCTGATCAGACTTCGATCCGAACAGCGCCCAGAAGCTCGCCGCACCGACGGGATGCGCACCTTTCGGTATGTTGTGAGTAGTTGATTGATGAAAGGTCTGCGGACGGGAGCACTCGGGGCGGTACACACCGCCCGCCGACAGAGCCCGTCACTACCTAGAGAGGACAGGTGAAACGCACGCCGAGATAAACCCCGGCAAAAGGACGAGATTGTAGCTGTAGGGTACGGTCGCGGCGATATACTGCTTAAGCCGCAACACGAGCCAGACGGGATAAACCGTCGCCGAGCAAAGCCAAAGCGACGCGGGCGCTCACCTCTCTCAACCAGAGGGAGATCAAGGAGCGTCCGACAGAGGAAGCGGACGGCGAGACGCCGTGCGTCCTCAAGGGGGACGACCGTCCAAGGGCCGTACGAAACCTCGTCTTCATCCGGCACCACGTCATGTCCGTTTCGTCGGGCGGGCGATGACCACAGCGCAGCGAGGGGCACGAACCGAGCAAAGGTCGCGGAGGACCTCAAAGACAACTCCGCAATCAGGACGGCGGTCTGGCGACGCCGCCCGCGCTGGAACTATAGGGAGAAATAAGAGATTTCGACCGCGCATCCCACCGGTCAAAAAGACCGACGGCGCGGCGAAGCTTCGAAAAACGAACGCGATGGTAGGGGGTCCCACCCCCAAACCACAGAAAACACATAAGCAAAACCAAATAACCGCAAAAACAAGAACGACCAGCCCGAGGGCGAACCTATCACCCTCCCGACGCCCGACAGAGAAAAGCCGCTGTGCGGCCGATTAAACGCGACTTCCCTTCAGAAATAGAATCTCATCAACGCGACTCAAATCACCTAACCGCAAAAGTGAACACTACCCAATCACAAGAATCCCGCGCCGCCAAACTCCGCGAAACCCTCAACCGCGCCAACCACGACTACTACGTCCTCAGCGAACCAACCCTCTCCGACGCCGAATACGACAACCTCCTTCAAGAGCTAAAAGAACTCGAACAGAACCATCCCGAGTTAAAGACCCCCGACTCTCCCACCCTCCGCATCGGCGCACCACCATCCGACCAGTTCGAACCCGTTTTCCACCCCGTGTCGATGCTCAGCCTCAGCAACGTCACCAACGAAGAAACCTTCAACGCCTGGTACCAACGCGCGCTCGACTACCTCGAAATCGACTCCGCCGACCTCACCCTCGAACTCAAAATCGACGGCCTAGCCGTCGCCATAACCTACACCGACGGCATCCTCACCCAAGCCGCAACCCGAGGCGACGGCACCCAAGGCGAAAACATCACCGACAACATCCGCACCATCAAATCCGTCCCTCTAACCCTCAACGGCGACGACATCCCAGGCACCATCGAACTCCGAGGCGAAGTCTTCTACCCCATCTCAGCATTCGACCGCCTAAACGAAGAGCGCGAAGCCGCCGGCCTACCCCAGTACGTCAACCCACGCAACTCCGCATCCGGCTCTCTACGCCAACTCGACTCCTCGGAGACCGCAAAACGCCCCCTAGACATGTTCTTCTACTCCATCGGATACGCCGAGAACGGCCAGATCCCCACCTCCCAGTACGAAACCCTCCAGTCCCTAAAACGATGGGGCTGCAAGACCAACGATTGGGCCCGACGCGTCCAGAACCCCGAACAAGCCCTCGAAGCCATCCAAAGCGTCGCCGAAATCCGACCAACCCTCGACTTCGGCATCGACGGCGTAGTCATCAAGATCGACGACATCACCCTCCAAGACCGCTTGGGCTCTGTCGGACGCGACCCCCGATGGGCAACCGCCTACAAATTCCCCGCCGAACAAGCCGTCACCAACCTCCTCGAAATCCGAACCAACGTCGGCAGAACCGGTGCCATCAACCCATACGCCGTCCTCGAACCCGTCGTCGTCGGAGGCGTAACCGTCTCCCAAGCAACCCTCCACAACGAAGAAGACATCAACCGAAAAGACATCCGCGCCAGAGACCGCGTCATCGTCCAGCGCGCCGGTGACGTCATCCCACAAGTAGTCGGACCCGCACCAGACAACAAACGCGATCCCGACTCCGAGCCATACCGCATCCCCCCCAACTGCCCAGCATGTGAACAACCCGTCGTCCGTGACGAAGACATGGCCGACATCCGCTGCGTAAACTCAACCTGCCCCGCACAATTCGAGCGCTTGTTAGAGCACTTCGCATCCCGCCCCGCAATGGACATCGAAGGCCTAGGAGAAAAACTCGCAAAAGAACTCGCCCGTCAAAACCTCGTATCCAACATCGCCGATATCTACACTCTCCGAGATCGCATGGACGACCTCCTAGCCATGGAGCGAATGGGCGAAAAACGCGCACAAAACCTAGTCGACGCCATCGAACAATCCAAGTCCCAATTCCTGCCTCGCCTCATCTTCGGACTAGGCATCATCGGCGTCGGATCCGAAATCGCCGAAACCCTATCCCGAGAGTTCCGCACCCTGTCGAATCTCCTTGATGCCGACGAAGAAAAACTCACCGCAATCGAAGGCATCGGCCCCATCCTCGCCCGCTCTATCCACGAATGGGCCCACCACGAACCAAACATCGCCCTCGCCAACCGCCTGCTCCACCTCGGTATAAACACCGAAGACGACTCCCCCGAACCCGCCGCCAACCACCCCATCAAAGGCCTCACCTTCGTCATCACCGGAAAGCTCGACACCTTCTCCCGAACCGAAGCCGCAAACGCCGTCAAAGCCCTAGGCGCAAAATCCTCCGGCTCCGTATCCAAAAACACCGACTACCTGGTAGCCGGAGCCGACGCCGGATCCAAACTCGACCGCGCCATCCGCCTAAACGTCCCCGTCCTCGACGAAGACCAATTCAAACAAATCCTAGATGGCCAGATCCCCGACCCCTCGGAACTATCAGAGGAAGCCTCCTCCGCGCAGCTCCTATGACCCGCAGACTCAACCCGCTCGAACGCTTGGCTAGCCTCTTCGCCGACCCAAAATCAAAATCCCGCTCGACTCAACCAAGACAGCTTGAAAACCCTTGGATCATTCTCGCCATCGGCAACCCCGGACCCGAATACGCCGAAACTCGCCACAACGTCGGATGGTGGACCGCCGACATCCTCCTCAAACAGCATAACGCCCGCCTACGCGACGAAGGCCCTTCCCGCATCGCCCAACTCATAATCGAAAACCAGGCCACCATCATCGCCTATCCCAAAACCTACGTAAATCGCACCGGCACCGCCGCCCGCTCCCTCCTAAACCACTACCAGACAGACCCCCATCGCCTAATCGTCATCACCGACGACATCAACCTCGACCCGGGCCGCATCCGCATCCGTCGATCAGGAGGCGACGGCGGACACAACGGCCTAAAATCCATCATCCAAACCATCAACAACACCTCATTCCCCCGCATCCGCATCGGCATCGGCAAACCAACAGGCACCGACGACCAAATCGACCACGTCCTAGGCGCCCCTTCCAACGAAGACCTCGCCGCCATCCAAACCGCCATCAACCATGCAGCCCAAGCCACCCAAACCATCATCACTCACAACGTAGAAACCGCTATGAATGAGTTCAATTCGGGATAGCATCAACAACCAGAATCCAGAAAGGCACCAGATGATGGATAATGTAAAGTAGAGTATCCTTCAGATTTGCAACAGTGGAAGTTGAACATGGCTGTCAAGACCAAGAAGGTCCAACCCCAAGAAACCCCCTCACAAAAATTTGAGAGGGTCGCCGAAAAAGTGCTGGCTCGACAGCGACGAGCGGATCAACGGCGCACCACGCGCGGATCGAAAGCCGCCGCAAACACTACTCAATAGTCTCTTCGACCAATTTACGGAACTCGTTCAAGTCTGCGAAAAAATTCGGATACGCACGTCGAAGCTCGTTCACGGACCTTGCGGAAACCATCACAACATGTTTACTTCGGTTTCCCCGGCTCTCTAGTTCCTTTTCCGCGTACCACGAAGTCGCTACTTCTTCTTCATTCAGTCGAAATGGCCGCAACATTACTTGCCTAGCATCCAAATCCAATTCCAACACTATCCAATGATTCCCGAACTTCCCGAAACGCTGCAACCCTCCGGTAATCGCTCGAAAAGCATTGAGTTGTTCTGACACTTCAAGTTCGGTTGCAAGCGCGCGGACTTGGCGTACCAATTCTGACGATTGATTCGGCGTATCGGGAACGATTGGGGCATCTTCATGGTCCGCAATTACGGAACTCATTAACTTAAAAAAACGGAGCCACATCGCGTCTCCTAAACTCGATTTGAGATCATTTTCGGTGAAAAATCCTACGACCTCAACAGCAGTTGCCCACTGGTGCTGCAATCTCGAACGAATCTGTATCTCGGTCTTCAATCCTTGCCATTGATTAGTCTTTTCACTGTTGTAAGAGTATGTCAGATGCAAACCACGGTACCCAGATGGTCGTGGTCGTTCGATGAAATCCTGTTTCGAAACCAATCGGTGCCGGATACGACTATCCAACAATTCAGTGGCATGCCGAAAGGCTTCGTCTGTGGTTCGGACAATCGCCCGACATCCACCTATATCCCGCATCCGAGACAGCGGTAACCAATCCAAGCGTTGGAGTTTCGATATGATGGTCGGCATCCGCTTTAAGCGTTGCGCAACGATCCCCCGACTCCCAACCCGCCGGCCAAGGTTGGTACGAAACGTCCTCAACGGTCCCGCATGCGTTGCACGCCACTGGCTAACTAATTCGAAGGCCCCGAGCCATTCGCTGTCGTCTTCACCCTCTTGCGGCACATCAGCCAAGATGCGCCCCGCGGCGTCAATCTCCTTCGGATCAAACTGGACTGCAAAATGTTTCATATCGTTCCTAATAATCGCTGGCTTTTGCCGTTAACCAGATTCTATCCTCTCAGCTCCCATCCGATCCCACAACACCTCCGGCAAAACAACACTCCCGTCCGCCTGCAACCCATTCTCCAGCACCGCTATAAACGTCCGAGGCATCCCCAACGCCGACCCATTCAAAGTATGCGGGAAGCGCGTGCCCCGACCATCCTTTGGCCGATACCGAGTATTGTTCCGTCGAGCCTGAAAGTCCGTACAAGTCGACAACGAACTTATCTCCAACCACTCCTGAGCACCGGGCGACCAAACCTCAATGTCATAAGTCTTCGCCGATTGAAACGCAATATCCCCCGCGCAAAGCTGTAGCAACCGTGTAGTAAACCCAAGCCGACGACACAACTCCAGCGAAATCTCCATCATCTCCTGCAACGCCTCCTCCGATTCCTCAGGCTCCACAAACCGGAACATCTCCACCTTCTCAAACTGCTTCACCCGCTTCATCCCTCTTACATCCCTACCAGCAGCCGCATGTTCCTTCCGAAAACACGGAGTATGCGCACAATACTTCAAAGGCAACTCATCATCGATGATGTTTCCTTGGAATATCGCATTCAACGAAACCTCAGACGTCGGGATCATCCACAAGCCAGCATCATCATCCCGATACAGATCATCCGCAAACTTCGGCAGATTGCCCGATCCCACCAACGTCTCCTCTCTCACCAAATACGGAGGGTTCGTCTCCTCATACCCAAATTCATCCACCAACGTATCCAGCAACCAACTCACAATCGCCCGATGCAACCTCGCCCCCTGACCTCTCAACATGTAGAACCGGCTACCCGAGATGTTCGCCGCGCCCTCCATGTCGATGATCCCCAGCTGTTCCCCGATCTCCCAATGCGGCGTATCCCACTCCCTTGGGGTAGGCGGTTCGCCGCTTCGCACAACAACATTGCAACTCTCGTCCAACCCTTCCGGCACCTCGGCCAGCGGCAAGTTCGGCAACCCCAGCATCAAATCCCGCAATCTCCCTTCAACACCCCGCGCCTCAGTCTCTAGCTCAGATATCCGATCTCCAGTCGACCTCATCTGCTGAATCTCTTCATCCGTGGGGCGACGATGCTCCTCGCCGATCCGACGCGAAACCTCATTCCGAAAATGGCGAGCGGAATCGGTCTCTTGGATCAACTCCCGACGACGCACATCCAACGCCAATATCTCGTCAATCGGAGCATCCTCATCGCCCCGCTTCGCAAGCCCTGCCCGGACAGAGTCCGTGTCGTTAACTATCCTTCGCAAATCCAACATCGCTCAGATTCCTCAAGACCTCAACTGTGGAAACAGCGTCACTTCTCTTATCGAACTCTCACCAGTTACAAGCATTGCCAAGCGATCGATCCCGATGCCCAGCCCACCGGTAGGCGGCATCCCATGCTCCACTGCAAGCAAGAACGACTCATCCAATCGGTCTGCCTCGACATCATCGAACTCTGCACGCAACCGCTCCTGCTCCTCGAAACGTTCTCGCTGATCCACCGGATCATTCAACTCCGTAAAAGCATTCGCCAACTCCCGACCCAACACGAACGCCTCGAAACGTTCCACTACATCGTCATGCCCCGGCTTCTTCTTCGCTAATGGCGACATCGCCAACGGATAGTCCACCAAGAACGTCGGCTCAACCAACATCGGCTCAACCGCCGCCGAAATCACCTTGTCCAAAAGTTGCTGCCATGTCGAGTTCGCTTCCACATGCATCCCGCGCTCATCCATCGCCGCAGCCAATGCATCGCGAGTCGGACACGCGCGGAAGTCAATGCCAGACGCATCAATGATCGCCTGCCGCAAATCGACCCGCGGCCAAGGCGGCGCCAAATCGATCACCTCACCTTCTTCCCCTTCCGGCACCGGCACCTGAGTAGTCCCATTTACTTCCACCGCAACATAAGCCACCAGATTCTCCGTCATCCGCATCACATCGTTGTAATCCGCGTAAGCCTCGTAACTCTCCATCGTCGTGAACTCAGGATTGTGGTCCGCATCGATCCCCTCATTGCGGAAAATCTTCCCAACCTCAAACACCTTGTCCAAACCACCCACGATCAACTGCTTCAAATACAGCTCCGTCGCGATCCGCAAAAACAGCCCACGCCCCAGCGCATTGTGATACGTCTCAAAAGGCTCCGCAAACCCGCCTGCTGCAACAGGAACCAATATCGGCGTCTCAACTTCGATGAACCCATGCTCCTCCATGAATCGGCGCACCGCAGACGCAACCTTCGAGCGTGCCTTCGCGTTTCGGACTACACGCTCATTCGACAATAGATCAAGATACCTCTGCCGAACCCGCGTCTCCGCATCCTGCAGACCATGCCACTTCTCAGGCAATGGTCGCATCGATTTCGAGACGATCCCAAATGAATGGGCCTCAACCGAGATCTGTCCGCGCCTCGTTCTGATGACCGGCCCAGAAACCGACACGAAATCACCGATGTCCAACACCCCGAGCAATTCGAAATCATTGACCAAAACATCAGCACGCGCTTGCACCTGAATCTGGCCACTCCCATCGCGCACATCAAGGAAAGACATCCTGCCCATCCCACGCCTGGCCATCACCCGACCCGTAATACCTACTGCATCAGTCCGGGCCTGAACACCATCCTCCTCTCGGCTACACGAGGATTCGCACTCCTCAAACAACGCAACCGCATCCGCGATCGAATGGCTCCGCTCTACACGCGCCGGAAATGGGTCGATGCCCTTCTCCCGCAACTGCTCAACCTTGCGCAGTCGATCAAGTTCCAAACGTGAGTAACGAGAAACCTCCCCAGGTTCTGATGAAACCTCCGAATGTCCCGATGACTGGCTCAATTCCGACCTTTCCAAACAATCGAGCGCATACCAATGGAATCAATCTTACAGACCACCACCACCCTCTCAAGCCATCCTCAGAAACGTCACTAATCGCATCGCGCATCGTTGAAAGACGCATTACCCGATCCCGCATAATCGTAAACAGCGCACCCACAAACCGTGACCGTGCGATGGCAACACCGCGCTTGCGATGAATACAAGGAGTGAGATACAGCAACAGGAATCCACGTAGGCAACGACACGGGTTAAGGCCGACATCATCGAGAACGCGCTCGGCCATAATCTCCATGCTCGGGCCGAACGGGGCAGTAGGGAAGACCATTCTCGAACTGTATGCCGGCACCGGAGCCGTCGGCTTCGATCTGCTGGAACACGGAGCGGAAAGAGTCGACTTCGTAGAGAAAGACCATCGGAGAGTCGCCGAAATCAAGACCGAGATCCGAAACCGACGATTCGAATCCCGAACTACAACCTACATATCCGACGCGATCAAGATCCTTCCGCAACTGACTGGCAACCGATACGACATCGTATTCGCCGATCCGCCATACGAAATAGATCCATGGACACAACTCATCGCCGGACTGAAAACTTACAGGCTTCTAAAACCGAACGCCTGGATAATCGCTGAACACGCTACCCGCAACTCACTTCCAGAAAAGATTTCCAGAGCCATCGCAACCAACAGAAGAAGATACGGCGACTCCACGATCACCATCTACCAACTCACCAACCAAGATTCTTGACGAACATGAGCAGAATTACAGCCGTATATCCCGGTACATTCGATCCGGTGACAAATGGACACACCGATGTCGTGCGCCGCGCCGCGGCTCTGTTCGATTCGCTCATCGTCGCCGTCTACGAAGGGTCGCAAAAGAGCGTGACCTTCAACGTCGGGGAGCGCGTTGAAATGTTCCGAGAAGCAATCGCCGATGCCCACAACGTGGAGGTGACCTCGTTCAGCGGACTCACCGTCAACTTCGCACGAGCCATCGGTGCAAGAGCTATCGTACGTGGGCTTAGAATCACGAGTGACTACGAATACGAGAGTGCGATGGCCCTCATGAACCGGCACCTCGTCAAAGACATCGAAACAGTGTGCTTGTTCTCGTCCATCGAGAATCAATACGTAAGCTCTTCACGCGTCAAGGAGATCGCCGCCCTGGGTGGCGAAATCTCTGGACTGGTACCGCAAAACGTTGTCGAACCAACTAACGCCAAATTGGCACCCATCCCCGCATAACCGCAAAGGAACGAAAAACAAGCAACCAAAATAGTGCGAAAGGTTCGTTGAACTCGAGCACAAGGAGAACAAAATGGCCCTTGAAACCCGCGTCAGCTATAACTCCGAGAGCAGCGAATTCGTTTCGGCTCAGCCGATAATATACGAACTCCTCTCGCGCATTGCCAACTCGATCGAAGAAAACCGAGTTCGCGCCACCGGACGCAGCCTTGTCCGGTCCGACGAAACTATCGGTCTGATCGAGGAACTAAAACGAGAGCTTCCGAAGGTCACTTCCCTCTCCGATCAGATAGTCACCAAGCGCGACCAGATGTTGAGCGATGCTGAAGAGTTCATGGTCAGCGCTCGAAACGATGCCATGCGCGAGGCGGAGGAACTTCGACAACGAGCCGAAGAAGAACGCGACATCATTCTCGCCCAAGCCCGCAAGAAGGCTATGGAGACGATCGACCAGACATCGGTTGTGAACGCTTCCAAAGAAGAGGCGAAGCGCATCATCGGCGAAGCTGACGAAGAGGCCGAGAAACTCCTTATCCGCGCAAAACGAGAGGCCAACACGATCGTCGAAAACGCCGAAGAGCGATCACATCGTCAGACAAACGAGACCGACGAATACTCAAGGCGCATGTTGATGAGACTCGAGGAGCGCCTGTCACAAACCCTCATGCAGGTTCGCCAAGGCATCGACATGGTCAACGAGAGCATGGAAGAACGCAAGAAGCAACACGCTCAAAGCGTCACCATGCAAGCAGCAAAGTTCAACCCGCACAACGCGGGTCAGGTCCGTTAGGACAATCTTCGAAGCCCGTTTCTTTGCCTCACCTCTCCCGGTTGTCGCGGGAGAGGGGATTTCATTGTAATAACGGACCCGGAGCCGAGCTTATGCGGGAGCTACGGCCATCCTATTCGTCGTCGGATATTTTGTCGTAGTAGCTCTGACCGACCATCACCAACCAAGACACGCCCACGATGCCGAAGTAAGTGGTGTGCCAGATCAGCGGTGAAGGTCGAGCTGCAGTCACAACGTTCGCAAACGTGAACACCGTGAAGATGAGTGCGCTGAAGAATAGCCCGAAGAATATCCACGAACGCCTGGCACCGCTACCCATGATGAATTGGATCAACGCCCAAAGGAAGACGATGCCCAGCAACAGCTCCACGACTCCCGTGAAGTAGAAGGCGAAGTCACCGAGGCCTGTACCCCATCCCATCTTGTCGAGCGTCCCTGCGAACGGGTTCATCTCGCCCTTCGGCGCAAACTTGATTCCGATGTGTACTCCGGGAATCAGTTTCGCCAACCCATTCGCGAGCCAGAACAACATCCAGAAAATGATCGTTATGAGCTCAAGCGAACCTAATCGGACCATGTAACTCCTCAAATTATCCATCGCAGGCCCTCCTCTGCATTTTTGCGAACTGGACGTGAGGGTAGGTTACCACTGAGTTTGTTAAAGCGTTCAAAGATCAATTCACACTGAGTGATGCGCCCATTATCAACTGCCAAATGCGATTTCCCCAAAGACATTAATCGTCAATTTCGCGATTTTCTGCTTTACTGCGGGTTGCCACACAACAGCAAAGCCAACCTTTGGGAGTTCTACCCGACACCGATGTTAACGATGCCGCGTCGATCGGGATCAAATTGGGAAATCTGTGTTGCGTCTGGTTATGTACGTTTCCACCCGCGCACAGTGACGCTTCGAACGTGATCTTCCCATCCAGTTCCATCGGTATTTGACCGCATAGGAACGTTTGAGAGTATCTCCACGTCGGTAAAGCCCGAATTTTTCATACGTGCCAGATAACGGGACAGAAGATCGGCGCCGCCCACGCACGACACCCATTCTTCGGCAGAGCTACGCACTTCCTCAGGTAGCTCCTCGGTAACGACCATGTCAGACACGACGAAACGGCCGTCCGGCTTGAGAACGCGATGAATCTCGTCGAAAACACGGTCTTTGTCCGGTGAAAGGGCGATTACACAGTTCGAGATCACGAGGTCCACAGATTCGTCTAACTGCGGAATCGCCTCGATCTTGCCGAGTTTGAACACAACATTATCGGCACCGAGCTTGACGGCGTTCTGTCGGGCAAGGTCAATCATGGCGTGAGTCATATCAATTCCGATCACCTGACCTCGCTCACCAACTCGCTCAGCCGCTAGGAAACAATCGATACCACCACCGCTGCCTAGATCCAGAACCGTTTCGCCAAGGTTGACGTCTGACAATCCGATAGGGTTCCCGCATCCCGCAGACGCCGCCATAGCTTCGGGCGTCAGGTTTGACAGATCGTCTGTCGTGTACAACGCGTCGGCGATCGTGCTCGCGTCATCCCTGCAACACTCATCACCTATTTCATCCTCGGCACAGCATCCCGCGCTACCAGCGGAGACCCCACGTTCCGCAACCTGCGTGTATCGGTCACGAACCGCCTGCTCCACTGAGCCAGCATCAAAATCTCGACGATCAAAAACCTGCGGAAGATCTGCCAATTTCAATGCCCTCCAAACTAGTCACCTTCGGTTCGAATCGAAAGGTGCGACTCTGCTATACGACTCAGGCCGGGGTGAAGTTCGGCAGAGTGTAGTCGTCGCTGACTTTGGTAAAGACCACTTTCAGAGACATCCCGATCGTCAGGTTGTCCGGGTCAGGTTCAACTCCAACAATATTGGCCGCCATCTTGGGACCCTCTTCCAACTCGACGATTGCGGTGATGTAGGGAATGTCACCGGCGAAGGACGGGTGTGGAGGGATGTGGACTATTCCAAAGGTGTGTAGCGTCGCGTTGCCAGACACCTTCACCCATTCGACTTCGCCACCCGGCGTTGACAAGCTGAACGCCCGCGGGTAAAACTGGTACTCCCCGGTAGCCTTGTCCCTTTGTAGCCAAAGCTCACCATTCCGTGCACCTTCCCAATAGGTGTCGGATTCGGGTTGCGATACCGGCTCAAGTCGTGCAGGCGCGTCTGTCGTCATGGTCAGATTCCTTCGGAGGATGATCGCTTCAACCGCGTCGATTCGAGAGTAGATTGTAACCGCGTCTTGGTTTTTGCCGCGTCGTCGACGAACTCTGACGAAACCCTATTGCTAGGAACCGGCCTCAATCAGCACGAGCAGGATGGCGACCAGACCAAACAACACCGCAAGCGTCACCGCGGTTGCCACCAGTCGCTTGAATATCCCCAGTTTAGACAGGTCCTGGTCCATAGCTAGCTCCTTTCAACGAGGATGAACTGCGCTACGGATATTTTCTCTGAACTCATGGTTTCGTGTTCAGGGGGAAGGAGTCGGTGTCACGAAGCCGAATTCGTTGATTTCAGACATGTCGATCGTTTGTCCGCGATATTCCAAGTCGGCTTTTGAGGCGTTAAGGCGCTCGGTATCTCCATATCGATCCCAACATTCCAACGGGATACCTTCGCCGGAAAAGAACGTCTGAAGTGTCGCCGCAGACTCTTCAGATATGGCACGTGCACAGCCGTTTTGCTCCCTAAGCGTGCCATGCCAAACGAAGTCGATTTTGCCGTCGCCTTCTTCACCGATGATCGAATCGCCCGTGTGAGCCAGACACTCGTCGGGAAGGGTGAACTTCGAGAAATCGGGACAGTTACTCGTTCGAATATAGAAGCCAATCGCATTTTGGGCAATGAGGATAGAGGCGTAGAGGACAAACATCGCGACCAGCGTCACGACGACTGCGAAGATAACCCCCGTAATCCTACCTATCGGCTTAGACCAAAACATAATAACCGCAACTCCTTCGGTACGAGTTACGATACCACGGCGAATCAGGTTGGCCGCCAAACACCATGAACGTGCAGAAACGGCTGCGCGATGTTGACGCCACGCCGCCTGGCATGGTCGAACTACGGCGCCGCCAGGATCACAGTCCCCGTCGAAGACAGGTATCCGCCGGTCCCATGCGCGATTGCCAAGTTGCAGTCATCTAACTGCCGCTCGCCGGTCTCACCTCGCAACTGCCGAACCGCCTCTACGACGGTGAATATCCCGTACATACCCGGGTGTGTGTAGGACAGCCCGCCACCTGACGTGTTCACGGGGAAATCGCCTCCGGGCGCCGTTCGCTGGTTCGCTACCAAGTCCGGACCTTCGCCTGGCCCGCAGAAGCCAAGGTTTTCCAACGAAACCAACACCGTGTAGGTAAACGAGTCGTAGATCATCATCAGATCGAGATCGGAGTGCGAAACCCCGGCCATCTCTAGAGCCTGTTGACCGGTGTTACGTCCAAACGCACGCGTAAGGTCCGGCATCTGCGAAATCATCGAGTGGTCGTGCCCCTCAGCCGCGCCGAGTACCGCGACACCGCCCTTCGCGCAGTCCTTCGCCCGTTCCGCGGTCGTCACTACAATAGCTGCCCCTGCATCCGTAACCAGACAGCAATCCAGCAGATGGAATGGCCAGACGATCCACCGCGACTCGTGGTAGTCATCGAACGTCGCCGGACGGTCGTAGAAATACGCCTTCTCGTTCATGTTCGCCCATTTGCGAGTCGACACCGCAATGTTCGCCATAGCCTCACGCGTCCGGTCCTCGCCATACTGGTGCATGTAACGACGCGCCGCCATAGCATACGACACTGGCGGACCAATGATGCCGTAAGGGCGCTCGTATTGGTTCTGGGGAGTGCCGAGGTTGGGGGCGGCGGGTGATCGGTCGTTGCGTCCAGCTTGCCCGTGTGTAATGAGTGCGACTTCGCAGTATCCTGCTTGGATCGCTGCGATTGCATGTGCGATGTGGATGACGAATGAGGAGCCACCGACTGATGTGCTGTCGGTGAAGCGTGGTTGGATGCCGAGATACTCCGCTACATCAAGCGTCGACCACCCGGCCGTCATCAACCCGTCAACATCCGAAAGTGACAACCCCGCATCGTCCAAAGCGTTGATCGCCGCCTCGGCATGATGCGCCAGCGGAGACTTGTCCGGGACATTGCCGATCTCATCCGATTCGGCGACTCCCACTATTGCGGACTGCCCGGAAAGCGCTTTCAGTCTGTTGATGTTCGGCATTGTGTAGGCCTTGCTCCGTTCGGATTTATCAAGTGCGGATCTAGCGCAACAAGCATTTTATCCGCTACAACCCGAAAGTAAACTTGAACTGCCCGATATCGATCTTTGTCGTTCACCGATCCATCACAGAGAGCCGTTCCCATGCCCGACGAACAAGGCGCACCTCCCCAAGTCGATGTCCAGTCCCTCGACGACTATCTGGAGGTCATGTCCAAAGCCGTGTTCCAGAGCGGAATTTCGTGGCGAGTCGTGAACACCAAATGGGCTGACATCAACGAGGCCTTCCACGGCTTCGAGATTGGACGTGTCGCCGGCCTCACCGAAGAAGAGCTGGACGAGCTGGCCCAAGATAAACGCGTCATCCGAAACCGGCGCAAACTAGCCGCCATCGCACACAATGCCCAGAGGATTATCGAACTTGATGCAGACCATGACGACTTCCGAAATTACCTCAGGTCCCACGGAGACTTCTACGACGTAGTCAAAGACCTGCGGAAACAGTTCAAATTCCTAGGAGAAACCGGTTCATACTTCTTCTTGTACGTCGTCGGTGAACCGGTTCCACCTCATGACGAATGGATGTGCGCGCAAGAACGCTCGAAGCGCCGACACTGAGGCCCTGCTAAATTACTTGGCATTGAACCTCCCGCCAAATTTGATCAGGATCATCCCGTGAAAGTCGTAGTAACGCCCATGCCCGGTGGCATCGCTCCAGGCGAAGCCGACGACGCCGTCCTCCGAGACCTCCAAGACACCTTCCCTGATGTCGAGTTCGTATGGTGCGAGACCGAGGAGGACCAGCTGATCGCGATCGAGGATGCCGACGCATACTGCGGCTGGCCGACACGGAAGGTATTCCTTGCCGCCAAGAACCTGAAGTGGATCCACTGCGCGGGCACAGGGATCGACGGCATCATGAAGATCCCCGAACTCGTCGAGTCCGACATCCCCGTCACCAACTCCCGCGAGTCCCATGTCAGCCCGATGGCGACGCACGTCTTTGCGCTGATCACATCACTCGCCCAACGACTTTATGAGATGCTCCCGCAGCAGATGGCGCGGGAGTGGCGCCCCGATGATTACAAGTGGCGGCAGATTGAACTTGAGGGTTCTGTGCTTGGGATTTACGGGTTTGGGAACATCGGGCGCCGGGTGGCGAAGCGCGCATCGGGGTTTGATATGCAGGTATATGCGGTTGATAAGGATCCTCGTCCCTCGGAATATGCCGAAGAGGTTTGGGGCTTGGACGGGCTGGATGATCTGATCGAGATGTCGGATTGGTTCGTAGTGGCTTGTCCCTACACGAGCGAGTCGATGAACACTATTGATCGTCGTCGGATCGGGTTGATGAAATCAAGCGCACACATCATAGTGATCTCCCGAGGTGGGATTGTTGATGAGACTGCTATGTGCGAAGCCATCCGCAACGGAGAATTAGCCGGTGCTGGCCTAGACGCAATGGAACCCGAACCGCCCGATCCCGATTCACTCCTCTGGAACACACCTCACGTCATATTCTCGCCACATGCATCGGCGCTGGTGCCGGATATGTATCTCGGACGTCGGGAGGTCTTTAAGGAGAACTTGCGCCGGTACATCGCAGGCGAGCCGTTTATCTATGAGTGCGACAAGGTGGCGGGGTATTAGTCAGCCCCCTCACGGCATCGGCGAGTAATCTGTCGGGGCCAGTAGGCGGTTTTCGACATTCTTGACGAGGATCCCATCCCTATGCGACTCCTCAAACACCGCCTGCCACTCAGGATCGGCACGAAAACTCGCCCAAGCCTCGGCTCGTTGGTTGGCGTCTTCGAAGGCGACTAGGTAGACGAGCTGGTTGCTGTTGGGTCCCACATCGTGGGTCCAGTAGCCGATGTTCTTGATGCCGTGCTTTTCGAAGAGTTCCATCGTGTGGTTTCGGAAGCGGTCGTTGAGGTTGGGAAGCTTGCCGGCGAAGCACTCGTAGATGCGGAGTTCGTAGATCATGGTGTTGGTTCCTTGGTTGACGTTGGGGTTCAGTCCTTCGATATCGTATCGTGCGTTCGATCACCCGGTCGGCGTGTCACTCCGTCCGGGAGTAGTGGGATTCGGCTTGGCCGGGGAAGGTTCCTTCTCCGACGTCTTCGACGTATTGTTTGACGGCGTCGACGATCACTCCTGCGAGGTCGCCGTAGTGGCCTGCGTGGCGGGGACGGAAGGTGGGGTCTAGTCCGAGCATGTCGTGAAGGACTTGGATTTGGCCATCGCAGTGGGGGCCTGCGCCGATGCCGATGGTGGGGATAGTCAGCTGCTCCGTAATCTCTTTTGAGAGTTCGGAGGGCATGAGTTCGAGGACGACTGAGAAAGCACCGGCGCGTTCAACCGCCAGCGCATCTTCGATGACCTGCTCTGCGCTTTCGCCTCGGCCTTGGACGCGGTAGCCGCCGAAGGAGTGGATGGACTGCGGGGTGAAGCCAACGTGGGCCATGACGGGTATTCCAGCGGAGACAAGGGTGCGGATCGTCTCTTCGACGTCGGTGCCGCCTTCAAGCTTTACCGACTGGGCCCCGCCTTCTTTCATGAGGCGGACGGCGTTCTGGATGGCTGTGGGAATGTCGGACTGGTAGCTTCCGAAGGGCATGTCGGCCACGACGAATGCTCGTTTGGCTCCTCTGGTGACTGCGGCGGTAGCACGGACCATGTCATCTACCGTTACCGGCACGGTCGAGTCGTAGCCGAGGATCACGTTGCCTAGGCTGTCGCCCACGAGGATTGATGGGATGCCGGCAGCGTCGACGAGAAGAGCCTGGTTGTAGTCGTATGCGGTGACCATGGGGATGATGTCGCCGCGGGCCTTGGCCCTCTGGAAGTATCGGACGGTGCGTCGCTGTGGGGGTGCGGACATAGTGCAATTATCTATGGTTGGTTGTTTTTAGTTTGCGCGGGCGGCTGGTCGCCGTACATGCCCCTGCGATCTCGCTTCGCTTGCTCGCGTTCCCCTTCGTTTCGAAGGGGGACATACCCCTCCCTTCTCCGCGCCACCCTTGGGTTCTCGCTTTCTCGGGAATGACGATGGAAGCGCGGGAATGACGGATGAGTCCATCTTTCTGCAAAGGTTCGCTGCGCTGCCTTCGCAGCCCTTCCCCGGGCCGTTCACGAACGGCCCTACGATTTCTCCTGTTTCGCTTGTGAAGGTGTAGACGCGTTTTTATGGCCGCTGGCGGGAGGCTCTTCCACCTTGCGGCGGTCCTCCTCCTGCTCCCTCCTTACAACGTGTGATGCAGGGGAGATTAAGAGGGGGTTTAAGGTGAGGGACCGGGAAAGGGCAAGGCAACATCTAGAATCCAACCATGCTCACCACATCCCCCGACATCTGGTGGTCACCCACCTCGCTACAGTTCCAAGAGATCCACGCCCGCGGCGGCACCGACTGGACAACCATCAACCTTGTCGATGCCGACGGCCTAGCCGGACAAGGCGAAATAACCTCCACCCAGCTCTCCGGCTCCGTCGCAATTATCACCGCACGCCTAGCCAACCGCCTACGCGGCCAGCGCGTCACATCCGACGACCACGTTATGCAGATCCTTGGCGTCGTCCCTGAAGCCTGTGAGGAAGACCAGAAACTCGCCACCGCCGTCTCCGCACTTCGCTGCGCCGTGGCCGACGCTCTCTCCCAGCGCGCCCAACTTCCTTTAACCCAATACCTCCGACTAACTCACGACCACGAAGGCGACCTCCCAGACCGCGTACAACTCTACGCCAACATCAACCGCTCACTACTCCCCGACGACCAGGGCCCAGTAGACCGCGGCCCCGACGATTTCGCCGAAATGGCAATGGAAGCCGTAAACAACGGCTTCACCACCATCAAATGCGCTCCCTTCGACGAGTGCCGAGCACCCTTCGATTCCACCGGCCTACCCCACTGCGCGGAAGCCGGACTCGAACGTATCCAGACCATCCGCGAAGCAGTCGGGCCCGACATCACCATCTTCGTTGACTGCCACTCACGCTTCGACCTTGACTCCGCACTCGCGCTCGAACCCGAGCTCCGAGCAGCAGGAGGCCAGTGGTTCGAAGAACCCGTAGACCCCGTCGAAAACCCCGACGACCTGCGCACCATCCACGAACACGCCACCCTCCCAATCGCCGGCGGAGAACACGCATACGGCGTAAACCTCTTCAAACGACTAGTCGAAGAAGACGTCCTAGACATCGTCATGCCCGACGTCAAATTCTGCGGCGGACCCGTCGAAGCCTACCGCATCGGCACCGAACTCGAACCCGCGTACCCCGGCTCCGTCTCCATGCACTGCCCATCCGGCCCACTCTCACTCCTAGCCAGCGCCCATGCAACCATCGCCTTCGAAAACACCCTCCCCCTAGAACACGCCGTCTACGAAGTCGACTGGCGACACGAACTCCTCGAGCCCTACGAACGAGTAGAAAACGGACATCTAATCATCTCCCAAGCCCCCGGCCTAGGCGCCAGAGTAGACCCCGCAGCCCTAGCCTTCCGAGGCAAAACCTGGACCGAGTAGAGCACCGATGGCGGGCGAATTGCTCCCCTCCGACATCCTCCCACCCCGCACCGTCTCCTCCCGCGGCATGATGGCCATGCTCAAACGCCTAGAAACCGACTCACCCAACAACTACATCTTCAAACTAGTCCCACCATCATCGCTAGACCGGTTTTCGCCCGCTAGCGGGCGAAATGCCGAAGGCAAAAGGGGTGCCGTCAACTGGTCATGGCTACCAAAATCCGCTTCAAACTCCCCCACCGGACTAGCATTCTTATACACAAAAACCGACGACACCGATTTCACCCCCCGCCTAGCCATCGCACCCCCATTCCCTATCCAATCCGAGATCGAAACCACCGGCCGCGAAACTCTCCTCAAATCCATCAACCCGCCCCTCCACGTCGCCATTATCCTCATCCGCTACGGATACGTAGCCATCGCCATCGCCCACGACGAGACCTTGGTCCTCACGAAGACCGAGACCCGCTGGGTCCCCAACCAACACCGAGCCGGAGGCCAGTCCGCCAACCGCTTCAAACGCAACCGAGAAAAATGGGCCCGCGAATTCTTCGACAAATCCACAGCCCTAGCCCAAGACCGCTTCGCCACCTATCCCCACCACATCCACCACCTAATCTTCGGCGGCGACCAACACGTAATAAACCAATTCCTCCAAAGAGCCGACCTCCCCAACAACCTCTCCGACCGCATCCTAACCCGCCGCCTAAACACCCTCCGACCAAACCGCAACGCCCTAAAAGACGCCGTCAGGCAAGCCTGGTCAAGCACAATCTACGAACTAGTGGAATAACCGCCCCCTTTGTCCTTCGGACATTTCCCCCGCTAGCGGGGGAAACCCAACACCCGGCCCCAGCCTTGGGTTCCTCTTTCGCGGAAATGACGGAAGGGGTGCGGGAATGACCGTGGGCTACGAAGAGTGGGTTAGGTTTGGCGAGCGGGTGCACACGTCGTCACCTGTGCACCCGCTCGCCCTCGGTAGCCGTTGTTTGATCAGACTTGCTTTAGGAAACGACTGGTGAGGGCTGATATTCCGTTTTAAATTGTTGTCCTTGTCGCTGGTGTCACCTGCAAGTCGGTTTCAATAGGTCGTGGCTTAAGTTCAGTGGAATTCGGCGCTTTGATAGACTTTGGGGACTGTGTCGGGGCATGGCGCAGCCTGGTAGCGCACTTGACTGGGGGTCAAGAGGTCACAGGTTCAAATCCTGTTGCCCCGACCACTTTCGTGGCTTCCTTTTTGCTGGTCTCCGATAGACGTGTGGGGAGACTATGGAACGGGGGATTTGGATTTCAAGCTCGTTGACGGGCTCTTCTGACGGCGGGTTGGAGGATGAGGAATACGCCGGCGGCGGTGAACATCAGGATGGTGCCGGTGATGAGGACGGGTTGGTATGTGCCGAGTTGGTCGTAGGTGTATCCGGCGGCTACGGGTGCGACGATGAGGGCGGCGTTGTAGATGGGCGCCATCATGCCTCGGATGGTGGCGTATCGTGCGCGTCCGAATAGGTCTCCGATGATTGCCCAGTTTAGGGATGATCCGGCTTCGGATCCGACGAATAGGAGCATTGCGAGGAATATGGGCCAGGTTCCTTCGACGAGGGTGATGAGAAGCAGACTGACGGCGGATGCGCTGTATAGGAAGGTGAGCATCAGGGGACGTCCAACACGATCGCTGATGTATCCAGTGAAGATGATTACTGGCACGGCTGCGAGGGAGATAGCGCCGACGAGGTTGGCGGCGGTCTGCTGTGCCTCGCCGCGGGAAACGAGGATGGGAATGAAGTGTAGGAAGATGGTTCCGTGTACGGATATTCGGAGGGCGGTGGCAGTTACAAGGATCCAGAATGACGGGGTCTTGAGGGCTTGTTTGGTGGTGAAGTCGCCTTCGGTGGAGGATTCGGAAATGGTGGATGTGGAACTGTCTGCTCCTACGGTTCGATGCGTTTCCGCTGTGCGCTCTCGAATGCGTCGTCGCATGTGGGTATAGGAGACACCGCCGTCAGGTTTTAATCCCATGCTTTCGGGGGAGCGACGGAAGAGGAATGAGATGGGTGCGATTAGGACGACGAGGATCAATCCGACGATTACGGAGGTGGTCTGCCATCCAAGGTTGATTACGCCGACGGAGAGTAGGGGGATGACGATTGCGCCGCCGAGTCTGAATGCGGCGCTGTTGATGGACATTACGAGTCCGCGGTATCGGATGAACCATGTGTTGAGGGCGGCGGTTGTGGCCTGCATGAAGGAGGTGGAGGAGCCGATTGAGACGACGCAGAGATAGACGAGGAGGAAGGCGATGTAGGTGTCTTGTCGGGAGAGGAGGATGTAGCCGAAGCCAGTGATGAGGGTTCCGCTGAGGATGAGAGGGATGTATCCGAATTTGTCGAGCGCCCATCCGGTGATGGGTCCGAGGACTCCGTTTTCGGCTCTTGCGAGGGCGAATGCTAGGGAGGTCTGCCAGTAGGCGATGCCGAGGGATTCGGCGACGGGGATGAAGAAGACGGCGAAACCTTGCCATACTATGGTTCCGCCGAGGGCGTTCATGACGGATGCCCCGGCGAGCATGTACCAGCCGTAGTATGTGCCTTTTAGGAGTGAACGGCTGGATGAACGGGCCGAGATCACTCGTTGTTTCCGAAGGTTGTGTGGGAAGTTGCCTGGTCGATGTGATCGAGCTTGGATTGCGTCTTGGGCCAGGCTTTGGCTAGGCGGTCGTACATGACGATGTTGACGGTCATGCCTAGGTTGAGGGATGCCATCGTGGGAATCATGACTTTGTGAGTGCAGCGGGAGAGGATTTCGTTGGAGATGGAGCCGTTTTCGGGTCCGAAGACGTAGCAGGCGCGCTCGGGATGTTTGAAGTCCATGAGTGTTGATGCATCGTCATCGAGTTCGATGCCGACGATCGTAGTGCCTTCAGGAATAGCGTCGAGGAGGTTTTTGGACCTGATGACTGGGATATGACGGAAGGAGCGCATCGGGTCGGTGTGGAGTTTTGGGAGTCGGATGCCGGATGTTTCGCCGCCGATGATGACGAGTCGTGCGTCGAAGCAGAATGCGGCTCGGAGGGCGTGTCCGACGTTTACGGGGTCGGTAGGTCGGTCGAGGGCGATGCATGCGAAGCCGCGGTCTTTCCGCATTGAGGGGCGATCGATGTAGCGGTCGTAGCGTGGGCGGCGCTTTTTGGATTGCGCGGCAGAGTTTTCGGTGTGCATTGGTGGGGCCTCACCCTAACCCTCTCCCGCCGAGGGAGTTTTGCACAACCCGTGTCGACGGGTAATTTTTGGCGTCCGTCGTCCCTCGACCCCCCTTTGTCCTTCGGACATTTCCCTCGTAAACGGGGGAAACCCTGACGTTTTGCAAAGATTCCGCCGAGCGGGAGAGGGAACTGTTATTTGAGGTAGTCAACGTTCGTTATGGGGTGGCCTAACGCGAAGGGCGGGTCACCGCCCCGCCCTTACCAGTCAATTGATAGGTGGTCGTTTAGTATGCCAGCCTGCGAGCTCTTCGTATGCGTGGCCGATGCGGAGGACTGTGGCTTCGTCGAACGATTTGCCGGTGATCATCAGGCCGATTGGCATTCCGTCGGAGTCGAAACCGCAGGGGACGGAGTGGGACGGTTGACCAGTGACGTCGGCGATCGAAGTGAAGAGCGGGATGTCGGAGGCCTTTTCGGCGATTGCTTCACCTGGTGCCGGGGAGCAATCGGCGATTGTCGGAGCGCGCGGCGGGATCGATGGTGTGGCGATGGCGTGGACGTGCTTGGTGGCGTGTGCCATCTTCTCCGCGAACATCTGGCGAGCACGTTGGGCGCGGATGTAGTCGACGGCGGTGATGGAGAGTCCGATTTGGATCCGACTGCGGACGGCTGGAGTGTACTCGTCTGCGTGTTTGGGTAGGAGGTTTTCGTGTACCGCCAAGGCTTCGGCGAGGACGATAGTTTGGTTGATTGCTCGTCCATCTGCGACCCACGGCATGGGGATGGGAACTAATTCGGCGCCGTTTCGTTCTAATAGCTCAATAGCCGTGGTGACGGCTTCGGAAACTTCCGGGTGGACGACTTCGGGATCGAAGAAATAGTCCTCGGGGACGCCGATGCGGATGCCGTCGAGCCCCTTGTCAAGGTCGGCGGCGAAGTCTGGGACGGGGATGTTCGCGGAGCCATTGTCGAGCGGGTCATGACCGGCGATCGCGTTGAGCATGTGTGCGCAGTCGGCAGTGCGGCGTGTCATGGGCCCGACGTGGTCGCTGCTCCACGAGAGGTCGAGGATGCCGGTGCGGGGCACGCGTCCGTAGGTGGGCTTGATGCCGGCGATGCCGCAGAGGGATGCTGGCATGCGGATGCTGCCGCCAGTATCTGAACCGATAGCGCCGTAGACGAGGCCTGCTGAGACCGCGGCTCCGGAACCACTGCTCGAACCGCCGGTGACTCTGGTTAGGTTCCAAGGGTTGTGGACGTCTCCCATGTGGGGGTTGACGCCTGCGGAGCCTAGTGCGAACTCTACGAGGTGGGTCTTGCCGATGGTGATTGCGCCTGCGTTGTTGAAGCGGTCTGTGATGGTGGCGTTTTTGGTGGCGACGTTGTCCTTGAGGACTGTGGACCCGCCGGTTGTCACTTTGCCTTTGACATCGACGAGGTCTTTGAGGGCTATGGGGATGCCGTGCAATGAGCCGCGGTAGTTGCCTTGAGCGATTTCGGTTTCGGCATTTTGCGCGGCGACAATCGCTTCGTCGTGCCAAACGTCGATGAATGCGTTTAGGGTGTCGTTATGTTGGACGACGCGTTCTAGGGAGATCTCGGTAAGCTCGACGGGAGATATGTCGCCCGAGTGGATCTTCGGGGCGAGATAGTGGATCGATGCGAAGGCTAGATCTTCTCGGATGTTTGTCATCTCACCACCTGCTAGTTTGATTCGTCGCGAAGGACGACTGGTCGGAAGACCGCGCCGGGTTCGTGATTCTGGTAATCGAGGGCTCGGACCTTTGCGACGGCATCAAAGATCGGATCGTGCCATTTGGCAGCGAGCCGGGCGTGGTCGTCTGAGATCGGGATGTCTACGTTGTCGCCGATGGCTTTAATCGCTTGGACGCGTCGTTCGATTTTTGATTCGTTCATGTGGATTTTGGTCGCTCGGTGATGAGGGGTTGTTATGGTTTCTTATCCTTATATATGTACGCAAGTTGGTGTGATAGCAGGATACATGCGCGGACGTGATTATCATGTGGCGCGCTTGAGTATGAGATTGGGATAGCATGCATCCGCAAAAAGAGATAGCAGAGATCGTAGTTTCGGCTCTAGAGTCGGCTATCGCGGTCGACGATCTGCCGCAGGTTGGTGATGTGACAGCTACTGTGGAGCGTCCGAAGAATGCGGAGCACGGCGACTACAGCACCAGCGTGGCTTTGGCGTTGGCGTCGAGCATGAGGATGGCGCCGAGGGATATAGCGTCGAAGATCACGGACGCGGTTGCGCCGTCGTCGATGGTGTGTGATGTGAGTATCGCGGGACCGGGGTTTATCAACTTCCGGTTGGATGACGATTGGTTGCGGTCTCAAATTCATGTGATTCGCGAGTCGGGTGTGGAGTTTGCGCATTTGGATATGGGTGCTGGGCAGAGGGTGCAGGTGGAGTTTGTAAGTGTGAACCCGACGGGTCCTTTGCATATCGGACATGTGCCTGGTGCGGTGATTGGGAATGGAATTGCGAACATCTTGGATGCTGCTGGTTTCGATGTTCAGCGTGAGTATTACGTGAACGATGCTGGGAATCAGATGCGCATCTTCATCGAGTCGGCCTATGTCCGGTTCTTACAGGCACAGGGCAAAGATGTGGAGTTGCCGGCAGAGTCGTATCCCGGTGAGTTTGTGGTGGAGTTGGGCAAGGAGCTGCATGGGGAGTTCGGGGACGATCCGGACGGGATGGGCGCTGATGACGTGAAGAATGTGATCGGGCCTAAAGCGCTGAGCAAGACTTTAGCGAATATCCGGGCGACGTTGTCGCGGATGGGGATCGAGTACGACGAGTGGTTCAGCGAGCAGTCGCTGGTCAGTGGCGACGATTTCGACGAGTCGTTGGAGTTGCTGAAGGAACGCGGGTATATCGCCGAGCGGGAGGGCGCGCTTTGGTTCCTCGGGACGAAGATGGGTTTGGAGAGTGACAGTGTCATCATCAGATCGAAGGAACGTGGGCCGTCTTACTTCGGCACGGATATCGCGTATCACTACAACAAGTTCTTGAAGCGTGATTTCGATCGCGTCATCAATGTATGGGGTGCGGACCATCACGGGCACGTTGCGCGTATGAAGGCGGTGGTGGACTCGTTGGGTGTTGATCCTGAGCGGTTGACGATCATCATCAATCAGATCGTGAACTTCAAGTCGGGTGACGAGTTGGTGAGCTTCGGCAAGCGTGAGGACAATTTCATCGCGGCGGATGAGTTGATTGATGCTGTGGGAGCGGATGCTTGTCACTACATGTTCTTGGAGCGGACGCCGGGGTCGCACATGGAGTTTGATATCGATCTGGCGAAGGCGGAATCTTCGGACAATCCGGTGTTTTACGTGCAGTATGCACATGCGCGGTTGTGCGCGATCCTGCGTGCCGCGGCCGAGAAGGAGATCGCGTTTGAGGGTGGGGATGTTTCGTTGCTTACGGTGGATCAGGAGTTGGCGTTGATGCGTCGATTGAACGAGTTGCCTGACGTGATCGCTAGGTCGGCGGAGATGTTAGAGCCTCACCACATGCCGCACTTCGCGTATGAAGTGGCGCGGGAGTTGCAGCGGTTCTACGAGGCTTGCCGCGTGATTTCGAGTGATCCAATGGACGCGGAGTTGACGAAGGCGCGGTTGCTTTTGGTTGATGCGGCGCGGATCGTACTGGCTGGCACGTTGAACATCATGGGGATGAACGCGCCGGAGAGGATGTAGTTGCCCCTCTGCCCTGTAGATTCCGGCTTTCGCCGGAATGACGGAGGGTTAAGCCGGATTGTCCGGGGCTAAAGCGGGTTGTTCGGTGAAGACGACTGCCTATAGCGTTCGATGCGGTTGACGTATGAGAGCGCAGCGCGTTTTTGGAGCTCTTGATGGCGAGAGCGAAGTCTACCGATCGCTTTGCCTGGGACACCCCGGATGAGTTGGTAGTCCTCGAAGTTGGTGTTTTCGGGGATGACGGAACCAGCCGCAACTAGGCAGCCTTTACCCAACACCACGCCATCGTTTAGGACTGAACCGTTTCCTAGAAGGCATCCGTCGCCGATGGTTTTGCCGTGGCATACGACGCCATGACCGATGGTTACGCCGTCGCCAATAGTTGCGTCATCGTCGGCGTGAATTACGGAGTTGTCTTGGACGTTGGAGCCTTCGCCGATGGTGATGGTTCCGCTGTCGGCGCGAATGACTGCACCGGGCCATACGCTGGATTTGGGGCCGATGCGGACGTCGCCGATGACAGTGGCTTGTTGGCTGACGAATGCGGACTCATGAACTTGCGGTTTGATGTCGTCGAGTTCGAGGAGCATTACTGAGAACTCAAATCGCTGGGAAGCATTGGGAAATTGAGTTCGACGTCGGATTCCTTGAACGGTTCGTTGCCGTCGAATTCGAAGGTTTCGTCCGATTTGACTGCTATGCCTTCGGGGTCGCCGAGGCAGAACTGGAACTCGACGCCTTTGTCCAGTTCGCTGACTGGACCGTGGATGATGTTGCGGAATTCCCCGCCTGCCATGATCTCGACTGAATGCGACCGGGAGGTGACGAGTTTGACGTAAAGTTGCTCGCCTTCGGGTGCTGGCTCACCGTTCACATAGGCGGTCCCAGTGAAGATGTTTGGGAGGGATGGTGGTGGGCCTAGGGGAGCGTCGCCTACCCTTGCCGGATCTACTTCAAGGTCTGGGCAATCCAAATCGGCGGTATTTATTTGAGACCTAACTTCATCTGGCGGATCGCCATTGCCGTCAAGGTTCACAATTGTGATTTCGGAGGAACTGCAAGCGATCACAAGAGCCAAGGCTAAGATCAACAACGCGAACAGTAGTTTGTTGAGCGACGGCTTCAGAACGGTGACGGGTTTCATAGCTCTGGTGGTGTCAGCTTCCAGTTTGCCGATTGCTCGTAGGCATGCGCGATCTGCAGGGCCACGCGGTCGCCGAGTTGCGGTGCGAGTATCTGAAGTCCGACCGGCAGTCCTTCGGATAGGCCGCACGGGACGGATATTCCGGGGAGACCGGCGATGTTGACCGGGATGGTGCAGACATCGCTTAGATACATCTGGAACGGGTCCTGCGTCTTCTCGCCCAACTCGAAGGCGACGGTTGGGGATGTCGGCGTTGCCAAGGCATCGAACTTTTGGAATGCGTCTTGGAACTCTCGCCGGATGAGAGTTCTGACTTGCTGTGCTTTCTTGTAGTAGGCGTCGTAGTATCCGGCTGAGAGTGCATACGTTCCGATGAGTATGCGGCGTTTCACTTCTGGGCCAAATCCGCTTCCGCGAGTTGCTTCGATCGATTCGCGGGCGTTGGGCTCGCCGTCGACCGACATGCCATATTTCACACCGTCGAACCTTGAGAGGTTTGCGGATGCTTCTGATGGGGCGATGATGTAGTAGACGGCTAGGGCATGGTCGGTGAGAGGTAGACTGGTTTCCTCGATTTCGGCTCCAAGGCCTTCGAGGACGGCAAGCGATGCTTCGAACGCGGAGCGGACGCCCGGTTCGATGCCTTCGACGAGGTATTCGCGGGGGACGCCGATACGCATCCCGTCGATGTCGCGGTTGAGATATTCGGTGAAGTCGATTTCAAGGTCTAGGGAAGTTGAGTCGAGTGGATCGCGTCCTGAGATCGTGTTCGCGGTGTCGGCGCAGTCAGCCACGGTTCTTGCGATCGGACCGATTTGATCCAGAGAGGATCCAAACGCGATCAGTCCGTATCTGCTGACGGTCCCGTAGGTGGGTTTGAAACCTACGACGCCGCATAGCGATGCGGGTTGCCGTATGGACCCGCCCGTATCCGATCCGAGTGCAATCGTCGCCTCGCCCGCGGCAACCGCCGCAGCCGCACCTCCGCTCGAGCCGCCTGGTACTCGGTTCTTGCCCCAAGGATTGACGACCGCGCCAAAAGCGGAGTTCTCGTTCGAGGACCCCATGGCGAATTCATCGAGGTTGCCCTTACCCAAGATGATGGCGCCAGCGTCTTTGAGTCGCTCGACTACAGTTGCATCGAACGGAGGGATGTATCCATCGAGGATTTTCGAGGCCGCTGTTGTGCGGATGCCGTCTGTAGAGATGTTGTCTTTGATTAGGAATGGGATGCCAGTTACAGGGGAAGCGTTACCCGATTTGATCAGAGCATCGGCGGCGTCGGCCTGCGCGACAACGTCTTCTTTTCCCAGAACTGTTAGGAAGGCGTTGGTGTGTTTCTCCACTTCTTGGATGCGTTTAAGGTGGGCGAGAGCCAGCTCGCGGGCGGTCGTTTCACCAGAATCGAGTTTGGCGCGCATCTCGCGCGCTGACGCATGGGTTTCAGTACTCGGTTCGGTCATCGTGGGAAACGGAATGTCGCAGGCAAATGCGTCAGCAGACGTGTGATCACTCAAGAACGGGACGCACGCGAACGAACTCGCCGTCTACGAACGGGGCATTGGCTAACGTTTGGTCGCGATCTAGGGCCGGCATTTCGTCGTCGTCACGCATGACGGTGTGTGCGTCGGTCGTGTGACCTGTCGGGGGAACGCCCTCGGTGTCGAGTTCGGCGAGGGTCTGGAAGTGGCTGAGGATGTCGGACAGCTGGTTACGCATCATCTCTACTTCGTCGTCATCGATACGGAGAGCGGCTAAGCGCGCAACGTGTCGGATGTCTTGAGAAGAGAGGATTTCGTCGGTCATTTGGGAGTTTGGATTATGGGGCTGTCGCAACCGACGATTCTATATGTGCGAGATTCTGTCTCTTTTCGGCCAACAGCTTCACGAAGGTCGATGTATTTGGCTTAAACTTTTTATGTGCCGAACCCCAAAAACAGCGCCGTTAGTTCACGTTGAGCAAACGTCGGCGATACATCTTTGTCACCGGCGGCGTGACAAGCTCTCTTGGCAAGGGCATCGCCTGTGCATCTATCGGGCGAATGCTCAAAAACCGGGGTCTCAGGGTCACTATCCTTAAACTCGATCCGTATCTGAACGTCGATCCCGGCACGATGTCTCCGTTGGAGCACGGCGAGGTGTTCGTGACGATGGACGGCAGCGAAACGGATCTCGATCTGGGGCATTACGAACGCTTCCTCAACCAAGACTTCACGATTCTCTCAAACGTCACAGCAGGGCAGATCTACAACGAGCTTCTAGACAAGGAGAGGCTGGGTTCGGAGTTCTTGGGTCAGACCGTACAAGTAGTTCCTCATCTAGTCGAAGCGGTCGCAACGCGTATCCGAAAGTTGGGCGAGTCGGAAGATGCTGATGTGGTGATCGTAGAGGTAGGGGGCACAGTTGGCGACATGGAGGCGGAGGCATTCATCGAAGCAGTTCGTTGGATGCGCGATATGGAGGGCCGACAGAACTCGTTCTCGATACACCTGACCTTTGTCCCATTTCTCAAACCAACCAACGAACTCAAGACCAAACCAACACAACATAGCGTCCGCGCACTCCGAGCATTGGGTATTCAACCCGACGCCATCCTCTGCCGTCTGAACGATCCGACTGAATCGGATGATGAGACCAATAGTCTGAAGGAAAAGATCAGCATTCATTGCGGTGTCCCGAGCGAGGCAATCATCTATCTACCGACATTGGGGAACGTGTATGCGGTTCCCGGCTGGTTGGAGGAGCAGGGACTGGCGGATGTGATCATGGACAAGCTCGGGTTTGAAAGACGAGAACCGATCGAGCCTCCGGTTTGGCGGTCTCTGGCGCGCAACCCCAATTTGGCCGTCAACGGTGTCGATGCTTACGAGGACGATGACGATATTGATCGGGTGGCCATCTCGATTGTCGGGAAGTACACGAGTCTCCAGGATTCATACCTTTCGGTCGTCGAGGCGTTGCGCCACGCGGAGTTGAACCAAGGCATCCGCATCGACCTTGGCTGGACACCGTCCGAACTCGTCGAAGAACATGGTGCGGAACGCTATCTCTCGAAAACGCAGGGGATCATCGTCCCCGGCGGGTTCGACAAGCGCGGCACCGAGGGCATGATCCAAGCTGCACGGTACGCTCGCGAACGGGGCATCCCATACCTCGGTCTTTGCCTGGGGTTGCAGATGATGATCTTGGAGTTCGCCCGTCACGTCGCAGGGATCGAGGAGGCGGATTCGACCGAGTTCGATGAAGATGCCCCCGAACCGGTGATCGCGCTCATGGAGGAGCAAAAGGACGTAACTGACTTGGGCGGGACCATGCGTCTCGGCGCGTATACGTGCGTGCTGAAGCAAGGAACGCGTGCCCACGAGGCGTACGCGATGGCCATGGACGGCGAGGATTTGGAAAGCGGCGACATCAAGATCGTAGAGCGACATCGCCACCGCTACGAATACAACAATGCATACCGCGATCGGCTGGAAAACTTGGGTCTCTTGAGCAGCGGATTGAATCCCGAACTCGCACTCGTTGAGATCGCGGAGATTGCGGAGCACCCATTCATGCTCGGCAGCCAGTTCCACCCCGAATTCAGATCTCGGCCCGAACGCCCCCATCCGCTCTTCGATCTCTTCGTGCGGTACGCGCGGCAGTTTCGACCTGAAGGGACTCAACAGCCGTTATTCGCCGGAGCGATGTCAACCGGGAGTTGACGCAGCCGCTCACGAAAATAGAGGAAATTTAACGACCTAAAACAGCCCGAAATTGCGCGAACCCGCCGGTCTATGGATTTGACTCGTAATCATGCGTTCATATAAACTTTCGCCCAGATACGCGGATGGCGTGCACGGAGATGGTGTGAATCTAATGGATGATGGGTTGTGTGGCGGGCATGCATCCGTATCCACTCGGAGATAGATCGCGGAGAAGCGATACTCACTTCAGCAGCTTGCTAAGCCTCAGCACGAAGGTGTTTCATGGCACGTACCCCTATCGATACGTCGATTCCTGTTGACCAGAACGGCCAGCGCAGGCCCGTCTCTGCCGCACCCCCCAGGCCGCCAGTCCAACGACAACCTGATCGTTTGAGCCCGGATGCCCTCGGCAACCTGGGCGCTCTGACCAATGCAGAGTTGATGGTCGAGGCACGAGGTATCGGACTCGTCGACATTCCCGAGCGTCGCACCGAATTGGCGCTTCAAGTTCTTCTCGCAAAATCTGAAGAGACCGGCATATCCATCGGTGCGGGAATCCTTGACATTCATGACAAGGGCTACGGCTTCTTGCGACCACCCGGAGGGGGCGGCAGCGATGGCGATATCTACGTTCCTAACGGGCTCATCCGCAAGAGTGGTCTCAGACAAGGCGACTTCGTGGCGGGCCCGGTCCGATCCCAAGGCGAGCGCACACGAGGTCGAGGCAACAACCCGTTGCTATGGCCAGAACTTATAAATGGCCGAGATGTCGAGTTCGCGCGTCGTAGGCCGCGTTTCGAGCATCTGACCGTCGTCTATCCCGACAAGCAGCTTACGCTCGAGACGACGCCTACTAAGATGAACACGCGGGTTATCGACATCATCGCACCTATCGGCAAGGGACAGCGCGCTCTCATCGTCGCTCCACCCAAGGCCGGCAAGACGGTGATCCTCAAGGACATAGCGCATGCCATCGCCGAGAACTACCCGGCGATCCACATCGTCGTCGCACTCATCGGCGAGCGTCCTGAGGAAGTGACCGACATGCGCCGCACGGTAAAGGGCGAGGTCTACTCCTCTACGTTCGATGAGCAGGTCGAGCACCAGTGCGAGACCTCTGACCGAGCATTGGACCGCGCCAAGCGATTGGTTGAATCGGGTGAAGACGTGGTCCTTGTCCTCGACAGCCTTACCCGCCTAGCCCGCGCCTTCAACGTGAAGCTTCCCAGTAGCGGCAAGACACTTTCCGGTGGTATGGACCCGTTGGCCCTATACCCGCCCAAGCAGTTCTTCGGCGCTGCCCGCAACTGCGAAGAGGGTGGAAGTCTCACCATCGTAGCGACCGCGCTTATCGACACCGGCAGCCGTTTGGACGACCTTATCTACGAGGAGTTTAAGGGCACTGGCAACATGGAACTGCATCTCGACCGCACGATGTCGGATCGCAGGATCTTCCCTGCCGTCGCGATGGACAAGAGCGGCACTCGCCACGAGGAACTTCTGCAAGCTCCCGACACGCTACGCCAAGTCTGGCTCCTACGTCGGATGCTCGCGTTGCTCCAGGCACAGAACGAACACAACCCGACCGAGGCCACTGAACGCATCTTGGAGCGCTTGCAACGGTCCAAAGACAACGCGTCGTTCCTGCGAAGCATCACCGAGAAGTAGAACCAGATCCCCTCTCCCGCTCGGCGGGAGAGGGTCAGGGTGAGGGTGACCGGGGTGGACAAATGGGCGGGGTAGGCAAACCACACCAACCCAAACGCGAAATTCGTCGCGGATGGAACCAAACTTGACGTTGCTGCGTCTTTTGTTTATGACCGCGATTTGGTTTGAAGGGTCAAATATGTTATCCCTGCGTTCAAAGCCCCATCTCAGCAATGGGACGTCAAGCAACCGCGCCATGAGCGCCCCCACGTACATAAATAAGAAGCTGATCGCTTTTTTGTCGTTGGTGACGGCTGTCGGTAGCGTCTTCGCGTTGCAGGTTATTCACGACGATGCTGAACCGGCAATCGCTGCGACTGGAGTCATTGACGCGCTAAATGTGGGGTCATGCTTGGCGACCGACGCGTCGATCTTTGAAGATGAGACCTGCCATCTTTCAAACCGATCGGACGGATGGGAGATTCGTGATGAGGTAGAAGGCGTCCGAACTCTTTACGCAACCTACGCCCACGACCCTAAGACCGCTTGGGACGAACCCAGAGCGATCCTCCAAGACACCGACCTGCTGAAGATCAGCATCTATGATCCCGATCGCGACAAGCGGACCGGCGTTCTAGTCCGCGGCCAAGGCCACAACCCAACAGCGGCCGATCTGAGCGAAATCGAAAACCTCCTGCAAGACCGTGGCCTTCTCGGCAGTGATGAAGACATTGAGTTTGAATCTGGCACCATTCTGACGGTGCGCGACACCGCTGGTATCGCAACCGTGCCGACGTCTGGGTCGCGAACGCTGAACTTCGAAGGCGGTAGCAGCTATAAGCCGATGGACGCCGATGGCAACATCCGGTTTTTCGGGTGCGTCACTGACACTGGCAACGCGGCGTGCGTACTCGGCGGCAGCGGTGACGACAAGCTGGTGGATGTTAGTCGATCGCTGGAGGTGGACGAGGATAGGGTGTCGGGCAGCGTCAGTCCGAACGTGGCGCCGTGGCTCGCAGTCAATGCCAGCGTCCCCGCAGGAAAGCATGTCCACATCTACGCCATCTATTACGAGACGAGTGATATCGAGACGATGGTCGGCGGACGATCGTACTACTACTGCTCCGATGGCGAAGATCCCGATGAGGAACGGAACTCGGGATGGTTCTGCGGCAGCAGCACGGCACTGGAGCGCGATCAACCCGAGGACATCGAATTCACTCGAGACGAAATCGAAGACAACGATGGACTGTTAATCAGAGCGCGATCGGATGGCGACCAAGATGCGGTCAATCTCTACCTGACTGAAACCGGACTGTTTACAGGTAGGTATGAAGGCTTTCTGCGTTTGACGGATCCTAACGGTGATGGTCGCTATCCCGATGGCAGTACCACAGCTACCGACTGGGGCTTGATGGTGCGCGACGGTTCGAGCGACAGAGAAGGTGGCGCCGCGGTGGTTGGTGTTGCCAATGGGCCAGTGACTATCGAATACCGGGATACCAACGGCCGCCGTCGGTCGTTGCGGATCGAAGTCGATAACGTTCCGCCTCGCATCGAGATCGATTCGCCGCAGCACCTATCCTCCAGCGATGATCACTCGCCGGACTTTGTCGGATCATTCGAAGATAACGACTCTGGACTGGCACAAGACTCTTTCCGCCTCGTTGCTGACAATGACTCCGACGCATCTCGCAACTCCGACTTTGCTCTCGATCGCATAGTGCCGAGGTTTACTGTGCGCGGAAGCGGGCCAGGCGGCAGCGTCCAGCGACAGGCAGATTACGTGGGTTACAGGACTTCGGGAGATGATCCCTTCGGCGTAATCGATCCCGATCAGCTATTCGACCTTGGCGACGACTCCTGCAACCGAAACCAACAGAGGTGCTTCATCGAAGCCGAGAACTACGACGACGGCGACAGCCGCGGGCGCTTCGACGATTCCATCCGGTTGCGGTTGGACGGTGATGATCTGGAGTTCGGTGTGGACTTCCAAGCGTTTGTCGTCGATTTGGCGGGGAACGTCGGGTTTTCGGATTCTGATCCCAGAAACCCCTTCTTCATCAACGATCTTGGGCAGGAAGATTCCAGAGATCGAGAAGAGCCAAACGTTTTGGGATACCTGTCGGCACACATCATCGGGCTCGACGAGAAGGATCCTGAGATCAGCACGACGCGTTCGGCTACCGGATATTACGGACGCGACGGCGATGATGAACCCATGCCGGACCGTCATGGAGTCATGGTGGTGTTTGACGGGCCGATTGCTCCTTCGTCTGTGAATCTTGACACCTTCTTTGTGGAGCTTGACGATGGATCGGATGCTGAAGTGATCGATGTAGAGGTGGACGAGGAGTATGTCTTCCTGCGGCTCGCTGATGAGTTGAACTCGGATGAGACGCCCTGGGTTGGGATCAACTCGGGCGAGAGTGTCCGAGACAACGCGGGGAACATCACGTCGGGGAGGGAGTTGCGGCGATTTGAGGCGAATGATGGCATCACGCCGCAGTTGACCGTGACGTTGAGCAACGGGTCGGGGACTGGCGAAGGTTCTGAGGGGCCGGACCAGTTGACTAACGGGATTATCACGGTTCACGTCTCTTCGGATGAACCGATCCAAGGCTCGCCGAGCATCTTCGTGGTGTGTGAAAGCTTGAGTTGGGAGGAGGAGGTCGGAAGACGCACGATCGAGTACGACGTTGATGACTTCGTGGCCAATCGTCACGGTGCTTTCAGCATCAAACCGGACGAGCCATCGGGAACCGACTACACGTGCGGTTACGGTGAGGATGACGACGATTCGTTTTCGCCGACGGAGTACGGTGCCCACGCGCGGCCTGGGGAAAATTGGGAAATCGATTGGCGGAACGTTCGGAGCGGAAGTGCATCACTCGAGGATGGGCGGTTGCGAGTGGTGGCCATTGCTCGCGACCGGTCGCGGCATGTGCGGGGCGGGCAGTATGTGCAGAGTTGGGGCTCGGCGTCGGCGACGTTTACTCTCGACAGCGAATTTGAGTCTCCTTTGAGACCCAGAGGCGGTGAGGTGCAGCCTAGAGACAACACCAAGACTTCTGAGATTCGTCCATTCATCTTCATCGAGTTCAACGAGCCGACGTCAGTAACGCTGGATTCGGTTGAGCTGGACGGTGTTGAGATCGCGGAGGAGTTCACCAGCCGGGATCAGAACCGGTTTGTTTACTGGCCCTTCAGCATGTCGCGGGGCATGCATGAGGTGGTGATCGAGGCGACGGATGCGGCTGGCAACGAGTTGGAGTTCGATTTCGAGTTCGAATCGGTGGCGAGGGGTGACTTTGTTTTGGATCTGGTGACGGGATGGAACGCGATTTCGTTGCCGGCGGATCCGATTGACGCGAGCATCGATGCTGTGTTTACCGATCCTGCGGTGCAGGCGGTGATCGGTTGGGATACGGAGGGTTGGAGAGTTGCGGTTCGTAGGGACGGGGTTTGGGAATCTAGCCAGACGTTTGGAGTGCTGTCGAGTGTGCGGGCGCGGTATGGATATTGGGTGAAGTCGGATGGTTTTGTCGGGCAGCCGGTTGCGTTGCGCGGCGGCGTGCGGCGATCCGACGGTTCTGTTCCGACGCTTACGGATATTCCGACGGAGATGGGGTGGAACTTTGTAGGTGTGATCGATGCTGACGGGGATCAGACGGAGGATCACTTCGGAGTGGGCCTGCTCGACAGCCAGCAGACTCCTGTGACGGCACGGGACTACCTTGGGTCCAACTACATTCGGGCTTATACGTGGGACCCCACTTTCAGCCGCTTCGATACTCTCCGGCCGAGTGATTCGATGACGATCGGGCAGGGGATTTGGGTCTTCTACGGCGAGGGGATTGCGCCGTAGAGGGGTGTGGGCCTGCACTACATGAATCGGGTACTTGCGTAAAATCGAGATTATGACGACTTTGTTGGAAGAAATCGCCGCTTACGACCGGATGCGCGATGTGTTGGAAACTCAATACCTCGGCAAGTGGGTTGTAATCCGTGACGCAGAGATTCAGGCGTCTTGCGATACTTTCCGTGATGCAGCTAGAGACGCGGTCAAAAAATATGGACGCGGTCCGTATCTGATCAGACAGGTAGGGGGCGGGCCGATCACTTTGCCAGCTTCTATAGAGTTCAATTGCCCTAATGCCCTCAGCTGAGTAACGGCAAGGGAGCGTAGGCGTTGTTCAGCTCCAGAATCTGACGATGGCTGCGATGATGGCGGTTGCGACGCTCATGCTTCCAATCATCAAGCCGCCGAGTTGCCACTTTGCGCGTTCGAGGTCAGACTTTACGCGCTCAAGGTCGGCTTTAGTCGCGAGGTGACGCAACTCGGTTCGAAATTCGACTTCGAGGGTCGTCATCCGACTTTCGATATCTTCCATGGTTGCCATGGATGGACCTCATAGTTTTAGTTTTACGTTGATGATCAGTGTTATCAATCATGATACACATCGGGCTGATTGTCCCTATCTGCACTCCTCGGGCATCCCCCGCTCGCTTTCAGCGTCGCGCCCCCTTACGTCTTCGACGAAGGGGGCGTTTCGCCCCTCCCTTCCGCCCCTGCCCCCTCACCCCGGCCCTCTCCCCCGGAGGAGACCATTGCAAAACTACGTCATTCCGGCACTTCCACGTCATTCCGGCGAAAGCCGGAATCCACCGTCCCCTTTCGAGGCGAAAGGGGACGCGAGCAAGCGAAGCGAGATCGCAGGGGTATGCGGGTGGGGACGAGAGGCTGGATGGACTCAGCCAATCACCAAGGTTTTGCAACGGTCTCGCCGAGCGGGAGAGGGGGATTCGTCCATAGTTGGATCAGGTTGTGAGTTGGGTGCGTGGTTTTGGTTTGGGAGACTTTTGTTTTGCGAAGGTGCGCTTCGCTTCCTTCGCGGTGCTTGGGCCGTTCACGAACGGCCCCTACGGGGTGCGGCTCTTCTGCTGGGTTGGGGTGGTGGTTAAAGGGAGTCCTTCTGGCCCCTCCCTTCCCCTCGCCCTCACCCCGGCCCTCTCCCGCCGAGCGGGAGAGGGGGATTCGCCCCCTTCCCATCCGCCAGCCTGCCCCTATCCACCCGTCCACCCTTGGGTTCCCGCTTTCGCGGGAATGACGGTGGGAGCGCGGGGATGACGTGTGGGGTGTTCCCTATATATAAGGATGGGTTGGGGTCTTTTTTGTGTGGTTGCGTGAAAACGGCTAGTAAACGCGTAGATGTGCATTGAATGGGGTTCGTTTTGGTTCGTATATTCGGGATTATGAACGCCGAATGGCGCGCTTTTGCGTATATCAGCGAGTTGAAACTCGCCTCGCATAGGGGGTCTTTGGCAAGGTTCAAACGAGAAATACGGTGACCCACATAGACAGTGAGTGAGATCCGCATGAGAGAGAGAATAAGCATGAAATCGAAGATGCTGGGTGCGCTGGCACTCTTAACGCTAATCGGCGCGCTGTTCATCATGCAGTCGGCAGGGAGCAGCCCTCCCACGGCTGACGCCGCAACCGGCACGATTGCCGCACTGAACGTGGGCACCTGCCTAACAACAGATGGGGACGTCTTCAAGGGCGACTGCAAAGATGGCGATAACCCGCGCCTATCCGGCGGATCTGGATCGGACAGCTGGGAAGTTAGGGAAGAGATCGCCGAAGTCTCAACCCTCTACGCCACCTACGCTCACGACCCCAAGACGGCGTCGAACGAGCCCAGAGCCATCCTCACGGACTCCGACCTGATCCAGATCAGCATCGCAGATGCTGACCGCGACAAGCGGTCGGGAGTGTTGATACGGGGGCAATCGTATGCTGCAGAGACGACGAATGTGGAATTCCTCGACGACGATGCGAACGGATCGTTGGGCGCTGAGATCAAGGCAGATTTGGAAGCCGACGATCTCGATTTCCAGACGGGCGATGCTGACACCAATCTCAGTGACGACATCGTTGACATTGACATAGAACTTACTCACCCGAACGATGCAGGCATCACGATTGGCAACGTGGCGACAGGCGGCGCGATAGAGAATTCCATTATTGCCAGTAGCGGTAACTCCACTCTGAACTTTGGTCGGGCTGACGCCCAGACTGAAGCGTTCAAACCAGGTGATTTCAACGTCGCCGACGGTGCAGTGGTTCGGTTCTACGGTTGCATTAACGACGATACTGACACGTCAGCCCCTTTGTGCGGAGATGATGACCTCGACAGTAACGCTGCCACTCCAGTCACAGATCCGATTGGCAGAATAGCGGGGTTGGATGTCGACGAGGACGCGTCGAACGGCGAAGCGTCTGGAAACACTGCGCCTTGGTTAGGTGTCAACGCTAGCGTCCCATCAGGCAAACATATCGTCATCCTCGCCATCTACTACCGCACAAGCGATGAGGAGCACTTGGTGGGTGGCGAAAGCTACTACTACTGCGACAGTGGCACTCCTACGAAAGAACGCGACGACGATGGAAAAGACGTTTGGAAGTGTGGAAACGACGACGCGAAGGAACGGAACGTGGCTGAAAACGCTACTGACGCCACCGCTGACGTTGACTACACCGATGATGAGATCGACGACAACGATGCGTTGGTGGTGCGCGCAGTCGCAGACGGCAGTCTGGAAGAGCGCAGCGTCAACCTGTACCTGATGGAGACCGCGAGATTCTCCGGCGTCTATCAAGGTTTCGTGCGATTGACCGATGACAACGGTGATGGTCAAGACGCCAACAGCACCCCTGTAAAGGACATGATTGACAACTGGGGTCGCGAAGTTGATGACGGTTCCTCCAACGAGGATTCGGGAGCGGCGATCGTAGCCGTCGAGAGTGGTCCAGTAACAATCGAATACCGCGACAGCGGTGGAACGATGCGTAGGTTGCGTATCGAGATCGACCACCAAGCGCCAACGATCAACGTGACGTCACCATCGCACGGTTCAGCGAGTGGCGATCAGACTCCCGACTTCGCTGGCTCGCTCGAAGATACCGAATCCGGGCTTGCAGACAACTCGTTCCGCCTCGTGGTCGACAACCGAGTCGACAGCAACGGCGACGCACGCAAGAACAGTGACTTCGCGTTGAACGGCAAGGCGCCAGACGCGGAAGAAGTAATCCTGAGAACGGCGACACCGGCATTAGTTCAAGCCACGAGCATTGGCGATTACGCCGGTTATGACGCTACTAACCCGACGTTTGGCGAGGTACGGGCGAGTGACCTGTACAACCTCGGCGACGACGCGTGTGACGATGATCAAGAGATCTGTCACATTTTGTCGGAGCGTTACGACGACGGCGCCACCAACGGCACGTTCGAAGACTCGTTGCGCTTGGACCTCTGGGAGAAAACCAATGAAACGCTAGATATTCGGGACAAAGAGTTCGAGATCGACTTCCAGGCGTTCGTTATGGACATGGCTGGGAACATCGGTTTCTCCGACTCCGATCCTGCTAACCCGCGCTTCATCAACGACCTCGGTGAGAAGGCAGACGACCGCCAAGACCCGTTGCCTAACGTGCTCGGTTACTACTCCGCGCACATCATCACCCTCGACGAGAAGGATCCTGAGATCATCGAAGAGGAGACGGCGACTGGTTACTACGGTCGAAGCGACGACAATAACGTCCCCGACCGTTCCGGTCTGATGGTCGTGTTCGACGGTCCGGTTGATGCCGGTTCAGTCTCCACCGACACCTTCATGGTTGAGTTGGACGACGAGTCGATGGCAGAGATCATAGACGTAGATGTCGATGGCAAGTACGTCTTCCTGAAGCTGGCTTCCGAGCTTGCTTCCGACGCCACACCGACGATCGATATCGTCCAAGGCGAGGCGGTCGAGGACAAGGCTGGCAACGAGACGCAGGGCCGCGAGGTCGAAGCGTTCGAGGCGCAAGACGGCATTTCGCCGAAGCTTACGGTGACGTTGAGCGGCGGTTCTGGCACCGGCACCGACAACGAAGGTCCGAGCAAGCTCACCAAGGACAGGATCACCATCCACGTATCCTCGGACGAGGCATTGCAAGGATCGCCAGAGGTTGCAGTCGTTTGCAGCAGCTTGGAATGGAACGAGGGCGATGCCGAGAAGGACATCGACGACTACGTTGCGAACCGCAACACCGCTTCTGCTGGCAAGCCGGGTGAAGATCCGACACAGCAGGACGCCGAAGCTGACAAAAACGAAGCGTACGACTACACGTGCGGGTACAAGGACGACAAGGAATTGCAGGACTACGATCCTGACGAAGGCAGTCGAGCACTGGCTCGTCCGGGCGAGAACTGGGAACACACCTGGCAGAACCCGACCAACGATGCTCAGATGCTGAGAGCCGGCGGGATCACCGTAGTGGCATTCGCGAGTGACCGATCCCGGTACACCATGGGCAGCGAGACCAACGTCCGTAACTGGGGTTCGGCATCGGCTGAGTTCGTATTCGACAACGTTGCGCCGGAGGAATTCGACCTTCAGCCAGAGCGTGACGGCACCTCCAAGGAGTCGCGTCCGTTCGTGCTGATCGAGTTCAACGATAGCCACACGGTTTCACTCGACTCGGTCATGCTTGACGGTTCTGAGATTGCCGACCAGTTCGAAATGCCGCAGGACAACCGCTTCGTCTACTGGCCGCTGAGCCTTGCAAAGGGCGAGCACGAGGTAGAGTACGAAGTCTCTGACGCGGCGGGCAACGAAGCTGCGAGCAGCTACGAGTTCACCGTTGAAGAGCGTGGTGACTTCCTGCTTGAGTTGCAGGCTGGTTGGAACGCGGTCTCGGTTCCTGCGAACCCGGTTGACACGTCGATTGGCGCGGTCTTCACCGACGCTGCGGTCACGACGGTTATCGGTTGGGACACGCAAGGCTGGCGCATCGCGGTGCGACGTGACGGCGTTTGGGAATCGAACCAGCAGTATGGCGCGCTGAACGACATCCAGGCCAAGTATGGCTACTGGGTGAAGTCAGACAAGTTCATCGACCAACCGGTGGCGCTGAAGGGTCCGATCTCTCGCAGCCAGGGCGGTCAGCCTACCCTGACCGGCATCGATACGGTGCCAGGCTGGAACTTCGTGGGCGTGATCGACCAGGACGGCGACCAGACCGAGGACGACTTCGGGACAACTCTCCTAGACAGTCAAAACAACCCGGTCTCGGCGTCCGACTACCTGAGGTCCGACTACATCCGAGCCTACACTTGGGATCCGACCTTCAGCCGGTTCGACGTGATCCGTCCGGATGACACGATGATGATCGGCCGTGGCGTGTGGGTCTACTACGAAGGCGGGATTGCGCCGTAGCCCTCACCCCGACCCTCTCCCGCCGAGCGGGAGAGGGGGACAACGACTCTGTAGGGGCGGTTCGCGAACCGCCCCTACTTTTTTTGAACTAGGATGCGAAGGATGGGGTAAGGATTTGAAGGATTGGTTGTAGTTGTTTGGCGGATTGCGCTGTTGGAGTCCTGCTGGCCCCTCCCGTCCCCTCGCCCTCACCCCCGGCCCCTCTCCCGCCGAGCGGGAGAGGGGTGTGGCTTGCTCTGGCACGTCATTCCGGCGGAAGCCGGCGCTTCAGCGGACGGAACGTCCATCCAGAGGGGCGCGGAGAGGGTAGTGGGTCATTTCCCCTCTCCCGCTCGGCGGGAGAGGGCTAGGGTGAGGGTGACCGGGGCGGACAAAGGGGCTGGGTACGGCAAATCACCCCCACCCTGGATTCCGGCTTTCGCCGGAATGACGTATGCTGCTGAGCAACACCTTCTTGCCCCTCCCGTCCCCTCGCCCTCACCCCCGGCCCCTCTCCCGCCGAGCGGGAGAGGGGTGTGGCTTACTCTGGCACGTCATTTCGGCGGAAGCCGGCGCTTCAGCGGGCGGAACGTCCATCCAGAGGGGCGCGGAGAGGGTAGTGGGTCATTTCCCCTCTCCCGCTCGGCGGGAGAGGGCCAGGGTGAGGGTGACTGGGGCGGACAAAGGGGCTGGGTACGGCAATCAACCCCCACCCTGGATTCCGGCTTTCGCCGGAATGACGTATGCTGCTGCGCAACACCTTCTTGCCCCTCCCGTCCCCTCGCCCTCACCCCCGGCCCCTCTCCCGCCGAGCGGGAGAGGGGAGGTTGTCCCCTTTCGAGGCGAAAGGGGACGCGAGCGAGCCCCAAAAAAGAACGACAACAGATCGCAGGGGCATGCGGGAGGCGGAGCGGTGCCAGTAGGACTCCCCCAAACAACCACGCCGCCATCCTTCGCATCCTAGTTCTCACCGCAAGCACCATGACGGGTACTGTCGGCGTATGTCGTCCCTTGAGCCCCCTTTGTCCTTCGGACATTTCCCCCGTGAACGGGGGAAACCCTGGGATCCGTCGGCGGGATAGGGTGGCGAGTGATTTCCCCTCTCCCGCTCGGCGGGAGAGGGCTGGGGTGAGGGTGACCGGGGTGGACAAAGGGGCTGGGTACGGCAAATCACCCCCACCCTGGATTCCGGCTTTCGCCGGAATGACGTATGCTGCTGCGAATGACGTATGCTGCTGCGAATGACGTATGCTGCTGCGGATGACGGATGCTGTTGCAAGAACACCTATGATTTCCATCATTCGGCATCGTTTGGGTGATAGTTCTCGGGAATTTCTTGTGAATCGAATTATTGGGGGTTTACGCGCGCAGAAGGAATTCGGTATCATATACTTTTCATGGCACGCCAACCGCGTTGCGCGTTGGCGCGCTTGCAAGTATTATGCAAACATCGCACAGATCCGGACAGAGGGCGTTGCGGAGTCACGTCGGCATTCGGGCCGAGACCGTTCGTTCACGATCGTGCCGGGAAAGTAAGCAGGAGGACTGAAGCGTGCAGCTTTCAGCGAGAATCTTGACAGCACTGGCAGTGCTCGCATTCGTCGTCGGCGTTGTTGTCGGCGCACAGAACGCGCAGGACGACGTCAGCGCGGCTACCGGAACGATCGATGCACTGAACGTCGGGACCTGTGTTACGACCAATGCGGACGTGTTTGGCACCGGCCACTGCACACAGCTAGACGCCTTCTACCGGCAAAACGCGCTGGAGGATCTGATCGAGGTCGACACGCTCTACGGGACCTACGCTCACGACCCCGCCACCGCCGCCGAATCCCCTCGTGCGATCTTGGAAGACGGCGACCTCATCCGCATCAGCGTCACCGACAAGGGTAGGGACCGAAGGGACCCGGTTTTGATACCGACCGGAGTGACGCTCACGACCAGCGTAGTGACTCCGAACGCCGAGCGGGGGGACTTGAACAACGGGATTAGAACCGACACCGTTGATGGTGATCCTATTGAACGGTTCAACATCATCGACCCCGTGGCGGACGACCCCGACACTACTGGCACCGACGAGACGGCCGTAGGTTTTGACCCGGCGACTCTAGTTGCGGAAGCAATCGGAGTCAAAGTGGGAGACCTCCCCGCATTTGAGCAGACTATCGACTTCGATCAACCAGGTATCGACGACGTTACGTTCGAGCAGTCCGGCACCTACGAGATTATCTGGGAACGTGAAGCTGCTACAACCGACGACTTCAAACCTGTCGCCACAGATGGCGTGGTCAAATTCTTCGGGCGTGTCGATGATGGCGTGGCCGGTACGACTGATGGTGATGGGATCGAAGGTTTCGGCCCATTCCGCGATTTGAGCTCCTTCATCACCCTTGACGAAGACGTGATCTCTGGTGAGCCGAACGAACCGCCGGTCATGACGCTCAACATCAGCGTCCCCGATAGTGCAGGCGCGGGTCAAGGCGTCCAGATCCAGCTGATCTACTACCAGACCAGCGGCATCGAATTCATGATCGGTGGTGGTGCGGACGATGATGACCCCAACACAGATGATGACATCTGCCTTCCAAACCTCCATCTGGAAACAGAAGGTTCACGAACCCACCGACAGGCCGCCTGCACCAGCGATGAGATCGACGACAAATCCGGATATGTCCTCTATGCCGAGTCCGACGAGGACGCTGGCGACAGCACCAGGAACTTGGCATTGGTCGAAACCGGTCGCTTCACTGGTGTGTTCCAAGGCCACTTGCGACTCACCGATGCCGATGGCATTGGCGGCGACACGCGCATTAACTGGGGTCGAGACAAAGGCCCTGGTAGCTATGTCCACACCGACGCCACCAGTAACACCAACCCTACTGAAGCAGTAATCGGTGTTGGCAACGGCCCGGTGACCATCAACTACAAGGATACCGACGGCCGCACCCGCACCTACCAGATCGAGATCGACATCACCCCGCCGACCATTTCGGTCGACTCGCCGACGCACAACTCTCGTAGCGATGACGAGAAGCCGTCCTTCATCGGGACCTTCAATGACAGCGACTCCGGTCTAGCGGCGAACTCGTTCCAGCTTGACGTCGACAACTTGGACGACAGGGAAGACCCGCGGTTCATAATCAACGTCCCCGCAGACGTCACAGTCTCGGGCGACACTGCGCGCCGCAGGCAGGACTACGAGGGTTACCTCAACAGCGATCTTTACGGCGTGATCACAGTCGGCGATCCCATCTACAAGATGGAAGATGAACCCGACACCGGCGACGCCCCTGCTTACCATTCGCTCGAAGCCGATGACTTTGACGACGGCGATCCCGACGGCGAATTCAACGGTGAGGTCGAGGTCAACTTCGACGAGTTCCTTGCCGCTGGTGCGTTCGAAGGCTTCAACAACGCCGTCGACTTCCAGGCGCTGGTGCGTGACCTCGCCGGTAACGTCGGGTTCTCCGACAGCGATCCCACCGGACCTCGCTTCATCAACGACCTCGGCGAGGAGGCCGATGACCGTAAGACGCCTAACGTTATCGGTGTCTTCTCCGCTCACATCGTCCACATCGACGAACTCGATCCGTGGGTGATCCCTGACGCCTCTGCCACCGGCTTCTACGGTCTGAACGACGACAAGAACCCGATCCGGGACCGCTCCGCCGTCATGGTCGTCTTCGACGGCTCTGTCAACGGCGATCTCATCGACACTGGTACCTTCCAGGTGCAACTCGACGAGGATACCGCGGTCGAGGTCACCGATGTCAATGTCGACGGGAGACTCGTCTTCCTGAAACTGGGCGAGGAACTGGCATCCGACGCCGAGCCGACTCTGTCGATCAGCGAAGGCCGTGAGGTCGAAGACCTTGCCGGCAACCTCCTGACTTGGCAAGAGCCGATTGATGGAGAGGACGACGGTCCGAAAGAGATCGGCGTCAATGACGGCATCCTGCCGGTCTTCACCGTGACGCTCAGTGGCGGTTCAGGCACGGGTATCGGAGGCGAAAGTCCTTCGAGACTCACGATGAACGCCATGGACATCGACATTGAATCCGATGAGGACATCAACGGCTCGCCTAGCGTGTCAGTGGTCTGCAACAACATCCAATGGACGGCAGGCACCGGCGAAGACGCTACGACCAAGAAGCTCAGCGACTACGTTGGTCTCCGCACCGGTTACGAAGAGGGGAATAACCAAATGGACTCGCTGAGTTGTGGTGGTGCCGAGGCGCCGGACTCTTTCGGCAAGTCCGCTTCACTCGCCCGCCCGGGTAACAACTGGGTCTACGCGTGGCGTAACGCGGCCGCTTCTCAACCCGCACGTCACCTAAACGACGGTAAAGTGACCGTTGTCGTGTGGGGCCGCGACCGTTCGTCATTCGACGAGTACAAGGACAACCTGTGCAACAGTGACGATGACACCATGGCCAATGCTGAGTGCCAGAACTGGGGCTCGCAGACCGTCGAGTTCACGATTGACGACACCTTCAACAGCCCGTTGAATCAAGACGGATCGGGTGGCAGCGTCCAACCTGAAGCCGAGACTGACGTCAAGGAGAACCGTCCGTTCATCTACCTCGACTTCGCTGGCGAGAACACCTCTGTGACCGTCACCGAGTTCAGCGTCGATGGTGAGGACGTTCTGGCCGATCTGGACAGCGTTGGCGACAACCGCTTCCTGTACTGGCCCGAATCGCTCGCATTCGGCACTCACAAGGTCGAGTTTGACGCCCGTGACGCCGCCGACAACGAGCCGGATGGGAACACCTCGTTCGAGTTCGATGTCACGGCACGAGACCCGTTCGTGATCGACCTCACGGCTGGCTGGAACGCCATATCGTTCCCCGCCAACCCGGTCGACACCGCGCTCGACGCCGTGTTCACCGAGGAAGCCATCGACCGTGTGGTCGGTTGGAACCCGTTGAGCGCTAACGGCCCATGGAGCATCGCAACCCGCATCGACGGCGTCTGGACGACGAGTGCGAACTTCGCACCGCTGACCGATGTCGTGGTCCGCTACGGCTACTGGGTGCACTCCGCGGCCTTCATCGAGCAAGCAGTCGACCTGCAAGGTCAGATCAACCGTGAGACTGGTGACGCACCAGCAGCCATCGGCATCATCACGGTGCCCGGTTGGAACTTCGTCGGCGTGGTCGACCAAGACGGCGACCAGACGGAAGATCACTGGAATCACGACTTGCGAGCAAGAGATGGCGACCTTAACGAGGTTGTCGATGCGGACGAGTACCTTGGCGACTTCACCCGAGCCTACACATGGGACGCCATAGCTAACGGCTACCGCATCCTGGACGGCGACGACGCGATGAAGATCGGTAAAGGCATCTGGGTCTACTTCCCAGAAGGCACCAACGTCGCCCCGTAAAGACGGCTAAGCCCTACTCCTCCCCCTTGATGCCCAAGGGGGAATGGAAGAGGGTTTAGAAAAACGAAGACGCCCCCGTGCGAAAGTACGGGGGCGTTTTTTTGATTTAACCTCCCCAGTGATCCCCAAAGGAGACCAATGCCAAAAATGCAGGCCACGAGGACGCTTCCCCTCTCCCGTTCGGCGCGACCATTGCAAAACTACGTGAGGCGATGGGACGAATCCCCTCTCCCGTTGGACGGGAGAGGGTTAGGGTGAGGGCACGGGGAGATGTGGGGCCAGAAGGCCTCCATCTTCCACTGGAGGCGCTCCAAAACCAATCCTCCAAACAACTACAATCCATCATTCCCATCATTCAAAATCATGCCCATGATGGGGATTTGCTTGGATGGAGTAGTGTGCCGGGTGAGTCCATCTGGCCCCGCCCTTCCCCTCGCCCTCACCTTAGCCCTCTCCCGCTGTTGTTGGGTGTTTTGGGGGAGAGGGAACTTTGCAAAACCACGTCATTCCGGCGAAAGCCGGAATCCAGAGGGGATCCGTTTGTAGCCCCTCAGATCCGTCGCACGTCGCACCTGGCAGCGTTTTGAACCATGATGTGCATGATGTTGAATGATTTGCATGATGGAGACCTTCGCAAAACCTCAGGGTTTCCCCCGCTCGCGGGGGAAATGTCCGAAGGACAAAGGGGGACCACAGGACGACAGACGCCAAAAGTTCCCACAGAGACATATCCCCTCTCCCGCTGGGCGGGAGAGGGTTAGGGTGAGCGTGACCGGGGTGGACAAAAGGGAGGGGTACGGTAAACAACCACCAATGATCTTCGATAGGAAATGACGTGAACGATCAAATGGTACCGCGCGCCCGAGCCCTGAGACGCGACATGACGGTAGCTGAAAAGTCGTTATGGTCCGAGTTGCGAAGTCGCAAACTTGCCGGACTCAAATTCCGACGACAAAGACCAATCGGTCCCTACATCGTCGATTTCGTCTGCTACGAGCCGAGGTTGGTTGTCGAGCTTGACGGCGGGCAGCATGGCGAAAGGGAAAGATCCGAAGATGATGTGGCACGGACTGAATGGCTAAACGCCAGAGGTTTCAAGGTCATTCGCTTCTGGAACAATGATGTCCTCCAAAATATGGACGGTGCATTGGAGACGATCCTGCTGGAGATAAACAGGCTTCGTTAAATGAGGCCCCGCACCTCCCCGTGCCCTCACCCTGACCCTCTCCCGCCGAGCGGGAGAGGGGATCCGTCCATAGTCGGGTAGGATACGGAGCTTCATGGAGTTTCGTTGGTTCAATCCGGTTCGCAATAGCCCCGTAACTGCTTGGAGCATCCGAGACCCCGGCGACACCGTCAAGCGCCGCTGTCGCGGTCCCCTCTCCCGCTGGGCGGGAGAGGGCCAGGGTGAGGGCACGGGGCCGTGCGGGGCCAGTAGGACTCCACCAACCTACAACCTACTCAAAAACCAATCTCCCAAACAACTCAATCCATCCTTCCCATCATTCAAAATCATGTCCATGATGGGGATTTGCTTGGATGTGGAGACGTGGTGGTGAAAGGTGAGTCCATCTGGCACCACCCTTCCCCGTGCCCTCACCCTAACCCTCTCCCGCCCAGCGGGAGAGGGGATATGTCCATAGTCAGGGGAGGTGCTGCGCTGTTAACGTGCTTGCAAAGCCCAACCAGTATCGACACGGGAATTTGACGAGCGACGGTACAAACACCTTCGAGCGCCGAAGGCGCTCTCCCCTCTCCCGCTGGGCGGGAGAGGGTTAGGGTGAGGGCACGGGGCCGGGCGGTGCCAGATGGACTCACCCAGCACCCCACCCCATCCAACCAGAACCCTTCAGATCCCAGTTCTTAAATCACCCCACGAGCTCAGCACCTCCCCTCGCCTATGAACACATCCCCTCTCCCGCTGGGCGGGAGAGGGCCAGGGTGAGGGCGAGGGGAGGTGCGGGGCCAGATGGACTCACTTCTCACTACCACATCTCCCCATCAATCCCCCCGTACTTCAAGAAATTCCATTGACACGCCACACATACTGGCATATATTCGGTATCATATAGTTTTCAGGGCGTGCTGACGGCCGAGAGTTCGTTGCGCGTCTTGAGAGTGCTATGGAAACATCCGGGAAAGACCACCTTAACATCAGCGTCTACGACGCTGGTAGCTGTGCGTCAGATATCGAACCGGTAGAGAGATAGATACAGGAGGACTGCAGCTGTGCAGCTTTCATCGAGAATCTTGACGGCTCTGGCCGTGCTGATCCTTGCCGTTGCGGTGGTGGCGGTGCGAGCCGGCTCGACCGGGACGGTAGAGGCAGCTACCGGGACGATTGACGTGCTCAACGTCGGAACATGTTTCGCTACTGACGACGAAATCTTCGAGATCGGCGACTGTAACGCGGGCGATGACGCAGAAAGCTACAACGTCGCTGGTAGAGATGAAGTCGGCGAGGTTGGCACGGTGTTCGCCACCTACGCTCATGACCCGAAGACGGCTCCTGACAGCCCTCGCGCAGTCCTCACAAACTCCAACGTCATAAAGGTCAGCATCTCTGACACCGGCCGCGACAAGCGGACGCCGGTGCTATTGCCGGTTGGGAACGCTACGCGGCAACTCAACATGCTGGGAGACGATCCATCAACGACCGACGTGGTTGAGTCCAATTTCGTCACCGACCAACCGGACGACAATCTTCAGAAAATCCAGGAAGACTACAAAGGCATCAACGTCGAACCCGATTTCTTCATGGAATGGCGACAGCGTGACGATACCTCCTCTGTGGCCGTCAATTTCAGCAGTCCCGGCGTTAAACCCGCGTTGCGGATTGTGAGGACCGTTGACGAGAGCAATGTCGAAGAGGATGAACCTTTCAAACCCATGGACACCGCCGATGACGCGCTGATCTCCTTTTACGGCAATATAGTCACCGACGTCGATGGCAATGGTAATTTCGGAGATAATGACGACACCACGGTCTTCACCAACCTCAAATCGCAAATCACACTCGACGAAGACGTGGGATCTGGCGGTGTCGGCGACCTCCCGGGTGAACCCAATGCAGTCGCGCCTTGGCTGACTATCCATGCGTCGATCGAAACCAATGTTCGGATCGACCTGATGTATATCGTCTACCACACCAGCGAATTTGAGACGCTGGTCGGTGGGATTGATGCTGCTGGATATGCCGAGGCGACGGAGATGGCGAGCCCGCCTGATTTCTCCAACGCTGAGACGAAGGCCGATTCAGCGCTTCTAGTCGAGGTTCGAGCGGATGGTCGTGAAGGCCGACGCAACCTGCGACTTCACGAAACTGGCCGATTCAGCGGCAGGTACGAGGGTGAGTTCGAACTCACCGACGAGAACGGTGATGCCGACGGTTGGGGTTTGCCGGTCGCACACGCGACGGCTGCCGCCCCGAGAGCCATTATCGGCGTCGAGAGTGGCCCCGTAGTGGTCGCATACCGCGACACCGACAACTCGACGCAGCTGCTTGAGGTTGAAATCGATACCGTTCCGCCGTCGATCAACATCGACACTCCAGCTCACAACTCGGAGGGTCAAGACACCTCGCCAGAGTTTGCCGGATCGTTCTCCGACGCCGATTCCGGTCTGCGAGACGACTCTTTCCACCTCTATGTCGACAATACCGACGACGTAATGGAGAACGGCGTCACGGGCGAACCGGTCTTGGAGTTGAATGCCAACGAAATTGATGACACCTACGGCAGGGTCGTAGCTGGCTCCACCGCGGTGGATGGCGTAGTTCAATCGATTGGCGACTACGCCGGTTATTCCGCCGCTAATCCGACATACGGCGTGGTTGATCACGACGAAGTGTTTGGCCTTGACAGTGACGCGAGAGATACGTCCGACTCAATTGAGTCGGTTGGTCCGGACAATTACGCTGATGGTGACGCAGATGGCACCTTTGGCGACTCGGTCCGCATCGGCATCGGACTGGAAGATGACGAGGACTACAACCACACCATCGACTTCCAGGCAGTCGTTGCAGACGTAGCCGGTAACCTCGGCTTCTCCGACAGCGACAACGATGGGCCGCGCTTCATCAACCACCTTGGCGAGAAGAGCGGCGATCGCAAGGCTGATCGTTACAACGTCATCGGTTGGTACGCGCGCCACATCTTCTTCCTTGACGAGACCGACCCGATCATCTACGAAGAGCAGTCGGTCACCGGCTTCTACGGTGAGAACGACGACGACGAGCCGCAGGCCAACCGGTCTGGAATCCTCGTCGCCTTCGACAAGGCCGTTGACGGCGACTCCGTCGGTGTCGACACCTTCGGCGTGACGCTTGACAAGGCCGGTACGCAAAGCGTTGCCGTTACCGACGTCGATGTTCAGGGACGAGCCGTTTACCTCTTGCTCGAATCGGAACTGGCTTCCGATGCGAAACCGTATGTGGACATCGCGGATGGCGAGTGGGTCTCCGACCCGGCTGGCAACCGTCTCACCGGTGGCAAACAGGCCCCGTTCGAGGCGAACGACGGAATCTCGCCTGTCTTGACCGTCACGCTTGGCGGTGGTTCCGGTACCGGCGAAGGTGCTGAGGGACCAGGCAGCCTGACGAACAAGGCCATCACCGCCACGATCACCGCTGATGAAGAGATCAGCGCGACACCGTCATTGGTCGTCGTCTGCTCGAACATCATGTGGGACAGCGATCCTACGGATACAAATGAGGATCCCGACAAATCGCTCTCCGACGTTTCAAGTCAGCGAAGCGGTGCCATCAAGAGAGGAAGCGCAAACTTCGTCGACGCTGAGAAGCCCAACCTCTACGGTCAGTCATTCATGTGTGGCGACGATTCCGTTGAGATGCAGCGGCTCCAGTCCTACTCGCGACCTGGCCTCTCGTGGGAATACGAGTGGGTCAACCTGCCAGGCGATCACGCTCTTGGCGACGGCAAACTTACCGTCGTGGCGTTCGCACGCGACCGCCAGTCGTTCGCGAGCCTCGATACCAGGGCTAACAGCGACACGCCGAAGCAGGACGACACCTTCAACTGGGGTGCCGCTACCGTCGAGTTCCGATACGACACGACACTCGAAAATCCCGAGCCAACGCCCGACGCGGGCGCAACGGTCACCGAGGCACGGCCTTTCGTGCTGCTCGCTTACGAAGACGCGGTCACTGTCTCGATCGATGAATTCTCGATCGACGGCACGGTCGTTGAGATCAGTTCCATCGGCAACAACCGCTACCTCTACTGGCCAGAGGCTCTCGGCCTAGGCTCGCACGACGTCTCTGTCGAGGCCACCGACGCCGCGGGTAACGAGGACACCTTCGAATACAGCTTCAAGGTCGCCGAGCGCGAGGCATTCAACCTCAAGCTCATCGCCGGTTGGAACGCGGTATCCTTCCCCGCCAACCCGATGGACAACGCCATCGACAGCGTCTTCACCGAGGACGTGATCGACATGGTTGCCGGATGGGACGCCAGTGATCCCGAGAAGCCGTGGTCCATCGCCACCCGCATGGAAGGCGAATGGTCGACGCACGAAGAGTACGCGACCCTCAACAAGGTCCACGCTCAGTACGGTTACTGGGTGCACGCCCAAGGCTTCGTGACGCAACGCGTCAAGCTCATCGGCGGCATCAACCGCACCGATCCTGAAGTCACCCCGCCGGACCTCGTCTCGATCCCGACCCACGCAGGTTGGAACTTCGTAGGCGTCATCGACCAAGACGGTGACCAGACCGAAGACAACTTCGGTGAGGCGCTAGCGAACGGCGAAGACGAGAACGGTGATCCCGTAAAGGTCTCCGCGGGCGACTACCTAGGCAGCAACAAGCGCGCCTACAAGTGGGACGCAGTCCGCAGCGAGTTCCAGATCCTAGAAGACGGCGACGACATCGAAATCGGCGACGGCGTCTGGGTCTACTACGGAGGCGGCATAGCCCCGTAGCCCACGCCTAACCCCTCCCCCTGACCCTCTCCCGTCAAACGGGAGAGGGGACTAGAGAAGGGAAACGCCCCCATGGCAACATGGGGGCGTTTTTTGAACTAGGATGCGAAGGATGGTCGAAGGATCGTAAGGATGGGTAATGGTTGTTTGGGGTAGCGTGCTGGCTGAGTCCTTCTTGCCCCGCCCTTCCCCTCGCCCTCACCCTAGCCCTCTCCCGCTGTTGTTGGGTGTTTTGGGGGAGAGGGGACTTCGCAAAACCACGTCATTCGGGAAACCACCGTCCCCTTTCGGAACGAAAGGGGACGCGAGCAAGCGAAGCGAGATCGCAGGGGTATGCGGAGCCGTGCGGGGCCGAAGGACTCCCCCAGCCCAATCCCCCAAACAACTACAACCCATCATGTCCATCATGGTTTTCAACTCCGACGCTGAAACAACGCACCAAATCGCTTACGATAACGGGGGCGTTTTGAACTAGGATGCGAAGGATGGGCCAAGGATCGTAAGGATTGGTAATGGTTGTTTGGGGTAGCGTGCTGGCTGAGTCCTTCTGGCCCCGCCCTTCCCCGTGCCCTCACCCTAACCCTCTCCCGCCCAGCGGGAGAGGGGACTTCGCAAAACTACGTCATTCAGGAAACCACGTCATTCCAGCGAAAGCCGGAATCCACCGTCCCCTTTCGGAACGAAAGGGGACGCGAGCAAGCGAAGCGAGATCGCAGGGGTATGCGGGGGCCGTGTGGGGCCAGTAGGACTCATCCAAAAACCAATCCCCCAAACAACCACCCCCATCCTTCAAATCCTTCCCCCTCCTTCGCATCCTAGTTCTCAAAAAGTTCCCACAGAGACACATCCCCTCTCCCGCTGGGCGGGAGAGGGCCAGGGTGAGGGCACGGGGCCGTGCGGGGCCAGTAGGGCTCCACCAACCTACAACCTACTCCAAAACCAATCCCCCAAACAACTACACCCCGTCATGCCGATCATCCAAAATCATGCCCATCATGGTTCTTAACTCCGACGCTGAAGCAAAGCACCAAATCGCTTACGATAACGGGGGCGTTTGAACCATGATGTGCATGATGGGGAATGATTGCCATGATGGAATTTTGCTTGGATGGAGTAGCGTGCTGGATGAGTCCACCTAGCACCACCCTTCCCCTCGCCCTCACCCTAGCCCTCTCCCGCCCAGCGGGAGAGGGGATCCGTCCATAGTGAGGGGAGGTGTTGCGCTTTTGACATGTCTGCGAGGCAACCAGTATGTATCGACACGGGAAATTGACGGAGCAACAGTGAAACACCATCAAGCGCCGAAGGCGCTCTCCCCTCTCCCGCTCGGCGGGAGAGGGGCCGGGGGTGAGGGTACGGGGAGGTGCGGGGCCAGATGGACTCCCCAAACCACCACGCAACCCCAAAACCAATCCCCCAAACAACCACAACCCATCCTTAAAATCCTTCCCCCTCCTTCCCATCCTAGTTCTCAAACACCCAACAACAGCGGGAGAGGGCCAGGGTGAGGGCACGGGGCCGTGCGGGGCCAGAAGGACTCCACCAACCACCACGTAACCCAAAAACCAATTCCCCAAACAACCACAACCCATCATGCCCATCATGGTTCTCACCCACCGCCCTGGATTCCGGCTTTCGCCGGAATGACGGATGCTGCAGCAGCAAACCCATCATGCCCATCATGGTTCTCAAACAACCCCACCAGCGCAGCACTTCCCCCGACTATGGACGGATCCCCTCTCCCGCTGGGCGGGAGAGGGTCAGGGTGAGGGCACGGGGAGGTGCGGGGCCAGTAGGACTCCACCAACCATCACGTAACCCCAAAACCAATCCCCCAAACAACCACCACCCATCCTTAGCATCCTTCCCCCTCCTTCGCATCCTAGTTCTCAACCCCCCATACCATCCCAGTTCTCAAGAAATTCCATTGACACGCCACACATACTGGCATATATTCGGTATCATATAGTTTTCAGGGCGTGCTGACGGCCGAGAGTTCGTTGCGCGTCTTGAGAGTGCTATGGAAACATCCGGGCAAGACCGCTATAAGTCCGATGCTAAAAGCATCGGCGGATGCGCGGCTGGAATCGAACCGGTAGAGAGATAGATACAGGAGGACTGCAGCTGTGCAGCTTTCATCGAGAATCTTGACGGCTCTGGCCGTGCTGATCCTTGCCGTTGCGGTCGTGGCGGTGCGAGCCGGCTCGACCGGGACGGTAGATGCAGCTACCGGGACAATCAACGTCGTGAACGTGGGCACTTGCTACACCACCGACACCGATATCTTCAATGTGGGTGATTGTGATGACGGAGATGGCAACGCAGAAGATACCGACGCTGAGGGATACAACGTCGCAGGGCGTGACTCCATCACCGCAGCCGACAACGTCTTTGCCACCTACGCCATCGACCCCAAGACCTCCGGCGATCAGCCCCGCGCAATCCTCAAAAACGCCGACGTGATAAAGATCAGCGTCGAGGACAAAGGACGCGACAAGAGGACGGGGAAGATATACATCGTATCGGACAGTAATGCCTCCCCGACTTTTCCCACCGACAACCTTTTGACCGAAGGCGAAACAGGTGTCATCGTTGACGCCCTCGGCAATGAATTGTCCATGGACGTATTGACCGTCGATCCCGATCCCGACAACGACCCAGCCACTGACGACGCAGCGGACCGCATCGAATTGTCCAGCGGTTCGGCCTACTTTGACAGGTTTAACCAGGATGCCAACGGTCAAGAAATCGATACGTCTGGTGACGCTCAGTTCGGCCTTACAGGAACCGGAAGCACTGAGCACCCGATGGCACCAGAGGGCGATGGAAAGATCTTTTGGTTTGGGACTGTGTCGACTGGTGGCACGCCCGGAACTGAGATTGAGAACCTCGCACAATACATTGAACTCGACGAAGACCTGAGCACTGGTGAAGCCGACAATATCGCTCCATGGATGCGCGTCACCGCTTCACTGCCGGCCGACGTGAGCATCGATGTCGAGTACATCTACTACCAGACCAGCGAGCAAGAAGAGCTCGTCGGTGGTAAGACCACGGCCCAGTACGACGGCGTGGACGGCAACCCCATGAGCGACTTCTCGCCAGTATTCACCGAAGATGAAAGCGGCTCTGATCCAGACCGCCTTATCCTCCGCGTGAGTTCCGACGGGAAATCCCCTAGCCAGAATCTCTGGCTAAAGGAGACCAGCCGTTTCTCAGGCTTCTACGAAGGCTACGTCCGGCTAACCGATGCCGACGGCGATGGTCGCTGTGACGATGATGACAACAACCAGGCATGTGACGACGGCGGTGAAGACTTCGAAATGGCTCGCAACTGGGGCTTGGCACTTGGCCACGCAACCGACGCCAGTGACGATGGATACGCAGTTATCGGCGTCGAGAGCGGCCCGGTCACCGTTTCTTACAAGAACTCCAATGGTGACACTCGTACCCTCTCAATCACCGTCGACCGAGACGCGCCATCTATCCAGATGGACTCCCCGATCCACAACACCGCCAGCACCGACGTCGCTCCCGACGTTATCGGTACCTTCAACGATGCCGGCGGCTCAGGTCTGCGGGAAGACTCCTTCAAGGTCTACGCCGACAACCGCGAAGACGGACACGACGGCCGAGCGATCTGGGATCTTGGCGTTAACGGCGCGATTGAGGAAGCTGGCGGCCGAAGGGCCGACAGAGGTCAGGTCTGTGCCGATGCCGTTATCGGTTCAGGCGATGATAAGAAAGACGGCTCTGACGGTATTTGCGATGAACTGAAGGATTCCGCAATCTCCCTGAGATCGCAATATCTCGGTTACTCGGAAACCAACAGCAACGGGACATACGGCATCATCTACAGCGATGAGATCTACCTCCCAACCGCAGATTCGACCGGCGAGACCGGTGATGCTGATGATCGTGACGACTACGACACCGCCGATGCCGAGGAATTCGACGACGGCGACACGACCGGCGAGTTCGACTCCATCGTCCGCATCGACTTCCCGCCCGGTCAAGACAACAACCGGCGATACAACAACACCATCGACATCCAGGCCGTCGTGATCGACGTTGCTGGTAACATCGGCTTCTCTGACGCCGACCCCAGCAGCCCGACATTCATCGACGACCTCAACACCGCATCCGGAGATCGGGACGACATCGGGACGCACAACGTCATCGGTGTCTTCTCTCGACACCTCTACCTGCTTGACGACGTCGATCCCGCCTACGAGGAGGATCAGTCGGCTACTGGCTTCTTCATCGACGCCGACGGCGACGTGACCAGGAACACCTCAGGCCTGATGGTCGTCTTCGACGGGCCGCTAGACCCGGCCACCGTAGGCATCGGAACATTCACCGTCGAACTCGACGGCGGCTCCGACGCAACGGTTATCGACGCCGCGGTCGACAAGGCTAAGGTCTACCTCCTGCTCGAAGAAGAGCTGGCGCCAGACGCCACGCCTAGCGTCGACCTCGCATCAGGCCAATCGGTAGCAGACCTCGCAGGTAACGAGTCCACCGACCGACGCCTTGAAGGTATCGAGTTGAGTGATGGCATCTTGCCGACGTTCACCGTTACCCTGAGCGGCGGCACCGGTCTCAACGAGGACATTGACGGCGAAGGCCCGTCCGAGTTGACCAGAGATCAGATGAAGATCTCGATCTCGGCCAACGAGGCCATCCAAGGCGCTCCTCAGTTCTCGGTTGTATGTAGCAACCTCCACTGGGACGGCGACATGGAGGACACGAGCTCAGGCAAGTTCGCTTCCAACCGCACTGGTGCATTCACCTCCGAAGAGATCCGCGATGCGGATCCGAACGAGGCGAAGCACACCGCTGGTGGATCGGATCCCGATAACGCCCAAGCAGTTTGGACGATGTGTCGCGACCACGAAGATGATGCCGTTGAAGAAAACGCACCGGCCACTTACTTCGACGTCGCCCGCACCAACGCGCACCGACGCGCTGGCAACAACTGGGAATACGACTGGTCCGACCTCTCCGGCGATCAATCGCTCGAAGACGGCACCGTGACCGTCATCGTATGGGGACGCGACCGTAGCGCCTACATGCGAGGCACTGACCGGGTGCTGAACTACTCGGCGTCACACACCAACTTCGACCTTGACCGTGAGTTGATGGCCGCTTGGAACGACGACGATGGACTCGTCCCGGATGAAGACGAAGACGTCTTCGAGACCCGACCATTCGTCCTGCTCGACTTCGAAAACGAAGGCACCACGGTTAACGTGACCGCCTTTGAGGTCGACGACACCGACTACACGGCCGACCTCCAGATCCTCGAAGACAACGAGTTCGTATGGTGGCCAGATCCTCTGGCATACGGCACCTACGAGGTCTACGTCGAAGCCAACGACGCCGCCAACAACACTGGCGAGCACACCTACAGCTTCTCGGTCAAAGAGCGCGCTCCGTTCGTCCTCGACCTGCTGGCTGGCTGGAATGCAATCTCGTTCCCGGCCAACCCGGTCGACCGAGCACTGCATGCGGTCTTCACAGAACCCGAGATCGACCAGGTCATCGGATGGGACGTTACCGAGACTGTGAGCCCGTGGCGAATGGCCACCCGTGTTGACGGCGTATGGACCACCAGCGAAGACGTGGCAACCCTCAACGACATTGAGGCACGATACGGCTACTGGGTCCACTCGCAAGGCTTCATCACTCAGGCAGTGTCACTCGCCGGCAAGGGCGACCGCGCAACCGACGGTCAGCCTAACCCGGCCGACATTCCGACCGACGAGGGCTGGAACTTCGTAGGTGTCGTGGACGTCGACGGCGACCAGACCCAGGACGACGCTGACGAGACGCTGCGCAACAGCAACAACGTCCCGATCACGGCTGCCGAATACCTCGGCAACTACACCCGGGCCTACACTTGGGATCACATCAACAACACTTGGGATGTCCTTAAGAACAACGAAGCCATCACCATCGGTACCGGCATCTGGGTCTACTACACCAAGGGACACGACATCGCCCCATAAAGGCAACGTCCTAAACCCACGGCTGTAGACAGCTGTAAGCCAAACGACTGCGCCCCTCGGAGAAATCCGAGGGGCGTAGCGATTCAAACCATCTTCATATACTTGAAACCTGTCATGGATCCCCAACTCCAATCAAACGCCAACGACTTGCGCAACCGCATCGCGCAGATCGTGAGGCATCTTTGACCTCCCCGGCAAACGAACCAAAATATCCAAATTGGAAACACAAGCATCCGCCCCGGGTTTCTGGTCAGACCACAAAAACGCTCAGGTACACATGCAATCCCTAACGTCACTAAAAGATGACGTAACCACCTGGGAAAACCTCCAGCAACGTTCCGAAGACCTGATCGACCTCATCGAGCTAGCCGACTCCGAGTCCGACGAGGCCATGCTGGCCCAACTCTCCCTCGACGCCGATACTCTCCGCAACGACCTATCCTCCCAAGAGTTTCGCCTTCAACTCAGCGGCGAACACGACGGCCGCCCCGCGATAATCTCGGTAAAACAAGGCGCCGGTGGCGTGGATGCCCAAGACTGGTCCGAGATGCTCCTCCGCATGTATCTAAGGTGGAGCGAACAATCCGGCTACGATTCCGAAGTCCTCGACTTCACACCGGGAGAAGAAGCAGGCATCAAATCAGCGGCGGTCAGGGTCGCAGGCGATCACGCATTCGGTTATCTCAAATCCGAACGCGGTGTCCACCGACTGGTTCGCCTCTCGCCCTTCGACTCCGGACATCGCCGTCACACCAGCTTCTCGCTCGTAGAGGTGTATCCAGAGCCTGACGATGCCGACGAGGTCGAAATCGACCCGTCTGAAGTCCGCATGGAGGCATTCAGAGCAAGTGGACACGGAGGCCAGAGCGTCCAGAAGAACTCCACCGCCGTCCGCCTGACACACGAACCCACCGGCATCGTCGTATCGGTGCAGAACGAACGCTCACAAGCCCAGAACCGCCAAGTCGCGATGAAGATACTTCACGCCCGACTGACCGACCTGGAAAATCAAAGACGAGCCGCCGAGAAAGCCAAACTCAAAGGCGACCACGTCTCTGCTGAATTCGGTCGTCAGGTGCGGAGCTACGTGCTGCACCCATACCAGATGGTCAAGGACCATCGGACCGACTACGAGGTCTCAGATGCCCGCGGGGTATTGGAAGGCGATCTCGACGGGTTCTTGAAGGCCTACCTTCAATCGTCGATCGCAAATTGATGTTGCGGGATGCAAAAGGATTCACAACCTCAGGCTTGGCCGTGTAGAGCCATTTGATACACCACCTCAATTACGCAATCCAAAACACACAACCAATTCGTAACAACTATCAGGCACGCAAAAAAGCGCAGTGACAGCTGGAGTTAGCAGATGAAGAAAGCACGTTTCCTGGGAATATCGTTGTTCGCCGCGGTCTCCCTTTTTGCCGTGGCGTGCACGAGCGAAGAACCACCGGCACCGACACCTACCCCAATCCCTGAACCCACGGCGACGCAGGTTCCAACCGTCGTTTCGACGCCACCACCGTCTCGTGCGGAACGTCCCACCCCGGTCTCCGGCCAAGCACAAGTAGCTCCCGAGTTGCTTCAGACGCCGGAACGGTCGGGCGATGAAAGACCCGCCGGCGGTGTTTTCCGAAGGCTTTGGGCCGATCCGCCTACGCTCGACCCAGCGCTGGTGACCGACGGCACTTCGTACGACATCGTGATCGAACTGTTCAGCGGATTGGTCAAGTTGACCGGTGATGCGAACGAACCGATAGTGGCTGATCTGGCGGAAAGTTATTCCGTCAGCAACGCAGGCAAGACGTACACGTTCAAACTTCGAGATGGATTGAAGTTCAACGACGGCTCACCCGTAACGGCGACAGACTTCAAATGGTCGTGGGAGAGAGCCGCCGCGCCGGAGACCGAGTCGCCGATCGTGGACGAGTTCTTAGGCGACATTCTGGGCGTGCAAGCGATCATCGATGGCGATGCTGTGACTGCTGACGGCATCGAGGTGATCGATGATCAGACATTGCGGGTGACGATCGATGCGCCGAAACCTTACTTCATCGCCAAGCTGACCTACCCGATAGCGTTCGTGGCCAATCGCGACAACGTCGTTTCTGGCGGCGAAAACTGGACCGACGATCCCGTCGGCACGGGCCCGTTCGTCCTGAAGAGCTACAGCATCGGCGAGCGAATGGTGTTGTCCAAAAACCCGCACTATTGGGGCGATGCCGCTTACCTGGACGAAGTGCAGCTCCTATTGGCCGGTGGTTCAGCCATGGCCATGTATGAGAACGACGAGATCGATATCACGGGTATAGGACTCGCCGATCTGGAACGGGTCTCTGATCCAACCGAGGAGATTTCTAAGGACGTAATTGAAGTCCCGCCGTCGTTCAGGACGAGTTACATCGGTTTCAATGTCGAGGAGCCGCCATTTGATGATGTGCATTTCCGTCGAGCGCTCAACTTCGCGGTGGACAAGACACTGGTCGCGAACGCTGTCTTTTCCGATCTTGTGCGACCTGCCACTGGTCCCATTCCGCCCGGTTTCGTCGGATACAACCCTGATCTCAAGGGCTTGGCTTTCGACGAGGAAAAGGCTCAAGAAGAGCTCGCCATGTCGAAGTATGCCGATGCTGACACTCGCCCTCGCATCGTCATCACACTTCCAGGCACGGGCGGTTCACCCAGCCTGACGACCGAAGTGGTTGCGGACATGTGGCGTCGGACTTTGGGCGTGGATGTAGAGATTCAACAAGTAGAGTGGGCGACGTTCCTGCAAGACTTGCACCGCAATAGATTGCAGGCGTTCTCGCTCGCGTGGCAAGCCGACTATCCAGATCCCCACACCTTCGTCGATGTGCTCTTCCGTACGGGCAGTTCGATCAACAACACCAACTACTCGAACCCGGAAGTCGACGCGTTGCTGGAGCAGGCCAACGTCGAAGCCGATCCGGCACGTCGGATCGAGTTGTATCAGCAGGCGGAGGAGATGATCGTCGAGGATGCCGCTTGGCTGCCGTTGTGGTGGGGCGTAGAGGGCAAGGTTTTGGTGAAGCAGCATGTCGAAGGCCTGACCTTCCCGCCATTGTCCGTGCCTATCTATCAACACGTCTGGATAGACGGTTGAACCTCGCAGGCGCAAGCCTGCACCGTGGTTGGATAGGTGTTCGCGCTGGTAACGCCTATCCGACCGCCAATCGATCTACGTTTCCCATTTCGGCTCACGGTTTTGATACGGTGTGTCTAGTGGGAGATCTCAAACCGAAAGAAAAAAGAGAGTGAACAGAGCGATGAAATCCGTACCAAGGTTGTTGATTGTCGGACTCGCAGTCGCCGTGATGTTTGTGGTCGCGTGCGCATCTGAAGATCCAACAGCGACGCCAGTTCCGCCCACCGCGACATCAGTTCCCCAACCTCCAACTGCCACACCGGAACCCCCGCCCGAACCAACATCTGCTCCCGCCTCGAGCGTTGCCCCCACAGCGACGGCTATAGCGGAAGCGACTGCCGCCGCTGTTGCTGAGGCGACAACGGCGGCTGAAACGGCTGCCACTGTAGTAGCTGAAGAAACCGCAACCGCGGTCATGAAGGATGATGATGCGGATTTCGATCCGCGGAGAGGTGGAGTTTTCCGGCTGCTGGGCTCTGATCCTACGACGTTGGATCCCGCTTTGACCACTGACAGCACTTCCTACGACATGGTGCTCAAGATATTCGGCGGTCTGATGCGTTTGACCGACGATCCGAATAATCCGATCGTCCCTGACATGGCCGAGAGTTTTACCGTCAGTCAGAATGGAACGGTTTACCGCTTCAAGCTCCGCGAAAACCTCGTATTCAGCGACGGTAGTCCGGTGACTGCGTTTGACTTCAAATGGTCTTGGGAACGTGCGGCATCACCAGAGACAGGCTCGACGGTTGTCAAAGAGTTCCTCGGAGACATAGTCGGAATCAACGACATCATCGAGGGCAATGCGACCTCGACGAACGCCATCACCGTTATCGACGATCACACTCTGGAAGTGCAGATCGACGGTCCCAAGCCGTATTTCATCGCCAAATTGACCTATCCAGTCACGTTCGTCGTCAAACAAGACAACGTCCAAGCTGGTGGTGAGACATGGACCGACGATCCGGTAGGGACAGGCCCGTTCATCCTTAAGGATTACGAGATCGGGGTCAGCCTGGTACTGGCGCGAAACGACAACTACTGGGACAGGCCGCCGTACCTTGATGAGGTGCACTTCAATCTAGCTGGCGGTTCGGCGATGGCTATGTATGAGAACGACGAGATCCATGTGTCCGGGATCCCGTTCGCCGCGTATGAACGCGTCACGGATCCAAACGAGCCTCTTTATCAAGATGTGGTGGATGTTCCTGCTGAGTTCTTCACGTCTTACATCGGCTTCAACGTCAAGATGGCACCGTTTGACGATGTGCACTTTCGGCGCGCCCTCAATTACGCAGTTGACAAGGAGTTGATCGCGGAAGCGGTCTTGAATAACCGGGCTAGGCCCGCCTATGGCCCGATCCCTCCTGGTTTCATCGGGTTCAATCCTGATCTCGAAGGTCTGCGTTTCGACTTGGAGAAGGCTCAGGAAGAGCTCGCGATGTCCGAATACGCCGATCCTGAGACGCGACCGCGCATCGTTTTGACGACCTCGGGCACAGGCGGATCCCCGCCTGTTTGGATACAGGCGATAGCCGACATGTGGGATCGATTCTTAGGGGTGACGATCGAGTTTCAAGAAGTGGAGTGGGCGACCTTCCTCGACGAAGTCGACAATTATCGCTTGCAGGTGTTCTCCTTGGCTTGGAGCCCTGATTATCCTGATCCTCACACGTTCGTCGACGTTTTGTTCCGAAGTGACAGTCAAATCAACCAGACACAGTACTCGAACGTTGAGGTTGACGCGCTGCTAGACGCCGCGACAACGGAACCAGACCCGGCACGTAGGGTCCAGCTCTATCAAGAAGCTGAGCAGATCATCGTCGACGAAGCCGCCTGGCTGCCGCTGTGGTGGGGCTCCGAAGGCAAGATCCTGGTAAAGCAATCCGTGAACGATTTCAGGCTGTCGCCCTTGGGAAGCTTCACATTGAAGGATGTTTGGCTTGATAAGGAGATCGACTTCTAGGCAAATATGACCCCACGCGAACGGGCGTCCAAAGCTGCTGTTGAGAGAAGATGCGGCGAATGCTAGCATTTGAAGCGCAATGCTGATCTACACCTCTCGACGACTGCTTTGGACGCCCGTCTTGCTGATCGTTGCGGGTCTGTTCATCTTCTCGCTTGGATCAGTTGCCCCAGGTGACCCCGCGGAGTTGATGGCGGGTCAGAGAGCGGATCCGGAGGCCATAGAACGCATCCGAGAACGGCTCGGACTAGATGACCCGTTTCTGGTGCAGTACATGCGCTACATCGCCGATGTGTTGAAGGGCGATTTCGGCGAAAGTTACCGCTACCGCGGGCGAGACGTATTCGAGCTGCTCGGACCTAAGCTGCGAGTGTCGTTAGAGCTTAACTTGGTCTCCTATATTGTGACACTGGTGATCGGTTTGCCTCTCGGTTTTTGGGCTGCCATGCGCCAAGGGACGTGGAAAGACCCGACCATGACTACGATCATGTTGCTGATCTATGCATTGCCGGTCTTTTTCACCGCGCCATTTCTGATTCTCGTCTTCGCGTTGTGGTTGGACTGGATACCGGTTTCAGGCTGGTCGGGAATGTTTTCAACACGTGCGATATTGCCGGCGTTCACCATCGGATTGCCGGGTGCGTTCGTGTTCATGAGATACATGAGAGCGTCGACGTTGGACGTGTTGGGGCAGGAATACGTGCGGACGGCCCACGGCAAGGGAATGGGGCACATGACAGTGAACCGGAGACACATCGCTCGGAACGCGTTGTTGCCGATCATCACGATACTCGGTTTTTCGCTTGCAGGACTATTCGGCGGTTCGTTGATCGTGGAATTGATTTACGGGATTCCCGGGGTGTCGAGATTGGCATTGGAGGCTGTCTTTCAGCGGGACTATCCGGTTTTGACGGCATTGACCCTGCTTGGCGCGGGGATGCTGGCTTTGGCCAACTTGGTGGCCGACATCATGTATTCAGTGATCGACCCGCGGATTCGGTTGAGAGCGTGAAATGAACCGAGCCGGATCTTCCGAAGCCACCAGAACTGTGTCATCCGTCTTGACGGAGATGGAGGCGCCTGACAGCTTCTTCAGACACGCTTGGAATGAGCTGCGGAAACGCAAGCTGGCCGTGTTTGCGGTATGCGTGCTGTTGGTTCTTTACACGTTAGGCATTTTCGCGCCGTTGGTTGCGACACATGACTATTCAGAGACAAATCTCGCAAAAACAGAAGCGGCACCGGACACGGAAAACTGGCTGGGCACCGACAGACTGGGACGCGATATTTTTTCACGTGTCGTGTGGGGCATACAGACGACGATCATCCTCACTGTAATCACGATACTCACGGCGAGTGTTTTCCTTGGTTTGGCCTTAGGTATGGCGGCGGGATACCTGCGCGGTGCCGTGGACATTATCACGATGAGAACAGGGGAAGTGGTGGCCGTTGTGCCAGATTTTTTGCTAGTTTTGATAATCGCGGCTACGGTTCGACCACGGATCAAAGAGTTCGGATATTGGATCGAAGATAACACCCCGATCTCAGGAGTGATATCGTCTGGTGCGGTTGACTACATCGTGCTTGGACTGGCGTTTCTGCCGCTGTCATGGTTCGGAGCTATGCGATTGATTCGGGGGCAGACATTGGCGATACGAGACGCTCCATATGTCGATGCTGCACGATCGATGGGCGTTGGGACTCCGACGATCTTATTGAGGCATGTTTTGCCGAATGTAATTACTCCATTGATAGTGAGCGTTAGCTTCGGCATGGGCGCGGTGGCTTTGGGCGAGGTGATAGCGAGCTTCTTCGGCATCGGAGTGCAACCCCCGCGGCCGAGTTTAGGTGTGATGATCGGGGACGTGACGGCCCGAACTGGGAGCGCAGCCGTCGAGACGCTTCGCAGCCACCCGGAGCAGTTGCTCTCGCCGATTGTAGTGGTTTGGCTGATGATATTCTGCTGGAACATACTCGGCGATGCGCTAAACGATATTCTGAACCCACGCGCTCGCTGAACGGAGGTCGGTTTCATGGGCGACAAGTTGAAGGTCGGACTTGCGTGCAACGCTCAGTATTTCGAGCGTGGGATCAAAGAGCACGAGATCGAACGTCTTCGGGAGTTCGCGACGTTCAGGTGGGAAGAGTTCGATGAGATGTCGGACTGGTATTCGCCGCCGGTTTCATCGCCGGAAGTGATTGAAGAGTTCGTCGAATTCGCCTCTACGGTTGACGCGATGGTCGTGTGCCACGGTGCACCTAGGGTGACAGGTGAGGTTCTCGATGCGGCACTGTCTTTGCGATTGATAGGCGAACTGGAAGGTGATCGATTTGCTCAACGGATCGATGTTGAGGCTTGTGCCGATCGGGGCGTGAAGGTGGTGGATACGACCCATGCTTCGAGTCTGCCAGTATCGGAATGGGCACTTGCGATGATGTTGATGGGGTTGAAGAAGGTTGGTATTCATTACCGTCGAATGATTGCGCATGAGGAGTGGGGCACCGGGTACCAACGCGTGCATCATCCCGATTTTCAGATGATGGGCGATTTGACGGGACGGACGGTTGGTCTGATCGGCGGCGGCAATATCGCTCGCCGGTTGATCGAGTTGCTGGCGCCGTTTCGGGTCGAAATTTTGGTACACGATCCTTATCTGCCGCGCGAAGTCGCCTCAGCGTTGAACTTCACCATGACGTCGCTCAAGAACGTGATGAGCATCCCGGACGTTGTGGTTTGTCTGGTTCCGCACACGCCTGCCACCGAGGGTATGTTGGGTGCTGAGGAATTGGGGTGGATCAAACATGGTGCGGTATTTGTCAATGTGTCGCGCGGGCAGGTAGTGCAGTCAAGCGCTCTGATCGAGCGGTTGAGACAAAACGACATCTACGCATGTCTGGATGTGTTCGATCCTGAGCCGGTTCCGATCGATTCGCCGATCAGGCATTTTTGGAACGTGTTCCTGACGCCCCACATCGCTAGCACGACGGACGGGACAGGGATATCGTTCTTTGGAGAGATGATCGATGAGTTGAGGCGGTTCCACTTGGGGCATGACACGAAGCATGATCTGATGGTGAGGACGTTGGCCAACAGGCGCGGGGAGGCTCCGGGCAATCTCGATGCCGTTCGCTGAACTTAGCTCGTAGCGTTCACTTGTAAGATTTAAGGCGAACCGAAAATCGCCGAATCGTTAGCAGGTGAATGCTGTGGCAAAGATCGATCCTTACTCATCTACATACTTTCAATCGCGTCGATCCGCTGTGATGGCACGGAACGGGGCGGTGGCTACTAGTCAACCCTTGGCGGCGCAGGCAGGGCTTCGCATGTTGCTTGATGGTGGGAATGCGGTAGATGCTGCTGTGGCGATGGCGGCGGCTCTGAACGTTGTGGAGCCGGGATCGACGGGTATCGGCGGGGATATGTTCGCGCTGATCTGGAATAAGGATGAGCGTAAGGTTGTGGCTCTGAATGGGAGCGGTAGGTCTGGTGCAGCTGCGAACCCGGATGACGTGAGGAAGGCGGGGTTTGATTCGATACCGAATGAGTTGGATGGTTGCGCGTTTTCGGTTAGTGTGCCGGGGACGGTGCACGGTTGGGAGACGGCGTTGGCGCACTACGGTCGAATGACGCTGGCGGAGGTGTTGCGACCTGCTATCGACTATGCGATGAACGGTTATCCGGTGTCGGAGGTTATTGCCAGAGGTTGGCAGGGTTGCGAGACGAAGTTGAGGCATCGGCCTTCGGGGACGGAGATGTTGCCGGTTGGTGGTAGGGCGCCGAAGTGCGGCGAAGTTGTGTCGTTACCGGAGTTGGGCGGATCGTTGCAGGTTATTGCGGAAGGTGGCAGCGAGGCGTATTACCGAGGAGATATCGGGAAGAAGATTGCGGCGTATGTGCAGCAGGAAGGTGGATGGTTGACGGAGGGTGATGTGGCGTCGCACCACTCGGACTGGGACGAGGCAATTCACACGAGCTATCGCGACGTTGATGTTTGGGAGTGTCCGCCGAATGGGCAGGGGATAGCGGCGCTGATGGCTTTGAACATCGCTGATGGCTTCGACATTGAGGGAATGGGAAGTCAGTCGGTGGATGCGTACCATCACCTGATCGAGTCGATGCGGTTGGGGTACGCGGATGCTTTGCAGTATGTGGCGGACCCGAGGGTTGCAGAGGTGCCGATTGGGCCGTTGTTGACGAAGGAGTATGGAGATCTACGTCGGGCAGGCATCGATCCGATGCGGGCGCATCCGAATGTTTCGTATGGCGATCCGATGGGTGGTGGTGACACGATCTACTGCACAGCGGTAGACGGGGACGGCAATGCGTGCTCGTTGATCAACAGTCTGTTCGCTGGTTTTGGATCCGGGCTGGTGGTGCCGGGTACGGGGATTGCGTTGCAGAATCGTGGGTCGTTATTCTCGTTTGATCCCGATCACCCCAACTATCTGGAAGGTAGGAAGCGGCCTTATCAGACGATCATTCCGGCGATGGCGACGCGGGGAGATGAGATGTGGTTGTCATTTGGCGTGATGGGTGGCTTCCAGCAACCTCAGGGACACCTGCAGGTGATCTCGAACATGGTCGACTTTGGGATGGATTCGCAGAAGGCGTTGGATGCGCTGCGGTTCAGCATCGACGTGCTGGGTGACAAGAGCGTGAAGGTCGAGGAAGATCTCGACGGCTCGGTTGTCGATGCGCTGAGGAAACGCGGGCACGACATCATTGTGCAGAAGGCGTATGACCGAGTCGGATTTGGTGGTGGTCAGGTTGTGTCGCGGGATGCCGAGACTGGCGTGCTTTGTGCCGGGACGGAACCTCGGAAGGACGGGTTAGCGCTGGGTTGGTGAACCGAACCTAGCTGCGGATTCGTCGCCCCAAGAGAAGAACACCTAGCAGCACTGCAATCAACAGTGCTGAGGCTTCTAGGGGGCCGTCGCTGTTGGCGCTGCAAAGGCCGCTGGATGAAGTCGTCGGTTCCTCGGCAGCTGATTCCTCTTCTGGCGCGGTTTCGGGCTCAGTCACTTCGGTTGGAGCACTCTTGACTTGGACTTCGGGTTCGGGGGCTTCCGTTGGAACGGTACTGGCGGTCGGTGGGACTGGAGTATTGGTAGGTTCGGGGGTTGGGCTCGCTCCGGCTTCGCCGACTGTGATGCCGCCTGAGACGGGGGTGAGGGTTAGGAGTTTGTATTCTGATTCGCCTTCACCTTCGTCTTCGGAGGCTTCTGGGGTGGGAGTTGGAGTCGGCGGGACGTATGGATCGGCGCCAATGGAGTCTCGCCATTCGTTGTCGAGTTGCTGGACGGTTTTGCCGTAGACGTTTCGAATGGCGATGTCGCCGCTGCGGCCTTCCCTGATTGATGCGAAGGTTTCGGCGATCTTTTCCGGTCCGTAGGTTTCGATCAGGTATTCGATGAAGTCTCGGCTCTGACCGTAGGAGACGATTACCATGTTGGGATCGCCGGGGAAGGTTTGGAGGCGGGTGAAGGGGATGAGGCGTTGGGTGTCGACGGCCCAATCCAAGAAGTAGTCGTACGAGAGGCCTTTGTCGAGGTTTCCGAATTCGGCGAGGCCTTCGTTGAACCAGAGCGGCACAAGGGCGGAGTTGCCCCTGGCGGCTCGACCGACGAGAATGTGGACGAGTTCGTGAGTGAGCGTGCCGATGTCTCGGTTGCCGGAGAGGACGAGGACAACGGAGTGGTCGTAAAAGGCTTGGCCCTCGGTGATTAGTTCCCGGCTGATGGTTGCGGATCGGGCGCTAACGGCGCCGATCATCGCTGCGTTGTTGTTGTAGAGGGTTACGACGATGGGTGTTTCGGTCTCGCTGCCGATGATGGGCCCCATGAGCTGCAATGATTCCAGACCAGCCTCAGCGAGGCGTTCAGCGCGGACTTGGACGGGTCCGGTGTACCAGACGTGGATGGGTCCTCTAGTGACGACTTCCCATTCGAATCGGGCATCGAACATCATCTGGGAGTAAGGTTCGGAGTGGTATTCGTTGCCATCTTCGGCGAGTGCTTCGAAGACGAAGTCGACGGTTGTTCCGGGTGGCATGTAGCGGGCGGACGTGTTTACTCGCCACTCGAGTTCGCCGTTGATTAGAGAGGCGGATTTGTCGTCGAGGTCGAGGTAGTCGTACTGGCCAGTAGTGGCAGGGCCGGTGGAGAAGCGTACGCGGACGTCTTCGATCTCGACGTCGGACTCGAAGGATGTGTAGAAGCGGATCGATTCGGGGAAGTTGCTTTCCATGCCTCCGTCGAGGAAGCGGACGGGGGAAGCTTGGGCCGTGGCGCGATGGTCGCTTGCGAGTGTGTTGAGCGAGGCGAACAGGGCTATCGCAAGGAGGGCGGCGATTCCTAGAGGGGCTATCCGGTTCATTTCTGGGCGCGTTTGGTTGGAACGGTTTTGGATTCTTCTTTAAGAGTTACGTTTTCGGGTTTTGGTTGGACGTATCTATAAGGGTAAGTCAGGGTTTGTGTCTATTTGGCGTTGCGCCATTCTGCCCAGAAGCGGTAGAAGGCGCTCAGGGGAGTGCCGACGGCGAGGATCCAGAGACCCCATATCGGTTGGCCGATGATGAGGGTGACGGTCATTATGACGACGCGTTCGGGGCGAGTGAGGAAGCCGGAGGTTCCTTTGTATCCGAGACCTTCGGCGCGGGCTCGGATGTAGCTGACCATGATGGATCCGACGAATGCGATGAAGGCGAGGATGATGGCGTCTTGGCGGAAGGTGTCGGTCGAGGAGTAGTAGATGAGGAGGCCGAGGAGGAGTGCGGCTTCGGAGAGCCGGTCGAAGGTGGAGTCCATGAGTGCGCCGCGGTCGGTGACTTTGCCGGTGCGACGGGCGACGGCGCCGTCGATCATGTCGAAAAGTGCGGCGGGGATGCTGATGAGGCCGGCGATGAGGAACTGTCCGGTGGTGGCGAACGCGGCGGCGATTACGGCGATGAGGAAACCGGCGATGGTTGCGGCGTTGGCGTTGAATCCGATGGCGACGAGTGCGGCGGAGACAGGTTCTTCGAACCACCGGGCGATGGCCGCTCGAGTGGATTTGCGGAGTCTTTGGAGTCCGCTCTCGGATTCAGCCACTGCTGGCTCGCCGTTGGTATGTAGGGAAGGGGTATCGGGCTTTGGCGATGACTTCGTGGTAGAAGTCGATGACGTCGTTTGCGACGCGTGCCCATCCGAAGCGTTGGACTTTTTTGTGTCCGTTAGTGACGAGGCGTTCTTTGAGTCCGGGTTCTTCGACGATGCGCCTGATGGCGTTTGCGATGGCGTATTCGTCACCGACGTCGACTAGGAGTGCGTCTTGTTCATGGTTGGCGACGCCTTCGAATCCGAGGATTCGGGATGCAACGATCGGAGCGCCGGATGCCATGGCTTCGACGAGGACGAGGCCGAAGCTCTCCTGTCCGGTGTTGGGTGCGCAGAAGATGTCGGCGTGCTGATAGTAGGCGGGGAGTTCGCTGTCGGTTACTGGGCCGGCGAAGATGACGTCGTCTATGCCGCGTTCGCCCATCATTCGCCATGATTCGCGGTCGGGGACGCCAGCGCCGACGACGATTAGGCGTAGGTTCGGGTAGCGCCATCGGAGGGTGCTGTAGGCGCCAAGGAGGAAGCGGAGGCCTTTACGTTTCTCGCCGACGCGTCCGACGAAGACGAGGTTTATGGCGTCGTCGCGGAATTCGCTAGGTTTGGGTTTGGGAGATTCGAAGCGGGGGACGTTGATGCCGTTGGGGATGATCTCGTATGGGTGGGGGAAGTAGCGATTGGCGTATGCCTTTGCGGCTTCGGAGACGGCGATGCGGCCGTCGAGTTTGTCGGCGACGGTGGTGAAGATCGGTTTGAGGGAGAGGTATCCGGGGTGGATCTTTTCGCTGTATGCGTGGAATGTTCCGACGGCTGGCCATGGGGAGTAGACACTGGCGGTAGTGCCGAGGAAGGGCATTAGGGGTTCGTGGATGTGAACGACGTCGAAGCGTTCGGATTTGAGGTATCGTCGCATCTGGCGGGCGGCTTTGAGGCTCATGGAGATGCGGGAGACGGAACCGCCGGCGTTGAATGGGACGCTGCCTCCGAGGGGGACGACTTCGAGGCCGGAGACGTCGGGAGCGGTCTGGGGTCGGGAGCGCGGTGCGAAGAGAACTACCTCGTGGCCGCGTCGGGCGAGGTCCTTTGACAAGGATGCCATGTGGGCTACGACGCCTCCGTGATAAGAGAGGTCGTAGGGGGAGATTTGAGCGATTCGCATGGCGTTTAGGCGGTGCGGTTGTCAGCGAGATTTTGCATCAGGTTTTGCTCGATTACATGATACCAAGGTTGGTGGTTTTTGAGAACTAGGATGCGAAGGATGGGGAAGGATTTTAAGGATGGGTTGTGGTTGTTTGGGGGATTGGTTTTTTGTTTGGGTGTGTTGAACTAGCCACTTTTGGGTGGCACTCCTCCCTCTGCGCCTTTTCAGGGGCGCAGGGTTGTCTTTGCCCTCACCCTGGCCCTCTCCCGCCGAGCGGGAGAGGGGATGAACGGACTCGACCTGGGAGGTCGGGTCATTGGGCCCGTAGGAACTGGCCCTCTCCTGAGCTCGGGTCCTTGTACATGGGCCTTTGCTCCTTCCCTCTCCATCGCCTCTGCCGTTGCCGGTAGAGGGCGACCCCGGAGAGGGGTCAGTCGCTGCGCAGAGCGGTGTGTCAGACCGCTAGCAACCTTTACCAGTCGCGGCACGCGTCGCCAGGCCGCGTGCTTGGTCGGCGGCTGAACATCCCTTGCGAAACCCCTCTGCATCTCCCCTTGGAAAGGGGAGGGAGAACGGTCGGCAGGAGATGGTCTTCGGAATGCGCCGCCTTCCTTCGATTCGCCCTTACGGGCTCCTCTCGCGCTGTAGCCTCCCTCCTGTGATGGGCAGGAGTAGACGTCTGTCGGCTCCACGTGTGGTCTCCCGGCCCTTGGCACGGCGTCCGTTGAACCCCTCTGCATCTCCCCTTGAAAAGGGGAGGGAAAAAGGTTCAAGGGACGCGTGCTGGCTCGATTGGCGATGCGGGACTGACGCGTCGCGCTCCGGGAACTGGGCCTCCCACGCTTCGGCACGGACCCGCACAGCCTTGCGACGGATGTCCGATCCGCCGAGGGACGCCACCAGCTGACACGTAGACGCCGCGACAAAACCCCCTTTAGTTCCCCCTTCGAGAAGGGGGAGGGTGTAATGGTTATGTCTTTCATTGCCTTCATGTCCTCACGTTTACTCCCTGCAGCCGCTTGGGTCGGGGGTCTGCACACGTCTGCGCAGCGCTGTGTTGATCCGTCGATCATATGTTGTTTTTATAACAGTTGTCGAGTGTTGTCAAGTGTGTTTTTGAACTAGGATGTTGAGGATTTTGAAGGATTGGAAGGATGTGTGTGTGTTGGATGTTGGGGTTGTGTTGGGTTGCGGTAGTCTGGCCCCGCCCGTCCGCTCGCCCTCACCCCCGGCCCCTCTCCCGCTGTTGTCGGGTGTTTTGGGGGAGAGGGGGGATTGTAGCCGGTGGAGGTGTTGGTTGGTGGTTGGGGGCGTTAGAGGGATTGGTGGTTGGGGGAGTGCTTCTGGCCCCTCGTCCCCCGCATACCCCGCTCCCTTCGGTCGCGCCCCTTTCTCTCCGCTTCGCTGCGTGAAAGGGGCTGTTGCCTCCTCCTTTCCGTCCTTGCCCCCTCACCCCGGCCCTCTCCCCCGGTGGGGATCTTTGCGAAACCTGTATGGACGGGTATTGTTGGCGTCTGTCGTCCCGCGATCCCCCTTTGTCCTTCGGACATTTCCCCCGCGAGCGTGGGAAACCCGGCCGCCCGGCCCCACCTTTGGGTTCCCGCGTCCGTATCGCGGTACGGGCCAGGCTTCGCGGGAATGACGCGGAGGTGTGTGGTGGTTTTTGTGGGGAGTCTGTTGTTTTGCGAAGGGGCGCAGGGCGGGTCACAGACCCGCCCTTACCGGCGGGTTGCGTTTTGGGGTTGTTTGTTAGAAAATAGTAGAAGTTGACGGAAGTAAGTGGAACTTCGACGCTGGTGTGTCGTTGCCCGATGTTTTCCGCGATGGCCTCTGTGGTTCTGGTTTGGCTAGAATGACGAGGAAGTTAGTGGAAGTTTTGGGAAGGAGCTTGTCGCATGGCCGATGCTAATTTGAGAGTTCGTGATGTTGCTGAGCGATTGGATGTCAGCAGCAAGACGGTCTACAAGTGGCTGCGTGATGGGCTGATTCCGGCTAGTCGGCTGGGGAAGAGTTGGATCATCTCGGAGGATGCGCTGGAAGCGGCGCTGGCTCCGGGGTCTAATCGTCCTTTGGCTAGTTCGGTTGGAGATCGGGGATCGGGTGCGTCCGCTGCTGGTTCCTATGCTGTGTCAACTCAAGGATCGGGGTCTCGTGATGTGGAGCCGTTGGCTCCGATGAGGCCTGTTGAAAGGAGAACCCCTGTGGGTCGGATTAATGTAGCGGTAATTGGTCTGGGGAACTGTGCTTCCTCGTTGATTCAGGGAATTCACAAGTATGGCGAGGTGGATGAGAATTCGGCGCCGGTTCCGGGTGTGATGCACAACGTTTTGGGTGGTTACACGATTGGCGACGTGAATGTTGTGGCGGCGTTTGATGTGGACAGGGAGAAGGTTGGGGTTGACATCAACGAGGCGATCTTTGCGAAGACGAATAACGCGTTGCAGTTCCACGATGTTCCTCGTGCGGGGATCGCGGTGGACCGGGGGATGACGCATGACGGTATCGGGCAGTATCTCGAAGACGTTGTGGAGAAGGCTCCGGGGTCAACGGCCGATATTGTGGGGATTCTTCGAGAGCGTGAGGTCGATGTTGTGATTAACTATCTGCCGGTGGGATCGGAGCAGGCGACCAAGTGGTATGTGGAGCAGGTGCTGGCGGCGGGATGCGCGTTTGTGAACTGCATCCCGGTGTTTATCGCTAAGGAGCTTTACTGGCAGAAGCGTTTCGATGATCGGGGTTTGCCGGTTGTGGGTGATGACATCAAGTCGCAGGTTGGTGCGACGATCATTCACCGGGTGCTGGCGAGATTGTTCGAGGATCGGGGCGTGAGGTTGGACAGGACGTATCAGCTGAACTTCGGCGGGAACACGGACTTCTACAACATGCTGGAGCGGGCGCGTCTGGTGACGAAGAAGATCTCGAAGACTCAGTCCGTGCAGTCGCAGTTGGAGAAGGAACTTCCGACGGATGATGTTCACATCGGGCCTAGCGATCACGTACCGTGGTTGGAGGATCGGAAGTGGGCGTATATCCGGCTTGAGGGGACGTCTTGGGGCGACGTGCCGTTGAATGTTGAGTTGAAGCTGGAGGTTGAGGACAGTCCTAACTCGGCGGGAGTTGCGATCGATGCGATACGGAGTGCGAAGATCGCGATGGACAAGGGAGTGAGCGGAGCGGTAGAGCCGGCGTCGGCTTACTTCATGAAGTCGCCGCCGGTGCAGATGAGGGATGATGATGCGCGGAAGGCGGTGATTGAATTTGCGGAGAATGGGGTGGTGAATTAGTCAGATCCGCGGAGAAGCGTCGCTTTGGGGCGGCGGAACAAGCAAAAAGGGCGACCAGTGCGGTCGCCCTTTCGTTTATGAGTATTTGCGGTTTAAGCGCTGGCGGTGACGGTGTGGATGCCACATTCTTTGGCGTCGGGGTCTGATTCCCACCACCATCGTCCGGAGCGTTCGTCTTCGCCGGGTTTTACGGCTCTGGTGCAGGGGGCGCAGCCGATTGAGGGGAAGCCTTTGTCGTGGAGGATGTTGTAGGGGACTTTGTTGTCGATGACGTATTGGCGGATCATCTCGGCGGTCCAGTTGGCCATCGGGTTGACTTTGTAGGCGTCGTGGGCGAAGTCTTTTTGGATGATTTCGATATCGCCGCGTTTCATTCCCTGGTCGCGGCGGAGTCCGGTGATCCATGCGTCGGCTTCGTTGAGGGCTTTGTTTAGGGGGTTGACTTTTCGGATTTCGCAGCAGAGTTGTCGGTTCTGCACGCCCTTGTAGAAGAGGTTCATGCCGTGCTGTCGGATCATTCGTCCGACTTCTCGGATGTCGGGGTAGTGGACTTCGACCTCGGTGTTGTATCGGCGTGCGATGCGGTCCATTAGGTCGTAGGTTTCCTCGAAGAGACGCATGGTGTCGAGGGTTGCGAGTCGGGCTTTGGGGTTTATCTTCCAGAACATGTCGAAGATTGCCATGCCGTCGATGGCGAAAGAGGACATCTGGATTAGGCGGTCGCCGAAGGTTTGGTCGGCCCAGCGGAGGATCTCGGTGGGGTGTGCGTCTTCGAGCTGGCGGTTGATTTTGGCGAGTTCGTCGTCGGAGAAGCGGTCGAGAACCCGGTGTTCGTTGAAATCGACTTCGATCGGTTCGAAGGATGTGACCTCTGGTTTGGCGAGTGTCAAGTTTCAGGGTTCTCCGTCGGGGTTTCGGTTGTGTTCTGGGCCTTAGTCAAAAAAAGACCCCTGCGTTTTGTTTCGCAGGGGCGTTTGATGGCTCTTTTTGCCGCGCTGGATCGTTTTGTTGCGATTTAAGCGGTGGAAGTTGCATCTAACCCCTGCACGGGGCTGATACAAGAACACTCGGCGGGTCGGAACCGCCTGGTTAGGTAAGACATACCACGCGTCATTATATCTTGCGGTCAATCGCGGTGTGTGTAGTTGTTGGTTCCAGATTAGAATGAGTTGAGAGTTGGGCAATCGTGTGTAGGTGCCCGCGGATTTTGGAGGAACTCGTCGATGGCGATCATGACGGAAGCGCCGATTACAGGAGAGCGTATCGAGGAGTTGCAGAGCATAGCGGGCGAGCATCTGTTCATGCATGCTCAGCAGATCGAGGACTGGCGGGGGCAGTTGAAGGTCTTTGTGAAGGGTGAGGGAGCTTGGGTAGAGGATATCGAGGGGAATCGGTTGCTGGATGCGATGGGGGGTCTGTGGTACAAGGCTGCGGGGTACGGTCAACGTCGGATTGCGGATGCGATGTACGAGCAGTTGATGGGTATCGAGACGCCGCCGGCTAATTCGGCGACGCCTTCGCAGATCGAGTTGTCCGGACGGATTGCGGAGCTGTATCACGACAAAGGTGCTAGGACGTTCTTTTTGTCGGGTGGATCGGAGGCCGTGGAGACGGCGGTGAAGATGGCGAAGAAGTATCAGTCTTTGAGTGGTAAAGCGGGTGCGTTCAAGGTGATTTCCCGTCGGTATTCGTATCATGGCGCGACTGCAATGGCAGTGAGTCTGGGTAGGAGTCCGGCGGCTGATCCTTGCGGGCCGGAGATGCCGGGAGCGATCCATGTGACTAACTGGGATTCGTATCGGTTGCCGTTTGATGGTGATCCTGTTGATGTTGCGATTCGGTGTGCGAACGAGTTTGAGGTGGCGATCAAGCACAATGGGCCGGATTCGGTTGCGGCGATGATTGCGGAGCCGATCTCGGCGGCGGCGGGGATACACATTCCGCCGGCGGAGTATTGGCAGCGGTTGCGGGAGATTGCGGATGAGTATGACGTGGTGTTGATAGCGGATGAGGTGATTACGGGGTTTGGTCGAACAGGCGAGTATTTTGCGCCGATGAACTGGGATGTGACGCCGGACATAACGACGGTTGCGAAGTCGTTGACGAGCGGTTATTCGCCTTTGGGAGCGACGATTGCGACGAAGAAGATAGCGGATGCGTTCTTGGGTGGTCCGGATGAGACGTTCCGGCACTTGGTGACGTTTGGCGGCCATCCGGTGAGTTCGGCGGCGGCGTTGGCGAATTTAGACCTGTTCGAGGAAGAGGACTTGGTGGGTAACAGCAAGCGGATGGGTGAATATCTGTTTAACCAGTTGCAGGGATTAAGGGAACACGAGATTGTCGGTGATGTGAGGGGTGGTCTAGGTCTGTTAGCGGCGGTTGAGTTGGTGCAGGACCGTGAGAGCAAGACTCCGTTCCCGGCGAGCGCAGGTCTGGCGAAGCGGTTGCCGGGTTTGTTGTTTGAGAACGGTGTGGTTTCGTTCCGCGCTGGGGATGTGATCGCGTTGTGTCCGCCGTTGGTAGTGGATCGAGATGAGGTTGATTTCATCGTCGATGCGGTGGACAGGTCGTTGACGACGTTGAGCCGTGAACTTGGGATGGATTAGGGCTGAGAGGTTTGAAAACTGATGCTTGGTTTTGCACCGAGCTTAGATATCTGTTATCGTGCACATACACGCGCCGCTCGAATCTATCGATCGCGGTTCGGGCGCGTTGACTGAAGAATGAACTGAAGCGACTTCCCAAACCCGGCGAACCAAGACGCAACTAGGGAGAAGTATCGATATGGCACAGACCACGACTGCAGCGGCTGAAGAGCGCGAGCACATGTTGGAGGATGCTGCGGAGGTTGATGCCGACGGATTTGGCCCGTCGGCGGCGACTTCTGAGGTGGTGTTGGATGTGAATAACTTGCAGACGCACTTTGCGACTCGCTGGGGGACGGTTAAGGCGGTGGATGGAGTTACGTATAGCGTAAGGCGCGGTGAGACACTGGGCGTAGTTGGTGAGTCGGGATCTGGTAAGTCTGTGACGGCGCTGTCGATCATGCGGTTGGTGCCTTCGCCTCCAGGCCACATTGTTGGCGGTGAGGTTGTGTTGAACGGGCGGAACCTGTTGGAGTTGTCTGAGCGTGAGATGACGCAGGTTCGCGGTGGTGAGGTTTCGATGATTTTGCAGGACCCGATGACGGCTCTCAACCCGGTGTTCACGGTTGAGAACCAGGTTGGTGAGGCGATCAGGATTCACCAGAAGTTGCGTGGCAAGGACTTGTGGGACTCGATCGTCGATGCATTGCGGAAAGTGAGAATCCCGGCTCCGGAATCGCGGGCGAAGGACTACCCTCACCAGTTGTCTGGCGGGATGCGCCAGCGCGTGGTGGGTGCTATTGGGATTTCGACTAGCCCGGACGTGATTATTGCGGACGAGCCGACGACGTCGCTTGATGTCACCATTCAGGCTGCGTATCTGAGGCTTTTGCGGCAGATTCAGAGAGAGGCTGGTGTGGGGATCATCTTCATCACGCACGACTTTGGGATTGTGGCGAAGATGTGTGACCGAGTTGCTGTCATGTATGCGGGGCGGATCGTTGAGTCAGCGGATGTCAGGACGATTTTCAACAACCCGTTGCACGAGTATACGAAGGCGTTGATCAACTCGGTGCCGAAGCTGGAGGAGAAGACGGGGCGGTTGCCTCAGATCGAGGGACAGCCACCGTTGCTCTACAACCTGCCTGAAGGGGATGCGTTTGCGCCTCGTTCGCCCCTGGAATACGAGGAAGAGGATGCGATGATTCGGCCCGATCTGGTAGAGATCGCGCCTGGACACCAGGTGCAACTGTCTCGCTCTTCAGTTGCGGACTTTGACAAGTACAAGCACCTCGTTTCTTACGGATGATCCCGGCCTGCGCCGGGATGACGGACTAAGCGAACGGTCTCAGGAATCAGTTCAAGAGGAAATCCATAGATGGCAACAGAGACAACGACACCGGTAGTGATTGAAGATGCGCCGGGAGCATCGAACCCGTCGGACACGATTTTGCAGGTAAGGCATCTGCGGAAGTGGTTTGACGTTGGAGGACGTTTCCTGGGCATCGGCGCTCGGAGCTGGTTGAAGGCGATTGACGATGTCAGCTTTGATGTTCGCCAAGGCAGGACCTTCGGACTGGTTGGAGAGTCGGGTTGCGGTAAGACGACGACGTTGAAGGTGATCTTGGGCTTGGAAGAGCCGACTGAGGGTCACATCTACTGGCAAGGTGAGGATGTTGCGACGATGACTCGTGCTGGTCGTCGAGAGTTCCGACGCTCGGTGCAGGCTGTGTTCCAGGACCCGTGGTCGTCGTTGAACCCTCGGATGAGGGTGCAGGCGATTGTAGGTGAACCGCTAGAAATTGCGACAACGATGACTCGGCAACAGATCCGTGACCGGGTCGGAGACTTGCTGGTTGAGGTGGGTTTGAACCCGTACCAGATGAACCTGTATCCGCATGAATTCTCGGGTGGTCAGCGGCAGCGCATCGGAATTGCACGGGCGTTGGCGTTGAACCCGGAGTTGATCTGCTTGGACGAGCCGGTTTCAGCGCTTGATGTGTCGATTCGTGCTCAGATCATGAACCTTTTGGTGGATCTTCAGAACGAGCACGGATTGGCGTATCTGCTGGTCGCCCACAACTTGGCGACAGTTCGTTACATGTGCCACGAGATGGCAGTGATGTATCTAGGCGTCGTGCAGGAGATGGGTGACACTGAGGCGATCTTCAACAACCCGTTGCACCTTTACACGAACGCGTTGATCTCGGCGGCGTTGCCGTCGCACCCGGACATCACTCGTGACGAGATTATTCTTCCGGGTGAGGTTGTCTCCCCGATCGACCCGCCGCCTGGTGACGTCTTCATGACTCGAACGCCGATTGAGGTCGACCAATCGCATGCGTACGCGAACGAGCGTCCTCCGTTGATCGAGATGGAGCCGAACCACTGGGTGGTTGAAACTCCCTGGAGTCTGGCAACGGATGAGGCTTTGCAAGCTTCGATCTACGACGAAGAGGCTGAGATTCGAGCGAGCGAAGAGGAACGGCGTCGATTGGCTGCTAGCAACTGATCGCTGGCGACGGATTTTCGCTAAAGAAAAGGGGCGTGTGCGAATTTAGGCACACGCCCTTTTTAATGGACTACGCGCTGGCTCTCAGGCTAACCAACGTATTGGTCGCCGGCCGTATCAGACGATATCGAACCAATTGTTCGGGAGATCAGGCGTCGGCCAAGCGAAATCCGGACGCCAATTCTCCCATCCGTCTGAGAATGGTGCGCCTCGACTATCGATTGTGGCAGCCATTTTTTCCGCTTCATCCTGTATGCGCGTCTTCTGAACGTCCGTGAAGAAGCCGCGAGCTGCCAATTCATTGAATTCGTCCATATCCTTCCACGCCCACGACATATCTGGCTGCACGACGATGTCGAGAACAAAATCGTGAAGCGCGACGCTGTTGCGTAATCTGCGAAGAGGTGATTGGAGATTCACGTACCAGTTCTCGAACTCCCATTCTGAAGACCAGAAGAGCCAAACCGAATGCCAAGAATCCGGACGAGTGATGGTTAGTACGTTTTTCTCTGACGAAACCACATCCCGAAACTCGCCTACGTGCGGATCAAGCGCTTTCATGTACAAGTCGATCCGATCTCGCAATTCGAGAGCACCTCGATTCTCCAAGCCCCGCGTAACGATCCGAGTACGGGGATGCGAATAGAGAGCGATGTAACTTGCGGTGTCTCGCACCACTGTGACCGGCCGCGCCGTGCCCACTCCTTCCCCCCACATCTCGAACTGAACTATCTGAGTGCCAGACTGCCAACTCATACTGCGATTCCTATGGTCAACATCAAGCGAGTACAGAACGCACAAATACATGGCTCCCAGGCCAGGATTCGAACCTGGATTAGAGGATTCAAAGTCCTCTGTCCTACCATTAGACGACCTGGGAATGAACCTAGATTCAAGGATATATTCCGCTTTGGATGTTGCTGATTGACGGGTGTTTAGTCGGTCGTTTGGACTGCTAGTTCAATGGCGGTTGCGAGGATGTCTGTTGGGTCGGTATTCGAGCGAGTGTCGGTGTTGTTGGTGCCGATGAGAAGTTTGGTGTCAGGTAGCGCGGATCGGAGGTCGGCGGCGAAGGCGATGGGTTGGGGATTAATAGTTGACATGAGGGCTGTGTCGCCGATTCGGATGGCGGTGATGTTTCCGTCTGACGATTTTGCTGATCGGATTGGTGCGTTGCGGCGAGTGATGGCGTTATGAGCCGATCTGATGGCTTGGGTTGCTAGTAGGATGCCGAATGCTTGGGCGTCGGAAGGGGTGCGATCGGCGTGGGAGATTATGGGGTTGCCGTCACGCCAGTCGAAGGGGCGGATGTCGGCGGATGCGCCGGGGATGAAGATGGCGCAATCGATACCGGTGTTTTCTAGGGCTGAGGAGGCAACGCCGGGGTAGTCGGCAGTCCAAGCCTCGGTGTTTCCGACGATTGTGGCGGGACAGGCGAAGTTGTAGAGGAGGCAGGCTATGCGGTCGTCGGAGGATTGGATGACGGTGAGTTGGAGGAGTTCGCGTTCGGTTTCGAGGTGTTCGGGTTGGTTGGGTTTGGCGAAGCAGCTTAAGTTAGGGAGAGAGGCTGTAACAGTGCCGATGGCGGCGGGTTGGAGGGATAGCCCAGCTTCTAACACAGTGCCGGCGATGATATCGGGCAGGAATGCAATGTAGTTGCGGTATCGGGCTGGGGTGTTTGCTTCTTCGTGCCAGAGCGGGGGAGATGTTCCGTTACCGGTAGAGAGGATCACGATATTGTGATGGTTTATGCCGGTGGTTTCGGCAATGGCGTTTTTTAGCCGATTTGCCAACCAATCGGATATGCCCCAGACGTCGAGGGAAACAATGGCCACCGATTCGCCGTATGACTTAACGACTAGGCAACGGGCATAGAGATCGTCGTTGATGTTGAGAGCGGGTCGATTTTCGAACTCTGGGCCTGAGATTTCGAAACCGATTGGGGGAGTTATCGGCGACTGTGCGAGGCCGGCGTGTAGGAGGTTATCGACGGTCGAGAGGATCAATTGCTATGCGTATCGGCGTGAAGTAGGTAGACGATGGTATCACTTGGTGATCGCCCTCACTATGGCTCTCTCCCGTCGAGGGTCTTTTGCATAACCCGTATGGACGGGTATTGTTGGAGTCTGTCGCCCCGTGAGCCCCCTTTGTCCTTCGGACATTTCCCCCGCGAGCGGGGGAAACCCTAGCGTTTTGCAAAGGTCTCGCCGAAGGGGACCTTTGCAAAACCCACATGGACGAGCATTGTTGATGCCGGTCGTCCCGTGATCCCCCTTTGTCCTTCGGACATTTCCCCCGCGAGCGGGGGAAACCCTAGCGTTTTGCAATGGTCTCGTTGAACGGGAGAGGGGAAATGGCATGCTTGGGTAAGATTGATTGTGCACTTCGGAGTGCGTGAAAACCGATAACCGAGAGCGATTGAGCTTTGAGCATGTCAGATGCAGCGTCGTACCGCCACCTTTTAGAGGTGAGAGACCTTGCAACGCAGTTTCATACCGACTTTGGCGTGATTCGGGCCGTGGATGGGGTCGATCTGCATATCGACGAGGGTGAGACGGTCGGGTTGGTGGGTGAATCGGGATGTGGGAAGAGCGTTGCGGCGTTGTCGATAGTGCGGTTGGTGCCTGATCCGCCGGGGAGGATCGTGAATGGGCAGGTTTTGTTCGAGGGTCAGAACCTTCTTAATCTGAGCATGCGGGAGATGCGGCATGTGAGGGGTGGGAAGATTGGGATCATCTTTCAGGAGCCGTTGACTTCGTTGAATCCCGTGTTGTCGATTGAGAAGCAGATCGTGGAGCCGTTGCAGGAGCATCTGGGGATGACGCGTCAACGAGCTTCTTCTAGGGCTGAAGAGTTGCTGGACATGGTGGGGATACCCGATCCGTCGGCTCGGATGCGGGACTATCCGCACATGATGAGCGGGGGACAGCGGCAGCGGATCATGATCGCGATCGCTTTGAGTTGCAATCCGAGGTTGTTGATAGCGGATGAGGCTACGACGGCTTTGGACGTGACGATTCAGGCTCAGATATTGGAGTTGATGAAGGATCTGACGGAACGTTTGGGGACGGCGTTGCTGATGATTACGCACAACTTGGGGGTTGTTGCGAGGTATGCGGACCGGGTGTGTGTGATGTATGCGGGGAAGATACGGGAGATGGCGCCATCGGAGGAGCTTTACGGCAATCCGAGGCACCCGTATACGTTGGGATTGTTGGGGTCGGTGCCGCGGTTAGATGCTCCAAGAGAGTCGGGGAAGTTGACGCAGATACCGGGGGATGTTCCTGATCCGACTATGATGCCCGGGGGATGTGCTTTTCATCCGCGGTGCGATTATGCAGTGGCGTTGTGTGGAGTGGAGGATCCAGGGATGGAGGCGGTTGGAGAGGGGCATGGGGTGGCGTGTTGGGAATGGGAGGGGGTGGGGGTAACCCAAAGTGAAACTGGGTCACAGTTACAATCCGATACCAAGATTGGTTTTACCTCAAAAGGAACCTAGACAATGGCACTTGATGAGTTAGTTGCGACCATAGAAACCATAAAGCAACACATCAGAGACCACCGAACTTCGTTGACCGCGAACGAAACTCGGACGCGTCAGGTGTTAATCGATCCGCTATTGGGAGAGTTGGGATGGGATGTCACTGATGCTACGTCCGTCGAATTGGAATACGACGTTAGAGGCAAAAGGGCCGACTACGCACTGTTGGTCGATGGCAAACCAGTCGCGGTGATTGAAGCTAAGCGATTGGGCAAGCAACTTATTGACGATGACACTATGCAGGTGATGAATTACGCGAACACCGCTGGCATCGAGTACATGGTTGTAACCAACGGAGACGAATGGAATATGTACTCGGTTTTCCAACGCGGTGCCATAGAGCATCGGCTAGTAATGGAGTTGCGGTTATCCCCGAACCCGTCGCATACCAGCGCACTAAATTCCCTTGGGATGTGGTACCCCAATCTAGCTTCTGGTTCGGCGCATACTAAGGCAAACATACGAACTGGAGTTGGTACATCTGATTCTGAGGATGACGACAATGAGGCAGATACATTGCCCACCGTCGACCAAGAGTGGCGGAGCATCGAGGGTAAGTTCCTCAAGCCAGAGGATGCTAATCTTTCTGCTGCGAAATTTGGTGGGCGAGAAACCGAGGTCAGCACTTGGAAACAGCTGGGTATCCAGTTTGCGACTTGGCTGGCAGATGAAGGTAAGATCACGCCGAAAGATTGCCCCGTGCAGACCGCTACGGAGAGTCATAGATACTACATCAACACAGAACCATGTCACAGTGACGGAACTGAGTTTGATCAAAAAGAGTCTTTGCCTAATGGGATGTGGTTGGATACGTTTCATGTCCCAGAATGGTGGGTAGGAAATACGCGGATACTGGCGCAACGCTTTGGCGTAGATCTTTTCGTGAAGATCGAGAGATAGGACGACGTGTTTAGTTCCTCACCTCGATGCCGAGTTCGCCACTTCAGCTAAAGATAGCGCGTGTGTGCTGTAAGATGCTCTGTGCGATTGAGTAAACTCTGAAGCATGGAGAGATAAGATCTTGGTAACGATGGCATTCGACACCTACAGAGCGGTGAAAGACCTTGAAGAAGTCGGTTTCGACGAAAGCGCGGCGTCGGCCGTGGTTTCAATGGTCAGTAGTGCGATAACAGAAAACTTGGCGACAAAGGCCGACCTGGTCAATCTCGCAACAAAGGATGACATCTCGGACATGGCAACGAAGGCCGACCTGGTCAACCTGGCAACAAAGGATGACATCTCGGACATGGCAACGAAGGCTGATCTCGCCGAGATGGCGGAGAGGTACGACCTCGCGAACGTAGCAACAAAGGCCGACATCGCCGAGATGGCGACGAAGAAAGACATCGCTGAACTTGATGCCCGGATGACGGTTCGTTTCGTTTGGGTATCGTTAGGCATCGTGATTATCACCACCTCATTGACGTCGGGAATTGTCGGATTTTTGAACCAGCTTCAAAGCTGATGGCTTCGGCGCTACGAGAAGAGGCCGTAGGAGGCTCGCCTACCGCCCAAGCCACTGCGGTTGCTACTGCGCCGGATCGGGTTGGGGCGCTTGCTTCGGTTGGGGAGTTGGCGGTGGCGAATTTGGCGGCGGGGGCTTTGTTGTCGGTGCAGGATTTGCATGTGCATTTCCCGATCAACCGTGGTTTTATTGTGCAGCGGACGGTTGGGCATATTAGGGCGGTGAATGGGGTGTCGTTTCATGTGAATCCGGGGGAGACGTTGGGGATCGTTGGGGAGAGCGGATCTGGGAAGACTACGGTGGTGCGGGCGGTGATTCAGTTGGAGAGGCCGACGTCGGGGAGTGTGTTTTTTCAGGGAGAGGAGTTGGTAAGTGCGCCTGGGGAAGTGTTGCGTGATGCTAGGCGGAATATGAGTATGGTGTTTCAAGACCCTTATGGGTCGCTGAATCCGAGGATGCGTGCGGGGAATATTGTTGGGGAGCCGTTGAAGGCGCATCGGGTGTTTGAGACGGATGATGAGTATCGGGAACGGGTCGGGGAGTTGTTCCAGATGGTGGGATTGCATCCGGGGGTTGCGAGCCGGTATCCGCACCAGTTTTCGGGTGGTCAGCGTCAGAGGATCGCGATAGCGCGTGCGTTGGCGGCGAATCCGCAGCTGGTGTTGCTGGATGAGCCGGTTTCGGCGTTGGATGTTTCGATACAGGCGCAGGTGATCAATCTGCTGGAGGACTTGCAGGATGAGCATGATCTGGCGTATGTCTTTGTAGCGCATGATTTGTCGGTGGTGAGACACACGGCGCATCGTACGGCGGTGATGTATCTGGGAAAGATCGTGGAGATAGCGGATGGGGATGAGATCTATGAGAACCCGTTGCATCCGTATACCCAAGCGTTGCTTTCGGCAGCGCCGATGCCGGATCCTGTGTTGGAGCGTAAGCGGGAGAGGATCGTGTTGACGGGGGATATTCCGAGTCCGGCGAATCCGCCGTCTGGATGTGTGTTTAGGACGCGGTGTCCGATAGCGATTGCTGACTGCGCCGAGATTGTGCCGCGGATGCGGAGTACGGGTTCGTTGACGAAGCGGCATGAGGTTGCTTGTATTCGGGCGGAGTTTTAGGTGGTTGCCTTCACCTTCTCCTTTCGAGAGGGGCGTTGCACAACTTTCGAGGTTGGGAACATGGGAAATTGACGATGTTGGTTGGAGTGTTCGTTGGTGGTGTTTCACCGTACCCCTCCCCCTTATCCACCCCGGTCACCCTCTCCCTGACCCTCTCCCGCCGAGCGGGAGAGGGGAAACATGTGCCGCCCTGCAAAACCTCAGTAAACGCTCTTATTGACGTCGGTCGTCCCGTGAGCCCCCTTTGTCCTTCGGACATTTCCCCCGCGGGCGGGGGAAACCTGATCGGTTGGTTGAGTTCATCTAGCACCGCGTCCACCCCCGCATGCCCCTGCGGGAACCCCTCTGTATCTCCCCTTGGAAAGGGGAGGAGAAGAAGATGCTCGCGTCCCCTTTCGCCTCGAAAGGGGACAAGTCCTACCGCGGCTCACAATCAACAAGGGTCGATGCATTTGTGAAATAGTGCTGAAATCGGCGGATTTTCTTATTCATAAGGTGTAAAATCTTTTGCCATTAAACGTAAACGAATGAATCCGAAACACGGAGGATTGACATGGCTGTTGCGACGAAATCCGTCGTAGACGAGTTCCAAGAGCAAGGATTCGTAAGGGTCAAGGGTGTTCTTGACCCCGAGACGGTGCTCGACCCGATCATCGAGGAGTATGAAGGGGTTCTCGACGATCTTGCCCGCGATCTATACGAGGCAGGCGAGATTGAATCAGAGTACGAGCACTTGCCGTTCGATGCTCGCATTCTGAAGATCTATCAGGAGACGGGAAGGCAGCACGCGCAGTACTTCGACTTTTCGTTGCCGTTCCAAGACGTCAAGGAGGACACTCCTTGCTGGTTCGGGCCCGCGGTCTTCAATGCGTTCGTCAACGAGAACTTGCTGGACGTTCTTGAGCAGTTGATTGGGCCGGAAATCTCGTCGAACCCGGTGCAGCACGTGCGGATCAAGCCGCCGGAGAAGTATCTGCCGAAGACAGACGACGGTCAGCCGCTAATCGGAGCGACGCTGTGGCACCAAGACCACGGCGTGGTAGTTCCTGAAGCGGATGACACGAACATGATCACGGTCTGGTTCTCGCTGACAGACACCCCCGTCGAGTCAGGTCCGTTGAATGTGGTGCCGGGGACGCATCGAGGCGATTTGTTGACGCACTGCAACAGCTACGCGTTCAACACGACGATGGTGCAGGGCCGACAGATCCCGGAGAAGCTGTTCCCGTATCTGGAGGCGACGCCGTTGCCGACTGAGCGTGGGGATGTGATCTTCATGCACAAGCGGACGGTTCATGGTTCGCTGGCGAATCTGAGCGAGAACATGCGCTGGTCGTTCGATCTTCGGTACCACAACACAGGCGCGCACTCGGGCCGAATTGCGTTCCCGGAATTTGTGGCACGGAGCAGGTCGAACCCTGAATCCGAGTTGCGAGACCCGGCGAAGTGGCACGACATGTGGATGGACTGCCGCAAGCAGATGTCGAAGATCAACCAGGGCGGTCAGCATGACATCCCGTTCGGTCGCTGGGAAGACGGTCACCCCGACTGCGAGAACTAAGGTTCTCGCAAAGCGTTGAGTTTATTCCTTCCTGTTTTGCGGGAAGGCAGATTCGAGGTCGATGTGGTTGCTGATCGTAGCCACTTCGACCTCGGATTCGTTTGATGTCTCGGGTTCGATGAGCAACGTGGATTGTTGCTTTATCGAGTCAGGGAATGTGAATTCTAGGCCGTAAACGGGGGAAGTTGCTCTTACGGTGTATTGGTCGCAGTTGTTGCGGTTTCTGGGGTTGAAGTTCCAATCCAACTCGTATTCTGAGATTTGGTAGTTTTTGGGGTTCACTTTGAAAGTGATTTCGAGATCTAAGCCCCGGCTCCACGATGGGTTAGGTTGGTCCAGGTTGATTTCGATCTTGACGCTGTTAGAGGTTCGGAAGGCTATCGAGTAGTCGGAAGGGTCGGCGTAGATGTTGATGTAGTAGAGGATCTGAAGGGCTGATGAGAAGCCTCCACGGAAAGTTGTGGCATCGGAGACGCGTCCGATGTCGACTTCTTGCCATGTTCGGCCGCGTCGTAACCACCATTCGCTCTCAGACCAGTCGTCTGGGTTGCCGACGTAGTAGTAGCGATCGGTTCCGTCGAGGAAATGTCGCCACAGTGCCGAGTATGGTCTGAGGTTGGCGGATTCGAGTTGGGCTGGACCGAACTCGTGGTTTCCCCGGCATCCTGACCAGTCGCCAGTGATTCGGAAGCTGAAGGAATCGGCGTCCATCAGTGCTGCGTGTGCGCGGCGTAGCAAAGCGCGTGCGGACAACTCGACAGGCTTGGGAGGGTCATTGAGCTCGTCGGCGAAGATAATCAGTTCGAGGACTTCGTCGAAGGACATGCCGGGCTTCACTAAGGGGTTGCCGATTAGATTGAATAGGCCAAGATCCATCCCGTCGACGGTTGTGTAATCGAGGGCTTCGTAGCTCATGACGCTAGTACGGTCATGGTGGCGGTGTCCAATGAAGGTGAGAGCGTGAAGCAGTTCGTGCAGCGTTGCGGAACGGATATATTGCTTTCGTCGTCTTTCATTTTCGTCATCGAATAACCAGATGGCGATGTTGCTGGAAGTGATTTGACCTTTTTCGTCGAATCTGGTGTCGGCGCAACCGCCGAAGTCGATGCAGTCCTCCAAATCGGTGAGGTCGGCATCTTCCCGGGCGACACCTGTATGTATGGTGAGTTGGGCCTCGTCTTTGGATTCGACGGTTTCGAACTCTACGTTTAATAGCGAAGTGACATCGTTTAATACTTCGTCGAGTATTTCGAGATAGAGGTCATCACCATGAGACCAGAGTTGGACCGCCTCGCCCACAGGCCATTTGATGACACGGTCGCGGCGCCAACCTGCACATCCGATGCCTTGGAAAGTAGGGGCTTCGTTTTCTTCATATCCGGGATATACGTTTGATGTGTCGCTGAAACAGTCCCAGACGTCGCGCTCGACGCCGACGATTCGTTCGGGGACAATCGCTGTGGCGGATTTGGTTTCATCGGCGCCATAGTCGAATGTGATTGTTGTTTCGCCCGGGGGCAAGCGTAGGATGGGACTTGTGATTGTGGGGTGGATGTCGGTTTCGAAGTCTCCTGTTGCGTCTTCAGCGCAGTCGTCAACTACCGTTTCGTTTTGGGAGCATTCGATTGTGACCGTATAGGGTTCGTCGGTTCCGTTGTTTGCGAGGGTCAGGGCTAGTTCGACGTTTGCGGTGCCATCGCTCCAGTAGCTTGTCACGGTTGGTTGAGAGATTCGGGCTAGGGTCCAAGTTAGTTCCGGTGCTGTTGGTGCTGTGATGGTTTGATCGATGGCGTTGGAGTCGCCCCATCGGAAGGTGTCTTCGTCTTCCACGGCGAAGATGCGAGTGAGAGTATCGCCGACTGGGAGCCAGAGTCGGAGTTCCGTTTGGGCTTTTTCGCCGGCGGGGATTTGGTCGGACTGCGATGAGGTGGCGCAGTCATTTGTTTGATCGTCTTGGCATTCGACGCCGATGTAGAAGGTGTTGGAGTCGTCGACACCGGCGTTTTCGATTTCGACTAGGATCGCCATCAGGGCATTGCCGTCGCTCCATCCGAGGCTTTCCGTTGAGAGAACTTGGATGCGAAGGTCGATGAATTCGATGTCGAGGGATCGTTCCGCGGAGTTATTGGACAAGTCGCTTTCAATAGTTGAGGTGGTTGACGTGAAAGTGAAGGGGTATGAACCGGCTTGGATTTCGAACGACATGGTGATCGTGGTTTCGCCTCCTGAGGCGATGTCGCCGTCGTAATCCAAAGTGCCCGGGATGTCTTCGGTTTCGCCTTCCCACGTCGCGTTCAGGGTCAAGTCTTCAGCCGTTAATTCGCCGGAGTTGGAGATTCGGATGTCGAATTCAACCGTGCTGTTGGCGAGGATGCGGTGCTCCGTGATTTCGACGGCTATGTCCGCACCGGGAACAGAGACATTTTGGGAGGTTTCATCGTCCCCCAAGAAGACTCGGATGGTGTGGTCACCCGGTTGCAGATCGAAACTGAACGTGAAGGTGAGGGATTCGCCGCCGGTCAAGTTGGTCACGATGTACGCCAGTTGACGGTCATCGTTGTTGATCTGGTAGTCGACCCGTTGGGTTCCTGAGAAGTCGACATCGCCGGGGTTGTGGACGGTGGCTGTGGCTTGATAGGTGACCGCGGTTGAGGACTCGCTGGTTTTGGATATCGACAGGGATTGGATTGTGATGTTGGCGGCGAGTGATTGTGCGGCTGCCGTCGAGTTGATTGTCAGAGCAATGGGGATTGCGGCGGCAACGAGGATCGTGACCAGCAGTAACTTCAATCGAGGCGTCCGCGACAGAAGATGTATTGTCGCAATCTGCGGCATCGTTCAGGTGCGGTTTCTTTGCCTTACCGCTTCATACAACGCAATTGCGGCGCTGACGGATGCATTGAGAGAAGCCAACTGGCCGTGCATGGGGATTGAGATGGATCCGCTACATCGTTCCTTGGCGAGACGAGATACGCCTTTTTCTTCGGAACCGATTACGAGAGCGGTAGGAATTGTGAGATCAGCTTGGGTGTAGTCGTTGTCGGCGTCGGCAGCTAATGCCAAGGTTTGGAGTCCCAGCTGGTTGAGGTATTCGATGGTTCGAGGGATGTTGACGACGCGGGCTACGGGGAGGTGCATGAGCGCGCCTGCTGAGGCCCGGATAGCACCCGGTGATATGCCTGCGGCTCGGCGTTCAGGGATGATTATGCCGTGGCCGGCGGCGGCATCCATGGTGCGTGCGATGGCACCCAGGTTGTGGGGGTCGACTATGCCGTCTAGGATGGTGATGAGAGGTGCTTGGGAGCGACGGTCTGCTTCGAGGATGATGTCTTCCACATCGACGTATCTCGTGTCAGGGAGGACGGCGACGACGCCTTGGCTTTTCTTGGTGCGGGACTGGCGGTCAAGTTCTCGGCGATTCAATCGTTCGACTGGTAGCTCTGCCGTTTCAGCCAATGAGATGATCTCGCGCATCTGCGTACCCATTTCGATGCCGTTCGCTATCAGCAGGCTTTGAACTGGTCGTTCGGCTCGCAATGCCTCCAGGACTGCGCGGCGTCCTTCTACCGTATTGGCGTGGACTTTCCGCGCTCTTCCGTATCGACTCATGAGTGGTGCGATTAGTGTGTGATCTGCGACGGTCTAGCCCGAGGTTGACTTACAATCGCTTGATGAGCGGGTCGGGTTCAGTTTCCAGACTCATCTAAAGGAGATCCGCGATGGGACAATCACATTCTATTTCCACACTCGGCGAGGCCGATACATTGATGAGTCTGATACGAACCCGTCGCAGTATTCGAGAGTTCGAAGACCGTCTAGTTCCGCGCGAGATGCTGGATCAGATCGTTGAGGCTGCGACTTGGGCTCCGAACCACCGGCATACAGAACCGTGGCGGTTCATCGTATTGGAAAAGGATGGCGAGGCTCGTGCGAAGGTTGCCGACCTGGTTTATGAGTGGACTTGGAACTACGTTAAAAACCCGAACCCCGAGCGTCGCGCTAGAAGTTCGGCCGAAGCCCGTGACGAGGTGTTGGACACCCCTGTTTTGATGCTGGTCTACTCAGTGCCTGGGATGAACGAAGAGGTGACTCACGAGAATTATGCGGCGACTTGCTGCGCGGCGCAGAACATGCAGTTGATGGCGCATGCTTTGGGGCTTGCGGTTGGTTGGTCCACTGGTCGGTTGTGTAAAGCCGAAGAGGTACAAAAAGCCGTGGGTGCTGAAGATGACTGGACGGTCGTTGGGGCGTTTTTCATTGGATTCCCTGTGTCGATCCCGGATGCCGAGAGGATCCCAGTCGACGAGGTGCGCACTTATCTGAATTGATCGAACTGAGAACCGTGTAACGCGTTGGAACAGGAGAACATTAGATGGCAGGAAGCGATCTGTATCTGAATTACGTCAACGGACAATGGGTCGCGGCGTCGACTGGGGATGTCTCGCAGAGTAGCAACCCGGCAGATTTGGACGATGTGATCGGGGATTTTCAGGCATCAAACTCGGCCGATGTCGAGAATGCGGTGGGTCTTGCAGCAGAGGCAGGCCGCGCGTGGGGTTCGATGTCGGCGTTGGCACGTGGCGGATATTTGTTGGCCGCGGCGGATTATTTGAATGATCACGCTGAGCGCTATGCTCAGGCGATCACTCGAGAGTGTGGCAAGGCGATCTTGGAGGCGCGAGGGGAGGTTGGGCGCGCAGTTGCGTTGCTACAGTATTTCGGGGTCGAGGGATCCAATCCTGTGGGTGATGTTGTGCCATCGGTCGATCCGAACATCCTTCTCTACACGAAGCGAGTTCCCATAGGTGTGGTGTCGTTGATCACGCCTTGGAACTTCCCGTTGGCGATACCGATTTGGAAGATGGCGCCCGCTCTCGTGTATGGGAACACCATCGTGCTCAAGCCTGCGTCGGCGACGCCGCATCTCGGTGTGTTGATAGCGGAGATGTGGGATGCTGTGGGACTACCTCCGGGCGTATTCAACTTGGTGACGGGTTCCGGCGGCGCGGTGGGTGATGCGCTGATCAGCTCGGATGGCGTAGCGGCCGTGTCGTTTACAGGCTCGACGTCCATCGGGATGGGAATTGCGGCTACTGCGGCCAGCAAAGGCGTCAAGTTCCAGCTTGAGATGGGTGGGAAGAATCCGGTTATTGTGATGCCTGACGCGGACCTTGAGCAGGCGGCGCAGGTGACTGTAGACGGTGCCATGAAGTACTCGGGCCAGAAATGCACTGCGACGTCCCGTGCGATTGTTATCGGCAACGTGATCGAGGACTTTACCGATCTGGTGGTTGAGAAGACGGAAGCCCTCGCAGTGGGTCCCGGAGCAGAAGAGGTATCTATAGTAGTGCCAGTGATTGACGAGGCGTCGCGACAGAACATCGTGCAATCGGTCGAACGCGGTGTGAGCGACGGTGGAAACGTTCTTACGGGTGGCGGAGTGCCCTCGGGTGGCGTACACGACAGCGGAACCTATGTGCAGCCGACGGTGTTGTCTAAGGTTTCGCCGAATGATTTTGTGGCTTGTGAGGAGATATTTGGTCCGGTATTGGGGATCATCCCGGCTGCGGACATCGATGACGCGATCGGGATCGCGAACGATGTGAGGTATGGATTGAGCGCGGGCATATTCACGCGGAATCTGAATGCGGCGATGCAGTTCGCGGACCGTATTGAGGCTGGAATAGTAAAGATCAACGGTGAGACTGCCGGTGTTGAGCCGCAGGTGCCGTTCGGTGGGATGAAGGCTTCAAGCAGCGGTTCGCGAGAGCAGGGGAAAGCGGCTATCGAGTTCTTTACCGAGACGAAGACGATTTACGTGAATCAGAGCGCCAGTTGATGGCCTAATTGTGAGTGTCGTCTAACGAACGAGCACGCATGGATTCGCAGCGCGTTTTCGTCGTGATAGTTGCTTTGCAAGGTCACGTTCGTTAAGATTCGCTGATAAAGTTCACGATATCCAAACGTGATTGGAAATCCAAGAGGGAAAGAGATGGTACTTGCGCAAACCAAGACCGACTTGGACCTGGTCGCTCACCTTTTGCGCCGTGCTGGTTTCGGTGCTGACCGGGCCGAAATAGAACGATATGCCAGCAAATCGTATGACGAAATAGTCGACGATCTTGTGCACCCAGAGCGTTTTCCTCAGGTTGAGGATGATCTTTTGGGACGGTTCTATCCCCATTTGGCAGCGAATAAAGATAACGGGGCTGTTTGGAATGGTAGGTGGATGTTCCGGATGGTCAACACAGAACGGCCTCTGGAAGAGAAGATGACGCTGTTCTGGCATGGGATTTTGGCGACTGGTTGGACGAAGAGCGAGCACACACCAAGCATGGTGAATCATATCCAGATGCTCCGCGTCAACTGCATGGCCAACTTCCGAACGATCCTGCTGGAGCTTTCCAGAGACCCGGCGATGATCTTCTGGCTGGACAACAACGAGAACCACGGCTACTCGATCAACGAGAACTATGGCCGTGAAATCTTGGAGTTGTTCTCGATGGGGATCGGTAACTACACAGAAGACGACATCAAAAACGCGGCACGAGCTTTCACCGGTTGGACTTTCACGCAGCCGTTGCCGCTCTATCCGTTTGGACACTTCGAAGCCGAGTTCATCTACCGCGAAGATGACCACGATGCGGGCGAAAAGGAGTTTTTGGGTAATAAGGGCAACTTCAACGGCGAGGACATCATCGACATCATCGCTCGCCAAGAAGCGACCGCGCGCTTCATTGCTCGACATCTCTACACCTTCTTCGTCGCGGACGAGCCACAGGTTCCGGCGTGGAGCATCCAGCCGCCGCAAGACCCAGAGGCGATTCAGGAGCTGGTCGATGCGTGGATGGAGTCGGACGCAGACATCCGCCATGTTGTCAGCACCATGCTGAAGTCGGACTTCTTCAAAGAGGCGCGGATGAAGCGCGTTAAGTCGCCGACGGAGTTCGTCTCGAACGTGCTGAAGATTTCGGGCGATTACCGAGAGGTTGACGTAGGATTGGAGACTTTCCAAGGCACTCTCGTAGCGATGGGCCAGACGCTGATGGATCCGCCATCAGTAGAAGGCTGGCACACCGGAAAAGAGTGGATCGACGGCGGCACACTTACCGAACGCGTGAACTTTGCGGTTAACACTCTTAACGATGCATCGAAACCTGGTGTTCGCAACATCATCGAAGCAGTAAGGAACTTGGACGCGCCACGAACTCCAGAAAAGGTCGTGGATGTTCTGCTTGAATATCTCTGCCGCTTGGATGTAGATGATGCGACGCGTGAGGCACTGGTTGAACACGCATACGAAGGCGGCGACATCGAGTTCGACGAGGAGGAAGAAAGCCGGGAGCGCATCCTGAGATTGATCACACTCGCGGTCTCAACTCGCGAGTTCCAGTTCGAGTAAATGGAGCCCTCTTTGATCTCCCTCTAGGAGTCAGGAGAATCGGCAAACCCAGGAAATCGGAGCAACTGAAATGGCAATGAACGGCAACGGTAACGGGACAAACGGGAAGCACAAAGATCCCGTGTTGGTCGTTATCCAACTGTCTGGCGGTAACGACTTCATGAATACGGTCATCCCGTATACCGAGGGCGTTTACTACGACGTGCGGCCCCTCGTCGGGATGCCGGAAGACAGGGTGATTCCAATCACCGAAAAACTGGCGTTCCACCCTAATGCCGGTGCGCTGAAGGAGATATGGGACGAGGGCAAGGTGGCCATCGTTCAAGGCATCGGCTACGAAAACTCGAGCCGCTCCCATTTCCGAGCCATGGACATCTGGCACACGTGCGAACCGGAAACCATTGCGACCGAAGGATGGCTCGCAAAAGTTATTCGCGAAATCGACCCCGATGGCGAGAACCCCGTGACCGCGGTTAACTTTGGTCGTGGATTGCCACGAGCCTTGGCCGCACCCAACGTTACCGCCACCTCCGTCGGTGATCTCGACAACTACGGTCTGATGTCGAGCATCGAGGTCACAGAGGAACGCGACGAGAACCTCGAGATCTTCAAGCGGATGTACACTCCCGCGGTCGGATCTGGACTCGTGATGGACTACCTAGGCCAGACAGGACGAGATGTTCTTAAAGGCGCAGACATGCTGGCGGTTGCTCCGCCGATGTACAAGTCCAACGTCGAATATGCGGACAACCCGATCGCACAGGCGCTCCGAGATGTGGTCCGGGTTCACACTGCAAACCTTGGCACTCGTATCTTCTACACGAACCACTTGGGCTATGACCATCACGCGCAAGAAGTGCCGGCCCACAACAAGCTTATCGGCGAGTTGTCAGAGGCGATCCGAGACTTCTTGCAGGACCTACGTGATCACGATGCCGCGGAAGAAGTGACGATCTTGGTGTTTACGGAGTTTGGTCGACGTATCAAGGACAACGGCTCTGGAACCGACCATGGATCCGGTGGCGGAGCGTTCCTGATCGGCGAGCACATCAAGGGTGGTCTCTATTCCGAGTACCCGCCGCTTGACCGCCCAAGCTGGTTGAACGACGAGGATCTGAGGCACACCTACGACTTCCGAGGGATGTACGGCACGATCCTTGAGCAGTGGTTCGGCCTAGACCCGGTGCCGATTGTGGGCGGCAGTTTCGAACAGCTCCAACCGTACGAGAAGACTTTGGTCTGATCATCAGACCATGCAGCAAAGATAATCCGGGAGGGTTGCACCGTGAGTGAAAACGGTAATGGCTCGATGAACGGGATGAATGGCAGGCCGCACGCGTTGCTTCGTGCCGGTTTCCCGTTCTATACGACGCTGGGAATGCGTCGTGTTACCACTTATCCGATGGACCTAGTGATCGGTGAAGAGGACCGGTTGTATGTCCTCAACCGGACAGATGGGCAGGGCGGTCAAATCAGGCGCATCAACTGGGATGACGATGATTTAGACATCTTTGGCTCGGATTTCGTGTGGCCGGTCCAGATGATCCGCGACGCTGACGAGAATTGTTACGTATCGGACGAAGGCAACCACACCATCACGGTTTGGCGACCGTCAGATGGCGAGAAACTCGACACTTGGGGTAGGCACGGTAGCGAGCCTGGACAGCTCAATAGGCCTTCCGGTATCGCTTGGGATAACGACGACAATATGCTCGTCGTCGACACGATGAACCACCGAGTGCAGAAGTTCTCAGCATCTGGAGAACACGTCAGCGGCTTCGGCTTCGGCGAATTTGGAACCGGAGATGGGCAATTTGACCATCCTTGGGGCGTTGGTGTTGATCCGTTCGACGGATCGATTTACGTTTCCGACTGGCGGAACGATCGCGTTCAGAAGTTCGACTCTGATGGCGAGCATATCTGGACGGTTGGATCAAGCGGCGATGACATCGGCCAATTCAACCGGCCTGCTGGGGTAACTGTTGATCGACATGGTGATGTCTATATCGCAGATCGCGGAAACCACCGTGTTGTGCAGTTGGACTACACGGGCCGTTACGTTGATCGCTTCATCGGCGATGGTGTGCTCTCCAAGAGCGGGAGGATCTATATCCTTTCGAGCACTACAGTGTTGCGCAACCGTGAATCTGCAGAACTAGAGATTACGCGCAGGCTTCGCGGCCCGGCGATGATGCGATTCCACAACGATCCTAATCGTGGGGATCTGATGTACATCGCAGACTTTGGTTGCCACAGGATTCAGGTCTACCGGAAAGAGTCGTACGAGTTGACGCCTGAGCAGATTGCGCCGGTTCCGAGCGCGCCGACGCTTTACACCGTATAGCCGCTCTGGCATAAACTTGACAACTTTCGTAAATCACAGAGGAGTGTCCGCGGGCGTCTAACCGACTCCTGTTTGGTGCGCCGAACGTCGCGAAGTATGTTCGCTGGGTCCGCGTGTGATCGCAGAATTCTGACCGCGCGTTGTGTCTGGGTTGTTAATCAACAGGCAAATGAATCTATTGAAGATCAGCCGTGAATCAAAGTGACGACGCGGGTTGCGGGTGGCAGGTTTTCGGTTGCGGTGGGATCCTCGGACTTTTGGCGTTAGTGGCATTGGTTTGGAGTGCCGTGTCCGGCTCAGGGTGGTGGGACACATTTCTTATCATCTGTGTGGTGGTTTTCATCGTGCTGTTGATAGTTGGCGCAATCGGCGCCGCCTGTGAATCTGTCAACGATGATTCGGTAAATGTTCGCAAAACCGCACACCAAAAACGAACCAAACGTAAAAGACGATCGTTAGTCCCTGGGCCCCAAAGACAATCAACATTCCAAGCGCTCAATGATCGACCGCGTCGTCGCGAGCCTTTGCCCCGAAGTGTCAAGAATCTACTATTCCAGCAGTCAGGGGGAAGATGTGCTGGATGCCGAGACAAGTTTCGCCAGATCGGTAACTTGCAGGTCGATCACATTAAACCCGTCAAACTGGGCGGGAGGAACGATTTGAAAAACCTTCAACTCTTATGCCGCTCTTGCAACACCAAAAAAGGTACGGGGACTATGCCGGAGCTTATAGCAAAACTACGGCGGGATGGCATCCGGAAGTAGTCGGGATCAAACGCGCGTTCGGCGAAAAACCACAGTATCCGACACAAGTACGGTTAGACATCGTTGTCCTCACTGCAACCCCATCCTTTCTTCTATGCCCCGGAGGATGTCGCGCGCGATCTCGAGTGCGCGTTCTGCGTCTATCGCTTCGTATGCTTCGCAGGGTGCGCCGCCGGGAAGGCCTTGCGGATAGCGGGCCCCCACATAGTGTTGGTCCAGCAGACCTGCGACACTCTTGACGAACTCGAAGCTTTGGTCGAACGCTTTTGCGTCTTCGCAGAGGTCAGCGAGGGAGTGCCCCCAGACGTGTTCTGCGCCGTGGTTGTAGATGAAGGCGACGACGGCCTTTTCTGACGCTTGGTGGCACAAGAAACAGGCCAAGGCATGCCTAGCTGCCTCGGCATTCGCCTCTGCCGCATCGAGGTCGTGTCTGGACTGGGTCAGCCAACTTCGAGGGAGGCGGTCAAGTGAGGAATAGTCAGTCATGGCGGTTCTTGTGGTGCGGGTATTGGCGATCGAAGCCCGTTGATCTCAATGGAGTTGATCACCGTATTGCTGGGCGCGGATCAGGACGGGGTCGGTTTCGGCAAATTCGAAGAATTCTGATTCGGTGTAGACATGAAACGTAGCTCCCACCGCTGGTCGGAGGTGAGAAACCCAGAAATCGGGCCTGCGATGATAAGGTTCGTCGGTCTCTTGAACGACGACGAGTTCGAGGGTTGTATCGGGTTTTGTGGGTTTTCCACTTACGAGGTCGCCGATAAGGATCAGTCGCGTCATTCCAAGTTGTGGCATTTCATCAACGAAGCGACGTAGCTCGGACTCAAGCATCTGTCTGCGTTGGCGGCCAAAGCCGAACATCATTGGTGACATCGGGAACTCGTCTGTGGGTTTCGCTACGTGCCAACTAAGGCTATCAGCGAATGAGGTCGTCCAGAAAACAAAAAGAGGCGGGTGACACCACCGGGACAGGCTCGTTTACGCCTATCCGAGTGATGCCACCCGCCGGGAGGTGCCTCGACCTAGGTCAGAGAACACCCCTCATTCTCAATTCCGTAGCACGAGGACTGATCCAAGTGCCGGGAACGTCTTTGGGGGATCTCGCCTAAGTCGAGACACCTCTCATACGGCTATATGCCATTACCTAGACGTCCCTCCTTTCGTTTAGTATCCGGCTCGTGGCCCGGTTGCCACCGCCGCGGCAAGCCATCAGGTCAGGCTCGCCGGCACGCTAATTATAGTGGACGGTCCGCGGGATGCAAACTCGTGCCGCATCTGACCGTCCTATTGCGTTGCGCCGCCTAGCGGCGATTCGTTCTCGGCGGTTATCCGATTTCCTTGGCTAGCGCTTCGGCGTCCGCGTTCGAAAGAATACGGAATACCTTGTTGCCAGCGGGAGACGTGCCCTGCACAGCCTTCCGGCCATTCTTCAGCGTGACGATCTCAGGGTTCTGGACCGGTACGGTGGCCTTTTCTTTCACCGAGTACGCAGTGATTTCCATTTGTTACCTCGTTTCCTTAAAGAGACGACAGTCCTGAATTGAATTCAACTCAGTCTGGGGGTAGATTATAGAAATTGTCACTAAAAGTTGGGAAACACCCGACGCGATTAACCTCAAAATCGGCCTTTTGGTGGCGATTCAGAGGTTTAATGCGGGTTAGGCACCGAGATTTGCGAATGATTTCTTGATCCGATCAGCAGCTTCGTCCAACGCGGACTCAGCGGCGTGGATGTGGCCTGGTTGGCAGTTGAAACCGTGCAAAACTCCCTCGTATCGGGTTAATCTGGTGTCAACTCCTGCGTTTTTGAGCGCCGCGGCGTATTCTTCTGCCTCGTCTCGCAACACATCACATTCGGCAACGATCACCGTCGCGTCTGGTAATCCAGTCAAATCTTCTGCCCTAATCGGCGAAGCATACGGATGAGAGCCGTTGCCATCGGGTCCGAGGTAGTTATCCCAAAACCACTCCATGCCGAGTTTGGTCAAACCGTAACCATCGGCGAACTCTTGGTATGATCCGCGCTCGAATTTGTGGTCGATGACAGGACAGAATAGGGCTTGATGGGAGATGTTCGGTGTGCCTCGGTCTCGCGCCATTTGAGAGACTGCTGCTGAGAGATTGCCTCCAGCGGATGTTCCCGCCACTGCCATGATGGATGGTTCTCCGCCGAATTCCTGAGCGTTCTCCAACGCCCACAAAGTTGCGGCGTAGCAGTCCTCAGCGGCGCCAGGGAAACGTGTCTCCGGGGCGAGGCGATATTGGACTGATATTGCTATCGCGCCCACGCGGTTTGCCAATCCACGAGAAGTCGGTCCTTCAAGCTCGTAGCTGCGGATCGTCCAACCGCCACCGTGGAAAACCATGATCACGGGGTAGGGCGGTTCGCCGCCTTCGGGAATGTAGATGCGAAGAGGGACCTCGCCACCAGGACCATCGAACTTGCGACGGATTACTTTGCGGACTGGTTCAATCGCCGGTGGCATGACTTTGCCGCGTCGCTCGGTCGCTGCACGCAGTTCTTCGGGCGAGCATTCGCCAAAGGCGGGCATATCGAGCGTTGCCGCCTTTTCCATGAAGTCAACGGTGTCAGGGGTTAGGCGCGGGTCTTGCATTTTGTCGTTTCCTTGAATACGCGACGATCTTCAGGAAGTTTGGATCAGAACCAGTTTTCTTTCTCCACCAAGTTGCGCAACGGTTCGCCAGCTGCGAAGCGGCGCATGTTGTCGGATACGACCTCGTACCGTCGCTCACCTAGGTATCGACCTTCGTCAGCAGCGATGTGAGGCGTGAGGATCGTGTTGGGCGCATCCCAGAGAGGATGATCCGCAGGTAAGGGTTCGATCTCATAGACATCGAGGCCCGCTCCGCCGATGACTCCATTCCGCAGAGCGTCGTTCAAATCATCTAGTTTCGTCGTCATGCCTCGACCTATGTTGATGAAGATTGCCGTTTCCTTCATAAGCGCAAATTTGCTGGCATCGAACAAACCCTCGGTCTGCGGAGTGTGAGGGATGGTAAGGACAACGAAATCGCCCATCGGCAAGACCTCGTCCAGCTCGGACGGGTCGCGCATTTCATCGACGTAGTCCCTAGCTCCCGGTGCTTCCCAGCGCGCATCGACGCCGATCACTGTGGAACCAAGGGCTTTGCATAATCGAGCCGTTTCGGTTCCTATCCCGCCGACACCTACGATGACCACAGTGGAGTCTGGTAAGAAGTTGTTGTTGTACTGATCGCCGAGAAGCTTGTTCCAGTTACGGTCTCTTTGCTGGTCGCGGTAGACGTTAAGATGCTTAACGAAGGAGAGCATCATCGCCACGATGTGCACAGAGATGTGGTCGTTGTATATCTCCCGAAAGTTGGTGACTTGGGCCGGATGAGCAATCAACTCGTCGAAGTAGTATCCAGCAGGAGGAGCCGCGGCTGGCGCCTGCAACCATCGTAACTTCGGAGCCGCTGCTATCAGCCTTGGGTTCATCGTCCCAAACGCAGCGTCGGCATCAGCTAACTCCGCTACTGCTGCATCTTCATCCACAGGCGCAACTAAATTGGCGTCAGGAACCGAGTCTTGCAATCTCGCCAAGAAGTCAAGATTGTGCTGGGAATTTGGGGGCAGGAATACCATCTTGAACGACATCTGCGCGCTTCACCTCTGCATTTGGGTTGATTGTCTATGGATCGACAAACATGCAATTGCCGATGCGGATTTCACTAAGGCAATGATACAGAGCAACCATAAGGAGATTACGATAACCTGTACTCAAGACCGACAAGCGCTCTCTACAGCATTTTCATGTGCTACAGCGTAAATCTGATGGTCGGTTCCAAAGGTTACGAATGACTTAGAGACGATCCATTGCAGATACGTGACTTCGAAATAAACGCGGATCCGGCATCGTTCGATTCCCCCCACTGCATTGTGACGTTGCGTCCTTGGGTGAACGTAGGGAATGTCGGGAGGATTGTGGTCAATCGGCTCGGACGCATCTACGACGCGAAGAAGATCGGTCAACTCGCACGTCCGGGCAAGTTTTACGATCATACGCGCTATCGCCCACGCATAAAGATGAGGCGCGGAGAACGCACCTTCCGTATTCCCAACACCGAGGTGACCGCGGCGCGAGTGCCGGATGGTCGTGACCTGATCTTTATCAAGTTGCTCGAACCCCATGCTTGGGCTGAAGACTTCAATGAGTCGATCCTTGAACTAGTTCAGGCCTTCAACGTTGAGCGGTACGTTCTCGTCGGGTCTATGTACGACTCGGTTCCTCATACTAGACCGTTAAAGGTTACGGGCTCGGCTCGTGGTTGGAATCCTCCGAGCCGGTTCAAAGACGGTGTCCGTCTTGGAAGAAGCCGATACGAAGGCCCGACATCGATGGTGTCTCAGCTGACCGAGTTGACGCGAACACAACTGGGTCTGGAAACGCTTTCGATGATCGTTCATCTTCCGCTTTATCTAAAACTTGACAACGACTATGTAGGGGCATCTAGGGTGCTGTCTGTGCTGTCCGAGATCTACGACATTCCAACGGATCGGATGCCTGAAATCCGTATGGGCGAGACGCAATACTCTCAGGTCCAGATTTCAAGCTCGGACAATCCTCGACTGGCGCAGTTAGTCGCAAGGTTGGAGCTTGAATATGATGCAGAGGATGCGGAACCAACCGAGGAAGAGGAGATTGAACTCTCGCCGGAGTTAGAGGAATTCCTGCAAGACCTATCCCGCGGTTGGGAAGAGGATGAAGGTCGGAGATAAGGTTGGGCGATGGTCGGTTTTCACCCGATCGACGCCCAACTCGCTTAGCTGATTTGGTTAGAGTTCGCGGACTTCAACGCCGGCTAGTTGCTCGACGTATCGAAGGATGCCGGAGTGATCGTTCGTTCCGTCCCCACCGACCACCAGAGCCGTCAAAACCTGCTGGAGGTTCGCGGTCACTTGCAAAGGCACATTCAACGCGCGAGCGGTCTCCATTGCGTTGTTGATGTCTTTGTAATGGAGCTCGATACGGAACCCCGGGTCGAAGTTGCGGCTGATCATCATCGGGGCCTTGGCGTTCATCACGTTCGACCCGGCTAGACCGCCTTGGATCGCTTCGAAAACGGTCTGTGGGTTTACGCCAGCGGCGGTGGCCAGGACCAACGCTTCAGCCAAACCATGGATGTTTGCGCCGACGACGATCTGGTTCGCCAATTTCGTTACGTTGCCCGCGCCGTGAGCGCCACATAGCACCGCCGATTTTCCGAGGACGTCGAACAGCGGCTTTGCGCGCTCGAAATCTGCTGCACCACCACCCACCATGATCGCTAGGTCTCCCGAGATGGCGAATGGCTCGCCACCAGAAACGGGAGCGTCCAAGAAGTTAATGTTGCTTTCGGTTAGACCGGTACCGATTTCCTGTGAAATACCGGGCGCGATAGACGACATATCCACAACCAAGTCGCCCTCCGATGCACCATCGGCCACACCGCCCTCGCCGAGGATCGCTTGCTTGGCTTGAGGGCCATCTTGGACCATCGTGATCACGACATCAGTCTTGCTCGCAACATCGGCACAAGAACTCCCCGCAGATGCACCAGCCTCCACCATCTCATCAATCGGGTCTGGGAAGATGTCGTAAACGGTTACATCGTATCCCGCGTTGATCAGGTTCTTGGCCATGGGTTTACCCATAATTCCAAGCCCGATGAAACCAATCTTCTCTGCCATGTAGCTTCTCCTCTCGAAATCGGCGTAGGTGTTCGTCGCCCGAAATCTTCGCGTCGGCCGATTCATTTGCAGTACCAGCCTACGATGGTAAAACCGCTCACGACCAGCGTGACGACGCTAGTCGTCATCCTTCCAGAAACGCTCTTCCTCAAAGTGGTATCCAGTGTCGAGATATCGGGCCTTGACATCTTCGATCATCCCCGGGTGGCCGCACGCGTAAATCACCGTCTCAGATGGGTCGAGACCGCGTTCCCTTACAAAGTCTTCGACCAACGTGTTGATCCGGCCCTTGGGACCTTCCCAACTGATGTTGCGCTCCTCATCAGGGCGACTCACCGAGTGATAAAACTCAATGTTTTCATGCGAGTCTGCAAGTTGTGACAACTCGTCGTCATACCCAAACTCATCCAGATAACTGGCGCCTTCCAGCACGTAGAACTTGTAGTCATCCCGAGCGATCGGAGCATCAGCATTCCATTCGGGATCGTTCAAGAACTTCCTGAGTATCGACACGTAAGGAGCGACGCCTGTGACTGTACCGACCATGACGTGATTCTTGAATTCGGGTTTGAAGACGAAGATCCCTTTGGCTCGGGGCCGCAGTGTCAACTCCGTGCCCACAGACAAGTCAAACAGCACAGGTGTCAAGTTCCCATCCGGCGGCGGCACCAATTCGATAAACAACTCGATCTCTTCTTCATCTGGTGACGACACAATCGAATAAGGCCGCTCGATACCTTCGGCGCCGATTGTGCAGTACTGCCCCGGCTTAAACATAAACGGCTGAGCTGGTTTCAACCAGATCTTCCAGAGGTCATCGGTTAAATCTTCTCTTCGGGTGATTTCGCAAGTTGTAAACCTGCCCCGGATCGTCGGTCGCTGCGCCGCGTTCTGTTGTGTCATGTCACCTTTCGTGTAAATCGTGTTGCGTCAAACAGGTTACAACAATGTTCAGCTTTATCTAGCTTTGGTACCTCGGTGTTGGCTGGTGATACCATGATTTCACGATTTCGGCGATGAATATTCATCCTACGAGTTCAGCGTGAGATCGCTAGTTACCGTCGTAACTGATGAGGGAGACCGAAATGGCAGGACCGACTCCTGGAGTTGCATACAGCATCACCATTAGAGCCGAATACCCCAACCGGCCTGGGATGTTGGGATTGATTACGTCTGCCATAGGCAGATGTGGCGGTGACGCGGCGGCTATCGACGTCGTTTCCACTAACGGAGGAAGGATGATCCGCGATTTCACGATCAACACCTCCGGTGAAGACCATTCCCGAATGGTCATGGAAGCGATCGAAGCGCTTGACGACGTTTCAGTTAACAGCGTCTCTGACGCCACTTTCTTGATGCATGTGGGTGGAAAGATCGAGATGAGGTCAACCGTGCCAGTCAGCACGCGCGACGATATGTCTAAGGCCTACACTCCAGGCGTCGGTCGCGTCTGCATGGCTATTCACGAAGATCCAGACGCGGTTTGGGCCTTAACAGGGAAGGGGCGCACGGTTGCAGTTGTCACAGACGGTTCCGCGGTTCTAGGCCTAGGCGATATTGGAGCCGCTGCCGCGTTGCCGGTGATGGAAGGCAAAGCCCTGCTGTTCAAAGAGTTCGGGCGAGTCGACGCATGGCCCATCTGCGTTGACACTAATGACCCTGACGAGATCGTCAACATCGTAACCGCCATCGCTCCCGGCTTCGGTGGCATCAACCTAGAAGACATCAGCGCCCCACGTTGTTTCCAGATAGAAGAACAGCTGAAAGAGCGGCTCAACATTCCGATCTTTCATGACGACCAGCACGGCACGGCTGTCGTTGTTCTCGCTGGGCTGATCAACGCTCTCAAGCTAGTAGCCAAAACTCCTGAAGCTTTGAAGACGGTAGTGCTGGGAGCTGGCGCATCGGGCACGGCTTGCACCAAGATACTCCTTTCATACGGCGTGAAAGACATCGTTGGTTTCGATCGAACAGGTGCTCTGTCGCGCGATCGCGATTATGAGGGCAATGTGATGAAGCAGTGGTTTGCCGACAATACGAACCCGAATAACGTCAATGGCACTCTCTCGGAATGCATCGAAGGTGCCGATTTCATCCTCGGGCTTGCAGGCCCCGACCTACTTACCCGCGAGCAAGTCGCTACAGCGGCTGATAACGCAATCGTGTTCGCCCTGTCGAATCCCAACCCTGAGATCTGGCCCGAGAATATCCCCGACAACGTTGCCATTATGGCTACGGGACGTACTGATTACCCGAACCAGATCAACAACTCCCTGTGCTTCCCAGGTCTGTTCCGCGGTGTCCTAGACGTGCGAGCGTCCGACATCACCGAGGAGATGAAGATTGCCGCCGCGCAGGCGATCGCGGAAGTCATTCCCGATGAGCATCTCGATCCCGATTTCATCATCCCGAGCGTCTTTGACCGCAACGTCGCGCGCAACGTCGCACAACGCGTCGCAATCGCGGCCCAAGATTCTGGTGTCGCACGTCGCCGACGAAGGCAGACAGATGAGGTCTATGCAACGATGCGATCGCGTTAGAGTCGAATCAAGGCTCGAACAGCAAGATTTCCAAACATGAGTTACGACGCGATCGTGATAGGCGGGGGCATCAGCGGATGCGCTGCCGCTTACTACCTCTCATCCGCCGGCCATAGGGTCGCGCTAGTTGAAAAAGATTCACCCGCGGCCCATGCTTCTGGGTTTGCTTTCGGATCGTTACACACGCAGTTCCAACCGCCCTCATCGGGTCCGCCGATTGAGTGGTTCCGCGCCGAATCGATCGACCTACATCACGAACTTGCAAAATCTCTTCCGGAAGCGTCCGGCATCGATTACCACTTCAAAGAAAAGGCCGGACTGGTGCTGGCGTTCGACGAAACCGATGTGGCCCACCTTAAACCATCGGGCGTCGCTGGATTTCTAAGGAACGAGTGGTCTGATAATCGTCACGATGTTAGATGGCTGGCCTACGGTGAACTGAGCCACATTGAAGCCCGGGTGTCCACCGACGTAATTGGCGGGCTTTATCTAGGTGGGATGACGGAGATTTCACCGGATGGAGTAACGAATGCGCTGTGGGCGGCATCTGAACGAAATGGCGCGGTCATGCTTAATGCTGAAGTGACGTCTATAGATGTTGAAGGTGGTGCTGTAACGGGGGTCACGATTGGCGAGGATGCGATTTCATCTGGCATCGTCGTGCTTGCTGCTGGACCTTGGAGCCAGTCTGTATTGAGACGTGGTCACTCAACCTCTCATGTGAACCTTCCGGTGACACCTTTGAAGGGCGAGATCCTGCGATACGACTTGGGAAATGAACCGCAGCTACCGGTCTCTTTATGGTGGGGTTCAGATTACGCTTCATCGAAACCAAATGGACTGCTGCATGTCGGAACGACGCACACGGACACAGGGTTCGACGAACAACCGTCTTCAGAGGGACGAGAAGAAATCCGGGTCTCGGCCGAACGCGCTCTGCCATTCTTGGCGAACAAGAGAATCGCGGAACAGACGGCATGCCTGCGACCTGTCACTCCAGACGGATTGCCGATCGTGGGGGAGATGCCCAGTGTAAGAGGGCTTGTGGTAGCTACTGGAGCTGGACCGTTAGGTATCGAGTTAGGCCCCGCAATTGGGAAACTGGCGGCTGAAATCGCAACGAGTCAAAGCGAAGCGGATTCAAAATACAGCGGATTCAGTCCAGCGCGGTTCGCATGATAGCATCGATTACTAGAGCGAATCCACAACCCGTTCTGGAGCGAAATATCCGCTAAATCTGCTAGGAAAAGTAACAGCCTTTAATTCAGTCCCGTGTGGCTGACAAGGTGCGAAAAACTCAAAGCCTGCGTTCGTAGATGTCCGTACCTGGATGTGAACGACCAGCAATCTTGAAATGCCCTCGTCGGTCCACGACGAGGGCTTCTTTTTGAGGCTAGGCAGAACCGAACGAAAAGCTGATCTTGATGTCCGCGAGCGAACCAAACTTTGAGCGCAACCTGATGACCGGCGCTGAAGTGCACCGCGCGCTGGCCCGGATGGCTCACGAGATCATTGAGCGAAACCACGGCGCCGACAACCTCCTCATCGCTGGCATCCCGACCCGTGGGAAACATCTCGCCGAACGCCTCGCAAACCTGATCGAGCGATTCGAATCCTCGCGGCCGATGACGGCGTCTCTGGATCCGTCGGATTTCCGAGACGACACGCGTCATCGACACCCGAACGGATCCAACGGCATGAGCCGCTCGAACGGAATGGACGAAGTTGATGTGACAGGCATGCGCGTCGTAGTGGTTGACGACGTGTTTCATACTGGTCGAACTGCTCGAGCCGCGCTTGATGCCTTGATACAGTCCGGCAGACCAGCCTATGTACACCTCGCCGTCCTCATCAATCGCGGGCATCGAGAACTGCCGATCAACCCAGACTTTGTCGGACGCAATGTCCCCACATCCCGTGCCGAACGTGTTCACGTTCTCCTCGAAGAAGTCGATGGCGAAGACCGCGTCGCGTTGACAAGAACTAGCACTGTAGCCCAACACTGGGGTGCTACTAAGTGACAACGACCTTGCCAGAGGTTTCTCTTCAACAGACCACGACGCTGATCCCGTCGTCGAAGCACCTTTTAGACGTCGATTCACTTTCCTCTGACCAAATCCAAGACCTAGTCGACACCGCCCGGGAGTTCCGCGACCTCCGCACCTCGACGCGGTACAAATCCGACATTCTCCGCGGAACTTCAATCTACACCCTCTTCTTCGAGAACAGCACCCGCACCCGCGTCTCATTCGAACACGCCGGCAAAGCGCTCGGAGCCGATGTCATTAACATCTCCGCCGCTACCAGTAGCGTCAACAAAGGCGAATCTCTCCTTAATACCGCCTTGACGCTCGACTCAATGGGTGTTGATGCGTTGATCGTCCGACACGCACACTCCGGCGCACCTCACTTTGTATCCCGACACGTTAACGCCACCGTCATAAACGCAGGCGATGGCGCGCACGCGCACCCCACTCAGGCCCTTCTCGACGTTATGACTCTTGAGGCGGAAATCGGCAATCTTCGAGGTGTAAAACTCGCAATGATCGGTGACATCCTTTACTCCAGAGTCGCACGATCCGACATCATCGCTTTCCGAAAGATGGGGGTCGAAATCTCCATCGCTGCGCCGCCGACGCTTCTACCAGATGGCTGGACGTATGGTTCCAACTCGTTTAATGTTCCGGACTCCGACGTTGTTGTCCACCAATCCGTTGAAGATGCAGTCAGCGACGCCGATGCAATCATGTGCCTTCGCCTCCAACTTGAGCGCCAGACCGCCGGCCTATTACCCGACGTAAACGAATACTCGCGGGTATGGGGCATTAACACCCGACGCTTGGCCCTCGCCAAACCTGACGCTCCCGTCATGCACCCCGGTCCAATGAACGAAGGACTAGAGATCAGCACTGAGGTCGCCCACGGCGGACGGAGTCTAGTCACCACCCAGGTCCAGAACGGCGTCGCCATGCGAATGGCGGTTCTCGAACACTTTTGCGCTGCCATCGCATAACCATCGTGCAACTGCAATCACAACCAACAGTCATCCGCAACGGTCGCGTGATCGATCCTTCCCAAGGATTCGACGCCATCGCCGACGTGGTCATTATCGGTAACGCTATCGTGTCGATCGAATCCCCGGGTACTACCGAGCTCTCTGATGGATGGACAGAATTCAACGCCAAAAACAAAATCGTTACCCCGGGTTTAATCGATCTTCACACTCATCTCAGGACGCCGGGACAAGAGTGGAAAGAAGATCCCAAATCCGCGTCCGACGCGGCGGCCAGAGGCGGCTTCACCACCATCTGCGTCATGCCCAACACTTACCCGGCGCAAGACAACGCCTCAGTGGTGGATGCGCTTCTGCAACGTTGCAAATACGAGTCTGAAGTTCATGTCCGTCCCATAGGCGCTATCACGAAATCCCGCGAAGGTCGCGAACTCGCCCCTATGCATGAACTCGCAGATGCTGGTGTAGTTGGATTCTCCGATGATGGCGATCCGGTGATGTCGCCGCATCTGATGCGTCAAGCGTTGGCCTACTCCTCGGACCTAGGCCTACCGATCATCAACCACGCCGAAGACCGCGGTCTAGTCGCGGAGTGGGACATGAACGAAGGCGCTGTTGCCACTCACCTCGGTCTTCGAGGCATCCCAAACAACGCCGAATCGATGATGATCGCCCGAGACATCGCCCTCGCGCAAATGACTAATGGTCGCCTCCACGTCCCTCACGTCTCGACCGCCGAATCCGTTGAGATCATCCGCCGCGCGAAATCCGACTCGATCAAAGTCACTGCAGAAGCGACACCCCATCACCTAGCACTTACTCAGGAGTGGGTGTACGGGGAGAGTGGCGACGTTCCCGCCGTTCTAACCTCAAAAGCCTATGCGACCAACGCCAAGATGGCGCCCCCGCTCCGGACTGAAGCAGATCGAGAAGCGTTGATCGACGGTCTGTCCGACGGGACGATCGACGCCATCGGAACAGATCACGCCCCTCACGCCGACACGGACAAAATCTGCACCTTCACCGAGGCCGCAAACGGCATCATTGGTCTAGAAACCGCTCTCGCGCTTACCGTCGGGGTAGCCAACGTCGACATCAAAACCGTTATTGAGCGTTTTACCGTCGGTCCGAGCGCAATTCTCAACGATGCCAGCATAGGAACCCTCCGCCCCGGTACGCCAGCCGACATCACCATCATCGATCCGAATGCCGAGTGGTCGGTCACTTCCACCACCCTCGGATCCAAAAGCCACAATACGCCGCTACTTGATCACAAGGTAAAACCACGGATCATCGCCACATTCGTCGGCGGGACTAAGATCTGGGACGCCAACGACAACGGAGCATCAGATGCTTAGCGACCATCGTGGGACGGCACTCCTAGCTCTCAGCGACGGCTCGGTATTCCGCGGCAGACGCCTCGGCGCTGAAATCGACACCGTGGGTCTGGTCGTCTTCAACACGTCAATGACTGGTTACGAGGAGATGCTCACAGACCCATCATACGGCGGTCAGATCCTCGTCCCAACATACCCCCTCATCGGCAACTACGGCATCAACCTCAAAGATGCCGAATCTCGCCAAATCCAAGTCAAGGGGTTCGTGGTCCGATCCGATTGTGACCAACCCTCTCATCCGCTCTCCGAGATGACCGTCCATGAATATCTGGAATGTAACGGCATCCCTGGGATCGCAGGCGTCGATACTCGCGCCATCACTAGGCGCATCCGATCAACCGGCGTTATGATGGGCGCGATCGTTCAAGGCGACGACCCTGACGCCGCAACCGCCGCTCTCAACGCCGCGCAATGGTACGGCGACCAGAACTGGGTCGACGAAGTCGCAACCAAAGAAGAGTTCGAATGGCATGGCGACGGCACGTCTGGTACTCGCCCTGCAGAAGAACTCATCATCCGCTCCAACCGCGCCGGCATTGACTACCCCGCGGACACCACTGGCCGCCCCCTTCGCATCGCAGTCATCGATTTCGGCGTCAAGTGGAACATCCTGCGAAGTATGAGCGCGCGCAACTGCGACGTCAAAGTCTTTCCGGCCGATGCAACCGCGCAAGAGGTCAAAGCCTACAGCCCAGACGGCATAGTCCTCTCACCAGGCCCGGGCGATCCGGCAGTCCTTGACGGGCCCGTCGAAATCGTCCGCGAACTCTCTGACCTAACCGGCGACGGCTCCAAATCCATCCCCACACTAGGTATCTGTCTCGGTCACCAAATCGTCGCACGGGCTCTCGGCGCCGACACATTCATGCTCCTATTCGGACACCGCGGCGGAAACCAGCCCGTACAAGACCTGCGAACCGGACGCGTCTATGTAACCGCCCACAACCACGGATACGCTGTCGATCCCGAAAAACTACCCGATCGCGCAGGTCTCAAGGTCACGCACATCAACCTTAACGACAACACGGTTGAGGGTCTCGTCGACGAGAACCACGCCGTGATGACCATCCAATTCCACTCTGAAGCATCACCAGGACCACACGACAGCGAGTTGATCTTCGATCAATTCGTCGCATCCGTCAAAGAACGCGCTGCAACCAAATAATCAGAAAGATGCCCCGAAATCCACAACTCAAAAAAGTCCTGGTCATCGGCTCTGGTCCTATTGTTATCGGTCAAGCGGCGGAGTTTGACTACGCCGGCACACAAGCCTGCAAATCGCTACGCGAAGAAGGTGTTGAGGTCGTCCTCGTAAACTCCAATCCCGCGACCATCATGACCGATGAAGATGTCGCAGATCGCGTCTACATCGAACCTTTGACCGTCCCTGTGGTGACGCGCATCATAGAGCGCGAGAAACCGGACGGTATTCTCGGAACCCTTGGAGGTCAAACCGGGCTTAACTTAACGGTCGAACTGGAAGAAGCCGGTGCCCTAAAAGACGTGGTGGTGATGGGCACAAAAACCGCCAGCATTCGCAAAGCTGAAGACCGCGAACTCTTCGCAACCTTCATGGAGGAGATTGGTGAACCGATCTCCTACGGCATTGCCGTTACCAATTTCCCTGACGCAGCGGATGCCGCCGAAGAGATCGGCTATCCCGTTGTAATCCGTCCTGCCTACACGCTAGGCGGCACAGGTGGTGGAGTCGCCAACAACATTGAGGAACTCCAAGAAATCGTCGCATCCGGACTCGCCGCATCGCTAGTCGGTCAAGTCCTAATCGAGCAATCCCTTCTCGGATGGAAAGAGATTGAATACGAGGTGATGCGCGACAGCGCAGGCAACGTCATCACCGTCTGCAACATGGAGAACTTCGATCCTATGGGCGTCCACACCGGAGACTCCATCGTCGTAGCTCCCAGCCAGACACTCACCGACAAGGACTACCAACGCCTCCGAACCGCTGCGCTCCACATAATTGACGGTCTCGAAATCGAGGGCGGCTGCAACGTCCAGTTCGCTTACCGACCAGGCAGAGAAATGGGTGAAAAACTCGGCGAGGGATCTCGATACGATGACGACGGCCCGATGTACTACGTCATTGAGGTCAACCCTCGCGTATCCAGATCATCAGCCCTGGCCAGCAAAGCTACCGGATATCCGATAGCTCGCGTCGCTGCGAAAGTAGCACTCGGACTGCACCTCGACGAGATCAGCAACGTCGTTACAGGCAAAACGCGCGCTGCATTCGAACCCGCACTCGACTACTGCGTCGCCAAGATCCCTCGCTGGCCGTTCGATAAGTTCGGCACTGGTGACCGTTCTCTAGGCACTCAGATGAAGGCCACCGGGGAAGTAATGGCCATTGACCGTAGCTTCGAAGCTGCATTGATGAAAGCAATCCGATCGCTCGAAGACGGTAAACGGTCCCTGCGGTGGGAAGACCCTGAATGGCGTATCAATGGCCTTTCGGATGACGACCTATCTAGCGACGATCTTCGCCTTTGGAAACTCGCCTTCAAACTTCGAACCGGCTCTACCCCGGAAGAGTTGACCCTATCCACCGGAGTTGACATCTGGTTCACTAGGGCTCTCCACCGCATCGTCAACATGGAACGCCAACTGGGTGGTTCCGATCACTTGAGTGCCGAACTCCTCTTAGAAGCCAAACGCCTTGGTCTCAGCGACGAAGACATCGCCGAATTCTCCGACTTGGGACTTGGCGAGCGCGTTCGCGAGATGCGAAAATCCCTCGGTATAGTCCCCGTCTACAAGATGGTGGACACGTGTGCAGGCGAGTTTGAAGCCTCAACTCCATACTTCTACAGCACCTACGAAGATGAAAACGAGGCGGAGCCTATCGGCGTCGACTGCGCCGTGGTCATCGGTTCGGGTCCGATTCGGATAGGGCAGGGCATTGAGTTCGACTACTGCTCCGTCCACGCCGCTTGGGCCCTCCAGGAAGAGGGCATCCGGGCCGTGATGATCAACTCAAATCCGGAAACCGTTTCGACGGACTTCGACACCTCTGACCGCCTTTACTTTGAACCTCTTGACGAGGAAGCGGTTCGAGACATCATCGACAACGAGATGGGCAACGGCGCTACCTCGTCTAATAGTGTCATCCCTCCGAATATCGTCGTCCAATTCGGCGGTCAGACTGCAATCAACCTCTCCCAGAACCTCAACGCCGCTGGACTCCAAGATCTTGTTTTGGGTTCCGACCCCCAAGTCATAGACAATGCCACCGACCGCGGTCGCTTCGAACAGCTTGCTGCCATGAACGGCTTGCCCTTGCCGCCGGGTGGCACGGCGACCAACACCGACTCTGCCCTCGCCCTAGCTGAAAACCTTGGATACCCGGTGCTAGTCCGGCCGAGTTACGTCCTCGGCGGACGCGCTATGGAGATCGTCGACAACCCTAACGAACTTCAACGGTACTTTGACCGTGCCCTACGCGCTGTGCCCGGCCAAACGATCCTCGTAGACCGCTATTTCCAGGGCATCGAAGTCGAAGTTGACGCCGTCTGCGACGGTCAAGATGTCCTAATCCCTGGTGTGATGCAGCACATTGAGCGCGCAGGCGTTCATTCCGGCGACTCGTTTGCCGTCTACCCCGCAATTTGGCTCACGGGCGACGAAGTCGAGACCATCGTTGATTACACGCGACGCATCGGTCGGATGCTCAACGTTAGAGGTCTGATGAACATCCAATACGTCATCACTGGTGGCGGGACCTACCGTAGCAGTTCCGTTGATCCGGAACGCTCCGAAGCTGACGCCCAAAACAGTGAGACCTACGTCATCGAAGTTAACCCCCGTTCTTCCCGCACGATCCCCTTCATCTCAAAGGTCACGGGCATACCCATGATCCGCATCGCCACGCAAGCCATGCTCGGCAAAAAGCTGAGAGACATGGAATGGGGCACCGGGCTGATGCCACGCAAGAACCTAGTCGCTGTGAAGGCTCCCGTATTCTCGATGAACAAACTCACGAGCGTCGACACATTCCTAGGACCTGAAATGAAATCCACTGGCGAGGTCATGGGTATCGACCGCTCATACGTTCCCGCCGTAACCAAGGCCCTCATCGCATCTTCACATTCCATCAACCGGGGCGACAGCGTCCTCCTCAGCGTCGCCGACTCCGCGAAATCCGACGCTGAACGCCTAATCCGAATCCTGGGAGATAACGGTCACACCATATACGCTACATCGGGTACAGCGAGCTTCGTCCAATCCCTCGGTTATCCCGTCACAGAAGTGGACCGCATCCTCGCCACCAACAAGACCAACGTGGTGACGGTAATCAACGATGGTACGGTGCAAGCCGTGGTAAACGTCCCAACTGGTGGCCGTGCCGCTGAGCAAGATGGCTTCTATATCCGCCGAGCCGCCGTGGAACGCCGCATCCCCTGCTTCACCTCAATCGATACAGCGCGGTGCGCTGTCGAAGCCGCTTACGCACCCGAAACTACCAACGGAAAAGATGGTGGCATTAACGTGATGACCCTGACCGAATACGTCAATAGTTGAGTCGCCGCTCCCGTCTCAACCTGGCGTCTCGCCAATCCAAACCTCGCCGCCCTCGAAATACTCCTTCTTCCAGATCGGCACAACTTCTTTCAGCCGATCAATGAAATACAAAGCAGACTCGAACGCAGGTCGGCGATGAGCCGCACTCACCGCTAACACCATGCTGGTCTCGCCGATATCAACCCGTCCGGTCCGATGGCAGACCGCGACCTCTCCTATATCCCATTTTTCTTTCATCTCCCCGATGATCTGATGCATAACGTTCTCAGCCATCGGCGAATACGCCTCGTACTCCAGATGCAAGACCGATCTGCCTTCGTTGTGGTCTCGAGTAATCCCATGAAAAACAACCACCGCACCATCCCTGTCCGAACCTACTAACCCAACTACCTGGTCCGCATCGATCTCGTCGTCCGTGACCCAAACTCGCGAAGCTGCGACTTCATCGGAATCGTCACCACCGCTAACGGGCGGGATAACCGCGATCTCGTCACCGTCCTTCAACTCATCGGACCTATCCACATAAATCCCGTTCCGCGCCAACATCACATTTGAGGGCAACACACCGCCCCTTCCCACGCTCGCCAAAGCACTATCAATCGCATCATCCAAAGACGAACCTGGCTCAAGTTCGACATCGACACGTCCAATACCCGCACGCTCACGCGCTCCAGCGAAGAATAAGACGGTAACACGCATCGTCATTTCCCAATCACCAACCTTGCCCAAAGCCGATCGTCAGACTGGCACCCAAGTCGGTTTACCCTCTTCTTCAACCACCTTGCCAATGCTCATACCTGTCGGAAGATGACCGGAGATCACCGTCCACCCCTCCGACATCGCCCGCCACAACAGCCACCTACGCGACGCCGTCGAAAGATCTTGCCGCCAGTCGAACACCGGGCACCAGTGTTGCTCCCGTATCTGAGCCACGTTGTGAAAAAGATCGCCGGTCAAAACCGCAGTCTCGCCGCGGGATTGCACCAAGACGCACTGATGTCCGGGGGTGTGCCCATTCGTTGGCAATAGCGAAATCCCGTTCATCAACGGAAGATTCCCAATCACAAGCTTAAGCTGCCCGGTACCTTTTAACGGCGCTACCAGTGAATCGAATTCATCGTTCTGGTTTGCTGGATCACTGTAGAACTCCCAATCATTTCGGGCTACGTGGTATGTAGCGTTCGGGAATGTGGAAGCCGTGCCACTCCCGTCTTGCCTGACATTCCAGCCGATATGATCCCAGTGACAATGAGTGGTCACAACGTTGTCAACGTCCAACACAGAAACCCCTAAACCCTCAAGATTCTTGATGAGACCACCTTCGCGCGGCCCATGATCGTACGGCCCTCGTCCCGCACCAGTGTCCACCAAGATGTTTTCTCCAGACCCATCAACCCGACGCACCAAATGCCCACGCCATTGCGCCTCCCAATACCCTTCTGGAGCCAACGCGTAGTCGCGATGCGGATCCCACTCCTCGGCGCTCACGTCCACAAATACATCCGCAGGATTTCTCTGAAACCCGATATGGTCATCCACAACCGAAATTTCGTAATCACCCACTACTATCTGCGTTGAGCCCATATTTTTCTCCGTTATTCGAGCAGTGCGATTGGCGCCTCAGGCTGAAGTTGGCTCCATCACTTCGATGAAAATCGCCGAATCGTCGCCTTCCACCAAAACACTGCTCAACTCACCTTTCCCGGAATAGACAACATCTCCTTGACCTGCTTCGACAACTTCACCATCCAATATGAAATTCACATCGCCGCGCAACACTACCCACCATGCCTCTCCTTCGCCCGATGTTGAAGCCATTGGACCGCCCGGCATCACGTGGCACATTTCAACGCGATTCCTCTGATCCAAAATCACCGTCTCTTGCCAGTCCGATTCCAACCCATGACGGTCGATCATGTAATCCAACGGTGTAAAGATGCGATTGGGCGGTTCCCAGTGGTTCTCCAATGGTATGGTTCGCGCCGGTTCAAGTCCCTTCAAATCGTGGTTCGAGCCGGGCTTGCCCGTGACCATGCGCATGCACATCTCACCCTTCCACGCCCTCGGATCATGGCGGTACCCGCATGGCGCAACGATGATGTCGCCAAAATGCGCCTTGAACGGTTCATACTCGCCGATCCGATAGCGCATCTCGCCTCCGTATGCCACCCACCACTCATTGAAGTCGTCGTGGAGATGTGGGTCCCCTGGCGATCCGCCCGGTGAGGATATGACGGCCATTCGGTTGCGAGAATCCATCACCAACACCCGAGATTTGGTTGCTGCGGCATATCCACCTCCCGATCGCGCAATCTCGTCCAAAACCGGCCCTTCGACCTCTGGCGCATCGGGCCGAAGCGAATCGACAATCTCGTCGTATGTCACATGGCGAGCATTGGTTTCAGACATCTCAATTCCCGTTAGATTGGTTGTTTTCGAGTTCAGATATCAAGGTGAAATCCGCACTCGTAGCAGTTTAACAACCAGTCAGCACGTAGCAGGATCCGCAACTTCAACGAAGATCGCGGAGCCAGGTCCAGTCGCTGAAATCGCGCTCCACTCGCCATCGCTCGAGTAGACGATACTGCCTTTGCTGGCATCGACTACATCGCCGGCAATCTCGAATCGCACATTCCCCTTAAGCACAACCCACCAAGATTCCTTGTCACCATTGACCGATTCCGCGGAAGTTCCCGGCATCACATGAAACATCTCAACGCGATTCCGCTGATCGTGCAACACCGACTCCTGCCAATAATTCTCCAAACCATGGCGCTCGATCATGTACGGTAGCGGCGTAAGAATACGGTTCGGCGGCTCCCAATCTGGATCCAACCGAACTGTCCGCGACGGTTCGATACCTTTGATGTCATGGTTTGAGCCCGGTTTGGTGCAAACCAACCTCATACACATCTGGCCGTACCACGCTAAGGGCGTGTGTCGATAACCACAAGGCGCTACCACGATATCGCCAAACGTCGCCCTGAACGGCGTGTACTCTCCGACCAAAAACCCCATGACATCCCCAAATCCCATAAACCATTCGTTGAAGTCTGGATGGATGTGGGGATCACCAGGTGAACCGCCCGGCGACGTGATAACCGTCGCACGGTTGCGACTGTCTTTGATTAGTATGCGATTGGATTTGAACTCCGCACCGACATGACTTGACAGACCTGCTTCGGCCGCTTCGCCAGCCGCGGCAAGAGTCGCCTTATCACGGAGGTCCTGAACGATTTCGTCATAAGAGACGTGGCGTTGGTTAACTTCGGTCATTTGATTTCATCCGATAGGCGTATTCGCGCAGAATTGAAGGCGAGTTTAACACTAGGGCCACATCACTTCATCTTCGCTCTTGGTGCCGAGAGTGGGATTCGAACCCACACGCCGTTTAACGGGCCACGGGGTTTAAGCCCGCTGCGTCTACCGTTCCGCCATCTCGGCATTCTCCACCTCACAAACATCGACGACGCTTAAGATTCTAAACAAGGAGGATTCTTCAAACTCGCGACTAACGTCCTCCAACCAAACGGCGGGGTCTCGAACCCAAAAGGAGCATCAAGTTGGCACACGACACCGGGTCCACTGTCGGCATCATCGGCGGGACGGGCCTATACGACTTGAAGGGTTTTGAAGACGCCCAGTGGGTCAGTGTTCAATCTCCGTTCGGAACGCCGTCTGACGACATACTAATCGGCTATTTCGAAAGTCAAAGAGTCGCATTTCTTCCCCGTCACGGACGCGGTCACCGAGTCTCGCCTCAGCACCTCAACTACCGTGCCAACATTGACGTGTTAAAACGCGTCGGCGTTGATCGCATCCTCTCCTTCAGTGCTGTAGGTTCCCTGAAAAGAGAACTTTCACCCGGCAGGTTTGTAATCGTCGACCAGTACATCGATAAAACCAGCGGACGCGAAAGCTCGTTTTTTGGCAATGGATTCGTCGCTCACGTCAGTATGGCCGATCCAGTCTGCAGCACGATGTGCGACGCGATCGAATTGGCAGCGAAATCCGCGGGCATCGACATCGTCCGCGGGGGTACTTACATCGTCATGAACGGCCTCCAGTTTTCGACGCGCGCCGAATCGTTTATGCACCGCTCCTGGGGCGGCGACCTCATCGGTATGACCAACATGCCCGAAGCCAAGCTGGCCCGGGAAGCAGAGATCGCCTATGCCACAGTAGCGATGGTCACTGACTACGACTGTTGGCATGACGACCACGAAGACGTCACGACATCCATGGTCCTGGAGTTCCTCCAGCAAAACTCCGAAAACGCGCGGAAACTGGTGGCCGCTGCAATCTCGATTATCGGCACTCTCGAAGCCCCATTCCCTTCCGGTGTCCACACAGCATTGGAACACGCCATCGCTACCGCACCCAAAGACCGTGATCCCGTCTTGGTACGCAAACTCGATGCCGTTGCCGGACGCGTCCTCAAAAATGAAGGTTGGGCGATATAGGGTTCTGATCAGCCATGCGTCTATGGTCCCTGCACCCGCGTTATCTAGACTCGAAAGGCTTGGTTGCCCTTTGGCGTGAGGGACTTTTGGCTCAGAAAGTCCTATACGGTGAAACCAAGGGGTACCGGAATCATCCCCAACTCGAACGCTTCAAAAACTGCCCCGATCCCAAAAACGCGATTGTTGCCTACCTCCATGCCGTTTGTGATGAAGCAGACTGGCGCGGCTACAGGTTCGATCGCGCCCGTATCCGTGGCGACGCACGAACGGCGGAAATCGTGCCGATCGCTGATGGCCAAATCGCCTACGAACTCGATCATCTCAAATCCAAAGTCAAATCCCGAGCACCCAAGGAATTCGAGAAACTATCAACCTTGACCGCACCCGAACTTCACCCGTCATTCATCTCTGTACCTGGACCCATCGCGCATTGGGAAAGACCTTAATTCTCTTCAAAGTTGCCGCAAACGAGGATCCAGACGATCCCGTATCCAATCACCAAGGAAGTTCATCGCAAACACAACTGCGAAGATCGCCAAACCCGGGAACAGTGCCATCCAATAAGACGTGTCAATGTAATCCCGTCCTTCAGCAACCATAGAACCCCAAGCAGGCCGCGGCTTTGGAATCCCCACTCCCAGGAAACTCAACGTCGCCTCGGTCAAAATCAACTGCCCGATACCAAGGCTCGCGATGACCAGTACAGTATTCACCACTCCCGGCAATACATGCTTCGTGATGATCCTGTTGGCAGATGCACCCGCGACGACAGCCAACGCTACATAGTCAGAAGCTTTCAACCTCAGTGTCTCTGCTCGAACCTGGCGCGCGAAACCACTCCAGCTGAACAAAATCAACAGCGCAATGATCAACACCATGCTCGAGCCAAAAACAACCACCGTCGCCAACGCCACCAAGATAAACGGTACTCCCAGCGTCAGATCCACCATCCTCATTAGGATCTCGTCGTAAATCCCTCCAAAATAACCCGCGATCAACCCCAGGACCGTGCCGCCGACCGCTCCCGATATCAGCACGACGGAAGCGATGAGCATCGAATAGCGTGCACCCCAAATGATCCTGCTGAGCATATCTCGACCGAGAGGGTCGGTTCCTAGAGGGTATTCCCATTTGGGCTCCTTGCCGCTAATGGGCGAAGACTCCTGCCAAATCGGTGGGCGGTCTTGATCTCTCAACTTTCCTACTAGCGGGTCATGCTGCGCCAACCAAGGCGCAAACACCGCCGCGATCACCAACAAGGCGACGATTATTGCCGGTAAAACGGGATATCGACGCAAGACGTGCCAAGTCAACTGAAACGGATTGCGACGTTCGCGAACCACGCGTGGTGTGGTCACAGATTCCAACGATGTATCGGTATTCGTCGCCACTTCAACTCTGCCTGATACGCGGGTCCAGAACGCCGTAAAGAATGTCAACCAACAGATTCATGCCCAAATACCCCGCTGTAGCAAACATAACGATCGCGCTGATCACCGGAAAATCAGTCCCAAACACGGACTGCACCGCCAGCCTTCCAAGACCCGGCCAGCCAAATACAGTCTCTGTCACAACCGCACCAGTCAACAACGCCGTCAAAAACACTCCGGCAAACGTCAAAGGCACGATGATCGCATTCCTAAACGCATGCTTAAGTATCACCGCCGTCTGCGAGGCTCCCTTCGCTCTAGCAAGCTTCACAAACTCGCTGTCAAGAATCTCCAACATCGCCGATCGAGTCAACCTCAACAACGCAGCCGCTGCATACCAACCCAACGTGATCGAAGGCAAAACCAAACTCCTCAAATCGCCCTTCTCGCCGGGTGGAAACCAACCCAACCGCACCGCAAATATCAAGATCAACATGATCCCGAGCCAAAAACCAGGCATTGCCTGGCCCAACAACGCGAATCCTCTCGCAAATAAGTCCAACAACGTCCCGCGCCAAATCGCCGAGAAGATTCCAAGCGGAATACCCAAAGTTATGGCGAAGACATAAGCTCCAACCGCCAGCTGCAAGGTGTTCGGTATCTTTCGCAAAACGACTGTCGTCGCCGGTATTTGCTCCTTAACCGAAATGTCGAAGTCCAACATCACGGCACCCGACAGCCACCTGAAATACTGCTCGTAATACGGCTTGTCGAGACCATACTCCCGGCCCCAAGCCTCCCACATTTCATCCGTCGTGTACTCGCTCAAGAAGAGGTTACGTACATCGCCACTCATCCGAGACAAGGCAAACACAAGAATGCTGGCGAGCAGTAGGACGACAACCGCCGCCAAGAGTCTACGGGCAATGAGCCTTTTCAATTCAAGAACTCAACCAACTTCGGCACAGATAACCACGACACAAGACGACGTGCCCGGGTTTTGCCGGGCAACGCCGTCCCGTGTGTGATTCAAGCGACTGGTGCGAATCCCAAGTGCGTCACGGGCCGCTCATGACAACCGTTTCAGGTGCCACGAATTCAGGACCCGTATTCATGTACGGGCTGTACTCGATAATCTCTGGTCGAATCACCACCGAGGTGGGCAACGTGCTCACTGACGCTACGAGGTTCCAGTTGTTGAGGTACGACCACCACTCGACCGTGTTCATAACACGTTCCTCATACGTGGTCGCCGCCAAGTCCAAGTTGCGCGCCGATATCGCGGTGATTTCGTTGGGCAACTCGATACCGTAGTTGAATCCGCTTGACGGTCTGTACGCTCCTGAGAAGAACGCATCGGGCACGGCATTCGTGCCCGCCTGGATCATCCAAGGAATCTGTTTCTGCCTGTTCACCAATCTCGGCCGAGCCGCACCGTAGTCGGTTGCATCCACCGTCACCTCGCATCCGAGTTCACGCCAGAACTGCGCCACGGCGCCACCGACTTCCGTGTCCCATTCCTTACCCGGTGCAATGTGGTACTTGAACGGGAAGCAGTTCGGGAAACCGGCCTCGCCTAGTAACGCGCTGGCCTGGTCAGAGTCATACGGCACATCGAATTCATCGATCCAGTGAGGATCGCCCGGGAACGCATTGATCGCGTTCGTCAACGGCCTTCCTACACCTGATTGGATCTCGTCGACGATCGTTTGCCGATCGATACCTAACCTAAGGGCACGTCGAACCTTGTTGGCTCGTTCCATCGACGCATCATCATCAGGGTCACCGATCCAAGGATGCTCATCATCGGGCAAGAAACCCTCACGAGTTCGATAGATGTTCTCGCCGTTCTGGTCAGTCTCTGCCCAGTAGTTCCCGGCAAACATCACGACTTGGTTGATCGGAGGGCCTACAACCTGAGGTCGAGCGCCTTCGATATTGTTGGTCGTGTTCTTGATCAGCTTCAACGGCACCCTAGCCACGTGAATCAGTCCCGTCTGTAACGCGGCGATACGCGCAAGCGGCTCAGGCATCAGGATCACTTCATACGAAGCGACGCTTGGTTGCTGCCGATAGTGGCCTTCAACCGGTTCGGCCCTGACATTACTGTCAGTTACCCACTCAGTGATCCGGAACGTGCCCGTCCCCACCGGCGTCAAGTTAGCGGCGTCTTCACCCATCTCGTCGTAGAGACGCTTCGATACGATGACCGGAGCGCCCAAGGTCGTATTCGAGATGATGTGGTACCAACGCGGGTCAAGCATGCTGTCCCGGATATTCATCCGGACAGTGCTGTCGTCGATCGCCTCGAAGCCAGTCACAAACCGTTGAACACCCTGGGCTCTTTGGTTGATGCTTCCCTCTCGGAGAGCGTCGTCGAAACTCCACTGCACGTCGTGAGCGGAGACTTCGCCCCAGTCGTTTCCATTCCAGTCGGTGTGGAACGCCACACCATCGCGCACTTTGAACGTCACTGCACTCGTATCGTCAGCAACTTCCCAAGATTCGACTACGCCTTCGTTGTACGTCGACGCGTCGAGGTTCAACTTTGGCGGCGCCGAATGCTGCGCCCACATCAAAGGCTCAAAGAAACCCCAGAAGATAAGCAACTGCATGTTGCCCGTGCCTTGTTTACTAGGCAAGAACACCGGCGGGTCCACGAGGATTTCGCCGAGGCGCAAGTTGCCGTTGAATTCTTTAGGCTCCATCATCATCGCCGCTTCCGGCGTGGCCGTGACGACAACTTGGACTTCCTTCTCAACCACGACAGTCTGGACCACAGTCTGGCCAGGAACTTCCACCTCCCGTTCGACCACGACGGTCTGAATGACGGTCTGGCCTTCGACCTGCACCTCCTTCTCAACCACGACAGTCTGGATGACCGTCTCCTGTACCGATTTTTCGACTACGACGGTCTGGATGACGGTCTCTGTCCCGCCACAAGCAATGGCGACCGCCATCGCTCCGGCCAAGACCGACAAGCCAAGCGCAATCCACGACCTGCGCGCCGAAAAGGCACTTCGTATCGCGTTTCAACACCTCACTTCTGATGGGAATCGTCGTGCGCAACCAACTTGGTTACGAATCAAGCGTATTCTGGCGCCCGAAACGAATCGTCTGCGCTGTCCGCAAACTTACACCCGTAACGCCATTCTGTCAACCTATTGATCGTGGATTCTCCAAGAGGATTTAGCATCGATTCCCAGTGTTGGAATTCAACCACATTAAACGTGAAAAGGAACCAAATCCATTGAAAAACCCAGAACGCTGGTCCGCATCCGACATCCCAGATTTAACGGACAAAACCGCTGTCATCACAGGCGGCAACAGCGGTGTAGGATTCGAAACCGCACTTGAACTGGCCCGACACGGCGCTACAACCATCATCGCCTGCCGTTCCAGCTCGCGCGGCGAAAAGGCACTGAACCGGATCAAAGAATCAACTCCGGCGTCGCATGTCGAATTGATGCTATTGAACTTGGGAGACTTAGCCTCGGTTGACGAATTCACAAACAGATTCAAGACCACACACCAAAAACTCGATCTGCTGATAAACAACGCCGGCATCATGGCAACCCCATACCGCACCACCAAAGACGGCTTCGAATCCCAACTCGGCACCAATCACCTCGGCCATTTCGCCCTAACTGCCAAGCTGATGCCAGCCCTATCCGCCGCGAGCTCATCCCGCGTAGTCAACGTAAGCAGTATCGGCCACCGTAGCGGTGACATCGACTTTAACGAATTGCTTTTTAGCCGCTCCAACTACAAGCGGTGGCGCTCTTACTACCGATCAAAGCTCGCCAACCTGCTCTTCACTTACGAGATGCATAGGCGCCTCGAACAAGCCCGAATCGAAAACATCGCCTCACTGGCAGCCCACCCCGGAGTTGCGCGCACCAATCTCGCACAAGGCATGGGATTCATCGGTACGTTGCTCAAACCCATTGCGTTCTTATTTGTCCAGAGTGCCCAAATGGGAGCGCTGCCGATTCTGCGAGCTGCAACCGACCCAGACGCCCAAAGTGGTCAATACTACGGGCCGGATAAACCCCACGAGCGAAGCGGTTTCCCGGTAGTTGTGTCGTCATCACCAGACTCACACGACGAGGAAGCCGCGAGATGCCTTTGGGAACATTCCGAAGAACTAACCGGCCTGAAGTTCCAGATCTGAACGCTCATCACGTCATTCCGGCGAAAGCCGGAATCCATGAGGGCGCGGGAGAGGGGAAAATGGAGGCGACGGGCGGATTCGAACCGCCGAATAGAGGTTTTGCAAACCCCCGCCTTAGGCCGCTTGGCTACGTCGCCTCTGAGTTATTGATTCTATCGCCACGAAAACTGGAGCCGACCATCACCGACTTTGCTTGGTGCCGAGAGTGGGACTCGAACCCACACGCCCTTTCGAGCACTACGCCCTCAACGTAGCCTGTCTACCAATTTCAGCATCCCGGCACGACCAGTTTTCCAGCGCACTCATCCTCAAATCAGAGGAGTCGTGGCAGGAGCGGCAGGATTCGAACCCGCGACCTTTGGTTTTGGAGACCAACGCTCTAGCCAACTGAGCTACGCTCCTACGCCATCAATTCGATTCTACACCTAGGCCGAAATCCCCAACAACGGTCGCTGGTGCCTGAAGGAGAACCAACGTCGTTACCCTTTAACTCCAATGGGTTAGAACTCCAGAATCAAACAGCCGACGCCATCACATCGATGACGTCGGCCGTTCGTGTACGTAATCCGCCCTGCAGAATAGGCGGCTACATCACCGTCGAGTCGCCCGTCTCCCCGGTGCTGACCCGAGTGGCGTCTTCGATCGACGACACAAAGATCTTCCCGTCACCGATCGCACCTTCTTCGCCTGTCCTCGCGGAGCCGATGATTGCCCCAATAACCGCATCCTTCATCTCATCCGGGATCACGGTCATGATCATCGTCTTCGGCAAAGCGACTCGGTGAGAGAGGTGACCACCTCGACCGGTGAAGACCTCTACGCCTTCCTGTTGTCCTTTACCGGTGATGTTCCAGTAGGAGTAGCCCTTCACACCCGCGGAGGTCAGAGCTTCGAGCACCGTGGACGTCCGTTCCGGGCGAACCACTGCTTCGATCTTTAGCATTGGTAATTCCTTTCGTGGTTCTGTGGCGGGGGAGTACTCAACATGCTACTCCCCCACCAAACGTTGGTTCGTGTTCCGATTAGTCAGCACCGTCTGCAACGTAACCGCGCTCACCGTGCTCAGCGATGTCGATACCGATGTCCTCTTCCTGGTTCGATACCCGCAGGCCAAGACCTGGAATCTTGTCGAGTACGAACAGGATGATGAATGACACGATACCCGAGTAGAGCAAGGTCACCACTACCGCGATCAGGTTCGCAACAAAGTGACCAGCATTGCCGTTCACAAGGCCACCAGACGAGTCGGTCAGCGCGCCCCAGGCGAAGATACCGGTCGCCAACGCGCCCCAGATACCGCCAAGTCCGTGGACCGCGAACACTTCAAGCGAGTCGTCGATGCCCAACTTGTGAACGATTTCGAAGTGGACCGCGTAGTGGCAGATGATGCCAGCGCCAGCGCCGATCGCGAACGCGCCACCTATGCCGACAAATCCTGCCGCGGGCGTGATCGCTACGAGACCGGCGACCACACCAGTGGCCACACCAACGCCGCTGATGCGTCCTGTGTGGACGAATGACAGTAGCGCCCAGACCACTGCAGCGGTAGCCGCAGCGGTATTCGTGGTCATGAATGCGTTTATGGCGGTGCCGTTAGCGGCTCCGGCTGAGCCTGCGTTAAATCCGAACCAGCCGATCCAAAGAATCGCAGCACCAAGAACCACGAACGGGACGTTGTGAGGCTCAAGTCCGGGGCTTCTGCGCTTGCCAACTAGATATGCTGCTGCGACAGCTGCAATACCTGCGTTTATGTGGACCACCGTTCCGCCAGCGAAATCGAGGGCACCACCTTCAAGGTTGCCGATCCAACCGCCACCCCACACCCAGTAGCAAATCGGCGCGTACACGAACGTCACCCATAACACCAGGAAGATCAGGTACGTAGTGAACTTGAACCGTTCAACGAACGCACCGGTGATCAGCGCTGGCGTGATGATCGCGAACGTCATCTGGAACGCGGCGACGAGAAGGTCAGGTATGTCCCATTCGAGCGCAAACGCATCGTAACCGACTCCTGAAAGCCCAATGAAGTCTAAACCGCCGCTCCAACCAATATTGGAGGAATCATTGAATGCGAGGCTAAAGCCCCACAACACCCACACGATGCTCGCCACTCCCATGGCGATGAAGGAGTACATCAAAGTGCTGACGACGTTTCTGCCGCGCACTAGTCCTCCGTAGAAAAATGCCAAGCCCGGCGTCATAAACAGCACCAACAAGGTTGCCGTCAGCATCCAGGCTATCGAGCCAGTATCCATATTCGTATCCCTCCGGATGGATAATTCCGCAATGTTCCCAAACTAAGCACTTGATGTTTCGCGGATGTTAACCAACTGTTTCGCGAACGTTAATCTCCCTAACCTTTCGTCCTTCGTTCGTCATTCCCGAAAAAAGCCGGAACCCAAGGGTGGACGGGTGGTGGACAGCAGTCACAAGAGCCCGAATCCATCCAGTCCACGAGTAAAATGCAGTGTGCGAACTTGATCAAACGCCAACCAGACAACAAAACCCGCCACAGGACACAATTCCAATGCCGATCATCGACTCCCACTGCCACTCATGGGCTTACTGGCCATACCTCCCCGAAATCCCTGATCCCGACCACCATGGCTCAGTTGAAACGCTCCTCGACCAGATGGATGTCAATGGTGTCGACCGCGCAACCATCGTATGCGCCCAAATCCACCGAAACCGAGACAACAACGACTACGTGGCAGCAGCAGTCCGAAAATACCCCCACCGCCTCGACCAATTCGCCGATGTCGATTCCTTCTGGTCCGACACCTACCACACACCCGGAGCCGCTAAACGTCTCGAACAAGCCGCCGAGAAATGGCCAATGAAAGCCTTCACACAATACGTCGCCAGCGAGGACGATGGCCGATGGTTCAACACCCAAGAGGGCAGAGACTTCTTCTCCGTAGCCCGCGACGTCGGACTGATCGCCTCAATCGCAATGGCCCCCCACCATCAAAACGAGATCCGTAAGGTCGCCGAAGCATTCCCCGATGTCCCTATCCTCTGCCACCACATGTCCGCCCTCAGGTCATACGGCGAAGACGCTTGGGCAATGGTCAAAAACGTAACCGAATCCGCGAAACTCCCGAACATCCACCTGAAACTCTCCGGATTCCACTACCTGTGCCAACCCGACCGCACTTGGGACTTTCCATACCACGAAACCCACTGGGTATACGAAGCCTGCTACGAAGCATTCGGCACCCGTCTCTGCTGGGGCTCCGACTTCCCCGTCGTCAAAAAAGCCATGACCCATCTCCAGTCCCTCGAAGCCTTCCGCTCCCACCTCACCTTCATTTCCGACGAGGATCGCGAAGCTATCCAAGGCGGCACGCTGGAGAAGCTGTTGGCCAACGCTCGGGACGTAAGCTAGATCGCCGCAACCCTCTTTAAGCTACCCGACAGCACGCGTCGCGCAGCCTTCATCCCAGCTATCCTCCCAAACACAGCTCCCGCCATCATGCCACCGCCCGACGGATAGTTATCGTGCCACAACCCTCCTACCATCTCGCCCGCGGCGTAAAGACCAGGAATGACACGATCGTCTTTGTGCAAGACTTCAGTCGATGAGGTGATTCTCAGACCGCCGTACGTAAACGTCATGCCGCAGATAGTCGGATACGCCTCAAAGGGCGGACTGACGATGGGCAAAGCCCAGTTGCTCTTGGGCGGACTTATCCCTGAAGTCGATTTTCCATCGAGACGGAACGGATGGAATTCGCCGTCTTGAACAGAGTCATTGAACCGATGCACCGTTTCTAGGAATGTCCCCACATCACGAATCTCGAGTTTTTCTGCAAGTGCCTCTAAAGTGTTTGATTTGAAACCTGTCGCATCTTGGTATCCGCGAATAAGCCCCCTGCGTCTCTGCTCAGCGTCAAAGACCTGAAAAGCGAGCCCTCCCGGCTGCGACAGAATGGCACGACCTGTCTTCGCATACGTGAGCCCACGCCACGTCTCCCCCTCATCGACGAACCTACGCCCGTTGACATTCACCATGATCCCAAACGGGTATGAATAACGGCTCCAGTACACCCCACTCACGCCTGGACCGGGGGCATCATATTCAGGTCGGTTCGAGTCCTGAGGCGACGCGTGACAGGTAGACCAACTTCCATACCGCTGAGCACCCAACTCCAAAGCCATCTTGAGACCATCGCCGGTATTGAACGGAACGCCTCTGAGCTTCACTTTGTCCCAACCAGCGCCAAGATACTGGGCACGCATCTCCGGGCTTGACTCGAAGCTGCCACAAGCTAGAATCACGGCCCGCGATTGATAGCAGACATCTCTATCCCTCGTGCGAGCCCATACGCCCGTCACTTCACCCGTGCGGTCCTGCAGAAGCTCTAGAGCCGTAGTCTCGTAGTGCACAGGGATGCCCAAACGTCCCGCGGCGCGAAACCATCGCTCCTGCATGGCAAATCCTCCGCCGTCAAACGAGACGACGTTCGCCGATGTCGGACTTTCGTGCGACGGAATCCATGCATGACCGTACGACCGCATCCAAAGAATCGTTCTGTAGGCTTCCGAGACCAGAATGTTCGCTAGGGTAGGATCGCTCTCACCATCAGTCACCGCCATGATGTCGTCGTAGTAATCCGACTCCGTGTATTCACCGACTCTCTCGGCCAAAGAACAAGTCTCACCTTCACCGACATCCGAGAGCAAGGGACTGAGGTCCTCCATTCCCCGATACGGAAACCGCATATGAACGGTCAGCGCGCTATTGCCACCACGCTGAGACTTAGGTGCCTTCTCCAGCACGACGACGTCAGCGCCCTGTTCCCAAGCCGCGACTGCCGCCCCCATCGCGGCGTTGCCCGCACCTACCACCAGCACGTCTGTCTCGACTAAGTTATCCACTCAGAATTTGCTCCGCATCTGCGCCAGTGGAACCAGAATCAGGACATGACGGCGACTTTGTTGGATTCGATCAGGTCAAAGTCGATCTGAGCACCCAGACCAGGTTCAGTGATCGCATGGACGAACCCGTTCTCATCGTGATCGATATCCTCAACTAACCCGTACTTCTGCAACTCCGACGGGAGCAACACCTCAAACATCTCCGTGTTCTTGATCGCCATCGCGCAGTGAAGGTTTGCCACGTTCATCAACGAGTTCCCACCGTGATGAATTTCGTAGTTAACATGGAACGCCTCCGCCAGGTGCGCCGTCTTCATCACCGCCGTTATCCCACCCTTGACGGCAACATCTCCCCGCAGATAATCGGTCGCCTGATGCACCAACCAAGGCGCATACGCAGTGAATCCACCCGGCGAGTGTTCCGTCGCCATTAGAGGGATGTGGAGTTGCTGTCTCAACTTCACATAGTTGAAGATGTCATCCCCGGCCAACGGGTCCTCGTACCAGTGATAACCAAGTTCCTGGATCGCTTGCCCGACCCTCAACGCACCGGGGTAGTCATACGCCCAAATCGAATCCAACATCAACTGATAGTCATCTCCCACCGCCGCGCGCACCGCCTTGCAAACCTCGATGTCCTCGTAGATATCCTCCGCCGGCGGATGGATCTTGTAAGCCGCCCACCCCGCTGCCTTCATCTCCGCAGCCTCCGCAGCATAGTCCTCCACCGTGGCCAATCGAGGCGAACTCACATACGCCGGAATACTCTCCCGATACGAGCCCAGCATCTGATAAATCGGCAAACCCGCAACCTTCCCACCGATATCCCACAGCGCCACATCCACCGCTCCAATCGCCCGCATCGTCGTGTTGTTCTGCAAGGCGATCATCGTCTCGTGCAAGCGCTCTCTTGCTAGCGGATCCTGATCCATAACCACCGGTTTCAAATACGTCATCAAAGACCACGCATCCATCTCAGCGCTCCGGTTGGACGTCCCCAAAAACGCATGACCGTCAACACCCTCATCAGTCGAAATCGTCAGTAGGCCCATCTGACTTGAGTTGCTCGGTTGCACCGAGTGCTTCTTCGGCAGGGCAGAGGGTAGCCCTTCCCACTTGAATATCGTCAGCGTAACGTCGGTAATCTTCATACTTTTCTCCTCTATACGAATACTGGTGCTTACACCATCCGCTGACCACCATCAATATGTATCGATTGCCCGGTGATCGAACTGGCGTCATCCGACACCAGAAACGCCACCAAAATCCCGATCTCCTCAGGCGTCTGCGACCTTGCGAGCGGGATAAGGTTCGAAACATCCTCATTGAAGACATCTACAGGATCGGTCCCCGCCAGCGATGGATCGCCCCTCATCCTCTCCGAAATCGCTACATCGTGAAATGCCGTCCACACCCGACCCGGACAGATCGCATTCACATTAATGTTGTGCGGCCCCAAAGTCGAAGCGCAGTACTGCGTGTAGTTAATAACCGCTGCCTTAGAAGGCCCATACGCATTCGCATAGCCCGGCGCACCAGAAGGGGGACCCCACCAGATCGGACCACGTCCCGCTCCAGACGCTGTATTAACGATCTTCCCATACCTCCTCTCCATGAAATGCCCAACCACAGCCTTAGTGCAACGCATCACGCCTTGAACATTGATGTCCATCACCGTGTTCCAGTTCTCCTCCCAATCCTCATCCAAATCGCCACCGGCCTTACCCTCTACACGACCTATTCCGGCATTGTTTATCAAGATGTCCAAATGCCCGAACCCCGCAATCACGTCTCCCACCGCTGAAACCACAGAGTCGTTGTCCGTGACATCGATGTGGACTGAAAACCCATCGCGCCCGATCATCTTTATCTCATTCACCACCTCCGCGGCGCCTGTATCGTTGATGTCCGCGATGGCAACATTCGCCCCTTGCTCGGCCAGTTTGAGCGCGATCCCCCGTCCAATACCCTGGCCACCCCCAGTTACCAACGCGTTTTTGCCGATAAGGTCTGCAATCATCGCTTATGCCCCCTCTGCAACGGCAGCACCACATACGACGCGCGCTCCGAACTGTGCCAAATCGTCTGATGCGCCACTTCAAACCGACGCTCCAACCCCAACGCCCCTCCTGTATTCGGATTCACATCAAACCGAGGCCAATTGCTGCTACTGATATCCAAACGAATCCGATGCCCCTTCCGAAACACATTCGATGTCGGATATAGATGGAACACAAACTCATACGCCGTCCCCGCCTCCATCAACTCCGCCTCTTCCCAACCATTCCGATACCGCGCCCGAATTATCGAGTCCGTGATATTCATCGCAAACCCATCCGGATAGTCCGTCGACGGCGGATACATATCGATCAACTTCGCAGTGAAATCGGTGTCGACTGCGGACGACGATGCCCAAAGACGCATCACAATATCCCCCGTCACTTCAACATCCTCCTCAAGCTCCTCCGTCTGGAACGTCAAAACATCCTGACGTGCATTCAGAGGCTGAGTATCCACACACCCAAAGAAATCTGGCCTACCACGCTGATCAAACGCCCCAGGACGAATGATCGAATCCGCCGCCGATATTCCACCACCCATCGTCGGCACCGGATTCCTCGGATCAAACGAATACCCCGTAGATTCACCCTCGCCATCCTCAGGCGCGTCCTCCGACAATCCACCACCTGCCCTCAGATAAAACGCCGTCTCCATCGTCCCCGGCAACGGCCAATCAGGTTCCGACCGCCAATACCCGCCATGATCCAACCGCCGCTCATAGTCATGCTTGTTCATACGCTGACTACCCGTGCCCATCGTGAAGATCCGTACCGGAGACCAATCCGCGAACTCCGTTGGCAAACCCTTCATGTAGTGATCGAACCACGCCAATCGTAGGTCGTTCAAATTCACATGCGCCTCAGTCCCGAAATCCACATCCCCCGAATGCGTCACCTCAAACGCACCATGAGTCCAAGGCCCCATCAACAAAACCTGCTGAGACTCCTTGATCGCACTCAACTTCACATAGCTCAAAGGCGTATTCCGAGCATACGAGTCGTACCAGCCTCCCAGATACAGAGTCGGCACATCCGCATGTTCCTCGTAATACTCATCAATCGCATAACCCCGCTGCTTCCAGTAGTCGTCATACTCCCCATGCGTCAAAATATCGATCGCCCATCTCTCATACGAAGGTAGCCGACGCAAAACCGTCGCCCCCTCCTTCAACGGCAGATTCCTGACGATATCCGGCATGTCATCGATAAATGCCTTCTTGATCTCCCCCTGCAAACCCGCATCCGCTATCGCCTCCTTACTCGTCATCGCCATCCTAAACGCATACACCATGAACCGCTGCTCCAACGCGCCGTTCTGACGCATCGAACCGTGATAGTAGTTCGAAGCGCCGACCGCAACCACCATCGTCGACAGATGACTCGGATTCATCGTCGCCAACGCTGACTGGTCGCTCCCCGCATAAGACCCACCCATCGTCCCAACCTGACCATCGCACCAATCTTGCGAACCCAACCACTGAACCATGTCATACCCATCCGGCGCTTCCTTCGCAAACGCATACCACTCTCCCTCAGACGCAAATCTCCCCCGCACATCCTGATACACCGTCACATACCCGCGACGAGCGAAATATTTCCCGTACGTCACATTCCGAGGCCCCGTCTTGTCGTAAGGAGTCCTCTCCAAAATCACCGGAAACTCTCCCTCCGCGATCTCGCCCCCAACCGCCGGAAAATAGATATCCGACGCCAACCGCACTCCATCCCGCATCAGCACCATCACATCCTTCACGATCTTCACGTCATAAGCGATCGTCGAGCCTTCATATCGACCATTCACAATCTGTTGCTCCTTAGCTGATCGTTGCCGCCGATGCCAGGTGTCGGCGCACCTCCACACCATCGTTCGTTACGCTATACCAAAAATCCAACTCTCGCCCATCGGAACCTTTGCGCAACTACCGTCATTCCGGCGAAAGCCGGAATCCAGAGGGGTTGGACGTACGGTCTCAAAGCGGAATGCGTCGTCTAAACCCCCTTCTATTCCCTCTTGGATCATCAAGGAGGAGGGTTGTGCAAAGGTCCCCCATCGCGATAATTTGATGCCCGAACTCATCTCAATACTTGCCACCGCAGCCATCTTGGCATTCGCCGGCTTCATCATCGGCGCAGTAGGCTTCGGATTCGGTCTCACAACTTCACCAACCCTCCTTCTATTCCTTGATCTCCAGACCGTCGTCGTGGTCGTCAACGCCGTAGCCATAATCGCCTTCGCTCTAGTGCTCGTTGAGACCCGTGAGCAAGCGAAATTCCGAGAACAGACCCCGCTAGCCATCGCCGGTGCCATCGGAACCCCCATCGGAGTATTCGCCCTTAGCGAACTCGACCCCTCAATCCTCCGCATCGCCATCGGAATCCTCGTCCTAGCCTTGACTGCTCTAGTGGCATTCAAATCGGAATGGCGAGTCCCTTACCCCAAATTCACCGGGCCGATCTTGGGTCTCGTCTCGGCCGCAATGACCACCGGCCTCACCATCGGCGGACCCATCCTCGTCCTTTTCTTCCTAGGTTGTGGCATGAAGCGCCAAGAACTCCGAGCATCGATGGCCTACTTCTTCACCATCATGTACATCGCCGCCGCAATCGGATACGCCACGCAAGGACTCTTCAACACGGAGCGCCTCGTCCTAGTCGCCGTCTCTGCTCCCGGAGTCGCCATTGCCTTCTGGATCGCGACACGCCTGACGGGCCGCATGAACGAAACCATCTTTCGCCGCGCCGTAGTCACCATAATCACCATCTCAAGCATCGTCGTCATTACACGCGAAATCGTCGCTCTGATTAATTAATCAATAAACGAAAACGGCACCCTCAACCCAACCGTCCGCTCAGCCTTCTCATACCAACCCTGCGGCGCATAGTCACTCATATGCATGTAACACCGCACGTTTACCTCCGCCAATCCCTCCTCGAAGGTAAACAACCTGCTCATCGCAATATTCTTCTGACCGTGATACCTCGATAGAGCCGCCACATTCACAAACGTCACGCCCCATTTCCTCTCGATATGTGACCTTCCGCCATACGTATCGTCCGGATTTGTATGCGTATGCCCTCCGATCCAAATATCTATCGCACCCGGATTAGCCTCCAAATACGACTCAAACAACCCAGCATCCGGCACCCCTCCGACGAAATACAGATACGACGCCCCAATCGGCGCACCATCCTCAAACCGACCGTGATACCCACCATCGACTCCCTCCCATGGCCCTGACGCCACCGTCGTCTCCTTCAGCATGTGATGATGCGCCGAAACAATAATCTTGTCCCGATTGGCCTCCACATTCTCTACCCACCAATCAAACGTATCCCTTGTCACCGCGCCCGCCGGATAACCGCCATACTCACCTCTCCCTACTGGCGGGCCTCCATCGTTCCGATCCCCCATGACCAGAAACAAGATATTCCCGACCTCAAACGAATACCGCTCCCAACTCCCCGTCACCGGATACGGTCGCCGATCCGCGTGCACACCCGAATACTCCGAACTCTCCCCCATCGGATCGACCCACTTCCGAAACCACCACTGCGTCTCCTCATCCGCACCGCTCGCATCATGGTTACCGATCAGATCGTAAAAATCCTCCCGACCATGCTTCGTCGACACCCCGTACTGCCTAACAACCTCCATCCCTTCCTCATCGTCAGGTGGCGTCTGAGTACCCGAATAATCACCAGCATTCAGCATGATGTCCCAATCAAACGGCGGCCCACCCTCATCGCCGCCACGCTCCGACTGCAAAATCGCCTCCGCCAAACTCCGACGATTCCCACGCTCTAGATCCGTCCCCACATGAGCATCACTCGCCGCCCACAACCTGAAGGTCTCGCTTCCCATATCATTCCCCATTCAAATCGTCGCCCAAATCGTCGAATGCCGGATGCCACCTTAATAGGCCCCGTGCTTCCCGGAGAGCGCCTTTCGTAAGTTCCATCACCATAAACGCATCTCCAAAATCCTCACCCTCAATCCCTAGTTCATGTTGAGAGGCTGGCGCAAAACCAAAACGATGGTAATACGCTGGATTGCCCAGCACCGTAAGGATGTCCGCTCCAAGTTGCCGACACCGTTCGATGGTTGCCCTCACGACTGTTGTTCCGTAGCCGCGCCTTTGCTCCGTCGGTGTAACGCTCACCGGGGCCAGCGCCCAAGTAACGAAATCCGTCGAACCATCTACCCAAATCATCGGACTTGCAGACGCGTGGGCAATCAGCCGTTCATCGCACACTACCACCGTCGACACCGTTAAGGCCCCAGCATTCCGCAGCTGATTCACCAACTCCGCTTCATCGTCATGTCCGAAGGCAGCACGGACTACGTCAGATATAGCGGCAATGTCGGAGGGACGTTCATCTCGAACTATCAGTTTCATGTGACGACAGCGTTGCGTTAGAATCTTATGTTGGGTCTCAAGCCCATTCTCTCACTGTTCCCGAGTAGCTCAGCGGTAGAGCAGCTGACTGTTAATCAGCGGGTCACAGGTTCGAATCCTGTCTCGGGAGCCACTTCCCAGAATTCAAACTAAGTCGCCGAACACGGCTATCCAAATGCATGGCGGGTCTGCGCTCGTGAAATCAACGCGGTGGCGGCAGTGTGCAGATATCAAAATATGATCACCAGCGTTTAGTCGGACCTTCTCGCCGTTCTCATACTCCAGCACTGCTACACCTTGAATCACTAGCACCCATTCGTCACAGTTTTGGTCGTACCACTCACCCGCGGGCGTCGTTTGGCCATTCGAGATGATGCGTTCGATCTTCACACCTTTGGCAGGAACGAGATCGTTGAAGACCTCTTCATCTGGTAAAGGTTCTGGTAAGTCGAAGATGTTGGCAGTCATCACGCAGATTCGGGGGATGAAGTCTTTCAGTACGCCCTAAAAAACCTTCCCAACCCTGAACCCCACAAACACCGCCGTCAACGCTGCCGCATTGCTTATCAGCAGATTCGCCATAAACAATCCCCAGCTTCCACCACGCAGAAACATCGCCTCATCGAACGCAAAAGTCGAAAACGTCGTATACGAACCCAAAAACCCCGTTAACACCAGCAACCTCATCCGATCCGACACCCAATCCTGATCCTCAGCATAAGCCCAAAAAAACCCGAACAAAAACGACCCCAAAACATTCACCGCCAACACTCCCCAAGGAAACACCGAGCCCACAACCCGCTCAAACAACAAAACCGTCCCATACCGCGCCAAAGCACCCGCGGCACCACCAAGAGCAACACCAAGCAACTTATCCATCCAATAAACAATACCCAATACGTCATCCCCACGCCCCCAACCCCATCCCCCAAACAACCAACACACCAACCCGCAAAGGCACCGCCACCCCGTAGGAGCCGTTCGTGAACGGCCCAAGCACCGCGAATGTAGGGGCGGCGATGGTAGGGGCGGGTCTGTGACCCGCCCAGCGCCCTTCGCAAAACAAAAGTCTCCCCAAACAAAAACCACTTTGCCCTCCCACACCTCCCAAACATCAACTAAAACCTCCACCCGCCACGAACAAACCCCCTCTCCCCACCGGGGGAGAGGGCCGGGGTGAGGGGGAACGGGCGGAAGGGAGGGGCCATGCCAACCCAAACAACCACCACCCACCACACAATTCACAAGTCCAACATCCAGCCTACGACCACCCCGCAATATTCTCCTCAAAAACACTTGACACGCCCTATACATACGTGCTACAACAGGAATCAAGCGCTGATCAGGCGGCCACCTGAGAAGCGCCAGAGGATCGCCGCATCCGGGGGTCGCAACCTTAGGTGCAGTTGTCGTCGATTGAAGTGAAATGAAACCGCGGACGGGATAACACATGGGAAACGCGAAGCAAGAGCAGAGAGCCCAGGAGGTCAAGACCTCCGAGGCCCGATCTCGCGCGACGCGCCGATCGCGACGGTGCCCGTCTAATGCTCTTGTTGCATGGGGCGACGCGGCGAAAAGCCCGGTTACGGGGAAGGTTGTAGCTGCAAGGTTCAGGCGCGGCGATGTATCGCTTAAGCCGCAACACGAGCCAGATGCCGGAGACGCCGGCGACGGTAGGGGCGGGTCTGCGATCCGCCCGTGCGCGACGCAGGGCATATCCGGCATTCAAGGCCTGGACGAGCCCTTCCCTTATCCGGAACAGGTCGGTCCCGCTTCGTCGTGCGGGACGGCCAGAGCGCGAACGCGGGGTAACGAACCAAGTGATGGCGTGCGGGATGCTACCGGAACCCGTGCGCCGGGCCGTCGGTCTGGCGACTTCGGCAGCGCTCGAGCTTTATGGAGAAATAAGAAGTTGTCGAACTGCGGCCCCAAAGCCGCGGCGATGCCTCGAAAACCCGTCCCTTTCGAAACGAAGGGGACGCGACGGTAGGGGCGGGTCTGCGACCCGCCCGTGCACGTCGCAGGGGACGCAAGTCCCAACCACAGCAACCCCATGAGAAAAACCCGATAACCAGAAAACAAGACCGACCAGCCAGAGGTCCCCTCCTCCGTCATTCCCGCGAAGCTTGCCCCGTACCCCGATACGGGGGCGGGAACCCAAGGGTGGAAGGGCGGAGAGGCCCCCCAAACGCCTGGCGAACACCCACGCCAGGCGATTAAACGCGCCTACCGTCAAAAAACAAGTAGGGGCAGAGGAGGGCTCCCCTCTCCCGCTCGGCGGGAGAGGGGCCGGGGGTGAGGGCGCGGGGACGGGAGGGGCCAGACGGACGCAACCCAGCGCAATCCCCAAAACAACCACAACCCATCCTTAAAATCCTGCGCATCCTAGTTCAAAAAACCACGCCCATCGTGGTTCCCAATCAATCCGCCCTACGAGCCGTAATCCCCAACCAAATCCTCGGAACCGCCTCAAGTTCCATCTCCTTGAAGACCTGCCTCAAAGACTTCTGCAAAGCATCCCGGCCTTTGCCCAAGGGAACACCAGGCATGACCCCTTCGATCCAGTCCTTGAATCCGCTTATGTGATGGAAACCATCCACCGGTACCGGAACCACCAGACTCTCCTTTTGCACTACCTCGAACCCCGCCTTATTAAGCAACTCTTCATACTCCTCAGGAGTCAGCTGCTTCCGAGCGTCAGTCTTGCTCGCATTCTTGTCCGGCAACACCCCATGTTCGCTACGCAACGTCCGCAACGCTCGCATCATCCAACGACGATAGAAATCCAACGACTCCGGAGGATGCGACCCCTCAAAGAACGACGTGTTGAAAGCCAAAATCCCACCCGGCTTCAGACGCTCCCGAATCTGCTCCAGCAGCTTCTCCTTGTCATTCACGTAGTGAATCGAGTTGCAGTAAATCACCGCATCCACCTGCTCATTCACCGAACCCGTCAGATTCTGCACCTCCGCATGAACAAACCGAATCACCGCCTCCTTACGATCTCCCAACTCCGCAACCGCCGTCCGCAAAGCCGATGCCGAATGATCCACCGCGTAGATCACCGTCTCCTTCGTCCCATTCAACCTGTCCAAGATCAACTTCGTGATCCCACCAGTTCCGCAACCCAAGTCGATAATCTTATGTTGATTGAAAACACCCGACATATCGACTAGCCGAGAGTTGACTCGACGGTAAAAAGGCAACGACGAAAACTCGGTAAACGAGTAATCATCCGACTGTTGGAGGCTTTCAGGATTCGGCATCGAGACCTCGGTGACTTCAGCGGATAAATTGATGAGGCGAGCCTAACTCAGCGCAACTCTAAATTCTAGCAGGCAAGTCAAATCCATGTTCAAAACCCGCTTAACCTTGACCACCCTTCTCGCCACCGTCATCCTAACAATTAACTGCACCTCCGAAATCGACATACCCCTCGTCCACGCCGCAGCATCTCTAGTCGACGTCCTAACCGAAATCCAAACCCAATATGAAAGCGAAACCAACAACCAAGTCCGCTTCAACTTCGCCGGATCCAACCTCATCGCCAACCAGATCATCAACGGAGCACCAGCCAGCGCCGTCATCCTGGCTGGCCAAACCCCCATTGACAAATTGATCCAAGCCAACAAAACAACCCAATCCCAAACCACTCAACTCCTCACCAACACTCTGGTAGTTGTCAGACCTGCCACCTCAACCGCGAACTATGAAAATCTCCACCAACTCGTGAACGCCGGAAAGATCGCCATGCCAGACCCCGCAACCGCCCCAGCAGGCGAATACTTCGAAGCAGCCCTCCAAGAACTCAACCTATTTGATGAACTCCAACCCCAGATCGTGCCGACACTAGACGTCCGTGCCGCCCTCGCCGCCGCCGCATCGAGCAACGTAGCATACGCCTTCGTGTATCTAACCGACGCCATCGCCAGCCTCGAAGTTCAAATCGCGTTCATCATCAAAACCCGATCCGAACAGACAATCCCCAGATACTACGCAACCCCCATAGACAACGACACCGCTTCTAACGATTTCCTAAACTACCTGCAAACGCCTGCCGCCCGAGCCATCTTCGCCAAGTACGGCTTCACCAATTGATTTGACTCGATGCTCGAAGCAACTCTCCTATCCCTCCAAACAGCGTTGGTCGCCACCATCGGCATGGCCATCCCCGCATTCCTCATTGCAACCTACTTGGTCCGCAACACTGGCCGCCTCGCCTTCATCATCGACCTCATCGTCTCCATGCCCTTGGCCCTCCCACCGGTAGCCGTCGGCTTTGTGCTCCTATGGCTCTTCGGAGCAACCGGCCCCCTCGGACCACTAACCCAAGGTCTAGCATTCAGCTGGCCCGCAATGTCCATCGCCGCCGCCGTCGTCTCCCTTCCACTCGTCGTCCGAGCCTTCACCGCAGGCCTCGCCGAAGTCGACCCCCGACTAATCTTCGCAGCCCGCAACCTTGGGGCCTCGCAACTGCGCGCTACGTGGGACGTGACTCTCCCATTGGCCCGCAACGGCATCGCCGCCGGACTCCTCCTCGGCTTCGTCCGATCCTTCGCCGAGTTTGGTGCAACCATCGTCTTCGCCGGGAACATTCCCGGCTCTACTCAGGGGCTGCCGAGTGCTATCTTCTCTCGCATCTCAGCTGGCGATTTCTCGGAGGCGTGGGTCTTGGCGGCGGTATCCATCGCCATCGGCGGGATAGCTCTAGCTATTCACAACAGGTTGGTGGCTCAGCAGCGGACTCGCCTAGCCGGTAGGAGCGGGTCTAATGGCTAGTGCCGAAACACCCTTCCTAGATTTCGACATCCAGCTCCGCCAAGGAGATTTCGAGCTGAACGTCTCCGGCAAATTCCAAGACGACATCACCGCAGTGTTCGGACCATCCGGCGCCGGAAAATCCACTCTCCTCGCCTGCCTCGCTGGAATGATCACCCCCGACCAAGGTCACATCAAGCTGGCTGGTGAAACCGTCTACTCATCAACCGACCGTATCCAACGCTCGCCTCAATCCCTTAGGGCAGCCATTGTCTTCCAAGACGGAATGCTCTTCCCACACAAGACCGTCCGCCAAAACATCCAATATGGTTACAACCTGACTCCTCCCGATCTGCGCACAATCGATCCCTACGACCTCACTCGTTTCCTCCAAATCGACCACCTCCTAGACCGATACCCACCCTACATTTCAGGCGGCGAACGTCAGCGAGTCGCCTTGGCTCGAAGCGTCGCGACATCGCCACGCCTCCTCCTCCTCGACGAACCCGTCGCATCTCTCGACATCCGACTCCGCAACCAAGTCGTTGGGTACCTCAAACAGCTCCACGGGCGATACGACATTCCGATGGTCTACGTCTCGCACTCCCTCTCTGACGTCATGGCCCTGGCCCCGAACGCACTCATCCTTGACCAAGGTAGCGTCAAGTCCTTCGGCCCGGTAATCGACCTTGTAGCCGAGATCGCCTCATCAACCAGAGTCGACCGTGACGACATCGACAATCTATACGTCGGCACTGTGACCCCAAGTGGCTCCATCCGCATTGGCGACATCGAAATCATCGCCCAGCCTAACGACTACAAACCAGATCAACCCGTCACTGTCTCCATCAGCGCCTCCGACATCATGCTCGCCCTGGAGCACCCACAATCGATCAGCGCACGCAACATCCTTCCCGGCGTTGTTCAGCGCATCGAGATAGGGGAGTACGCGGCATTCGCCTTCGTCAACGCCGGAGCCGAGTTCGTCGTCGAACTCACGGCCGATGCTGTTCAATCCCTAAACCTGAAACCCGGCACCGACGTCTACGTTCTTTTCAAAACCAGCAGCATCACTGTCACGGCTGGGTGACCCCAAGCCCCACCGGGCAATCCTCGGCCAAAACGCACCGATCGCACAGAGGCTTCTTTTTGCAGATCCTCGCTACGTGGTAGTCGATCAGAGCGTGATATTCGTTGAAGAGATACGCGTCGTGGGGCAACATTTCGTGGAACAGTTCTTGGTACGCGGAGTAACTGGTCCCTCGAATTTCCCAACCTAACCGAGCCAGTAATCGTTTCGTATACATGTCGACTACAAAAGATGGTTTATTGGCTCCGTACAAGATGATGTCGTCCGCTGTCTCCTCGCCAATTCCCCAGACCGAAAGCAACTGCGTCCGCATCTCGCTAATCGGAAGCGCAAACAACCGCTTCAGATCACCGTCATGCTTGGAAAGGATGAACTCCGCAAACTCCTTCAGTTTGCGAGTTTTCGCCTTGTAGTAGCCCGATGGACGAATGATCTCGTGCATATCCTCATCCGGAGTATCCAGAATCTCTTTGAACGACCAAACCCCAGCGTCCCGCATATTCACAAGCGCACGCTCAACGTTCGACCAAGAGATGTTCTGCACCAATATCGCCCCGACAACCAACTCGAAAGCCCCGCCATGGACCGTCGGCCACCAATGCCGAGGTCCGTAAGCGTCGAACAACGCAGCAAACAACCATTCGAGGTCTTCGCGAGTGGGTTCGACGGGTCGCGGCGAGTTGGGATCAGACCGTGTGTCACTGAACTCGTAGATAATTTCAGGTGGAGTATGCATCAAGTTAGCAGGGAGACAAGATGACGACAGTTGCGGTTAGGAGAATGTCTGATTGGTTGGATTTGGCGCGTTCGAGTTCAGGAAGCTGTGTATGTGTCGGACTTGACCCCGATCCGGCAAAGATGCCGATCGATGACGTGTTCGAGTTCAATCGGGCGATTATCGACGCTACGCAGGAACTGGTCGCGGCTTACAAACCCCAATTTGCATTTTATGAAGCAATGGGGCGAGGGGGCTTAGATGCTCTGGAGAAGACTATCCGACACATACGCGACGTGGCCCCTCATGCCTTCGTTCTAGCCGATGCCAAACGAGGTGATATCGGCAATACCGCCGAGGCATATGCGAAGGCAATGTTTGAAGTTTGGGATGTAAACGCCGTGACTGTATATGCCTATCAGGGATCGGAATCAGTGTTGCCGTTCTTGGAGTATCGAGATCGCGGAGTGTTCGTAGTTTGCCGGACTTCAAATCCAAGTTCCGTTGAAGTTCAAGACATTGTTGATGACCGAACCGGGAAGATGGTGTACGAAGTCGTCGCCAAACAGGTAATTGGTCTATCGGAAGACACCAATGTCGGCCTAGTGGTTGGTGCCACCTTCCCGCAGGAACTTGCGTCTTTGCGATCTTCGTTTCCCGACACACCATTCCTGATACCAGGCGTCGGGGCGCAAGGCGGGGACGCTACGGAGACCGCTAGATTGGGTGGCGACAACATCCTCATCAACTCATCTCGCGGCATCATCTATGCTTCCCAATCCGCTTCGGACTTTGATGACGCAGCTCGACGGGCCGTTGAGCAGTTAAGAAGTGAGATTGTGTTGGGCAGGGAGTGAGTTTAGTGGCTCAGCTCGCGCGAAAAGACCGGTTGGTGGTGCCGTTTGCGGTTGGAGACAAGGTCGTTTTGCGCAAGCCGCACCCGTGCGGTTCTAGTACTTGGGAGGTCTATCGGATCGGTGCGGACATAGGTCTGGTTTGTGAGGGATGCGGTCGACGAGTGATGCTTGAACGGCCTTTGGTGCAACGCCGGATGAAATCGAGGGTGCCGGTGGATAGTGGAGAGACTGGATCGCCTTAGCCTGGGGGAGTGGCGGTTACCCCTTTACACGCCCTACGCCTTTATCACCATGATCCCATGACCAACTCCACTCGTAATTAGCGAGGGCGCGGACGGCGGTGAATAGTACCGGAGGAATAACGGTACGAGCCATGGTATTAGAACCCTCTCTGCCGCAATGCATCCTAATCGTCGAGCGCAGGTATTTCCGTATCCATATCAAGGTTCTTTATGAACGCTATCAGTGCTAAAATCCAACGAGTCGACAAAAGCATGAACGTAGAGAATGGTTGACGAAACGAATCAGCGGAATGTCGAATCATTAGATCATGATTTCTACGACAAGCCTGACAATGATTCAAAGACCGCCTTCTTGGGATCCCTGCTCATTGTTGTCCAAGCGATATGGATCGCTAGGAGGTGGACTTCGTTGAAGGTCTTGGACGTGATTCTTGGGATGATCCTCAGCTTTACGGAGAACCAGCGCGCCGTGAGATCGACGATACGGGTCATATTCTCCAAAGGAGAAAGAGCAGCGGTTGCACAAAGTCAGAGATACAAGTGCATGTATTGCGGCGTTAGACTGACTTTCGATAATCTCCAGATCGACCAAATGGACCCTGTTTCCAGGAGCGGATCGAACGACGTTGAGAACTTACAGGCGTTGTGTCGCAGGTGCAACATCCACAAGGGGGACCACACCGACGATGAGTTCAGGGAACGGTGTTGGGAATTGGTCGGTGGATTCCAGCAACCACCGCCACGCACTGTTCCACAGACTTACTTCGATGAATTGATGCGGTCAACCAGCGCGCACGAAGGAGTCCAACAAGCCAACCGTAACGTATACGCGACCCAAGGCAAAGAGTAGAGCGTGCATTGCCGATACCGCTCTTGGCATGGCCCGTGGTGTTCCTTTTGATAGGTGCGTATATGTTCGAATCAATTGCCATTCAAGTCACGCTGTTCGGAATAGTGTTCGGGATCGCATTTGCTGCCGGACGGTGGCTCAGAGCACGTCAGATCGGCATATTTGAGGAATGAACATACACGACATAACCGCCGGGTGGGTTGTGCGATTTTGGAATCGTTATAAAGTATGAGGTGAGATGTTCTGGATGTCGATGTGGGAAAGCGCAACGTTGTTTGGGGCATTGCAACTGGTAACTGCTGCGAAGTCAAGGAGATGACTGTCATGCTGGAGGTGGAGATTCACCAGATTACAGTGGGACGAGACGGCGGTTCTGAGCGATGCTTGATCCTACGACCCAAAGATCACGAGGATAAGCGGGTATGCCCGATCATCATTGGCGCAAACGAGGCGGCAGCGATCGTCGCTCCTTCGAGCGATGCCAACCCCAGCAGGCCGATGACGCATGATCTGTTGCTCAACTCGATCAAGGAACTCGGCGGCACAGTCCAGTACGTGTACATCCGGGGATTGAACAAATCAACCTTCTTCGCAGATGTCAGCATCCGGGTTGATGAAGAGGTGATCGTGTTGGATGCAAGGCCTTCCGACTCGATAGCGCTGGCGGTCAGGGCAAGAGCCCCGATCTACATGGCGGAAGAGGTCATGGAGCAGGTTGACAGCGACATCCAAGGCCGTCGTGCCGCAGAGGAGCAAGCCCGCCACGGCGCGCACGAGAAGCGGTACGAAGAGGCGACTGCTCCCGTTACCCGTGAGGAGCGGGAGAAACTGAGCGCTTTCGAGGAATTCATGGGGTCCCTCACCATGGACGACGACGGGGACGAGGTCGCCAAAGCTTAGAGGCTATCTCCCTTCCAAAACGAAGTCGGCGACGCGTTCGCCGATGATCATTGATGTGACGTTGGTGTTCGCACGGATGCAGTCGGGCATGTTTGAGGCATCTGCGACTTTCAGGTTTTCCAACCCTTTGACGTTGCCGTATTGATCGAGCACTGCCATTTCGTCGCTGTCTGGTCCCATCTTGCACGTGCCGGAGGCGTGATGACTCGTTCCGACCCGTTCCATGATGAAGCGGGTCAGCATCTCGTCGTCGTGTAGCTCCTCGGAAGTGGGAGCTACCAGTTCGTCGATGATGTCCTCGTACGGTGACTGTTCTCCAATCTCGACACAGAGCCGCACTGCTTCTCGCATGCGCTCTTTATCGAACTCGGCGTCGAGCAGGTTGTAGTCGAGATAAGGCTGGACATATGGGTCGGTCGATTGGAGTTTGACTTCACCGGCTGACTCGGCGAGGTAGAGTGCCGAGATCATCGAGATGCCGATCGGTTGAGTGTTGGATATCAGATAAACACCTTCTTGTGTGGCGCAAGAGAGGGGGTGAATGAACATGTCGTTGCGCCATCTCGAGCCTTTGCAGGTGAACTTTAGGTTGACCTGTATCTTCGACGCCAACGGGTCCTGGCGGAATTCCGATTTGGTGCGCCAAGTTGTGGAGACTTGCGGGTGGTCGCGGAGGTTCTGGCCCACGCCCTGGGAATCGAGGACCAGGGGGATGTCCATCTCTCGGATGTGATCGGCGGGGCCGACACCGGAGAGCATGAGGATCTGAGGTGAACACAATGCGCCTGCGGATAGGACTATCTGGTCGGCGTAAACGTCAAAGAGTTCTCCGCCGGATTCGACCTTTGCGCCGATCGCTTTATTGCCGTCGAACAGAAGCCGGTGGACGTGGCAGTCGGCGCGAAGCGTTAGGTTGAGGCGATGTCTGGACTGAGATAGGTAACCGATGTTTGTGCTCCAGCGAACGCCGTTGGGATTGTTGAACGGAGGCGGGCCAACGCCAGTTGTGTCCGGGTCGTTGGCGTCTTCGTAGTATGGGTATCCGAGCATCTGACAGGCTTGAACGAATGCTTCTTGGTCCTCGTTCCACTCGTCGCGCTTGAATCTACGGCAGACGATCGGGCCTTCGGTGCCGTGGTAGTCGTCGGAGAAGTCGGTGTCGGTCTCTATACGCCGGAAGTAGGGCATGAGTTTTTGGAACGACCACTCGTCGTTGCCCCAAGATGCCCAGTCGTCGTAGTCTTCGGGCAAACCTCTCAGGAATATCTGCGCGTTCACCGAGCTGGAACCTCCAACTAGCTTGCCACGGGGAACAAGCATGTCCGGGAAGAGGTCGTTGGATTTCGCGGTGAAGTTCCAGTTATGCTTGCTGTCTTTACCAAAAGCGCGCGCCCAGATGTTGCGGTCGAAGCCGTAGCCGAGTTTTATCTCCATAGGGAGGTCTTCGATGGTGGGATAGTCAGGACCAGCTTCGAGGAGGAGGACCGAGGTGTTTGGGTCCTCCGTTAGGCGGGAAGCGACGATTGCTCCGGCAGAGCCGGCGCCGATGACGATGAAGTCGTATTTCATGGGTTTTGCACCGTGAAAGGGTGAGTGTGTTTCGTTGCGAATAAGTTATCGCGTGTTGAGGTGACGTGCACGGTTGACGTTGCTATCATTTGCATCGTCTTTAGATCCGCAGCGACAAGACGGTCCTAGGGTTGCAATCCCAAACACCTATAGATCCCATCAGATTCGAAGTCATCCGCAACGCGCTTGTAGAGGCGACGGAGGAAATGGCTTCTGCGCTGCGTAGGAGCGCGTATTCGACGAACATCAAGACGCGTCACGACTTTTCATGCGCCATCTTCGATCTGGATATGCGTACAGTGGCGCAGTCGTTCAGCCAGCCGAATCATCTGGGTTCGTTGGTTGAGACGATACCGAGGGCGCTGAGAAATTACGGGATCGAGAACTTGCGCGAGGGTGATGGGATATTGGTGAACCTGCCATACACAGGCGGTGTCCATCTGAATGACATCACGCTGATTTCGCCGGTCTACTACGAGGGTGCGCCCGTTGGATATGTTGCGAGTCTGGCGCATCACGTGGATGTTGGTGGTGGAGCTCCGGCGAGTATCGGGGCGTTCCGGGAGATCTATCAGGAGGGGATCGTTATTCCACCTGTGAAGTTGGTGAATGGGGGGGATATCAATCGGGACGTTTTCGACCTAGTGCTAGCGCAGGTCAGGGCGAAGCGGGAGACAGCAGGCGATTTTCGGGCTCAGATCGCATCCAACAACACGGGAATACGCAGACTGACTGCGCTCTTGGACCGGATGGGGTTGGATACGGTGATCCGTTACACAGACGAGTTGATCGAGTATACGGACCGTCGGACGAGGTCTGAACTGGCAAAGTTGCCAAAGGGCGTTTTTGCGGATGAGGGAGTGATGGACAGTGATGGTTATAGCGATGAACCCGTCAGGTTGAAGGTGGAGGTGATGATTGATGAAGATGGAGCGTTTTTTGATTTCACTGGAAGTGATGAGCAACGTCATGCGCCGGTGAACTCCACCTACGCGCAGACGCATTCCGGTGTGGCATTCGTCTTGAAGTGTCTGATCGATCCCGATGTTCCTGTCAACGCGGGCTTCTACCGGAATGTGCGAATGCTGGCCCCTGAAGGATCGGTGGTGAACTGCACGGAGCCGTTTCCGGTCGTCGGCGGTTGGGAGACGCAGCTGCGCCTGACGGAGGTGATTTTCAAGGCCTTGGCACCAGCTATCCCCGAAAGAGTGCCCGCTGGAACTGAAGGGATGATCTGTCATTCGGGATTTGGTGGGTTCGACCCGTACAGAGGAGAGACCTACTGCTTCTTAGAGACGATAGCCGGCGGTTTCGGAGGTAGGGCGACGAAAGATGGACCGGATGCGGTGCAGCCGCATGGGAAGAACACAGCGAACGCTCCGATTGAAGAAACGGAGTTGAACTACCCGGTTCGTATTACGCGGTACGAGTTGGTGGAGGATTCAGAAGGGGCCGGGAAGTATCGTGGTGGACTCGGGCTGCGTAGGGACTATCTTTTCCCGGATCATGAAGCGTCGTTCACGATATTGGCGGACCGCGAGCGCTGGGGTCCGCATGGGTTGTTCGGCGGTTTGGCGGGCGAACGCGCGCATTATGTTCTGAATCCGGATGCTGAGGCTCGGGAGTTGGGATCGAAGGTTACGGTCCAGCTTCAAGAGGATGATGTGGTGAGTTATCGGACTTGCGGAGGCGGTGGGTATGGACCTCCCAAGGAGCGTGATCCTGAGGATGTTTTGCGGGATGTGCGGGATGGCAGAGTGCATTGGAGACGGGCGCGGGATGTGTATCGGGTTGTTGTGGATGTTGAGAACTGGGCAGTGGATTGGGAGGCCACGTCAAGACTTCGTAGCGGTGATTCAGAACATCGGGAGGTTTGACGATGGGTGATCAATACCGCTTGGGCGTGGATGTTGGGGGGACGTTTACGGATGCGATTCTTTTGAACGAGTCGACTGGTGAAGTGCGAACTGGCAAGGTGCCGTCCACTCCGAGCGATCCTTCTGAAGGCTTTTTGAATGTTGTTGATCGGATGTTGGGAGGAGGATCGGTGGGCGCGGGAGATGTGAGGTACGTGGTGCATGGGACGACAGTGGCTACGAACGCGATTATCGAAGGGAATTTGGCAAGGGCCGCTTTTGTGACGACGGACGGGTTCCGGGACCTGTTGGAGATACAGACCGGCATACGTCCAAGACTCTATGATTTGCAGTTCGAGAAGGTGAAGCCGTTGGTTCCGCGGTACCTCTGTTTCGGGGTGCCGGAGCGACTTGATTTTCGGGGCGATGTTTTGGTGGAGTTGGATGAGGAGACGGTGAGGGAAGTAGCAGTGAAGTTGCGGGATGAGGGAGTGGAGTCGGTCGCGGTCTGTTTGTTGCATTCGTACATCAATCCGAGGCATGAGCGAAGGATCGGGAAGATTTTCGAGGAGGAATTGCCTTCGGTGTTGGTATCTTTGTCGTCGGACGTAGCGCCGGAGTTTCGAGAGTATTTTCGGGCCAGCACCACGGTGATCAATGCTGCGATCCGACCGGTGGTGTCACAGTATCTGGGGAAGATACGGGAGCGGGTGCGCGGGTCTGGGGTGAATGGCGAATTGCTGGTGATGCAGAGCAGCGGTGGTGTTCTGACATTCGAGGGAGCGATTGATCGACCTGTCTTTATGGTCGAGTCGGGCCCAGCTGCGGGAGTGATTGCGGCCAGCGAGTTAGGCAGGTCGTTGGGGCATGAGGATGTGATTTCGTTTGATATGGGTGGGACTACGGCGAAGGTCGGGTTGGTGGAAGATGGAACGCCTCGGGTTACAAAGGACTACGAGGTTGGGGGGACGGCTTCGACTACGGAACACGGCGCGCGGGGTTCCGGCTACCCGATTCGGACGCCGGTGATCGATCTGGTGGAGATCGGCGCTGGCGGTGGGTCGATTGCCTGGATCGATTCGGGAGGGATCCTACGAGTAGGTCCTCAGAGCGCAGGGGCAGATCCGGGGCCGGTCTGTTACGGGCGCGGTGGTGACGAGCCGACGATTACAGATGCGAATCTGGTTCTAGGTCGGATTTCGGCGGAGTATTTCCTTGGTGGGGAGATCAGATTGGATGTGGAGGCAGCACGAGAGGCGATCGAGGAAAAGTGTGCTGGACCGTTGGGAATGTCGGTTGAGGAGGTCGCATTGGGGATCGTGGAGATCGCGAATAATGCGATGGTCGGAGCGTTGCGGAGGGTTTCGGTGCAACGGGGTTACGATCCTAGAGAGTTTCTGCTGGTGGCGTTTGGCGGGGCCGGTCCGGTTCACGCGAATCGTTTAGCCGCGGAGCTTGAGATGCCACGGGTGTTGGTGCCGATGAGTCCGGGTACGACTTCCGCGATGGGACTGCTGGTGACGGATATCAAGCATGACTATTCGGTGGCGTTGATCAGACGGGTCGATGGGGTGGACCTGGGGTTGGTCGAGGAGCAGTTCGAGCGGATGGTTTCAGAAGGGCGGGAGGCTCTGGCGCGAGAAGGGGTCGGGATAGGGGAGATGCGGTTTATGCGGCAGGCGGATGTTCGGTACGTGGGACAGAGCTACGAGTTGACGATCCCGTTGCCGGAGGGATTGATGGGTGAGAATGAGGTTGCTGATGTTTTGAAGCGGCTCCATGCTGAGCATGAGCGTGCATACGGATTCATGGCCGAGGGGGAGCCGGTAGAGTTTGTGGCGTTGCGGTTGAGCGCTATCGGAGAGATTTCGAAGCCTCGGGTTCGGGAAATTGGTGAGAGTGTTGGTGGCGCGGATCGGGCGGTGAAGGGGAGTAGGGAAGTGTATTTCGCGGAGAGTGGTGGGTTTGTGGATTGTCGGGTGTATGACCGGTATGGGTTGAGGTCGGGGGATCTTGTCGAGGGGCCGGGGATTGTTGAGGAGGTTGATTCGACGGTTGTGGTGCATCCGGGTTGGCGTGGGGAGGTTGATGCGTTTGGGAATGTTTGGATGTTGATTCGTTGAATCCCCTGCGGTTTGTCGTCGGTCGTTTGGGCTCGCGCTCATCCACCCCGGCATCTCCCGCGAATGTCGCTTCCTTCGCTGTGCATGGGCCCTTCACGAACGGCCGCTACGAGTGGCGGTTCCGGTGTTCGTGGACGGGGCCGGCCGCGCAGACCGGCCCAAACAACCACTATCCTTCGCCAATACAATTTCTCCCATGAAACCCAACTCGCATCCCTAACTTAGCGTCAAGGAAACATCATCTCGTGACATCTCCAACCGTTGCCACCACCTCCGACCACCCCGGTCAGCCTCCAACCAGCCGCCCCGTGATTTACGGAACCCAAGGCGTCATCTCCAGCGGCCACTATCTCACATCCATGGCCGGCATGAGGATGATGCTCGCCGGTGGAAACGCATTCGACGCTATCGCGGCCGCAGGGTTCGCCGCCGCCGTCACCGAACCCATCGCATCCTACTCACTCGCGGCCGAAGGCGTATTCATGCTCTACCACGCCGACAGCGGGGACCTTTTCTCCTTAAGCGGACAGGGAACCGCACCAAACGGCGCGACCATCGATTGGTACCGCTCACAAGGCCACGACCAGATCCCTACCGGCCCTGGCCCTGAGGCACACCTCAGCTTCACCGTCCCCGGCATTGTCGCCGCATTCCTATCGCTACTCGAAAAATACGGCACGAAGAGCGTCGCAGAGGTGCTCTCTCCGTCGATCCGATATGCCCAGCATGGCATCCCTAACTATGAATACATGCTCATGAGCATCGGCAACCCCCACACCCGTAACCAGTGGGAGCAGTACCCGCCAGGCGGACACGACGTCTTCTACGACGGCGGCGAAGTTCCCGAACCCGGCTCCCTTCTCGTGCAGAACGGGATCGCGCAGACGCTACGCAACCTCGCCCAAGCTGAAATCGAAGCTGAAGGCAACCGAGAAGAAGGCATCCGAGCCGCCCGAGACTGTTTTTACAGGGGCGAAGTAGCCCAGACCATCGCCGATTGCAGTCAAAGTGTCGGGGGCATCTTGGACCTGGAATCCCTCGCCGACTTTGAGGCCAAGTATGAAACCCCCATCAAGACCTCGTTCCTTGGCCACGAAATCCACGGCCAGCGCACATGGACCCAAGGCGCAGTCCTGTTGCAGACCCTCAACATCCTAGAGAACTTCGACCTCCGAGCGATGGGTCACAACTCCGCCGCATACATCCACACCGTCAGCCAAGCCCTGAACCTAGCCTTCGCCGACCGTCAGACCTACTACGGCGACCCTGATTTCGCCATCGTCCCTATCGACGGCCTGCTCTCCAAAGACTACGCCCGCGAACGCGCTGTCCTAATCGATCCCGACAGGGCCTTTCCCGAAACCCCAGAGCCCGGCAACCCTTGGAAATTCTCCACCACACCTCGTCCCCTTTCGCACGAAGGAGGCGCGAATGGAGCGCAGCGACATTCGGAGGGGATGCCGAATCGCCCAATCACCGAGATGGGAGAATCCAGCGATGAGGTCGGCACCACCCACATCTCCGTCATCGACCGCGAAGGCAACATGGTCGCTGCTACTCCCTCTGGTGGCTCCTTCTCCAAATCCGTCTTCTTCCCTGAACTCGGATGCGCGCTAAGCACCCGCATGGAGATGCTCAACTTCATCGAGGACCATCCCAACCGCCTCGAGCCTGGCAAGCGCCCAAGAACTACCCTCATCAACTACATCGTCACCAAAGATGGCGTCCCCGTCATGACATCCGGCTGCCCCGGAGGCGACCACCAGGCCCAGGCCAACACCCAGCTCATCCTCAACAGTCTTCTCTGGAGAATGAACCCCCAAGTTGCCGTCGAGGCTCCCCGCTTCGCCAGCAACAACGTCCTCAACAGCTTCTACCCCCATTCATACTTCCCAGGTCAACTCGTTGTCGAACATGCCATCCCGCAGATCACCCGCGACGAACTAGCATCGAAGGGACATCAGGTCATCGCCGTCGTCGGTGCTGGAGTAGGTGCCACAGTCTCGACACGAAACCCTGACACTGGCGTTCTAGCGTCATCAGCCGACCCGCGGCGAGCCTGCTACGCGCTGTCGTGGTAACTAACCTTCCCCAATAAAACGAAGACAAGGAAAAAGATGAAAATTCTGGGAATATGCGGAAGCCTTCGCAAGGAGTCTTGGAACTTGAAACTCCTCAAAAACTTGCTCGTTCACACCGCCGACCACGGAGCTGAAACCACGCTCTTCGACCTCACTCCCGTTCCCATGTTCCATCCCGATGTCGAAGCTCAGGGTATTCCCCATGAAGCCGAAACTTTCCGAGACGCAGTCCGCAACACTGACGCCGTCATCATCGCTTGTCCTGAATACAACGGATCAATGACTGCAACTCTCAAGAACGCCATCGAATGGCTCTCCCGTCGCGGCAACCTCCTGACTGGCAAAATCTTCTTCATCATCGGCACCGGACCCGGGCGCTCCGGCTGCCCCCGAATGCACATGCACGCTTCGTACAGCATCGAATCCGAAGGCGGCTACGTCTTGCATCAACCCAGAGTGCTCCTTCCTCATGTTGCCAACTTCATGGACGAAAATGGCAACACTACCGACTCAGAAGTAACCGATCTACTATCCCAAGCCGCTGAATCCCTGATCAATTACACGAAAAGACTGACTAACACCGGCTGACCGTCAGAAAGCGAGGTAAATGACCCAACAACCCAAAAACAACCTGACCAGACCAATCCACCCGATGCCCCAGTTCGTCGCAGCTGCCCTCGAACGCAACAACCTCATCGACGACTATAACGCCAGGCCCGCCTATCAGCAGAACGATTACATCGGCTGGATAACCAACGCCAAACGCCCTGAAACTCAACTAAACCGGCTAAACCAGATGCTCGAAGAACTCAGCAAAGGCGGCGTCTACATGGGAATGGAACATCCGCCATCACGGAAACACAAACGATGATCACCTCGACCCCATCGATCAACCCGTTCCTCTGGTTCGACGGCCAATCTAAAGCCGCCGCCGAGTTCTATACCTCCGTCTTCCCGGACTCCAAGATCCTCAGTATCCAAGAGATCTCCGCTGGCCCTGCAGAGGGTAGCCACCTGGTTGAGTTCCAACTCGGAGGTTTGACATTTGGCGCGGTCGACGGTGGGCCGATGTACAAACTCACTCCCGCAGTCTCGTTCGTCATCAGCTGCGGAGACCAAGAAGAGATCGACTACTACTGGGACGCGTTGACCGAAGGCGGCAGTCCGAGCCAATGCGGCTGGCTCGAAGACAAATTCGGCGTCTCGTGGCAAGTAGTTCCGTCCATCCTGCCCGAACTCATGGCCCGCAACCCGAAGGCCGTAACCGAAGCCTTCTTACCGATGCAAAAACTCGACATAGCCCAGCTGCAGAAGGCATCAGAAGCGTCATCACCGCTACGAGATGCTCCATGAGCACGCATACGACACGAGGCCCAACTTCCCCGCAACGGATAGCGATGCCGAGTTATTCCACGAGGTGCTGTACAGCGGAACGCGACCAGAAGCTCGAATCGCCATCGCCCAAGCCGCTGTGACCCGCGGGGCAAACCCACGTCCGCGATACGCAACCGCCGTTTCGACTTCCGCTTCCGCCGCCACATCGGACCGCCGCGCGCAAAAGCATACGCTCACGGCATGTCCATCCTCGATCAACGCGACAATCGGAATTCGGTACGGAATCTCACTAGCCCTCCATCCGGCAAAGTGACGGTCGAGATGCTTTATGTCCTCAACTAATACCGTGCCATTGGATTCGACAATCTCCTCCGGAAACGTGAATGCCGGCCCATAGTCGACTCTGCCTTCAACCAGTGACGCGTATTGTTCGGCATGCACGGGAGCAACTCGGAAGTCCGCAACCGACGGTTCTTCCCCCGCAAGAGTGCCGAGTTCCTTGGCCACACTCCGCGGCACGTCAGACCTCACAGCCCACGCGCAACCATCTCTTCCTCGAACTAGCGAGAACAACGGACCCGGACTTGGATCCGGCTCACGCGTGCCCACGATACGGCCGTTGCCGTCAAGCGAAAACATCGTCTGCACATGGAGTTCAGGAGTGCTCATAGCACAATCGAAATGTTGGTGTCTTTTCGCCGCTCCGGTAAATGTATAGTTCCCATCTCCCCACTCATCCCTGCTCCTCCTCACACCCCACCTCCACCATCAACCCACGCAACGCCTCGGCGGCTCGCGTCATTCCCTCAATTCCGCTGAATCCGCCGCGTCGGCCAGCGATCCAAAGATGCGGCTCTAAAGCCAGAAACCCGGTATAGCCCGAATTCCGCAAATTCACCAGCAACTCTCGCACCTGTCCATCACCTCCCCCCGCTACCGTAATCGTTCCGTCCGAGACCTTGGCGTCCTTTACCTGCACGCACTCCACGTATTCGCTTAACAACGGCCACCCGATCTCAACCGACCGCTCAAAACCCATCTGCGGATAGTTTCCGGTGTCCCACACATACCTCAAATTCGGACTACCCACACCCTCCACAATCGCCCGACACCGTCCCGGAACATCGCCAACCAACCCACCTTCATTCTCTAACCACAAAACGACATCTCGTTCCTCTGCCACCTCGGCCATCACCCGCATCCTCGAAATCGACTCCTCAACACGCTCCGCCTGCATCTCCTCCGCGTCTGGGTAGAAGGAAAACACACGCACCTTGTCAGTTCCGACCATCTTTGCTATATCGATGATCCGATTGAGGTCGGCGACAACCTCCTCAATGGGATCGTCAATCGGCGATTTGCCAATCGGACTCCCGATGCAGCTCACCCTGATCGAGTGCGCCTCGCATCGCTCCACCAACCTACCAACCTCCGCATCGCTCAACTCGAGAACGTTGGTCCCCCAAGCGCTTCTTAGTTCCAGATACCCGATGCGAAGTTCATTCAAGACGCGCAGCTGCTCATCGACATCTGCCGCAATCTCGTCTCCAAAAGCACTTAGCGCGAATTGCGCGGTCACAGGCCTTCACCTATGAGCGCCGCCACGCGCTCGCCGATCACCATCGACGTCACATTCGTATTTGCCCGAATGCAGTCCGGCATGATCGACGCATCCGCGACCCTCAAATTCTGCAGACCTTTCACATTACCGTATTGATCGACCACTGCCATCTCATCCGAATCTGGACCCATCTTGCAAGTCCCGGACACATGATGGCTCGTCGTCACAACACGTTTGATCCAAGCATCCAATGCCTCGTCAGATTCCAGATCATCGTCGGACGGTTGCACACGTTCCTTCACCATCTTCGCCCACTCTTCATGCTCGCCGAACTCTAGCGCAATCCGCACCCCCTCACGCAACCTCGACAGGTCGAACTCCTCCTCGAAGTAGTTGTAGTTCAAGTACGGCTGGATGTGAGGATCCTTGGTTCGCAGCCACATATTGCCCGATCCAACCGCGAGGTCCAGGCACACGACCATGATGAATCCCTGCTCTTCGCCCGCGTATGGCCCATACATCCTCTCGGTCAACACCCCTCGTGATCCCGGATGGATCAGCATGTCGTTCACCAGATGAGAATCCTTCGCCGTATACCGCAGCGTGAACTGGCAGCCTGGTATCCCCTCCGGTTGCTCATAACCATCTCGCGTTCGCCATGCCGCCCTCACATGCGGATGATCACGTAGATTCTGTCCCACCCCCGGCAACTCGTGCATAACGGGAACACCCGCTGGCTCCAAACTCTCCAACGATCCGACGCCCGACAGCATCAAAATATGCGGTGACCCGATCGCACCTGCCGCCAAGATGATGTCCTGTCCAGTCACGTCTTCGATTTCGCCATCTACCTCCACCTGCAAACCAACTGCACGTTTCTCGTCGAAAATCACCCGATGAACAAGGCACTCTGACAAGATCGTCAGATTCGGACGTTCCCTAGCTTCTGTAAGATACCCAATCGCAGTGCTCCACCGAATCCTGTCAGGGTTATTCAGTGGCGTCGGTCCCACACCCGTCGAGCCCGGAGCATTGTGGTCAGGACAGTCCGGGAACCCACTTGCTCTCGCCGCTTTGTAAAACGCATGCTGCGGCGCCAGCCACTCATCCGGCTTCCAGCGTCGCACGATGATCGGCCCGTCTGACCCGTGAAAATCGCCACCAAAGTCCGTATCCGTCTCGATCATCCGAAAGAACGGCATCAACTCCTGGAAACTCCATCGATCATTTCCCCACTCGGCCCAAGCGTCATAGTCCTCAGGCACTCCACGCAGATATATCTGACCGTTCACCGCACTCGACCCGCCAACAACCCGACCCCTAGGCACCAACCCCGGTGCCGCCTCGTCCGTAAATCGAGCCACGAAAGTCCACCGGTGTTCGCTGACCGCATTCCGCCAAGGCCGATTCTTATGCCCGTACCCGTACTTCACCTCATCCGGTATCTCCTCCAACTTCGGATAGTCTCGACCCGCCTCAACCAATAGAACCGAATGGTTCGGATCCTCCGTCAACCGCGCCGCCAGAATCGCACCAGCGGAACCAGCACCGACGATGATCGTGTCATACACCTCAGCCATGCTCAATCCCTCTTGAATTCCATACCAATCCGCGCATTATACGCCCACTTTGGAACCCATCGCACTCAGTACCGGTCTCGTGACGATACGGTTGATCTTGAAGCGATCGTATGCTCATAAGGCGCGCCGTTCAACGAGACTGACCACCCTTACATGCAAATCCGCGAACTAACCAAGACCGACGCCGAGATATTCCGGGCCCTTCGTCTCCGGGCGCTCAAGGAATACCCGACCATCTTCAGCGGTTCCTACGAGATTGAACAAGACTGGCCAGTCGAGAGGTTCGCCGATCGATTGCCTGAAACCCCTGCATCATCAGACGACTTCACCCTAGGCTGCTTCGTCGATGGTGTCCTCATAGGCTCGATCGGCTTCTGGCGATACAACGGGCCCAAACTCATGCACATCGGCAGGATCATCGCCGCGCACGTCGCCGGAGAGCATCAAGGCAACGGATACGGCAAGGCAATGGTCGCGGCTGCGCTGCAAAGGGTGCGTCAGATACACGGCCTCTCGATCATTCAACTAACTGCGACGACAACCAACGAACGTGCAATATCGCTCTATGCTTCCTTCGGGTTCGAGATCTGCGGCACGACCCCTAGGGCCATGCTTGTCGATGGCCAATACATCGACGAACATCTTATGGTGTTGAAGCTGGACTGAGACGTCGATCCCAGCCGATCCGCGCCTCCAACACGCAAAACTCCCACCATCTTACGGAGGTGGTGGATCGTCATTTGAACCATCACAATCCTCGCCTCACGAGAACCACCACCCAAACGGGCAATCGCCTAACTCGCCTTCAAAGCTCCCAACTCCCCCTGAACCTCCTCCGACTTCAATGTCAAACCCTCCCACTCCTCCCATAGCGCATCCCTCTCATCCTTCATCATCCGGTACTGTTTTCCCAGAGATGCAACCTTGTCCACATCTTCGTAAAGTTCTGGATTCGCAAACTTAGCTTCCAACTCCGCTATTCGACCTTCGTAATCATCCAACGAGGCGGTCACATATTTGACCCGCTCATTCAGTTTGCGGGCCTCCTCACCTAGCATCCGTCGCCGCGCCTCCTCGTCGCTGACATAATCTCCAATCCCGTTCCGATTGACGGCCCGCCCCGAAATGACGATTGCTCTGCGATTACTCTCGGCAATCGAATCATTGACCACGTTTAGAGCATCCGCCTCAACCTGCTTCCGGTACAGATAACCGTCATAGTCTCCCGGATAGACCGTCGCGAGCCCGCTGTCGATCTCGATGATCTTGTTGGCCACCTGCCGTATCAACGTGCGGTCGTGCGTGATGAAACAGATCGTCCCTTTGTAGTCCCCAAGCGCATCCGCCAAGATCTCCCTTGATGCGATATCCAGATGGTTCGTCGGCTCATCCATGAACAGCAGATTGCTGGGTTGCAACAGCAACTTCGCTAAAGCTACCCGCGCCTTCTCTCCGCCAGATAAGACCGAGAGCTGCTTGTCGACGTCATCACCGCTGAAGAGGAATCCGCCTAGGGTGTTCCGCAGATTCTGATCCGTCTCCATCGGCGATGCCTGTCTCAACTCCCCCAGAAGAGTGTTCCGGGGGTTGAGTAACTCTAGAACGTGCTGCGCGTAGTAAGTCGTGATCACGTTATGGCCCGTCTTGCGCCTTCCCGCATCAAACTCCAACACCCCTGCCAGTATCTTCAACAACGTCGTCTTTCCCGCACCGTTTGGACCTACCAAGGCTACTCGGTCTCCTCGATAGAGCGTCAGATCCAGACCCTCGTAAACCACGTTGTCGTCATACGCTTTGCTAACGGCTCGCAACGTGATCGCCTCGTTTCCCCCACGCGGCGGTTCAGGGAACTTGTATCGCACCTTCTTCGTCGACCGCGGCATCTCGACGATCTCCATCTTCTCGATCTGCTTCAGCCGGCTCTGCACTTGGCTGGCTTTGGATGCTTTGTATCGGAAGCGTTCGACGAAACGCATCTGCTGCTTGATCTGACGTCCTTGGCGTGCCACGGTCGCCTGCTTGATTTCGAGTGCGCTCTCCCGAGCTAGGAGGTATTGATCGTAGTTGCCTCGGTGAACGACCACCTCGTCGGGTTCGATAGCGACGACCCGGTTCGCGGTCTGGTTCAAGAACGCGCGGTCGTGAGAAGTTACGACGACACCTCCTTTGAATCCGCCGAGATACTTCTCGAACCATAGGTTCGCTTCGAGGTCGAGATGGTTGGTAGGCTCGTCGAGCAACAGCAGATCCGGATCCCTGAACAGCAACCTCGCAAGTCCTGCGCGCATCACCCAGCCGCCGCTGAACTCGCCCATCGGACGTCCAAAATCACTTTGCTTGAATCCGAGGCCTGCGAGTATCGCTTTGGCCTCGTGTTCCCGGGCGTCGCCTCCGGCCTCCTCCAACTCCAAATAAAGCGCGCTTATCCGATCCAGCAACTCCCCTTGCCGTTGCGGCTCTGCTTCCGTGACCAACTCCCCCTCTGCAACTGCGATCTCCTCGGTTAGCGCATGTGCCTCGACATCCGCTTCCAAAACCTCCTCCAACAGAGATTTGTCCGAAAACGCATCCGGCTCCTGCCTCAGATACCCGATGGTCACTCCGCGCTGCCGATCTACACTCCCAGCGTCAGAGTCCAAATCGCCCGACAAGATCTCCAACAAGGTGGTCTTACCTGATCCATTCGCTCCGATCAGGGCGACGCGATCCCCGGGCTCAATCGTCAAGGTCAAGCCGCTAAACAGGTTCCTTTCGGAGTACGATTTGCTGACTTCGGACGCGAATAACATGACGAACCACCCAAAGTACCATCCTATCGCCAGCACGCCGTCTGACCTCCTATCATCCAATCCCTATGCGTGGTTGGAGCTGGCCTCAATCAGTCACATAGGTATGCGTAATCACTTCCCAGACGTGTCCATTCTCACACTCGAAGTAAAACCCACGCCCACCATGATGATGATTGATCTCTCCATCCGTCCTTGATCGAGGCCCACTGCCAAACGCCACTCCCTCATTCTTGATTCTCCCGAGCACGGCGTCAAACTCTTCATCCAATGCCAGAAACGCGTAGTGGTTCGATTGGGGGTTGTCTGAGTCGTCGAAGTCCAGTGTGAATTTGTCGTTTACCTTGACCGGTGCGAAGTGACCCCAAGTCCCCTTGTAGTCCACTCCGAAAATCCGAGCGATGAACTCCGCCGACTTCACCTTGTCATATGCCGGTACGATCGTGTGGTCCAACTGCAAGGCCATAACTATCCTCCTTGTCGTTTGCAATCAAATCAAATCCGCCTACTCCGGTTTCCGCGCATGGATGAAGTACATCGGCGTAAAGATCCCTAGCCGTCCCGCCTCAACCATCGCGTCCCCGCAGAGGTTCAAGGCATCAGCAACCCTAACGGCTCCTTTAGGCGCGAAGCGAACTGCCTCCATCAGCTTCAGCGTATTTCGCGTGACCCAGCGTCCTGGCCGCGACCTGCGAAAACCAGCCACCGAAAAACCCGATGCGGCCAGCGGCTGGTACCAAGGAATCGATGGCCCCGTCTGAATCGAGCGGTCATGCGCCTCCAAAACCTCAAACCCCACCTGCCTCACCGCTTCATCGACCGTCTCCCGGTCATCAATCTCCAGCAATCCACCGCCCAACTCGATGTCCGCTTTGACCTGAAGATGGTGCGGGTCCCGATCGTCGAACCGATCCGTCATCACATATTCGTAAACCCCGAATCTCCCACCCGGTTTCAGCAGACGAAACACTTCGCCGTAGACGCTGACCTTGTCTGGCGCGCAACACGTCGCCTCGATCGCATACACCGCATCAAACGACTCATCCGGCGCATCCACGTCCAAGAAATCGCATTCCATAAACTCCACCTGATCCGCCAATCCAGCCATTTCGACGTACTTACGGGCACGTTCTAGCTGATACCTGTTGACATTCACACCTACCATCTTTGCGCCCGAGAAACGTGCGATCTCGATCAACGGTCCTCCAATGCCACAACCGAGATCAGCGACAACCATCCCCGGTTCCAAACCCAATCGCGTCGCCAAATACCGCTCATGTCTCAAAAGCGATTCCTTGAAACTCTCACCGGGCACGCGCGGCGCAAAGTGGAACGACCTCCCCCATCCATACTCGTAGAAGTCCGTCACCAAGTCATAGTAGAGCTCGGTGAACTCCTTATATTCCTCTTGCCTGCTGTCAACGCCGCCGCTCTTGCCCGTGTTGTAGCGATCTTCATACTCGTCAAGCCCCCAGCCGATGCCATCGCCGCTCGGCGCTTTTTGGAGCTTTTTCGAAAGCCTGACTGCCATCGTCTCTATCTCTGCGGCTTAAACAACGCATGCACGCTTACCAAACCGCACTTCCGCCCTAACCAACATCTCGTACCCTTCTGTACCGACACATTGTCGCATTAATTGGCCTTGTGAGCCAATCCATGGCCCAATCCCTCGTCATCGCGGGCCTCGCTTGGAATCTGGTCGAGGTGGTCATCACTTTCGTGGTGACCTGGATCCTCATCCCCTTCTTGATAAACGAAGGCATAGAAAACTGTCAGGCCACGACCACGATGAAGATGACGAGGACGCATCCGTATTCCGTCGCGTCTGATTCGAAATCAACTGCCTATACGGGATAATCAGATGCCGGGCTGCGTGTTGCGAGGCTTAGTCTGCCAGTACGCGCGCGAAGGTTTAACGTATAGAAACCGCCAAACTCTGAATCCCAGAAGAGAGAACGCCATGCCAGACCTCTCAGGAAAAGTAGCAATCGTCACCGGCGCAGGCCGTTACCGTGGCATCGGCCGCGACACCGCCCTAGCCCTCGCAAAAGCCGGCGCCGACGTCGCGGTCACCGGCACCGGACGCTCCCCCGACTCCTTCCCCGAGGACGAGAAGGCGATGGGCTGGCAAGACATCGAATCCGTCGCCGACGAGATCCGAGCCATGGGCCGTCGCGCCCTCACCATCGTCGCCGACCTCTCAGACGGCGCTCAAGCAAGCGGCATCGTCGACCAGACCGTAGCCGAACTCGGTGGCGTCCACATCCTCGTAAACAACGCCGCATTCGCCATGGCCGAGGACCGAGTGCCCATCGTCGAACTCGACGACGCCATCTGGCACCGTGTCCTTGACATCAAGATCCACGGCTCCTACTACGCCTCAAAGGCCGCCGCCAAGGCGATGATCCGACAGGGCGACGGCGGATCCATCATCATGGTCTCGTCCATCGCCGGCAAGATCCATCCCGCCACCTTCGCCGCATACGTCGTCGCCAACATGGGCCTCCAGGGCCTCACCGGCAGCTTGTCGAAGGAGCTCGGACCCCACGACATCAACGTCAACTCCGTCTGCCCCGGCGTCATCGACACCTCTCGCTGGGACAACAAACGCGAAAACACACCCGGCGGACAGGATCATTGGGATCGCCTCGAAGCCAACATCCCCATGGGCCGCCCCGGCACCGGCACCGACATCGCCGACACCATAGTCTTCCTCTGCTCAGAGCAGGGTCACTGGATCAGCGGCCAATCCATAAACATCGACGGCGGACAGGTTTCGTCGCATTGACGTCCCCTTTCGGAGCGAAAGGGGACGCGAGCAAGCGAAGCGAGCTCGCAGGGGCATGCGGGGGTGGACCCGGGGCCAGAAGGACTCAACCTAACAACTTTCATTCCCGCGAAAGCAAGAACCCAAGGGTGGACGGGAGGTAGGGATGGGTCCGCTCTCCCGCTCAGCGGGAGAGGGTCAGGGTGAGGTTGACCCTGACAACTAAACTCGAAACCGCAATCTAGCACCCTCCTTAAATTGATAGAATTCACCACAACCAATCAAAATCTCATCCCCGCTCCAATCCAAATCACGATGCCCCAAAACCTAATCTTCCCACTGATCGACCAAACAGTCGAAGAAGATACAACCACTTCTATACAAACTCCCAAACGCGTAGTCCGTCATGGCAACCCTTCAAATGACCTCGTTCTGAGTGCGTATCTCGAAGGCAACGACACTGTATTCCCGAAAATTCTGGACCTCTACGTGCAACGCGGTAGCACGGTGGCCGATGTCACTTACGGCGAGGGCGTTTTTTGGCGAAACGTGGCATCCGATGCCTACGACCTCAGACCTACCGACATCAAGACGGGCACCGACTGTCGCGACCTCCCATATAAAGACGGCGAAATCGATTGCGTGGTGCTCGATCCTCCGTATATGCACTCCCCCGGTGGCAGCGCGCACCAGTCCCACGAAGCATTCGAAAAGTACTACGCGAATAACCGCTTAGAAGGACAGACCGGCAGCAAGTATCACGACGCTGTCCTAGACCTCTACATACAAGCCGGGATAGAAGCACATCGGGTGCTCCGAGACCGGGGTGTGTTCATCGTCAAATGCCAAGACGAAGTATGCGCTAACCGACAACGCTTCACTCATGTCGAGATCATGAACGCTTACGAAGACATGGGCTTTATCGCAGAAGACCTGTTTGTTGTCGTCCGCAAAAACCGACCCGGTGTGAGCCGCATGATCAAGCAAGTTCACGCTCGCAAGAATCACTCCTACTTCCTCGTCTTCTGGAAACGAGGCCAAGACCGCGGAAAATGGGAACCTCCCCAATAGGTGCCGCTGACATCGATCCCATTGACCTCATGGTCGAGGTGATCGAGGAGCATTCACCGGAATCGATATGGCGCGGCTCTAGGCTCGAAGGCTACCGGCAACTCGGCAATACCAACCGAGGGCAGATCGGCGAGAGCTTCGTCCGGCGATACCTTTCGGCAGCGAATATCCCTGTATCTAACGGTTCTCGGACGTCGCCCACCGATCTCGTGATCGCAGGGCAACGCTTCGAGGTCAAGACGGCTTCGCTAGGCGCGAATGGCACTTTTCAGTTCAATCATGTCCGACTCGACCGGACGTATAACTATCTGCTGTGCCTTGGGATCTGTCCTGACCGGATCGTCTTCAATGCTTGGCGTAAGGGTGTGATTTCTGAGGGTGGAGCTGGGTCGCTAGTCCGAATGGCGGAGGGGCAGAGCACAACCCACAAGCTGACGAAGAGGGTTGCTGAGATGAGGCCGATTGCAGAACTGATCCCTTGGATTCAGAACGACATCGAATCTTAAATCTGTTGTTCTACTCCATTTCTTCGTAATCGTACGATTCTGAGGACAGCACAAGTTTGCGCGGTTCTATTGTTCCGTACCGATTGTTTGGGGTTGCCAAGCGGTCTCGGATCATTGAGACCATGTCATGCGGCGTACGCTCTGTGTAAAACACGCTAACGACCGCTTCGTTCGGAACCCGTATTAGGTTAATGGGTTGACCGTGTTGGTCTGTTTTTCCCGTACCGATCGTCTGGTCCAATTTGACAATCAACCGCCATTCGTCCTCGTAGGACCAGTGGTAGCTCTTTGTTGACAAAAATATCGGAAGGTTGGACTCTGGCGAAACAAGAACTAACGGACCTAGGAGCCAAGGCAACTTTTTGACATAATTCACGGGCCTTAAATATTCCTCAACACCGCATATTTTTACGAGCTTCGCCACATCGTATCCGATCGCGAAACCTGATCCATCGCTGGTGTAGTGAGACCACAACAACGGGTGCCTTGAGTGTGTAGAAAACGAGACGATACCGAACTTTGTCGAAAGCTGTTGTGTAATCAAGTGACGAGTGAACATGCTGCCGTATTCATGTCTGGCTCGTAGTATGTCATCCTCGTGAACTGGATGGCTACCGTTGATCTCCGTAAGAACCCTGGCCAATTCGCGGTTCTCGTCAGTTTCGTCGTCGTAGACGTATGTAGGCCGAACGGCGCACTCAAAAGGGTCGTTTAGCGACGCCGGTTGAGTGGCGCGGAGAGTTCCGTCACCTACCTCGGGAACGCATGTTGACACTCGTTGCGCTGAAACGTATTTGTAAAGTATGTCCATCTAATTCTTCCCACCTATTGTCGAGCGGTTTTTGGCATCTCAGCCGGCCCAATCTCATTCTGAACAGCATCGGAAACTCCAAGATTTGTTCCCAATATCTTCCCCCTCAAAACCCCTCCCAGCCCGGCAACGCTGCCGATTGGCGGATCCACTGCGCCATCTGCTTCTGGTCGAGTCCGTCCTGCGGGATGTTGATCCAGCGCTCCTCGGGGTTTTTGCCTACTAGCGGGGGTAGCGGGTCTAGCTGGCCACCGTTCATGAATGTCACCTTGACGTGGCGGGTGAAGACGTGCATGCTGGCGAACCACCCCATACCCTCGACACCGTAAAACGGCGAGTTCCACCTGACCGCCTTCTTCACATGCGGCACCTCCCGCACGATCAGGTCATCCAACCGGCGCCCGATGTCCTGCTTCCACTCGGGCATGGCGGCGATGTATGCCTGCACCGGACCATCACCATCCCCCTTCGCGATCTGCGGATTCCCACCCGACAACAAGACAGGCCTACCCTCAGCCTTCGCCTTTGCCACCCGCTCCTCGAAAGTCATCTCCTTCTCTTTCGCCATCATTAGCCTCCGATCTGCATTCGACGTGTCTTCTTCTCTGAAAAACACCATAAAACCAACCCGAAAATTCCGCTCCAGAAACCACCCAAAACGCCGCTTCGAAGCGCATAATATTCGCCAACCCGAGCAATCGCGCGACCACCCGCAACGGAGGCTCAGGTCATGGCCCCCTATCAGAACCTAAAATCCCGCATCGACGAGGGCGAAGTCGTAGTCCTTGACGGCGCAATCGGGACCGAACTCCAGGCCATGGGCGTGCCCATGCACCCCGCTTCGTGGTGCGGACCCGGCAACTACACCCACACCGCAACCGTCCGCCAGATGCACCAGCGCTACATCAAAGCCGGCGCTGACATCATCACCACAAACACCTTCAACACTCTGCGACCCGCTCTCGAAGCATCCGGCTACCCCGACCTCGTCCGAGAGATCAACATCCGGTCCGTCGACGCCGCACTCGAAGCAAGAGAACGCACCACCGTCGACCGGCCCATCTACATCGCCGGCTCCATCTCCTGCCGCATCCCCGTTCGCGACGGCCGCACCGGGTCCCTTCTCGGTGGCACCGGCTTCGGCTACGGAGCGAGCCTCCCCGCGGCGGAATTGAGAGCATACGTCGACGAGCAAGCGGACATCATGGCCGAATCCGGCATCGACTTCTTCATCATGGAGAACATGTGGTCCGACAACGAGTCCCGGATCATCGCCGCCGAAGCCGCAATGGCCACCGGCCTCCCCGTATGGGTCGGCTTCACCGCATCCGTCGCGGAAGACGGACAGACCGTGCTGATGAGTTTCGGCGACGACCGCAACGCCTACAGCAGCGGAATGGGAATGCCGATGTGGACGTCGGACTGGCGGTCCGTCGACTATGAAATGACGCTCGCCGAAGGCATCCGAGAGGCCGCGGCCCTCAACCCCGACGCAATAACCATCTTCCACAGCCGGATCGACGAGACCACAAAAGCCCTAGAAGCCGCCCGCGAAGAGTGGTCCGGCACCCTCGTCGCCTACCCCGACGCCGGCAGACCCGACTACCTCGAAACCTGGCAAGACAGCAGCCTCGTCAACGAAGTCTCCGCGGGCGAGCTGGCAGAAGAGGCGACCGCCTGGATAAAGATGGGCACCCAAGTCGTCGGCACCTGCTGCGGTTTCGGCGCCAACTACACCGAAGCCCTCCGAAACCGAATCCCAGTAGCGGCGTAACCTCAGGTAACGACGCATGAAACAAACCTCCGCACCGACAGGAGGGGACTTCACATGGAATCCAGACCACTGGTAGTAGTGGGAGCGGGAGTAGCAGGCACCGCCGCCGCGATCGAAGGGGCACGGGCAGGCGCGCACGTCACCCTGATCGACGAAAATCCGATCCCACCCTCGATAGTCGGCCTAAACGTCCCCCAACTCTTCGGCCAACGCTTCACGGAAGAACTACACGACTCGCTCCTGATGTTGGAGCGCGTAACCGAGTCCAACAAATCCCTCGCCGAGGCCGAAGACGCGGGCGTAGACATCCAACTGGGAACCTGCGTCTGGGGCGCATTCAACAACACCGACACCAGCAGACTCCTAGACGGCCCCCAACTCGGACTATCCGACTACCGACGCTCGTGGATGCTCAAGTTCGACCGCCTAATCGTCGCATCCGGTGCCCGCGACCTGTCCATCGGCTTCTCCGGCTCCCACCTCAACGGCACGATCGGGGCCAACGGTGCCCACTCCCTAGCCACTCGATACAAATCCCTCGCAACCCGCCGCATGGTCATCATCGGCTCCAACAACCTAGCCCTAAACACCGCCAAGCTGGCACTAAACAACGGCATCGAAGTCCCAGCCATCCTCGAAGTCGCATCCTCCCCACAAGGCGACGAATCCCTCATCATCGACCTCCAAAACCAAAACGTCGAAATCTACACCTCCCACACCATTACAGAGGCAACTGGCTTAAACGGCGACACCGAATCAGTAACCATCGCCAAGATCGATGAAAACAACCAATCCATCACCAACACCGAAAAAACGATCCCCGCCGACACCATCTGCCTAGCCATCGGCCTAATCCCCAACGTCGAACTCTTAACCCTCCTAGGCTGCGAACTGACCTTCAACCCCGATCTAGGAGGTCACAGCCCCATCCACGACGCCTCAATGCGAACGACCCTCGAAACCGTCTTCGTAGCAGGCGACGCTGCAGGAGTCCACGACTCCATGGCCCTAGACCCCGAGATCGCCCGAAACCAAGGACGAATAGCTGGCATCTCTGCCGCCGAGTCCCTCGGCAAAATCAATTCCTCCGAAGCCCTATCCCGCATCTCCGAGATACCTGCTGCGCCGATGGGAAAAGCCCAAAACCACTGGCAGCAATGGCTCCACGCCTTCGCCAACGCCACCGATCAAAACATCTACGCTTGCCAGTGCGAACAGGTCACCCAAGCCGACATCATCGGCATCCAACCCCCACGCTATCTCGATTGGCAATCAAACCAGATGGACAGCCGGACCCTACAATCCCAACTAAACGACAACGACGCCAACCCCAACCAGATCAAACGCCTGACGAGGGCCGGAACCGGCACCTGCCAAGGACGTCACTGCCGAGAACAGGTCGCCCTCCTCCTAGCCGAAGAATCGAACACCAACATCTCACAGATCCCCCTCTCAACCTACCGACCACCACTCCGACCCCTCCCTCTCAGCGTCCTCTGGCCCGAAGACGAAACCGAAGAGATCCGCAACCAATGGCCAAAATGGTTCCACCCGCCCGGCAAGGTGTTGGGATAAAGACGACCATGCCATCTAAATCCGCAGAAATCGTCATCATCGGCGGAGGTGTCTCAGGCCTCAGCTCTGCCTACTTCCTAGCCAAGGCCGGCAAAGACGTGGTAGTCGTCGACAAAGGCATGGTCGGCGGCGAAGCGTCGGGTCGCAACGGCGGGATGATCGGCGAGCGCACCGACGATCCGCCGGTGATCCCGATCGCCGTCGAGTCGATCAATCTCTGGGAGAATCTCCACGAGGAGCTTGGGTATCCTACTGAGTTCGTCCACCAAGGGAGGCTGCAAGTCGCCGTCACCGAGGAGGAGATGAACGACCTCGCATCAGAACTAGATGTTGCGGCGAGCCATGGCATCACCATGGAACCCCTCGATCCCGTGCAGGTCCAAGACCTCATCCCCGGGATCTCCGGCAGGGTCCTAGGCGGCGCATTCTTCCCCAACGGCGGACACGCTAATCCCCAGCGCTCCGTCCAAGCGTTCGCATGGGCCTTCCAAGACCTCGGAGGCAAGCTCTACCAGAACACCGCCGTAACCGGATTCAAACTCGCCAACGGCCGGGTCACCGCGGTCGAGACCAGTGGCGGCGACATCGCGGCCGATGTTGTCATCAGCGCCGCCGGGCCACAGACCGCGATCCTCGCCGAGATGGTCGGCGCACACGTCCCCGTCGCCCCGGCAAGGGTCGAAATCCTCGCTACCGTTCCGATCGAACCACTCTTCGACATCGCACTCGTCGGCAACGGTCTCTACGGACGGCAGGCGGTCAGGGGTAATCTGCTCTTCGGTGGTGGACCGCACGAATGGGCCGACGTCGACCTCACCTCCGACCCGAACAAAACCAACACCCCCCTTATCCGCAACATCGGCAGGCGACTAGCCGAACTCCTCCCCGCAGTAGCGGATGTCCCGATGCTCCGATCTTGGGCCGGCATCGTCGAACAGGCACCCGACTACATCCCCATCATCGACTTCCTACCTGACCCCAGCAACTACCTCGTAGTCACCGCCTCCGCCCACGGATTCGGCATCTCGCCAGCCACCGGCAAAGCCGTAAGCGAGCTAGTCCTACGCGGCGAAACCAGCATCGACATCTCGGCGATGACGCTGTCCCGCTTCTCGGACATCACTCCTGGCTGGCGGCAAGAGCGCGGGTGGACTCCGTCTCCCGCCGTGACGGCAAACTCTTAGGGGCCGTTCGTGAGAGGCCCGTTCATCGCGAACGGAGCGAAGCGACCGTGCGTCTAGTCAATGGGCGAGTTTGGCGTTACACACCGTCGACGATTATCGTGCTCGCGTCGCTGCTCTTTGAGCGCAGCTTCGCAAGCTCTAGGTATTCCGTCGAATGGACAAATGCCTCGACCTTGTCATAGCTGTCGAACTTAATGACTACCACGCGTTGAGGTGACCACTCGCCTTCTATGACTTCGGTTTTGCCCCCACGCACCAGATACTTGCCGTCGTGCGCCTTGACAAGTTCAAGAATCTTTGTCGCGAATTCAGCGAACAGATCTTGGTCGGTGACATTAAGTTCCGCGATCAGAAATCCTGCCATTTCAACACCTTATCTCCTGGTTTCTCGATCTTTCTACGTTTCCTAGGAACGTTAGAAGCTATGGTTTGTCGCTGATGCGATTAAGCTTCGACCTGCACCGCGACGACATCTAAACCATGATATTTCCGGTGGCGCACAGAAGCCGCGTAGTGGCGCAACAGGCGGAATGAGAGCTCGCTAACATCTGGTGCCTCGGCCTGTTCGCTCATGTACGAGATTCGGTCTTCAATGTTCTCCTCGGAGAACACAGCCAGAAACTCCATTTCCATGCTGCTTGCCGCGGGACGCACGATCACAACCAATCGCGGCGTCTTTTCTCCTTCGTAGTCATCGCGCAGGTGCAACATAGTCGCCAGCGTTTCTTCGCCGGCGGAGCTTAGCCGCGCTATCGATTCCTCGCTCCACCGCATCCTAGAAGCCAGTTCACGGAGGAAATCTTGGATTTCGGGCAGTGATGAGATGTCCAGCTCGGTTTCGAGTCGCCTGCGTCGGGAAGCGGTTATTTCCAGAAGCATCGACATCAATATCGCCGCGAAGATTCCGACGACCACACTGTTTCCGAACGCCGCTCCCCAAGGGTTGCCCAACGGGTCCGCGAGGACGTTATGGGTCTGCAATCCCACCCCGATTGAGAGTGCCAACCCGACGATGATGGCCTTTTGCTGGCTGAACCCGTCTTGGAGGACGGTCCGGATTCCTTCTACGAAGAGCAGCCCCATGATTACCATCAGGATCGCGCCAGTGACCGGTCGGGGAATCGTCATGAGAACCGCGACGATCTTAGGCAGAAGCGCCAGGGCGATCAGCATCGTTCCCATCACATACCCGACGCGGCGGCTGGCTACCCCGGTGAAATTGATGAGCGCAATAGACGACGGCAGGTAGATGATCGTCGGCAGCGTACCGGCGATGCCCGAGAGCAGTGTGCCCACACCGCCCACGTTGAGCGTACCCTGGACACCTCGAAAATCCACCGCGCGGGGGAGTCGCCAAGACACCTGCTGAATCGCCGCACCCTCGTTGCTCGCCTTGATGCCAACAACGATGCTCACGATAAGGAATACTGGAAGAAGGGCGGTGAAATCAGAGTCGATGATGGAGCTGAACCCGGGCCACGCAGAGAACTGTGGCAGTCCGAACCAAGGAACGTCGAACGCCGCCTGAAAGTCGTACACGCCAAGCGGCACGGCGGCTATACAACCCGCGAGAATGGTGATCGGAAACGCGAAAACCCGAAGGATGCCGGAAGCACGCAGCATCAGGATCACCGCCGCAACCAAAGCCGCGGCGCCGACGGCTGGCCCAGCGAGCGGTGAGACATCTGCGGGGACGTCTTCGAATCTGGCGATTGCTATCGGCATCGCCGAGGCGGCTAGGAGCATGAAGGCCACGCCGGATACGACGGGGGTGATGACGCGGCGCAGCTGCGCCAGCCAGAATGCCAGTGCGAACTGGACGAGGGAAGCGACGACAATCAAGCTCGACATCACCGCGAGACCGCCCTCGATGACGGCCAAGACGCATACTGCCATAAAGGGAGATCCGGGGCCCATCAAGAGTATGTAACCGGGGGCGAAGCGGCCCAGTTTCGCAGCTTGATGGACGGTGACGACACCGGCAATCATCAGCGATGCGAAAAGTGCCCACGACAGGTAGTCTTCGCTGCCCCCGGACGCCAACGCAAATATGGTCACTAGCGTCGCCGTGTTTGACAGGGCGATTACAACGCCCTGAGAAGCGACGCTCAGGGTGACAAGAGCCGGAGGATTGTCGTCCGGCTCGTATCTTATGTGCTCGTTGACACGCATAAACCCGAAACTGCGACCAAGAAGACCTGCAGAACTGGCCGGAACAGGCCTGTCGCAATCATACGCGGATAGTTACGAGAACCGCTGTGAGACTGTGTTTCGATGCTGAATACGTTTGCCGAGAATACCGCGACGTCTAGGGATACTCGATACGATCGCGGTTACTATGTCCAACCGCCGTTGCGGTGCGCCGTCCAGCGCTCTGAATTAGATGGACCAAAAAACTTTGCGTGTCAGTTAAAGGAGGATGTCACAACCTAGCTAAATCCCCGGCACAAACCCCGAGCGAGGGTTTTTGATCTTGCGCAAACTGGTGGAGCTGAGGGGATTCGAACCCCTGACCTCATCAATGCCATTGACGCGCTCTCCCAACTGAGCTACAGCCCCACCGATAACAACCACAATCCACCCAACAACACACCTCCTATTTTAACCCACCCAAAACCCCGATACGATCATCCCCGCCATTCTCGCGAAATGGGAAACCAAGGAGGCGGGAGAGGGGCAGGGTGAGGGTGAGGGGAAGCGCGGGGACCAGACGGACTCCCCTAACCAACATCCGACACCGCAAAGGCATCGCCACATCCTATAAAGGCCGTCCCTACGATGTAGTGATCCTGATTTTGTTCATGGACGGGCCCTGCGGGATACGTTCGTCTTGCTGGCTTAGGTGTTGGTTGTTTGGGTTGTTCCGGCCCTTCCTCCCGGGCACCTCCACTCTTGTTGTCAGGCGTTTTTGGGATCGCGCCCCCTTCGCCCTTGGGTTGCCGATTTGTCGGGAATGACGGGGCGTTTGCGGGAATGGAGTTGAATGGTTGCGGTTAAGATTAGAGGTTGCGATGTGAAGGGATGGGTGGTTTGCGGTTTCGGGATTGGATATCGAGGTTACGTTGGCGATAACGGCAGAAACAATGGATGGTGCGGCGGAATCCGTCGTGGATGCGGAGTTCGTGCAGGAATTCGCACGAAAAGTGAGAGAGAATGTGCAGCGGGTTTTTGTGGGGAAGGACGAGGCGATCGAGTTGGCGATAATCGCCATGCTGGGGCGAGGGCATGTGCTGTTGGAGGACGTGCCGGGAACGGGCAAGACGACGTTGGCGAAGACGATAGCGGCGTCGTTGGGGTTGGATTTCAAGCGTGTGCAGTTCACGCCGGACTTGGTGCCGTCGGACGTGCTAGGGGTAAATATCTACAACGCTGGTTTGGGGCAGTTCGAGTTCAAGTCGGGTCCGATCTTCACGCAGATCCTGTTGGCGGACGAGATCAACCGTGCGACGCCTCGGACACAGTCTGCGTTGCTGGAGGCGATGCAGGAGCAACAGGTGTCGATTGACGGGGTGACGATGGCTTTGAGTTCGCCGTTCTTGGTGTTGGCGACCCTGAACCCGGTGGAGATGGAGGGGACGTTTATGCTCCCAGAGGCGCAGCTTGACCGGTTCCTGCTGAAGCTGTCGATCGGGTATCCATCGGATGAGGAGGAGTCGAGGATGCTTCAGCGGTTCCAAACGGGAGACGGTGCGGTATCGGTGGATGTGTGTGCTGAGGCGGAGGATGTGGAAAAGGCGCGGGATATTGTGGAGCACGTTCGGATCGCGGATCACGTTCGGGAGTATTTGGTGGCGGTTGTAAGGGCGACCCGGAACAATGCTCAGATCAGGCTGGGAGCGAGTCCTCGTGCGTCTTTGGCGTTGCAACATGCGGCGCAGGCGCAGGCGGCGATCAATGGTCGTGACTATGTGATGCCGGACGATATTAAGAGCCTGGCTTCGGCGGTCTTGTCGCACCGAGTGGTTTTGGAATCGAGCATGCAGATGAGGCGTCGGGATGCGGGTCAGGTTGTGGATGATGTTGTTGAGCAGATACCGGTTCCGATCGAGCGGTGAGATCGTGGCGACGGTTGCACCGGTTGCTTGTGGCGATGAAACGATATTGAGCGTTGTTTCTGGGGATGACAGCATTGATTGTTTGCCGTACCCCTCCCCCTCCTTCCGCCCGGTCACCCTCACCCTGAGCCTCTCCCGCCGAGCGGGAGAGGGGATTTGCCTTCCCACCCCGCCCGAATATCCCCCGCTCGCCTCGCTCGCGCACGCTTACGCTTCGCAGAGGGGCTGCGATTCCTTGCTTTCACGCCGAAGGAATGACACCCGATGATTAATCCAGTGATGAGGACTTTTCGGGAGAAGCGGACTCGGGATTTGCGGGCGCCGGATGTTATCGGCGAGTTGTTCATGTTGTTGATGATTGTGGTGATTGGGGTTGGCGCAGGTACAGGGTCGGCGTTGGTTGTTGCTCTCGGCGCGACTGCGTTTGTGATTTCGGCTGGTGGGACGTTGTGGTCGAAGATGTCGCTTTCGGAGGTGGCGTATGATGCTCATCCTTCGGACACTCATGCGTTTGTCGGCGATGAGGTTGAGATCGTGATGACGCTGGAGAATCGGAAACCGTTACCGATTCCGTGGGTGCAGATCATCGAGTTCTTGCCGACGGGTCTGACGCCGCTAAGTGATGAGAATGTGAAGCGTCGGGCGTATGCGGGTGGTAGTGAGATTGTGGAGACGACGAGTCTTGCGGGGTATGAGAGGGTGCGGTTCAGGCACAAGGTGAGGGCGCATCACCGGGGCCACTATTCGATCGGTCCTACGGAGTTGAGAAGCGGCGATTTGTTCGGGCTGTTCGGGACGGTGAGGAGGGATTCGAGGTCGCCGCATGGAGTTACGGTCTATCCACGGATCGTGCCTCTAGAAGGCTGGGAGCTCCCGGCGGCGAAGCCTATGGGGGATATTCTGGCTCGGAATATGTTGCTGGATGATCCGTCAAGGCCGCGGAGCGTTCGGGGCTATCTTCCGGGTGATCCGTTGAAGCGGATCGATTGGAAACTGAGTGCGAAGCGAGACGAGTTGACGGTGCGGACGTATGACCAGAGCGTTAGCAATGATGTGGTGGTGATGCTGGAGTCGCGGACGGTGGATTATGCGTGGCACGGGTACCGGTACGACGTTTTGGAGTCAGCGATTACGGGAGCGGCGTCGATCGCGGTCAGGTGTGCGGGCCTGGGTTATCGGGTCGGTTTGGTGGCGAATGGTGTGAGGCCGACGCGTGGGGTGTTGTCGGTTGTGCCGCCGGGGGACGGTCCGCATCATGTGCGGGCGATTTTGGAGGGTTTGGCGTTTGTGCAGCCGTTGTCTTTTACGGCGTTGGAGACGCATGCGATGGAGCGCGGAGCGGCGGCGATTTCTGACGGTGCGACGATCATCGTGGTTGCGGGATATTTGACTGAGGGCGTGGTCTCCTATCTGCATCGCGAGCAGCAGCAAGGACATCGAGTGTCGATTGCGTGGGTGGGACGAGAGGATCCGCCGCATGTGACGGGGATACGGGTGCAGGACTGCCGTGAGCCGTTCAAGATCGACGAGGATGCAGAGGACCTGATCATGTCGATCGCGGATGAGCAGTTCGAGATACATGCTCGGATGAGTCAGCCGACGCGAGAGTATGACCATGTCTGATTGGCGCAATCAGGTGGTTTTCACCGCGATCGCGGTGGCCGAGAGCGTTGTCATCTTCTCGATCCTGGCGATCATAGGCGCGGGGTTGAGTTTGGAATATACGCCTTTGCACTGGGCGGCGCTGGTCGTGCTTTATCTGGCGGGGATGGTTTCGGCTTGGGTGGTCGGTGGCCTGCGTGGGGGGATTGGGACGATCGCTCTGTTGTATGGGACTGGTGGATTGATGGCGATATATCTGGTTGTTGCGACGACGCGATTCGACAGCGGTTTTGAATTTGATTTGGCTTGGATATATCACTTGTTTAACCGCGATTTGACGGGTGAGAACGTCGCGGCTTTGGTGATGGCCCTAATCACTTCGGTCGTTGTTTGGCGGAGGACATCGGGAATTGTCCGAGATGATCGGGATGCTCCGGATCATTTGAAGCGGATATTTAAGCGTGGTTTGGTGATAATGGCGGTCGGATTGATTGTGGATGAGTTTGTTGACGCGGAGTTGGGGCTGGCCGAACTGTTGATCCCGTATTTCATCGCGACGTTGGGGGGAATGGCGGTCGCACGATTGCCGGATGATTCTCCAGTTGCAGGTCGGTGGACGCGGATCATTTTGGTGGCGTTGGGGGCGTTTCTGGGTACGGGACTGGTCGCGGGTCTGTTGGGAGGGCGTTACGGTTATCTGGGTTTGAATGCGTTGTGGGTTGCTTGGGGATGGGTTGTCGATGCGATTTTGTGGCTGCTTTATTGGCCGTTGACGGTTGTCGGGTGGATCATCGCCAAGATCATCGAGTTGTTGCAGTCGCTCTTTGGTGCGGAGCCAGTGGAGCAGGAACAGGAGCAGGGGCAAGGTGAGCGTCCGCAGTTTCCGGAGCGAGAGGCGCAGGAAGGCGCTGGGAGTGATTGGGTAGAGGCGGTTTTGGAGGCTTTGCAATGGCCGCTGACGTTCTTGTTGCTATTCGTGCTGCTGATCGTGGCGGCGTTGGCGTATCGACGGATCGTGCGGCGGTTGACGCGAGATGATGGAGTTGAGCGGGAGACGATCAAGGATGAGGTTGAGGAGGTGACATATTGGGACCTGCTGAAGGGGTTGTTGCCGGATTGGATGACTAGGCGGGGGACGCCACGGCATATGTGGAAGTATCCGGATGAGCCGGGTGTCAGGGAGGTGTTCATCCTTTATTTCGAGACGTTGGAGATGGCTTTGGAGAGGGGGATGGAGTTTAATTCTCGAGAGACGCCAAGCGAAAGGCAGCTGGTGATGTCCGGGGTGTTGGACGGTGCGCCGATCGGGGATATCACGTCGCGGTTCAACGCTGCTTGTTATGGGAATGTTCCGATGGAACCGTCACAGGTTGAGGGGTTGAAATCTCGCTTGGTGTCCGCTGTTGAGGCGTTGGATGCGCGGCGGAAGGAAGAGGGAGCCGAGTCGGTGTAGGGTTGGCCTGTTCGGTCAGGAGCTGCCGCGGTCGTCGCCTCCGACGGTGATGACTCGGAGGAGGTTGGTGCTTCCGGTCTGGCCGATGGGTACGCCGGCTACGAGAACGACGGTGTCGTTTTCATTTGCGACGCCTGCCGCAATAGCGACCTCAGGGCCGTATTCAAACATCTGATCGAGTTCGGTTAGGCGTTCGGCGAGGATAGGTATCACGCCCCAACGGAGGGAGAGATAGTTGAGGGTTTTTTCGTAGGGAGAAAGGGCGATGATAGGTGTCTTAGGTCGGAAAGCGGCTACACGGTCGGCGGTTGTTCCCGATTCGGTAAAGGTGACTATGGCTTTGGAGCGCAAGGTGTCGGCGGTTCTTGCGGCGTCGAAGGCGATGATGGAGTTGATCTGCGCACGTCGTCCTTCTTTGTCGATGATGTCCATGCGGCGGTTTCGGAGCATGACGTTGTCTAGGTATCGTTCGGCGATTTTGGATACGCGGGCCATGAACCGGACGGCGGCGACGGGGTGGGCACCGACGGAGGTTTCGGCGGAGAGCATGACGGCGTCAGTGCCGTCTCGGACGGCGTTGTAGACGTCGGTGGATTCGGCGCGCGTGGGATATGCGTTGTCGCGCATCGACTCGAGCATCTGAGTTGCGGTGATGACGGGTTTTCCTACCTCATTGGCTAGTCGGATCATGCGCTTCTGGACCATGGGAACGAGGTGGAGGGGCATTTCGACGCCGAGGTCGCCTCTTGCCACCATGATGGCATCGGTCTCATCGAGGATTGCGGCGAGGTTGTCAACTGCTTGTTTGATCTCGATCTTTGAGACGAGAGAAGGGTGACGGCCGGCATCGGTGAAGCGTTTTCTTACGGCTTGAAGGTCCTCGCGGTTTCGGATATATGAGAGGCCGACGAAGTCGACGTCGGCTTCGATGGCGAAGTCGATGGCGTTGACGGTTTCGTCGGTGAAGTAGTCGAGAGTTGAGGTGTTTCCGGGGGCTGTGACGGCTTTGTCGCTTTGGATCAGTCCGCCACGTCGGACAGTGCAGTGGATTTCTACGCCTTCGATCTTGTCTACACGGAGTTCGACTGCACCTTCGTCGATCAGGACGCGGGCGCGTGGTCTGATGTCGTGGTGCAGACCTGCGGGCCAAACGGTGCCGCGCTCGGTTGTGGTCAGAACGCGTTCGGCGGTCAGGATGAATTTGTCTCTTTGATTAACGGTAATGCCCGTTCTTCCGCCCTCGGAGGTCGCTATGTCGGGATCGACGGTTCCGATGCGATATTTCGGGCCGGGGAGGTCGGCGAGGATTCCGACGTTGACTCCGACCTGTTTTGCGGCTTCACGGATGGCGTTAACGTATTCGAAATGTTCGTCGCTATTGCCGTGGGAGAGATTCAACCGTGCGACGGACATTCCTGCTCGGATGAGTTGTCGCGCTTTGGCGACATTTCCGGTTGCGGGTCCGATGGTGCAAACGATGCGCGTGCGCGGCAGATTCTTGACGAATGAAGGTATTGTTTGCATGGGTTGAGGGAGATTCCTAGATGCCAACTGCATCATGGTCTAATTTACAACGGGGTTCGTCAAGGATAGATGCAGCGAAATAATCTGATTTGCCGGGTCGGTGGGCAGATCGAACGGAGGTTTAAGCGTGTCATTTGATATGATTAAGTTAGATGTGTGCGTGATGATGCGCGCCGATTGGGAAACACTGGGGGAGCCCGAAATTTGAACACGTTCGAAGCCCTGCTCGCGCTGCAAGAGATCGATCAAGGATTGCTGCGTCAACGTCAGTCTTACTCGCAAATTTCGTTGGACTTGCAGGATAGGGCCAAGCGTCTGAAGGATCTTCGTGAGAGGTGCGAGCAAGCTAAACGTTCGCAGATGCAGGCGGAAGTGGCGATGAAGCGGTTGGAGCTTGAACGGGCTTCAGAGAACCAGAACCGGGCGGAGGTCGAGGAGCTTCTGTACGGCGGGACAGAGGTCACGAATCCTCGCGACTACTATCGGATGGAGTTGCGGGTACAAGAGCATTCCAACCGTATTGATGCGATCGATCAGAGGATGGAGCCGATAAGAGAGGCGGCGAACGAAGCTAGGACGGTACACTCCGATTTGCAAGCCCAGTTGGACGCGATGGAGGTCGAGTGGGTCGAACAGAAGCAGTTGGGAACAGATGAGCAGGCCCGGATATCGGAGGAGTACAACGAGGCGCTGAAGCACAGGAACGTGACGGCTGAGACGATCCCGTCAGAGCATCTGGGAGAGTACACGCGGCTGTTCAAGAGCAACGGCGGAATGGCGGTTACGGTGGTGGAGCGCGACATCTGTGCGGGTTGTTCAGAACGAGTTTCGATGGGCGAATTGAACGTTTTGAAGCAGGCGACGGACCCCATACTGTGTCACTGCGGAAAGTATCTAATCACCCTTAACACGGACTAGCTGCGATGCGGGCCATCGGATACGTCCGGCTACGCGACGCCGAAGACGGCGATCCGTTGTCGGGCGACAGTGCTTCAAGGAACTGGCACGGTTCCCCAGAAGACGATGCTGGCACTTGGGGTCAGATATCCGAAATCGAGAGTCGGTTCAGAAACACGTCTGCTGATCCGGTGGTGCAGATCGTGGAGTTTTGTCGGGGCGGTGGGCATAATCTGACGGCGATCTTGGGCAGTTCGGGATCTGATGAGTTCTTCGAGGCCGTTGAATCTGAATTGAATGAGGGTTTGGGAACGGCGTTTCACAAGCAGATCCCTGAAGAGTTTGGGGATCGCCAGTTTGCGGAATTGATGGAACGCCTTGAAGGTCGGAATGGGATGCCGGCGCTGGTAGTGATTCCGGATTCGACGCACTTGGCGGATGATCTCGAGACTTTGGTTGAGCGTTTGCTGTATATCAGGCGGTCTGGTTCGGATGCGATCTGCACGGATATTGAGTTGCCGGACCCGTTGCAGAACGGCGAGGAGTTGCTCGGGTTGCGTGGTGAACCGGACTGGTTGCGGAAGCGGATACGGAGCACGATTCGCGAAAAGGCGTCTCGTGGCAAGGTCTTGGGCCGGACACCGTATGGCTATCGATGCGGCGCCGATGGGACGTTGAAGCCGGTTCCTGATGAGGCTAAGGTGGTGAAGCAGATTTACGAGTGGTATGTGGGTGAAGAGAGTGAGGCGGATGGTGATGGCGTGGTTGCGAGCAATGGGCTGGGGATGCGGTTGATAGCTCAGAGGTTGGCGGCTGAGGGAGTGCCCACGCGGACTGGTAAGCCGTGGTCAACGGCCACGGTATCGATCATTTTGAAGAACCGGGTCTACGTGGGGACTTACACGCGGTACGGTTTCTTGGTATCGGGAAATCATGAGCCGATCATCAGCAGGTCGCTTTTCCGCAAGGCGCAGGACGCGTTGATGGTCAAGCAGCGGCAGCGGCGATTGTCTAAGTCGGAAGACCCGTTTTTGCTGGGGGGAATATTGCGTTGCGGTGAATGTGGCCATGGCGTTCCGGGGCTGTCTCGTCGTCGGAGCTGGCGTCGTCAGGACAATACGACAGCCACGAAGACGTACCGTTATTACGAGTTCTACGAGTGTCAATACCGGAGGTCGGGTAAGGACGGCAACGGGAACGGTCAGTGCCCCAAGTGGCGCGCCGATGACTTGGATGGCGAGGTGCGCAAAGCGGTGGGGAGTTGGTTGCCGGAGACGGTCAAGAAGATCAGACCGATCGATACCAAGGTGCCTTTGGAGGAGCAGCTTGAGAACGCCGAGAAGACGTTTTTGAGCGAGGCGCGCGTAGTGTCGACGGGACGGGGAGATTTGGAGAATCTGGAGCCGTATCTCTCAGACATCAAACGGATCCGGAGGTTGATCGAGGAAGAGGAGCGCATCGCTGCGAACCGAAGTGCGACCGCAAATGGTCGCGTGCCTCGCGAGAGATTGACGCGGGATTTGATTGCGGACGTGGTGGGATCCGATGATGTGTTGAAGGCTCGAGAGGCTCTGACGGCGTTGGTGAATGATGTGGTGGTTACGGATGACTCTGTGACGGTGAAGCCTCGGATGTCGTAGCGCTCGGGGCGGCGGTGTTACTCTGAAATCAGTGCGAGGCGGACGGGCGACCGCTGCGAGTGCGGCGCATGTCGTGTTCGTGGAGGAAAGTCCGAGCACCGACGGGCATGGGCGCCTGCTAACGGCAGGGCGGGGTGACCCGACGGAAAGTGCAACAGAAAGCATACCGCCTGGGGTTAGTTTCCACAGGTAAGGGCGAACGGGTGCGGTAAGAGCGCACCGCGTCGGCGGTAACGTCGGCGGCACTGCAAACCCCGCTCGGTGCAAGGCCAAATAGGGGAGCATTGTTTTCGGACATGGGACGATTGCCCGCGTCAGCTCCCGGGTAGGCCGCTAGAGGTCACGGGCGACCGTGATCGCAGATGGATGGTCGCACAGGGTTGAAGGCAGAGGGAAGAAGGCTGCGAAGCTGTAAACCTCGCTGGATCCTGGACAGAACTCGGCTTATAGTCCGCCTCGCCGAGGATTGTCGCCTTTTTAGTCCTGTCCGGTCAACTCAATCATCCGATTGACGAAATCGTTGACTAGATCGCGGTTTTCCTCGAATTGATGGTCTTCCATCCAGCCGTGGTAGAAGTTCGAGTGTAACGCCTCTGCGGCTTTGAAGTTTGAAAAGAGGATCGGTTCTTCGACTTCGTTGGCGAAATCGCGTACGAACCGCGTTGTAGCGGCGTGTTTTTGAGCGCGGATGCCCCGGCGATGCATCTCGGCGATTGCGACGCGGGATGCGGCGCCCCAGAGTTTTTCAGACGCCTGGAAAATGTCTCCAGCTTCGTATTCGCGATCAGCATCGCGTAGGAACTGTCGCGCCAAGATTGCGTGTTCGGTTGCTAACATCGGCTCTCGGACTCGGATCAATAATCAACTCGGAGTTTGGGGACCCTGAATTGTACCGTCATCCAAATCGACGATCGTTAGTCGACGACTTCGAGGGTGGTTATTTGAGGTGCGTGGATGTTTAGGGATGCCCGCATGAATTGGTAGACCGCGTCGGTCATGGGGACGCATTCGGGGCAGTCTTCGTTTGTGCCGGCGATGTATTTGACCTTCATGTAGTCGTCGGAGAGTTCGAGGAGCTCGAGGGAGCCGCCTTCCGAACCGACCATCACGCCGATGTTGTCCATGACCATGTTGATTGCGGGGTCCGCGGTCTTCATTTGGGTTTTTCCTTGGGTTTTGGTGACTGGTGCGATTCTAATGGAGGCTGGTTTTTGGGTCAGCCGTCGGTGCGTAGGTCGACGTTTGAGATTTGTTGCTGGATCTCGCCTACTACCTCGTTGCGTTTCTGGCCCCATCCACGATTTAGGGCTTCGATTAGTCGGGCTTCGGTAAGGTTGGCCAAGGGTTGCGGGACTCGTAGGGAGCGTCCGATTTCGTTGGCTAGGCGGACGTCTTTGGCTCCGAGATCGAGGTAGAAGGTGAATTCGGTGTCGTCGAAGTCTTCGGGTGGGCGTTCGAAGCCGTCGAAGGGTCGACGCTTGCCGCCCGATCCTTCGTGGATGGCCTTGACGAGGACGTCGAGTTCGACACCCGCCTTGACACCGGCGGTTACGACTTCCATCCTGGCCATGCCGACGATGGCGCCGAAGAGTTGGTTCATGAGTTTGCAGATGGTGCCGGTGCCGATGCCGCCGCAGTATTGGATCTTGTCGCCCATGGCGTCAAGGGCCGGTTTAATTCCAAGGTATGTGTCGTGGTCGCCGCCTACGTATACGGCAAGATCGCGTTCGATGGCGCCGATTACTCCGCCGCTGACGGGAGTGTCGAGGAATGGCACGCCGAGATCGGAGTATCGGGTGTGGAGGGATCGGACGGCTTCGAGGGAGTTGGATGAGCAGTCGATTACGACGGTGCCCTGCTCGACGCCGTCGGCGATGCCGTCGTCGCTGAAGCTGACGGCTTCAACATGTTGCGGCATGGGTAGGCATGTGACAACTAAATCTTTGCCGAACGCTGCTTCGGCGGGGGTGTCGGCCCATTTTGCGCCGGCTTCGAGCATGTCGGTGGCGGCATCGGGTCGGAGGTCGTGGACGGTGAACTCATCGGCGGCGGTCATCATATGTTTGGCCATGGGTTTGCCCATGTGTCCGATGCCGATCCATGCGATTTTCATGTTGGTGCCCTCACCCTAACCCTCTCCCGCCGAGCGGGAGAGGGGACTGTTCGTTGACGATGTTTGGGAATCTCTGTTGTCTCGTTCGCTTTTCGGGATTCATTTCAGTCGAGTTGTCGTAGGCGTGGATCGAAGCGGTCTCGGAACCAGTCGCCTAGGAAGTTGAAGGCTAGAACGGTGAGCATGATGGCTAGTCCGGGGAAGAAGGATATCCACCACTCGGTGTAGATGTAGTTTCGTCCTTCGGCTACCATGACGCCCCAAGCGGGTGTGGGCGGAGGGATGCCGACACCGAGGAAGGACAGCGAGGCTTCGGTGAGGATGAGGGAGCCGAGTCTGAGGGTGGTTACAACGATGACGGTGTTGATGAGTCCCGGCATGACGTGTCGATACATGATGCGCCAGATGCTGGCCCCTGCAACCTGAGAGGCAGCGACGTAGTCCCTGGTCTTCAGGCTCAGGGTTTCGGCGCGGGCCTGGCGCGCGACTCCGTTCCAGCTGAAGATCGTCAACAATACGATGACCAAGGCAAATGATTGCCCATAGACGATGACGGTCACGAGTGCGACCAAGATGAAAGGGACGGCAAAAGTGAAATCGACGACCCGCATCAATACCTCGTCTGCTGTGCCCCCTAGGTAACCAGCGACTAGTCCTACCAATAGGCCGATTGCGGTGCCGATCGAGAGGACGATGGCGGCGATGAGAAGTGAGATTCGGGCACCATGGATTATGCGCGTGAGCATGTCACGGCCCAGCGGGTCTGTTCCGAGTAGATGATCGGGATCGCCACCTTCCTGCCATATCGGAGGAATATTCCGCGAAATCAGGTCGTCTTTTTCGGGGTCATAGGGGGTCAATTGATCGGCGAATATGGCTGCGATCAGCAAAGCGGAGATGATGATGATGGGAACGACGGGCCAATATCTGATGCGCCGGAGCCAGCGATTGATGAATGGCGATGAGTCGGTGGGCTGGACGACTTGAGCGGCAGTTGCGTCGACAGCGGTTTCGGAGGCAGAGTTCATCATGTCACTCCAACCTGATTCGAGGGTCCGCAAGCGCGTATGTGAAGTCGACCAATACACTCATGCCTGCATATGCCACTGTGATGACGCATACCACCGCGGTGAGGACGGGGAAGTCGAGTTGGAGGACCGAGGTAACAGCTAAGGAACCGAGGCCCGGCCAAGAGAAGATGGTTTCAGTTATGACTGCACCGGTGATAAGGCCCGCCAGCAGGAGACCAGCGTAGGTGAGGGACGGTAGTAGAGCGTTTCGAAAGGCGTGTTTCCAGATTACGCGCGAATCTTTGACTCCTTTCGCACGGGCGAACTTGATGAATTCAGAATCGAGGACTTCAAGCATTGCGGAACGGGTGAGTCGCAAGAAACTTGAGGCGAATAGCCAACCCAGAGTGATGGAGGGCAAGATGTAATGTTCCAGGCCTCCCCGCCTGGCAACCGGCAACCAACCGAGGTTCACGCTGAATATGAGCACCAAAACGATTCCGAGCCAGAACACGGGAGCTGCCTGACCAATCAAGGCGAAAGTGCGTCCGACGTAGTCGAGGATGCTACCTCTTTTGAGGGCTGAGAGCACACCCAACGGGATTCCTGTGATTACGGAAAATATGAACGAACCCAAGGCGAGTTCTACCGTTGCAGGTATTCGTTCAATGACAACGTCAAGTGCTGGTCGTCGCTGGCGAATGGATTCTCCGAAATCGCCGGTTGCGGCATTTCCAAGCCAGATCAAATACTGCATGTAAAGGGGTTTGTCCAACCCCAATTCGATCCCCCACGCGTCCCACTCTTCCTGCGTGCTCTGTTCACTCATGAACAGATGACGAGGGTCGCCGGACTGGCGAGACATGACGAATACGAAAACGGTAGTGGCCAGCAACAGGACGATGCTGTAGATAAGCCTTCTTAACAGGAAAACCTTCATTGCCTGATGCGTCGTCTTCTCATTTGGGTGGTAGCAAGCGACTTGTCACAGACGAACCGAAGACGGTCTGTCAACTACACGTCGCCCGGAGACCCGGCAAACCGGGTCTCGCGGGCGAAATTATTCGTCTGGGCTACGTGAGCCGTTTACTGGTCGAGCAGGATCCGATCGAACGAGTTCGGTGCGTTCTCGTTGTGCCGGTACGAGTCCCACTTGAGGACATCTGGTCCGGAGACCCACCATTTGACCAACTCGACTACACCGAAGGAGACGGCTGTCTCCTGCAGGAAGTTTTCGATGTCGGTGTTGAGCGCGTAGATCGCTTCCGCGTCTGCTTCGGCGTCAAGCCCGGCGTATCTCGAGTCCCATCCCTTCATGATGTCGTAAGGGAGTTCGATCCCCGAGTTCCATCCGGGGTTGGAGTTGTACCTGAAGTACTTCACACCGGTGTAAGGAGGTGAGCCTTGGTTTACGAAGATCCAAGGAATCTCCATCGAACGTTCAACCAGCTTGGGTCGCCGTGCCGAATACGCTTCGGAAGTGATTTGGACGTCGATCCCGATGTCACGCCATTGTCCAGCGACTGCGATGCCAACCTCAGGGTTGACGAACGGGCTGTCAGGTGGGACCCAGAACCCCATTGAGAATCCATCAGCATAGCCAGCGTCGGCGAGCATCTGCCTAGCCATCTCCGGGTTGTATTCGTTGAGCCAGTGGTCTTGCCACCATGGGGTATCGGGTTCGTACCCTACTTCGGTGTAGAAGGCTCGACCTAAACCGCCGAGGATGGTGGAGTTGATCACGTCTCGGTTCAATGCGTAGGACAGTGCCTTGCGGACGGTATTGGCATTCTCGTCGTCTGGTCCTGTACCGATCCATGGGTGGTCGTCGTCAGGTTTGTGACCTGCGCGTGGGGGGATCTCTTCCTCGTTTTGGTAGTTTCTGTCAGTCCAGTAGTTACCACCGAAGTAGATGCTTTGGGGCAGACCGCCGGTGATTTGGACGCGTCGGCCGCGAGATCGGTTCTCGGTGTCGATCACCAACGAGTTTGGAATCTGCGCTAGGTCGATCTCTCCAGTGATGAGGGCTGCTGCTGCCTGAGACGCTTCACGGATCTCGATGATCCGGAGCGAGTCGGCTAGCGGAGGCGATCGCCAGTGGTCGAGTTTGGCTCGGGCTACCAACTCGTCGTTACCGACTTGTTTGGTGACTTCCCAAGGTCCGCTTCCGTGTGGTGTCAGGATCGCTTGCTCTTCACCCAAGGTGTCAAAGACATTCTTGCTGCTGATCGAGACGAGACCGTTTTCGTTGGAGATCTGGTACATGAAGTCCGGAGCTAACAGTGCAGGGTTGTGATCGCAGGAGAATGTGTAGTCGTCAGTCGCTTCACATCCCCAGATTCCTCTGCCGCTAGCGTCGTTGAACGCCCCGGCTCGCGCCGCGCGGCTTCCCTCTTTACCTGCATCGGTGAAGGAGAACACGACGTCGTGGGCTGTCAGCGGCCCCCAATCCTGGCCCATGCCACTGAAACTGGCACCTTCGCGAACTGTGAAGGTCAGTTTGTCACCGTCAACGCTCCAAGAGGTGCCTAATCCGCTAGTCCCGGGAGTGCCGTGGGCCGGCGGAGGTGCGTTGCGGTCAGTGCGGAGCAAAGTCTCAGTGATGCCCCAAGCGTGGACCTTCCAATACTCTGGCGATGGTTGTGCCGACGGTAGGTAAAGCGGCGGTGGGACGTAGACGGTTCCGACCACTACTTCGCCGCCGGACCTTTGGGGTGCTTCCACTTCGCGTTCGACTACGACGGTCTGGACGACTGGTTTCTCAACCTCTACAACAGTCTCTTTTTCGACGACGACTGTTTCGATGACCCTTTCACCTTCGACCACGACCTCTTTTTCGACGACGACTGTCTGAACGACGGTTTCGCCTTCGACGATGACTTCCCTCTCAACGACGACAGTCTGGACGACGGTCTGGCCTTCCACGACTTTCTCGACGACAACGGTTTGCGGGACCGCGACCTCCCTTTCGACGACGACTTCCCTCTCGACGACGACGGTCTCCACGACGGTCTCGCCACAGGCGAGGATCGTCGCGCTAGCCGCGATGCCGAAGGCGGTCAGCAAGAGGGGGCGCAGCCACCTATGCCTAAACAGTGATTTCATATCCATGCTCCTTCGATGGGTATTCGATCGAGCTTCAGATTGGCGTGAAGGGGCGCGAAGCACCGCTCCCCAAACCAAAGGCTGCCCCGATAGTAAACGAATTGATCGAGAATTGCGAACTCGAAATCGAAAAGGTTTATCGGGGAGGGCAACCCTAGTGATTCGTGCTAAGGCGGGGCTAAATGGCAAGTGACCATACTCATGGGAACGCGGCGGGTTGTAACCTTTTGGCAGGTTCAAGGAACCATCGGAGGTAGATTTCGTCGAGGCGCGAAACGGCGTCCATTTGGACAGAGGACAACATGTATCAGCTTGAGGTTGTGAATCCGGTATCTCCGCAACGTGGCGAGGTGAGTGCGTTTCCTTACGCGCCGCGTCCGTCGAGTTTGAAGGACAAGGTGATCGGGTTGATGTGGAACGGCAAGGCTCACGGTGACGATGCTCTCAAACGGGCTGGCGAGTTGATCAAGCAGGCGGAGCCGTCGGTGGACGTGCGGTTCTATTCGGGGGCGTTGCCGTTTCCTGATCCTTTGAGGGCGAAGGCGATATCGGAGATTGATGTCGCAATTGGCTGCACGGCTGATTGAGGGAGCTGCACGTCGTGGCTTGTCTACGACATGGTTGAACTGGAGAAGGCCGGGATCCCGACCGTCGTAATCCTTTCGAACGGTTTCCAACACGATGCCGACGCCAGCGCGAAGGCGTTCGGGATGGGGCCGATCCCACGCGTAGAGGTTCCCCTCGTCTACAACAACATCACGACTGAGCAGGCGATTGAACAGACGGATCCTGTGGTTGATGAGATTATGGAGTTGCTGACCAAGGGCATTTCTGGTGAGGAGATCGAGAATCAGGCGCTAAGGAATGCGCAGGAGAAACGGTTCACGTTTAAGGGTGAGGACCAGTTTGGTGCTCTCGACGCGTTCAACAAGGAGTTCTTGGATCGGGATTGGGGCGACGGATTCCCGTTGATACCTCCGACCGAGGAAAAAGTGGCGAGGATGCTTTCGGGGACGACGCTCGATCCGGAGGATGTGGTTTGCACTTTGCCGCCCGGTAATGGGATCGTTACGGTGCAGAAGGTTGCGGTCAATTGTGTGATGGCGGGTTGCGAGCCGGAGCATCTGCCTGTCGTGATAGCAGCGTGCAAGGCGATTTCCAGCATGGATCCGTTCGAGGCGCGAGGGTTGTTGATGTCGACTTCTGCTGGTGCGCCGCTGATCGTAGTGAACGGGCCGATACGGAATGAGATTGGGTTGAACTATCGACGGGCGACGCTTGGTCCTGGGAGGATGTCGAAGGTGAATGTGACCATCGGGCGGGCGTTCACGCTGACGCTGAAGAATGGTGGGCATTGGTATCCGGGGGTGTTGGACATGGACACGATTGGAACTCCTAGGAAGTTCAGTTTCTGCATCGCGGAGAATGAGGAGGATTCGCCTTGGGATCCGTTTCACGTCGAGAAGGGGTATCGAGCGGAGCAGAACGTTGTGTCGATATTTCCTTCGGGCGGGGAGCATGACCATGGCAATCAGGGCGTGGATACTGCTGATGGGTTGTTGAGATCGATTGCGGCTTCTTGCGGTCATTCGAGTGCGCACATAGCGAATCTGCATGGGGAGTTGGACGAGTCGCCAGGGGGTGCGACGTTGATACTTTTGGCTCCGGCTCATGCGCGGCCGATCGCGGAATCTGGTTACACGAAGAGTGCGGCGAAGGAGTTTCTGCATCAGCATGTGAAGGCTCCGGCAAGTGAGATGGTGGCGCATTTCAACGTGCCGGAGAAGGTGCGGTACGAGTGGCGATGGCTATACGAACTTCCGCCTTGGGAGCAGGAACGGGTGATGTTGCATGGTCAGCATGACGCGAGCCGGTACTTCATCGTGTGTGTGGGAGCTGACGATCGGGCGAAGAATCTGATTGTCGGGTCGGGTACGCCGGGGATGGCGGAGGTTACGGATCGGGCTTAGGCGATCGGTTTTTCGATCGGTTTTGGGGGTTGGGGAAGTTGCTGTTTTTGCCGCGATCTTGCCGGAAGTTGCCGCGTCGTGCCGCCGGGGTGTCTCGGGGGCGGCATGTTCGCATTTGGGGTGTTTTGTGGTGGGATTCGGAGTGAAGTGTGAGGAATGAGGTGGGTATCGGCGTTTGGGGTTTGTGGGATGGTGGTTTTCGTAGGATTTGAGGGTTTTGATGGAAGAGGAAATTAGAACAAACTTGCCGTTGGAACGGCAATTTGACGGCAAGTTGGGGTTTGAACCGGGATGGGCGGGATTTATGGATGAACCGGGATTTTGTGTGGTGGTTGTTTGGAGAATCGCGCCGGGTGTGTTGGTGGATGGGGAGTCCTTTTGGCCCCTCCCGTCCCCGTGCCCTCACCCCCGGCCCCTCTCCCGCTGTTGTTGGGTGCTTTTGGGGGAGAGGGGAGTGTGTTGTTAGCCGGTGGCGGTTTTGATTGGGGATGCGTGCGTAGTCGGTGGAGGTGTTGGTTGAAGGTTTGGAGCGTGGGAGAGCGGGGTGGTTTTGAGGGGGAGTCTTTTGTTCTGCGAAGGGCGCTGGGCAGGTTTGAAACCTGCCCATACATTCGCGGTGCGTGGGCTGTTCACGAACGGCCTCTACGGGTTGTGTTCTCTTGCTGATCGGTGTGTTGGTTGTTCTGGCACCGCCCTTCCGCCCCTGCCCCCTCACCGGGGACCCCCTCTTAATCTCCCCCTTAAAAGGGGGAGGGATTGGGACGCGAGAGAGGGGGATGCCCCACGCCTCCCATCCTTTGTCTTGGAAGGGGCGTACACTGGATGGGATGAGTACGACTACGGTGCAGGCTGGTGTTTGCAATGTTCCTAATCGGACGGTTTTCGAGGGGGACAATCTTGATGTGATGCGGGGGATGAATGATGGGTGTGTGGATCTGATCTATCTTGATCCGCCTTTCAACTCGAACCGGGACTATGCGGCTCCGATTGGGAGCGAGGCGGCGGGTGCGGCGTTCAAGGACACTTGGGATTTGACGGATGTGGATGAGGCTTGGCACAACGAGATTGCGGAGACTGATCTGGCGCTCTACAAGGTGATCGATGCGAGTGAGCACAGTCATGGGAGCGGGATGAAGTCGTATCTGATCATGATGGCGGTGCGGTTGTTGGAGATGAGGCGGATTCTGAAGTCGACGGGGAGTGTATTTGCTACATGGGTTTTTTCACCACCTGTGCGCACGCAGCAACTGCGTATGCTGTAATCTAGCGAAAATGAAGAACAGAAAGGTGAGTATCTATGACGACGATGCTATTCGAGGAGCATCAAGTCACAAACTACCATCCAGCAGGCTCCCCGAATGGCGGAAATGTTGAGAAGCGACGTTTATTGCATGAACGCTTCCAAAATAGGTTGGTCGTTGCCCCTAATCTGACTCGCAAAATCATCTCGTACCAAGGCAATCGACAAGTACCGGGTTTTCGATGGTTGAAGTACAAGGAAGGGTTTTCTCTCGGTCTAGTCAAGCAATTGTTAGATGAGGAATTCCCGAGTTCGGTTCTGGATCCTTTCGCTGGCATTGGCACTGCTCCACTTGCGGCTGCGGGGAGGGGACTAAAAGCGACTGGCATCGAAATCATGCCTGTTGGCGTATTGGCGGGTAACGCAATCGCCATTGCCGCCAACGGGTTGAGCCGGAAAGATTTCAAAGCAGCTTCCCGATCGCTTTTGACGCATGTGGCTTCGAGCGAACGAGCGGACCCCAAGTACGCGTTCCGCCATGTTCGAATCACCGAATCGGCTTTTCCCGCGGAGACTGAAAAAGGACTGGCAAAAGCACGTCAGTACATCAACGATGTGGATGATCCCGACATTAAGGCCATGCTTGACTTGGCTTGTATGAGCGTGCTTGAATCTGTGAGTTTCACGCGTAAGGACGGGCAATATCTTCGATGGGACTACAGATCGGGGCGAAGACTTCGATCTCGAGTGCATAAGGGGCCGATATTGCCGTTCTTGGATGCGCTGAGGGCGCGTCTCGCTGAGATGGACGCGGATATCGAAAAGTTGAAGGCACGACTCGGCAAAGGAATCCCGGATCTCATCATAGGCTCCAGCTTAGAACGGCTTAGAGCCTTGCCCAGTGACTCGTTCGACATGGTGATTACCTCACCGCCCTATGCCAACCGGTACGACTACACGAGGACTTACGCCCTAGAACTCGCGTGGCTTGGCTACGACCAGCAAGCATTCTCGGCGCTCCGACAAGACCTGCTCTCAGCGACCGTCGAAAATAAACCCAAATCCGGAACGCTGAAGAGCATATACGACGGCTCGATCGAATTCGACAAGGCGAACGCGCTCTACGACAACCAGGAAGCGCTTCATGAGGTGTTGGGCATTCTTACCGACAGGTCGGCCGAACTGAGCAACCGCCAAGTGATACGCCTTATCGAGGGATATTTCCTCGAAATGGCGTTCATCATCACGGAATTGGGACGACTGGTGAAATCCGGTGGTACTGTGATCATGGTTAACGATAACGTGCAGTACCACGGTGAAGAGGTGCCTGTTGATCTGATCCTGTCGGACTACGCTGAACGAAGCGGATTCAAGTGCACACATATCTGGACTTTGCCGCGAGGCAAGGGGAATTCCAGTCAGCAGATGGGTCGGTTTGGGCGTCGCGAGTTACGAAAATGCGTGTATCGCTGGGTTCGCGAAGATGGCTAACCTCCACGACGCGCAGTGGCGTTCTGCTGTGATCGGCGAGAGAATCCAGCAGAGAACCGATTTGGCACTGCGCGAAATCGTCGACAACTTTGAAGGTGAATTGAACTTCCTTCCGTTAGCCGATCACATGATAAGCGAAGGTGCGTGGGCACACATCTTGTCGGTTGGCATCGACCCTAAGCGTGTATTCGCTCACCCTGATCTATTGCGGAGCGACCTACGGGCTTCGCAATACTACCGAGGGATCGCGCTGTTGCCCAGAAAGCGCGTCTCGGAGATCGCCTCACCAGTGGATAGGTGGGAGGATGGGATTACCCGACGAGCCCCAAGTGATGATCGCGTGGTTCAAGTTTCGCAACTTTACAACGCGGTGATTTCCTCGATCATCGAAGGGTCGGACAACTGGAGCCTTGAGAATGGTTACCGCAACATTGTCGCCAATATGGGCATTGGGTTGGATGGGACTATGAGGAATCTGATCGGTCAAGACGCGGAACGTTTGATCAAAACCCGGATACGGAACTGGTTGTCCTTTAGAGGCCTGATAGTCGATAGCAGTCCCGACATGACTCGATTTGAACTGCCGAACGGCTATCTCATGCGATTCGGTTCGGAACCGGACATTGAGTTCAGTCGTCGCGAAGGTGGTGAAGCGGCAGTTATTGCAACTATCGAGATTAAGGGCGGCAAAGACGCTGCGGGGGCACTAGAAAGGCTGGGGGCAATCCAAAAGAGTTTCGAGGAAACTCCGCCTGGTTGCGAAAACATGCTTGTTGCCGGCGTTATAACGGCGGAAATGAGAGGGCGATTGAGTCGGCTTGGGATTACGAAGATGTTCCTGCTGGACGATCTAGGGCATGATGGCGACGCGTGGTACGCATTCTTGAACGAGGTGTTTCACCACACCGTTAGGATTACGGACTCGGTAATCACCGCGGATAGTTGAGTTCTTTATTGACTAGCCCAAGCGTATGGGGAGGGGACAGCGGTTAGCCTCTCTGGATTCTGGCTTTCGCCGGAATGACGGGGATTGTGGGATGAGATTACTACCCCGAGTCCAACACTCTGCGAACGAGGTTGTGGACTAGGGGGCGGTCGGCGTCGCGTTCCCAGTCTTCCATTGTTCCGTGGTAGAAGTAGACGTGGAATTTCTCGGCTAGTCCGAAATAGGCTTCGATTAGCGGGTCTTGACGCTCGGCGGCTAGTCGAATTGCAGCGTTTTTCAGGGAACGATGGCTCTCGTGGGGCCAATCGCGTTCTTGTGCGATGGACATGATGGAGTGGGCGGCTGCGCCCCATAGCTTTTCTGCGCCCTGCAAGGCGTCGCCGCGCTCGAACTCCTCGTCGGATGCGGTGAGGAAATCGAGTGCGATTTGGCGGTGCTCTGTGGGGGAGATTGTGGGGGTTGCCATGTGGTGATTCTAGTGGTTGTTTGGCGCGTTTCTGCGGGCAGGTTTGAAACCTGCTCCTACCCTATGGAGCCGTTCACCCTCACCCTCTTACGCTTTGCGAATAGGGCGGGCCACCCGTCCACCCCGTCCCCCTCACCCTGGCCCTCTCCCCCGGGGGAGAGGGGATTCCGCCCCTCCGCACTCTTGGGGTTCCGGCTTTCGCCGGAATGACGTGAGGAGCGCGGGAATGACGGAGGGTTTAGCTTAGCGCTAGGACTCGTTGGACGAAATCGTGGACTAGGGGGCGGTCGGACTCGCGCTCCCAGTCTTCCATTGAGTCGTGGTAGAAGTGTCGGTGGAATTTTTCGGCGATTCCGAAATTCGAACGAATCAATGGGTCACCGTGCTCTTCTGCAAGACGCACAACCGCGTTTTTCAGTGAGCGATGGCTCTCGTGGGGCCATTCTGGGTCCTGGGCGATTGGCATTATGGCGTGGGCGGCTGCTCCCCATAGCTTTTCTGCGCCTTGGAGGACGTCGCCGCGTTGGAATTCGTGGTCGGAAGCTGCGAGGAAGTCGAGAGCGGTCTGGCGGTGCTCTGTGGGGGAGATTGTTGTGGTTGCCATGTGGTGATTCTAGTGGTTGTTTGGCGCGGTTCTGAGGGCAGGTTTGAAACCTGTCCCTACGAGGTTGGGATCGGTTTGCGAAGGGGTGTGTGCCCTCTTTGTCCTTCGGACATTTCCCCCACGAATGGGGGAAGCCCTTCCGCTCGTCCCCGCCGGGCATACCCCGCTGGCACCCCCTTGTATTCCCCCTCGGAGAGGGGGAGGGAAATGGGTTCGCTTTGCGGAGGGGCAGGGCGGGTAACAGACCCGCCCCTGCCGGTTCTCCCGTCTACCCCGTCCCCCTCACCCTGGCCCTCTCCCCCGAGGGGAGAGGGGATTCTCGTCCCCGCGCCCCAGCCTTGGGTTGCTGGTTTCGCGGGAATCACGTGAGTGGGCTGGACTGATGGGGTTTGGTGTTCCGTTATGGTTGGTTGTTGGTGGGCTGGTGCGTTTGGTGCTGGCTTGTCTTGTAATGGAATCGAGTAGGAGAATGGTCAACGGTTTGACTTTAGAGGAGCAAAGTAGTGAAGCGGCTGGCGGGTCGGATGTAGCCGTTTCGGTGCGGGGGGTGTACAAGCTGTTCGGTGGTGATGTCGATGCTGGGATCGAGATGGCTGAGGGCGGGGCGAGCAAGGATGAGATTCAGGAGGCGACGGGGTCGGTGCTGGCTCTTTCGGACGTTTCGTTCGATGCTGCTCAGGGTGAGATCTTCGTGGTGATGGGTCTTTCGGGGTGTGGCAAGTCGACGTTGATTCGATGCATCAATCGGTTGATCGATGCGGATCGTGGGGAGATCTGGATCGGTGATGATGAAGTGAGGTTGATGAGCGATGAGGATCTGCTGCGGATGCGTCGGACGAAGTTGGCGATGGTTTTTCAGCATTTCGGGTTGATGCCGCATCGTAGTGTGATTGACAACGTGACTTGGGGTTTGGAACTAGCCGGTGTCGATCGCGGTCGGCGTCGTGAACGTGCTGGAGAGGCTCTGGAAGCGGTAGGTCTTGGCGGATGGGAGCGGAACATGCCTGACGAGTTGAGTGGGGGGATGAAGCAACGGGTGGGTCTGGCTCGTGCCTTTGCGATGGATGCGCCGGTGATGTTGATGGATGAGCCGTTCAGCGCGCTGGATCCGGTGATCCGTCGTGATCTTCAGGAGGAGTTGGTGCAGACGCAGGCGACGATGCACAAGACGATCATCTTCATCACGCATGACCTTAGCGAGGCGGCGAATATCGGTGATCGGATCGCGATCATGCGCGATGGGGCGATCATTCAGTCGGGGACGCCGACGGATGTGGTGCTGCATCCGAGGAACGCTTTCGTGAAGGACTTCACCAAGGATGTCCGTCAGTATTCGTTGATGACGGCGTCTTCGGTGATGGGTGAGGCGGTGCATGTGGTTTCGCAGGAAAGCTCGGCGTCGGATGTGCTGGAGAAGTTGATAGAGGACGACCTGGGGTACGCAATGGTTGTAGACGATGAGAGGCGATACATAGGAACCGCGCGGTTGCAACGGATCAATTCGGCGATCCGTCGTGGAGTGGATAGGATCGGCGATGTCACGTTGACGGTAGATGAGGCTGTGACTAGCGACACGGTGTTGGACGAGTTGGTGCCTTACGGGTTGCGTGCGGATCACTCTGTTCCGGTGCTTGATGATGACGGCATTTTGATCGGGGAGGTCGACCTCGAAACACTGGCAGAGGTTATGGATCCGACGACGGAGATCGACGAAAACGGGGCGCGATAGCGAACTGGGAGAGGCAGACATGAACCGAGAAGCAACTGAAAAGACCATCGGCACAGAGAGCGCGAGTCCCATGAAGGGATTGGTCGATCGCATCCCGTATTGGGTGCGTTGGGGTGCTATCCCTGCGTTGATCACCGCGGTAATCGTATTGTTCGGATGGGAGGATGGTCGGGAGTTCCCGATTGACTATGGTCGGGATATCGGGTTACGGATCGATCAGATCATTGACTGGATGAATGTGAACTTGGACTTCATATTCAGTTTCATAAAGAACGCGTTGTTGAGGACGTTGGTGTGGCTTGAAGACGTGATGATCTGGATTCCTTGGCCGGCGTTCATTATTGGTGTCGGTGTTTTGGGATGGCGGATGGCGGGGATTCGCGTGGGGGTGTTTTCAGTTGCGTCGCTGCTGGCGATCGCGGTGTTCGGGTTGTGGGAGAGCGCGATGGAGACGGCAGCGTTGATCGTGGTTACGGTTACTTTGTCTATCGTTATCGCGGTGCCGGTCGGGGTATGGGCGTCGCAGAGCGATCGGTTGGATGCGATACTGCGTCCGATCTTGGATGGGATGCAGACGATGCCGAGTTTCGTGTATCTCGTGCCGGCGATAGCGTTCTTCAGTTTGGGGAACGTGCCGGCGGTGATTGCGACGCTGATTTATGCGGTGCCACCGGCGGTGCGTCTCACGAATCTCGGTATCAGGCAGGTGCCGGATGAGACGATTGAGGCGGCGACATCTTTTGGTGCGACGAATCTGCAATTGTTGCTGCGGGTCAAGATTCCATTGGCGATTCCGACGATAATGGCGGGGGTCAACCAGACGACATTGATGGCGCTGGCGATGGTAGTGATAGCATCATTGGTGGGTGCGGGTGGACTGGGTGAAGATGTAAATCGAGCTTTGGGACGAATCGAGCCCGGAAACGCCTTCTTGGCGGGCCTGGGGATCGTATTCCTCGCCATCATCATCGATCGCATCACGCAGGCGTTTGCTAAGCGCCAACGGGACGCGATGGGTATCTCGGACGTGGGAGGCACTACGGCTGGGTGATGGGTGGGGGTTTTTCCTCTGTTTGGTTAGTCGCGTCTTCGCTAGTTCGTCGGCGCTTAAAACGCAACCAAAGATAAGGAGAGAAACATTGCTCTTAAAGGCGAAAAAACACGTCGCGAATTCCGGGTTGCTGACGCTTGTGCTGCTGCTAGCGAGCATGAGTTTCGTAGCGATGGCCTGCGGTACGGAAACCGTCGAGGTCACGCGCGAAGTGCAAGTTGAGGTGACGCGTGAGGTAGAGAGACAGGTCGCGGTAGAGGTCGAAGTGACACGTGAGGTAGAGGTTGAAAAGGAAGTGGTGGTTGAAAAGGAAGTCGTGGTCGAGAAAGAGGTGGTGGTAGAGGTAACGGCTGAAGTCGAGAAGGAACCGATCATCTTCTCCGACTTGAACTGGACATCGTCCGAGATACAGGTTCGCATCGCGAAGTTCATCGTGGAGCACGGGTATGGTTACCCGACCGACACGGTTGCTGGTGATACGATCTCGCTGTTCGAAGGCTTGAAAAACAACGACACCGACGTAACGATGGAGATCTGGCTGCCGAACCAGCAAGAGGTCTGGGATGCCGCTCTCGAAAGTGGCGTCGTCGTCGATGTCGGCAAGAGTCTCGAGGACAACTGGCAAGGCTTCGTGATCCCTCAGTATCTGAAGGATGAAAACCCGGATCTGGTGTCGATAACTGACCTGCCCGACTACATGGACCTGTTTGTCACTGCTGACTCCAACGGTAAGGCACGATTGGTTACCTGCATTCCGGGCTGGGCGTGCGAGGTGGTTAACGCTGAGAAGATCGTGACCTACGGACTTGAAGACACGGTCGAACTGGTCAACCCGGGTTCTGGCGCGGGGTTGTTCGCCGACCTTGAAGCGGCATATGGGCGGGGCGACCCGTGGATCGGTTACCTTTGGGGCCCGACCAAGCCATCGGCGGAACTCGACCTTTACATCTTGGAAGAGCCGCCTTACTCGGATGAGTGCTGGGAGTCTGGTAAAGGCTGTGCCTACCCGACTGCTGAGATCAAGATCGCGGTACACGAAACGATGATCGATCGTGCGCCCGAACTGGTCCAGTTCTTCCGTCGTTGGGACTTCACCGCAGCAAGCCACATCGAGACCGAAGCGTGGATGAACGACAACAACGAGACGACCGACACTGCTGCGCTCTATTACTTGGAGAACTTCTCCGACATTTGGGAGCAGTATGTTCCTGAGGGCGTCGCGGCTCGAGTCCATGATGCGCTCGCAGAAGCGGGTTAGACTTAGCTGACGCGTAGCGTCGCCAAGCGGATAATAATCGGCCCCGTCTTCCTGTGGAGGATGGGGCCGTTTCGTAGTTCGGATTACCCGAGATCTCTGCTCTTTGCCCTCACCCGTCTAGAGACCATTGAACCCTCCCCCTTGATGATCCAAGGGGGAATATAAGGGGGTTTAGACGACGCATTCCGCTTTGAGACCGTACACCAACCCCTCTGGATTCCGGCTTTCGCCGGAATGACGGTAGTTGTGCAAAGATCCCGTCTAGGGAGACAATTGCGAAACTGCCGAGTCTATGAACATAGGAAGATTGACGTGGTGATCAAAGTGTTCGTTGGTGGCTGTTTACCGTACCCCTCCCGTTTGCCCACCCCGGTCACCCTCACCCGGTACCCCCTCTGAATCTCCCCCTAGAAGGGGGAGGGGAGGGGTGAGCGGGAGAGGGGATTTGTCCCACCGCCTCACCCGGTTTTGCAATGGTCTAGCTTCGCGGGAGAGGAGGATCAACTGAATCGGCGTAAAAATCAGTCGTAGATGCTGAAGTTGAGCTCTTGCTGGGTGTGGACGTCGATGAGGGCTGAGCGGCCGTTCTCGAAGTTCTCGCGGCGGGCCTCTCGAACGGCGGGACCGATCTCTTCGGGTTGGGTTACGGTAATGCCCCGTGCGCCCATGCCTTCGGCGATCATAGCGTAGTCGCCGGTCATGTTGCCCGCGTTGTATTTCTCCATTGCGACCGGTAGTGACTTGTTGTAGCCGCCCATCGTTCCGTTGTTGAGGACGATGGTGGTGATCGGGTTGCCGGATCGCACTGAGGTCTCGATGTCGAGGCCGGACATGCCAAACGCGGCGTCGCCCATGAAGTTGACGCAGAAGCGTTCGGGCATCGCCATCTTTGCGCCGATCATGAGGCCGATGCCGTAACCGAGGTGGGTGCTCTTGCCCCAGCCGATGTAGGTGTGCGGCTTGGTGGCGATGTAGAAGGGCATCATCTGGTCGCGCGGGTGGCCGGCGTCGTGTGTCATGACGGTGTTCTCGTGATCCACGGCTTTGCCGATCTCCTTGAGCAGGCGGTACGGGTTGATCGGGATCATGTCTGAGTTGAGCAAGTTCGCCCAGTCCGCATCCCACTCGGCGCGTACCTGCGCTACGGCTTCTTGTACCGAAGTATCGCCTCGTCGTCCTTCTTCTCCGATGCGACCCTTGATCTCATCTATAAGGAGTCGGAGAGTCTCGCCAGCATCGCCGACGAGGCCGATGTCGGTCGCGTATTCCTTGGAGATGTCGGTCGGGTTGTTGGTGCAGTGGATCAGGAACTTGCCGGGCGGGAGATCGATGCCGTAGTTGGTAACGGTGAGACTGGCACCGATGGCGAATAGAACGTCGGACTCTTTGAGCCATGTCCAGACGGGTTTCGGTGCCGTGCGGTTGGCGGCGCCGAGTGCGAGCGGGTGACGCTCGTCCATGGCGCTCTTTCCGGGCATCGTGGTCATTACGGGGATCTGGGTGAGTTCGGCGAGTTCCAGGAGTTCTGCGGTTGCTCCGGCATTGAGGACGCCTTGCCCAGCCCATATCGCGGGCATTCGGGCGTTGAGGAGTTGGTCGGCGACATCGCTGATGTCGCTGGCAGATGGGGCGAAGATGTGCTTTGAGGTCGGTTGGTAGGCTTCTACTGCGGCATCAGGGACGTCGTCGCCCATGGCGTCGCGTTGCATCTCAACCATGACCGGGCCGGGCCGTCCGTTCTTCAGCGCCTCGGTTGCTCGGCGCATCAAGTCGGGTATTGCCGCTGTCGAAGTTACTTCAGCGGCGAACTTGGTGATGTTGTTGAAGTTGCTTACTCCGCTGAAGTTGGGAGCGACGCCGGTCTTGTAGTTACCGGGCCCGTCGGGTATGAACAGGACAGGTACGCTGTCTGCCCATGCTTGGGCGAACCCGCCGAAGGAGTTTTCGGATCCGGGACCTCCTTGGCATGCGAATAAGCCGTACTTGCCTTTGGAAGCCATGAGGCGGGAGTAGCCGTCGGCGGCCATGATACCGCCTCGCTCCTGTCGGAATACGATGGGACGAATGCCCTCTTTAGCGACGGCTTCGATGATGGGGTTTGAAGGGAAGCAGGCGAGCCACTCGAATCCTTCTTTTTTGAGTATTTTGGCAACAGCTTCGTAGCCGTTCATGGATCAGCGTCCCTTTCAGTGGATGGTGTCTCGGACAGTCTTTATCGTCGGTGGGTTTTCGTTCCCCAGATACCCAAGTTTAAGTCCGAAAACGCGGTTACGAGAAATCGGTCTTCCGAGCCTGCCGATAGAATCTTTTATGTCGTTCTCCTTGATGGGATTTTGACCGACGAGGAGAGGCGAGCAGGAAAAATATCGAATGATGTAACTGCGCGTTGTTGTATTGCATCACGGCGTGCGGATTACTTAGCGTAGTAATAACTCAGGGACGCTACGCGCGTTGCGGTGTCGAATCTGAGCGTTGGGAAACAGCGCTTTTGGTTCTGATATCACCCAATGCGACGATTTTGGGGTTACTGGCAAGACCATGGTTTCTATGAAATCGTGAAGGACACAAACATGTTGCGTGAGATACACGACGAATTCGAGTACCGGCCACAGGGCAGACAGCCCCTCGGCATTGGGAAGGTCAACATCAAGGTTGTTGGTGTTGGCGGCGGCGGATCGAACGCCGTCAACCGTATGTATAGCGATCCGATCGATACGGTCGATTACATCGTCATGAACACTGATGCTCAAGCGTTGGAGTTGGCGACGGTGCCAACTGGCTTGCGTGTTGGCGACACGACTGCTAGAGGCATGGGTGTCGGCGGCGATCCCACGCAGGGCCGCATCTGTCACGAGGAGAATCGTGAGGAGATCGCCGAGACCTTGGACGGAGCTGACCTTGTATTCGTAACCGCTGGTATGGGTGGAGGAACAGGAACGGGCGGTGCGCCAGTAGTGGCCCAGATCGCTAAGCAGCAAGGGGCCCTGACTATCGGCGTGTGCACAATGCCGTTCAGCTTCGAGGGCACGCACCGAATGGCAAAGGCGGAAGAGGGCATCGATGAACTCCAGCAGTACGTAGACACGCTCATTCGGATCCCGAACGACCGATTGCTCGACGCGGCGGCTCCAGACACGACTACTCAGGAAGCTTGGCGGATGGCCGACAAGGTCTTGAAGGACGGTGTCGAGGGAATCGCTCGTGTCATCATCGAGCCGGGCGAGGTCAACTTGGACTTCGCCGATGTTCGTGCTGTGATGACCAACGCCGGACCTGCGTGGATGGGCGTGGGCCAGGCATCTGACATCCAACCGGGCGGCGCGCTAGAGGCAGTCCAACAGGCACTTGAGAGCCCGTTGCTCGACGTCGATATCACCGGTGCACAACGAGCCTTGGTCAATATCACTGGCGGGCCTGGGATGCGCATGTACAGCGTGCAGGAGATATCGAGCATCGTCCAGAGCAAGATGACGGCGCAGTCCAACATAATCCTCGGAACCGCTCGTCAGTCCAATATGGGTCACGACATCCGAGTCATCGTCATTGCGACCGGCTTCCCATCCGACGAAGAGCAGCGTGTGATGGACACGCAGATGATTGAGCAGGCTATCGAGGACCCGGAATCGATGAAGATCCCTCCGTTCCTACGCAACCACATGATGCAGCTTCAGAAGCGAGGCCGACAACTTTAGAAAGTCCACGCCGGTTCAGTAGTACCGCAACAAACGCAACGCGCTCAACCGCGTCGTCTGAAGATCAGGCGACGCGGTTGTTGTCTATGTAGTCCCAGTTGAAGTCCATGCCCAGACCGGGGCCCTGTGGCAAAAGGACGTTGCCTTGGTCGTCCATCGGGTCGCAGGGCGAGTTGAGGAAGGGAGGAATGGCCTCGTAATCGAACTCTGGTCTCAGGAGACCGCGCTCGTAGAAGAGGCAGATCTCGTCGGTGGTGGCGCCCAAGATCGCGGAGTTGCCAAACCATCCGCCGTGCATCTCGCATGGGATGCCGAATGCTTCGTAGACATCGACGGCTTTTTTGCATGCCGTGAGACCGCCGAAGTTGATGTCGATGCGTCCGATGTCGGAAGCTCCTTGCAAGATCCATTCGGCGCGTGAGTAGTGCATCCACGTCGCGTGTTCGGGGGCACATACGGCGATGTCGAGCTCGTTGCATAAGCGGCGATAGGGTTCTACTCGGAACTCATGCATGGGGTGCTCGAGGAAGTAGTAACCGAGCCGCTCCAGTTCTCGACCGACGTAGATCGATTCGTCCAATGAATAGATGCCCCATGGATCGAGCATCAAGGTCATGTCGTCGCCGACGGCGTCACGCACCGCTTCGCAGACCTCGATGTCCTGTTTCGGGAACGCGGGACGCCGAGGCGCGGGTTGGTTGGTTATGGGGTTCCAGTAGATGTATGCATGGACTTTGAATGCGGTGTATCCCTGCGCTTTGCACTCCACGGCGAACTTGGCGTAGTCTTCCGGGCTGCCGATGTTGGGAAAGGTGCTGGCGTAGGCCCTGACTTTTTCTCGGGCCTTGCCCATCAGTTGTGAGACTGACATTCCGGCGTACCTGCCTGCCAGGTCCCAGAGAGCGCAGTCGAGATTCCCGATGAGCGATTCGTGGAACCTGTTGTTGTCACGCATCAGGTTCCAAAGATGTTCGCGACTGAGCGGGTCTTCGCCGACCAAGAGGTCTTTGACCATCTTTGCGACCTCTTCGGGGAATGCGCTTCCGAAGTATCCTCCCATGCCTCCCGTGTTGTAGCCGCAGACGCCCTCGTCGGTGGAGATCTTGGTTATGGCATTTGTCGACGGTTGGGGTTCGTTTTGCCACTGTCCGTAACCCCATTTCGTGCTGACGTTGTTCGACTCGCTTCTGAACGTGATGACTTCAATGTCGGTGATGCGCATGGCGACCCTCGATGATATTTCTGGACAGGGGAGTGGTTCAACGACAACTACTCTACCTGTTGTCTCATCGCTCAAGGTTCGCGATTGCGTAAAACGTTCACAAGGCCACCGACTATGAGGAACGCGTTGCCGAAAATGATGGCGCCGAAGAACGCGCCGGCGACGCTGTTGGCGTTAGTGACGAAGTCGGCAGCAAAGGTGGCATCTCTGAAGAGTTGAAAGCCGATGTAAGCGCCGATGATGCCGAGAACCAACGAAATGGCGAGTTCTTTCAAATGGACTTGGTTTTCTGCAGTGCCGTACCGTTTGACGATTCCGAACCCGATCGTGGCGCCGAAGGCCTGTACGACAACGGCGTTGATCATCAGGAACTCCTCGCTACCCCTGAAGACCCATGTGGTTATCATCACCGCGCTGAGGATGTAGAGACCGAATCCGAAGGCTGAGGATAGAAACAATGCTGCCGCGAGCTGAACGATGTAAGCGCCGATCTTGTAGTTTCCACGCCAGATGAGAAACGCGAGGAAACCGATGAACAAGATCAGCGCGGCAAGGGGAATGTATTCGGAAAAATGAGTCTGCATATCTTTAGTTGTGCCAATTGGCAACCGCTTTATCGCGGCAGCGCGTCAAGGACGGCATTAGCTTGGGCGGTAGGTCCGTTGAGGCGCGGATCTGCCACTACGATAAATGCCGCAGCCAGCCTGTCTGCCAACGCGTCGGTAGCCGGCACCGCGGCGAAACGGTACTGCGGAAGCAATCGGTTGATGCGTTCTGCCAATGGGCCTTTCCGTGAACGTTCGAGTGCGGTCCTTGGTGATGCGCCCAGTTCGACGATCCCTACCTTGGCTCGGAAATCGCAGTTGGCGCCACCGTTGAGGAATTCGCCTATGGTCCTTCCGATGTCTTTGGATGCTTGGATGTATATCGGCTCGCCTTCGTGGGTCACGGCGATAACGCCGGTTTTGCTTCCTAGCATCCAAGTCCCTTCCTCGGTCAGCGGCAAGGTTTCGCCTTCGAGCAACTGACGATAGAGCGGTTCCCACTTCCCGAGATGGGCTGGAGTAAAGACGGACATTGTTGCATGTTGGTTCAGAATTCGGGCAAGAAGCTTTGCACTCCGCTAGTTGGGAACATGGTATCAATCTTCGCTACGGCACCCGGACGATGTTCGTCGACGCGGCTGGCACGTTGCAGGTCGGCGAGATAGAAAGCTCCCATGTAAATTGCACCTAACGATGCGACGGGAAGCGTCACATCCGGCGTTCGGTCGGTCTTCTCACAAGTTGCTCTGCCGTGAGAGTCGACACTTAGCAGGTAAGTTCCTTGTGTCCATGGGCAGAATTCGTCCACGAGTTTCATGACGACTTCACCAGAGGCCGAGTATGTGCGCCCGGTCAAGGCCTTGATCGGATCGAGAATTCGAACCCAGAGGGAGTCGTAAGGTTCAAGCGAAAATTTGCGCGGGTCAGCGAGAAGCCACAGCAATTTGGACTTTTTCGGGTGATGGTGCACGACTTCACCTGCCAAGTCGATGTCGAGCAAGAACCGCCACAATGCGGTCTCTGCGTGGGTAGTGGCGGCGATTAGCTCGATCACCCGCACTGTGTTGTACGAGTGCATCGCTTCCATCTTGTGTTCGATTCGATAGGCCGCGTATCCAAGGGGTTCGGTACCTTCGCGATATACCACGCAGAACGCCTTGCGCTTGCCAAAGCCTGGAATCCGACGACGGTCATAAATCCAGTCCCAATCTGCTTGGGTCCGGAGCATCATACCGATAGTTCTTTCGGCAGTTCTGTTCCATACGACGGGCGCGACCTTCTCCATCGTCGCTACGTCGGCAAAACGAATCTCGCCCTTGACCTTTGGCATACCTCGGAATCTTGCGTCTCGAACGTCGATCTTTGCGAAGACGGTTTCGCCCGCAATGCCATATCCGAAGCGGCCGTAGATGTTGCTTTCGCTTGCCCACAACCCGGCGATGGGGTAACCAGTGTTACGTCCTTCGATCAGGAGTCTTCGCATCATTTCCCGAAGGATGCCACGACGCGTGTGCGTCTGCGCGACCGTGACGCCAGTAACGCCAAAGAAGTCAGATTTTCCGCCTGGAACGGTTAATTCGTATGGTTCCCACAACGTCGTGCCGACGATGTCGTCGCCGTCGAACGCGCAGACCGTGCGCTTCATGGGGTCATTGATTTTGTGGTATTCCAACTCGCCTTCTTGCGGCAGGAAATGTCCACTGAAGCCTTTCATCTCAGCTACCGAAAACTGCAACCGCTCGTGCTCGCGTGCAGGTCGAAACTCGATGCCAGCCAGTCTGTCGGAATGAGTATTCAAGGTTTTGGATCCTCTACGGCGCGATCAAGGATTAAAAGTGGTACGGGTTCCAACCCGCAGGGGAAGTGCGGAAAATAGCGTCGGCCCGCAGGGCGGCGTCCGGTGTCCGAGACGAAACGTCCACAAACCCCAAGTTCTCCAACATCGAACATTCAACCGCGCCCATGTATATCGCTGCCAAATCGCTTTCATTCATCACCAGATCTGGTGGCTGTCCCGTATCCACACAACGTCCTCCCTCGGGACCGCAATCGAGCGACAGCGTCCTAATCTCATTCGTCTCAGGATCGGTCACTTGGATCACCAACGAATCTTCGACCGGGTAGGTTCGCCCCTCCAGCATCGCAGGTACATCAAGGAATTTCATCCAGATCGCGTCTGTTAAACGTCGTCGCAATCGCCGAGGCTCCGCAAGCATCCACACCAACGGATCGTCAACTGGCCTGGCGTGGGCCCTTAGGTCATCGACTAGCTCTTGATCAAAGAGGTAACGCCACAGCGCTGCATGGGCTGGGTCGGTGGACGCCACGGCTTCGACGACGTGCATCGTGCCTTTGAATTCGTCGTCTGGATCCTTGTCGATCGTGTATCGGGCATACGCCAACGCGTCTTGGTCTTCTACGTAGATAACGAAAAATTCGTCCTTGGTCTCGATCGGATGGATCTCGTACAACCATCGCTTGGGAGTGCGAGTGATCATTCCCGGACGGGTCAAACGTGCGCGTTCGTACGCCTCGGTCATCAGCGGTATCGCTTCGTCGCGTTCGACTTTTACGTAGTGACCGGACCACTCAGGCGAAAATTCGAATTTCGTGTGCCGCAGATCGATGTGCCACTCATGGGCGGGCATCGCGTTGCCGTAGCCGTATCGCGGATAGAGCGAGCTCTGGCTGGCCCACAGGATCGAAGCGACATCTCCGCGTTCCCGCGCATCGTCGTGGATGCGTTTCATGATGTTGCGCTGGATACCGCGTCGTCGGTGTGTGGGAGCGGTTGTGATGTAAGCGACTCCAGCGACGGGAACCTGCGTGCCGCCGGGCAATGTCATGTCGAACGAGTCGGCACCTCCGGACCCGGCCATCACCTCGCCATCCATGCATACCAACAGACGGTCGATCTCGACCCGATGGGCGCGCATGAACTTTGTGCTCTCGAGATTCGTGTGATCGCCGAGGCTGCCTCTAACGGCGATGCGCCATTGGAAGAACTCTTCGTCTCTTACTTGCCGGATTTCCATTGAAAATAGGAGGTCTAGGTTCGATCATGAGCTGACGAGGCCCAAAATTCAACGATATAACTGCAATCCGATACCGATGCTCCACGACACCGTCGAATCTTCCGAATTCACCTCTTTGGCGAACGAGTTCCAAGGACGTATGGGAATGCGCATCATCCACCTTCGGAACACGACATCGACCATGGATGTTGCCCGCGATCTGATCAACGAATCCGACGATGAAGGACATATCCACGGCACCGCGATCTTCGCTGATGAACAGACGATGGGAAGGGGGCGTTTCAACAGAAGCTGGGATTCGGAACCCGGTCAGGATATCTTGCTGTCAGTGGTCCTCACGCCGAGAACTGCCATCGCAGGCCGGATGACCACGGTAGCCTCCTTGGCGGCGGCGATGACGGTTGACCATTTCACGTCTACTGATTCATCGATCAAGTGGCCAAATGATGTCTTAGTCGACGGAAGAAAGATCTGCGGTGTTATCGCCGAAAGCGTGACAACCGGAGGATCATTCGTCGGCATCGTCGGCATCGGTTTGAACGTCAATCGACGAACCGATACAGAACGCACCCAGGATTACGCTGCGACGAGTTTGCGTCACGCCGTTGGGGTTTCTGAAGACCTTGACAGAAGGCAAGTGGCGAGGATCCTCTTGGAAAATCTGAACGAGCTGTACGACGCGGTGGATCGCGGTGAGACCATCATGTCCGAATGGCGCGAAAAGCTGGTCGGATTGGGATCGCAAGTAGAGGTTACTGCACCGTCCGACGATCGTGCAGAAGCCATCTCTGGAATCGCCGAAGATGTCGATGAATTCGGGAGGCTGCTCGTCCGGCAGGCAGACGGAACACTCCGCGCCGTCGCCGCAGGCGAAGTCACAACGAGGATTCAGGACGTTGCCGATAGCCAAAGAATCGCTGTCCTTGTGACGTCGAAGATTCGAGGTTGAATCTGCTGAGGTCGAGTTGAACTCACTCGTCGTCGGAGGGCGTTGGCCCCCAGCCACGCATCAAATCAGGCCTACGCTCAAGGGTTCGTTCAGCTGCGCCCCGCTTTCGGTATCGCTCGACTTCACCACGGTTGCCGGTGAGCAAAACCTCTGGAACGCGTCGCCCTCGAAACTCAGCAGGACGGGTATAGACCGGTCCTTCTAAGATTCCCCCGCTTTCGGATGAAAATGACTCTTCGCGAATCGATTCGGCATCTCCGAGAACCCCCGGCACCAAGCGGGACACGGCATCGATCACGGCCATTGCTGGTATCTCTCCACCCGTCATCACGAAGTCGCCGACGCTGATCTCGAGGTCCACATACTCCTCGATGAACCGCTGATCCACTCCTTCGTAGTGACCGCACACCAAAATGACCGCTTGGCAATTCGACAGGTCCAGCGCAATTTGGTGGCTCATTGATAGCCCTTGCGGCGACATCAACACAGTTAACGGCGGGTTGTCCGTCGGATATTGACCACGTACGGAGTCAACTGCCTTTGCCAACGGCGGCGCCATCATCACCATGCCCGGTCCACCACCGTAAGGCGGAGCGTCCACACTTCGATGTCGATCCGTCGCAAAGTCGCGTGGATCGACGAAATCGATCTCTATTTTTCCCTCCGATACTGCACGACCGATGATGCTCGTGGTCAAAGGGCCATCGAACATTTCGGGGAAGAGCGTTACGACATGGAACTTCACGGTTTGATCGCCACGTCAATGAGCGTGATCATGTCGGTTGATCGGATGATCGCCGCGATGGGTGTCCCGCATGATCTCGACGGCGTGAGCCAGAACCGGTAATACCACTTCGAGTGTTTCTACTGCGCCCTTCGGGTTGCCGGGCAGGTTGATGATGAGCGTCTGATTGGCAACTCCGGCGACCGCTCGCGAGAGCATCGCCATCTTGGTTATCTTCAACGATGCCGCACGCATCGCCTCCGCAATCCCGGGGACTTCGTAGTCGATAACGTTGCGAGTCGCTTCGGGCATCACATCGCGTGGCGCGAGTCCCGTCCCACCAGTCGTCAGCACCAGCTCTACATCGGGATCATTACTCCAACAACGCAGCCGGGCGGTCAACTTCTCCTCGTCATCCGGCTCCAACGCTCTCTGCGCCAAGCTGTGACCGTGTTGCGACATCAATCTGGCGACGGCATCTCCGCCTATGTCTTGTCGATTGCCAGCATGGCCGGAATCACTGCTGGTCAAAACGGCGAATTTGATGCTCTTAGACATTCGAAGCGATGTCAATGGACATTGTGAGGTGATGTCTCGATGATAATGCGGCTTGAACGCGCTTCACGGTATGGAATATCGGGTTTGACAATTCCTAAAATTCGGACACAAAGCCCAATTTTTGCTTGTTGGGGTAAGCAGTTTGGCGATGTTTAATCGTTGCGGCGACGTTATGGGCCCGTGCGGAAACGTTCGACGCGGCGTTGACGCATCGAAATTGATCGTAAGTCGGCCGTGACGAACACGATGACCAATATTTCGGGAAGCAGCCCGGACTTCCACGAACCGGTGATGCTTTCTGAAACCGTCGACGCCCTCCAAGTCATGCCAGGTGGGCGATATATCGATGCCACGGTAGGAGAAGGTGGGCATGCTCGAGCAATACTGCGAGCGGCTTCGCCCGGCGGGCAGCTGATCGGGATCGATGCCGACCCTGAGGCGATCGTATCGGCCACCGACCGCCTTACCGAGTTCGGCCCGGCGGTTCTATTGGTCAACGAGAACTTCGTCGAGATGCAGGCTATCGCCACTCGCTACGGGTTCGCGCCCGTGCATGGAGTGTTGATGGATCTCGGCGTTTCATCGTTGCAGCTGGATCGTGAGGCCCGAGGGTTTTCCTTTCGTCGGTCCGATCCGCTAGACATGAGGTTTTCATCCAACAGCAGCGTAGACGCGAACCACATTGTGAATACGTATTCGGAAAAGGAGCTTGGCAACCTGATCTACAGGTACGGCGACGAACGAGCATCGCGTCGTATCGCGTCGGCGATCGTGCGAAACCGTCCCATCCATGATTCGATGCGCCTCGCCGAGGTCATCTCGGACGCGAAGCCGCGTGGCCGAAGCAAAATCCACTCGGCTACGAAGACATTCCAAGCTCTGCGCATTGCCGTAAACGATGAGATGGCTTCCTTGAGCGACGGTCTGGAACGGGCTGTAAATGTAACGGGAACTGGTGGACGCATAGTTGTGATTTCTTACCATTCTTTGGAAGACAGGATAGTGAAAAATTTCTTTCGCACTGCCGCAGCCGACTGTGTCTGCGATGCTGAAAGTCGTCGATCGCCCGTTTGCACGTGCAACCATGTGCCGACTTTGGAGCTCGTCATTAGGGGCGCATTGACACCGGAGGCATCGGAAGTTGCAGCCAACCCACGCAGCCGGAGCGCAAAACTGAGGGTAGCTAGGCGGATCTGACTAAAGAACAGTCGCGATCTGTAAGAACTGAAGGAGCATCGGACCAGATGTATAACGAGGACATTCGACTAGCTATCGACGTTGGTAGCAGCAAGGTTTGTAGCGTGGTTATCCGTCGGGACAACTTCAACGAGCCTGAAGTCTTGGCGATCAACATCCTGCCGAGCGAATCGATCCACAATGGCGACGTGATGAATCGAAGCGAGGCGACCGCCGCTGTCAGGGCATCTGTCAGCGAAGTCTCCAACCAGTGCTCCTTGGGCTTCACAAAGGCGTACGTGGGTTTTGGCGGCAAGCACGTTTCGTCGTACTCGGGTTGGGGGGAAGTTTCCGGGTTCGATTTCGCCACTGGCATCACCGAGGAAGACATAGTGGAAGCCGTCAGGATCGCGGCATCCGACCGTGTGGAAACGACGGATCATCTGCTCTACGCCACGCCCACATCATACCGGGTCGATGGCGATACCGAGTTCCGAAAGCCGCCAGTCGGAATGCACCCGGGCAACTTGGAAGTGCAAGCGCTTTTAGTCGTTTCCGACATGGCGCACTACAAAACGGTTTTTGACGCCGTGAGCAATGCCGGAGTGACACCGATCCACGGCGGTTCGACTCTAGTCGCAGAAGCGGAATACTTGCTGAGCCAGTACGAGCGCGACGCCGGAGTCGTCTTGATCGACATCGGTGGTAGCGACACCGAGATCGCTGTCTACAACCATGGCCGAGCGGTGCTGTTTACATCGCTGCCAATCGGGGGATTCCACTTTACGAACGATGTCGCATACGCCTATGAACTGCCTTTCGAGAATGCCGAGGCCGTGAAACTCGCCGCAGGCACGCTGGTCAGCGACGCGTTGGGGATCGACGACGAAATCGACCCGACATCACTCTCAGGCTCCGAAAGAGTGTTGGACGTTGAGCGATCTTTGACCCGTGTATCCGTCTCTAACCTCCTCAAAGAAAGGGCTGAAGAGACGATGAAGATGTATAAGTCCCGTATCTCTCAAGTTGGAGGTCTGCCCGATACTGATTTCTTAACCGTGGTCTTCACAGGCGGCGGTTCCAAGCTCAACGGCATCACCACGTTCGCCAAGCTGTCAATGGGACTCCGTGGCCGCGTCGAGGTGCGCAAGCCCACCAACATCAAGAGCCTTCCAGATGATGTGAGCGATCCTGCGATGTCAGGGGCTATCTGCATGGCGCTCAGAGCGTTGGACCGCATCGACCGCGACAACCACGTCGAACGCAAGCCGATCACGATCGTCCATTCCTCCGAACCCGACGAATCGGAACCGGAGCCCGTAGCTGCCGCAGCTCCTTCCGGCGTCGGTGCGAGAATCCGGTCGCTGTTGGGTCGCTAGCTTTGGTCAGTCGTCGAAGCCGCGGTTTCCCAAATCCTGCTCCTGGAAAACTCAGGGTAGCCCGACGATTCGTGGCGATGGTCAACAGGGATCGGCCCGTCGTCATTTGACGTATCTCTGTGGGTGTAAAGTTAAACTCAACGGCGCGAAACCATATTCCGCCGATTGGTCGAGTGGGTAGAAGCATTAGTTGACAGCTTGCGTGCGTTAGGACTTATCGGTTCAAATTGACCACTTCGTTATCAACGACGATCAGACGGAGAAGAATACCCTCGGTCAACATCAAGGTCGTTGGTGTTGGCGGTGGAGGTGCCAACGCGCTGACGCGCATGTACCGCAGCCGCATTCCGAGCGTTGAGTACATCGCTGCAAACACCGATGCCCAAGCGCTGGCGCACACCGACGCATCGATACGCCTGCGCGTGGGAGACCGTATCGCCGGCGGTCTAGGTGTAGGTGGTAACCCTCAACTCGGACGCGAATGTTTCATAGACAGCCGTGAAGAGATCCGCGAAGTCCTGACAGGTGCCGACCTCGTCTTCGTCGCCGCAGGAATGGGAGGCGGCACAGGCACAGGCGGGGCACCGATAGTTGCCAATATCGCCAAACGCGAACTGGGGTGTCTGACGATCGGCGTCGTCACTAAACCTTTCCCTTTCGAGGGCTACCAACGCGAGAAACAGGCCGCCGAAGGTCTACAGCGTCTCGCCGAGGAAGTCGACACTATGATCGTCATCCCCAATGAGCGATTGCTTCTGGTTTCGGCGCCCGACACCTCAGTAGAAGTCGCATTCCGGATGGCGGACGAAATTCTCCGCCAAGGCATCCAATCGATCACCGAACTGCTCCTGCTCCCTGGGGAGATCAACCTCGACTTCGCCGATCTCCGCACCGTCATGCGAGACAAGGGCGCGGCATGGATGGCGATCGGTAAGGGAAATGGAATCGATCGCGCAGAAGCAGCCATTTCATCGGTCCTACGCTCGCCTTTGCTAGAAGTCAGCATCGACGGGGCCACTGGCGTGTTGCTCAACATCACGAGCGGACCTGACTTGATGATGGCTGAGGTGCGCAAGATCTCCGAAACCGTCAAGCAGCAGGTCCATCCCGACGCCGAGATCATATTCGGAACAACTCAAGACCTCCGCATGGAGAACGAGTTGAAGATCACCATCATCGCTACGGGTTTCGAAGACATCCCAGAACCGGCACCTTTCGAAGAAGAGCCGGTCGAAATCGCTGATGAAGAGTTGGAAGATCCGGGCGATCAACCCTCGCTGATCCCAGATTCTCGGCTAGAACGAGAGTATCAGCGTTTCTTGCAGGATCGATAGCGCCAAACTCAGGCGTTACGAATCCCGTCTCGATTCCCTAGATCAAGGTGTCATTTCGTAACTTGTGCCGATGGCGCTTTTCGAATTTCGCCGACGAGAATTCCTAAAAATCGCGGAAAATTTCTGAGAAACTGCATCACTCTCCGTGTGCACTCCTCAACTGATATGTAGTATATTTTTGCCTACCGCTACTAGATGTAGTGTTCGCAAAGCGAAAGACCGTGAGCGAACCAGCATACGAAGCCAGCGTAAACCATTCTTAGAGATGCACTGCCCAGACTGTGGACACCCCGACACCAGAGTGCTCGACACTCGGGTTCGAGACGAGTCGGTCCGGCGCAGGCGTGAATGCAATGAGTGTGCGTTCCGCTTCACTACACTAGAACGTGTGTTTAATTCAAAATTGATGGTCGAGAAACGAAGCGGAAAGCTGGAGGAGTTCTCTGCCGACAAGTTGACGAGAAGCATAGAAATCGCCTGTGCCAAGCGATATTTGCCGGTTAGAGCTATCGAACAAATCGTCGAAGAAATTCGTGCAAGAGCGATGGGCGACGGCCGCGAGCGCATCGAATCGGGCATCATCGGTGAGATGGTGCTTCATCGGCTGCGATCGCTCGACCACGTCGCATACATGCGCTTCGCATCGGTCTACAAAGACTTCGACGACTTGGATATGTTCACCGCGGAAGCAAGCAACCTGGAACAGGCCGATTCGAAGGAATCTCGGCTCCAAGGCACCTTGCTCCCAAGCCCGGTTTCCCCCGGCGAGCTCGAACCGGCGCGCCATAATTGATGGAGTTTTGAGGGGAATTTTTCGTTTTAACCGCATCAGCAGCAACATGTGACAAAGACAGGGTAAGGCAATGGCTCGAACTACAACAGGCAAGTGGACTTTCGATGTCCCTGATGATGGATTCACTCCCGCAGAGATTTCCGAAAACGCGAAGGTTATCTTAGAGAAGCGCTACTTTACACGCGACCAAAACGGCAACATCACCGAAGACGCTCAGGGGATGTTCCAACGCGTCGGGTACGCCATCGCTAAGGGCGACACCCTGTACGGAGCCACTCCCGAACGTGTCGAGCAGATCGCCGATCGCTTCTACCAGATGATGGCCAGCCTCGACTTCCTGCCCAACTCCCCCACGTTGATGAACGCGGGGACCGGTCAAGGAACCCTATCGGCATGTTTCGTCCTGCCCCTCACTGACACTATGGAAGGCATCACGCAGGCGTCGCACGACCAGGCGATGGTTCAAAAGTTCGGCGGCGGCACCGGTTTCGCGCTCTCCGAACTCCGACCGAAGGGCTGGTCAATATCCACCACTCACGGTAAGGCCTGCGGTCCCGTCGAAACCCTCCGATACCTGTCGGCCACGTCCAAACTCGTGACCCAGGGCGGCAAACGCGACGGTGCCAACATGGCCGTCATGGATGTTCATCACCCCGACATTCTCGAGTTCATCTCCTGCAAAACCATTGAAGGTGACATCCACAACTTCAACATCTCCGTCGGTGCCACCGACGAATTCATGAGCGCCGTAATGTCGAACTCCGACTACCCGCTCTACTTCCGCGAAAACCCGGCAGATCCCGATAGCCCCGCAACCGAAGTCGACCGTCTTAACGCTCGAGAAGTCTTCGATCAGATCATCGATGGCGCGTGGCGCAACGGCGAGCCGGGCATGATCTTCCTCGACGAGGTCAACCGCAACAGCCCGGTCAAAGACATCGGCTTAATCACAGCAACCAACCCCTGCGGCGAACAGCCCCTGCTCCCGTACGAATCGTGCAACCTGGGTTCGATCAACCTCGCGAACTTCGTCATCGGTCAACTCGCCACCGGCGTAATCGAGCGTAGTCCGTCACAACTCGATCTGCTCCGCCCCGAATACGCAGGTATCCAAGCTCACACCCTGCGCAAACTCCCAGGCATCGACTGGGACCGCCTTGGCAGAACCGTCAAACTCGCCGTCCACTTCCTGGACAACACCATCGACGTAAACGAGTACGCCATCCCCGAGATCCGGGCCATGAACCTCCAGACCCGCAAGATCGGTCTGGGAGTCATGGGCTTTGCCGACATGCTCGTCAGCTTGGGCATCCCGTACGACTCCGCCGAAGCCGTGGCCGTCGGCCGCGACGTGATGCGCTTCGTAAAAGAGCAGTCCGACATCGCCTCTGGTGATCTCGCCGAGATCCGAGGTCCGTACGGCGCATGGCACGAAAACGGCGTCTCGCATCCGCGCGTCCGCAATGCTTGTCGCCTGACCGTGGCCCCCACCGGCACGATCTCCATGATCGCCGGATGCTCGAGTGGCATAGAGCCGATCTTCTCCCTTGCATTCCGCAAGCACAACATCCTCGGTGGCGACACCACCCTCGTATACGCAGATGTCAATCTCGAACGCGTAGTCAGGGAACGCGACTGCTACAGCGACGATCTACTCGATGCTTTGGCCGAAGGCGAATCCCTGCAAGAGCGCGACGACGTGACCGACGACATCAAAGAGCTCTTCCACGTCGCTTCCGACATCGCACCAAGCGATCACGTCCTGATGCAGGCCGCCTTCCAAGAGAGCGTCGACGCCGGCATCTCCAAGACCATCAACTTCCCCAACGAAGCCACCAAAGGCGATGTCGAGGAAGCCTACAAACTTGCATGGGAGACTCGCTGCAAAGGCATCACCGTCTACCGTGCGGGCAGCCGCGAAAAAGAGGTTCTGACCGCAGGAACCTCGGAAAACGCAGACGGTAAATTGGAGGACACCAACGGCCACGCCGAAACCGCCGTCGCTACCTCCGAAACCACATCGGTTGCATACCGCGAACGAATGGCGAGACCGGCAGTCCTCGAATCAAAGACTGTTCAAGTCGAGACCGGACGAGGCAAGATCTACATCACCCTCTCTTTCACCAGCGACGGTCATCTCTTCGAGGTTTTCACGAACCACGGCAAGGCGGGCGGAAACGACAGCGCGATGGCCGAGGCCCTCTCGCGCATGATTTCCCTCTCCCTGCGCTCCGGTGTCCGCCCCGATGCCATCATCGATCAGCTGATCAACATCGTCGACAACCCGATCATCACCCGTGGCCAGCACATATTCTCGGTGCCCGACGCCATTGCGAAGATCCTGCTAGAGCATGCTTACTCACCGCCGCGCGGAATCACCGCCGCGGATCCCGAATCCGAACCCGTACAAATCGCCCTGATGAATCCGCCAAATTCCAGCGAAGTCGGAATGCCGCAGGCAGAATCCAACGGCGTAAGCCCGGGATACAAAGGAAACGTCACCACTGAAAGCTGCCCCGACTGCTCTGCACCAAACATGGCGTTCGAAGAGGGATGTATGAAGTGCTACGTCTGCGGATACAGCAAGTGCTAACAACTCGCTGAACTGACAAAACCCCCTGTGGAGGGCCAACGAGTGACCACGACCACCAAACCCCTGTTGGCCCTCACCCTAGGCGACCCCTCCGGCATCGGACCCGAGGTCGTCGTCAAGGCTCTCGCCGACCCTGAGATCAACGACTCTGCCCGCATGTTCGTTGTCGGGACCGAGCGTGCCGTCCTGCAAGCTACTGCGGAAACAGGCATTACCATCCCCGTCGATACAATCGACGACCCGGCCGACACTCCAGACACTACCGAAGTCATCCCCGTCTTGAGCATCGGCGATTACGACGACGTCGAGTTCCCCCAAGGTAAACACTCCTCAGACTCCGGTCGCGCGTCTCACCTATGGGTCGAATCCTCCGCCAAGATGTGCCTCGCTGAAAAAATCGACGGCATGGTCACCGCTCCTGTCAACAAAGAGTCATGGGAGATGTCGGGAGCGTCAGACCTCGGTCACCAAGAGGTCTTCAAACGCCTGACTGACAGCGCAACCGTCTACACCATGCTCGTAAGCGGCATCCTCCGCTGCATGCACCTCTCCACTCACAAATCCCTCCCTGAAGCCTGCGCGTTCGTCACAACAGAAAACATCCTCACTGCCGTCCGCATCACCGACGACCACTTCAAGCGCTGGGGCTTTATCAGCCCACGCATCGCAGTAGCGGCACTCAATCCTCACGCCTCCGACAACGGTTTGATCGGCGACACCGAAGCCAAAGAGATCACCCCTGCGATCGACGCCGCACGCATGGACGGGATCAACGCCACTGGCCCTCACCCCGCCGACTCCGTCTTCAACCAGGCCATTGACGGAATGTACGACGTCGTGGTCGTCATGTATCACGACCAAGGCCACATTCCCATCAAAGTCCACGGCTTCGAAGAATCCGTCTCCGTTAACCTCGGCATCCCCTTCATCCGCACCTCCGTCGATCACGGCACCGCCTTCGACATCGCCGGCCAAAACAAAGCCCAATCCACAAGCATGGTCGAAGCCATCAAACTCGCCGTCGCCCTAGCGACGCGGCGGGGAATCGCTTAACTCCCAGTCGAAAGATAATGTCTAACTCCAAACCTCCAAACCTGCAACGCCCCGAATAAGAAAGCAACCCCAATCAACGGCGCCAAATACTGGAACCACAGCGGCGTCCCCAACGGATCCGGCACTCCCATGATCGCCAGCGACGGAAAGTAGCTCACCGTCGCAAGCGGCACTCCGAACGTGAAGAAGTTTCGGAACCACGGTTGGTAGATATTGATCGGATACTGTGTCGTCTCCACACCGCCGTACGTCAACGTATTCATCAATTCCAACGTCTCCGTCGTCCAAAACGCCAAAGTCGCCTGCAAGACAATCAATCCCGCAAACAGGGATGCCCCGCCGACTATCGACAACATCAGCAATCCGGCATCAGCCACCGACCAATGCAACTCCATATTCATCGCCGCAAACACCAAAGCCGCTAACCCGGGCGTCAACCGACTGACCCGTCGCAGCGTCAACTCCTGACCTGCCAACTGCAACACCGTCGACCTCGGACGCGTCAATATCCGATCGAAATCGCCCGACTTCACCATTTCGCCGAACAGATCGAAACCCGTAGACAACGCATCTGCGAACGCAAACGAAACATTCACGATCCCATACAAGAACGCCACCTGGTAAACATTCCAGCCGCCAATCGATCCAAACCGATCGAACAAAACGAAAATCGCGATCAACTCACCGCTGTTGACAAGCAACCGGCCAGCGAGCTGCATCAAAAACGACGCTTTGTACTGCATCTGAGCCCGTAACGAGACACCCAGAAAACGCCGGTAAACGTAGAGGCTGTCCAACACGCCGATCATCCCCCTTGCACCACCACTCGCCTTAACGCGCTAGCCATCGCGATCCGACCGGCAACCAAAAACGCCACTATCCAAAATAACTGGTGCGCCAAAACCCCCGCAAACTCTGACAGCGGGATATGACCCAGATACAAGCGGTAGGGCGTATCCACCAAGCCCCTGAAGGGCATCGCGTTGATGAACGGCTGCGACCAGTCGGGAAACAGTGGCAGTGGCACCAGCATCCCCGAGAAGATCATGATCAAACCGAACGTCACCTGCGTCACCCCATCCCCGGTGATCGTCCAGAGCATCGTCACATTCAAAAACGTCGTCATCGCCGCACTCAACAGGATCGCCGCACACATCGAAACCGCGAACGCCAGCCCCGCTCCAACCGATACCGGCGGCGACATTCCCATCACCAAGAACGCGAACACTAACAACGGCACCGCCCTCATAAACATCGGCGCTGTCCGCCACGCCAAAGCCCGACTCAGCCAATAGCTGTAAAGGTCCACCGGACGCACCAGCTCATACCCGATCCCGCCAGTCCTGATCATCGCCCGTAAATCCGTATCGATATTCCAAGGCAACGCCGCCAGAAACGCCTGCCCCAACCAGATATACGTCTCCACATCGCTCCCACTCATCGGCTGCTCGGCATTCGACGACCGGTAAAACGCCTGAAAAATCATCACCCGGATCAAGCCCCAGAAAATCTGCGTCATCAGCCCTGCTAGAGCCGCCGACCGGTACTGCAACAGACTCCTGAACCGAGCGCTCAATATCGCCCAATAGCTAATCAACGCGCCCGACCCTCACCCTCGTAAATCCGAGCAATCAACTCCTCGATAGGTGGATTCTCAACAAAAATATCCCGAACCCGATTCCGACTCGTCACATCCGATATCAATTCAGTGGCCGAAACAACATCCGGGTCGAACCGAATATCGACCCGCCCTCTCTCAAAACTCCTGACCACCGCAGCCGGATGCACCGTCGGTAGCGCACTGTCCTCCAGATCAACAACCAACCGACGCTCAATCGACACTCGCTTGCGAAGATCATCCAATGTCCCATCTGAGATGATCCTCCCGTCACTGATCACCATCACCCGGTCACAGATCACCTCGATGTCATCCATGTCATGCGTCGTCAGAATCACCGTCGTCCCACGTTCCTCGTTGAACCGCTTGATGAACTCCCGAAACGCGATCTTCGACACCGCATCCATCCCGATCGTCGGCTCATCCAAAAACAGGATGGCAGGGGAGTGCAGCAGCGCAGCCGCAAGATCGCACCTCATGCGCTGACCCAAACTCAACTGCCGCACCGGCACATTAAGGCAAGTCTCGATATCCAAGACCTCGATGAACTCATCCCGGTTCGAAACATACCTCTCATACGGAATCCGATAGATATCCCGCAACAAATCAAACGACTCGATCACCGGCAAATCCCACCACAGCTGCGTCCGCTGGCCAAAAACCACACCCAACTCCCGCACGTGCTCATTCCGACTCCGCCAAGGCACCCGACCCAAGATCTCGCACCGCCCAGAATCCGGCACCAATATCCCCGACATCACCTTCACCGTCGTCGATTTTCCGGCACCATTCGGCCCGATGTATCCCACCAACTCCCCCGGCTCAATCGAAAAGCTCACCCCATCCAAAGCATCAATCGTCTGATACCGTCGTCGAAACAACCCGCGGATCGCACCCAACATCCCCGGATCCCGCTCCGAGATCCGAAATCGTTTAACTAGGTCTTCGACAACAATCTGCGACATCCAGCAATTCCCGCTGTTAGTCCGCCATCGACCGCGCGCAAAAACCCGACATCCGTCTTCACCGGATCGTCAGGCTCGCGTCGGCGACCGAATTGGCCCGCCGATATGGGTTCGCAATCATACAACGCGCCAAAAACCGAAAGTTCGCCAAACCCAGAACTTTATAATCGACAACACCGCGGCGAACCTACGTTTTTCTCGCCTTCAACCCAATCCAATCCTTCGAACACACCACCTTGAACGTCTCATTCATCGGCGGCGGAGTCATGGCCGAGGCCATCATCTCCGGCATGAAAAAAGCCGAACTCGACGCCAACATAACGGTCAGCGAACCGATACCAGAACGCGCCTCATATCTCGCCAAAACCTACGACGTGGCAATCGCCGAAAACAACGTCGATGCAATCAGTTCCGCCAACCTCGCCGTGTTGTCCGTAAAGCCCCAGCAGCTCGGCGACGTGGCCGAGGAAGTTCGGCCTTACATCCCCACGCTGCATCGCCTCACCCTCATGTCCATCATGGCCGGCGTCCAATCCAAGACCATCATCGATCAGATCGGATGCGACCGCCTAATCCGCATCATGGCAAACACCCCTTCCCAAGTTGGACTAGGTGCCACCGCGTGGACCACAACCCCCACCGTCTCCGACGAAATGCGAGACTTCGCCGCTAAAATGCTCGCATCATTCGGCGAACAGATCTACTTCGACGACGAAAAACTCGTCGACATCGCAACCGCCCTCAGTGCCAGCGGACCCGCATACGTCTTCGTCTTCATCGAAGCCCTCATCGACGGTGCAGTCCAACTCGGAATGACAAACGCCGACGCCCGAGCCCTAGCTATCCAAATGGTCCTAGGCAGCGCCGCTCTGGCCCAAGAGACCGGCAAACACCCCGCCGAACTTCGCAACATGGTCACCTCCCCCGGAGGAACAACCGCCGCCGCCCTGAGCGCCCTAGAAAACGCCAACTTCCGAAAAGCCACCATCGAAGCCGTCCTAGCCGCCCACCAACGCGGCGAAGAATTGGCGAAGTTAACTGACGTCTAACTGTCCCCTTTCGGGACGAAAGGGGACGCGGGCGAGCGGAGGGAGACCGCAGGGGCATGCGGGGGTGGACGAGGGGTAGGCGGACTCAAAAGGTCGCCCAGACATCCATATCTCAACCAGTTTCATCTCTGTCACCTTCAGAGCAGACGCGAAGGTAACGCAACACCTGAAATATACTTAATTGTTTGGCGCAAATCGCACCACTCACGTCACCGTCGCCGCAGGAATCGTAACGCCATGAACCCCACAGAGATTCTTAAGACACGCCCAACGGCGCAGATCGACGAGTTCCAGCCCGGCGACACCGTCACCGTGAACATGGTCATCCGTGAAGGCGACCGCGAGCGCGTCCAGGCCTTCCAGGGAAACGTCATCGTCGGACGATACCGCGATGACAAAATCCCGAACCCCGGCTCAACATTCAAAGTCCGACGCGTTTCATACGGCATCGGCGTCGAGCGAATCGTCCCATTCCACAGCCCGACCCTCGAATCCGTCAAAGTCACCCGACGCGGCAAAGTCCGACGCTCTCGCCTATATTACCTCCGCGGACTAACTGGACGCCACGCCCGCATCAAAGAACGACGCTGATCAGTCACGTCACTCCGGCGAAGGCCGGGGCCAAAGTTATTCGCGAAGACCAGCTTTCGCCACCCATCCTAGTTTTCAACGCGTCGCTTGGTAACATGAAACCATCGAACAACGATTTGAGAACGAAATTAGGAACTTTGTATGGTAACAATTGAAGAAAGCATGTCCAAAATCGAAGGCGCATACGATCACTTGGCTACCAAGGCAGATGTTGCACAGCTGGAAACGAAGATGGGTCAGATCCGGAGCGAACTTGTCGAAAAGATGGGGAATCTGGAGAGCAGGCTGACTTGGCGCCTTTTGGTTGGCCTTTTCCTACAAGCCGGACTAGTCGTTGCACTCATAAAACTCCTTCCGTAACTCCTTTCAACTTCAACTCGGCCAATCCGCCAACGCCCAAGCAATCCTCCTGCCACTAAAGCAGAATCGGATTCACGCGCCACAAACCCACCAGCGTCTTCCGACGCTACACTCACAATGTTCACCGAAGTCGCAGTCGACTTCTCAGACAAAGACCGACTCCGAACCTATACCTACGCCATCCCTAAAGGCGTAACCGTCCACCCCGGCGACCTCCTCTGGGTCCCCTTCGCATACCGCCCCATCCAAGGCATCGCCATCTCCATCTCCGAGACCACCGAAACAGAAAACACACGAGAGATCGAAAGCGTAATCCCCGACGGCCCCTTCATCAACCCTCATCTGCTCAAAACCGCCGTCTGGATCGCCGACCACTACCGCACCAGTATCTTCCGAGCATGCGTCGCGATGCTCCCCCCGGGCGCCAACCAGCAGCTCCACATCTGGGTACAGCGCAGCGACATCGCTGACCGTGTAGACACCGCCCTCACAGGCTTCTCTATCTCAGCCGACCAACACGAAGTTCTCAACGAAATCCCAGCCAATGGACGCGTCCGACGCGACCGCCTAGTCCGAAAAATCGGACGCAAAAACGAACGCCACCTCGACGCTCTCGTACGCGCAGGCATCGCCCGCGAAGAATCGATATGGGAGCGTCCGCGTGTGAGCGCCGTCTTCCGATCCGACGTCAAACTCGCCGACCACGTCGACGCAAACGAAACCATCTCGGCCTACACCAATCGTCGTGCCAACAGAAGGGCAGATCTAGTCCGCCATCTAGCTTCCACTCATCATCCGATCCCTCGCGCCGACCTCTCAAAACAGTTCAGCCCGAGCCTCATCAAATCCGTAATCGATGACGGCAACGCCCAAGTCGAAAAGGTCCGTATCGAACGTGACCCCTTAGCCGACTACGCCGTCCAAGAACCCATCGAAGTCGAACTGATCTCCGAACAAAGCGCCGCCGTAAGCGCAATCTCCAAGAGTATCGACTCCAATTCCCACGCCGAATTTCTCCTCTTCGGCGTCACCGGCAGCGGCAAGACCGAGGTCTACCTACGAGCCGTCGAAAAGTGCATCCAAGCAGGCCGACGCGCAATAATCATGGTCCCCGAAATCGCCATGACACCCCAGACCCTCCAGCGCTTCGCCAGCCGTTTCCCGGGCCAAATCGCCCTCCAGCACTCAGGCCTCACTCTCGGACAACGCTTCGACCAGTGGCATCAGATCAAATCAGGACGCTACAACGTCGTCATCGGATCACGCTCCAGCATCTTCGCTCCCGTCGACAACCCAGGTCTAGTAGTCATCGACGAAGAACACGAATGGACCTTCAAACAATCCGACCGCGCACCGCGCTACCACGCCCGCGACGTCGCCGAGAGACTATGCCAACAATCCAACGCAACACTAGTCCTAGGCAGCGCAACCCCCGACATCGGCACATACCACCAAGCAACCGACCCAACCGCCCGTAACCCAATCACACTCCTGCAACTCCCCCGTCGCATCAACGAAGCACTGCGAATGCGGGTTGGATTGGGGTCCCCTCTCCCCTCCGGGGGAGAGGGCCAGGGTGAGGGGCCGTCCCCTTTCGAGGCGAAAGGGGACGCGAGCGAGCGGAGCGAGGTCGCAGGGGCATACAGGGATGGAAGCGGGGCAAGATCAGGTCAATCAGCTCGCCCCGTTTCGCAACACTCACCCAATCTTTCCACCCCCCCCTCAGGCCACACCCAATCCCTAATCGTCGACATGCGTCTCGAAATCCAGGCTGGCCACCGCGAGATGCTCAGTCGACCCCTATTAGACGCGCTCCAAGAAAACGTCGACCAGGGCGGCAAATCCATCCTCTTCATCAACCGGCGCGGCAGCGCATCATTCGTCCAGTGCCTCGATTGCGGCACCATCCGCCAATGCCCGAACTGCCAAACCCCGCTATCCCTCCACCGCCGACCCAGACGCGGCGGAGGCTCGCGCCTCCAATGCCACTACTGCAGCTACTCCCTCGGAGCCGCACGACAATGCCGCAACTGCGACGGCACAGGAATCGCACGCCGAGCCGCCGGCACCGAGGGCGTAGAGGAAACCGTCCGTGGCTTCTTCCCCAACACACCCATCCTTCGCTGGGACTCCGACACCGCACGCAACGCCAACGAACACACCAAACTCCTTGACGAGTTCCAGAGTAAAGGCAACCACATTCTGGTCGGGACGCAGATGGTCGCCAAAGGGCTTGACATACCCGACGTCTCACTCGTCGGCGTCGTCGCAGCCGACATCGGCCTCGCCGTCCCCAGCTTCCGATCCTCCGAGCGCACCTTCCAGATCCTCTCCCAAGTCACCGGCAGAGCAGGCCGCGCCGACACCCCCGGCAAAGCCATCATCCAGACATTCCAACCCAACCACTTCGCCATCATCGCCGCCGCCGATCAAGACTACCAAGCCTTCTACCAACACGAAATCGAAACCCGAGACAAATACGATCTCCCACCCTTCACCTCGTACGCCCGCTTGGCCTATAGCTCATACGAACAAAACGAAGCCCAACTAGAAGCCCAAAGCCTCAAAACACGACTCGACCAATACAACAAAGAAATCGGCGAAGCCGTAGAAATCACCGGTCCATCCCCCGCCTACCCGGCACGCCAAGCCGGACGCTACCGCTGGCAAATCCTCCTAAAGTCCAAGACTCAAAAGCCCGCCCCAAACCCCGCTCAGATCCTAGACCAAGTCCCCCTAGGCCCAGGCTGGACAACCGACATCGATCCCATAGAAATGAACTAAACCCTTACCCTTCCGGCACTAAAGCAAAGGCGGACGGAGGCGGGTTTTCCCCGCTCGCGAGACCATTGGAAAACCGTGCAAGGCGGCGACACGTTTCCCTTCTCCAGCTCGGCGGGCGAGGGGTCAGGGGACGGACGGGGCCGGAACACCCCAAACATCCAACACTCCAACCAGGCAAAGTCAAACCTGCCCTGATGACACTAGGCACGGGGAGGAGAAACCCAAAATCACAGCCACCCCGATGGCCATACCCATACGCCCAAACAAAAACCAGCCCCCCCCCCAACAACCCCAACAACCCCAACCCCATCATCCACATCATTCCAAATCATGCCCATTATGGTTCTCAACCCCCAAATTGACAAGAATCGTCACCTAGATTTAACATGGTTAAGGTTGCGCGCATTTGCCGCGTCTTGACGCGTTCGTGGACCCTGAACCCATGCTTTTCAACGTATCGGCACTACTGACCGGTTCGGTGGGAGATGAGATCAAGTTCCACTTCGCCGACGAGATCCTCGAGATCGACGATCTTCTCTTCAGAGAGGTCGAAGCTAGAGGAAAGCTCATGCGCACAGACAGAACCGTCTTCGCCGACCTGAAGGTTAAGGCCGTCGTTGACGCCGAGTGCTCAAGGTGCCTCGTCGAAACTGAAACTCCGATCAGTATCGACTTCGCAGAAGAGTTCCGGCCCATCAACGTAGACCTGATGCAAAACCATCGAAACTGGTTCGACGAATTCGGGACATACGAAACCGACGAGGCGCTGACCATAGATTCAACCAACCTGCTAGACATATCGACCGCACTCTGGCAAGGACTGAGCGCAGCAATGCCCATGAACCCCCTGTGCGACTCCAACTGCAAGGGACTATGCACAGGATGCTCCGCTGACCTGAACATTAAGACCTGCAATTGCACCTTGGATCGTTCCACCACACTGAATCTCCTCCAATAAATCGCCCTCACAAAACATCGACCACCTGGTAGGTGAAATGCCCCCGCTTCCCAAGAAAAAACACACTCGAGCACGAAAAGGCAACCGAGCCGCACACCACGCCATCGGACTACCCACTCTCGTGCGTTGCCCGCAGTGCGACATACGCATCCCGCCGCACCGCGTTTGTCGCGAATGCGGATACTACAAGGGGCGTATCGTCAAAGGGAAATGGCCTCTTGCCAACGAGTACACCATTGAGGAAGAAACCGAGTAAACTATTCCACGCAACTTGAAGTAATTCACACTCGAAAATAACTGGTTTGCTCCTACCCACAGGGATACCGCTAACGGATACCCAAATCGGAGACCGAAATGACCGCCACCGCAACAGAGTCAAAATCCACCGCATTCGTATTCCCTGGCCAAGGGTCACAAGCGGTTGGAATGGGCAAGGACCTCTTCCTTAACTCAAGCTCCGCACGCGCAGTCTTCGACGAAGTCGATGACACCCTCGGACGAAAACTCAGCGATGTAATGTTCGAAGGCCCCGCCGACGAACTCACCCGCACCGAGAACGCCCAACCCGCAATCCTCACCGCATCCATCGCCGCTTGGCAAGCGGTCGAGGAAGCCACCGACTCCGTCGCCATCCCCGACATGACCGCCGGACACAGCCTCGGCGAATACTCCGCTCTCGTTGTCGCCGGTGTCCTTTCCGTATCCGACGCCGTCAAACTCGTCTGCGAACGCGGCCGTCTCATGCAACTCGCATGTGATCAGCGACCCGGCGGAATGGCCGCCCTCATCGGCATCGACGAAGTTACCGTCGCCGAAATATGCCGAGAAGCAGGGGTCGAAATCTCCACCGTCAACACTCCAGAGCAAATCATCATCGCCGGTGAGCACCGCGGCCTCGCCGTCGCCCTCGACATGGCATCCGCCCGTGGCGCCAAGAAAGCCATCCCATTGAGTGTCGGCGGCGCATTCCACTCCGGCCTAATGTCCCCAGCACAGACCGGCCTCAACGAAGCCATCGAATCCGTCGAATTCAACGCCCCCTTGGTCCCCGTCATCGGAAACGTCGACGCAAAACCGCTTAACACCGCCGAAGACGTCAAGAGCGAACTCCGACGACAACTCACCTCCTGCGTCCAATGGAGCAACGGTGTCCGACACATGCTCGACAACGGTGTCGATGAATTCGTCGAGATGGGCAACGGCAAAATCCTGAGCGGCATGATCCGTCGCATCGAGCGCCGAGCCAAAGTCGTCAACATCGCCGAATACGACACCGCCTGCGAGTACGCCATCGCCGCCTAATGCGACGAACCCAGGGTTTCTCCCGCACCATTTTTCCCTCCCCTTCCAAGGGGAGATTCAGAGGGGTTCTGAGGACAAGGGGGGCATCGCGACTGGTTCAGCCCTCAAGACTCTCAGGCGAAGCTAGCAAATGACCGCGCAACCGCCTCAAACCCAGCCGCCCGCGCCATCCTTAGACGACACCTCCTGGCTCTCCGCCGTCACTCATGAGCGCGCCCAATCCTCGATCTCCAGTGCGTCCACCCTCGACACCGAAGCCCCGGACTTCGCCGCAATCCCACGCGACAAAACCGGCGCCCGAGCCGCAGCCATCCTGGCGCTCTACGAATCCGATCTGACAAACCGCCCGGCCATCCAATGCTTGGACTGGATCGCCACCGAAATCCGCCTCAGCAAAAAACTTCGACAATTCGCGTTCACATTAACCTCCGGCGCTGAAAACCGACGCTCCGAACTCGACAGCCGTCTAAACCGTTACTCCAAGCGATCAACCATGGCCGAAGCCCTGCCCGTAATCCGCAACATACTCCGTATCGCGATCCTCGAACTTGAACTGTTCCCCCAAACCAGCACAGCAGTCATCGTCAGCGAAGCAGTAAAGCTCGCCCAAACCTTTGACACCCACGGCAGCGGACGCTACGTGAACGGCATCCTAGGAGCCATGACCCGCGACACCAACCGAGGGTAACAACGCCGTAGGGGTATATAATTGCGGTTGCGTCCTTAGTAATTGACGCAAGCAAAAACGCGTGAAAAAACAAGCTCGGGAGAGCATACGACGATGTCAACAATTTTGGATCGAGTGCGGGCCATCACCGCCGACAAATTGAGCGTGGACGAGGCCGACATCACCCCGGAATCGTCATTCACGGAGGATCTCGATGCAGACTCGTTGGACGTCGTTGAGTTGATCATGGCGTTCGAAGAGGAATTCAGCACAGACGACAACTCCGTCGAGATCTCAGACGACGACGCCGAGACCATCGAGACGGTCCAAAACGCCGTCGAATACCTCGAGAGCAAAGGCGTCACCGGTTAACCCAACGTCGGTTGACCTCCATTACAACTACCGCGACACCGAAGTAGCGTGTTCGCGACCAGAAACTATAGAGCGGCGCAGGCATCCTCAACCTCCGCCGCTCTATCTTTTGTTCCGTTACGCCAAATCAGACGGTGGTAGCCTTGGATACCGAAATGGCAGCGGAAGAATCCAAGCGCGACAACACGGCATCCGAACAACTAGCCGCAATCGCCGCAGAAGTCGCAGCATGCCAGAAGTGCCCCTTGGCACAAACCCGAACCAATACCGTCCCCGGCGAAGGTTCTCCAACCGCCGAAATCATGTTCGTCGGCGAAGGCCCCGGACGTGAAGAAGACGAATCCGGACGCCCTTTCGTTGGCCGAGCAGGCAGATTCCTCGACGAGCTCATCGAATCCCTTCCCATGCGCCGGGAAGACGTCTACATCGCTAACATCGTCAAATGCCGCCCACCAAACAACCGCGACCCCGAACGCGCTGAAGTCGACCAGTGCTCCAACTACCTCCTTAGCCAGATAGACATCATCGACCCTCTCGTCATCGTTCCTCTCGGTCGCCATGCCCTCGGCTGGTTCATGCCCGAACTCCGCATCACCGCGAGCAACGGCAAAATCTTCCGTCACAACAACCGCGTCCTCATGCCTCTACTCCACCCGTCGTCTGGCTTGAGAAACCCAGAGCACGGCCGCATGCTCCGTGAAAGCATCCACAACATACGCGACGCCATACTGGAGGGCATCCGTTACAGACACGAGGTTTCACAACACGCTCAACCTAAAGCTCCTGTACCTCCACCAGAACTGGCGACACCCGAACTTACTCCCGCAACACCGATCATCGAGGAAGCCGAAGAAGTTGCTGTAGCCGCATCGGAACCAGACCAACCAGTAGACCTTCCCGTCAATCTATTCGAACGGTCTCAAACCGAAGAAGAGATCCAAGCCGAATTGGATCGCCAACGTGCTATCGAAGAGGCCGAAGCAGCGGCAGAGAACAAAACAGAATCCGTGGAAGTCGATGATCGGCAAGCCTCCTTCTTCTAAAACCCCGCTTTTCCCGACAAACCCGCCAAGGATGACTAATGCTCCATAACGATTTCGAATACGGCGACTCCGCAGTCCGCGTCATTCCCTTGGGCGGCCTCGGAGAAGTCGGCATGAACATGATGGTCGTCGAGACCGACGACGACATGCTGATCATTGACTGCGGCGTCCAGTTCCCTGAGTACAGCACTCCCGGCATTGAGCGCGTCATCCCCAACATGGAGTACATCCGTCAGCGACGCGACCGTGTTCGCGCTGTGCTGATCACTCATGGCCACCTAGACCACATCGGTGGGATACCCCACCTAATGCGCATCATCAATGCACCCATACACGCGCCGAGATTCGCCGCCGAGATGATCCGACGAGAACTGAAAAAATCAGGGGGACGAGACCTCGCTAACGTCCAAGTCAACACCGTCAGGCTCGAACGGGATTACCGCTTCGGGGAGTTCGGGGTGCAATGGATCAGCGTTTGCCACAGCATCCCCGATTCATGCAGCATCTACCTCGACACTCCACAAGGCGGAATCCTCCACACTGGCGACTTCAAGTTCGACAATGAACCAATGCTCGGTCTCCCGACCGATTATCAGGCATTGAGCGAAATCGGCCAGCGCGGCGTACGATTGCTGCTTTCCGATTCCACGAACGCCGAAGACGACGGTTCGGCAGCCTCCGACCGAACCGCCGCCGAGGCCATCTTCCGCGCGATCGCCGAAGCCCGAGGCCGCGTCATCATCGCCAGCTTCTCGACTCAGGTCGCACGAGTCCAGATGGTCGTCGATGCCGCATACGAACTCGGCAGACGAGTCGCCATCATCGGACGCAGCATGATCGAAAGCACGAAACTTGCCGAAGACGTAGGGCACCTCCACATACCACCCGGCGTCAAGATCACCGTCGCCGAGGCCAACAGCCTGCCAGACGACGAGGTCATCATCATGACAACCGGCAGCCAAGGAGAGTTTGAAGCCGGCATCTCCCGTATGGCCCGTGGCGATCATCGCGAGGTCCGACTGATCGAAGACGACACCTTGATACTCTCCGCTCGAACCATCCCGGGAAACGAAATCGCGGTCAACGAGGTCCTCAACAACCTCGCACGCAGAAACGTCCGCGTGATAACCGCTAGTTCCCGCCCCGTTCATGTATCTGGTCACGCCAAACAGGACGAACTGAAAACGATGTTCAGCATCCTAAGGCCTGAGTACTTCACTCCCGTCCACGGCGAATTCCGCATGTTGAAGGCGCATCGCGAAATCGCCATCGACATGGGCGTCCCCGAAGACAATGTGAATCTCATTCTCGACGGCGACGTCCTAGAGATCGATGTCGAAGGCGTCTCCGTCGTCGACAAGGTCCCTGCCGGATACATCCTCATCCAAGGCCAAGGAGAGTGGGATATCGACTCCAGCGTCATGGAGGAACGAAAATCTCTGGCCAGCGATGGCATCGTCATGGTCGCCATGGCCCGCGAAGACGGATTCCTCGTTGGAAAGCCGCGAATCATAACCTCAGGTTTCGTGGATGCGTCCGATGAAGCCCGATTGATCCGAGATGCCTCACAAGCGTTATCCCAAGCTATTGAACCGGTATTGGCCGATCTCGTAGATTGGAATGAGATGGACCGACTAGCTCGGGCCTGCTTGGGTCGCTTCTTCTATCGCCGGACCAAGCGCAGGCCGTTGATCTTGGTGACCGAAATTGAGCTTGAACCTGGACGCGCTGACTGATGAAACCGGGCTTGAAGAAGAATCTCAAGCTAGGTCATCTGACTCCGACGATGGCGACAATAAATCCAAAAAACGTGGCTCTTCTCGGAGCGACAAATCTGGTCGTTTAGACGGGGCTATATCTAACAAATCCCTGATCCGCCACGCCGCGTTCTTCGTCCTCTTCATCGCCGCCGGAATCGCCGCCTTTTTATTCCGCGACGACATCATGGCAAGCGTCGGTTACGCCGCATTGCCGCTGGGTCTGTGGAGCTTCCTCTTCGTGTACCTCATGATCACTCGCACACGCTGGATCATCGGACGCTACCGCGAAACAGTCTCCTCCCTAATCGTGGTCCTCGGCGGACCAGCAGTTCTGGGTATCTTCGATGCACCCTTAGGCGCGGCGTCAGGCGCCACGATGGGCGGACGCTTCGGCGAGATTCTCGCACGCGAGCCATGGGACTGGCATCGCTACGACCTCGTCCTTTGGCAGCAGGCACTCGCCTGGGTACGCGCCGCCACATTCTTCACCATAGGTGCTGCACTTCAGTTCCCCAAAGCGTTCGGTTTCGGCTTGAAAGCCATCTGGATCGGCGTGATGGTAGTTTTCTCAGCCACTGCGAGCCTCTTCGTCATGGCAGAAGGCGCAGCGGTAACCATGGCGAACAATCGCAGAAAGCGCATCGCCTCCGCGACCAGACACCAAGCCCAAACCGAGACACGAATAGACCGCGCAGACGACGAATACCGCGCAAGTCCCCCGAGCTCAGAAGTCCATGCCAAAGATTTTCAGTACGAAAACGAGATACCCAGAGATGATGTCGTCATCATAGGAAACACCATGGACGTCCACGAGGGAGACGAGGAAGATACTACCCAATTCCTAGAAGACGACGATTGGCAAACGGTCGGCCCGCCCGCCACATTGATCACGCCTGATCAGAATTCAGAAGACCTCGAAGGTTTCATCGAGGTAGGCGGTTCGATGGGAGACGTGACCGAAACGATGGACGGCGCGACAACCGACATCGATCCAGAGTTCTTCTTGGAAGATGAAGATGTCGACGTAATCGTAAGCCCAGAAGCCGCAGAAGTATTGGAGCAAATCACCTCAGGAGCCGCTGTTGAAGCCGCTCTGCAAGCTTACCCTTGGCATCTACCTCCGATCGAATTCCTATCCATCCCACCCAAAGGAGGAGTAGCAACTACCGAAATCAAGGCCACTAGTGACCTCATCGAAGAGACGCTGGCCGAACACAGTATCGCGGTAACGGTAGATCAAGTCAGAGTCGGCCCGACCGTGACGATGTATGGCCTCAAGCCCGGTTGGAAAGGTAACGGCCCTCGCTCAAACGCACCGCGCCAACGAGTGCGTGTAGACACCATCTTGAACCGCGAAAAAGACATCGCCTTGGCCCTCTCTTCACCCAATATCCGATTCGAATCCGTCGTGCCAGGATCGTCGGTAGTGGGCATCGAAGTCCCCAATGCTAAGCCTACGCCAGTCAATCTCCGCACCGTGATGGACTCGGAAGAATGGTTGGAATTCGACGACGATGCTGCCTTGCCAGTACCACTCGGAATGGGAAGCGGCGGCAACCCCGTGATGGCAGATTTCGCTAAGATGCCCCACACCTTGGTCGCCGGCGCCACCGGTTCAGGCAAAAGCGTATGCATGAACACCATCGTCACCGGGCTCCTGATGACTCGCACCCCCGTCGAGTTGAGAATGGTGATGATCGACCCCAAACGCGTGGAACTCACGCCATACCAAGGCATTCCGCATCTCTACACCCCCGTAATCGTTGAACCCGAACGCGCCGTCAAAGCCCTCAAAGCGTTGGTGAAAGAGATGATGGACCGTTTCTCCACGCTCGAAGCCGCCGGCGTGAAGAACATAAGCACCTACAACGAGAAGAGCACGGCCCAAATGCCGTATCTACTGATTCTCGTCGATGAGTTGGCCGACCTCATGCTCACTGCTTCGAACGAGGTCGAACAACTCCTCGTCAGATTGGCCCAACTCGGCCGCGCAACTGGCGTCCATCTCGTCGTCGCCACTCAACGACCGTCTGTAGATGTCGTAACCGGCCTGATCAAGGCCAACTTCCCATCCCGGATCAGCTTCGCCGTAGGTTCGCAGGTCGACAGCCGAACGATCCTCGATGCCACCGGAGCCGATCGCCTGCTCGGCAAGGGAGACATGCTATACAAACCGATCGACCTTAGCCAACCCGTCCGAGTCCAAGGGGCATTCTTGGCAGAAGAAGAGATCGAGACCATCGTCGACTTCTGGAAAGAGGTCGGAGCTCCGCCCTTGCCTCAACTCGACGTCGATGCCAGCGATGATGATGACGACTTTGCGATACCCGGCATGTCGGACGAAAACGAAGACGCATTATTCATGCAGGCATCCACGATGGCCAAGAGCCAAAAGACCCTGTCCACATCATTGCTGCAACGCCGTCTTCGCATCGGATATCCCCGCGCCGCAAGATTGATGGACGAGTTGGAAGAGGCTGGAATCGTCGGCCCGGGCGAACCCGGAAAGCCCAGGCAAGTCATCGCCAACCTCTGAAACTCCCCCCGAATATTCCAGATCGTGAAACCCGAATCCTCGGCACGATCAACTCGTGTTGAACCGGATTAATCCTCTCGGCTATAAAATGCTGTCTAACGTGGGACAACATTTCCGCCCGCGTGGCAAATCAACGCTTATTCAGTGACCATCAAACCCCTATACCCGGAGTTCGGCGAAGAGTCTGACGCCGTCGAAAATCAGGAAATTGGGGAACAGTCACCTGTAGACCTTCAAGGCGAACTCACCAACTGTCTGGTCTGCGGTTCGGATCTGGACGGCTCAAATGAATTCCGGCGCTTCAGAGTCTGCCCCAGCTGCGGCTTTCACTACAACATCCCAGCCCGGGCCTGGATTGAAACGCTAGTCGACCCTGACACTTTCATAGAAACCCATCGATGGATCACGTCGATAGACCCGCTCGTCTTCTCCCCAAGGGTTTCCTATCAGGTCCGCGTGCTGAACGATCAGGAGCGCACCGGGCTGTCAGAAGCAGCGGTCACGGGCATCGGCGAGATCGGTGGCTCACGATGCGCCATCATAGCCATCGACTTCGGCTTCTTGGGCGGCAGCATGGGCTTGGTGGTAGGCGAAAAAGTTGCGAGGATGTTCGAGGACGCCACCAAACAACGCCTGCCTGTCGTGACCTTCGCAACCAGCGGCGGCGCGAGGCTCCAAGAAGGCGTTCTATCGCTGACCCAGATGGCGAAGACTGTCGTGGCATCAAAATCCCTCAAGGAACGCGGGCAGCCTTTGATCACCGTCCTTGCCAACCCATCATCGGGCCAAATCCTGTCGAGTTTCGTCTCGATGTCTGATATCCGCATCGGCGAGCCGGGAGCTCATATCGCATTCGCATCATTGGGTACGCTACGCGAAATCGAAGAGTCTCCCGACATCGGAGACCGCGCAAACGCCGAGGCGATGCTGGAGCACGGACACCTCGACATGGTAGTCAGCAGACGTGACCAACGTGACCAACTCGCCACCCTCCTGGGGCTGTTCGAAAAAGGCGACAAAGACGATGTTCGAACGCGTCGGCGGACGGTGAGATACCGACCGATGCGCCACGATGCATGGGAATCCGTACGGTTGAGCAGACGCTCCGACCGTCCGCGGGCATCGCAATTCATCCCGAGAGTCTTCCGCAACTTCGTCGAGTTGCATGGTGACCGTTTCAAAGCGGACGACGAGGGAGTGAAGATCGGGATAGGTTACCTGGGAATCTACCCAGTAATGCTGATCGCCCAAGAACGCTTGATCGAGGGTGATTCGGCTCAAGACGACGAAACTACTGCATCATTCACCGACCATTTCGGATACGCCGACTTGGACCGCGGCGGCATCGGAGTAGACGGTTTCAACAAAGCCCAGAGAGCCGCTAGGATGGCCGGCGATTTCGGCTTCCCCCTCGTTGTCTTCGTCGACACCCCGGGTCCGAAACTCGGAATCACGGAAGAGTTGAACGGTTTAGCTAGCGAGATCGCCGAAATGATCGACGTGATGTTGGGAATCGAAACCCCAGTCATCTCTGTCGTCATCGGCGAGGGCGGGTCTGAAGCCGCACTCGCCTTCAGCATCGCCGATCGCCTGATGATGATGGAAAACACCATCTACACCCCCATCTCCCCCGAAGCGGGAGCGGCGACCGAACTGCGCGACCGCACTAGAGCGCCCGAAGTGGCCCGATCACTCCGCATAACCTCTTATGATGCCTACTACATGGGCATCGCCGATCGATTGATCGCCGAGCCCGAAGGCGGCGCCAACCGAGACCCGGTCGGAGCCGCACGCGCCTTGAGACAGGTGTTGATCTCTGAGGTTGCGCAGTTGAGAAGGCGCAACCCACGCGTGCTAGCTCGGCAGCGCCGCCGTCGTTACAGGCGCATCGGAGAATACGGACCCCAATTCCGCGAGGCAGTACGTTCGGAGCTGAGCACTTGGGGATCGTCCTTCAGCGATCATGTGCGTCGTGTGTTCGGCGGCACCGAGAACCCCGAAATAGAGGATCCACCGTCGAAAGAGTGAATCGCGGATGAGCAACTATTGCAGGCCCCAGTATGCGCGGTGTTAAGATTACGTCCACATCCGTGGGCTTGACCCCGTATAGCAGGTCGAGTTGAACCCCTTTTCGGACGCGACTACGCATCTGCGAATGTCATCGGACAGCGAAGAACCCGGCGAAAGTACGAGCGACAGAGCCTGTCGCTGCGGCGAGACGCGGATCCTTGACGCAGCTGTTCGCGCGGCGGTGGAGTGTGGTGTCCATTTCCAAGATCCCCACTCCGTGTACATTGACGCTGAAGCGGAAATTGAAGCGGAAGCTTGGATAGGTGCAGGTAGTCACATCATCGGCGATTCCCATATCGGCAGCGGAGCCCGGATCGGCCCAAACGCCATCATTGAAAACTCGCGAATCGGTGCCGATGCGACCGTCCAACCCTTCTCAACCGTCTCGGAACGCTCGGACATCAAACCCTCAGCACTAATCAAACACCGATCTGAGGTTCGAGACAGCTTAATTGCTGAGGAAGCCGAAATCGGTCCCAACGCGATTGTCGAGGCATCCAGCGTCGCCGTAAAGGCCAAGGTCGGCCCGTTCTGCCGCGTCAGAGCAGGATCTGATATCGGGGTTGATGCGTATGTGGGAACGCAGGCAGAAATCAAAGCAAGTCGCATCGGCATGGGCTCCAAAGTCGGACATTTCTCATTCATCGGCGATGCCGTTTTGGGAAATGCGGTGAACATAGGGGCCGGTTCTGTCACCGCGAATTTCGACGGTTATCAGGTGCAAAAAACAGTCATCGAAGACGGCGTGTCGATCGGCGCCGGATGCGTGCTTATAGCCCCTGTACGGCTCGGAAAGAACTCCCGCACGGGTGCAGGAGCTGTCGTGACGCGGGACGTTGAGGACGGCGATTTGGTCGTCGGCGTTCCTGCCCGGGTACGGACCCTGGCATCGATGGCGGTTTGAAGATATGAGCAAAACGGTTTGTCGCGTCACCACGAATCTGTAACGCAACTAGAATTGACAGGACATGAAATGAAAGATGCGGACGATCCATTAAGAAGCCACGCGTGCTTCAAAAATGAGGTGATGGGAGGTTGTGTCAGTGGTTGATCATTGGCTTCCCTGGGCCACATTAATCGGCTCGGTTTTCGTATACGGCCTGATGACATTGACCCTGAGCGTGCTCCAGCCACAGGGCCTCGCCGCCATGCTTGGCATGGCCTCCACCGAGTCGTCTGACGACCTGAACCCAGGCAGTGCCGGAGACTACCGCGCGACGAGGATCGTCGTCACAACGTTCCGCAGCGCGTCATTTATCGGCATCGTAATCTCTGCGTACCACGCCGCCAAGACCGTATACGAACCATCCGACACGCTGATGCTCCCGTTGGTGGTCGCCATCGCGGTGCTCGTGGGGGTCATCATCTACCGCATGGTTCTCAACAGGATGGCAAGCGCCTGCTATGAGGACGTCAAGATATGGCTCGCACCGATCATTTGGCCGGCCCGATTCATCGGCCGACGGCTCCGATTAAACCGAGTCGCAAACTACATGAACGACGTAGATAGCTCAGGTGAATCACCCGACGAACCAGTCGAAAACGTCTTGAACGTCTTACACAACCTCTCATCCAAGGACCTCAGGGCAGATGACGTAATGCTGCCAATCTCCGAAACAGTCGCCGTTCATGCCGACACTCCCCTTGAAGACATCGTGAACATGATGGACCAATTGGCCCTCGACGATGTCGTCGTCTACGACAAGACCGTCGACGAGGTATTGGGCACCATCGACAGGGCAGACGCGTTGCAAGGTTTACGAGAAAACGGAACTGCTTCGCCAGTGTGCCGCGAGTGGATAAGTCACTCAACCTTCCCCGTCCCGGTGACTCAACAAGTCGCCACGCTCTTCGACGAATTCAGCGACCGTATGGACGAGACCGCGGTGATGTTGGACGAAGAGGGCAAAGTCGCTGGCATACTGACCTTCAGCACCCTCATGGAACAACTCCTAAGCGATGCCAACCTAGCCCAAGAGGCATCAGAGGCTTAGAAAACCCCAAGGGGTGCCTTTAACCGTTTCAAGCGACAAGGCTATACAAGGCGCCCGAAACGGCAATCACGACTACGACTTGCCGCGCACATTCTTGCCAAACGCTCGAGTAGCCGCGTCGATGTAGAAGACCGTGATCGAACTAAGGCACCGCGGGTTTTAGCCTTCGACGCGACAGTTCACAACGACGCCTCATCCATCTTTCTCGGAACCTCATTCATGTTCGCTGAGCGCCACGTGACTAGAGACCGCGATGATCTGCGTATCAACACTAGACACGCAAAAGCACTTTAGAGGCTTAAACCTCTAAAGTGCTTGGAGGAGGAACGGATAATGAGCGTGAAGCCGACCCAAAATCGGCCTCACGCTCATCGGATCCTATTGACCGGGTTGGTCGCCCTTGGCGTTGACAATGACCAACGACGTGGTGGCCTTCGAGCCAGCGTCGCCGGTCGCAACCAAGGAGCTTACGCTGCCGGCGGTGTAGGTGCCGGAGTCAAGGGTGACACGAACGGAGAACGCACCGCTCGAGTTGGCATTTGCGCTACCGATCGAGTCGTCGACGGTCGCACCAGCAACGGTCAGGGATACCGCTTCGCCAGACTTGAAGCCTGCACCAACGATGTCTACCGGCGTGCCAGCTGCGACGTAGATGATGGTCGGGATCGCAAACGTCGTGTCAAGCGCCTGGATGTCCGCTGAGTTGTCAGAACCAGGAGGACCAGGGGCACCTGGAGGCCCGGGGTCTCCGGCAACGCCTTGCGGACCGGAGGGACCTTGCGGTCCTAGGTTACCTGGCGGGCCCGGCACACCGGCTAGGCCTGGGATGCCTTGAGCACCTTGGAGTCCCGGCTTACCTGGAGCGCCCGGTTCGCCCGGAGCACCCGGCTCGCCTGGAGCGCCCGGCTCGCCCGGAGCACCCGCAATACCAGGTTCACCCGGCTCGCCTGGAGCGCCCGGTTCACCCGGAGCACCCGACTCACCTGGAGCGCCCGGTTCGCCCGGAGCACCCGGAGCACCCGGAGCACCCGGAGCACCCGGAGCACCCGGAAGTCCTGGCTCACCCTGTGGACCACCGACGGTCGTGCCGATGATCGCAATGATGAGGGTAATCACTGTCACTGCAGCCAGGACAGTAACGACTCGGTTTTCTTGTATGAAGTCTCGCATTGTGTCCATCGGGCTCCGCGATTCATTCATGTGGACCCGTCCTCCAATCTGATGCTTCAGATTATTTAGCTTGCATTAAGCCTCATTTACCGTGATCGTCGGCTCTAGGAACTTCCAATCGCCTTAGGCCACGATGTCAGCACCGAATCACGGGGCTGAGCAGTACTTAGCCATTCTCGCTCTTCGATGCACACTGAACAATCTTATGCCTGCGCAAGCGCGTGTGTCAAGACGGCTCATGCAACCATCAAACCAAATCAGCGCAAAGACGAACGATCCTTGCCACGATAGATGCATCTTACACGATACAACGCTTTCCGCGCACGTCGCTAAATCCCCAGTTCAACGACTTTTTGTCCGATTTCGAACTAAGAGCCACGTTCCGTTTGCACTCTCCGTCGGCAGATGTTGCGTTGGATACCCAGATCCAAAATTGACGAGTGGTATCCTTAGGTGGTTGAGCTAAACGAGCTAGCAGAATCAAGGAAAAGAAAGATATAGAGCGCTGGCAGGACGGAGCAGCGGAAGATCGTCTACAAATCCAAACTCGCGAACAGCGCTGGCACGAAAGAGAAAAGATTGGAAACCCAAACAAAGACCCAGACGATCGAGAAGTTTCGCAAGCACGAGAAGGATACCGGTTCCACCGAGGTCCAAATCGCAATTCTGACGGAACGGATCCGGGAACTAACTGAACACTTCAAGGTCCACAAGCACGACGCCGCAGGTCGGCGCGGCCTGCAAATGATCGTCGGAAAACGACGACGGTTGCTTCGGTACCTCGCAAACGAAGACGTCGGCAGATACCGATCCCTCATCGAGGAACTCGGCCTCCGAGGCTGAGTTGGCCGCTCACGTTAGGCGGTAGCCCACCTCGCGGGCCCGCACCCTGCCAACAACTACCGAGCTGTTTCCCGAAAAACCCCGCAAAAGGTCGTGTCTTAATTGACCCGCGGGCTCACCCAAATGCGACACACAAGTCGTTACCCAATGAAAAGACCGAATTCGACGCCGCTAGGCGCCGGTTTGATCCCGAACCAAAAAAACGTCTCAAAGTTTCACGACAGATTCGACGCGCCTGTGGTACGCGAAGCTGACGTGCAAGAAGAGAGCTAAAGAAAGAAGAGAAATGATCCAATCATTTGATATCGAAGTCGGCGGACGATTGATGTCGTTCGAAACCGGACGACTCGCCGCTCAAGCTGGCGGCGCTGTAACAATCCGATACGGCGACGTCGTACTGCTGGCAACCGCAACCGCCGACAAGAACCCAAGGACCGGTGTAGATTTCCTGCCATTGACCGTGGACGTAGCCGAAAAAGCATATGCCGTCGGCAAGATGCCCGGAGGATTCTTCAAACGCGAAGGCAGACCCGGAGCCGAAGCCATCTTGGCCGCAAGACTGTGCGATCGACCGTTGCGCCCCCTGTTTCCCAAGAGCTATCACAACGAAACACAGCTGATCGTCACGATCCTCGCCGCCGACGAAGTCAACCCTCACGCCCCCCTCGGCATCGTAGGCGCATCCGCCGCACTCACCATCTCCGACATCCCATTCGACGACCCCATCGGAGCGTGCAACATCGGATACATCGACGGTGAACTTATCGTCAACCCAACTTATGAAGAACTCGAGGTCAGTGCTCTCGAACTGACCGTCGCCGGAACTGCCGACGCCATCATGATGGTCGAAGCAGGCGCAAACTTCGTTTCAGAGGAGGTAATCCTCGAAGCCCTCAAACTTGCCCAAGAAGTTAACGGCGAAATCGTTTCCCACATTCGAGAAATCCAAGCCGAAGTCGGCAAAGAAAAGTGGGATGCTCCCGAACCCAGCGAAGAGGAACTAGAAGCCAAAGCAGCGACCAGAGAACGCGTCGGCAATGCCATCAAAGATGCCCTCAAACTCGGAGGCGGCAAAGAAGCCCGCGAAGAAGCCGTCGGCAAGATCATGTCCGAGGCCAAAGAGGAACTCACCTCTGGCGAAGACGCCTACGACGCACTCCACGTGCAGACTGAACTCTACTCGCTCGAAAAAGAGGCCGTCCGAGAAGGCATCCTACAAGAGGATCGACGCCCGGACGGGAGAAATCTCGAAGACCTGCGCGACCTCGAATCGATGGTCGGATATCTGCCACGAGTCCACGGTTCGAGCATCTTCCGACGCGGCGAGACACAGGTCCTAGGCGTCTTGACCCTCGCCTCCGCGGCCGACGCCCAGCGATTGGACAACCTCTCGCCCATAACCACCAAGCGCTTCATGCATCACTACAACTTCCCGCCCTACTCGACAGGCGAAGCCGGCAGATTCGGCTTCACTGGAAGACGTGAAGTTGGGCACGGAATGCTCGCCGAACGCGCTCTACGCGCAGTCGTCCCTTCCGAAGAAGACTTCCCTTACTCCCTCCGCCTAGTCTCCGAGGTGATGGCATCGAACGGCTCAACCTCCATGGCTAGCGTATGCGCCGGAACCTTGGCCATGATGGACGGCGGAGTCCCGATCTCCGCACCCGTCGCCGGAATAGCGATGGGCCTCATCACCGGCGAAAACGGAGTTGCCAAAGTCCTCACAGACATCCAAGGCGCTGAAGACCACGCCGGAGACATGGACTTCAAAGTCGCCGGCACACGCGACGGCGTCACCGCCCTCCAGATGGATATCAAGGTAAAGGGCATCACCTACGAAATCATGTCCGAAGCCCTCGAGCAAGCACGTCTCGCACGACTAGCGATCCTCGACAACATGGAGCAGACGATGTCCGCTCCACGTGAGGAACTCCGCGACGGCGCCCCACGCATGACAACCATCATGGTCCCGAAGGACAAGATCGGAATGGTCATCGGACCAGGCGGCGCAAACGTCCGCAGCATCCAAGAGGAGTTCGAAGTCAGCGTCAACATCGAAGACGACGGCAGCGTCACCATCGGCGGCAGCGAGAAGGAAAAGGTCGATGGCGCAATCAACTCCATCCGCACAATGACCAAAGACATCGAAGTCGGCGAAACCTACAAAGGCAAGGTCGTCAAGATCATGGACTTCGGTTGCTTCGTCAACCTAATCCCTGGCAAAGATGGCATGGTCCACATCAGCGAACTCTCTGAGAACCGTGTCCCAGACGTCGAATCCGTCGCATCCGAAGGCGACGAACTCGAAGTGATGGTCGTCAACGTCGATCCCAACGGCCGCGTCGATCTATCTGCTAGGGCAATCATCGACAAAGCCAACTACGACGGAGACCACGACCGCGCATTGGAAGAGGCTGTCGCTCGCCGGGGACCCGGTAACCGAGGTAGGCGCAGCAATGACCGTGGCGGACGTGGCTTCGACCGCGGTGGACGTGGTAACGACCGCGGTGGGCGTGGCTTCGACCGTGGGGGACGTGATAACGACCGTGGCGGACGTGGCTTCGACCGTGGCGGACGCGGCAATGATCGAGGCGGACGACGCTACGATCGCGGCGGCAACGACGACTACGACCGCGGCCCGCGCCGAAACAACCGACGTCAAGACTTCGATGACGGCCCCCCGCAACGCCGACCGCGCCGACGCATCATCAGCCGAGGACGTGGCGACGAGTAAACGCGTACCCAACTGAGCGAAAATCCAAACTAACGACAAGCAACAATCGGAGGAAACATACGAGGTAGCGATGTCCGAGATAACCGTCGCCGTAAATGGGGTTTTGGGCCGTATGGGCGATACCGTCCTGAATGCGGTGGATCAGGAACCCGGCATGGTGCCCGTCGGCGGTGCCGACGTGGCAGCCGCGGACGCGAAGACAGTAAAGACTCTTAGCGGAGTCGAGTTACCCGTAGCATCCGATCTCGAAGCCCTCTTCGGGATCACCAAACCCGATGTCGTAGTCGACTTCACAAACGCCGTTGGCGGTAAATCGGCCATGAACGCCTGCATCGAAAACAGCGTCAGGTGTGTCTCTGGTTCAACGGGCATCACCCCCGATGAACTCTCCGCCATCGGCGATAAAGCCGCCAACGCAGGCGTCGGTGTCATCTCAGCGTCAAACTTCGCCTTAGGTTGCGTAGTCCTGATACATCTCGCCCGAATAGCTTCCGAATACTTCGACTACGCTGACATCATCGAGAGCCACCACGAGATGAAGATCGACGCTCCCTCCGGCACTGCGCTCTCAATCGTCCAAGCCATGCTCGAAGGCAAAGGCGGTGATTTCGACCAAAACATCGTCGAAACCGAACTGCTCGAAGGTACCCGAGGCGGCTCCACCGGTGGCATCAACGTCCACAGCGCAAGAATGCCCGGCCGAGTAGCACGACACGAAGTCGTATTCGGCGCTCTAGGCCAAACCCTCACACTCTTACACGACTCCGTCAGCCGCGACAGCTTCATGCCAGGTGTCATGCTCGCCGTCCGCCGCGTCGTCAACGAAAACTCGATGATCGTAGGCCTAGACAAAGTCCTTGGACTGTCCGTTTGAATCCGAATTACCGGGTATGAAAATTGAAACTATCAGGCTACCCGCAACCGGGTTGTAAGTCGTTATTGAGGAAAGCGAAATGCAGTCGTCAGAACTCGAAATCGCTATCGTAGGTGCAACCGGCGCAGTCGGCGCGGTCGCGCTTGAACTCTTGGCCGAACGCGGACACCCTGCCGGCAAGGTACGGCTTCTAGCCTCCAAGCGATCCCACGGTAAGCAACTCGAGTACGCCGGCGAAATCCTCACCGTCCAAGAAGCCACTCCCGAAGCCTTCAACGGCGTTGATGTCGCATTCATCTCTGCTTCCTCTGAAGTAAGCCTCGCCCTCGCACCGGAAGCCGTCAAACGCGGCGTATTGGTCATCGACGACGGTTCCGCATACCGAATGGAACCCGATGTTCCACTAGTTGTCCCCGAAGTGAACGGCTCTGACGTCGAATGGCACTCCGGCATCATCTCGATACCCAACTGCACTACGACTCCTCTAGTTATGGCACTGGCTGCCCTCCGCGGCCTCGCAGAAATCAGCAGTGTGACAGTCTCCACTTACCAGTCCGTCACCGGAACCGGCGCTGCCGCCAGGGCAGAACTCCTAGACCAATCATCAACGATGCTCTCAGACGGGGAGATGCCGCCACCGAGAGAGTATCCGCACCGCATCGCCTTCAACCTCCTACCCCAAGTCGACGACTTTATTGACGAGGGTTACACGAAGGAAGAGTGGAAGATGCTCAACGAGTCGCGCAAGATTCTCGGGGATCCAGAGTTGCGCTTGGCATCCACCTGCGTTCGCGTCCCCGTCGAAGTGTCGCACTGCGAAGCGGTAACCGTCGAATTTGACAACCCAGTCTCCGCCGAAGAAGCCCGCACCGCTATCGCCAAATTCTCCGGCATCACCCTCTTGGACCAACCACACCAATCCATCTACCCCATGCCGTCCAACTCCGCAGGCGAGGACCAGGTAATGGTAGGCCGCGTCCGTCGAGACTTGGCCCACGAAAACGGAATCGTCTTCTGGCTAGCCGCCGACAACCTCCGAAAAGGCGCAGCACTCAACGCCCTCCAAATCATGGACGAGTGCCTCAAGCGAAACTGCCTGCGCCCACGCGTCGCCTCCGCGGCATAACCGCACACCGTCACTCCAGCACAAAAAATCACCGTCATTCCGGCGAAAGCCGGAACCCATAGATGCAGGGCAACAGTCTCCCCCAGTTCCCCAGCCTCCAACCACATCCGAACCCCCCACCTGATGTTAAGATTCGGTGCGAAAGGGAGTTTGAAATGGCAGAAATTGGACGTGTTCTAACAGCAATGGTCACCCCGTTCACCGAAGACGGGGAAGTCAACTACCCGCAGGCCCGCAAACTCGCCAAATCTCTGTTGGCATCAGGTTCAGACGGACTGGTGATCGGCGGCACTACCGGTGAAGCACCCGCAATGTCCGATGAGGAACGCCTCAAGCTCTTCGCCGAAGTCAAAGACGCCATCGGAGAATCCGGCGCTGTCGTCGCGGGAACTACCGACAACAACACCTACCGCTCCATCGAACTCTCCAAAGAGGCCGAAGCCGCCGGCGTCGACGCGATCCTCATGACCGTCCCCGCATACAACAAACCCACAATGGGAGGCTTGGTAAAACACTTCATCGCCATCGCAGAAGCCGTGTCCATTCCCGGCATCCTCTACAACGTCCCGAGTCGAACCGCCCTCAACATGACCGCGGCCACAACCCTCAAACTCGCCGAAGTCCCAAACATCGTCGGAGTAAAAGAGGCCAGCAGCGATGCCGACCAGATCGCATACGTCATCAAAGGCGCACCCGACGGCTTTAACGTCTGGTCCGGAAACGACAACGAGACCTTCTCAATCGTCTCCACCGGCGGATACGGCGTAGTCAGCGTCGCCAGCAACATCATCGGCAACCAGGTCAAAGGACTCATCGGAGCCGTCCTTGAAGGCGACATCGAACGAGCCGCTGGCGAACACCTCCGCCTGCTACCCATATTCAACGCCCTCTTCTTCATCACCAACCCGATACCCGTCCGATACGCCATGAACCGATCCGGCTTCAACGTCGGCCCTGCTCGACACCCGATGCAAGCCGACGAAAGCGAAATGGCAGCTTTCGCCGCCCAATTCGATCCAATCATGGACCAATACCGAATCGACCTACCCAACGGTTGATACCAACATGACCGACAAGTCGCCGAAAAACATAATCGAGGATCTCGGCGACGGGTTGATCATGCGGACCGCGCGGCCCGACGACAAGGACGCGCTCGCCGATCTCTGTGCCCAGATCTTCATGCACGAGGAATCCGGCACCGAGGGATGGTGGATCGCTGAATGGATGCGCGATCTATTCGCGAAACCCCATCCCACCCTCAGCCTCGACGACATCATCGTCGTCGAAGACATCCAAAAGGGATGTTTGGCATCGACCACCACGTACTTCCACCAAACATGGACCTACGACGGCGTCGAATTCGAAATAGGACGCCCCGAAATCGTCGGCACCGCGAACGACTACCGAAACCGCGGCTTGATCCGCAAGCAATTCGACGTTATGCACAAATGGGCCGCCGAGCGCGACCATCCCGTCCAGGTCGTCCTAGGCATCCCCTCCTACTACCGACAGTTCGGATACGAATACGCCCTCCCAGCAGAAACCAATCTCCACGCGCCGATAAACGCTTTCCCACGATGGGGCGACGAAAAACGCGACTTCCGTCTCCGAGAACCAACCGTCGAAGACGTCCCGTTCATCACCAAGGTATTAGAAGCATCGACATCCCGCTCGATGGTCTCTCCAGTCTTCCGGGAAAACGAAGTCAGGTACATGACCTTCGATCGCCATGAGCGCAGCGCCGTCTGCCACAAGACCGCAATCCTATGCAAATCAGACGGCGAAAACTTCGGCGAACCGATCGGCGTCCTCATGTACGCAATGACCATCGCCATCGACCTCGGCGTCATGCTCCGCGTCGAAATGACCGAACCTCGATACTGGCGCGAGGGCACCCCAGCGCTCCTCAAAGAGTTCGTAGAGTTGGCAGACAAGGCCACCAAAGAGGCTAAAGATCCCGAACGGGAAATAAAGACTGTCCGCCAAGACATGCAACCAGATCACCCGATCTACCTCTTCGACGACGGTGCGCTGGGTCAGATGCCAGACCGACAATACGCATGGTACGTCCGAGTACCAGACATCCCCGCATTCCTACGCATAATCGCACCAGCGTTGGAACGTCGCATCGCCGATTCCGTCCACGCCGGCTATTCCGGTTCCCTGAAAATCCAACTCGACCGCAAAGGCATGACCCTCAAACTCGAAGACGGCAAACTCGTCGACATCGAGAACGTCCCATCCATGAATTGGGAAGAAGCCAATGCCCGTTTCCCCGCGCAGACATTCCTCCCCGTCCTCTTCGGCATGACCTCCATCGGCGAAACCTTAACCGCATACCCCGACGCCAAGGCAGCTCCCAAACCAGATCGACACCTCCTCGAAACGATGTTTCCTAGGCGATCTTCCGACCTTTCTCTCACTCTCTCTTAAATGAACGCCGGGCCATCGCGACGCATCCGCGTAGTAACCATCGGTGGCGGCACCGGTTCGTCGATCCTCCTTCGAGGCCTCAAACGATACGCCGAGCAAATCGACATCACAGCAGTTGTCACGACATTCGACGACGGCGGCTCATCAGGACGATTACGTGACGAATTCGGAGTCCCAGCACTCGGCGACATCCGGCGATGCATAGCCGCGCTACTGCCGGACGAGAAATCGGATTCGCTACCCGAGTGGATGCTCGATCATCGTTTCACGTCAGAGGGTCCGCTAAACAACCATTCCCTCGGCAACCTAATCTTGCTGGGCATATGGCAGAGAACCGGTAGCCTGATCCGTGCCGTCGAAAATGTCAGCGAGTCTCTACGATCGCTAGGCCGAGTAATCCCCGTAAGCGAAAAACCTTCCCACCTCTCCGCAAAGCTCAAAGACGGAACCATCATCAAAGGCGAAACAAACATCGACAGTCAAACAAACACCCCCTCCGAAATCGACCACATCTACCTAGATCCCCCAATCCCCGCAAATCCAGCCGCCATCGACGCCATCCGATCCGCACAAGCGATCATCCTCGGCCCCGGAGACCTCTTCACCAGCGTCGTCCCCAATCTCCTACCGGTAGGCATCTCCGAAGCTATCCAATCATCCCAAGCCAAGATCATCCAAATCTGCAACATCAGCCCCCGCAAAGGCCAAGCCAACAAACTCCGCGCATCCGACTTCCCCAAAGTCATCCATCAACACATCTCACCCACCAATCGCAAAGTACACACAATCATCGTCAACACTCCCTCTCAATCCGACAAAGCAGACCAAATCCAAATCGACGACGCGCTAAACGAAATCGTCAACCAAGTCGTAGTCGAAGACGTCGCAGACCCCAAAAACCCAACCCGTCACGACCCGCAGAAACTAGCCGCAACCGTGATGCGTCACCTAGGCGCGATCACCATTAACAACTAACGTATCGTCCCGATGCGGCCCCGTCGAAATCTCCGACGCCGGTATCCCAAGCAACTCCTCCAACTTCCTCACATACCGTTGCGCCCCGTCGCAAAGATCATCCCAGTCCCTCACCCGCGAAGTCGACTCCGTCCAACCCGGCAACTCCTCGTAAATCGGTTCGCAACGCGCCAACCTCCCACGCTCGATCGGGAAATCCGTCACTATCTCCCCATCCAGCGAGTAAGCAGTGCAGATCTTGATCCGCTCCCAGTTGTCCAGCGTGTCCAACCGCGTCAACACCATCGAGTTAAAACCATTCACCCGAGTCGTATACCTCGCCGCAACCGCATCGAACCACCCGACTCTTCGAGCCCGGCCCGTCGTAGCTCCAAACTCACCAGCCATCTCCCGTATCCGATCACCCTCCGCACCGTGTATCTCTGTCGGAAACGGCCCCGCGCCGACTCGCGTCGCATACGCCTTGAAAACACCGATGATCCGCGAAAACGAACTCGGACCGATACCCGTCCCCGTCAATGCACCACCAATCGTCGGACTCGACGACGTCACATACGGATACGTCCCATGATCGATATCCAACAAAGCCCCCTGCGCTCCCTCCATGATCACATTCTCACCAGCTGCCAGAGCGTTCGTCAATATCTCATCCGCAGACCTCACATACGGCCCGATTTCGTTCGCCCAGTTCTTCGCCTGCTCCAATATCTCATCAACATCTATCGGCTCGCCACCATAGACCTTCGTAATCATCTCATTCTTGAACTCGATGATCGGAGGCAGAGCGATAGAAAGCGCCTCGACATCCAGCAACTCGCCCATTCGAACACCCATCCGCGCCACCTTGTCCACATAAGCCGGACCAATCCCACGCCCAGTCGTCCCTATCGCACCCGACCCACGCCGCTCTTCCTCCAACCTGTCCAACGCAACGTGATACGGCATGATCAAATGCGCACGGTCCGAAATCGCGATCTGCCCCGGCAACCCCATCTCCTTCACCATCGCAATCTCCTCGATCAAAGCATCCGGCGCAACCACCACACCATTCCCGATCACATTGATCGTCCCCTCGTAGCAGATCCCGCAGGGGATGAGGTGAAAGACGAGCTTTCCGTAATCATTTACGACGGTATGCCCGGCGTTGTTCCCGCCGGAAAATCTCACCACTACCGAGGCATCCGCGGCAAGGAAGTCAATTATCTTCCCCTTGCCCTCGTCGCCCCATAAACCACCGAGCACGGCGGTCGTAGGCATTCCATTCCCCTTCGAGCGCCCACCATTGCGGTGATGACGCCGATCAGTGCTGTCTACTAACAATCGTTAACACTGTTCGACGGTGTTAACAAACAAATTATATCGCCACCACATCCACCGCCCCTACGTCATTCCCGCGAAGCCTGCCCCGTACCCCGATACGGGGGACAAAGGGGGATCGCGGGACATCGGACACCGACAATACCCGTCGACACGAGTTGTGCAAAGATCCCGCTGGGCGGGAGAGGGGTTGCGGGGGTAGAGAGGAGTCTGCGACCCGCCATCCGAATCCCCCGGCAAAACCAAGAACCGAGACATCGGAAAACAAAAGGCCTAAAAAAGGCTAATTCGGCACGTACACAAATCAGCTCATTCAACCCCAGATAAAATCACCCATAGCCATGGCTATCCGCGAAATACGCATCTTCCCCGATCCCATCCTCCGACGGAAATGCCGCGTCGTTCGCCGCGTCGACGATGATGTTCGCAAACTCGCAACCGACATGGTCGAAACCCTCATCGATGCCGAAGGCGTCGGACTGGCGGCCAACCAAGTAGGCGTTCTCAAGCGGGTCATCGCCCTTCATCTCCCCGAAGAAGACCCCTACTGGCTCGTCAACCCCCAAATCATCAGGACCGAGGGCACCCGGGAAGTCGAAGAAGGATGCCTCTCTCTCCCCGGATACGTCGGCATAGTCAACCGCTCCGTCAGCATAACCGCCCGAGCCCTTGACCAAAACGGCTCAAAGTGGAGAGTAACCACCGAAGAACTCCTCGCCCAAGCACTTGAACACGAAGTCGACCACCTCAACGGCATCATGTTCATGGACCACCTCCTCGAACACGAACGCCTCCGAGAAGTCGGCGAGGAGCCAGAGCAAGTCGAAACCCACCTCCACGACGTTAACTACAACATCCAGGCCCATCACCACGACGGCGACGAAAACCCCCCGCACAAAGCCGACCAAAGTCCAGAACTCCTAGTAGCCAAAGCCAAACTCAGCGAAGTAAGCCCCGAACACTCCATCTCCGAACTCGCCTACGATCTCCAAGACCAAGATCGTCACGACCGCGAAAACCTCACCACCGAAGGATGACGTGTGCATGTGAAGGGCAGGAAGGCCAAACCGCCACCGTCATTCCGGCCGCTTTCGTCATTCCGGCGAAAGCCGGAATCCAAGGATTGGAGGGTAGGGGAGCACCTATCCGCGGTGCTATACTTTGATGTTTGAGGCTTCGATTCACCCGTTGTATCGAAGTCGTTTTTGTGATTAAGGCCCTGACTAAACCAGCGGCCCACCGACACACCAGATTCAGAGTGGACAGCGAACCGCAAGACGACCGCATAGCGCAGGGCTATGCGCGGGTGCGACGGGACGTGCGCTATTTCGGTTGATTACACGTGATTCGTGATCTAAGAGGTCTGATCTTCGTTGCGGCGCTAGTCATCGTCGCCGCCATCGTCATCGCCATTCCCCGCATCAACTTCGATATCTACAACTTCGAGTTCGATCGCGGCAACGACGACGCCTTCCTCGGGCTAAGCCTCGGCCTAGACCTCCAGGGCGGTACCCACCTCGTCTATGACATCATCCCCGAAGAAGGTGAAACGCCCACCGCCGAAGACGTAGAAGCCATCCGCACCATCATCGAACGCCGCGTAAACGCATTCGGTGTCAGCGAACCAACCGTCCAAGCCCTCGGCAACCCGGCTGACCGTATCCTCATCCAGCTCCCAGGCCAGAGCGAGTCCTCACTCAACCTAGCCATCGAGGAAGCAGAAGCCACAGTCGAAGATATCGAGAACTTCTTCACAACCGACCTCGGTAAACAAGGCGTCGAAGTCTTCGAAAACGAAGACACCTCCATGATCGTCACCTTCGATGATTTCGACGGCCGTGACTCCGAGACGTGGCGCACCCAGTTCCAAGAAAAATATCCCACCACCATCCGCGTGACCTTCGAGTACGACATCGTAATCCCCGAAGTCGAAGAAGTGGTTGACGAGACCGAAGACACTGAAACTGAAGGTGCGGACACACAGGACGATAGTTCCGACGATGAAGCTCCCGTAGAGCCAGAACCGGAGCGCATAGCTCCGCCGACCGAAGACGTCCAAGCCGCATTCGATGCCGCAGGTCTCGATGTCACCGTCAGCGACGGTACCGACACCCTCCTATTCACCACCGATCCGAGCGGAGGATTCGCACAGGTCGACGCCATCTACTTCGAAGCCGAGTTCACTGGCCAGTTCAAAGAACGCACCTTCGACGAAGACGGCGACATTGTCGCTTCCGACATCGAAACCCTGACCCGCGAACTCGCAGACGTCGGAAACTTCGCGTCAATCCGCACCCCCGGCAGAATCGCGCAGTGGACCGTCTCAGGCGGCGTCCAAGAAGCCAAGGCCTTGATCGGTTCGACGGCCCAGCTAGAGTTCCGTGAACGCCAGTGCGGTCCCCTCGTACCGCCAGCGGAAACGCCCGTCGAAGAGTGGCCGCCCGACGGACTTTCTGAAACCGAGTGGCTCCTCCTGCGATGCACATCGCCACACTACTTCACCGAGCAGGCTACCAACATCTCCGCCGACGATCTCCAAGACGCTTTCCCCTCGATCGAGGGCACACCGCCAGAGCCCGTCGTGACCATTGTCTTCAATGAATCGGGGCGTGACGCCTTCTTCGAGGTCACAGGCCGCGTCGCCCGAAACCGCGACATCCTCGCCATCTATCTCGATAACGTCGAGTTGATCGCCCCAACCGTCAACACCCCAGGCGGGCAGGGAATCGCCGACGGTCGAGCAATCATCTCTGGCGGCGATTTCACCACCGAACGCGTCCGCACCCTCGCTATCCAGTTGCGATCTGGTGCGCTACCCGCGAACCTCGAACTCTCCGAGGAGCGAAGCGTCGATGCCATCCTCGGTGCCGACTCGCTCCAGCGCAGCCTCGTGGCCGGCGGCATCGGACTGGTCCTCCTCGTAATCTTCATGATCTCCTACTACAAGATTCCCGGCATCGTCGCCAGCATCTCGCTCGCTTCCTATACAGTGATGTTGCTTGCGATCTTCAAGCTTGTGCCAGTTACCATGACGCTATCGGGCACTGCTGCCATAATCCTGTCACTAGGTTTCGCGGTAGACGCAAACGTCCTTATTGCCGAACGCGCCAAAGAGGAACTGCGGGCAGGCAGAGATCTCCTGTCGGCCCTCAACACAGGCTTCGACCGTGCATGGCCCTCGATCCGAGATGGGAACTTCTCGACCATCATCACGGCCATCGTCCTCTTCTGGTTCGGCGACCGCTTCAGCACGAGCATTATGCAAGGTTTCGCGTTGACCCTAGGAATCGGCGTGCTCCTGAGTATGTTCACTGCGTTCTTCGCCAGCCGATTGATGTTGCGACTCCTAGCAAGGACCGGCATCGGCAACACCCGCAACATATTCGTGCCAGTAGCAGACCCGGGGGCAAACGCATAACCCGCCCCAACATCCGCAAACAAACCCAGCCATGGACTTCGTAGCACTCCGCAAGATATTCCTCCCGATCTCGGCGATCATCGCCGTGGTCTCGGTCGTGCTGCTCTTCGTGCCCGGCCTCAACCTTGGCATCGACTTCGTTTCTGGCACCAGCACGACGTACGACTTCCAAGATGCCGATCCCGGAACCGACGCGATAAACGATGCGCTAGTCGCGGCAGGTCACCCCGAAGCCATCGTGCAAAACCTAGGTGAAGGCCAGTACTTCGTCCGAACCAACGACTTGGGCAACGAGGGAAAGAACGTAATCGACGCCGAGTTGACCTCATTGACCGGCGAAGAGCCCATAACGCTCGAAACAGTCACCGTCGGTTCCTCAGTCGCCGAGGGCACCGTCCGCAACGCCATCACTGCCGTTGTAGTCGCCGCAGTATTCGTGATGCTCTACATCATGTATGCCTTCCGGACCGTCCCCGGTTCATACCGCTACGCCGTCTCTGCCGTCATCGCCCTCATCCATGACGTCCTAATAGTCCTTGGCATCTTCGCGATCCTCGGCGTGCTCATCAACGTACAGGTAAACGCCATCTTTATCGTCGGCATCCTGACCGTCATCGGTTACTCCGTGAACGACACGATCGTCATCTTCGACCGCGTCCGCGAGAACGTCACCCTAGTCCCATCTCGAGATTTCCGTCTCACTGTCAACGCATCCATCCGAGAATCGATAATCCGCTCCTTGGGCACCAGCATCACCACCGCAACTGTCATCATGGCGATGCTCCTCTTTGGCGGTCAAAGCCTTCGCGACTTCCTCATTGTGCTGCTGTTGGGTGTCATCATCGGGACTTACTCCTCGATCTTTGTAGCCGCCCAAGTCCTCGTCTCTTGGGACGAAGGCGCATTGCGACGCTTCACTCGCTTCATCCCTAGGTTCCGTCGCCGCACAACCTAGTCCGGGCATCCGCGTCCGGTTTGAGTTGGATCGCCGTTTACACTTGGGTTGACTAGGTGCCTTGTTCATGGGTACGCGCGGCCTAAACGATTGGACAGATTCGAATGCATATCGGTGCTCACGTAAAGACTTCAGGCGGTGTGGACAAAGCGGTGGACCGGGCGCTCGACATCGGTGCTGAGTGCATCCAGATTTTCGCCGCATCCCCTCGAATGTGGCGAGTCACACCAATCAAAGAAAAACCGCTTCAGAGCTACCACGAGAAGATGTCCGAAGCTGGCTTGGGTCCCACGATCGTCCACGCCAAATACCTCACCGCTCTGGGATCGCCCAATCCCGAACTCGTTGAGAAAAGCCGAAAATCCCTGTCGGAAGAACTGGCACAGACTGAACGGCTTGGTGCTCTCGGATTGGTGTTCCACCCAGCAAGCCATCGTGGTGCTGGATTGGAAACAGTCTTCGACCAATTCGTCGAAGGAGTCCACGAGGTTTTGGAAAACGCGCCCGGAGACGCGTTGCTAATGCTCGAAACCTCAGCTGGCTCCGGCGACCACATCGGCTCTAAGTTCGAAGAGATCGGAAGTCTAATCAAGGCCATTGACCATCCTCGCGTCGCTACTTGCTTTGATACGCAACACGTCTGGGCAGCCGGATATGACGTTGCCACCAAAGATGGCCTCGACGAAACGATGGAGGAGTTCGATCGTGACATCGGTCTCGACCTCCTACGATGTGTCCACGCCAACGACTCCATGCGCGACCGCGGCTCATCAGTCGACCGCCACGACAACATAGGCGAAGGTTTGATCGGCAAAGAAGGTTTCCTCAACATCCTCTCCCACTCGGCGTTCGCCGACGTTCCCTTCTACCTCGAAGTTCCCGGGTTTGAAAAAGACGGTCCCGACAAACCAAACGTCGACGCGCTCAAGGCGATCCGAGACGAAGCATCAGTTTGACGTGTCCTGATCGGTCACATTTCCGCGATGACGTATCGAGTTTCGCCGGAGGAGTTCGACGGTATAGTCCTAGACGCCATCGAGCAACTGGCACCCGAGTTCATCCAGCGCTTGGAGATCGAAAACGTCGATATCGTGGTTGAACCGGAACCGACGCTTCACCAACTTGCCGATCTCGGGCTCGGACAGAGCGAGACACTTTTCGGGCTTTCCGAGGGAGTATCGCTACGAGATGGCGGTTCGCACAACGCATCGATGCCGTCCAAAATCACGATCTTCCAACGCCCGATAGAGGATCACGTCGATTCACTGATGGAACTCGAGAAAGAGGTGCTGAAAACCGTATGGCACGAGGTCGGCCATTTTCTCGGGTTCGATGAAGACGAGGTCGCCGAGATGGGGTTGGGCTGATACTCAGCTCAGATACGTTCCGACGCGAAGAGTCCGTCTCTGAGGATTATTGTTCGGTCGCCGAATTTGATCGTCGCCGAGCGGAAAGATCGCAGTACACCGATAAATCTCAACATGCGCGAATCTTCATCGTGCAACTCCGGTCGATACGCGGGGGTACCCCAAAACGTGTGTTGGGAGCCGCGCAGAATCGTCTGTTCGAGTTCTGAGATCGCGCGTCCGAAGGTTTCCTTCGAGCGGTCAGCCAATGGCACGTTTTCGCGATCCGCGAACCAGATGGACAGCACCAACTCGCCGTTGAGAGGGTGTTCGACGTCGGTGACTAGGAACGGTCCTTGCTGATTGGAAAACAACGTTTCGACTGGTTCGCCCGCAGCGGCAGTCTCTCGAACGGCCGCCTGCAACGACCTGAATAATGACGACAGGTTTGAGACCTTGAACGGCGGTTGATGGAGGGTCAAGGTGAGTTTTTCGTTGTCCGACATCACCGAAGTTTCCTCATATCGCCGACGCGCATCGTGACGTTGTCACGGTCGAGTTGCTCTAGCAAGGCTAGGGAATATTTCCGACTAGTGCCAAGAAGTTCGCGGACGTCGTTGATCGAGACTTCGTTGTTGGCTTCACAGAATCGGATCACTGCATCACGCATCTCATCAAAGACCTCCGCTGCGAATACCACATCGGGACCGGCACTGACGATTTCGCGCCGATCGGCCAGCGCGCCGAGAAGATCGGAGTCGATCTTATTCCATGCGGGAGGGGAGAACTTGTGTTCGCGTAAGACGGACATAAAACGGTCGACTTCGAGTTTTTGATTATCTGTGAAAGTTACTTTGTGATCGGGCAAGCTCAGGGTGGTTCCGTCTTGCTTCAACGCACCTTCCCCGACGAAGCATTGCGCGATGGCATCGAAGCCAGTAGCAGATATCTTTAGGCGGTTGCGGAGTTCCTGGCGAGGCATGCCTGCGCGAAGCGGGAAACGAGTATGGTGCTCGGTCAATGCTGTGACGGTGTGATTCTGAAAAGATTCCAAACTTGACTTAGTGACGTAGAGGGCCAACGGCCCTTCAGTGAGCCGGGATATCAGGCCTTGTTGGATGAGTGTATCGAGGTCCTTTTCGACGTCGCCTCGGAGCATGTGGGCGGCTTCGGAGATTTGGTCCAGGTTTGCGACGCCAAGAAGATCCAAAACATGCATGACTACATCCTCGCTTCGTCCCTGTGCGAGGATCTGGAGGTGTTCGATGACCGCAGGATCTTTGCGGCGATGGCGTGGGGCATCGGTGACCAACACAACTCCGCCACCAAGTGTGTCGTTGCTATCGCGGACGACGAAGTGATCGCCTTTCGCGATAGGGCGAGAGTGGCCTATTTTTATCTGCGCCCAACCCCGTTCGCCTGCTCGCAATTGGTCGTTGTCGAGCAAACGGATAGTCGCCGGTTCCTCCCACGTGCCACCGTACAGAGTGACGTGGTGGTTGTGTTTGATGGGACGCTTAACATCCGTGATCGCTCTCAACGAAGCGTCGAACACGGAAGTAGCCGTGAACTGTCCGCGTTTTATCAATGCCTCACCGCGTTCAATCTCTGTGTGAGAGACGCCACTGAGACTCACCGCGACGCGTGTGCCGGGTAAAGCAGTCTCGATCTCCGATTTGTGGCTTTGGAGGCCGCGAATACGTGCGGATTCGTTTGATGGCAGGAGAGCGACTTCGTCACCGATATTCAGGTGACCTCCATCGAGCGTGCCGGTGACTACCGCGCCAAAGCCGGCCACGCTGAATGAACGGTCGATGAACAGCCGCGGACGTTCGTTGCTGGTGCGTGGAGGCCTGTCCCTGGCGAAGTCGCCGATCATCGCTCGAAGGTCGTCCATGCCATCACCGGTTTCTGCGGAAACAGGAAGCATGGGTGAACCTTCCAAAGATGTGCCCTCCAAAATCTCGGAGATTTCGATCTCTACAAGCTCGATCAGGTCGGGATCGGCGATGTCGGATTTTGTGATGACAACGATGCCGTCTTGTACTTCGAGGAGATCTAGGATGGCCAAGTGTTCGAGCGTTTGAGGCATGGGGCCTTCGTCACCTGCGACTACCAGAAGTGCCAAGTCGAAACCTCCAGCGCCCATGAGCATAGTTTTGACGAATCGTTCGTGACCGGGGACATCGACGATGCTGACTTCGATGTCGTCGCCAAGATCGAGCCACGCGAAACCGAGTTCAATGGTCATGCCGCGAGCTTTTTCCGCGCTGAGTCTGTCGGGGTCGATGCCCGTGAGTTTTTCGATGAGGGTGGACTTTCCGTGGTCTACGTGGCCCGCGGTGCCGACAACAAACATGATGCGCTAGAGAAAGTCAGGAGGAGTAGCCGATAAGTATGGATTATCGACGGAATCCGGGATTCGTTCACTCGCCCAGCAGTTCCAACCGTGCGACCAAGATCAATGGGAAGTGCCACCAGAATTCGCCGGACATTTTCGAAGATGATGCCTCTTGCGCTTTTGGCGGGAATCTTGGCTCTTCCAAGGCAGTGAGGGCGAAACCTTGTTGCAAGAAGACTTGGAAGAGGTCGCTGATAGGGCGATGGAAGTATCTGTGGGCGCGAGGTTGGCCATTGATCCCTACGCCCAAGTAGGTGCTGGGGACTGAGTAAGTGGGGACAGAGACTCTGTAGTCTTCGACAACGCCATTCTCGGTGAATTCACGTTCCATCGAGTTGCGAGTCCCGTTGGAGTTGAATACGGGATGTGTGACGCTGAAGACGAATTTGCCGTTCGGCTTCAGGAGACTGGGCAGAGTTTCTGCTAATGGGGTAATCACGGCCATATCCATGAGACCCATGGTGCAAACGGCGGCATCGAAGGGTGAGCCCTGAATGTCTAGGAGAGCATCGCGATCGGCTGCATTTGCAACGTGGAATTGGATTCGGCCTTCGTACCCCTTGGAGCGATCCTTTGCAAGTTGGATGAAGTTGCGGGAATGGTCTAGAGCGACGATTTGCACTCCTTGGTCGGCCATCCGTCGGGTGAACCGGCCGGCGCCGCACGCGATGTCGAGCACTTTGTCGTTGGGTTGGAGATCAAGGAGTTTTTCTTGGGTTGGTTCGATCAGGAAGTCTTGAGCTTCGTTGCCGTCGCCGATACGGCTATCCCACCATTCGGAGACTTCGTCCCAAATTTCTACGGCTTCGTCGAGATATTCGGGGAAGTCGATTTGAGTCGGTTCGGGCATCGCAGGTTCAATCTTGGTGATCGGTAAGGATGAACTGTTCGAAGACTGTGTTTCCCAAGAGTTTTCCGCGCCGCGTAAGTTTGATACGGTCGCCCGAATGTCGGATTAGGCCAGCGTTTTCAAGTGACTGGATTTCAGCCTGGAAGATTGATTCGAGTGAACGTCCGAAACGGCCTCGGAATTCAGTGTCCGATACTCCTTCCGCCAATCTCATCCCGAGCATCATGGTTTCCGACATCGCCATTGAGGGAGACGTGGTTTCCGAGAAGTCGATTGGGATTTCACCTTCGTTGATCGCTTTGACGTAGCCACGGGGCGATTTTGCATTGGCGAACCGTTTACCCTCTATCGACGAATGGGCACCGGGGCCGACGCCGAGATAGGGATTGTTCAACCAGTAGGCTAAGTTGTGTCGGGAACGATAACCCGGTTTGGCCCAGTTCGATATCTCATAGTGCCCATATCCGGCATCATCGAGAGTGTCGATTGCCATCTCGTACATATCGGCGGCTAGGTCGTCGCTCGGAATGGGGATCAATCCGGCATTGACGTCGCGGTGGAGAGGCGTGCCAAGTTCGATCTGTAGACCGTAGAGGGATAGGTGTTCGGTCTCTAGTTCGACAGCGCGGTTGAGGGTTGTTTTCCAGATTGATAGAGGTTGGTTGGGTAGACCGAACATCAGGTCGATGTTGATGTTGTCGAAACCGGCATCGCGTGCTATCGAAACGGCAGCCGCTGCGTCGTCTGCGCTGTGGCGGCGTGACAAGGCTGAGAGCATCGGGTCATGGAAGGATTGGACGCCGATGCTGATGCGGTTGAACCCTGCGCCGAGCCATGCGTCGCACTTAATTGGGTTGACGTCGTCCGGGTTGGCTTCTAAGGTGATCTCTGCGTCGACCGTAATTTGAGTCGAGGCGTCAATGGTGCGCATCAAGTGTGTGATTGATTCTGCTGGCAGATAGGATGGGGTTCCTCCACCGAAGAAGACCGTTGACACCTCTGGGTTATCGAGGTGATTAGACCATAGTTCGATCTCGGTAGCGAGGGCACCGACAAATGGTTCCATCAAGTTTTCTATGCCTTCGTAAGTGTTGAAATCGCAGTAGTTGCACTTTGAGAGGCAGAAGGGGATGTGAACGTAGAGCGCGATAGGTGTGTCCAACGCGGTGGGATATCGGGTGAATACCGAATGGGATTGGGGAGCGACTGCCATGACGTAATGCTACGCGTCTCCCCAGACGCCTAACGTCAGTTGGGGGTCCAAAGGCCGCCTGATGATGACTGTCCTGACTGGGCTTCGTCGCTGGCTTGACGTTGGGCTTGTTCCATCATTTCGCGTCGCGCTTCTTCCATCTTTGCGCGTAGCCATCTCTCGAGTTGGTCTAGTTCAGGCGGAGAGACTATGAAGCGTTCGATTCGGTCAGGTATTGGGAGTTGAGCTGAAACTGCGAGAACCACAGCGTTCTCGTCGTCGCCGATTGCGTCGTTGAGGCGTTTTCTCAGGTGGTCGTCCCGAACGCCGGAGGCTTCTACTTGCCCCGTCTGGACAACGCTACGGACTTTGTCGGACATTAGGTTTTGGGATGCGCATTGTCCCCAATCGATCAGTTCTGCGAGTAGTTGTTCATCTTCGAACTCTTCGATTGTTGCGCCGCTCGCGACGAGACCTCGGACGAAGGCGGCTCCCTGCGGGTTCATTTGCTGCAGTTGGACGGTGGCGTCTTCACCGCGGCCTGTGACGGTTTCGATGAAGACACGCCCGATGGGCCCGGATGACATGGCGTGGCGGTCGATCTGAGCCTTTACGGCGGCCCAGTAGTTTGAGAGTATCGCGTCGTAGCCTTCAAGACCTGGGAAGGTTTGGACTAGCCGGATGATGAAGAGTGATCGTGCCATTTGGGATGCCTTTGGGGAGAGTGTTAAGTATCTGCCAGGTTGTTGAGGGATGCCACTAGACGGAGAACAGGAAGTTCGCCAAGTCGCCGTCAGCGAAGACGTAGTTCTTACCTTCTTGCCGCAGTACTCCCTGATTGCGCGCTTCTTGCATACTCCCGCAGCGAACAAAATCGTCGTAGGCTACGACTTCGGCTCGGATGAAACCGCGTTCCATGTCGGAATGGACGATACCGGCAGCGTGCGGCGCTTGCGATCCTGCGGGGAAGTGCCACGCGCGGGTTTCGCGGTCCGAGGCAGTGAAGAAGGTTTGGGTGTTCAGAGACCTTAGGCAAGCGTCCATCAAAGTCTCGCTGTCGTCGCGATATATGCCTAGATCGGAGCGCAACCCAGCGGCCTCGCTTTCGTCCAGGCTTCGCAGCTCCTCCTCGATCGAACCGCAGATAGGTACGACTTGAGTAGATTCGTCGACCACGATTTCGCCGAGATTGTCGACGGCTTCAGAGCGAAGGACTGCCGGGTCGATCCCTATATCGTCCTCCCCGACGTTGACGGCCACGACGATGGGCAATGCACTCAACGCGAAAGTGCCTGACAGGGCGCGCGTTTGGGGTTCGTCGAATTGCAGCGATCGTAACGGAGTACCGTCTTCCAAGCGGCTTTGGATGTCCTTTAGAGCACCGATGTTGGCAGTGGCTTGCGTTCGCTCGGCGGATTTCAAAGCCTTCATGCCAGTTTCGACGCGTTCGACGCGCCTGTCGAGCAAGGCGATATCGGCGAACAGGATCTCGAACATCAGCTTCTCAAGGTCCCGAAGCCAGTTGACTGAACCGTCAGGATGAGGCGTCGCCGGATCTTCGAATTTTCTGACCACGGCGACTAGTGCCTTTGCCCTTTGGAGCGAATTGACGGTTTCTCGGGATAGAACGGCGCCAGTGGAATAGTCGATCGGCATGTCCCAGAAGGTCATCTCGGCGCGGACTTTTCGGCGGGATTTGAAGACCGAGTCTAGGAAATCGAGCCGCGCGTCCGGTTTCGTCCCGACACCGATGTTGACCGATTTCGTGGCGCCGTATTGCCCCTTGTCGACAGAGCCGTGCGTCAACGCGTTGAAGATCGTTGTCTTACCGGCCGAGGCTAGGCCGATGATGGCTGTGGACATGTAGTGCTGACGTATTTTTAAGCGGCAGGGACAGGATTCGATTATAGAAATTAGGGATTTTTCGGATTATCGGCAGAGATACCTCGGGAATTGCAAGGAGATGTTCGCCAAGGTTGGATTATTCTGAATTTGACATGATTCGATTGATTCACGGCGATGACGAATTCACGATCGCTAACTCGCTTGAAGCGCATCTGAACGCGTTGGGCCCGCCAGAATTGCGGGCACCTAACGTAACTGTTTTCGAAGCGCCGAACGTAGCAATGGCCGAGGTTTTCGCGGCAGCGAAGATTTCGCCGTTCTTGACGGATCGGAGAGCGGTAGTTGTGAAGGGGATGCTTAAGCCGATTGAGACTCGAGGCGAACGAGTGCGATCGGATTGGGAAGCGTTTGGTGACAGGATTGCGACCGAAGCGGGACAGATCGCCAACGAGTTGATCTTCGTGGAGAACGTGCCGTTGAGGTTGACGTCGCGAGCGTTGAAGACGTTGGCGTCTTTGGCTGAGGTCGAAGAGCATCGAGTTCCGGACAGGCGCGAGCGAGGGAACTGGATACGCCAGAGATTCGAATTCCATGGCGTTCGGGCAACGGCCGCGGCAATCGGAAGATTCGAAGCGGTAGGTGGCAATGACGTGAGGCGGGTGGACAGCGAAATCCAGAAGCTAGCGATTTATGCGAATGGTCGCACTTTGGAACCTCGGGATATCGAGTTGATGGTCGCCGACGCGAGTCAAGATCGCATCTTTAACGTGATGGATGCGATTGTGGAAGGACATCACAGCCAAGCATTCAGCGGCGTTCAAAACTTGATAGCGAACGGGGAATCGATTGAAGGCATTTTTGCACTGTTGACTAGACAGGTCCGGATATTGATCGTGGCAGCGCATTTACTTGAACGCGGCCTGAGTAGCGCGCAGGTGGGTCAACGCCTGAGAATAAATATGGGCTGGTTGGTGGATAAGACCTGCAAGCAGGCCAGACGGGTTGGATCGGGACGACTTCGAGCAATGCACTTGCACATGCTCGAGGTCGATACGAGCATCAAGTCGGGACGCGCTGATCGCCGACTTGCCGTCGAGATGTTGATATCTGGGTTGGTGAGTCGGTGAATTGTTGGTTTCTTTGAGTGTAGGGCCCGGGGCGACGGTCGCGAGAACTGGGTTGTATCTTCGTTCGTATCCTTGATTCAGTGATGTCTCGGAAAATCCACCATGTAACTCTAGTTGTTGTGTTGGCGGCGTTGTCTTCGCTTGTCGCGGTCGCGATTTCGGCGTGCCAACCGGCAGAACCGACTCCAACTCCTGCCGCGATCCCGCCGACTCCTACTGAAGTGGTGATGTTACAGCCATTCAGTTCGCCAACCAGCGCGCCCGAACCTACCGCGACCTCAACATTGACACCGACGGCAACTGTTTCCCCGACGCCGGCAGCACGCGAAACCGTGAGCATGTACGCTTCGGCGCATCGGACGCTTGACCGCGGCGAGTATAAGGACGCTGAACGGCGTTTCGCCACGATAGTCGAGATCGAACCGAATTTCGCACGAGCTTGGGCAGGACGAGGGCAGTCCAGAATGATGCAGGGCGAACTCGATGATGCGATGGTTGACTACGACCGAGCGATTTCGCTTCGGCCTCGCGTTGGCAAGATATATGGTGAACGAGCCATGGTCCGGGTTTCGATGGGTGATTTCGAGGGTGCAAAGCGAGACGCGCTTCGCGGCCTCGAACTTGATGATGAGTTAATCAACGCGCATCTAGTTCTCGGAAGGGTCAGAGCGACAGAGAACGATTACGAAACGGCCTCTGAGCACTTCCGGACAGCGATCAGTCTCGCACCAGATGAAGGCGGCGTCTACTGGTGGCGTGGACGGTATCACAGAGATATCCTCCTCGACGGTGGGGCCGCATATTCGGACTTCACCTATGCGATCGAGTTGCAACCCGCTCAGGCATCGTATTTCTTAGATCGCGGAATTCTGCTGGCACGCGCCGGGAGTTGGGCCGAGGCCAAACACGATTTGGAAGAGGCGATCTCTTTGTCGCAGGACCCCAAACTGCCAAGAGTGATCGAGAGTGCTGAAAACTGGTTGGAGTTGATCGAGGAGAGAGCCCCAGGCGTTGAACCGGCACCGCCACCTCCCGCACCGCCACCCGTCGAGTAGACGCGACGAGCGTGACTCGCGGGAGTCAGGCTAAACGGCAGATGTAGATCATCTCCTCACTGTCGTCATGCAACTGGGAACCATCGAAATCGCCGTATACGTCTATCAATTGCAATCCAGCATCCGATAGCATCCTCAACACTTGATCGTGGTGCAGGTATCTAAAGACGACCCGCAACTCCTCGCTGTCGATCAGTTGTCCATCTCCGTCGAAGGTTTCGATAGTTTGGACGCAACGGTTTATCTGTTTCACAGTGTCGAAATCGTTGACGCCTGACAAAACATGCCGAACATTTCGTTCTTCTTCAACGATTACACCGAGCAAGAATCGTTCGCCTGAATCGTCGTTGATCAAATCATCACTAGGGTTGAAGAGGTTGAAGATCAGAGTCGCGTCGGATGCCATATGCATCGCGCATCGCTTCAACGCGGTGAGTTGGCGACCTGAGTCCGTCACGAGGGCGAGGGTATGCGCCGGGATAATCACGAGGTCGAAATCTTTTTTGGACAACTCGATCTCGCACATATCCGCTTCGATTAGTTCCAAGCTACCAGCGAACGGTGCGTCACCAATTTTCGAACGTGCACACTCGATCATCGGGCCATTCAGGTCTACGCCAGTCACCTCGTGTCCCATCATGGCGGCCGGAATTGCGATCCTTCCTGTGCCGACACCTAACTCCAGCACAGACCCGCCGATTCTTTCGATGGCGTTTAGATAGAACTCCAACTCCCCTTCGGGCGCGGCTTCGTAGAAAACGTCGTACCGTTGGGCCCATCGGGAGTAGTCCATGGAAAGGTCGGTTGAACTCACCGCGCGTTAAGTATCCTTGATGGTTGCGTCTGGAAGGGCACCGCCCGAAGTTGACGACGCAATTCGGTTGCAGACCTCTAGTTAATCATGGGTAGAGCGAGATTGCCCAAATCACTAGCATCACGACAAGACCGCCTAGGCACCGAAACCGCATTCCTGACATTGGCGCGAGCCCGCGAGCTCGAGGCTCAGGGACGTCACATCGTGCATCTCGAGATCGGCGAACCCGACTTCGATACTCCAGAGCACATCAAAGATGCGGCCAAGAACGCGCTGGACGACGGATACACGCATTACGGTCCTTCGCCGGGAGAGATGCCGGCGCGTGAGGCGATCGCCGAACACCAGACCGAGCGCCAAGGTTACGAGATCGGATCTGATCGGATCATAGTCACACCAGGCGGCAAACCTGTGATGTTCTTCTCGATCCTTGCCCTGATCGAAGAAGGCGACGAGGTCATCTATCCCAATCCCGGATTCCCGATCTACGAATCGATGATCAACTATGCCGGCGGGACCGCAGTCCCGATCCCGCTGGAAGAGCGTTTCGACTTCTCGCTGGACGTTGACAGATTGGAATCGCTGGTCACTGAGAACACGAAACTGCTCATCGTCAACTCGCCTAACAATCCGTGCGGCAGCGTGATACCGGATGATGACTTGGAGCGCATTGCCAAGATCGCAGTCGAAAACGACCTCGTGGTCATGTCTGACGAGATCTACAAGGACATGTACTACGAAGGGTCGCACACCTCGATTACTAAGTTCGATGACATGGTTGATCGCACCATCATCCTCGACGGTTTTTCGAAGAGCTACGCGATGACGGGTTGGCGTCTTGGTTACGGCGTGTTTCCAGAGTTCATGATGGATGCTGTAACGAAGTTGATGACCAACAGCGTGTCATGCACCTCGGTCGCCGTCCAGATGGCCGGCATCGCCGCGTTGCAGGGACCGCAAGACTCGGTAGCCGAGATGATGGATGAATTTCGGATCCGACGAGACCTCGTCGTTGATGGATTGAATAATCTGCCTGGCGTGACGTGCCGCACTCCAGGTGGCGCGTTCTACGCGTTCCCCAGCATCAGCGGGACTGGCATGGACAGCCGGACTTTTGCTGACCGGGCGATGGATGAAGCTGGCGTGGCGTTACTTTCCGGCACGGCATTCGGCGAATACGGCAACGGGTACATCCGCATCTCGTTCGCGAACTCTCAAGACAACCTGCGTTTGGCCATCGACCGATTGGGCGAGATGCTTTCGTAAACGGCCATCCAGCCGTCATCCTCAGCCCTTCGGTAGCGGAGGCATAATTCGAACACCACATGCTTTCATGACATCGCGCGTGTTTGATTTGGCGATTGCGCGCAATACGTGCGTAGTGTTACGTTTTATCTGCTTTTGAACGGCTGAAACAACCGTCTGTGAATTCTCGTCCAGTAGTCCCCAAAACGGCGGCAATTCAGCGCGAGTGATCAAACCACTTGGGGCCATAAGATAGTGGAAATCTGCACATGCCAAAAAGGCGGGGTCATGGAATTTGGTGGAGAACCGGATCAAGGATCTTTCTTTGGTAGCCAACCGTTCGGATATCTCATCACTCTCGCGCAACGCCGATTGGTATCCGGGATCCTCACGCCAATCGGACCCGTCAACTGCGGCGTCGGCGGCGTGCTTTCGAGTTTGATTGAGTACCGAGGCAGATAAATCGGCAGCCTGCTGTAGTGCATAAAGCTGATCCAAAGCTCGTTGATGATCTTCGTCCGTCTTGTCGTCACGACGCACATCGGCTCGCGAAGACTTTACCTCGACGATGTAGACCCGGTTGTTTTTGCCAACTCCAACGATGTCTACGATGCGTCCAAACGGACCTTCGAGTCGAACCTCCATGCCGATGGCGCGACAACCGGCGACGGAATAGAGCCAGCGCCAAGCCGCCCACTTCAACTCGTAAGTCAAATCGGATTCGGTGCGGGACTTCAAGACGCGAGAAACTGAGCCGATTTCGAGGTGATCGTTCTCGCTTGCGCGCGGTTGTTTTTCGGATAGCTTCATTTCGAACCAATCGACATGTGTCAAAAATTCTTAAGAATTACTTGTATATTAATAGAAATGACGTGCTATGATGTTAATTGAACAAGAATACTACCACCAGTCGACACGAATCGAAACGGCAGGAGACCACCATGACGATCATACGCGATGGACGCAACACCCAATCGACGAAGGAGTTCGCCATTATAGGTGTGGGCGGTGCCGGCACCGAATCGGCAACCGAGTTGGCGAAAGTCCTTGGCAATCCCGATGATGTGATTGCTGTAGACCGGGAATTTGACGATCTTCGCTCGGTCAGTATCGGGCGTCGCATCTCGATAGGCTATCCCGTATTTGTGCGCGATGACGATGACGAAGACAGTGGCCAGTTCGCTGATGCCAACGACCTGTTCCGTCTAAAAACGGTGATCGGCAAAACTCCGATGATTTTCGTTCTGGCCGGTCTTGGCGGCAACACTACGTTAGAACTCATGCCGTCAGTACTTCGCACGGCGATGTCAACCAACGCGACCGTTCTGGCAATCGTAACGATGCCTTTTTCATTCGAGGGACGGACTCGCTCGAACGCCGCACAGATTGCTTTGGAACGCATCCGCAATACGGGTTGTGCGTTGGCGCTGATTGATGCAGACACCGCTTTGTCGAATGCCTCCATCGCTGGTGCTCTTGCAGAGGAACTTTCCGCGGCACAGGCCCGGGTGATTATGAACGTTCTATCGGCATTGAGCGCGCCTTCTATCGGCACCCTGAACACCTCCCCAGAACTTTTGAACGCTGTCAGAGGTAGAGGGCCGACGTTTGTTTCTTACGCTTCCTCTGAGGACGCGAGCGCGCACCGGAAAGTAACTCGTGAGGCGATTAGGGCCCCGATAACTTCCGGGCTTCAATTGAGCGACTCGGATTACGTGAGCATCATCGTTGCGGGCCCGCCAGACACCTCAATCAAAGCGTTGAATACTGCGGTTAGTCTCGTCCAAGCCGAGACATCCGATGAGGCGATTTTGTCGACGTCGTTCATTCCGAACGCCGATTCCGGGAAGCCAAGCCGGTTGAGGGTAAGCATATTGGCTGGGAAACGTTCTGAGCGTGAAACACAGCTTGCGAAAATTGCAAATGAGAACTCACAAACCGAACGCTCTTTGGACGCGCCGGAAGACCGCATAGCCGCATCAGTCGAGGACGAGGTTAATGATCTCTTCGGCGCTCCAGATTGGTTGGTCGACAACCCTGGCAATAAAGACCAGATACCAGCGTTGCTATAGGAGGCGCAATCACTCCTCACGTTTCCTTTGCCATATTGTGGGCTCACGTTCGGCAAATCAGTGAGCCACCATTGGAATGGCGGGGCAGGGCGACGGCACCGAAGAAGATTGCGATCGCGCCCGGGTTGAAAGCCTCTTTACCCGAATGACGCCGCAGTCACAGCGTTACTAACCCTCCCCGCCGAACTTTCGTTAGGCTCCCACTTTGCCCGGCCCGGCCGGATCGTCGACCGTCAGATGCTGAATGATCCTGTCAGTGAACTTCAGTTCGGAGTCGTCTTCTGGTTCGTAGTCAAGCACTCGGCGAGCCGACTCGAGAGACCAAAATGCCCTCGTGTTGTTGCTAATCCCATAGACGATCTGCCAAGGAACACCGTATTCGTTTTCGATGTTGGGTATTTCGATGGCCTTTGAAAATAGCTGGCGAAGGTCGCGTTCGCTGAAGTGGGCGCCTAGACCGCGTTTGTAGGTTGCTTGGCCCGTGCCGCCGTGCAGTTCGTCGGAGTTGGCGAGTAGCGCATCGGCGTCGGTTTCACGAGGATTGCCGATGCGAACTTGGACGATCTCTAGTTTCCGTCCGAATGCGCCGCAAGCGTATGGGTGGGCGAGCAATTCGTACGCGGCTTTTGCCCAACCGTAGAAATTGTCGGACAGCGGCATTTCTTCGGGGTACACCATCTCTTTTTTGCGGTTGTGGATCAATGCGTGTTCGTACCAGTCGGCGGCATGATTTGAGCTTGCGACTACCACTCGCTTGACGCCCGCATCGAGAGAGCATCTGTAGACGTTGTTAGCCATCTGGACGTTTTCCAGTTCGATGGCGAACCGGTCGATCTGAGGTATTGCGTCGCCGTATACGCCGCCCGGGCTTGATCGCTTGTATGCGAGGTGGATAACCGCGTCTTGGCCCTCGAAGTGGTGCTCGTACTTCGATCTGTCAGTGTCGATAAGGTCCTCGGTCTGTACGCCTTCCACGGGGTTGCCGTGCGCGTCGTTTGAGACCGCGTCGACGAGCGTCAAGTCATATCGATCGCGATACGTTTTGAGCATCTGCGAAGCGATATATCCGCTCGCGCCCGTGATCAAGACTTTCAATTTGTCGGACATGGTTTACCTCTTACGTCGTGTCGCTGTTGAAAATCGTCTCGGGTCTCAATCGGCGTGTTGCTGCTGACGGTGCGCGGGTTGTTCTCCCGATGTCAACGTTATCGCGTACGTTCCGACCATGAGATCATGTAACGCTCGGTTGTCGTTCCGCAGGATGAACAGGTAACCGATGTAGAAGATCGCCGTAGATACGATGGTTGCCAACGCTCGTCCAAACGCAAGCGGTATGCCTGGGATGTTGCCATTCTGGTCAAGGATGTAGACATTCATTAGCCGTTTGCCGACGGTGGTGCCGAACGCGCCGACTAGCATCCCGTTGTAGATGGTTGTAACGGTAAAAGCCAATAACAGGCCCGAAAAGACGTCGAAGACCGATTGTGGTTCTTGGTCGCCGGCCCGTGAGCCAGCGACTTGGGAAGGTCCGCCGTTGGTGCCCAACACTGGAGTGGCGGTTGGCAATGCTTGTTGAGATGCAGCTTCAAATTCCGCAGTTATCGCGTCGATATCGACGTACGGCCTGCCGAGAATGAAGGGAAATAAGAGGCTAAGAATAACGATTGTCACGGCGTTGTCGATCAGGTAGGCGATAACGCGTCGACCAAATCCTGCTGGCGGGCCGAAACGGGCTACCGCGTCCGGATGACCACGATCTGTTTCGGCTTCAAATTCTGCGTAGAACGGCGGGCGTTGATACTCTCGGTCAGATTGCGGTTGAGGTTCAGTGGGAGTGGGTTCTACCCATTCCGCGTCTTGGTTCTCGATTGCGTCGGATTGTGAGTTCGTCCAAACGGGTTCATCTTCTGATTTTGCTTCTGCTGAAAAGTCGCCCGTGCCGATCGCTTCAATCGCTTGCCGTGGGCGATTCAGAATGACGTTGCGAAGGTCATCTGAGTGGGGCGGGACCACGCCCGCTCCGTTGGGATCGGGATCGGAGCGGTCGTCTGTCGAATCACGCATAAGGTCAATTATGCGAAACGGATGATGGGTATGCGCGACAATTGCCCTAGACACCTCCGCATCTTCGCATCGATTGGAGCACTAGATGACCGCATCGCAGGAAACCGCAACGTCTTACGCTGGCAAGGTGCGGGCTCCGGAGTTTCCGGATGGGCTTGAATGGATAAATGCGCCGAAGCCGATCAAACTCGCAGATCTGCGTGGCAAGATCGTGATCCTCGATTTTTGGACCTACTGTTGAATTAACTGCATGCACATACTTCCGCAGTTGCGGAAGCTGGAGATGAAATACGCCGACACTCTGTTCGTGATCGGAGTCCATTCTGCGAAGTTCGACACGGAGAGGGATACAGATAACGTTCGAACCGCGGTCAATCGGTACAACGTGAACCATCCCGTAGTGAATGATGTTGAGCTTCGAGTGATGTCCGCGTTCGCGGCGCGGGCTTGGCCGACGTTGATGTTTATCGATCCTGAAGGCAAGGTGATCGGAAGGCACGAGGGCGAGTTTCAGTTGGAGGCCATGGATCGCGTGCTTGCGGCGATGGTTGAGGAGTTTGACCGGTCTGGAGTCCTAAGTCGTGAGCCGGTGTCTTTTGAGTACGGTTCGGAGGCCAAAAGTCATGGAACATTGTCGTTCCCGGGCAAGATCTTGGCACCAGATGATGGAAACCTTTATATCGCCGATTCGAACCACCATCGCGTCATCATCACGTCCGAGGATGGCGAGATCAAAGACATCATCGGCAACGGCGAAAGCCCGTTAGCTGTTGAATCTTTCGAGGTGCCATCGGGGATTCTCAATCCGATAGGGAGCGAGTGGGATTACGACGGAGTGCTATTCGACAATCCACAGGGAATGACCTTAGATGGTGATGTGCTTTACGTCGCGGATGCCGGCACTCACACCATCAAGAGAGTCGACCTGACCGAAAGGACTGTCTCGATCGTTGCCGGAACCGGCGAGCAATCGTTGATACGCCATGCTGGTGGTGAAGCTACGTCGTTGCCGTTGAATTCGCCATACGATTTGGAGATTGCGGAAGGCATCGTCTACATCGCGATGGCGGGGACGCATCAACTTTGGCTGCTAGACACCAACGCGGGAACTGTAGCGCCGTTTGCCGGAACGGGTGCGGAGAACATTGTTGATGGACAGCGGATGGAGGCGTTGCTTGCGCAACCGTATGGATTGGCGCTCGATGGAAACAATTTGTTTTTCGCGGACTCGGAGACTAGCGCGATTCGTGTGGCCAAAATCGGCGAAGGTGGCCGAGTGGTTACGTTGACAGGAACGGGGTTGTTTGATTTTGGTGATGACGACGGGATCGGAAAGAAGGCTATGTTGCAGCATCCTCAGGATGTCGCATCGGCACCTGGCGCGATCTACATAGCCGACACGTATAACCACAAGATCAAACGGATGGATCTATCCACGCTGAGGGTGACGACGGTAGCGGGTAACGGCAAGCAGGGGTTGGTTGACGGCGACGCATTGAGCACTCGCTTCGATGAACCTGCAGGGATCGATTACCGTGACGGGATTGTTTATGTCGCCGATACCAATAACCATCGGGTACGTAAATTCGATGTCGCTTCGGGCGTGGTTTCGACGCTTGAGTTGTCTGGTGCTTGAGAAGGAGACATTGTGTCAAATCGGTTAGCGCAGGAGACATCTCCATACTTACTGCAGCATAAGGACAACCCGGTTGATTGGTATCCGTGGGGGAGAGATGCGTTCGCGGAGGCGCGGGAACTCGATAAGCCGATTTTCCTGAGTGTCGGTTATTCGTCGTGCCATTGGTGCCACGTCATGGAAAGGGAATCGTTTGAGGACGACGATATCGCCGGGCTGATGAACGAACTGTTCGTGAATATCAAGGTGGATCGGGAGGAACGGCCCGATGTTGACTCGATCTATATGTCAGCCGTTCAGTCGATGACAGGCCATGGCGGGTGGCCGATGTCTGTCTTCTTGTCGCCGGATGGCAAGCCGTTCTACGGAGGCACGTATTTCCCGAACGACGACCGCGGCGGTATGCCGTCGTTTCCGCGAGTGTTGTCTGCGGTCGCTGAAGCCTATCGAGATCGACGTAGCGAGATTGAACAGAGTTCAGCGCGGATCGTCAATGCGATTTCGTCGCAATCGCGAGCTCGGATGAGCATCGAACCGATTGAGCAGGGGATGTTTCACTCGGCCTACCGTCACTTGGCACCAGAGTTTGACTGGCAACATGGTGGGATCGGATTGCAGCCGAAGTTCCCGCAGCCGATGATGTATGAGTTTTTGCTCACACACGCGGCACTTCAAGGAAACAACGCCGCGCAAGGCATCGTCGAGTTGACGCTGACAAATATGGCAAGAGGCGGAATCTACGATCAGATCGGCGGCGGTTTCCATCGATACTCGGTCGACAACGTCTGGCTGGTTCCGCACTTTGAGAAGATGCTGTATGACAACGGGCAACTGACGAGCCTTTACCTCCACGCATGGCAACTGACCGGAGATCCGTCCTATGCCAAGGTCGTCGAGGAGACGCTGAGCTACTTGGACCGGGAGATGCGCCATCGTCAGACCGGCGCTTTTTATTCGGCAACGGATGCGGATTCGGAGGGTGAAGAGGGTAAATTCTTCGTTTGGCAGACGCAGGAGATGGAGTCGGTTTTGGGAACGGAGTTGGCGAAAGTGGCGATGCTGTACTGGGATGTAACTCGCTTCGGAAACTTTGAAGGCCAGAACATTCTCTACATGCATCGGACTGACGAGTCGGTGGCCTCGGAGCTTGGGTTGTCGGTCGAAGAGTTGATGTCGAAGATCGGGGAGGCAAAACGGCTGCTTTACGCCGCTCGGTTACGTCGGGAGCCGCCGATGACGGATGACAAGGTCATCACGTCATGGAACGCGTTGGCGATGCGCGCATTTGCTGAAGCTGGTGCAACGCTGGATCGTGAGGACTGGATCGTTGTTGCGATACGGAACGCGGAGTTCGTTCTCGACCGTTTGGTCAGGGAGGATGGTCGGTTGATGCGGAGTTGCAAGGCCGATTCGGACGCGCCCGCGAGCATCCTCGGGTTCTTGGAGGACTATGCGTATCTCGCGGATGCTCTAACTCATCTCTACGAGGCGACGTTTGATTTGCGGTGGTTGGATTGGGCTGAGCGGTTGTGCGACGGGATGATTGAGTTGTTTTGGGATCCGGCAGATTCGGTGTTTTACGACACAGGATCGGACCAAGAAGAGTTGATTATCCGTCCTCGGGACACGTTTGACAATGCTCAACCCAGCGGCGGTTCGGCGGCCTCGATGGCATTGCTGAGGTGCGCCGAATTTACTGGCAATGCCGACTTGGAAGGGATCGGCGCGGCCAACTTGAGATCGATGCGGGATTTGATGGAGAGAGCACCTTCAGCATTTGCATGGTGGTTGCAGGCAGCGGAGTTCTATGCGAATCCAGTGAAGCAGGTGGTGGTTGTCGGAGAGCGGGGTGATCCGGATACCGAAGCGTTGTTGGCTGAGGCTAGGCGCGGATTCAATCCTGACCGGATTGTTGCGTTGATGTCTCCAAGCGAGGCAAGGGAGATGTCGATGCCGCTATTTGAATCTCGTCGAATGATTGACGGGAAGCCTACGGCGTATGTGTGTCGGAATTATGCTTGTGAGTTGCCTGTGAATGATGTCGAAGCGCTGGCTGTGCAGTTGAGTAGCGGCAACTGATAGAATTCCAGTGACGACCTAATCCGTCCAATCACACGCCTCCGCCGAACCATCGCCGATTCCGTTGCGACTTGAGCGGGATTGAAGACGAACGCCGAGCCCACGATGCCCCTTTACGAATACAAATGCGAGAACGGTCACGCATTTGAGGAGATGCAGAGCTTCTCGTCAGAACCCGTCGCCACGTGCGGCGACTGCGGTTCCTCTGCAAAACGCCAACTTTCGGTTCCCATGGTGCTCTACAAGGGATCGGGTTTTTACACGACTGACTATGGCCGGAACGGTTCGGCTTCTAGGAGCAAGTCGGAATCTAACGGCGAAGCGTCGGGGTCGAAATCGAAGAAGAAAGAGACCGCGAAGAGCAGTTCGTCATCTTCGGATTCATCTGACTAGCGATTGCGTGGACAATTGCGATTCGTAGTCCAACGCTCGATCGGGGCTAAAGTAACGGTCGATGGTCAAGTTACTGGGGAGATCGATAAGGGTCTGGTGATTCTGGTTGGGGTCACGCACGACGATGAACAAGCCGATATCGATTACCTAGTCAATAAGACAGTCAATCTACGGATCTTCAGGGGGGATGAGGGAGAGTGGTTCGATCGATCGTTGCTCGATGTTGGTGGAGGAGTGTTGCTCGTCAGTCAGTTCACGCTCTACGCTGATACGCGGAAAGGTCGGCGGCCTGGGTTTACTGCCTCGGCACCGGGGGATGTGGCGGAGCCGATGTTCGATCAGGTGGCCGACGCGTTCAGGGAAGCTGGAGTGGATGTTCAGCTAGGGGTGTTCGGGGCGATGATGGATGTTGAGTTGGTGAATGAAGGGCCGGCGACGTTCATTTTGGATTCGACGGACCGGCATCGGGGACGTCGGCGGGGATGAATGGTTTCAATCGACGGTGAAGTCTAGGGAGATGTCGAGGGCGGAGACGGAGTGGGTTAGTTCTCCGACGGAGATGATGTCTACTCCTGTTTGAGCGATTTGGCGGACGGTTGTCAGGTTTATGCCGCCGGAGGCTTCTAGCAGGACTTGACCAACGCGATGTTGGACGGCTTGGCGCATCTGGTCGGGGGTCATGTTGTCGAGCATAACGATGTCGGCGCCGGCGTTCATGGCGTCGATGGCGTCGGGAATGTTTTCGACTTCGATCTCGATCTTGATGGAGAAAGGTGCGTTGGCGCGGGCGTGGCGGACGATGTCGCCGATGGTCATGCCATTTTGTTGCATGGCGGCGATGTGGTTGTCTTTGATGAGGATGCAGTCGGCGAGGGACATGCGGTGGTTGCCGCCACTACCGGTCAGGACGCTGTACTTGTCGAGGAGGCGGAGGCCGGGTGCGGTCTTGCGAGTGTCGACGATGGTGGCGTTGGTGTCTTTGATGACGTCGACGTATTTGGCGGTGAGGGTTGCGATGCCGCTCATGCGCTGGAGGAGGTTCAGGGCGGTACGTTCGGCGCTGAGGATTGCGGCGGCGTTGGCAGTGATGGTGGCGATGTTGCTGCCGGGTTCTACGGGGTCGCCGTCGGTTAGGTGTGGGGTGAAGGAGGCGTGGGGGTCGAGGGCTCGGAAGGTTTCTTCGGCGACTTGGATGCCGGCGATGATGCCGGGTTGTTTGGCGACGAGTAAAGCGGTGGCTTGGACGTCGGAATCGCCGATGGTAGCTAGGGTTGTGGCGTCGTTGAAGGCGGCGTCCTCTTCGAGGGCGGTGGCAACGACGCGTCGGACGTAGTGGCGTGATAGGGGCATGTCGCCCGTTGCCTCAGCTCTGGGTTTTTACGGACTATTCGGCGAGGAACTCTTCGAGGACTTCCTCTGGGAAGTCGGCGTTGGTGTAGACCTTGGAGACGTCGTCGAGTTCTTCGAGTTCCTCGAGGAGGCGTAGGGTTTGGGCGGCCTGAGACTTTTCGAGGAAGACCATTGTGTTGGGGATCATGGCGAGTTCGGCGGATTCGATGCGGACGTTGTCGAGGGTTTCGAGTTCGGTCTTGGCGCGTGCGAATTCGCTGAAGGGGAATGTGATGCTGACGAGGTCTTCTTCGATGTCGACGTCTTCGGCACCGATGTCCATTACTTCTAGGGCGACTTCTTCGGGGTCTGCGCCTTCGACTTCGAGGGTTACGAGTCCTTTCTGCTCGAAGTTCCAAGAGACTGCGCCGTTTGCGGCGAGGTTTCCGCCGCTGCGGGTGATTTTGGATCGGATGCCTGATGCGGCGCGGTTTTTGTTGTCGGTGAGGGTTTGGATGATGAATCCGATGCCGCCGGGTCCGTATGCTTCGTATGTGAGTTCTTCGAGTGCTGCGCCGTCGGCACCGATGCCTGCGCCTTTAGCGATGGCGCGCTCGATGTTGTCCTTGGGCATGTTCTGAGCCTTGGCGTTGTCGACGGCAAGTCTCAGGCGGAAGTTCATCTCGGGGTCGGGTGATCCTTCCCGCGCGGCGACGGAGATTTCGCGTGAGAGTTTAGTGAAGAGCTGGCCGCGCTTGGCGTCGGCGGCGCCCTTTTTGTGCTTGATGGTGCTCCACTTAGAATGGCCTGACATTTCCGTCCTCCTTTCCTATGAAGCAGAGATTGTTGGGATGAAGTTTATTCGACGTCGATGGATGCCCGCATGTTCGACTTTGTTGCGGCGACTCTGAGGAGGGACTGCATAGCGTGGACGACGCGTCCTCGGCGTCCGATGACTTTACCTTTGTCATCGTCGGCGACTTTGAGGTTTATGTTTAGACGTCCGTCGGACCAGTTTGACGTGACTTGGACGGCGTCGGTGTCGTCGACGAGGACGCGTGCGATGTAGCCGATCATGTCGCGCATTTCGGTTTCGCCTTCGACGTCGCCGATGTCGTCGTAGGGTTCGGGTTCGGCGATTTCGTCTTCGACGGGTTCAGAAGCTGCGGATGCTTCGGTTATCGTTGCGTCGGTGGTTTCCTCTTCGTCGGTGTCGGGTTGGAGTTGATCCTCACGCATTGACCTTCACCTTTTCGAGGATTCCTTTGGACTTGAGCATTCTTTCGACGGATTCTGAGGGCTGAGCGCCTTTGCGGAGCCAGTCGAGGGTTTTTTCTTCGTCGAAGTCGATCTGCGGCGGGTCGGGGAATGGGTCGTAGAAGCCGACTTGGTCGATGTATCTTCCGGCGGTGGCGTTGCGCTGGTCGGCGACAACGATGCGGTAGTATGGTCGGCCTCGGGAGCCGATTCTCTTTAGTCTGATTCGAACCATGGATCTCTTTGGGTTGTTTGTGTGCGCCTTGGTGGACGCCTTGGGGTTTGGCGCGGTGCTAAGTTTCAATTTTATCTCTTCGGTGGGCTTTGAACTAGGATGCGAAGGATTTTTAAGGATTAGAAGGGTGAGTGGTGGTTGTTTGGGGGATTGGTTTTTGTTTGGGCGTGTTTTTATGGCCACTTTTGGGTGGCACTCCTCCCCCTGCGCCTTTTCAGGGGCGCAGGGTTGTCTTTGCCCTCACCCTGACCCTCTCCCGCCGAGCGGGAGAGGGGATGAACGGACTCGACCAGGAGGTCGGGTCTTGGGGCCCGTAGGAACTGGCCCTCTCCTGAGCTCGGGTCCTTGTACATGGACCTTTGCTCCTTCCCTCTCCATCGCCTCTGCCTTTGCAGGAAGAGGGCGACCCCGGAGAGGGGTCAGTCGCTGCGCAGAGCGGTGTGTCAGACCGCTAGCAACCTTTACCAGTCGCGGCACGCGTCGCCAGACCGCGTGCTTGGTCGGCGGCCGGGCGCTTGGGGACACCCTTCGGAATTCGCCGCCTTCCTTCGATTCGCCCTTACGGGCTCCTCTCGCGCTGTAGCCTCCCTCCTGTGATGGGCAGGAGTAGACGTCTGTCGGCTCCACGTGTGGTCTCCCGGCCCTTGGCACGGCGTCCGTTGAACCCCTCTGCATCTCCCCTTGAAAAGGGGAGGGAAGAAGTATCTCCCCTTGGAAAGGGGAGGGAAAAAGGTTCAAGGGACGCGTGCTGGCTCGATTGGCGATGCATGACCGCTGCATCGCGCTCCGGGAACTGGGCCTCCCACGCTTCGGCACGGACCCTCCCGGCCTTGCGACGGATGTCCGATCCGTCGAGGGACGCCACCAGCTGACACGTAGACGCCGCGACACGGCGCGCTCGTTCGAGATTGCGCCTTTTATGTCTGTCTTTGCCTTCATGTCCTCACGTTTACTCCCTGCAGCCGCTTGGGTCGGGGGTCTGCACACGTCTGCGCAACGCTGTGTTGATCCGTCGATCATATGTTGTTTTTATAACAGTTGTCGAGTGTTGTCAAGTGTGTTTCTGAACTGGGATGTTGAGGATTTTGAATGATTGGGATGATGGGTGTGTGTTGGATGTTGGGGTTGCGGTGGGTTGGGGTAGTCTGGCCCCGCCCGTCCCCTCGCCCTCACCCCCGGCCCCTCTCCCGCTGTTGTCGGGTGTTTTGGGGGAGAGGGGGGATTGTAGTCGATGGAGGTGTTGGTTGGTGTTTGGGGGCGTTGGGTCCCCCTTTGTCCTTCGGACATTTCCCCCGTGAACGGGGGAAACCCTAGAGTTGTGCGAAGGTCTCCCAGCGGGAGGGGGGAGTATGTTCGTGGGGGATGGAGGTTTTGGTTGGTGTTTGGGAGGTGTTGGAGGATTGGTGGTTGCGGTGAGAACCATGATGGGCATGATTTGGAATGATGGGCATGATGGGTTGTGGTTGTTTGGGGTGTTGGTTTTGGGATGGCGTGGTGGTTGTTTACCGTACCCCGCCCTTTTGTCCGCCCCGGTCACCCTCACCCTGACCCTCTCCCGCTGTTGTTGGGTGTTTTGGGGGAGAGGGGATTCCCCTTCCTCCCCTCCCGTCCATCCTTGGGTTCCCGCTTTCGGGGGATGGGTTTGAGTGGTGGTTTTCGTTTCGGGTTTTGGCTCGCTAGGTACCCGCTTTGGCGTGCGGCACTCTCCTGTATACCTCCTCAGAGAGGGGGAGGGAATTGTGGCGATGGCCGGGAGGGATCGGTTTGATCAGACGTTTAGGAGGGTGCGGAAGTCGTTGAGGATTTGGTCGCGGATTTGCGTTGTTGGGGCTTCGGCGTAGATTCGGATTAGGGGTTCAGTGCCGGATAGGCGGACTACTGCCCATGCGTTGTTTTGGAGGTCTAGGCGGATGCCGTCGCGGCGGTCTTCTTTGAGGACGGTTAGGTTGCCGAGGGTTGTGGGGGCTTCGGAGGATAGGGCAGAGGCGATGCGGTCGCGTTGGTCTGGGGTGAATTGGATGTCGATGCGTCGGAAGGTGTGAGGGCCGGTGATTTCGTGGATTTCGTCTAGGAGTTGGGATGGGGTTTTGCCGGAGGTTGCCATGGATTCCAGGAATAGTAGGGCGCTCAGGGGGCCGTCGCGTTCGGGGATGTGTCCGGCGAATGCGTATCCTCCGCTCTCTTCACCGCCGAGGACGCAGGCGTTGTCGGTCATTGCGGGTCCGACGAATTTGAAGCCGACTGGAGTGCGATTGAGGTCTGTGTTGTGGTGCTCAGCTAGGCGGTCCATCATGCTAGACATGGTGATGGTGCATGCGGCGCCGCCGGGTAGGTTGCGTCGGGATTTGAGGTGGTGGAAGAGCATCGAGAAGACTTCGAGAGTGGTGAGATAGGTGCCGTTTTCGTCGACGACGCCGAGACGGTCGGCATCTCCGTCGGTTGCTAGTCCGACGTCGAAACGAGACGTTTCTCTTTCCCGGGAGGTTCCGGCTTGGTGAAGTGGCAAATACCCCCTTTGTCCTTCGGACATTTCCCCCGCTGAGCGGGGGAAACCCTGGGTTTTATCGGTGATGAGGGATATTAGGGGTTCGAGGTTTTCTTCGACGGGTTCGGGTTGCTTCATGCCTGGGAAGGCGGGGTTGATTTCGCTTCTGATCTCGGTGACTTGGGATTTGCCGCCTTGGAGGAGGGTGGCTACGATGTTTGCTCCTGAGCCGTGCATTGAGTCGACGGCGATTTTGATGCCTGCGGATTTGATGGAGTCGATGTCGACGAGGGAGGCGAGTTGGTCGAGGTAGGGGGAGACCATGTCGGTGGTATCGATGTGCCCCCTCACCCCGGCCCTCTCCCCCGGTGGGGAGAGGGGATTCGTTTCTCCCGCTTGGGGGGCTGGCCCCCTTTGTCCTTCGGACATTTCCCCCGAGAGCGGGGGAAAACTTTGTTGGTTAAGGGCTGCTGGGAGGTGGGATTCGATGCGGGCTACTTGGTCTGGTGGTGCGCTTCCGCCGGCTTCGGATTTGACTTTGAAGCCGTTGTAGTCGGGCGGGTTGTGGGATGCGGTGATCATGATGCCTGCGGCGGCGTTCATGTTTGTGACGGCGAGGCTGAGTGCGGGGGTTGGGAGAGGTTGGTCGGAGAGTTGGACTGGGATGCCGCGGGTTGCGATGGTTTCGGCGGCGGCTTGTGCGAAGTTTTCGGATTGGAATCGGGTGTCGTAGCCGACCGCTACGCCGCGGTGGGTTCCGGCTTCCGCCGGAATGACGTTTTGCCCGCGCGGAATGACGTTTTGTTCGAGTTCGAGTGCTACTGCTAGGGCGCATGCTCGGACGTTTTCGAAGGTGTATTCGTCGGCGATGATTGCTCGCCATCCGTCGGTACCGAAGGAGATTTGGGGGGTGTTGGGCATGGGTGAGGGGGTTCGTTGAGTCATCAATGTTGGATAACGTTGACGATGGATCACCCCAACACCTTACTCGTTGGGATGCTGTTCGTAAAGGAGGCGCTCATCGAGAGGTCAAATGAGACGGAATCCGCTGATGATTCTGGTCCATGAACTGGGCTGCACAGGTTGGTTTTTGTCTGCCACGGGACGTTACTAATTGTGCGATTTGGTTTAGAGTCTTGAGGCATGAATGAAGAGAATGTTTTTGCGACCAAAGCGGAAGTTGAAAAAGTTCGCAGTGAACTAGCTGACCGATCGATTGAAACACACAAGCGGGTTTCAGAAACCTTGCAAGGATTTTCAGAAGCAATATCGGCGGCATGAAGCGCCAAATCTGCCGTCGCAGATGCGAAAAGCGATGTGTACAAGTGGGTAGCAGGGATATTGGTTGTGCACACGGCGCTCGTGATCGGGCTCATGGTAGCGGTGATGGAAACCCTAGGCTAGTATTTAGTGAAACGCAATGACGACGAAGACGCCATTTGAGATAGCTGACGGTCTTCAACGATTCGCGGCTGCCGGTAACGAGAGGGAAAGGTATGGTCGGGAGTTCAAGTTGCCGTTTTTGTCGGCTGGCTGGGATCGTTTTAGCGACTCGGCGATGAAGCTGGAGATCGAGCCGGCGTCTGATGGCGGTCCGATCACGTTCTACGCCCAGTATTGGGCATCGTACGACGAACCGATTTCGATCCAGTTCGATCAGATGGGGACACAGTGGTTCCGCACGGCAGCGGAGGCGATCGAGTTTGCCGATAAGGTGGTGTCGAAGTTGGCGGGACAGTGACCGACGACGTGAGGTGACGCGGTGTTGGGTTCGGAATGACGTGAAGGGTGCAGGGTTTGCGGTGGGTCTAGATGCCTGCGGCGTTTCGTAGGGTTTGGGCTTTGTTTGTTTGTTCCCAGGGGAGGTCTAGGTCTTGGCGTCCGAAGTGGCCGAAGGCGGCTACTGGGCGGTAGATAGGTCGGCGGAGGTTCAGTGATTGGATGATGCCGGTGGGACGGAGGTCGAAGGTTTCGGATACTAGGTCGGCGATTTTGGTGTCTGGAATTTTGCCGGTGTTGCGGGTTTCGACCATGAGGGATACGGGTTCGGCTTTTCCGATGGCGTATGCGATCTGGACTTCGGCGCGTTTGGCGAGTCCGGCGGCGACGATGTTTTTGGCGACGTATCGGGCGGCGTAGGCACCGGATCGGTCGACTTTTGAGGGGTCTTTGCCGGAGAATGCTCCGCCGCCGTGTCGGGCTGAACCGCCGTATGTGTCGACGATGATTTTGCGTCCGGTTAGGCCGGCGTCGCCGTGGGGTCCGCCGGTGACGAAGCGTCCGGACGGGTTGATGAGGTACTGGGTGCTGGAATCGAGGAGGTCGTTGGGGACTAGTGGTTCGATTACTTGCTCGATGAGGTCGGCTTCGATTTGGGATTGTGTGGCTTCGGGTGCGTGCCAAGACGATAGGACGATGGTGTCGATGCGGATGGGGTTGTGGTTGTCGTCGTATTCGACGGTGACTTGGCTTTTAGCGTCAGGTCGGAGGTAGGGGATGTCTCCATGGCGTCGGGCGTCGCTCATGCGCTTGGTGAGGCGGTGTGCGAGGGAGATGGGAAGCGGCATGAGTTCGGGCGTCTCATCAACGGCATAACCGATCATCATGCCTTGGTCGCCGGCGCCTTGTTGGGCTTGGTCGGTGTCGCTTCCCCGGTCTTCGAGGGCTGTGGAGACTGCGGCGTTGATGTCTGGGGATTGTGCGTGGAGGTAGACGTTTACGTCGCAGGTCTCGTGGTCGAATTGGTATTCGGGGTCGGTGTATCCGATGTCGCGGATTACTCCTCGGGCTACTGCTTCGAAGTCGATGTCGGCGGAGGTGGTGATTTCGCCGAACATCCACAGGCGGTTGGTTGTGCAGGATGTTTCGCAGGCGACGCGGGAGGATGGGTCGCCGGCGAGTGCGGCGTCGAGGATGGCGTCGGAGACTTGGTCGCAGATCTTATCGGGGTGGCCGTCGGAGACGGACTCTGATGTGAGGAGGTGTTTGAAGGTGCCGGTTGTCATTTTCTTTGTCCTCGTTGTGAGACTGTTGCGAGACCTGTGTCAGAGCGGGACGGGCGGATCACAGACCCGCCCCTACCTCGTATTTGTTCGCCCCTTTTTTCCTTTGGATATTTCCCTCGGCGGCGTGTTCGCCTACTTTGTCCTTCGGAGATTTCCCCTTGGATTTCGTACTTATTGGCGGAGGAAACCTTGGGTTATGTGCCGGCTTCCCATGAGTTGAGGTATTTTTCCTGTTCGGCGGTTAGGGTGTCGAAGGTCATGTCCATGGAGTTGAGTTTTAGGGATGCGATTTCGATGTCGATCTCTTTGGGGAGGGTGTGGACGCCGGGTTTGAGGGTTTCGTGGTTTTCGGCGATGTATTCGCTGGCTAGGGCTTGGTTTGCGAAGCTCATGTCCATGACGCTGGGCGGGTGTCCCTCGGCAGCGGCGAGGTTGACGAGTCGGCCTTCGGCGAGGAGGTTTATTCGGCGACCGTCTTCGAGGGTGTGTTCCTCGACGAATGGTCGGACTTGGCGTCGGGCTTCGGACATCTCTTGGAGGGCGTCGATGTTGATTTCGACGTTGAAGTGTCCGGAGTTTGCGACGACTGCGCCGTCTTTCATGCTTTCGAAATGATGCTTGTCGATGGCGTGCATTCCGCCGGTGACGGTTAGGAAGATGTCGCCGATTTTGGCGGCTTCGTTCATGGACATTACACGGTGGCCGTCCATGACGGCTTCGAGTGCGCGGATGGGGCCGACTTCGCAGACGATGGTGTGTGCGCCGAGTCCGCGTGCGCGGTCGGCGAATCCGCGTCCGCACCAGCCGTATCCGATGGTGACGACGGATTTGCCTGTGATGAGCATGTTGGTAGCTCGGATGATGCCGTCGAGGGTGCTCTGTCCGGTGCCGTAGCGGTTGTCGAACATGTGCTTGGTCTGGGAGTCGTTTACGGCGATGATGGGGTATGCGAGCTTGCCTTCGGCGTCGAGGGCCTTTAGACGGATGACGCCGGTTGTAGTCTCTTCCATGCCTCCGATGGTTGTTTCGAGGAGTTCGCGTCGCTCGGAGTGGAGCATGGCGACGAGGTCTGCGCCGTCGTCGATCGTTAGGTGGGGTTTGGTGTCTACGGCAGCGGAGATGTGGTTGTAGTAGGTCTGGGAGTCTTCACCGTTGCGGGCGAATACGGCGATGCCCTCGGAGACGAGGTATGCGGCGATGTCGTCTTGAGTGGATAGCGGGTTGGAAGCGCAGAGGGCGAGTTCGGCGCCGCCTGCGACTAGGGTCTTGGCGAGATTGGATGTCTCGGAGGTAACGTGGAGGCATGCGGCGATGCGGATGCCTTCTAAGGGACGGGTTTCGGCGAATCGTTTTCGGATGTCGGCGAGGACGGGCATTTGCTCGTCGGCGAATTCCGATTTGAGGGCGCCTTGGGGGGCGAGGTTGATGTCGGTGATGTCGTGGTTCATCAATGCTCCGGGGTTGAATGTTTACCTGCTATGTCCCCTTTGTCCGTCGGACATTTCCCCCGCGAGCGGGGGAAATCCTAGGATCTTCTTCGCGCAGGGGAAGGCGGATGGCGGTGTCGAAGGTTGTTAGGTCTTCGAATTCGAAGAATCTGTCGGTGATTTCTTGGTTGGTTAGGTTGGCTAGGCGTTCCAGGCCGAAGCCTTCGACGGTGAAGGAAGCGATTACGGATCCGGCGATGACGGCTTGGCGGTAGGTTTCGGGGTCGTGACGTGAGATGGCGGCGATGTATCCCATGAAGCCTCCGGCGAAGGAGTCTCCGGCGCCTGTGGGATCGATGATGTTCTGGACGGGGTATGCGGGGACGATGAATCGCTGGTTGTCGTTGTAGAGAACCGCACCGTATTCGCCTCGTTTGATGATGACATTGTCGGGGCCTTCGTCGAGGAGGCCTTCTGCGACGTCGACGAGGTTTGACTTGTCGGTGTACATTCGGGCTTCAGCTTCGTTGATGACGGAGAAGTCGAGTTGTGTCATCAAGTAGTCGAGAGGTTCGCGTTTCTCGATGATCCAGTGGTTCATGGTGTCGCCGGCGACGAGTTGGAGGTCGTCGGTCATCTGGTTAAGGACCGATTGCTGAGTTTCAGGGTCGCAGTTTGCGAGGAAGAGGTAGGGGATCGATCGGTGTTGTTCGGAGACAGTTGGGTTGAAGTTAGCGAAGACGTTTAAGTTGGTGGCGACGGTTTCGGCGTCGTTGAGGTCTTGCATGTAGCTTCCGGCCCAGTGGAAGGTCTGACCGTCGGCGATCTCGATGCCGGAGGTGTCGATGCCTCGAGAGGATAGGAGTTCGCGGTGCTCTGGTTGGAAGTCTTGTCCGACGATGCCGATGATTGCGACGTCGGTGAAGTAGCTTGCGGCGACGGAGAAATAGGTTACTGATCCGCCGAGTTGGTGGGTTCTGGTACCTGCGGGCGTCTCGACGTCGTCGTACGCCATAGATCCGACGACGAGTAGCTTCACGTTTGGGTTCCCGTGAAGAGGATTTGGGCTACTCCGAGGTGTCGCTGTTCGCGCGTTTCCTCGGAGCTATGCATGTTGCCGTTGGACACGGTAGGGGTTATGCGCCGGTGGCGTGGGGGAGTCCGCTGGCGATCCAGGCGGGGGTGCCGTCTTCGATGTTGTATAGGCGCGAGGTATCGGCGCCCATTGCGGCGGCGTATTCGGCGGCTAGGCCGCTGCGTGCTCCGACCTCGCAGATGAAGAGGAGGTTTCCATCGGTGGGGAGTTCGTCGAAGCGAGGGATGATGTCGTCGACAGGTATCCAGAGAGCGCCTTCGACGTGGCCGGCTTCCCATTCATCGGGGTTGCGTACATCGACGACAGTTGAGTCGCCGTTTTGGACCATTTCGTGGGCTTCTTGAGATGTGATTCGGGCGTATGGTTCGCCGGGGACTTGCCTTGCCATTTGTTACCTGATTCGCTGTGCTGAAACCAGAGTTGATTGTACTTGATTGGGTTTACGGGTTAGAGGTTTTCACCGGTGAGGAAGGATGCGACTGCGGTGGCGAATGAGAAGGGGCCGAAGGCGATGACGATAAGCGGGATCAGAGCGATTAGGGCGGCTGCGACGTTGAAGACTACTGTGGATGGGACTTTTTGGGTGATGGATTCGGGCAACGCTATTTTTTGGGATGCCATGTAGATGCCGATGAAGATGACGAGGAACATCAACGTACCGATCCATCCGGCCGAAAGGATTTTAACCATGAAGATGTATCCGTCGAGGAAGGACCCGAGGAGGGTTTCAACGAATGCGGAAAGCCATAGACCGGGGCGTAGGCCTTCGATGAAGTCTCCGAAGATGAGGATGGTTGTTGGCAAGAGGAAGCCGATCAGGAGTGGTGTTGCCAATGCGTAGAAGATTCCGGCGATGAGCCATCGGAATGGGCTTGCGGCTTCGGCTCGAGTTGTGAAGAGGAGGTATGAGAGGGCGCCTCCGACGAAACCTCCGCCGATGATGTACGCGGCGATGATGCGGAGGAATCCGTCGACGAAGTTTGGTTTGAAGAATCTGAAGCCGAATTCTCCGATGCCGCTGTCGACGATGGTGATGAGAGTGCCGAGGTATCCGACAGTCAGGCCGACGGTTGCGCCGACAACGATGCCGAGCCACATCAGGCGTTTTCGGATGATCAGTTCTTCGCCGAGTCGTTCGTTTTCGGCTTCTCGGAGGCGGTTGAGGGCTTGGGCGCGAGATTCGGGGGTAGTTTCGAGGTCAGTTGAATCGTTTTGCATAACTGTTGGATCGGAGTTGTTCATGGATTCAATTGTGCATGTTGGGGTAGTGCGTTGTTGAGAAGATGTATGTGTGGTTTGCGCGTTAGGAATGTTGAGTTTGACGAAATTCTCGGTGCGTGCTACAGTTCGCACAGCTTTGCCGCTGTATGTGGCAGGTTTTGCTTTGCTCGGCTGAAAGAGGAGGTCGGACATGAAACGAATTAGTTTGGTAATGGTGATCTCGGCTGTGTTGGCGTTTGCCATCGCTTGTGGAGGTACCGAGACGGTCGTGGAGACGGTCGTCGTTGAGCGTGTGATTACCGCGGCTCCGGAACGTGTTGTGGAGACGGTTGAGGTGGAACGCGTCGTCGAAGTTGAGAAACTCGTCGAAGTTGAGGTTGAGAAGATCGTCGAGGTTGAAGTTACTGCCGAGGCGATGATGGACGACGGGATGATGATGGATGATGGCGTAATCCCAAGAGAGCGCCAGTTCATCATGCTGTGGGGAGGTTCCGGTGGTGTCGGATCGGCCGGTCAGTACACCAACCACGATATCTGGAACGTTTACGGTGGTTTGAGCCACCAGGACGCGGGCCAGTTGATCTTCGAGCCGTTGGCCTTCTACTCGGCGTTCAACGACACGGAGTATCCTTGGCTTGCCGAATCGTGGTCGTACAACGACGACTTCACGGAGTTGACGATCAACACTCGACAGGGCGTCGAGTGGAGTGACGGGACGCCGTTCGGTGCGCACGACGTGGCTTACACGCTTGAGCATCTGAGAACGAATTCTGGTTTGGCTCGTGCTGGTCAGGTGCAGGCCGACGTCGAATCGGTGGAGCAGGTTGACGACAACACAGTAGTCGTGAATTTCTTCGGTCCTCGCCCGAAGTTCATGTATTTCATGACCTACAAGTTCGACATCGGTCTCTACATTGTTCCGAAACACGTCTTCGAAGGGAAGGACTGGCTGGAGTTCAGCAACTACGACCCTGCCCAGGGTTGGCCAGTTTCGACCGGTCCATGGGAAGTGATCCAGACAACTCCCCAATCGAAGATCTTGAACCGCCGGGATTCATGGTGGGCTGTCGAGCAGGGTTTGGTTGACAAAATGCCGGAAGTTCTGCAGATCGTTTACATCCCGAACCCTGGTGAGACGCAGATGGCTCAGGAGATGATCGCGAACCGCGCTGATGCGTCGTTGTCGTTGCAGACAGGCACGATGCGCGAGGTATTGGCACGCAACCCTGCGATCATTACCCACTCCGGTTACAACCCACCATACGGATACGTCGACTGGTGGCCAGTTGGGTTGCTGTTCAACGCTAGCGAGCCGCCGTACAACGACAAGCGAGTGCGTTGGGCGGTTTCGTACTACTTGAACCGCGAGCAGTTGATCGAGATCGGTTTTGGCGGAGCGGGAACGCTTTCCTACCTGCCGATTCCGACGTATGCGCCGTTGCAGCGTTACATTGACGTTGTCGAAGAGAAGTTGACGACGACCCACGACACTACGGAGTACAACCCGGAGAAGGCCGATGCGTTGATGATGGAGGCAGGGTTCACGAAGAACTCCGACGGCTACTGGGAGAAGGACGGCGATGTCGTGATTTGCGACATCTTAAGCTTCGGGATCTTCAACCACTACGGCCCGATCGTTTCGAGGCAGCTGGACAATCACGGCATCAAGTCGTCGTACAGCACTCCGCCGGATGCGTGGTCTAGGCAATCTTCCGGCGAGGCGTCTTGCGGACTCAGGGGGCATGGTGGATCGGTGCGTGACCCTTACTTCACGTTGAACCTTTACACAGGTGGCGACCCTGCGACCTACGATCCCGAACAGCCGCAGGGACCGGACAACCGGCCGCCCAACGCGTATCACTGGTACAACGCGGAGTTCAACGCGATCACCGAGGAAGTGTTCGCAACGGCCATCGACGACATCGCGACGCTGGAGGAGCTGTGGGCGGACGCGATGGACATCTGGTTGGAAGAACTACCGGACGTGCAGGTGTTGGAGTTCTACCACCGGATTCCGATGAACACGACGTACTGGACGAACTGGCCGACACACGACAACCCGTACGTTAACGGTGCGTTCTGGCACCTGACGTTCCAGTTGATCCTGAACGAGCTAGAGCCGGTGCAGTAGCAGAGATTGCGCTATCGGACGGGTTTGTTCAGCTAACCTGAGCAGGCCCGTCCGAAAAAACTCTCTGTTTCAGACGTTCGCGTGGCCGAAGGTTTTCGCAACCCATGCCTTGGAAGTACATTGCGGGTAGGTTGACGATGTTCATCGTCACCATTTGGATGGCGAGCACGATCGTCTTCTTCCTGCCGCGACTTTCCGGTCAGAACCCCCTTGCGGAGAAGATCTATCAGGAGGCGCAGCAAGGAGGTTATTTGGATCCCGACGTTGCGGAACGTGTGAGGGTGTTCGAGGCGAAATATGGTTTTGACAAGCCACTTTGGGAGCAGTATGTGAAATTCGTGGTGGATGTCGTCCAGTTCGATTTGGGACGTTCGATATTCCAGTGGCCTAAAACGGTGAACGAGATACTTGCGGAGAAGATCATGTGGACGTTGGTGATGGGGTTGCTGACTCTGATATTGGCGTTTTTGATCGGTTCTACGATGGGCGCGTTGTTGGAATGGCGACGGAACAACTGGGGGTTGATGGTTGCGATGGCACCGATCTTGGCGATATCGGCGGTGCCGTTCTTCATATTCGGGTTGGTGTTGCAGTTGGTCGTATTCAATGTTGATCGTGAGTTCCCGTTGGTTTACGGATTCAAGCAGGGCGTCGTTGGTTGGCCTGACTGGTCAGATTGGGAGTTCATATTCAGCGTGTTGAAGCACGCTATTTTGCCGGCACTCTCGATAACTTTGGTCTCGCTCGGGGGTTGGGCGATGGGGATGCGCGGAATGATGGTGACGACGAAGGGCGAGGATTACATGGTTCAGGCGGAAGCAAAAGGCTTGCCGGATCGTGTGATGTTGACGAAATACGCGGTGAGGAACTCGCTGTTGCCCCAAGTTACGGGATTGACGCTAGCTTTGGGGTTGATTGTGTCCGGGGTGGTGTTGGTTGAGATTGTTTTCGGATATCCAGGAGTTGGCGGGCAGTTGTTGCAGGCGGTGAGGTCGAACGATTATCCGACCACGCAAGGTATCGTGTTTGTTCTTGCCTTTGGAACGGCAGCGGCAACGCTGGTTTTAGATCTGATCTATCCGTTGCTTGATCCGAGGATCAAGTCAGGCGGGCCATAAAAGGGGATCGATGCAAGAGGCCCAAATCAACGCAAGCGTGGTGACGATTGAGTGGTGGCGAACATTGCCGGACCGCTCGGAATTTGTCCATGACCGGGTGATCCCGATACTGCGTTATCTACGCAGGAATCGACTGATGATAATCGGATTGAGCGCGTTCGCGGCCTTGGGCCTTTTCGTCGGCGTCTCGTACCTTTTCTATTCACAAGTTGACCTTCTCGGCGAAGAGCAAGGTGTCAACGGCTTGGTTCGCGCGGCATCGGTGCCTCAAAATGAGAAACCATCTTGGAACCCTTGGAGCGGTTATCCGTTAGGCACCGATGTTCAGGGCCGTGACATTTACGCGGCAGTAGTAGTTGGGATACCGTTGTCGTTGAGGATCGGTGTAATTGCGGCGGCGATAGGAGTAGGCGTGGGTATGGTTTTAGCGTTCGTTGCGGCGTATGCCGGTGGAGTGGTGGATGCCGTGATTCGGACCGTGGTGGACAGCTTGATACCGATTCCGGGTCTATTGGTGCTGGTGTTGGTGGCGACGTCGTTGAATCCGGGACAGGGTTTGACGGTGGATCAACTAGCGTTTGTGATCGCCGTGTTGGCGTGGCCTGGGCCGGCGCGCGTCATAAGGTCGCAGGTGTTGGTGATACGCGAGCGCGGGTACGTGGAAATGGCGAGGATGTCAGGTACCAGCGCGTTCGGGATCATATTTAAGGAGATGATGCCGAATTTGGCACCATATGCGTTGGCGAGTTTTGTGGCGGCGACATCGGGGTCGATACTTGCGTCGATCGGAGTTGAATCGTTAGGGCTTGGTCCATTGGATTCACCGACGTTGGGGAGCATGATCTACTGGAATATCTTCACTAGTTCGGTGCTGTTGGGACTGTGGTACTGGTTGTTGCCGCCGATCATCGTGTTGATTGTGCTGTTCGTCGGCTTGTTCATGATTTCGGCGGGGTTGGATGAAGTGGCAAATCCGAGGCTGCGACGACGAGTTTGAACAATCGGCACCTTGGCGGTTCGATTTGGCGGTTCGATTTGGCCATATAGCGGACTCGATTGGGCGGCGCCGGAAGGCGTCGATGGCGGTTGCGACGCGCAACGTGAATCAGGTTTGCACCTGATTTGACATTGCGTCTACACGATGTTAGATTTTCGTAGTCATTTCCCGCGCGGATGGCGCGGATTCGTGTGTACCCAGAATCAATTGGAGGAAACCAACCAATGAGATATAAGTTGGCGATCTTGGCGGTCGCGCTTGCAGCTGCGGTGGGAGCCGTGGTGGCATGTGGCGGTACCGAGACCGTCGTAGAAACGGTCGTTGTGGAGCGTGTGGTCACCGCCGCGCCGGAACGTGTCGTTGAAACTGTGGAAGTTGAGAGGGTGGTTGAGGTCGAGAAGGTCGTCGAGGTTGAGAAAGTGGTCGAGGTCGAGGTAGAAGTGACTGCGGCCATGGAAGACGACTCGATGATGATGATGGAGGAAGAAATTCCTCGCAATCGCCAGCTGATCTTGCTTTGGGGCGGTTCAGGCGGAGTTGGTGCGGCAGGACGTTACACCGACCATGACATCTGGAATCCTTATAACCCAGGCACGAGTCACCAGAACGGTTCCGCCATTTTGCACGAGCCGCTCGCGTACTACTCCGCGTTCAATGACCAGGAGTACCCGTGGTTGGCGGAGTCGTGGGAGTACAACGCCGACTTCACACAGCTGACGATCAACCTACGTGAGGGGATCACTTGGAGTGACGGCGAGCCGTTCGGCGCGCACGACGTCGCTTACACGCTCAACTACCTCAAGGACAACTCTGGTCTGAGACGCAGTTCTCAGGTCCAGCGTGACATCGATTCCATCGAGGAGGTGGACGAGCACACCGTGGTTGTGAACTTCCTTGGCCCGCGCCCGAAGTTCTTCTACTTCATGACTTACAAGTTCGACATCGGCCTGTACATCGTTCCGAAGCACGTCTTCGAGGGTCAGGACTGGCTTGAATTCACGAACTTCGATCTGGCGCAGGGCTGGCCTGTAACTACCGGCCCGTGGCACGTCGCTCAGACATCGCCTGAGCAGAAGATCATCAACCGCCGCGACTCGTGGTGGGCGGTCGACCAAGGTCTGGTTGACCGGCTTCCTGAAGTCCATCAGATCGTCTACGTCCCTAACCCGGGCGAGACGCAGATGGCACAGGCGGTCATCAACAACACCGCAGACGCGACGCTTGACCTTCGCCCCACGACCATTCGTGAGGTTTTGGCTCGCAACCCGAATGTGGTCACCCATTCCGGTTTCAACCCGCCGTACGGTTACGTCGACTGGTGGCCCATCAGCCTGTTGTTCAACGCAAGTGTGCCGCCGTTCAACGACAAGAACGTTCGATGGGCAGTGTCCTACTACATCAACCGCGACCAGTTGATCGACGTTGCTTACGACGGAGCGGGAACGCCTTCGGTGTTGCCATTGCCGAGTTATGCGCCGTTGCAGCGTTACTACGACGCGATTCAGGACAAACTCAGCGGCGAGTACAACACTGGCGAGTACAGCCCCGAAAAGGGTGACGCCCGGATGAGGACAGCCGGATATGAGAAGAACGCCGACGGTTACTGGGAGAAGGATGGCAACGAAGTCATCTGTGACATCCTGGGCTTTGGCATCTTCAACGACTTCGGTCCGATCCTCGCACGTCAGCTTGACAACCACGGCATCAAGTCGTCTTACAGCAACCCGCCCGACGCTGGTTCGCGACAGACGGCTGGCGAGGCGTCTTGCGGTCTGCGAGGCCACGGAGGTTCTGTGCGTGACCCATACTTCACGATGAACCTGTACTACGGAACGGACGCACAAGAAGCAGGTGAAGGCCACCAGGCGAACATCTACTTCTGGTCCAATGAACGTTGGAACGAAATCACCGACGAAGTCTCGGCGACCGGCATCGATGATGTCGCTCGGCTCGAGGAGCTTTGGACCGAAGCAATGGACATCTGGCTCGACGAGTTGCCTGATGTTCAGGTTGTCGAGTGGTACCACCGTATCCCGATGAACCAGACCTACTGGACCAACTGGCCAACCCATGACAACCCGTACACCAACGGTGCGTTCTGGCACTTGACCTTCCAGTTGATCCTGAACAACCTCCGCGCGGTCCAATAACCGCCCGGAAAACGGTGAAAAACTCAGACGGTTCGACCTCCGCGCACCACGCGGAGGTCGAACCGTCGCCGCATCCTGCTGAAGACGCGATCATCTAGCGACCACAGATGCCTTGGAATTACATACTCAGTCGGTTGGCGATGTTTTTCGTCACCATTTACATTGCCAGCACGATCGTATTCTTCTTGCCGCGCATCTCTGGTCAGAATCCACTTGAGGAAAAGTTGCTTGAGGAAGCTGCTCGGGGTGGGTTCCTAGAAGACACTCAAGCGATGGTGGATGCGTTCGACGAGAAATACGGTTTCAACAAGCCGCTATGGGAACAGTATGTGAGGTTTATGGTCGATATTGTTCAGTTCGACTTGGGCCGTTCGATATTTAACTGGCCGAAGACGGTCAATCAGCTTTTGGCGGAGACGATTCTGTGGACCATCGCGTTGGGTTTGCTGACGCTGATATTTGCATTCTTAATTGGTTCTTTGATGGGTGCGGTGCTTGAATGGAAGCGCCACAAATCCTTCCTTATGGTGTTGATGTCTCCGATCCTGACGTTGTCGGCGGTGCCGTATTACCTGTTCGGATTAGTGTTGCTGCTGGCCTTTTCTTTTGTGTGGAGCGTCTTCCCACTATTTGGTGGCTATTCGCGCGGTGTGGCTGGATGGCCGGATTGGTCGAACTGGAGTTTCCTAGGCAATGTTCTTTGGCACGCGACACTGCCGGCATTATCGGTGGTTCTCGTTTCTCTTGGCGGATGGGCGATGGGTATGCGCGGGATGATGGTGACGACGAAGGGCGAGGACTACATGTTGCAGGCGGAGGCGAAAGGTTTGCCGGACCGAGTGATGTTTTTTAGGTACGGCATCCGGAATGCGTTGTTGCCGCAATTGACGGGTTTGGCGCTTCAACTGGGTTTGATCGTGTCGGGATTGGTACTAGTCGAGGTCGTATTCTCGTATCCTGGTGTAGGTGGTTTACTCGTGCAAGCGATTCCCCGTAGCGACCATGCGGTTATCCAAGGAATAGTGTTTGTCCTAGCGTTAGGGACGGCGTTAGCGACGTTGATACTAGACTTGATCTATCCGTTGGTAGATGCTCGCATCAAATACTCGCAAGGCTGATTTGTAACTAAAGATGCAACCGCCGACCGCAGTATCCGAACTCCCGCAATCGACAACTGGATTCGATTCCGGCAGCATCTATCGTGAGCGAATTCGACCGTTGTTGCGGTATCTTCGCCGTAACCCGCTGTTGATCGGTGGAATCGGACTGCTGGTGGGTCTATTCGGAGTGGTGGTCCTTGGATATTTGTTTTACGAGCAAGAAGATCTGTTGGGTGAACGGCAAGGTGTCAGCGGATTGACGCGTGCGTTGTCGGTTGAAGCTCGTGAGAAACCGAGCTGGAATCCGTTTGGGGTACACCCTCTAGGGACGGACGAACAGGGTCGAGACATCCTAGCAGTGATGATCGTTGGGACCCCACTGACTCTGCGTATCGGGTTGATTGCTGCGGCGATCGGGGTCGGTGTGGGCATGATATTGGCGTTCGTGGCCGCGTATATGGGCGGTTGGGTGGACGGCATAGTTCGTATCGTCGTGGACAGTTTGATCCCGATTCCGGGGCTGTTGATCCTGGTGTTGGTTGCGACATCGTTGAATCCGGGGAAGGGATTAACTGTCGATCAGATGGCGTTTGTCATATCGATTCTGGCGTGGCCGGGGCCGGCTCGGGCTATACGATCTCAGGTGTTAGTGATGCGTGAACGGGGATACGTGGAGATGGCTCGTATGTCGGGAACGAGCACCATCGGCGTCGTATTTAAGGAGATGATGCCCAACCTTTCGCCTTACGTATTGGCAAGTTTCGTGGCTTCGGTTGCGGGTGCGATTCTCGCCTCGGTTGGTCTTGAAGCTCTAGGATTAGGTCCTCTTGACTCACCGACACTCGGAATGACGATCTATTGGAACATCTACACTTCGTCCTTGTTGAAGGGGCTTTGGTGGTGGCTGATACCACCGATCGTAGTAATCGTGCTTCTTTTTGTTGGATTGTTCCTGATGTCAGCCGGTCTCGACGAAGTCGCAAATCCGCGTTTGCGGCGACGCGTATAAGCGATCTTCGATTGCGTGGATCGCACCCGAAAACCTCATGGGAAGTTAGATGACAACCGCTGAAGTTACTACCGAGATCGCTACTAACGGTCAACAATCAGAAAATTTGCTTGAGGTCGAGAACCTTAAGGTCTACTACGACACTGATGCTGGTCAGGTCAAGGCGGTTGACGATGTATCGTTCTCGTTGAGGCGTGGCGAGCGGATGGGATTGGTTGGGGAATCTGGCTCAGGCAAGACGACGATGGCGATGGCCTTGATGCGGTTGCACAAGCCGCCTGCGATTATCGCTGGGGGAACGGTGATGCTTGACGGTGTCAGCGTTCTGGATCTGAGTGAAGAAGAGATGCGTCAGACTCGCCTGCGGGACATCGCACTAGTGCCGCAGGGGGCGATGAACTCGTTGAACCCGGTGTATCGGGTGCGCGATCAGATTGTCGATGGTATCAAGCATCACACCCCCAAGGGCGAGATGCCGGGCAAGGATAGAGTCTTTGAGCGCGTCGTCGAGTTGCTGAATAGCGTCGGGTTGGATGCGAGCGTTGCAGATATGTACCCGCATGAGTTGAGCGGGGGTATGAAGCAGCGCGTGGCGTTGGCGGTGGCGACGTCGTTGCGACCGAAGATGATCTTGGCGGATGAACCGACGAGTGCGTTGGACGTGGTTGTGCAGCGTCAGATCATGCTGACGTTGGAGCAGTTGCAGCAGGAGATGCAGGCATCGGTGCTGTTGGTGGGGCATGACATGGGTCTGATGGCGCAGTTCGCGGATGTGTTGGGTGTGATGTACGCGGGTCACTTGGTGGAGTTCGCGCCGATAGGTGAGATATTTGAGAACCCGAAGCATCCGTACACGAAGAAGCTGATAAGCAGCCTGCCCGATATCGAGGTCAAGGGTGAATTCACGGGTATAGAAGGATTGCCGCCTACGCTTGTCATTCCTCCGCCTGGTTGCAGGTTCCACCCGAGGTGCCCGATCTATAACGACGATGAGGATTTCCGAGGGGAATTTTCAGATCTGCGAGGAGGACTGGATACTGGGCTGTGCACTACGGTAGACCCTCCGTTGAACGAGATAGAACCGCGTCGATGGGTGGCTTGCCACATGTACGAAGGAGGCTCATAAGTTGGCGACTGAAACTCTCGAACGTCCGGCGTCGGTTTCTACTTCGGACAGCGATAGCGTCCTGCAGTTGAAGAACGTCACCAAGGTGTTTGGTGGCGGTATCATGCGGCGGAAATTGACGATCGCGGTCGACAACGTGAGCATGAGTGTTCCACGTGAGAACCCTGGGATCACAGCGATCGCGGGGGAGAGCGGCAGCGGGAAGACGACGCTTGCGAGGTTGATGCTGGGTATTATCCCGGCGACGGAAGGATCAATCCTATTCAGCGGTCGAGATATCGCTACGCTCAATCGTCGGGAGAGGTTGGAGTTCCGGCGTGAAGTCCAACCGATTATGCAGGACCCGTTTGAGGTCTACAACCCGTTCTACAAGGTAGACCATGTGCTGACTGCGCCAATCAACAATTTCGGGTTGGCGAACAACCGACGAGAAGCTAGGGATCTCGTCGTCGAGGCGTTGGAGACGGTGGGCTTGCGGCATCAGGAGACGCTTGGACGTTTTCCGCACCAGTTGAGCGGTGGTCAGCGTCAGCGCATCATGGTGGCCAGGGCGTTGCTGTTGAAGCCTAGGATCATCGTTGCGGATGAACCGGTTTCGATGGTTGACGCGTCGTTGAGAGCGACGATTTTGGGTAGTATCGACTTGCTCAACAAGGAGTTGGGCATTGCGGTTATCTACATCACTCACGACCTGACCACGGCGTTTCAGATCAGCGACAACATCATGGTGATGTATCGAGGCTCTGTGGTGGAGACGGGTCGGGTCGAGGATGTGATCCAGAATCCGCAGCATCCTTACACACAGCTGCTGGTGGAGTCGATCCCGCGCCCCGATCCGAAGGAACGGTGGGGGCGTGACATGGCGTCGCAGGAGACGGGGAGCGATATCAGTGATGTTGGATGCCGGTTTGCTCCTAGGTGTCCGTATGTGATGTCGGAGTGCACGGTAGATATGCCTCCGCTCTATCGCACCGGCGACACCCAGGCGGCGCAGTGCTATCTGCACCGCGATGAATCGTTGGGCGACGTGGTGAGCGTTTCGGACGTCTTCAAGTCCAGCAATTGAAGTTGAATGGTTGACGCCACTGGCGTCGGCGTTCAGATGGCGAGGTCTCTTAGGAACTCGGCTGGGGCCAGTAGCGCGAAGAGCAGGGCTGATGTTCCCGCTAGGGCGGCGAAAATCCAAGTTCCCCAAGCGGAGACGACTTCATTCTTCGTAGCGTTCAGGCGGTCGATGATGAAGCCTGACACAGCGAAGACCGCTCCGAATTCGAGTCCGACGACGACGTTTTGTGCGCCTTCAACCATGAAGTCGTATGGGAAGATGAGGATTGCGTCGAGGATCAAGGGAGGCATTGAATCGAGACCGTGGATTCCGTCTGCCAACCCTGCGAACGCTGCCGCGGCTCGGGTGAAACCGCCGGTAAACAATGGGGTCGCAAGTCCGAAACCGGCACCCATGAAGAACCAGCTCAACGGATGACCAGGGTTTTGGGCCAAATCTCGCATGTGATAGACGGCCAAAGGCACGACGATCAAAGCGGCGGTGACCGCAGCAATCGAAAAGAAGAACGCTCCCCAGCCCTGGATCCGAACTGGGTCCTCGAAGTATTGGAAATGGGTCAGAACCGCGACATGGAACGCGGCGACCGACAACATGACACCAAGGAGCGTAATTGTCAGGGTGAGACGTAAACGCCGGGCTTGATCGGGTACGACGACATCTAACGTCTTGAGGCGGGAGAGATCTGAGGTTGATATGGCTTTAGGTGATCCGCAGCGAATGAGTTGAAATGGTCAAATTTCAGTTGACCATCAAGTCGATTTCGTCGGCGCGGTGACAGCTGACGTAGCGACCATCATCTGATTTTACAAGCGGAGGTACCTCGACCTTGCATTGATCAGTCGCGAATGGGCAACGGGGATGGAAGTAGCATCCGGTTGGCGGATTTGCCGGGTTGGCAACTTCGCCTTCGAGGACGTATCGTTTGGTGCGTTGGCTTGGATGCGGCTTGGGGACGGAACTCATCAGAGCCGCGGTGTAGGGGTGCTTCGGCGAATCGAAGAGTTCCTCAGGAGTACCGATCTCTGCGATTCTGCCGACGTACATGACGACCACACGGTTGGAAATCTGTTTGACCACGCTGAGGTCGTGGGAAACGAAGAGGTAGGTCAGCCCAAGCGAGTCTTGGAGATCCATCATCAGATTGATGACCTGTGCTTGGACGGATACGTCTAGACCTGATACCGGTTCGTCGGCGAGGATCAGGCGCGGGTTTAACGCGAGGGCCCTTGCGATGCCGATGCGTTGGCGTTGGCCTCCGCTGAAGGCGTGGGGGTATCGACGCATGTATTCGGGACGCAGGCGGACTAGTCGGAGCAGTTCAGCGACACGGTCTTCGCGTTCGTCGCTGGAGCCGATACCGTGCACGAGGAGAGGTTCGCTGATGATCTCGTAGATGTTCATGCGCGGGTTCAGCGAGGAGAAGGGATCTTGGAAGATCATCTGCAACTGCCGACGGATCGGTCGCATCTCGATCAGCGAGAGTTGGGCGAGATCGATGGTTTCGCCTTCGTCGGTGGTGAAGAGGATTTCGCCGGCGGTAGGTTCGTAGGCTCTGATGATGGACCTGGCGGTTGTGCTCTTGCCGCAACCGCTTTCGCCCACTAAGCTGAGAGTTTCACCTGCTTGGATGTCGAAGCTGACGTCGTCGACGGCCTTCACCGTGCCGACCGATCGGCGGAAGAAACCGCGCTTGATCGGGAAGTACTTAACTAGCCCGCGGACATCGAGGAGGGTATCTCGGCCGTTGCCGTTCTGTGTCGTTTCGGTGGTCATCTGAGATTATTGGTTCTCGTATAGGAAACAGCTGACTTCCTGTTCCTCGTTTACGCTGATGAGCTCCGGCTCGCGGATGTTGCAAGTGCCTTCGATGTATGACTGGCAACGCGGGTGGAACGCGCAACCCGACGGTCGATTTTGAGGGTGCGGTATCGAACCGGAGATGGATGGCAGACGCTCACGTGACAGGGTGAACATGCTTGGGATGGACGTTAGCAAGGCGCGGGAGTAAGGGTGCAGTGGATCGTCGAAGAAGTTGTGGACCGGACCAGATTCGACGACTTTCCCGAGGTACATGACGGTTACTTCGTCGGCGATCTCGGCGATGACTCCGAGGTCGTGCGTGATGAAGAGGATCGCCATGTCGTTCTCTTCCTGCATGCGTTGAAGCAGGTCGAGGATCTGAGCTTGGGTCGTGACGTCGAGAGCGGTGGTCGGCTCGTCGGCGATGAGGACCTTGGGGTTTGTGCACATAGCCATCGCGATCATGGCGCGTTGGAGTTGACCGCCGCTGAAGCGGAAGGGATATTCGTGCATTCGCTGCGTAGGGTTTGGGATCCCGACGCGAGCCAGCCAATCGACGGCGAGTTCGAAACGCTCGTTTTTGGACAGGTTGGTGTGAAGTCGCAGGGCTTCGTCGATCTGGTTGCCGAAAGTGTGAAGCGAGCTGAACGAAGTCATCGGCTCTTGGAAGATCATTGAGATCTCGCCGCCGCGGATCGAGCGCATGCTTTCGCTGTTCGCACCGTAATCGAGCAGGTTGACAGTTTCGCCTGAATCGGAGCTACGCCGGTAACGGATTTCGCCGTTGACTATGCGGCCCGGCACTTCGACGATCTGGAGGATCGATTTGGCAGTGATGCTCTTGCCGCATCCGCTTTCGCCAACAATGCCCATTGTGGTGCCGGGATGGACATCGAAGTTGACGCCGTCGACGGCACGTACCACGCCTTCGTCAGTGAAGAAGTGCGTCTCGAGGTCGCGTACCGAGATCACCGGATCGGCACTTAGGCCGCGGGGCTGTTCGCCGGTCGCGGTTGGGGCTGTTGCGGTTTCTGTCGTCATCGGGTAGAGAGAGTGATTTAACTTCCGTACGGGTCTGCGGCGTCTCTGATGCCGTCGCCCATGAAGTTGAGGGACAGGACCAATATGACGACGAAGATGCCCGGTATCAACAGCCATGGCGCAAGGGCTACGGTCTGGACGTTTTGGGCGGTGAAGAGCAAAGTGCCGTATGAGATTGCGGGTGGGAGGAGGCCGAGGCCCAAGAAGCTGAGCGTGGTCTCGCTGATGACCATGAAGGCCAAGTTGAGGGTGCTCGCCGCGATTATGTGGCTGTAGAACGATGGGAGCATATGTCGGAAGATGATGCGACGTTGGCTAGCGCCCGCTGTTATTGCTGCCGTGACGAAGTCTTCTTGGCGCATGGCCAAGTATCGTCCACGCACGACGCGGGCGAGTTCCGTCCAGGCGAATAGCGAGACGACTATCGTTATGGCGAAGAATCTGCGTTCTACCGACCAGTCTGCTGGGAAAGCGGCGGCCAGACCCAAGTAGAGCGGGACGGTGGGTATGGATCGGATGATTTCGATGCTTCTTTGGATCAAGTTGTCGACGAATCCGCCGTAGAAGCCGGAAACCGCACCTAGGATAGTGCCGACTATGAGCGAGATGAAGATGCCCGTCAATCCAATGAGCAAGGACAATCGTGTGCCGCGCATCAATCGGGAATACAGGTCGCGTCCTTGGACGTCCGTGCCTAAGATGAATATCGAACTTTCGGAGGTCTCTACCGGGTCGTTGACACCGAACAGGTGGCGGTCGAGTTTAAGCCCGAAGAGGGAGTATTCGTATCCCCTGCCGAAAAACTGAACATCGACCGTTTGGGTACAGTCTTTTTCGTAGACCTTGCGCAGGAATTGGTCACGGGTACCGACCAACTTGCAGACGTGCAGATCGGGTTTCCAACCGTCAAACAGGCGAAGCAATTGGGGCGGCGTGTATTGTCGGGCCGCTTCGATGTCTTCGGGATCGTTGGTAGCCAAGAAGTCGGCGAAGATGACGATCAGGTAGAACATCGCGACGATCACCGTCGCGGCCATGGCGAGACGGTGTCGTCTGAAACGGCGCCAGATCAACTGGCGCTGCGACATTACCTCGATCTCGCCTTCGGCCTCTAAGTCTTCAACTAGGGCGCCCGGCGCGTCGGAACTGGCTCCTGTTTGTGATCCGGCAACCATCTAGCTAATCGTCCTCCAGTCGGATGCGCGGGTCGACCCACGCGAGGAGCAGGTCGGAACCGAACGTGCCGATGATCGTCAACCATCCGGAGAAGAGGATGACGGCCCCGGAAAGATATATGTCTTGGGCTGTCAACGCGCGTAGGAAATCTCGGCCGATGGTTGGTAGGTCGAGGACATATGACAAGACGACGCTGCCGGAGATGATGAATGGCAAGATGTAGGCAGTAAGGGAGATTACGGGGTTCAAAGCGTATCGCACAGGGTATTTCATGATGATCTGCCACTCGGACAGTCCCTTTGCGCGCGCTGTGGTGACGTATGGTTTCTTCAACTCGTCAAGCAGGTTGGCGCGCATGATGCGGATTATCGTGGCTGTACCTGCCGTGCCAAGGATGGCGACTGGAAGAATGAGATGTTTGATCAAGTCCCAAGCTTTGGCAAAAGACCATGGTGCGGTGCGATATTCGGCGGAATACAGGTCGGTGGCGAGGAATCCGGTGGTATCGAAAATCACCCATGCCAAAACGAGAGCAATCAAAAAGTCTGGGATTCCAAGGCCCAAAAAGCCGAAGAACGTTGCGATGTAGTCACCCGGCGAGTATTGCTTCACCGCGGAGTAGATCCCGATGGGTATGGCGATGATCCATATGAAAACAACAGCGCCTGCCCCCAACAGCAACGTATTCAACAAGTTCATGCCAAGCACTGTTCTGACCGGTGCGTTGAACTCGAAGGAAAATCCGAGTTCGCCTCGGACGATCCGCGTTATCCACTTCGTGTACTGAACGTAAACCGGATCGTTGAGTCCGTAGAACTCGCGCAGACTTTCCGCTTCATCCTCCAAGATGAGGTTCCCGGTCGCGAGCTGGGTTGCGATATATGTCGTGACGAAATCACCGGCGGGAAGGTTAATGATGACGAATGAAACAACGGACACCGCCCACATGGCGATGATAGCGTAGAGGAATCTTCGGATGATGAATGCCAGCATAGCGTTAAGCGTTAGCCAAACCCGTTCTGCGGGTTTCCAACCTCAACTAACGTGACGGTATCCGCCCTCGCCATCTGCGAGGGCGGATACCGTCTTATGGCGAACCCTGTGAAGGGCTCGGCAAGCGGTCAGAAACTACTTGCCTTCCATCGCGTTCTCGTCGTCGATCCACCACTGCTCAGGGAATCCGTTTCCGGAAGTCTGGTTGTGGAAGGAGAAGGGCAACGGGTTCGGGATGTTCTGCACGTTGTTCTTGATGATCGCGACGTATGTCGGCTTGTTCATGACCGTCGTGATCGGGTTGACGTTCAAGCAGTTGAGCTCGACGACGCGTTGCAGGATCTCTGCGGACCGGGCGGGGCCAGCGGTTGACTGCGACTCGTCATAAAGATCCATCTGCTCTTTGATCAAGTCGTTGATGCCGGCCGGGTCGGTACCGGTCTCACCGTCGGACTGGTGCCAGTCACCGTAGAGGCGACCGGTGTTACCGCCACCGCCTACGGGCAGCAAGTGCTGCGGCGTGATCAATGTGGTGGATCGAGGTGACGATTCCCAGTTGGTCGTCATCAACTCGTTGAGCAACTGACGGTCGCCGTGGAGACCGCGCTCGAGGGATTGCACTTCGGCGTGGACGCCGATGTTGACTTGCCACTGTCGGGCGATCATCTCGTTGATCGCAGGGTAGTCTTCGAACGCTGCCACGACAGACGGCAACTGGACGGTTAACCGCTCGCCGCTGGGCATCAGACGGAAGCCGTCTCCGTCTTTGCTGTCGAGCCCAATACTGTCGAGGATCGCGTTGGCTTCGTCGGGGTTGAACTGGACGTAGTCTTCACCGATGTACTTGCCGGGGTTGTCGGGGTCGTCGTAACCCTGACATAGTCCGGAGGTCGCGCCAATGCCGAGGAAGAAGACCTCGTTGATCTGGTCGCGTTGGATACCCATCGAGAGGGCCTTGCGGAACTCGACGTTCTGGAGGTAGCTCTGGATCTCGGGATTGCCGTCCCACGTCTCGTTGACGTAGATGTTGGCAATACCGGATTGCGGCTGGCGCCAGAACTGGATGCGATAACCGACCGACGCAGCGTTCTCAAGGAACAGCGGCAGCTTGGCGATGTTGATGTGGCGACCCATGACGGTGTAGTTACCAGCCAGCGCGCTGAGGTTCAGGACCTCGAGGTTCTGGGCAAGGGTAAGGACGACACGGTCGATGTACGGGAGCTGGTTGCCCTCGGTGTCAACTGTGTAGTAGTACGGGTTGCGCTCGAACGACCACTCGTTGGTGTTGATGCTGCCGGTGACGCGCCACGCGGTAAGCATAGGGGCGTCGGGGTTTGCGTTGGCGTGGTTGCGGTCGAGGAAGTAGGTGTACCAGTTCTCGAAACCGGCTTCTGACGCCTTTCGCTCAGCTTCTTCCAGTCCGACGAAGTCGGGGTGGAACTGTTCGAGGTAGTGCCTTGGTGCGTAGAGACCGTCACCGCCGTCACCTCGGGTGTGCTGACCGGCAACGATGACGGATGCCATAAGCGTCACGAACGGAGCATAGGGCTCGGGCGATGTGACCTTGAAGGTCTGCTCGTCGACCGCTTCAAACGTGAGCGTCTCTCCGCCCTTCTGCGTCCATGCAGGCTTGGTCGGGTTCAGCTCTTCGTTGTGGAGCATGTGGTCGACCCAGAACATGATGTCTGCGGTGGTGAAGGGTGCACCGTCGGACCACTTGTGGCCTTTACGGAGCGTGAATGTGAACTCGGTTGCGTCATCGTTCTGAGTCCAAGACTCGGCGATGTTCGGCTGCGCGATCTGGCCGGAGACTTCATAGAAGAGTAGGTGGTCCTTGAGCGGACGCTCCATGTTCTGTCCGTCTGCCGGGCCGGTGAAGCCGCGGTACCAGGTTCCGCCGTACTTGCCGATGCCGCGTGTCGGTTGCAGCACGAGCGGGTTCTCGGGGAGGCGCTCTTCTACCGGAGGCAGTTCGCCGGCAGCGACGCGTTCCGCGAGCATGGGTGCCTCTTTGAATGAGGACGGCTTCGCGAACAGGTTGCCGTTCTCGTCATAAATGGTTGGCCACTCATTGACTGGTGCGTCAGGAGTGATGTGAGGGGAGTCGACTCGTACCGGCTCCGGTGTCGGGATTACGACGACCTCGACTTCGACGACTTCGACGACGGTTTCGCCAGCGACTTCGACGATCTTCTCGACCTCGACTTCTTTGACGACCTCTTTCTCGACTTCGACGACCTTCTCGACCTCGACGACCTCGACGACGGTCTCGCCGGCCACTTCAACGACCTTCTCGACCTCGACGACCTCGACGACGGTCTCGCCGGCCACTTCAACGACCTTCTCGACCTCGACCTCTCTGACGACCTCTTTCTCGACCTCGACGATCTTTTCGACCTCGACTGTCTGGATGACCGTCTCACCGCCTCCACAGGCGATTGCGGTCGTGAGGGCGGCGGCCATGGCCGTGAGCGTCAAGAATAGGATGGATCGCTTTGCGAGCAACCCTCCTGATTTCAGGCTTCGCATCATGACACCTCTCATGCTGTTGGCTTATGTCTTGCCTTGTCTCAAATATCCCTTTGACGGGGCTTGAGTCACACTAACGACGCGAGAGCGGCTAACGCTTGGCTAACGAAGTCAAGCGCATTAGAGCCACGATCCGCGCCGATGCTGGCAAAACGCTAAATTACCCCTCGCCAAATGTCAAACCGTGTAAACTGATTGCACCGATTTCGTTTCGTGCGTTTCGGGTGCGGTTTGCGTCGAATCCCGAACATTCGACGAGATTATCCGACGAATCACGCAATTGACTTCAACCAATCCGATCCAAAGGTAAGAACCGATGAAAAAGAAGCAGTTTACGCGTCTCGCTAGCGCGGCGGTTTTACTCCTAGCATTCGCCTCGTTTGTCTTCGTGGTCAGTTGCGGGGAAGAAGAACCAACAGCAACTCCAGTTCCACCCACCCAAGCGCCAGCGCCTACTGCAGCCCCGGCAGCAACCGAAGCACCTGAACCCACAGCAACGCCAGAACCCGCGCCGGAGGCGATGGCACCGTCTTCGGGCGGCGTGCGTGGCGGTTCGTTGATCCGCGGAGTTTCGCGAACCCTTCGCCAATGGGATTACAACACCGAGGCTGTGTGGTTCGCGCCGCAGAGCTTGCAACGTCACTACAGCAACCTCGTCAGATTCGATCCATCCGACGGCACTACCATCCTTCCGGACCTTGCAACTGAATGGGACGTTGGTGACGACGCTGCGAGTTTCACCTTCACGATCAGGGACGGTGTTAAGTTCCACGATGGCCAGGACCTGACGCTGGAGGACATCAAGTGGACGTTTGAGCGTTCGAAGTCCCCGCCAGAAGGTGAGAGATATCCGCGTCTGCTGGCTCTACAGAGCATCACCGACATAACTATCGTCGATGACGACACCATCACGATCGCGATCGAGAACCCAAACGCTGAATTCATCCAGAACTTTGCGGCGGCTTGGGGCATCGTCTTCGCACAACACGTCATGGAGCAGGAAGGCGGCATGAACGGGCCTGACCGAGTAGTCGGAACGGGACCATTCATTATTGACGAAGCCGAGATGGAGGAGTTCGTCACTTCACGTAGCAATCCCGACTACTTCTTGATGGCACCAGACGGTGATCCCTTCCCGTATCTCGACGAGATGACGACGGTGGCATTGTCTGACGTTGAGGCCCGCATCGCTGCGATCCAGACGGGACGTATCGACATCGCGAGTTTCGACCCGGCGGAGTTCGCTCCCGCAGTTGGTGCTCTCAACGCCATTGGCGACACCGTGCGCATGGAGATTTCACCGCTCGCCGGTATCAACTATCTCAGTATGAACGCAAATGGTCCGCCATTTAATGACCTGAAAGCCAGGAGGGCCGCTTACCTGCTGTTCGACCGATTGCGGATGCAGCAACTTGAGAGCCTGCCTACCGGCGAGTTCGCTTCGGTTCCGACCGGGTTCTTCGGAACGGTAGACCCGTTTATTGATGAGGTTCCCGACCTTTGGGAAGTCAGCAAAGACACGAGAGACGAAGCCCTCGCAGAAGGTAATGCATTAGCTGAGGAACTCGGGATAACTGGTTTCGAAATGGTCGTCAACTCACGGTCATTCTTCCAAGAGCTGGCCCAACTTGCCGCGCAGGTATATGCGGATGCAGGTTGGGAGGTTACTCTCAACGTCGGCGACTCCGCCGCGAATGCTGAACTGATTCAAAGCGCGAACTTCGAGATGTCGATGAGCACACCGAACGTCGTATTGCCGAGCGTCAGCGCGTTCCTGCTGGAGCAGTACCTCCCCGGCGGAAGAGAGGCGAACGCCGCAGAGCCACCTGACGTGATCTACGATCTTCTTGCTGACCTGCAAGGAGCGACCGATCCAGTCGACGCACACGCTGCAACGCGTGAGATCCAAAGGGTGATGCGCGAAGACTGGATCCCAGTTGTACCGATGGGCAAGCAAGTCGGGTCGAGCGAGTTGATCGCCAATCACGTTCAAGACCGTCCCGGAGCGCTGGGCCAGTGGTTCAACCTCCACACATGGACGGACGTCTGGATTGACGAGAATTCGCCTCGCAAGTAGACCCGATAGGAAATTCAACCAACCGTTTCCACCCATTTGAGGCAACCAAGATGAACAGGTCGGAGTTAAACCGTCTGAGCGAGGGTTGATTCGTTGCGGGACTACATCATTCGAAGGGTCCTGTTGCTTGTCCCGAACCTGTTCATCTTGGCGACGCTTACGTTTTTCCTCGCGCGGGTTTTACCGGGCGATGTTGCCCTCGGTTTAGTCGCGGAAGATGGGAGCATCATCGACCAGGAGGCTGTTGAGGTCATTCGGGAACGATTAGGCCTCAACGATCCCATGCCGGTTCAATATGCGCGTTGGATGTTGCAGCTGCTGCAGGGTGACCTCGGCAAATCAGACGTGAGCGACATATCGGTGGTGAAGGTCGTGGCCGAAACAGCAGAGGTCACTTTCCTCCTAGCGATACTTTCCGTCATCATCGGGGCGGTGATGGCGATACCCTTCGGAATACTGTCCGCGATGATGCGGGGCAGGTGGCCAGACCAACTGATTCGGACATTCTCGGCTGTCTTCCTCGCCCTGCCGAATTTTTGGTTAGGAATCTTGCTCCTGCTTGCTTTGGTCACATGGTTCAGCTGGAGCCCGCCGATCTTCCAAGAGACCTTCTTGGATGCTCCTGTTGAGCAGTTCCAACGGCTCATCCTCCCATCGGTGGCGATCGGCACATCGTTCGCCGCAGTCGCTACGCGTTTAACGCGGTCGACGATGTTGGAAGTGCTCAATCAGGACTACATCCGAACTGCCCGAGCCAAGGGCCTGTTCCCAAATCGGGTTATAGTCCGCCACGCTTTGCCGAATGCGGTGTTACCCGTGATCACGCTTTCGGCATTGCTGTTTGCCGGCTTGCTGAACGGTGCAGTAGTCCTAGAGCGGATCTTCGCCCTCCCCGGCATGGGCGTCGAGATCGTGACTGCTACGTCTGAGCGTGATTTCCAGTTGTTGCAGGGATTGGTCCTAGTCCTCGGGGCGTTCGTGATGGTGTGGATGCTGGTGATCGATTTGATTTACGTGGCGCTAGACAAACGAATTCAACTCGAATGATCACGGCAAGGGATAGTACTGATATTGCGACTGAACGAACCAACCGGTTCGTTGCTCCTGCGTGGCGCACGTTGCGGAAACATCCGACGGGCGCGGTGGGTCTGGCCATTCTAGTGTTGATTATTCTCTTCATACTTAGTGCCGGATTGCTGACGCCTCATCAGTACGATCGAACGTTGAGCGGCAAAGCAGCCCCTATGATGTCGCGCGGTTTCGATGACGAGTTGCTGGTTCTCGGCGGCGACGAATTGGGACGCGATATTCTCACTCGCCTCCAACACGCAGGACGAACATCGTTCGTGATCGGTCTCGCTGCGCCTCTTTTGGGCGTCACTTTGGGCACCATCATTGGTATCGTGAGCGCCTATCGCGGCGGTGTGGTGGATCTACTTGTCCAGCGTGTAGTAGATGTACTGATTTCGTTGCCAGGGCTAGTACTGGCGATGGCCGTGACGTTAGCGCTTGGGTTCTCGGTTTGGGCGGTGATCATCGCTCTGTCTCTTAACGTCGTAGGCGGCTCGTCACGCGTTGTACGTTCTCACGCGTTGACGCAATCCCAACTTGAATATGTCCAAGCCGCACGAGCACTGGGAGCGTCGGACCTCCGGATCATCTTCCGACACCTCCTGCCGAACTCAATGGCAGTTTCGCTGGTCCTATTTACCGTGGGCGTAGGTGCGGCGATCACCGCCGAGGCAGGTCTGAGCTTCCTCGGACTGGGCGTCCAACCGCCGACTCCCAGCTGGGGCAACATGCTCACTTTCGCTCAGCAATACTTCCGGTTCGGGGCACACATCGCCATCATCCCCGGTTTGACCATCGCGATCGTCGTGTTCGCGATCAACCTAGTCGGCGATTCGCTAAGAGACATCTTGGATCCGCATCTGCGGGGGAGAGGATGAAACACGCAACTCATACCATGACGAACCCAAGCAAAACCAACTCATCCCTGCCAAACGTCATCTTCATCATCGCCGACCAACTCAAGGCGACCGCATTGCGGATGTACTCCGAGATCGGGATCGAGACGCCTTCGCTTGAAAGAATGGCTAACGAGGGCGTGACGTATCGCCATGCCTTTACACCGCATGCCCTCTGTGTGCCAGCCCGCGTGTCGATGATGACCTCTCGATACGCCCACTCGACCGGAAGTCGTCGCAATGAAACTCTGATGCCGTCAGGCGAGCTTCACGCGTTCCGCCTTTGGAAGGAACTCGGATACACAACCGGATTGATCGGCAAGAATCACTGCTTCATCGAGGAAGACGACCTTGACTTGATCGACGTTCGTTGCGAGTTGACCCATGGGGGTATGCCGCGCACGAACTACATGGGCGACGTCCCAGGAAACAAGGGGATGGAATGGGTTGTTCCGGAAGACATCATCATCGAATCTCACTCGACTCGTAACAACATGCCTGAACAAAGTCCTAGTTTTGGTTACGCGGTGACCGATCATCCAATAGAAGGGTATTCAAACGAAGCGTTGACAATCCAGACTCGCGCATTCATTGAGCAGTTCGGCAGTCATCCGAATGAACCTGACCACCAACCATTCGCGTTGGTGCTCTCATACCCTGATCCCCATCACCCTCTCGAAGCACCGCGCAAATACGCGGAGATGGTTCCGCCCGAAAGCGTGATTATGCCGCCGCAACGATCTGACGAGTACACAGATGGCACGATACCGGTGCGCAACCGGCAGTTACACGACATGCTAGGCGTTAGCGAAGACGATCCTGATGACGTCCGCAACGCGATGACCGTTTACCTGGCAATGACTCGCCACTTGGACGACGGCGTCGGCGGGGTCCTCGACTACCTTGACGAGACTGGGTTGCGCGAAAACACAATCGTGGTCTTTACCGCCGACCATGGAGATTTCAATGGCGAGCACGACATGTTGGGCAAAGGAGGAGTCTTTTGGGACGCCTTAGTCCGGGTACCGATGCTGGTCTCATGGCCCGGCGGAGGAGTGCCGTGCGGTGTAGTCGATGACTCGATGGCCAATACGATCGATCTGCTTCCGACCATTCTTCAACTCTCCGGTGTCGCAGATTTCAACGCCGAGCCGGTTGGAGAAGCCGGTGAGGAGTTGGCGCGACCGGGGCCGTCCGTGCCGGGAAGCATCGTATCGGAATTGATTACTCCCGAAACCCTTCGTCGAATTCAGGGTCGGCCACTACCAACCGCAACCGAATCTCCGCCGCGTTCAGCCGCATTCAGCGAATACGGCACTGGAGGCCCTGCGTTGACGGACGAAACGTTGCATGAGCTCGTGGATCAGGGCTACATAGGTCGTGCATTGCTCATGGAAACTCTATGGATACGGGAAGCCGAAGGACGACGCCGGATGGTGCGAACCAAGGATTGGAAATACGTGACAGACCCGGACGACAACCGCGGTACTGGCCCGAACGGGTCTGACGAGTTGTATGACCTCGTTGCCGACCCTTGGGAGTTGAACAATGTGGCCAGTGACCCTGCCAACGTGGGGACAATCGCCGAAATGCGTGCATTGCTCCTCAAGTGGGCCACTGATACCGAAGACTACGCTCCCGTGCCATTACCGACAACGTTTGGCCGACGCCAGTACATCCCATCGGAAAACCGGTGGTCGACGGAAAGGGGTTGACATCCCTTGGCCCTCCTTGAAGTCAAAGATCTCAAGACGTATTTCTACAGTGACGATGCCGTAGTGAAGGCGGTTGACGGTATCACGTACGACATCGAAGAAGGGGAGACGGTCGCGCTGGTAGGGGAGAGCGGGTGCGGAAAGTCAGTCAGCTCGTTGAGCATTCTCGGGTTGATCCCTTCGCCTCCCGGTCGCATAGTCGATGGTGAGGTCAAGTTTCGGGGAATGGACCTCCTTCAACTGTCGCCATCAGAGATGCGTAGGTATCGAAGCAGGCGCATAGCCATGGTTTTTCAAGAGCCGATGTCATCGCTCAACCCTGTGATAAACATCGAGACGCAACTCACTGAAGGGATGATGACCCAGCTGGGTCTCACGAAAAGGCAAGCGGCTGAAAGGGCTTTGGAACTGCTGGAGACAGTAGGCATCTCCGATCCAGAAAGACGGTTAAAGCAGTTCCCACACGAGTTTAGCGGCGGGATGCGACAACGTGTAATGATTGCAATCGCTCTTAGCTGCGAACCCGATCTCATCATCGCAGATGAACCAACTACGTCCCTTGATGTCACCATCCAGGCCCAGATCCTTGACCTGATGCAGACGTTGACACGTGATCGGGGTATGGCGTTGCTGTTGATCACCCACAACCTCGGTGTCGTCGCCCGATATGTTGAGCGCATCAACATCATGTACGCGGGCCGCATCATCGAACATGGCTCATCAACCGACATCTTCGAGAAACCGTCTCATCCATACACGGTCGGGTTGCTCAACTCGATTCCCCGTATCGACCGTGATACTCGTTCGAGTCTTGACCCGATCCCCGGTCAACCACCAGATCTCTCCAGCCTGCCCGTCGGTTGTCACTTCGCCGAGAGGTGCCGTAACGTCATTGATCGCTGTGACCGTGAGTACCCGCAGACTTATCAGGTGGAACCGCGCCACACATCTGCATGTTGGGTAGCGGAGGATGTCTTCAGCATCCACGCGGCGCAACCGAGCCATGCTTGATACCCGCGAACAAGACGTGGTTGCCAATCAAAACGGCAACGACGCTTCGTCCGTATTGATCGACGTCGAAGATCTTAGCGTCGAATTTCCTGTCGGATCTGGCACTCTCTTTTCCCGCAGCCGGGCCATCGTCCATGCCGTCGACGATGTCTCGTTGACCATCTACAAGGGCGAATGTCTAGGTCTGGTAGGGGAGAGCGGCAGTGGAAAGACGACCCTCGGCCGAGCCATCCTTCGGCTCCAAAAGGCAACGCGTGGTCATGTCTGGTACGAAGGACAGGCGATGGACGAGATGCGCGGTCGTGAGCTTCGCAACCTCAGGAGGAAGATGCAGATCATCTTCCAAGACCCTTATAGCTCGCTCGATCCCCGGATGTCCGCTGGCGCCATCATCGGCGAGGGCATAACTATCCACAAACTTGCATCAAGCCGAGCAGCCTACTCCCGTCGCGTCGCCCAGCTCCTCGAAATGGTCGGGCTAAACCCCGAGATGGCCAGGCGCTTCCCACATGAGTTCAGCGGCGGGCAGCGGCAGCGCATCGGCATCGCACGCGCCCTTGCCGTGGAACCAGACTTCATCGTCTGCGACGAACCCGTTTCGGCGCTCGACGTCTCCATCCAAGCTCAGATACTTTCCCTGCTCACCAACCTCCAATCTGACCTCGGCCTAACCTACCTTTTCGTGGCTCACGACCTTTCCGTAGTTCGTCACATCAGCGACCGCGTTGCCGTAATGTACCTCGGACGAATCGTAGAAGTCGCCAAAAGCGCCGACCTCTACCGAAATCCTCTTCACCCCTACACTTACGCTCTAATCTCCGGCATCCCGGTCCCTGATCCCCGCATCGAGGCACAGCGACAGCGCGTAGTCCTAGGAGGCGAGCCCGCCAACCCCGCCGATCCGCCTACCGGCTGCCACTTCCATCCCCGCTGTCCCTTCGCGACAGAACAATGTGTCAGTGAGAAACCTGAACTACGGGAGATCGATTCATCGCGCCTCGTAAGTTGCCACCGGGCGGACGAGTTGGCGCTCGAAGGGGTGTAACGGACTATCCCAACTGCCGCAACCGAGGATCCAGTCGATCACGCAACCAATCGCCGAAGAAATTTAGCGACATCACGGTAAGGAAAAGGGCGGTGCCGGGTATCACCGAAGTCCACCACGCCGTCTGCAGATAGTCGCGTCCTTCGGCCACCATGTTCCCCCAAGACGGAGTAGGTGCCGGAATGCCTGCACCCAAGAAACTCAACGTAGCTTCGTAAAGGATCAAATTCCCGACGCTCAACGAACTGATCACCGTTATCGTCCCGATAGTACCCGGCATTATATGTCGCACCAAAATGCGAGCCGTCGATGCTCCCGAAATCCTCGCCAAAGCCACATAACCGCTCTCTTTAAGCACCAAAACGTCAGCTCTAACATTGCGAGGGAACGAGACCCAAGCCACCAAGATCATCAAAACCATGATGGTGCTGTAGCTCGCTCCGAATATGATCGCCGCAACCAAAGCCAGCAATAAGAAGGGGAAACCCATCCATATATCTACGATTCGCATAATGATTTCGTCCACGATACCGCCCGCATAACCTGCTAGCAGCCCTAGCCCGCAGCCAATCAACATCCCCGCAGACAGCGCAACCGCCATAACCGACAGCGAAACCCTCGCACCGTGTATGACCCTACTCAGCACGTCGCGGCCAACATGGTCACCACCGAAAAGATACGGGCTGTCGTCTTGGTACAACGGGCGGGCGTTGCGATCTGGCAGTGACTGATCTATCGGATCGTTCGGCGCGATCCAGTCCGCACCTAGACCCATCGTCACCAAAATCGCGATTAAAACCACCGGCAGGATCGGCCACCGCCGCAGGATGTACCACAACGTCAACCGTTGCTGAGGCGTCGGTGCAACTTGCGCCGCCGCGCCAGCCGTTTGATCGAGAGTCATCTAGTCGTACCTGATGACAGGGTTCAAAACCCCGTACAACATGTCAGCAATAAAGTTCATCGCAACGAAAACCGCCGTGAACACCAAAACCGTGCTCGTCAAAGTAGGAAAATCATTGTTCCAGACCGCGTCGGTCATCAACTGCCCAACTCCTGGCCATGCAAATATCCGCTCCACGACAACAGCACCGGTTACGAAGCTGGCCAAAATGATCGCCGAGGTCGTCAATGGTTGGAGGATCGCATTTCTAAACGCGTGTTTCCAGATGACAACGTTGTAGTTGGTGCCCTTGGCTCTGGCCAGCGTGACGTACTCCGAATCCAGCACTTCCAGCATCGCCGACCGAGTCAACCTCAACAACGCAGCGGCAGGTCCCCAACCTAGGGCGAACGCGGGCATTATCAAGTACTTGAACTTGGCCCACGTCCAGAGCGAAACATCATCCGGTCCTGCGGTGCCCACTGGCAACCAGTCGAGCGTCACGGCGAACAGCAATATCGCCATGATGCAAACCCAAAATATCGGGGCCGCTTGCCCAACAAGCGCGATCGTCCGACTGACGTAATCTGACAACGATCCACGTTTGACAGCTGAGACTACCCCCAGCGGCACTCCCATCAAAATCGCCAGAATGAATGAAAACACGGCCAGCTGCATAGTCGGTGCCGCCCGTTCCCAAATCAATTTGCTTACCGATGTCTCCGAAACGATCGTCTCCCCGAAGTCACCAGTTAACACCCTTCCCAACCAGACCAGGTACTGAACGATCAGCGGTTTATCCAAACCAAGCTTTTCACTGAGTTGATCTACGCGCTCTTGGGACATGCCATAGCCGCCCGGCTTTGCAAACAACAGCAACGGATCACCCGCCATCCGCGACAGTCCAAACACGAAAATCGTAGCAACGATCAACGTGAGTATTGCGAAGATCAACTTCCTGACTAGGTAGCGACGCATGCTGAACCCATTATCGTCTCAGCACGGGGATTGTGCGTGAGATCGGATGTAACGCTCTGCGGGTGGGAATGTAACCGGCCCGCAGAGCGAAATCAACGCACCAGAGCGTTATTTCAGAACGATGTTCTCTGGTGAGTTGTAGGTGTTGCCCAAGTGCATGTCCCAAGAAGCGATGTAGTTCGGGTTCGCGTAGTAGGCCTGCGGAACCGTCACGTAGCCGGGGAACAGCGCCCAGTTGTGCATGTACGCGAGGTACTCCTTGTTGATCCGAATACGCTCTTCACGGTCGGGTTCTGCAGCGGCCGCTTCATACCACGCCAGGATGTCTGGCGACTCGAATCCGCAACTGAAACCGCCTCGGGTTAGCGTCGTCTGGACCAGGCCTTTGGGCCAGTCGAATGGATATGACTCTTTGCCGTCGTCACACGAGGTCAACATGGGTACCACAGTCGATCGGCTCACCAAACCGGGACGGAATACACCGTAGGCATACTTGAGCACTTCCACTCGAATGCCGATGTCCTCCCAGAAACCGGCAATGGCATCACCAATCTCACCAGCAGGACCCTCGCCGCCGCCCAGTTCTGGACCGACGAAAAGCGGGATCTGGAATCGTGTGCCGTTACCGTCAGCCGGATATCCAGCTTGATCGAGCATACGCCCCGCCTCAGCTGGGTCATAGGGGTACTCGTACTGCGACTCCCAGTTCGGGTTGAACGTGCTGAAGTAGGTCACGTGTACAGGATTACCTACACCACCGAGAACATGCTCGACGATAGCATCTCGATCGACCGATCGAGCGAGAGCGTGTCTGACAAGGCGTGCCTGCTCCATGTCGTCAATTCCGACCGGGTTGTCAGCATCTTGAGGACTGTGTGGGTTGCCGACCCAAGGAATCTCGCGCACGAACACGCCATGCGACGGGAAGTCGATCGCCTCGCCGGTAAGTGCGTTGGTGGTCTCCCACAAGTTCCCTGGGAACATTACGCCTTCTTGGATTCCCTGACCGGCGCCGACCTGCATGAAGCCGGACTTCGCCATTCGCGCCAAGTCCTTAGGGTCGATGAATGCGACGTCGGCTTCACCATTCTGAAGTAGTGCAACCCGAGTGAATTCTTCTGGAACAGCCAACACTCTTAGAGTTTCGATAGATGGAGTGATCCGCCAGTGATCGTAGTCAACCCTTTCGAGCGTGACACTCGTCCCCGATTTGAAATCCGCAACGTGGAATGGCCCGGTGCCGACGAAGTTGTCCTTTAACCAGTCGCGACCATTCTCGTCAAATGCGCGCTTTGAGGTGGCGATTGTAGTCAACCCGCCTGAAGCCTCTTGGTTCAGGAAGTTACTAGCCCAGCGCACATCGAAGTTGTTGAATTGCGCGCTAATCGTGTAGTCATCTATGGCCTCGACAGGTACATCACCGAACAGCGCCGTTAAGTTCGCTGCGCTAGCTGCGATCGACTCTGGGTTGATTGCCGGGTTGGTGCGGTTCAATACCCACGCCATGTCCTCGGCCGTCAACTCGCCCCAACCATTGTGTAGCTGCACACCTTGGCGAATGTTGATCGTCACGCCGCTCAGATCATCCGCGAGGTCCCAAGATTCGGCGAGCATAGGAACGTCCCAATCGGCGTTGCCGGGCGTGAACAGACTTTCGCCTGCGCCCCAGTGACGCGCGCTAAGCGGCGCATCGGGAAGACTGCCGCCGTTACCCGTGATGCTCCCAAGTGCGGAACCGAGATCTGCCATGATTACATTGCCGGGTGGGCTCTTAGAGTCGGGAAGATCCGCCGGGTCCATCATCATCGCGTCGTCTTCTGCCTCCATCATCGCCTCAGGAGTCGCGGTTACCACCACCTGCACTTCCTTCTCTACCTCGACCGCGACTTCCTTCTCGACCTCAACCACTACTTCCCGTTCAACGACGACGGTCTGGACGACCGTTTGACCTGCGACCTGAACCTCCCTCTCGACGACGACGGTCTGGATCACAGTCTCACCCGCGACTTGGACTTCCTTTTCGACGACGACAGTCTGAACCACGGTCTCACCCGCGACTTGGACTTCCTTTTCGACGACGACGGTCTGGATTACCGTCTCACCCGGCACCGACTTCTCGACGACGACGGTCTGAATGACCGTCTCCGTACCTCCGCATGCGACTGCAAAGACCATGACAGCCGCACTCAACGCAAGCAACATGGACGTTACCGCCTTACGCGTGGACATAAACGTCATGATTTTCATCATCTACACTCCGATCTCAGTTGGTTGCATGATGCAATACGGGCCTGATGAGTTTGGCCCGCGATGCCTCGCATCTCAAATTGCGTGTTTCGGCGAGGCGTGAAGGTACTTTACACGAAATCGACGATTGCGCGCGGATCTGTTACGAAATCAGTGCAACGGTGAAGAAATAATGTCGAAAGACGATATTGAGGCGAGTTTTAGAGCTGCCGTAGAGTCGGATCAAACCGATCCCGGAACCAGTCACCCAAGAAGTTGCCGGACATCACCACCATGGCGATCACCAAGCCCGGGAAAAACGACGTCCACCACGCGGCATCGATGTACTGACGTTCCTCGCTGATCATCCGGCCCCAAGACGGCTCGGGCGGCGGGATGCCAGCACCAAGGAAGCTGAGCGCGGCTTCGGTGAGAATTATGTTTCCAGTGCCTAGAGTTGCCGTCACGATCACGATATTGATGACACCAGGCAGTATGTGTCGCAACATGATCCTGGTGTTGGACGCGCCAGCGATCCTTGCTAGAGAAACGTATTCACGGCTTTTCAACGAGAGAGTTTCGGCCCTGACGAGCCTGACGGCGCCGGGCCAGGACAGCATGGCTAAAACTCCGATCAGGGTCCACAGTCCTTGTCCGAGCACCAGGACAACCACGAGGATGATGAGTAGGCCAGGGAGTATGTTCCAAGCATCTACTATCCGCATCACAATATCGTCGACGAGTCCACCGAAATAACCGGCCACGAGTCCGATGGTCGTGCCAACAATTACTCCGGTTCCCACCGCAGCGACGACGACTAGAACCGTTACGCGTGCGCCCGCAATGATCTTGCTAAGAATGTCTCTTCCCAGCGCGTCAGTACCCAAGACATAATCGATTGAACCTTCTTCCATCCAGAAGGGAGGAGTATGACGAACTACAAGGTCAGCTCGTTCCGGATTGTGCGGAACAATGAAATCCCCAAATACCGCGGTGATCAAGAGCGTCACGATGATTACCGCCGGGATGACCGGATATCGACGCAGAAACTCAAGCGGCGACAACCGCTGGTTACTGACGGTGACCGGTGCCTGAACTTGGCTGTCGACCCCGCTGTCTGTCACGGTGGTAGTGATAAATACCTTCCTAGTTGTACTTGATCCGTGGGTCCAACAAAGCGTAGATGATGTCTAGCGAGAGAATCATGACCACGAACGCCATACCGTAAATGATCGTCAGTCCGGCAAGCAACGGGTAATCCGTCGCCCACAGCGCGTCAATCGCCAACCTGCCTAACCCTGGCCACGCGAATACCGTCTCAATGATGATCGTGCCATTGAGCAATCCGAACAACACGAAGACTGACAGCGTTAGCGGCGGAATGATCGCGTTTCTGAAAGCGTGTTTCCAGCGTACCGGTGCCTGTGCCACACCTTTAGCGCGAGCGAATTTGATGAATTCGGAATCCAATATCTCCAACATCGCAGTACGAGTGATCCGAAGATACGAAGCCGCCGGGAACCATGCGAGAGTCACCGCGGGCAGCACAAAGTTCCGAATCGCGATTCCTTCACCTTTGGTGCCGCTCGGTAACCAACCGAGGTTCACAGCGAACACAAAGATCAACACCAAAGCCAACCAGAATATCGGCACCGACTGGCCGAACAGCGCGAACCCACGGAATATGTAGTCGAGCGTCTTACCTCTATTGGTGGCAGAAAACACTCCGAGAGGGACGCCGACCAAAGTTCCCAACAACCAAGCGATGATTCCCAGTTGAATCGTGTTCGGAGCCTTTTCTCTGATAACCGCCAGAACTCGGCGTTGCGTCGTAACGCTATCACCGAAATCGCCGGTCAATATGTCACCCATCCAGAGTGCGAACTGAATCGGCACCGGCTTGTCGAGATTCAATCTTCGGCCCCACTCTTCCCAAACCGCGGGATCGAGCCCCACCGAGTCTTCCCCGATGAAGAAATATCTCGGGTCGCCCTTGACCCGAGACAGTGAAAACACGATCAGCATCGCGAGCAAAAGGGCGATGATCCCAAGGAATACACGTCTGGCGACAAATTGTCCCATCGTTCGCTGAACCGTCCGTCGTTTGCTGTTTCGGCGTTCACTACGAAAGAGCCTAACCTGCTGTGTTGCAAGCTAGGCTCTTTCGATATTGGAGCTTTCCTCGCTACTTGAGGATTATGTCCTCAAGCGGGTAGATCATGTTGACCGGCGCAGTGTGCATCGCGATCTTCTTGGGGTTCCATTCGATCACATCACCGTTGTAGATCGTATAGACGGGGATTTCGTATGTGGCCGGATCCCAGTGCCAGAAGGCTTCGTGGTTGGCGAATTGAACCGCCATCTCGTTGCGCCTCTCGATGTCCACTTCGCCTAACATGTCGCCGTAGATTCGCTGGTAGAACGGAATACCGCCGCTCCACATGATGCCGCCGGCGAACCATGCCTGAGCTTCTCGGCCTTTAGCGAAATGCGCGGGCATTCCGCCTTGTTCACCGTCGTGCACTAGATGCAGGAACGAACGGTCGACGAATGTCGGGTGCCAAGTCGTGAACGGACCAAGGTGGAACTCGACGTCGACGTTCAACGTGTCCTTCCACATTGAAGCGATCGCCTGGTGCGCCTCGCTTGGCTCGTTGCCTGCCCACCATCCGATCGTAAATCCGTCGACTCCAGCCTCATCCATGAGCGCCTGCGCGCCATCCGGGTCGTATGGAACACACCACGAATCGTCGTGAAGCGGGTCGTTGACCGAGATAGCCCAGTTGCATCCCTGCGAACCTAGGCCCTCGAATAGGCCATCAACCAATGCCTGCTTGTCGATCGCCTTGGCCATCGCCAAACGGACTTTCCTCGCGTTTTCCATCTCAGGACAGATCGCGGACGGGTCTGACGGAACCTCCTCTAGGAGAACGTCCCAATCACAATCCGAACCTGGGAGATCATAGAAACTGACCCACGGGAACGCCTCTGGATCCTTCTTAGCCTCGTCGTAGCCCGGGTTGTCTAGCGGATCGCCAGTCTTCGGGTTAGTCAGCTCCAAGAAGTTCGGGTTCATTCCAACGTGTAGGATCACCGTCTGGAGTAATCGCCTTACGCCTCCAGCATCTTCCAACCGTCGCGTGTTCGGGAGCGTCACGTGCGTAATCATCGCTTCGCCACTCTCAAACATCGCGATTCTAGAAGCCTCTTCCGGGACCTCAATTATCCGGGCCGATTCGATGTGCGCGGCCTGGTTATAGTGTTCGGGGAGAGCATCGAGGACGATTTTGTCGTTGTCAAGCCACTCTCGGATCTCAAACGGGCCAGTGCCGACGAAGATGTCGCGCATGCCTTCGGGACCGAATTCGTCGTAGATGGTTTTACTGGCGATGCTGTAAGCGTCTCGGAGGTTCGAGAACAGCCAACCTGGAAGCCGGCTGTCGTACTTGATGATCTCCATCTCCGCGGTGTACTTGTCAATCGCAACCGTCTCCCCGTAGCAGCAGGTCAAGTCTCCTCCGACGTCGTGCAAGGTCTCTGGGTTCACGTTTGGGTTGACTGTGTTGGTGCTCCATGCGAAGTCTTCAGCGGTTACCTCGCCCCATCCTTTGTGGAACTGGATGCCGGGGCGAATGTGCCACGTGAAACTCGTTAGGTCCGAAGCAAGCTCCCACCGCTCGGCGACGGCCGGGATAACCCTGCCATCCGAAGACCATTGAACTGGGGTATCCCAGACGCTGTAGTAGTACTGTTCGTTCGAACACGTAGGCACGCACAGCTCCGGTGTGCCGACAGGCAAACCGACGGTCTGCAAAGCCGCTACAAATTCGCCGGACTGTTCAGACGGCATCATCATCGCGTCAGAAGGCGCGGTCGTCGCCGTTACGACGACCTCGACTTCCTTCTCGACGACCTTCTCTACCTCTACCTCAACTTCCTTCTCGACGACCTTCTCGACCTCTACCTCGACAATCACTGTCTCCTTAACGACACGAGTGACTTCTACTGTCTCTGCCTCTCCGCAGGCGACTGCAAACATTGCAACCGCTGCGCCAACGGCAAGCAACACGATTGCCACCGCCCTATGCTTGGATTTTTCAGCCAGATATTTCATTTGCAACACTCCGTGTGCTCAATCTGCATTACGTTGCCGAGCCCTGCGCGCGCCGTTTGACCTGTCCACACAAATGAGAACCTGCCCTCCAACGGCAGGGCGTGAACGTAGGTTATACGGATTTCGTCGTTTTGCGCGTCATCGCGTCGTGTTTCGCAAAAATTTCGAATTTACACTTCGCATTCCTTAAATTCGGGTTATCTAAGTGAATCATCTCTTGTGCGGCAAGAAATGTTGTCGCATTTGACGCGTACCATAAGCAACGAACCAAACAACCGCACAGCTAGAGTTAATCCGATATGTCCAAGATCCGCTTCGGCGCATTCCTTGCGCCGCATCACCCCATCGGCGAAAACCCGCTCCTCCAGTTCCAGAGCAACTTGGAGTTCGCAAAAATGCTCGACCGCCTCGGTTACGACGAGTTCTGGTGCGGCGAACACCATTCCACCGGTTGGGAAATGATCGCATCTCCCGAACTTTTCCTGGCCGCAGTAGCCGAACACACCCACCGAATCATGTTGGGCACAGGAGTGGTCTCCCTCCCGTATCACAACCCATTCATGGTCGCCCAGCGAATCGTCCAACTCGACTACCAGTCGAGAGGCCGCGTCATATTCGGTTCAGGCCCCGGGGCACTTCCGTCGGACGCTCACACCTTGGGCTTCGACCCGATGATGCTGCGCGATCGCCAAGACGAAGCGATGGGCATCATCCGGAAGCTTTTCGCAGGTGAAGACCGCATCACCTACGAATCCGACTGGTTCACGCTACGCGATGCCAAACTACAACTCAGGCCGCTCCAAGACGACATGGAGTTCGCCGTCGCATCCATGGTCAGCCCATCCGGGATGACACTCGCCGGAAAACACCGTGCCGGAGTCCTCTCGATCGGTTCCATGACCAAGGCCGGGATGCGCTCGCTACCGAATCAATGGAGCTTCGCCGAGGAGTCAGCGAAGAAACACGGCAACAAGGTTGATCGCAAAGACTGGCGCATCGTTCTTAGCTGGCACATCGCCGAAACTCGGGAAGAAGCCAAGGAACAAGCCAAACTCGGCCTTTTCAATCACAACAACCTATATACAGTGGGCACTCTCGCCGGTGGTGAAGGAACCATCTACGAAACTCCCGAAGATGCCGTCGACGATGTCGCCGATTCAGCTACCGGAACCGCGGTCATCGGGACTCCCGACGATCTCGTCGCAAAGATCCGAGAGATGCAAGCCCTCACAGGTGGCTTCGGATGCGTCATCGGATTCGTTCACGACTGGGCAAACCGGGAAAACACCCTACGAAGCTGGGACATGGTCGCCAGATACGTCGTGCCAGAAGTTAACGGACTGCTTGACGATTACCGCGAATCATTCCGATGGGTAAACGAAGCTCGCGGGGTGTGGACGAGGGCGAAAGAAGCGGTCGACACCAAGATCGCGCAACATGATCGCGCCGCAGAGATTATGCGGACCGAAGGTTACGAAGGCGAAGTAGAAGCGTCCGACGACGATCACTGATTCGACGTGACCCTCCAAGTCCCGTCGCCGTTTGGCTCGAAGTTGATCTCCGCCTCTAGGACATCGACCACGGCGTATTCGTCGGCGCAAAGACGCACCATGCCGACCATGAAACCTGACATCATGACCTGACCCTTCTCCCGGCATATCTCACCGTCGGCTCCTACCGAGATGACGATGTCCGCCGGCCGCCCATCGTGCCCAGAATACTGACAACCCTCTCCTATCCGCAACGTCATCCCGTTTTCGCAGTCGCCGATGACAGTTGGTTCTCCCTCGACGAATGTCGCGGGTGCGCTGTTTTCGCCTGATTCGGACCCAGCGGCTTCCGGAGCCTGCGTTGGCGTGTCAGGTTCGTCGCCTCCGCCACATGCCGAAAGGATGAGCGCGAGAAGCAGAACCGAGATGAGAACGAGGTTTTTTATCGTCGTCAATCTCATGACTGCGTTCCTCCGCCAGCTTATTGCTCGAGTTCGATACGACAAACAATACACCGAATCGGGACATACCGTTGTTAACGCACCGCATCCGAGTACCAACCGCCCCAAACTCGCTTCCAACGACGGAACAGCGCGATGAACAGGGGATTGGTCCAAACCAAGATCCGCCACAAAGGCCACTTGTCAAACCTGCGACTAGAAGGGCGCACCCTCACTTCACGTATCACTCGCACATTGCCACCAGTGCGTTTGGCATATCTCTTGAGCGCCCAATAGAAATCCACGTCTTCGCCGATCCACGCCGTTTCGTCATACCCTCCGACTTCCTTAAAGACATTTCTCCGACTAAATTGCGTGGCCCCCTGAACCATATCGGTCATGCGACCCAAAATCCTCCAGATACGCAAATATGCCCGTACGATACGTCTCCGCGGCCGATACTTGACATCTGCTCCTCCTCCGACACATTTCGGGTCCAACATGGCATCGTAAATCAAAGCAAGGAGGCTCTCCGGGACAGTCACATCAGCGTCCACAAATACCAGAATCTCGCCATCTGCAACGCTCGCACCCGCATTCCTAGCCCGCGATATTCCTTGCACGCCTTCGTGGACCACTTTCGCACCCATCGCACGTGCCACCTCGGCCGTCCCATCCGAGCTGTTGTTATCGACTACGATCACCTCGAAATCCGCGTTACGAAGCTCGACCAAGCATTTAACAGCCTTGAGAATGGAATCGATCGTCGCACCCAGATACTCCTTTTCGTTGTAAGCAGGAATGATGATCGAGATATCCACGTCATGCAAAACCTTATCGGATTAACCTAGTCAACCAGACAAAAACAGCGCCGGGAACGTGCCCAGATGAAGATCACCCAAATCGAAACGATCCGAATAGCCGAACAACCGAACAACCTGTGGGTCCAGATCCATACCGACGAAGGCATCGTCGGTTTAGGCGAAACCTTCTACGCCGCACCAGTAGTCGAAGCCGCGATCCACGACTGGTTCGGCCCGCTCCTGATCGACCGTGATCCCTTCCCCATCGAACGGCATTGGGAGGCGATGTTCCGACTCTCAGACCACGCGGGCTACGGCGGCGCAGAGATGCGCGCCATCTCCGCACTTGATATCGCACTCTGGGACATCAAAGGCCAAGCACTCGGCGTACCTGTATACGAACTCCTCGGAGGCGCGGTCAGGACAAAGATCCGCGTCTACGCTACCTCCCTCCAGTTCCACGGCGCTGGCGAACAGGCCAAAGCCCTCCTCGATGAAGGCATCACTGCCATGAAAGGCGGCCCTACCATCGGCCTTGCCATCGCTTCCGACGGACAGTTCCTCTTGCCTAAAGAACTCGATATGGCACTGAAACCCATCCGCGACATCAGAGACGCGGTCGGCATGGATATGCAGATCGCCAACGACGGACACGGCAAATGGACGTTGCCAGTCGCGATCCGCATCGCCCAAGCTATGGAACCATACGAGATGATGTGGCAGGAAGACTTGATGCCTCTGCACAATCCCGACGCCCTCGCCCGTCTCCAAGCCGCGACAAAGACCCCCGTCTGCATCTCCGAACGTCTCTTGACCCGCTGGCAACTCCGACAATTTATCGAAAACGGATCGGCACGAATCGTCATGCCCGACCTCATCTGGACGGGTGGTGTCTCCGAAACCCACAAGATCGCAATCCTCGCCTCGGCGCATCAAGTCCCATTCGCACCCCACGACGCAACCGGCCCCGTAAACATCTTCGCCTGCTCCCAAATCTGCATGTCCTCGCCTAACGCCATGATCCAAGAGCACGTCCCCGCATACTTCAAAGGCTGGTACAGCGACATCGTCGACCCCAACCTCGACATCCGAGACGGCTACCTCCACGCCCCCCAACGCCCCGGCATCGGCACCCGCTTAAAAGCCAGCGTCCGCGAACGCTCCGACGCCACAATCCGCGTCAGCAGCGAACCCGGCAAAAGCCTCATCGACGATTGGGGACCTCATCCTGCTCGCACACCGGAAACACAATCCCACGTCGAGCAACTAAACATCGAACGCGGACCTATGAACTAATAGACCAACCAATCTCCCCCCATGCCCATCCCCCCACCCCCCAACACCATCCACGCCGACTTCACCACCTTCACCGCCAAGCAACTCCGTGAAGCCCAAGAAGAAATCTGGACATGGATCTCCGAAGCCGAATCTGCTTCCTACGAAGATGCCCCTGACGACGACGTCCTAGACGAAGCACGAGACGCTCTCAACGAAATTATCACCGAACGCCGCGACCTCCACGGCGACGAACCAGCCCCACGAGGCGGGTAACCGTTCTACGCGTCGGATGGCACCTCAAACCAACCATCCCCTCGGCGCACCGCATCCACCGCCTCCTGAAAGATCCAACCGTCCTTGAAAGTCTGATACCCGCAGTATCCCTTACCCCGAATATCCGCCACCAACTCACCCATCAAAACCGTCCAGTTCCGCTGCGTATCGTCCTCGATATCCGGCAACTCTTCCGTAACTTCCGCCGGCATCGGCACCAACTCCCACTCCGCCCCTCGCCGCTTCACGTGCAACGGCCCCTGAGCGTATGCACCACCGATATGTATCGAAGCCTCGTCGCCATAGAACGCAACATAGTCTGAATCATCCCCAAATCTCGGCTGCATGCCCCCATGCCGAAACACCGAAGTCACCGGCTGCCTGACCATTCTCGACGGCATCACATGCGCCAACACCGAATACGACCACTCCGAATCAACATCTCGCCACTCGATACCTTCCAACTCGTCCGCACTCGGCGCAAAATCCCCACGCTCCCGAAAATCATGCACCCCCTCAACCACCGGCGCCCGATGCATGTCATTGCGCGCCTCACCATTGATGTCAACCAAACTCGCATCCAAAGCATGAAGCACGATCGACAGCTTATGCGTGAAGTTGTTGCTCAACCGACCCCCACCAAGCTCGATCAAATGCGACCACCCCCAAGGAATCAGCGGGTCCAACTCATAATGCGAAACACACTCCGTCTCGAACGGCTCTCCGATCACACCCTCCGCGATCAGCTTCTTCGCCAACAGCGCATGAGGCTGATACCTGAAAGAGGCCGCATAAGCCGTCTTCACACCCTTATCCCGCGCAGCAACATACAACTCCTTAGAAGTAACGGCACTAGTCGTCAACGGCTTGTCACAAAACACATGACACCCATGCTCAATAGCCGCCAAAATCTGCTTATGATGAGCACCCCCCGGCGTTCCTATAGCAACAACGTCCGGCCGCAACTCCTCCAACGCCCGGTACCAATCAGTAGACGCATACGGAATCCCCATCTCATCCGCAACCCGCGTCACCACATCCCCAGTCCGACTAACCATCCCGACGACATCAATGCCGTGGTAGCGCATCGCCTCCGCATGTCCCTGACCGGCGAATCCCGATCCGAACACAAGCCCGGTCAAATCCCCACTCATCACAACCTCCTTTTGGTGAATCTATCTAGTGGTCCAACAGATCAAAGCAGATCCAAGAATTCATCTCGCGACAGACCCGCGTCTCTGATGAGTTTCGACAACAATCCTCTGCCTATTCTCTGTGGAACTGTCAGACTATTGCGTTCTGGATGCAACAGCATGTAGTGACTGCCGTCTCCGCGCTCCGTAGATACCGAATATCCCACGCGACGCATGGCCGAGACGAATTCTCGCCTAGAGAGCGACGGAAGTCTCGGCATCTGTCGTGATCACATTAACATCGACGGACGTCCAAGAATGCAAAGGATCGGTATGTTTCAGATAAAGCATGATGGCGCTTTTGATGTTAGCCAGAGCATCCTCGATATCAACCCCTTGCGAGTGACACCCCGGCAGAATCGGACATGAGACTACGAACACTCCGTCTTCATCCTTTTCGATGGTGACGTCGAATCTGGGCACGCTGGATCCGGTGATCATGTCGGTCATTGTATCCCTCAAAACTGTCCGATCACACGACTGTTGGATCATTGGACTCCGTTGCCCTCTTTTTGGTTGAGAACTACGCGGCTAAGACGCCAGCCTTGCCGTAGTCGCGATCCATAATCTCACGCGCATCAACCTCTAGCCAGTCCTCCATGATCTCGGTGTAGAGAGTGCGGAAGTCCAAATTGAAGGCCAAGTCGCCCTCAACAAGGTCCTTCTCATCCATCGACGGATAGTCCCCATACTGCCCGCCAGCGACGGCATCACCGATCAAGAACGCCACCCCGCCAGACCCGTGATCCGTCCCATTACCGTTGTCTTTCACCCGCCGACCAAACTCGGAGAACGCCAAGATCAAGATGTCCTCGTTAGCTTCCGCGTCGTGCTGCTTCATGTCCGAGTAGAAGTCGTAAATCCCACCCGAAACATCACTTAGCAACTTCTCCTGCAACGCGATCCCGTTCGTATGAGCATCGAAACTCCCATGTTGCGTGTAGCAGATGCGCGTCCCGATATCCGCCTGCAAGACCTGCGCCGCACTCTTCATCGCCTTCGAAAACGCATTCGGGTCGTACTCGATCTCAGAGTCATACGTCAACGTGCACTGGCTCAGCATATCCGAACCGCGCAACGCATCCAACCCGGTCTGGCTCATCAAGTCCATCGTCGGACCGCTCCCAAGCCCCATCGAGTAGATGTACTTGAACAGATCGAGAACTTCTGATCGCTCCTTTTCCGATCCCAAGTGACCCATCAACCCGTAAGTCTCAAGATCAGTCACCGAGGCAACTGGCGCACCTTTAGCCAAAAGCGCCCGGGGCAACCCACCGCCGAAATTCACCGCCGCAACAACATTGTCGCCTTCCGGATGCATCTGCTTGATCGCGTTACCGAGCCAACCTTGGTCCGCGATATGCCGTGGCTCCGCCGTGTGCCAGATGTCCATCGACCGGAAATGCGACCTGTTCGGCTCCGGATAGCCAACTCCGTGAACAACCGCCACCTTCCCCTGGTCGTACAGTTCCTTGATCGGTTGCATCCCGGGGTTCAACCCATACTTCCCATCCAACGGTAAAACCCGGTCCTCGGTGATCCGAACATTCGGACGGCTATCCACATACCTCGGATCATCGTAGGGCACAACGCAGTTCAGATAGTCATTACCTCCCGACAGCTGCACAACGACCAGCTTGCGCTCTTTCTTACCGTTTTGAGCACTCATTCTGTCTCTCCTAGCATTTCCCCTCGCTGGTTCGACGAGAGAGGGTTTCCTAACATTTCCCCTCTCCCGCTCGGCGGGAGAGGGTCAGGGTGAGGGCGACGCTTCAATTCACCCTTTCGTAGATCTGGAACCGGTGCCGGCCAGTCTCCAGCACGTAAGATCTGTCGTCTTTGTCAACCGCGACCGTGACAGGATCCCAGAAATATGGCTCGATGCGAGCCGCGATCTCCGCCTTGTCGTCAGTATCCACCTCGAAATACGGCTCGAACGTGGAACGCGCACGAAACTCGTCCTGCTGAGCGTCAAGATACTCCTCAGACCATTTCGACAGAGTCGCTTCCCCTTGCAGCTTCACCAAGAAATTCCCCTCGGCATCGAGAATCTGCACCCTCTGGTTGCCCCAATCCGCAACGTAGATGTTTCCATCAGAATCAACCGCAACACTACTCGGACGATGGAACTCCCCATCTCCATCTCCGCTCGATCCATAAGACGCCAAAAACTCCCCATCCGACGTAAACCGCTGAACACGATCATTCCGCCAGTCCGCAACGCACACATTGCCGCCAGGATCAAATGCTATCCCCCAAGGCAAATTAAACTCCCCTTCGCCATCCCCAAATGCCCCCCACTTATCGATGAACTCCCCGTCCTTCGTCAACTTCTGGACCCGATGGTTCTTGTGGTCTACCAACAGCATGTTGTCATCCGCATCAAAAACCATGTCCGAAGGACCATCAAACTCCCCATCTCCATCACCAACAGTCCCCCACATCGACCTCGGGTCACCTTCCCGGTTGTAAACCGTGACACGCTGCAACACCTCATCAGCCAGATACAAATTCCCCTCCGAATCAAGCGCTAGGGCAGTGGGACCAATCATGTCGCCCATATCCCGACCATACCCACCTATCTGACCCAAAAACTCGTGGTCCAGCTTCACCTTCTGAATACCTACAATATTCAGTGCCACCGTATTGCTACGGCTAACCACGAATATCACACCATCATCTCGGATGACCATATCCGTCGGCAGATGAAAACCCCTACCACCCTGATCAGCGTTGAACCCGATCGTATCGTTGTATTTGATCTTGAACTGCGTCAACTCTCTCTCCTTCCCCCGCCTACTTTTCCCTCCCCCTCCTAGGGGGAGATTAAGAGGGGGTCAAAGACGATGGGGCTCCTAAACCATCTGATATTCCTGCGTCGCTACGATGATCTGGATCACCGCAACTATCGTATTCTCTGCATTCTCAACCGCATCGTCATCACCAAATCCAACATCCCCAAACTTCGACGCGTAATTAATCAAGCCCTGACGTGTCGCATCCGTCGTCTCTATCGGACCAAGTATCTCCAGACACCGGTCCACAAGCTCCTCAGGCGTCAAACTACCGCCACCGATCGACGTCTTCACCCGGTCAATGATCGAACGCACCCCAGGCTTCTTTGGATCATCCAGCGTCGAACTCGCAAAGTTCACCCGCTGCACATACGCGCCCGTGTTAATCCACTCCTCACCACCTTGCCAGCCTTCAACACTCGGAGGATTCAGCAAAGCCTGACCCATATTCGCGCAAGTAGCCGCCGCCGCATACGCATCATACGAGGGCACCTCCAAACCACCTGCCAACCTCAACGTCCCGACAACCATCTCCGCCGGACTCTTGATCCGAGCGTACCGCGCCGCCTCATCCTTGAAGAAATCCGAAGTAAACAGCGTCCGCAACATCGCGGTGATGCTGTAACCCGACTCGAAATAGGAATCCACCATCGCCTGAATCGCTGCCGGATCCCTCGGCTCAACATGCGGCCACTGCGGAACTCCCGGCTCATCCGCTATGAAGAAGTGATACAGATGCCGAGCGATAAACCGCGGCGTCGCCTCGTTCCGACAGATTATGTTCACCGCATCTTCCCCATTCCAATCACCCGTCTCACCCAACAGCGTCTTCTCCCTGTGGTCGTGGTCCTCATCGTCATACTCGAACTGCCACGAGATGTAACCATAAGGACGCGCGGTATTGTTCCGCATCTTGATCGACATGTAGTCCGGATTCACAACCCGCCAACCCGTGAACGCTCGCGCACACTCCTTAATGTCCTCCTCCGTGTAGTTCCCAACCCCCATCGCGAACAGTTCCAAGATCTCTCGCCCATAGTTCTCATTGATCGAGTGCGCGTGATTGTCTTGATTGTCCAGCCACATCAACATCGACGGATCCTTCGAAAGCTGCAAAAGCAACTCGTCGAACCGACCCATCCCGTACTTCCTGAACATATCGATCTGGTTCAGCACTACCCGACCTTGGATCAGCTTCGACGCACCAGTTGCGAACACCCGGTGCCAGAAAAGGCACATCTTCTCACGCAACGGCGTTCTCGTGAGCACCAACTGATACATCCAGTGCGCCGCGCACGCCTGCTGGTTACGTAAGTCAGACTGGTCCACAAAGTAACGACGGATCAAATCCAAGGGCAACTCAACATCATCAACAGGATTCAGCAACCCCTCCAGCGTCGCGTCGTAACCCATCTCAACTGCAGCATCCAACTCATCCGGCGTCGCACCAAACCCCGCACGCCTCAAAAGATGCGCAATCAGACCAACATCCTCACGGGTCCTTGTCAGAGTCATGACCCACCTGCTCCTATACGTTCAAGACACCTGCCAAACTTAGCAACATAGTGTAACGCCGCACGCGGCGAGGTGCAGAGTTCAAGAAGCATCAATCCCCCAACTGCCGCAACCGCGGATCCGTATAGTCCCTGATCCAATCCCCCATAAAGTTCAACGACATCACCACCAAAAAGATCGCCAATCCCGGGAAGAACGACGACCACCAAGCCGTTGTCAAATACTCCCGACCCTCCGAGACCATCAACCCCCAAGACGGCGTCGGCGCAGGGATCCCCGCACCCAAGAAACTCAACGTCGCCTCCGTCAATATCAACCCGCCAACCGCCAACGTCGCGATCACCATAATCGTCGGCACCACACCCGGCAATATATGCCTCACGATCACCCTCGCCGGCGACGCCCCACAAACTCGTGCCATCAAAACATACTCCCGTTCCCTAAGCGTCAACACATCCGCCCTCACATTCCTCACAAAACCAGCCCACGAAACCATCGCCAGCACTCCCATCAAAACCGTCAAACTCCCTCCGAACAACGTCACAACCACAATTGCCACCAACAAGAAGGGCAGTGCATGCCAGATATCCACGGCCCTCGCAATGATCTCATCGATCACGCCCCCGTACCAAGCCGCAACCAACCCTAACGTCACACCCACAACCAACCCGCTCACCAACGCAACTCCCGCCACCGCCAACGAAATCCGCGCACCATAGATGATCCGACTCAAAACATCCCGACCAACCTGATCAGCACCCAGCAGATAGCTCTGAGTCTGCACACGTTCCGGGTCCTCCATCCAAATCGGAGGCGCATTACGGTCCCTAAGTGCCTGCACATTCGGCTCCTGAGGCGCGATCCAAGGAGCGAAAACAGCCGAAATCACCATCGCAGCCAACACGATCCCCGGCAAGATCGGCCACCGCCGCAAAAACGCATACCCCTTACCTATCACCGACCGCGCCCTGAATGGCGCAGCGACCTCTGAGGTCTCCGCGTAATAACCTGTCGAAATCTGAGACATCTACCGCAACACCTACGTGTACCGAATCCGAGGATCGATAACGATATAGAGCAAGTCCGCAATCAAACTGAAAACCACATAAATGATCACAAAAACCAACACTCCACCCGTCAAAACCGGAAAGTCATTGTTATTCACCGCCTCCAACATCGTCCTTCCCAGACCCGGCCAAGCGAAAACCGCCTCCGCAACTAAAGTCCCGTTCAACAATCCCGCCAACAACAAAGTCGAGAGTGTGATCGGTTGAATCAACGAGTTCCTCAATGCATGCTTCCATATCACCGTCGTCGGACTCGCACCTTTCCCGCGCGCCAATCTGATGAACTCCGAATCCAAAATCTCCAGCATCGAAGACCGCGTAATCCTCAAATACCCCGCCATAGAACTCGTCCCCACAACGATCGCCGGCATGATGAAATACCTGACGTCGAACCCTTCGCCACGCAACCCGCTCGGCAGCCACTCCTGCCACACAGAAAACAACAAAACCATCACAATACCCAACCAGAAATTCGGTATCGCCTGCCCGAACAACGCCACAAACCGCCCGACATAGTCCCACATCGTCCCCCGGTAAACCGCCGATATTATCCCTATCGGTACCCCCACAAACGTCGCTAGAGCCCAACCCGCAATCGCCAACTGCGTCGTCGCTCCCACCTTCTCCAATATCACCTTCGAAACTTTTCGCTCGCCCGCCAAAGACTGACCCAAATCCCCCTGCAACATGTGCCCGACCCAAACCAGATACTGCACGATGAACGGCTTGTCCAGCCCGAGGTGCTTCTCAAGCGCACGTATCTGCTCCGGCGTCCGACCATAACCCTCCGGATTCGCGTAGAGCAGCAACGGATCACCCGCAACTCGCGACAACGCGAAAACCACGAACGTGGCCCCGATTATCGTCACCACCGAGGCCAACAAACGCCGTATCAGATACCGTCTCATCGGCTAGTCACTATCCCAGTGATACTGATGTGAACGCGCATCGGCCTACTCCCCAATTCCGAATTGCCGGACTCGGGAAGCAGACCGAAACGATCTTCTGTCCAAAGAATCTACTGGGCAGGCTTGATCAAGTCCAGCGAGACGATGTGAGTGCCTGCGGCATTCGCCCGCATCTCCCAAGACTCAATCGAATTCGGGTTCCAAATCATCGGCTCGGGAATCGCCGCGATGCCTGAGTTCAATCGCCAGTGGCGGTAGTACTCAAGCAACTCGGTATTGTTCGCAATTCGCTGCGCCTTGTCTAACTCGCCCGCGGTCTTCAGGTAGTTATCAAGCACGAATGGAATCTCCATCGCACAGCTGAAACCACCTCGTGACAACGTCGTGAACACAACGCCCTTCGGGAAGTCCCAAGGCACCGAGTCACGAGCGTCCGTACCTCCGCAAGCGCTCAGGAACGGCTGATTCTGCGAACGATCCACGACCGTCGGACGCCATACCGGATATCCGTGCCTCACCAAGCTCGTGCGGATACCCAAGCTGTCCCACATCGCACCAACCGCAGCTTGAATCTCACCTGCAGTACCTGTAGCGCCGCCAACGTGAGGCGTCACGTACATGTCCACCTGGAAGCGGATCCCGCGAGATGCGACCGGATAGCCAGCCTCGTCGAGAATTCTGGCCGCTTCCTCAGGGTCGTACTCGATGTTCCACTTGTCGTCCCAGTGCGGCGATCGGATCGAGAATGCATTTACGTGCACTAGCCAGCCGAGACCATCGACGATCACATCGTTGATCGTCTCTTTGTCGATCGCAATCGACATCGCAGTCCGCACCATCCGGGCACGTTCCATACTCTCGTCATTGCCATACTCCCCGATCCATGGGAACTGCTCCGTAGGTTGGTAACCCTCGCGGCTCACCTCAATCTGTTCCGGTTCACCGACTGTGATGTCAGGACACGAAACCGAGCTAGCACCTTGCGAGCAGTTGTAGTCATGCTGCTCCCAGTAGTTGCCAGCGAAGAAGATGCCTTCCTGGGCAGCCTTGCCGCTGTCCGACATCTTGAAACCTTCTTCAAGCAGTCCACGAACCGCCTTCAACGAAACATCAGCAATATCCGTCTGACCGTTACGTAGCATCGCTATTCGGGTCGACTCTTCTGGCACCTCGTTGATGTTCAAGAACGGCATGTACGCAGGTTGAATGTGGTGCTCTGGATTCGACTCCAGTCGCACGATGTTTTGCGGGATGAACTCCCTCAGCATGTAAGGGCCAGTCGCAATTACGTTTTCATTCACCCATTCACGACCGTTTTCGTCAAACGCCCTCTTGCTGAATGTTCCGTTCGTGCCCGCAAACGTGTTGAAGTAAGCCTGGTTCCAAACAACCGTGAACTGCTTGATCGGAATCTCGACCGTGTAGTCGTCGATCTTCACCATCGGCTCAAACACCGCGGCGTAGTCGCCTGCCTGGTTGTGAACACTCTCGGGCGCAATCAGATCGTTGAAACTCCACACGAGGTCGTCAGCCGTCATCTCGCCCCATCCACGATGGAACTGCACGCCTTCCTTTACCTTCACCGTGATCTTGCTCAGGTCCTCCGCGACTTCCCAAGTCTCGGCCAGTACCGGATCAACGATGTTCGACCCCACTGGACCGCCAGGCTGGAAGAACCCTTCCGCAATGCTCCACGGGCCATCGGGCGCGTCCGTGCTGTTCAAACCCGTCATCGTCAGACCGACCCGGTTCTGCACCGCCATCTCCGCCGTGTCCGGCGGACTCTGCGGCGAAGGAGCCTCCATCATCGCCATCGCAATCGGCGTCGCCGTCGCAACTACGATCTTCTCGACCTCTTTCTCCACCTCCTTAACCACTTCAACTTCCTTCTCCACCACCACCTCTTTTTCCACCACCACGGTCTGCACCACGGTCTCGCCCGCGACCTGCACCTCCTTCTCCACCACCACGGTCTGCACCACGGTCTCGCCGGCGATCTGCACCTCCTTCTCAACGACGACGGTCTGGATCACCGTTTCACCAGCGACCTGGACCTCCTTCTCCACCACCACGGTCTGAATCACCGTTTCGCCGGCGACCTGGACCTCCTTCTCCACCACCACGGTCTGGATCACCGTCTCGCCTGGCACGTCCCTCTCGACGACGACCGTGTGGATCACCGTCTCGCCTTCGCCACACGCTAGGCCCGCCGCCGACAGCGACAGACCAAGCAAGACCATCAGCGTGATGACCGCCTTGTGTCTCAAATACCGAGGAATCTCTTTCATCTCTCTACCTCTCCTGGCAATGTCCGATCAGCAGAAACATGCGAACCTGCCGTCACCCCGAAAACCAGAATGACCGCCCAAACGCACATATCCCACGGCACGAACTACCGATCATGAGCGAAAACACCCACAATTACCTAGGACTGTACACCAACTTCGTAAAAAACGCGATAAACAATCACGAAAACCGTCACAACACCACCCCAAACGAAAACCAAAACCCCAAAAACCATCCTTCAAATCCTTACAGAATCCTTCGCATCCTAGTTCAAAACAACCCCGCCAAAACAACCACCAGCCCAAGACTAGAATCATCAACATGGTCATCTCAGGAAAAACTAGTAATCACAATAACGGTCACGTCGTTCAAGTAAATGGCCTAGTCAAGCTCTACGACGAACTCCGCGCAGTCGACGGCATCACCTTCTCAGTTAGACGAGGCGAAACCTTCGGACTCCTAGGACCCAACGGCGCAGGCAAAACAACTACCATGCGCATGATGGCAGGACTCTCTCCCGCCACCGACGGAACCGTCATCGTCGCCGGAATGGACGTCTCCAAATCCGGACGAGACGTCCGCAACGAGATCGGAGTAGTCACCCAACACGACGGGCTCGACAACTCCCTCGTGGTCCGTAGGAACCTCGAAATGCACGGCTACCTCGCAGGCCTCTCATACCGCGAATCCATCCGAAGAACCAAAGAAGTCCTCGGATTCTTCAACCTCGAAACCCGCGCAAATGCCAGCACCCACACCCTCTCCGGCGGCATGAAACGCCGACTCGCCATCGCCCGAGCTATGATGTCCAGCCCTCAGCTACTAGTCATGGACGAACCCACAACCGGCCTCGACCCCCAGAGCCGAAACCGCGTCTGGGAACAACTCGGAGCCCTCAAAGAAGCCGGCGTAACCATCATCATGTCCACCCACTACATGATCGAAGCCGAGACCCTCTGCGACCGACTAGCCATCATGGACCACGGAAACATTCTCGACATCGGAGAACCCGACGAAGTCGTCCAACACCACGTCGGCGCCGAAGTCGCCATCCTCCAACTCAGCGAAAACGCCACCGCCGAAGAACGCTCGACTCTCCGCAACCAACTAGAAACAGAAGGTCGTGACTATAGCGAAGTCGGCCCTCGATTCCTCATCACCGCACCCAAAGACACCAAACCAGACGTCTCAACCCTCACCAACCTCGCACCCATGCGCGTCACATACCGACCCGCCCACCTCGAAGACGTCTTCCTCGTCCTCACCGGCCGAGAGCTAAGAGACGAATAACAAAGGGATTTATATACCTGACTAGCCATTCCATGATATAATTACCAGTAATGAATGACACGACAACACAATCCACAAGCCTCTTCGAGTTCATGGAACTCGTGCCTGACGAGGATGCTGCTCAAGCGGTGTTTGAACAGCGCAGGTGGGGAAACGAGCCCTACTGCCCACATTGCGGATCAGTCAATACCCGCGAGACCAAGAACCATAAGCCAATGAAGTTCCGTTGCCGCGACTGCCGACAGCATTTCAGCGTCCGCACCGGCACCGTTCTCGCTGAGAGCAAGGTATCGCTCCGCAAATGGCTCATGGCTATCTACATGCTTCACACGTCCCGGAAGGGCGTCTCCAGCGTCCAGATGGCGAAGATGCTAGGCGTGACGCAAAAGACGGCATGGTTCTTGGATCACCGCATCCGAACCGCCATGTCTCACAGAGGCGGATTGTTCGCTGGGGAGGTGGAGGTTGATGAAGCCTATTTTGGCGGACGTGAGCGCAACAAGCACAACTCCAAGAAACAGCACGAAGGTCGGGGTCCGATCGGCAAACAGGCAGTCATCGGACTGCGCGAGCGGCACGGCGATGTCCGCGCTTTCCCAATTACCGCGACCGACAAGATACACCTTCAATCCGCAATCGTCGAAAACGTCAAGCGCGGTTCGACCATCTACAGCGATTCGCACCCCGGATACAAGGGGTTGCCGGGCTACGAACACGAAAGCGTTTCCCACAGCACCGGTGAGTATGTGCGCGAGAGGGCACACACCAACGGGATTGAGTCGTTTTGGGCGACTCTGAAACGCGGCTATGTTGGAACACACCACTACATGAGTCCGAAACATCTTCACCGCTACGTAGACGAATTCGCCTACAGGCACGGAGTCGGTGTTGACAATACAATCGCTACCATCGCCGTAACTATCGACGGCATGGTAGGTCGGCGATTAACTTACCAGCAACTGATCTCGTAGGGGAGCGGGCTATGAGTCTGTATGGTCGGTTCGACGAAATGCTTGATGCGACTTTGGGGCCGTCGCCGCCATCGTTCGTCGGAGCGGATTTGACGGCGGCGGATTTCTTTTGCGGCATCGGCGGGTTTCACATAGCCGCTCGCAACTTGGGGATTGAGACTGTATTCGCTTGCGACATCGATGACGAGGTCCGACTCGCCTATACGCACAACTTCATGTTGCAACCTGAAGGCGATATCACCGGACTTGACATGGCGGACATTCCCGATCACGATTTGATGTTCGCCGGGTTCCCTTGTCAGCCGTTCTCGATCATAGGTCGGCGCGAGGGCTTTGCAGACCCGCGCGGCAACCTGTTCTTCGACTTGCTGAAGGTGATAAGGGTAAAGCGACCGCAGGGCATCGTTTTGGAGAATGTCAAGCAACTTTCGACCGCAGACGATGGACGTGTGTTAAAGCGCATACGAAGCGAGTTGGAACAACTCGGATACGCGACGGACTGGCGAGTGTTGAACGCACTGGATTTCGGATTGCCGCAAAAGCGTGAGCGCACAATCATCGTGGCGACGCAGTATCAGTTCCTGACTTTTCCGTGGCCCGAGGGCGACATTCCGATGCAACCGCTCTCAAGCGTGTTGGAACCGAATCCCGACCACAAGCACTACGTGTCGCAAGACATCAGAGAGAAGCGTCGCCGAGCACATACAGCGATAGATTCGCCGATGATATGGCACGAGAACAAAGGCAAGAATGTGTCCAGCCATCCGTGGTCTTGCGCATTGCGCGCCGGAGCATCCCACAACTATTTGCTCGTGGACGGCGAGCGCAGACTTACGCCGCGGGAATGTTTGAGGCTTCAAGGGTTCCCTGACGAATGGGAGATAATCTGTAGCGATGCTCAGACCCGCAAGCAAGCGGGCAACGCCGTGCCTGTGCCTATGGTGCAAGCGGTGATGGAAGGGATGGTCAACGTTGTCGAACAGTCCAAGGCTTCGCGGACAAGGGCCGTTGCATAGAGGGCCGTGGCCGCTCGGACAGATACCTGACGACGTTCTGCGCGACATAGGGCGATGGTTGGTGCATCGCATGGCAGTGGGGATGGGTGACCTGGAGGGCAACGACTTCGGCAACGTCTTCGCCGATGCTATCGGCGGCGATCATGGCAGCGTGCCCGTGGGAGTGGCGGATGTGGCGTGGAACGGGTGCGCTTGGTCTCTGAAGACGATCAAGAGAACGCGGCCGTTCGCAACTCCGAATGTGAGGCTGATATCCGGCCGCAACAACATCGCTTATTCACTCGGTATGGACAATCGTTTGGAGAACCCAGTAGCTACAGGGCGCGCCGTGCTGTCTATTTGGAACTCACGCGTCAACCAAGCGATGGGTGAGTATGACGACTTGCGGATCGTGGTGTTGGTTCGCAACTGGCAGACTAGGGAGTTTTTGATATTCGAGGAAGAGGCGCGGCGTTTCGTGCCGGAGGATTACGCGTGGTCGGTCAATCCGAACGACAACTTAGAAGGGCATGATCTGGTCACAGGGGCGCATCGGTTCACATGGCAACGCAACGGAGCGCAGTTGACGATAATTCGGGATGTGCCAGCGTCGGCGAGACGGTTCAAAATAGACCGCCATGTGCCGCTCGTAGATCCACCAACGATATTGAGCCACATCGGGTATGGTCCCGACTGGATTGAGATCGTGGGCTAGTCACGTATATAAGTCCCATAACAAAACACTACGATGAGCACCCAAGTCGCATTCCTCAACCAAACCCGCACCGAGCTGCGCACCTTCGCCGGCATCCGATTCCGATCGGTCGCCGCTCTTTGGCTCCGACATTGGTTCGCCTTCATCCGATTCTGGAAATACGCCATCGCATTCCTATTCGTCGAACCCGTCGTCATGATGATCGGCGTCGGCGTCGGCGTCGGCATCGGACGACTCGTCCCAACCGTCCCCGGCACCGAAATCCCTATCCCGAATTCGTCGCCCCCGGCATTATCGTCGGAAGCGCCATGTTCGTCCCCATGGTCGAGTGCTCCATGGGTGCCTACAACCGCATGGAGAACCAGCTCTACGACACCCAGCTGACCGCACCCCTCTCAATCCTCGAAGTCCTCATCGCCGATATCGCATTCGGATGCACCCGAGCCTTCATCAGCATGGTCTCCATCACCATCATCGCCGTCGCCTTCGGATGGATAAACGAGTGGACCGTAATCTTCGTCATCATCCCCGTCTTCCTCGTCTCCATCCTATTCGGTGCCATCGGATTCCTCTTCTCCTCCACCGCGCCCCATGTCGCATTCGTGACCCTCGTCTTCACCGTCGTCGGCACCCCCATGTTTATGTTCAGCGGCATCTTCTACCCCTTCGAAGTCCTCCCCGACTGGGCCCGAGCAATCTCAAACTTCATCCCCCTCGCACCCGCCGTCAACCTCAGCAGAGCATTCTCAACCAACGTCTATGAGGCAGGCCTGATCTTGGACGTCCTCTTCCTCATCGCCATGATCATCATCATTCTCCCCCTCTCCTACATCCTCCTGAAGCGAAAGCTCGTCAAGTGAACGATAGAATGAGAATCATCACCCAGCGGAGGGTTCGCATAGAGGCCTAGTGCGCCCGCCTGCTAAGCGGGTTGGGGGTGTTGAGCCCCCTCGCGGGTTCGAATCCCGCACCCTCCGCCATTCTCCCTCCCTTCTCAGGCCTGACTACTCCCAAAGCCGGGCCTCCGGTCACCAATTTGCTAACATTGCCGTCTATCATTTCGTTGCCGCATCGCAGACGGGAGGAGATCGCAATGGCCGACAAAACAAACGTCATCATCGTCGGCGCAGGGCACAACGGCCTCGTGGCCGCAGGCTATCTCGCACGTGCCGGACTAAACGTCCAACTACTCGAGCGCAGAGATGTCGTCGGCGGTGCAGTAGTAACTGAAGAATGGTTTCCCGGTTACCACATCTCGACCTGCTCCTACGTCTGCCACATCCTCCAAAAGAAGGTCATCGACGACCTCGAACTACGCAACTACGGTTTCCACGTATACCCCATCGATCCCTCCCGCGTTCACCCTTACCCCAACGGAAAGGCCTTCACCTTTTGGCACGACGACGCAGAAACCGTCGAGGAACTCCGCGACAAGTTTCCCGAAGATGCCGATGCGTGGTTCCCCTGGGCAGAGTTTTGGCACCGCGCCGTACGCATCCTCAGCGACTACTACCTAGGCCCGCCACCCTCCCTGTCCGAACTCACCGCCCGTTTCCGAGACGAAGGCGAGGAAGACCTCCTCGAAACGCTCCTCACCGTCCCCCTCAAAGACCTCATCAACCGCTACTTCGTATCGGAAGAGATCAAGGCCGCGGTAAGCACCGGCGCTTTCGACATGGGTGACATCAGCGCCCCCGGTAGCGCTTACATCACCGCCCTCTACCGCTTCAGCGCCTTCCGCGAAGACACCGAGAACTACGGCATCGTCCGCGGCGGCATGGGCGGAATCACCCAGTCCCTAGCCCGTTCCGCAGAGGCTTCCGGAGCAACGATCAGAACAAACGCCGAAGTCAAACGCATTGTTACCAGCAACGGCAAGACCACAGGCGTCGAACTCGCCAACGGCGAGGTCATCGAAGCCGACATCGTCATCTCCAACGCCGACCCCAAACGAACATACCTGACGCTCCTCGACGAAGCCGCGCTCGACGATGATTTCATAAACGAAGTCAAGGCGCTCAAAACGATGGCCGCCTCCGCCAAGTTCCTCTGCGCAATCAAGGAACTGCCCGACTTCTCCCACCATCTCGGTCCCAACTTCAATCCCGAGCACTTAGCGATGATGACGATCTGCCCCACTATCGACCAAAGCGAGAAAGCATGGGAAGACTGCAAGAACGGACGCGTAACCGAAAACCCGATCATGCAGCTTCAGATCCCCTCCGTTTACGACGATTCGGTCGCCCCAGATGGTCATCACGTCCTATCGCTGTGGATCTACTTCCTACCCCCGCACATCCGCGACGGCTCATGGTCTGAAATGCGCCAACAATACGGCGAGTGGCTCATCGACTACGTAACTTCCTACGCCCCCAACTTCAGAGATTCAATAATCGATTGGACCCTCCTCACACCCGAAGATATCGAGGATCGCATCGGCCTCACCGACGGCAATATCCGCCACCTCGACATGATCCCCCAGCAGATGATGTCCCGACGCCCCTTGCCGGGATGGTCCGATTACCGCTCACCCATCAAGGACCTTTACCTCTGCGGTGCCGGGACACATCCCGGCGGAGAGGTCACCGGCGCTCCCGGCCACAACGCCGCCCACATCGTCCTTGAGGACCTCGCTCGTTGAACACGCGCAGCACCTGGCGACCCGACAAAGACGAAGTCGTCGTCGAAAACGGCGCTTGGTTGCGGGTTTACCCAAGAACCGTTGCGAGGGCATGTGGAAAGTGGTACCATCGGTGACCAATCCAGTAGTCGGGAGGGCTTTGATGCGTTCAGGAAGTTCTATAAGGGAAGGTCGATAAAAATGGCAGTAGTGGAATTGCAAAAAGAATTGATGGTTGAGGAACCCTTGGTCTTGGAATCATTGCCGCGTTCGAACAAAAGCAATTCGCCTTTTAGATATCCAGGGGGTAAATATTATGCCAGACGTATCATTCTTTCGGAGTTGCCGTATCATACCTTGTATTGCGAACCATTTGCTGGTGGGGCATCGATATTTTTCGCTAAAGAAAAGGCAATGCAGACCATCTTGAATGATCTCGATGAAGATGTCATTAATACATTAACCTGTATACGAGATTCGGTTGAAGAACTAATCTACCTTTTGAAAGACATACCGGCAACGAAGGAATTGCATTACTATTACAAGAATGAATTTATACCAAGTTCGGATTTAGAGCAGGCTTTCCGATGGTATTACCTGAATCGTACGTCATACAGCGGGATTATGAGGCCAGAAAATTGCTATTGGGGATTCGGGAATAAATATTCTATGAGACCAGAGAATTGGCCTCCTCACCTTCGCACAGTTTCAGACAAACTGCAGGATGTTGAATTGACGGCCTTGGATTTTGAAGATGTCATTGAAGGATTGTCTGACGGTTGGTTTTTGTTCGTCGACCCTCCGTACTATAACGCGGATCAACAGAAATTTTATGCTTGTTCATTTGGTCAATCGGATCACGAGCGGTTAGCGGAATGTTTGAAACGAAACAGTGGTCGACTACGGTTTTTGCTGACTTACGATGATCATCCTGACATTATTGAGATGTATCGATGGACGGAGAAATTGATGCATCGCCAATGGAATTACACGATCAACCGAACTGACGATCAACGCAATGGGAAAAAGAAGGAGGACGGATACAAAAGCGCACGTAACAAAGGACGTGAATTGTTGATCCGTAACTATGGCAGCTAGCATCCGAAACCCTGATATGGACGTATTTGATTGGATTCCGGATTACTGTACCGCATATAATATTCCGCAAGAAAACTTGCGTGAAATTTTGGAAGACCAGAAAGTTCTTCCGATGATACGAGGCAAAGCGACAGAGTTTGCTGGGGCAAATTATTTGAAAGAAGTTTTGGATGCCGTAGATTGGAATGTAGAGAAGCTGAACCTAAACCCTCAACCGAGTACGTTCGATCAGGATATCAGCGTGACCTATCGCAGAACAGGGGCTCGGTTGACTGCGGAGACGAAAAATGCGGTGCGGGAAAGTTTCAAAATGGGTCGAGGCCGTATACCAAACCCGTACTTTAAGGTGAAATGTCACAAATCGAGGAGTAATCTGACGCGACAATTGACCACTAACGACAAATATATCGTGGGCGAATTTGATTTGTTGTTGTGTAACCCGTCGAATGGAATCTTCAAAGGGAAAACGCTTGAACGAGGTATGCATTTGCTTGATGACGACAGATCGGTTGATTGGTTGAAAGAGTTCTACGAAGTTAACACGGGCGACGAATTGATTAAAGCGGCTTACGACGATTGGCGTTTTTGCTTACCAGTCTCGATCGCTGACGAAGATGGGGCGATCCCGCGTAATCCTAAAGTGATGATGGAAGATGATCCGAATTGGTTTCGAGTTGATCAACTCGCTGCGAACCTTAGGAGTCTGATCGATGGCACTCGGAGCTGATTGCGGTTTGGTCAATCGGCCAACCGAATTCTGAAAGCAAATTGGGGAACGTCGATGATGATTCGGTTAGTTGAGATTTGTTGGATGTATAGGCCCGGCGAGGCAACGCCGATCTGCGGTCAGCAAAACCCGCGTCGCACATAAGGCAATTTGACGGATGTCGTAAAATAACGATCTGGGTGGTAACGCCATTACAGAATAAAGGAAGCAAAATGAACCGGAACTCGCTATTGGCAGGGGTTGCTGTAATCGTTGCGGGGGGTATTGCGGGATTGCTAGGACTGTCAACCGACATTCTCCCTCAATGGGTGGGGATTCTTGGCGTGTTCGGAGTGGTTGCAGGTGTCGTCGCATTGATAGCGAAAATGTGATCGACGAGTTCAATCGGATTGCGCCGTCGAGGAAGGTGATGTGCGTGGATCACGAAAGGATTTGGTGGACACGGCTTTGGCAGGGAGTGTGCGGGGTGTTATCTTCTGTGTCAGGTTGTCTCAAACGGAGAGGAGAGGAGAGTGAGTGAATGCCCCGCATCCTCATAGTCGCATTCGACGGCCTCCAACCTTCTCAGGTGACGCCGGAACTTGCACCCAACCTGGCCGAATTCGCGGCCGCTGGCGTCACGTTTGCCAGAAACCATCCAGTGTTTCCGACGGTGACGCGGGTGAATGTGGCGAGTTTAGTAACGGGTCGGCACCCGGGAGCGCATGGTCTGGCGGGGAACAGTTTTGTGGTGCGGGAGTATGATCCTGAGCGGGTGTTGGATGCGATGGAGCCTGAGCTTACGCGAGTGGCGGCGGAGACGGGGGAGGTATTGCTGGTTCCGACGCTGGGGGATATTCTGCACGCGCATGGCGAAGAGTTCGTCGCCGTCGGAGTCGGAACATCCGGCAACGCATACGTCCAGAACCCCCGTGCCGAGACGTTAGGCGGAGCAACGATCCACCCAGAGTTCTGCTTGCCTCGTGGTCTGCACGACCAGGTCATCGAGCGATTTGGGGTATGGCCGTCGAAGTCGACGCCGAACTTCGAGCAGATGCCGCAAGGGGTTCGGTTGTTGACCGAGTACGTGCTGGGGGAGCGCGATCCGGCGGTGTCGCTGATCTGGTTCTCGGAGCCGGACAGTTCGAACCACAAGGCGGGAGTTGGCTCAGTGCTCTCCAACGATGCCCTTGCCTCAGCCGACGCTCAGTTCGGCCGCATTATCGAGTGGCTTGAGCGCGAAGACGGATTGGCGGATACCGACGTGATCATGGTTTCGGACCACGGCTATGCGACGATCGGTGAGATTGTGGATCTGGAGAGCGAGTTAAGGTCGGCAGGGTTTGTGGAGGGCGATCGGCCGGGTGGAGTGCTGGTGGCGGCGAATGGCGCGGCGGCTCTTTTTTATGTCTACGAGTCGGATGTCGAGACGGTGGAGCGATTGGTTCGGTGGCTTGCGAGTCAGCCTTGGTGCGGCGCGCTGCTGGCTTCGGAGCGTGTGGGGCCGGTGGCGGGTACGCTACCGGCGGAGGTGGCGGGGATCGATGGTCGGCGAGATCCAGATCTGACGATGGGATTTGCTTGGGACTCTGCGGTGAACGACGCGGGATTTGCGGGTCGAACGGTCTCGTGGGGAGGGGCGGTAGGCGTGGGGACGCATGGCGGGATGAGTCGGCACGAGTTGCGGAACACGTTGATTGCGCGTGGTCCAAGTTTCCGGAGATCGGCGGTGATTGATACGCCGACGGGGAATGTGGATGTTGCGCCGACGATTCTTCACCTGCTGGGGATAACAGGAGGTGAGGAGATGGATGGGCGTGTTTTGGAGGAGGCGTTGGTCGGGGGAGAAGATGTCGAGGTAAATGCGGGTTGTGAGAGGTATGTCGCGGAGTTGGGGGATTATCGTCAGGAGGTTAGGGTGAGCATGGTGGGAGGTAGTGTTTATGTTGATGAGGGTAACGTTGTGCGGCTGTAGGCGATTTGCTGTGCCTCCCACTCTCCTTACGCCCGGTCCCCCTCACCCTGCCCCTCTCCCCCGGTGGAGACCATTGCAAAACCACCGTCATTCCGGCACTTCCACGTCATTCCGGCGAAAGCCGGAATCCACGTCCCCTTTCGAGGCGAAAGGGGACGCGAGCGAGCGAAGCGAGATCGCAGGGGTATGCGGGAGGGGACGAGGGGCCAGATGGATTCACCCAATTGCCCCGTTTTGCAATGGTCTCCCGGTGGGGAGAGAGGAGCCGATCACCCACCCACCTTCGGTTTAGTTTTAGAAGTCGTTGCGGACTTTTGCTGGTTTTCCGGTGCGGAGGGATTCCCAGCACGCTAGACCAGTCGATACAACCCGTGCGCCTTCTCTCGCTCCGACCCATGGCTTTGTGCCGTTGAGTATACAGTCGGCGAGGTGACGGAGCATGACGATCATCTCACCGGAGTGTCCTGTGTTCGGGGGTAGATGTGTGTGATATTCACGTTGGGGGAGGTCTCCATGGACGTCAAGGGTCTTGATGTTGTTGCGTATCGTCCCCTTGGTGCCGAAGACGGTCACGTTGTTCATCCGCACGCCGCCGGGGTGAATCATTCCGCATATATTTGCGACGCGTCCGATTTTGCCGCTGACGAATCTGACGTTGATGAAGAAGCAGTCTTCTTGTGGGTATTCGGGAGCGACGCCGCTGCGGAGTCCGACGCAGTGGACCTCGTCGATGTCGCCCATGAACCATCGCAATGCGTCGATGGGATGGCATGCGCCACCGAGGATGAGGTCTTGTGGCATTGTGATTCGCCACGGGGTGCGTTTGTATACGGGCCTCAAATCGTGGACGTAGTCGGCTTCGGCCATGAAGAGATCGCCGATCTCGCCAGTGTCGCACGCTCGTTTTGCGTCGATGAGGTCCAGACGTCCTCGCATGGTCTGGGTTACGAGGAGGATTAGTCCGGTGCGATCGACGGCCTCGACGACGCGTTCGGCGTCTTCGATGGAGTAGACCATCGACTTTGTGACGATGACGTGTTTGCCGTTTTCGAGTGCAGTGAGTATCTGCTCGGTGTGAAGAGGTCCGGGAGTGTATATACCGACGATGTCGATGTCGTCGCGCGTGGCGAGTTCGTCGAAGTCTGTAGTGATGGCATCGATGCCGTGCTTTTGGGACGCTGCGTTGAGACGGTCTTCGTTGATGTCGCAGAGTGCAGTGACGCGGATGGGGAGCTCGTGTTCGGGGTTGTTGGCTTGGAGCAAAGTGTCGCCGTGGCCTAGTCCGGCTAGGCCGAGTCTAAGGGTTTGGGTGGTCACGTCCGGTCTCCTTGAGGTTTTTGTAGATGGTTGCCCAGCGTTCGGGCATGTCGATTCTGTTCATTACGGGTTTGAAGCCCAGCGAGAGGTAGAGATAGATTGCGGGTAGGCGCCAGTCGTCGGTTAGGAGCGAGACAGACTTGCAGCCGAGGTCGATGAAGAATTTCGAGACCGCGGTGCAGGTGGCGCGCCCGAGTCCTCTGCTTCGATGGTCGGGATGGGTGACGACGAAATCTAGGACGCCTTGGGTCCTCACCCTAACCCTCTCCCGCTCAGCGGGAGCTGTGCACAACCAACGTCGTTCCGGCGAAAGCCGGAATCCAGAGGGTGCGGGCAGTTGGGCCGTCGGATGAATTTGCCTTCCGGAGTGCTGCCGATCAGTGTTGTGCAAATCTACCTCAGCGGGAGAGGGGATATGCGCGGAATCGGGGGAGAAACTCGGGATACGAGAAGCAAACGTCGCCGCCACGACGCGACCGTGGTGCTCAACCACTCGCGAACCTTCCCGACGTTCGGGATCTTCAAGATAGGCCAGCACCTCAGCTTCGTTCCATTTCTCGAATCCGCATTCTTGCAGGGTTGCAGCCCAGCTGTTTTCATCGCCAGAGCGGTAGGAGCGCAGCACGTAGCCGTGGGGAAGCGGGACTTCAGGTAGGTTTCTGATGGTCTCTTGGTCGGTGACCATGGTGAGTTGCTTGGGAGGAAGCGTCGTCATGCGGCAATGGTAACTTTCTGGCCGCCCTTCTCCGTCCGTTCACCGTTGGATTCCGGCCTTCGCCGGAATGACGAGAGGGTCGCGGGAATGACGCTGCCTTTTCAGTGATGACGGTGTAGATTCACACTAGCCAGAACAATCGCTCGCTGGGAGCTTGATATGCCCAACCTAGATGACAACCTCGCCTTCAAATCCGCTACTGAGCTTAGAAGGTTGATCGCCGATAAGGAGATCACGTCAACGGAGCTCACGGAACTCTATCTGTCTCGCATCGAAGCGCTCGATGACCAGCTCCATGCGTTCATTACCGTGACGTCTGATATCGCACTTGAACAGGCTGCCAAAGCAGATGCGGCGACTGCGCGAGGCGAATCGCTCGGCCCGCTTCACGGCCTTCCCATCTCGATCAAAGACCTCCAGATGACGAAGGGCGTACGCACAACAGGCGGCTCCCTCGCGTACAAAGATCGCGTCCCCGATGCCAACGCCGCTTACATCGACAAGATCTTCGACGCGGGCGCGGTAATGCTCGGCAAAACAAACACCCCCGAGTTCGGACATCTCGGCACAAGTGACAACCGATTGGGGCCGCCATGTGGGAATCCGTGGAATCCAGAGCGGACTTCCGGAGGTTCGAGCGGAGGCGCAGGTTCGTCTCTAGCCGCCGGTCTATGCGCGCTCGCCACCGGCGGAGACGGTGGCGGATCGATCCGTATACCCGCCAGCTTCAACGGCGTCTACGGCATCAAACCGACTCAAGGGCGCGTCTCCAGCTACACCGGAACTGACGGCGCTCCAGCCGCGAACCTCTTCAGCCAGCAGGGGCCCATGTCCCGCACCGTCGCCGACACTGCCATGCTCCTCCAAGTCATGGCCGGATACGACCCTCGCGACCCGTCCACCATGCGCGACCCCGTCCCCGACTTCACCGCCGCCGTCGGTCGCGACATCTCAGGACTCAAACTCGGATGGAGTCTCGGATGGGGATACGCTGCTGTGGATCCCGATGTCGCTGTAGCCGCGGAAGCCGGTGCCAAGGTCTTCGAAGAGATCGGATGCACCGTTGACGAGTCTGACATCGTCCTAAATGCACCGTTCGACACCTGGTACGTACTCTCGACATCAAGCGCCATCGCCGTCAACGGCCATCTGCCCGAGGATCAGTTGACTTGGTACGTCAATTACGGATTGGAGTACGGACGCAAGTTGAGTGTGGTCGACTACGGGCGTGCTATTGGCGAACGCGATGTGATGATCCAGCAGTTCTGGGACGAGTTCGACAAGTTCGATCTCCTTCTCTCGCCCACGATGGCGACAACGGCGTTTGAACACGAAAAATACCCCGAAGAGATCGGCGGAGAACCAGCGACGTGCATCCCATGGTGGGGATACCTCCCGCATACCCACCCGATCAACACAATCGGCTTCACCGCCGCCAGCGTCCCATGCGGCTTCGATTCCGATGGAATGCCAGTCGGACTCCACATCGTCGGCAAGCCCGGCGACGAAGAGACCGTATTGGCCGCATCCGCAGCGTTCGAAAAAGCTAGACCATGGGCGCACATCCGACCGATGGTGTCCTGAAGCAAATTCCTCCCCCTCGATGACCCAAGGCAGAACGCTACATCCCTCCCCTTCATTGAAAAGGGGACGCCATATCCCTCCCCCTTCATTGAAAAGGGGACATCATATCCGTCCCCCTTCATTGAAGGGGGAATTAAAGGGGGTTCATAACACTGATTCGATACCGATACGAAACTCCCATAGATAAGGAGCTAGCCAAAGAACTCTTCACCTTCTGGGAACAAATCTTCGGACCTGAAGACCCCGACATCCCCATCGGCGTCTTCTTAGGCGAAGAAGCCGACCACAACCGCCACGTCGTGCTCGCAGAACGCGATGCCGACGTTCTCGCAGGCACATGCGGCATCATGACTCCCCATGCCAACCCGGAGTTCGCAGGAATCGGAGAAGTCGCGACTAGACCAGAGTTCCGAGGCCGCGGCATCGCCGGACAGCTGTGCCGTCAAGCCCTAGACGAATTCGCCGCAAACGGCGGTGAGGCGGTCTTCCTCGGCACCGAAAACCCCGACGCCGCACGAATTTACCACCGACTCGGCTGGCGCAAGATCGCAAACTCTACCGATTACGTCAACATCACCTCCGGCGACTCCCCCGAAGAATACTTAGCCGATTACTTCCGCACACCATCGCCCGTCAACATCGTGCCCGGCGACGCCTCCCTCAGAGTGCCCATGATCCCGCTACTACTTACTCCGCACGACTGGCAAGTCCTCGACGGCAACCTCCCAACGCCCATGATCTCCACTCGCTACGCCGAGCAAAACTCCTGCATGGGACTGTGTCGCAAGTACTACTACCTGCTCTCTCCCCTTTCGCCCCGCGAAGCGACGACACCCGTCACTCCCCCGTCGGCTCCCGTCATTCCGGCGAAAGCCGGAATCCAGAGGAGTGGGGCTAGGGGGATGCTCGCCGCCGAGTGGTTCGCCGCGAAAACTGACGATGGACGGCTCGTTGGCATTGGCACCGCGTGGATCGATGCTGAGAACGTGTGCAACGTCGACGGTTTTATCCACAAACGGTTCAACGATTCGTACCAATCGCTAATAGACGCTGCCATCGAGTGGGGGCGACAGTTAGGCGCAACCCGTTTCTTAGTGAGGCTTTGTGTAGAGGACATCGAAAAACGGGTGCTCTTCGAGTCGTTCGGATTCCGTACCGGCCCTATCGACGGCATGTTCACAATCAGTGAACGCGATGTTCCGGCTGTGTCCATGCTCCTAGACTGACCGCATTGCCAAGCAAGCAATCGTACCCTTCATTCAGCATCCGAAATCAAACCAACCTCTTCACCATCACAAACACTGGCACCTCGATCGTCTGGCTGGTTCCGTCGTCCTCCAACTTTGTCCAACGATCCATCACCGGTTCTCCACAAATCGTGTAACGGAGCCGACGGTACAACCGGATCGCGCCTTCGTTGTCGGTCTCTACCTCCAGGTTGACTTCGTCCAAATTCTGCGCGGCCGCGATGGCTTCGACCGCCTCAACCAACGCAGTGCCGATGCCGTTGCGCCGGAATACCGGACCAACATCAAGCGCGAAAAGACGCAATGAACCCTTTCTCTGAAAGCGGCCTCCTCCGATGCTGACCGAACCGATTGCCCGGCCTTCTTTAACTGCCACGAGCATCGTTCGGAATCCCTGCTTGCTTTCCTCCAACCGCCGTTTGATCTGCGCGACGCTGATCCCAGGTCCATGTGCTTCTGCCAACGATTCCAAGTCACCATCCGTAGCGATCCGGATTTCGAGAGCGTTCATCTTTACCTCATCCCTCCAGATTCCAGCCTACGCGAGACAGATGCAAAACTACGTCATTCTGGCACTCCCACGTCATTCCGGCACTTCCACGTCATTCCGGCGAAAGCCGGAATCCAGAGGGGCGGGGATGGAAAGGCAAACGTTGATTAAACTGGCTTCCGCCTATGCGGGAATGATGGGAATGTCGGTCAACTCCGCAACGTGATCAACGACGTAATCCGGCTGTTGGAGACCGTCAGGAAATTGCCGACCGCGCCGGACCCACGCAGCTTTCATTCCGAACCGCTTAGCGCCGTCAACGTCGGCTCGTGGGTTATCGCCGACGAACATGACCTGGTCAGGAGTAGATAGCCCGGTCAGTTCCAGTGCGTCGCGAAAAATCCTCGGATCCGGTTTCTTATAGCCAGCCGCTTCCGAAACGATGATGAAAGGGGCGAGTTGATCGAGACCAGCTGCTTTACAGGCGACGTGCTGACCGGTCGTGCTTCCGTTGGTGACGATGCCCCACGGCACTCCACGCCGATTGAGGTTCTGGAGAAGGCGGTTGTTATCCGCATCCGGTTGCACATGCTTTTTCATCTCCAAGCGGTACCAAGGTAGCAATCGCTCGGGATCGAGGTTGGCATCGGGCCACTCGCCAGCCCACTTCGCAAACATGGATTCGCGGTTGGCAAGGCCGTCTTCGTCCCAATGCACCATCTTGGCGACAGCTTCGTCCCGCATCATCGCTGTCGCGTCCCGAAGACGTTCCTCGTAGAAGTGCTGAACGAACCGGGTGAATGCGGCTTCTCGGTCGATCAGAGTATTGTCCAAGTCAAAAAGGAAACCGCGTAAGGTTGTATCCAATGTTTTCCTCCGATATTGGAGTATGTATCAATCGACGATTCCAATGACATAATTCTGCAACGCGCCTTGAAGGAGAACCTGCCGACATGACCGCCACCATCACTGAACCAACTCTCTCGCCCTCCCTGTTTCATCGTTATCTCATGGACACAGTGCAACCATCAATGTCCTACGACGGCGGCGATGTCTCGGAGTGGCAAGCACGACTGCGTCCCAAAGTCCGGGAACTCGTCGGATTTCCTGACAGCGAACGCATCGACCTAAATCCACAGTCCCTCTGGAAACGAGATCATCCCTACGGAACGATCGAGAAACTTGTCTTCAGCAGCGAACCCGGATCCGACATCCTCGCCTACCTGTGCTTGCCCGCAAACTCGACACCACCCTATCCCTTCTTCATCTGCGTCCAAGGGCACACCACCGGGATGCATCACTCGATCGCGGTGGAGCGCGACGACAACAGCATCCCTATGGCAATCGAAGGTGATCGAGACTTCGGCCTCCAATGCATGGCACGCGGAATCGGCGCGCTTTGCATCGAGCAACGCTCGTTCGGTGAACGTAGAGAACGGCATCAAGAATGGGTGTCTACCCACCCGTGTCACGACGCCACTATGCAGGCTTTGATGCTAGGACGCCCCCTCATCGGTCAGCGCATCTTCGATGTCGACCGCGGCCTCGACTTCCTAGAAACCCGCGACGACGTTGATTGGTCACGTATCGGCATCATGGGCAACTCAGGCGGAGGCACCATCAGCGTATTTTCTTCCGCGCTCCTCCCACGCATCACCCACGCCATGCCTTCCTGCTACTTCTGCACCTTCCGCGATTCCATCATGTCGGTCTACCACTGCGCCGACAACTACGTCCCCGGTCTGCTCCCGTTCGCGGAGAATGCCGATGTAATGGGGCTATTTGCTCCTCGGCCAGTGGTATTGGTATGCGGAGTGGAGGGTCCGCAATTCCCGGTTCATGGAGTACGGCGCGCATTTTCCGATCTGCAAGAGATCTACAATGCGGCCGGTGCCAACGATCGTTGTCACCTAGTAGTTGGCGCGGGCGGCCACCGCTTCTACGCCGACGATGCCTGGCCGGTAATGATGCGTGAACTTGAACGCGGCTGATGCTGTTGCAGGTTGAGATTGGACGTTGAAGGTCGGATCAGATTTGAGACCGTGACGGAGTTGGCGGGCCTAGGTCATGACGTTCGCATTCTTGACGACTGGTCGACGTCTTGCTGGGGACCTTTGCACAACTCTAGGGTTTCCCCCGTTCACGGGGGAAATGTCCGAAGGACAAAGGGGGCTCAAGGGACGACGGACGCCAACAATACCGGTCCATACGGGTTGTGCAAAGCCCCCGCTGTGCAATGTCGGCAATCATCGTCGATGGTCAGCGCGGAGTGTTGTCCAGTGGTGCGGATGCGCGCAGGGATAGCTACGCCATAGGCAGGTAGCGAGGATTAATTATCGTCCTCAGAAGCCGTCTCAGACTGCACCATTTTCGCCTTCTTGAACGCCTTACGGTCTCTGATCGCGTCCCAGTGGAATTTGGCGAAGGTTGTGATGGTTGCGATGATGCCGCTGCCGCCGGCGGTGGCTAGGAGTTCGGATGAGAGGCGGCACATGGTTGGAGTGGTCAGGCTAATCTAGGCTAGGTCGCGGTTGTTGAAACGATGCAGGCCGATGATGAAAGGTAAAGCGGCGATTGCTACGAGGACTGCGGAGTGCCAAGGAGTTAGTCCGTTGATGAAGGGCTTATCGCCGATGTAGTAGTGGAGGATTGAGATGTACTTGAGGTTGGTTAAGGAGTCGACTAGAGGTGCGAGGATGTGAATGAGGTATCCGGCGGCGGCGATTGCTGCTGGAATCCCGATGGAGAGGGATTTGCTGCCGGTGGCGGCGCCGATGCCGAGAGCCAGGAATCCGGTGGCGTAAGAGACCAGAAGCAGGCTAATGGACATTTGGAACAGCCCGGAGAGGGAGACGGAGTAGTCCATAACGACTGCGCCGATAATGATGCCGATGGCGAGGGCGGCGACTGGGAGGATGCAGTCAGCGAGGAGGGCGAGGCTCTTGTGGAGATAGACGTGGGTTCGGGTGATGGGGTTTCCGAGGAGCTGGTCAAGGGTGTGGGATTGTTCTTCGGCGGCAATGGCGCCCATTCCCCGGTTGATGGCGAAAGTGAACATGATCACGAGGGATATGGCGCTGTATGGGTCGGCGGTGAAGAATCCCTCGGGTGTGGCGAATTCGGCGGCGCTGCCGATAAAGGCTTGGAAGAACTCGGGGAGGTCTTCGATCATGCCGGCGAAACCCGCTGCGACGTCGAGATAGAGAAGCGAAATCAAAAGTCCGATGGCGAGTTGGCCTAAAGAGAAAAGAAGGGTGGAGCGTTGGCCATCGCGAAGGGTTTTTAGCAGGATGTTTGAGTACATCGTGGATTCGATTATGAACTAGGATGCTAAGGATGGGAAGGATTTTAGGGATGGATCCACGTCATTCCGGCGAAAGCCGGAATCCAGATGGGCGGTGCAAACGGGAATATCTCGCAGAAAGCCTATCCTCATAGCACCCATGAAGACTTTTGCAAAGCTCCCGCTCGGCGGGGTCTTTGCAAAACGTCAGGGTTTCCCCCGTTCACGGGGGAAATGTCCGAAGGACAAAGGGGGATCACGGGACGACGGACGCCAAAAATACCCGTCGACACGGGTTCTGCAGGGCGGGGAAGCGGATTTGCCTTACCCGTCGGTTTCGGTCAGCGGATAATCTGAATGATGGACAGTTGGGCACCCCCGGGAAGACGTTCCCCCAAAAACTTGGAACAGCATTTTGCGGCAACTGGGACTCAGATGATGGAAATTCCGAAAAGCGTGACTTACCACGTTCAAATCGAAGAAGGTCCGACCTCATTCGGCGCGCAGGTTGTGGAGTTGCCCGGGTGTTTCGCTGTGGCCTCAACGCGACAGGAGGTGCTGGCCCGAATACGCGAGGCCGTCAAGTTGCATTTGCAGTCGATGATTGAGGACGGTGAAGAGATTCCGATGCTAGCAGAGGTGTCGGAAGAAGAGTTTCAACTTGCCTGATTTCAGCCGGTCTCTCCGGCTGAGTAGTACTTGAGGAAGGCGTCTTCTAGCGAAGCGTGCTGGCTTTCGAAGGTTTGGACGGGGTTATTGATGGCGGTCTGGGCGGCGGTTTTGATCAGGGTGTCCATGGCGCCCTCCCCGCTGATGGAGAGAGTGAAGGTACGGTTGTCTGCGGTCTCTGTGATTGTGATGCCAAGGAGGTTGTTGAAGGTGTCGGTAGGGACTGGGTCGGTGAAGGTGATTTTGGCGGTCCAGAGGCTTAGCTCGGTGAGGTGGGAGACGGTGTCGATGGTTACTAGCTCGCCTTCTCGGATGATGCCTACGCGGTCGCAGGTGGCTTCGACCTCTGACATGACGTGGGAAGACATGAAGATCGTCTTGCCCTGAGCCTTCTCCTCGTGGACCATTTTCTGGAATTCGTACTGCAGGAGCGGGTCTAGGCCAGCCGTGGGTTCGTCGAGGATGAGGAGGTCAGGATCGTTCATGAAGGCTTGGACGAGCCCGATCTTCTGCTTGTTTCCTTTGGATAGTTGTCCGATCTTGCGGGATAGATCTAGTTGGTATCGTTCACACAGGGCTTCGAGTTTGACTGGATCGGCGCCGCGGAGATTAGTGAAGTATTCGGTGACGGTTGCGCCGGTCATGTGCTCGTAGGTCACGAAGTCGCCGGGCAGGTAGCCGACACGTCGGCGGATGTCGATGCCGTCGGCTCTTGGGGCTAGTCCGAAGACGGTGGCTTTGCCAGAGGTGGGTCTGATGAAGTCGAGGAGCAGGCGTATGGTTGTGGTTTTACCCGCGCCATTAGGTCCTAAGAGTCCAAAGACCTCTCCTTCGGTTACTTCGAGGGAGAGGTCTTGGATGCCGACTATGTCGCCGTAGTGCTTGGTGAGGTTTTCCAGTTTGATTGCTGGATTGCCATTGCCGACCATCAGAGGTGGATTAACCGCCAACTTCCAGCATTCGCTCAAGGGCAACTAGGGCGTGCTTTTTGGTCTCAGCATCGACTTGGACTACGTTGATGCCTACGCCTGCCATGATTCCTTCGAGCACCCAGAGGACGTATGCCGGGTGGATGCGGTACATGGTTGCACAGGGGCAGACTACGGGGTCGAGGCAGAAGATGCGCTTGTCGGGATTTTCGTCTCGGAGGCGGTTGACCATGTTGATCTCGGTGCCGATGGCCCAAGATGTGCCGGCGGGTGCGCCTTCGACGGTCTTGCGGATGAACTCGGTCGAGCCGTTGAGGTCGGCGGCGTCGACTACCTCGCGGGTGCACTCGGGGTGGACGACGACGTTGAGGTCGGGGTCTTCTCGGCGGGCGTCTTCGATCTGCTTGACGGTGAAGCGGGTGTGGACGGAGCAGTGGCCTTGCCAGAGGACGACCTTGGCGTTTTTGAGTTGCTCTTCGGTGAGCCCGCCCATCGGCTTGAACGGATTCCAGACGACCATGTCTTCGGCAGGGATGCCTTTGGCTAGTCCGGTGTTACGTCCGAGGTGCTGGTCGGGTAGGAAGAAGATTCGCTTGCCTCGCTCGAGTGCCCAGTCGTAGGCGGCGTCGGCGTTAGAGGAGGTGCAGACCAGTCCGCCGTTGCGACCACAGAGGGCCTTGATGGCCGCCGTGGAGTTCATATACGTGATCGGAATGATCTCGGCTTGGCCATCTTGACCTTCGCCAAGCACATCCATCAGATCATCCCACGCATCCTCCACATCATCTGATGCCGCCATGTCCGCCATCGAGCATCCAGCAGCCATATTCGGCAGGATGACGTGCTGATCGTCGTCCGAGAGCAGGTCCGCAGTTTCAGCCATGAAATGGACGCCGCAGAAGATGATCCATTTCGCCTCTTCAGTGGAGGCGGCGTGTTTCGACAGGAGATAGGAGTCGCCTCGGAAGTCGGCGTATTGGATAACGTCTTCGCGCTGGTAGTGGTGGCCTAGCACTACGGCTTTGGTGCCAATCTCCTTGCGCGCATATTTGATGCCAGCCTCTACCTGCTCGGGCGACATCTTGAGGTATCGGATGGGGACTTTCTGCCAACGGACGCCGGACTGGAACTCTTCTTCGAGTGTCTTGGTACGGAGGTTGCCTTCTGTCTGACAGAAGGCTGATTGCTCGAGTTCGGTGATGGGTATGATGGTTTTCGGCGCTGTGTTTAGGGAGATCATGTTGCCTCCTCGGGGATGGGCCGACTAGTTTGTCGGCTGACCGACTAGCGACCATGGGGACGCTTCGGTTACGTTGACGGTGATGGTCTCACCGACGCGGACGGCGCAGTTATCGTGAGCGTCGTCGATGTAGATGATCTTGTCGTTTCGGTTTCTGCCGAACAGCCTGCCTCTCTTCCGGCCCTCCAGAAGGATGTCGGTCTCGGTCCCGACTAGGGTTTCGTGCTTCTCTGTTTGGATAGCACATTGTACAGCGTCGAGGTGGTTGTGACGACGCTTTTTCTCGGCTTGAGACACGGTGTCGGGGAGTTTGCGGGAGGCGACGGTTCCGGGTCGTTCGCTGTACGCGGCGGAGTGGACTTTGTCGAATCGGACGCGTTCGACGATGTCGATGGTGTTTTCGAACTGAGCTTCGTTTTCGCCGGGGAAGCCTACTATTACGTCGGTGGTTAGAGTGACGTCGTCGCCTAGGATGACACGGATCTCGTCGATTTTGTCTAGGAACTGGGTCCGGGTGTAGCCGCGTCGCATGTTAGCTAGGACGACGTCGTCGCCGGCTTGGAAGGGAAGGTTCACGGTCTCGCAAACCTTAGGGAGGTCGGCGATGGACTGGATGATCCGCGTCGACATGTCGTTGGGGTGGGATGTCAGGAAGCGGATGCGTTCGATGCCGTCGACCTCTTGGATGGCTTCTAGGAGATCAGCGAGGTCTTTGCGATCGTCGAGATCGTGGCCGTAGGAGTCGACGTTCTGGCCAAGGAGGGTTATCTCTTTGACGCCACGCTGGACGAGCATCTTGGCTTCGTCGACAAGTTCAGGTAGAGCTCGGCTGGTCTCCCGGCCTCGGCGGTACGGGATGATGCAGAAAGTGCAGAACTTATCGCAGCCGTGGGTGATCGGCACGAAGGTGGCGACTTTGGGATCGGTTGGGACTAGGTTCGCCAAGCACCCGTCGAGATCGGCATTTTCGATGTCGTGGCGGAAGGCGACGGTTTCGAGGATGGGGTTGAAGTCTTGAGGTCTAGCCCAGAGGTCTACTTGCGGGAAACGTCGGCGAAGATCGGCATCGTTAGGCCCCACCATGCAACCCATCACCACGATCATGCGATCAGGGTTCGCGTCCTTGACCTTCTTCAGCTTGCCAAGCATCCCCGTCGCGGTATCCTCGGCGGATTGTCGGACTACACAGGTGTTGAGGACGACTACATCGGCGTCTTCGGGGGCGTCAGAGTGGTCCAGCCCTAGGGTCGTCATCCCCGCGCCTAACCGTTCCGAGTCGGACATATTCATCTGGCAACCAACTGTCCAGACGTGATAGGAGGGCATGGGGTGGGTGATTGGAATTAAGCGGCCGTTACATTCAATTTTACGCCTTGGCTGTAGCGGATAGTCACCCAATGCCCGCCAGAATGGAAATCGCGGGACTTGATTAGATGCACGTTGACGTTCGATTACAGTTGCAGGGAGGGTTGGCCGTTTGGGTTTCCAGGCCGCCAGCCCCGGTCGCGGCGATTGGGCAATTGCTGTCTCGAAACGTCGTGCGACGATATCGAAACCGTCATCGAGGCGAGATTTACATGTCCCAGATCGTCTATCTGCTAACGAATGAAGCATTTCCCAAGTTCGTCAAAATCGGCAGAACCACTGCTGATATGCCGAATCGATTGCGAAATCTGTATTCTACCGGAGTTCCTTTTCCGTTTGAATGCGAACTCGCCGTCGAGGTCGAAAATGCAACGGCGGTGGAAGACGCGTTGCATCGCGCCCTGAGCGTTAGTAGGGTCAATCCATCGCGCGAGTTTTTCGAGGTAGACGCCGCCGATCTAAAGCCATTATTGCGCTTGTTAGGTAAGGAAATCGAGATAGGGCAAAGCGAGGAACCTGACGAAGAAGGCGAGAAAGCAGCAAGGAGATATCGAAACAGGCGGCCAGACCTGGACTTCGAAGAGATGGGGCTAGGCGCTGGAGATCGACTGTCCTTTTTGCGAGACCGCAACCTTGTGGTGACGATCGTCGACAACAAAAACGTGGAGCATGAAGGCGACATTGTGTCGCTGACGCACGTTACCAAAAAGGTTTTCAACGGCAAAACGCGACGGCCAACGAATCATTGGTGGAGCGAGAAACACGAACGACCTCTCATTGAGATTTACGAGGAAACCTATCCGGTCGACTCCGAAGACTCGGATGAAAATTGAACCACGCGTGGATAATGTTTGAGCGACGTGGATGAGAACGCTTTGACCTCCTGACTAGTCGACCGGTGACTGTGATATCGAACGTGTTGAACTATGTTTCGGTGTCGTTAGGGTTGCAGATAACGGCGGGAAGGGAATCGTCAACGACGTCAAACGGTTCTGCGGATTGAGATTACAGTTAGCATCGTTGATAGTCTGCTTGATTCGTGTATCCTAGGGGGTGAGACTGGTAGGCAATCACCGAAAGGTAAAAAACCCCCATCTCAATTGGTCGGAGGCGGCAGCTCACGTATTTTGGCTATGGTGAGCCGCCCGTTGGCTTTCCAAAGGCACCTCCGACCATCCTCAATCCTACCCCCGACGCGTTGCATCATCGAACGTCATGGCACATGCCTGTTGACGTACTTGCCGTCGCCAAATCTCCCACGCGTACCCAACGGCAGACGCAGATTTACGTGGCAATTTCGAACACGTTTAGCCAAGTGCTCGCGGCCGTATCTAGCGGTAAGTTGATTAGGTCAGTGATTGTGAGGTTTGTACCGCCCACGGTGCCGATTTGAGTGACAGGGGTGTTGTTTTTTCGAGCGGTTTGGAGGATGGTTTCGCAGTTAGCGGATTCGCAAGTTACGACGACGCGCGATTGCGGTTCGCCAAACAGGTTGGGCAGCCAGTCGGTGATGGGCGTTTGGTGATTGATAAATGCACCGACATTCCCTTGAATGGCAGATTCGGCGATGGCTACCACTAGTCCCCCGTGGGAAATGTCGTGGGCGGATTTGATGATGCCTTGGGAGATTAGGGTGCGGGTTAAGGTCTGGACTTTGGTTTCTAGGGTCAGGTCCAAGGTTGGGTTGCCAGCGATGAAACCGTGAAGGACGGATAGCGCTTCGCTGCCGGCTAGGGTTTGGCCGTCGGCCCAAGGGGAGTCTGAGCCAATGAGGATGATAGCGTCGCCTTCATCTTTGAATGCGGATGTCACGTGGCGTTCCACGTTTTCCAAGACACCCAGCGCACCGATGATCGGCGTCGGCTGCACCGCCGTGTCTGGAGATTCGTTATAGAGGCTGGCGTTGCCGCTGACTACCGGAATGTTGAAGGCTCTGGCAGCTTCGGAGATCCCACCGATCGCTTCCTGAAGCTGGTATTGGATGTCAGGCGTTTCGGGGTTGCCGAAGTTGAGGCCGTCGGTGAGGGCGACGGGTTCGGCTCCGACGCAGGACAGGTTGCGACAAGCCTCGGCGACGGCGATCGCGGCTCCGACGCGGGGGTTGAGGTAGACAAGACGACCGTTGCAGTCGGTAGTTACCGCGAGGGCGCGGTTGGTTCCTTGGATGCGGAGTAGGGCGGCGTCTCCGCCGGGTGCGATAACAGTGTTGTTTTGGACTTGGTGGTCGTACTGCCGCCAGACGGTGTGTTTGGATGCGATGTTGGGTGATGCGAGCAGTTCCAGCAGGGCTTCATTGGGGGTGATGTCGAGGTCCGGGAGAGAGGCAAGGTCTTGTACTTGGAGATCAGCGAGCCAGTGGGGTTTTGGTGAATTGAACTGGTATTCTGGGGCGTCGGTCAACGTCTCGACGGGGGTCGAGGAGATGTGTTGCGAGGCGTCGGAGATGACTACTCGGTTGCCGCGTTCGAAGGTACCGATGATTTCGGCGTCGAGGTCCCACTTTTCGAAGAGGTCGAAGAGCCCGTTTTCATAGCCGGGTTTGACGGCTAGGATCATGCGTTCTTGCGATTCCGAGAGCATGACTTCGTACGGAGACATATCGGTTTCGCGCCGGTGAACTTTCGCGACGTCGATGTTGATTCCGAGTTCGCTGCGCTCCGCCATCTCGATGACGGCGCTGGTGATGCCGGCGGCTCCGCAGTCTTGCATTCCCACAACGCCGGGAAGTTGGATCGCTTCGAGACATGCCTCGATGAGGACTTTTTCGAGGAAGGGGTTGCCGACCTGAACGGTTGAACGGAGTTCGGCTTCCTCTTCGAAGGTGCGGGAAGCTAGGCCGGAAGCGCCGTGGATGCCGTCGCGGCCGGTTTTGGCCCCGACGAGAACGATGAGGTCACCGGGGGCGTCGGCGCTGGCGGACATCACTTTGGCGTCTCTGATGATGCCGACGCACATGGCGTTGACCAAAGGGTTGCCAGCGTATGAGTCGTCGAAGACGATCTCGCCGCCGACGTTTGGCACGCCGATGCAGTTGCCATATCCGGAGATGCCGGAGACTACACCGTTGAGGAGGTATCGCTGGCGGTCGTCGGTAGGTGGTCCGAAACGCAGGGAGTTCATGAGTGCCATGGGTCGCGCACCCATTGCGAGGATGTCTCGGACGATACCGCCGATACCAGTGGCAGCTCCTTCGTACGGTTCGACCGCCGAGGGATGGTTGTGCGATTCGATCTTGAAAGCGACCGCGTATCCGTCGCCGATGTCAACTACTCCTGCGTTTTCTGCGCCCGGCGCGACTAGGAGGCGGTCGGAGGTGTTGGGGAGCGTGCGTAGGAGAGCTTTGGTGTGCTTGTAACCGCAGTGCTCGCTCCAGAGCGCCCCGAAGAGTCCGATTTCCAGCGGGTTAGGTTCGCGTCCTAGACGGTCTACGATGGCTTCGTATTCGGCGCGGGAGAGTGCGACCTCATCGAGGAGTTCTTGGGAAATCGACGGCACGGTGGTTAGGGACTGCCGGAGTCGACGGTGGCGGCGATAGATTGCCAGAGGGGATTGCCGTCGCTGCTGCCCAGCAGTGGTTCGCAAGCTCGTTCAGGGTGGGGCATCATGCCAAGGACGTTGCCGCGCTCGTTGGTGATGCCAGCGATGTTGTTGAGCGATCCGTTGGGGTTGGCTTCCGCAGTGGCTTGGTTTCGATCGTCGACGTACCGGAAGATGACGCGGTTTTCGCTTTCAAGAGTGGCAAGGGTCTCATCGTCGGCTTGGTAGTTGCCTTCGCCGTGGGAGATTGGCATTGCAACGACATCGCCGTCCGAGTACTGCGTGGTGAATGGCGTTTCGGAGGTTTCCACTCGGAGAGTGCCGGGGGAACAGCGGAATGAGAGATGGTCGTTACGGATGAGCGCCCCAGGTAGTAGCCCAGATTCGCAGAGGATTTGGAAACCATTGCAGCTTCCGAAGACGAAGCCGCCGTCATTGGCGAAGTCTTTGATCGCGCCCATGACGGGCGAGTGCGCGGCGATGGCTCCACATCGTAGATGGTCGCCGTAGGAGAAGCCGCCGGGAAGGAGAATGGCATCGAAGCCGGAAACAGAGGTCTCGCGGTGCCAAATATATTCAGCTTGGTAGCCGAGGACGTCGGAGACTGCGTAGTGCATGTCGCGTTCGGACCACGAGCCCGGGAATACGACGATGCCGAATTTCATTGCGCGCTAAAACCCTGACGTTAGGGAAGATACGTTGCGCTCAGATGCGCCGCCTGTCATTTAGGCGTTTTTCTCAGTGGATTTTCGACTCTTGCGGAGCTTTGAAGCGTGCTGCTTTTTGCGGGTTACCGACGGCGGTTCGAATGCCTTGCGTCGTCGTGCTTCTGAGATGATGCCTTCGTGCTGGACGCTGCGGGTGAAGCGTCGCAGCATTGCCTCGAAGCTTTCGCCTTCTCGGTTTTTTACCTCTACCAACTGAACTCAGTTCTCCTGATGGTGCCCGTTTTCACGGCTCGTTTACCGTAACGATGGTATCACTTTCGGTTCAGTCGTTACGGTTTTCGACGTACTGAGTGAAGATCTCCAAGCCGGTTCGCAATCGCCCGATGGTTCGTTCTCTGCCTAGGACTTCGATGGACTCGAAGAGAGGAGGGGCGATACGCTTGGCTGTCACGGCTACGCGGATCGGGGTGAAGAGTTGACCGGCTTTGAGCCCGGTGGTTTCGGTCAAACCCCGGAGGGCTGTTTCGATATTTTCGCCGTCGAAGGGGTCGAGAGTTTCAAGCGCTTCGATGCTCGCGTTGAGGGATGTGAAGACCATCTCATCATCCATGCGGCGTCCGATCATCTCTTCGGGATTGGGATGGACCTTGTCGACGAATAGGAAGTCAATGAGGTCGACTACATCAGGGAGCACTTTGATGCGCTCCCGGAGGACGGGGACCATCGCCTTTACGACATCGCGGTCGATCGGACGGTCGATCTCATCCAGCAGGCCGCCTTCTTCTTCGGGCCGTTCGAGGCAGGGCATCATCATTTCCGTGAGGACGTCCTCATCGGCCTTCATGATGTGCTGCTGATTCATCCACTCGAGTTTTTGGGCGCTGAACTTCGCGGGATGGGAGAGGATGCGATCGATCTCGAAGCGGGACGCGATCTCGCTACGGGACATCACCTCGGTGTCGTCGCCGGGCGACCAGCCTAGGAGGGCGAGGTAGTTGAGGACGGCATCAGGTGTGTAACCCGCGTCACGATATTCGAGTGCGGACTGAGCACCATGGCGCTTGCTGAGTTTTGCGCCATCCTGTGCAGTGATCAGCGGGACATGGACGTATTTGGGAGTAGAGATGCCTAGAGCTTCTTGGATGAGAACATGGCGCGGGCAGCTAGGTATCCACTCTTCGCCCCGGATGACGTGCGTGATACCCATCTCGTAGTCGTCGACTACGTGGGCTAGATGGTAGGTCGGGAAACCGTCGGATTTCAGAATGACGAAGTCTTGGAGGAGCGAGAGATCGAACTTCAGACGACCTCGGACTTCGTCTTCGACCTCCAGTTCGCCGTGGTCAGGCACTTTGAAACGGACAACGATTTCAAGACCCTGGTCTCGCGACTCTTGGATCTGCTCGGGAGTTCGGTAACGTCCGCGGTTGTCGTATCCGGGTGCTTGTCCGGCGGCTTGCTGGCGTTGCCTTAGGGCAGCAAGTTCCTCTGGAGTCGTGTCGTCGTAGTAGGCGTGGCCGGAGGCGATGAGTTTTTCAGCGGCTTCTTGATAAAGTTGCAGACGCTCGGATTGCGTGTATGGGGCGTATGGGCCACCGATGTCCGGACCTTCGTCTAGATCTAGTCCGAGCCATTTGAGCGACTCTTTTATGTGCCACTCGGCATCGGGATCGTAGCGGTTGCGGTCGGTGTCCTCGATGCGCAGGATGAACTGGCCGCCGGTTTTGCGGGCCAAGAACCAATCGTAGAGGGCGGTGCGGAGTCCACCAATGTGCATGACGCCGGTGGGGCTGGGGGCGAAGCGGACGCGTGCTGGAGTTTCGGTTGTCATACTTTCCAGATTAGACGATTCCGTCACCCGATCGGGTATTTTTCGGCACCCCAAGGAGTTTCCGACGGTGGATTGACTTGCTTGAGAACCTGTGCCAGATCGTCGTGGATCTCGGAGTTGAACTCTAGGATTTCACCGGATACGGGATGGTGAAATTCGATGCAATGTGCGTGGAGGAATTGGCGACTTAATTCGATGCCGTGTAGGGCTACGCCGTATGTCGGATCGCCAACGACCGGGTAGCCGATAGCGTTCATGTGGACACGGATCTGATGGGTTCGACCGGTTTCAAGTTTGAGTTGGACCAATGTCAATGGTTTGCCGTCTGTCCAGTAGTGGGTCAACGGGAAGAATCGCGTGCGTGCGGGTCTGCCGTCTGGCACGACAGCTTGACGAGTGCGAATTCGCGGATGCCTCCCGATAGGTTGGTCGATGATTCCTCCCTGAGCCAACGGCAATCTACCGGCGACTAGGGCGATGTAGTAGCGCTGAACTTCGCGGGCTTTGATGTCGGCTGACAGGATAGTTGCGGCCTCGGGAGTTCGGGCGACGATCATCAACCCAGAAGTGTCGGCATCAAGGCGATGGACTATGCCGGGCCTGTCCTTGGGCTCTAGCTTCGCGATTTCAGGAAACCTAGCAATCAAGCCGTTAACTAAGGTTCCGTCTTTTCTACCAGCCCCGGCGTGGACAACCATGCCTGCGGGTTTGTCTATCACTATCACGTGGTCGTCTTCATAGACAACATCGAAATCGAGTTCTTGCGGTTCGGGCGGCAGATCAGCCAGCGTCTGGCCTGGTCCGTCGAATTCGACAGTGTCGCCGGAATCGACGCGAGTAGAAGGCGCGTCAACCGTCTGACCATTGACTTTGGTTGCGCCAGAACGAATCAAACGCTGTATTTCCGTGCGCGAGATGTCGGGGACTTCGCGGCGAAGGAGGAGGTCAAGGCGGATTGGGAGGTCGGCGCCTTCGAGATCAAATGTCAGTTTGTGAGACATTCACTCAATCGGAGTCCCAGTTGACTCAATTGTTGCTGATGATTGGGAAGTGTCAATTCCTAGAGGGTGGCGCGATCTTGCTAGGTGTCCGACCTCGCCGGATATTCTCCCACCCTGCGAGCAATTCGGCCTGATGTTCGGAAGCCCAATCGAGAATCAATCGACGAAACCTAGGCGGAATGTGGCCGGCCATTATGCGCCCGTTACTGATATCAAATGACGCTCTGAAGTCTGGATGGACGACGTGGAAATGCGCTACGTTGTGATGTTCTCTAGAGTTGAAGACAATTCTAATGTTGTGAAAACGGCAAACCTCAGGCATCCGTTTCGTGCCCATTCATCATCTCAACAACCTCTTCGAACGGTTTGCCGGTGATTTCGGCGTAAAGAGACATCGTGCACATCGCCATATTGATGTCATCGTTCCATGTGATGTCAAAGGGCGATGTAATTTGAACATCCTCAAACACATGGCGATCCTGCCACGGTTTGAACCACTCGTAATCGACCACGTCGGAAACGTCGATCTCACCTTCCACGCCGTCGTTGAAACTCAACCAGATTTTGTAACCGTCGCGGGCTTCTACGGACACTGGCTCAAGGGCCATCGTCAACTCCCTGAACTATTAGCTTGGTTCTCATCATATCTTGTTCGTCAGACTTTCGATTCAAGGTCCCTCGACCGCATCAAAGTCCCATATCGCATCGCCTCCGCGCATCTTTGACAACCGCCTTCGACACCTTCGGCAGCGATCGAAGCCGTAGCACCGGCTGGCTCCTCATCCTTCGCCGTGAAGAAGTAGAAGACCATCAGGACCATGCCGATCGAAATAGCGGAGTCGGCCACGTTGAAGATGGGCCACCAGCCGACGTCTATGAAGTCGGTCACGTAGCCCTGCTGCAATCGGTCCAGGAGATTTCCAAGTGCGCCACCAAGCTGGAGGCCGAGTGCAAGACGAAGGATGAACGACTTAGCCCCCGTAGTGGCATAGACCCAAAGGAGGACGCCTACAGCGATAACGGCCACGAAGCTGAGGATGTTGCTGTGGCCCTGAAAGAGACTAAAAGCAGTTCCAGTGTTGCGAGCATGGGTGAAGCGGAACAGTCCTTCCGACGGCCACGACTCGCCCCAATCGAGCCATCCGACGATGATGGATTTCGTGGATTGGTCAAGCAAGAGGATGACGGCGGCGAGAACCCAGAGCATCCAGCTTCTGCGAATCCAGAACTCAAATGCTCTATTGGCGACGCCGTTCATTTCGAGATCAGCAGGATGCGTTGGGGTAACGGCTCTTTGGTCAAAAAGGGTCGAGTCGAGTGTTTTTCGAGGCGAAGAAACCCTAGTGAGGTGTGTTTCTGAGTATATTTCTCGCTTTGAACGGCCTACGCGGATAAGATTCAGACTGGTAACTGACCAAGTTGGAGAAATGAACCGCTGGAGCCGTCCGATCATGGAAGTTCGTGTAGATCTGCGTAGCGATACCGTCACAATGCCGTCGCCGGAGATGCGACGCGCCATTTACGAAGCGGAGGTGGGTGACGATGTCTATGGCGACGACCCATCGGTCAACGAGCTAGAGGCGAAATCGGCGGAGATGCTTGGCAAAGAGGCGGGGCTGTTCGTGACGTCGGGGACTCAAGGCAACTTGGTCTCGATGCTCGCTCACTGCGGCAGGGGCGATGAAGTAGTCGTCGGCGATCGGTCGCACATCTTCACGAACGAGGCTGGAGGAGCCAGCGTCTTGGGGGCGCTGTTCCTTTATCCCGTGAAAACAGATCGCTTCGGGTTTTTGGAGCCCGATGAGATCCGGGCGGCGACGAACCCTACCGACTACCACAAACCTCCGACGCGGCTGCTCTGTATCGAGAACACCCACAATCAGGCAAGTGGTCAACCGCTGACAGTTGAGCAGACCGAGGCCATGGCCGACGCGGCGAGAGAAGGTGGGATGGCCGTTCACATCGACGGCGCGAGGATCTTCAACGCCGCGGTAAGTCTGGGCGTGGATGTTGCTGAGTTGAGTACAGCAGCGGATTCGGTGACGTTCTGCCTGTCTAAGGGTTTGGCCTGCCCGGTCGGAAGCGTTGTCGTGGGCAGCGAGGACTTTATCGATCAAGCGCGGCGTTACCGGAAGATGCTTGGCGCGGGGATGAGGCAGGTCGGAGTGATCGCCGCGGCAGGGGTCTACTCCTTGGACAACATGATTGATCGATTGGCTGAAGACCACGATAACGCCAAAAAGCTAGCAGAGGGATTGGCGGAGATTGATGGGATCAGTGTCGATCCAGACAATATCCACTCAAACATCGTCTATTTCAATATCCCGCCGGGAAGCGGCAGTTCAATCGCGACGAATTTGAAGGAGCGGGGGATATTGGTCAACGCTGGCGATCCGGTGATGCGGATGGTGACGCATTACGGGATATCGTCAGAGGACATTGACTACACGCTGGTGGCGTTGCAGGAGCATTTCAGAGCAGCGGTCGCAGCGGCGTAAAAAACACAAGACCGAAACATCCGGCAAAGAGACGATAGTTAAGTCCTGATAAAATCGACGATTATGCTGGCGATGACCGTGAGTGCGGTTGTGCCCATTAGGCCGACGACCCATCGTAGCATTCTCGCCTCTGAGGTGGCCTGTTGAGTTTTTAGGTTGGCGAACTCGGTTCGTAGATCCGAGAAATCAGTCCTCAGTTCAGCCAAATCTGCTTTGGTTGCGAGATGTTCGTAACCGCCTTCTAAGCGGCTAAGTCTTTCTTCGAATGTGGTCATCAACGGACTCAAGATACTTCTATTTGTGCGCGATGTTGAGTAGTTTATCAGAACTCATCGGTGCACAACTACACGTACAAACCAGTTCGTTACTCCGCGTCGCCTCTATACTTTGTTCCCCACCAAAACCTCAACCTCTCCGCCATCTGCCGTTCCGCGCCGAGCGTCCCAGGCTCGTAAAACCGACTTCCTTGGACGCCTTCCGGCAAATTCTCAGTCGGCACGAAATTGCCAGGCGCGCTGTGGGGATATTCATAGCCTTTGCCATAGCCCATTTGCTTCATTAGACGGGTAGGAGCGTTGCGGAGATGCATAGGGACAGGTTCGTCGCGGGTTTGGCGGACAAGTCCGAGGGCTTTGTCGATAGCCATGTAGGCGGAGTTGGATTTTGGTGCGGACGCTAGGAATATAGTGGCCTCGGCAAGAGGGATGCGGCCTTCGGGCATCCCGACGAAGCTGACAGCCTGCTGAGCGGCGACAGCTACTGCTAGCCCGTTGGGGTTTGCCAAACCGATGTCTTCGGCTGCTAGGATCACGAGTCTGCGGGCAATGAAGAGCGGGTCCTCGCCAGCATCGATCATACGGGCGAGGTAGTAGATGGCGGCGTCGGGGTCGGAGGCTCTGACGCTCTTGATGAATGCCGAAATAGTGTCGTAGTGCGCATCACCGAGGCGGTCGTAGCGCGCCCTTTTCTCAATGGCCTGCTCTACGAGTTCGACGGTGATGGTTCGGTGTTCGTTTTCGAGAGGGGCAGCATCGACCGCGATTTCCAAGGCGTTGAGGACCGACCTCGCATCGCCGTTGGCTGAACGGAGCAGAAAAGATCGCGCTTCGTCATCGAGTTTGGGATTGGAGGAAGCTAATCCACGTTCCAGATCGGACAGCGCTGCGTCGATGATGCGATTCATATCGGCATCACTTAAGGAGTCCATCGTATAGACGCGGGTCCGTGACAATAAAGGTGCGATGACTTCGAAGGACGGATTTTCGGTGGTGGCACCGACGAGGATGAAGGTGCCTGCTTCGACATGTGGGAGCAGCGCGTCTTGTTGAGATTTCGAAAAGCGATGAATCTCGTCGATGAACAGGACGGTTCGTATGGCGGTGGAACCGATGCGATGTTGCGCATCCTCGGCTTCTCGTCGGATGTCGCGCACCCCGGAAGTAACGGCTGACAGTTCTGAGAAGTGGCTTTTGGTTACGCCAGAGATGAGTTGAGCCAGCGTTGTCTTGCCGCTTCCGGGTGGTCCCCAAAGGATCATGGAGTGGAGACGGTCTTGTTCGATCATCCGGCGGACAACGCGACCAGGACCGACAAGTTTCTGCTGGCCGACGAACTCGTCGAGGTTTCTCGGCCTCATCCGCGTGGCCAGAGGCGCTTGGCGATTGAGGATCGCCTGTCTTCTGTCGTCGAACAACGTCATAACTGAAAGTTAACCGACACTTAGTGACCGTAGCGATTCAGGTCGCAATACTGTCGTGTCAGTGTTGTGAAGATGAGGCAGTTGATTTGGTGAGCGAATTGAGGGCGTCGGCAACCGTTTGACGCTCTTCAAGAAGGACAGTGCGCGGGTCAAGGAAAAAGTGGTCATCTTCGATTCGGCCGATGATTGGCGGGTCATGTGCGCGGAGTTGGTCGCCAAAGGTGTCGCCAAAGGTGTCGGCAGTCGCGTCGATGCTGATCTTCAGCCGCTTCGTCGGCAATGTTTGCCCGGGAGCGCTCCCACCCCCGATGGCAGTTCTGCCTTCGACGATTTCCGACTGTAGCAAGCCCGACCATTCATCGACGACCTTTTCCAACTCGTCGAGGGACACCGACATCATCTTCCAAATCGGGATGTCGTCGAGCGCAGTCCCGCGAACGTAAGAGCGAAGCGTTGAGTTCAATGCGGCAAGAGTCATCTTGTCGATGCGGACCGCACGGGCCAGCGGGTGGCGTGAAACGCGTTCGACGAGTTCTGCATCACCCACGATAATCCCGGCTTGAGGCCCTCCGAGCAGTTTGTCGCCGGAGAAAAGTGTGAGATGGGCACCGTTTTGTATCGACTCTTGGACCGTGGGTTCGTGATCCACACCAAATTGCGAGGTATCGAGCAGGCTCCCCGAACCGAGGTCGTGGATCAGAGGGATGTCGTGGCGATTGGCTACGTCGACGATGTCGGACAGCGGGTCTTCGTGGACAAAACCGGAGATGGCAAAGTTCGAGCGATGGACCTTGAGGATGGCGGCAGTGTCCGGGCCAATAGCACGTTCATAGTCGTGGGCATAGGTCCGATTGGTAGTGCCGACATCCACCAATTTGGCCCCAGATTGGGCCATGACATCAGGAACACGGAAACCGCCGCCTATCTCGACGGCTTCGCTTCGTGAGACAATGACATCGCCACCGTGACCCGCCAAGGTGCTGAGTGCTAACAAAGCGGCGGCGGCATTGTTGTTGACCGCGATGCCGGCTTCAGCGCCGGTTACTGTGCTCAGGAGGGCGGAGATGTGAGAGTGGCGAGATCCTCGGCCTGCCGTGTTGAGATCGTATTCGAGGTCGGAGTATCCGAGAGCTGCGTCACGGGCGGCTTTTGATGCTGCGTCGCTCAATGGAGCGCGGCCCAAGTTGGTATGAATGATGACTCCGGTGGCATTGATTACTCGGGTTGGAGAAGGCTGCCAGCGAGTTTCGGCCTCTCGGATTATGTCGCCGATCAGCGATGCGGTCGAAGCGTGGTTTGATCCGCCATCTCCGTTGAGGATGCACGCCCTAACCGCCGCGAGTTTCTGTCGCGTTTCTTCGACGATGAATTGCCGTGGGTATCGATCCGAGAGTTCGACTAGCGCCGGTTCCGACAAAAGCGCATCGACACTCGGCAGCGACCTGAGAAGCGATGTGACATCTCGGCTGTCTTGACTGGCGTGGGGAGGCAATTCAGACCTTGCACAGGCGGAGCTAAGTGCGGATTCCGCAGGGAGTTCGTTCGCAATGTGCGGTTTACGAAGTGGTAAAATATTCTACTTGCGGAGTTCGCAAAGTTGGTGCTTTGGCATTCCGCTGAAACCGTCGATGATCACCATAGCTGTAACAGGGGGTATCGGGGCTGGCAAAACTGAGACCGTCAACATTTTGGAACGGTTAGGTGCCCAGACGGTGAACGCCGATCTCCTTGGACACGCCGCTTATGCAAAGGGCACAAAAGGCCATGCAGAAGTGATCAAGTCGTTCGGGCTCCAAGTGATGGGGGAGGACGGTGAGATAGATCGGCAAGCCCTCGGAAGCATCGTATTTGCTGATCCCAATAGCCGACGAGAACTCGAAGCGATAGTTTGGCCCCGCATCCGTGAGATGCTCAGCGATCAGTTGGCACAAAATACCGCCGAAGGCGTTGAATCGACGGTCATTGAAGCCGCAGTCCTCTACGAAGCTGGATGGGACGATCTCGCCGACAGCGTCTGGACTGTCGAATCGACGTATGATCAAAGGTTGGCGCGTGTACGAGAAAAATCTGGAATAGATGAACACGAAGCGAAGCGACGTATCGACGCCCAGATTTCACCCGAAACCAGAATCAAACGAGCAGACGAAGTAATCCGTAACGACGGTGATTTTACCCAGTTAGAGCAGCGAGTGACTTCGTTGTGGGAAACAATCACCAAGAACTAGCACCGATTGGATGCCAAATGGCGACTGAGCAACTCTACAACCAGACGGTCATCGAAGAATATGTTCTCACCGATGAACCCTACTACCTGCCCTTGGCGGACGAGATCGAGATCTTCGAAGCAGCATACCACCAGCGCGTCCCTGTGCTGCTCAAAGGCCCGACCGGAACTGGCAAGACGCGATTCGTGGAGTACATGTCGTGGCGATTGGGCGAGGAGTTAACGGTCGCCAAGCCAAGCACCAAAGTCGATGCGAGTAGCAACGGCCACGCGGGTTCGCTGCCATTAGTCACCGTGGCATGTCACGAAGACCTCACCGCATCGGACCTCATCGGTCGATATCTGTTAGACCGTGACGGGACTCGTTGGCAGGACGGACCGCTGACGAGAGCCGTGAAATCAGGCGGCATCTGCTACCTCGACGAAGTCGTCGAAGCCCGCAAAGACACGACCGTCATCATCCACCCCCTGACCGACCATCGTCGCACCCTCACGATCGACAAACTCGGCTTAGTCATCGACGCCGCGGAAGGCTTCCTGCTCGTGGTTTCATATAACCCCGGCTACCAGAACGCCGTCAAAGACCTCAAACACAGCACACGTCAGCGTTTCGTCGCCCTAGAGTTCGACTTCCCAGACGAGGAACACGAGGCCACGATCATCGCTCACGAGGCAGATTGCGACAAAGAATCGGCCAGTCTCCTCGCCGCGCTTGGCGGCAAGATCCGAAATCTCAGAGAGCATGGCCTAGAAGAAGGCGCGAGCACCCGCGTCCTGATATACGCCGCAAAGCTGATCAACGAAGGCATCAGCCCGCGCCGGGCATGCCAGGTCGCCGTGACATGGGGCATCACCGACGATGCACAAGTGCAACGCAGCATCGACGAGGTAGTTTCCTCGATCTTCCCGTGAGAACCGCATCGGCAACCGAGTTCATGGCATATGCCAAGCACAAACTGACCCAACCGCACATTAGCGAACTACAGGGCGAGACGGCGCCGCCAGAGGGCGAAATGGACACCGGACTGCCGAGGCGACAAGCAGCCGTAACCGTCCTCTTCTCGTCGCTTTACGACGAACCTACAATGTTGCTGATCAGGCGCGCCGCTCACCGCGGCAACCATCGCACAGAGTGGGCTTTCCCGGGAGGCGTGTCTGAACCAACCGATGACTCGTTGAAGGCGACGGCGCTCCGTGAGACGCACGAGGAGATTGGGGTGCCCGAGGCTGAGATCGACTATTGGGGTCCGCTGCCCAAGGTGATTACCGGTACGGGATTCGAGGTTCATCCATTCGCAGGGCAGGTATGTGAAAACGTGACGTTGGTCCCAGAGGAGGAAGAGGTCGATGACTTTGCATACATCCCCGTGAGTAGATTGGCCGACGCGGGCGCGCGGCGGCAGATAACCTTGATGCGGGATGACATCACGCGCAACTGGGATGCGATCGAGCATGAAGGCCGGATCATCTGGGGTGCGACAGCAAGGATTATCCACAACACGATGTCACATCTCGACATCGAAGAACTGACCGATGACCCAACCCAATGAACAGATCATGATGAACGTGCGGACGGAACTCGGCAGTTTCCCGTCGCCAGTTCAATCCAACTTCGATCGCGCTAGGGACGCGTTGACAGGTCGATTGGCAGATGACAAGTTGGATGATTGGGCGCAGTTGGGGCTGTTGATTTCGAAGCGCACGGTGAGGTCATGGGAAGCAGGAGCAGAGTTGTTCAACGCCTCGCCGATGGTGCAGCGCCAACTCCCTGCCGGGCAGTTCATCAGCTGGGTAAAGATCGGAGACCAACTTTGCACTGCGTCGCCGAGTCTCGCGGTTGCATATTTCCGGTCTAGCCCTGGAGCGATCCAGAGGCTCCGACCTCGTTACATCGGCGATTGGGCCCAGTCATGCCGCGCACTCTATCGCGGCACATGGAAGTCGTCGGCCTTAGCATGCAAACTATTCGAAGCCACGCCAACGTTGCTCGAATCCCTCTCCTTTGATGAGTTGAGACGCTTTGCCGAGTTCTTGGAGGAGGTCTCTCACCGTTCCTATGACATGGCAGGCGACGCCCTAGAAACTGGCAGCGAACTCTTCCCGAAACTCGGTCGAGACGCCGGCGCATTCATCGGTCTATCCAATACCGTCGCCAAGAACTCATGGCGTCACGTCCAGCCCATGTTCGATGCCGCCCAACATTCCCTTGTTGAAATGCCGAGGGAGCAACGCTCGAGCTTCATCTCGCTGGTAAATCGTCTTTCCACTAAAGAAGGCGTTGATCCTTCCCGTGTCATGCGCGACGGAGCGAGAGCGATCGGCGGGGTAGGGCACGAGTGGCGCGACACGTTGATCGACTTGACACATCGCATCGCCGCCGAAGGATCGGCCGAAGCATCATCGGCGTTCCTGACCACCGGCCCACGCGTGCTTGAACGCGTAACCTTCCCGCAACTGATCGACTGGCACAGCCGCGGAATGCAGCTGTTGATCGAGAAGGAAAGCGCGGCCGAAGCATATTTCAAGAACGAGTCGGCCATTTCCCACGAAGTCCTTGACGCCCTCTCATCAAGCGTCGAACTCGATCGCGTGCGAGAGATCATTCGCATGTATTGCCGCATGTTGGCAGGCCAGGACATCGAAGTTCAAGCTGCCCAACAGTTAGTCGACAAGAACATCGGCTGGTTCCAAGGCGAGCTGCCGACCACCGAAGGCACTACGATCTACCTGCCAAAGGTCATCAACCGACACCCGAGCAAAGATCATAACTTCGCCTTCTACAAAGTGATCTCGACCCACCAGACCGGTCACATCGAGTTCGGCTCCTTCCGATTCAGCTTTGAGCGTCCTTCGTCGATGTTCACAGACATAAGGCCGCAACTTACGAGTAGCAACGGTGCCGCGTTGGAGGAAGTCTCTAGCGAGATCGAAGAGAAGACGGAAGCAGAAGCCGATGTCTCGACCAACGGTACAGTTCCCGAGGCCGACGCGGACGACCACGCGCCAATCCCGATGAGCCGCTTCTTCGATCTCTTCCCTGACCGAAAACTCGGCAACGACGTCTTCACGATATTCGAGAGCACGCGCGTCGACTCGAAAGTGATGGACGCCTATCGAGGCTTGGCCGTCAGCTTCAAGTCTGTCCAAGATGACGCGCTCAAATCCCGCCCCGACATGACTGAGCTACCAGCCCGTGAAGCGTTGGTCGAGTTCATGATCCGGATCAGTCTAGGACAATCAACCGACCTCGTAGCCCCCAAACGCCACATGGAGGTAGCCCGTAAGCTGAGGCGATTGGTCCGCTTGATGCAACGCGAAAACGCAATGGTCGAAGACGCAGCAGAAGCCACTATCCGCGCATGTGCATGGCTCACCGAGGTTCGCAACGAGGAGCTGAACGAGGACGAATTCGAAGACCTCGACGACGATGACGAGGAAGACGACGAGCAAGAAGGCGACGACGAAGAGGAACAAGACCTTCAAGGCCTAATCCAAGCCTTCATCGAATCCATGCAACCGGGCGAAGGTACCGGCGAAGACCAGGAATCAGAAGACTCCGAGGACATAGACGACGGCGAAAACCAAGATTATTCCTCGCCGCAAGAGATCGACTACCGCGGCGAGTTCAAACCCGAACTTTCACAGCTACTATCTCAAGCCCAGATGCAGATGATGGAAGGCGGCGAGTTCGCAGACGACGACATGGGCGAGATGACGCCACTCACCCAAGAGCAGCTTCAGGAGATGATGCAGAACTCGGCCGACATCGACATCCAAGAGGGTCAGGACGGCGAAGAGATGTCGCCGGAACTAGCAGAGATGCTCGAAAACCTGCTCAAGGAGATGCAACGCCGAGACCCCCAGGCGCAGAGCCAGCCGTCCGGCCCGATGCAGCACGTCGATGAAGAAGGCGGCCCTCTCACCGCCACATCACCCGACCAGTACGTATACGACGAGTGGGACTTCCGAGCAAACGAGTATCGCCCCCGCTGGTGCATGGTCCACGAGAAGGAGATGAGTAGCGGCGACGTCAGCTTCTACCGCGATACGCTAGTCGAACGTGCCTCGCTCTTGACCATGATCAAGAAGCAGTTCGAACTCGTAATGCCGGAGATGTACCGCAAGCAAAAGCGACTCGAAGACGGAGAAGAACTCGACTTCGACCCCATGCTCGAAGCGGTCATCGACCTCCGCGTAGGCGCCACGCCAGACGAAAAGATCTACTGGCGACGAAACAAGACCGAACGATCCGTAGCCGTAGCGTTCCTCCTAGACATGTCAGCCTCCACCGCCGAGGCGATCGAGGAGGCAAAGCGTCCAAACGACGACTGGGGAGCACCCGACGATCCCGTCGAGTACATGGTCTGGTTGCGCTCGCGACGAACCGAAGGTCTACGCAAGTCGTACAAACGCATCGTGGACGTGGAAAAAGAGGGCGTGGTCCTCCTGATCAACGCCCTCGAAACCCTCGGCGACGACTACGGCATCTACGGCTTCTCCGGCTACGGTCGAGAGAACGTCGAGTTCTACGTCATCAAAGACCTTGACGAAAAGTTCACCGACGAGATCCCGCGTCGTATCGACCGCATCGCACCGTTGCATGCCACGCGAATGGGACCCTCGATCCGCCATGCAACTCAGAAGTTGGCGAACCAAGACTCCCGCTCGCGTTTCCTTTTCCTCATCTCCGACGGCCGACCGCAAGACCGAGGCTACAGCCGCGAGGGAGTGGAGAAAGAGTACGCAGTCCACGACACTCGCATGGCGTTGATGGAGGCACGACGCGAAGGGATCGTCCCCTTCTGCCTGACCGTCGACAAGCAGGGCCATGACTACCTCAAAGTCATGATGGACGACTTCAACTACGAGGTCCTTCCAGACGTGAGTCTGTTGCCCCAGCGGTTGCTGATGCTCTACAAACGGCTGACGACGTAACCGGGCGCGTTGACGCAACCTCTTAGGCCGACAACTACCATTAATCGAACCTTCCGCCGAAATCGACGTTTCAGTAGTTCTGAACTCTGGAATTTTGGTGTATGTAGGATATGTAGACTTCTAATCATCCGGGCCGATGCACGCATCCCTTTTTGATGTCAGAAGCCCTGCCATGCCTATCGTCGATACGGAGGAAAACACCAAAATGACACTCCGTCCACACAGTTCAGCGGTGAAGCCAGCCATCCGCAAAGCTCTTCTGGCAATTGCGATTGTGGCGCTCATCTACGCCGCCATGTTCTTCGCAGCAACCCTCATGTCGGGTAGTGAAACTGTGAGCGCTCAACAGCCTGAACCGACGGGATTGATCCAGGAGATCACTCCGTCGATAACCAGCCTTTCAGTCAACCCCGGCGAAACTGTGTCATTGTCGATCAACGTCATCGGCCTTCAAGACGTTCGAGACCAGAGCCTCGGATCAGAGGTGGTCTTTAACTGGTCGGCGACCGGGGGCGAGTTGCCACCAAACAGAGAGGGCAACACCTCGGTCCGATACACCGCACCTGATACTCCAGGCAACTACACCGTGTCAGTGTCCACCAGTTCCAACTGCCGCGGAACGTGTTCGACATCCTTCACGATTAGGGTTCGCAGACCCGGGGAAATCGGCGAAGGGCCGGGAACACCTGTGAATCCACCCGGTCCGATCCCAACCATCCTGAACGACTCCGACGGAAACAACTACGAGGTATTCACCCCTGAAGGTGGAGGCTCGTTCAACGGTGAAGGCTTCTCGATAAACGCCGAGGTAGGCGTCGTGCCCAACGCCGAGTTCATCGGTGTCCGGATGTATGAAAACGGTCCAGCCTCAAACGCCGGAATGTCAGGACACAGGTACACGCTAAGTGGAACCAAGTACACCGTCGCCGTCATCGACAGCGATCGCGCAGCCGCGACCTCTTACAGGCTCAACGATGTCGCGACCATCTGCATCCCGGTTCCCCACATGCTTCTCAGCAACATCGCCGACGTTCAGTTGGTCGGAGTTAGTGACGACGGCGTTTCGTTGACAGTCATGACTTCGGTAGTTCGAGTTGTCCCCTCACTGACCGTGTGCGGCTTCACGAGCACAATCCCTGTCAACGTTGCCGCAGCGATACCGGGTGTCCCGCCCGCATTGCCTGATGAACCCGAACCCGCTCCCGTCTTGCCCGCGACCGGCGGCACTTCACCGTCATCGCCATTAGCGCTGGCTTGGGCGTTCCTCATCGGCATCGCACTCATCGCGACAAGTGCGGCGGTTGTATTGACCCGCCGACGACAACGTCACATATCGCTTTAGACGCCGAGGCATCAACACCTCAGCAAATCGAAGCGGAGCGAACGGAAACTCGCACCAACGACTACTGACGATTGAGATCGAACAGCGTCAGCACCCTGTCGGCCCAATCCCTGTCAACCCTGATGATGTCCTGCGTCTCGTTAGCTACCGCGTACCGGTAGTTGCCGTCTGGCGTCACATCACCGATAATCATCGATGTCCGGTACACCTCGGTCAGCAATTCGCGGACCTGAACTTCTCGACGGATGTGAACGTACGGAGCGTCCCTGTCAACGCCGAATGGTTCGTATTCTGCTACGTCGGTGACGTTTAGCAACTCGGCACCATCGATTGCGGGATTGCCGAAGTGGGTCAGGTACTCCATCAGCACCTCAGGATCCGCAGGTTGAGTCCCCTTGCAAGGCGGATCCCCAGCCGGCAAGTCGCAGATAAACCACTCCTCGGCCTCATCGTCAAAACCGTACCCCGAAGTCACCTCGTTCTCCTCGAAGAGCAATATCTCGGTCGCCTCTTCCGGGTTCATCGTGTAGAACCATTCCGGATACGGAGGTTCATCGACCAGCCGAAGCATCACCTCGCCCCACGAGTAGTCGACCGTGTAAAGCTCCTCATACCCCGACTGACGGGCGTAGTTGGCACCGCCGTCCGGCGTCAGGTCGCCCATCTCCACAGTCAGTTGTCGATCATCTCTCAACCTCACAGTGATCGTGAGTGCAGGATCATCCAGTCCGTACAGATCGGGATTGTCAATCGTTTTCTTCAATTCCCGTTGCGATCGCGGTCCTCCGAGCAGCTGCGTAATACCACCCCAGCGGTAGAGCGACGTCGGAACATCCTTCTCATCGTCGAAGTACCACCGCCGAATGTCTTCGCGGAAATGCCACGATGTCGATTTTTCGCCACTCGCGATCGTGATGTTCCGAAGGTCGTCTGGCGCGAGTGTGAAGAAAAATGGCGGCTGTTCTGCGCGCTCGGTCTCCCCGAGTTGCCTAATGACGAGCGAAGCCCCGATCGCAATCCAACATGCGGCGATCACGAGAACCAGTGAGACCCTTAAGCTCATGGATCAGCGTCTTCTCCACCAGGCCCAGATGCCAGCCAACGCCACGAGTATCGGCATCAACAACCAACCGCTCCAACGCACGAAGTTGCGCTCGGATTCGGTCAGCACCAACTCGCGGAAGGCGACTGTCTTCGGGCGAAGCGTTATCAATTCATAGTCGTCGGCCAAATAGTTGACGGCATTCACAAACAGGTCGCCGTTCCTAGCCGAACCGAAATACGCATTGCTCGCAAAATCGGTGTCACCAACCAACACCATCTGCGTCCCAATCAACTCATCCCCATTGCGCCGCGGACTACCGCCGATCTCGGAGACCGCCTCAACCGCCACCGCCACCGGATGCGGCCCGCCGATGTCCTCATCGACTTGGAACTCGATGTTCTCAATGTCTGTCTCGGCCCAGCTGTTCAGCGTGCTGATCGCCACCAACTCTTGCCGAACATACGGGATCCCCTCGTCGGTGAGCGGTATCGTCTGCGGATCGATGCTGTAGGTAAACGACGTGGAGCCCGGCATGTAGAGAACGTCAAAGTCCTCGGTTAGCGGATGTTCCGGCAACTGACTGTTGGTGTTCTTGATCTGCAAGAACGACGGGTTCGGTGCCACATAACTCGCGGTATCGACCACTGTGCCCTCTCCAACGCCGACACCGTAGCGTGAGAGAAAACCTTTGAACGAATCCGGCGCCGTTTCAGGCTCGAGCAACAATAGGATGCTCCCGCCACGCCGGCTGTACTCCAGCAATATCCCCTCTTCGCTCTCCGTCATGTCGTTAGTCGGACCCGCGAAGATCACCACCGCTGGGAAGAGTTCCGGATTGTTCGTCTGTAGTCTCTGACCCAGCTCCTGCATCGTCTCGTTGCCGATCGCGTAGTTTTCACGGACCAGCGAACTCGCCGCCAGCGCATAACCGTCACCGCCACGCGTATCGTCCAACAAATCACGCACAGCATGACCACTGATAAACACAATCGTCTTCTGCTTGATCTGGTTCACCACCAACAGGCCCGTGATGATGTCCTGCTCGGAGAACACATTGGGACCCTGATTGGGATTCAACCCCGGGATCACCTCGATCCGTCGACTCTCAGTCGCCTCGATAGCGAGCGAAGGGAACTGCGTGATCCCATATTCGGTAGCTACATTAGGTTCAAGCTCCGGATCAACCAACCGGAACGTCAGCGGCTGCACTGTCGATCGCCGTCGGAATTCGCTGAGAAGATCCTCGGTCGCGCGCCATGCCGCCTGCCGCTGTGGCGTGTTCCGCCGGAAGAAGGCGATCACCTCGATCGGCTCCCGCAGGTTCTTGAGCGTGTTCAATGTCTGGTCGGAGACGATGAACTGTTTCGTGCTCGTGGTATCCACACGCAGGAAACCGGGAGGATCGGGTCGCCCGACGGCCCAGTAGATAACAAAGTTGAGGACCACCGCAATCGCCACGAATGCAATTAACACGATGGCGGTGTTCAATCCATACCGACCACGCCTCCCAAAGATTGCATACCGCACAGCATCAAACGAAATCGCCGCATCCACCACCAGCACCAACAGACCGATCCCCATCACGATATAGGAGTAGGTCTCCAGGTCTCGCAAGAAGATCCAAATCAACACGCCGAGAACAAGAATCAGCGTCCCCGCCAAAGCCAACGCCTGCCGGATTGACCGTGCGCTCGCCATGATCCGCTCGCGCAGCGGAGTCTCGTCGACGAGCTCCTCCATCGTGGGACGAGTCTCTGGAAGCTCCGGCTGTGAAGTGTCTTGAGTGGTCATTGAGATACGGCCTGCATCAGCGCCAGCGACGAGTTTCCAGAGCGATCACCGTCAGCAACAAAAACACCGCCGTGATCGATACGTAATACACGACATCTCCGATCGACAAAATGCCGCGAGCGAAATCGGCGAAGTGACCCGCCTCAGCAACTCCGAAGCTGTCAAGATCGAACACCGAGAACGACGCGCCGAGTTGCAACGCGTCCAAAATCTCCGACGCAACGCCAGTGACCCGCTCCGAGACGAAGTCGATAATCGTCAAACCCGTGAGCAACCCGGCACCAACCACCAATCCCACGATCTGGTTGGGGCTCAACGCCGAAGCAAACAACCCGATCGCCAAAGTCGCCGCCGCGTACAGAACCAACCCCAAATAACCCGTCAAAATCGGACCAATGTCAGGGATGCCGTAAACAAACAAGATGATCACGAAGTAGAGCGACAACACAATCATCGCCAACACCGTGATAAACGCGGCAAGGAACTTCCCGACCACAATCTCGAACTCGCGCACCGGGGATGTCAACAACAACTCAAGCGTCCCGATCTTCTGCTCCTCGGCAAGCAGCCGCATCGTTATAGCCGGCGACATGAAGATCATGAAGAACACAGCACCCGCCAGAAAGCCACGTATCGACGCTTCCGAAAACGCATCCGACACCGAAGCCACAAAGAAGAACCCGGTGATCGCCAGAAACGCCGCAGTGACCACGTAAGCCATCGGCGAGGCGAAGTAGGTGCGAACCTCTTTGTTAGCGATTAGCCAGATGTAGCGCACGGTTCAGCCCAGATCCTCTTCGGTCGTCAATTCCAAGAAGATCTCTTCCAACGTCAGCGGCAACGGAGTCAGGTTCACCAAACCCCAGCCTCGCTCGATTATCTTGTTCGCAATCACCTCGGTCGCCTGCGCATTCGGACGGGCATCCACGATCAATGGCACCGTGCCGTCACGCTCCGCCCTGGCCATGCTCTCCGCGCGGTTGTCACGACGTGCATCCACCACCATCGGAAGATCACGCATCTCGCCGATCACATCTCGTGGCTCTGCACCTCGCACCGTCATCTCGATACGCTCCGAGTGCTGCAATCGCTCGGATAGATTGTCCGGACGGTCATCAGCGACGATTCGACCGTCGTGGATCACTAGCACCCGACGGCAGATCATGCTCACTTCGGGAAGGATGTGCGAACTCAGAAGCAACGTGTGGTCCTCGCCCAACTCGCTGATGAGTTCGCGAGTCTCCACCACCTGAATCGGGTCGATGCCGATCGTCGGTTCATCGAGGATGAGAACATCGGGCTCATGCAAGATCGCCTGCGCGATGCCGGTCCGTTGACGATATCCCTTGGAGAGCTTGCCAACCAACGCGTTGCGATAGTCGTTCAACCTAACGGTGTCGATCACCTTCGGCACACGCTCCTTGATCCACTCCCGGTTCATTCCCCGCAACATGCCCATGTACGACAGAAAATCCGTGACCGTCATGTCGTAGTAGAGCGGGACAGTCTCCGGCAGATACCCGATATGCCGCCGCGCGTCCAGTGAGTGGGATACAACGTTGTATCCAGCCACCACCGCATCCCCGTGCGTCGGAGGAGTGAAGCCCGTAAGCACACGCATCGTCGTCGTCTTACCCGCACCGTTCGGACCCAAAAAGCCCACGATCTCGCCCTTCAACACTTCAAATGACACGTCAAGCACCGCCGGGTAGGGCCCGTAGTACTTCGACATATGCTCAAGCTGGATCATGGTCTAACGCGCTCCGCACGACCGTTGGCTTCAAACTTCGTTTGACAATATACGCAACCGTCAGCGGTTCAGTTTCGATGTCAATCAAGCATTAAAGTTTAACAACACCCAATCACCCAATTCCGACCCCCATCTGCTTTGAACCAAGCGGCTTTGACTAAAATCGACGCTAACCACCTCACGCAGGATGCGACCATTGCAAAACGTCAGGGTTTCCCCCGTTCACGGGGGAAATGTCCGAAGGACAAAGGGGGATCGCGGGACGACAGGCGCCAACAATACCCGTCCATACGGGTTGTGCAAAGCTCCCGAGGGGCGGTGCAAACGGGAATATCTCGCAGAAAGCCTATCCTCATAGATAGCGCCCATGAGGAGTTTTGCTAAAGGACCCGGGTGCAGCATGGCTACCCAACTCGAAGAGCTAGAAACCGAATCACGCGTAATCTACCTCGATCACGCCGCTACCACCCCGGTTCGACCAGAGGTGCTCGACGCGATGCTGCCGTACTTCAGCCAGGCTTTCGGCAACCCGTCCAGCCTTTACGCCATCGCAGGCGAATCCCGCAACGCCATCGACGAATCTAGAGCACGGGTCGCCTCCGTCCTCAAATGCCGCACCAGCGAAGTCGTATTCACCGGCGGCGGAACCGAGGCCGACAACATGGCGATCAAAGGCGTCGCCACCACCTTCGACCAACCGGCCGACATCATCATCTCAGATGTCGAACACCACGCCGTCATCCACGCCGCCGAACAACTCGAACGCGACGGACACCGCGTCATCAGCGTGCCCGTCGACCAGTACGGAGTCGTCGATCCGGCAGACGTCGCGTCCAACCTCGGCGATCGCGACGCGATCGTCAGCATCATGTACGCCAACAACGAAGTGGGCGCTGTCAACGACATCGACGAAATCTCACGCCTCGCAAAGCAACACGGCGAAGAAAACGGCACCACCGTGGTGATGCACACCGATGCCGTCCAAGCATCCGGGAAACTCCCGCTAGACGTGAAAGCCCTTGGCGTAGATTTCCTGTCGCTATCAGCACACAAGATTCACGGACCTAAAGGCGTAGGCGTCCTCTTCGCACGCCGCGGCGTCAAGATCGATCCTCTGATCGCGGGCGGAGGACAAGAACGACAGCGTCGTTCCGGAACTGAAAACGTCCCCGGCATCGTAGGAATGGGCGTCGCACTAGTCTTGGCCGAAAACGAACGCCTCCAGTTCTGCGAACACACACGCTCACTCCGCGACCGCTTTCTAGCCGCAGTTACCGAACGCGTCTCCGGCGTCGTGATAAACAACCATCCCCAGAGCCGCCCCCAGAACAGCCATAAAAGAAGTCTCCCTCACATCGCCCACATATCCATCCCAGGCCTCGAAGGCGAACCGATGCTCCTAGGCCTCGACTTCAAAGGCATATGCGCCTCCAGCGGCAGCGCATGCAGCTCGGCTTCAGTTGAACCATCCCACGTCCTCCTCGCCATGGGCATGACCCACGAACTCGCCCAAGGAAGCCTCCGCTTCTCATTCGGCAAAGACTCCACACAAGCCGACGTCGACCACACCATCGAAGCCCTCGCCGACGTCATCCAACAACTCCGAAACATGCCATCAATGCAACCCCAAACCGCCACAGTCTAACCATCGCACTACCATCTGACTACGTCATTCCGGCACTTCCACGTCATTCCGGCGAAAGCCGGAATCCACCGTCCCCTTTCGAGGCCCAAAAGACCACAATCAGGGACGCGAGCGAGCGAAGCCCAAAACGCCAGACAACAGCAGGGGTATGCCGGTGGGGACGAGGGGCCAGATGGATTCATCCAATTGCCCAGGTTTCCCCGTTCACGAGTGAAATGTCCGGGGCCTGCCCCGTACTCCGATACGGGGGACAAAGGGGGCCTACGATACGTCAGACACCAACTAGATCATTCATCAGGGTTATGCAAAGCTCCCCATCGGGAGACCATCGCAAAACCGGGTGAGGTGGTGGGACAAATCCCCTCTCCCTCTCCCGCTCCGCGGGAGAGGGAGAGGGTGAGGGTGACCGGGGCGGACAAAAGGGAGGGGTACGGTAAACAACCACCAACGAACGCTTTGACCATCACGTCATTCCAGAAAACCACGTCATTCCGCGAAACCACGTCATTCCGCGAAACCACGTCATTCCGGCGAAAGCCGGAACCCAGAGGGGCGGTGCAAACGGGGTTGTCTCCCACAATCTCTACTCTCATAGCGCCGGCCCTAGTTTTGCAATGGTCTCTTCCAGAGGGAGATTAAGAGGGGATCCCGGGTGGGGTTTCCCCCGTTCACGGGGGAAATGTCCGAAGGACAAAGGGGGATCGGGGCGGACAAAAGGGAGGGGTACGGTCCAACCAAATCCCAATCCTTAAAATCCTCCAAACATCCTTCGCATCCTAGTTCTCACCGCCGATTTATATTTGATACCTAGAACGAAGATCGACGAACCGCGCACCCAATATGACCACCAATCGCCCAGAAACCAGGGACGAACAAGAAGAATCAACCGACACGTCGGTTGATGTAACCGTGCGGAGCACCTTCGTCGAAGGCGACGAGGCCCGCAACACTTTCCCGACCGAAGTAGAGGCCGCTCTCCGATACGCGGAAGAGAACCAATACGAATACGGCCCCAAACTACGAGACGCCAACCTGCAATGGGAGATCAACGGCGTCGAAGCCATGGGCGATGGAATCGCCAGGGTCTTCATCGACTACACCCCATCCACATCGTTCCGCGGCTCCTCAGGATCTGAATACATCGACGTCGATGCCTCCGGCGCCGTCCTCGCACGACGCCAGCTCCGCGTCCCGAAACAGGCGCTCCCAGTAGTCCTGATCGCACTCACCGTCGTCTCTCTCATCTCCCTCGCCGTCGTCGAGGTGTTGCTGTGGGCGAACCCCTTCGAAGGTGGACCTGAGCTATATGTCGCCGGTCGAACGCTTTGGATACGAGCCGAGTTGCCACGCCACCAACCATACGTCGTCTACGATGCGCCCTCCAGCGCCGGGACGATCAACCAATGGGCCATCAAGCCCGAAGGACAAGGCACCGAGATCATCGTCGTCGAAACCATCCTTACCAACCAGACATCCGGCGCAGTAAAGATGGTAGTCGACCGCGAAGCCGCGGAGCTGCGAATCAAAGGCAGCATCGCTCTTAAACCCATAAACGTGATCGATCGCTCATACATCGTCGAGACTAGCCCCGACGATCGCTACCTCGATCCCGATTTCAGATTGATGTGGGGCGGATTCACCCTCAACCAAGGCGAGGAGCTGCGCGGTCACATCGTCTTCGAAGCACCAAAAGGAAGCGAATTCACCGACTTCCGCTGGCTAGCAGGCGACACCGCTGTAGTCCGCTACCAATAACTCAAACGCGGGGTGGTGACTAGAACAGCCCCCTTTAGCGAAGCCCAAAAACTCCATCGACGGGAACGAAGGAGGCGCACACCACCTTTCCTCTCATCTTGTCTGAACGAGACCATTGCAAAACCACACGCAACGGTAGAGCACATACCCTCTCCCGCTCGGCGGGAGAGGGCCAGGGTGAGGGTGACCGGGGTGGACAAACGGGAGGGGTACGGTCAACAACCACCAACGAACACTTTGACCACCTCGTCAATCTTCCGATGCTAGAAGACTCGGCAGTTTTGCAATGGCCCCGCTCGCGAGGAAAATGTCCGAAGACTCCAGGGTTTCCCCCGTTCACGGGGGAAATGTCCGAAGGACAAAGGGGGATCACAGGACGACCGACGCCAACAAGACCCGTCCATACGGGTTATGCAAAGGTCTCCAAGCGCTTGACATCGCTGTATAATTCCGCCGCATAGTGTGGTTTGGCGCGCCAGTTTTGGCGTGTACAGCAAACCGCACAGATAAGACGGCCAGCCGTGAGCATCACCTACATAGCAGCACGCTTCGGCATGTTCCTACTCGTCGTATGGCTCGCAACCACCGTTATCTTCTTCCTTCCCCGCATCGCCAGCGACCGCAACCCCGTCCGAGAACGCTTGGTAATGATGGCCGCAACTGGCAACCTCGCCACCGGCATGGAGAAGGTCGTCGAGGCTTACGAAAAGGAATACGGACTCGATCAACCCCTGTATCTCCAATACATCCGCTATCTCTCAAGTCTCGTACGCGGCGACCTCAACTACTCGCTCATCAACTACCCGACCAGGGTATGGGACATGATCGTCCAGCGAATGCCATACACCTTGGGACTAGTCGGAATCTCGGTCCTGACTGCCTTCGCACTCGGCTCGCTATCGGGAGCAACGCTCGCTTGGCCCGGTGCTCCCAAATGGCTCAAAGGCGCACTGCCAATCTTCTTGACCCTCTCCCCGATCCCATACTTCATGTTGGCCATCATGCTGATGTTCCTGTTCGCCGTGCGCCATCAGTGGCAACCTGAATGGTGGCCGTTGCTACCCCTCGCCGGAGCCACTAGCGTCACAACGGTTTACGACGGCTGGAACATGGAGCGGGTCTTAGACACCGTCTACCACTCGATCTTGCCAGCGTTGTCGATCATCCTCTCCCAGATCGGATTCTGGGCGCTAGGAATGCGGGGAATGATGGTCACCACACAGGGCGAAGACTACGTTACGTTGGCCCAGATGCGTGGATTGAGACCGGGACGCGTCTTCAGCCTGTACGGAATGCGAAACGCCACCCTCCCACAACTAACATCTCTCGCCCTCGCCATGAGTCTCATATTCTCCGGCGTGATACTCGTCGAGGTCATCTATCGCTACCCCGGAATGGGCACCCTGCTCTACAACGCCATCGCCGGTTTCGACTATTTCGTCATCTACGGCGTCGTTTTCGTTCTCATCGTCATGGTCGCAGCGTCCACCTTCATTCTTGATATCGCCTACCCATTCATCGATCCTCGCGTGCGGCGCACCGCATAAATCGCAGATGCGAACTGCATTCAGGTACCAACTAAGCTATGCGTGATTTAGGCGCCGAAACGCCCCAATCGTCCGCCGCGATCCAAGCCGACGCCGAATCGAGCCCTGCGAGTTCTTATAGCGCGGTCTCGCAGATCGGGTACTACCTGCTTCACGAACGGATGCTCTCGATCGGGCTCTTCATGCTGATCGCCCTCCTAGCGTTGTGGCTGATCGGCGGCCAAATCGTCGACCCCAAAGACGCCGATCCCATCTCGGGCCCCCAGACCGCAACTCCCCAGTCGAAATACTGGTTGGGAACCGATTTCAACGGCAGGCAGGTCCTGCCGCTCATGGTCCACGGTGCCCCTCTAACTCTCCGCATCGGGTTGTTCGCCGGTGTCTTCGGTCTCGGAATAGGCATATTGCTCGGTTTTCTGGGCGGTTACATGCGAGGACCGGTCGACGCATTCATCCGCATCATCTCCGACGTCTTCATCACCATCCCCAGCTTGGCGGTGCTGGTTGTCGTCGCATCGACGATCAAAGAGGCATCTGGACTATCCGTCAACATGATGGGCTTAATCGTGGCGTCATTGTCTTGGATGTGGCCCACGCGCGTCATACGAGCACAAGTCTTGAGCATGAGGGAGAGCAACTACGTCGAAGTCGCAAGGCTCAACGGCATGGGCGACCTCGAGATCATCTTCCGCGAACTCATGCCCAACCTCTTCCCATTCTTGGCCGCCAGTTTCGTCGGTGCCATGGCAAGCGGAATCCTCGCCGCTGTTGGACTGGAAGCCCTCGGCCTAGGTCCCCAACACGAACCCACGCTAGGGATGACAATCTACTGGTCGCTCTACTATGGCGCGGTCATCAGCAACTGGTGGTGGTGGTACGGCCCTCCGATCCTCCTGGTCGCATGGATCTTCATCTCCCTCTATCTCATCGCCGCCGGTCTCGATAAATGGGCCAACCCAAGACTGAGGCAGAGTCTCTGATGCCGAACGCGGTCCTTTCCATACGAGACCTCCGCGTCTACTTCAACATCCGCGCCGGAACCGTGCGCGCCGTAGACGGCGTCGATCTCGACATCGCAGAAGGCGAAAAACTCGGCCTTGTCGGAGAATCCGGCTCCGGCAAGACAACCACGGCTCTAGCCATCATGCGAATGATCAAACCCCCAGGCGAAATCGCAGGCGGAACCGTGGAACTCGACGGACGTGACCTCGTCAGCCTCTCCGAACCCGAAATGCGCGCCGTCCGAGGCAACGACATCGCCATGGTTCCACAAGCTGCCATGAACGCCCTCAACCCCGTGCGGCGGATTCGCAGTCAAATGATGGACGGAATTCGCGACCACGGCATCAACGAATCTCGTGAACGATCACAGGAACGCCTGAACACCTTGATGGCCCAAGTCGGATTGAACGCCAGCGTCCTCAATCTCTTCCCACACGAACTTAGCGGCGGAATGAAGCAACGCGTCACCATCGCCATGGCGATATCCCACAAACCCCGTCTCATCCTCGCCGATGAACCGACTAGCGCATTGGATGTCGTAGTCCAGCGACAGGTCATGGAAACCCTCGAAGACGTCCGATCCGAGATCGGCGCCGCCGTCATCCTCGTCGGCCACGACATGGGACTCATGGCACAGTTCGCCGACCGCATAGGCGTCATGTACGCCGGAAAACTCGTCGAACTCGCAACCGTCGAACAGATCTTCGCCAACCCTCGCCATCCATACACCCGCCTGTTAATTTCCAGCTTGCCTGATACTGCGGGCAAGCGGAGACTCCAAGGCATCCCCGGCCTGCCGCCTTCGCTCCTCGCCGTCCCGCCAGGATGCCCGTTCATGCCACGATGCCCTGAAGCCATGGACATATGCGGAGCGGAAGTCCCACAGCTTCTCGGCGATATCAACCTTGTCTCTTGCCACCTCCATACTGAGGCCGTAGCAGCATGACCGCAACCGCGGAAATGACGACTCCGACCACCGGAAACGGAGCATCAAGCACTCCTCTACTCGAACTGCGCAACGTCACGCAGATCTTCTCCGGCGGCCCCATCTGGAACCGCGAACACAACTACGCGGTAAACGATGTCTCCTTCACACTCGCCGACAAGCCCGCACTCATAACCGCGGTAGCAGGGGAGAGCGGAAGCGGGAAGACCACTCTAGGCCGGATAATGCTCGGGTTCCAGCGCCCAACGATGGGGCAAGTCCTCTACATGGGCAACGACGTCAACGCGATGAACTCCGGCGAGCGAAAACAATATCGCCGCCAAGTCCAAGCAATCTTCCAAGACCCGTTCTCCGTATACAACCCCTTCTACAAGGTCGACCACATCTTCACCGTCGCCATCGCCCGTTTCAATCTCGCTTCCTCTAAAGATGAGGCCCGTCACCTCATCGAAGAAGCCATCTCTGGAGTTGGCCTCCGACCATCCGAAACCCTTGGCCGCTATCCCCACCAACTCAGCGGCGGTCAACGCCAAAGGGTCATGGTCGCCCGATCCCTCCTCCTGAAACCACAAATCATCATCGCAGACGAACCCGTCTCCATGGTCGACGCCTCATTGCGTGCCACCATCCTAGAGACCATCCGCACCCTCAACCACGAACTCGGAATCGCCATCCTCTACATCACCCACGACCTCACCACCGCCTACCAGGTAGCCGACAACATCCTCATCATGTACCGCGGACACGTCGTCGAGGCCGGAGATGTCGAACACGTCATCAACGATCCTCGACACCCATACACCCGCCTCCTCGTCCAGTCCATCCCCATGCCCGATCCAAACAATCGATGGATCGACATGCGCGGCATCAACGATCCACCCTTCGCCGGGACCGATGTCCACCAAGACATGTGTCCATTCGTCAACCGATGCCCCGACGCCATCGACAACTGCATCCAGGACGTGCCAAGTTCGTATGCCCTCGACGAAACACGCATCGCAAAGTGCTTCCTCTACCAAGATGCCGGCACAGTGTCCGACGAAAACATCACCTCGTATTTCAACCTTCGCGGTCCGTCGCCATCAAGCAACGGATCAACTACCAAATAGTGTTATTCTGTCCAAGAATTAGGAAAACAACGAAAACCTAACAAATCCCAAAAGAGGAGAAACAAAAAATGAAAGATATCAGGCGCATTGCGCCGAAATTCGTAATCGCCGCTTTGATCGCATCGCTCGCTTTCGCACTCGCCTGCGGCAGCGAGACCATCGTCGAGGTTACCCGCGAAGTCGAGGTCGAAGTCGTTAAAGAGGTTGAGGTCGTCAAAGAGGTCGAGGTCGAGAAGGAAGTTGAGGTCGTAAAGGAAGTCGAGGTCGAGAAGGTCGTCGAGAAAGAGGTCGCAGTCGAGGTCGAAGTCACCCCGACTCCCGTACCCCTCGGCTACCAAGACGTCCCTCGCAACCGAACCCTCATCATGGCCGGACTCGGTGGTGAGCACCCCGGCGCCTTCACCGATATCGAGCAGTTCAACGCCCACGCCCCGGGCCTCTCACGCAGCGGCCTCTACCAGGCGGGTAGCGAAGGCCTCTTCTACTTCAACATGCTCACCGGCGAACTCGTCCCATGGATGGCCACCGATTACGAGTATGACGACGGATACACCGGCGTGACGGTCAACATCCGTGACGGTGTCGAGTGGAGCGACGGAACCCCGTTCACCGCTCACGACGTCGCATTCACCCTCAACATGGCCAACAACAACCCGCTGTCAGACCGCCACGGCGCAGTCAGCCAGTGGACCGACGAGGCCACCGCGATCGACGATCTGACGGTCCACATCTCCTTCAAAGGACCCTCGCCACGCTACGTCTGGGACCTCCTGATCTTCCGCGCCGACATCGGCGTGCCGTGGATCCCCAAGCACGTCTTCGAGAACGTACCCGACGACGAGATCGCAACCTTCTCACACTACGACCCCGCAAAGGGTTGGCCAGTTGTGACAGGCCCGTACCGACTCGTCCACACCGACGTCGAGAAGAAGATATGGGACCGCCGAGACGACTGGTGGGCTGCCAAGATCGGATTCCACGACCTCCCCAAGGTCGAGCGCCTGATCTTCCTCCCCGGCATGAACGAGATCACCATGGCACAGCTCTTGATAACCAACGAGATCGACATGGCATTCTCGCTCACAGTGCCGAACTACAAGGCAGTCGTCGCACAGAACCCGAATATGACGACTCACTACTACGGCGAGCCGCCGTTCGGTTATGAAGACTGGTGGCCCGTAGGCCTTGGTCTGAACACCAAGCGGCCGCCGTTCGACAACAAGAACGTCCGATGGGCGATCTCGTACTCCATCAACCGTGACGAAGTCATCGAGTTCGGTTTCGGTGGCGGTCAAATCGTGCAGCAACTGCCTTGGCCGTACTACGCGCCCATGCAGAAGTACCACGACGAAGTCGCCGACCTGCTCGAAACCTACGACACCAGCGAGTACAACCCCGAGAAATCGGCCGCTCTCATGGAAGGCGAAGGCTACACCCGCGACAGCGAAGGCTTCTGGGTCAAAGACGGCGAACGCGTGGGAATCCACATCGTGACCTTCCCGCAGCACCCGTCCACCACGCCAGCCGCGCCAGTCGTCACCCAGAACCTGCGACGTGGAGGATTCGACGCTAGCTTCTCTACCCCGACCGACTTCATCGACCAGATCTTCCAAGGTCACGCCGATGGATTCATCTGGGGTCACGGCTCAATGGTCGACCCTGAGCCCGTACTTAAGGGATACCGCTGCGAACTCGTCACCGAGGGCGAGACCGGGTTCATCGCATACCCCGGCTTCTACCGATGGTGCAACGAAGAGTTCGACTCATACGTCGAGCAGATGACCGCACTGCCGGAAGACAGCCCCGGCGTACTCCCGCTCTACCGCAAGGCGATGGAGATATGGCTCCCAGAGCTGCCCGACATCCCGCTCACGTCGACGATCATCACGTTGCCGATGAACACCACGTACTGGGAAGAGGATTCATGGCCTCACAACGACAACCAGTACGTCCACGAGGGATTCTGGCACCGCACCGGACTCCACATCTTCCTCCACCTGGAACCTGTGGAATAACCGGAAAACCGCCGGAAAACCGCCGAATCACCGAAATCTCGGTAAAAGAAAGCGCCCCTTGGTTCCCCGCCAGGGGGCGCTTTCGCGTCTTGACGCAAATCCAATCGCAGCGTCGAGATTCGTATATCTAAACAAATCCACTAGCCATTCATCTCATGAACCATCAGAAATCAGGTCTAAAAACCCTCCCGACACAAAGATGTTCCCCATCGTAATCGCAGTCCTCATCGCATTCGCCGCAATCGCAGTCTTCGCAATCCTCCCCGACAGGACTTACTTAAGCTGGTCGAACTTGCTCCATGACGAACCCGAATCCAACAACGATCTCAGCCCTCTACCCAAGCCACGTTTCCCCTCCATCGAAGGTAAAAACATCAACGGTCGACACTTCAAGTTGCCCGCAGAGTTCGAGGGTCTCTACAACGTCGTCGCAATCGCATACGACGACCTTCAGCAACCCGATGTAGACGACTGGATCTCACACATCAGGAACCTCGAGGACACCTACCCCGACATCAGCGTCTACGAACTCCCAGTCGTCCGGGAGATGCCATGGTTCCAACGCGAACGTTACGAATTCTGGATGTCATCCGACATCACAGACACCAAAACCCGTGCCAGCACCATCACTCTCTACACCGATGTCCAAGCCTTCAACTGGTTCCTGAAAATCACCGATCCAACGGAAATCACCGTCGCACTGGTCGACCGCTTCGGCAACATCCTCTGGCACGAGCAAGGCAAATTCACCGAACCCAAGCTCGAAGCCCTAGAAAACAACATCACCAACCTCCTCGAAAACATCCGCATATACGTCAACAACTAGCATCGCCGAACCGGAAATAGCGTTAAATCTCGAACCCGTCAATTGATGTCAACGATCAAACGATGAGCGCAACCACCAAACTCCAACTGATTGGCATTTACTTCCCTAAAATCCACGGACACGACATCAACGGACGGCGCGTCAACCTACCTGTCGACTTTGGATGCGGTTTCAACCTTGTTCTCATCGCATACGACCGGTGGCACCAGGACGATGTCGACACATGGCTCCCGCTTGCACGACGCCTCGAAGCTGAAATCCCTGAATTCCGCGTTTACAAACTCGCAAGAATGCAGATAAAGTCGTTGCCGATGCGAAAACAGCACAGAAAATGGATGTCCAACGCGATTTCGGACATGCTGACACGAAGCACAACCATCACCACATTTACCGACATCGCAACATTCAATCAAGCCTTGAATGTCCCAGACGAAGAGCTCATAAGCGTCGTGCTCGCCGACCGCGCTGGTAACGTCTATTGGAAAGAACGCGGCAGCTGCACCAACGCGAAATTCCTAGACTTCCAGCACACCCTCAAAAAACTCCTCGGCAAAAACCCTGAACCAGCACTAACCGCCAGAGCAAGGATAAGCTGAGAGGGATGGGAGAGGGCACATCCCCTCTCCCGCTCCGGGACAAAACGTCAGGGTTTCCCCCGCTCGCGGGGGAAATGTCCGAAGGACAAAGGGGGATCGCGGGACGACAGACGCCAACAATACCCGTCCATTCGGGTTGTGCAAAGAACCCACTCCGCGGAAGCTGTGCACAACCAACGTCATTCCGGCACTTCCACGTCATTCCGGCGAAAGCCGGAATCCACCGTCCCCTTTCGAGGCGAAAGGGGACGCGAGCGAGCGAAGCAAGATCGCAGGGGTATGCGGGTGGGGACGAGGGGCCAGATGGACTCAGTCAATCACCAAGGTTTCCCCCGCTCGCGGGGGAAATGTCCGAAGGACAAAGGGGGACCGCGGGACGACAGATACCAACAATACTCGTTCACATGGATTGCTCAAAGCTCCCTCCGCGGGAGAGGGCCAGGGTGAGGGTGACCGGGGTGGACAAATGGGAGGGGTACGGCAAATCAACGCCAACGGATGTTCCAACCAACTTCTCGGCAACAACCTTGAACCAGCACTAACCGCCAGAGCAAGGATCAGCTGTGACACGTGATGTACGATGTTCACAACTTGGCTTAGAAATTCGGGTGAATAGATATGAGCACTGAAGTTCACGAACCAGCTGTGAGAAAACCGACCATCGCAGAATCCGAAGAGATGCGTCAATTGCTGGACCGGATAAGGACGTTGAAGCCAGAACTTATGTCCGTACGCGCTCGTATCGAATTTAGTGACAAAGTCTCCGTCGATGACAGGATACGCTTGACCGATTTGGAAATCGAATTGGATAGACTTCTGCACAGGGCCGATTACTTCATCGCCAAATTCGGATAATCCCGCCCTCACCGTCCATGAGTTGGATAGACGCACTCCGAGACGCCTTCACCTTCTTTGTGGCACTGGTCACCATTGTCGGTGCGGCCACCGGCATCGGATTCTGGGTTGGTAAGTTGACGACGCGCCAGAGCCACACCGAATCCAAGTTCGAAGCCCTAGAAAACAACATCACCAACCTCCTCGAAAACATCCGCATATACGCCAATAACTAACGTTTAGACAAGGCTTCGACCGGTCAGCACGCCTCTGCAAAGGATTTATATACCGCTTTACCCATTTCCCTCGTCATCTCGCTTCGGGTTGGATGGGGAAAGCGCATAGAGACTTTCAGGCGAATCTAGTCCTTTAAGCACATCAAGCAGGTCACGCCTCATTTCCGGGGTAGCATGAACGACTCCCTTGATAAATTGCGCTAGGGTTTGGAGGGCCATCTCGGCCTCGCGCGGATGCTGGCCTTTACGGACGCGTATTGCGTTGCCGCCATAGTCTTGGCGCCATCGGGCGGGGAGCAGGTGACCAATTGGGCGTTGCTCTCCCCAATAGATTTCTGATGGGGTTTCGACGATATATCTGAGGGCATCCCAATTAGGAATCGTCTTCACTATGACATTCACGCCTTGCTTAGATATCGCGTCCAGTTTCGCCTGTTTACCGGGATCGGGGGCAGAGGTCACGATGATTTCTACTATCGTGACCACTCTTCGATCTTCGTTGAAAATCGCCAGATCGGGGACGCATCCTTGTATTGGCTGCAAGACCGTAGGGAATTCGACAGTTGCCATCCCTTCGCGTAGATCATGTATCCGACCCGCATCGTCTTTGATCAGCACGGGGCGATTGCTATGATTCAAAAGCTCCCACAGCCAACCAACTGCGTATTCGTGGAGTTTAGAGGGATTGAGCATCTTTGCTCCTTCTAGATCTAACGCTGAACCTAACGCTCTGGGCGATCCGCTTTAGGTAGATCGCCCGTAGAGACCGCCATATCACGGATTTGGGTAAAACGGTATATTAACCCCCCTCTGCATCTAGAATCGCCTAGCAGAGACCATGACCACCACTGCCGACCAACCCACAGCCGACACAGCGCGCCCCCCATCAGGCCAAACATCACGCCGCGCATCCCGTCGCAGACTCTCCCCCGGACGTCGCCAATACCTCCAATTCAAAGCCAAACACGCCGATTCCCTACTCCTCTTCCGAATGGGTGACTTCTACGAATGCTTCGACGAAGACGCCCGCACCCTCTCAAAACTCCTTGATGTAGCCCTAACCTCCCGCGACGTAGGCGGCGGACAGAAATCCGCACTCGCTGGCATCCCATACCACTCCCTCGATACTCACCTCCCCCGCCTCGTAGCATCCGGCCTAAAGATCGCAATCGCAGAGCAGACCACCTCTGAACCCAACGCAGAAGGCATCGTCGATAGGGCAGTCGTCCGCATCGTTACCCCCGGAACCGTCCTAGACCAGTCCCTCCTCGAACAGGCCAAACACAACTACCTCGCCGCCTGCATAATAAAGCCCCCTTCGCGTAGCCCAAGAGCCCAACATCAGGGGCGCGATGCCGAAGGCGAGTGGGGGATGCACGCCGGCCTCGCGTGGCTCGAAGCATCCACCGGCGAATTCGCCGCAATGGAAATCCCCGCCGCAAACATCATTGACCACCTAGAACGACTCGAACCCGCCGAAATCCTCGTCGACACCGACTCCCGCATCCTCCTCGACGACATCACCGAAAACGAGACCGCACCCAGAAGTGCCACAAATTCCGCCCTATCCAAGACGGTCATCCGCTCACTAGACGAATCCACCCTCGATCCCGAACTAGCCGCCGACAGCCTCAAATCACACTTCAACACCGACACCCTGGAACCCTTCGAACTTGAAAACCAACCCCTCGCAACCATCGCCGCCGCCGCGGCCATCGACTTCCTCGCACAGACCCAGATCGGACGTCTCCCATTCATCACAACCCTACGGCGCCACCGACCCGACCGCTACATGCACATCCCGGCGGCCGCCCTACGCGACCTCGAGGTCCTAACCCCCACCATCGAAGGCGGCCCGACCCTCCTCTCAACTCTCGACACGACCCGCACCCCCATGGGCGCCCGACTCCTCCGAGACTGGCTATCCATGCCCCTGACCGACCTCAACGAACTCAACACCCGACAACTAGCCGTCAACTCGCTCTTCGGACACTCAACCGCCCGCGCATCCTTAGACGAATCCCTCGCCAACATCCCCGATCTCCCCCGACTCGTAAACCGTCTCACCCTAGGACAGTCCGAACCACGCGAACTCCGCTCCCTCTTCCGTGGCTTGGACAAAGCTCCATCAATCCGACTCGCCATTACCGACTACGAAACCAACCTCCCCCTCTCCCTCCTATTCGAAGGCGTTGGCACTCATGAAGAAGTCCGAAACCTCATAAACCGCGCCATCGTCGAAGATCCCCCACACCGCGCATCCGACGGCGGAATGATAAAACCCGACTTCGACCACGACCTCGACGAAATCCGCTCAACCGCATCCCGCGCCCGCGCCGCAATCGCATCCATCGAAGCCAAAGCGCGCCAAGACTACGACATCCCAAACCTCCGCGTCAGCCACAACCGCGTCTTCGGCTACTACATCGAAGTCTCCCGCTCCCACTTGTCAAAGGTCCCACCAGAATTCGAACGCAAGCAGACCCTGGTAAACGCCGAACGCTTCATAACCCCCGAACTCAAAGAACTCGAAAACCAAGTCCTCCGAGCCGCCGACCAAATAACCGAACTCGAACACTCCATCTACCGCCGCGTCTGCCAGCAAGTCGCCGAACACGCCGCCGCAATCATGCGAACTTCCTCGGCCATCGCCATCATCGACGCCTGCCTCGCCCTCGCCCGAGTAGCCGCCGACAACGACTGGACCCTACCGTTCCTAGACAACGGCGACCTCCTCCAAATCGAAGACGGACGCCACCCCATAGTCGAAGACGTCCTCGGATTCGGACGCTTCGTCCCCAACGACCTCAACGCCTCAAACTCCGAGAACCAGCTCCTAATCATCACCGGACCCAACATGTCCGGCAAATCAACCTACATCCGCCAAGCCGCAATCCTCACAATCCTCGCCCAGATCGGCAGCTTCGTCCCCGCAAAATTCGCCCGCATCGGCATCGTCGACCGCATCTTCACACGCATCGGCATATCCGACGACATCGCCGGCGGACGCTCCACATTCATGGTCGAAATGGTCGAGACCGCTGGAATCCTAAACCAAGCCACACCCCGATCCCTAGCCATCCTCGACGAAATCGGACGCGGCACCTCCACATACGACGGACTAGCCATCGCCCGCGCCGTAGCCGAGTTCATCCATAACAACCCCGCACTCGGCTGCAAGACCCTCTTCGCAACCCACTACCACGAGATGACCGCCCTAGGCGACACCCTCCCACGCGCCAAAAACCTCCGAGTAGCCGTAGCCGAAGAGGGCGACTCAATCCAATTCCTTTACCGAATAGTGCAGGGCGGAGCCGACCGCTCCTACGGCATCCACGTAGCCCAACTAGCCGGAATGCCCGCACCAGTAGTAGAACGCGCCCGAGAACTCCTAACCGAACTCGAAAACCACACCAACAAGGCCCTCACAACGACACCCGCATCCGACCACCACCAACTAGACCTCTTCAACACCCCACAAAACAACACTGAATTCCTCCGCTCAATCGCTGAACAAGACACCGACAATCTAACCCCCATAGAAGCCCTGAACCGTCTCTACGAACTCAAAGAATCAGCAGCCAAGGAACTGGACGGCTAACACGTCCCCTTCGCGAAGCGTAAGGGGACGCGAGGAGCGAAGCGATCTCGCAGGGGATGCCGGTAACTACATCTCCCCCTCCTTACAGGAGGGGGCAGGGGGAGGACCGCCGCTACGCCGCCACCGCAGCCTCAAAGTGCTGCACCGCCGCTTCAAACTTATCGCGGCACCCGGGATTGCAGAACCCAACCACATGACCCTCGTACACTGTCAACGAATCCGCTGACACCGGATCCCCAGACCAAGGACAAATCTCATTCACGCAATCCGCAATATCGAGTGTGCTCATGGTGCATTCCTTCTCCTGACCGTTCGTAGAAACTCTTGCATCCTCTCAACCCGCGTGTTATCGCTAGTATCGAAGAGTGTAAAGAGTTCGTCGAATTCCTTTTGCAACCGGTCCAGGTCGGTTTGAGTCTGTTTCTGGCGCGACGACAATGTTCCGATCCACAAGCCAATACCGCCACCAGCCGTCAAAATCGTCAACAGCGCCACCACGAGTGGCAATGCATCTTTCAAAAGCTCTTGAAAATCCATGAAGTTGATGTCCGATTTAACCAAACCTGGCCATGAAATACTCTCCTTGGACAAGCAGACGCTGAAGTTCTATCCGGTCATTTAGGGATTGTGACCGTTCCTCTTCAGTTATCGCAACACCGTGGGCGAGCCGGTTTCGAACACTGTCGATCCGATCCTTGAGCTTTTTAATCCGATCCACGAGTTCAATGAATTCATCCAACTCAGTGTCCGACGGTCTACGAAATGCGTTGGCGGGACGTTCTTCTGTAACCACTACTGCAAACTTCCTGTTGAGTGATGTGAATTCATCGTACACAACTCGTCAAGTTAATGAGCGTACTCAAAGATACGCCCGCGTGATGTTTCGCGGTTCCGCCCATGCAACTACCAACCTCGACGTTAACATCTAACATCGTGAAAGCACGAACAACACATCCCCTCTCCCGTTGCCTTTGCGCCTCCCCCTTTAAGGGGGAGATTGAGAGGGGGTCCCAGGGTGAGGGTCCGGGGCGGTGCAGGGGCCCAAGGAATAAGATCAAAACCGCCGGCAAGGAAATCCACCATGATCATCACCGACATCAAAGTCACTACATTCACATACACCTCCAACACCGTCCACGACACCGACGGTCACGCCCACCCCGGCGACCCCCACGAAGCACAGACCGCCCTCCTAACCATCACCACCGAAGACGGCACCAGTGGCTACTGCTTCGGATCCCCCGACGCACTCCGACCCGCCATCCTAGAGAACTTCATCAAAAAAGTCCTCATCGGACAGGACGCCACCGACCGCGAACGTCTCTGGCAGGCCATGGCTCGCTGGCAACGCGGCTCCGGCGGGGCATTCTCCGACCGACCCCTCGCCATCGCCGAACTCGCCCTCTGGGACTGGTTCGGACGCAAAATCGACATGCCCGTATGGAAGATCCTCGGCGGAATGCGAGACCGAGTCCCCGCGTACGGCTCCACAATGTGCGGCGACGAGATGGAAAACGGACTCGCCACGCCCGATGACTACGGACGCTTCGCCGAGTGGCTCATAAACCGCGGCTACACTGCCATCAAACTCCACACATGGATGCCTCCCGTCTCATGGGCGCCCTCCGTCAAGATGGACATCGCCGCATGCGCCGCTGTCCGTGAAGCCGTCGGCCCCGACATCCCCCTCATGCTCGACGCCAACCACTGGTACTCCCGCACCGAAGCCCTCGAACTCGGCAAAGGCATCCAAGACCTCAACTACTACTGGTACGAGGAGATGATGGACGAGCACTCCATGTCCTCATACGTCTGGCTCGCCGAAAACCTCGACATCCCCATCCTCGGACCCGAATTCGTCGAAGGCAAGTTCCACTCCCGAGCCGAGTGGGCCATCCACGGCGCCGCCGACATCCTACGCTCCGGCGTCATGGACGTCGGAGGCATCGGCCCATCAATGAAGATCTGCCACTTGGCCGAATCCCTAAACATGGATTGCGAAATCCACGGCGGAGGCCCCGGCAACCTCGCCGTCCTCGGAGGCTTCTTCAACGGACGCTGGTACGAAAGAGGCTTATTGCACCCCTTCGTAGACTACGACGCCCCACCCGAATACCTGAACTCCATCATCGACCCCATGGGCCCCGACGGCCTAATCCACATGCCAACAACCCCCGGCCTAGGCGAAGACATCAACTTCACCCACATAGCCAACAACACCATAAGCGAACACTAGTACGTCATTCCGGCGAAAGCCGGAACCCAAAGGGTAGGGTCGGGTGGCCGGGTTTCCCCCGCCAAAGAGACCGAAAACCAAGGGGGAAATGTCCGGGGCCTGCCCCGTACTCCGATACGGGGGACAAAGGGGGATCGCGGAACGACAGACGCCAACAATACCCGTCTGTACGAGTTGTGCAAAGGGCCCAGGGGCGGAAGGGTGGAAGAGGCAAGCGCGCAACAACCACAGAGGGTTCACAACACCATCATTCCCGCGAAGCCTACCCCGTACCCCGATACGGGGGCGGTAACCCAAGGGTGGACCCCCATACGTCATTCCGGCGAAGCTACGTCATTCCGGCGAAAGCTACGTCATTCCGGCGAAAGCCGGAATCCAGAGGGGCTGGGCGTGGAGAGGAAAAGGTATGACTGTAGGGGCAGGTCTGTGACCTGCCCACCCCCTTCGTCAAAAACGTAAGGGGGCGGCGATACAACCTCTCTACCTCCCCCTCTCCGAGGGGGAATAAAAGCGGGTACCGCCCGCCGAAGCTGGAAACCACAGCCTACCATCACCCCAACCCAATACCACGCACCCCGCTGATCCCGTACCCAGACCGTCATTGCCGCGAAAGTCGGAATCCAAGGGTGGGGATGTATCGGTGGTAGAACAAACAATATACGTCACCGACTGAGCGACGTCTGCCCGGCAATACGATCATCGGACTGGTGCTTCTGGTTTTATCGGAACCAAGGCACAGTGCCTCAACGCCAAACTTCACCGACTTGACCTACACCCCGCACCAAAGCCAACGCGACGCGAGCATTTGAGAGGTCTACATGCAACTCACAATTAGACAGCATTAGGCAGCAATGTGAATCTGCATGTTCTCTCCCCGCTGCGGATTGGGGCAGAAAGTACGCCATCTCTGGCTAACAACCCCCAAAACACCGACTATATGCTGGCAAACCCTCGAAAATCGTTAAGATCGATGCCATTTGGAGCGCTGTTGCGGTAGGTTGTCCGAGTGGAAACAATAACCGACAATTAGACAGAAATTAGACAGGCATGCGAGACTAATAGCGTTCAACCATGTGCCACCTCGCTCCAGCACCTCTGCCAGAGATCGATGTCAACCCACGATCTCTGAGTCTATATAGTTCTTCGCGGATCTGACGTTCGTTTCCCATACCAGTGATCAGAGCCGTGATTTCACGCAAAGGCAAACCATCTTCAGTTTGGTACAACAAAGCAAGGATGGCGTGCTGTCTGGGGGTGTAAACCCCAACTGGTCGGAAAATCACCGTCACGGAGCCATTGAGATCTCTGATTTCGGGTTTAGGTAATCCCATCGCCAATGACTCTCTGGCCATCCTGATCGTTCCGCTTCCCCAACCCTCGATGATCCCTCGTCTGTAAAAAACCTCCGCGATTAGTGGGTTCCAAGGGCGTGAAGGATGAGGTTGATAAAGGTCTTCGGGTTTGAGGCCGAAGCGCAACGGTCCGGTAGACACGATTTCAAGCCGGTCATCGTAAATCGCTACGGCAACTGAACCGCTTGGATCGGCATAGTCACGATGGCAGACTGCATTCGCCAACGCTTCTCGCACAGCCGTAAACGGGTAAATCGGTTCATCGATCCTTATAAATTGCTCGACCGCAAACCTGCCGGGAATTCGGACGTTTTGTCGAATGAAATTCTCTGCCTCCTGCAACATCACGAACGCGTTGCCGCGTACCTGTCTATTGTCAATGAAGTCGGTTTGATCCGAACCACGAAATCTTGCTAGACGCAACAGACACTGCGGCATGTGCGACTGGATTTGATCAATGTTGCCGAAAAGTACTGCTGAAGCGCGGAATAGTTGTGCGCCTGTAGACAAACTCATCCCCCGCAATAATTGAGCAGCATCGCGTGTGTCTGGATCCGTGATCCGACCGATCTCAATCGAACGTTCCACGGTGCGTACGATTTCCGCGGTGTTCAAATACTCCGGCGTCCAACCTTCGGCAATTTCTGATTCCCAACGACGACCGTCATGGATGCGTTCAATCAACATCTGGCTGGCCTCTTCTTCTGACATCTTCAACGTTCTATTGCCCAGCCTCTTGTACGGCACCCCCTTGTAACGGTATGGTTTCTCGAGACCACCTTTAATACGGATCGCGATCACTGATTTTTGGTCGTCCAGTTTGGTGACGTGGATCTTGGGATAAGCCCTAGGTCCGATATCTTGAATTTCCCGGCTGATTTTTTCGATGGTGTTGTTACCTACACTTTGGCCCCGAATGTTTGCGTCATCCGTAACGCCGAACAGCACATGGCCGCCTTCCGCGTTCAGCATCGCACACACAGAATGGGTCGCTGACACAAGCTCGCTTGTGGTTTCCTTGAATTCTGTTCGGCCAGACTCGCCACCCGAAACTATTTCTCTTAGTTCATTGACTTCCATAAAGTTGGGTCACCATCAATTCACAGGTTCGATTATGTGAATTCCTTAAAGACGTTCAATGCCAACACTTCAATGTGATGAGCCGATGTGTTCGCGCCGATCTGAAGGGAGTTCGGATGCCCGCAACCGTTGCGTCGATCAAGGCAAGCCTTCAACTCATTCTTCACGTTCTTGCCTATTACGGATATACCAACCAATCGATCCAAGAAATCAGCTTCCTTCATGTTGCCTAACTCATCAGCGATTGTTGCGTCTTTCCATCGCTTATTGATCCTTTTGGCCTCGGCGTTGAAGCGTTTTAGATGATGTCTGTGCACGTATTGATGCAGTACACCGACAGCAGCCATCCAAGACATGACGATCGCCGATCGGTACAATCCCGCCTCATGGCACTTAATCGCTTCATCTGCGAAGGCCCGTACGATTGGATCTGACACGTTACGCAATTCGACCCGCAAATCGTAGGATATCTTGGTCGCCGGTTTGGCGGAATATCCGATTTCACGCAACCTCCGCAGGCCTTGTGCGGTGACCTCCCAACCCTTTTCGGTCCTGATCGCAAGACCTTTCGATCTGGCCAAGACGACGGACGGATTCCAACTGGACGTATTCCGTAGACCAGCTTCTGACGCTAATCTGTTGATATCTGCTATCTGACATGGACGACCCAACTTGGCGAGCACGATTAGCAGTTTGTCAGTGCGGGTTAGATCGCGATGGAGCCAATCTTTTAGATCATCGATGCTCGTCAAGTAGTGCCCTCAACTCTCGTTTTCTAGCCTCTGGCAATGCGTATGTGTCTTGCCCGATTTCGTGCAATTGCTCTGATTTCACGAGACTGGTGATGTAACTCGACAAATTGCTGGTGTAGCTGGATTTGAAGAAACTTGTCGCGCTTCTTATTTCCTGGCGCAAGTCGCTCCTCGTGAATTTTTCTTTGCCTTGTATCAGTTCGAGATGTGCAGCGGCGGCAACGATCAAATCCGGACCAGAATCTACTTCCAATATCGACGCAACTGAATTGATTGCGAGGTTGTGTAGTTCCCTCACTTTGTTTTCGTTGGATGCAGCATGATCTGACGGAGAATCCATAACCCGTGGATTTCCGGACAACGCCCGTTCGATTAAATCCAAAACATGATCTTTCAAGAAAGCCTCGTTTCCTTCGAAAGCGATCTCGACGGAGCCAACTTTTAGGTTTAGTTTGACTTGAACATCGTTGATGCTAGAATTCATTGGTTCTCCTCACGAAATCTGGGCAAGCTGGACGCATCTGGTAGCATCCATCGATTATACAACTAATAAGTCAATAAGTCCCTTCGCCAGCATGCTGTTGATCAGATGTTCGGCGCAACTACGGGAGAGTCCGGATACGATCCGTGCACCCAAACGTCCCGCTTTGGCTGCAACGGTGGCTGCATTTGAACTTTAGGTTCAGGATCGCCGGTTCGGCTTCCCTTTTCTACCCCCCTCCAACTAAATCCGTTGCATTGGTTGCAACCGTTGAGCAACATCCTTTCATATCTCGCCTTTAATAATCTTGTCTCTGCCTACCCAAATAACATGTGTTACTATATCCCCTAGCACACCAGTGCCCTATCAACCGACGACGACGAAGACGAAGCAGTGAGGTGAAACCCAATGCAAGCCCAAAGACCCCGTGCGCGATTCGCGCCCCCCAGAACACCCAAAAGAACGCCCAAAAGAACACCCAAACTCGAAACCAAGAAACCACGCCAAAGCTACACCACACCAGGAAGGAAGCCCGTCCGACAAAGCCCGGCGCTCAACCACGACCACGACCTCGGCGACCAGACCCGCGACGACCCCGTCTGGTTCGTGGAGAACGAACTCGGCGAAGCCCCCTGGGAAAAGCAGAAGGAGATCCTCACCGCCCTCCGCGACAATCGACTCGTAGCCGTCCGTTCCTGCAACGCATCCGGCAAGACCTACGCCGCCGCGCTGGCCGTCGTCTGGTGGCTCATGACCCACGACGAGGCCGTCGTCATCACCACCGCGCCGACCGAGCGGCAGGTCAAGGAGACGCTCTGGCGCGAGATCAAGGCCATCCACGGCAGGAACAAGAAGCTCATCGGCGGAAAGATCACATCGACCCGGCTCGAACTCTCGAACAAACGCTTCGCATACGGCTTCTCGACCAACACGGCGGAACGCTTCCAGGGCTTCCACAGCGAGAACATCCTCATCATCGTCGACGAGGCCTCCGGCGTCCGGGAGTTCATCTTCGACGCCATCATCGGATCGATGACCTCCAGCAACGCCAAGATGCTGATGCTCGGCAACCCCACCAGCCTGGCGGGCACCTTCTACGACGCCTTCCACAAGAACCGCAAGCACTGGAAGACGATCCACATCTCGGCGTACGACACGCCCAACATCGAGCCCGACCTGGAACCCGACCAGCCCGATTACACCCCCGGACTCGCCACCCGCGTGTGGGCCGACGACGTGCTGGCGCAGAACGGCGAAACATCGTCGGCGTACCAGGTGCGCGTCCTCGGGCAGTTCCCCGACGCCGCGGACGACACGCTGATCCCGCTCAAGCTCATCGAGGAGGCGGTCGACCGCAAGTTCGACTACGGCGACGACGAGGAGCCGGTGATGGGCCTCGACGTCGCACGCTTCGGAAACGACCAGACCGTGGCGATCGTGAGAAGGGGGCCGGAGGTCCTCGAACTCGCCGAGCACCGGAAGGCGGACCTCATGCACACCGTCGGCAGAGCCGTCGAGATCGCACGGTCCAACGGGGTCAAGACCATCTACGCCGACGACGTCGGCATGGGCGGCGGAGTCGTCGACCGCATCGACGAGCTGAGACGCGACGGCGAGATCGCCGGCATCGAAGCCGTCGGCATAAACGGCGCCAACAAGCCGAAAGACCCGGAACGCTACCCCAACCTCCGCACGGAGATGTTCGTGGGCCTGAAGAAACGCTTCGTCGAGGGAGACATCGGCATCCCCGACGACGCCGAGCTGATCTCCCAGCTCGCCTCCCTGACCTACCGCTACGCCTCAAACAACAAACTGCAGATCGAGACCAAACAGCAGATTCGCGACGCCGGCCGCCAGTCCCCGGACAAAGCCGACGCCCTGGCCCTTGCCTTCACCGCCGCACCCCCCAAACCCCCGGAACCCTTCATGTACATCCCCGTCTAAACCACCATCCCCCCTCCCCCTCGCCCCCCTTCCCAACGGGAGATACAGAGGGTTCCCGCAGATGCGTGTCCCGTGAGCCCCCTTTGTCCTTCGGACATTTCCCCCGCGAGCGGGGGAAACCGAGAGTTTTGCAAAGCTCCCGCCCGGCGAGACCGCAGGGGTATGCGGGTGGGGACGATGGGCCGGATGGACTCAGCCAATCACCAAGGTTATGCAAAGCTCCCCCTCGGCGATAGAGGCCCATCCTTCTCACCCCTCCCCTTTCCAAGGGGAGATACAGAGGGGTTACCGCAGGGGCATGCAACTCCAAAACCGCCCATCCTTTGCATCCTAGTTCAAAAAACAACAACCCTTGAGTAACCTAGCACTTATCTAACACCGCATACAACCAACCCAAAAGGCACGACCAAAATGAAGGTAACTAACGTCGAAACATTCCTCTGGGATCCCGGAGCCGGCAAAAACTTTCTCTTCGTCAAAATCGAGACCGACGACGGCATAACCGGATGGGGCGAGGCATACACCCAAGCTGACCGCGACACCCAGGTCGAGGAGCACGTCAAACAACTCGCAAGATACCTCGAAGGCCGTGACCCCTTCCACATCCGACACTTCCTCCACGTAGTCCACGAAGACTTCGCAACAAAACGAGGAGGTATGGACCTCCACTGCGCCGTAAGCGGAATCGAAATCGCACTATGGGACATCGTCGGCAAAGCCACCGACCGTCCGATCTACGACCTCCTAGGCGGCCCCGTGCGTCCAAGGTTGAAACTCTACGCCAACGGATGGTCAGGCGGAGCAAAAACCCCCGAACAACACGGTGAGATAGCCGCCGCAATCGTCGCCGAACGCGGATTCAAAGCCCTCAAATTCGACCCCTTCCCCGGCCCGTGGACCGAGTACCCCCCACGCGAAGCCCTCGATGAAGCAGTCAAAACCGTCACCGCAATCCGTGAAGCCGTCGGACCCAGCGTCGAACTCCTCATCGAAGTCCACCGCCGCCTCGCCCCGATGAACGCCATACGCGTCGCCCGAGAACTCGAACCCCTTCGACCCTACTGGTTCGAGGAGCCATGCCCTCCCGACAACATCCCCGCAATTAAAGAAGTCAAAGAAAACACCACGATCCCGGTCGTCACCGGCGAAGCCCTCTACACCCGCACAGGCTTCCGCGAAGTCGTCGAAACCCGAGCCGCCGACATCATAAACCCCGACATCTGCAACACCGGCGGGATATGGGAACTCACTCAGATCGCCGCCATGGCCGCACCCTTCTACATCGGCGTATCCCCACACGGCTGGAACTCCACATCCGTGGGATGCGCCGCCGCCATCCAAGCGTCCGCCGGAATGCCCAACTTCCTCATCTACGAATACATGGTCGGAGTAGAGGCCGTATCCCGAGAAGTCACCATCAACTACCTCGAACCCGAAGACGGCTATATCGAACTCCCCACCGGCCCCGGCCTAGGCATCGAAGTTGACGAAACCGAACTCCTCAAACGCCCACCAGTCACAAGAACCCGCGGCAGCATCCGTACGTTAGAGGATGATAGGGCTTGGCATTAACGAGGTGTTGTGCGCGATTGCGTGATAACTGTAAACCTATCGCTTTTACGTACGCAGTTTCTCGGTTTGGGAGTAGTGCTGTAACGCGATCTCTGTCGTCTCCTTACGATGTTTATCCGACACCTTGTAGCCACGCGCCGCGGCAAGCAGCTACACGCCGAGTGGCGCGCGGAAATAAGGTAAGCAACACAGAGATCCAGTTCTGAGTTATGGACGGGAGGTTCAGGCGTGGCCGTGGGTTGTTCTATAGCACTTCCGCTCAGTGTAAAATTTAGTGCCCCACTCGCGGCATTTCTTTACCCGTCTGCTGTCATCGTTTCCGCCGATGTAAACCCACTCCCATTTAAGGCACACCCTTCGACTACCAATGATGCGGATCACGCATTCTATCCACGGATGTGCCTTAATTTGCTCACTGTCTTCTCCTAAGTCAATCGGAAATGAAAACGATCCTTGGACTAGGACGGCAGGGTCCCAGCCGGGGATTGAGACCTCAGACGCAAGTAGAGCCGAACATGCAGCTGAATATCGCTCATCCGGAACAGGTTCGGATTCGTAACCAGCTTGGAGTTCGGAATTAACAACAATGAAGCCAAGCCCCACAACCACTGTCAGTAATCCTGTTACGATTGTTGCTTTAAAAACGGTCATCACATGCCTTTCTCGAGGGGTCAACCTCGTTGTGTTGTAGCATAGATTAATAACGTGCAGTATACATGGCTATCCGACGATCTTTTTATTGCGGGCTGGGTAAGCAACTCACAAAAGCATGGGACCACTGATTCGATTAATTCTCTGGGTTCGGTGGAGGTTATCTTCGTTGCTGTTTTTTTGGGGCCTCGGATTGGCGCTATCGGCGATGTCGTCAACGGGTTGTTTCGGATCTGAGCCAACAGCAGATGTCAGCATCACTCCTGAGAAGGTTGCAATAGAGACGATCGACCATTCCTCTAGCGAAGATATAGATGCTGGTTCTGAATCAGAAGCCGCTCATGCCGAGAGAAAGAGCGTCATTAGGATGACCTCCATAGGGGCGTTCGTTCCAGATCCAGCAGTTAGTGGCGATGAAGGATTTACTCGCGTGCTGCTAGCGGAACTGCATTCGGGATTAACTTGGATCTCCGGTAACTCGCAATCGTCGGTGGAGCCGGCACTGGCGGAACGGTATTCCGTGAGTGACGATGGCTTGGAATATGAATTCGTGCTTCGACAGGACCTGAAGTTCAGTGACGGAAGTTCTGTAACAGCTCTCGATTTCAAATGGAGCTGGGAAAGGGCCTTGAATCCAAGATTAGCATCGAGACGCGCACGGTTGGTGCTCGGCTCTATCATGGGTGCCCGTGCCGTGGTAGACGGTGAATCACATGAATTAACCGGTGTCGAAGTGATTGACGATCGTACGCTACATGTTCGCCTCTCAAGGCCGAGATCAGACTTCCCTGCACTACTTACCGATCCGGCAGCATCGGTGCTCAAGCGTGAGAATGTTGAGAGCTGGAGAATCGAGCGCCCGTCTGATTGGTTCGAGAAGGTCCATTTAGGTGCTGAGGAGCCAAACAGCCCGTCCGAATTGCCCGTCGGTACCGGACCATTCGCGCTAGTGGAGTTTGATGCTCAACAAGAGAGATACGTCTTCGAACGTAACGATCATTATTGGGATGAGGCACCGCGGATTGACAGGATCGAGTTTTTGTCACTTGAGAATACAGTCTCGGAAAGTGAAGAAGGAGGTCACCTGGTTGTGGACTCTTCTTATTTTGAGAACGCTTTTGACCGTGGCGAGATAGACCTTATTGGCGAAATCGTTGAGATCGCTGAACTGGTCAACGCTGGCGAAATGGAAGTCTCGGGGAACCTACAATGTTTCGAGACTGCGCCAGTGATCGATATTCTTGCGTTCAATTCATCGCTACCGCCATACGACGATGTCCACTTCCGGCGTGCCTTGGTTGGAGCGGTAGATGTAGAAGCGATGCTAGCAGTTGCGTTCCCAGAATCGGGCTTCGAAAGGTCCAGCAGTATTCTGCCGCCGAATTTCTCAGGGCACAACAGCAGTGTTGAAGTGATTCAATTTGACTTAGATTTTGCGGCTTCGGAATTGAACGCATCTAAGTATCCAGATGAAATCGCCGACATTAGTTTGACTTACCACAACGACGGTAGAGGGCTGACCGCAGCGGAATTCGAAACACTGGCACGTAGTTGGCAGTCCGCCCTAGGAATCGACGCGGAAATGCGATTCGTCGGCATTTTCGAATACGCGGAAACCTTTGACGACGGCGAGATCGAGATGATTCGCTTAAGGGTTACACCATCCTATCCAGACCCATCCGCTTTGTTGGGAGTTTTCGATTCGCTCTTCGGCGAACACAATCCAACGAGCGATCTGGCAGGGGTGGAGGCTCTCCTGAGTGCCGCCTCGTCAGAACGTGATGTAGCGGTGCGACTCGAGATGTACAGGGATATCGAGCAACGCGTGCTTGACGATGCGCTAGCGTTTCCGATTAAATGGAACCTCGCCGGCGAATGTGTGCGAGTTCAACCTTGGGTGCATGGATACTCGATTCCGAAATTTGGCGGTTCGCGCTTCAAAGATGTTTGGATAGACGTAACGCATGCGGGGTATTCCTTCGACAGGTAGACGGGTCAGAGTGAAGACATCCACGCCAGACCTGATTGATCACTTCGCGGGAATTCAATCTTTGGTGGTGGGTAGAAAACACACGCGTGGATCAGCCAGCGTCTCAAGCGACGCGAATGTCGGAAAAATGACTGCGCCCCGTCTGGTTGACGGGGCGTCTACTTTTGCGAGGTGGTGGAACTATTGTTCACCCAACTCGAAATCGGCTTCTTCTTGGTTTAGAAGTATAGGCCGGCCGAGTTCGGGATCACAGAGGTGCGTCGTTTCCGAGCTACCGGGTAGTGCGGATTGCGCGCCACCGAGTCTCCCAAAAGCGCAGCGTGTTGCATCTCACGCTCGCCCACAAGCTTCGTCTCGAAGCCGTGGGACAGCCTCACAAAAGCCTGATTCAACGCTAGTCTCACTTCATCTGCTCCTTTCGCAGAGGTTGGTTGTCAAGCGGTCATCCGACCGCCATACCTCCATTAAAACATGCTCGATGCGACAATGCGACGATATTCGTCGCACTAATTGTTGGCGTAAACACTTCGATTTTCGCGTGTATCCAGAGCGTATTTCACGGATATATCCGCTATTGCTCCAGTTAAACGCTCAAATGCAACGATAGAGCGTCACCGATCGTGGTCGTTTCGCGGTCATTCGGTGATTACGAATAACGTAACCAACGCTTGAAATTTCCGTCTTTGGAGTGACTCAGATACCGATTGCGACGAATCGCCTCACTTCAGCCGGACACGATTCGTTGGATCGTGGTGGCAGTTTTCTCAATGGTTTCCCACTGAAAAAGCTGAGGAATGCCTTGGACAGTCGCCCAAAACTTCTGTTGGTCATGCCTATGCGGACTACCAATATTTCCCGAAACTCCCAACGGCACGATCCAGCGCCCCGCAGACCAGTTCGAAGGGTCGTGCAGATACCGATTGACTGGCCCCGAACCTGTGCGGAAGTTGAACGCAGGTCGCGACCCAGTCGCGAACGGCACGTCACCATCGCCCGCAGTCCCGATAGCGGGAGCATCCAATTCGTCCTCGGCTTCGGGAAACACGGCGGAGAGCGGATGGATCTGTTTCGTTATGTGGACTTCTTCCCATATGACCGAATCGATGTCGCCGAAACGGCGGACGAGTTTGTCGACCGAATTTGTGAGCATCTCGGCAAGGAACAAGTTCACTGCCTCATAGTTGCCAAAGAACTGTTGCCCTTCACCTTGTTCGAGAGCGTTGAAAAACGCCGGTTTGAGTTGGCGCCGGAGATGATCAATTGCGTTCAGGTCGGGTCTGGCGGCGAATTCATCGGGATTGATGCCGTAAAACCGTTGCATCAAGCCCAGGGCGACCTCGTCGTTGAATGCGCTGTAAATAACCGCCAGCACTGAGTCAGCTTCTAACTTGCAGTCCCAGTCGAGAAGTATTTCCCGTGCCGCCCGCGCGGCAACGCTGCCAAGCGAATCAGGGTCTATCTCCCGAAGACGCCCAATAAGTCTGCCTCCAGGAACTGTTTGGGTATCGCCGTGAAATGCGGTCATGTCCTCGACTGTTATCTTTTCCCCTTGGCTTTTGGCACCTTCGATATGCGAGATGATCCGGCGCGCTCGGTAATCAGACCCGAAGGCGGCCGACAAAAAGTACGGGTAGTCATCGCCGACAACCCGTTGGTTGCATGTGACGACCCATCCGGTCTCAGGATTTCGGGATCGAGGAAGTTCGTCGTCTGGGATGAATCCTTGCCACTCGTATGCGCCGGACCAGCCCTCAACAGGGCCCCATCCGTTGACAGCATCGCGAATCGGTATCCGTCCTTTGAGTGCGTAACCGAAGTTGCCGTGGATGTCCGCGTATGGGTAGTTGTTGACGCGATCGGTCCATCTGCTCAGAGCTTGCTCAAACTCGTCTGCGTTTTTGCACTTCATCGCATCGAGCGCGGCATCAACCCACGGGGTGGCATCAATGGAGCCGGGATCGGCAAGTGCGATCCCCCATCCGTGATCGGGATCGCCTGAGATTATGGGTCCGTGGTGAGTTTTGACGACTTCGATGGTTTGGGGGGCGTTTCCTTGAATGCAGAGTTCCTCTGTCGAAGTCTCAGCGGTACGCCACTCGCCTCGGAAGAGGTACTGGACTCCTCCAGAGTTGCGTCTCAGTTGCTCAACGAAAAGGTCCTGGGTATCGACTCCACCGTGCGTCATTCCCCAAGCGACGTATCGGTTGTGCGCGAAGTGCATAACCAAAGGCATCCCCGGGATGGAATGTCCTAGAACATCGAAATCCGGCGTGCGGATATGGACCTGGTAGTAGACGTTGGGCATCTCGAGTCCGCGATGTGAATCGCCACCCACCATGGGAATGCCCGATGCGGTGAGGTCGCCCGAAACGGCCCAGCCGTTGGAGCCGCCGTCGATCTCTCGGAGAGGCGCAGTCGCGCTGACGACCGCGCGGAGTTCATCGACTGCATTTTGTGCGGGGCCGTCGTATACGACTCCGGGCGGGACGGTCAGGTACATGCCCTGTTGGTAACCCGGGGAAAGACGCGCGGCCCTTTCCGGCCCGATTCGTGCGGCGAGTTCGGCTCGCCAAAGCTTCGCCTGAAAAGATCCTTCCGCACTGTTGCGAACCTTATAGACCACGATGCAGTGCCAAGGCTCCCATGCGTCGGGGCTAGTCTCGAGGAGTTGGTATTCATATGGAAGGGGGTCTCCGGATTCAATGAACGCGTTCACTCCATCCGCGTATGCGTCCAAGGAGGTTTTTGCATCTTCGCTGCATAGGTCGTAGTCGGCGCGCGAGACCTCTTGAAAGCTACGCCTGCGCATCAGAGCGTCCTGAGTGATCGCAGATGCGCCGAGGTATTCCGCGGATCTTCCCAGACATCGCATGCGATCGAAGTCCATCTGCCAAAGTCTGTCTTGGGCTGTGGCGTAGCCTTGGGCGAAGAATGCGTCGTAAAGGTTGTCCGCATCGATGTGGGGGATGCTCCAGCGATCGCGGTAGATTGTGGCGCCAGACCTGATTTTGGAGGAGGTTACTTGGTTGGAGAGGTCGGGCAGGAAATCTCGGAGCATAGATTTGGGTCGCTTTATTCTTCTCGGGTTCGCCACGCGGTTCTGTAAGACTAGTATCCGCGATACTACTGGCATAGGGTAAATAGCCTACTTCGAATTCGGAATGTTAAGCGAACCCAAGATCGCTGTTTCGGGGCCGCTCGCGGGCAATATCTTGCAACGCGTACCCTTCATAAGTTCCTTCGACTGGGCGTGGGAGGATTTCTATCCTGCGACGGAGTTTTTTAGTGACCGCGAGGATCGGGGGCCTGCGCCTTAACCCGCAGTAAGGCTTGCGGGGCAATCATGTCCCTTCCTATACGGAACAGGAAGGATTTCCCCCGTTCACGGGGGAAATGTCCGAAGGACAAAGGGGGTTCGAGGGACAGCGGAGGCCAAAAATACCCATCGACGCGGGTTGTGCAAAGCTCCCCCCACGCAGAACAGGAAAGGTCTTCAATGGGTATCAGCCGATGATGCGGCCGGCGATGGCATCGCCCATGTCGGACGTGCCCACTGCCTCGCCTGGCCTCGTGGCGAGGTCGGGAGTTTTTACGCCGTCCGCTAGGACCGCTTCCACGGAGTCTTCGATCGCGTCGGCTTCCTCCTCAAGGGCGAAGGAGTAGCGAAGCATCATTGCCGTGGAGAGTATCGATGCTATGGGATTCGCGATGCCTTGTCCCGCGATGTCTGGAGCGGTACCGTGGATGGGTTCATACAGGGCACGTTTTCCGGCGCGTCGTGGGCGTCGGTTGTGATTTGTTCTCGGGATGGCGGACAGTGACGCTGAGGGAAGCATCCCCATGGAACCGCCGATGACGGCGGCTTCGTCGGAGAGGATGTCGCCAAAGGTGTTCTCGGTCACGACGACATCGAACTCGGCGGGATTGGTTACCAGCTGCATTGCGGCGTTGTCGGCGAGCATATGGATTAATTCGATGTCGGGGTATTCGGTGCCAATCTCCGTGACGACTTCCCGCCACAGCCGACCCGTTTCAAGGACGTTCATTTTGTCGAGGGAGTGCAGGCGTTGCCGACGGCCGCGTGCGATTTCGAATCCGACGCGCGCGACGCGTTCGATCTCGCGTTCGCGGTAAGTAAGGGTGTCAACAGCGGCTCTTCCTCGGCTGTTTGACCAGCGTTTTTTTGGTTTTCCGAAGTAAAGCCCGCTGGTGAGTTCGCGTACGATGACCATGTCGACGCCAGCGAGTCGTTCGGGCCGCAGAGGGCTAGCGTCGATGAGTTGGGGGTAGACCTTGACAGGTCGCAGATTTGCGAAGAGATCGAGTTCCTTGCGGAGTGCGAGAATGCCGTCTTCGGGGCGCGTGGGAGCTTGAGGGTCGTCCCATTTGGGGCCACCTACTGCGCCGAAAAGGACAGCGTCGGAACCTTTGACGATGTCAAGAGTTTCCTCAGGAAGCGGGGATCCAAATTCGTCTATCGCGCGGCCACCGCAGGCACCGGTAACGAATGAGAAGGAGTGACTGAATCGTTGCCCGACAGCGTCGAGAATTTTCACGGATTCAGCGGTCACTTCGGGGCCGATTCCATCACCGCCGAGGACGGCTATTCGAATTTCCATGTTTGTATCTTTCGTTTCGGGATTTTGGTCTTGTTGTCGATTTGATAGAGACGCGTTCAGACGCGAGGATGCGCAATTGAGTGGTCCGGTTGCGTTTGCGCTTCTACCAGCGGGAGGAACGAGCGGTCTCGAATTCGTCGATGAGGTCGCTGTGTTGCAGCGTTATGCCGATGTCGTCGAGGCCCTTCAAAAGGGAGTTGCGGCGAAAGGGATCGAATTCGAAATTTGCGGAGAATCCTTGGTCGTCGGTTACGGTCTGAGATTCGAGGTTAACGGTTACTTCGTATCCGACGCCTTTGAGAGCATTGCCCATGATGTAGTCGACTTCGGGTTGCGACAGGACAATAGGCGCCATACCGTTCTGCATACAGTTATTTCGGAAGATATCTGCGAAACTTGGGGCGATAATAGCTCTGAATCCCATTTCGTTCAGGGCCCATGGTGCGTGTTCACGGGAGGATCCGGAACCGAAGTTGCGTCCGGCTACGAGGATTGATGCGCCTTGATAACGGGCCTCGTTGAGGATGAATTCGGGGTTCGGCACGCCATCTTCGAGGTAACGCCAATCGAAGAATGCGAACTCGCCGAATCCAGTTCGCTCGATACGTTTGAGGAACTGCTTGGGGATTATCTGATCAGTGTCGACATTCACCCGGTTCAGGGGTGCTACTCGTCCTGTGAGTTTCGTGAATTTGTCCATCTCAACCTTTCCACGTGCGCTATTCCGCTTCTATCAATCACGCTTATTTTTCTTTTCGTCCCTTTCGCGTTGTTTCGCTTCTTGTTTTTCAAGTGCTTCTTGTAAGGGGTCCACCGGTGGTGGTGGTGTGACTGTTATCAATCCAATCTTTGAAAAGCGCATTTCCTGCCAAACGTGCAATTGCCGCAACATGAGAACCGCGACTATGCCCAGAAAAATCATCAAAACATCCGACAATATTAGCAGATCGTTGCCGTCTATTAACTCAGGGAGGGTTTGAGCATTTACGAAGCGGGGCACGGTGATCGGGTTGAATATCCATGCGGCGACCCACAATATCCACCAAAGGCCGACAATAGCCCGCATTTTGCCCTGTTTCTTCCACGCGTCGCCGCCTTCCGTGGGAACTTCCGGATCGCTTCCCCTGTAAAGCTCGGTCAATACCTGGCCAGGTCGGAAAAAGTTGCATACCGGAATGAAGTGATGAAGGACCGCCCATTCGGGGGTGTGTTTTTGCTCTTCCGATTTGAGCGTTAAGAGGTTGCGGCTAGCTCGGTGGATCAATGAGAGATATGGGAATGCGACGAATATAACGGCGAATACGACAAAAAGCCAAATCAATCGCGAGCGGTCCTGGCTGGAGTGGAAATCTTCGGCGTAACTCAGGGCTTGATCGCACCCCGGATATTCGATTGCGTCGGTGGAGATAGATGCGACTATGGCATCGACGTCTGGACAGTCCAGACCGGTCTGTCTGGCGAATTCCAAGAGTCCGTATGACGACCAGACCGCGGTGCAAACTTCGATCGCCTCGGCTTCATCACCGGGAATAGTCGCTACGATGGAACCGTCTTCTCCGACCACTTCCTGCTGGTCGGGCGTGTATTCATCGGTATTGGCGCAGATCGCGTCGATTTCCTCGACGAAGTCCGAAATGACGATGGGGCTAAGTTCGCCGTTGGGACATTCGTCGGTGGAAGTTCTACCGGGAAGATAGGCACATTTGAAATCTTCACCACCGACTCGCTGGGCGTAGGAACCTGCCGGTTCGATTTGTTGGCCTAGCTCGGCGCTGGGAGGGATTTCAGTGACACCTAGATCGGCCCACTCTTGGTATTTCCGGGAGTTGCTATAGTCGGTTATCGCGAGCCAGACCAAAATCAAGCACCAAACACCCATGGCTACGGCGGCCCATTTCAGGTTTTGCTCGTTGCTTTCGTAGGTGTAGGGCTGGTACCGGGCCTCGCGGATTTCGTCGAGGCGATGTCTGCCGGTGATGCGCGAGAAGATGCCAGGTCTAGCATCGTCTTGCTCACGGCGAACGCTACGACGTCTTGGCGGCGCGTAGATGGTTCCTGAGGTGTCCTGTTCATCCGTAGGCTGTCCATCCTGTGCGGAATCGGTGGAACTTTGAGCTTCATCGCGCAGGTCTTGATTGTCCCGGCGACGCGGCCTGCGATAGATGCTGTTAGATCGCTCCGCTGAATCGGGAGTGTCGGCGTTGGCGTCAGTGCCGCGGGAATCCGATTCGTCGGGCGGTGTGGTCATGATCTAGCTCTTGTGGTTCTGGACTCAGTCCCAGTCACGCACATCAACAAAGTGGCCAGTGATTGCGGCGGCTGCGGCCATCGCAGGACTTACCAAGTGAGTCCTGCCGCCTTTGCCCTGTCGCCCTTCAAAGTTTCGGTTGGACGTGGAGGCGCAGCGTTCGCCGGGTACCAAAATGTCGGGGTTCATACCGAGACACATGGAGCATCCAGATTCTCGCCATTCAAAACCTGCGTCCTTGAATACCTCGGACAAGCCTTCTTGCTCTGCTGCCCATTTGGTGAGTGTCGATCCTGGCATCACTTGGGCACGAACGCCTTCGGCTACACGTTTGCCTTCCACGATCGCGGCGGCATCTCGAAGGTCTTCGAGTCGGGCGTTAGTGCACGAACCGATGAAGACGCGGTCTAGTTGAATCTCCTGCATCGCGGTGCCGGGAGAGAGCGCCATGTATTCCAATGCGCGGTAAGCCGATTCTTGCTCAGCAGGGTCGTCGAAGTCGTCGGGGTCGGGAACGAGATCGGAGACTTTGGCGACTTGCCCTGGGTTGGTTCCCCAGCTGATGTAGGGTTCGAGCGCTTCGCAGTCGACTTCGACCAGCGTGTCGTATTCGGCGCCTTGATCGGTTGTCAGGCCACTCCACTGCTCGCAGGCAAGATCGAAAGCCTCTCCTTCGGGGACGTATTTCCTACCGCGCATCCAATCGAAGGTTGTATCGTCTGGGGCGATCATTCCTGCCCGCGCTCCGCCTTCGATGGTCATGTTGCAGATGGTCATCCGTCCTTCCATGTTGAGGTCTCGGATGGCTTGGCCGGTGTATTCGATGACATGGCCAGTGCCGCCCGCGGTTCCCATTTGGCCGATGGTGGCGAGGATCATATCTTTGGCCGAAACGCCGACAGGCAGATCGCCGTTGAATCGAACTTCCATGGTTTGCGGAGTTCGTTGCCGGAGGGTTTGGGTCGCGAGAACGTGCTCGACTTCAGATGTGCCGATGCCGAAGGCGAGGGAGCCGAACGCGCCGTGGGTCGAGGTGTGGGAATCTCCGCATACGATGGTCATACCGGGCTGGGTGTATCCCTGCTCCGGGCCGATGACGTGGACGATGCCCTGACCACTCGAGTCGACGTCGTAAAGGGTGACACCGAAGTCAGCGCAGTTTTTGCGGAGTGTTTCGACCTGCTGACGGGCGACCGGGTCGCGGATGACCTCGGTGCGAGTCTCGTCGGTGGGGACGTTGTGATCGACGGTCGAGATTGTGAGATCTGGTCTTCGTACCTTGCGATTGGTCAGGCGCAGTCCCTCGAAGGCCTGCGGCGAAGTGACCTCGTGTACCAAGTGCAGGTCGATGTAGAGAATTGCTGGTTCGCCTTCAGGTTGAGCGACGAGGTGTGCGTTCCAGATCTTTTCGAACATCGTTTTGGGCATTTTCACCGCCTAGTTCTTATTTTTGTTTGCTGGGCGCCCGGCCCGGCACTGCTGCGTGTCAACCTACGTTCGCAATCACCTTCCATTCGATTGCGTTTTGAGGTGGTGCGCCGAATTGATTTTCGCCTTCATCGCCTTTGAAGAAGACGGGAGTCATGAGAGCCAACACCCAAATCAAGCGCCCTGAAATCTCGACCCAAGTCGGTGCTCCGTCCCAGAACACAGGCAAGAGCCAACCGGCCGAGAACAGGACGATGGGGATCAGCGTCCAGTTGTCGGTTCGACCAATGTCGTGCGTACGCCCGGCGAACGCACGACCAACTAAGAATAACAACAGCGCGGTGAGGCTGAGATCGACCCATGGGCCGGAGAAACCGAGCAATTCGAATGCGAATTCGGCCAAAAGAGAGACTGCGAAGACGAGCAAGATTTCGACGACATAAGTTATCCGGTTCGTTCGCCGGTATCGTCTCTCCGTTTCGGAGTTCGCGGATCTTTTTCCCCATAGAATCATTTGGCGAAGTTATTTCCGTTCGCTTGCACCTGTTAGGTTACGACAGCCACGATGGATTCCACACGATGGATTCCACACGATGGATTCCTTGGGCCGTCAAACCGTTGCGGTAAGCGGTTCGCCTTCCAACTCGCTGATCATGAGTGCGCGGTTGATGGCGTTGACGTATGCCTTGGCGGATGCGACGACGATGTCGGTGTCCGAGCCGCGTCCCGAGTATGTCGAGCCGTGGTGATAGATACGGATTGTGACTTCTCCGAGTGCGTCGATGCCTTCGGTGACAGAGCTTACTGAGAACTCGGTCAGTTCCACATCGAGGTCGACGATGGAGTCGATGGCTTTGCATACGGCATCTACGGGACCGGTGCCGTCGGCTGATGCGCGCCGAAAATCGTCATCTGGCGTTGTCATCGACACAGTGGCGGAAGGCATCTCGACATCTCCGCAAACGACGTGTACTTTGTCCAATTTGTATCTGCGATTCGTGTCGGCGTAGCGATGTTGCTCCCGCATGAGGGCTTCCAAGTCAGCATCGGTGACTTCGCGTTTGTTGTCGGCTAAATCTTTGAATGCGACGAAGACATCGCTGAGTTCGTCGTCGGTCAACTGGTATCCGAGGTCGCTCAACCGCGATCGCAGTCCTGCTCTGCCGGAGAGTTTTCCGAGGACGAGTGCTTCGCCGCGCCATCCGACATCTTCTGGGCTCATGATCTCGAACGTTGTGCGCTCTTTCAGGTAACCGTCCTGGTGGATGCCGGAGGAGTGGCGGAACGCGTTCTGTCCGACGATGGCTTTGTTGTATTGGACCGGGAAGCCGAAGATGCTTGCGATCATGCGACTGGTCGGGTTGATTTCGCCGATGTTGACGCCTGTGTAGACGCCGTAGTGATCCGGCCGCGTTGCGACGGCCATAATGACCTCTTCCAACGCTGCGTTGCCCGCTCTTTCGCCGAGACCGTTGATGCATCCTTCGATCTGGCGCGCTCCGTTCTCGATGGCGGCCAAAGAGTTGGCGACCGACATCCCAAGGTCGTTGTGGCAGTGGACGCTGACTACGGCTTCATCGATGTTGGAGACGTTCTCGAAGACGCCTTTGATCAACTCTCCAAATTCGACCGGGTTGGAATATCCGACTGTGTCGGGGACGTTTACCGTGGTCGCGCCCGCCCTGATCGCTGCCTCCAGCATCGCGTAGAGGTACTCGGGCGCGGTACGGGTGGCGTCCATAGGGGAGAACTCGACGTCTTCGACGTAGCCCTTCGCCTTTTCGACCGCCTCCACAGCCATGTTCATAATCGTCTCGCGGTCGCGCCGCATCTGGTGCATCAGGTGCACGTCGGATGACGAAATGAATGTGTGGATGCGTGGGTTGTCGGCTCCTTCGAGGGCGCGGGCTGCGGCTTCAATATCGGAACCGACTGCGCGTGCTAGTGAGCAGATGACGGGACCTTTAACTTCGTGTGAGATGCGTCGGACGGCTTCGAAATCGCCTGGCGAGCTGCCAGCGAAACCTGCCTCGATCACATCGACGTTCAATCTGGCGAGTTGGTGGGCTATTCGCACCTTTTCGCCGACCGTGAGGCCGGCGCCTGCCGATTGCTCTCCGTCGCGCAGCGTCGTATCGAAGATGATTACTTGATCTGCTTTGTTTACTGTCTGGGTTGTCATTTTGTCGCTCCTATGCTCCGTCGCTCCGAAGCATCCGAAACGGCTTGTGTCGCGTTTGTTGTTGAATTAAGTCGTGGACTCTAACCACGGCATCATTGCGCGAAGTTCCTTGCCAACTTCCTCTACCGGGTGGGCTAGGTTCTCGTCGCGCATTTGCTTGAAACGGTGCAATCCCTCGTCGTTCTCGGCGATCCACTCGCGGGCGAATCGGCCCGACTGGATGTCGTCCAACACTCGCCTCATGTTTTCCTTGACGGAATCATCGATGATCTCCGGCCCGCGGCTGTAGTCGCCGTACTCGGCAGTGTCGCTGACGGAGTAACGCATGTATTCGAGGCCACCTTGGTAGATGAGGTCGACGATCAGCTTCAACTCGTGAAGGACTTCGAAGTATGCCGATTCGGGTTGATATCCCGCTTCGGTCAGAACCTCGTATCCGATCTTGATGAGTTGCGTCACGCCTCCGCAGAGAACCGCTTGTTCTCCGAAGAGGTCGGTCTCGGTCTCTTCTTTGAATGTGGTCTCCAAGATGCCGGCGCGTCCGCCACCGACGCCCTTGCCGTAAGCGAGAGCGTTTTCCTTGGCGTTTCCCGAAGCGTCTTGGTCGATGGCGATGAGGCAGGGGACGCCTAGGCCGCGCTCGTAGACGGCTCGAACCCGGTGCCCTGGGGCCTTGGGTGCGATCATGACGACGTCAACGTTTTCCGGCGGTTTGATCTGTTCGTAGAAGATGGTGAAGCCGTGCGCGAACAGGAGCGTCTTGCCATCTGTGAGGTTCGGTTCGACGTCCTCCTTGTAGACACCGCCCTGGATGGTGTCGGGAAGGCAGAACGAGATGAGGTCGGCATTTTTTGCGGCCTCGGCGTTGTTGAGGACCTGAAGGCCATCTGCTTCGGCTTTTTCGCGGCTGCTGCTACCTTCGTATAGTCCAACGACGACGTTGAATCCGCTGTCTTTTAGGTTCAGCGCATGGGCATGGCCCTGCGATCCGTAACCGATGACGGCGATAGTCTTTTCGCGCAAAGGCGAGTCGTCGATGTCCGCATCGTAGTAGAGCTTCGGCATTTGGTTGATTGACCTTCCTAGGTTTGTAGTTTGTTGCGGGGATCCGTTAGAGATGTCCCTTACACGCTTCCTGAGACGCCGGGTGTGACGTGGTATTCGTGAGGCAATCCATTCACCCACTTGCGAGTGGATTGGAACTCACCGTCTTCCTCGCCCTCGAAAAGGGTACCGCGGAGGACCGCCACGCGGCCCGTCCGCATCACCTCAATGATTCCGAATTGGTCCAACAATGTGATTAGGGAGTCGATCTTCTCCCGCCCCCCGGTCAACTCCAGCGTGATGCTTTTGGCGCCGATATCGATGACGTTTGCTCGGAAGACGCGGCTCAGTTCTAGAACCTCGACACGCGTTTCGGGAGCGGTAGCGACTTTGACGAGAGCGAGCTCTCGCCAGATGTGGTTCTTGTTAGTGATGTCGGTCGCGTCGATGACGTTGACCAAGCGCTCCAACTGAGTTGCGCATTGATTAACCACTGTTGGCGGTCCTTCGAGCACGAAGGTGAGGCGAGAAAGGCCGGGTTGCTCTGAGCGTCCTACTGCGAGGCTTGCGATGTTGAGGCCACGGCGCCGGCACAAACCCGCGATACGGGCGAGGACACCTGGGCGGTCTTCGACCAATGCGGTAACGGTTCGAGCTTCGAATTTCGATTGCGTGGACATCTTATACCCTCGTGTCCTCCATCAGATCTTTGATGCTGCCGCCAGCGGGAATCATCGGGTAGACGTGTTCGACTTTTTCAATGACGAAGTCGACTATCACCGGTCCCGGGTGAGCATTAGCTTCTTCGATGGCAGATTCGACGTCGTCGATCTCCTCGATTCGCATTCCCTTCATGCCAAAAGCTTCTGCCAACTTCACGAAGTCGGGGTTTGCGGTGTAGGCGTCGGCCTGGGTGTCTCCCATGTAGAAGAGTTCCTGCCACTGGGTGATCATGCCGAGGTGATTGTTGTTGAGGATTGCGTATTTGACAGGCAAACGGTTCTCGACTGCGGTGGCGAGTTCCATCATCGTCATTTGAAAGCCGCCGTCGCCGCAGATGGACCAGACCAATGCTTCGGGCATCGCCATTTGCGCGCCGATGGCGGATGGAACCTCGTATCCCATCGTGCCTAGGCCGCCAGAGCACATCCAAGAGTTTGGCTGGGTGAACTTGTAGTGTTGGGCAGCCCACATCTGATGCTGGCCAACGCCGGTGCAGATGATGGCGTTGCCTTTGGTCACGTTGGACAGTCCGCGCACCACGTGTTGGCCGGAGAGGTTGCCGGTCTCCGGGATGTGCAACGAAGGGTGGTCAGTCTTCAGTTGTTCGACGTGCCGTACCCACTCGGGTCGGGATTTTCGGTCGGCCTTGGGGATTATCTGGCCAAGGACATGCTTCAGGTTGCCGACTACTGAGGCGTCTACTTGCACCGACTTGTTGATTTCTGCGGGGTCGATGTCGATGTGGATCTTTTTGGATCGCGTCGCGAACTCGTTGACGTTTCCGACGATCCGGTCGTCGAACCGGCTGCCTGCGGCGATGATGAGGTCTGAGTCGTCAAGGGCCAAGCTGGCGTAGGCTTCGCCGTGCATACCCGGGAAACCGACGTGTAACGGGTGGTTTTCGGGAAAGCCCGAGATTCCCAAGAGGGTGGTCACTACAGGTATCTGTGCTTTTTCGGCGAGTTCTCTCAATTCGTCGAATGCGCGGGAGATGATGACTCCGTGTCCGGCCAGGAAGACGGGGCGTTCTGCTTCGTTGATGAGTTTGACCGCGGCGTCTATCTGGTCTTCTGGTGCGGTAGTAGGGATCTTGTAACCGGGCAGGTTGATCTTGCTGTCTCTTTCGAAGCTGTATGTCCCTTCTTCCTGCATCACATCCTTGGGAATGTCGATGAGAACAGGGCCTGGCCGCCCGGTTCGAGCGATGTGGAAGGCTTCATGGACAGTTGGGCCGACGTCTTCGACGCGCGTGATGAGGTAGTTGTGCTTGGTGACGGGTAGGGTGGCACCGGTGATGTCGGTTTCCTGGAATGCGTCGGAACCGATCGCGGCGCGTCCAACCTGACCGGTGATGGCGACGATGGGTACAGAGTCCATCATGGCAGTCGCCAATCCAGTGATGAGGTTGGTTGCTCCTGGTCCGGAGGTGGCGAATGCGACACCGACTTTTCCCGAAGCGCGCGCGTAGCCGTCAGCGGCGTGGGCGGCGCCTTGTTCGTGGCGTACCAGTACGTGGCGAAGTTCTGGGTATCGGCTGAGCACCCCGTAGAGCGGTAGGATCGCGCCACCGGGGAGGCCGAATACGATGTCGACGCCCTCGTTCAAGAGCGCTTCGCAAACTATGTCGCCACCTGTCAGTGTCTTGCCCATATCGTTGTCTGTTTCCTGTAGGGATTAGCTCCGGTTGTTCGGGTTTTGCCCAAAATAAAAAGTCTCGTCCTCTGTGTCTTTTAAGGACGAGACTTGGTCCCGCGGTACCACCTTGATTGATCGAGGGTCAGCTCGTTGGTCTGATATTCGATCCGCTTGATTTACAGCTGTTAACGTAGCAACACGCGCGGCCCTACTGATCCTGAGTTGGGATTTTCAGGCTACGTGCTCGCGGGCGAGTTCTCACGGACGATGCGTATCCTTTTCAGCCGGAGGGGATACTCTCTATTGCTATCGGAGCCGCGATACTACTCCCGTTCGTAGCATTAGCATTTCGGATGTGGACATCAATTATGCCACAGGTTACGAAATTCGCAAAACACTTGGCGGCGCGGCTAGGTTGAAAATGTTGCTTCGAACGATTGATCTCAGTGATGTGGCAGACCTGCTGGCGATTTTGCGCTCCGTTGGACCACACGGGCATCGCGAGTGGCCGGTAGACAGTGAAACGTCGTTGCTTTCGACGCTCGACAACCCGCGGTTGGATCCTGAGTTGGGAGGCTGGTCGATAGCCTACACGCAGGGCAGGGCGGTTGGATATTCGCTTGTGGAATCCGAGTTGAACATCGGGCGGATGCTGGTTGGTGTAGCGGTCATCGAGGGTGAAGCCAAAGCGTTGGGCGAGTTGTTGAGAGATGGAGTCGAACGCGCGATTTCGGTTGCCGACCAGAGTCGTTTCGAGGTGCATGTTGCGGTGCGGGACGCGGAGTCGCCTGTGGTGACCGAAGCGTTGAAAGCCGCGGGTTTTCGAGTTGTCAGGACCGTGTTGAAGATGCGGGTCGATGTATCTGATGTGCAGCTACGAGAAGGGCTGGTCCCGGCCGGATCGATCATTCGAGACGCGGACATGTCCGATGGGGGTGAAGCGTTCGTGGTGACCGACCTTCACAACGCTTGCTTCGTAGGTAGTTGGGGGTTTTCGCCTAACACAGTTGAAGAGATCGCCGGTCGCACAGCGGTAGATGCGGAGCGAAACGGGTTTGCACCGATAGTCGTTTTGGAAGATGTCGAGGAAGGGGTTTTGTCTGGTTACAACTGGATCACGATGGACGAAAGAGATGGTCGGGTTGAGATGGTCGGGGTTCATCCTTCGATGCGCGGTCGGCGTCTTGGTTGGGCGATCTTCAATGCGGGAATTGAGCGGTTGATCGAACATGGAGCGACGACGTTGAGTTTGGATGTTGATTCGGAGAATCCGCCGGCTCGACGGATCTATGAATCGGCTGGGTATCGCACCTATTCCGAGGTGGACTATTACGGGCTGGAGGTTGGAAAGAGTTAGGCCCGCGTTCCGAGTGCCCGGTCTAGGTTGAAGGCTGCGGATATGAGTGCGAGGTGAGTGAATGCCTGAGGGAAGTTGCCCAGGTGTTCGCCTTTGGGTCCGATTTCCTCCGAATATAGCCCGAGGTGGTTAGCGTATCCGAGCATGTGCTCGAACATCATGCGGGCTTCATCCAGGCGGTCGGGGTCGGTGTGGCCAGCTCGTGTCAAGGCTTCAACGAGCCAGAAAGTGCACATGTTGAAAGTGCCTTCTTCTCCCTCGAGGCCGTCGGCTGTTTCGTTGAGGTTGTATCGGTAGACGAGGTTTGAGTAGACGAGGCCGCCGTTTGCCGGGGATTTTTGGATGGCGTCGAGCGTCTTGAGCATGCGCGGGTCGGAGGGGGACATGAAGAAGACCATGGGCATGATTAGGTTTGATGCGTCAAGGGCGTCACGTCCGTAGGCTTGGGTGAATGCCTCGATGTTGTCGCTCCAACCGTGTTCAATAATCTCTTCGTAGATCTCGTCGCGTACTTTTATCCAACGATCCGTGTCGCTGGGAAATGACCGCTTGTCGGCGAGGCGAATGGCGCGGTCGATCGCGACCCAACACATGAGTTTGGAGTAGACGAAGTGAGCGCGGCCGCCTCGGACTTCCCAAATGCCCTCGTCGGGGCGGTGCCAGTTGTCGCATACCCAGTTGATGATCTTTCTGAGGTGCGACCAGAAGTCGTATGAGATGGGGGTCTGGTATTTGTTGGAGAGGTATACGGCGTCCATCAGTTCGCCGTAGATGTCGAGTTGTAGCTGGTCGGCGGCACCGTTGCCGATACGGACGGGTTTGGAGTCCATGTAACCCGAGAGATGCTCGAGCGTGTGTTCTTCGAGGTCGTGGCTACCGTCGATGCCGTACATGATCTTGAGCGTACCGTCTTCTTCACCCTCGGCGCACCGCTCTTCGAGCCAGCGCATAAAGCGTCCGGCTTCCTCGGTGAGGCCGATTCGCATGAGGCCGTAGACGCTGAATGCGGCATCGCGGATCCATGTGTAGCGATAGTCCCAGTTTCTTACGCCGCCTAGGTCTTCAGGCAGGCTTGTCGTAGGGGCAGCGACGAATGCACCCGTAGGTTCGTATGTGAGTAGTTTGAGAACGAGTGCGGACCTGTGGACCATTTCGCGCCAGCGACCGGTGTAGGTGCATTTGTTGATCCATCGACGCCAGAAGAGGACTGTGTCGTCGAAAAGCAACTCGATACGAGTTGCATCGAACCTGTCAGGCCGTTCGACATGTTCGACGGCATCGATCACCATGTACTCGGTGTGCCCCTCCCGGATTTCGAACTCCATCTTGACGGCGTTGTCGATGATTTTGGGAGGGATGGTGCTCCAGTAGTCGAGCGCGATGTCTGGCGAGATAAAGCGCACACTCTCGTCAACGTAAACGGCGTCGTGTTCGTCCCTGCCGTAGTTGAAACTGGGCGAGCACTCGACTTGCATGTGGAGATTCCCGCGGACCCCCGTAACTCGCCGTATTAGCACATGATCGGTTTCGCCCGCGAAACGAGTTCTGACCGGCATGAAGTCAACTACTTGAGCAACGCCTTCCTCCGACGTGAAATGCGTCACCAAGACATTGGTTTCGGGCAGGTAGTACTGCGTCGACCGCACGTCGTCCAAAGTGGGTCGCAACGAAAAGTGGCCACCTTTCTCTTCGTCGAGGATTGCCCCGAAAATCGATGGCGAGTCGAATTTGGGGGCGCAGAACCAATCTATGGTTCCGTCCACGCCCACGAGTGCGGCGGTGTAGAGATCACCGATGATGCCGTGATCTTCGATACGGGAATACGAATACATAGTTGCAGATACGACTCCGACGGGTCGCGTTTTCTTGAGCCTGAATTATCGCAGATTCGCCCGAACGCTACTGCTGTTGATTGCTCGATTGTAGATTTCGCTCAATCCACCGATTGTCACATCCCATGACAGTTGTTCGGCAGTCGCTCGCGCCGCCGCCGACATGCGGTTCCGCAGATCGGGGTCTTCAACGATCCTGATGATTTTCTCGGCGTAGGAGTTCGGGTTTCTGTCTCGAACGAGGTAGCCGGTTTCCCCGTCGGCGACGATCGACCGAAGGCCGTCCACATCCGCGGCGATCGCCGGAGTGCCGCAAGATGCCGCTTCAAGAACCGCTAGCCCGAATGTCTCGTGGAACGATGGGGCGACGATGCAATCGGCGGCGGTGTAGGTGCTAGGGAGTTCGGACTGAGGTAGCACCCCCGGCAACCTCACGCGATCGGACAGCCTGAGTCTCGAGATGCGACCGAGGACCCCCCGGAACTCATCGGCAGAGCCTCCGCCAACAATTTCCAGTTCGACATCAACGCCGCGTGCGACGATGATCGCAAAAGCGTCCAAAAGCAGGTCCACACCTTTCAAAGCGTCTAGCCTCCCAACATAAAGGATGCGGTGTCTGTCCAACGATTGACGGGTTTTCGGCGTAGGGGAGAAGAAATCGGTGTCGACGCCGGGCGGTACGATGGCTATCTTCTCTGAAGAAATGCCGAATTCAGTGGTCATAAACTTGGCTTCGCCCGTTGTCCAGACCACGACCGTGTCGGCTTTGCGAGAGATCCTAGTCTCCGATTTAAACCGGACTTCAGGTTCGTGCTCCTCTGGTCTCACCCGCTTTTTGATGCTTGCGAGCGTGTGGAAGCTTGTCAGGTGGGGAATTTCCCAAATTTCGGATAATTCGCAACCCACGACGCCGGAAAGCCAATAGTGGGAGGTGATCAGATCGTGGTGTCTGGAGTTACGGTTCGTATCTTCAAGGACCGAAGACGTGAAATCAGGCAACACCTGTGGAAGTTCATCTTTTCGAAGGGATAGCTCCCCAACAGGGATGTGCACCAGATCGTACGTGCGCTGTCTTGGTGGCTCCGCCATACCGGAGTGTGCTCTCGAGTAGACCCGGACGGTATTGCCGAGTCTTGCGAGACGTTCAGAGACCTGATCGACATAAACGTTCATCCCGCCGGCGTCGGTGCCGCCCGGTTGGATGCAGGGGCATCCGTGGACGCTTATTGTTGCGATGCGCATTTTGTTCGTTCAATTCGGGCCGATCGGCGCATCGATTTGGGCGCATCGATTTGAAGAGGGGTGTCGCTAATGCTTCTTGTCGAGGCGTGCCGTGAAGATGTTGCGGTTGACGGCGCCGAGATGGTACTTGTATCTTTCATCGCCGCGCATGAAATCGTATACTTCGATGCCTTCTTCGATGGAGTTGAGGATATTGATCGCGTGATTCAACAGCCCAACGGCTAGCCAAGACCGTTCGGGGTCATACCCGCTGTTGTAGAGATACTTCGTCGAACCGACCTTGAAGGCGAGTGATGTTGCGACATCTTGGCCGTTGAGGGATAGGAAGTAGAGCCTGGTGATGTCTTTGTCGGCGAGTTGGACCGCCATATCGCGGAAGAAACTTTCGCGCTCGGACGTCATGAACTCCTGCTTGTCGATCGAGCTTCCTCGATGCAGTTCGATGAAATCTCCCATGCGGGCTTCAATGTCGCTTGGGGATTTCAGTTCGATCTGCTCGATATCGCCTGCGTTGTTAAGCCGTCTGAGTTTACGTCGTAGTTCATGGCGATGTTTCTTGGTTAGTGATGCGTAGTACTCCTCCACCGTTGAAGGCAACGTTACGCGCGGTGCTACTCCTTCGTCCCAGATGTGTACCTCCCAACCGATGTCTTCGGCTACTTCGGTGACCGCGTGGATGGTGTGCGAGTCTTCGGGCAATGATTCGAGGACTAGCGCGGTGATTTCAGGTTCATCGTGCAGCGATTGGAGGAGGTCATGGACATCTTCGGTCAGAAGTTCGGCGTCATGTTTGAAGCCGAGGTAATCGACCAGGTCGGTGCCACCCAGAAAAGTACACACGCCCTCGTCATTTTGAGAATCTAGCCGCATGGGAGCGATGATCGCGGTCGTGCCGTCGGGACGGACAACGCTGCGGAGCATCAATTTGGACTCGCCGCCAAAGTGCTCCCACCAGATGCGATTCCACTCGAGCGTATCGAACGCGGAGCTTGTCGGCATTGATTCATAGATGCGTTGCCATTCCCGAGCTAACTCCTCGAACGTCGGCGAAACGATCCTGGGCGTGGTGGCGCGAGTCATGTGAATCCTATGCAGCGTCTTTGGACAACAGAGCCGCGACTTGCTCGACATCAGGTTCGACGTACTCAAGCTCGACCAAAGCGTGGTTTTCGACGGTCGTGGGGTCTTTCAAACCCATCCCCGTCAATATACACACGACGACCTGATCTTCGAATGCTTCGCCTTGAGAAGCCAGTTTGATGAGACCTGCGACGGATGCTGCGGAGGCGGGTTCGCAGAAAATGCCTTCCTCTCGCGCCAGACGGATGTAGGCATCGATGATCTCGGCGTCGGTTACGGCGTCGATGTTGCCGTCAGACTCGTCTCGTGCGGCGACGGCCCTGTCCCAGCTCGCGGGATTGCCGATTCGGATTGCGCTTGCGATCGTCTGAGGTTCGTGGATCGGCTCGCCTTTCACAATGGGTGCGGCTCCTGCGGCTTGGAAACCCATCATTCGCGGTAATTTGGTGATGCGCTCGTTGATCCGATACTCGTTGAAGCCTTTCCAGTAGGCGGTGATGTTGCCTGCGTTGCCCACTGGTATGCAGACGGTGTCGGGAGAATCTCCCAAGGCGTCGGAGATCTCGAACGACGCGGTTTTTTGGCCTTCGAGTCGATACGGGTTCAGCGAATTGACCAGTTCGATTGAAAGTTCGGCGGCGAGATCACGAACCATTTTCAACGCGTCATCAAAGTTCCCATCGACAGCGAGGATGCGCGCCCCATACGCCATCGCCTGAGCAAGTTTGCCAAGAGCTATCTCGCCAGACGGAACGACCACGAACGCCTGGAGGTTGTATCGGGCGCTATAGGCCGCTGCGGAGGCGCTGGTGTTGCCGGTGGAGGCACAGATCACGCGCTTGCGGCCGCCCTCGAGAGCCTTGGCAATGGCCATGACCATTCCGCGGTCTTTGAACGAACCGGTGGGGTTGCAGCCTTCTAGCTTGAAGTAGAGGTTTTGACAACCAACAGAAGGGCCGATGTTGGTCGATTTGACGAGTGGCGTGCTACCTTCGCCCATCGTGATAATCGGCGTGAGCGCGTTGACGGGAAGGAATTCTTTGTATCTCTCGATTACGCCGATCGTGCCGTTCAACGGGATCCTCTCAGTTAGCGGGTCGGCATCGCTTGTTGAATGTCTTCGACCGCTAAACGGAGTCGTAGTCTTCGACGCGGATCAAGTTCTCAAGTGATGCGACAACATCCAATTGTCGCAGACGCGCGGCGGCTTCTTGCATGTTGGCTTCACGTGCGGGATGGGTCATGATTACGAGATCGGCCAAGCCGCGTTCGTCGTCGGCATCGAATTGGAGAACCGAAGCGATGCTTATTTCCGCTTCGCCGAAAACGTTTGCGATCTTCGCCAGCACCCCGAACCTGTCGATGCACGCGAGGCGCACGTAGTATCGCACCTTCAAGTCGTCCATGTCTACGACGTCTGCAATGTTTGGGCCGTTGACGGTGGTGGTGCCTCCTAAAGGGCTGATCGACGGTCTGTGATTGCCGTCATTTGCAAGCATCCCTTTGGCGATCCGCAGCACATCACCCATTACAGCGCTCGCGGTCGGTCCGGCACCGGCTCCCCTGCCTTGCAACCAGAGGGGGCCGAGTAGGTCGCCGTTCAACTCAACTGCGTTCAAGACACCGTTGACTTTAGCCATCGGCACGTCCACAGGGACGAGTGCGGGATGCACTCGACATCGGACACCGTTTGCTCCGTTGCGTGCGATTGCGAGGAGTTTGATCGTGAATCCCAGGGCGCTGGCATAGCGTAGGTCTTTCGTCCCTATGTTGCGGATTCCTTCGCGATAGATGGTTTCGGGATGAGCCGATGCCCCGAACGCGAGACGAGCCAGAATGGAGAGTTTGTACATTGCGTCGTGGGCATCAACATCTGCGGTAGGATCGGCTTCCGCGTAACCGAGTTCTTGCGCTTCTGACAGGGCGTGTTCAAATGAAGTTCCCGCCTCATCCATGGAGGAAAGGATGTAGTTCGTGGTCCCGTTGATGATCGCTCGGATGCTCTCGATGCGATTTGCGCTTAGGCTGTCTTGGATCACCGCCAAGACGGGAATGCCGCCGCCGACGCTTGCTTCGTAAGACAATGTGACACCGTTGTCTTGTGCCAATCCGACCAGTTCGTCACCATGCTTTGCGAGAGCTTCTTTGTTTGCGGTTACGACGTGCTTGCCGGCCTGCATCGCCGCCGCCATGTACGACCGAGCTGGCTCTTCGCCACCCATAACCTCGACGATGATGTTGTTCCGATCGTCGCTCAAGACCTGCTCTGGGTCGGTCGTCAATAGCGAGGATGGGACGCCTTGCCGTTCTCGGTTGATGTCGCGAACCAGGATGCCGTTCAGGGCGAGGCTTTGCCTTGGGTTATCGTCAGGATCGAGGATGACGCGTGCGACCTGAGAACCGACGACACCTGCACCCAATAATCCGACGCCCAATCCGACGCCGGCGACACTGTGAGTTTCCCGGTCGGAAGTTTGCTGACCGATGGACATCAATCAGCGCCCGAGCGATTGGTTGATGTCGTCTAACGACGTGAAGGCTGATTCGGGTGTCGCGGTAGGCACGATTGCGGCCAAGCGGACTTGACGGTTGATCCAGTCATAGACCTCGCTGTTGAGCGAGATGGTGTTTTTGAACTCGCCCCGGTGCTCGTTGATGTAGCGGTCAACTTCGAGATTCGCCAATGCGTTGAAATGGTCGTCTGAGATTTCGCGCGCCTCGCTGAAATCTGAAACTATGTGCGCTGTCCACATCTGCGTCTCATCATCGTACCGGCCACCGCTCAAGGTCCTCAATGGCAAAATCCGGTCGCCTTTCGACCCATCTTCATTGGCTTTGTGGCCAAAGAGTGTTGCGTCAAGATCGGAACGCACGCCTTGGGGCAACCATCCGATGTATCCCCGATCTCTGAGAACGTTCGGGTCTTCCGATAGTTCGGTTACTACGTCTCCTACTGCTCTACCGGAGGCCAAGTCTCGTTCGATTCGGTTGATGGTCGATTGGCTGACATCCAGCAAAACGATTTGGTAGACCTCGGCCTGCGGTTGGATTCTGGGCAAGGACTCGGCCAAGGCATCCCGCAATCGTTCCTTGAACATGCCCTTGCGGATGAAATCTCGATAGACTTCCTCGTCAAGGCCGATCCGATTCAGGAACTGCTTCTTGGTTTCTTCGACGTTGGAACGATATTCCCTTAGCGATGTGTCGCCAGTCGTCTCGGCCACGAACCCGAGCAAACCTTCAAGCTGAGCGTCGACTTCATGCTGTTCGACCGTGATGCCGAATCTCGGCGCCATGTGGTAGGCGAGTTCGTTCGTCTGGAGGGTCTGCATCGCCTCGAATGCGGAGGTGCCGAGTTCAAACGGAACTCCTAGGTCTTCGCTCAATCGCTGGAAGAATCGGATGTAGTTGACGATGTCGCCACGGGTATAGATTGTGTCTTCGACTTGTACGGCGATCTCGGTTGGTGGTTCGACGTAGAGCCGGTAGAAACCGTAAGCAGGAATCGCGAGCACGATCAGGACAAAAAGCAACGCGCCGATGATGAATGGACGGTTCCTCAGCGCGGCGCGTTCACGACGGCGCATCATCTCGAAGCGTGATACGCCTCGGCGGTTGGTGATACTCCGCTGCCCGGCCCGGTAGGTGCCTAACGGGGCGTGGGAGAAGGTGCTGCGTTCCTGTTCGTTCGCCATCGCTACAGACAATTCAAGATCGGCACTCACCGATCAACCGCTATTTTAAGCGTTACGAGAATCGGCGACCGATCACGCAATTCCGATTACGCAATTCCGTTTACGCAATTGGGGCTGTTCGCCCTAGGAGGTTACTCTTTGTCGTCAGATTCCGCGTCGGTGTCCTGATCGGAAGCGTCGTCGTTCTCAACGGTTTCTTCTTCGACGGTTTCTTCTTCTTCGGTTTGAGAAACGACTTCAGACTGCTGATCGGATGCCTCGGTTTGGGGCGCCTCGGTTTGGGGCGCCTCGGTTTGGGGCGCATCTGCTTGGGGCTGCGGTTCTTGCTCTTCCGACTCTGTCTTTTGGGGCTCTGTTTCTTGGGGGCGTTGAGTTTCGGTCTGAGCGGCGCCGGTGACGTAGAGGTGGGTTGGAGCCATCGGGATCAAGGCGAGATGCTGCGCTCTCTTGATGGCGCGGGCCAGCCTCCGTTGGTTTTTTGCAGACACACCGATGCGCTGACCGGAAATGATCTTTCCGCGTTCATTGACGAAGCGGCGCATCAGCTGGACGTCTTTGTAGTCGATCTCTTCCGTCTTCAAGGCGTTTCTGCCGCGACGCCGACGGGTGAAACCGCCCCCACCTCCGCGGCGATTACCCGATGTTGGTCGTCCTCTTGAACCTGTTGTCATTGCTTCTCCGTGCTGATCGTGGCGCTTCTGCGTTTCTTTTATTGATTGTCGTTTATGGCGACTAGGGTAATGGCATTACCAGGGGCCATTACCAGGGGCCATTACCAGGGGCCATTACCAGGGCAAGTCTTCCAAGTCATCGCCGTCGGCAGGTGCGTCGAAATCGCCTGCGGGGCTGTAATCCGGGGCGGGAGATGGTGATGGCTGCTGTCCGGTACCGCCGCCGGGAGATTGCTCACCGCCGGGCGGTGGAGGATACGAGCCGTATCCGCCATCTTCGCCATCTTCTCGCCTCGTCAGGTTGATGACCCGGAACGCGTTGACATCCAAACTGGTGCGCGAAAGCCCCGCTTGGTTCGTGTACTCCCGGGTTGAGAGCCTGCCTTCAACGAAGACTCTGGAACCTCTCCGCACACTGTTGGCGACGCTTTCGGCCTGCTGACCCCAAGTGGATATGTTGAACCACTCGGTCTCCTCTTGCCACTCGTTGTTCGCTTGCCAACGCCGACTAACTGCCATACTGAAGCTGGCGACTTGGCGGCCAGTGGCAGTGAAACGCAACTCAGCGTCGCGCCCGGCGTTGCCAATGAGGAGTATCAGATTGAGGCTCATCGCACGTCACCAAGGAAGGTTTTCGAGATCGTCGGTTTGGTCTGACCCGTAAGACGTCTCGTTTGCACTAACCGTTGCCACTTGGTCATGGGTTGTGACCGGGTAGTCATCTCTCCTCGGAGCTTCCTCTCTTTCGCCATCGCCGCTTTGTTCTCTTGGTGTCAGAGGGATTACACGCTTGGCATTGACGTCAAGGCTAATCCGAGTTTCGCCGTTGCCCGAGGTGTATTCGCGGGTCGAAAGCCGACCATCGACGAATACGCGGGTGCCGCGCTTGACGCGTTCGGAGACCCACTCCGCTTGGCGTTCCCAAGCGGCGACGTTGAACCATTCGGTATCTTCGCGGGTTTCGTTCTGTACCTGATACCGCCGGTTTACGGCCATGCTGAAGTTTGCGACCGCGGAGCCTTTTGGCGTGTATCGGAGTTCGGCATCTCGACCTGCGTTGCCGATGAGAAGTATCTGGTTAAGTGACATTGGAGCTTTCACCTTCCATATTTTCTGTTACCTTTGTCGTCAGTCAATAGACGACACATAAGTAACAGGTTATGGCAAGGTGTTCACTTCCTCACTATCAGGTGGCGAATAATCTGGCGGTCGGCATTGCAAGCTTGATCCAATTCAGGTGAACGTGCGGGATCGAGCTTTAGCTGCGCTTCTACATAGTAGCCTTCGGTGTTCTTTTCGATGGGGTAAGCAAGGCTTCTTTTGCCCCAAGAGTTCACATCACCAACTTCGCCGCCAATGGAATCCACAAGCGCGCGAACTCGTTCGACGGAGGCGTCGCCTTCCTTTTCGCCGGCGGCGCCGCCCAGTATCCACACAATTTCGTAGTCTCTCAATTCCAACCCGCTTGGTGTCTTGTGAACGCTTCGTTATCCGCACAAATAGCGCAGATTCGTCAAACTGCGATTATACATTCGGGGTATCTTCTCAATCGTCGTTTCCGCTTTGGCGATGTCTTGAATCGCTAGGAATCGATGCCCGGCACAGGGAATGATGTGGCGAAATGCTTCACCCGTTTGGTCAAGCTTTTCTGCTGTGATGAGCCATCTGCCACCCTCAACGATTCGACGATCAACTCCGCAACGGTCTCCATGTCGTCAACATCCATCCCACGTGAAGTGATTGATGGAACGCCGATTCGGACGCCGCTGGTGACGCGTGGTGGATTGGGATCGAATGGGACCATGTTTTTGTTTGCGACGATCCCGACGCTGCGCATCTTCGTCTCTGCTTCTGCGCCGGAGACGTTCATGGCCCGCAGGTCTACGAGCATAAGGTGGTTGTCGGTTCCGCCCGAAACGATCCGCATTCCGGAAGCTGACAACACTTCGGCCAAGGCTGAGGCGTTTTTGACGATGCTCTTGGCGTATCGCTTGAAGTCGTCGGAGAGTGCTTCCTTGAAGGTCACCGCCTTGGCCGCGATGGTGTGTTCCATCGGTCCGCCCTGCATCCTTGGGAAGACTGCGGAGTCGTACTTGCGGGCCCAATCCTTCGTTGTGATCGCCATTGCGCCTCGCGGCCCGCGGAGGGTTTTGTGCGTAGTCGTCGTAACCATTTCCGCGTGGGCGACTGGCGAGGGGTGTTCTCCAGCTGCTACTAGCCCCGCGATATGTGCCATGTCCGCGAGGTGGATTGCGCCGACATTCTCGGCGATCTTGCCGAAACGCTCGAAGTCGATCGTTCTTGAATAGGCGGAATAGCCTGAGACGATGATCTTTGGGCGGAGTTCGTGGGCCATGCGCTCGACTGCGTCGTAGTCGATTACCTCGGACTCTTCATCGAGTTGGTAATGGACGAAGTCGTAGATCCGGCCCGAGAAGTTTACGGGCGATCCGTGTGTCAGGTGTCCGCCGTGGTCTAGGGACATACCCATGACGCGATCGCCTGGCTCTAGCGCGGCGAAGTATGCGGCCATGTTTGCCTGAGAGCCGCTGTGAGGTTGGACGTTTACGTGTTCTGCGCCTTCGAATAGTTGTTTGGCGCGTTCGATGGCTATGGATTCGGCGGCGTCGACGTTTTCGGTGCCGGCGTAGTAGCGGCGACCGGGGTAGCCTTCGGCGTATTTGTTTGTGAGGACTGATCCGGTGGCTTCGAGGACTGCCTTGCTGGCGTAGTTCTCGGAGGCGATGAGGACGATTTCTTCGCGGAGGCGGCGTTCCTCTGCGGCGATGATCTTCGCGATTTCGGGATCTCGGGATTGGAGGTTCAATGCGTTGGCTCGCGATTTGTTAGAGGTTGCTAAGTCGAGTCTATTAGTGCGCGTGCGCGGTTCAGCGATGATGCGGGAATATCATGTATCAGATGCATGTCGGTTTGGCGTGCGGGTCGTATTGGTTCATCAGAAGGGCCAGGCAGTGGCACTAGAGCATTTCACTGAGATACCTGAACGCGCGATGGTGGTGTGCGCGCATCCTGATGATGCGGAGATCGGCGCTGGCGGGACGACGGCGTATTGGGCTCGGAACGGTTGCGAGATTTCTTACGTCGTCTGCACCACTGGTAGCAGTGGGAGCAATGACGAGTCGATGACCTCGGAGAAGATCGTGGGGATTCGTCGGGAGGAGCAGGCGGCGGCGGCTGACGTGATCGGTGTGACAAACCTGGTGATGTTGCCGTATCCGGACGGGATGTTGGAGACAAATCGCGAGTTTTTGGGCGACATCGTGAAGGCGATCCGGACGTATCGTCCTGATGTGGTTTTTACTCACGATCCGTTCCGATTCGATGGGTTCAATCACCGGGACCATCGGAATACGGGGATTACTGTGCAGGATGCGGTTTATCCGTATGCTCGCGACCATCTGCACTTTCCTGATCAGATTGCGGATGGGCTTGAGCCGCACATCGTGAGTGATGTGTTCTTTTGGCATGCGGACGAACCGAATGTTGTGGTGGATATCACGAGTTCGATTGATATTCGGATTGATGCTTTGAGCCAGCACTCTAGTCAGGTTCCGGGATTGTCGCGGCAATCGGGTTCGGATCGCGGGATAAGGGATCGGTCGCGGTCTGTCGCGGAGGGAATGCCGTTTGAGTATGGAGAGGCTTTTCGGAGGATTTCTGCTCGGCGGCGGCGGCGATAAGGTCAGGCGACTCCGATGCCGCGGAGGAGACGGAGGACGAGTTCGGGGATGGGTTTCATCAGCTCGAAGACGAACCATGCTAGGAGTGCGGCGAGGATGCCGATGATTGCTCCGCCGATGACGTCGGTTGGGTAGGATGTTCCGACGTATACGCGGAGGATGGAGTAGATGGTGGCGGCGACCAATAGCCACCAGCCGAGTTGTCGGTTTGTGAACATGACGGCCATTGCGACGGCGAAGACGACGGCCATGGGGTTTGCGGGAAAGGATGGATCGGTGGATCTGTAGAAGAGGAGGGTCATCGAGTCGCTTAGTTGGTCGAAGGGGCGGGGGCGATCGTAGGCCGAGTCGATGATGTCTACGGCTAGGTTGGCGAAGCCGATGGCGGTGGCGGCGATTAGGGTTGCGCGTTGGTAGAGGCGACGTTCGCTGATGTCGCGGCCTATGAACCAGATGGAGAAGATGACGGCTGAGAAGGCGAGGGGGAATAGGTAGTCGGAGGCGAGGATTTTGGCGAAGTGGTCGAAGAGGGCCGACTTGCCTGCGAAGCCGTTGATGAAGAGGAGCAGTTCTTTGTCGAAGGGGTTAATTTCGGAACGTCCTTTCGATGATTGAGGGGATGCTCCATCGGTGAGTTGATTGCATCATGCGTTCGAGGTCTAGCTGGAGACCTCGGCGGAGGTTGGAAAGAGAGGTGGAGAGAGTGGTTAGCGGGTCGGATTGTTTTAGGGCGTCTAGGCCGTCGGCGCTGGTGTGGGCGATTCTGGGGCCTAGGTATCGATGGCGGATGCCGGCGATTGCGGCGGCGATGATGGTTGCTAGGACCGCGGATAGGACGAAGTAGACGGCGTATGCGGTTCCGGCCATTCCGCCGTGGATGTCGTTGAGGTTTCGGGCACCGGATATTTCGTCGAGTGATGCGGTGCCCCACGCTCGGTTTTCGGAGGTGCCGTCTATGACGGAGCCGGCTGCCCAGGGGCCTTCTAGGTAGAGGGGGGAGAGGAGGTAATAGGCGATGCCGAGGGATATGAGGATGATGCCGAGGATGCGGGTTGTGAGTTTGTGTGGGATGATCCAGAGGCCGCGGATTTCGCTGATGGAGGTGGCGATCTGGAGTGCGCCGAGGCTGACTAGGAAGGCGAGGATGATGTAGTCGCGGACCATTACCGCGGCGGCGGATTCGATGGGATCGGTCATGGGGCCCTCACCCTAAGCCTCTACCGTCGAGGCAGCTTTGCACAACCCGTGTCGAAGGGTATTGTCGGCGTCCGTCGTCCCGTGAGCCCCCTTTGTCCTTCGGACATTTCCCCCGCGAGCGGGGGAAACCCTGACGTTTTGCAACGTTCCCGCCGAGCGGGAGAGGGGATTGGATTCTCTTCCGGCGAGAGAGTGGAAACAAGGAGGTTCATCCGCCGCCGGGGGTTACGCCGGTGCACCAGTCCATGTAGTCGGGGTTGTTGCCCTTGACGCACTCGAAGTAGATGTCTTGGAGCTCTTTGGTCAACGGTCCCATGTCGCCGTCGCCGATGTCTCGGTTGTCGATTTTGCCGACGGGTGTGAGGTGGGCCGCGGTGCCGGTGAGGAAGACCTCGTCGGCGAGGTAGAGTTCGCTTCGGTTGATGCGTCGCTGAATGACGTCGATTCCGAGTTCGTTTTTGGCGAGGGTAAGGACGGAGTCGCGGGTGATGCCGAGGAGGGCATTTGCGGTCTCGAATGGCGTGTGGATCTCGCCGTTGCTGACCATGAAGAGGTTTTCGCCGGAGCCTTCGGAGACGGAGCCGTCGTGGTTCAGGAGTATGGCTTCATCGAATCCGGCCATTACGGCTTCGGTCTTGGCGAGGATGGATGTTGTGTAGAGGCCGGTGATCTTGACGCCGGTGGGCATCATGGAGTCGTCGGGTCGTCGCCATGATGAGGTCTGGCATTTGATAGCTCCCTCGGCTTCAATATATGCGCCGAAGGGGAGGATCATGAGGGTGAAGTCGCTCTCGAGGGTATGGAGCTTGAGGTTTGCGACGGCTTCTTCGGACTTGTAGGCGAGGGGTCGGATGTAGACGTCTTCGGCGAAGCCGTTTCGTTCGAGGAGGTCGACGGTGATTTGGCAGAGGTCGTCGGCGTCGTATGGGATGTCCATGCGGAGGATGCTGCATCCTCGGATGAGACGCTCGTAGTGTTCACGGAGGCGGAAGATGTAGACCTTTCCGTGCTCCTCGTTCCAGTTGCCGCGGATGCCTTCGAATGCGGCGGTTCCGTAGTGGAGAGCGTGGGTGTCGACGCGTACGTTGGCTTCTTCGAGAGGGACTTGTCGTCCTTTGAAGAAGGCCCAAGTTGTCGACGCCATTTCAGTATCTCCTTTGGTTGCAGATAAAGGGGTAGTTTGCTTGACCGTTGCAATTATATTAGGGGGATTATGAGCCATGATGGGGATGATTTTTGATGATGGGGATGATGGTGTTGCGATTTTTTGGGGAACACGAAGGTTTGTGCGATGAGTATTGCGGATGATCTGAACTTAGACTATCGGGAGATGGTGCGACAGGGGTACGATGCTTGTGCTGAAGAATATGGGGCTTCTCGGAAGGTTGAGGCAGGAGTAGAGATACGGGGGTTGATAGAACGACTGGCAGATGGGGCGTTGGTGTTGGATGTGGGATGTGGTGCTGGAGTGCCGATCGCTCGGTCGTTGAGTCGGAGGTATCGGGTTACGGGTGTGGATGTTTCACGGGAAATGGTGCGGTTGGCGCGTCGGAATGTGCCGGAGGGTGAGTTTGTTTGCGGGGATGTGATGTCGGTGGCATTCGATGAGGGGAGTTTCGATGCGGTGGTGGCGTTTTACTCGATCTTTCACCTGCCGAGGGAGGAACATCGTGGGCTGTTCGAGCGGATCTACGGGTGGTTGAGGCCGGGCGGGTATTTTCTGTGCACGTTGAGCGATCGGAATGAGGAGGCTCATGTGGAGGATGACTTCTTCGGGGTGAGGATGTTTTGGAGCAATTTCGGGTTGGAGGGGTATTTGGGGATGTTGCGGGAAGTTGGTTTTGAGGTTTTGGATGTTGGTGTAGCAGGTGGTGGCTGGGGGGATTGGGTGGAAGCGGAGGAGGAGAGGCATCCGTTGGTTTTGGCGCGGGTTGTGTGAATCGGGATTGGTGGCGACGATTTACGCTTGACGTACATCGTCAAGAGAGATATCCTTTCGTTACGTGATACTGAGTTTTGGTGATCGACGAACGCGGCGTTTTGCTTCTGGAGAGTTCGTGGCAGTTTTTCAAGGGTTCGAACAGCAGGCTGAGAGACGGCTCGCCATCCTGAACGCGGCGCCATCTCTAGATACGCTCCGAGCACTGCCCAGCAATCGTTTGGAATCCCTCAGGGGGTCGCGAGCAGGTCAGTACTCCATCAGGATCAACCGTCAGTGGCGGATCTGTTTCACATGGGACCAGGGCGAAGTGGGCCCGTCGGACGTTGAGGTCGTCGACTATCACTGAACTTGACCGAGGAGATTAACGATGTTCAGACGAGCGGTGCACCCGGGTGCGATATTGAAGGATGAGCTTGCAGAGTTTGGGGTGACGCCTACCGAGTTTGCGCGGCAGATCGAGGTTCCTGCCAATCGGGTGAGTCAGATCATCGCGGGCAAGCGTTCGGTCACGGGCGATTCGGCGTTGCGGTTCGGGCACTGGTTCGGGGTCGACCCGCAGTTCTGGTTGAATCTTCAGTCGCAATACGATCTTGTGGTTGCGGAGGGGAAGGTGGGTGAAGAGGTGCAGGGGTTGCCGAGGGCGTCGATGGCGCGATAAGGGTCAGCGAGGTTAGAAAATGATTCGATCGGCGGAAGAACACGAAGCGGCGTTGAGCCGAATTGATGAGATTTTTCATGCGCCTGTCGGGTCGACGGAAGGGGATGAACTGGATCTGCTTGTCAAACGGGTTGAGTCCTACGAGCGGAAACGGTATGCGATACCTGCGCCTGATCCTGTGGATGTGCATACGGAGGATGACTTCTTTGGGGTGAGAATGTTTTGGAGCAATTTCGGGTTGGAGGGGTATTTGGGGTTGTTGCGGGAAGTTGGTTTTGAGGTTTTGGATGTTGGTGTAGCAGGTGGTGGCTGGGGGGATTGGGTGGAAGCGGAGGAGGAGAGGCATCCGTTGGTTTTGGGGAGGAGGGGGTGAGGAGGCTATCGTATTACGCTCGAATCGGGTCAAAGGTAGAGCTCGGTCACGGTGTTAACGTGAGCAACGCTCGTTCATTGGCGCCTTCGATTTAGAATTCAGGTCTCTTGGCAATTGTGATCAACCGCGTCGACGGGAGTAGGAATGCACGAAACGCACGAACAGATTTCGACCAACGAACTCACATTTGACGATTTTCGGCAAACATGGATTGATGACGTGTTGGAACCGGACATGCCAACTTTGGAGAAAGGAAGAAAATTTGCACGTAAACTGGTCGAACAGTGGTTAGACATCGCTCCCGACGACCCAGACTTGATCACCTGTGATGGAAGTGGCGATGGCGGGATTGATATCGCGTACCTTCGACGAGGCGAGGTCGATGAGGGCAATACGGAAACTCCTAGTGCGGAGGATCTGGCAGGGGATGTTTGGTACTTGGTCCAAAGCAAGTACGGAACCTCGTTTCAAGGACAAGACACCATCGTCGAAGACGGCATAAAGGCGATTAGGTCTATCGCGGGTGAGAACACTCGATTGTCCGAAAACTCACAGAATCTCATCTCTGGGTTGGAACGCTTCATAGACCGCGCAACTGAACAAGATCGCTTAGTGTTCGTGTTCGCTACAGATCGACCGATTACAGAGATAGATCGCCAAGCTTTGGAGGACGTGAGGTCGATAGGTCGGGAAAGGTTTGGGTCGATATTTGATGTAGAGGATGTGTCTATCGCAACCATTTGGGAAAAGCGCGATGATGCTGTTCAACCAAGCCTGGCGATCAAGCTTAGCGGCGATTTTGTTGAACCGAGCGCGGGACTAAGGGTCGGGACGCTATCTTTGGTGAGGTTGTATGAGTTCCTGAAAGAATATCAACGCAAAACTGGCAATTTAGATCAATTGTATGAGCGCAATGTTCGTCAATTTCTAGGTGGTCGACGGAAAATCAACAAAGGAATCGCTCAAACTCTTACAACATCGCCTCACCTTTTTGGTTTGTTCAATAACGGTATCACGATTGTTGTGACTGACTATCAAGTCTTAGAGAACAAGGAAGTGAATCTGTTCGACCCGTACGTCGTCAACGGATGCCAAACAACCAAAACAATCTGGCAAGTGTTACGCACACATTTGGATTCTGGAGGGACAGGAGAATCTGACGAAGATCGCGCTTGGACCAATCTGGCTCATAGGGGAGTAGTGATCACGAAGATCGTCAAAAGTGACAGTGCGCCGATCGAAGAAATCACGCGATTTACGAACTCGCAAAATGCAGTCCGGGAACAGGATTTTCTGGCGCTCAGAAGTGATTTCCGGCGATGGGCTGACTCAATGGCCAGTCGTTACGCCGTTTTTTTGGAGATTCAGCGAGGTGGTTGGGATGCTCGTAAGTCGCTACAAGAACGCGACGAATCAATCCAGCAATTCTCCGAGAGTGCTTACGCATTCGATCTTTTGAAGGTGCTCGGCGCGGGTTGGTTGAAAGACCCTGGCCACGCTTTCGGGCGTAGCGCACCATTTTTGCCTGGGGGCACGGTGTTTCGTCGCCTAATCGACGAAACCAAAATCGACGTAGACGACCTGTATGCGGCTTATCGGTTGCGACGAGTTGCGGACAACATAGGATTCGGCAGGGGTTCGGGTATCAGACCGAGCCGGCGCCAGACGAGATTCGTGTTCTACTGGTTGGTGTGTGAGTTCCTCGAAGACGTGTTGAGGCGAAACGAGACAGGACACTCGCCCAAAGATTTGACATCGGCAGTTTTGCAGTTGATGCTTGAAGAGAACGAAGAAGCACTAGATCATTTGGTAAACGCGGCACTAGAAGTTCTTGAGGAATACATGACCGAAAATTCCGATGATTGCGTGTTTAAGGAAGAGACTTTTTCAGGGGATCTGAATACTTGGCTGAAAAACGATCGCCTGGGCAAAGGCGGAGATGACACGTACCATTTGAACTCGCTTCTGTCCGCTCACAAAATTGTTTTCCGACGGCGAACAAGGAATCAAAAATCGCCTTTTGACATCGTGAGTGATGCGATCGCTTGAAATTCAATGACAGAGTAACGGTCATCAGTTAAATGTGGCGGATTTCTGGCTCAGGTTGGCATGGCACCTCGTATGCGAGTGCCACGACCCGAGACCATTAGCAGTGTGGGTTGGCCTTCGATGCACGGCGGGAAGGCACGGCCGAAGGGTTCGAAGCTGGTTATCGATGTTTAGGTTTCAAACGGGTTGACGATTCTGGATTCCGGCTTTCGCCGGAATGACGTTGGGCGCCGGAGTGGCGTTAGGTGACGGTGTGACGTTAGGTGACGGCGTGACGTTAGGTGACGGCGTGACGTTAGGTGACGGCGTGACGTTCAGCGTTGGGATGACGCGGGATAAATCGGAAATTAGTCCAGACCCATGTCTAGACCGATCTGTTTTTCGGTCTTGTTCGGGATGCTGTCGATGAGATCGGCGAGGGATTTCTCGTATTTGGCTTTGGCTTCTGCGGCGCGGATTTTGCGTTCGGCGCCTCGTTTCTCTAGTTCGGCTTTGCAGTCGTCACATTGATTGAACGACATGACGATTTCAGAGTTGCCGTCTTCATCGTAAGCCCGCATGATTTCACGAGGTCGGGAAGGGATGCCGACTCCGCATCCGCGGCAGGGCGCGAGAATGAAGGTATCGTCGCTTGCGTCTGGGGTTTTGGGTTCGGTGGCCATGGTGTTCTCAGGATAAGGATAGTATCGCGTTTCTTCTCGGTGTGATGGGAGTGTTCGATGCGTGTCGTAGAGTACCGTGTTATTCCGAACGGCGATCGCAGCAAGGGGAGTTACCGTGGACCACTTACCAGGTTTGAATTTTGGTTTGGGGGCTTTGCCTTTGTTGAGTGATGCTCGGACGCGGTCGGTTTCGGCGGAGAATCCTAGTGGGGAGAAGGGGAAGGGTGGGATGGCGGTGCCGGATCCTAATAGTGAGGAGTGGTCGGTGGCTTCGGCGGCGAGAGTGCTGGGGCAGGGGTGGAAGGTGCGGCCTTATGTTTGGTTGAGGTCTGGGGAGACTACGACGTTGATGGATGTCGAGGGGTCGGGGGCGATCCAGCATATCTGGATGACGACCCAGAGGGAGTGGCGAGGGAGCGGTCGGGGGTGCGTGTTGCGGTTTTATTGGGATGGTGAGGATTCGCCGTCGGTGGAGGTGCCGTTGACGGATTTCTTCGCGGTTGGGCATGATCTGTTTGCACCGGTGAATTCGTTGGCAGTGATTGTGAATCCGACGTCGGCGTTGAACTGCTACTGGCCGATGCCGTTTCGGGAGCGCGCTCGGGTTACGATCACGAATGAGTGGGGGGAGGATCTGCGGCTGTTCTACCAGATCACCTACGCCGAGACCGACGTGCCGGAGAATGCGGGGTATTTCCATGCGCAGTGGCGTCGGGCGGTGACCGATCGGTCGAATCCTGATTACACGATCCTCGACGGGGTGAAGGGTCAGGGTCAGTATGTGGGGACGTTTCTGGCTTGGACGCAGCTGTCGGACGGGTGGTTCGGCGAGGGGGAGATCAAGTTCTTTATTGATGGCGATTGGGATGGCGATTGGGACGGGGACGAGAAGTTTCCGACGATTTGCGGGACGGGCACGGAGGACTATTTCTTAGGGAGCTACGGGTTCCCGGAGGTTTATTCGACGGCGTATGTTGGGAATACGTTGAAGCATCCGGGGAGTGATGGGCCTCCGAAGTGGAGCCTTTACCGATGGCACATCCTCGATCCGATCCGGTTTGAGGAGGATCTGCGGGTGACGATACAGGCGATTGGGTGGTGGCCGGAGCCGAATAGCAGGTATCAGCCGCTGGCAGATGATATTGCTTCGGTGGCGTATTGGTATCAGAGTCCGCCTCATGCGGAGTTTCCGGAGTTGCCGTCGTTGGAGGAACGGTATCCGAGGTAGGGGGTGAAGGTTTTGGTTGGTGGTTATTTGCCGTACCCAGCTTTTTTGTCCGCCCCGGTTACCCTCACCCTGGCCCTCTCGCGCCGAGGGGGACTTTGCGAAGCCGGGGCAATTGGGTGAATCCATCTGGCCCCGCACCTCCCCTCACCCTCACCCCCGGCCCCTCTCCCGCCGAGCGGGAGAGGGGGTGGATTGTAGTGGATGGTGGATTGTAGTGGATGGTGGTTTTAGTTGGTGTTTAGGGGTGTTGGAGAGAGTGGTAGTCGGGATTGTGCGGGGATTGGGGAGGGTGGTGGTTTTCGGTTTGGGTTGGTGGTTGAAGGAGTCCTTCTAGCACCTCGTCCCTACCCGCATACCCCTGCTGTTGTCTGGCGTTTTGGGCTTCGCTTGCTCGCGTCCCCTTTCGCCTCAAAAGGGGACGGTGGATTCCGGCTTTCGCCGGAATGACGGTGGTTTCGCAACGGTCTCGCCGAGGGGGAGAGGAGATTTGTTCTACAGCCCCGCGCTGTTGCGCGCCTCTTTGTCCTTCGGACATTTCCTCCGCTGGGGCTTTGTTGGGCGGGTCACAGACCCGCCCCTACCCTACGAGGGGGCGTTAGGTGGTTTGGCCGGTGTAGAAGGCTGTGGTTTGGTTTGCTGCGGTTTGGGCTTTTTCGGGGTTGGTGCCGGCGTTGATGTCGGCTTTTGCCCATGCGTTGCTGCTGCCGGTGATGAAGGCGATGCCTTCGGGGGAGAATGCGAATTCTTCAGGAGAGGGTTTTTTGAAGTTGGGATCGGATGTGTATAGGGCGAGTCCGAGGAATGCCATCTCCCATCCGACGCCGGTTGCTCCGGGGCCGTATGTGTCCCAGTGCGGGGTCAGATTGTTGGTGTGGGTGAGGGTCAGGCGTGTGTGGCCCCCCCTTTGTCCTTCGGACATTTCCCCCACGAGTGGGGGAACTCTAAAGCGTAGATCGACCCAGCTGGTGTCGCCCCAGATCTCCCATGTGAGGGCGACGTGTGATTGGGGTTCGCACTCGGTGATGGTGCCGCTTGCGTTGTCTTGGACCTGGTAGCGGCCGTTCAGTTGGAGGTCGCCGGTGACGTTTGTGAACCAGCCGGGGAGACGGTCGGGGTTTGTGACGGCGTCCCAGAGGTCTTCGATGGAGGTTTCGAAGGTTCGAGAGAGGGAGATGTCGGCGACTGGTTTGCCTTCGCGTTCGTGGGTTTTGACGGTGCGGGTTGTTGCGTTGATGTGGGTTTCGGGGTTGAAGTTCATGGTGATTGCAGGTTCTTTTTCGAGAGTGTTTTCCGCCTGCGGCGGTCTAATCCCTCGGGCCGTTCACGAACGGCCCCTACGGGGAACGGCGGTTAGTTAGATTACTTTCCGCGTTTGGTTTTGGTTCTTGATGCTTCGTAGACTTCGATGAATTCGTCGATGGGGGTTTTGGCGATGGCTTCGGCTACGAGGTCTAGGGGTAGGTCGTCGAGTTTTCGGAAGCGGACGCAGGATTTACCCATGTCAAGGCGTTTTCCGGTGGCTAAGTATCGTTCACGGAACCAGTTTTCGACGGATTCGTCTCCGTAGACGTTTGTGAGGTAGAGTGCCATGTGTCGGCTTTGGGATGCGAGGGCGGCGTACATGAGGGGCTGTTTGTTGTAGGTCTTGGGATATCTGGAGAGGGGGACGGCGTAGGTGATCATTCCGAAGAGCATCATTTCTTCGTAGCCGTCGGGGAGGTTTTGGAGGACGACGTCGCGGACGGTGGAGATTGTTTCTCGTCGGGTGTCGTCGAGTTCTTCGAGGTATTGGTCGATGGTTGTTGCTTTTGATTGCATTGTTATGTCCTAGTGACTGTACAGCGGGCATCCTCCGCTCGACGGCGTTGCGAGCGCTCCCTACGTGGAGGAGACCTTTGCAAAAGGGTATTCTGCGGCGTTTCTGACTTGATCAAATCCGCGGGTGCCCCCTTTGTCCTTCGGACATTCCCCCGCGAGCGGGGGAAACCCTAGGGTTTTGCAGAGGTCTCACGTGGAGGGGGTGAAGCGCATGGAGATGATGTTTCAATTACTCCAATATAATCGCCTCTCATGGGAAATGTACTTGGGACGCTTAGCTGGCTGGTGACTGTTCGGCCTTGGATCACCATCGTGGTTCTGACGGTGGTTACGGTGGTTTTGGGTTTTGGGTCTACGCTTCGTGCGCCGCCGACTGAGGGGGCGAGTGTTGCGTTTCTGCCACCTGGTCATGCGATTGCGGATGCGACGCGGGATATCGAGGAGTTTTTCGGGGGTTCGGGCGAGGTCAGCATCGTGACGCTGATATTCCGGGGGGATGCGATCACTCCTGAGGGGTTGTCGCAGATGGACGGGCTGATCGGTGAGATCGTCATCGATCCTGGCGTCAGCGAGTTGCTGGTGCCGGTTGGAGCGGTGGTGGCTCCTTCGGTATTTATCGGCGGGTTGGCGCAGGCGCAGGGGTTGGATAGGATCGATCAGACGGTGATCGATGCGGCTCGTGGCGTGCCTGAGATTGCGGGTGCGATCGATGGGTTGACCGGGACGGATGAGAACGGGACGCAGGTGGCGATTGCGAATATTCGTTTGAACGATACCGGTGATGAGCGGATCTATGAGGCGGAGCGGAGGATCTACGATCTGGCGGTTGAGAGTGATGGGCCTTTGGATGTGAGCAGTCTTTCGCCGGTGATCGTGGAAGATGAGTACACAGAGGCTACGGAGTCGGGGTTGGCGCCGTTGCTGGGTCTGGCTTTGGTTTTGATCGCGCTGCTGCTGGTGTTGTTCACGCGCACGCTTTCGGATATGTTGCTGACGTTGGGCGGGCTAATCTTGTCGATAACTTGGATCGTTGGAGCGGAGGGCTGGCTAGGGCCGAACGGGTTGAGTCTGATCGGCCCTCCGAGTTCGCTGACGGCGATGGTGCCGGTGATCGTGATCAGCCTGACGGTGGATTATGCGATTCAGGGGATATCGCATTATCGGGAGCAGAGGCTCGAAGGTCAGCCGGTGGTAGAGGCGGTCCGGAGAGGGTTGCGGAACGTGACGATTCCGTTGACGCTGGCGGCGGTTACGACGATCGTGAGCTTTTTGGCGACGCTGTTTTCCCCTATCGGAGTCATCAGCGACTTTGGGATCGTGGCAGGTCTGGGCGTGGGACTGAGTTTGATAGTGATGCTGACGCTGATCCCGGCTGGGAGAACGATTATTGATCGTCGGCGCGAGGCGCGAGGCAAGTTGGGCGAGGCTCGGGCGATCTCGAACGCGTTGCCGGGGATAGCACCATTGGCGGAGATTCTGGGCAGGAGCGTGACGCGATGGCCGATTCAGTATCTGGTTATCGTGATTGCGATCACGGCAGGTCTGGGTTATGCGGCGACGGGTTTGAAGTATGAGTTCAGCATCAAGGACATTCTTCCGCGCGGTGGGAGCGTGCTGGCGGATATGAACACATTGGAAGCGGCTGTGGGCGGTTCGACGGAGGTCGCGAGTGTGCTGGTGAAGGCCGAGGTGACGGAGATCAGGACGCTTCTGAATCTGGAAGACCTGACGACTGCGTTTGAGGATGAAAATCGTCGTCCTGGAGCGGCGGCTGGCCCGATACAGACATCGTATTTCGTTTATCTGAACGATTGGATCGAGGATAGCGGGGAGCCGGGGGATAAGTACGATCCGGAGCTCGCCGCGATGTTCGAGGAGGCGTCTGAAGGAGTGCATCTCGATCCGGCGCTGATGCAGCAGGTGCTTGACAGGCTTGCGGCAGAGGAACCGGAGTTGGCACGTCTGCTGGTCAACAACCCCGATGGGATGGATGCGATGCTGCTCCAGTTCCCGAGTTTCTTGGGTGAACCTGAAGAGTCGAGGGCGATGCAGGGAGAGATCGAGGAGCTTTGGCAAGGTGATGACGCTGCGGTCACGGTGACGTCGGAGACCGTGATTTCGGTTGCGGTGACGGACCAGATTACCGACCGTCAGACGGAGGCGATCGGCACGACGGTAGCTGTCGCGTTGGGCATTCTCGCCATCTTCTTCTGGGTGACGTTGCGGCAGCCGGCCCTCGGGGTCGTGGCAGTGGGTCCGATTGTGCTTGTGCTGTTCTGCGTATTGGGGACGATGGCGCTGCTGGACATTCCGTACACGCTGATCACCTCGATCATCACTTCGCTTTCGATTGGTATAGGTGTGGACTACACGATCCACGTGATTCATCGGTATCGCGAAGAGTTTGCGCGACAACGCGATCCTGAAAGGGCGGCGATCCGGACGCTGACGACGACGGGATCGGCGTTGCTGGGCTCAGCGTTAACGACGGCTTTCGGCTTCGGCGTTCTGATAGCCTCGCCGTTGCTGGCGTCGCAGCAGTTCGGGATCACGGCGACGATCACGATCGTGTATTCGTTGATGGTTGCGGTCTTGGTTGTTTTGCCGGCGATGGTGGTCTGGGGCGCGTACCAGAACATGCGGTTGCGTTCGATGGTTGAGCGGGAGTGGGCGGAACTTGACGTGGCGATTAAGGGGATCTACGAGAGTTACGAGCAGGAAGAGGGTTCGTCGTGAGCACGGGGCTTTATGCAACTCCGTAAGCTGTCCAACGGTCTTAGGACCGCGTACTACGGGTCGGATGCTCGCAGTCGGGTGAATCGCTTCGATCAGTGGATGGAACGCGCTCGTGAAGACACCGGTCCGAATGGCTACAACCACGCCGAAACGGTCAAGGAATATTACGACCTTTGCAGCGACTTCATGATTTTCGGATGGAGCGAATCTCTTCACTTTGCGCCGTTGTCGCCCAATGAGAGTCTGGAGGATTCCCAGATCCGGCACCAGCGGCTGATGATTGACAAGCTGGAGTTGCGCGAGGGCATGAGAGTGGTGGATGTCGGTTGCGGGACCGGCGGACCGATGCGCCGTGTCGTCCGCGAGGCCGGTGTCAGGGTGGTCGGAGTAAATATCAGTGAAGTCCAGTTGGAGAAGGCGAAATCGTTGAATGCTGAGGCAGGAATCGAGCATATGGTCGACTACCTCTCATGCAGTTTCATGGACATGGGCGCTATTGCGGACGATACATTCGACCGGGGGTATGCGATCGAATCGACGTGCCATGCGCCGGACAAGGTGGGTGCGTTCGCCGAGATCTACCGCGTGTTGAAACCCGGGGCCCTCTTCTGGGGTCAGGAAATGTGCATGACGGGTAAGTTCGATGCTGACGACAGGGGGCACCGCGCGATCAAACAGGAACTGATGCACGGCATCGCGCTCAACGATATCGCGACTATGGACGAGGTGGATCTATCCCTCGAAACGGCGGGATTTCAGGTCATAGAGGCGCGGGACCGGGCCGTTGAGGAGAAGGATTCGTCCGTGCTGTGGTATCAGCCCATGGAGACTAGGGGAGGCACGCTGGGCAACGCTCTGCGGAGGATTCCACTGGGCCGGAAGGCGTTTATCGGGACTTCTAGGCTGGCGGAGGTGCTGAGGATGTTCCCGAAGGGATCTTCTGATGTCATCCGGTTGCTGGATCGGACTGCGAACGCCTATGTGGCGGGTGGTAAGACAGGGGTATTCACGCCGTTGTATTGTTTTCTGGCTCGCAAACCGCTTTAGAGCTTCTAGCTGCCGGGTATCTGAGGCCATTGCAAAACTGTCGAGTCTTCGAGCATCGGAAGATTGACGTGGTAGTTGAAGTGTTCGTTGGTGGTTGTTCACCATACCCCTCCCGTTTGTCCACCCCGGTCACCCTCACCCGAACCCCCTCTTAATCTCCCCCTTGAAGGGGGGAGGGGAGGGTTGAGCGGGAGAGGGGATTTGTACTTTCCCCCTTTGTCCTTCGGACATTTCCCCCGTGAACGGGGGAAACCCATCGCCCCCATCTGGGTTCCGGCTTTCGCCGGAAAGACGTGAGGAGTCGCCGGAATGACGTTAGTTTTGCGATGGTTTCGTCGAGGGAGACTGTTGCGAAGCCGGGGCAATTGGATGAATCCATCTGGCCCCTCGTCCCCACCCTCATGCCCCTGCGATCTCGCTCCGCTCGCTCGCGTCCCCTTTCGCCTCGAAAGGGGACGGTGGATTCCGGCTTTCGCCGGAAAGACGTGAGGAGTCGCCGGAATGACGTTAGTTTTGCGATGGTTTCGCCGAGGGAGACTGTTGCGAAGCCGGGGCAATTGGATGAATCCATCTGGCCCCTCGTCCCCACCCTCATGCCCCTGCGATCTCGCTTCGCTCGCTCGCGTCCCCTTTCGCCTCGAAAGGGGACGGTGGATTCCGGCTTTCGCCGGAAAGACGTGAGGAGTTGCCGGAATTACGTTAGTTTTGCGATGGTTTCGGTGTCTAGGGCGGTTTCTTGGTGGATTAGGCGTTTATCTGGCGTCTCTGTTCGGTGACTGTGAATTTCAGCTTTTTGCTCACAGAGAGCGATGGGAAGGGGTCGATCTTCAGCTTGTAGTTCGGGGGCACTTCGATGGTGAAGTAGTGGGCGATCATCAGCAGATTGATGGCCAGATGGAGTTCCATCTGCCTGGAACCGAGGCATGTGTGTGTTCCCAGCCCGAATGGTGCGTATCCGGAACCGTGATGCTCGTTGCGCGGAGGCAGATAACGGTCGATATCGAATTTCCAGGGATCGGGGAAGACATCTTCCATGTAGTGTGCGGCGGCCTGAGCGATGTGTACCTGCGTCCCTTCTTGCAGTTCGTATCCCTCGACCGAACAGGTATTCATGACAGTTCGAATCGACATCGGGACGATCGAGTAGAGCCGCAAAGTCTCCAAGATGAGGCGGCGAGTGACATCGATCGCTTCTGAAGTGAGGTCATCGCGAGTCGGGTCGCCGTCGGTGAACAGGATATCTGCTTCACTGCGGATGCGTTTGTAAAGTTCTGGTTGCGATGCCATGGCGTAAATGCAAAATCCGAGGGCGTCGCCGAGGTATACGCTGGCGATAAGGGGTGCAGATAGAGCGAACCGGAGGTTGGATTCTGGCATAAACTGGGGATCGCTGGCGTGCAGACTCAAGAGGTCATCAGCGAGGTCTCTTGGACATCCAGCGCGTTGTGCGGGTGTATGTACGCTCTGAACTCGGTTTAAGAGTTCTGAGATGCTCTTCTTGCGGCGGTTCATGCCCGGGGTGTTGAGCATGAACTTTGGCATCACTTTCAACACGTGAGTGGTGAGTGCCCTAGTTTTGAACTTTACGAGGTCGTCGATGAGGTCCTGCGAATCGACGCTGATCATGACCGGCGAGTTTTGCGAGTTGATCATGGTTCGGCACATGTGGACTGCGGGCATAGAGTCTCCAACTTCCCAATCCGACATGAAGTCTCGGGCATGGTGGTAGACGAGTTCCAGATGGCTTTCCAATCTCGATCGCGAGTAGGCGGAGTTCATGGACTTTCGGAATCGGAAGTGGTCAGCACCATCAAGCGCTGGGAGTATTCCGGAAGCTCCGTAGACTTTCTCAAAGTCTTCTAGGTAGTCACGTGCTCTGAGGTAGTTGCGTCCGTGCCTATGAGCCCAGTAGTTCGTCTCGGCGCCCGCCAAAACGGTGATAGGTTGCTTCTGAAACGGTGGTCGGATCTGAAAGACTGGGCCGTGTTTTTCCGCGAGTTCGGCCAACAATGCATTCAAGTTGCCGTTGCGAATATGTCGATTGAAGACCAATTCACGTAGCGGAGCGACGGGGATCGGCTTGGACAGCGAAGGACGTCGAAGCGACGGCCCGACCATGTTGTGTGCGACCGCCTCGCTGATGGCTCGTGCGATCAGTTCCATCCTGCAGATAGTTTCGATCCGCTCTTCAATCTCTTCGTCGAGCTGGAAAATGAACCGAGCGACGTCGCAGGTATTAATGAGCGAGATAATGATGATGTCCCTGGGGTCGGGGATCTCGTTGTTGAAGATGACATTGACGATACGTGCTCTTACGAACTGAGCTGCGTTGTCGTTTTGAGCACCAGTCATCATTTCCGACTGCCAAAACCTGTTTGACAGGGTCCAGTAATCGCCTTCGTGATGCTCCAAGATGCCGAGATCTACGAGATGATCCAACGAGACGTCGATGATGTCGTCGGCACGTGGGGCTAGACGTTCGATCCAGTAGATGGCGTTTTGCTGGGTTGGATGATCGGCGATTGCCTTCAGTATCGGATCGAGTGCGGGGTCGCCGGTTTCGGTGTCATCGATCAGGAACAGGGAATCCATGTCCGTGTCGATGCGTGAGATGAGCGAGAGTTCAGCGAGTGCTGCCCCGACGATGGCGCAGTTCAAGTCCCATCCAGGAATCTGTCGGAAGTAGCCGCTTTCTTCGTTGAGGAGCATAAGGATGAGCTCCTCGGGCAGACTCAGTTGTTGCTGGGTCGCAACGTCCGTTGTCAAAGTCGCCATAGTTCCTACTTCCTCCCTAAGCACCGTCCCGCGATCCGCAGTTGCTGCGGCGTAATGTAGCTAATGATACACAGTGTATCTTTTTGCCTTCGCCTTGATTGCAGCAAGGCATCCTCGATCAATCGTGAGGACTCTTAGCAGGGTACTTTGCGCAACCCGTATGGACGGGTATTGTCGACTTCTGTCGTCCTGCGATCCCCCTTTGTCCTTCGGACATTTCCCCCGTGAACGGGGGAAACCCTGGAGTTGTGCGAAGGTCTCTAGCAGGGAGGCATTTCGTGCTTCAAGATCGTTTCGCCTTCTTGAATCGCCAACCATACATGATATTCCCGTAGTAGTTGAACATTCTTCTTGCTTCGGGGTCTCTGAAGGGATAATCCGCTCCCAATTGTCTGGCGGTCACAAGCCCTGTGACGAGGCAGGTTTCTTGGCTGTTGATCAGCGTGTGTGCTCCGCAGTGCCATGCGTGTTTCTTTCCTTGGATGAATCGGAACATAGGGACGAGGAACGCGATGTGGGGCACGTCGTGAACGATGTGTTGGAACCACCATTTTCCGATGATTTTGTTTTCATCAATGGGTTTGACAGGGTTGTAGGTGACTAGGCATGGCTTGTCGGAACGGTTGGCCCATGGTTGCTGGTTGTGCATTATGTAGGTGATCTCGTAGTTGTCGGGTCTGGCTCCGTACTGTTCGATGTGGGTGCTGCGCGTTGCGAGAGGTTGGGCTTCGTTGTCGGGCAGTACTGAGGCGTCGTGGTGGACGACGGTGTGGTTGTGGAGTTCGCTTTCGTAGCGTATCGACGAGAGGATGTAGCGTTCGATGAAGGAGGGCTTGTCTAGGATCATCAGGGTTTGGTTGGCATTGCATGCGAAGATGACCTCGTCGAAGGATTCCTGCTCGCCGGTTTCATCTTCGACCATGACGCCTTGCTTGTGGCGATAGACCTTTCTGACGGGTCGATTGAGGTAGATCTTGTCCTTGAAGTTGGCTGAGAGGTTTTCGTATATTCGGCGCGTTCCTTGGTCCCATGTGCGCATGGGCGTCGCGGTTTCGATGTCGAAGAATTCGAGATACCTCGCGAAGAGAGAGGCTGGCATATCGAAGACGTTCGTCGCCATGAGGAAGTTGACGAACATTGGCTTGAGAATCTTGTATCTGAAATCACCGGAGAGGCCTGCGAGGTTCAGGACAGTGCCCATGGTGATGTAGTTGTACGGGTTGAGGGCGTTGATGAATTTCGATTTGGAATGGGTCAAAGGGCTGAACCGTTTGATGCGCTTTAGCACTCGTTGGAATTTCTCGATCTCCAGTTGCAGATCTTGTCGGATGTCGGAATCGAGGTCGTGAGCGTAGATGCGGTCGCCGTACTTGACGCTGTAACTGAATTTGGTTTCGACGAGTTCGATGCCGAACTTTTCCAATAACAGGAGGGTGTGGTGATAGACCGATGGGATACATGCGCTGACGGAGATGTCGAAGGGGATTGAGGTGCCGTCATCTTGTGGCATGTCGACTGTGACGGCGTTTCCTCCGATGCGGTCTTGGGCCTCGAACAGACGGAAATCGAAGCGATCAGGGTGTTGATCCAGTGCCCATGCAGCACCTAGTCCCGAAATGCCACCGCCGATGATTGCGATGCGCTTTTTCGAAGAGTTTTTTGCGTATTTGGCCATGGTGCCTTATGTGGGCTGAATTGAAACGGTGTAGCTGTAATTTAAAATGATTGTGAGAATCGCACGGTTCGACAAGAGGACTGGGGAACTGGGACGTGAATGGTGGCAGTTGTGCGTCAAACGGTTGATCTGGCGGTTTGGCAGGGTGTTGAATCGATAACAGATATGAGCACGGTTGGTGAAGCAACTCGTCGTAGGCAACCCGATAATATGCCGTTGCCTTCGCCGTTTCCCGAGGGCTGGTACTTCTTCACAACTCGCAAGGAGCTGATGAAGGCGAAGCTCATCCAAAAGACTTGGATGGGCGAGAACGTTTTAGCTTGGATCGACGACGAGGGTGGGGTTTGCGTCGCGGGCTCATATTGCCCGCACTTAGGAGCCGACATGGGGCCGACCAAAGGTGGACGCGTCTGTGAAGGTCGGTTGGTGTGTCCTTTCCACGGGTATGAGTTCGATACGACAGGTCAGTGCGTGGCAACGCCTTTTGCTCCGCCTCCGAAGACTGCGAAGCTGCGCGTATTTCCGACGCTGGAGATGGCGGGTTTGATCTTCGCGTGGTGGGGGATCGATGGTCGGGAGCCGCAGTGGGATCTGCCGAAGGAATCGCCCGATCAAAAAGGTTGGAGCGGGATCAAGGTGAAGACGCTTCGCTTTCCGGGGCATCCACAGGAGACGACAGAGAATTCAGTGGATTTGACGCACCTGCGATACGTCCATGGCTACGACAACGTGGTTCGCGTCGGGCGGTTGGTGGTTGATGGTCACCGTCTGGAGAGCGATTTCGATTTCCGGTCTGTGCGACGCATAGCCAAGGTCACGACCTTAACGTTTGACATCTCAGCTGTTACTCGGATCTACGGTCTGGGTTACTCGTTTGTGGCTATCCACGAGCACACGATTGGCATGGATCTTCGGTTGTGGATATTGGCGACGCCGGTTGATGGCAAGTTCATCGATTTGACGCTGGCCTCGCAGGCTCGTGAGATACGGAAACCGAAGAGGTGGATAGCGGGGCTGGGCTTTCTCCCGGTTCGTCTTCGTGCGCCTGTGATGAACAGCTTCATGTCGTTGCAGCAGGTCCATGACGTCCGACAGGACGAGGTGATTTGGGCGAACAAGGAGTATCGGTCTCGTCCTCGCCTCTGCCGCGCCGATGGGGAGATCATGCCGTTTCGGTATTACTGTGCGCAGTTCTATGCTGAGTCTGCGGGTTCGGTTACTCCGGTGCGGGCGGTGCGGGAGGATTTGGCGGCGGTTGAGAGCGTGTAGGCCCCCTTTATCCTTCGGACATTTCCCCTTGGATTTCGTACTTTTTGGCGGGGGAAACCCTGACGTTTTGCAAAGGTCCCGGTATCGGGAAGGCCGATGTGAGCTCTCTGATGTCTGCTGATGTGGGAGCGATATCGGATTCGCCAGACGGTGTCTGGCGAATTGGGTTTTGAGTGGTCGTGGAAGAAATGCCAGACGGTGTCTGGCGAATCTGATTCGGTGGATAGGCAAGATAAAACACGCGCATGTTTTGGATGTTCTGGCGCGAGAAGCCGCGCCCAAACCGCTGGGTCAGATCCGCAGACAGTCTTTCGATTAGGGCAGTGCCGTATTCAGCGCGTTCTTCGCCCGATTGCTCGAATTCAACGATGCGGCGTCCGATCAACCAATAGGCTGCGGTCATAGCTGCGTTGACGGAACGTGCGGCGTTATCCCTCGCCGCGTCAACTATGTTGGCCACATCGACGATGACGTCGCGGTAGTGAACATTCGATCGGTCGGGCATGTTCGTAGTTTTCACGAAAAAACGTTCAAATCGCGATCGGGAGTGCAGGGTTGAGCTTCAGTTTTCGTTGACGGCTTGTAGTAAGGCGTGAATGTAGCCGTAGCAGTAGGCGAAACCGACTTGACCGGCTTCTTCGCCGTCGATGCCGGGGACGTGGTCGGGCATGAACATGTAGGGATAGTCGACCTCTTTGTAGGTCCGCATCGCCTTCAGCATGTCCACGTCTCCTTCGTCGGGAAAGACTTCGACGAAGTCTAGGACACCGCCTTTGATGTTTCGGAAGTGGACGTTGAAGATCTTTTTGCGGCTGCCGAAGTATCGGATAACATCGTATATCTCCTCGCCTGGTTTTTCGAGCATCTCGGAGACGGTGCCCTGGCAGAAGTTGAAGCCGTGGTATGGGTTTTCGTGCATCGCCTCGAACTTTTTGAGGCCTTCGACGGTGCCCATGACGCGGGCCACTCCGCGATATTCGTTGTCTTTGATGCCGGGATCTTGGGGGTGGCATGCCATCTGGACTTTGTATTCCGACGCGACTGGAATGATGCGTGAAAGGAAGTAGTCGATGCGTTCCCACATGGTGTCGGCGTCAGCGGCTCCGCCTTCGAACTCGGGGAGGGATTGGTCGAGGTCGGCGTACTTGAAGGAGGAGAGTTGAGCACCGCCTCGGCCGTATCGTGGCGGGGTTCGGAGGTGACCGAGGATGGTGATGTTGTAGAGAAGTCCTCTCAATCCGACTGCGGAGGCCATGCGGATGATTTCGCACAGGCCGTCGAGTTCGCGTTCCCTCTCTTCGCGTTCTTTCGGACTGTCACCGAGGAAGAGATAAGTCATGTCGTTGGTAAAAGCGTCGCGGGAGCCTAGGGGCGAGTGCATGGTCTCGACGGTGATGCCATATTTGGCGTGTTTCTCGATGTAAGAGGAGAGGAGGTCGGTGGTCCACTCGGTCCAGTGCTCTTTTGGTGAGACATCGACGTTTTTGACGCCTAGCTGTGCGAGCACTTTGATGTCGGTTTCGTGGCGTGATCCGTATTGGGTTCCGACGTACATGGCGGGGTCCTTTGCGGGGTCGTTGAAGCGAGATGCGTCTATGATATGCCGTGAACCAAAGGGGGAGAATCATGTCGGAGCATTACCTGGGGATAGACGTAGGCACGACGGCGATCAAGGCGTTGGTCGTGGATGAGTCAGGATCGGTTGTTGGTGATGCCGAGGCGGCTCAGGGATTGTCGGTTCCGAAGCCGGGATGGTCTGAGCAGAATTCGTCGGATTGGTGGAGGGGGACGGTGGAGGCGGTTAGGGCGGCTTGCGAACAGGCGGGCGTAGACGAGGTGTCGGCGATTGGTCTGTCGGGGCAGATGCACAGCTCGGTGTTGTTGGACGATTCGGATGAGGTTTTGCGACCAGCGATTTTGTGGAACGATGTTCGGACTTCGGTTCAGTGCAGGTGGGTAACTGAGAAGGTTGGGTCGGATGGGTTGCGTCGGTTGGTGGGTAATCCGGCGTTGGAGGGATTTACGGCACCTAAGTTGGTTTGGGTAAGGGATGAGGAGCCCGAGGTGTTTGAGCGATTGCGATCTGTCCTGTTGCCCAAGGACTACGTTCGACTGTTGATGACGGGAGAGAAGGTTACGGAGCCGTCGGATGCGGCAGGGACGTTGCTTTTCGATATTCGGAAAGGTTGCTGGTCTGAAGAGATGTTGGATGCTTTGGGGTTCGATGCTGGAATGTTGCCGAGCGTGATGGGGTCGGCTGAAGTTACCGGCGGGTTGACTAAGGATGCGGCTGACGCGTTGGGGTTGAAGGCAGGGACACTGGTTGTAGGCGGGGGTGCGGACAACGCTGCGGCATCGGTGGGTTCGGCGAATGTTGAAGAGGGATCTATGCAGACATCGATCGGGACGTCGGGTGCGGTTGTTGCCCCTATCGAAACCGTTCGAGTCGATCCGGGGATGCGGATTCACTCGTTTAATCACGCGGTCGCGGATCGGTGGTATCTGATGGGTGTTGTGTTGTCTGCGGGTGCGGCGTTGGGATGGTTCAGACGGGTTTTGGCGGGCAAAGATGGACCGGGAATGTCATACGAGGAGTTGATCACTGAGGCGGCGAAGGCGCCGGTGGGTGCAGACGGATTGACGTTTTTGCCGTATCTGACGGGTGAACGAACGCCCCACGCCGACTCGAATGCTCGGGGTGTGTTTGTGGGTCTGCATTCGGGCCATGAGCGCGGTCATCTGGTGCGTGCGGTTTTGGAGGGGGTAACTTTTGCGTTGAGGGATTCGTTGGAGTTGATGCGCGAATTGGGAGTGGATGCCCGAGAGGCTGTGGCAGTCGGAGGGGGAGCTCGAAGTGCGTTTTGGCGTCAGATGCAGGCGGACGTGCTCGGAGTGCCAGTGGTGACGGTTGGCCCTTCGGGAGGTGCGCCGTATGGTGCGGCGATATTGGCCGCGGTGGGTGTCGGCGGGTTCGATTCGGTTGAAGAAGGCTGTCGGGCCTGGATACGACCATTGGATCGGTTGGAGCCCAAGGGTGAAATAGGTGGAGCGTACGACGAGGCTTATGAGAGATATGGGAAGTTGTATCCGCGTTTGAAGGAGCATTTTTTGGAGGCGGCAGGAGGTTAAGCGGTTCGACGGGGGACCTTTGCACAATCCGTATGGACGGGTATTGTTGGCGTCTGTCGTCCCGCGATCCCCCTTTGTCCTTCGGACATTTCCCCCGTGAACGGGGGAAATCCATCGCCCCCATCTGGATTCCGGCTTTCGCCGGAATGACGTAGTGCCGGAATGACGGTAGGTTTGCAATGGTCCCGACGAGTGGGAGTTGCGTTGAAGCAGGAGAGCTTGTAATATCGAAACGATATCGTATCGTTACGTAAATATCGGAGGTGCTCAGATGGCGGAGGCAAGTACGGCCTTGAAGGAATCCGCGGCCTATCGCAGGCGATGGTGGACGTTGGTTATCTTGTCGATGAGTCTGTTGATCATCGGGCTGGACAACACGATCCTCAATGTCGCTATTCCGACGTTGCAGAGGGAGTTCAGCGCTTCGGCGACGGAGCTTCAGTGGATGGTGGATGCGTACGTACTTGTGTTTGCCGGACTGTTGCTGACGATGGGTTCTCTGGGCGATCGTTTCGGTAGGAAACGCGGGTTGCAGGTGGGATTGGTGATATTTGGGTTGTCGAGTTTGTTCGCGGCGTATGCCGGGTCGAGTGGGCAGTTGATAGCTGCGCGCGCATTGATGGGTATCGGTGGTGCGTTGATCATGCCGTCGACGCTTTCGATACTGACCGATGTTTTCCCGCGCGAAGAACGTGGAAAGGCTATCGGCGTCTGGGCCGCTGTGGCAGGTTTGGGCGTGGGGCTTGGTCCGTTGACGGGTGGGTTTTTGCTCGAACACTTCTGGTGGGGATCGGTGTTTTTCGTCAACATCCCGGTTATCGCTGTCGCACTGATCGCGGGATTGATTCTGGTCCCGGAGAGTCGGGATCCTGATCCGGCCTCGATCGATTTGCCGGGTGCAGTTTTGTCGATTGGCGCCATCACAACGTTGGTCTACTTCATCATCGAAGCGCCAGGGCATGGATGGGCCAGCCCGTCGATCATCGCGGGACTATTGGGTGGAATGATCCTTGTCGCCGTGTTTCTCTGGTGGGAGATCAAGACCGATCATCCGATGTTGAACCTCGACTATTTCAAGAATCCTCGTTTTTCTGCCGGCGCGGGTGCGATATCGATCGGGTTCTTCGCGTTGTTCGGGATGATTTTCGGGATGACGCAGTACCTTCAATTCGTCCAAGGATTTACTCCGCTAGAGGCCGGATTGAGGATGGTGCCGGTGGCGCTTGGGATGGCGGTTGGTGCCGGATTGAGTCATCGCTTTGTAGGTAGATTGGGTACGAACAAGGTGGTTGCGGCCGGATTGGTGGGCTTGGCCGCGATATTCGTCACGATCTCGTTTTGGCAGGTCGACACGAGTTACTGGGTGATCGGGTTCACTTTCTTCTTCCTTGCGTTCACGATGGGGAATGTGATGGCGCCATCGACCGATTCGGTGATGGGTGCGGTGCCGGAGGCTAACGCCGGAATTGCATCAGCGATGAACGATGTGACGCGTCAGGTCGCGGGAGCGTTCGGAGTAGCGGTCATCGGATCGGTGATCAACACGGTCTTCAGCGAGAGGATGAGTGATGCGGTAGCTGCATTGCCTGCTGAAGCGGCAGAGGCGGCGAGGGATTCGGTTGGTGCGGCAACGAAGGTGGCGTCGATGCTCCCGGGCGAAGCGGCGGCAGGACTGGTAGGCGCGGCGAAGTCGGACTTTACGGATGCTCTCGGCGTGGCGGTTATCGTATCGGCTGTGATTGCTGTGATCGGTGCGTTTCTGGTTGCGAGGTTTATGCCGGCGCATCACCTTCCGGCATCCCAAAAGCCGCGGTCTGAGAGCGGATGACACGAGCTTCTTGAACTGGTGGGCAATGAGGTACTAATCTGTGACAGAAGCGAATATCAGTTCCAAAGGCGATGCCCCTAAATTTGGTCGGCCTCGTGATCCAAGTGCTGATCGCATGATCCTTCAATCGGCACTTGAAGTGTTGACGGATCTAGGGTATGCCGGGATGTCCGTGGAGAAGGTTGCGAAGAAAGCTGGGGTAGGGAAAACTACGATCTACCGACGTTTTTCCAGCAAGGAGGAATTGGCGGCGGCAGCGTTGGAGTCGCTCAAAGACGAGATCGGTCCGTTGCCAGACACTGGTGACACGCGCAATGACCTGGTGGAGATGATGCTGCAAAGTCAGCAAGTCTTTGAGCGCGGGCCGGCCTTCGCGATGCTTGGGGCGTTGCTGGTTGAAGAGAGTCGGAATCCCGAACTGTTCCGAATTTTCCGCGAGCGGATTCTTTGGGTCCGCAGAGACGAGGTTGTTGAGGTCCTGCGGCGCGGCGTGAAACGCGGTGATATCGATGCAAATACCGACCTCGAGGTTGCCGTTGAAGCGATCGTCGGGGCGATCATAGCCGGTCACATTCTCGGTATGTCTCCATCGAGAGATCGAGCAGATAGGATCGTCGACACGATTTGGACTGGTTTAGGCCGTTAATCGACGAAATTCGCCACTGAGTAAAGGAAAAGTTGACGATTCACAACGTGATCACGATCCTACGCGCAGGTTTGCGTAGCGGTGCTACAATACCGCGACGCATTCAGACTTCAATAAGGAGGAGTCACGATGTTACGTGTGAGAAATGTTGCTCTCATACTGCTCGGAGTCGCCAGCGTGGCGGCGATGGCCTGTGGGAGCGAGCGAATTGTAGAGGTGCCTGTCGATAGGCCGGTAATCCAGACCGTCGAGGTCGAGGTGCCGGTCGAGGTCGAGAGGGAGGTGATCCGCGAGGTTGAAGTCGAGGTACCGGTCGAGGTTGAGAGGGAAGTGATCCGCGAGGTCGAGGTTGAAGTGCCGGTGGCCGTCGAGAAAGAGGTTGTGCGCGAGGTTGTGAAAGAAGTTGAGGTTGTTGTGACCGCAACTGCACAAGTCACGACGATCGATGCACCGGTCGTGAAGGTTGATATCGAGGGCGTCTCCAGAGGAGCCGGCGACGATGTCGAGCCTTCGGGCGTGTTGATCGCTGCGATCGGTAACTCTTACTTCATGAACTCGAGTCCGAGGTATTGCCCGGCATGTTCCGTGACGGCTCGGACTGGTTCAACGGAGACCTTGCTGGAGGCGGTGCGTGCGGACGACGGGACCGTTGCGCTAGGTCCGTTGCTTGCGAGCGACTGGGAGATGTCGGCCGATGGCGTCTCGTACACCGACTTCACTCTGCGTGAAGGGGTCCAGTTCCACGGCGGGTATGGCGAGATGACGGCTGCGGACGTTGCGTTCTCATGGAACGACGCCAACCCCAAGCTCGAACCCGACAGCATCCACGACACCGGTGGCGACCTAGCGAACCTCGTCGGCGAAGTCGAAGTCATCGACGACTACAAGGTACGGTTCAACTGGGTCGCTTTCGGAGGTCACAACCTTTTGCAGTACGTGACCAACTTCTGGGAAGGAATTTCTATCTTCTCCAAAGACTTCTTCGATGAGGTCGGACCGGAAGGGATGAGGACCCAGATGATCGGTACCGGACCGTTCGAGGTAACCGAGTGGACACAGCACAAGGGCGTCTTCCTCCAAGCTGTGGACAACCATTGGCGCAAGCGGCCGTACGTCGCCGCCGCCAACGTCTTGCAGGTCACGGAAGCCAGCGTCCGCAAAGCGATGCTCAAGACCGGACAGGCACAGATCGGCGAACTCGCGTTGACGGACTGGAAAGAGATGTTCGACGAAGGCTTCGCTCAGGCGCCTGAGGGTTTCTGGGGCGACTCCTCATACGTCTACTCCGGCAACTACTGGGAAGACAAGCTAGCCATTGACGGACAACCGTTCACCAGCGACGAGCCCGGCGACCTGCTGTTCAAGCCGCCGCTAGACACGTCGCTGCCTTGGATCGGCGACCCTGCCGACCCGGCGACGATGGAGAGTTCCAAGAAAGTTCGCACGGCAATGGCGATGGCGATCGACCGCGAGAAGCTCATGAACGCGCTGACGGACGGCTTCGGCCGGGTATCCTACGCGCCTGGTTGGGACACCAACCACCCCTACTACAAGAGTGATTGGGACGTCCCATACGACGTTGACGCGGCCCAAGCCCTGCTCGCTGAGGCGGGTCACGCAGACGGTTTCGATGTCGAGTGGTGGGCGGGCCCTGCCGCTGGCTCTGGCGAAACTCTCCAAGAAGCGATCGGCATCGAATGGCTCGCGAACCTGAACATCAACAGCACCTTCGACAAGCAGAACTACTCGTCGTTTAGGCCCTCGCTGGTGAACCGCACCAACAAGAAGATCTTCTTCAGCGGCGGCGGCGCACAGTTCCCGCCAACCTGGCCACAGGACCTCAACGCGACGTCCCTGTCACGGCCCGGCGGATACAACCGAGCCATGGAGATACCGATCTTCGCCGAGACGCACTTGGCGATGGCAAGCGAAGCCGACCCTGAGAAACTGCGCGAGCTGGTCTCCGCAATGTTCGACTGGAACCGCGAGTGGATGGTCTGGGTCGGTGTCTACCAGAGTCCAGTTGCGGCACTGTACAACCCGAGCCTGATCTCCGAGTGGCAGATGCTGCCGGAAGGCAAGGGAGTGCTGGGTCGGATGAACAGCTTGGAATGGGTCAGACTGGGTAACTGAGAACCTGAGCTAATCGGTTCTCGTACACCCACGGCTTTGACAAGCAGGGGCGGTTTTAAGCACCGCCCCTGCTTCGATGTATCGGTTAGCAACCGAAACGATGATTTGACATGCGCGGCTTCATACTGAGAAGAATCTTCGCCTCGTTGATCGCGCTGTTTCTGGTCACCATCATCATGTTCATCTTGTCACGACTGGTTGGTGACCCGCTCGCGATGCTGGTGTCGGAAGGTGGATACGGCATTTCCGAAAGCGCGTTGCAGGTGCAACGCGAGAAGCTTCATCTCGACAAACCAGTGCCGCTCCAGTACGCGTTTTGGCTGATGGACGTGATGCGCGGCGACCTCGGACACGACCTGTCCGACGGCTTCCCGGTGACGCAAAAGATCCGCGAAAAGATCGCGCCAACCGTTCAGCTGGGAGTGTCGGCCTGGATCATCGCCACCTTTTTCGGGCTCTCGTTCGGGATGCTGTCCGCTGTTAAACGGGGGTCCTTATTGGATTATGCCGTGCGACTTATAGCCAATCTGGGGATTACGTTGCCGGCGTTTTATGTAGCAATCATCGCGATTCTCATCTTCGCCGTCAGGTTGGAGTGGGTGCCAGTCACGGTCATCGGCACAATTGGTTCCAACGATCCTCTGGATCAGTTCAAGGCTATGATCCTGCCCGTATTGACCCTCGCATGGGGCGCAGCCGCGGGCTATATGCGATTGATGCGTTCCTCCATGCTCGAAGTCCTCGATTCCGAGTTCATCAAATTGGCCCGCGCCAAAGGCGTGGCCGGGACAACGATCATCTGGAAACACGCATTCCGTAACTCCCTTATCGTGCCGATCACGGTCTCGGCGCTGCTGCTCTGGAACTTCGTGACGGGGACGGTCGTGATCGAGGCCGTGTTCGCATGGCCAGGAATAGGACTGCTCGCCATCGAAGCCGTCGTCAACAACAATTTGAACCTCGTCGTGGGGACCACTCTGCTCGTCGCCGTCGTCTTGATCGCCGCTAACCTAGTCGCCGATCTGATGTACGTGCTGGTTGACCCACGGATCAGACTTAGCTGACTGTCATGGCAACCAATTACCAGCTACCGGAATACGCCCGCACAGGCGCGTCGTTGCCTGAGCCGCTGCGGTCGGTTTTGCGCGGGCCGATTGCGGTCTACGACTTTCTCAGGCGGTACCCGATCATCTGGGCTACGGTATTCACGTTGCTTGTCGTGTTAGCCGCGTTCGCGCCAGTGATCGCCGCGCACGACCCGATCCGAGATGCCGACTTCACCCGCGTACGCAACCCTCCGATTTGGCTCGAAGGCGGAGTTCCCGAGTTCTGGCTCGGTACGGACCAGGTAGGTAGAGATCTTTGGAGCCGGCTCCTGTACGGAGGCAGAGCCTCCCTGATGGTCGTCGCCGTAGGTATGACCAGCGGGATGATCATCGGTACCACTCTTGGGCTTGCCGCGGGCTTCATCGGCGGAATCGTAGACGAAATCATCATGCGCCTGGTCGATGCTTGGATCGCGTTGCCATTCATCATGATCGCCCTCGTAATCAAGATCGTCCTTGGGACTTCATTCACGATCATGTTTTTGATACTGATACTCATATCGTGGGTCGGCTTCGTCCGTCCCGTGCGGGGCGAGGTCTTATCGTTGCGTGAACGCGACTACGTCGCATCAGCGCGCGTTGCCGGTGCATCCGGCTTCAGAATCGCCATTCGACACATCCTTCCCGGTGTCAGCAGCACCGTAATCGTGCTTGCGACCCTCGGCGCGGGAGGTCTAGTCCTCGCCGAATCGACCCTGTCATACCTCGGGGTGGGCATCCCGCAGCCAACGCCCACTTGGGGCAACATGATCGCCGATGGTCGCGACTATCTGGACACGGCATGGTGGATATCGACGATGCCGGGGATCGCCATATTCCTGCTCGTACTCTCCCTCAACTTCACTGGCGATTGGTTGCGAGACCGTTGGGATCCGAAACTTCGGCAGTTGTAGATGTGAATGCGCCTGATCTTGTGGCGATTGGGCATGTGAGTTGAGATGAGTCTCGCTGTGAGTGGATCGGCTGCTTTACCGGTTTGGCAACCGGACAGATTTCCTGTTTTTGAGGGCTGACATCTTCCGCTAATTAAAATGGAAGTTTGGCGTATTGAAAATCGCATTTAGGAGGGACAATGGTCTCTAAGAGATTCGCACTTGCGGCCCTGGCCGGGTTAGTTGCGATGGTAGCGTTCGCGTGCACCACCGAGAGAATCGTGGAAGTCACTGTAGAACGTGAAGTCGTCCGGACAGTCGAAGTCGAAGTGCCAGTTGAAGTCGAGCGCGAAGTCGTTCGCACTGTGGAAGTGGAAGTGGCGGTCGAGGTCGAGAAAGAAGTCGTCCGCGAGGTCCAGGTTGAGGTTCCTGTCGAGGTCGAGAAGGAAGTCGTCCGCGAGATCCAGGTTGAAGTTCCTGTCGAGGTCGAGAAGGAAGTTGTCCGTGAGGTCGAGGTCACTCGAACCGTCATCGAGGTCGCTACCGCAACTCCGATCCCAACCGCAACTCCGCTGCCGATCGTACCGGTCGAGCCAGCGCCTCAGCCGAAGAACGCCTACGGCGAGATCAGCGTCGCCGTCTTCAACATTGCCCCGGGTGTCGGCCTAGGTAGCGCACAAGCTCCCGTCGAAGCCATGCAGTACTGGGGTGTTGGCGAAGGACTGTTCGCAGTCGACGACGATGGTCGAACCATCGGCAAGCTAGCACTCGACTGGGACTTGGCACCAGACCTTTCCATGGCAACGGTGACGTTGCGCGAGGACGTGGTCTTCCATGACGGCTACGGCGGGTTCTCTGCTGACGACGTCGTGTTCACGATGAACGACTCGAATGCCAACACCAACCCGACCAGCATCCACGGTCAGGCTGGTGATTTCGCCGCCATCTTCGGCGAGACGGTCAAGATCGACGACTACACCGTCCAGTTCAACTTCACAGAGGGAGGTTTCGACCCCCGCTGGAACGGTAACTTCCTCAACGAGCAGGCACAAGGTACCGCCTTCTTCTCCAAGGCTGCCTACGACCAGAACGGTGTCGATTGGCTCCGCGAGAACATCGTATCCACCGGGCCGTTTGAAGTTGTCGACTGGGTCCAAGACGACCGAGCAGTGCTCTCCGCCGTCAATTACGACCACTGGTTCGCGAACCCCGAGATCCAGACCCTCCGATTTACCGAGGTCCCCGAGCCCTCAACCCGTGTCGCGTTCTTGCGCACTGGCGACGTCGACATCGCTGACGCCGTCCCGCTAAAGGACATCCGACCGCTGGTCGAGAGCGGCTTCAGGGCTGAGAGCATCACTCGCTCCGGTCGCGTGCACCAGGTCATCTTCTCCGGTAACTACTGGGAAGAGAACCACGCCCGCACCGGCGAGCCGCTTGATCGAACCGGCTCCGGCTACTGCGTCCACGACCTCCCGTGGGTCGGATGCAACATCCCCGGCAAGCAGCCTGGTGATATGGAAGAAGCCCGTGACGTCCGCTGGGCGCTGGCGAAGGCCATCGACCGCGAGCTTCTCGTCGAGACCATCCTCGATGGCTTCGGCACCGTCGGCTCGATCGAGTACGTAGACACCACTGCCAGCTACTTCAAAGACGAGTGGCTGATCCCATACAACCCGGATGAAGCTCTTGAGCACATGGCCAACACCGCATGGCCCACAGGCAGGTTCCCGATCGGTATCTGGACCGGTGGCGAACTTGGTGGTTCCAGCGGTACCAACGCCGAACTCAACGACGCTATCGCCGGAATGTGGAAAGAGCTATGGCCCGAAATGGACCTACAGGTCTTCAAGTCGGCCTACTCCATCATCCGCCCGAGCTTGGTCGGTCGAACCAACACTATCCCGTACGCAGGTGACTGTGACGAAGGCTCGACGGCCATCCCATTCGACTGGCCGCACGGTCTAACAGAAACCAGCTTCACCCGCGGCGGGTTCGGTTGCGGCATCGAGATCCCTGCGATCGCTGACACCTTCAAGGCAGTCGCGGTCGAAGGCGATCCGGTAGAGCGCATCCGATTGAACACGGAACTGGTCGATTACTTGTACGACCAGATGATCTTCGCTGGCACCGTTCAGGTTCCGGTGTTGACCGTCTACAACCCCAACTCGATCGCCGAGTGGGTTGGCACGTCGTCCGCATTCGCTGGCTCCAACGAGTTCGAGAACATCAAACTCGTCCAGCGCTAAAGCCCAAGTGCATCCATCTTGGTCCACGCCGGGTGAAATCACATCACCCGGCGTTGGGCCGATTCGATTCTTACAGCGTCTCGTATCATCGTTTTGATGCAGATCCCTGAGTTTCGGACTGTAGATACCCCGTGACTGACGCATAGACAGATGCGAAGATTCCTCGCCCAACGCTTCGTTTTCGCCATCATGTCGCTCGTCGCAGCGACACTCATAGTTTTCGTACTGTCACGAATGGCAGGCGACCCGCTTCTTCTCTACGCCAAGCCTGGAGGCTATGGCATGAGCGAAGAACAGATCGCTGCTCTATCCGAAAAACTCGCTCTAAACAGACCTCTAATCGTTCAATACTTCATCTGGTTGGGACGTGTGGTCACTGGTGACTTCGGCGTCACCCTCCTCGCCGAACGCGACGTCCGCACAGTAGTGTTCGAGAAGCTCGGCGCCACGATCCAATTGGGCGTCGCCGCCTTCGTCGTCGCGACTTTAATCGGCATCCCGTTAGGTGTTCTATCCGCAATCGCCCGTGGAACGGTGTGGGACTACTTTGGTCGCACCTTCGCTTTGTTGGGCCAGGCCACACCTGCCTTCTTTATGGGCATCGTAGGCATCCTCATCTTCGCTGTTACTCTTGACTGGCTCCCGCCCGGCGGCCGACCTGTCGACGAAACATTTTGGCCGAACCAGGTGGAAGCTCTAGTGTTACCTACGCTGACACTCGGCCTTCTCCCGGCTGCCAGTTACCTCCGCCTCACCCGCTCCTCGATGCTCGAGGTGCTCGACTCCGAGTTCGTAAAGCTGGCACGTGCAAAAGGTGTAGACGTAAACACCGTCATTTGGAAACACGCATTCCGGAACGCGTTGATACCACCCATCACCGTATCTGCACTGATTCTCATCGGCTTCCTTGAAGGCTCTGTAATCGTCGAATCTGTCTTCGCCTGGCCGGGAGTCGGCAGATTGGCAGTCGACTCGATCCATAACAACGACTTCCCGCTGCTGACGGGAGTGATCTTCATGTTCGCCATCCTTTACGTGGCAGGGAGTTTCCTCGCCGACATGCTCTACCTATTCATCGACCCTCGGATCAGATACGACTAGACGATGGCCACCGAAGCCGCAAGCGTAACGAACGCCGCCCAATCGCCGACAACGTCGGACGAAGGCGGCTTCGGTTCTAAAGTCTGGTACGTCCTTCGCCGTTGGCCGGTCGTCCCGATCGCGGTCGTGGTGTTACTCATCTTTATGGCATTGTCTGCACCATGGCTCGCACCTTACGGACAGGACGATCAGAATTTAAGAGCACGTCAAGCGCCGCCAATCTGGTACACCGAGTACTACGAGGAGAACGAGCGACTCACCGATCGCTTCCTTTTGGGCGCCGACCACTTGGGACGCGACATCCTGACCCGCATCATGTACGGTGCCCGCATCTCCCTCGCAGTCGCAGCAATCTCACTCGTAGTCGGGGTTGCTGTAGGCACTTCTATCGGCATGATTTCCGGCTTCTACGGCAAACTATTCGACGAACTCATGATGCGACTCGTCGACGTCTGGAACGCGTTGCCATTTCTACTCATCGCCATTCTGGCAGCGATCGTTTTCGGTCAGAGCGTCAACGTTCTACTTGTTCTGCTCATCCTCGCGACATGGGCTGGAGTCGTCAGAAACGTACGCGCTGAAGTCCTCACATTGAAGACGAGAGACTACGTCGCATATTCGCGCGTCGCGGGCGGATCAGATCTCCGGATCATGTGGAGACACCTGACACCCGGATTGATTAACACCGTCGTCGTGCTTATCACGCTCCGCGTCGGTGGACTGATCCTGACCGAGGCAGGGTTGTCGTTTTTGGGCGCCGGCGTCCCGTCGAACATCCCCACATGGGGCAACATGGTCTCGGATGCCAGACAGTATCTCAACACAGCATGGTGGATGGCCGTATTCCCCGGATTGGCGATACTTCTCATCGTCATGTCCGTAAACTTCATCGGCGACTGGCTCCGCGACCGCTGGGACCCGAGACTTCGACAGTTGTAGCCATGAACGCGCCTGAGCTAGTGGCGATCGGGCATGTGACGTGGGATGTGTTGCCGGGAACCCCTCTTAATCTCCCCTTGGAAAGGGGAGGTAAAGACGGGCTCCCTTTGGAAAGGGGAGGGAAGAACGGAGATCCGGGCGGCGCGGTCGCGTTTGCGGCTGTGACGGCGGCGAGATTGGGCGTGACGGCAGGAATCGTTACTTGCTGCGGGGATGATTATCCGATATATGACGTTCCGATTTCGGGTGAGATGTGGCGGAGGATTGCGTCGGAAGAGACTTCTACATTTGAGAACCGGTACGACGCGCGGGGCGACCGAGTTCAGGTATTGCATCGGCGAGGAGGTGAAATCTCATTGTGCGACGTCCCTGAGGAATGGAGGTCGCCTGAGATGCTGTTCGTTGGGCCGTTGACTCAAGAGTTGCCGGTTGACTGCCTGAATTGGTTCCGGCCCAGGGTTTCATGTGTGGTGCCTCAAGGTTGGTTGAGGTCGTGGGATTTGCCTTTGCCGTCGGAGGTTAAGGTGTCGAAATCGCCACCGGATGGGATGAGTGCCGGGTGGGATATCTGCGTCATATCTGAATCGGAAGTTGACGCCGCGAGCCTTTCAAAGTGGCAGAGCTTGACGCGTAACCTCGTTGTGACGAAAGGCGCGGAGGGAGCGGATCTTTATGTTGAAGGACGGCAGAAGCCGTTCGAAGTTCCGTCGTTCGCCGATTCAGTTGACGGCACGGGTATCGATACCACAGGCGCAGGAGATGTATTCGCCTCGGCGATGTTGGTTCGATACGCATCGACCGGGGACCCTGTGGGTTCGGGGCGTTACGCTTCGGCATGTGCGGCTCTATCGACCCGCGCCCCGAGTTGGAGCGCGGTAGAAACTCCATCCTTCCCCCTTTGATGCCAAGGGAACTTCATCCCTCCCCCTTGATGCCAAGGGGGAATACAAGGGGGTTTAGAACCTCGCCAGTCTACGGGCTGAGGCGGAACGGCGGGTAACGGTCGGTAGCGAGCAGAAAGGCGTATGCAAACACCCGATATGTCCAACGTCCCACACCAACAACGTAGTTGAACATCCATGTCGGGTATCTGCCGGTGAACAGAATCGCGAACCAGGCGAGAATCACGACGACAAACGCGACGATACCCAGCACGATAAGCACGATGTAGTGGGGGATCGCAAGCAGCCACTTGATTACCGGCATCCACCTTTTCAGGTCCGTTTCGGCGTTTGGGTAAGGAATGTCAAGGTGCACCGACTGGTGCTCGTCCGTTGACGGATACTCATCCACCAGCAAGGCCAAGTACGCGCCGACCCTAGCTCCAAAACGATTCGCCTCCAATAGAAAATCGAACACCCAGCGCGGATACTTCTTCCGGAAGAGGATCATCAGCAGGATACCGAAAGTAAGCGTCGGAATGTACGTGCTAGACGAAGCACTCCACACCATCGTTAAGCCCGTCGTTGTAAGGAACCCCGCAACGATGGAGATCGGGATGAGCATTATCAACCTGAAAAACGAAGTCAGCCGATTGCGTTTCCCGTCGCCGTAGTCGACGCTGTATTGAACTGGATATTCGTCGGTCATATCGCTCTCCTCGGTAAGTTAGTGCCCAAATGACTGCAACTTCACGATCTCGCGTATTTTCGGTTCTCGGGTGGCGCGTACTTTACCAGAGGTGTTCAGTAGGCGCGATAATTCAGTCGATCCGAGAGTGAATTGAAGGACGTTCAGGTCGGTTAAACGAAGGAGTCGGTGCGATGGTAGGACTTGGAGAACGTGCGCTAAGCGCGGCGGAGCTATTGAAGGAAAAACAGGAGACGATTGGCGTTTCTGAATCGTCCGGAGGCGGTTTGATATCAGCCTGCCTTCTCGCAGTTCCAGGAGCCTCGGCCTATTTCATCGGAGGGGCTGTGACATACACGCGGATTTCACACAAGGCGTTCCTTGCAGTTCCTGACGAGGCGTTGTCGGGTATCCGATCATCGACGGAGGCTTACGCGCTGTTGAATGCGCGGTCTGTTCGCGAGGTGCTTGGAACTACTTGGGGATTTGCAGAGACGGGCGCGAGCGGTCCGACGGGTAATCGGTACGGCGATGCCGCGGGACACACTTGTATCGCGGTATCGGGTCCGGTGGAGAAATCGATCACACTCGAAACCGGGGAATCGGATCGAGAGGAGAATATGTGGGCCTTCGTGGACGCGGCCTTCGGGTTGCTGGAAGAATGTCTGCGGGAAGCCGGGTAAGATCAGTTTGATCTGAACTGCTTGGGACGTTCGTTTTTCTGGGCCAGCGAAGCGGTTTCGTCTATTCGTCTGCTACGCGTTGCAGGCCGTTTTGCCGTAGATATCCACTCCAATGTGGCTCGTTTGACCCATCTTGGGAATGCGTCGAAATTACTGGCCGCCCCGGGATGCTCGGAGAAGGATTTTGACAGGTCAGGCGGGATTTCCAGACGCTCGATGGCATCTAGCGCGGTCCATGTGCCGTCTAGTTTCGCTGCTTCGACCTTGGCGATACCGGGCGGCATCATCATTCCCGCTTTAGTGAGTCTGGCAACACGATCTTTATTGGACTGCGACCAGTTCGAACCTTTTCGGCGTGGCGCGAACCAGAGCATCGAGCGTTCATCGTCGAGTGTGCGAGTGCGACTATCGACCCAGCCGTAACAGATTGCCTCTTCAACCGATGCGTCATAACCAATTGATGGTCTGCTACTGGCTTTCTTGAAGGTGATGAGCCAGATGCCTTGGTCGCGGGTGTGGTTAACTGCGAGCCATGTGCGCCACTCCTCGCGGGTTTCGCATTGGACGGAGTTTTCGGGTGGGTTGGTGATTCTTAACCCCCTTGTATTCCCCTTGGACATCAAGGCGGAGGGAATCGGCTATCGACCTTAAGTCATCTGGCGCTTCATCAGTTCTTGGAACGGGCCTTCGGCTTCTGAGAGTTCTTCAAAGCTGCCTTGCTGGACGATGCGACCCGCTTGCAGGACGTAGATTCGCTCCGCTTTGCGGATGGTTGAGAGACGGTGTGCGATGACGATGCGTGTGGCGGCGATGCTCTCTATTCCTCGCATGACTGCGGCCTGGCTCCGTCCGTCGAGCCAGCTGGTGGCTTCATCGAGGAACACGACGCGTGGTCGGTGGACAAGGGCGGCTGCTATGCGGACGCGCTGAATTTGACCGCCGGAGAAGGTGGCCGAGTTGTCGTTGACAGGCGTGAACATACCCATGGGCATGGCTTGAATATCCTCGTCGATATTCGCCAGACTCGCAGCCCGCCAACCATCTTCGATCGTCAAGTCTTCGCCCATTCCGATGATGTTGTCGAGGATGTGTCCAGGCTGGAGGACGCCGTCTTGGGTAACGACGCCGATCTGTCGGCGGACGGATTTGCGATCGAGATAGGCGAGTTCTCGTTCGTCATAGTAGATGGATCCGGATGTAGGGTCTTCGAGACCTAAAGCCAAACGCAGCAATGTGCTCTTTCCTGATCCAGATTCTCCGACGATGGCGACGAATTCGCCGGGGCGGACTTCGAGGGAGACGTCATCGATGATGAGTGGTCCATCCTCGGTGTAGCGGAAACTGACTTGATCGAACTGTATGTGACCGCTCAAATCAACGGTCGCGGTGCCGTCGGCCCGACCTTGAGGAAGGGTTTCGAGGATCGGTTTTATCTGCTCGTATGCGGGCAGGATCGCGGCGATCGATTCAAAGGAGTGCCCGAGGCGTACGATCGCGGCGTAGAACAGCATCGAGACGGCGTATACGACGAGGAAACTTCCGAGTTCCATCTGGTCGGAGCCACGCAAGACGGCGGCACTCAAAAGCATTGCCGCGGCCAACGCAGGAAGGGTGGTGGCGAATGCGATCAAGTGTTCGTTGCGTCTTGCGATCTGGGATTTTTGGATTTGCTGATCGCGGTAGTTTCGCGCCCAAGATACGAAGGCCGAAGATTCGGCTCCGGCAGAGCGGAGTTTGCTCAGCCCGTTGATGAACTGGTACAAGTCACCGCTTATGCGCCGTGTGATTCCGAGCCGTCGTCGTATCGGGTTGATCTGGAGCAACCCGATCGCTGCTGTGACGCCGATCGAGACGAGCCCTAGCAGAACGCTCAACCATGCGAGCGTCGCGTCGTAGATGAAGAGCAGGACGAATGCAGGCAACAGGAACACCACTGATAGGAAGGCGTTGGCAACGGCGCCTGATATCTGGTCTCGCATATGCAGGAAGGCGGACATTCGCGAGGCAAGGTCGCCGGCGGTGAACTGGTTGAAAAAGCTGGGCGGCAATGACAAGAGACGATCCCATGCCGCGGCAGTGGCGCGGGTAACAGCACGTCCCTCCATTCGCATCAGCCCGGCTCCCTGGAGCATTTGCAGACTGGCGGCGACCAACGTTAAGACGATGATCGCGATGATTAACTGGACGACGATGTTGGATGCGTGTGACGGCAACACCCAATCAGTCAATTCGCCGATTACGATAGCGGGAGCGAGCAGCAAAAGGCTCGCAACTAGGCCGGTGAGGGCAAACCATCCGATGTCTCTGGCCATGCTTTTGCCCACGAAACTGAGCAGCGCTGATGAACCTATTGGTTCGGTTTTAAGGAACGGTTTGTAAAAGAACCAAGCTGAGCTTTCGATTGTTTCGGCGAGTTCAGCATCCACTCTGCGTGTATCGCCGGTAGCCGGATCGACCGCGCGGTACGTGCCCCGAACGCTCGGAATGAGTGCGATCGGCGAGCCGTCGAGTTTAAGGAATCCCAGCATTGCACCGCTGTCGCACAACCACCATCGCTCTTCGGCGGCAAGTCGGACTTTGCGGAACCGCACGCCGGAAGCGTTAGCGATGTCTTGCATCCTGTGATCGTCGCCTATTGTGGCTCGATTGGCCATAGAGGGTTGAAACTCGATGCCTTCGTGCTTGCCTACCATCTGCATCGCACTCACGAGCATGGATCCAGCGGTGCGATAGAGGTAGGTATGGTCGGACAACACGCCAAAAAGCTCTCGGCGTGCGCTCTCTTCATCGATCTGCCGATGCATCGTGCGCGCGGTCTGTTCGTTTGCCTCGTCGGCGAGGAGCAATCGAAGGTTCAGTTTCTCAGCACCGAGAATGAGCTGATGAAACTCGGTTAAAGCCGGTATGAGTTGACGTTTTTGGGCCAGTTGAGGCGATGACCATCCCTTTACATGAGTTTTTTCGCTGATCGTCAACCAAGAGCTTGAAGTGACGGGAACCAATCCGACGCCGCTTGTGTCGATCTCTTCTGTGCTGAGATAGGCGCCATTTTGCGAGTTGACCCAAGTCAGTCGTTCGGGCGGCGCTGAAAGCACGGTCCGCGGTTCTATCTGAAACTCGTCGCCAGCATGGATGAGTATGTCAGTCCGAGGCCGGGGTTCAATCGGGTACGCGACGGTTTCGGAGAATTGGGTGACCCAAGCGTCGACTTGGTCGGCAATTGTTGGGGCGTCGGCTTGCTCCAACAGCGTTTCGAGCTTCAGTCTTCGCAGGCAAGTTTCGGGCAAACCTTTGGCGACGATGGCAAGCGGCGCGTGGGAGACGTCGACTCCGAAGACCAGACGCCCCTGGTTTGCTCGGAGGAGGTGATTGGCGCTAGAGCTCGGGGAACCGTTTTCTTGCTCCACCACGAAGATGTCCACCGATCCCTGCTCGACGTACCAGACATTTTCAGGTGCGCTCAGATCGACGGGCCGATTTCCGGCAGTCTTAACAACTTCGCCCAGCGATACAGCCAGCGAATGGAGGGGTATGTCGGCAGATTGTTTCATGTCGGTTGTATGACGGTACGAGAATCAATATGCATGGATCAGTTCGGAATAGATCCCGTTTCTGTCTTCGAGGAGTTCCTCGTGCGTGCCTCTTTGGATCTCTTCGCCTTTTTCCAGAACGATGATTTGATCGCAGTCACGGATCGTGCTCAAACGGTGTGCGACGATCAGACAAGTCGAACCCCGGCGCCGGAGCGCGTCGTCGATGTGCATTTCCGATACGGCGTCCAATGTGCTGGTCGCTTCGTCGAGTAACAATACAGACGGATTGTTAGTCAATGCGCGAGCGATTTCGAAGCGTTGACGCTGCCCGCCGCTGAAGTTGCGTCCACCCTCCTCAACGTGCGAGTCGTACCCGGACGGGCGGTTCATAATCTCGTCGTGTATCAAAGCGTCAGTGCTCGCCGCTAGCAGTTGCTGGTCGGTTACGGTCGGATTCCACAACGTCAGGTTCTCTCGGATGGTGGACGAGAACAGGAAGATCTGTTGATCGACAGTCGCGACCGATGCAGTCATCACCTGTCGTGGCACTTCTTTGCGGGGAACACCGTCGAAGAGGATTTCTCCGGACCACGGCGTGTACTCTCCGCTGACGAGACGCAGCAATGTGGACTTGCCGGAACTGGTTGGCCCGATGACAGCTACTCGTTGGCCAGGTTCGATGGTCAGATTGAAGTTCTTTATTAACGGCGGATGGTTCGGCCGGAAACCGAACGTGACATTGCGGAGTTCTATCTTCCCTGCAAGTCGGAGCCTCCCATTGACGGTGGCGATTCGGCCGGGAGTCGTCTCGATCGCGGTGTCAAGAGAGGGGTCTTCCTCGGCCGACATCACGTCTTTGATCCGCTGCAAGTCGGCTTCCAAGATCTGGAATGCATCGGTGAACTGTACGAAAGTTCCGATCGGGATCAGGAACATTGCGGCGACCAGGCAGAAACCCATCAGGTTGCCAAGGGACATCTCGCCAGAAATCACTTGCCAACCGCCGAAACCTAGAACCAGGGCTGCTCCCAGCAGAATGAAAAACTTGGGCAAAGCGCCGATCACGATGCCGAGCTCTGCGAACTTCTGTCTGGCGGCCAGTTCCCGTGCTTGGTACCCGGCAAGGCGCGTGAAGAAGCTGTCGTCGGAAGCGGTCGCTCGCAGATTGTCGATGTTTCGCAGACCGAAAACGCCGATACCGTAAAGGAGCGCCTGCTCTCTGCGAAGTTGCAGATTATGGTCCTTCCGCAAGTTGGAAAGGACACGCATAGCGACGACGATGGCGACCGCCAACGCCGCGACGATCGCGGCAAGAAGAGGATTGAAATAGACCATGAGACCGAGCAAGAGGACGCTCATCACAAGATCGATCACGATCCCGACGAAGTCACCAGACACGCGAGCAGCGATCTCATCAACCAATCGGACACGCGTACTCAGGTCACCCGCGTAGCGGTGTGCGAGGTACTGCGAGGGAAGACGGAACATCTTCGTCAGTAGGCGTTCGGAGTGGATTACGGATACGCGGATCGAGATGCGTCTGAGGGCGATCTGGCGCAACAGCGTGAGAAGATAGGTCAGACCAACCGCGGTGCTGGAAGCGATTATCAAGATGTACCCGATAGACGACAGGTTGCCAGCGAGAGTGCTGTCGACGAATGAACTCAAGATGATCGGCAAGGCTAACGCGGGCAGCGCGAGCAGCATGCCGCAGATTGCCGCGTACGCCAGAGGTGCTTTGACACCGCGCAACCACGGCCAGATGTTCTGCACTACCCCTGGAGAGGTGCCCCCTGGTCGGAAGTCGTCCGTAGGTTCAACGGCAAGGGCGACGCCCGTGTAGCTACGGTTGAAGATTTCTTCACCCACCGTTCGACGGCCGTTGGCGGGGTCGTTGATGTAGTATCTGCTGCCGCGGATATGCTCTAGGACGACGAAATGATTGAACTCCCAGAAGAGAATCGCGGGCAGGCTGATGTCTCTGAGCCCTGAGATCGATCTTCGCCAACCGGTGATTTTCAACCCGTATTGCTTGCCGGCATTGACGATATCAGTAGCACTCGAACCGTCACGACTGACTCCGCAGGCCGTTCGCAGCTCTTCGATTGAGACCCATCGCCCGTAAAACCCGAGGATCGCTCCCAAACACGCAGCACCGCATTCCGTCACATCGAGTTGGGGAAACAGCGGGGTACGGATTCGCCGTCTGAAGACTTTGCTCAGCAGGTTGCGAAACATCGGACGTTCGATTTCAAAACCGTCTAAGGGATGACTACGCTGAACGGTGATCCACGCTCGTAAACGATGCGCGCGCTGCATGGCGTCCCGTCTACGACCCGGTCTTGCGGCAATTCTCGGAACGCCAAGACCACCACATGCCCGTTGGCCTGTTCAACCAGTCCTAGTGCGGACAACCAAGTAGGCGGTTCAACGGGTAACTCGGAAATGCTCAGGAGTTCGGCATCAAGGACCTTTTCAGTTCGAGGAGTGCCTGACGCAACCATGATCCTCGCATCTAAACCCGGCTCTAAACGTCTTGCGTCGTCAGCGGAAACCCTTGTTACCGCTTGGATTGGTCCTATGTTCTCAAAACGGATCACCGCGACTTCGTCACCAGGGTGCAAGGCCCTTCCCAATGACAGCTGGTGCGACATCAACTCGCCCGCGGAGTGACTGATCACCAGTTGGCCCGTGGATTGAAGTGCCATCAATTCGAGCAGATCGTTTCGAGCCAGCACAAGTTCGTCGCTGTCATCCGAATCGGATCGGCCTTCGAGTAAATCTACTTTGGACTGAGCTAAACGAACTTGGCGATCAAGTTCGCTGGAACGTAAACGAGCCAGCGGTTGTCCGACCTCGACCATAGCACCGACCTGAGCCATAACCTCTGCTACGTTGCCTTCGCTTTCTGCGATGATCATATACCGCTCGCCGGGATAGACCATCAAGCACTCCGTCGACAAGCCGCGCTCGACTTGCCCGAAGGTGCCCCATATGATCAGCGCGAAGATTGCAACAACGAGCCCAAGCAACATCGCCCACTCATGAGGCGCGGTCACGCGCAACAGTCCGTCGGTTGGCTCGCGTTCACCCCGCCTAGAGAAGGCCTCCTGGCGGTACATCTGGCGGTACAGATGGTTGTGTGTTGCAGAGCCTGACGATTGGTCGGATCGGTTCGTGGCGTCTGTGGTGCCTTCGGTCAAGAATCTGCTTGGATCGTTTATTCAGTGCGCACGATGGCGTTGGATTAACTTTAGTCGCTCAAACCCTGATTGGCGAGTGATACGTTGTCCCTATAAGCGCCCCGTACAGTCGCCCGTACAGTCGTTCAGTACAAATCAACGCCTAAATTCATATGGACAGCGAGTCCAATGTAATTTATCGGGCGAATCGCAACGCAACGCTTTTGCATCGAGCGGACTTTCGATTTTTGTCCATACGTCTATCAATGAGTGTCTATCAAGGAGCGTCTTCGAGCATCTTCATCGCACTGACAGAGTCCGCCGTGGGTCGAATCCTTGCAAAAAGGATGCCTGCACGTTGCACCAATTCGGTATAGATTGGGAAGACGCTATTTCTGTAGACTATGTCTCAGGATACGCGGCTTGCAGATGGCAGGCATCGAGTTAGTCCGCATTGAAAGGGGGTGTATTGCATTGGCCATTAATGAAAGACCAGATCTGATACCCGAAGAGGAAGAGGATACACCCAATATCTTCAAGCGGACCGAGCAACACATCCAAGGCACGGTCTTGAAGGGGTTGCTCGAGCTAGTCCCCCTTTTGGTGACGGTAGTTGTGGTGGTTTACATGGTCAACTTGACGGAGGGACTCAGGGAGTACTCATACATCAAGGATCGACCTTGGGATTTCCCTGGTGTAGGCCTGGTGGTGATGGCGATCCTGTTTTACCTCGTCGGGTCGCTGGCGTACTTCAGAATCGGTCAGATGATCCTCACGGGCGTGCACAAACTGATGAACTTCATCCCAGTTGTGCGCACACTCTACGGCGTCACCGAGCAAGCGATGGCCTCTGTGGGCTCCAGTGCCAACTTCAGCCGAGTCGTCTTCATCGAGTGGCCGCGCGACGGCATGATGGCGATGGGCTTTGTGACCGGTCGCGCGAGAGGGCCGGGCAGGGAAGAGGATCTGGTCTCTGTCTACGTGCCCACGGTACCAAATCCGACATCGGGTAACATGGCATTCGTCTTGGAAGACGATGTGGTAGAAACCGACATGACTGTCGAAGATGCGATGAAGCTGATATTTTCTGGCGGTATCGTATTGCCTGATTCGATTTCGATGGCAAGGCTCCCGCGTGACCCCAGGGACCAAGAGAGTTTCATCGGCAGGTACGATAAAGGTTAAAGAAGGTTAGTTGGGTATACCGAGTGTCGCGGAATCCAAAACAACCTGTAAAATCGTTAGTTACGATGATAGCAACGCGGCGCGTTGACGTAACCTTAAGTACCCTATGCTCAAGGGGGTGTGAATCCGATGGAAATTAACACAGAACGAATAGGCAGCGCGCTTATCGTGATGCCAAGCGAAAATCGAGTCGACGGGACGAACGCACGCGAATTCCAGGTCGGTCTCGAAGCGGCAATCGATGAAACTGATAAAGCAGTCATTTTCGACGCCGAAACGCTGACCTACATCAGCAGCGCAGGCCTACGCGCCATTTTGCTGGTTGTCAAGTCGATAAACCGTCAGGGCGGCAAGTTCGCAGTCTGTTCTTTGTCCGATCCCATACGAGAGATCTTCTCCATCAGCGGCTTCGACAACATCATTCCGATCGAATCCACGCGTGAAGACGCACTCGGCACCGTCAAGAACTGAGCGAAACTGCGACCGGAACCTAACGCCGCCGGCGCATTCTGATCTCTAAGGTAGACCGAAAGCGCCCCGGAGGTAAGCGGTTCACGATCCATGCCCCCCGCATCTAAGAAAATCTTGGTCGTAGACGACGAGCCGGATCTCGAACCGCTCGTGCTCCAAAGAATGCGCCGACAGATACGGCGCGGCGAGTACGAGTTTGTGTTCGCTCACGACGGTGTGGAAGCGTTGGAGATGCTGATGGCCGATCCTGAGATCGACATGGTCGTCTCAGACATCAACATGCCTCGCATGGATGGCCTCACCCTGTTGCAGCAGATCCAAGATGTCACACCTGACATCAGGGCCATCATCATATCGGCTTACGGCGACATGGAGAATATCCGCACCGCAATGAACCGCGGCGCATTCGACTTTGTCACCAAACCCCTAGATTTTCAGGATCTGCGCCTCACTATACAGCGAACCCTGCAGCATCTTGATGAGTGGCGAGACGCCCTTTCCTCGCGTGACAAATTGGTCGCTTTGCAGAACGAACTCGATGTCGCAAACAACATCCAGCAATCGGTTTTGCCCGCGAGTTTCCCTGAGAGCGATCATTACCAGATCTACGCTTCCATGCAACCAGCCCGAAATGTGGGCGGTGATTTTTACGACGTTCAAATTCTCAGAGACGGTAAGTTAGGACTCGCCATTGCCGACGTTTCAGACAAAGGAATGCCAGCCGCGCTCTTCATGATGTCTAGCCGGATGTTGCTCAAAGGCGCAGGGCAGAGGTTCGAGAACCCGGGCGAGGCGCTGAAGGAAGTCAACAACCTCCTCGATGCCGAAAACGAAGCGGCGATGTTCGTCACGCTGTTCTACGCAATCTACAACCCGGAAACATCGGAGTTTTGCTACTCGAACGGCGGTCACAACGAACCGATCATCGTTCATCCCAACGGGGAGGTCACGGTGATCCAACCAACTGGCGGCACCGCGCTTGGAATCATTCCCGGAATCGACTACGACGAGGAGACGGTCAAGCTCGAGCCGGGCGACATCGTCATTCTTTACACCGATGGCATTACCGAAGCCTTTAACAGCGAAGGCGAGTTGTTTGGATTGGACAGACTCTGCCAGATATTCCGAGAAAAACAACCCAACGATGTGCAAGAAACCAGCAAGATGGTCTTCGATGCCGTGAACGAATTCGCAGGTGAGGAACCGCAATCCGATGATCAGGCATGCTTGGTCTTCAGGCGGACGTAAATCCGATGACTGTCAAAACTTCAGTCGAATTCATGCCGGATATCGGTGAACTCGACGCGATTCGCACCGCGATCGAGACTATCTCGGAAGAAAGCGATTGGCCTCCCGCTTTGACGTATCAGGTCGAATTGATCTTGGAAGAACTCTGCATCAACGTCATCAACCATGGAGAGGTAGATGGCACACAACCGATAAAAGTCGAAATCTCTTCCGATGAGATTTCTATCACGATCGAGATTCTTGACAACGGCAAAGCATTCGATCCCACGCAAGACGCGCCAGAGCCGGAAAAGATCACCGATATTGCCGAAGCCGAGATCGGTGGTTGGGGAGTGCATTTGGCTCATACCTTTTCCGACGAGATGCACTACCGCAGAGAAAACGATATGAATTGCCTGACCCTCGTCAAACGGAGGAACGATTGACGTCCCGCCACCCTGGTTTTTCGATCTCAGGGGTGGCCGCCTTAAAGATTGCGGTTACGGTTGTCTGCATTGTTGTGGCGATGGGATGTTCCGATCCTCTGGGAATCGTCGGAACCCAAACAGGGAATGGCGATCCCGAACCTGAAGAAACGCCCGTCGGTTCCGCCACATCTTTGACACTGGTCGGTGCCGGCAGCCGTAACGGGATCTCCGACGACCGCATCGTGTTCGGGCAATCGGCCGCATTCAGCGGCCCTGCTGCCGAGCTAGGTTTGGGGATGCGAACCGGGATATTAACCGCGTTTTTAGAGGCGAATGAGGACGGCGGGGTGCATGGGCGAAGGTTGGAGTTGATCTCCCGAGACGACGCGTACGAACCCGAAGCCGCCATCGCCAACACCACTGCATTGATCGAACAAGGTCGGGTCTTCGCGCTAGTCGGCGCGGTCGGGACTCCAACTTCGCGGTCCGCCATCCCGGTCGCCGACCTGAACGGCACCCCGTACGTCGCTCCGTTCACCGGCGCAGAATTCTTGCGAAGCCCTGAGTACGACAACATATTGAACGTGCGCGCTTCGTACTATCAAGAGACCGCGGAAATGGTCAACCGCCTTTTGACCGATCTTGGAATCAATCGGGTCGCCGTGTTGTATCAAGACGATTCGTTCGGAAGAGCCGGTTACCAAGGAGTGATAATCGCCCTTAGGGAGAGAGCATTGTCGCCAGTCGCCATCGGCATCTATCCCCGCAACACAAAGGCCATCAAGACCGCTCTTTTAGACCTGCAACAAGGGGCGCCCGAAGCCGTAATCATGATCGGCGCGTACGAACCGGTGGCGCATCTCATATCGTGGGCGCGACACACCAACTTCGATCCCGAATTCATGACCGTATCCTTCGTCGGTAGCAACGCATTGGCGCGAGAATTGGGAAGGCAAGGGGAAGGCGTCTATGTCACGCAAGTCGTGCCTTTCCCGTGGGACGATTCGGTGCCCATAGTCGCCGACTACCTCGAAGCTTTGGCGAAATACTATCCCCGTCAAGCCCCAGGATTCGTTTCGTTGGAAGGTTACATTGCTGGTAGATTCGTTATCGAGGTTACCGAGCAGTGCGGACGGGACATCGATCGAACATGCTTCTTGGAAAATATCCGCAATGGTGAGCCTATTGATTTGGGCGGGTTTGAGTTGCAGTTCGGACAAGACGACAGCCAAGGTTCTAACGAAGTGTTCCTCACCGTCATCGGCGAAGATGGCGAATACCGACCGATCGAGAAAATGATCGACCGTAGAAGATGATCGCGCAATCCAGAGAAAGCCTCGTTGGACGTTTCCGCCTCTCCACGCAGATGTACGTCGGCATTGGGGCGGCGGTTTTGCTTACCCTGTCCGCAACTTTGGTCGCTTGGCAATCTTTCGACGAAATCGGAGACCGCACCGACCGCGTCAGCGATGAGCGCGTGCCCGAGATGGTGGCTTCTTTCGGAATCGCGCAGTACACCGGAGTTCTTGCTGCCGCCGCTCCCCGTTTGACGTCCGCAGTAACACAAGGGGAATTCGACCAAGACGTCGAGGACATCGCGGCAACCGAGCAGCTTTTCGAACAAGAACTCGCTTCGATAGCCGCTGCAGGAACGGGAGCAGATCGCTTAGCCAGGGTCAGGCAACTCGCCGATCAGTTGAAACAAAGCGTCGCCACCATTGAAAGCGACAAACAGGAGTTGCTGGACCTCGGAAAACGGACCGCGGCGGTCAGCATCGAACTTGCTCAACTCCAACAACGTTTGGACGAAATGCTGATCCCCGCAATCGACGACCAGCTTTTCTACACGATGACCGGATACGACCAACTCGGCGAAGGCGCGGCTCCTAACCAAGAACATTTCTCAGATGTCGAGTTCTATCGCTACCGAAACGTCGCAGATCTGCAATCCGCCGGGAACACGGCCACCCAACTGTTGGCCAGCGCTTTCACGGTTTCCGATGCCGCGTTCATCGAACCGTTACGTGAGAGGTCAGAAGCCGCGCGCAGCCGAATCGACCGCAGCTTGTCGGTCCTCCATGGCACCGAATTTGCCGCCATCATCACACCGACATTTAATCGACTCTTTGATATCTCCCTTGGCGACGGGGGCGGCTTCGAACTATTGGCTCGAACTCACGCGCTAACCGCCAGACAACAAGATTTGGTCGAGCTGAACCGCGGCGTGGCGATCGCATTGGTGGACGAGGTCGACGAGCTGGTCAAAGCAGCCGAGTCGAGCGTGAGTCGCGAAGCCGAAGCCACCGAACAATCCATCTGGCAGGGGCGACTTTTCCTGATAGCCATCAGCGCAGCGAGCGTCATCGGCGCATTCCTCATCACCTATCTCTTCGTCGGAAGAGTCCTGTTGCGCCGCATCCAAACCCTTTCAAACCGCATGTTGAGCATGGCTGGCGGTGACCTCGAAACTAAGGTAGAAATCAGCGGCAAAGACGAAGTGGCCGAGATGGCCGACGCCTTGGAGGTGTTCCGCCAACACGCGCTCGAAGTCCAGCGTCTCAACCTGGTCGAGCAACTCGCGGATGAACTCCAAGGCAAGAACGAGCAGCTTGAAAGCGTCTTGGATGATCTGCAGAACGCCCAAGACCAGATCATCACGCAAGGCAAACTCGCAGCCCTGGGTGAACTTACCGCGGGCGTTGCCCATGAGATCAGAAACCCCCTCAACTTCGTCAACAACTTCTCCGAAGCATCCGAAGAGCTGCTCCAAGAACTAAACGAAATCCTCGAGGAAATCGAAGACGACATCGACGATGAACAGAAGGATTACATCGAAGAGATAACCGGCGATCTCGTAGGAAACCTCCAGCGGATCAAGTCTCATGGCGATCGTGCGAATCGCATCGTGCACGGAATGTTGGCGATGGGCCGAGAGTCTACCGACGTGCAAGAGACCGATCTAAATGCCTTGGTTGAAGAGTACGCGCAGCTCGCGTACCACAGCGGCCGCGCCACTGATCCCGACATGAACATGGAGATCAAGATGGAGTTCGATCCCGAGGTTCCGCCAATCCAAGCCATTCCACAGGATCTCGGGCGCGTATTCCTAAACCTCGTCACAAACTCATGGCACGCCACCGAAGACAAACGCAACACCCTCAGAGAGCAAGATCCGGACGTCGCAGGCGAATACGTGCCTGGGCTCAACGTCTCCTCGCGATTGTCAGGCGACAGCATCGAGGTCCGATTCCGCGACAACGGAACCGGAATGCCACCTGATGTAGTCGAAAGAATATTCAACCCATTCTTCACCACCAAAGACACCGATCGCGGAACAGGGTTGGGCCTCTCTCTCTCCATGGACATCATCCGAAGCCACGGCGGCAACATAACGGTCAACACCGAACCCGGTCAGTTCACCGAGTTCCTGATCACCCTCCCCAGACAGAGTCAAATCACACGCCCAACAGTTCCCCTGGTTGAGGACGATGAAGCCGACGAGGATGAGGACCAAGACCACTAAATCCTCGCCCTCAACCCAAGCAGACCATTAAAACTACGTCATTCCGGCGAAAGCCGGAATCCAGAGGGGCGGTGCAAACGGGAACATCTCGCGGAAAGCCTATCCTCATAGCACCCATGAAGACTTTTGCAAAGGTCCCGCCGAGAGAGACCATTGCAAAACCTTGATGATTGGCTGAGTCCATCCATCCCCGCGTCCCCACCCGCATACCCCTGCTGTTGTCTGGCGTTTTGGGCTTCGCTCTCTCGCGTCCCTGATTTTGGTCTTTTGGGCCTCGAAAGGCGACGGTGGATTCCGGCTTTCGCCGGAATGACGGTAGTCTCTCAACAGTCTCCCTATACCGTGACGCAACGGGGCTCCATGAACCCCCGGGCATCAATATCTCAATCTCTGCCGACCTTCGATTCCCCACCAAATGCATCGGTGCGCGATGAATTTCCTCGCTACGTTTTCCTAAAATTCTGAAGAATCACCCAATATTCCTTGTTCTGTAGATGGGGAGCCTTTTGCAAAACAGCCGCATCCTCTTCAATCCGCGCGTCATTGCCGTCATGACCCTGATCGCGACTTTGGCATTCACATTCGTTTACCCCTCAACGGAGCAAAACGTCGCCGCACAGACTACCGTCGACATCTGCGACCGAACCGACCAGATCGAAGAGGCCATTCTCAGGAATATCCAACCGCGCCCCGACTGCGGTGAAGTAACTGCCGCCCAACTCGCAGCCATCACGACTATCGATGTCAGCGGAGATCAAGATGGAACAGGATCGGTAGTTACGAGCTTGAAATCCGGGGATTTATCTGGATTGACAGGCCTCAAATCGTTCGCCGCGGCGAACAGTCGTATCGGATCAATCCCTTCGGGCTTCTTCAGCGAGAATTCAGGGCTCACTACCATCGATCTCTCCATCGCACAACTTATGACCGATCAAAATGCCGACCCCCCGATGGAAGCACTCCCCGACACCATATTCGATCACTTGACGTCGCTAGGAACTTTGCGCCTGGAACGAAACTATTTCAAGACCATGCCCGCCGGCCTCGACGCGACCAGCATGGCGAAGCTGACTAACCTTAGAGAGTTGACCTTGGGTATGGACTGGCCCAATCATTGGCATCTTCAAGAATTGCCGTCTGGGTGGATAACAAACCTGCCCGATGACATCGGGCATCTGAAATTAGGACACATCAGGCTAAGCAGTGCCGATGCCGATCACATCATCGCAAATTTCGGAAGTCTCACTAGGTTCACCTTCGACTATCAAGCCCTTTCATTCGAGAAATTCACGGATCTTATGACAAAGCTGAAAACGAACTCAACCACAACACCGATGAGTAGCTTGCGACTGACGTCCTCCGGCGACGGATTGGAATCCTGTGCCACACAAAGTGCTAACGCTAAATCTCTCGGCACCTGGTACAGCGAGAACCCCAATCAAATCGAGGCTTTCAAAACCGCATTGTCAGGGCTCAAAGTGGGCGATCTAACCATCATCGACCCGACTATGACCCCCACCGTCCTCGAAGACATTCTCAGCTCAATCGACAAAGGCACGCCCAACAAAATTCAAATCCAGTGTGGCCAGTTGGCCGGCTTCGCAGGCAACGCCTTGCCCGGGTACACAAGTTTGAACCGCTTGGAAATCTCCTATAGCAACTTGACGTTAGATGATTTCAAATCGATCGTTGTCAATTTGAGCGACACGCCAATTTACCAATTGGTTCTCGAGAGAAACTATTTCGACAAAGACGACTCATTCATCAATCTGACCGAGTTCGATTTCTCGGGCATCCTAGATACCCTCGGAAGTCTGAGTTTCATTCCCTACTCCTCCTCCTGCGAAGGGCCTTGGGTCGATGATTACCATGCAGCAGGGATCAATCTAACTAACTTCCCTAAAACATTCGTATTCCCGGAAACACCCACAGGACCCGTGTCAGTGAGACCACAACCGACGCACGAACCCGAAGAGTGCAAGGAACCCGTCGAACCTGAAATCGAGCTACAAGTAGTAGAGGAAGAAACGAATCATATAGAACCCAACTGGCCACCGGCAAGGATCATGAGCATCGAACCGGCAGTGACCGCGATCAGGATTTGGACCGGAAAACAGGTCGTATTGACTACCGAGGTCTACGGCGTCCAAGGCATTCTAGACAACGATCTGGCAGACGCCGAAAGCCCGGACGACGTGTGGTTCGACTGGGTGGACAATACCAGAAGCGCCGATTTCACCGAATCCATCGACCGGCCGATACGCATTAACAATGAACCCGATGACCGAGAAGTCCTCTATCAAGTGCCCACGATTGCTGGGAACTACCGCGTCAGCGTTAACGTCCCCTTCGCGGCTCGCTGCAAAGGCCCGAGAGCGGAGATCGACGAGACCATGGAAGAGGCGATCGCCCGATGCACCGCAGAGTTCGACCTCATCGTTCGCTACCCTCGTGACATCCACCAAGAACTTACACCTCCTGTCAACCCGACCGGAACGATCCCCTCAAGCGTCTCTAACGACCTCGGCACGTCGTGTCCAGTATTCACTCCCGAAGAGGGCGGAGCGCACGACACTCCAAGCTACTCCATCGCCGCCGACCCCGGCGCGGTGCAAAACAACACCGCCGTCGCCATCTGTGTCGAAAAATCGGGACCGGCAAGCAACGCAGGAATGACCGAACATCGTTACACCTTGCACGGCGACCTATATTCCATCACCGCGTTCGACCTCGACGGGCAGAGGATGTCGGAATACGATTTCAATTTCCCCATCGAGGCATGCATACCGTTGCCGGACGAATTGAGAAACAGGCTCTCTGACGTTGACCTGACCGTGATCAACCGAGACAGCAGTTTGACAGTCCTTCAATCTACGACCGTCTTTTCCCAAGGCGGCATCCGAGCCTGTGGCTACTTGGGCGCACTCCATGCCACCGTCGCAGTCGGAGCGAAGGGCGTTCCACCATCGGCGCCAGCAGAAATATTGCCCGATACCGGTCCCGGAGCTCCTTCTCTGCCCAGAGCGATTCTTGCCCTGGTCCTAGGCATCGTCGTGATCATATTCAGTCTCAAGGGTGCCCGAAACAACAGACAACGCGGGAAGCGTTCCTCGCGCTGAGGATCGTTGAGGGGTCCGAAATTCGCCCGATCCTCGCACGTTCGGAGACTTTGCGTCATTCCGTCGAAAGCCGGAATCCAGAGCAAACCTACGTCATTAGATTTTGGACATGCACGAGCCAACACCGCGAGAATTACGGCAACGGCAACTCCCGCTTAGGAGCCGTATCGTCAAGCCAGACACCTTTGTATCTGGAACCGTAAAACGCTGGCTCGCGATACCCGTTCACCCACGGCTGGAGACTGATACCTGATCCTGCTGCAGATGGCCACTCAAACGGCATCACCAACGCCTGCTCCAAAACAAAATGCTGAATCTCATCATACGTATCCAACCTCGCAACCGCATCAGCCTCAGCCTTGGCAGATTGAATCATACCGTCCAACTCGGTTTGCTCGCCCGAAGAACTCCCGGCTCCGAACGCCTGAAACAACTCTGACAACACCGCTAACCCGTCTGGATACCTAGCATTCACGTCCTTGAACACCATCTCCAACTGCCCATTTACCAACAGTTCGTTGTAGCGATCGGAATGAGCATATAGATACCTACCGTCGCCCAAGCCGATGCTATGTTCCCATTCATGGGAAAGAAACCCAAACTCGTCTTCAAAGTGACCGTCAATTTCAGTATGAAAGGTCGGCCTGATCGTCGAAAGTCCACCTACATATTTGGACTTCTGCACATTAGCAGTTGCTTCCTCTGGATCGTATCCAACGCCCGAGAGATCGGGATTATGCCCCGTCAGAAGCGGAGGTATCAAGGAACCCGGTATCTCATGCCCTAACTCATCGCCGTGATGGGACTCCACTTGTACAGATCCGATGAGTGCCCGACGCAAGAACAAATCGTCGTAAGGCGGCAGTCCGCTGTTGAATATCAAGAAATCCGACCTGTTGCCAGACAATCGAGTAACAATCTCTCCGCCAAGATCATTCTTCGCGCTGCGCGCGCTTCCGAAAGTCCAATCGATTAAACCCTCTTCAAAGGCTCTATCGAAGTCCGCCACCATTTGACCGTCTTGTTCTTTGAACAGATCCGTCACGAACTCTACCCCGTCAAGATACGGAGGCCCCTCGTGGTAGTGATCGTTGCGCTCCAACACCAGCTGCGCGCGTTCAAAATCGAATAGGGCAATCTTGAACGGACCAGTTCCCACTGGCAACTCCTCAAATTCTGTCGCCAATGACTCAGAAGCGGAACGCAGGCGAAACCGGTCCGCGAAATTTATGCCCCAATTCTGGACATTCTCACGTTTCAACACCGCAGCAACCGGATCTGCCATCAAATATGGAAATACCGCTGACGGCTCGGACAACGTCACCAAAAGCGTCCGATCATCTACCGCATCTACACCTGTGAGCTCTTCGGTTTCGCCAGACAAGACCTCGGAAGCTCCTTCAATCAATCCGAAAACCTCTGTCGCATGTTGCGAACCGGTAGAGGGTTTTAAAGCTCGTTCCCAACTCCATTTAAAGTCCGATGCCGTCACTGGACTTCCGTCGCTGAACTTCAAATCTCGCTTCAGCACGAACTCATACTTCACACCATCATGAACCACATACCGCTCCGCCAGATCTGTTCTCAATGCGTCATTCGGATCATCCGTCAATTGCATCAGTCCAGAGTAGATCTCTCCTAATAAGGGCTCGATACGGCCCGATGGCGAGAAAAACGCCGGATCAGGTATCAGCAGATTGCCAGACGGAGTGCGAAACACTCCGCCACGCCGTGGCCCCCCACTGCTCCTAGGATCCTCTACATCAACATCATCAACTACTGCCTCCTGCGGCGTCTTCACTATCTCCACTCCCTCCAACAACGACGCAGTTGGTTCAATATCATTCTCTAAACCACTACCCCCGCAACTCATGAGAACTAAACACACCAACGCCGAAATCGTGGTGATGACAGTCATCCCGCCCCGAGCCTCCAATCTTTTGAGGCTTCCTACCTGCGCCGAATTCCGCCGCTCTTTAGGACCCTCAGAATTTCTCATTAACATAGCGACTCCTTTGTTCGTCGGTACGTTCTGCAACTAGAAGGATCAACGCATGACAAGGTAAGGCGTTAGGCAGCGGTTTTGGGTGTGGTTCTGACTTCAACGCGCACGTCTTCAAGTTGCAAAGTTTGAGCAAGCAGTGCCAAGAGATTTGAAGAGCGCGGATTACCGTCTGGTCCAAGCATTCGGATTAGACTTTTCGGATGGACTCCGATTTGCTTTGCAAAATCTTCGTAACCCGTAGTGGCTTTGATGTAGGTCCTGAGCACCGCTTTAGTTTCGTCGAGGTCGCCAGCCAACACCGATTCCACCGCATATTCCAGCAGCGCAATCCTGAAATCAGCGTCATTGGCCGCGCGATCGCGAAGCGTGGTCAGGAAAGGCGTGGTCAAAGTGAAGTCGTGCGTTACTACTGCTGCGTCTTGACTACTCATGACTAGGCACCTGATTCGAAGAATACCGTAGGTCGATCCCAAAAGTCGATGCGTGAGCAGGGACAGCCCCAAAACCGTCCCTGACCACCCCCTAAACATCCAACTCCCGACGCGCCTCCTCAACACTCATAATCCCCGCTCCAACAAGCCGCGCCAATCGCTCCGCCCGGTCCGACTGCGACTCCTGAACCGCCTCGACATCCGAGAGATTGAACCGCACCAGCAGCTCCCCCGGAAACTCCGAGAAGTGCGGTGCCAACCGGTGATTGATCCCGTCCTCCAGCATCTTCAACTCCGGGATGATCGTGTTACGCCAAAGGAACTGCTCCATCGTCCGCACGTTCGCCAGCGTCGCATCCTCGAACTCGCTCAGGAAAACCTTCGGCACCCCGAAAGCCCGCGACACCTCCTCCACCGCCCAGCGCAGCGCGGCGATGAAGTCGGATGGCGACTGCTTCGCTCCCAGACGCTTCATGTCCATTCCCGAACTTAGGAAGATGGGCTTGTGCGCACGCTCCGGATCGACCAGCCGCCGATCCCAACTCTCTATCAACTGGTCAATCATCTCCTGTCCGATTGGCGTTTCAGAGGTCACAATCACGTCGGACGGCATGGCCGAGCGGACGTAGAACCGCCGGTTGAACCCCAGCGCCTCCGATCCCATATCCACCGCCGCACGCGCCGGAGTCATCGACGAAAACCCAGCTAAGCTCCGCATCGGGTTGAACCGACGAAACCACAGCATCTCCTCCGGCAGATACGCAACTCGCCCATCAACCGTCTCATGCACGAAACCCCTGACGCCGCGATCATCATCGTCACCCACGACGCGCACCTCCCCAGGCCGCAACGGCCACATCTCGTACGGCAAGCCATCACTGTCCCGCGACAACGCCACAAACGCCGATCCCCACAGCGACAACCGCCCCTCGATCGCTCTCAGCATCTGGCCGCCGTCCCAAACCTCGTTCGGACGGTCCAGCAACCTCTGCATCGGATGATCCGCACCCGCCGGTTCAGGCTCCGCACTCGGAACCCGACGCCTCCACACCTCCAAAGGCGGACGACTCACCGCCTCCGCCAGCACCCTCACCGCCGCGTGAACCGCGGTCGACCTCGCATAGTAGTCCTCATGACTCCTTGCCGACCAGTCCACATCGCCCCCGCTCACAAGCGGGATCGAGATCCAGTCATCGAGACGCCGTGGATATCCCGAATACCCGCGCATCTGCACGTTCTCGATCTCACCACCATCGCGCCATCGCCCAAAAGGCGACGCCACAACACGTCCTATCTCCTTCAACACTTTTCACTTCCTTTCATCGTCATCGGTTTCCCCCGCTCGCGGGGGAAATGTCCGAAGGACAAAGGGGGCTAAACCCCCGCAACCGAACTCAGCGCAAATCCCACGATCGCCAAGACCTCGCCGCCTACAAGCACCATCAGCCATCGGATGTTGATCTCGATGCCACGGAGCCGCGCGTCGTGGTCCCCTTCAACCGTCTTTCGCAGACGCTTCACCTCATCGAGGAGATCCTTTTCATCGCCCCCCTCAGTACTCCTTTCATCTCGTTTGCGACGCTTCGTCCGGCCAAGTCCAGCCAGATCCTCAAGATCCATCTCCAGCAATACTTCGCGTGGATCCATATCTCGTATACCTCCGTCCCTGACATCTCAGATCGACAACCGCCGGTAAGGCCCCAGCAGCTGCTTAACATCGTTCGTCGGGTCATAGATCGAACGCGACGCGCCAGCTGCGACATCGTCCGATCTCGCTACTCCATCCCGCCGACGCCAACGATCAACCGCCGTCAAAAGCGTCGCCTCCACAACCTCCGCCGGAAACTGCAACGCCTTGATCAATGACCCATCTACATGCTCCGCCGCATCCGTCCCGTTGATCCCGCGCTCGACCGTCAAGACCGACGCACTGACCGATCGAACGAACATCTGCTCCGCGTCCATGAAGATCGTCTGACCCGCCATCATGTTCCGGTCGTCATCCACACGAATCGACCGCGACGCCTTCTTAACCGAGTTCCCGCCGTCATCCGCATACCCGTCCAGCGACACGGTATGTGAGCGATAACCCCACCTGCCCGTCACTTTCACCGTCGCCCTCCCTAGCGGAAAACATGCCCCGCTCCGTCTCCAACTGATCCGCAACACGCGATATGGAACACCATGCCGCGACTGTGGATTAGTGTCCAACGGATAGAGAATCATCCCCGACAAATCACGGATCTTCTCATACACCCCGTCCTTGTCGCGATCCTCTGCAATCTCGTTTACTTCGATCAAGTCGTCGACATAGACCGCCAACCGGTCCCTAACGTCGTACCGCTTCGACTCGGTGCTGACGTAGAAGTTCCGATTGCAGAACCCGTCCACAACACGGCTCGCGACATCCAGCAGATGCCACAGAACAACGTCATGCGAAGTATCCGCAATCCCAAGCCGACGCTTCAAATCCGTCGGCGTCGCATAAACATTAAGCACCCCAACAGGCGCTTCCAAATCTGCCATTTTCCGTTTTCTCCTCTACTCAGTCGCAACCGCGCCCGAGCCAATTTCCAACTCTCAATAGACGGGGGAGGGGAGGGGAATCCCCTCTCCCTCCCCCTTCCAGGGGGAGATTAAGAGGGGGATCGGGGTGGACAAAGGGGTGGGGTACCCCAAACATCTACCCCAGATCCCAACAACTACCAGCCACATCTCCACCCTTCATCCCCTCTCCTACTCCTCTTCCAGAGAGGAGATTAAGAGGGCTGGAGGGGAAGGGGATCCCCTCTCCCGCTCGGCGGGAGAGGGTTAGGGTTAGGGCACGGGGAGGTGCGGGGCACCACTCCATCCCCTCACCTCCCATCAATGCGAGATGTTGTAAACAAGCCCCGTGTGCGTCGCCTTCGACCGGTTTCCCGTCCTCTCGGCGAAGCCCAGACGCAAGCTCACAACCATCACGTTCTGACGCTTCTGGATGTCACGCTGCGCCTCGATCATCAGACTCCGACGGAAACCAACCCGCCACTGGCTCGTGTTCACCGCCAAGATCCGACCCCGATCATGCGTGTTCCCGCCATCGGTAACCTTGCCGTCCGCATCTGCAAGTCGCATCTGACCACTCACGATCAACGGATGACCGTAGATCGAACCCAGCTGACCATTCAAAATCGTCGCCTTCGGACCCAGCTTGTCCACCGTCTCGACCGACGAAATACCCAGACTCGACGTGAACGTCGCGAAATCCGTGATGAACACCGTCTCCGACTGATTCAACCCATACTTGCCGAGCTTCTTCAGCAGGTCCAGATACGCCTTCGCCGCAATCGAGTCCGCCTGCGAAATGCCCTGCGCCGAGTTATCGATCAGCGGCAGGTGAATCAGTCCGTCGAACCCGATCAGGAAGTGCGCCTTGCCCGCCGATGAAGTCGTCAACGTCGCACCGTCAGCGTTGATGCTGTTCTCCGTAGTCTGGTCCGCATTCAGCAGCACGTCGTCGATCACCTCCGACGCGTTTCGTATCAACGTCCGCCTAACTTCCGGCAGCACGGCAAAAACCGCATCCTCATCCAGCGTCAGCGACCAGGGCACCTCTGCCACAAGCTCATAGGCCGTCAGCGTCTGCTTCGCAGTCTTCGGCGTGCTAGCCGTACCCGCCGTGTTCTCCGCACCCGGATACCAGTTCACATCTCCTAGCTGCAACGGAATGTCAAACGGGTTCGTCGGCATGTCGATCCGATTGAACAGATTCGCAACCCGCGTCTCATGGTTCACATCATCCCACAGACGCGACGCAATACTGGTCGGAACGATCTCATCGCCCTTCCCGGCCGTCGTGCTGTCCATCGCAGCCTTCAGCCGGACATCCCAGTCCCTCACCGACTCCACACCCATCTGCGACTCCGCAGCGCGCTTCACGCTCCCCATAATCGCCAGGTCCAACTGGTCGCAGCCTGTATAAGGCCCCGACTTCACCACTCCGTCATCGCCGAAACCGTTCAACAGTCCCGACCGGCGATACTCCTGCTGCTCCTTCGTCAGCGCCTCTATCGCCTTCCTAAGCCGAACCCGCTCATCATGAACCGGCTCGACCCGTTCCTTAACGAACGCCGAAACGTCCGCTAGCTCCTTCTTCAGAAGCTCCAAATCCTGTGTTCTCTCAGCCATCTAAGCCTTTCTCCTTTTCTCTGATTTTTCTCCGTTTTCTCCTCCGCCACCCAGCCAGAAACTGGAGGGGTGGTGGGAAGATTCCCCTCTCCCCTCCGGGGGAGAGGGCCAGGGTGAGGGGGAACGGGTGGAAGGAGTGGGCGGGGCCACCCCAAACAACCACCCATGCAACCCAGCACACCACCTTCAACTTCCACTATCCCCATCCTTTTAATCCTTCCAATTCCTTCGCATCCTAGTTCCCAACCTCACAACTCCCCCATCCCCGTAACCACACGCCACAACCTTCGTGTAACCTCCCGCATCTCCAAAAACTCCGACACTTCCATCTCCGCATCATCTGCACCACTTCCAGCCAACGCACCCGCGTGCATCGGCACCGGCACAGCACTGATCTCCAACAACTCCTGACGCTTGTACAAGTAGCCACGCCGACCACTCGACACCTGCCTCATCTCCGTCTCCAACGGAATGAAACCTACTGACACGCCCCTCATGAAGCCCTTGGCATACAGCTCCGCCACCTGCCCCGCAAACGCCGTCGGAGCGAACTCCACCAGCGCCTTCAATGCACCGCCATCGACCCACACTCGACCAGCCTTCCCGATCGGCGGCAACGACCTGTCGTGCGCCCAAAGGAACACCGGATTCCGACGGAACCCGTCAAGCTCCCAACCTCGAGGATCGATCAAATCCCCTTTACGATCCTCGCTCCCAACCGCCGCAGTGATGACCAGACGCCGCCGCCCATCGCCGCCATCCGCATCACCATCATCTCCTTCATCACTGCCATCACCTCGCACAATCCCTTCCTCCACAACCCCAGCGCCGAACCACTTGACGACCACCTCGCCAACCCGATCCGCACGCTCATCAACACCCATCGCCTCACTGCCAACGAAATCACTCACACTCACCATCGCTGCTTCTACTCCTCTTCATCGCCGCCTCTACAATCCGAAGCAGCACTACAATCACAATCGTTCTATATCCAATAATGCACTACACTCGTAAGAAAATCAAGCACGAAATGACACAAATCTATAAAAATACGAATCAAACAAACCAATTCCAACTCCGCAACGGATATCGTCAAATCACCTTCATCCAACCCGTCAAACCGTAGAACCGACCCCAAACCATGAACACCCCACACCCAAGAATCACCCCATCCACCACGATTCACACCCTATTCAACCCTCCAAACAAGCCAATCGCACCCGTCCCATCACGTCATTCCCGCGAAAGCCGGAACCCAGGGTGGGGGCGGGCGTTGGGTTTCCCCCGCCAAAAAGTGCGAAATCCAAGGGGAAATGTCCGAAGGACAAAGGGGGACACTGGTAAGGGCAAGTCCGCAACCCGCCCACCTCAGATGTTTGAAGTACTTAAATCGATTCCACGCCCAGTTCCGGTATGCGGGTGAAATGACGAAGATTGTTCGTGAGCACCGTCAGACCGTGAAACTTTGCCGTGCAACCGATCAGAAGATCGAAATGCCCGATCAACGTCCCTACAGACCGCAAGCGCCCTCTCTCCACACCGAACAACCTACAGACTTCTTCATCTAACGGAACTACATCGAGGTCATCCAAAAATATCCTGAGAAGACTCTCGCTGGCCACCGGATTCCTTGAATATGCGACCCCTTCATAGAGCTCGGCAAGCGACACCACGCTTATACCAATACCCCTAGGCAACAAGTGTTTTACTCGCCTTACCACATCCTCATCGCCGTCCAAATAGTCGATCACCCAGTCGGTGTCGATCAGATACATCATTGCATCACAGCTTCGGATCAGGGCGTCTAGCCATCTCACGACTCTCATAAATGTCGCGCTTCAGTCGCTCAGCATCCACCAGCCCTTTCCAACTACCCGCAGTCTCAACCCGCGCCTTTGTCGCATCCGGAGCATCGACCGATTCCGAAATCGACAATCCGACTTCTTGCCCATCTTCTAGATCAAGCGACTCCGAAGGTTCCAAAACCCCGTCCTTGTAAGTCGCTTTCACCGTTTGAACCATAGCTGCCAGTACCAGACCATTCTACGACCCTTGAAACACCGCGTCCCCTTTCGCGCAACGCAGGAGGCGCGCAAAACCTTCCATTCCCCTTTATTAAACGGAAGATACAGAGGGGTTACACAGGCATCCCCCCACAATCCCTACCTCAACCCGACCTCAACAACGCGTTGAAACCCGCCTGAACAAAATCGACATCATGCGCCAATGCATCCCTAATCCCACGCTCCTCCATCAGCACGAAACTCGAACAATCCACCAAGCTCCAACTCTGATCCAAACGACTGCCGTACCGATCAAACGCCTTCGCAAACTGCGCGCTCGTCAACGGAATCACATCAACATCCGGAGCGGCGTTAAGCTCCGTGACTACCTCCACAGCGGCTCTTCGACTATTTTCACCGCCACTCGAAAAGTGGTTCAACACCTCGATTAAAACCATTTCGCTCGTAACTTTTCTATGGTCACCCAAATCTGCGTCTATCCGCACTACCCTTTCCCGCAACTCATCAAGACGATTTATCACTGCTATCCAGTAACCCGAATCCGCAAACACCAACCTCATTTCTCATCCTCTTTCGGATGCCCATACAAATAGTGCTTCTTATTCCTCGCACCATCCTTCGGAAGTTTCTCCCACTCAGAATCAGGAACCGAATCGCTTATACGTTTGATCCTTTCGAGCAACCCTAGAACGTCCGTCGGCCTCTGGCTTTCCGCACCGACTGGTGCCGAGTCGCCCACAACATTCCCAACCGACGCCGACTCGCCCGAATCACCGTCCCCCGCACTCCCATCAACCGATATCGACAACGTCACCACATCACCATCCTCAAGATCAAGCGACTCCGAAGGCTCCAAAACCCCATCCCTGTAAGTCGCTTTCACCCTTTGAGTCATAGCTATCAGTACCAACCATTCTACGACCCGTGAAACACCGCGCCCCCTTCACCTTGCGAAACGCAAGGGTTTCCCCCGCTCGCGAGACCATTGCAAAACTCCCGTCATTCCGGCGAAAGCCGGAATCCAAGAGTGGTGTGAGGATGGGGGGGGGGGCACGACACATCTCGGATTTACCGTTCGTAAAAACACGAGGGGCACGAAACATCGTAGGGGCCGTTCGTGAACGGCCTGGGGAGGGGCTGCGGAGCGTAGGGCGGGTCTGTGACCCGCCCTACGCTCCGCCCTCGTCTCCGATGTACTGACTCGCTACACTTTCAAGCGCTTTTTCGAATGGGTAGATGCTTTGCACGTCATCTATCTGCTCTTGCCGATACGTACGTCTGCCGTCTCCCATCTCTGGTATCTGGATCCAGTATGGAGATGTTCTAAGCTGCAATCTGCATACAGGTTGTCGCAACGTATCGTCCACCAACACCACCTTGTAACCTGTCATTGATCTCATGTGGAGACGCTTCACGTCGATAACATCATGGAGTAGTGCTTTCACAGTGTCGAACGCTATCGCTTCGTCGTCTGACGTTTCAGCCTCAACTTCTTCTTCCTGAACATCTTCTCTCCGCGAGACGTTGATAGCCGCGTCCAACCTGTCTTGGACCTGCTCGGCAATGATGGACGCGTACGCCGTCTTCACGTGATCCGTGAACTGTTTGACTGCTCTCGCTGTTTTGACTCCTGGGTAGACTTCAGACATCAGCGCCCTGACCACTTCCGGTGCAGGATCGGTAGCTAGCCTGCTGATTACGGTTTTCAACAGACCAACGTACTTCAAGCCGCTCGCCGCCTCACGGACTTTGGAAGGGTCGAATTCGTCTCTGATGAATCGGCTAACGCTCCTGACCGCGTCTCTGTCCAACTGATTGAAGTCAAGTGTCGTGAACGGCTGCCTATCCATGACGTTGGGCTGGTCGATGTCGGTATAGAAGACGTATCTAACCCCATCTGTATATATAGCGAAGCGTGCGGCACCCTCCAAGGCGGCGTAGTATCTACGCAACTGGGCAGGGTCTTCCTGATCAAGCGGAGTGCCAACCTTTTTCGCCTCGATCAGAATAGTCGGCTGTCCATCGTGCATGATCGCATAGTCCACCTTCTCCCCTTGTTTAACGCCGACGTCGGCCGCATATTCCGGAATGACCAGCGATAGGTCAGAGGTATCGTATCCGAGGACTTCTCTGATAAACGGATTGATCAGAGCGAACTTGGTAGCCTCTTCGGTGTGAGCATGCTCTGCCTGTTGCTGTACCCGTTGTTGAAAATGTTCCAGTTTAGTCGTGAGATCGGACATGATGAGATCCTTTCAAGACTCATTGCGCACGATGGCCTACCGAAGGTCGTCAAGGTTGCACCACGATTGCTGGCGCACTCTTCCTCTTCCCACAACCGCTCCTACGACTTGACATAGATATGTAATCGTAGCGTCTTTGGGAGGCTGAGTATTGCATCGCAAAAGTGTATATCGCATTGCTCATTCTCGCATAAGACGTGGATTTGACGCGTATAGATGTGTTGATTAGGGAACGATGACGACTGCAGGATTGTTCAGGTTCGTGAACGGCCCGGACAGGGGCTGCGAAGGTAGGGGCGGGTCTGTGACCCGCCCAGCACCACTCGCAGAATGACGGACTCCCAAAAACCACCACACACCCCTAGTAAAATCAACCCGTAACCACTATCCCTCTATCCGTCCCGAGGAGCCGCCCACCCATGATGAACCGCAACATGCTTCGCCAAGCCCAAGCGATGCAGAAGAAGATCCAAGAGATGCAGGAAGAGATCGCTCAGGCAACTACCGAAGCATCCGCCGGTGGCGGCGTCGTCAAAGCCACCGTGGTAGGCGGCACCCAGATCGAATCCATCGAAATCAACCCCGAAGCCTTCGACAACATCGACCCCGAAGACCTCGAAATGATCCAAGACATGGTCACCGCAGCCGTAAACCAAGCCATCGAACAGTCCCAACAACTAGCCGCCCAGAAAATGCAATCCATAACCGGCGGCCTAAACATCCCCGGCCTGAGCCTCTAAAGGGTTTCCCCCGCCAAAAAGTACGAAGCCCAAGGGGAAATGTCCGAAGGACAAAGGGGGATCACGGGACGAACGGCACCACCATCCCGTAGGGGGCGTTCGTGAACGGCCCGTGCACCGCGAACGTAGAGGCATGTTTCAAACCTGCCCAGCGCCCTTCGCAGAAAGAAAGACTCCCCAAACAACCACCAACCAACACGGAAAATACCTACCCCAACAACCGATCAACCGCGGTGACCACGGCAGCACCTAACAGAGCCGAAGTAGCCACAGCGCCTATCATCCATTTGACCAACCGCGTCTCAAGCGCCCGCATATCCTCTTTGGTCGCAAGGTGCTCGAACTCGTTGCGAAGTTCCGTTTGTAATGCCGTCATTCGACCTTCAATCAAATGTGATTCGGTTGTCATCAAACTGTCCTGAAAATTGGGTGACTAATCAATTGACCGAAAGTGTAAGCCAGCAGCGAATCACAGTCAACCAACAACCCATCCTTCAAATCCTTCCAACTCCTTCCCATCCTAGTTCAAAATAAAATCTCCCCATGCCCGCATTCCGCCCCGACCCTCCCCGTCCCATAACCCCCGTCGCACCCCCAACCGACACCCCCCGCGGCGTCGCCGCTCCCGTCGCACGCGTCATAGAAGCCTTCCGACGTCTCCCAGGCATCGGACCCAAGTCCGCACAACGGCTCGCCTACCACCTCGTCCGCATGAGCGAAGCCGAGGCCTCCGAACTCGCCGAAGCCATCACCGGCGTCAAGCTCCGCATCAAACTCTGCACAACCTGCGCCGACATCACCGAGCAGCCAACCTGCCATATCTGTCAAGACCCCAATCGAGACCGCACAACCATCTGTGTAGTCGAAGAGCCCCTAGACGTCACCGCACTCGAACGCACCCGAGCCTACAACGGCCTCTACCATGTCCTCCACGGTGCCATATCCCCCACCTCCGGCATCGCTGCATCCGACATAAAAATCAAAGAACTCCTCCAACGCCTGAACCAAGAAGACAGCCAGGTGTCCGAAGTAATAGTAGCCACCAACACCAACCTAGACGGCGAAGCCACCGCCATGTACCTCCAAAGAGCCATAACCCCCGCCGGCATCAAAGTAACCCGCCTCGCCCGAGGCCTCCCCTCAGGCACCGACATCGAATACGCCGACGACGCAACCCTAGCCCACTCCCTACAATCCCGCGCCGAAATCACCTAACCCCACGTCGTTCCGGCATTCCTCCACGTCATTCCGGCGAAGGCCGGAATCCAAGCGTGAACGGGAAGAGGAGGGGGGCGCCGCGAAAGGCGCGCAACCACCGTCCTCCTACCCCTTCTCCGAGGGGGAATTAAAGGCGGTGCCGCCCGCCAAGGCGGGTAAAGCAACGCAGGGCCAGGTCTGTGACCCGCTCAGCGATCGCAGCGAGTTCATAGAATCACAATCTGAAACCTAAGCATTCAAAACCCACCACCAACCCATGACCAACGACCCTGAAAACGTCCCACCCGAAGAAGAACCCCACTCTCGCGCAATGGTCGTCTTTGCACACCCCGACGACGCCGACTGGGGATGCTCCGGAACCGTCGCAAAATGGACGCGCCTCGGATGGGAAGTCGTATACGTCATGTGCACCGACGGCTCCAAAGGTACCGAAGACCGCTCCATCTCCGCCACCGAGCTAAGCCAGATCCGAAAACAGGAACAGACCGACGCCGGACGCGTCCTCGGACTTAAATCCATCGAATTCCTCGACTTCCCAGACGGATACCTCGAACCAACCATCGACCTCCGACGCGAAATCGTCCGCGTAATCCGTAAACACCGCCCTCACATCCTCATCACCACAAACCCCACACGTGACCTTTCACACTCCAACTACATCGGACATCCCGACCACTTCGCCGCCGGTGAAGCCGCCCTCTCCGCAGTATTTCCATCCGCTAGAGACCACCTCTGGGACGAAAGCCTCCTAGCCCAAGGCCTCGACGCATGGAAAGTCCACGAAGTATGGGTCATGATGTTCGGAGGAGACAGCGAACACTGGAACCCGCTCGATGAAGAAGACGTCGAAAAAGCCATCGGCGCTATCAAATGCCATGTCAGCCAACTCGACCGCCCAGACCAAGTCGACGGCTGGATGCGACGGTGGCGCTCCGAAAACGCCAAAGACATCGAAGCACCCTACGCCGAAGGATTCAAACGCTTCCAGCTAGTCCCCGGATTCAGCCCCGACGACGACAACGACGAATCAGAATCCGACGCCTAACAAAATGCCCGACAACCCAGAACAAGACCCTGTTCCACCCGCATCCGAAAGCAACCGCGCGCGCCAAGATCGATCACGCCAAAACATCAGCCACCCCATCAAATTCACCGACGAAATTCTCGAAAAAACCTACAACCAAAAACGCAACATAACAAAACAAGAAAGAAAATCCGAACTCCGCCGCCTACACTAGCCCGCCATCACGCTCAAAACCCGTAAACCCTCTCGGCATTCACCCCGAGCAACATCCCCCGTTCATCTTCCGACAACCAATCAAAACCCTCACGCACCAGCCGCAACTCATCCGCCAGCGAAATCCAACCATTCTTCTCCCTCAAATACCCCGGATACCCCGTTCCCCAGATACACCGCTCGATTCCAAACGCATCAATCGCCAGCTTCACAACATCGTGCATATCCCCATACGGAAAACCCTCATCTGACCGGTTGTGAACATCCGAAATCATCATCACCACATTCGGACTTCCCGCCAACTCCAACACCGGCCGATACGCCGTCCAACCATCCGCCGCCATCCAAGGCTCCGGATACATCATGTGATCAACGATCCATGTGATCCCCTCATACCTTGAAACAACCCCCGCCATCTGCCCGACATTCCCAACCCGATTGTGCACCTTCACAATCCCGCCACGCTCCTCAATCGCCTCAAACATCCCACCATTCCGACCAACATCCAGAACAACATCATCCGGATAGTAGTCCGGGTGAAACCTGAACCCCGAGACTGCAAACTCATCCATCCACTTCGCAGCTACATCCGCATTCCCCGGATCCATCGGATCAACCAACCCTATCGACCTAAACCTCCCGCGATCCCCATTCGCCGACTCCGCGACATACGTATTGTCCCAAGTCGACCCGCTCGACTGCACCAATATCGCCGCATCAACCCCATTCGCATCCATATCCTCAACCAGCAGCTCCGTCGGTCCAGCCTCCTCCGTCACCGCCGTCCAAGTCGGCGCTGTCGGACCGACCGGCGCAATCGGAGGCAGCTCCCAAACATGCACATGACAATCAACGATCATTCCGTATCCCTCAAATCAATACCGGCATTACCAATCCCGATTATCCACCAAGCACCGATCCGACAAATTCCGGCCTCCCGACAAAAAACTCCTCGACCGCCATCGCCCGCCGCCCCGCCGTCTGAACCTCAACCAGCCTAACTACTGACCCTCCACCCGCACGAACGAAGACTCCATCATCCTCACCCCTGAAAACCTCTCCCATCGCCATCTCATCAGCAGGGCGTACCCCTTCCGCCACCTCAATATCCACAAGCTTCATCGATACCCCTTCCCAAGTCGTGCTAGTCCCGGGCCAAGGACAAAACGCCCTATTCATCCGCACGATCCTCTCCGCCGGATCCTCCCAATCAACCTCTCCATCCTCCTTCCGGATCAACCGCGTCACAGTGGCATTCGCATCGTCTTGCGGTCGCGGCTTCAACTCACCTTCCTCCAACTTCCGCAAAACCCCAGGCAACATCTTCGCACCCATCTCAAACAACCGCTCAGTCAACTCATCGCACCGCGTATCCGACGTAATCTCAACTGGCTCCGAGTGCGCCAAAACCGGCCCCGTATCCATCCCTTCATCCAACATCATCACTGTCACACCAGTCGATTCATCCCCTTCCAAAATCGCCGTAGCAACCGGACTCGGCCCTCGGTGCCGAGGCAACAGCGAAGGGTGCAAATTCACAACTCCCAACCTCGGCATCTCCAAAAGTTCCGACGGTATAAATCTCCCATAAGCCACCACAACGAAGACATCCGCCTCGACCGCTCTCAAATCTTCCATCGCCTCTTGATCCAACCGCTCCGGCGTCATGACCCCAATCCCGACTTCATCCGCAAATTGCACCACTGGCGTCGGCGTCTCCACCCTCCCCCGACCCGCACGTCGCGCAGGTCGCGAGCACACCAACGGGACCTCTAAACCACTGTCCAAAAGAGCGCGAATCGACGCAATCGCGAAATCTGGAGTCCCAAAAAATACCGCTCTCATCCAGTCAGATTCTCTCCTTTTTGAGACATCGCGTCCATTGATGGTCTCCAGCCTCTTCTCGGAAATCGCACTTGATGCTACCACGCTAGGCTAGAACCCGATTCAACCCGTGTTCGCGACTGATAGCGTTCCGCTGAGCCTCTTTTTCACCATGCAAAAATTCGAGAAATTTAGGTTCAAAAAACCTTGAATCTGCGGCTTTTTGGCGTTGCCAGAATCGTCAAGACTGGATATGTTAGAGAATATTGACGCAATTTTCGGGCTCCGAGGAGGCGGCCCGAAAAACGAAAAAGAGCCTGTGCGCGAAGATGTGCCGAACACCTTTGCGCGTTGTCGATTCCGCGATTGGTGATGAAAGGATGATCTGTGCCTGATGCCGTTTCTGACAACGACGTTTGCGACTTGCATAAAAAATGGAAAACCGTCCTCGGTTTGGTCGAGGTGCAGATCGGTAACCGTGCCGACTTCAACGCATACCTGAGGGATACAGAGGCTACCTCACTCCAAGGTGGCGTCCTCAGCGTAACCGTCAAAAACGGCTTCATCGCTGCTTGGATCCGACAAAGAGTCATGCGAAGCCTGCGCCGATTCGCCGCGCAGATCTTCGGATCTGAAATCAAGATCCAGCTCGAAACCATGGTCTTCACCAGTAGCGACGTGCTCGCACGCGAAGGCCTGGCTGGCGACTACTCCCAGTGGGCTGATGTCCGTCTAAGTCGTCACCGTGCCGCCTTGGCACGCGAAAACGCGCGTTTCTTCCCCGCGATTCCTGATCGCACATTCGACAGATTCGAGCGCTCAGAATGCAACTCCAAAGCAATGGACGCAGCACTCAGCGTTGTCAATCACCCCGGATCAGAATTCAACCCCCTGACGATAACCGCAGAAACAGGGCAGGGCAAGACTCATCTCCTCAATGCCATCGCCAACAAGATGCGTGCAGACGGCATGAACGTCATCTGCCTGACCGGCGAAGAGTTCGTCGACAGCTTCGTAAAGTCCTCGCGCAGCGGAAACGTCGCATCTGTCCGAGACCGTTACCGTGATGTCGACGCCCTTTTGATCGACGGCATCGAACGTCTCATCGGAAAAACCGGCACCCAAACCTTCTTCCTGTCCATCCTCGAGCACCTCATCTCAAACCAGAGGCAACTCGTCTTCACCTTCAACACCGCGTACCCGATGGGAGAACTCGGCGAAGAAATCACCTCCCGCCTGTCAGGTGGTCTCGAAATCCAAATCGCCCCGCCTGACTTTAACCTGAAACGCGCAATCCTGAGCAGATACGTGGCCGAACGCGGTCTCCAACTTCAGCCAAAAGCCTTTGAGTTCCTCTCGGAGAGGATAGCCAGAACGGTTCGCGATATCTTGGGTGACGCCGCCCGCGTCAACGCACACGCGAGTCTGGGGCAAGCTGCACAATCCGCCATTGCTCCAACCATCACGATCGACTTAGCAGTCGACGCGGTACGCGACAGACTCGCAGCTCCTTCGCCGCTTCTCCCACCCCCGGATCGGGTACTCGAAGCGGTCGCGAAAGTATTCGGATTGCGCGTTGATGACCTCAAAAAACCCGGCAGAGGAAGCAGCGCGGTTAGCAAGGCTCGTGACGTAGCGATCAATTTGCTCAGCACCAAGTGTGGCCTCACCTTGGCGGAGATCGGCACTTTGATGGGAGGCCGGCAGCACTCGACGATCTCGGCCGCACGCGATCGGTACGTCGAACGCCGCGAAATCGACCCTGACCTCGTAGAAGCTGAACGCCAAGTAGAACGCTTGCTAAGGAGACCTTGATCCGGAGCCGCTCTAGCTAACTTCCGCGATTTGCCTGAAATACGTTTTCCTGTACCGCCGCAACTCCTCGATACTCTCCAAAACATCGTCGAGCGCTCTATGCGACTTCTCCTTAGGCGGCGGTTCCTCGGCATTCGGGTGCCAACGTGCAACCAGCTCCTTGATCGAGCTAACGTCGATAACCCGGTAGTGCAGATAAGACTCTAGCTTCGGCATCTCCCGTTTCAAAAACAGCCGGTCCACCCATATCGAGTTCCCGCACAGCGGCGCCTCCCACCTGCCAACCCATCGCTTCACAAAATCCAGCGTCTGTTTCTCAGCTTCGTTGATCCCTATTTTCGATGCCCTGACCTTCTCCATCAACCCCGAATCGGTATGTTGCCTTTCCGACCATGAGTCGATATTGTTGAGATCCTCGACTGAACGGTTGATCGCGATATCCGGCCCTTCCGCCAATATCTCCAAATTCGCATCCGTAATCACAGTCGCGATCTCGATGATGACGTGCTGCTCCTCAAGACCCGTCATCTCCAGATCGAGCCACACCATGCGACCCTCGTTTTTTTTCTGCTTCGCCATCAATTCCGAGGATACCAGTGCCGATCAATCCAAACCGCGCAAGTGATCTGCGACAATCAGTTCCCAAGACCCCCGAAATCCATTCACCACTCCCGAACAGCAACAAGCGAAACATCCCTACCGTAAGGGGACAAAGATCATGACGTTCTGCGACGAAATCGAAGTCGAATCAGCACCTCAACGCGAAGCGATGATGCGCCACCCATTCGTCCTCGGCATCGGCGATGGCACCCTCTCCGACGATCGCTTCAAACACTTCATGACCCAAGACTATCTTTACCTCATCGATTACGCCCGAGTCCTTGCCATGGGAACGGTGAAAGCCCCCGACCTCACTACAATGAGCTGGTTTGCCGGCGCGGTCGACTACATCCTCAACACCGAGATGGACCTCCACCGCTCCTACTGCGCTGAGATCGGAATCTCCTCCGAAGAATTGGAAGCCACAGTACACGCCCCGACCACTTACTCCTACACCAGCTATCTCCTCCGTGTCGCCCAAATCGGCAGTTTCGGTGAACTCATCGCCGCTCTAGTCCCATGCATCTGGGGATACTGGCAAGTAGGGGAGATGTTGCACGAGGCCGGTCCGCCCAAAGACGCCCCCCAATACGCTGAATGGATCCGAACCTACGCCAGTGAAGAATCAAAAACCGTCGCCCTAGAGGCTCGAGCCATCTGCGACCGCGCCGCCGAAAACGCAGGGCCAATCGAACTCGCTGCGATGCGCGAAGCCTACATCACCTGCACACGCTACGAAATCGCCTTCTGGCAAATGGCATGGAACCTAGAAGGATGGCAGGTTTAGCGTTAACATTCGATTCGTGGCATCAATACCAAATCCCACTTTCTTGCAAGGTCCAACCAAGTAGATGATAATTGAGTAGATACTATGTACTACACTAGTCATCCAACAGCTAATTTCGCATTGCACTGCGGGGACGCGGCAGAGGTGCTTCTCGACTTGGACGACGACGAAGTGGATCTGATTTTCACGTCACCTCCTTACGCCGAGCGTCGAAAAAACAGCTATGGCGGTGTGCACGCCGATGACTACGTCGCATGGTTCCTGAATATCTCCGAAGAGTTGCTTCGCGTTATGAAACCTAGTGGCAGTTTCGTGCTTAACATCAAAGAGCACGCCGCGGATGGTGAACGTCACACCTACGTCATCGAATTAGTCCTCGCGTTGAAGCAACAGGGATGGCTTTGGACCGAGGAGTACATGTGGCACAAGAAAAACAGCTATCCCGGCAAATGGCCTAATCGTTTCCGCGATTCTTGGGAAAGGCTCCTACATTTCAACAAGGCGCGTCGTTTCAAGATGAACCAAGAAGAAGTGATGGTCCCGATGGGGGACTGGACCAACAATCGCCTCGCCAATTTGAGCGACACCGATAGAACGCGCGACGAGTCGAAGGTTGGAAGCGGTTTCGGCAAAAAGATCGAAAATTGGGTCGGCCGGGAAATGGCTTACCCAACTAACGTGATCCATATGGCAACTGAGTGCGCGAATCGAAGTCACAGCGCGACCTTTCCCAAACCTTTACCAACGTGGTTCATAAAGTTGTTCACTGATCCAGGAGACGTTGTACTCGATCCGTTCATAGGGTCGGGTACCACGGCCTTTGCCGCGCTGGAACTTGGGAGAAAAGCTATAGGTATTGAGATCCGATCCGATTTTTGCGACGCGATCGAGGCTACACTGCGAGAGCCAGTTCAGGCTGCGATCTTAGATGCAGGCGAGCCGTTCGAGTAAATCTCAGCATGCCGGCGAACGCAAATCCCGTCTCAGACGATGTCGTACGCGAATACGTTGAGCACAACATCGGAGAGTTTCACCTGAAACGCGTCGAAAGGCTCAACGAACTACAGTTGAGAAAACTGCTACGTCGAAAGAACCCTTATCTGTTTCGAGCGAAAGCTATCGATGCAGTGCCCGACCTCGTTAAGCCGATGCTTGACGCACACCTCAGTTCCCAAGAGGAAACGTTTTTCGGAGATTTCTTGGAAGGCTTAGCTCGACACGTTTGCGATTTAGCGCGCAACGGACGAGCATCCGGCATCGAAGGAGTCGACTTGGAGTTCGACATAGGGAGGACGAGGTACATTGTTTCGTTGAAATCCGGGCCTAACTGGGGTAACTCGAGCCAGATCAGGCAAATGCGTGCCGATTTCCGGAGAGCCGCACAAATTCTCCGCCAGAGCAATCCGACACTACAAGTGCAAGCCGTTAACGGTTGTTGCTACGGGAGGACGACAATGAATTTCGATCGAGGCGACTACTGGAAGCTATCGGGACAGAGTTTTTGGGCGTTGCTGACAGATGATGCCGATTTCTACACGCGGATAATCGAACCTCTGGCTCATCAAGCTAGAGAACGAAACGACGACTTCATGCTTGCATATGCCGCAGTTTTTAACCGTCTAGTCGTCGAATTCACCGCTGATTTTGCCACGCCTGAATACAACATTGATTGGAACGCCTTGGTCAAGTTCAACTCCGAAGCCACGGTTACTGCTTTGTGAACTTCACGCCCCCAACCCACCCGCTATAATTGCACCTCAACGCAACCGTGCGGGAGTAACTCAGTGGTAGAGTATCTGCTTCCCAAGCAGAAGGTCGCGGGTTCGAATCCCGTCTCCCGCTCCATCCTTTTTCCGACGCGTCTCTCCTACCGATCCTGCACGGATCCGTCAAATCCGATCGGCGTGTCCAACATCCTCGGCTCTTCGCCGATACTCGCCAACGCGTCTTCGTTCAACTCGACGCCCAACCCCGGACCTTCCGGCACTGTCAGATAACCATCCTTCAACTCCAACGGCTCAACCAGCAACTCCGACTTCGGCGGCTCCGACTCACCCGTATATTCCTGCAACGCAAAGTTCGGAATACACGCGTCCAACTGAACACACGCCGCCGTCGAGACAGGCGACAACGGATTGTGCGGTATCACCTTCACATGCTGCGCCTCCGCCATCGCGGCAACCTTCTTGCAGCCAGTCAACCCGCCGCACAGACACAGATCTGGCCTCACATAAGCACATCCACCATTCTCGAGTAACTGCTGATACTCGAATATCGTCGTAAACCGCTCACCCGTCGCTATCGGGATGTTGCACTGCGCCTGCACCTCCGCCATCCGAGCCGGGCTATCAGGCAGCATCGGGTCCTCGTAGAAGAACGGGTTGAACTGCTCCAATCGCCGACCCAGCCAGATCGACTCCGCGGGGTTCATCTGCCGGTGGATCTCTACGCAGATATCAACATCCGACCCAACTGCATCCTTCACCATCCCCACACGCTCAACCGCCTCATCTGCCCACTCCGTATACGACTTGTGCAGGTAGTAATCATTCGGAAACGGCGTAAACCTCACCGCGGTGAATCCCTGCTGTTTCGCACGAAGCGCATCCTCCGCCAATTCCTCTCCCGTCTCACCACCAACGTGCATGTAACACCGCACTCGGTCCCGAGTCTTCCCACCCATCAAGTCGTAAATCGGCACCCCCAAGCGCTTGCCCTTCATGTCCCAAAGCGCGATATCGATGGCGCTCAGTGCCCCGTGGACCACCGAACCCATGAAGTGCGACGAGCGCCACAACCATTGGTAATGATGCTCAATCAGGTTCGGGTCTTTACCCACCAGATAATCGCTCATCACCTCGATCATCGTCTTCGTCGGACGCTGCCAACCATGCACACCGCCTTCACCAATCCCGACATACCCATCCTCCGAGTGAATCTTGATCAACAACCACCGACTCCACAGAAACGTCTCCACTTTCTCGATCTTGGTCATCAGCAATCCCCTACGCGAATTTCATCATGGTCACAAGGCGGCAACCTAGTCAGCGTTAGCAGTTTAACGGAAATCCAACCCCAAATCGTCTATTCTTTCAACGGATCTCGCAACGAAAACATGAAACACCGAGGAACAAAATCGTGCGAATTCTCATCACAGGTATCACTGGCCGCGTCGGTGCAAACGTCGCCAAACGGTTTATGGATATCGGACACGACGTGACAGGATTCGTCGTGCCCGGAGACCCACAATCCGGCAAAGTAGCCGAAATCGGTGCCGACGTCGTCGAAGGAGACCTCGCCTCACGCACCGACGTCGAATCCGCCGCTGAAGGTGCAGAGGCCGTTTTCCACCTAGGCGCCGCCTTTCAGGCCGGCGGCCCGTTCACCCCTGAGCAGTACTTCGACATAAACGTCAAGGGCACCTTCAACATCCTTGAGGCCGCGCTGGCATCAGATCGTATCCAACACGTCATCCATACAAGCACCGATGGCACCATGGAAAAATACCCTCCCGAAGGCATCGAAGAGCCAATCCGTGAAGATTCATTGCCCCTAGCGGCCACCGGTTGGTACGGCTACACCAAAGTCTTGACTGAACACCTTGTAGACCGCTATGTGAGAGCCGAGAACTTACCCGCGACTGTCTTTCGATTCGCCAACGCGTGGGGAGCTGGCGAAGCTCTCAACTTCCCCCAGTTCCACATGCGCACCTTCATGGACCAACTCGAAGGCTCAACCGAACCCACAGCTAGAGAGGCCTACGAACTCATGTCGAAAGCCTACGATGGCGATCCACACCTCATAATCGCCTCCGACAAAAACGGCCGCCCCTGGAAAAAACACTTCGTTGAAGTCCGAGACATCATCCACGCCTACGAAAACGCCCTCAACATTCCCGCAACCTTCGGCAAAACCTATCAACTCGCCTCCCGCGAACCATTCCGATGGGAAGTCATGATTCCCTACCTTGCCGAACAACTCAACGCACCGTACACAAAAGTCAGTCTGCCTATCACCCCGACCTACTACGAATATGACCTCTCCGCGGCCAAACGCGACTTCAGTTACGACCCTCCATTCTCGTTATTCGATGTGATCGACGAAGCGATCGCCCACCGCGACACCGGCGAGGGTGAAATTATCCCGACTAAGGTTTGAACTTCTGCATCGCGTAATACGTCCCGAAACCAAAACCGATCAACCCGGGCAGATGCACCACAATCGCTGGTCCTATGAGAAGTTCCGTGAACATGCCAGCCATGATCTCGATCGCCATGACTTGCGTCAGATAAAACATCAATGCCAAACCCGCTGCCATGATCCGCAAACTCGTCGCATACCTGGTTCCCGCGACCAGTTGCATGACGTAAGTAACACCCATCACTCCTAGGAACTCCGCCACTCCGACAACGATCAACCAGATGCTCGAATTCACCCCCGCCAAAATATCGAGCGACCATAGCGCCACCAACGTGATTGCGGAAGCAACCCCGATCCCAAACGCCGCAAGTCCAGCCAAAACACCGATCCGAATCAAATCATTCTGCGTCACCTTGAACATGACCGGACCGCCAATCGACGCACAATCCGGACACTTCGAACCGACTGGCGCGTAGACCATGCATCGCGGGCATATCGGATCGCTGCACTGAGCACAACGCAGGTTCGTCTCCACATCCGAGTGCCTCGGACAGGTCGTCATGCTGAGTTCTGTATCGGTAGCGTTCTGGCTCATATCCCGTGATTCACGCTAGCTGCTTGCGTCAGGCCGACTATGCACCCAAACATCTCTGGACGCAATGTCGCGATCAAACACCATACGGTTCCAAATCAACCTCATACGCGTCAACTCCCCATAACTTAACAACGATTCCTCAAATCCACCGGATGTTACCCGCCTGATAATCGTGATTGCCGTAAAACCAACACCGTACATCGCGACCCATCCTCCGTATCCGGCCCACAACGCCCAAATCGGCAACAACAACGTCGCCAACAACCAGCTGACCGACGAATCACGCCAAGGCGTCAGCGTGAACAGTACTCCGGGAATCGTAGCCCACAGCACGAACAGCGGAAACCCAAACCCGATCAAAGAGCCTAGTCCGGCCGATATCCCCCTCCCACCGGAAAACTTCAAAAACACTGGCCAATTGTGCCCGCACAGACCTGCCAATCCTGCCGCCGCTTGCGTCGCCGTCCCTAAATCGAGCAGGGCAGCACCTCCCACATAAACCGGCAGAAACCCTTTACCGAAAACATCGAATAACGCTATCGGAACAACCCATTTCTTCCCGACATGGACCGAAACGTTCGACGCACCAACGTTTCCGCTCCCATACTCACGGATATCGATCCCAGCTACCCACTTCCCGACCAGATACGCAGACGGCACCGATCCAACCAGATACGCCCCCAAAACCAAGGCGATGCTGAGCACCAAGTCCGGCATCTATCCGACCTTCAAAGCTGAGACTCGTCCAACCTGTATCCCAAACTGTCCACACCATGCATCTTAACCGCACGCTCATACAACTTGCGAACAGTCCCCGGCGGAGGCCCGTTCATCCCCGGAACTATCTCGTTCGCCGTCCCGTTGGCATGGTAATCAGATCCTCCCGACTTCACCAGCCCGTTTCGATTCGCCAATGCCGAATACCTGTCGATCATGTCGCTTCCATACTTCTCGGCATACACCTCGATCCCGGCTAACTCGCAAGGCACCAGGATCGCCAACGCCTCTTCGATGTTCGGCACCGTCCGAGGATGTGCGATTGTCGCAACACCACCGGCATCATGAACCAATTCCAACGCGTGCGTGCCTTCAAGTTTTCGCCTAGAAACATATCCCGGCCTTCCCGGCGTCAAGTAACGCGAAAACGCATCCGAGACCGTTTCAACGTATCCACGCGCAACCATCGCCCGTGCGATATGCGGCCGACCAATCGCCCCATCCGCATTCGCAACCACCTCGTCCCAGTCCAAGGGCAATCCCACCTCGCTCAGACGCTCAACTATCTCCTCAGCCTTCGACTCTCGATCTTCACGCAACATTGTTAACTCTTGCTGCAACGCTGAGTTCTTACGGTCAACAAAATGGCAAACCAAATGCATCTCATTGCCACCGACCTCGGCACTCAGCTCGATACCAGGAATAAACGAAACACCCTCGTAACCTTTACTCGCGGCTTCTGCTTCATCCAGTCCCGATGTCGTGTCATGATCCGTGATCGCGAATAGCCGTAACGAAGTCCTGCTCACCAGCTCCACCATCTCCGTCGGCGTCAACACCCCATCCGACGCATTCGTATGCAGATGCAGATCTTCCCGCACTTCCCACGGGGGCGCCGATCCTAACGCGGCGTCGGGATCGTGCCGCGCCCCGGTGCGAGATGCATTCATCGCATCACCAACTATCGCCTGCTGAACTCAGGCCGCCAAACGCAAACAACGTGACGGCCTAGCTAGCTACCGCCTCTGCCCGCGACTCGCGGATCACGATCACCTTGATCAATCCCGGGTACTGCAACCGTTGCTCAATCGCCTTCGCAATGTCGCTAGACAGCATGCTCGCCTCTGCATCGGTAACCTTTTCCGGATCAACCAAAACCCGGACCTCGCGCCCGGCTTGGATCGCGAACACACGCCGGACTCCTTGGAATCCACGCGCGACCTGCTCTAGCTCGTTCAACCGTTTTAGGTAGTTCTCTTGACTGTCGTTCCTCGCACCCGGCCTAGCAGCGCTGATCGCATCCGCTGCCGCCACGATGAACGAAACGGGCGTCGTCATCTCGCGATCGTGATGCTCGCGAATCGGAATCACGATGTTGTCCCGTATCCCGTACTGCGCAGCGACATCAGCGCCTATCTCAGCATGTGGTCCCTCAACTTCATGCGTCAAAGCCTTACCAATGTCGTGAAGGAAACCAGCAGTCTTCGCAGCTTGCGCGTTAGCTCCTATCTGAGAAGCCAACATGCCGGAAAAATGACCAACCTCGATGCAGTGCTGCAGCACGTTCTCGCCGTACGAGTAACGGTACTTCAACCGCCCCATCAGCTTGGTCAACTCAGGGTGCAAACCCCGAATACCCACGTCCAGCACAGCGTCTTCCCCAGCTTTCCGAACCGTCTGATCGACTTCACGCTGCGCCTTTCGCACCGTCTCCTCGATCCGGGCCGGTTGGATACGACCATCCTTGATCAACCTCACCAAAGCAACCCGCGCCACCTCCCGCCTGATGGGATCGAAACAGGAGATCGCAACGGTATCCGGCGTGTCGTCAACCAGCAAATCGACTCCGGTTGTCGCCTCGATCGCTCGGATATTCCTACCTTCGCGGCCGATCAATCGACCCTTCACATCCTCCGACGGAATCGGAATGCTCGTAACCGATGCTTCGCCGACTACGTCAGATGCCAGTCGTTGCAGAGAAGCCGCCAGGATCTCCTTCGCACGCTCGTCAGCTTCATCCTGGTATTGGAGTTCAGCCTCCCTGAACCGACGCTTGAACTCATAGTCGTTCTCGTCTTCGGCTCGCTTCAACAGGAGGTCACGCGCTGCATCCCTCGTCAGCCCGGATATCCGCTCTAACTCGGTCGCCGACCTCTGCCGCAGATCTTCATCCTCTTGCTTGAGCCGCTCCTCTAGGTCCTTTAATTCCGACTGCTGACCTCGCAATTCTTCAGCCGACCTGTCGATCCGACGCTGAATACGCTGCAAGTCCCGGCGCTCTCGCCGAGCCTGCCTCGATGAGTTGGTTCTTTCTGTCTCGATCTCCTTCCTAAATTCTTCCGCTCGGTTCTGTGATTCTTTGAGAATCTCGTTGCTTCGTGTCCGTGCCTGCTCAATTTGTTGCGTCAATGCATCTTCGGTCGCTCTGATGGCCTTCGAGTTGAGGCGTGCATTGCCCCAATACCCAAGCGCCACTCCGACGATCAGAAACACCAACGCAGACATGCTTGCAAGGCCGGCTACTAAGGCAGGATTCATGGATCGACTCCTCGTTGTAGCCGCAGTTACCTGCGTCTGAACCGCGTCGGAACAGGTTCACTCGAACCGCCACATCGGCCCGAATCGCCGTTATCTTGGTGCGTTGAAGCTTCGAAAAACGCCGAAGCTTGCCGAATTTGGCCTATTGTCCGTGTGAAACGGGCTGTTTACTCAACGCGATTCACTTCATTGCTTCTCGTTAAATCTTACGAACCAGATGCAATCCGCGCAACACGTCGCGCTACCAGCGTTTCAGTTGCGACAATCCTGCAACGATCCTGCCAGTCAGCGCGAACAGACGGTCAGACTTAACTTTCGAGACGAATTGCGCCTATTCGGAGCTTTCTTCAGCGTCATCCGAATCGGCATCATCCTCGCCTTCAATCGCCTCGCCTTCCAATTCCTCGTCAACCGCGATGTCTTCCTCCATCACGCGTGGCGGTTGTACCCAAGCGACACGGTCGTCTGGATCGCTTGCAAGTGTGGCTCCTTCTGGGAGCGGAAGGTCCGATGCCAATACCGCAGAGCTGAAGTCCTCTAGAACCGAGCAGTCCGCCTCGAGCTCATGCGGTATGTTGCCCGGTCGGGCCGACAACACAACTTCGTAAATCCCTTGCGTCACGAACCCGGCGCCACCCCGTATCCCCGGTGCTTCGTCTTGCCTCACCAGGATCACCGGTACTGGAGCCTCGACTACCTGTTCAGGATCGACCCGCAAAAAATCTACGTGCAGCAACGCGCCCGATACCGGGTGTGTCGCAACCTCTCGCACCAAAGTCACATCCTGCTCCCCACCTTCCGACTCAACCATCACCAACGAGGTTCTTCCAGCCTCCCGCACAACATTGATCAGATGCCTCTGACTCGCCTGCAACGAAGCAGGAGCATCATCCAGCCCATACACATGAATCGGGATTATCCCTTGCGCTCTAAGGGCACGATTCTTCTTGCCCATCGCGGTTCTGGTCTCAGCATTAAGCACCAAATCGGCCATTTTCGATCTGCTCCCTCAATGGTCTCACAGGTTTGGACGGATACGCCCAGTCGGTTGAAATTCGCGTCAGCGGCGTTCCATCCCACTGCATCCAACTGGACGGCATACAATCTCTCTTTCAGCAACCTTCGATTCTAACCGCCACTCATTCAGTTTCCAACTCAATCACCCGTTCGATTGCTGTCTACGCCTCACATGTATACTGAGGGCAACCATTTTCGAAGCGTCAAGTCAAGATTAACCCAGCCCTTGACGATCCCTCTCGACGACCGAACCGCTTCGTCACATCGCTGTCATGCTGATACCAATGAAAGTGGACTACGCAGTCCGAATGCTCGTTTACCTAGCGATGCAAGAGGATCGGGAATACACGTCAACCTCGCACATCGCCCAGCAACAGCACATCCCCGAACCGTTCCTCCTCCGCATCTCCGCAGACCTGTCTCGCTCTGGCCTCATTGAATCCAGACGTGGTCCTAAAGGTGGTATCCGACTAGCCCATCCGCCTTCCGAAATCACCGTTGGAAAGGTCGTCGACTGTGTAGACCATTCCTTCGCCGCGTTGGATTGCCTGTCCGATGCCGACGCGTGCTTGATCTCCGGCGCGTGCTCCCAACGAGAACTATGGAGTGACGTTGAGCAGATGCTCCTCGATTACCTATTCGAAATCAACATCGAAGACCTAGCCAAAAAACAACAGAAACTTCAAGGCGCGCAAGAACTGAATCTCCAAGTCGGCGCACCTGTTTAACGCCCAATCCGCATCGAACGATTGCGATAGAATCACGTTATACGGCACAAAACGTGTGGCATCACCGTTAACATCGCCCACGCACGAGTCCAAGGTCCCACCAATGCAGAGCACGAACGGTTCCCCAAACGGTCAGCAAATCGGCAACCAAAACGGTTCCACCGTAACCGCCGCACCAGCCCTCACCCCCGCTCAAGTCCAACGCTACTCTCGACACCTCATCATGCCCAATGTCGGAAGCGCAGGGCAACGCGCTCTGGTAGGCGCAAAGGTTCTCGTCATTGGCGCAGGCGGACTCGGCTCACCTGTATCCCTCTACCTCGCTCTCGCAGGCGTAGGCACCATCGGCATCGTCGATTTCGACACCGTAGACGTCACCAACCTCCAGCGACAGATCCTCCACTCCGACGCCGATGTCGGACGTCGGAAGGTCGAATCCGCGAAAGAGACCCTCGAAGCACACAACCCTGACGTCAACGTCATCATCCACGAACAACCCATCAACGCCGACAACGCGATGGAGATCATCCCCAACTACGACATCGTAGTCAACGGGGCCGACAACTTCGCAACCCGATACCTCGTAAACGACGCCGCATACCTCGCCGGAAAACCCCTCGTTGACGGCGCAATCCTCGTCTTCGACGGGCAAGCGGCAACATACATCCCCGGACAAGGCTGCTACCGCTGCCTATTCCCAGATCCGCCGCCCCCCGGCGAAGTACCCAACTGTGCAGAAGCAGGCGTCATTGGTGCACTGCCTGGACTCGTAGGCTCGATCCAATCCCTCGAAACCATCAAGATCGCAATGGGCATCGGCGAAACTCTCTCTGGACGTATGCTCATCATCGACGCCCTGACGATGGAGTTCCGAGAGATCAAAGTCCGCCGCAACCCCGACTGCAAACTCTGCGGCGATAACCCCGAGGTCACCGAACTCATCGACTACGAAATCTTCTGCGGCATCGCACCTCCGCAGGCAGTCGCTTGATCCCACCTTGTCCCGTCAGGTGACACCCATACGTCATTCCGACGCACGCCCCCGGCATTTCGCTTCGGGCCCTCGTCATTCCGGCGAAGGCCGGAATCCAGGGGCGGGGCGGTAACCCATGCAACTCGCGGAACGCGGCCTCGTATCGCGCGATGTCACCCACCAAATCGGCAACACGCCGATCATCGACATCTCCAAATTCAGCCCTAAGCCTGAAGTCCGCCTCCTCGCAAAACTCGAATCTGAAAACCCAACCGGCAGCGTCAAAGACCGCGTCGCCCTATCTCTAATCGACCAAGCCGAACAAGACGGTCTACTCAACCGCGACAACGGCGGCGTAATCCTAGAACCCACCAGCGGCAACACCGGCATCGGGCTAGCCATGATCGGTCGCTTACGTGGCTACCAAGTCAAGGTAGTAATGCCCGAAAGCGTCAGCGCCGAACGCATCCAGCTGCTCCAAGGCTTCGGTGCTGAAATCATCTACTCCGCCGCCGAAAAAGGCACTAACGAATCCATAAACGTCGCCAAAGAACTCGCCCATGAAAACCCATCGTGGTTCATGCCATACCAATACGGCAACCGCGCAAACCCTAACGCCCACTACAACACCACCGGACCCGAAATCGCACGCGACGTACCCGACGTCGATATGTTCGTAGCTGGCCTTGGCACCGGCGGCACCCTCATGGGTGTCGGACGATCTCTCAGAGAACACAATTCCGACGTCAAAATCGTCGCCGCGGCACCTCACCCCGACGACAAAGTCCAAGGACTGCGATCCATAGAACACGGATTCATCCCTCCGGTGTTAGACCTCGATGCCCTTGACGCCCGCATCATGGTAGAAGCCGAAGAATCCTTCTTCTGGACAAAGAAACTTCTAACCGAAGCGGGAATCTTCGTTGGCGTCTCATCGGGCGCAGTCCTAGCCAGCGCCATCAGAGCTGCAAACCGCCTCGGTTCAGGCAACATCGTCATGCTCTTTGCCGACGGCGGGTGGAAATACCTCTCCACAGGCATCTACACCCGCGACTGGTCCGACATCCAAAACGAAGTCGAGGGTCAGACATGGTGGTAAACCAACCTCCATCTAACGCAACCGAACTCTGCTTCTCAACCGCAACCGACATCGCCGCGTGGATCCGCAGCGGCCAAATCTCCGCCCGCGAGGTAATGGCCGCCCACCTCGACCAAATCGAGCGCATCAATCCAAAAGTCAACGCCATCGTCACACTCCTAGACGGCAACGACCTCCTAGCCCAAGCATCCAAGGCTGACGAAACCCTGGCCAAAAACGGCCCTGACAATGTAGGCCCGCTCCACGGTCTCCCAGTCGGCATCAAAGATCTCCAACCAACCGCCGGAATCCGCACAACCTTCGGCTCCCCCATCTTCAAAGACTTCATCCCCACCGAAGACACGCTCACCGTCCAGCGATACAAACAAGCCGGCGCAATCGTAATCGGCAAAACCAACACCCCCGAATTCGGCGCAGGTTCTCAGACCTTCAACGAAGTATTCGGAACTACCCTCAACCCCTACGATCTCACCAAAACCTGCGGCGGAAGCAGCGGCGGAGCATCAGTAGCCCTAGCCTGCGGAATGATGCCCATAGCCCAAGGCTCCGACTTCGGCGGCTCCCTCCGAAATCCCGCAGCATGGTCCAATGTTGTAGGAATGCGAAATAGCATCGGCACCGTCCCGACATACCCCGCTCCCCTCGGCTACACCTCCGAATCCGTCACCGGAGGCATGGCCCGCACCGTTGCCGACGTCGCACTCCAACTAACCGCGCTCGCCGGACCCGACCCACGCGTGCCCGCATCCCTCATGCAACCCGCATCGGTCTTCGCCCAACCCTTAGACAATGATTTCACCGGAACCCGTATCGCGTGGAGCCGAAACGTCGGCGGATCTCCCATCGATCCCATCATCACCCAAACCCTAGAGTCCCAACGCCAAATCTTCGAAGACCTCGGCTGCATCGTCGAAGACGCCGAACCCCCGCTCGAAGACGCCATGGAGATCTTCCACACCCTCAGAGCCGCCATCTTCGCTCACCAGCACGAAGCGAACATCCGAGACCACCGCGACCTCGTCAAACAGACCATCATCTGGAACGCCGAAGAGGGCATGAAACTCTCTGCCCTTGACGTCAAAAAAGCCGAGGAAGCCCGTTCAGGCCTCTACGTCCGAATGGCCGACTTCCTCTCCAACTACGACTACCTCATCCTCCCGGTAACCTCCGTCCCACCATTCTCAGCCGACCTTGAATACCCGACCGAAGTAGCAGGCGAATCTCTGACCAACTACCTCGAATGGATGGCACCCTGCTCATCCATCACCGTCACCGGCCTCCCGGCCATCTCCGTCCCCGCGGGCTTCGACCCCAACGGCCTCCCCGCTGGCCTCCAAATCGTAGGCAAACAAAGAGCCGACTTCACCGTCCTCCAACTAGCCCACGCCTACGAGCAACTTACCCAACACTGGCGAACCCGACCTGCGATCGTTTAGGCACCGTCTTCAATACTTGGTTGTGGTGGCCAATGGGTACGAGACGTTAGAGATCAAGCGCTAGATCCATTCAAGTACTCAAATGGGTTGATGATTGCCACACCGAAATGATGGAAGTCGGCCACATTACGCGTTACCACGGTCAAGCGGTTAACAATCGCCACCGCCGCAATCAACGCATCCTGTATCAACGTGTCTGAACGACGATGCATCAGTCTAGCCCATTCGCGAAAAACGGCCGCATCTAACCCCAGCACGCTATAAGTTGCGAGGACCTGCTCGAGCCATAACTCCAACTCCTGCGCTTTGGCTCGATCTTGATCCCGTGTGATTTCTATCCCTGATTGGATCTCGCCGATGGTCACCGCAGAAAGAAACAGTTGCTCGTTGGGGACGGCACTAACCCATTGAACAACCGAACGATTCGGCGCCGTACGCCGCAATTCAGAAACGATATTGGTGTCGAGAAGAAACAACCCTGCTATTCGAGATGCGGAGCTTCGCGTCGCTTGTGTTCCCGACGTGTCGGCGTAAGTGTGTCCGTTCTTGCTTCAGGAGCGAGCAACAACGACTTCAAATCAGGGCGCGTCATCTGAGAAAGACGCCGCCACTGTTGTATCGAAACAAGCACTGCCGCTTCGACACCGCGTTTCGTCACGATTTGAGGGCCTTCCGCGATGCTCGTTTCCAACATTTCGCTGAAGCGAGCCTTGGCGTCTTGTACTTGCCATCGATTGCTCATGATGATCCCACCGAGAAATTGCGTTCTGACTAGCTATAAGACTAGTCTATAACCTCTAAACGGTCAACCTACGGTGCTACCTTCCCCAAATACCCCCGCGCCCCCGACGCCAAAACCGTCGTCAAATGCGTATACAGATACCCAACCCCCAGCTCCCGATAACGCCGAGACGCCTCAGCGTTCCCAGCGCACCCCGAAACCTTCCCCGAAGAAGCAACCACGCCGAAAACCCGATCCATCGTCGCCCGAACAACCGGATGCTCGGGACGCCCAGGGTAACCCAACGACTGCGACAGATCCGACGGCCCCACAAAAAACACATCCACTCCCTCAACTCCGACAATCTCATCGATATTCTCAACCGCTTCCCGATCCTCTATCTGCACACAAACCAGCGTCTCCCGATTAGACCACGCCGCATACTCCGACATCGACATCCCCTGCCCATAAGAAGATGACCTAACTCCAGCAGCCAGACTCCGCGTCCCGACCGGGTGATACTTCACCGCCGCAACCGCACGACGCGCGTCTTCCGCCGTCTTCACATGCGGAACCTGCACCCCCATCACACCCCGGTCCATCACCTGCCCAATCGCCTCAAACGAATTCACCGACGGCCGAGCAATCGCCGTAACCCCCGCCGCCTCAGCCGCCATCGCCATCAACTCCACACTTTCAATCGATATCGACCCATGCTCGCAATCGATCAAAACCCAATCAAACCCCATTCGCCCAACAATATCCACCACATGCGGCGAAGGAATCATCACCGAAACCCCAAACGCCGGTTCGCCACCCAACAACTTCCGCTTCATCTCATTAACCATCAATTCATCGACCTCCAAGAAATCATGCCCCGAAATACTAACCTCCCCACCGTCATTCCTGCGAAAGCAAGCAACCCATCAGTGGGTGGAAGATGCGGCGGGGAAGGGCGGCATCCCCTCTCCCGCTCGGCTGGAGAGGGCCAGGGTGAGGGTGACCGGGGCGGCCATGGGGAGGGGTACGCCAAACCACCATCAATGCATCCGCCACCACCAGCCCAATCTCCAACTACCACCATCCCCATGAGGGAATCAGCAACAGCACAGCAATCCAAGCCCAACAAACATCATCTAAATCATTTCAAATCATGCCCATCATGGTTCCCATTCCCACCGCATAATACGACTAGCCAAACTACCGCCCAAATCCATCCCCGGAGCCCCTCAATGTCCGAAACCATGGACCCCCTAGGCCTCGCCGAACGAAGCAGCCCCACCGTCGGAAGCGCCCATCTCCTAAACCCCGACACCGTCGTCGCCGGACAGTTCGGAACTTGGCAACTCGTCTTCACCATCGGACCCGACGGCCTAGACACCAGCGGCATCGTCCGAATCGGCACCGACTCCGACACCGATTGGGGCCTCCCCCAACTTCACGACCCCACCGCCGCCGAATACCTAACCGTCACTCCGCCATCCGATGCCGAAGTCGCTACCCAAGTCCCCGACCTCGTAACCGTTCTCGTCGTAAACACTGGCCGACCCCTAACCGAAGGCGAAACATTCACCGTCACATACGGCGACCAGTCTCGCGGCGGACCCGGCTCACGCAGCCAGACATTCATCGAACCACGACGATACTTCTGGATCGAAGTCGACACCGACGGCTCGGGCGAATTCACGCCCATCAGCACCCTCCCCGAACTCCCCGTCATCGGAGGCCAAGCCACCCGACTCGTCGCCATCGCTCCCTCAAACGCCGTCGCGGGCGAGGATTTCCGCATCAGCATCAAAGCCGAAGACCGTTGGGGAAACCCCGCAAGCCTTTACCGGGGCGCCGTAAACATCAACGGCGCAGGCATCGCCCTAGACACCGACCAAGTCACCTTCGACGAATCCTCCAACGGCGTCATCTGGATCGACGGATGCCGCATCACCGAACCCGGTGAACACCGTCTCACTGTCGAAGACGACGCCGGATTGACCTCGCAAAGCAACCCCATCGTCGCCACAGAAGACGCTCCTGACTACCGCCTCTATTGGGGCGACCCACACGGCGGACAGGTCGTCGACGCCCATAAGATCGCCGACTTCTTCCAGTACGCCCGAGACGTCGCCGGCATCCACTTCGCAGGATTCCAACGCAACGATCCCGCCATCACCAACGCCGCTTACGACGTCCAACAACAAGCCGAACGAGACCACTACACCCCCGGCAGGTTCGTCCCCCTCCCCGGATACGAATGGTCCGCAACAACACCACGCGGCGGACACCATAACGTCTACTTCCGACGCTTCGACCAGCAGCTCAGGCGCTCCGGACACGGAGGCCATCTCGACCAGTCTGACATCGACACCGACCTCCCACACGTTCTTGAGATGCATGACGAGTTCCGCTACCACGACATCGTCGTCACGCCCCACGTCGGAGGCGTCGCAGCCGATCTCCAGTACCACGAACCCCTCATCGAACCAGCGCTCGAAATCACCTCAACACACGGCCAGTTCGAATGGTTCCTCAAAGAATCCCTCGAACGCAAATACAAGATGGGATTCGTCGGCGGAAGCGACTGCTACACCGGACGACCCGGCGACGACCAGCCCGGCTTCCAACTCCGACGCTACCAAAAGGCGGGTCTAACTGGAATCTACGCCGAAAACCTAACCCTCGACGGCATCCTAACCGCCATGAAAGCCCGACGCGTATACGCCACATCCGGCGTCCGCATCGTCGCAGCCGTCTCTGCCGACGGACACTTCATGGGATCCGAATACTCATCACCCGATCCTCCCGAAATTTCCGTCAAAATCCTCGGCGACGGCCCACTGGAACGCGTCGAACTCTTCCGCGGCCTCGATCTCATCCACGCCGAAGAACTCTCCCCCGGCGTAATCCCCAACCGAGTCCGCATCACATGGGAAGGCGCAAGCAGAGAAACCAGCTACTCAGGAGTAGTCTGGGAAGGCTGCATCAACACCAAGAACGGCACCATCGCTAACATCGAGAAGATCCGCTTCGACAGCCCCCGCTCACACATCTCCGAATCCTCTGACACCTCCGTCGCGTGGAAATCATGGATGTGCGGATACCGCACCGGCCTTCTCCTGGACATCGACGGCACACCCGACACCGCCATCGAACTTGCCCTCACCAGCGACGTCATCGCCAGTTCCCAGTACAGCGACCACGGAAAAGACGGAGCCCGACGCATAACCTTCGCAACCGCCGACCGCCTCCACCTGCCAACAACCCTAGGCGCGCTCTCCGAAGGCCCACGCATCATCGACCTAGGGCAACTAGACCGCGTCGTAACCATCGAACAAGCCCCCCAACCAGGCCCCGACCGTACCGAATTCACCTTCACCGACAACAACCCAACCCCCGGCATAAACCCCTACTGGGTCCGAGTAACCCAAACAAACCTAGAGAAAGCCTGGACAAGCCCCGTCTTCCTAGACCACATCGCCCCGATTTGATCGTTGGAGCAGTAGTGGTTAGTGTGGGGAGTCTGTCTTTTTGCGAACGGGGCCTACGATGTGGCGGTGCCTTTGCTGAGTTGGGTGGTTAGGTTCGGGTTGTTTCGATGTATTGGTTGCCGTCGGTTGTTATGGGGGTTTCGGTTACTTGGTGGTTGTCGGAGATTTTGAAGGCTCGGACTATGGGGCGGGTTTTTTCTACTAGGGAGATAAGGACGTAGTAGGGTTCGGTCCACCATGATTGGACGGCGTTATTGACGTCGGTTTTGGATGGGTATGCCTGGGAGTGGGTGTGTGAGTGGTAGATGGCGACGATTTTGAGGCCTTTGGCGTCGGCTTCGGATTCGGCGCGGGCTAGGGCTACGGGGTCCATCTCGTAGCGTCGGATTGGTTCGGAGTGTGTGTTTTTGATGCGTTTCGCTTGTTCTGCGGCGTCGTTGTCGCCGATTAGGACGCCGCAGCATTCTTCGGGGTCGGAGATGAGGGCATGTGAGATGATGTCGGCGAGGACGGATTTTGGGATGAGGAAGGGCATGAATGGGGATTCTAAACTTTTCGCGATCTATGGCTACGTGTGTTGAGGGCATTACCGCGATGATCACGATCAAGGAAGAGACGATGGCGGTGTTGGATGGTTACGCCGAGGTTTCAATCGCGTTCTTGGTTGAGTCGAGGTACGTTGCGGTGCCGATCGAGGGTGCGGATGGCGGTTGGGAGCTAGTTGAGGAGAGGGTCGATAGGCCTTGGGTGAAGGATTACGACGGCGGTGAACCACCGACTCGGTGGTTGCGTTGGGACAACACGAATTGGCGAGTGTTGTCGGCTTTTGTGGGAGATGACCGAGTTGGTGGTGCGATCGTTGTTCACGATTCACCGGAGTTGGATTTTCTCGAGGGTCGGAGGGATCTTGCGGCGTTGTGGGATCTGCGAGTTGCGCCTGAATGGCGCGGACGGGGTGTAGGATCGACGTTGTTTGATCGGGTGGTGAGTTACGCGAAAAGCGTTGGTTGCTTGGCGTTGAAGGTCGAGACGCAGGATGTGAATGTTAGGGCGTGTGATTTTTATGCGGGGCGTGGGTGTCGGTTGCTGAATGTTGTTGCAGATGCTTACGCGGGTTGGCCGGGGGAGGTTGAGTTTGATTGGTGGTTGGATTTGGGAGGGGGGTAGGGGTGGTTTTGGTTTAGTTTCCTTTGTGCCAGATTACGGTACCCGCCCGTTTGTCCGCCCCGGTCACCCTCAGCCGGGAACCCCTCTTAATCTCCCCTTAGGAAGGGGAGGGATAGGATTGGCGGGAGAGGAGATTTGGCCATAGTGGATCGCGGTCTTCGCTGGATGTTTGGGGAAGGAGGATTGCGTGGTGGTTTTCGGATTGGGTGGGAGATGGATTGGAGTTTCCCGCCTCGGGGGGCATATCCCCCTCGCTGCGCTCGCGCCCCCTTTCGCTTCGCGAAGGGGGCGTCTACTCTACTGCTGCTGCTGCTGCTGTTGTTGCTGTTGGGTGTTGGCGGAGTCTAGTTCTGTTGCGAAGTGGGATTTTTTGAGGTTTTCTTGGAGTTCGAAGATTGAGCCTGCTTCGCCGGGGTGTGGTGGTAAGGGCATTCGGACGGGGACTTTTTCTAGGCGTGGTTGGTTGGTTGGTTCGCCTCGGAGGATGTCGGCGGTCCATTTTTCCCAGTCGGGGACGCCTCTGAGTGGCCATGCGTCGGCGGCTTGGTAGCCCATCAGGAGGAGGCGTCGGGGTCGGTCGGAGATGTTGGGAGCCGATCCGTGGAGGGTGCGGACGTGGTGGATGGATACGCCGCCGGCTTTGAGTCGGATGGGGACGGCCTCTTCCATGTCGAAGTCGTCTTCGGAGACGGCGCCGACGAAGTAGCCGTCTTGGTGGTGGTCGAGTGCCGGCCAAGTGTGGGATCCGGGGATGCCCATGAGACAGCCGTTCTCGATCTCCATGTCGTCGAAGGTTAGGCCGATCTCTAGGATGTCGTCGTTTGTTGCGGGGTAGAAGCCCCAGTCGGTGTGCCACTCCACCTGAGCGCCGCCGCCCGGAGCCTTCATGTTGAGCTTGGTGTGGTGGAGTTTGATGTTTGGTCCGATGAGCTTCTCGACGATGTCAAGGAGTCCTTCCTTGCGGGATGCGGCTTCGTAGACCGGATGGCGCGTATGAGGGCTTGTGATGCGTCGGAGCTTAGGAGTTTCGGGGCTGTGTCCGGCGGCGAGGTCGAGGTCGAACATTTCGTTGTGTTCGGTGAGTTGGGCGGATTGCTGGACGAAATCTTCGGTGACTTTTCGGAGCTCTTCGACCTCATCCATTGAGAAGACGTTGTTTACGCCGATGAAGCCGTTTTTTCGGTATTCGGCGATTTGTTCGTCGGTGAGGTGGTTGGTGGTGGTTGTGGTCATGGTTTTACGGTTCTGGTGTATCTGATCCATTTTCTTAACCCCCTTGTATTCCCCCTTTGATCAAAAAGGGGAGGGGGAATCAACGGGATTGTTAGGGCGAATTATAGGTTTGATGGGGTTGGTGTGCCCCTCCCTTTTGTCCGCCCCGGTTACGCTCACCCTGACCCTCTCCCGCCGAAGGTCCTTTTCACAACCCGTATGGACGGGTATTGTTGGTGCCGATCGTCCCGTGAACCCCCTTTGTCCTTCGGACATTTCCCCCGTGAACGGGGGAAACCCTTGCGTTTTGCAAAGGTCCCGCCGAGCGAGAGAGGGGATTGGTTTATTGCGGAAGGCGGTGGCGGTGAGAGATTTGGGGATGTGGGATTGCGATGTAGTTTTCGTGTTGATTGGTGGTTGTTTGGGTTTTTCGCCTCAGCGGGCATCCCCCGCTCTCATCGCTGCGCTCGTTCGCGCCCCCTTACGCTTCGCGAAGGGGGCGGGCCCCGCTCCGCCCCGGGGCCCCTCACCCCGGCCCTCTCTCCCGCAGGGGAGAGGGGGAGAATCAAAGATTTTTGACTGCGGAGCGTAGGGCTGGGATTAGGTTGCCTTTGCGGCCTATTACTATGCGGTCTAGGTTTAGCCAGTTGGCTAGGAGTTGGAGTTCGGATGCTAGGTGGTGGGCGGTTTCTTCTTGGTTGGAGTTTTGTTCTAGGAATGCGCCGGGGACGCGGAGGACGGATTTTGGACGGTCGGCTTTGAGGTCTACGCGGGCTGCGAAGCGGTCTCCGAGGATGAAGGGCATTACGTAGTAGCCGTAGCGTCGCTTTTTTGGTGGGATGTAGATCTCGATCTTGTATTCGAAGTTGAAGAACCATTCGAGTCGGTTGCGGTACCAGGCGACGGAGTCGAACGGGGAGACGATTGCGCGGGCGTTGAGGGATGCGGATGGGGGTTCGGTGTTGGCGAGGGCATAGGTTGGTTGGTCGATGCCTTCGACTTTGACGCGTTCGATTTCGCCTTTTTCTAGGAGGGATTTGATGGGTGCTTGTGCTTCGGCGCGGCGGATTCGGTAGTAGTCTGCGAGGTCGTGGTCGGTGGCGATGCCGAGGGATGAGATGGCGAGTTTCGTCATCTGTTGTCGGGCTTTGTCGCGGGGGATTTCGGTTTTGAGGATGTTTTTGGGGACGACTCGTTCGATGAGGTCGTAGCGTCTTGCGGTGTTTAGTCGGTCTGAGACGGCGAATTTTCCTTGGAACAGGAGAGTTTCGAGGACGAGTTTGGTTGCGGACGTTCCCCAGTAGCCGTAGCGGTCGCCTTTGAAATCGAAGTCGGCGACCTCCATGGGTCCCTGGGCTCGGATCTCTTCGGTCATCGATTCGAGAAGGCCGGGATGTTCGTCCAAGATTTCGGTCCAGCGTTGCCATGGTTTCCATGCGGCCATGCGATGGCGGAGCAGTGGGACTTGGGACAGGGGGGTGAGGGCTGCTGCGTGGGCGTAGTATTCGAAGAGGTTGCGGTCTTCGTAGGCGTATTTGTGGAGCATGTCTTGGGGGTATGGGCCAAGACGAGAGAAGAAGGGCATGTATTGGGTGCGGATGAGGACGTTTATGGTGTCGATTTGGACGATGTTGACGGTTTGCATGACGCGGTCGAAGTCTTTGAAGGTGACCGTGTCTGGTGCAGGGCGCGGGTGTGCGAAGCCTTGTGCAGCGAGTGCGATGCGCCGTGCTTCTTGGATTGAGAAGGTTTTTAGGTCTGTCTTTAGATCATTGGCCACGGGACGTTCCAATCGGGGTCTAGGATGGGGAATGATCCGGCGTCGATCATCTCTTTGCCGCGTCGGATGAGGGAGTCGATTTCGTGAGTATCTAGGGTAGCGGCGAGTTTGTTGCGGAGTTCGTGGTTGTTGCTTTCGAGGGATGAGATGAGGTTGGATTGGGCTTGGAGAAGGTCTTCGGGGTAGGGCGTACCGTTGAATTCGAACATTACGGTACGGCGTCTTGCGAGGGGGTTGAAGGTAAGGCCGTGGTCTACGGCCCATAGTTGGTCGTCGGCGTCAAGGAGACATGCGCCGCCTTTGCGGTCGGCGTTGTTTATGAGGACGTCGAACATTGCGATGGAGGTATAGTCGTCAAGTCGTTCGTCCCGGAGGTTGAAGTAGTGCTTTGTGAAGTCGGCGTCGATGAAGAATTGGACAGATCCGATGCCGTGTGGGCCTTCGCGGACGACGGTTGGTGGGACTGCGGGCCATCCGAGGGCGTCGGCGAGGAGGTATGCGGACCACTCTCGGTTGTGGAGGGTTCCGTATGGGAAGTCTCGGAGGGGGCGTTCACCGGCGGCGGGTTTGTAGATGGCGTAGATTTCGTCGTCATCTTCGGCGAGGCGGATGACGAAGACGTAGTTTGATCCGCCGGGGTGGAGACCGATGCCGGTGATGGGCCAGTCGTTGAGGCGCAGTTCGATATCTTGCCGACTCAATCCGGCCACTGAGTCGGGTTGTATCGTCATGGCGGCGGGAGATTAGCGGAGGGAGTGGGCGGCGAGGGAGTTAGTCGTCATCGTCATCGTCGTCGCCGTATAGCTGTTCGACGACCAAGGTTCCGTAGTCGATGTCGTGACCGTTTCGTCGCTGGCATTCGTGTTCTTCGCCTTGGTTTATTGCGGAGTGGCAGTATGGGCAGATGGGGCGTCCGGCAGCGACGATTTCGAGTCCGTGTTGGGCGACGTGTACGGCTTGTTGGTGTGAGAAGCCGAATTGGAGGATTATGGGGTCGGGATCTTCTTCTTGCGCTTCGAGCTGTTCTAGAGTCACGCCAGCGGCGGCGAAGAGGAAGATTTTGCGGCCGGAGTCGTACTGCATTGCGATTCGAGCGGCTTTGAATTCGACATCGCCGGTTGAATCGGGTGGCATGTCGGGGAGGAAGCGGTCGGCAATGTCTTCCTCGGGGTCCATGTTTTCGAGGGCGTTTCCGAGGGAGAAAGCGATGTTGTAGAGCTGCTCTTTTTCGAGCCAAACGATAGCGGAACCGCGTTCGCTGTTGGCGGTGAGATTGAAGGTTCGTTGTCCCGGTTCGCCGTATGTCAGGACCTCGAGGTCGTCGACGATGCCGAGGTGGGTTGATTGCTCCAAACTGAGTGTCTCCCAGACGTCGAAGGGTTGTGATCGCGGGTTTGTCCGATTCGATGTCGTGACTGATTCTAGCAATAGGACGTTATGGGATACGGAGTATGGGCTTGTATTGCGTCGCAAACATGGATTTTGTAGGATTTGTGATTGAAGCAGGTTTCAAATGCGTGGCGGGTAGATCGCCTGCCAGTCGGAGCCGGGGCGTCCCGATATCACTCCGTAGCATCTGGAAGAAAGCGTTCGAATGGGCGTGATTAGAACCAGACGGTGGTGCGCCGTTATCGCATGAATTAAGAGAGGCGTAGATCCCGCCAGGGGCTGTGCAAGATGGGTGGTACCGCGGGCCGATCGGTAGAGATTTTGGCCCGTCCCATCGTCAATGGGCGAGTGTGGTGTTGGGGTCGAATGCACTCTGACCGCCCGTCCGAAATTAGGACGGGTTTAATTTTGCCCGAGGGGAACCTCGAAAATGACGACGCAGTCAGCATCCAAGACGAGCGAAGGCAAGAGTAACGGTATGGCATCGGATGGTGTCGGGACCGTTGAGATTTACGACACGACGCTGAGGGATGGTGCGCAGCAGGAGGGGATTTCGCTGTCGGTCGAGGACAAGCTGGCGATCACGAGGATGTTGGATGAGTTTGGGGTAGATGTGATTGAGGGCGGGTACGCGGGTGCGACGCCGAAGGATGACGAGTTTTTTGAGCGTGTTCAGGGCATGGGGCTGAAACATGCTGAGATCGCGGCGTTTGGGAATACGCGGAGGGCAGACGCGGATTGTGAGGATGATGTTTCGATTCAGGCTCTGTTGAAGTCTGGTGCGCCGATTGCGACGCTCGTCGGGAAGGCGTCGGAGAGTCAGGTTCGGGTAGTGCTAGAGACGACGGTTGAGGAGAACTTGGCGATGATCGCGGACTCGGTGTCTTATTTGAAGGCGCGGGGTCGGCGGGTTTTTTATGACGCTGAGCATTTTTTCGATGGTTACAACGAGAACCCGGATTATGCGGTTCGGTGCTTGAGGTCGGCGTATGACGCTGGTGCGGAACGGTTGGTGCTGTGCGATACGAATGGTGGGACGTTGCCGCATGAGGTTGGTGAGATCGTGTCGGAGGTGAAGGCGGCGTTGCCTGAGGATGCGGTTTTGGGGATTCATACTCATAACGACACGGATACTGCGGTAGCGTCTGCGATGGAGGCGTTCAGGGCTGGGGCGCACCAGATTCAGGGCTGCATCAATGGGTACGGAGAGAGGACAGGCAATGCGAATCTGATCAGCGTTATTGGGAATCTGAATTTGAAGATGGGTGTTGAGGCGGTTGAGGCTGGGAAGTTGCCTGAACTGACGAGCTTGTCGCACTTTGTTTCGGAGATTGTGAACCGTCGGCCGTTTCCGTTCCAGCCGTATGTTGGGATCAGCGCGTTTGCGCACAAGGGCGGTTTGCATGCAGCGGCGACTGAAAAGTCATCGTCGGCGTACCAGCACATCGATCCGGGGATGGTTGGGAATGGGACGCGGGTCACGATTTCGGAGTTGTCGGGACGGGGGAATGTGATGCGGTTGATCCGTGACTTGGGGTTGGAGGAAGAGTTCACGCGGGATGATGCCCGGAAGATGGTCGAGCATATCAAGCACCAGGAGGCGTTGGGTTTCGCGTATGAGAATGCGCTGGCTTCTCTGGAGTTGCTCGTGTTGAGGAATCTTCCGAACTACGAAGCGCCGTTTGAGTTGGTGGACTTCATGGTGATCGTGGAGAACCGACGTCGAGCGTCGTTCGGGACGGGTTGGCGAGATGATGGTCTGGAGCATCCGATATTGTCGGAAGTGACGATCAAGATTCGGGTAGGTGAGGATGTTTTCTTGGAAGCGGCGGAGGGTAACGGGCCGGTGGATGCTTTGAGTCGGGGTTTAAGGAAGGCGATTGCGGATAAGTATCCGGAGGTTAACCGCATCAATTTGACGGACTACAAGGTGCGCGTTGTGAATGAGACGCTGGGGACCGGGGCATCGGTCAGGGTGTCGATTGAGTCGGCGGCTGAGGGTGTGGTTTGGCGGACGGTTGGTGCTTCGACGAACATCATCAACGCGAGTTGGATGGCGTTGGCTGATTCGGCGGAGTGGTGGTTGAACCACAGGTTGCGGGAAAACTGGGCGCGCGGCTAGGTTCTTCGTTGGCGGTGGTTCGAGCGCCACGGCCTTTGGTGGATTAGGCGTCGGATCTGGCTTGGGCGTCGGAAACGGATGTTTTCGGTGATGAAGGGGAGTGTTTTGGGGTGTGATGCGAGCATGATGCCTCGCCAGTCTCGGAGGCGTTTGAAGGTTGCGGTGTCGTTTGTGTAGGGCTGGGACCAACCTTTGAAGGGTTGCCAGCTGCCGTCGCGAGCGAGGATCATGACGTCACCGCCAGCTTCGCGGACGATGATGACAGCTGCTGCGAAGTCCCATACGGCGGCGGCTCCACCGATGGCGTATTGGTATAGGCCGGTTCCGACGTTTGCCATTTCGTGAGAAGCGCTGCCGGTGACTCGGACGTCTCCGCCGTGGCCTCGCATTCGTTTGTCGAACTTGAAGACGGATCTGGCGTTGCTGGGTAGGACGGATAGGCGGCCTGAGACGGGTCTGCCGAGATCGTCGGTTGGGGCGAGGACTTTCATGTCGTCGCCGGCGCGTTTTGTGCCGCCGTTGAGGCGTGCGTGGACGACGATGCCGCCGTTGTCGGATGTTGGCCAAGGGTTCCAGACGGCACCGACGATGGGGACACCGCGATACATCAGTCCGACTGAGACGGCGTGGAGCATGGAGCCGTTGACGTAGTTCGCGGTGCCGTCAATGGGGTCGATAGCCCATACGAGATCGTCAGCGGGGTCGATGTCTTCGTCTTGGTCCTCTTCACCGAGGAATTGGTGGTCGGGGAATTGTGTTTTGATTGTGTCGTAGATGATGACTTGGGAGTTGCGATCGACATCGGTGACGAGGTCGCGTCCTGGTCTGCCGGATTTCGATTCAATCTCCATGGGCGACGTGATTCGTTCGAGGACGTAGGTTCCGGCTTTGTTGGCTGCTTCGACGGCGACGGACTCGAAGTGTTGGAGTAGGGCGTCGTCGAAGAGGTCGTCGAAGGGTTGCGACATGGTGATTTGCGTCATGTTGTCCTAGCGCGGGGTTGCAAGCGATGCATCTAGGGGATTCTAGGCATCGTATCTCGGTATTGGAATAGACTGAATCATAATGATCGACCTCGGTTTGAGTTGGCGTTGCCGGAAACTCGCTGGGGCGGTTGGATAGAGGAAGATGAACAGCCCTCAGACGGTAAGGAAACTTAAGCGCGACCCTGGCATCGTGTCTCGGATGTATTTCACGATGCTGTTGATCGGCGTTTTGTACGGGGTTTTTGCGTATGTGATGTTGCGGCTTGGGATACCGGTCGCGTTCGTGGGAGTGATTGTTCTCGGGTTGGCGATATTCCAGTACTTCATGTCGGATCGATTGGTGATGATGTCGACGGGGGCGAAAGAGGTATCAGAAGAGGAGGCGCCGAATCTACATGGGATGATCCGTGATTTGGCCGATCGGTATGAGATGCCGATGCCTAAGGTTGCGATTATCGAGTCGGCGATGCCGAATGCGTTTGCGACGGGGAGGAATCCGGATAATGCGTTGGTGGCGGTGACGACTGGGATATTGCGTCGGTTGACGCGTCGAGAGTTGCGGGCAGTGCTGGGTCATGAGTTGGCGCACGTTGCGAACCGGGATATGAAGGTGCTGGCGATCTCGAACTTTTTCGTGACGCTGACGAGTTTTCTGATGACGATGTTCTTCTTCAACATGCTGTTCGGGAGGCGCGACGCGGGTGGCGGTGCGGGTCCGTTCATGATCGCCTATCTGGTGACGATCCTTGTGTATTTCCTCGGGAAGTTGCTTGTGCTGGCTCTGACGCGTTATCGTGAATATGGTGCTGACCATACGGGTGCTGAGATATCAGGCGATCCGGGTGGTTTGGCCGACGCGTTAGAGAAGATAGCGATGGGCATGGACTACATTCCGGACGAGGACCTGAGGCGTTTGCAGACGGCTCAGGCATTTCTGTTTGCACCGGCGCTGCGGGGTTTCGCGGCGAATATGTTCTCGACGCATCCTCCGATCGAGGAGCGGATCGCTCGGTTACGCGAACTTGAATCTGAAATGCGCTACGGATACCGCAACTGATGGGTTGGTTCTTCGGTCGAAGCAAAAAGACCGCCGATACGATGTGGGACTCGATGTCGTCCGTGTCTCGGATGGTTGATGGTTTCAAGCGCGACGGGGAGGCGGTTTCTCCGAGGCGGAACGCAGGGGTTGTTTACCGTCACGATGACGAGGTCCAGTTCTTGGCGTTGATGTCTGACCATTTGGACGGGATCCTTTACGACGGGCCGAGCGCGACGAAGACGGCGTGGGAGTTGAAGGATGACGACCACGGTATGAGGTGGGCGGTCCTGAACGACGGTAATTTCGAGGACCTGCTGAGTTCGATCTTCACGGTTTCGAATGCGATCAAGATGAATGGCGGTGGGCAAAATCTGCTGGCGGCGGTGTTCGAGTTTGATTTTGCCAATCATGCGGTGAACCGTCAGGCGATGGCTGGTTCTGGGTTTGTTCATGCGTATCTGATCTATCGGTTTGACCGTAATGCCTACTATCCGTTTATCCCGACTGGTGAGAATGCGGGTGAGCGGGACCGTGAGATGGAGCGGATGTTGGGTATGGCGATACGTAGCGAGGGGTTGAAGACCGAGAATTCGATGTCGGAATGGCTCGGTCTGTGGGGCATTCCGTTCTGATCTCGGGTTGTCTGTGGTTTGAGACCGATCCTTGCGGTAGCTGCTCCTGAGGGTTTTACGCTTGATCGGGTGTGTGGGGAGTACGGAGTAGATGATGTCTCGATTGTTTCCGTTGTGGGTGAAGGATTGCCGAGTGGTGTTGCCGGTTTGTTTCTCTACGCTGGTGATGGGGCTTTGTTGGATCGGGATGTGAAGGAAGTGGTGGGAGATGCGGTTGCCGCTGGGATCCCGGTGCTGGCTTCAGATGGGGGGATGCATTGCTTGAATGTTGCGCTTGGTGGTGATGTTGCGAAGGAGGTGACGGGGCATGTTTCCAGTGGTGAAGGGTTCCGCAAGCGTATGACGTTGTTTCTTGCGCCAGGTGCGAAGGTGTCTTCGACGATTGGGGGATCGGGATTGTTGGGTTTTCCGTGTGACCACCGGAAGGGGATTCCGCAGGCTGGACTTGCTCCGGGATTGATGGCTGCGGCGTTGGCGGATGACCGGGTTGTGGAGGCTTTTGAGATGCCCGGGCATCGATGGGTTATGGGCGTTCAGTGGGATGTTTTCGGTGCGAAACGGTTGCCGCGCGGGTTTGATGCTATTTGGCTGGCGTTTATGGAGCGCGTAACGGGTGGTTAGTGGCATATATCGATGTAGATCGCAGTTGGATTGAGTTTGAATGCGTCGTTTTGCGTGGCGTTTGAAATTGGGAAAGTCTAGAATCTAAGGGAGTTCAAATGCGGTTTTCGCGCGCCGCTGTCGAGACGTTTTTCGGGCGCGCGAGAACAGTCGAATCGGTCAATCTTCGCAAGGTGGTATCCGCATGGTAATCGGCACCGAAATGGGTGACGTTCGGACGATCGGCATTGAAGAGGAGATGCGGTCGTCGTACCTCGATTACGCGATGAGCGTTATCGTGTCACGTGCATTGCCGGATGTGCGGGATGGGTTGAAGCCGGTGCAGCGCCGGATTCTGTATGCGATGCATGACCAGGGGATGAGGCCGGGGTCGTCTTACAAGAAGTGTGCGCGGTTGGTCGGGGATGTTTTGGGCAAGTATCACCCTCACGGCGACTCTCCCGTGTATGAAGCACTTGTGAGGATGGCGCAGCCGTTTTCGATGCGGGAGCCTTTGGTAGATGGGCAGGGCAACTTTGGGAGCGTTGACGGTGATCCGCCGGCGGCGATGCGTTACACCGAGTGCAAGCTAGCGGCGATCACGGAGTTCATGCTCGGAGATATCGACCGTGAGACGGTTGATTGGCAGGAGAACTTTGACCAGTCGCTGAAAGAGCCGTCGGTGTTGCCTGCTCGGTTGCCGAATCTGTTGGTGAACGGTGCCTCTGGGATCGCGGTTGGGATGGCGACGAATATCCCGCCGCACAACGTAGCGGAGGTTTGTGATGCGGTTGTGATGTTGGTGCGTAACCCGAACGCGACTGTCGACGAGTTGATGAAGCATGTGAAAGGTCCGGATTTTCCGACGGGGGCGCATATCTGGGGATCGGAGGGGATCAGGAACGCGTATGCGTCGGGGCGCGGGCGAATTGTTGTTCAGGCGACTGGTGAGATTGAAGATGTGCCGAGGCAGGACCGGAAGCGGATCGTCTTTACGGAGATACCGTTCCAAGTCAACAAGTCGACTTTGATCCAGCGGATTGCGGAGTTGATCAAGACGCGTCGAGTTGAAGGTGTTTCGGAAGTGCGGGATGAATCGGACCGGCGTGGGATGCGAATCGTGCTGGAGTTGCGACGCTCGGCCTCGCCAGCGATCGTGATGAACAATCTTTACAAGCACACCTCTTTGCGTTCGTCGTTCTCGGTGAACATGATCGGTCTGGTGAAGGGTGCGCCTCGGGTATTGAACCTGCGGCAGGTGTTGCAGTACTACATCGAGTTCCGCGAGGAAGTGATTCGGAGGCGCGCGGAGTTTGATCTCAAGAAGGCACGGGCGCGGCTTGAGGTGTTGGAGGGGCTGCGGATAGCGATCGACAACCTTGATCGGGTGATTCAGATCATTCGGGGGTCGGCGGATGTGGAGGAAGCGCGGGCGGGTTTGATTGCCGAGTTCAGCTTTTCGTTGGTCCAAGCGCAGGCTATCTTGGACATGCAGCTTCGCCGATTGGCGGCGTTGGAACGTGAGAAGCTCGAGAACGAGTACAAGGAACTGCTCGGGCTAGTGGAGCGCTTGGAAGCGCTGCTGGCGGATCCGGGGAAGGTGAGTGCGGAGGTTATCAAGGAGACGCACCAGCTTAAGCGGAAGTACGGTAGCGAGCGTCGGACGGTCATCCACGCGGAGGAGCTTGGAGAGTTCAGGCGCGAGGATATCGAGCCGCATGAGGATGTTGTGATCACGCTGACGCAGGGCGGGTATATCAAGCGAGTGAAGCTTGATACTTACCGGAAGCAGCATCGCGGCGGGAAGGGTGTGAGTAGTCAACGTTTGACGCGGGCCGATGATGTGACGGGTTTCTTGCAGGTCGCAGACACGCATGACACGTTGCTTTTCTTCACCGATCATGGGCGGGTCTATTCGTCGCGGGTTTTTGAGTTGCCGCCGGATCAGTCTCGGCAGTCGCGAGGGACTTTGGTACACAATCTTGGGTTCAACATCGGGCCTGGCGAGACGGTGCGGCAGATGATGGTCGTGAGCGATATGAATGCGCCAGATACCTATCTTGCGCTGGCGACGCGGCATGGTGATGTCAAGCGGATGCCGATTGAGGCGTTCAAGAACATCAACCGAGCGGGGTTGAACTGCTACAAGCTGAAGCCGAAGGAAGAGTTGATCTCTGTGGCGATGGCGCGAGATGAAGATCACCTGATCTTGGTCACGAAGAAGGGGCAGTCGATTCGGTTCCCGAGCAATGAGCTTGTGTCACGCTCACGGCAGGCCGGCGGTGTGAGGGGTATCAGGTTGGATAAGAGCGACGAAGTTGTGGGTATGGACGTTGTCGATAACGAGGGTTATCTGCTGATCATTGGGACGAAGGGTCGGGGGAAGGTTTCGGCACTTCGGCACTACCGGATCCAAGGTCGAGGCGGTCGGGGTGTCATCACTCTGAACATCACCCGGAATACCGGCGATGTAGCGGCGGCGAAGGTTATCAATGAGGAACTGCGTCGGGATGAGACTGGGAAACTGATGATTCTGACATCTAAGGGGCAGATCGTGAGGACGACGTTGCGTGAGATCCGCGAGACGGGACGGTCGGCGCAGGGTGTGAAGATCGTGGCGCTTGATGACACCGACCGTGCGTCGGCGATTGCCATCGTTGATAAGACGTAGATTCATTGAGGAATTTCGTAGCGGTCCCGCACCTATTTGCTTCGGGGTGTGTGGATTCGATCCTGAGGACCCTTCCGCGAGGGGCGCCTTAGGTTAGTTTCAAGGTCGTCTGCGCTGGTTTAGGTTTTTCGATGCTTTCCAAGTCAGGTCGATGGATTTACCGAAACCGGTATCTCGTGATCGTGGTTTGGGCGGTTGCGCTGTTGGTGATGTTGCCGGTCGCTCCTCGTGCGCAGGAGAGGTTGCTGTCAGGCGGGTTTACCAGCGAGAACTACCCGTCAGCGAAGGCCAGAGAGCTGCTCAACGAGCGGTTCGATCGGAATCCGAATCCGACTTCGATATTGTTCATTGTTGGTCACGAACGGGCGATGCCGTACTCGGATGAGTTTGATCGTGAAACGCTGCGTCTGATCGATCAGGTCTCTTCGGATCCGAATGTTGCAAATGTCCGGTCGTACTTGGAGGAACAGGGTTGGTTGTCCGATGACGATCAGTTGGCGATCATCGAGGTGGAGCTTGATCTGGAGATTGAAGATTCGCTGGTTGTTCTCGACGAGATTTCGGGGCGGATAAACGACATCGATCTGGAAGTGGTTATGACGGGTGGGCCGCCGCTCTATCGCGATATTGTCGAAGCGAGCGGTGCGGACTTGCGTAGGGGCGAGTTGGTTGCTTTTCCGCTCGCCGCGGTTGCTTTGCTGTTGGTATTTGGAACTTTGGTTGCGGCGATCATGCCGGTGGCGGTCGGGGGTGTCGCGGTGGCGGTTGGTTTGGGGATGGTCTACTACATCGCTGGCGTACGGGACATGTCGGTGCTTTCGTTCAACATCATCACGTTGCTCGGGATCGGGATGGGTATTGACTACTCGCTTTTCTATGTGAGCCGGTTCAAAGAGGAGTTGGGAAACGGGCGTTCCGTTGCTGACGCGATCTCCGTGACGCATGAACGTGCGGGCAAGGCGATTCTCTTTTCGGGGGTGACGAGCGTTATCGGATTGGTGTCGCTGCTGATGTTTGATTTACCGGTGCTGGATTCGGTTGGTATAGGGGCTGTTATCGTGATCTCGATCGCGTTGCTATCGGCACAGACGTTGATGCCGGCGGTTTTGGGCGTAGTGGGCCATCGCGTCAATCGGTTGCCGGTGTTTTCGTTTACCCGATTCGGGGATGGCGTTTGGGCGAAGATGGCAGAAGGGGTGATGAACCGGCCGTTTCTGTTTTTGATTCCGACGGTGTTGTTGTTGATCGCGCTGGTTACGCCGGTCATCGATATTCGCCCTGGGACGGCGGATGCGACGATTTTGCCTGAGCGGTACGAGTCGCGGCGAGGGTTTGATCTGCTGCAGGAGAGATTCGGATTGGACATATCGACCGAGTTGACGGTGGCGTACACGTTTGATGGCGATCCATTTTCGGATGAGAACTTGGAGAAGCTCTACGCGTTCGGGCGTGCGTTGGAGGGGTTGCCGGATGTTGAAAGGGTTTCGAGCATCGTCAATTTGAGACCGACTTTGGGGATTGACGATTATCGCGAGCTTTATCGGCATCCTGAGTCGATTTACGACGGGACCACGCTGCGGCTTGTGAATGAAAGCGTGCGGGATGGGATCGCGCTGTTTTACGTGAGTGCGGGTCTGCATCCGTTTTCTGCGGAGGCGCGGCATCTGGTCGATGAGATTCGGGCATTTGGATCGGTTGAGGATCCTGATGTGCACGTTGAGGGAGGCGCGGCGCACACGAATGATTTGATCCGATCACTTTACGGGCGATTTCCGATCGTGGCTTTGATCGTGATCATGTTGACCTTTGTTTCGCTGATGGTGCTGTTCAGATCGGTCGTTATACCGCTGAAGGCGGTGGTATTGAACACTTTGAGCATCTTGGCGAGTTTTGGAGCGTTGGTTTGGGTGTTTCAGCAGGGGAACCTTAGCGGTTTGCTGGATTTCGAGCCGCTTGGGATTACGGAGGCGACGACACCGATCGCGCTTTTCGCGATACTTTTCGGGTTGAGCATGGACTACGAGATTTTTCTGCTTTCGCGGATCAGAGAGGCGTATCAGGAGACGGGAAACAACCGGGAGAGCGTGAAAAGGGGGTTGGCGCGGAGCGGGATGATCATCACTGGTGCTGGTTTGATCTTGATTGTGGTCGGGGCTAGTTTTGTGCTTGCCGAGGTAGTTTCTGTGAAGACGGTCGGTTTCGGATTGGCATTGGCGATATTGATTGATGTGACGATCGTGAGGATTTTGATTGCGCCGGCATTGATGCGGTTGTTTGGAAAATGGAACTGGTGGTTGCCCGGTTGGATTGATCGGCGGTTGCCGGAATTGAGGGCGGAATGAGGGGTCCGGTTCGACATAGCGGGTTTGCCTTGGCAATTGTTTTGTTCATCTTTGTGTTGGCTTGTGTGGGCCGGGTTGAGCCTAGGGAGATACCGACACCTCGGCCGCCCGAACCGACGGCGGTGCCGGAAACATTGAATCTGCCGGAGGATGATGGTTCGCACGATGCGCCTATTGAGTGGTGGTACTACAACGGGCATTTGGAGTCTGATGATGGGGAAGAGTTTTCGTTTCATTTCGTGATATTCCAGACGGCGAATGAGGATAGGACTGACAGTTTTGAGGTTGGGCAGGCAGGGATCACGGATGTTAGGGGAGAAGTGCATTACTACATTGCTTCGGAGGGGTTCGGATCGAGTCAGCTTGAGTTGTTAGGGCTGGTAGATCTTGATCTGGGCAACATCTCGCTTGAAATCGACGGTCGTCATTTTCTTGAGGCGTCGGATGTGGATTCGGGAACGGGGATGAGATTGAGGACCGAGAAACCCGGTTCGGTGATGTTGCATGAGGATGTTGGGTGGATGGACTGGCCGTTTGGTTGGACCTATTACTACTCGTATCCGAGGATGGCGGCAGAGGGTGTTGTGATGATCGAGGGTTTGGAGATTGATGTTGAGGGTGAGGTCTGGTTCGATCATCAGTGGGGCGATTTCTTTGTGGTTGGCAAGCCCGCCGGGTGGCAATGGTTCGCGTTGCATCTGGACGATGGGAGTTCGTTGATGATTTCGGAAGTGCGTGGAGGCGATGGGGGGGTGATCGCGACTGATGGAACATTGGTTGATCTTGATGGGGAGCAAATGACTCTGGAAGAGGATGTGCACGGGATCCGGTTGGAAGTGCTTGATTATTGGACGAGTCCTGACACTGCTGGCGAGTATCCGAGTCGTTGGCGACTCGAAGTTGAATCTTTGGATTTGGACGTGATGATGTCGCCGATCGTTGCTGATCAAGAAGTGCCCGCTTTGCCGTTTGGGAACAAGGCGGGTGCGTATTGGGAAGGCAGGGTCGATGTTTATGACACGGTCAGCGGCGAATCCAAGGGTGTTGCCTTTGCTGAACTTTCGGGGTATGTCGACCCGGAGCCGTTGAGTTGGCGAAACGCGGTTCGATAACTGATTGAATCGTTCATGGGATTTGAGGGTTTTCTGGAGAGATCAATCGCTATAATTTCCGCGCAGAGAGCGAAAAGGAATTGATGTCTCAAAACAATGTAACGAGTGACCTTTTCCGGAGTGCGTGGTCGAATTACGCGACTGGTGTGACGGTGATTTCGACTTTTGAGGCGGATGGCGAGACGATCCATGGGATGACGGCGAACAGCGTGACTTCGGTTTCGCTCGAACCGCCGCTGGCTTTGATCACGGTTGGGCACGAACGGAATACGCATCCGTTAGTGAAGCGCAATGGGAGATTCGGGATCAGCGTTTTGAATCAGTGGCAGCGTGGGGTCGCTCGCCATTACACAGTTCCTGAAGAGATAAGGAAGACGTTGCCGGAGCCAGAGTTTGAGCGGTTAGGTGAATCGATGGTCGTCGTGGAATCGTTGGCCGCGATGGATTGCAGGGTGGTCGATTCGTTGGAGGCCGGTGATCACACGATATTCGTGGCGGAGGTGGAGAACATACACGTCAGCGACGGGGACCCGCTGCTGTATTTCCAAAGTCATTTCGCTGCCATCGACGGTTGAACCACCGTTGACGCGTCGACCGTGTTCGGTCAAAGGCAGGATGTTTTAGAATCGGAGAGTTACTCACGAGCGATTCATCGCTCCACTACCTAATAGAGATGTCTGAGAACTACGCCATCGTTGCTACTGGCGGCAAGCAATATCGGGTTCGTCCGGGCGATCAACTCGATGTTGAAAAGCTGCCTTACCCGGAGGGTTACACGGTAACTCTTGACGATGTGTTGCTGGCATCTGTGGGTGGCGAGGTTGAGGTTGGGACGCCCACGATCGAGGGAGCGCAAGTTGTCGCCAAGGTGTTGTCGCACGGTCGGGAACGCAAGAAGACGGTGTTCAAGTACAAGAACAAGACTCGATACCGCATCAAGCGTGGACACAGGCAACACATTACGTCGCTCGAGATAACTGATATCGAGGTCTAGTCGACCGGCAAGCAAAAACACGGAGTCTGCGTCATGGCACATAAGAAGGGTTCGGGAACATCAAGGAACGGTCGTGACAGCGCAGGTCGTCGTTTGGGAGTGAAGGCGTTTAGCGGTGAAGCAGTGACTGCGGGTTCGATACTTGTGAGACAGCGTGGCACTCGGTTCTATGCGGGGACGAATGTCGGGATGGGTCGGGACCACACGTTGTACGCCACGGTGGACGGCACCGTGAGGTTTGACTATGCCAAGCAGGACAAGCGAAGAATCAATGTTGACGCCGTCGCGGTCTAGTTTGAGTAAACGGCACGAAGTTCTTTAACCATGAAGACTGACATTCACCCCACCTACTTTCCGGAAGCACGAGTTGTATGCGCGTGTGGCGTTGAAGGCATGATCGTTGGATCGACCAAGGAAGAGATCCGCGTTGAGGTCTGTAGCGTCTGCCATCCGTTCTGGACAGGTGAGCAGCGCATCGTGGACACCGAGGGTCGAGTGGAGCGGTTGATGCGACGCTACGGCATGTCGATGCCGGAGTAGATCCGGGTCGCAATTCACGCCTTGGTCTTGAAGCTGACAGCGTCCGAGCTGGTCGGCTCCTCTCCCATCTCACGATTTTCTTTTGGCCGTCTGGATTTCTTGAGTCGGCAATCAGGTGTTCGCAAGGGTTCTTGGCATGCCTGAGACCGAGAATGTGAGTACGCCGCATCGGATGTACGGTGGTCAGGCGATCATTGAGGGAGTGATGATCCGCGGTATTCGAGGTTGCGCGGTTGCGGTCAGGCGGGCCGACGGGTCTATTCACCATGAGACCATTCCGCTTCTGGGGTGGGCGAACGGCAAGCTGCGGCAGGTGCCATTCGTGCGGGGCATTCTCGTGTTGGCAGAGACGCTGGTTATCGGGATGAGAGCGTACACGATCGGTGCGAATCAGCAGATCAAGGACGCGGGAGAGGATGAGGATGCTGAGATCGGGGCCCTTGGTATGGGTTTAATGACGGCGTTGGCGTTGGTCTTCGGCATCGCTCTGTTCTTTCTTCTACCGCTGTTCATCTCGCGGCCGTTTGAGGAGCAGTCCGACTTTATTGCCAACGTGATGGAGGGTGTTGCTCGTCTGGTGGTTTTCCTGGCTTATATCTGGGCGATCGGGCTGATGAAGGACATCAAGCGGATGTATGGGTATCACGGTGCGGAGCATATGACGATCCACGCTTATGAACGTGGATTGCCGTTGTTGAACAGTGAGATACGGAAGTTTTCGCCAGCGCACCCGCGTTGCGGGACGTCTTTCCTATTGACGGTTGTGGTTGTATCGATCATCGTTTTCATGTTTGTGCCGAGGGAGCCGCTCTGGATGTTGATCGGTTCTCGGATCGTTCTGATTCCGGTGATCGCTGCGTTGAGTTACGAGTTCATCAGATTCACCGGTACGCATAGCGGCAATCTCTTTGCCGACTTGGTTGGGATGCCGAATCTCTGGTTGCAGAAGTTGACGACGGCGCAGCCTGATGACGAGATGATCGAGGTCGCGGTGTCGGCGATGCAGACCGCGATTGAGTTGGACGAGCGGGACGACGCGGATAACTCTTGATCGAGTTACAGTCTGCGGCGTTGGAGTTCTTCCCAAACTTCGTCTAGAGGGACGCCGACGGATTTGAGTAGGGCTACGCAGTTGTAGAAGAGGTCGGCCATTTCGAGCGGGAGGGACTTCAGATCGCCTGTCGCCGCGGCTAAACCCGTTTCTCCAGCTTCTTCGATCACTTTTTGAGCCACTCTGGAAGGCCCTGATGCGAGCATCTTAGCTGTATAGGAGTTTTCTGGCATCTCGATGGCGCGTTGGTGGATTACCTCGGCCAGCTCGATGAGGATACCCGGGCCGACGCGGCGAGCACTCTCGGTGGCTGCGTCGACTGTTTGGTGGAAGCAGGAGCGTTCACCGGTGTGGCACGCTGCTCCGCCTACGGGTTCTGCCAACACAACGATGGCGTCGCCGTCGCAGTCGAGTTTCAAGTCGACGACCTTGAGGTAATCGCCGGAGGTCGAACCCTTTTCCCAAAGGGTTTTTCGGCTGCGGCTGTAGAACCATGCGTGAGGTCCTGCGATGGTCCGGGTTAAGGCCTCGCCGTTCATGTGGGCGACCATCAACACCTCTTTGGTGTTGACGTCCTGCACGATGGCTGTGATGAGGCCACGGTCGTCGAATTGGATCATGAGAGATTCTCGCGGTTCATCTCGATCAATCGACTGGTCTGACTGGCAATCCGACGTCGGCCATGTGGGTTTTGACATCGGAGATTCGGAGCGTTCCGTAGTGGAAGAGAGATGCGGCGAGGACCGCGTCGGCACCGCCATCTTTGATCGCTTCCGCAAAGTGTTCGACTTTGCCGGCGCCGCCGCTTGCGATCAAAGGCACCGATACCTCGTCAGAGATTGCCTTCAACAGTTCGATGTCGTAGCCGGTCTGTTGGCCGTCGGCGTCCATGCTGGTGACCAGGAGTTCACCGGCGCCGAGCTCTGCGCCGCGGATCGCCCACTCGATGGCGCCTAATTCGGTGCCTCGTCTTCCGCCGTGGGTGTAGACCTGCCAGTCCGGTTCGCCGTTACGTCTTTGGGCGTCGATAGCGAGTACGACGCATTGGGATCCGAATTCTTTGGCGCAATCTTCGATCAAACAAGGGTCTGCAACAGCGGCGGAGTTGACGCTAACCTTTTCTGCGCCAGCTTCGAGCATCCTGCCCATATCGTCGCGGGAACGGATGCCGCCTCCAACGGTTAGCGGGATGAAGACTTGAGCCGAGACGCGCTCGACGACGTCGACCATTGTGTTGCGATCGTCGGAAGAAGCGGTGATGTCCAGGAAGACGAGTTCGTCTGCGCCTTCGGAGTTGTAAAGTTCGGCAAGTTCCGAGGGATCGCCGGCATCGCGGATATCGACGAAACTCACTCCTTTTACGACACGACCTAGGTCAACGTCCAAGCATGGTATGACGCGGTTGGTCAGCATTGGGAAAGAGTGGCGGGAGCCTAGTTTTGGGCGGTTCGCCGTTTGCGATAGACGTGCACGTAACGTTGGACGCCCAATGTTCGTCGGGTAATGGGAGTCATATCGTTTTCGGCCGCCCAACGCTCGACGCGAGATGGATCGACGCGCTTGGACTTTGCGGGTCCGGTGTCACCACGGGCGTCGGTGGAGAACCAGTCTGCGATCAACATCCATCCGCCGCCCGGGAGCAAGTTGGCCACGGAAGAAAACAATCGTGCAGGGCTCGTAGTGTTGTGAAGTGCGTCGATGACTACGATGCCGTCAGTGTCCAGCTCGGTTGCGGCGATGTCGTCTCCATCCACTAAGGTCGGTGTCACGTTCGTCAGGTGGACGCGCTCAACTTCGGCGGTGAGTTCGTCGAGAGTTGGTTTGTCGACTTCGAGTGCGACGACGTTGCCGTCGTAGACGTATTTGGCGATTGGGATCGTGAGACCGCTAATTCCTCCGCCGAGGACTGCTACGTGTTGCGACCGGTGGATGGGGAGTAGGGAGATGATGGCGTGCGGGTCGATCTGGTCGTTGAAGGTGTGCCAACTCGCTGTGGGTCTTGTAGTCAATTCGGCGGTCTCGCGTTCTATCTATGTGATTTGCAGGCTTGATTGTCCGGCATCTAGTTCGTTTATGGTTTTGATGGCCTCAGCCAAGTTCAACGATCCGGTGTAAATCGCCATTCCAGTGATGGCACCGGCGGCACCGATTTCGCGCAATTTCACAACGTCTTCAATCGTGGCGATTCCGCCTGCGACCATAACAGGTAATTTTATCCCGCTCACGACTTGACCAACTGCGTCGAAGTTGGGGTGAGAGAGCGTGCCGTCACGCGCGGTATCGGTGTAGATGAAGTTTTGGACGCCGCGGTCTGCCGACATTTCATGCATCAGATCCAGCGCCAACAGCGATGTTTCTGTCAACCAACCTCGTGTCCTTACGATGCCGTCTTTGGCATCGACCGATACACAGATGTGATCCGCTCCGAATGATTCGATGCTGTTCTGCACAGCGTCAGGGTTTTCGACGGCCGCGGTGCCGAAAATGACCATTTGCACGCCCATTTGAATTACCGCGTCTGCGTCATCAGCGCTACGAATGCCGCCGCCCATCTGGACGGGGAGATTGACGGAATCAACGATGCGCGTGACGGTTTCGGCGTTGACGCGTTTGCCGTCTTTTGCACCGTCAAGGTCGATTACATGAAGACGATTGGCACCTGAATCTCTCCATCGCAATGCGGCGTCGACGGGGTCTTCATCGAAGACTGTTTCTTGCTCGTAGTCGCCTTTGAAAAGCCTGGCGCAACGCCCGCCTCGGATGTCAATTGCTGGGATTACTTCCATGCGCGGGAAGGTATCGATGCTTACTTGGCTCGTTGCGCGAAATCTAGGAATTTCGCATATATCTCCAGCCCGGACCGGCCGCTCTTTTCGGGGTGGAACTGGGTGCCTACGACGTTGTCGCGCACGACGGCGGCGCAGACTTCGATTCCATGAGGCGATGTTGCAGCGATGTCGCTGGGATCTTTTGCGCGGCAGTGATACGAGTGGACGAAGTAGAAGAAGGTGTCCTGCGGAATCCCTGCAAACGCGGGGTGTCTCGGCACATCGTCATCGAGGAAGTGCACGGTGTTCCAGCCCATGTGCGGAACTTTTAACTTTTTGCCGCTATTGGTCTCGGAGTCTAGTGAAAACCGGACGACGTCGCCGCCTAGTATGCCGAGGCCCGGCAACTCTCCCTCTTCAGACGCTTCGAAAAGGATTTGCATGCCCAAGCAAACGCATAGCAACGGCCTTCCGGAAGCCGCGAAGTCGCGTATTGTGTCGGGCAATTCGCGATCGATGAGTTGCTTCATCACGGCGTCGTTGGCACCGACGCCTGGGAGGATCGCTGCGTGGGCGTCGGCGATTGCTTTTGCTGAAGTGGTGACGAGGGGATCGCCACCCGCCACCCGGACCGCCTTTTCGACGCTGTGGATATTGGCTGCGCCGGTGTTGATGATTGCGAGTCGGAATTGGCTCAACGCGCTTGCCTCGTGCCGGTGACAATCTCCGGCGGAAGATCGCGATCTACGTATCTGGCCATCATGAATACGCAATCGGAGAGTCGGTTCAACCAAACCAGCAGATGCTGGTTCTCAATCATGCCGTCTTCGTACAAGGCGACTGCGGCTCTTTCCAACTCTCTTACTTTGCACCGAGCCATATCAAGGGTCGCGGAACTCACAGTTGCGCCGGGGATGATGAATGCCGGGGGAAGTTCTACATCTTGTTCCAGTTTTCGTAGGAGATCGTCCAACTCTGACACTTGCTGTTCGCCGATGGTCTGGAAGTGTTCCTGCAACTGGACGAGATGGTCGGTTGAAGTTGTGATCTCCGCGTTCGCAAGGAACATCAGACGCTGGATTTCGAGCAACGAGTCCTGGATGAAATCCGAATCGCAGTGTGCTCGCGCCAGTCCGAGTGCGCTGACTGCTTCGTCGCCAATGCCGTTCGCTTCTACGCGTCGGTTGGATTTGGCTACCCGACCGCCGTACAACAGCGACGTCTCGCCGCTGTCACCTCGCTTCGTGCTGATGGAATTCCTGACCAAGACGGGTGATATAAGATGAGTACCGATGACAGTTTCGATTCTATGTGAACCCGATCTTCCAAACTTTGGTGAGACATTGATGCGGGCCAACCTACCGAATTGACAGCCTGAATCCTACCCTCAAACGGTTCATATCCCGGACACGATGGCAGTCGCCGAACATCCTCACGTCGTTCCCATCAACACCGTGCGTGTAACGGAGAAGGCCGCGTCGAAGGCTTTGGAGTTCGCGCAAAAGGAAGGGCGAGAGCGTTGCGGTCTCAAGATAGCGGTGCAGGGCGGTGGATGTTCCGGTCTTCAATACGTCCTCGAACTGGCGGATGGGCCAGACGAATCTGACAAAGTCATCAGCGAAAACGGCATCGAGGTCTATATCCCGAAGCGGGCTTTCGTCTTTTTGGCAGGTACGGTGCTGGATTTTTCTGATGGGTTGAACGGCCGCGGGTTCGAGTTTCACAACCCCAACGCCAAGCGGACCTGCGGATGCGGCGATTCCTTCGCCGTCTGAACTACACGCAATGTCGACCATTGCGGCCTCCGCAGATTCTGCGATCCTCGACAAGCAGTATTCGGACTATCTTGCGCGCGGCGCAGCTTTGATCGAGCCTCTGTTTGGTTCAGCAGTCGGGCATGTGGGTCCTGACGCTTTGGACCTCTTGCATCGATTGACCACAAATTCGCTGTTGGACCTTGGAGATGGGGAAGCGAGACGAACCGTCCTCACGAACGAAAAGGGTCGCGTTGTTGATGTGTTTTGGGTGCTGAAACGATCTGAGCGGGAACTGCTTCTGATTTCTGAAGCCCCTGATTCCGGTCCGATGCAGAGCGGAATCGAGCGCTTCACGATTATTGAAGAAGCGGAGCTCAACGACTTGAGCGGGTTCTTGAGACGTTGGTACGCGTTCGGGCCAGATGCGACATCGATGGTCAGTGAATTGTTGCCAGAGCTTGATTTTGCGAGCAACCGCGTCGGCTCTATACTCGGGGCGGATCTCGTCGAAGGGGGCGTTGTTCTTGCTTTGAGGACCGATTCGGCGGGGCCGGACTCTTGGTTATTGATGGTCGGTCAGCCCGCCGTGCCTGCGTTCATCGATCGGCTTACCCGAGTAGAGCCTCTAACGGTTTCGGATGAACTGTTCGAGTTTGTGAGAATCGCGAACCGGGAACCGATCGCTGGGAAGGAACTGACCGAGGATGTTAACCCGCTTGAAGCAGGGTTGATGCATCTGGTCGATTTCGATAAGGGTTGTTATGTGGGGCAAGAGGTGATCGCTCGGCTCGACACCTACGATAAGGTCCAGCGATGCTTGGTGGGCTTCACCTTGGTCGATGATGAGGTTGATGCACCGTGGGTTTCGCAAGGCGACCGCATCTTAGGGGGAGATCGAGGTCGTAACGTGGGTTGGGTAACGTCTGTCGCCCGCGATCCGAGGACCTCAAGGTTGATCGGTTTGGCGATCTTGCGGAAATCTTACTGCACAAATGACATGGCCTTAGTAGCCGATTCGGGTGCGGAGATTAAGTTGCTTCAGGAATCGGGTTGAATAGCGAAAAACGCTTAACGTTTACGGAATGGAGCGGGAGACGGGATTCGAACCCGCGACACCCTGCTTGGAAGGCAGGCACTCTACCACTGAGTTACTCCCGCGTATGAGTTACTACCGCGGCTTCATTGTAAATCGAGCCGTGATTTGAGACTTGACGGTGAGTTGCGGATATGAGGGTTCATCTTCCGAATTTATACAATCTATTGAGTCTGCACCTCCCCTACTGGCAACTCTTCAATGAAGACAACTGGATTCCGCACCATAGTCCTCGGCACGCCCTGGCGCAATCTGACGTATTGCATCATCGAAACCGATGCAGGGATTACAGGTATCGGGGAGGCGAGGGTCCTAGGTAAGACTCACACCGTTCGCGAATACCTCCGGGATGCGGAACGGCACTTCATTGGACATGACCCGTTCGACATCGAAGCTCTTTATCGTCGAATGACGTTGCTTGACTTCGGCAAGCCGGGCGAGGTGGTTCACACCGGGTTGGCGTTAGTGGAGCTGGCGTTTTGGGACATTATCGGCAAAGCTTGTAATCAACCCGTTTATAAACTGCTCGGTGGTCAGGTGGCCAACCGCGTTCAGGCTTATGCCAATGGTTGGTATACCGTCGAGCGGGAACCGGAGCAGTTCGCATCGGCCGCACAACGGGTTTTAGACCGCGGCTATCGGGCGATGAAGTTTGATCCGTTTGGTAATGGTGACCTTGAGCTTGAACGTGACGAGTTTTTCAAGTCTCTTGACCTGATTGAGGCTGTCGCGTCGGTGACCGGGACACATGCGCAAATCATGATCGAGATGCATGGTCGCTTCGCGCCACATCAGGCGAGGGAGGTAGCTCGTCAAGTCGAACGCTTCAACATTGGTTGGATCGAAGAACCTGTGCGGCCGGGAGATGTTCCTGCACTCGAATCGGTTCGGCAACACACCGGTCTGCCCATCGCAACTGGCGAGCGTCTTTACGGAGCACCTGAGTTCAGAGAAATCTGGGGTGCACAGACGGTCGACGTAATTCAACCGGACATAACGCAGTGCGGCGGCATCTTGGAGGTCAAGAAGATCGCTTCCACTGCCGAGAGCTACTCGATAATGGTTGCGCCGCACAACGTGGGCGGCATCATCTCGACGATGGCTGCGTTACACCTTTGCTTGACGTTGCGGAACGTGAAGATCTTGGAGCATTTCAACGATTTTGCTGACCCGCATGTCAAAAACGCGGGATCCAATTATCCAGAAGTTGTAGACGGCTACTTCCCGTTGCCAGATGGACCAGGTTGGGGAGTTGAAATCGATGAAGAGTTCATCCGCTCTCAACCACCAGATTACACCAGTGCGGGAGTGATCGCGGATCCGGGCCTGAACATGTTCGAGAACGCCGATTGGGCGAAACGCGGGCAGAGCGATTGAAGCACTTGAGAGACATCGAACCCTAATATCCACATGAGACTGGAATCCGGAAGAGGTAGATGACAACGACGACGATATCGGAAGAGAATCGATTAATCGATCCACATGGCGGGGTCTTGGTGGACCTAATCTCCGGCCCGGCAAAAGCCAAGGAATTGGACGTCGAGGCGCGTTCGCTTAAGAAATGGGTTCTGACACCTAGACAGCTCTGCGATATTGAACAGTTGCTGACCGGGGCTTTCTCTCCGTTGGACGGGTTCATGGGGCGTGCGGACTACGAGGGCGTGCGAGACCAGATGCGTCTGGTTGACGGTACGCTTTGGCCGATGCCTATAGTTTTGGTTCTGCCTGAATCGGTTGCGACCACCTTGTCTGTTGGGGATCGCCTTGCTCTGATGCATCCGGAAGGAGTTCTCGTAGCGGTCTTAAATGTTGGCGACGTTTGGATGCCGGACAGGACTGAGGAAGCCGTCAAGGTTTTCGGAACTGATGACGAATTTCATCCGGGCGTAAATGTCTTACTCAATCAAACGGGTGAATACTATGTCGGCGGTTCGCTGGAAGGTGTCAGGGCTTCGCAACATCACACGTATTCCGAGTTGAGGCACACACCTGCCCAGCTGCGCGCTTTGTTTGAAGACAAGGGCTGGTCGCGAATCGTTGCTTTCCAGACACGCAACCCGATGCATCGGGCACACGTCGAGTTGACCCGACGGGCGGCTGAACAGGTATCTGCAAATCTCCTGATCCATCCTGTGGTTGGGCTGACAAAGCCGGGAGATGTTGAATATCACACTCGGGTTCGATGCTACCGTGCGGTTTTGGACGGATACTCGGAGGATTCGGCAACCTTAAGCCTTTTGCAACTGGCCATGAGGATGGGCGGGCCTAGGGAAGCGGTCTGGCATGCGATTGTTCGCAAGAATTACGGTTGCACTCACTTCATCGTCGGAAGGGATCATGCGGGTCCCGGTAACGATCGCGACGGGAATCCTTTCTACGGACCGTACGACGCCCAATACCTCGTCGAAGAACATCGCGACGAACTGGGGATCGAGGTCGTCACGTTCCAGGAAGTTGTTTACGACGGGACGCGAGACCTTTACGTGACACGAGACGAGTTAGCCGATGATTCCAAAGTGATGAATCTATCGGGGACAGAGCTTCGTGAGCGTCTTGAAGGTGGTGCCGAGATACCTGAATGGTTCTCTTTTCCGAGCGTGATACGCGAGCTTCGCAGATCTTACCCGACGATGCGAGAGCGCGGGTTCAATGTATACATCTCTGGCAGTTCGTCAACGGCAAATTCGGCTCTGGGCAATGCCGTTGCGGAAAAGTTGCTGGAGGACGGTTCGCGGCCAGTCACCGTGTTAGATGATCCTCAGCATTCCCTTGAAACCATCAATCTCGTTGCCAAAGAAGCTTCGCGCAATGGTGGCGCCGTGATTTCAGTTTCGCCTGATACAGGAGACGAAGGTTCCAGAGCCTCCAAAGTTGTCGCAGATGGAGCCGGAGTCTTTCTATCGGTGCGGCAAGGCGATTTGGAGGGGTCTGACGGGGAAATGGGTGTGGTCATTGGGTCTGACAACTCTCCAGGAGAAGGCGCGGATAGCGTGATGCGTCGACTGGTCTCTATAGGCTTGATTTCAAAAGTAACGTGAATTTGAGCGTGATCGTTACTCGATGAATTCGGATCGAGTATTCTGAAAACGCTTAGATGGAAGAGTTGAGATAAAAGGCAAACATCGAAAAAGCGATTGTCAAAATGCGACTCAAAGCACCCTGCGGATTAGCGATTAATACACTATAGTTTTTGTTCGGGCGTTTTGGAGTAAGAATGGGTCTAAGTTAAGCAATGTCGGCACTCAACGGGGTTTGAACATGCAAATAGAAATCGTCTCACTACGAGAAGTACAAGAAGTGTGGGAAACCAACCGGAAGTATTCAGCGACCTCGCGGTCGCCGGAAATGATCGCGTTGATCGAAACGCTGTCGAGGATGGAAGTTGGGGATGCCAGAGCGATCGGGTATGCTGCTGGCCGTAACGCGTCAAACGTCAAGTTGCAGGTGCAGAAGGCGGCTAAACTCGTCGGCAAATTCGTGCACGTCGTGATTGACGAAGACAACGAACGCGTAATGTTCTCCGTGTTGGATCGACCTATGCGCCGTCGCCGTAAGCGCTCTGCTGACTGAGAAAGTCGACAACTCGGTCACTAAAAGGGATAACACGTTCTAACCAGACGTGGTCAGTGACTTGCTTTGGAGGCTGGTCGCGCAGCTTCGTCAGCCCAACTGCTGGCCCACAAGCGAACCCAGTCCGAAAGTAATCGCGCCTGCCGCCAATCCGACCAAAAGCATCCTCAAGGCGCCGTAGACCTTCCCGCTCCCCGACATCCAGCCCAACCCTCCTCCGACGATCATTAGTGCTGCCCCCGCAGCGAGTGCGCTGACGATAATGGATACGGGGGAATTTAGTCCCACCACATACGGTATCAACGGCACAGCCGCGCCTCCTGCGAACGCGACGAAGGAGCTGACCGCTGCCGTTATCGGCGAACCGCCCAATTCATCGGGGTCGATGTCCAATTCTTCCCTGACATGCATGTCGAGGGCGGTTTCGTGGTCGCTCATGATGCGGGCCGCGGCTACCTTCGCTTCATCTGGAGACAGCCCCTTTGTTTGCAGGATCTTTGCAAACTCCGCTTCCTCTTCTTCTCGCCAAAGCAGCAACTCAGCGTTTTCCCATCGAACCAGGTTTTCGTTGAACTCGCGTTGAGAGACGACAGAGATATACTCGCCGGCGGCCATAGATAAGGCCCCTCCGACTAAACCGGCGATTCCGGCGAGGACAACGATTTCAGGGTCAGATGCTCCTGCGGCGACACCCAATGTCAAGGTCGTATTTGAGACCAATCCGTCGTTTACACCGAGGACTGCCGCCCGTAGCGCTCCCGTCCGTGTGGCCAAAGAACCGTACTCGTAGTGTTGACCCTCGGTAGTCGTGCCTTGGGAAAGGCGGTCGAGCAAATCCATGCTCTCGACCGCCTCGTCCTTAAGACCTGAAGCGAGGTATTCGTCGGCGTTGTTGCTCAAGGATTGGCGAAAACGGCTTCGGAGAAATCCTGCGATGCGTGGAGGGCTCAGAATTTTCGAGGCGAGTCTGAACAGGGCCAACGAAATGGAAAACCTGCCTGCGTGTCTGGCGGCAACGTTGGCCGATACAGACTGCGACCAACCTCTGGCGATAGACGCTTGGATCTCCTGCAATCGCTTGAAATGACGAACGCTCTCGGGGTCGTCAGCGATGTCCGCTAGGGCACCGTAGATAGCGGCATCTTTCCAAGTGTTTCTTATAAGGTCTTGAGCCTTGGATGAATCGACCATAGATTTGAAAACTTCCTTGGTTAGTTCCTAGACAGCGCCGTCCAGAATCACGTCGACACATGCAGGTTTCCCCGACGCTACTGCTGCTTCGATAGCTGGTCTTATGTCGTCGGCTTGAGTGACGCGTATGCCTACGCCGCCGTATGCCTCGGCTTGGGCCTTGAAGTCGAAGGACGTTGTGAAATCCATGGCGTTGTAGATTTCGGGAGGGGGCATCTCGTTGATGGTGTGATATACGTTCATGTTCACCTTCAAGACGCGATATGCCGCGTTGTTGCAGATGACGTAGGTGATCGGAATGTCGTAATTGACGGCGGTCCAGAGTCCTTGGACGGTCATCATTGCGCTGCCGTCACCGACGATACCGATGGTGGGGTTGTCCGGATCTGCGAGTTTCATGCCCATCGTTGCGCCGATCCCCCAGCCGATAGCGCCGCCGCGTGCGGCCATCATCTTGATGTCGGTCCGGTGTGCTAGACCGTTTTGAACCAACACAGATGATGAGATCGAATCGTTGAAGACGTTTGCGCCGTGCGGTATCGCATCACCCAACGCTTTGCCGAATGTTGCCACCGGGATGGGGGCTCTGTCCCAACCGCTAGTAGCGAGTTCCTCAAACGCGGCCATTTTCGCCTGGTTTTCGGCGCCGATTTGCTCGATGCGGGTTTCGGCGGCCGCGACGTCTTCATCGGTCATGCGACGTCGGACATCGATCTCGATTTCTGCTAATGCGTGTCGTGGAGACGCCCAGATGCCGATGTCGGTCGGTTCCTTGCGGCCGATCTGGCTTGAATCGGCGTCGATGTGAATCAGGGTGGTATCGGGTTTGACGAAGTTCCCGGAGCGGTAGAAGAAGTCTTCGAATACTGGGCAGCCGACGGCCAGGATAACGTCGGCGTTGTTGATTGCTGCCAATCCCTCTTCGGATCTGAAGGATAACTGTCCGCACCAGAGAGGATGATCCGTGGGGAACGGAGTGTGACCGGCGACGTGTCCGAAGACACGGGCGCCAACGGTGTCGGCGAGGGAGGCGGCAGCGAAGACGCCGTCGCTGGTGTAGACGCCGTCGCCGACGATCATCAACGGATTGACAGCGTTGGCGAGGATTTTGGAGGTGTTTTCGACGGCGGCGGGTTCCGGGCGCGGTTCGCCGTAGATCTCGCTAGATGGCTCAAGGTCGATTTCGGCGAAGTCGTCCATGGCATTGCCGGAGAGTGCGACGAAGACGGGACCGGTCGGAGGAGTTCGGGCTTCTTGGAAAGCCCTACGCATGATGGATGGGACCTGCTCGGGATGAGTGACTTCAGCGCTCCATTTTGCGAATGGTCTTGCCATGTCGGCCAGGTCGCTGCGGTTGTTAGCTAGGTGACGGATGTCCTTGTTGCCTGCGGTGATGACGACTGGCGATCCGGTGCGTTTCTGGTCGATCATCAAGCTGAAGCCGTTGGCGAGGCCGTTGTCGATGTGGAGGCTGACGAATCCGACTTCACCGCTTGCGCGGGCGTATCCCTCTGCCATTCCGATGGCGACACCCTCTTGGACGACCATGAGGTACTCGAGGTCGGGATATTCGTGGAGGACTCCGATGAAGGGGGCTTCGCTAGTTCCGGGATTGCCGAAGATGTAGCGGACGCCTTCGGCACGGAGCGCCTGCATGAATGCGTGTTTGCCTTGGAGTTTGGTGGTCATCGTTGTGTCTCCTGATGCTGGCGGCGGTCGGTTCGTTTCAATTGCCAACTTCGACGGCTAGATAGCGGAATTTGGATCTTTTTCCTTCGTGAATTTGGATGTTGTCTAGCGTCTTGAGATCGCAGTAATCCTGCCAAGACATCTTGTATGATCCTCGCAGTTTTACAGGATTCTTCTTTGTAGAATCCTTTTGCTTCGGCGGCCAATGTCGTGTGTCTTTCAACTTTGACCCATGATGAATTCGGAACTCAGCACTGTCGGTGCATTGCCACCCTGTTGCTGTAGGTGTTTTCCAAAACCCCTCGTGGTTTGTCAACAGCACAGCGAATCCACGTTCGACTTTGTCATGTTTACAAATCATTCGTTCGATACGCTCGATATCTTTGACGAAACCGTATTGGGCTTGACTTCTTCGACGTATACTCGGCTCGAATCGTTCGTCACCGTGACAGATGTTGAGAGATGCTGTAACTGGATACTTGAGCTCAATCGCAGTAGAGTAGGTTGGTACCCAAACATCTATGTGCAAGTTTTCTTCTGGAAACGGTTTCCATTCGAGCCTAACTTCGCAGTCGGGCTTTGTTTTCCCGATACACCAAGCCAACGCGAACTGAAAATCAGCCTCTGAGTGGAAGATTGGTCGCTTCGCGGCAAGTTGTTCCATGAGTGCATGGATATCCAACATTGGTTATTTCAGTCCTTGATTTTCATCAGTTCTCGTTCGATGCGTCCAGCAACACTCGCCGCAACTTGTCTGCAACGATCTGCACCTCTTCATCGGAAAGGTTAAGCGGATCGACCCAGAACTCTGGAACTTCTTCGAGGAATGTGAGGATCATGATGCGGTTGGGTGCTTCCAACATGCGCTCGCCGATGACGCTCTTGGGTGGGCCGCGCCAGGAATCGTTGAGTTTGATGACGGCGTGGGGGATGTAGTGGTTGTAGTCGTGGACTACCTCTGCGTCTACGCCTGGTATCTCGATGATCTGATCGACGACTGATTGCATCAGTCTGGTGTAGCGTCGGTTTTCTTCTTCCTCGTCTTCGTTGACGAAGACTTCGACGGCGGCCAAGATGCCGGCAATTGATTCTTTGGAGACTTTCTGTGCTCGGGCGACTGTCGCGTGGGGAGCGTTGTTGAGTTTGGCGTATTCGATCCATTCTTCGTTGCCGAGTAGGAGGCCTGTGGCTTGCGGGCCGCGTATGCCTTTGCCTCCTGAGAATGAAACCAGATCAGAGCCTGCATCTACGAACTTGGTGAGATTGGCACGCGGTGGGAGGCGAGATGCGGCGTCGGTCATGAGCGGCAAACCGTTGCGATGCGCGATGTCGACGAGCGTTTCGACTGGTAGGACGTTGTCGCCGCTGTAGGGGGATTCGAGGTGGATGATGGCTGCGGTTTTGTCTGAGATTGCGTTCTCGACTTCTTCGGGGGTGCAGCCGTCTTTGTTGCCGACTTCGACGAAACGAGCGCCGGGGGTTAGGTAGAGGTGGTCGTATCCGAAGCGGTGGTTGCGTTGGATGATGAGTTCGGTTGGGACGTTGTCAGTGATGGGTAGTTGGAAGATCAGCTCTGGATCGTCCTTGGCCATAGCGGCGGCGGTTTGTACGGTGAGTCCGCCTGATGCCCCGCTGGTGATGGTTGCGGCGGGGACGCCGATGATCTCTGCAAGGCGTTTGCCGGCGGCATCGATGAGTTCTGGCAACTCGACGAACGGATCGACCATTGCCATCATCGCGGCCATGGCTTCCGGCCGGGGTCGAGTTCCTGAGAAACGGGTGACGGGTCCGCCAGCGTTGAGGATGGGGGTCACTCCCAAACTCTCTAGGATCTTTTCGCCGTTGCTGTAATCCATCATGACGGGTTTGCCCTTCGGTTGGTGATGTCTTTATTGCGATGCGTGCAATTATCGTTGAAGTCTTGTCAGGTTTGCCGTTAGATCTCGATGGTCGAGACTCGGTGGCTCTTGACGAAGTCTTCGTCCACTGTGTAGCCGAGACCAGGTGAGGTTGGGGCGGTCAGGGCGCCGTCTGCGTTGACGAGGATTTCTTGTTCGAGTCCGAACTGCTGGGCTTCCAAGGGGCTCCAGTATTCGTAGAAGTCGCAGTTTAGGACGGACATGATGACGTTGAGGTTTGCGGCGTTCATCAAGGAGTTGCCGGCGGTGCCGACTTCGCAGTTGACGTTGAAGCCTTCGGCCATGCCGCACTGTTTTTTGAGTCCCGTGATGCCGATTTTGCGGGTGGTGCCTCGGATAGTCGGGGGCCAGCCTTGTTCGAGGGCGCGAGCGGCTTCGTGGAAAAGGAATTCCCCTGCGTCGCTCATGTTGAGAGGGGTGTCGAGTTCCTCGGAAAGGGTGCGGATGGCCCGCCAGTCTCCCCATGGGACGGGGTCTTCGAACCAGTGGAAGTTGGTTTCGTCCAGAGCATGGCCGATTTTCAGAGCGTCGCGGAGGTTGTAGCCGTTGTTGGGATCGAGCATTAGCCGCATATCATCGCCGACTTCTCTGCGGACTGCCCGGACCATCTGGATGACTTGGTCTGCGGGCATTGCGCCTGGGTGGATCTTGTATGCAGTGAAACCTTGTTCGACGAGTTCGGCTGCTTCGGCTACGTAACCATCAACGGTGGAGTTGCGTGGTGGGTAGGTGGCGTAGACTTCGGTGGTTCGTCGTGCCGTACCAAGCATTTCGTGGACGGGCATGTTGGCGGCTTTTCCGGCGGCGTCCCACATTGCTACGTCGATATGTGACCAGAGGGCGTGCAGGGATGTGGATGCTCCGTGCCCGGACATGGGGTTGAGTTGATGCCAGAACGCTTCGCGATCGGCGATTTTCGTACCGATCAGGCGACCTTCGAACGCTGATTGGAACGCGCGGATCGTGGTTGCGCCTCCACCACCCCGGTCGCCGATGTGAGCGTTGCCCTCGACGCCGGTGTCGGTGACGAGGCGTAGGACGCCGGCTGTGAGACTGCCTCCCATGCCGCCGCGGGCGTCGTTGACTGTTACGCGCGGGACTTCGAACTCGATGATGTCGATCTTTGCTTCAGCGATCTTCATGTTTTCGGTGGGTTGTGGTGGGCGATTTAGTATTCAGTGTTGGTGATGTTAACCCGCTTCATGTGAATGGGGAAAGATGTCGTCTACTGAAGGCAACGAGAAGATCAGGATGTGGGAGGAGTATGTGGAGGAGGTGCGATTGGCGCATCGGATACCGGGTATCGCGGTCGGGATGGTTTGCGGATCGGAGTTGGCTTGGTTCAAAGGATTCGGCGAGACGGAGGTCGGGAGCGGGAAGGTGCCGGATGAGCACAGCGTGTTCCGAGTGGCTTCGAACACCAAGACGTTTACGGCGATGTCGCTGATGATTCTGCAGGAGTCGTCGATGTTGTCGTTGGATGATCCGTTGCTGTTGTATATGCCGGAGTTCACATCGGCAGCTGGAATTGCAGGTGATCTTGAGGATGTGACGTTACGGCGGATGACGGCGCATCATGCTGGTTTGACGACTGAGCATCCGGCGACTGATTGGGATGGGCCAGAGTTCCCGAAGATTGAGACGATGCTGGATCGGATCGATGAGGTGGAGGTGGTGATCCCGTTGGACAGTGCGTGGAAGTATTCAAACATGGCGTATGGGTTTTTGGGTGAAGTGGTCAGCAGGTTGTCAGGGCAGACGTATGAGCGATTTGTGAGGTCGGAGATTCTGGATCCGTTAGGGATGAGCGAGACGACGTTTGCCAACTCGATGGTTTCTGAGGAGAACCGAGTGGTTGGCTACAGTCAGCCGTCGCCGGGAACCGATGCGTTGAGGGTGGCGCCATATTCGGAGTTGAATGGTTTGGCTTCGGCGGGGCAGATGATGACGAACGTCGCGGATCTTACGAAGTGGTTGGCTCATGCGATGAGGGGTGAAGGTGATGATGGGCCGAGTTTGATTGGGAAGCGGAGCCGCCGTGAGATGTTGCATCCTGCTTATCTGGATGATGGTTGGTCTAGTGGGCAGTGCGTTGGTTGGCGTGCGACGCGATCTGGGCAGCGGGTTTATCACGGTCATGGCGGTGGGATTCATGGTTTCGGGACGCAGACGATTTTTCATAGGCCGTTTCAGACGGGGGTGATTGTGTTGACGAATCTGTGGCCGAATGCCGTTTCGGTGTCGTTGGCGCAGAATTTGTTGGATGCTGTGATTGACGATTGGGATGAGATGCCGTCGGTTTCGACTGAGGTGAAGCATGAGATTCCGGCTTCGGATGAGGGATCGAAGCTACGGGAGCATGAAGGTGTCTACTACACAGAGCCGGGATTCTGGATGCGGTTGACGGCGGTTTCAGGAGATGAGTTGCATATGGGTGGGCATGAGGCGTCGGCGTATCTGCTTCATGCCCCGGCTAGCGCGAGGTTGATGGATGACGGATCGTTCAAGGTGATTGGGAATCGCGGGGCAGGGGAGAGGTTTGAGATTCGAGATGGCGAGTTTCGGTTGGGCGGTTTCAAGTACCGCCTGGTCGATAGCGATTAAGGAGTCCAACGATGTCGAAGATCTTTGAGATTGCGGATGGTTTCGTCGACACGCTGGCGGAGCTTGATCCGATCGTGGCGACGTATCTGGGGGTGCCGGGCTACGACCATCTGATGCCGGATTATTCGCCGGAGGCGTCGGCGCGGTCGAACTCGGCGGAGCGGGATGTTCTTCGGCGGATTCAGAGGGAACGGTCGGAGTCTATTGCTGAGCGAAGATGCAGCGAGACGGTGCAGGAGGAGATGACGTGGTCGATTGACCAGTATGAACTGGGTTTGCACTACTCAGGGATGAATATTCTTCACTCGCCGGTGCAGTCGTTGCGGCAGATTTTTGATCTGATGCCGCGGGCGTCTACGGAGGATTGGGAGAATATCGCTTCGCGTATGGAAGGGATCGGGGATTCGCTGGCTTCATATCGGGAGACGCTGGCGGAGGGTGTTGACCGGGGGAAGACGACTTCGAAGCGACAGACCGCAGGGTGCATCGAGCAGATCGAGACGTGGTTGGGCAAGGAAGATGCCACGCCGTTCTTCGATGGGATTGCGGAGGCTGGTGGGGCCGCGACTGACGAAGTTGACGAGGCGTTGGCGAGTCGGTTGTCGGAGGCTGCTGGTTCGGCTAACGCTGCCTATTCGGAGTTTGCTAACTACCTGCGGCGGCGGTATATGCGGAGGGCACGCGAGCAGGATGCTGTTGGCAAGGAGCATTACTCGGTGACTTCGCGGTCGTATAACGGGATCAATTTGAACCTGGATGAGACGTATGAGTGGGGTTGGGAGCAGCTACGTTGGGTGCAGTCGGAGATGCAGAAGGCGGCGGAACAGATCAAGCCGGGTTCATCGATCGATGAGGCGGTGGAGCTTTTGGAGAGTGATCCAAACCGGGCGATTGAGGGTGAGGATGAGTTCCGGGAGTGGATGCAGAATCTTCAGGATTCGACGATTGCGGATATGGATGGGACGCATTTCGATATCGCTGATCCGGTGAAGAAGATCGAGGCGCTGATCGCTCCGCCGGGTGGTGCGCTTGCGATGTATTACACGGGGCCGTCGGAGGATTTTTCGCGGTCGGGCAGGACTTGGTATCCGACTGGTGGGAAGACGGTGTTTCCCTTGTGGCGGGAGGTTTCGATTGCGTACCACGAAGGAGTGCCGGGGCATCATTTTCAGATCGGGACGACGATGACTTTGTCGGACCAGTTGTCGAGGTATCAGCGGTTGCTGGCGGGGACCTCGGGGTATGTCGAGGGTTGGGCGCTCTATGCGGAGCGTTTGATGCATGAGCTTGGTTATCTGGAGAATCCGGACTACTACATGGGGATGCTGGATGCTCAGGCTTTGCGGTCTGTGCGGGTGATCATCGATATCGGAATGCACCTTGAGAAGCGGATACCTGTGGATTCAGAGTTTCATCCTGGATTGCCTTGGACGCCGGAATTGGCGTTGGAGTTCATGCGGGACCGGGTGCATTTTCCGGCTGATTTTGTGGCTAGCGAGATTGATCGGTATCTTGGAATACCGGGTCAGGCGATCTCTTACAAGGTTGGAGAGCGGGTCTGGTTGGAGGCGAGGGAGAGGTCGAAGGTTTCGCAGGGTGCGGATTTTGATTTGAAAGAGTGGCACAACCGGGCGTTGGGGCTCGGGCCGATGGGTTTGGCGCAGATGCGGCGCGAGATGTCGGGGATTTAGCTGTTTTTTTTGCATTTCGCGTCTTGCCGTTCCTGCCGGAGTTTTGCTTTTCATGCCGGAGTTATGCCGTCGGAGCGGCATGTTCGCGATGGGGGTGTTTTGCGGTGTTATTTGGGGTGATATGCGAGGAATGAGACGGGTATCGGCGTGTGTATGATGTGAGGCGTTGGTTTTCGTAGGATTTCGGGGTAGTTTTGGAATGAGAAATTAGAACAAACTTGCCGCTGGAGCGGCAAGTTGACGGCAAGAAGTGTTTTTGAACTAGGGTGGGAAGGGCTTTGGGAGTGTTGTGGCCATAGCGCCGACGGACGATGGGTGGTTGTTGGGGAAGTTGATGATGGCGCGGGTGATGAGTCGGCACATGGTTGAACTTTTGGAGGATGTGGGACACGGGCGGAGAGGAGTCGGGTTTGGCGGTTTGGGGGGTGTGGGTGTGGTTTGGAGTAGGGTGTGGAAGGGTCGGAAGGATGGCGCGTTGGTGTTGCGATATAGTAGTTACTAATCAATAAATTCTTGAGAGCAATGTTGTGTATGTTTTCGACGAAAGCGTTACATGGACTTGGGACGACGCCAAGGACGATGAGAATGTCAGGAAACACGACGTTGATTTCGAAATGGCTACCCGAGTCTTTCGAGATCAGATGTCGTTCATGTACGAAGATCCATTTCGCGGGGAAAGAAGATGGAGAACCATTGGGATGGTGGACGGTTTGGTCTTGATCGTAGTCCATACATTGCCTGACGAATATGAGGAACCACGGCACAGAATCGGTCGCATTATCAGTGCACGAAAGGCGGAACGATATGAAAGAAGAGCGTACGAAGAGGGACGTGTTCGAACTCACGGATGAGCAGAAAGCTCGAATCGAGAGGTTGAAGGCTCTTCCGGACGAAGAGATCGACACCTCGGACATCCCGGTGGTTTTGGATTTCAAGAATGCTAGACGGGGCTATTTTTACCGTCCGGTCAAGCGGCAGATCACGATGCGGGTTGATGCGGATGTGATTGAGTGGTTCAAGGAGAATGCGGGTGAGAATGGTCGTGGGTATCAGACGGCGATGAATCAGGCTTTGCGGGAGCATGTTGTGAGGCGGGAGGGGGAGAAGGCTGTTTGAGCGTCTATCGCATTGCAGCATCGCCAATCTCCGGAATCAGGAGAAAAACTCGTGACGCGATTTGTAGGTGTTAGATGGATGTCTGCGAATGAGATTCGTGCGCTGTGGACTGGTCATGTGCCAAATCGGACCATGATCGTGGTGCGACGACCGTCTGAGGTAGGATGACGTCGGCATGAAGAACGAAGAGCATCTTCGTGGTCGCTTTGTCGAAGAGGTGGCGTGGTTGCGTATGCATCCGGGTTACCGGCTGGCGCGACCTGGTTCACGGGTGACGGCGTTCTTGATTGATTACCTTCTCTTCGGTCCGTTCTTTGTGCCGGGTTTCTTCTATGGGCGGTATTTGCCGTTTCGATTTTCGGAGTATTTCCCGGACTGGGTCGCGATTGATAGCAGTCAGGGGATCTTGGCTCTATTGGGGATCGGTTTAATCGGGATTTCGTCAGGGTTGCTGGTTGGTGGGTTGTTGGCAACGCCGGTGACGTTGATTTTGGCGTTCATGTTGTCTCGCACGGGCAAGACGCCTGGGAAGTGGTTGATAGGGTTGCGGGTCGTGAGACTTGAGGACCCGGAGGAAAGACTTGGCATGAAGCGAGCTTTCGTGCGTCAGATGTTTGGAATGTCGATTGGTTGGTTGTTTGTCCAACGGTTGCAGCGTGCTGATCATCGGAGTCTGCAGGACTCGGTTGCGGGGACGATAGTGGTGAGGGGTGAAGCTGAAAGGTATCGGTTTTCTAAGAGGTAGGGAAATCACCGTCTTTGCAGAACATCTTGGGGAACGTATTCTCTGCTTCGAGTGAAGCTATACTGCCGTGGATTTCGTCAAGTCGATTTTTAATCCGCCGACCAGATGGTGAAGTTTTCGAAGCGAGTGGAGTAGCCGTCGATGCCGTCGCCGGTGAAATAACTCGCTATCGCAGAGACTTCGCCCGTAGCTTGTAACCCGCTCAAGTCGAGTTTTGCGACGAACTGGTCGTTGATGAAAAACCATCCTTCGGCACCTATTGTGATCACCCGCAGATGGTTCCTATTTGAAGTCGCGGTGCGGATATGAGGCGAATACTGTTCTGCCAGATCATGCGTGTCATCGGTTTCGCCCAGCCGGAGGTCGTGGTGCCATCTTCCATCTTCTTGGATGACTGCGGCGTGGAAAGTGTTTTCGCCGCTTCGGAAGAGGAACCCACTACTCCAGTCGCCTTGCGTTGGTGAGTAAGGATTGGAAAATACCGCTTCGATGATGCCGTCTTTGACCCATACGCCTGCTTCCTCTTCGTCTATGAAACCGTCGTCAGGATCGAGTTCGATTGAGCCATCCCGAGGACCGTACGCTTTGGTTAGTCTTCGGATTGTGAAATCTTCGAAGCGCGTGGATTCACCGGAGATCCCATGACCACGGAAATATGAACCGATGGTGCTAACACCACCTAAACCAGTCAAGCCGTTCAAATCTAACTCGCCAGCTAGCTCTCCATTGATGAACAGCCAGCCTTCGGAACCATTTGCAATGATACGGATGTGATTGCTGCCATATCGAGTAGTGTCAATGTGGTCTGAGAACTCTGCTGCCAAATCCTGTTCAGTGTCGACGTCGCCCGTTCGCAGATAGTGATACCAGGCTCCGTTGCTGGATACCACAACGACATGAAACGTGTTGGATCTGCCTGAACGAAAGAGGAAGCCACTACTCCACTCACCAACTTGCGTGGAGTAGGGGTTGAAAAAAGTTGCTTCGATGATCGCGTCAGACACCGAAACCTCGGCGCGGTATACATCGATAAATCCATCTTCTGGGTTGTGGTCTATCGATCCATTCACCAGTCCGAATACATACCCCGGCGCTTGCGTAGCCACCACCGCCGGCGTAGGCACAGGTGTTGGCGGCGATGATTGACCGTATTTCATGACGAACAGTCGACTGACGAGGACATCGAACTTGATTGCGAATCCGATGCCTTGGGCCGAGTAGTCCTCGCCTTGAATTTCGCGTTGGACCGAGGTGTTCATGCCGACGACTTCGCCTTTAGTGTTGAGTAGCGGCCCGCCGCTGTTGCCGGGATTGATGGCGGCGTCGGTCTGGATGTGAGCGGTGCCGCGGATGTTGCGAAAGGCGGAGACGATGCCTTTGGTTACGGTCATACTTCCACGAAGGTCGCCACCTAGTGGGTAGCCGAGTGCGATAACCTCTTCGCCCTCGCGCACGGAGGTAGCGAGTGGCAGAACGTTGAGGGTGGTTGTTGCGGCGACTTTGAGTAGGGCTATGTCGCGGGCGGCATCGGATGCGATGACGCGTGCGACGAGACTTGCGCCGTTGTCGAATGTGACGGTTAGGCGTGATTGTCCACTGATGACGTGTTCGTTTGTGAGGATGTGGCCTTCTGGGTCGACAACGAAGCCTGATCCGGAGCTGGTCGGGCCTTCGATGCGGACTACGGCGGCTCTTGCTTGTTCGACGATATCGGCGGTGTTTGTTGAAGTACTTGGAGTTGGTGAGGGTACGGGCGTATAAGTTGATGTTGGTGCTGGTGTATTGGTTGAGGGCGGTGTAGGCGTGGGTATCGGTGTAGATGTATGAGTGGATGTTGGCGTTGCTGTCGAGGTAAGTGTTGGAGTTGCTGTAGAAGTTGTTGTAGGAGTATTTGTAGGTATTGACGTGTGAGTAGCGGTTGGGACGGGCGATGGAGTCGGCGTAGGAGAAGCTACTGTAAAACGGATCCTATTCTCAGCAACAAGTATGGCATGCCTGTAGAGGCTCACTTTCAGCAGATGTTCCCCAGGAGTACATGAAGCAGCGATTTTTACGCTCCTAATTTCATTTACATTTACGGATTCGCCAAGAGAGAGTAATTCGTCCATCCCCGTGCCTTCACAACTGAGATGGGAAACGAGGACAACGTATAAATATCGAGAATCGCCTGGAATCAAATCGCTGAACTGTATAGCCGCGACTCTCTCGGATCCTTCTTTGATGTTTAGCGGCATGTCAACAGTGATGGTTGGACTTGTGAAAATTACGGGCGTAGGAGCGGGCAAGGGTGCTGGGGTCGGGCTGGGTGTCCGCGCCAGAACCTCCATTGTTCCGGCTATGCCGGCGTGAACCGTTGCTTGGAAGTCGGGTTCGGGGGTGTTGGTAGCGGTTGGTAGAGCTTTTTCGACAGCGGCTTGGACGGTTGCGCCGATGTCAACGGTGGGTTCTGGAGGTGGTTGAGTGCAGGAGACCAGGAAAAACGCCGCGATTGGGAATGCGGCAAAGATGAGCCGAATTGTGTTTTTGGTTATCGGCAATTCCCTGTTTGCTCGTAAGTTGGGTGGTTAGATTCGACGTGAACAGATATCAATGCTAGTTGAATCGAAAAAACGGTTGCCTTAGATTTGGCACATATCAGTTTCACTGTGCATAGGCACGATATGTAAGTTGGATGGACGTTCCGTCCGCTGAAGCGCCGGCTTTCGCCGGAATGACGGTAGTTACGCAGAGAACCTCTGTCGGGAAGGGCGTTAGATTTCGAGTTTCATTAGTTCTTCGGAGAAGATTAGGTTGCCTTTGTAGTGTTGGCGGATGTCGGCTAGGCCTTGTTCGAGGGGGCCGTGTTGGGCGAAGGTTGGGCCCATGTGGACTAGGAGGAGGGTCTTGACGTTTGCGGCTTGGGCCATTTTGGCGGCGTCGATGGTTCCTGATTGGCCGTAGTCTAGGCCTTGAGATTCGAGAACTGACTGGTTGTTTCCGCACATGGCGAGCATGATGTCGGCATTGCGGGCTAGGTCGGTGACGGAGTCGCAGGGTTCGGTGTCGCCGGTGAAGACGATGGACTTGCCGGATGCGGTGTCGACGCGGTAGGCGAGGGAGTCGAGGTAGGGCTGGACGTGGATGGCGGGAGCGGCGGTGACTTCCCATTTGTTGGAGGTGACGACGGTGCCGGGTGCGACGTCTCGGGAGTAGACGACGGGAGGTCGGCGTGGGAGGGTGCCGCCGCGGTTTACGTAGACCTGTTGGCTTATTGGGAAGTGGACGCGGGCGTACCAGTCGTGGGCGAATACGCCTTCCTCCTCATCGAGGATGCCGTGAGTGAGGCGCTCGGTAGGGGTAGGTCCGTAGGCGCTGAGGGTGTTTTCCTTGCCGATGGACTGGTCCCATCGACAGAGGAGGAAGCAGGGGTAGTCGATGTCGTGGTCGAAGTGGTGATGGGTGAAGAAGATGTTGTCGATCTGGGTAGGGAAGAGGCCGATTTTGACGAGTTTGTGAGTTGCGGCGGGTCCGCAGTCGAACATTAGCTTTTCGCCTTCGATGTCGAGGACGAATGCGGAGCCGAAGCGGGTGGGGGTTGGGACTGGGGATCCGGCGCCTAGGATGTAGAGGGTTTGGTTGGATTTGTTTGGCATGGTGGTTCTCGAGATTGTTGCGAAACCGTTGAAGGAGGAAACGTTGGTGTTGAATTACCGTACCCCACCCTTTTGTCCGCCCCGGTCACCCTCACCCTGACCCTCTCCCGCCGAGCGGGAGAGGGGAGAAGTACTGCCACCTTACCCGGTTTTTTTTGGTTTCGTCCAACGGGAGAGGGGATAGGTATTGACAGGTTATGCGGCAAGGGAGACGATTGCAAAACTACTTTGGCGCTGAGAGAGCAGAGATTGCGGCGGTGCCCCCTTTGGGCCGTGCCTGTGGGTTCCGGCTTTCGCCGTCCCTCGAACCCCCTTTGTCCTTCGGACATTTCCCCCGTGAACGGGGGAAACCCATCCCATCGTCCTCCCGGGCCCTCACCCTGGCCCTCTCCCGCGGAGCGGGAGAGGGGATCTGTCCCACCGTTTCACCCGGGTTCGCAATGGTCTCGCCGAGCGGGAGAGGGGATTTGTTGGTTGGCAGGACAGAGTGTCTTCGGCTGGGCAACTGTCTTGGCTGAGCGCAGGGGCGTTAGATTTCGAGTTTCATTAGTTCTTCGGCGTAGAGGACTTTTCCGTTGTAGACCTGTCGGATGTCGCCGATGCCTTTTTCTAGGGGGCCGTGTGAGGAGATGTTGGGTCCCATGTGGACGAGGACTAGGGTTTTGACGCCTGCGGCTTGGGCCATTTCGCCGGCTCCGATGGTGCCGCACTGGCCGAAGGCCTCGCCTTCTTGGGTCATCTTTTCTTGGTCGTCCCAGCACATGCAGAGCATGACGTCGGCGTCTTTGGCGAGGTTGATTACGGAGTCGCAGGGCTGGGTGTCGCCGGTGAAGACGATGGACTTGCCGCCTTTGATGTCGAGGCGGTAGGCGAGGGAGTCGAGGTAGGGCTGGACGTGTTCGGCGGGTTCCGCTGTGACTTCCCATTTGTCGGAGGTTTTGACGGTGCCGGGGCCGATGTCTCTGGAGTAGACGACGGGAGGTTTGCGAGGGAGGGTGCCGCCTCGGTTTTGGTGGACGGTTTGGGAGAGGGGATGGTTGACGCGGGCGATCCAGTCGTGGGCGAAGATGCCTTCCTCTTTGTCGAGGATGCCGTGGGTGATGCGCTCGGTGAGGGTCGGGCCGTAGACGCTGAGGGTGTTTTCCTTGCCGATGGACTGGTCCCAACGGCATAGGAGAAAGCATGGGTAGTCGATGTCGTGGTCGAAGTGGTGGTGGGTGAAGAATAGGTTGTCGATCTGGGTAGGGAAGAGGCCGGATTGGACGAGTTTATGGGTGGCGGCGGGTCCGCAGTCGAACATGATCTTGTCGCCGTCGACATCTGCGACGTATGCGGAGCCGAAGCGGGTGGGGGTGGGAGTGGGGGTGCCGGCGCCGATGATGTGGAGGGAGGTGTTTGTTCGGGTCATGAGGGGTAGTTTAGGGGATGATGCTACTGGATTTCGTCCCATAGGTCCTCGCCGCATTGGGCGAATTTCAAGGACACGGTGCCGGAGACCTTGTTCAGAAAATTGGTGCGTAGCTGTTTGAATCTATCGCTACGGAACATGCTTGCACGTTGACGTGGTGCGACGATTACCGCTGTGCGCGAGAGGTTGCGTAATGGTAAGGAGCATCTCAGAGCGGTTTGGTCGAAGTGATCGTACGACTCGCTCAACTGATCCATGCACTCGTAAATTTTGTCCGGCAAATTCGTTCGTTGATCGGTGACTTCGATCAGCGCAATTGTGTTGTCGCCGTTCTGAGCGGTCAATACAGCAAAATCGCATCGTTTGTGGGTACCAACAATGGATTCGATTTCGTCATCGAAATCGATGACTTGGTCGACGTCAAGAATCAATGAACCTGCAGGGAACGATTCGAACAGGACTTCGCACCCATCTTTGTCGACGGCCGCGTCAGTCACAATCGCTGATGTGCTGGCGTATCGCGAACGGATCGGATCGATCCACCGCATCAAACGCCTAGCCTTTCGCGGGCTTCGAGGACTCGTTGGAGTCGGTTGTATTGCTGGTTGACGGCTTTGGAGTGGTCACGCGGAGCGTATTCGCGGTGTTCTCCTAAGGGGATCTCGTATACGACGGTTCCGCCATCGTCGTCGGTTTGGTCGAAACCGTAGACGGCGGTTTCGTCTTCGTTGAGGTAGATGTCTTCTTCGCCTAGTGCGCCGCCTAGGGATAGGGCGCGTTTGCGTGTGGGTTCGTCGAGTTTGGAGGCGTTTACGAAGGCGCTCAGTTGCTCGACGAAGTAGTGGCTGTGGGTTGTGATTAGGACGCGGAGGCCGTTACGCACGAGCAACGCGAGAGCTGCTGCGAATTTTTGTTGAGCAGAGGGGTGGAGATGTGCTTCGGGTTCTTCGATGATAAGAATATGTTTGACGCTGTGGTAATGTTTCAGGGCCAAGACGATTGGTGCCAATTCAGTGATCATCGACGAAGCTCTCGTGAAAGGTATCTCGCCCCAGCTTTGCGAGTAGATGAAATCTGGCGGCCCGTATTGACTGTCTACCGCTTTGATCTCCCCGTTCATCAGCGAATTTTCGATGATCTCAGCTAACCGCAGCGCCCGTTTGTCAGGATTGAGAACATCCGGGTAAATTAGTAGGAGGTTTTCGAGGAAGTCATTTACTATGCGGTTGTTCTGCAACATGAATTCTGTCTCATCACGCGATCTACCGACGCTTGAAATTATGTTGCGATTTAAAGTTCGGTGGCTTGCGAGTATGCCGCTTCTAGCTGCTGGGAAGTATCTCGTGAGATCTGGGCCGCTGAACTGATCGAGGAATGAATCATTGAGGGAAATCGCGAAAAATCTCGTCGACGACTGACGCAAAACAGTGTCATGGTCGTCTGTTTCGATAAAGCGCATCACTACGCTTTTGGAAAGCACAAGAGGCCACGGTGATGCTTCGGCTTTTAATCTGCCGTCACTGTATGCTATCGACCAATCCAAAAAAACATCGCGGCGACCTAAATCGAATCGAATCCCATCCCGGAGATGTTCGTGCCGGTTCGTTAAATCATCGATGTTGCGAACTTGAAAATAATCGGTTATCGAATCAGTTATCGCATTGGATGCAAAATCAAGCCAATCTGAATGCAAAGAATCAACAGCATGTTCTAAATCATCGTTATCCCCCACATGATGGTAAGCGATGAGGTCTGCACCTAGATGGTGCGGGAACCTTTCAGACAGATTGTCCTCGTCATAATCCATATCGCGTAAACCTGAACGCAAAATAGAGATGTGTTTAGAAAAACTTTTAATTTTGCCGGGATTCAGCCAGGCCTGCGCGTCGTCCAAGCCTCTGGAGATAGCGTACAGCAAGATAGCTAGATAGGACTTGCCGGTGTTGCTGGGGCCTACGAAGACGGTCATGGGTTTGAACTCGATGTTTTTGGCTTCGGCTATGGGGCCGAAGTTTTCGACGTCGAGGATGAGGTTGGGACCGTGTAGGGAGGTGTCCTGAGTCTTGTCTTCGGTGGTGGTCATGGCGGGGTTTGGTGCTTGGGCGAAAGTTTAACAATGTGGGGTTGATGGGAAGTTGGGATTTGGTGCGGGTTGAGGTCACATTGAGTTGGCGCGATGGGCGGGTCACAGACCCGCCCCTACCGGATCTGATTGTGGATTCCGGCTTTCGCCGGAATGACGGGTGGGAGTTGTGTGCCCCCTTTGTCCCCCGTATCGGGGTACGGGGCAGGCCCCGGACATTTCCCCCTTGGTTTTCGGTCTCTTTGGCGGGGGAAACCCTAATGCGGTGCGTGGTTTTGTGAACCCCTGTGTCTGCTTCGCTGGCACCCCCTTCAATTCCCCCTCAGAGAGGGTCCTTTGCACAACCCGTATGGACGTGTATTGTCGGGGTCTGTCGTTCCGCGATCCCCCTTTGTCCTTCGGACATTTCCCCCGCGAGCGGGGGAAACCCTAGAGTTGTGCAAAGGTCTCAAAGAGGGGGAGGGTGATGACTTCGGTAAGATTGGAAGGGTGGCTGAGCAGAGTTTGATACGGAATTTTTGCATCATCGCGCATGTCGATCATGGGAAGTCGACGTTGGCGGATCGGATGATTGAGTTGACGGGTGCGGTTTCGGAGCGGGAGTTGGTGGAGCAGCATCTGGATTCGATGGATTTGGAGCGGGAACGGGGGATTACGATCAAGGCGCAGGCGGTGCGGTTGGGGTTTGAGTCGGGGGATGGGGAGGTTTATCAGCTGAATTTGATCGATACGCCGGGGCATGTGGATTTTTCGTATGAGGTGTCGAGGAGTTTGAAGGCTTGTGAGGCGGCGGTGCTGTTGATCGATGCGTCGCAGGGGATACAGGCGCAGACGGTGGCGAATGTGTATCTGGCGGTGGACAACGATCTGGTGATAATTCCGGCGATTAACAAGATCGACATGGTGGCGGCGGAGCCGGAACGGGTTGCGGCGGAGATCGTGGATACGTTCGGGTTTGATGAGGATGAGATTTTGATGGTGTCAGGTAAGACGGGTGAGGGGGTATCGGAGTTGCTGGAGCGGATCGTGGAGTTGACGCCTCCGCCGGTGGGTGAGTTGGAGGAGCCGTTGCAGGCGTTGGTTTTTGACAGCAAGTACGACTCGTTCAAGGGTGTGGTGGCTTATGTGAGGGTGTTGGATGGGGAGATCAAGGCTCGGGATCGGGCGATGTTTATGGACTCGGGGGCGCGTGGCGAGGTGTTGGAGGTGGGTTACTTTTCGCCGACGGTGATGCGGGCGCCGGAAGGGTTGAGGGTCGGTGAGGTCGGGTATGTTGCGACGGGGATCAAGGAGGTTGGAGATGTGATGGTGGGGGATACGATGACGTTGGTGAAGGAGCCAGCGGATGAGGCGCGGGTGAAGTATGAGGCTCAGAAGCCGATGGTGTTTACGGGGCTGTATCCGTCGGATGCGAACGATTACACCGAGTTGCGGGAGGCGCTGGCGAAGTTGAGGTTGAATGATGCGGCGTTGGAGTTCGAGCCGGAGTCGTCATCTGCACTGGGGTTCGGTTTCAGGTGCGGGTTCTTGGGATTGCTGCACATGGAGGTTGTGCAGGAGAGGTTGGAGCGGGAGTATGAGTTGGAGTTGATCACGACGGCTCCGAGCGTGGAGTTTCAGGTGATGCTGAATGATGGGGAGGTGATCTATGTGGATAACCCGTCGAAGTTGCCTGATAGGCAGGATATTGCGGAGATATTGGAGCCTTGGGTTGATCTGTCGATCATCGTGCCGATCGCTTACTACGGGAATGTGATGGAGTTGGTGACGAATAAGCGGGGATTGTTTAAGCGGATGGAGTATTTGCAGTCTCATGCCGCGAGTTCGGGGAATGGGTCGATTGGCGAGTCGATGAATGGGGCAGGTCGGAATGCGCGGGTGATGCTGGAGTATGAGGCTCCGCTGTCGGCGATCTTGGTGGATTTCCACGACATGCTGAAGTCGGCGACGCAGGGGTATGCTTCGATGGACTATCAGCCGGCGGGTTATCGAGAGGCGCAGATGGTGAAGTTGGATGTTTTGGTGAACCACGAGGTTGTGGATGCGTTGAGCAGCATCGTGCATTCGACGGAGGCGGAGGCGACGGGTCGGAAATTGGCTTCGAAGTTGAAGGAGTTGATACCGCGTCAGATGTTTGCGGTGCCGATTCAGGCGGCGATTGGTGGCAGGGTAGTCGCTCGGACGAATGTGAAGGCGTTGCGGAAGAACGTTTTGGCGAAGTGCTACGGGGGTGATGTGACGCGGAAGCGTAAGTTGCTGGAGCGCCAGAAGGAGGGGAAGAGGCGGCGCGCGAAGATGGTCGGGTCGGTGGAGGTGCCTCAGGAGGCTTTTATGGCGGTGTTGCAGTTGCGGGGCTGATTTGGTCCGTTTAGCTCTAGTTGACGATCAACGTTTGTATCAATGTGGCAATCGCTGATGCTGCGACGGTTGAACCGATCAGGACGCCGATCATCCACCTCGTAAGGCGAGTTTCGAGTTCTGCGATTTCGGCGCGCAGATCGGATTTAGTGGCGTAGTTTTGGAGCTCCGCACGCAGGTCGGCTTTTGTCGCGTAGTTTTGAAGTTCGGCGCGCAGATCGGATTTAGTGGCGTAGTTTTGAAGATCCTCGCGGAGTTCCGATCTTGTGATGGGTTGTTGTGCCGTTACCATAGGGCGTTATCTCTGTCTTAAAGTCAACACTTTTCAGTCTATCATATATTAAGTCATTTGTGCTTGTTATGTTTTTCGTATTCGGGCCGTCGTTTCGGGGGCGGGTCCGCGTTCGCTTGGTGCCTCTGGGTTCCGGCTTTCGCTGGAATGACGTAAGGAGTCGCCGGAATGATGGAGGGACCGCCGGAATGACGGAGGGACCGCCGGAATGACAGAGGATCGCCGGAATGACAGAGGATCGCCGGAATGACGGAAGGAGTCGCCGGAATGACGTAAGGAGTCGCCGTAATGACGGAGGAAATCTCAGGAATGATGAGCGCGGATCTTGGTTGCGAAGTCTAGGATCATCTGGCGCATGGCTGGATTTTTGGTGGCTTGGTGGAGGGTTGCGCCGAAGAGGCCTTCTGGGACGCCGGCGTCGTAGCGTGCGGCGTCGACGATGGCGCCGTAGGTGTTGTTGTGTTCCATGCAGTCGATGATGGCGTCGGTGAGTTGGATTTCGCCGCCTGCGCCTTCGCGGAGTTTGCTGAGGTGGTCGAAGACGTCAGGGCCTAGGGCGTATCGTCCGATGATTGCGAGGTTGCTGGGGGCTTCTTCGCGAGGGGGTTTCTCGACCATCTGGTCGATGGCGATGACGGTTGGTTCGACGTTTGGTCCTGCGACGATTCCTTTGGTATGGACGTCGTCCCATGATGTTTCGGTGACCGCGATGACGTTTCCGCCGTAGCGGTCGCGGACGTCGAGGACTTGGGCTGTGGAGGAGTGTTCGCCCCATAGGATCTCGTCGGGGAGGATGACGACGAATGGTTCGTTGTTGACGAAGTTGCGTGCGAGGAGGATGGCGTGTCCGAGGCCGAGGGGTTCGAGTTGTTTGATGGATGTGATTCGTGCGAGGTTGGAGATTTCGACCATTTGGTCTGCGAAGTCGTCGCGACCGCCTTCTCGGAGTTTTTCTTCGAGGTCGGGCATGGAGTGGAAATATGAGCCGACGCTTCGTGCGTCTTCGACGATAGCGATGTCGGTGATTCCGGCTTCTACGGCGTCTTCTACGGCGTATTGGATGAGGGGTTTTTCGAGGACTGGCAGGAGGGCCTTGGGGACGGATCGGGTTACGGGTAGAAAGCGGGTGCCGAGTCCGGCGACGGGGATGACGGCTTTAGTGATGACGGATTTTTCGTTGTTGGTGACCATTTGAATCGAGTCTACCCAAGACATGTTTTACCGCTTGAGAAAGTGAGACTTTTGCTTGTGGTTCTTCTGGTGTGCATCGCGTCGCAAGGCCCCCTTTGTCCCCCGTATCGGGGTACGGGGCAGGCCCCGGACATTTCCCCCTTGGTTTTCGGTCTCTTTGGCGGGGGAAACCTGGGCAATTGGGTGAATCCATCTTGCCCCTCGTCCCGACCCGCATACCCCTGCTGTTGTCTGGCGTTCTGGGCTTCGCTCGCTCGCGTCCCCTTTCGCCTCGAAAGGGGACGGTCACTCCGGCGGAATGACGGTAGTTTTGCGATGGTCCTGCCGAGGGAGATTGTTGCGAAACCTCGATAGATGGTTTTGTTTGCGTTGGACGTCCTGTGGGCCCCCTTTGTCCTTCGGACATTTCCCCCGCGAGCGGGGGAAAGCCTGGCGTTTTGCAATGGTCTCGCGAGCGGGGGAAATCTTGAAGGGTGCCTTGAGGAAGATTGTGTATGTGTAATCGGATACGTTGAGACTGTGGGAATGGTTTACGATTCAATGATGCGGTCGTGCCAAGCGGGGAGCTAGCGGTGCCCTGAACCTGCAATCCGCTCAGCAGGGCCGGAGTCCTCATGGAGGTTTCGCAGTTCGAGCCCCTGGCATTCGATGCTCGGTGTTGAGAGTCGGGTTCTTGCGCGGCAGAGTCCCGTGAACCCCGTCAGGTCCGGAAGGAAGCAGCGGTAAGCGGTTTGCTTTGGGCGACGCGAGGTGATCTGATTCGAGTCGAGACGGACGTTATGTTCGAGCGTGTTTCCGAAATTGGGGTGCGCGGCCGCATTGGGTTCTCCCACGGACGAATATCGATATGGCGCGCCGACGACTTGGGCAGCACTTCTTGCGGGACCGATCGGTCGCGCGTCGGATTGTTGACGCGGCGGGGATTTCGGTAGGGGATGTTGTTGTGGAGATCGGGCCTGGTGATGGGGCGTTGACCGACCTGCTTGTTGAGGAGGCGCATCTGGTTGGGGGCTCTGTGGTGTTGGTTGAGTTGGATGAGAAGTACGCAACGCGGATGGAGGATCGGTATGCGAGTGATCCGGATGTCCGGGTGGTTAACGCTGATGCTCGGGATGTGGAGCTTGAGGATTTGCCGGAGTTTCGAGGTGCTAGGGATTACAAAGTGGTTGCGAATTTGCCGTACTATGCGGGGACGCCTATTGTGCGGTCGTTTCTGGAGCGTGAGCGTCGGCCTGCGAGTATGACGGTGATGTTGCAGCGAGAGGTGGCGCGTGATATGTGTGCGAAGCCGGGGAAGATGAGTCTGTTGTCGCTGGCGGTGCAGATCTATGCGGAGCCGAGGTCGTTGTTCACGGTGCCGCCGAGTGCTTTTCGGCCACCGCCGAAGGTTCACTCGACGGTGATTCAGTTGATGCCTTTCGACGAACCGCTTGTGTCTGATGCTGATGTCTTGGATCTGTTCAAGCTGGCGCGGTCTGCGTTTGTGGGTCGTCGGAAGCAGTTGCACAATTCGTTGTCGAATGGGTTGGCGATGCCAACAGATGAGGTTAAGGAGATGACCAGCAGGGCGGGGGTCGACAGCGAGCGTCGTCCGGCTACTTTGGGCATTGAGGAGTGGTTGTCGTTGTTGGCGGAGTGGCGGGAGATTCAGCATCTAAATCCCCATCAATTCCCCCTTGAACATCAAGGGGTAGGAGTTCGCGAAGGGCAGAATGGGGATCGGCGGTTGTGATTGTTGAGCGTGCTTATGCGAAGTTGAATTTGACGTTGGAGGTGATTCGGAGGCGTGATGATGGGTATCACGATCTGGCGTCGATACTCCAGACGGTTGATTTGTGGGATGAGTTGGAGTTTGAGGAGGGTGATGGGATTGAGTTTGAGTGTTCTGAGGAGTCGCTGGCGGGAGATGACAATTTGGTGGTGAGGGCGGCGGAAACATTGTGTCAAGAAGTAGGAGTGAGAGATGGGGCGAAAGTCGTGTTGCGAAAGCGGATTCCGGTTGCTGCTGGTCTAGGTGGAGGGTCGGCGGATGCGGCGGGTACTTTGAGGGGGTTGAATCGGTTGTGGGATTTGGGTTTGTCGGAGGGTGAGTTGGTGGAGATTGGGGCGAAGGTGGGATCGGATGTGCCGTTCCTGGTTGGTGGTGGGACGGCGCTGGTGAGCGGTCGGGGGGAGTTGTTAGAGCGGTTGCCGGATCCGGGGATTGATTGGGTTGTGATCGTGTCTCCGAGCGTGGAGGATGATGGGTCGGGTATCGGCAAGACTGCGCGGATGTTCGGGATGTTGAGTTCGGCGGCTTTTACGACGGGGAGTCTGACGCGGAAGTTGGGTGCGCGGATGTTTGAGAAGGGGGATTGTCATCCGGCGTTCATGTTTAATGTTTTTCAGCAGCTAGCAGCTCATGCGTTTGAGGGATGGCAGGAGGCGTACACGGCGTTTGGGCGATTGGGTGCGCAAGAGATCGTGTTGACGGGTGCGGGTCCTTCGATGTTTGCGATTGCTCCGAGCAAGGAGGTTGGTACTGCTTGGGCGTTGTTGATGAAGGCTCGTGCGGGTTGTGATGCGTTTTCGGTGGGTACAGCGCCTCGGATAGAGATTGGTTCGGGTCGATGACGGTTGCTTTGGATATCTTGGCGGGGATGCTAGTTGGGGCGTTGATGGGGTTGATCGCATCGGCTCATGCGGCGGTGTTGTTTACGTCGAGGCCGCCGAGGTTTATTCAAAGGAGGATCGAAGAGGGAGGGTCGGCGAATCTGGTGACGGTTTTTGTTTTCGGGTTGGTAGTGTTTTGGACGGTTGCGGGGGTGTTTGCGGCGCTGGTTGCGGATGCTGTGATTGGGGAGGGTGCGGTGTTGGAGTTGGTGCCGAGTTCGGAGTATCTGGTTGCGGTGGTTGTGGTCTTGGTGGTGTTTGGTGGGATTGCGATGTTCTTTCTGCGGGATCGGTGGGTGCATGGATTGTTGAGTCTGGTGTTGGCGTTTGGGATTTATGGATTTCTAGTGCCGAATGCGGTGATTGCGTTGCAGAATCGGACGTGACGAGATTACTTGGTGAATAAGGGGGTTATCGGGAATGAGCGCGAGGAACAGATTTGAAGGCAAGGTTGCGTTGTTGACGGGGTCGGCTTCGTCGATGAGGGGAGAGCGGATGGGGTTTGGCGGGTGCACGGCGTGGAAGATATTGGAGGAGGGAGGGAAGGTTGTGATTACGGATATTCAGGATGAGCTGGGGGAGGCGTCGGCGGAGCAGATGCGCGGCGAGGGTTACGATGCGATTTATGCGCGTCTGGATGTTGTGGATGAGGCGAATTGGAGCGAGGTGGTTGATCGGGCGGTGCGGGAGTTTGGTCGGTTGGATATCTTGGTGAACTTGGCGGGGATGCAGGATTCTGGGACGCTTTACGAGGTGGATGTGGATCAGTGGCGGAGGGTGATGGAGATCAGCACGACGGGGATATTGCTGGGAACGCGGGCGGTGATACCGGCGATGACTGATGCAGGCGGAGGTGCGATCGTGAATATGTCATCGATGGCGGGGAAGTTTGCGGGAGAGTATGGGTCGGCGTACGCGATGTCGCGCGCGGGGATGTTGCACTTCACGCGTGCTTCGGCGATTCAGTTGGCGAGGTTTGGGATCCGGTGCAACTCGGTGTTGCCGGGGTGGGTGCATACGCCGTTCACGGGGCATATCTATGCGGTGGATTCGGAGAGGGATTGGCGGTCTGAGCGGGTGCCGTTGGGAAGGTGGGGGGAGCCTGAGGAGGTTGCGAATGGTGTGTGTTTTTTGGCTTCGGATGAGGCTTCGTATATTACGGGTTCGGAGTTGCTGATAGATGGAGGAGTTACGGCGGGTTTTAAAGGGAATACGATGCCGGATAGGGGGTGAGGGGGCGTTAAGATGACTTACTGGGAATCCGAGAAGTTCGTACAAGCTTGAACGCTACCAAACGGCTCAAAGAGGATCGATCAATGATTGGTCAGGTGAGAAGCCAGATTCTGCAATGGGATTGGCGACTTTTCTCATTCATTATCTTGTTCTTGGGATTGCCGAACGTATACCAGTTGTATCGCGTGCGATTGATCGGCAACGAGATTCCTGATTCTGGGAGTCTGGCGATAGTCTCGCAGTGGCAGTTCGTAGGGTTAGTAGTTGAAGTGTTCCAAGAGGCGTCGGTGCTGGCGATTTTCTTTTTCTTGGGTTCGCAACTGGGGCGTGGTCGTATCGTTCAACTAGATCGAGCGAAGAGTGTGATGTCGATCATCTTTGTCGCTTCGTTGGTCTTTTCGGTCGGTGTTTTTCTGTTCAGGGATCAATTCATCACGCTTATCGGCACGTCTGACGAAATCCAAGCCCAGACTCGTAGCTTTCTAGGGATCAACATATTTAGCGTGCCGTTCAGCCTGTTGGCGGCTGCAATAGTTGTGCTATTCCAATCACTGCGAATGCGTAGGTACGTATTTCTGATGGCAATCGTCAACGTCGCACTACAGTTTGCGCTGGACAGTCTACTGTTCGGCGGATATTCATTCTCGCTTAACGCTGGTGTGATCGGAGTGGGGTGGTCGACACTTTTGTCAAGTGTCGGGCTGTTTGCGGTTGGTCTAGTGTTTTTGGTCTACGAACGAAGGGCTTCGTGGGAGTCAATTACTGCCCGCCCGTCGTTTAGGGACATTAGAGATTATTTGCGTGTCGGTTTGGGAAGTGGCACTGACAGCTTAGTTAGGAACGTGGCTTACTTCGTGATGATCGTACGTATAGTCAACACGATTGGTTCTGAGGAGATTGGAGGTTACTACCTCGCCATTCAAGTCCTATGGAGTTTCATGCTGGTGCCGGTCTTGGCTTTGGCGGATACTACAAAAGTATTAGTAGCCAACTCTGCACACGATATTCCACGGGTTCGGATTCTTTGGTACACGTCCATGGGTATCACGGCTTGCATGATCTTGATCTGGATGTCTTTGGTTCCGGTGTTTCCGGGGTTCGCAAATTTCTTGTCCGATGACCCTGTGACTGTCCAGTGGGCGGTAACGGCCTTTAGCCTGCTGTTCGTGCCATATGTGCTGTTCTGCTTCAATACAGTTACGGATGGCGTGTTTTACGGTATAGGACAAACGAAATACATGGCTTATCAGTCGATTCTCACCAACGGTTCAGTTTATGTTGTCGGATTCTTGCTTTACGCGTTGGAAATCTGGGAACCGACATTTCAAAGTGTGATGTTGTTGTTCTCAATAGGCATTCTCATGGATTCTGTTCTGACGGCACTGTTCCTTCTAAAGGTTCTCTATTTTGATATGTCAAGTCGATAATGGCGTCTTGTGAAACGGCCCTTGGACTTTCTCAGGCTGAATACTGCTAAGCCGATGAGAGATCGCGAGGGGGCGGGCGCGTTTAATTGCCTGGCGGGGTGTTTCTCCGTCGGGCTTGGGGGGTGTGGACCCCTGTGGTCGCTTTGCTCCGCGTCCCCTTTTTGCTTCGCAAAAGGGGAGGATGGAGTTGTTGTGTTGTTTCAGTTGTTGTTCAGATTGTTTCTTTGGTTGACCCTTTTGTTCGTTAGAACCGCCCCTCTCCAGCGGGAGAGCTCGTCTTCGTCCGCGCTTCCGCTTTCCGTCCCTCGGATATATTCCCTTTTCTGTAAGGGGAGCACTGCACTCGTCCCTCGTGGTTTCCGGCTTTCGCCGGAATGACGTGGGAGGGTGACTGCACTTCATCCACCGATAAGTTTCGTCCTCGGGCAATATCTCCCGCCTGGGAGGGCAGCCATGGGTCATGGCTGTGTTTCACAGGTCGAATCATCGCCGCGTATTCAAGTCGCGTGCGACGTTTTCTGCACTTCGCAGGTTTCCAGCGCCGCCGGCGTTGCCATTTACCGCCTGACTGACGTGAGTTTCGGGTTTGGCCGTTTCTCACGTCTTCGCTACCTTCCTTTCTGGAAGCTGAGCGCTGTGGTCGTGCGTCCGCCGAGACGTCCGACGTATTGGGCATAGGGGTTCGCTCGTATCGAATCCTTTCCGTGCGACTTTCTGGCTGGGCGTTTTTACTATACGTCCGACTGTCCGCGCTCTCGTGCGTTTCGAGAGCGTGTGTCGCGCGTCTGGCTGGCATGACCTTGGCGTTTTCCGCCTTGGTCGTGGCGCGGTCCCGCAGTTCGGCCGCGCATCCGTACCCTGCTGCACTGGTTCCCCCGTGGCCTGGGTTTTGTTTAAGGTCGTCGTTCTGCCCTCCGTCGGGGGCGATTGCGGGCACCGGCGCGGAGAGTTTCGGGCGCGTGTTGCCGCGGATCTTTGCCGTCGGTTCGGACATTTGCTCTCCTCTCTCCATGTGTAGCTCCCGCCTGCAGACCGCTGAGACTGTAATCGATGGCGTCGCTCAGGGTTGTCGACGTTTCCTGAAGACGCGACGATGTTTCTCGTCGCCCGTGCCGGACGCCGCCGGGTTGGGCTTCTGAGTCAGTTGTAACACATATGATGTGTGATGTGCAAGTTGTTTTTGAACTAGGATGCTAAGGATTTTGAAGAGTTAGAGGGATGGGTGGTGGTTGTTTGGGGGATTTTGGGCTGGGGGAGTTCTTCTGGCCCCTCCCGTCCCCGGGCCCTCACCCCCGGCCCCTCTCCGGCTGAGCGGGAGAGGGGAGTGTAAGTCTTGCTCCATAATGGGGTGAATCCATCCGTCCCCTCGTCCCCACCCGCATACCCCTGCGATCTCGCTTCGCTCGCTCGCGTCCCCTTTCGTTCCGAAAGGGGACGGTGGATTCCGGCTTTCGCCGGAATGACGTAGTTGTGCAAAGGTCCCCCAGCGGGAGAGGGGAGTGTTTCTTTTTGCGAAGGGCGCTGGGCAGGTTTGAAACCTGCCCCTACATTCGCGGTGGATGGGCCGTTCACGAACGGCCCCTACGGGTGGCGATGGCTTTGCGGGTTGGGTGTTGGTTGGGATTGGGTGGTTGCCGCGTCGCCTAGGTTGCTGTGACTGGTGAGGTCTGTTTCTGTTCTTCTCGGATTATTCCAGCGCGTTCGTCGTCGGTTAGTCCGTCGTCAAGGTCTTGGATGCCAGCAAGGGTGATTGGCGGGGAGTCGGGGAACTCGGCTACGATGCGAAGTTTGCCGCCCATGGCTTCGACGTATTTTGAGAGAGTTGAGAGGAGGAGGTCGGTGCGTTTTTCGATGCGAGAGACGTTTTCTTGTTTGATGCCGAGTTGGTCTGCCAAGGCGGTTTGGGTCATCTGTCGGGCGTTGCGGATGGTCCGGAGGGACATTTCTTCGGCAAGTATCTCCTTGGCACGAGCCTTGATCCTCCTTTGCTCATCAGGAGGCAAAGTCGCGAATTTCTCTCGGTAGGTAGTCATGCGTATCTCTTTTCAGTTGCTCAAGTCAGCAAGATGGTTATCAAAGCGAAGATCGGCTTTTCTGATGAGTTCGCGATAAAAGCGTCTTTGGCTAGTGCCGGATTTGTCCGCTGCAACCAAGAGCACTGCGCGTTGGGTCGGATCGAAAGCAAAAGCTACTCTCCACACCCCATCGGCGGCATTGAATCGCAATTCCTTCATGTTGGCGTGGCGAGAGCCTTTCAAGGTGTCAACCCGTTTGCGTCCTAAACTTGGCCCCATAACCTCCAAGACCTCGATGTTGGCGCTGATTTCCCTTCGTACTACGAGCGGTAGATCATCGAATTCAGGTTCGAAATCAGGGTGGAAGATGACTTCCCAAGACATCTTTAACTCCTTTTCATAAGGGTCTCGTAGACATCGGTGCCCTCCTTTTGGAAAACTCTCAATATTCTCATCGCAGAATGAAAGCGAAAAACACTGATATCAATTATGCGCTTGAACGCATATGCTGTCAAGGGCATATATCTATGTCCTTCGCCTCTATGGATGGAGGTTGTGTCCGATGAGCCGATGGATTTCGCCGGGGGACGGCGAGGCTCATGAGGGGAGGGGGGCGGTGTGTTAGTTTCTCCGCAGGTCGAACAGCACGAAGACGGCGAATGCGCGGCGGTCGTCGCGGTCGACGTTTTCGAAATCGGTGATTACTGTTCTCGATTCGTCGATGAATAGGGATACGGCTGACCGCGAGAAGGGATTCAATGGGTCGTAGTCGGCAAGGTGTCGCTGCTCCTGCATTGTCACGAATTGATTTGCGAAATTCCGTATTTGTTGAGGAAACCTCGAGAGAGTCTGATGCCTGCATCGCCGCTTCGCTCTCCCGTGGTCTAGAGCCCGATACAGCTGTTGCCAAGCCTTTCTGGTTCGAGTTGATGACCTGCCACCAACGAGCAAATCAGCACAATTCCGTGCCAAACAGTGGAATAACGCGTAGTAAGTAGCGCTGACAGCTCTTCGGAGTTCAGCCTGTTTTGGTCTACCTCTTCGGGATCCGATCCTCCCAGAAGCGAGGCTATCAGCGATTTCGAGAAGGTCGTCGGGGTTCATTCCAGACGCTTCGCCAACGCAGGCCACTCTGACGATTTGATGAACAGTTGGATTGGAATACCTGGGTATCCCAATTGCTCGGCGCGCTGCCACAGCAGATCGGACAACCCGACCGTCCACCTCGGGTCCAATTTCTTCTGATCCCCGTCAAAAACGATGTAAGAACGCAGGTACTCCTCGCCATCGTGGTCGAAACTGGGCTTAACGACAATGGGGCCGAACTCGATTTCGCCCTTGAAACGTTCATCCAGCAATCGCTGAAGCGTTTCCTTGATCTCGTTGGTTGCATCATCAGTTGCTTCATCGACCAGCATCGTCTCACTCCTTCACGCACTAGATGTTTTCAGATGACGTGTAGGTCTAATTATCGAACAGGCGAGGATATTCGACTCAAAGAGCCGTGGTTTCCCGCGCTCCGATCTCTGTTGGTTTCAGTTTGGCGATTGGCTAGATCGCGGCGACTGCTGCTTTTACGTCGTCGTAGGAGGGTTCGTTTAGGGGGGAGTCGGAGATCCAGGACCATGCGATTTTGCCGTTGGCGTCGATGACGAATACGGAGCGTTGGGCGACGTTGTAGCCTTCGATGCCTGCGAGGTCGGGTAGTTCGACTCCGTATGCGGAGACAGTGTTGCCGCCGAGGTCGCTGAGGAGGGGGAATGTGAGGTCGTTCTGGGAGTGGAACTCGGCTTGTGAGAATGGCGGATCGACGGAGATTCCGAAGACCTTGGCATTCATGCCGTTGAATTCCGATAGGGAGTCTCGGAATGTGCACATCTCGGTTTGGCATACGCCGGTGAAAGCGGCGGGGAAGAATGCGAGGACGACGTTAGAGCCGCTCTGTTCGCTGAGTGAGACCATCTCGCCATCGGTAGATCGTAGGTTGAAGTCGGGTGCTTGGTCGCCGGCGTTAAGTGTCATTTTGAGCTCCGTTTTGGGTGTTGCAGGTTTGTAGGTAGTGTAGATTGACGCTAGCGATTCTACTGAATACCGAATATTGTTGATTAACAGACATTGTTTGGATCTAGAGAGATGAAGGACGCATCGTTGAGCAGAGATAACGACAAGAAGCGTATTTTGATTGTGGGAGCGGGAGCGGTCGGAGGTTACATCGGCGGATGGCTGTCGCACACGGGCCATGATGTGGTTTTTGCCGATGCGTGGGCGGAGCAGGTGGATACGATCAATTATTCCGGGCTAAGGGTTGAGGGTCCGCATGAGCCGTTCGTGGCGCATCCGCGGGCGTTTCATCTGCATCAATCGCAGGCTTTGGCATTGGAGTCGGAGTTCGATCTGGCTTTCATTGCGATGAAGGCGTATGACACGTCTTGGGCGGCGCGGTTCGCTGAGAGGTTTGTGTCGGACGATGGGTATTTTGTTTCGTCGCAGAACTGTATGCCGGATTTGGATATGGCGGATGCGGTTGGTGCGGAGAGGTGTGTTGGGTTGATCATGTCGTCGATTGCGGTGAGAGTTGGAGGGCCGGGATTGGCGCAACGTGCGGGTGCTAAGCGTCGGCGGGATACGGGTCATATCGTGTTTAGGGCTGGCGAACAGGATGGGACGCCTTCGGAGCGGATTGCTGAGTTGATCGAGATGCTTGATCCGTTGGATGGTGGGAAGACGACGACGAATCTGTATGGGGAGCGATGGGCCAAGCTGTGTCAGAACAGCATGGGGAATCCGGTGGTGGGATCGACGCTTTGTGGAACGGCGACGATCGCTTCTTCGGCGAGGGGGAGAGAGTTGCAGATTCGGTTGGCATCGGAGTCGGCTCAGGTTGGTTTGTCGCTGGGATTGGATGTCGTCGACTTTGGAGGGGCATCGCCGAAGAAGTGGGTTGCGGCGACGTCAGATGGTGAGGTGTACGAGGAGTTGGACAACAGGATGGCGGAGTCGGCAGGTGCGGGTACTGGAGACTGGCATCCATCGATGGGGCAGGATGTTGCGAATGGAAGGCCTTCGGAGATCGACTTTATGAATGGGCATGTGTTGAAGATGGGTCGATCGGTGGGAGTGGATACGCCGGTGACTGCTTCGATCGTTGATGCGATGCGGAGGGTAGATCGTGGCGAGTTGGTGCCGAACGAAGGGAATATCGAGATGATTCTTTCTGATGCGGGTTATTGACCTGTAGGTTGATGAATTGGCGATTATGGCTTTTACACACCTTGGTTGAAAACATCGACAACCGCAGGAGTTACATCATAGACAAGCAACTCGAAAAACGGCATAAGAACTACATCGCCTCTGGATGGGTGTGCGACGAATCTTGGCCCCATGGGCAATGTTGCTATCGGTTCGACTGGTTTGACTGGGGATTTTACGACGCTCAGATTATACGGTTTTATGATGCTAGGGAAACACTTCGCAAATTACCGAGTAAAACTGATCGTGAAAACAGATATCGCGGTCTCAAGGAACATGTTCTAATTTTTGGGGCTGTGATCGCGGTAGCAGTGGTATTGGCGATGATTCTCTCAGCGTAAGGGATGAATCATGGCAGGGTGTGTAAAAGGCATAATCGCCTGATGAATTGACGAAACGCTAGCTTTGGTTTCTGGTCCTAATCTCAAACCCTCTTCCATTCCTCCCTTTCCAAAGGGGGAGGTGGTTTCGCCGCGTTCAGAAACGTTGGTCGCTCTGGATTTGGAGACGACGGGGTTGAACTCGGCGTCGGACCGGATCATCGATGTTGGAGCGGTGAAGTTTCGGGGAGATGAGCAGATCGGGGTTTTTCATTCGTTGGTCAACCCTCGTGTGAAATTGCCGGAGTTCATTGTTTCGTTGACTGGGATCACTCAGAGGGACGTGGATGTTGCGCCGGATTGGAATGGGGTCAGGGATGACTTGGAGGAGTTCGTAGGTGGTGCGAGGTTGGTTGGGCATAACGTGGAGTTTGATGTTGGGTTTTTGCGGTCGCATGGGATCAGGGTGGAGCAGTTGAGCTACGACACGGAGCAGATGGCTCGGGTGGTTTTTCCGCGGGGTCCGGAGTTCGGGCTTGGCCGGTTGGCGCAGCGGTTTGGAGTTTTGCATGATGATCCGCATCGTGCGTTGTCGGACGCTTTGGCCTCGCGTGATCTGTTTTTGATTTTTCTCGAGAAGTTTGAGGAGATGCCTGTGGGTGCGCTGGCTCGGATGGCGCAGTTGGGGTCTCGTTCGGGTTGGAGCGTGAGCGAGTTGGCGACGAATATGGTTTCGGCGGGTGATGGTATCGAGGAGATGGTTGGCAGGTTGGGTCTTGATGAGGAGTCGTTGGGCGAGCGATTGCGGTTGCCGGGGCGTTTCACGTCTTGGGGGGAGTCGCCGGGGGAAGATGACAGTGAGGTCTCCGAAGAGCATGTGGTCCAGACGGAGATGGCGTTTTTGCCGGGTGGGTTGGTTGAGTCGAATATGGCGGCGTATGAGGCTCGTGAGGGGCAGCGAGAGATGGCGGTAGCGGTAGCGCAGGCTATCGCGGGTCGGGAGAAGTTGATGGTTGAGGCTGGGACAGGGATTGGGAAGTCGTTGGCGTATCTTTTGCCGGCGGCGTTGATGGTTGCGAATACGGGAGGTAAGGCGGTGATATCGACCAATACCCTGAATTTGCAGGAGCAGTTGCTGAACAAGGATTTCCCGACGGTGCGGGAGATTGTGAAGCGGGAGACGGGGGTGGAGTTGGATGCGGTGCAGTTGAAGGGTAGGTCGAATTATCTGTGTGTTCAGAGGTGGCGGGATGCGGTTTCTCAGGGGAACCATGGTCAGTCGGAAGCGAGGGTGCTTTCGCAGTGTTTGAACTGGTTGGGTGATACGGAGACGGGGGATAGGTCGGAGTTGTCGTTGGGTTGGGATACGGGGATATTCAGCCGGTTGTCGGCAGAGGGTTGTCCGCCGACGACGAGTGGCGGCGGATTTCCGTGCCAGGGTCCGCCGTGTTTCATGCTGAAGGCGCGTGCGAATGCTCAACATGCGGACGTTTTGATCGTGAATCATGCTCTGTTGATCAGCGATATGGCGGCGGAGAACAACATCTTGCCTCCGCATCAGGTGTTGGTTATTGATGAGGCGCACCACTTGAAAGACGTGGCGACGCGGCATCTGGGGTTCGAGATCCGGGAGTCGCAGTTCATGGATGATCTGGGGGCACTGACGCGGAGCGATGGGATGTTTCCGCGGCTGGTGCGCTTGGCGACGATGCGGAGCGGCGGGGAAGAAGTGTTGTCGTCGGTGCCGGATCTGCAACGTCGGGTTGTCGAGGCGGGGGATAAGGCTACGCTGGAAGTTAGTCGGATGTTTGACGCATTACGGGATCTGACGGGTTATGTGACGCGTCGGGAGCGGACTAGAGAGATGCGGATATTGGGGATGACGCGGATCACGCAGGAGTGGCGTCGAGGGGTGGATGAGCACTGGATATCACTACGACCGGCGTTGAACTCGGTCGTCACGGGTTTGCGGTCGTTGCTTGATCTGGCATCGACAGACAGCGGCCAGCCGGATGCTGCGATCATCAATGTGAATGCGTTGTACGAACGGTTGCGGGATGTGAATATGTGGTTGATGTTCCTGATTGAGCAGCCGGATGAGAATTTCGTGTATTGGAGTTCGGTGAATCAGCGTCGGAACATGGAGTTGGAGCTCAATGGAGCGCCGTTGGATGTTTCGGCGCAGTTGCGGGCAGGGTTGTTTAGTCAGGACCGGGCGCATGTCTTGACTGGAGCGACGATCAGTGACGCGGGTAGTTTTGAGCGTGGTAAGACGGCGTTGGGTTTCGATGCGGATGTGGAGTTGAGCATCGGGTCGCCGTTTGATTTCAAGAATGCGGCGTTGATATTGGTGCCGGAGGATATTCCACAGCCGAATACTCCTGGCTATAACGAGGCGGTCACCAGCGCGGTACACGATATTGCGGTTGCGACTAAGGGTCGGACGTTGGCTTTGTTTACGGCGAATTCGGCGTTGAACACGACGCGGGATGTGCTTTTCAATCGGTTCAAGAATACGGAGACGCAGGTGTTTGGACAGGGGAGAGATGGGCCGGCTTCGCGAGTGATGCAGTTGTTGAACGACTCCGATGATGCGGTTGCTTTGGGGGCGATGAGCCTTTGGGAAGGGATCGATTTGCAGGATGCTTCGATCAATTCTCTGGTGATGACGCGGCTGCCGTTTCCGGTGCCGCGTGATCCGATACATGAGGCGCGATCGGAGAATTTGGAAAATCCGTTCAACGGCTATTTCGTGCCAGAGGCGGTGACGAAGTTCCGTCAGGGGTTCGGAAGGCTGATTCGGTCACGGAGCGACCGTGGCGTTTTTGTTGTGTTAGATAGGCGTATTATTTCGAAGGCCTACGGGAGGTTGTTCCAGAAGTCGATCCCTCAGGGGACGGTTAGGAGAGTTACTTTGCGGACGTTGCCGGAATATGTCGAGAAGTGGTTGTCGGGGATACCGGTTTGAATTTGGCATTGACGTCGCAGATTGTTGAGGAAGCGCGAGGGAAGACTTTGCGGCTTAGTTTGGAGCCTTTTGATCTTGGGCAAACGCTGGATGGAGGGCAGGCGTTTAGGTGGTATCAGTCAGGAGATGGTGCTTACCGGGGAGTGATCGGTTCCCGGGTTGTGGGGATTTCGTGCGATGGGGAAAGGGTTGTGGTTTCATGGGATGGAGGAGACAGCGCGAGCGAGGTTCGGGATGAGGTTGACGATTACTTGATGGCGGAGGTCGGTGTTGATGAGTTGCGTTCGGTGCTGTCGTTGGAGCCGGGATTTGGGGATGATGTTGCGGAGATGCCGTTGATTCGAGTGATGCGTCAGGACCCTTGGGAGTGTTTGGTTGAATTTGTTTGTTCGCAGAACTCGAACATTCCTCGGATCAAGCAGATGGTGGCATCGGTTGCTCGGATGGGGAGACGGTTAGGCGAGGATGATTGGTCTTTCGAGTTTCCGGAAGTTGGGGTAGTGGCAGATGCTGGCGAGGGGTATTTGAGGTCGATCGGTTTGGGATACCGGGGGAAGCATTTAGCTCTTGCGGCGCAGGAGTTGGCCGGTTGGCGAGATGGTGAGTTGATGGGGCTTCGTGACGCGTCGTATTACGAGGCCAAGGAAGCGTTGATGGAGTTGCAGGGGGTTGGTCCGAAGGTGGCGGACTGCATCTTGGCGTATTCGCTGGACAAGGGCGAGGCGTTTCCGGTGGATGTGCATGTGAGACGGGCGGCGATTCGGCTCTACGGGTTGGATGAGGATGTGAAGAACGATGCGGTGGGAGAATGGGCGCGGGATCGGTTCGGGAAGTATGCGGCTTGGGCGCAGCTTTATATGTTTCGGGATGAGATTAACCGTCGTTTAGGCGGTTGAGGATGTGTTGACGTTCTTCGTCCGTGGTGGTGATTTGGCCTTCGATGCGGAGGGTTAGGAGTTCGTCTAGGAGTTGACCGATCGTTGGGCCCGTAGGGATGCCGAGGGCGATCAGGTCGTCGCCGTTTAGGTAGGGTTTGATGCGGCGGAGGCGGGTTTGGAAGTCTTGGAGACGCGATCCAATGTGGTTGTCGTGTTCGATGTGGATGATTGACTGGATGACGTTTGGTTGGAGGTCAATCAGGGCGCGGTAGAGTTCGATGTCGGTGATTTGGTTGGAGCGGCATTTTTGGGCGATGCCGCTGACGTATACGGCGTCTTGGAGGATTTCGTTCCAATCGGACGGCATTGATAGTCTTTGGGCGAGGGACGAAGAAGTGTCGGGTGAAAGGAAGTATGCGAAGGCGGCGAAGCGGCTTAGATCGGGTTCGTCGGCGGGGACGCGCCCAAAGTTAGATCGAGGGAAATTTGCGGCGATGCCGAGGGCGTTTAACAAGCCCTGCTGGGATGCTAGACGTGTTAACTCGTCTAGGTTTTCGTGTGCCGCAAACCAGAGTTGGAATTCATTGAAGACTCTTTGGGGGGAGTGTTCGGTCATTCTGCTAAGGTCGTCTAGCGCTTGAGAGATCAAGGATTCGCTTGTGGGATTGAAACGGTATCCGTATCGTGCTGCGAGACGGATACCGCGCATCATTCGGAGGGGGTCTTCGTGGAAGGATTCTGGTCGGATGACGCGGAGAATGCCGTTTCGGGTGTCGTCTTGCCCATTGAACGGATCGATTAGAGTGCCATGACCATCGGGATTGAGGGGGATTGCCATTGCGTTGATGGTGAAGTCGCGTCTGGCTAGGTCGAGTTCGATGTCATCGACGAGGGTAATCTTTGGGAGTGATCCGAAAGGTTGGTAGAGATCGGAGCGTGCTGATGCGATGTCGGTGATTACGTTGCCGATCTTGATTTTGGCTGTGTGATGCTGTGAGGCGGCGATCAACTCGCAACTAGAGATGTTGGCGGTCAGAGCATCGGCGAAGATTTCGGCTTCGCCGATAACGGTGATGTCTGGGGATGTTGTGATTGTGGTGCGGTAGGCGACGATCTCTCGGACCATGCCGCCGACCAAGTAGGTCTTGTAATGGTTGTCTTTGGAGATGCGAGTTATTGACCGTAACGCCTTGGCGACTTGGCAATTCAACGCGGGATTGGCGAAGATTTCGAGGTGTGTTTTGTTGAAACAGCCTGATCTGTTGGCTTTGGGCATGCTTTTGGTGGGATATTGGTTGGTTTTTGGGAAATTCTGTAATAGCTCTCGACTGGGGAACGCTGGTAGAATCGGTTGAGGTTCAAGCGTTAATCCAACGGAATGCGGTCGTTGCGACGGACAGAGCGTCGCAGGCGGGGCCGCGAAGAGAAAGGTCGGCACGGCATGGTCAACGACCTCCCAATCAAAGTAGATGTCTTCATTGATTACACGTGACCCTGGGTGCGCCAAGCTGGGATCTGGCTATCCCGGGTGAAGCAAGAGATGGGTGACGATCTAGATATTACGTATCGTAGTTTCGCGCTTGAGCAGGTTAACTCGGAGAACGGTCCGGAGTGGAAGGCTTGGGAGCAGGGCGAGGACTATGAGAGCAGAGGTTTGTGGGCGTTGCGTGGCGGGATAGCGGCGCAGATGCAGGGTTGGGAAGCGCATGACAAGTGGATGCTGGAGTTGCAGCACTTCAAGTTTGTGGAACGCGGGGACATCCGTGACCGTCAGCCGGTGGTTGATGCGGCGGAACGTGCGGGTCTTGACATTGCGAGGTTCGTGGCGGATTTGGACAACCCGGAGCGTCTGGCAGAGATAGGGCGTGACCATGAGGAAGCGTCGGCTCAGGGGATTTTCGGGACTCCGACGTTCATCTTTGAGGATGGATCGGCGGCATTCTTGAAGACGTTCACGCCGCCGGAGGGTGATTCGATGGCGGCGTTCGAGAACATGGTTTTGATGGCTCGCAATCGTCCTTATTTCGGGGAGCTGAAGCGACCGCAGCCGCCTTGGCCACAAGGCGTCGAGGTTTGATCGTTGTCGTTGGAGTCGATTTCAGAGACGGACCTAGATGAGCTTGAAGTCAAGCTCGGAATCAGCTTCAACGATCGCAGTCTGCTTAAGCAGGCGCTGACGCACGAATCGTTCCTAAATGAATGGGGAGCTGAAAAAACGGGTGCCTCGCGGGATTCGTACGAGCGGTTGGAGTTTCTCGGCGATTCGGTTTTGAACTTCGTGATTGCCAACGCTTTGTTCGAGCGCTCTGATGATGCGAGCGAGGGAGAGTTGTCGATGGGTCGGGCGCACATTGTCTGTAAGGATTCATTGGCGAAAGCGGCGGATGAACTTGACCTCGGCGATTACATATTGCGGGGGAAGGGCGAGATGCTTTACAGTCCAAGCGTCCGTGATTCGGTGCTTGAAGACTCTTTCGAGGCGATCATTGGTGCGATTCACGTCGATCGCGGTCTCGAAGCGGCTTTGCAGTTCGTATTTGAGCACTTGGGTCAACAGATCGAGGATGTTGCGAAGAACGGCGTAGAAAAGGATCCGAAGTCGGCGTTTCAAGAACTGGTGCAAGGCGCGGGGCTGAGGACGCCTAGGTATCACACGGAGCTTTCGAAAGTCGATCAGTATGGAGAGCAGCATTACATTGCACACGCAATGATCGGTGGTCGTGTTGTCGCCAAAGGTGTCGGTGTGAGCAAATCGAAGGCCCAGAAACGGGCTGCGGCCGAGGCGATAGAAGTGTTTTCGGCGGGTATCCCGTCGGAATTTGCGGAGATGGTGGCGAAGCGCAAGTCGTTACGGCATACCAACGTTGATTCAATAGTGTCGACTGGATCATCTTCATCAAGGTCTACGAAGGTTGAGAGTTTGCGTCGTTTTGGGAATTGGTTGAGTGTGGTCGTGTTTCGCAGGAGTCAACAGACGCCGGGGCGGCGGTTGATTTACCGGCGGTCTGATTAGCTTCGTCCTGGTGCTCGAATGCTTCGTTTACTGGGGAGAACCAAGAAGACTTCGGAGTCTTCGCAGGAGACTCGGCGATCGTGGACGAACATAGTCGGCAATGTTTTTCGCCGTTCGGAGGTAGACGATGAGTTCTGGGAGGATTTGGAGGAGGCGTTGATCGTTGCGGATGTGGGTGTGGCGACGTCGATGGAGCTTGTTGAGAAGATTCAGGAAGATGCTAGGTGGCGAGGAGCGCGGACGCCGGAAACGGTCTACGAATTGTTGCGTTCCGAGATTTCGGCGATGCTGAGCGACGAGGACGGGGCCAATGGTTTTGACGAAGGGGGTCCGGTGGCCGTGATGGTCGTGGGTGTCAACGGCTCGGGCAAGACCACGACGATAGGCAAATTAGCGCGAGCGGCGAAGTCGGATGGGCGGGTGCCGTTGATAGCCGCTGCCGATACTTTTCGCGCTGGTGCGATTTCCCAGCTGGAGATATGGGCGGAGCGTACGGGGACGATGTTCGTGTCGTCTTCCGCGGGAGCGGATCCGGGATCGGTGGTTTACGACGCTTTGAATGCGGCTAAATCCCGTGGTGCTGATTTCGTCGTAATCGATACCGCGGGCAGGTTGCACACTGCTCACAATCTGATGGAAGAGCTGAAGAAGATACGCCGCATTCTTGATCGATACGCTGAGGATTTCGCTCCTCGTGTCTTGCTGGTGATTGATGGAAATACGGGGCAGAACGGCGTGACTCAGGCCAAGTTGTTTACCGAGGCTGTTGGTTGCGATGGTGTGATCTTGACGAAGCTGGACAGCACTGCGAAGGGCGGGGTGATCTTGGCGATTCGTGGCGAGATGGGTTTACCGGTCCGTTATATCGGTACAGGCGAGGGTGTTGACGATATTGCGCCGTTTGATCCTCAGGAGTTCGCCGAGACGATTCTGCCTGTCGATTAACGTATGAGGTGTAGAGGTAATGACGGCGACTTTGTGCCCGCGCTCGCCGTAGCAGCATTTGTGATTCGATGTCCGAACTGATCTTTTGGTTGCTGACCGTTTATTTCATCGGTCTAGCGGCGGTTCCGGTGGCATTTCTCGCGTTGCCCAATCTGATGGATCGCGGGTTTGGGCTGGTTCGACCTGTTGGGATGCTGTTGCTCGGCGCGGTCGTCTGGATGCTTAGTCTGTTGCGGGTGTTGCCTAACGATCCATGGGTCTGGTGGTTAGTTGCGTTAATGGTTGGAGTTTTGGGTTGGGGTTGGTTGACTTTGCGGGAGGGACCACGCTTTTTGGGATTTGTCCGAAGGCGGTGGTTGCAACTGGCGATAACCGAGGCTGTGTTCTTGGTGTTCTTCATTGTTTTCGCGGTTGTGAAGGCGTTGAACCCGGACATCGATCATACCGAGAAGCCGATGGACCTGACGATGCTGAATGCGGTGGTGAGCGCGCAGCAGATGCCGCCGACCGATCTCTGGTTGAGCGGGTTTCCGATCGCTTACTACTACTTCGGGTATTGGATGTTTGGGGGAGTTGCTCAGATGTCTGGGGTTGCGCCCGGAATCGCCTACAACTTGGCGCTTGCGTCGATCGCGGGTTTATCGGCGGCGGCGATCTTTTCTTTGGTCTCGAACTTGGTTCGAAGGGATGGCGGTAACACGAGGCAGATGCTGGCTGGCGGGTTGATCTCTACCGTGCTGCTGCTATTGATCTCCAACTTGAACGGATTTTGGGAGTTGGTGTCGTTGGCGGGTATCGGATCCGATGGGTTTTACGAGTGGCTTGGGATCAAGGGGGTCGATTTGGATGATCCCGGGTCGGGCTGGCGTCCCGAGGGGTTTTGGTGGTGGTGGGCTTCGTCGCGTGTGATCAATCGGTTCGCGCCTGATGGTGCGGAGCTTGACTTTACGATTCAGGAGTTCCCGTTCTTCAGTTTCATGTTGGGAGATCTTCATCCTCATGTGATGTCGATCCCGTTCGTTTTGACGATGATCTCGTTGGTGGCGAATCTGCTTTTTTCGCGAGTCCGGTGGGGTTTCGAGTGGTTCAAGCGAAACCCTGTTTCGGCGGTTGTGTTGGTTTTGGCGGTGGGCTCGACGGGGTTCATAAACACCTGGGACATGTTGTGGATGCTGCTCGCGCTTGGTTCGGTTGTCTATTTCAAGTCTTTCCGGGAGAACGGCAGGGGACATTTGGCGGCGATCAAAGTTGGTGTGGCGCCGTTTCTCTTAGTCGCGGTAGTCGGTGCAGCGTTCTTTTCGAACTACTACTTCGTGACGGCGCAGAGCCAGATTCAATTCCCGCCGATCATACCGACGAAGTATGCGACTCGACCGGTTCACTTCTTGACCGTTTGGGGAGGGTTGATCGCGGTGATGGCGGTGTTTGCTGTTGCGTCTTTGGTTCCCGCGTTGAGGGGCGAATGGGGCGTTTTGCGCCGAACGTCTCTTGGCTTCAAGATGCCGATGATCGTCAGTGAAAAATTGCCATGGATCACTTCAGTCGCCTTGGTTGCGTTCCTGTATTTCGCTTGGACGGTTTCACACTACGGGTTCAACGACAACGCAGGGGGAGTCGATCTGATAACCCGTTTGCCACTGTCGATGCTCTTAGGCGCGTCGTTTGTAGTTCTGTTCGTGACGACTTACAGGCGCGGGCTGCGAGGTGCGGACGATGGCGCTCAGGTGTTGCTCGTGCTGTTGACGATTTCGGCGTTTCTTCTCTACGCGGCCGAGTTGTTCCGGTTGCACGATTTCTTCGGAGGGCGCCACAACACGGTCTTCAAGTTCTATTACGAGGTGTGGATATTCTTCGCCGTGATTGGCGGTTACGGGGTTTACTACTGGATGCGCCGCCATCCTGTTCTCGAAGGGAAGGCACGGTACATCAGCGCGGCAGGAGTGTTTGTAGCGGCGTTGTTGATCGCGGTGTCGCTTTACTATCCGTTTGCTGCGACGGCTACGAAATCGTCGGAGACGGGTACCGAGTTGACTCTCAACGGTCTGAAATTCCTGGAAAACAGCGGGACGGCGGTTCCTGAGGCTATGGACTGGATCCGTGAGCATGTGTCGAATGATGATGTGATCGTGGAGGCGGCGGGTACGAGCTACAGTCAATACGGGCGATTTTCGGGATGGACGGGTCGGCCCACGATTTTGGGTTGGGCGCATCACCAGAGCCAATGGCGAGGTGGTGATGAACATTGGATAGATCGAGATCGAGATATCGAGCGTATCTACAACAGTGCTGACGATGTCGAGACGCAGGCGCTTCTTGAGAGATACGACGCGGACTACTTGGTAGTTAGCCCGAATGAACGCGGGAAATATACTCAGTTAGATGTCTCAAAGTTCGACCGCATCGGCAGCCGCGTGTTTGAAAACCAAGAAGTAATCATTTTCGCTCTGGGAGAATAGGCTTGGACGCCGCAGATACGCGATCGAACGAGGAAGGTGGGCGGTCCAACGGTAGTGGAGGAGCGCGGGGTAGGTGGTCGGAAGGAGGTTGGACGGCGGTTTCACCATCTCCTCGCCCCGTTCCCAGTGCACGGCAGTTTGTATCTCGTACACGGCGTGCCGTTGCCGACACAGTGAGCGATGCCGCGTTCACGCTGTCTTTCTCGCCGCGCGTCCAATACGCGATTTACGCCCTGCTGTTTCTCATTGGTCTCGGTATGCGGTTGGTGCGCCTTGGTGACATGGCGGTGCACCACGACGAGAGTCTGCACGGTTACTTCGGCTACCAGATTTCGATCGGGAACGATTACAAACACTCGCCGCTCACTCACGGGATGTTCTTGTTCGAACTGATCGCGGGGACCTTCTTCCTGTTCGGCGACTCTGAATACACGCTAAGGCTTTCGATGGTGATATTCGGGTCTGCCTTGATCCTCGTTCCGTTGCTATTGCGTAAGCAACTGGGCGATGTCGGTGCTTTGTTGACCTCGGTGATGCTGACATTTTCGCCGGCCCTTTTCTACTTCTCCCGCTTCGCGCGTAACGACATCATCATGGCGCTCTTCATTGCGTTGCTGGTTGTGGCGATGTGGCGATACATAGAGACTCAACGGTTCCGCTGGTTCTACATCTCGGCGGCGGTGCTGGCACTGGGCATGGCGACGAAGGAGACGACTTACATATTCGTCGTGATTTTCGTTGCGTACTTCGCTTGGATGATTCGATACGAGATTCTCGACGTATTGATGGGCACCATGCGGTTGAATGAGATCAGTCCTCCTGGTCATCTGTTGGTCTTGCTGGTTGGTTTGACGGCACCGTTCTACGCGGCGGGTGTTGCGATCTTCCAAGACCTGTTCGGGTTGACCTTGGCGGCGGTCGAGGGCATACCGAATGTTGCGACCGGTGCACCCGACGGTGACGTTGCAACGATGGTTGCGGCGGCTATTACGTTAATCGCTTTTGCGTTTGGGATGGTTATTGGCGCATGGTGGAACTGGCGTCGGTTCTGGGTTGCGCTCGCCATCTTCTGGGCGGTCTACGCCGTGATAATGACGAATTTTGGTAGCCACTACCCGGGGGTCATTACCGGAGTTTGGCAATCGCTGGGTTACTGGTTGGCCCAACACGATGTTCGCCGAGGCGAACAGCCTTGGTACTACTACTTCATCTTGGGTTCGGTTTACGAGTTCCTGCCCATGTTGACCGCGATGGGTGTTGCGGCTTACTACGCGATCAGGACAGGCTGGCGATCGATTGGATTAGTGGTTATCAGCATCGTCAGCTTCGCGATATCGACGACTCTGATCTACACCCAGTATTACCAGAACCCCGAACCGCCATCTGAACTGTTGGTCATACCGTTTGTGGTTTTGGCGTTTGTGACGACGCTTCTTGTTCCGTTGACATTAAAGACCTCGAGGTTCATGCAGTTCCTGCTTTTCTGGGCATTCGCGTCGTTCCTGGCTTTATCGGCGGCAGGGGAGAAGATGCCTTGGCTGTTGGCGCAGCTTACTGTGCCGTTCATATTCGTTGCGGGTCACGGACTCGGATCTTTGATTCGGTTCGTGGATTGGGGGTTTGTGTGGCGGTATCGGGGATGGATGGCTTTCGCGTTGATGCCTCTGTTCCTGATTGCGCTGTACCGGTTGGTGTTTTTCGAGTTTTATGAGAATTTCGATATTTCGAACTCTCGCGACCTTGGGCAGTTCTTCGAGTTGTGGGCACTGATAGCGTTCTGCGGTATCTGCGTATTGCTGTTGGTGCAGTCGGGCATGGCTCGGGGCTTCAGGCAGGTCTTCGGAGTGGCGGCGGTCGCATTCGTCGTGATCATGTTCGTCTTCACCGTACGGGCAGGAATGGTTGCTGTGTACACGCACGGCGACATCCCTAAGGACATGCTCGTCTACACACAGACTACGCAAGACTTGCATCGGACAGCCCAGGAGATCGAGTTGGCACGTGAACTCGCTTGGAACAAGGGTGAGTTCAGTTTGGCAATCGATACAAGAGACGGATTCGCGTGGCCGTGGAGTTGGTATCTCCGCGATTACGAGGGCGTCGGTTATGTGAGTCTGGAGGGCGAAGAAGCCAGCGTTAACGATTACCGCACAGTGGTGGTGATCAACGCCAAGAATCACGACAATGTCAAGGACTCGTTGCCTGAAGGTTTTGAGGAGGGGCGGCACATGATCCATCGATGGTGGTTCCCTGAGGTCTACAAAAACAAGACGCCCGGCGATGTGTGGGATGGTTTGACTAATCGCGAGTTGCTGCGTCCCATCGCCGATTTTTGGTTCCACCGAGAGTTGCCGAAGGATATCGGATACATCGATTCGTACGTCTACTTCAGGAATGACACGCCGCGAGCTCCGCTCCGATAGTCGTGATCGGTTAGACACGACTGAGGCAATCCGAATGGCGATCGCAAATTGATCAAGAGCCGCGCATTCTGGATAGGCTTGCTCGGAAGCGTTGTTTTCTTGGGTCTCATGGCGATTTTTCTGGTCGACGACTATGACGAGGTTCGCGACGCGTTGAGGCAGGCGAACTTTGCTTACGCCGCACCATCGTTGGTTCTTTACGCGTTGGCGCTTTGGTTTCGCACTGTGAGGTGGCGCTATCTGCTAGGTCCGATCACGAAAGGCGAGACGAAACGGGCTCTGTTTCCGGTAGTTGTTGTCGGTTATATGGCCAACAATTTGATCCCGCTGCGCATCGGCGAGCTGATGCGTGCCTACTATCTGACGCTGCGCGAGGGCGTAAGCACGATGGCGACGTTTGGGACGGTTGCTATCGAACGGGCGACTGACGTGATCGCGTTGCTGCTACTCGTTGCGGTGGTCGCGGTTTTCGGCGCGATAGGTCTGCAATCAACTGTCGGTGCACTTGCCGAGAGCGTTCCGGGAGGAATGCCCGTACTCGTTGTCGGTGCGCTACTGCCTTTTGTGGGCGTGTTCGCGATAGTCGCTTACGTAGTGATCGTTTCACCGGCTAGGACGCGAAGCATGATGGCGGGGGTGCTGTTCTTTCTGCCTGCGAGATTACGCGCGCGGATCGTCAGGATCGGGACGAACCTGATCTCGGGATTGACTGTGGTGCGTACTTGGCGGGGCCTCCTAAAGGTAGTGGTTCTCTCGCTGCCAGTTTGGATCGCAGAGATCGGGATGTATTACCTGATCGCGCTAGGCTTCGATATTCGGGGCGTTTTCGACAGCCAGTTCGAGTTTATCGCCGCTATCGTGGCCTTTGGAGCGGCGGCGAATTTGGCAGGTGTCATGCCTTCAACGGCGGGAAGTTTAGGAGCGTTCGACCTGTTCGGGGCGGCTGCCTTGACGGCGCTGGGTGTATCCGGGGAGGTCGCATTGGTGTATGCGTTGACAGTTCACGCGGTGCTTTGGGGACCGGTGACGGCCGCAGGGGCGTTGCTGCTAATCGTCGATAAGACTTCGATGGCAAACCTCGCTCGTGGAGCACGGGCCGTGAGAAGACGGGCGGCCGCCATCGATGCCAACCGACAAACAGCGGGGTCGAACTCGTGAAGGTCGGAATCGTCGGTGCGGGAGCGGCGGGACTGGCTGCCGCGTACGACTTAGGCAATGCTGGACATCAGGTAGTCGTTTACGAATCGGCGCCTTTCATTGGTGGTCAGGCGTCGACGATACCGGTCGGTGGACACCCGTTAGAGCGTGGATATCACCATCTCTTCACCAACGATCGTGCCATTCTCGATCTGATGGAAGAATTGGGGATCGGCGAGGCTATGGGTTGGTATCCATCGAGTGTCGGGACTTATGTGGATGGCGGGTTGCACAAGACAACGACGGCACTAGATTTGCTACGGTTCAATGCGATACCGATTTACGAGCGCATCAAAATGGGTTTGTTCGCGCTTCGCGTTCAGCGCATCAAGGATTGGGAGAGCTTAGAGCCATACACGGCAGACCAATGGCTGAGCGAGAAACTTGGCGGTCAAGCGTATGACGTGCTCTGGAATCCGTTGCTCCGAGGGAAGTTCGGTCGGTTCTATGGTGAGGTTGGGATGCCGTGGTTCTGGTCGAAGATACAGACACGGTTCGCCTCCCGCGAGGGGACGTTCGCCAAGGAGGTACTCGGATATCCTACCGGGAGTTTCGACATCGTCTTCGATACGTTGGCAGAAAAGGTCAAGCTGAAGGGCGGGGAGGTCCGGATCGAGAATCCAGTCGTCAAGATCAACCCGCTAGATGATTCGGGCCGGGTGGCAATAAGATCGGTCGCCGATGGCAAAGAGATCGTTGAAACGTATGACACAGTGCTGTCAACGGTGCCGTCTTTCTCGATGCCGAGCATCTTGGATGACATTCCCGAAAGTTACCTTGACCGTCTGAAATCCGTGCAATATCTCGCCGCGGTGGTCGTGATCCTCGAGCTGGACCATGCGTTGACCGATTTCTATTGGATGAACATCGCATCTGACGACGTCCCGTTTCTCGGCATCATCGAGCACACGAACATGCTTCCGAAAGAGTGGTACGGCGATCGTCATGTGGTTTACCTGACGAACTATTTGCACCGTCATGACGAACTGTTCAATCTTTCCTCCGAAGAGCTGACTGATCTTTATCTTGACCATCTGGTCAAGTTCAATTCCGAATTCGACAGATCGTGGGTTAGAGACGTGCATTACAACGCCGTGAGCGCGGCGCAACCGATCATCGGGACGCGGTACGGCGAGCAGATGCCGTCTCACAGAACTCCGTTCGAGCGGATCTATCTTGCCAACACGACGCAGATCTATCCCGAAGACAGGGGAACCAACTACTCGATTCGCATGGGTCGGCAAGTTGCGAAGCTGATCCAAGACGACGCCGCAAAGGGATGGTCGAATTGGCGGTCAAATTGAGGGAGTGCGTTATTGGATATCAGGATCGATTTCTCGGTTAACCTATAGCGTGGTTGAAAACGAAAGCAAGTTGAAGGACTGAGGAGAGCGAACGAATGGGCGTTATGGACGGGAAGGTTTCGATCATCACAGGTGCGGGCACAGGCATCGGCAGGTCTGCGGCTCTGATGTTTGCCGAAGCTGGCTCGGATCTGGTGCTCGCGGGTAGGCGTCAGGCGCCACTTGACGGGGTTGCGGATCTTGTGCGGGAACACGGCGTGGAAGTCGAAGTGAGGCCAACCGATTTGGAAGACGGCGATGCGGCTGCTGCGCTGGGCGAGTGGAGCCTTGAAAGGTTCGGGAAGGTGAACATCCTCGTCAACAACGCGGGTCACAGCAGCCGAGTTCGGTCGATCAGATATGTCGGCCCGGAGGAATGGGACTCGGTCTTCAAAGTCAATGTGGAGGGCGTCTACCGGTTGACGCAGTCGGTGCTGGGAAACATGATCGATCGTGGCGAGGGTACTGTGATCACGGTTTCATCGATGGCGGCATTGACCCCCGGATTGATGGGCGGTGCTCCGTACAGCGCAGCTAAAGCGGCGTCTTTGAACATGATCCGCGGGATGAACACTGAACTGGCGAAACACGGCATCCGCGCCTGCGCTATCATGCCCGGGGAAGTGGACACGCCGATCTTAGAAAATCGACCTCGTCCGCCAGATGCGGACGATCGTTCGACGATGATGCAGGCGGAAGACATCGCCCAAGCTATCTTTCTGTGCGCGGCGATGCCTCAGAGGACGATCGTGGAGCAGGTGGTAATGATTCCAACGACGAGGCGCGATGTCGCCCGTGACATGGCGGCAGCAGAGTCGGAGGGTTCCAGATGATCGGGCGTGAACAGGTTGAGTCGTGCGCCATTTGAGGATGCTCTGTTACGATTCCATCTAGACGAGTTACCTGCTGGTTGAGCGTGTCTCGGATTGACGATGCGCCTGCCAATTTGCTGGATCGAGATTGACGACAACGCAGCAACAAAGCCGCCCGAAATTGCGGGAGCGAATTCGAGCGGCACTGGAGTCCCAACGCGTCGGCAAGGAACGCCCACCCAGCATCACGGTTTTATCTTCGCTCCTCGCGGTTCAAGATGATCTGCACTACGTCCCTGACGAGGCGATTGAGGAGACCGCGATTTTTTGCGAGTCGACGATCAACGATGTCTGGAGTGTCGCATCGTTCTACACGAATTTCCGCTTCACTCCGCCCGGCCTCACCACTGTCGACGTGTGTTGGGGACCGACGTGCCATTTGATGGGGGCGCAGGAGGTGCTGGCAGCAGTTCAGGACGAGTTAGGGGTAGACGCTGAGGAGACTAGCGAAGACGGCAAAATCACGCTGCGTTACAGTACTTGTCTTGGCGCTTGTGCCCAAGCGCCGGTCATCGCTAGGGATCATGTATTAAGGGGAAGGACGAACCCGTCCGCGGCCCGAACTTTCATCGCCGATCTGCGGCAGGAGCTTGAGAATGGTATCGCGCATTGAAGCACCTGACGATACCTACGCGGTGGTGATGAGCCAGCAGACGCGGTATGCGATGTTGCGCGCTCGCGCTCGCCAGTTGTGGGAACGCTTGACGCGGGGCGACAAGCCTTGGGTGCGCGTTGGTTTGGGTGCGTCTGGCCAAGCGGCTGGTGCAGAGGAGGTTTTCGAGGCTCTGAAACCTTACGGCCCCGACGGGACGGATCAGATAAACCTGTCCTTCGTCGGCGCACATGGCCTGATGTACTTGGAACCCGTGGTCGATGTCATGGTGCCGGATTCGAACCGGATCTTCCACGCCAATGTGACGCGGGATATGGTTCCAGACCTCATCGCTCACTATATTGACGGCCGCGAACAGCATCCATTACATGAATCGGCGTATGCATACTCGGGTAACCGTGACGACAGCACTTCGCATCTGCCCAATTGGGACAGGTTGCCTGCTAACGTTCTTCAGAAGAAGGTATTGACTGAGAATTTCGGCAACATCGATCCGCAGGACATCTTCCAGTACATCGCCCACGACGGATATTCGGCGCTGAACAAAGCGGTGTTGTCGATGACGCCGGATGAAGTCTTAGAAGATGTCAAGACATCGGGGCTTAGAGGACGGGGAGGTGCTGCGTTCCCGACGGGTCTGAAGTGGTCGTTCCTGGCTCCGAGTCCGGCACCAGTGAAGTACGTGCTCTGCAACTGCGAGGAGGGCGATCCTGGCGCCTTCAATGACAAGGGGATCCTGGAGAGCGATCCGCATCGGTTGATCGAAGGCCTGATCATCAACGGTTACGCTACGAACTCGACCCACGGCGTTGTCTTCATCCGACAAGGCCACGAGATACCGATCGAGGCGACTCGACATGCGATAGATGAGGCTTACGCTAACGGTCTCCTCGGCGAGAATATTCTCGGCTCAGATTTCTCTTTCGACATGGAAGTGTCGTTGACTGGCGACTCTTACGTCGCCGGCGAAGAGACGGCGATGATGGAGGCGATCGAGGGTAAACGCTCAACGCCCAGATACAAACCTCCGTTCCCGGCGCAGGCCGGACTTTTCCAGAAGCCGACGAACATCAACAACGTCAAAACTCTGGCCTACGTCCCATCAATCGTCGCGTCAGGCGGGGATGACTTCAAAAACATCGGCACTGAATCTTCTTCGGGTACGGCTCTGGTATGCCTAACTGGTCACATCAAACGTCCCGGAATGTACGAAGTCGAGATGGGCATGACGATACGCCAAGTCTTGGAAGATGTCGGGGGTGGTGTTTCGGATGGATCAGAGCGGATAAAGGTGTTGCAAACCGGCGGACCATTGGGCGGTGTGTTGGGTGAGGAAGCGTTCGACACCGAAATCGATTTCGATGCCATGGCGGAGGCGGGAGCGATATTGGGATCTGGCGGGATCATAGTCGGTGACGAAAATACGGATGTCGTGGATCTGATCCGGAACTTGATCGCGTTCAACCAATTCGAGTCGTGCGGCAAGTGCTTCCCATGCCGATTGGGCAACACCCATATGCTTGACGTGCTTGACAGAATGTGCAAGAACGAAGCTCGGCCCGGTGACATGAAGCTGCTGGACACCGTAGGCAACAACATGAAGATCGGCTCGTTGTGCGGTCATGGCCAACTCGGATACAACCCCATCTCCTCGGCGATCACCTACTTCGGCGATGAGTTTGAAAGGCGGTTCAACGGCGAGTTGGAGAAATCGGGACCGTTCGGCGATGGATCGATGATCTTGCCGAGTCGAACGCGCCCTTGAAACGAAAGAAAACTCGATCTGACCAAGAATCTCCAAGGTAGACATGCCTGACCCCATCCAGTTCACTATTGACGGGCAGCAAGTTGCGGCTGAACCCGGTCAGACCATCCTCCAAGCGGCGCTTGATGCCGGAATCTATATCCCGTATCTCTGCTACTTCCCGCACATGAAGCCATACGGTGCATGTCGTACTTGCGTCGTGGACACGGAGGCGAATGGCAGGAAGATGACGTTGGCGTCCTGCACCGCGACGCCGATGCCGGACATGGTGGTGGAGACCAATAACGAGTCGGTGAGCGAACTGCGTCGAGGCATCATCGAGTTGTTGATGTCGGAGCATCCTCACGGCTGTCTGACGTGCCACCGCATCGAACTCTGCGGACCTCAGGACGTCTGCCAACGGCACGTCGATGTCACGGACCGTTGCACGATCTGTCCGAAGAACGAACGATGCGAACTCAAAGACACAGTCCGCTCCGTTGAGTTGGATCTGCGAACGCCGCTCAACTACAACCGCCGCGACCTGCCGATCCATGCCGACGACCCGCTATACGACCGTGACTACAACCTCTGTATAGTCTGTGCGCGATGCGTTCGCGTCTGTGATGAGGTTCGAGGCGACAATGCGCTGACGCTGGTGTCAAGATCGGGCGTTTCACTCGTCGGTACATCCCATGGCACATCGCTGATGGAATCTGGTTGTGAATTCTGTGGAGCGTGCATCGACGTATGTCCCACCGGTGCTTTGGTTGAACGCGAATACAAGTGGGAGAAGGCGTCTCGTCAGGTGACTACGACGTGCACCAACTGTGCAGTGGGTTGCCAGATGGTCGCTGAGGTCAACAAGTTTGACAAGATCATTCGTTTCCGCGGTGATATCAATAGCGAGGTCAACCTTGGGCAGGCGTGTTTCAAGGGGAAGTTTGGTTACGACTACGTCAACCACCGTTCCCGTCTCAAGCGCGCCTATTTCCGTAAGGGCGGCGTGCTCACCAACGCCACTCCAGACGAGGCGTTCAACGCGGCGGCGGCGGCACTCTCGAAATACGCACCTCACGAGATCGCGGTCATCGCTTCACCGCGCGGGAGCAACGAAGACAACTTCATCGCCCAGAAATTCGCACGTGTCGCTCTGGGGTCCAACAACGTCGACCACGCGCATAACTTCATCGACGATGTGACAGAGCACATCTCGGAACGCTGGGACACAGATCACACGAAGCGTCCGATTTGGGACATCGAAAACGCCAACTCAGTCTTGGTGGTGTCTGGCAATCCGACCGAAGACCAGAACGTCTTGGCGGTTCCGGTGAAAAGGGCGGCAAAGAGGGGCGCCAAGATCGTGGTGATCGACCAACGGGAGACTGAGTTGACGCGTTACGCCGATGTCTGGCTCCGTCCGCGCATCGGCACTGCCCACATGGCGGTGATGGGTATCGTGCGATCGACCTTCGACTCCACGCTTGAACAAGGCGATTTCATACGCGAAAGAACATCTAACGCGGAAGATTTCAAAGCGGCCCTGTGGGACTACGACCTCGGCCGGATCGCGGCGTATTGTGAAGTGGCGGTTGAAGAATTCGCGGAGGCCGCAGCTGCGTTGGCCAGCCACCGAGAGATGGCCGTCTTGCTCGGAGCAGACACCGTACCGAAGGTGCGGCACGATGCGCTTGTTGACGCCGTGATGAACCTGAGACTGCTGAACGGAACAGCCGACGGCCCCGGTCAGGGTGTTTATCCGCTGTACTTCGGCGCCAATGCGAGGGGATCAAGACAGATGGGATGTCGCCCATTGGATGCCGGTTCTCGGTTGGCGGCGCGACTATGTGATATTTGGGGAGTCGATTTCCCTGAAGGCGAACCGATGGGGATCAGCGAGATCATCGAGGGGATCCAGGTTGGCAACATCAAGGCCGCGATCGTGATGGCCGACGGCGTCAATCCGACTGCGCGCCAGTTGAGCGCATTGGTTGAAAGTTTAGGTTCGGTTGAGACGCTAATCGTGTCGTCCGTTTTCGACAACGACATCACTGCGAAAGCGGATATAGTTTTCCCGGCCGCGCCGTTTTCCGAGCAGCAATCGACGGTGACCAATCTAGTGTCGCGAGTCCAACTCGTTCGAAAAACCAGCGAATCTAGGTTTGACGAACTTGCGGGATGGCAGGTCTTTTGCGGTTTGGCGAAAGCGTTGGGCAAAGAGGGTTTCGAATACGACTCAGCTAGCGAGATTTTTGATGCGATCTGCGAGACCATCCCCGATTACAAGGACCTTAGTTACGACGCACTCGAAAAGGGTGGCGCGATCACGCTGACTCGGCCCCACGGCGACGACACCAGATCCGACTTCGAGGTCACGAAACCCGACTTCTCGCAATTCGCGCGCGACGGTTTCTACTTCGCTCCCGGTCGCGTACTTCACCAACCTGATCGCGAAACTACCCTTGGCGAGCGAGAGTATCTGAATGTGATCGACCGTGTCGAGTGGATCGAACTTCATCCGGATGATTTCGAGACGCTCGGGATCGCTGAGGGCGACACGGTTGCGGTGAAAGATACTCAAAGCAACGTCGTGGCGCAGGGCATAGCGACGGTTTCAGACCATGCGCTGCGAGGCATCATCCAAACGACGACGCTGTTCGCCGAGTTGGCGACATACATGGAAGAGTGCGAGTATCCTGACGCTTCACCAACGGTTCCGGGTCTCGACGTTCGTCGAGTCACGGTGGAAGTAGTTTCTAAGGTGCCGGAACGCGAGCTAGTCGCTGTGTGACGGTCAAGCGATTTCCCGCCAACGTCAAATGGGCTAGGAATAAGAGGGTGTTAAAATCCAAGGTATGCGACCGTTAGCATTTGATGAAGTTGAGCGGCGGCGCGGTAGAGCGAAATAGAGACAGAGAAACGGAGTTCTTGTAATGGCACATCCTATCGATGTAAACGATGATGATTTTCAATCCGAAGTTCTTTCTGCTGACATCCCGGTACTTGTGGATTTCTGGGCCGAGTGGTGTGGTCCGTGCAAGATGGTTGCACCGGTAGTAGAGAAATTGGCGAACGACTACGAAGGCGTGGTCAAGTTCGCGAAGGTCGATGTGGACCAAAACCCAAGCCTGTCGGGGGCATACGGCGTTCGAAGCATCCCGACATTGCTGATCTTCAAAGATGGTAGCCCGGTCGAACAGGTGGTCGGCGCGGTCCCAGAATCGGTCTTGAAGGAGAAGCTCCAAGGCGTGCTTCAGATGGCAGCCTGATCTGGTCGCACCAAGAAATCGACGAAAATGGGCGGTTGAGAAACCGCCTTTTTCGTTTGTTTCGGCGTGTTTGAAACGAATCGGTAATCGGTTGGCTTTAACATCGTGAATCAGGAAAGACGTGGGAGTGGATGGGTCCCGGTGGGCTCCACGGACTTCAAATCCGCTGGCGTGCGCCCTTCGGTGTGCGCGGAGGGTTCGACTCCCTTGCACTCCCGCCAAGCCGTCAGATAACGCGAGACAGCACCCGTACAGCAAGAGGAGATACCAAATGCGATACGCAAAGCTCGGTGACACCGATATCGAGGTGTCTAGAATGGCACTCGGTTGCTGGCCGTTCGCTGGTGGGCGAGTATGGGGTCCGCAAGATGATGATGACTCTATTGCTGCGGTTCACGCTTCCCTCGATTCGGGGGTCAATTTCTTCGACACAGCAGAAGGATATTCGGACGACTCGAACTCGGAAGAGGTACTTGGTCGCGCGCTTGAAGGAAGACGCGGCGAAGCGATCATCGCGACCAAGATCGGCAATGCATACCTACATCCTTCGAAGGTCGTCGAACACTGCGAAGCGAGTTTGCAACGCCTCCAGACGGACTACATTGATCTCTACCAGATCCACTGGCCAAATCACGATGTCCCTGTAGAAGACACGATGTCAGAGCTTCTCAAGCTCCAGGGCAGCGGAAAAGTGCGCGCTCTCGGAGTCTGCAACTTCGGAGTTCGGGACCTCACCGACATCCTGGAGTGCGGTGCCATCGTCACAAACCAACTCCCTTACAACCTCATTTGGCGAGCCCTGGAATTTGCGATCAAACCGACCTGTGTCGCTAACAACGTGGGGATCATCTGCTACAGCCCCTTGCAGCAAGGGCTCTTGACCGGCAGATACGCGACCCCTGACGAAGTCCCCCCAGGGCTATCCCGCACCCGTCATTTCAACAAAGACCGAGAACAAGCCATCCACGGCGAGGAGGGATGCGAAGAGGAAACGTTCGCCGCAATCGCTTCGGTCTTGGAAATCGCCGACGAAATCGGTGAGCATCCGGCGAAAATCTCGTTGGCGTGGCTATTGGCACAAGAAGGCGTCACCAGCTTGCTAGTGGGTGCCCGAAACGCTGACGAGGTTGCGCTTAACACCCCCACATTCGACTATGACCTGCCTTCGGACGTAGCGGATGCACTGTCGGAAGCGACCGAAGAACTCAAACAGATTTTGGGTGAGAGCGCGGACTTCTGGCAGTCACCCAGCAGGATGCGGTGAACCCTAATGAAGCTCCTCGACTTACTCCCTCATAGTCAAAGTGGATATTTGCCTGGGCAAACTGCCAAAATGTAATAGTAGGGCATAGAAAGGGAAGCTGAGAACCGTCGACGTGGAGTTGAAGGCCCGACGATCCAACAATGACCCAACAGTCTGACAATCAAAGCCGCGATGAGGCATCTGACAAATTGCACGGGATATTCGCGGGTTTCAATGAGGCCTATGCCACCAGCATCTTGACGGGTGATGCGGCTCGTGACGCCTTGGATGGAACCAATGGAATCGAGACCGATTTCGAATACACGGGTGTCCTCTTGGATTCCGATTTCGAGGTTGGGTTCGCGGATGGCGTGATCACGTTCGAAGACTCGGTTGAAGAGAGTGATGACTTTGCCTCTGAAACCGATGAATCTCCCGAGATAGCACCTGAACCCGAACAGGGATCAGTCACCGAGGAACCCGATACAACAACCGCCGTCGATCCGGTTTTGAGCAACGGCGCCAGGGTAACGTCGCCTCCGCCGATAACCAACATCGTCGCGGAGTCAGGCGTATCGGTCGACCAGATCGTCAGGGTCGAGCGGATGATCAGCGCGATCCGAGAAGATGGTCACCATGCTGCGGATGTCGACCCACTCGGCATGATGCCACGATCCGATGAACATCTCCAGCCGGAGCGGTTCGGAGTTCTACCCGAAACTCTCGGCGCATCGTCCCGATTCTTGGCTGAAGCTAATGATGAGATGCGCCCGTGGCTGGCGAAGCCAACGATCGGCGAAGCTATCGAAGAGCTGAAGTCCAACTACTGCGGGACGATCGGCTACGAGTTCGACCACGTCCACAGCGTCCGCGAGCGCAGGTGGTTACAGGACCAAGTCGAGAACCAGTCCTCGATGCAGTTCATGACCGATTCGCAGAAACGGTATCAACTCGAGTTACTCACCAAGACGGAAGGGTTCGAGAAATTCCTCCACTCCACCTTCCCGGGTAAACGCTGGTACGGACTTGAGGGACTTGACGCTCTGATCCCGTTGATCGACCAGATCGTCCTTCAATCGGCGTTCAACGTCAAACAGATCGTGATGGGGATGCCTCATCGCGGCAGATTGAACGTATTGGCTCATCTGCTGGAGCAACCTTACGAATCGCTCCTGACAGGATTCTTGGAGGGCAGATTCGCTCACTTGGCAGCCATGGAAGCCGCCGGATGGATGACCGATGTCAAGTACCACTTGGGTTCACGCGCCGATGTGGACATCAACCAAGACGGCATGACCGACATCACACTGCGTCTTTTACCAAATCCCAGCCACTTGGAGATGGTCGATCCGGTCGTATTGGGCGCGGTCAGAGCGGCACAGGACGCTGCGCCGGAATACGACGACCCGCACCTGGAATCGATGGCGCTGCTCATACACGGCGACGCCGCATTCGCAGGGCAGGGCGTAGTCGCCGAATCACTCAACTTGGTCAACCTCGAGGGCTACTCAATCGGTGGAGCAATCCATGTGATTGCGAACAACCAACTGGGCTTCACGACCGAGCCGCATGAAAGCTACTCGGGGCAGTACTGCTCGGACATCGCTCGAGGGTATGAAATACCCGTGGTTCATGTAAATGCCGAAGACCTTGAAGCGTGCTCGCTCGCGGCCAAGATGGCCGTGTCATACCGCCTGCAATTCCGAAAAGAGTTCGTCATAGATCTGATCGGTTACCGTCGGCACGGCCACAACGAAAACGACGAACCCGACTTCACCCAACCAGTCATTTACGACACCATTCAAAATCACCCGACCCTGCGCGAACAGTGGGCCGACCGCATGGTCGAAGAGGAAGTCATCTCCAAGAACGAAGCCGATGCATACGTCACCGCGACAAACGACGCGTTGAATAAAGCGATGCAAAAGGTCGATGCATCAGGCGCTGGAACCGTACGCCAAGAGCCACCCGATTTGGGGCTAACTCCCGAACCGATGCTCGGCGAAGAGTACTTCGAAAAACCCATCGACGAAGAATCACTGATCCAACTGAACGAACGCATCAGCACAATCCCTGACGATTTCAAACTTCATCCGACCGTCGCTCGTGTGTTTGCACGTCGCTCTGAATCATTGAGCGGGGGGAAATCCGACATCGATTGGGCACACGCCGAGACTCTGGCCATCGGTTCGGTGATGCGAGACGGCATCGCGGTACGCCTGACTGGTCAAGACTGCGCACGCGGCACTTTCAGTCAACGACACGCTGTCGTTTGGGAGAACGGATCGGGTGAGAGATATGCGCCTTTGCAAACCGTCGATGGAGCCAAATTCTCGATCTACAACAGCCCCTTGTCGGAAGCAGGGCCGGTCGGCTTCGAACACGGCTACAGTGTATTCTCCGAATCTAGTCTCGTCCTATGGGAGGCACAGTTCGGAGATTTCGTAAACAATGCCCAAGCCGTCATCGACGAGATGATCGTCTCCGCCCGCGAGAAGTGGGGCCAGCGTTCCAACTTGGTCTTGTTATTGCCCCACGGATACGAAGGGCAGGGGCCTAACCACTCTCACGCTCACCTTGAACGCTTCCTCGACCTCGCATCGAGTGGCAACATGCGCATTGCCAACCCGACGACTGCCGCGCAATACTTCCATCTCCTTCGGACGCAAGCGGCATTGCTAGGCGAACCCGAAAGGGCGCGGCCGTTGGTGGTCATGACACCGAAGAGCCTGCTGCGTCACCCGATGGCGATGTCTTCGATCTCCGACCTCACCGAGGGCAAATTCCGTCCGATTCGTAGGTTCGCACTCTCGCAAGCCAGCCCTCACCAAGTGAAAAGAGTCGTTCTTTGCAGCGGCAAAGTCTTCGTGGATCTGGCCACACATCCAAACATCGGCGAAGTGGACGACATCGGCGTGATTGTGCTCGAAGAGCTTTATCCGTTTCCCGATGAACTCCTGCAAGAAGCCTTCGGGACATTCCCGAACTACGAAGACGTAGTCTGGCTACAGGAAGAGCCTCGCAACCGAGGCGCGTGGGACTTCGTCAGGACGCCTATCGCATCGGTCGTCAAAACCGGTGTGCGATACGTCGGACGTCCCCGCAGTCCCAGTCCCGCATCGGGTTCCAACTGGCTGCATCGACGGCAGCAGGACAGGCTTATACGAATAGCGCTCAAACTTGAAACGGAAATTTAACCGAATGAATGTTGAATCAGATACAAAGCAGCAGAATGTCGCATCGCACAGGAATTACGCATAGATGGAAGAGATAGTCGCACCAGATTTCGGCGAATCGGTCTTTGAAGCTTCGGTCGGCAGGTGGTTCAAGCAGTCCGGAGAGACCGTCGACGTCGGCGAGCCAATCGTCGAACTCCATACCGACAAGGCTGTACAGGAAATCAACGCGGTCAAAAGCGGCATCATCGGCACCATCCTGAAGGAAGTCGACGATGTCGTAAGACCAGGCGACGCCCTGTGCGAGTTCGATTCCGAACCTGCGGAAACAGGAGCAGCCGACGAAGCGAAATCCGCTCCTGTGTCCGATGAAGAGGTTGCACCAGAAGTCGAGGACACAGCCGACTCCGATGAAGCAATACCGGAAGACCCCGAACCACAACCCGAGCCGGAAGAAGACAACGGATTCGTCGAAATCCAGATCAGCCCCTTCGTTGAGATGCCCCCGGTAGTTGCGACTGAAGTTGAAGCTGAGGCACCGAAGATACCATCAGCCATTGATGAACCAGTCGACACTGCGACCGAGCCAGAAGAATCGACTGAGGTCGCGCCAATCGATCCGCGAATCGCCCGATTACGGGAGTCAGAAGACGACAAACCGACTCGCCGAGAACGCCTCTCCCGTCGCCGCCTCACTATCGCACGTCGCATGGCCGAAGTCCAGGCTGAAGCCGTAATGACCACGACGTACAACGAGGTCGACATGCACGAGGTGATCCGAATACGTCGTGACTTTGGCGACCAATTCATGGAGGCTCACGGTGTCAAACTCGGTTTCATGTCGTTCTTCGTCAAATCGGTCCTGAACGGTTTGAAGGCCTTTCCCATCCTCAACTCCGAACTTGACGGCAATGAACTCGTCTACAAGGAGTTCTACGACATCGGCATCGCCGTTGCGTCCGATGAAGGTCTGGTGGTTCCCGTGATTCGCGACGCAGATAAAAAGTCCTTCGCGGACATCGAACACGAGATACGAGGCTATGCCGAAAAAGCCGGACCGGGCTCCTTCTCCCTAGCAGACCTAGTCGGTGGCACCTTCACGATCACCAACGGCGGGGTATTTGGCTCGATGATGTCAACTCCAATCCTCAACCCGCCTCAAGTCGGCATCTTGGGGATGCACAACATCGTGGACCGCCCTGTGGTTGTCGACGGTAAGATCGACATTCGACCGATGATGTATCTCGCCGTCACGTACGATCACCGCGTCGTGGAAGGTGCTCACGCAGTCCAATTCCTCGTGCGCGTTAAGGAGTCGCTCGAAGCCGCGGAATTGTTGATGTTGGCGAACTAGGCGCCGGCGAGCGTCGAATTAGAGGCTGAAATTGGCCTCTGCTTTATCGGCGATGTAGTTGCCGATAACTAACGAAGACGTAGCCCCCGGCGATGGTGCATTCAGAACGTGCACTGCGGTAGCCGACTCGTCGATGCGGAAATCATCGAGCAACGTCCCGTCGCTGTGGACTGCCTGCGCTCTTACTCCCGAACCGCCAGGTGCCAGGTCCGACTTCTTCAAAGTGGGCATCAACTTCTGGAGGCTTTTTAGGAAGACGCCCTTGCGAAGCGATCGGTTCATCTCCCACATCCCAATCTTCCAACTGTTCAATGACATCTTCCAGAACCCTGGGAACGTCACGGTTCGGCCAAAATCTGCAAAAGAGAAGTCTCGCTTTCGGTAGCCTTCCCGCTTCAGAGCCAGAACGGCATTGGGGCCTGCTTCGACCCAACCCTTCATCGTCTGCGTCAAGTGGACCCCCAAGAACGGGAAGGCAGGGTCCGGGACTGGGTAAATCAAACCCTTAACCATGTGTTCGCTCTCTTTGGCCAATGTGTAGTACTCGCCACGGAAGGGAATGATCCGTAAACCCGGATTGACGCCGCTCATCGCAGCGATTAAATCCGAGTGAAGCCCACCACAGTTGATGAGGAACTTAGTTTCGATCTCGCCGGTCGTTGTCTCAACCGTGTAGTTCGTCCCGTCAGACCGTCTAATACCGTTACTGATGCTCTTCACCTCCGAGTTGAAGATGATCTCGCCACCCAGCGACTGCACTTTCTCGCAGTAAACCTCCGCTACCTTTCGATAGTCCACAATCCCCGTCTTGGGTGCGTACAACGCCCGAGTACCTTCTACAAAAGGCTCGATCTCGTTCATCTCCTCACGATCCACCAACCGCAAACCGTCCACCGCATTATTCGTTCCGCGCTCCCACAAATCCTCCAATCTCGCCTCCTCGGCAGGATTAGTCGCCACGATCAGCTTCCCGCAAGTCCAAACCGGGATCTCATTGTCGAGACAGAACTGGGTCATGCTCGCCCTGCCTTCTACACAGAATCTCGCCTTAAATGATCCTGGCTTGTAGTAGATCCCAGAGTGAATCACCCCGCTGTTGTGACCCGACTGTTGCGATGCCGGCACACTCGCCTTCTCAACCACCGTGAGCTTCAAACCGGGTCGGCGTTGCAGGAGTTGCATCGCAGTCGACAACCCTATGAGTCCCGCACCGACTATCGTTACGTCCTGCCGACCGTTACTCAATTTCCGAGCCTCTCAATCAGAATCTGCGGGTTTTTTGATCATCGTGCCAGCGGTTGGGTAAAGGCACGTCAACACTCCCTCAAGTTTAGCAACGCGCGCTTCGGCGATAACACCACGCAGCGTTTTATGCTGAATGAGTCGTGAACTCAGAACCCATGGCGGATGCGCCGCAACGAGTCAACCTCTTCGTCACCTGCTTGGTTGACCAATTCATGCCAAACGTGGGCATGAGCGTCGTGAATATCCTCGAATCACGCGGCATCGAAGTCCACTTCCCATCAGACCAGACATGCTGCGGACAACCAGCATTCAACAGCGGTTTCCGTAACGACGCCCGGCCTGTCGCCTCCCGATTCCTCGACATATTCGAAGCGACAGAAGGCCCCATCGTTTGCCCATCAGGCTCATGTGTAGCCATGGTCCGCAACTTCTATCCTGACCTCTTCCGCGGGCACCCAAACGAACTCGCCCGAGCCCGGAATTTGTCTAAGCGCATCTTCGAATTCACCGAGTTCATCGTCGATGTCCTCGGCATCGAAGACCTAGATGTCCGGAAAGACACGGACGCCACATACCATCGCTGTTGCCATCTTCTGCGGGAGCTTCATATCGACCGACAACCATCGTCACTCCTAGACAACGTCGATGGGCTTGATCTCAAACCGATGGAACGCGACGAGGTCTGCTGCGGTTTCGGCGGTGCTTTCTCCGTGAAGATGTCTGATGTCTCCACCGCCATGCTCAATGAAAAGCTGGACAACGTCCAAGCCACGGGATCGACCACGCTGATCGCTGGCGACACTGGATGCATCATGCACATGCAGGGCGGACTACGGCGCAGAGGATCGAGTGTCCAAGTGATCCACATCGCCGAGATGCTCGACGCCAAATCCGATCTAGGCAGGCCTGTCTAACCATGGAACCTACGACAAAAGCCTTCAGCACCGCCGCGTCGCGGGCCCTCGCCGACGTTCGTCTCCAACAAGCGCACGAGGTCGTCTACAACGGGTTTCACCGTGCCCGCATCTCCGCCGCCGCCGACACTGACGAGTGGGAAGCCCAACGCACTTTGGGCAAGGCGATCAAAGATCACACTATCGCCAATCTCGACTACTACCTAGAGATGCTCGCCGACAACGTCGAGAAGAACGGTGGGAAGGTCTATTTCGCACGCGACGGAGAGGACGCCAACTCGTACGTCCGAAAAATCGCTGCTCAGAATGATGTCCAGACAGTCATTAAGAGCAAATCCATGGTCTCCGAGGAGATGGGCCTCAACCATGTATTGGAGTCCGATGGCGTAGAGGTTGTCGAAACCGACCTCGGTGAATACATCGTTCAACTCGCCGGCGAAGCGCCGTACCACATAATCGCCCCCGCAATCCATAAGACCAAGGCTCAAGTCGCCGACCTCTTGGCGGAGGAATCCAACACCGCACGTCAAGAAACCGCCGAACAACTCACACGTCAAGCCCGAGACATGCTCCGGGAGGTCTTCCAACGCGCGGATATGTCCGTAACCGGCGCTAACTTCGCCGTCGCAGAGACCGGATCCATTGTCCTGGTAACTAATGAAGGCAACGGGCGCATGGCAACCTCCATGCCGCGCATCCACGTCGCGGCGATGGGTATGGAGAAACTGATCCCATCGGTTGCCGACCTGAGTGCCATGCTCCGCATCCTCATCCGGTCTGCTACTGGTCAACGCATCTCCTGCTATGTCACGATGGTGAACGGTCCACGAGCCATTGACGAGGAAGACGGGCCTGAGGAATTCCACCTCGTCATCATGAACAACGGACGCGATCGCCTACTCCGAGACGAGTCGCTCCGCGAGGCCCTCAACTGCATCCGATGCGGAGCCTGCATGAACGCCTGTCCCGTCTACAGAAAGGTCGGCGGTCACTCCTACGGATGGGTCTATCCCGGACCCATCGGATCGATCGTTTCACCGGTCTTCACTGGCCTCAAGGAGGGCCACAAGCTGCCTGCAGCATCCTCCCTGTGCGGCGCCTGTCACGAGGCCTGCCCAGTCAAGATCAACATCCCGCGCATATTGCTCGAACTCCGGTCTCAGACTGCCCAAGGTGATCCGGACCCAGCGCAACGCGCATCGGGCTTTGGTGAGCGCGTGACTTGGAAAGCGTGGCGGCAAGGCATGATGAGCCGATCGCGATTCGAAGCTGGTTCCACCATCGGCAAAATCGTCACCGCGCCGTTGAAACGCGATGGCTGGCTTAGCAAAGCCCCACCTCCGATTTCAGGCTGGACCAACAGCCGCGATTTTCCCGCGCCTGCGCCAAAATCTTTCGGAAAACTATTCGCCGAACGCACCAAAAAGGGCGAAAATAACTAGGCCTGACTTACCACGAGGAGAAATGATCGTGAGACGTAACAACTCGACAGGACCTGACCGAGACGTTCCGAGCATGCCCCGACTCATCATCGGGGTAGTCGTAGGGATCATCTCAGTCGTGCTGGGACTGTTCATCCTTACCGAACCGTCATGGTTGAGGATTCTCGTGGTAGCCCTTGGAGTAATCCAATTAACCGTCTCCGCGTTTCAGTTCGCCCAGATAATGCGCGAGCGGGCGGAAAACCAGGATTAGATCAACTGGATTTCGTGATCGATGGATCGACAAGAGTTCATTTCAAATATCAGCGCCTCACTCGGACGCTCGCAACCTCCCATGTCGCCCGGGACGCACCCTGGCCGCTTTCCCGACTTTGCCGGAGCCGAAGCAGCAGCGGAAGCGGTGCGATCAGATGCCTCTCATCGGTCCTCTCATTGCTCGAAGACGCTGCAACCGCGCTCGCAAATACCGGTTGGAATGTTCACCGCGCCGAGACGATCGAAGATGTCGGCGATGTCGTCGCCTCAATCTGCCGCGATATCGACGCTACAACCGCGCTTCGATCAGGTCACGAAGTTCTAGACGAAGCGAAAATCTACGCTACCCTCGAACGCGAGGGCGTTGATCTACGCGATATGACACTTGAAGACGATATGCAGTCCGAAGAACGCGCCGAGGCCCGCAAATCCCACCGCGAAGAAATCTTCAAAACCGACGTCGGGATCACTGGCGGCGATTACGTGATCGCAGAAACCGGAACCCTAGTCATTCATCCGAGAAAAGGCGTATCTCGATTAACCTCCCTCGCGCCTCCGGTCCACATCGCGGTAATCAAACGAGGCCAAGTCTTACCATCCCTTGACGAACTCTTCCTCCTCGAACATGTAGAGATCCACACCGGCAATCGTCACGCCGGAATGAACCTGATCTCTGGTCCGTCTCGCACCGGCGACATTGAAGCAACCATAGTCCATGGCATCCACGGGCCGGTGGAGACTCACATCGTCTTAGTGGGGTGAGTTACGAGTTGATGCTCACTCGTACTGCCCGGCAAGCCTGCTCTGTAGCCTTCGTGACCAACTTCGCCGTATCCGACATAGCGTCTTCCAACGTCATGCAGCAGTCCAAGATGCTGAACGCGGCGTCGATCCCGTGCTCATGCACGAGTTCGTAACCATCGCCCAAACTGCCCGAGACGGTGATCACCGGTATCCCTTGAGCCTTCGCACGTTGAGCCACCGCCACCGGCGCCTTGTGGAAAATCGTCGACCGATCGGTTTGACCTTCGCCTACGATCACCAAAGAGGCTCCTTCAAGCCGCGCATCGAGATCAAGCGCATCGATCACGATATCCGCACCCGGCCGCAATCGAGCATTGGTGAACGCCATCAATCCAGCACCGAGTCCACCGGCCGCGCCCGCGCCGGGCACCATCATCACATCCTTTCCCAAATCGCGGTTCAACATCCCACCAAATCGATGCAATGCCGCATCTAGGTATTTGACCGTTTCAGGGTCGGCACCTTTCTGAGGACCGAAGATCGCCGATGCCCCGGTCTCCCCGCACAGCGGGTTGTTCACATCACAGGCGACATCGATCGTCGTTTCCGACAATCTCTCGTCTAGCCCCGAAACATCAATCCGAGCCAACGTGGTCAACGCACCGCCTCCCGGCGCGAGTTCATTCCCGTCCGTATCCAACAACCTCGCACCCAAAGCCTGCGCCATCCCCGCACCGCCATCATTCGTAGCACTTCCACCGATGCCGATGATCAAATGCCGGTATCCCGCATCTAACGCCCGTAACATCAACTGCCCAACGCCATAGGTCGTCGTGATCAACGGGTTGCGCTCTTCCGGCATCAATATCGCGAGACCCGACGACCTCGCCATCTCGATAACAGCAGTCTGACCGTCTCCAAGCGCACCCCAGATAGCATCGATGGGCCGCCCCAACGGATCGTCCACCGTTGCGGACATAATCTCGCCACCCGACGCATCCACTAACGACTGCAAAGTCCCGTCGCCACCATCAGCAACAGGCACAAGCTCCGTTTCCGCATCGGGCCAGACACGACATACACCTTCCTGCATAGCCCGCGCAATCTCGATTCCGCTTAGGCTTTCCTTGAATTCTTGGGGTGCAATGACGATTTTCATTTCAACCTGACCAACTTCTCTAGTTTCAGATTTTGACCATCCGAGGAGGCACACGCCGCGATTCTCGTTGAATTATCCCGATCACCTCGTCAACCGTCTCCTCCAGTCGCTGCTCGTGGTTAACTACCTGATAGTCGAACACAGGCGATTTTGCAGTCTCCTCTTCCGCAGATGCCAGCCGCATCTCGATATCGGCAGGGCTATTCACCCCGCGACGCTCGATCCGTCGCTTCAACACTTCCCGGTTCGGCGGATGAATGAAGATCATCAACGCTTCGGGAGCGATCTCCCGAATCCTCAACGCGCCTTGCACGTCCACGCGGATGATCACATGCTTCCCGACCGCAAGCGCGTCCCTGACTTGCTGCTTGGGAACGCCGTAGTAATTCCCATACACTCGCGCCCACTCCAGCAACTCGTCCTCCGCGATCCGCTGTTGGAAATCCTTGACTGTCAGGAAGTGGTGATTGATTCCCTCGCGTTCGCCCGGTCGAGGATCCCTTGTAGTGGCCGTAACCGTAAAGTGGTAATTCAAGCCACGCCCGGCCATGCCTTCGATGAGTACGTCTTTGCCAACACCGGATGGACCCGAAATGACAACGACGAGCGGATTGTAATCGTCGCTATGCGCTGACCCGCCACCTTCAGTCAACGACACCGCCCAGCGACTGCAACACGTCCCAAAATTCCGGATACGAAATGCTCGCGCAACTCGCCTCAACGATGGTTATCGGGTCCTCGGCGACCATTCCGGCGATTCCCAAAGCCATCGCAATGCGATGATCGTCCTGACTCTGGTAAGTCCCGCCAGCTATCCGACCGGATCCAACAATCGCCATACCATCGTTTCGTGCCTCGGCCTCGACACCAGCCTCTACGAGCCAATCGACTGTCGCGCTGATGCGATCGGTCTCCTTGACCCTCAACTCGGCGGCGTCCCTGATGACCGTCTCCTCCTCCGCCATGGCCGCGGCTACCGCAATGACAGGCACCTCATCCATAAGTAAAGGCATGATGCTCCCCGCCAACTCGGTACCTCGCAGGTTGCTCGTCCTCGCCACGATATCCGCCACCGGCTCTCCCGCAACATCCCGCTCATCCACAAGCTCAATATCGCCACCCATATCCTGCAACGCAGTGATCACGCCGGCACGAGTGGGGTTGGTTCCTACTCCCTTGATCACCACCTCTGCATTGGGGTGTATCAACCCCGCCACCATCCAAAACGCCGCGCTCGATATATCGCCCGGGACATCAACGTCCAAGCACTCAATATCCGACTCCCCAACCGTTACGCTCAAACCATCTACCGCGACATCCGCCCCCATCGCCGCTAACATCCGCTCAGTATGATCTCGGGTCGCGTCCGGTTGAGTTACCCGTGTCTTCCCATCAGCCCGCAACGCGGCCAACAAAATCGCCGATTTCAACTGGGCACTGGCCACCGGCAAGTCATAGTCGATTCCGCTCAACTCTCCACCGTCGAACTCAAGCGGCGCCAGCGTGTTGTTCTCTCGCCCTCGGATGACGGCACCCATCATCGACAACGGCTTGATAATCCGCCCCATGGGCCTCGACCGCAACGAGTCATCGCCCGTCATTACCGACTTAAAGTCTCGCCCCGCAAGGATCCCAGACATCAACCGCATCGTCGTCCCAGAATTGCCCGCATCCAAATCATCCGCAGCTTCGCGCAGACCGTCGATGCCCGCGCCGTTGATTAACAGCGTATCCCCCGCATCATCCGCAACCGTTGATCGTTCAATCTCAACACCGAGTGCTCGCATAATCCCCATCGTCGACGTGCAGTCATCACCTGGCGAGAAATTCTTGACAGTCGCCTGACCTTCGCCGATCGAGTTCAGCATCACCGCACGATGCGAAACCGACTTATCACCCGGCGCAACGACTTCGCCAGCCAATCTGCGAGGTCGACTAACCGTCAAATCCATAGTTCAGACAGCCCTCTACAAAGCAAACTCAGCGGTCGATACTTGATCACAGCTTCCGACGGTCGTACTTCGTCGGGTCATCCTTGTCCTTATTCCCGCGGAAGGCCTTCATGATGAACCCGCCCATCAGCATGGAAGCCGTCGCCTCTCCGCTGCTAGGCATCCTCTCAGGTGATTGCATCGAGGTAGGCGGAGCTGGTTGGATACCGAGATCCAGACGTAGCCGGTTCTCCCACGCATTCACCAAGATGTCCGCCAACTCCCCCTCGGGATCACCTACATCTTCCTCGCTCTCCAACATCCGCTTTATGTTCGACAGCTTCAGATTGATCTGATCGATCCAGTAGATCAACATATCTCGGTTAGTCGAAGCCATCCCGTTGATCCAGGCGGGATCATTAGCCATCGGCTGGCTCATCGACACAAAGTCCTTGCCGACAAACTTGCTGATCTCATGCCAAGACGGCGAATCGGCAGCCGCATTCAACGCCGCCGCAGCCACAAACGCCGGCACCCCGGCAACCGCCGCCGAGAAACTGTCGTGCTCATCGGGGTCCATGAAAAGCGGACGCGCTCCCAGATCATTGCAGATCTCCTGCACATCCCTGATCGCCGTAGACCTGCTCCGTGGATGCGGAATGATCGCGTACGGCGCCTGCGTAAACAGATACGGAGACGGCTCATCCCGTCCCGTAGCATCAGCCTTTACCAACGGATGACCACCTACGAAGGAAGCGTTCGAAGGCAGTATCTCGGTCGCCCAGTGCAGTATCGACCTTTTAGTGCTGCACGTATCCGTCACCGTCACATCATCCCGCAGATACGGCGCGATGTTCTCCATGATCTCGTAAGCACGATTGACCGGCAACGAGATGATCACAACATCCGCATCCCGAACCGCCGTGTCCAGATTCCAGACCGCTGAATCTACCGCGCCGATCTTCTCAGCACGCTGATGAACATCCTGGTCCGGATCGTATCCCACGACCCGGTACTTCTTGCCGTGCTCAACTTTTAGCCCGAGGCCAATTGATGCGCCGATCTGTCCGACGCCTAGTAGTGTGACCTGTTTCATAGCCTTCTCTCAGCTTGTCTCACATGCAACGTTCTTACGTTCAAAAGCCTGATCGCAGTTCTCATCCTCGCGCCGTATCGACACCGTCTTCATCCATTCCCATATCACGCGTCCGCAAGAACTCATCCAATTCATCGATCAATGCCGCAGGACCAGGGTCCTCCGCAACCGTCATCTCAGAGTCGTAGCGCTCTTCCAAGCTCTGGACATACTCCACCGCTTTTGGAGTGTTTTCCAACGCATAATCGACCCGCGTTCTGAAGTCGTAGGCCTCATCGCCGAGACTGCTATTTTCAACGCCGATCTCCGAGAAATTTTCGATCTCTTCTACGATTCCCAGCGTGATCGCCGGATTCTGTGCCCCTTGGAGATACCGCGGTGCATGACCCCAGACCGACACCGCCTTGATCCCCCGTCTCGCAAACTCATCGATCGTCGCGGAGGTCATCCCTGAAGGTCCTTCATAGTTCGGACTCTTATATCTGCGTAGCACTTTGCTGTAGCGCGGACCCAAGTCGTCATGCGTAGTTGTACCCAGCACCATCGGTTCCCGCGTGTGTGGCACCTCGTCCAACAACGCACCCACAGTCATCAACATATCCACATTCAACGCCTGAGCGACATCGGCGACCAGCGCAGTATAGGTCCGCCACTTCAGATGAGGTTCCGTGCCGATCAGTACCACCAAGTCGGGTTTATGCTCGTGGTCCGATTTCCAGTAGAAGAACTCGTTCGTCGGCCAGAGCAATCGCCGCCCCCCATCATCGTCGTTCTCCACCATCGGCCTCTCTTCCGTGAAGATGTAGAACTCTTCCGGATCGATCTCAGCAAACTTCTTTGCCCCCAACTCCTGTGTTAAGTGATGAAGCGCACGGGTAGCCGATTCTCCAGCGTCAGACCAACCGGACCACGCGCAGACCATGAAAGCATTCTCTAGGTCAGGCTGTTCCGCGATTAATAACTGGTCGCTCAAATCATCTGCTCCATCAGATCGAATGGGGCGGTTGCAAGATTAGTGCGAGTCTAGCATTTATCAACACACTACCCTTGGCACGAAGGCGCGGCTAAGGCATACAAACCCGCCGAAACGACCCGGAAAGTGGAGCCAACGGTGGGGATCGAACCCACGACCTGCAGTTTACGAAACTGCTGCTCTACCACTGAGCTACGTTGGCAATGAATCCTGCCCGCAAACCCAACCGCCACGCAACCTAAATCTTAATTCAACCACCTCTCAAACCCCTATCCGCTCATCGTCAGGAATAGTCCTCCGTTCCGCCTCCACCTCCTCGAACCAATTCTCCAGATCGTTCAACATCCGACTGGCTCGCCGAGGATGTTCATCCCACAAATCCCGCTCCTCCAACGGGTCATCCGCGATGTTGTAGAGCACCGGCCTCGGCGGTTCACCAATCACTCGCTCCGGCTCCGGCCACCGCCTTATCTCCGTCACGTTTTCGGGTTCATACTTGTACTGGATATCGAGCAAAACGTAATCTTCCGCCAACTTCCGACCTTCATCAGTCGACGGTTCCAACGGCAGAGCAGGGCGTACCAATTTCCAATCACCATCTCGCACCGCCGCATTGCTCTCACCAACCGGCGAATACCCGTTGAACTGCCAGAAACGACGCGGCTCACTCAGAGGCTCCTCACCCCTCAACTGAGGCAACACTGACACCCCATCCAACGGACGCATCCCATCAATCGACTTCGCATCCGCCATATCCATAAACGTCGGCAACCAGTCGATGAAGTGCACCAGCTGATGGTTCTCAACACCCGCTTCCAACCCCGAAGGCCATCTCATAACCATCGGCACCCTAACCCCGCCTTCCAACACCGACCCTTTGGCACCATTCAATCCGCAGTTGAACCGCGTCGTATCACCCGTCCCACCCGGTGGCACATGGTCCCACCTCACCCCAAACGCCGGCCCATTGTCACACGTAAACATGAACACCGTATCCTCCTCCAACCCGTTACGCCGCAAAGCCTCCGATATCCGCTCGACGCCCTGATCCATCACCTCGATCATCGCGTACACAATCGCAACATCCACCGAAAATCCAGCCTCGATATACGGCGTCACATACTTCTGCGGCGCATGTAGCGGAGTATGCGGAGCGTTGAACATCACGCTCAAGAAAAACGGCTCTTCGGAATGCCGATCGATGAAATCCGCCGCCTCCGACGCCAAAACATCGGTCATATACGTTCCATCCGAAGGCACCAGCGTCCCGTTTCGGTCCAAGTGGTACCGCCAGTAATCGGCCCATCCGCCTCGGAAACCTACAAACTCATCGAACCCTCGCGCATTCGGATGATACCGAGGATCCAAAGCCCCGTTATGCCACTTCCCGATCAACCCCGTTGCATACCCGTTCGCCTTGAAAATATCACCTAACGTCCTCTCCCGCAACGCGATCCTGTCATAGCCAAGCGTCTCCTGAGGCGTCACCGCACCTGTCCGTATCGGGTACCTACCCGTCAGCATCGCAGCCCGAGAGGGCGAGCACACAGGACTGCCCGTGTAGTTCTGCGACAGACAAACACTCTCCCCAACCATCGAATCCAAAAACGGCGTCCGAACGCGACCTTCGCTGAACACTCCAAAATCCCCGTACCCCATATCATCCGCCATCATCATCACAAAGTTCGGACGTCTCATTATTGTTTCCTTTTTCTCTGTCGCCTAAGTCCCCGTAGGCCCAAACCGTTCTGTCCTAACACTCTCCGGCGCGATCCCCAACTCGACAGCAAACTGCGCCGAGTTCTCCACGAAATCGCTAGGCCCGCAGATATAGCAAAGCACATCGCTACCATCGCCATCGTCACCGCCCAATCCATCGAGCATCCCCAAAGCATCCCTCACCATCTCCAAATCCACGCGCCGGCGCCTCCCAGTCCATCCCGGCGGTTGATGACGCGTCAACGTATGCAACACTTTCACATTCCCGTCCGCAGCATCTATATCATCCAATTCGCCCCGATAGATGATGTGGTGATCCGTCCTCGACGAATACAGCAACACCGCCGGAATATCGGCCATACCTGATGCCACCCGATGCCGCAGCATCGACATCAAAGGCACAACCCCCGATCCTCCGCCGATCAGCAGCAGTCGCGCACCCTTCCGCGCCCTCCAAGTGAACGGTCCACCAATTGGACCCCGAAATTCAACCTGATCCCCCGGCTCCACAACATAGTGAAAATACGGCGAAACCTCCCCATCCTCCAGCAACTCTATCGTGATGTCGATACACCCCGGCCTCTCCGGCGCCGACGCTATCGAGTACGACCTCTGCGCCTGATACCCATCCGGCGCCGTCAACCGCACATCGATATGCTGCCCCGCAACAAACGACATTGGGCCACCATCAGGCTCAAGCATGAACGTCTTAACATCCCCAGTCTCACGCTTCACCGCCGCCACCGTAGCAACCTGCCAACCGATATTCAACGGACTCCTAGCCATCTCTCAACCGTCCCGGCCTAAACCCCGCGATTGCGATAGTCAGGTGCGTGCAAGGCAAGAACGGTCACCGTATGCTGGTCGCTCAACCGCGACATTATCGAACGCCACTGATGCTTAAACAAGAGCCTCAAATCTTCGTTGAGTACTCGTTCCGAGCCAAGCATGTAAGCAGATTGGTCTGCCAAACTGACGGCTATTTCTTGATCCGAGTTATCTTGGTTTGCATCAGGGTCCCAGATTTTATGTTGGCCCGCGATCACGGTTCTCAATCGCCGATCGTGTCGGTGCGCAATCAATTGGTACAGTTTCTCCAACGACCAATCAGTCCGTTGTTGTAATCCGAAATCGTCCAATACGAGGAGCTCAGCATCTCTTGCTTTATCGAAAAGTGCGAAGAAATCCGCTTCGTTCCGGTTTGAATACGTTTGCCTGAGCTGATCTAGAAACCTAGGCAACGACCAATAGACTGCTTCGACACCATTGTCGATCGATGCACCAGCAATCGCGAAAGCTAGATGAGTTTTGCCAACTCCAGTTTCACCTTGCAGGTACAACCAAGGAGTCGAATTCTCCGGTTCTGTGACGAAATTCTTAGCCGTTTTGAATGCCATATCCAGTTGTTGTCGTTCGTTGCGATTTGCCGATGGTGCGCCTTTCGGGTCGAAAGTCCCAAAGGTTTTATCACTTAGGACGGCAGCTGAAACCCCTGTGCGATCGCTTTCAGTTCGTGACAACTTGATGACGCGCGCCAACTTTGAATCTCGGAGTTTCGTTATATAGCGTTCGGGAAGTTCATCAATCGGTTTCGCCAGCGCCACGACCGTAGGCGACAAGCTGTTGAACCTCATAGTAAGCAGTTGGTCGATTTTGGCGTCCACCCACTCTGCGGCGGGTTGCACACCAAAATCGTCGATCACCAGTACAGGTGCTTCCATCAACGGGGCAAAACCATCAAGTTGCAAATCTTCGTCGCCGCGGGTCCATCCGCTCCTGATCAAATCAGGTATGTCAAGGGCGGAAACGTATTTCGCGGGCGCACCTCGCTGGATTGAAGCGTTGACGATCGCAACGGCGAAGTGGGTTTTCCCTGATCCCGAAGATCCTTCAATCACCAACCAACCTTTCGGTTCATCCGCGAAATCTCTTGCCGTTTCTTTCGCCCTAAGAAACGCAACGACATCCTCGACACCGCGGTAGTTTCTACGCAATGTCCCGAATGTGAATCGCTCGAGAGACCCCAATTGTGAGTACGTTCGCAGGCGATCGCGTTGATCGAAGACGTCGGCTTGACAGGCACACGGAACCAACACCCGCGTACCAGTACTATTCCCCGAGGCCGCCAAAATCCAGAGAGCATCGCCGCACTTGGCGCAATCCGGCTCGACTTCGATTATGGTTCGCGGCGTCGATTCAGGATTGACCGCCGCTCCGTTGCTGTTGCCTGCGGAGGTACTCCATGTATTTTTCGAGTTGATCCTCTGAAACCCGCCCTCGGTCTCCTCCTCCGGCTCTCGAATCTCTTCGCTCATGCGGTATGCCTTCTCTTGCCCAGCGCCTCAATACGCCTGCAACGAAAGACCAACTTCGGCTCTCGTTCTCAACGGCGATTCTAATGGCCTGTGTTATCTCCTCATCCGTAAAATCCTCCAACGAAGACAAAATGCTCTCACGAATCATCGGCGACAACGCCCCGATATTCTCCTCATAAGCCCGAAACGCGTTAGCTCCCACCGACCTAGCTGCAGGAGCATCCCAACCATCGCTTTCCCCACTCCGATCCTCATCTACCGCAACCCCCAGCGCACCGGACGAAACCCTCCGAGCAGACTCCGTGTTCAACATCAACCGATCAACTCCATCAATCGAAACCCGGACCAAAACACCGCAATTAATCGCATCCTCCAAAGCGCTCCTAAACGCGCCCTCATCCCCAAACACCACTGACAACACCCGATCCGCCTTCAACTGCTCAACCGAGATAAACCGCGGATACCCGTTCTGCCTCTCCAACAACCAAATCGCCCTTAACACCAACTTGACCAAACCCAAATCTTCAATCCGAGCCAAAACTCTCCCCAAAACCGCGTTCGGCACCCGCGTCATGGCGTAATCGTCAGCTAGCGGGAAGCTCCCAATCGACTTCATCGACATCACCACTGCCTCAATCCAGGGTCGGTTCGTTGACCGTCGAGAACAGACCCCACTCGTCGCGTACTGACATCTCAATCGTTGCTGTCGGGCCGTGACGGTGCTTGGCGATGATGATGTCGGTCAATCCACGGGGGAACACCTGCGTCGGATTACGACGGTTCCACTCTTCTTCGGACATGTTCTTATCGTTGCGGTGGATGAACATCACAACGTCCGCGTCTTGCTCAATCGATCCCGACTCTCGAAGGTCCGCCAATTTCGGCTCATGCGACGACCTCTGCTCAACCGCACGGTTCAACTGCGACACGGCAAGCACCGGGATGTTCAAATCACGCGCAATCGCCTTAAGATACCGGGAGATCTCACTCACTTCTTGCACCCGGTTCGCTTCTCGTCCTGATGCCGAACCGCTGATCAACTGCATGTAGTCGACGATCAAAAAGTCCAAGCCCGACTGCATCTTGAGCCGCCTCGCTTTGGCCGACATCCCGCTTGCCGTCTGTATCGCCGCATCGTCCACATAGATGCGAAGGTCGCCTAGAAGTCCATACGCGTCGCTGAGACGGTCGCGCTCATACGACTGCAACGAGTCGTTGCGAATGTTCTGGATGTTGATATGCGCGTGCGCCGCCGCCATCCTATGCGCCACCTGGTCGATACCCATCTCCAAGCTGAAGACTCCGACAGTCTTGCCTTCCTTCGCCGCGTTCAAGCCGATATTCAGCGCAAGCGTAGACTTGCCAAACCCGGGGCGCGCGGCCAACACGATCATGTCCGAGCGATGGAAGCCACCTAGGATGTTGTCCAGCGTAAGAAAACCCGTAGCTATCGGTTGATTAGATGCGTCGGCGAGATCGATAGACGGCGGATCGAAGAATTCAGTGATCGATCTCGCCTCTTTGATCGCCACGAAATCGGTGGAGTCGTGGTCTCGACCCACGCGGAAGATGATCTCTTCCGCTTCCTTTAAGGCCCTATCAACGTCTCGCGTATTGCCCACATCAGCGCCAATCCCCGCTATACGCATCCCCGCCTCGCCGATCTGACGCAGCAGGTAGTTCGCCCTAACTATCTTCGAATAAGCGACGATGTGGACCGCGTGCGGTGTCGACGCCACTGCCGAACTGAGATACGCGTCACCCCCAACATCCTCCAATATCCCTTTAGCGGCTAACCGACTACGAACCGTCTCCTGGTCGATGCCAGTCGATTCGCCGAACAACTCAAAGCAGGCTTGGTAGATCTCCCGGTTGTTTTCCCAGTAGAAGTGCTCAGATTTGAGTTCCTGCACAACCCGCAGAATCGCTTCGCCGTCGATCAACAGCGATCCAATTATCGATATCTCGGCTTCGAGGTTTGCGGGTGGCGTTGCGTCGGAGGGGAGGGTCGTAGGCTCTTGCATCTTGGGCGTGACGGATTTGGAACTGGCGACGCGGAGTCGATTTCGGAGTTGGATGATTAATCAAATCCTATCCGCAACGACGGGCAATTGCGCGCCGCATCGGACTGGAAAACAGGCGCTTTTCTGTGCTGCTTTTAGGGGGCGAACGGATCAGCTAACCGTGAACCACGACACGGCTTCTAAGCTGTCCGCATCAGTATCCCCGTCAGTTCGACCAGGACCCCACAAGATCACCGTTCCCTCGGTCTTCATTGCATCCAAACGGTTACGCACCGCCTGACGCAACGTCCCCGCGCCCTTGCCGTGAATCACTCGGAACTGCGCAATGTTGCGAGCCAAGATGCGCCCTGCGATCAGCCCTAGCGCATCCACTGCCTGCGGCTCTTCCCAGCCGTGCATGTCGATCTCGCCACTCGCCAAAATCTCATCCGTGATCGCGTACTGATCAGCCGTCTCCTCCTCTTCCTCACCTTCAACCACATCATCCGAGACCACGTTCAGATCAAACGTCGCGTCAATCTCGTCCATGAAACGAACCGGTATCCGGTATGTCCCAACCATTCTGACCTGATCCTGCAACCGCACGCGCTTCCGCTCGATGGTTCGACCTGTGAGCTCTGATAAACGAGCAGCGATCATCGCACTCGTCACTGAACCATACAGACGGCCAGTAGGCCCGGTCCTAACCGTCAACTCAACCGGATTCTCAGCCAGCTCATTAGCAATGTCCCGCCACTCGTTCAACTCGCGCAGCCGACGCTCCTCTGCCTCAGCCCGCAGCTTCTCAGCACGCCGTAGCTGATGCTCGGTAGCCAGCACCGCGACACCTCGCGGAATCAGATAGTTGCGAGCAAACCCGTTCTTCACATCTCGAATATCGCCGGCCCGCGCCGTCGGCAACTCATCTTGCAGGAACAGTACCTTCATCGTCCAGAATCTCGTTTCAACACAACGTGCGACCGAATCAAACGGCATTACGTCTCCAATCCATCTCTAACCGATTCTACATCTCTCCTCGGTTCTCAAATCGAAGATGTCTCTCACCGAGCAAACCAAACCTCCACGCGGTATGATTGCCGCATAGCTAAAACTAACACCAAAGCCAAGACCCTCACTAGGAGAATACGCCTTGGATTTCGAACAAATCGATAAAACGGCAGTTGCCGACCCCGCACTGCAACCAAACCTGCAAGACTACGCATCAACCCGCGCCGATTTCGACTGGTGGCGAGACGCCTTCGAAAAAATGGACTGGCTACCCGGCGGGGGACTGAACAACGCTTACGAAGCCGTCGACCGGCACGTCGCCCACGGTCATGGCGACAAGCTCGCAATGATCTGGGTAGGCAAAAACGGCGAAGAAGAACGATACACCTACGCCGAGTTCAAGAAGGAATCCGACCGCTTCGGCGCCGTGATGCAAAACCTCGGCATCGAACTCGGCGACCGTGTCTTCATCTTCATGGACCGACTACCCGAGCTATACATCGCCGCAATGGGCATCCTCAAAGCTGGCGGTGTCATCGCTCCGCTATTCTCCGCCTTTGGTCCCGACCCCGTCCGCGATCGAATGCTCGACGCGGGTGCTAAGTATCTAGTCACCAGCCCCGACCTGCGCGAGAAAATCTCCAGCATTCTGCCAGACATCAAGACGCTCAAAGATGTCATCTCCGTCAACAAAGATGGACGAGCCGCCGACGGCCTGCACGAAGGCGATCTCGACTACTACGAGCTGATGTCCAACGCCGATCCTGACGACTTCAACATGGCCGAGACGACGCAGTATGACTTCGCCATCATGCACTACACCTCTGGATCCACCGGAAAACCCAAAGGCGTCCTCCATCGCCACCAAGCAGTTATTCAGCAATGGGTCACTGGCCACTGGGCACTCGACTTCAAGTTCGACGACATCTATTTCTGCACCGCAGACCCCGGATGGGTCACCGGCACCTCATACGGCATGATGGCACCGTGGACCAACGGGGTCACACAGATCATCTACGAAGGCGGCTTCAGCGCATCAGGCTGGTACAAGGTCATACAGGACTACGACGTAACCGTCTGGTACACCGCTCCCACCGCCATCCGCCTCCTAATGCGCGCGGGCGGCGAAGTCGTTGATCAGTACGACATGTCCTCCCTCCGCTTCATCGGCTCCGTCGGCGAACCCCTCAACCCCGAAGCCGTCGTGTGGGGCAACCGCCACTTCAACATGCCCATCCACGACAACTGGTGGCAGACCGAAACCGGCGCGATCATGTGCGCAAACTTCGCCTCAATGGCCGTCCGACCCGGCTCAATGGGCCGACCTTTCCCCGGCATCACGATGGGCGTCCTCGACGATCAGTTCAACGAGATGGGACCGGGAAGCGCAGGCAGCCTCGCTGTCCGTCCCGGCTGGCCGTCCATGATGTACACCTACTGGCAGCAAGACGAGATGTACAACTCGCGCTTCAAAAAAGGCTGGTACATCACCGGCGACCAGGCCAGCATCGACGAAGACGGCTACTACTGGTTCCAAGGACGAGCGGACGACGTAATCAACACCGCTGGCCACCTCGTCGGCCCCTTCGAAGTCGAGTCCGCGCTAATCGAGCACGACGCAGTTGCCGAAGCAGGTGTCATCGGCAAACCCGATCCCATCGCGATGGAGATCGTAAAGGCATTCGTAACCCTAAACCCCGGCTATGAAGAAGGCCCGCAACTACGTCGAGAACTGATGCGTTTCGCACGCGACCGCCTCTCCGCAGGCGTTGCACCCCGCGAGATCGACTTCATCGACATCATGCCCAAGACCCGTTCCGGCAAAATCATGCGCCGTCTCCTCAAGGCACGAGAACTCGGACTACCCGAAGGCGACACCTCAACCCTCGAAGACGACTAAACCCAAACGCATCGCCACCAGCAGACACGAAAGGCGAACACCATGCCCGACGCAGCAGTATTCAGCGAAATCAACGAACCCCTGACCGTCGAAGACATCTACGTCGACGATCCCGGCCCGTACGAGGTCCTGGTCAAGACGATGGCCACCGGAGTCTGTCACTCCGATCTCCACTTCGTTGAAGGCCTCTACACGATGGAGACGCCGGCGGTGATGGGACATGAGGGGGCTGGCATAGTCGAATCCGTCGGTGACCTAGTCCGTGATGTCGCGCCCGGCGACCACGTCATCCTGTGCCTCTCCGTCTACTGTGGACGATGCCGCCACTGCATCACGGGACATCCGGCACGCTGCCAGACCAAGCCGATGCGCGGCGAAAACGAAGCACCACGTCTTTCTTGGAACGACGAACCCCTCGTCCAGATGGCAAGCCTCGCCACCTACGCCGAGAAGATGCTCGTCCACGAGAACAGCGTCGTAAAAATCCGCGAAGACATGCCGTTTGAAGGAGCCGCTCTCATCGGATGCGGCGTAACTACTGGCGTCGGTGCGGCACTTAACACCGCCAAAGTCGAACCAGGTTCCACCGTGGCCGTATTCGGCGCGGGTGGCGTAGGCCTCGGCGTCATCCAGGGCGCACGCATCGCTGGCGCACTCCGCATCATCGCCGTCGACATCTCCGAAAACAAACTCAAGACCGCCATGGATCTGGGAGCAACCGACATCGTCGACGCATCCGACAACGATCCCGTCGAAGCCATCATCAACCTCACCGAAGACGGCGCCGACTACACCTTCGAAGCCATCGGTCTCAAAGAAACCGCCGAAGCATGCTGGGACGCCCTCGGAACCGGCGGAACCGCCACCCTCATCGGCATGATCCCCGAAGGCACCAAGATCGAAATCCCCACAACCGGGATGCGAGAGCGCAAAGTCCAAGGTTGCTCCATGGGATCCAACCGCTTCAAAGTCGATATGCCACGCTACGTCGAGTTCTATAAACAAGGCCGACTACTCCTCGACGAAATGGTCACCCGCCGTCTCGAACTTTCCGACATCAACGAAGCCTTCCGAGCGATGAAGGCTGGCGAAGTCGCGCGATCAGTCATCATGTTCTGATCCGCTCAAACCTCCAACACGAACCAACAAACCCCGCCCGTTGACTCCTAGATTGCGCTTGGACACATAGAAGCGCAATCGACCGTGTATTAGCCTTGTTCAAAGCCAGACGCAAACCATTTGACGCACACGACTCGTATATTCCCAAAAGTCGAATCTAAACGCAAGATCCGCCCATTCGTCAACAAAGAGGTGCCTTCTTGATCCGCATATTGGCAGTCGCCGCGATCGCTGTCCTGATCGCTTCGGCCTTCATCGCTATAAACTCCAACTCGGTCGAGGCGCAGACCCAGCCATATCAGCTAACGGTCCGCAACATCACCAACCGACAACCTATCTCCCCGCCCATCGTCGTCATCCACGAAAGCAACGCCGTCATCCTGCCAAGATCTGCCGGTCGCCTCGAAGGACTGGAAGCGTTCGCAGAGACCGGCAGCAAACCAGCACTGATGGAAGCCCTCAGAAACCGCTCCGGCGTCAAGGAAGTCACCGAGTTCGGCGGCGCCATCGGACCCCAAAGCCAACAGACCATCTTCAGCAACCTGCGCGCCGAACCCGGCGACCACATCAGCGTCATCGGCAAGTTGATGTGCACCAACGATGCCATCACTATCGGCACCGCGATCATTTCCAACGAAGACGATCCCGCATTCGGCTCTGGAATCGTCCTCGACGCCGGAACCGAGGAAAACGACGAATCGCGCCGTTCGGTCCCATGTCCCGAATTCGACAGTGCCAGCGCCACCGTCGTGTCGCAACCCGACACCGAAGACGGCGAAGGCAGGATCAATCCCCACACCGGCATCAAAGGCATCGGCGACTTAGGTGCCGTATACAACTGGGACCGCACGGCCTTCGAGTTCGTCGTCGACTCGCGCGGTGCCACTCCGAGACGAGCCTTCGATGTCGGACTAACCCTCCAAAACCTGACCAACGCACAACCCATCACTCCACCTGTAGTCGTAGCCCACGACAAAAACGTTGATGTCGTTGCCTACACTCGCCCCAGAGAACTCCTAGGCATTGACCGCCTGTCCGAAGGCGGAGACGCATCCGTACTCCTCGACACCCTCGCAGCCCACGACGGCGTCGTCTCAGTCACCCAGTTGCCCATCGGCGACCCCATCGCCCCCGGCGGATCCGCCAGCGGAAATGCCCGGGCCTACATCGGAAACAGCATCACCGTCCTCGGAATGCTCGCATGCACAAACGACGCCTACGTACTCGCATCCGCCGAAGTCAAAGGCTCAACCATCGTGGTCGAAAACATTTCCGTCATCGCATCCGTCATCGACTCCGGTGCCGAAAACAACGACGAGACGACTGAAACCGTACCCTGCCTAGGCGGTCCCGAAGCCGCATTTTCAGAAGGCCCTGGCGAAAACGGACGTCGTGAACACCCCGGCATCCAAGGCGGCGCAGACCTCGATCCCAACCGCCACGGATGGACCGCCGAGACAACCGCACGTCTCTCACTCCACGACAAAGTCGACATACCTGAGCCGGTCGATACCCCTGAACCGGTCACTCAACCGTCGCCCGAACCGACCGAAGATTCCTCTGCCGGAGCCACCGAACAACCAGACCCGATCGCAACAATCGATCCGCATAGCCTACCCGACACCGGTGGCACACCAATGCCATTCAGATGGTTGATCGCCGTGAGCATCTTGGGACTCAGCACCGCATTCGTCGCGTTGATCCTCCTCCGATTGCCAAGGCGCGGAAGCGCAAACCCCCGCGACTGACCAAAGGCGACTGACCCAAAGGCCTGCCTAGTTAATCACTAACTAGCATCTGCTTGCAGAAACCACTCGACGGTCGCGGCAAAGTCCTGAGGACACGACTCCGCCGCTCGGCTCCCACAGTTCTCAAGCTCCACCAGCTTGCACTTGCTACCCAGTGCACTACGCGCCGCAACGACCTGTTGATGATCCGCCACCTCGCTCTGCCGACCCCGAACCAAAACCAGCGGGCAGGTCGTGTTACTGAACGGCGGCTCTTCACCATCATCCAGCCCATAATCCACAAGAACCAAAGCTCGCACTCCACCTTTTGACCAACGCGAAGCCTCCAACGCCCGTTCACCAGCCTCTTTGCCTTGCGCAATCAACGTAACTGGTTCACCAACCACCCAAATCGTCTGAATCAACTTGTAAGTCGAAACATCCCAGATCGCGTACACATCCCCAGATTCCGACACCATGTCGGCAAACTCCGACCACTGTCCCGCGTCTCCCTCATCCGAAACCAGCAACATCGGCGCATTCCTCACCGCACCATTCTGCGATCCAGGAGACCACTGTTTCGCCCCGACAGTCGCCTCCGTAACCAGTGTTATCTCAGTCGTATCAGTCAGCATCTGCGAGATGACCTCGTCTCTAATCTCAGTGCCGATATGCGGATTGCAACTGCAACGACACGAGTCGGTGTCTTTTCAACAAATCAACGTTAGAATACAAAACCGACAAGCCACACACGAGAAGCTAAAAGAGTGGTTTGTGAAACTAAACCGATTCGGAGGTTGACCATGGTTACTGCGGAGTGGGGTGCGATCTACAAAGAGCTTGGAGCTAGGCCCGTCATTAACGCCACTGGCAGCGTGACACTGTTGGGCGGATCGACTCCCGTACCCGAAGTCAAAGAAGCGATGGACCGCGCCGACAGCGCATTCATCCCCCTCATCGAACTCGAAAAAGCCGCCGGCGACGAGATCGCACGACTAGCAGGCGTCCCCGCCGCTTACATCACCTCCGGCGCTGGCTCAGCCTTGACGCTCGGCACCGCCGCATTCATGGCCGGCGGAGATGACGACCTCATCCAGCAACTACCGGACACCTCCGGTTTGAAGGACGAAATCGTCCTCCAACACCGAGAGCAGTACTGGTACGATCGATGCCTCCAACTCGCCGGAGCAAAACTCGTCTACGCCGGCGACGAAAACGGCACAAACGAAGACGACATCCGAGCCGCCATCACTGACAAGACCTGCGCTATCCACGTCCCGGTCGTCGAACAGGCACCCAAAGACCCCAACGTCGTCCCGCTCGACAAAGTCATCGAGATCGCCAAAGACGCTGGTGTATACGCCTCCGTCGACGCCGCGGGCCAGATCTTCCCACTCGAAAACTTCGGAAAATACGTCCGAATGGGCGCCGATTTCCAGTGCATCGCCGCCAAATACATGGGCGCACCGCACTCCACCGGCCTTGCTATGGGAACCGAGGAGATCATCGACGCCATCAGCCGCCACTCATTTGTCGGCTACGAGTCGCGCCGTATCCGAGGCGTCGGACGCCCCCACAAGGTCGACCGCCAAGAGATCATGGGATGCGTCGCCGCCACCCAGCGATGGTTCAGCCTCGACCACGAAAGCCGACTAGCCGCCGCTGAGCAGGAAAGCATGGAGATTCTCCGCCCATTGCAGGGAATCCCCGGCGTCACAGTTTCGTTGATCGACAACATCATCGCCCACCAACCTTTTGGCGTCACGGTCAGCGTCGATGAAGACGTAGTCGGTTTCAGCAACGAAGACTTGGTCGTCAAGCTCAAGGGCATGGACCCGCCGGTCTGGACGAGGACGATGGACAACGCTCCACTGACAATCCACGTCTTCGGTCTCAACCCTGGCGAAGCCTCGCTGGTAGGCGAATCGATCGCCGCCGCCGTTCGCGGTTGATCCCAAACCGGCAACCAAGACCAAACCAACGAGCGCGTTCTCCTCGAACCACGAGGGGAACGCGCTTTTCAATCAGGGCCGAAATAGCGCTCCAGATCACCAGCCGAAAAAAGAGCAAACAACCAATGGAAACCGTCAAAACAGTAGCAATCCTCAGCCCCGGCGACATGGGCTCCAACGTCGGACGTGCCCTCCGCGAAAACGGCCTGAACGTCATAACCTGCCTCACCGAACGCAGCCCCCGTACCAGAGAACTCTCCGAAATCGCCGGCATCACCGACGTCCCCGACTTCGCCGACATGATCGACCAAGCCGACATCGTCCTCTCCGTACTAGTCCCCGAACGCTCCGTCGAAGTAGCTCAACAGGTCGCCGACGTCATCCGAGCATCCGGCAAAGCCCTACCATTCGCCGACTGCAACCCCGTCGCACCAGCCGTCGCCTTCCAAATGGCTGAAATCATCGACTCCGCAGGCGGCAAATACATCGACGGCGGCATCATCGGCGGCCCACCCGGTAGGGGAGAACCACCACGCTTCTACGCCTCTGGACCACATGAAGCGATCATGGGTCAGTTGGACGGTCGCGGTATCTCCGTGCCGTTAATGGGCGGCGAAGTCGGACGCGCCTCCGCAATCAAGATGTGCTACGCCTCCCTGAGCAAGGGCGCCGCAGCCCTCAACGCTTCCGCACTAATCTCCGCCATGAACCTTGGCATTTACGACGAATTCATCGCCGAAATGGAATCCAGCCAACAGGGCGTCCTCAACAACATGCAAGGCGTAAACAGCCTAGGCGCAAAAGCCTTCCGCTGGATCGACGAAATGGAGCAGATCTCCGCAACCTTCGGATCCGCAGGCGCAACCCCCCACATGCACAAAGGCGCCGCAGACATCTTCCGCCTAGTCAACTCCTCGCCCATCGGCCACGAACGCCCCGAAACCGTCGACACCTCCCGCCAACTCCGCGAAACAGTTGAGTTGCTTGCAGATGCCGCGGCTTAGCCTATATTTTCGAGTCGGCGTGCAAGCACGTCGAAATCTTCAGGGCATTTCTGACGGATAGCACTGATCCGTCTTGACGCCTCTTCGCCGAGAATCTTTCTGCCGCCTCCAGCGGTATCCGTCAGGCCCCGTAGGGCCGCAAAAGGTTTGAAATATCTCTCCTTTACGTCACATTCTGAACGCACATCGGCCCAGCGCCAATCGCTCGGAATGTCCAATGCGGATAGCAACCAAGTTTCAACCTCCTCCCAAGCATTCACCGCGATAAACGATGCTCCAAACTCCTCTTCGATTTGGTTCAAACGATCGCGACGATTTATGTTGCAATCGCGGTCAACGCAAAGAATGAACATGTCTGCCATCGGGTAAAGTGCAATGACCATCGCAAGGTTATCGGACCTCAAAGCGTTGCTGATGCCTCGCAAACGAAAGCTGGAGATAGTGACGCTTACGGCGGAACGACCGATCGACTTGAAAAGGCGGTCGAAAACGGGCCTTAGCATGTGTCGGTCGTTGGGGTAGTCCTCCGGTATAACAACGACATTCATAATCAGTTTCAGCTAAACCATCGAAAGCACATCTTCCATCCAACCTGTGGCATGGAGCGTGTCAAGTCCTTGCGTCTTGCGAAGCTTACGCGCATCAGGCAACTCGGCGACCGGTTTGATGACGCTATCGTCGGAATCTTCGTTACGATAAACGACCGTGACGTTTTCGAAGGTCTCGTCGCTAACCCAGTTGAGCAAGTTCGGCGAGTGGGTTGTGGCTACGATCTGTAGCCCGCGCCTCACAGCAGGGTTTTCCAGCAGATCGATCAAGTGCCACAACCGTGCAGGGTGAATGCCGTTGTCGATGTCTTCGAAAAAGTACAAACCGGGTTCTTCGGCTCCAAAAATCGCCGCCAACAACGCCAAGAACCTTAGTGTCCCGTCAGAGGCGCTGTAAGCGGAGATTTTCCGATCATCGCCGTCCAATATCTGGAGGTGTACCCGCCCGCTCGGATCTCGAGGAAACTCCAATCCTCGAATGTCCATCGGAGTCAACTCTCCTAACCACGAATTCAGAGCTGCGCGTCGTTCACTGTCCGAATAAATCTTCTCTAAGGATGAAGGCAAATTCTGACCGCGATCACCAAGTCCCATGATGGAAGGAACGGATGGATGGCGCAACTGCTCCGGGTCGAAATCGTAAAACCTCATATGACCGAGTAGCGCATAGAGGTCGTGAACCTCACTACGGACATATGAGGATCGCTGCATCTCGGTGAGAGTCGGGTGGAATCTATGCAGCGGCGGATATATTCCTGCTTCAACTCCATCGTCGGCGAGGATGTTCGTCGAAGGCTCCGGCCCGGTGGTTTCAAGAACATTAGTTCCTTCAACGGTCAGATTCTCGTAGGCCACCAGAAACCCGTCAGTGGTGCCGTGGTTCAGGAGAAGTTGGATCCAATACGAAACCGACTGACCGGCAATATCGGCATCGACAATCATCGTAAACGTCTCGATGCCGACCGGTCCATGATCCGATAGACGGATGATCTCGTTCATCGCCCCCCGTATCCCCTCCCACTCCAACTGCCCACCAACCCCGATCTTCCCGCCAATAATCTCCGCCAGCGAGTAACCCCTCCCAATCCCATGCAAAAACCGAAATGCATCCCGGATATTGCTCTTCCCACTCGCATTCGCACCCACAATCACCGTAAACGGACCAAGCTTCAACGTCTCGTCCGCGAAATTCTTGAAGTTGATGAGTCGAACTGAAGTGATCATCTCACTCACCCGTGACGAAGGCCAAGGCAGAAGGTCTCATGACCTGCCCTTAGGCTAACTGCCGCGTAACCCCCAACGCAACATAATCAAACTCCGCCGCCACATCATCATTCGTCAACACCGGCGGCTCCAAAGCGTCCAAATAATCGGGACGCAACGTCACCGCACCCAAAAACGGCAACCCCATCTCATACGCCAGATCCTCAGCCGCACCTTCCCCAAACAACCCGCCTGACATATTCTCCACCACTCCCAACACATCCAAATTCATCTTCCGGATCATATTGATCGACCGCTTAGCATCCAACGCCGCCAACTCCTGCGGCGTGCTCACAATCACGAACCCGTCGAGGTTCAGCGTCTGCATCACCGTCAGCGGAGCATCCGAAGTCCCCGGCGGCAGATCCACCACCATATAGTCCGGCTCTCCCCAGTCCGTCATCTGCAAAAACTGATTGATCGCGTTGTGGATCATCGGACCCCGCCAGATGATCGCCTCCTCCTCGTTCTGCTGGAAGAACGCCATCGACATCACCTTCACCCCGAATCGTTGCGACGGCACCATCTGACCATCCCGCTCCACCGGCCCCTCCGAAATCTGAAGCACCCGCGTCACGTTCGGACAATCAATATCGCAATCAAACAGGGCGACATCGTGATCCTGCTTGGCAAGAGTAGTCGCCAAATTGACCGCCACGGTCGTCTTCCCCACTCCCCCCTTGCCGCTGTAGACCCCGATCCGCTTGCCTATCGACTTAAGCGAATCCGCAATCCGCTTCCGTTCCTGAAACTGCCGCCTAGCCTGAGCCAAGCGGGCCTCTTCGGCAGGCGTTACCTTTCTAGGTGTGGTCAATCCAGATGCAGGGCAGGGCAGTAGTGGACATTAGTCGATACCAAGCAGCCGCTTCCCATCCTCGGTGATCATCTCCGGATTCCACGGCGGGTCGAAAACAAGGTCAACCTCCACATCCTCAACATGCTCGATCTCCGCAATCCGCCACTCGGCCTGCTGAGCGATATAAGGCCCCATCCCGCAACCCTGAGCCGTCAACGTCATCTCCACAAAAACCTCGTTGTCCTCCACGTCAACGTCGTAAATCAATCCGAGATCAACCACATTTACCGGAATCTCCGGGTCGTAAACGTCCTTCAACGCCTCATAAACCTGGTCTCTCGTCACAACGTTCGATGTCTGGGCCATGGTGCACACCTCCAAATCGCGCACGTCAACAATCGGAATCCCAAAGAATCTCTACCCGCCAGTCTATCAAAGCAAATTGAAACGCCACACACAAACATGACGATCCCCATACAACAAGGCAACAACAAGGCTCCATCGGACCGTCATCCCGCAGACCCCGTTCGCAAACGGCCCGTGCAGGCGTTGCGATGGTAGGGGAGGGTCTGCCCGTTTCCTTTCGTGATGAAAGGGGACGTGAGCGGGCGAAGCGAGATCGCAGGGGTATGCCCGGCGGCGCAGCCGCACGACAGACAGCAACCGCAACACCATCCTTCACGTCATCCCAAATCATCCCGATCATGGTTCTCACCGCGTCAAGACGAAACTTTCTTGCACACTCCCCTGTCATGTCTTACAATAGGGGGTTACCGAGAAACGGAATCTCATTCGAGAGGTACCGTTTTCACGGTAAGCATCTTGACAACTGAAGAGCGGAACGAACAGACGTCAGTTCAGAATAAGAGTTTGATCCTGGCTCAGGATGAACGCTGGCGGCGTGCCTAATGCATGCAAGTCGAACGAGGTCGGTCCTTCGGGGCCCAAACCTAGTGGCAGACGGCTGAGTAACGCGTGGGCGACCTGCCCCCGAGAACGGGATAACTGCGGGAAACTGCAGCTAATACCGTATACACTCCCTTGCTTCAACGCGAGGGAAGAAAGATTTATCGCTCGGGGATGGGCCCGCGTCCTATCAGGTAGTTGGTGCGGTAACGGCGCACCAAGCCGAAAACGGGTATCTGGTGTGAGAGCATGACCAGACAGAGGGGGACTGAGACACGGCCCCCACTCCTCCGGGAGGCAGCAGCAAGGGATCGTGCACAATGGGCGAAAGCCTGATGCCGCGACGCCGCGTGAGGGATGACGGCTTTCGAGTTGTAAACCTCTTTTCTCAGGGAAGAGAGAGGACGTCACCTGAGGAATAAGTCACGGCTAACTACGTGCCAGCAGCCGCGGTAATACGTAGGTGGCAAGCGTTGTCCGGAATTACTGGGCGTAAAGGGTCCGTAGGCTGTTCGGTTAGTCTTCTGTGAAAGCTCCAGGCTCAACTTGGAGTCGTCGGGAGAAACTGCCGAACTAGAGACTGTCAGAGGCAGGTGGAATTCCCGGTGTAGTGGTGAAATACGTAGATATCGGGAGGAACACCAGTGGCGAAAGCGGCCTGCTGGGGCAGTTCTGACGCTAAGGGACTAAAGCGTGGGGAGCGAACCGGATTAGATACCCGGGTAGTCCACGCCCTAAACGATGAATGCTAGGTCTTCGGGGTGTTAATTCCCTGTGGGCCGAAGGTAACCCATTAAGCATTTCGCCTGGGGACTACGGCCGCAAGGCTAAAACTCAAAGGAATTGACGGGTCCCCGCACAAGCAGCGGAGCGTGTGGTTTAATTCGATGGTAAGCGAAGAACCTTACCTAGGCTTGACATGTTTGGTGGTACCGAACCGAAAGGGGAGGGACCCTTCGGGGAGCCTTACACAGGTGTTGCATGGCCGTCGTCAGCTCGTGCCGTGAGGTGTTGGGTTAAGTCCCGCAACGAGCGCAACCCCTATCGTCTGTTACTCTCTCTGACGAGACAGTCCTTAAACGGAAGGAAGGTGGGGACGACGTCAGGTCATCATGACCCTTACGCCTAGGGCTACACACACGCTACAATGGCCGGCACAAACGGTTGCGATACCGCGAGGTTGAGCTAATCCGATAAAACCGGTCCCAGTTGGGATTGAAGGCTGAAACTCGCCTTCATGAACGTGGAGTTGCTAGTAACCGCAGGTCAGCACACTGCGGTGAATACGTTCCCGGGGATTGTACACACTGCCCGTCAAGTCATGGAAGTTGGAGACACTTGAAGTCGCTGGGCCAACCCGCAAGGGAGGCAGGTGCCGAGGGTGGAGCCAATGACTGGGACTAAGTCGTAACAAGGTAGCTGTACCGGAAGGTGCGGCTGGATCACCTCCTTTCTAAGGAGTGCTAGCCCACTTTTCATTACGACAGGAAAGTGGCAACAGTACTACCCAAATTAACCGTTCAACTGCATCCAAAACAGCATCCGATTCGAGCGAGATTCCCAATCCCGATCGTCAGCATCCGACTTCTACGTCCGATCCTGATCAAAACGATACGGGGGAGTGGCAAGGGGCTCGTCGGAAACGTCGAAGATGCCGCTTAGACCATGGTTGAACGTTCCAAACGGCCTTTCCCGGATCAGGCCGCAAAAACAATCCGGCACCAAACCAAGAACCACGACGTCTGTTCAATCCGCTCTTCAGCTGTCAAGAACCAAAAGCGTGAGCCCAAAAGCTCACGCTTTTTTCGTATCTCAACATACTTCGAACTCCAGACTGGAGTTGCACGTCGAAACGTCGAGATCATATGGACACCAAATATGACTAGGCATTTATAATGACCATATTGGAGGTACTTGCATGAAGACAATCGGAGCCGCAAAATTCAAAGAACAGTGTCTATCCCTCATGGATCAACTCGATCAAGACGGCTTGGTCATCACTAAACGAGGAAAACCGGTCGCTCGGTTGATCCCCTACAAAAAGAACCATGCGCACCTGATCGGAAGCCTCAAAGACGAAATAACAATACACGGCGATATCTTCAGCACTGGTATCAAATGGGAAGCAAGCGACTGGGATCCAGATGCTGAATCTTGACACGAACATCTTGATCTGTTCGTTGACAAATCAACTCCGCTCAGACGAACAAAATTTGTTGGAGCAAGATGTTTGGGCGATATCACCAATGGTCCTGTGGGAGATCGCAAAGCTTGTCCAGTTGAATCGCATCGGATTGAATCTTGACGCACCGAACGTAGTGCGCCAGATCTCGCAACTCGAAATTCTGCCGATAGACATGAACGTCGCACGAGCTTCTACACAACTCGACTTTCAAAGCGACCCCGCCGACGAGTTAATCGCCGCAACCAGCGTCGTATACGGAATCCCGCTCGTGACAAGAGACCGCCGCATCCGGAATTCGAAGATCGTGCCCCTGGCAACGTGAAAACTCGGGATCGCATGACCATCACGCGGTTCATCGCTCTCTTGATCATCTGCATCTCAACAAGCGCGATCCTATTTACCGGATGCAACACTAACGACGAACCCGCAGCCACGCAACCAACCGCGGAAATCGACCGCGGTCCCGCCGTTTACGACGGCGAAGAATCTTTCCAAAACCGATGCGCCGTCTGCCACGGACAACAAGCCGACGGCACCGCAACCGGCCCGCCGCTTGTAAACCGCCTCTACGAAATTGGACATCACCCCAACTTCTCTTTCCACAACGCCGTCAACAACGGAGTGACCGCACACCACTGGAACTTCGGCGATATGCTCCCAATTCCAAACGTCCCACCCGAGGAGATCGACGCTATAATCTGCCACGTCCGCGACCTCCAACGCGCCGAAGGAATCGCCGCCGGCGAACCGTGTTGAACTGCTTGTTAAATACCATCTCAACTAACCATGAACAGTGATCGCCAACCTCAACGACCGCACATCAGGCCAGCACGAGCTCAACATCAGAGGCGCGTCACCGACATTCGAGAAACATCAGGACGTCACGCCGCCGAGGTAAGTCAGACGACGGGTGGCGGTTACCTAACTGACATGCAAGGTTTTGCGTTGCCGTTGATCTTCGTGATGGTCGTGTTGATGGTGACGGTGTTCAAGTTTCTGCTTCCTGAACCGTTTCCGTACACGTTGGCAATCATCGGTTTTGTCGGCGCATTGGGTGCGCTTGGGAGCGGAGTGTTCTTGTCTTATCTTGGGCTGCGTAGGGCCCAGGCGGTTGATTACATCGATGTCGAGAAGTTGAAACGAACTTCGATTTTGTTACATATCGTTGAAGCGGTGTTGATCGTCGTTTGGTTGAATTGGTTGGTCACGATCGTGACGTTGAATGGGGCGATTTCGGGTCCGGTGTTCATTGCCACGTTGACTTTGGTAATCGCACTACGGGTTCGTCGAGGGCGGTTAACTCGTCGGAAGCAGCTTTGGGAGAGACAGACAGATGCAGACTGATCGTTGGGACTTGTATATGAACGGAGTTTATCGCTCGGTATTGGAGGAGATTCTCGCTGTGCATCGGCATTTGCCCGATCAGATCCTTTACATGCAGCCCCATGGATCAGGACGAATAACGAAACTGCGTGATGACCCACCGACTATCGATAACCCAACGAAAATATGGATATCGACTGGGGACGATCTAGAGCACGTCAGCTATACAGTCGAGATCGTAGGTTGGGAAGACAAGACTGAGATGTCCGACGAGCGTCGAGAACTCATCGAAAAGATCATCGACCGGTTGCAGCCTAATGAAGGCGGCCTCTATAACTTAGCGAATACCCCGGGCGAATCGAGCCTCAACTTGCTTCACGTTCGTCGCATGTTCAAGTTCAACCAACCGTTTTCAGTGTCCCGACTTGTAAAGATCAGTAACGATGAACCGTTGGCGACCAATCGGACACGTGGTGGTGGACATTCATATGTCCGCATCAATAGCACTTAAACAGCCGAATGCTGGCGCTCATATCTGTCAATCAAACATCGTTCGCCAGGCGGAGTCGTCGTGGTGGTGTTTGGTCGGGTAGTTGAAGAAGTAGTATTGCTGGCGGGATGGGACTGTTGGGTCGGGGGCGAAGCGGTGGCGCCATTTGGGGAGTTCGTTGGCGTAGCGCTCTTCGGCTCGGGAGATGGCGTCCTCGTCGATCTCTACTCCTAGGCCGGGGTCGGATGGTGGTGTGAGAGCGCCGTCTTCGTATGTGAAGGGTTTGGTGATGATGTCTTCGGAGGGTGGAAGGAGTTTGGTGTAGGCGGAGTCGACTGGCCAGATGAAGTTTGGCGTGGCAGTCACGAGGTGGAGTTGCGCGGCGGTAGCGATGCCGGTCTCGCCGGGCGAGGAGTGGCAGGAGACTTTGAGGCCACCAGCTTCGGCGATCGCGGCGCAGCGCTGAGTTTCGAGGAACCCGCCGTTGATGACGACGTCAAGGTGGATGGCGTCGCATGCGCGGTGCATGATGAGTTCGAGGATCTGTTCTTTTGTTGTTCGGGCTGGACCGTCGCAGAGGATGGGGATGTCGGTGTGACGGCTGACTTCGGCTAGGGCTCGGACGCTTGAGGAGTCGACTGGCTCTTCCACGTGGGAGGGGTCATAAGGCTCCATTTTGCGGAGCATTCGGATTGCTTCGAGTTGGGAGTATGACCCGTTGCAGTCGTAGCCGAGTTCGATGTGGGGGCCGGCGGCTTCGCGGGCTGCGGCGACACATTCGATGTCGAATTCGGGGTTGAGTCCGATCTTGATTTTGAAGGATTTGAAGCCTAATGCGACTGCGCGTTTGACTTCGTCGGCTACTTTGTCGGGTGGTTTTGCGCCCATCCAGTAGCGGGCTTCGACCCGGTCTCGGTACTTGCCTCCGATGAGGTTGTAGATCGGTTGGTTGGCGGCTTTGCCGATGATGTCCCAGAGGGCTTGGTCGATGGATCCGGTGATGTTTAGGGAGGAAGATGCGCTGGTGTCGAGGAGGTGGCCGATCTTGGTTGTGACCTGGCCAGTAAGGTTCATGCCACGCTCGATGGAGTTGATGTCGTGTGGGTCGCGACCGATCAGGCGTGATTTGATCTGCTCGAAGAGACGTTGGTCGCCTCCCGCGCCAATGCTGGTCTCTCCGAGCCCGGTGATGCCCTCGTCGGTATCGATGAAGATGATGGTCTTGATTGCCGCGAAGCGGGAGCCGTACCACATGGTGACGGGCTCGTGTTTGCCTAGGGTGGAGAGGGGGATGCAGATGTTTCGGGTGCGGATGTCAGTGATCTTCATGGGGAGTGTTCCCAAGGGTTGATGATTTCGATGCCGCATTCTCGGAAGTCGCGGACATTTCGGGTCACAACTGCGGCTCCCACTGATTTGGCGATTGCCGCGATCATGCGATCGGGTTCTTTGACCTGTATTCCTGCGCGTTGTTGGGCGTGGCGAATCAGCGCGTAATCTTTAGTAGCTGCCCGATCAAAAGGCAGTATCCGGCCGTCGAAATCGAGCAGAATCCGATCGAGCGCGCCAGCGAAGGCGTCTTTACGTCGACCGTTCGGCATATTCTCGAAACCGAACCGCAATTCAGCCTCAGTGATGGCAGTTAGATAGAGGAGATGCTCGTTAGATTGGGCGATCCATTCGTCGACGGAGGAGTCTAAGTTCGTGCTCAATATCTCCGAGACAACGTTTGTATCTAGGATGAAAATCGATATTCCTCACTCGAACCTCGGTGGTTCTCGCCCCGGGCCTCTGGGAGGCAGTTCGAGATCGATGCCGCCCACAGGGTCTACGATTTCTCGAATGCGCCTAACTAGGTCGCTTTTGTACTGACGGGGCGGTTCTGCGGTTTCCCTTGCTTGAGCCAGCGCGTGGCAAAGGATTTCGGTTGCCTCGGCTTCTATGGAGCGACCATTTGCTGAGGCACGGTCGTTCAGTTGTTTTTCGATTTTTTCATCTGCAATACGGAGAGTGACTGTGACCACCGCGACACCTCCAATCTGAATAACTTGGCCTGTGTTTATCAGGCTATCACTTGGTGTTGAAATGAGGCATGACTTCTTCGGCGAAGCGGTGCATTTGTTCGAGGGTTGCGGATTCGGGCATGCCCATGCCGGTGATGCCGATGTTGACCTCCTCGAGGCCGGGGTAGCGTTCTTGGACTTCGAGGAGTTTTTCGGTCACGAGGTCGGCGGGGCCGGCGAAGAAGCCGCCGGAGTTGACGTCTTGGTCGATGGTTGGGAGGTCGGCGGTCAGGAGTTGAGCGGGGTCGCTGGAGTTTATGGCGGCGACCTGCTCGTCGGAGAGGCTGCGGACGAATCCGAGGGGTCCGAACATTTTGACGCGTTCCTCGGCCCATAGGCGGGATTCTTCGATGGCCTGTTTGGTGGTGTCGGCGATGTAGACGGAGAAGGAGATGATGAGATCGCCGCCGAGATCGAGTTCGCGTCCGTGTTCTGCTTGGACTTCCTGCCATTTGTGGACTACGACGTCGGAGGCTCCGCCGGGTGCTGCGCCGCCGCCGATCATTCCTTTTATGCCGTATTTGGCCATGAAGTTGAGGCCGCGTTCGGAGGCGGAGACTACGGGTTGCCACCACTCGACGGTGTGTTTCGGACGGGGGACGAGGGTGATTTCTTCGAGTGTGTAGCCGCGGTAGGGGACGGCTGGGGGGATGTCGTAATGTTTGCCGTGGTGGGAGAAGGCGGGTTCGTTGAAGGCCTTCCACATGACATCGACTTGCTCTTCGAAGAGTTCGCGGTTGGCGTCTTGGTCGATGATGGGGTTGCCGAAGACTTCTACTTCTCGGGAGTGGTAGCCGCGGCCGATGCCGAAGCGGACGCGTCCGTTTGTGAGGATGTCGGCGGTGGCGTAATCTTCGGCGAGACGGAGGGGGTGCCACATTGGGTTGATGTTGAATCCGCAGCCGAATCGGAGGTCTTTTGTGAGGTTTGCGAGGTGGACGAAAAGCATCAAAAGGTTGGGGATGCACTCGTAGCCTTCTCGCTGGAAGTGGTGTTCGGCGCCCCAGAAGGTGTCAAAACCTAGTTTGTCCATGGTTTTGGCGAAGGAAGCGGACTTGTCGAAGACGGTTGCGAGTTGGTCGTCAGGCAGCCATCGTTCGTTTGCGGGTGTGCCGGCGTAGCCGATGTTGTCCATATCGACGCAGCCGGCGTATAGGACGCCGAATTTTGTGATCATGATGTTGGGATTATCGCATGGTGGTGTGTCGGATGGGGTGTGTTTTTAGGCCGTTGTTTAGCCGCGAAACTGCCGTGAATCTGCCGCAAATTGCCGCTGGGGTGCTGGAACTTGCCGCGAACCCGGCAAGTTCACTGTAGGGGTGTTCTGCGACGGTATTCGTAATGTGGTGTGGAGGTGGAGCGGATATCGGCGTGTTTTGAATGTGAGATGTTGGTTTTCGTGGGATACATGGGTGTAGATGGATAAAGAAATTAGAACAAACTTGCCGCTGGAACGGCAAGTTGACGGCAAGATTGTTTTTTTGGCTATGGTGCGAAGGGTTGGGAGGGATTTTGAACCATGATGGGCATGATTTGAAATGATTCGCATGATGGGGTGTGGTTGTTTGGGGGATGGGATGTATGATCAGGGACTGGATTCCGAGAGTTGATTCAGAGTTGGAGGTCAGGCATGGCTGGTCGGCGGGAAGTGAATGTTGAGCGTCCGGAGCATAGCTGGATACCGTTTTATCGGGAGTTGGCGGAGAAGCTGGTGAGTGATGGTTGGCGGGAGAGGCAAGGGGAGTTGGTGGGAATGTTGAAACGCCTAAAGGCTAGCGGCGTGCCTATCCATTCAATAGTGGATAACTTGACGAGTCATATCGATGCGTTCACCGTATTTGCCCAGTTTTCTCGGGGTATCAGTTTTGAGAACATGCTGAGGGTAATGAGTTCTTTCAAGTCTGAATTCGGAATCTCATCAAGCTTGCCTGTGGAACAACCATTCATACCTTACGCCAATAATCTGAGCATCGGGTATTTCCGGGGTTTTGAGGGAATCGATGTTGATATCGAGACGATGTGGGATGTGTTCGAGAAAGTTTCGAAGATCGACGACCTCGACCGAATTTCTGAAGATCAATCTCTGCTAGATATGATCGATCGTGGCTTGAGAGTAAAGGGAGTGGGCGTATCCAAATTGACGAGTGCATTCTATTGGGTGAACCCGTACAACTTTTTGCATAGTCATACGGTCAACGCGACTGCGGGCCGAGAGCTAGGTACAAGTGCACGAAATGCGTCTACATATCTTGCGTGTTTGATTCGGACCCATGAGTCGACAACGCGGTCATTTCCTGAGATCAATATATCGGTTTTCAAACAGCAAAACCCGTCGTGGGATCCCCCAAATGTCTGGATCGCGAGAGGAGGAAGCAGCGGGGAATCAGTCAATTACCAACTAGACAAGGGAATTGCAGGCATTGGTTTCAACTTGGACGACGTTAACTTGGCCGCCGAAGATCGAAAAGAAGTCTTGCGGCGGGTTTACGAGGAACGTCATCCCGATGCCAACGAGCTGTCAGTGACAATCAATGTGGCGTCTGTCGCCAATTTCTTGCTTGACTTGAAAATCAACGATTACGTTTTGATGCCGGACGGTGACGGAGAGCGGATACATTACGGCACGGTTGTTTCTGATCCCTATTGCGTTGGGGGTGAGCGCTGGCCTCATCGACGGGACGTGGAATGGTCGAGTGTTCCGATTCACAGAGCGAATTTGGCATCATTCCCTACTCGAACGCGCACCGTGGTTAAGGCTACTGAGCGTTTGGAAAAGGAATTCTTGGCTTCACTGGATCAATCCAACGATGTTAATTCCGATACTGAATTCGCGTTGGACGATGTGCAACCGGAGGACAGTTGGGTACCGTTTCATCTTGAATTTGGTCAGCTATTGATCGACGAGGCTTGGTGGTCACCCGAAAGAAGGCAGGAATTGGAGGAACGCATTGATTCGATCCGTCTAGCGGACCCTGGAGATTCGGCAGACGATGAACCGTATGAAAAATGGGTGGGCGATCCATTTTCGCTATACCTTTCGTTCAACATGCGTACTCTCGGATCGATGCGTATTGCAGGTTATGAAAAGGTTAAGGAACTTTTCGCGTTGGAATCCGCAATACCTGAAATCTCGCACGAGGCAGCCGGATATGGGGTACATGGTGCTTTTGGAAGACGGCCTAGTTCAGGCGAGGTTGAATCACTTTGGGAGTTTTTCAGGCTCGCATACCAAAATGATCCGATTGACGATCCGAAAAGCGGGGACAAATTCGTTGAATATTTCGATCGTTTAGTTTCGCCGAGGGAATTTGTCGGGCTTCGCAACCGTAAGCTGTCATATTGGTTGTATTGGATAGACCCAACACGATACGTTTACATCGAACAGTTGAACAAGCTCGGGATTCTGTCGGATTTGGGACTTGGAAACGATGCCGACGATGGTCAAGGCTATCTACGTGCATTGGCAAGGGCTAGGGCAATTGCGCACGAACGGGGGATTTCGTTAGTTGACCTGAATCGCTGGGGAACGAAGATTGAACACAGCCGTGTCGAAGACGAGAACGTAATCATCGGGGACATTGTCACGGTTGCAGAGCCAGTATATGAGAGTTATTCCATTGAACACATGCTCGATGACGGCGTGTTTTTCGAAGAGGACGAGTTACGACGGATTTTGGGGCGGTTTGAGGATAAGAAAAATTTGATTTTGCAGGGGCCGCCTGGGGTGGGTAAGACGTTTGTGTCTAAGCGGTTGGCTTATGCGTTGATGGGTGAGAGGGCTGATGATCGGATTGTGAATGTGCAGTTTCATCAGGCGTTTTCGTTTGAGGAGTTTGTGCAAGGGTACCGCCCGGATGTGAATGAGCGCGACGAGTTGGTGTTCAAGATGCAGAAAGGTACATTTTTGCGGCTGTGCGACAAGGCGAAAGCAGACCCAGATAGGGATTACGTGATGGTCATTGATGAGATCAATCGAGGGAATCTGAGCCGAGTGTTTGGGGAGTTACTGTCGTTGATTGAGAAGGATAAGCGGGGTGATGGATTCAGTGTGGAGTTGCTGGGTGGCGATAACTTCTCAGTCCCCGAGAATGTGTATTTGTTGGGGACGATGAATTTGGCGGATAGGTCGTTGGCAGGGATGGATTATGCGATGCGGCGTCGGTTTGCGTTTGTGACTTTGGAGCCACAGTTTGGGGAGAAGGGGAAGGAATTTAAGAAGTGGTTGAGCGAACGAGGTATGCCGGACACGATGATTGAACGGATCGATTCTCGGATGTCGGCGTTGAATGAGGTGATAAGTGACGATAAAGCGTCGCTGGGTCGGAACTTTGCTGTTGGGCATTCGTATTTCTGTGACATCGACGATGGTGGTGAGGATGATTGGGATCGGTGGTATCGGGAGATTGTTGAGACTGAGATCAAGCCTTTGTTGGAGGAGTATTGGTTTGATGATTTGGGTAAGGCGGATGGGGAGGTTGGGAAGTTGTTGGAGGGGGTTGCGTGACTTTTGGCGTGATCCGGCGGTCGGCCCCGTGTGCTCGCTTCGCGAGGGGGTGAGCCCCCTTTGTCCTTCGGACATTTCCCCCGCTGAGCGGGGGAAACCCTGCCCCGTGGCCGCCCCGATCACCCTCACCCTAGCCCTCTCCCATCGAGGGAGAGGGGATGCCGCCGCCTGTCCCCTCTGGATGGGTGTCCAGCCCGCTGAAGTGCCTGCCTTCGCAGGAATGACGGGGTGCATCCCCTGCGAACATCGCTTCGCTCGTTCGCGTCCCTGCCGTCGGTCTTCTTGGGCTTCGCGAAGGGGACGTGTGTTGCTGAGATACGATTTAGGAGAGGTTGTGTGTTGGTGCGATGGTGTGATATAAAATAGAACGAATGATAGATATATTGCTCGATAGAGCCGAGCGAAAAGGATGGAGATTTCAGATATGGGGTTGACTCACGTTACTGCGACAGTTCGCAATCCTGCGGAGCCGGAAAAGTCTTGGCAAGGGCTGTTTCTGGTTGACACTGGCGCGACTGATTGTCTTGTCCCTAGGCAGCATCTAGAGGAGATTGGACTAGCGCCGAAAGGTGAGCGGATTTACAGCCTAGCCGATGGTAGCGAACATCGAATGTCTGTCACTACCGCTGACGTTGAGTTCATGGGGGAAGTAGTCGGTGCGACGATAGTGATGGCAGATGAAGAGTCCGAACCATTGCTGGGGGTGACGGCGTTGGAATCGGTGGGTATCGAGGTTGACCCTCGAAATCAGGAGTTGAAACGGTTACCGTTTGTGAGGTTGAGGTAGGTGGGACGCCAAGGTGTGCCAAGTTCGTCGGGTATGGCGCGGGTTGAATGAACATGGATGGACAGGATTTACAGGATGATGATCAGACTGAGTTAGTCCCCGAAAAGATCCCTGTTCGCAATTGGTGGCATATGTTGTTGTATGCGTGGGATTTGGTGGAGTTTCAGGATCGGTTCGATACGGAGGTCGAGGATGCGCCGGATTTGCGGGCTCTGTTGACGAAGATTCTCGTTTTTCTGATGAAGCATCAGATACGGCGTGGGTTGCGGGGTGATTATGTGGAAAGGTCGGAGGAGTTGCAGGGAGTGAGGGGGCGGATCGATTTTGGTGAGACGTTGCGTGGGTTGACGCTGTATCAGGGTCGGTTGCATTGCGAGTTTGAGGAGTTTACGTTGAATGTGCCTCGGAATCAGATAATTCGGTCGACTCTGAATGATTCTTTGAATCGAGGTTTCACTAAAGTCGAAGAGCTTGAAAGAGGGCATAGTCGACTGGTGTCGGATGTGGAGGCGTTGTTGCGGATGCTCTATGAGATTGATCGGGTGCGGGTTACGCGTCGGTTGATTGCTTCGGAGTTGCGGTTGTTGGGTCGGAACGAGCGTGAGTACAAGTTGATGTTGAAGATCTGCGAGATGCTTCAGGATACTTCGATGCCACAGTCGGATGCGGTTTCGGATTTGGAGATTGTGGACTGGTTGCGGGAGCAGGAGCCGAGGGTATTCGAGTTGTTTGTGGCTAATTTCTATCGGTTGCGGTTGCATGGGAAGGGGTGGGATGTGAAGGCACAGCGTCGTCAGAGATGGCACGAAACGGCTGAGGAGCGTGTTGGCAGCGTACGATTGCCAATCATGGAACCCGACATTGTTCTGAAGCACGTGAAGAGCGACAAAGTTGTGATCCTCGATACGAAGTGGTACGGGTCACCAGTCGGAGTGAGGGACGATGACGAGAGTGTGCACTCGAACAACCTCTATCAGATGTATGCGTATTTGGCGTCGCAAGACTACCAAGGCGGCGAGCATCTGACATCGACCGGGATATTGCTGTACGGTCAGACCGAGTTGGGGCATCGTAGGTTGCGGACGCGTATCGATAAGCATCCGTTTTGGGTTGAGACGTTGGATTTGATGCAGGGTTGGGAGGAGATTGAAGGGGATTTGGTGGAGTTGGTTGAGGGGGCGGTGGGTGATGAGTAGGTTGGCCCCGCCCATTTGTCCCCGGATCCCCCTCACCCTAACCCTCTCCCACGGAGGGGAGAGGGGATTTTCCATAGTCGGGAGAAATGAGTGTGGCTAGGACGTTGATACTTGGTGGAGCTCGTTCTGGGAAGAGTGGGTATGCGTTGGAGTTGGGGGAGTCGATGTCAGAGGATCGGGTTTTTGTGGCTACTGCGCAGCCTTTTGATGAGGGGATGCGGGAGCGGATTGGTCGGCATCGGGAGGATCGGGATGTGTCGTGGCGGACGGTGGAGGAGTTTGTGGAGGTTTGGGATGTGATTGGGTCGGAGTGTCGAGAGGGTCGGGTGGTTGTTTTGGACTGTTTGACGCTTTGGTTGAATAACTTGATGCTTTTTGAACGGGATGTTGAGAGGGATATCGACAGGTTGGTGTCGTTGTTGGAAGGGGGAGTTGAGGGGGAGTTGGTTTTGGTGTCGAATGAGATTGGGTTGGGGTTGGTGCCGGATACGGAGCTGGGTCGGGAGTTTCGGGATATGCATGGTCGGATGAATCAGCGTGTGGCGGCGGTTTGCGATCGGGTGTTGTTTATGGTTGCGGGGTTGCCGGTTGTTGTTAAGTGAGAACTAGGATGTGAAGGATTTGGTGGTTGGGCTGTTGGCGTTGTCGATTTGGGCGAGCGTAATTGGCGTTTTCGCGTGCCCGGCCCCTTGGCCGCCCCGGTCACCCTCACCCTGGCCCTCTCCCGCGGAGCGGGAGAGGGGAACTCCCCGCCACGTCCCCGCCTTATGGCAGCTTCGATCCCGCTCGTCATGACCCTCTGCTTCGCTGGGGATGGTTGTTAAGAACTAGGATGTGAAGGATTTTGAAGGATAGGAAGGATGTGGTGGTTGGGTTGTTGGCGTTGTCGGTTTGGGCGAGCGTAATTGGCGTTTTCGCGTGCCCGGCCCCTTGGCCGCCCCGGTCACCCTCACCCTGGCCCTCTCCCGCGGAGCGGGAGAGGGGATTGTTCTTAACCAAGAAGGGTTTTAGTTGGGGATTTGGCGGGAGTAGGAGTTTTGGCGGTCTTTTTACTGCGACCATCGTTCTGCGAAGGGGCAGGGCGGGTCACAGACCCGCCCCTACTATCGCAGTCCCGTTCACGAACGGCCCCTACGGGATGGTGGAAGGGGGCGGTTCGCACGTTTATTACAGGGTTGCTAGGGCGATGTAGATTGCTAGTTCGGTGATTTGTTGGGTTGCGCCTAGGGTGTCGCCGGTGTGTCCTTTTAGTCGGGGTTGAAAGTATAGGCGGATTAGGATGTGGCCGGTTGTGGCTCCGGCGATGGTGAGGGCGGCCGCCATTGGGGAAAGGATTAGGGCTATGGCGGTGATGGTGATTAGGGCTGTGATGGTGGCGATGATGGTGTTGATGGGTCGGAGGGGGATGTCTTGGGGTCCGGCGATGCCGGTTTCTCTGGCGTAGTTTGAGGTGGCTTTGACGATGACGGTTGATGTGCGAGAGATGGTGTGGGCGGCGATTAGGGCGGTGATGATTGTGGTCGTGTCGGCGAGGGATGTTAGGGCGGCGATTTTGAGGGTGATGACTAGGATTAGGGCTAGTGCTCCGAATGTGCCGATGCGGGAGTCGTGCATGATCTCTAGGGAGCGTGTGCGGTCGAATGCTCCGCTGATGCCGTCGAAGGTGTCGGCGAGTCCGTCTTCGTGGAAAGCGCCGGTGATGAGAGCGGTTGCGGCGGTTGCGATGATGACTGCGAGGAGGGTCGGTAGGGCTAGGTTTGAGATGAAGAATGCGAGTGCGGCGACGGTTCCGATGATTGCGCCGATGAGGGGGTAGTAGCGGTTGGCGTCGGAGAGGCGTTCTGGTGAGTATCCGATGTCGAAGGGAGTTGGGATGCGGGTTAGGAAGTGGAGTGCTAGGGCTAGGGTTTTGAATTCGTTGCGGATGGCGGCGAACATTATGTCTGAACCGGGATTTACGGGATTGGTTGGATTAATGGGATTGGATAGTGGTGATCAGAGTTTTTCGCTAACTCCGGCTGAGTCGAAGGTTGCCATGTTGTTTAGGATTGCGGCGGCGGCTTTGATTATTGGCCATGCCAGGAGGGCACCGGTGCCTTCGCCTAGTCGCATGTCGAGGTCTAGGATGGGTTTGGCTTTCAGGGCTTTAAGCATGGCGTCGTGTCCGCGTTCTCCGGAGCGGTGGGAGAATACAAGGGCGTTGGTGATGGATGGGTCGGTGTTTAGGGCGGCGATAGCGGCGGCGGTTGCGATGAAGCCGTCGATGATGACTAAGCGTTCAGTGTTGGCGGCTTTTTGGATGGCTGCGGTCATCATTGCGATTTCGAAGCCGCCGTATTGGGTGAGGGCGGTTTCGGCGTCGAGTGAGGATGGGGTGCGGTTGGCGGACTGGGTGAGGACGGAAAGTTTGTGTTGGATGCCGGTTTCATTTAGACCTGTGCCGGGTCCGACGAGGTCTGGGAGAGGGATATCGAGGATTTTGTGGGCGATGATGGATGCGGATGCGGTGTTTGCGATGCCGATTTCGCCGAAGCAGATGGCGTCGGTGGTGATGGATCCCCTCTTAATCTCCCCCTGAGATGGGGAGGTAAAAAGGTTGGTGCCGTGGGATGTGGCTAGTTGGAATTGGTCGTGGGTCATGGCAGGGCCGAGTGAGAAGTCGGCGGTGCCGGGAGCGATGCGTCGGTTTAGGAGGTCGGGGTGGTCGATCGGATCGCCAGCGATGCCGGCATCGACGATTTGGACGGGGATGTTCAGGGATTTGGCGATGACGTTTGCGGCTGCGCCTCCGGAGAGGAGGTTGAGGACCATTTGTCGGGTGACTTCGGAGGGGTAGGCGGAGACGCCTTGGGCTGCGATGCCGTGGTCGGCGCCGAAGATGATGAGCTGGCATGTGGACATGCTCGGGGTGAGCGTGCCTTGGAGGGTAGCGATCTGGGCGGCGAGTTGCTCGATGCGTCCTAGGGATCCGATGGGTTTGGTTTTGGAGTTGAGTGCTCTCTGGATGTCGGTCGAGAAGGTGTTAGCTGAAATGGTCACTTGGGCGGTTTGGTGTCAGTTCGTGTGGATAAGTGACTATTGTGCACGTCTGACTATTGTGCACGTCGACCGGGCTCAGACGACTGAACTCGGTTCGATTAGGTCTTTGATGGGGGTTTTTAGGGTTTTGGCGATTTTTAGGATTGCGGCGATGGTCAGGTTTTGTTTGCCGTGTTCGACGAGGCTGATGTAGGTTCGGTCTAGGCCGGAGGCTTCGGCGAGTTGTTTTTGGGTGAGGTTGTTTCGGGTTCTGACGTTGCGGATGTTTTGGCCGATGGCTTGGAGTTGCTGTTCGAGGGTGAGTTGTTGGTGAGAGTATCCGACTAGTTTTCGGGCTTGGTCTGCGGCTTCGGCGACGTTTGTGACGATTGCGTCGGCTCCGAATTGTGCGGGGTCGGTGATGTTGTTTAGCGCCGAGCCTCCGAGGAGGATTTTGGGCCGTGGTGTAGGGAGTTCTTGCACCTCTCGGGCGATTTCTCTTGCGTTGGGCAGGAACTCGGTCATGGTGGATGATAGTCCGAGGAGATTTACGCGTCGGTGTTGGAGGTATTGGGCGAGGTCTTTTGGCGGTGTTGCGGTCCAGAAGAAGTCGACGTCCCAGCCGTCCATGATGAGGAGGTCTGCGAACATGCGTGCGCCGAGGAAGTGCGTGTCGCCTTCGACGGGTGTGACGAGGGCGCGGAGTCCCAAGGGTTTTCGGGGTTTTGCGGCTTGGCGTTGCATGTCAAGCATCTGCATGGTGATTGAGGTTGCGAGGTGCTCTTGCGCGGTGTTGATGGTTCCGCGGTGCCATAGTTCTCCGAGTTTGACTTGAGCGGGGGTGAGAACGGAGAGGTAGATCTGGGGTGTGGTTGCTCCGTTGTCGACGGCTTGTTGAATGAGGAAAGATGCGGTGGCGGGGTCACCGGCGATTAGGGCGGCGATGTAGCGCTCTCTGGTATCGGCTAGTTGTTCACTGGTTGTCATGTTGGTTGAGTCTGGTTTAGCGGATCTTGTCGACAACTTGGCTGTGTGACCATCAGAGTCGCCGTTTTTGTTGCGGAGCCCGTTGCCTCGCCCCTCTGGATTCCGGCTTTCGCCGGAATGACGTGGGCTTTCGCCGGAATGACGTGGGCTTTTGCCGGAATGACGTGGGGCTTCCCCCTTTGTCCATCGGACATTTCCCCCGCGAGCGAGGGAAACCTCACCACCCGGCCCCTCTGGATTCCGGCTTTCGCCGGAATGACGTGGGCTTTTGCCGGAATGACGTTGGTTCTGAGCAGGCCTCTGTGCTTCTATTGTTGAATATATAAAACATAATATGTGACTATGTTATGAATATACAACATGTAGAGATCAGCTTCAAGGAGGAGCAGAGATGGAAGTTATTCAAGTGATTGCGATAGTTCTAGCGGTGGTTGGCGCGTTGAACTGGGGTCTGGTTGGACTTTTCAAGTGGGACCTGGTGGCGTTTATCGCTGGGGGGTTGAAGTTTGGGGAGGTGAACGCGTTTTCGCGTATCGTGTACGTGTTGGTTGCGATAGCTGGCGTGGTTAGTCTGACGGCGATCGGCGAGTTATTGTGACAGGGAGTTTCTCCCTGAGGGGACAATCCACGAGGGTTGAACCTCCTCTTCGCCCTCGCCCCGGCCCTCTCTCGCGGTGACGCGGGAGGGGGCTTTTTGCTGCGCTCTTCCCTGCCTCACGTCCACCCTTGGGTTTCCGCTTTCGCGGGAATGACGTTGGGGTGGTTGAGGATTGCGTTGGTGGTGTTCTGCCGTGCCCCTCCCCTTTGTCCGCCCCGGTCACCCTCACCCTGACCCTCTCCCGCCGAGCGGGAGAGGGGATTTTTTGCTGCGCTCTTCCCTGCCTCACGTCCACCCTTGGGTTTCCGCTTTCGCGGGAATGACGTTGGGGTGGTTGAGGATTGCGTTGGTGGTGTTTTGCCGTGCCTCTCCCCTTTGTCCGCCCCGGTCACCCTCACCCTGGCCCTCTCCCGCCGAGCGGGAGAGGGGATTTGTTCCACCGCCTCACCCGGTTTTGCAATGGTCTCGCGAGCGGGGGAAACCCTAGTGTTTTGCAAAGGTCCCGCGGAGCGGGGGAGGGGGAAATGTGTCCATAACAGAGGGCGGTTCTAGTTAGCGATGGAGGGGTTTTGGGATTGGGTGGTGGTTTTCGGATTTGGGTTTTGGTTGGACGGGGTTTTACCGCCTCGGCGGGCATTCCTCGCGCATTCCTGTTGTTGGCTATTTGGGCTCCATGCGCGCCCCCTTCGCTCCGCTGCGCTGCGCGAAAGGGGCAGGGCGGGTCACAGACCCGCCCCTACCGACCCCCTTTGTCCCCCGTATCGAGGTACGGGGCAGGCCCCGGACATTTCCCCCTTGGTTTTCGGTCTCTTTGGCGGGGGAAACCCTTCCGCCCGTCCCCACCCTTGGGTTCCTGCCCCTGTATCGGGGTACGGGGCAGGAACCGCGGGAATGACGAGGGTGGGGATGCCGTATAATGCCGATTGGGAATCGATCTGTGGGGTTAATGGAAGGCAGGAAGAGGTCAGAAATGAATAAGGTGCAGGCTGTTTTGTCTAGGGCTAAGGGGGAGGCGGTCTCTTTGGAGACGATTTTGGTGCCGGATCCTGGTCCGGGGGAGGCTTTGGTTAGGGTGCAGGCTTGTGGGGTTTGCCATACGGATCTGCACTATCGGGAGGGTGCGATCGGGGATGAGTTTCCTTATTTCTTAGGGCACGAGGCTTCGGGTGTCGTGGAGAAGGTCGGGGATGACGTGGACAACGTTGCGCCTGGGGATTTCGTGATTATTGCCTGGCGTGCGCCTTGCACCAATTGTCGGTCGTGCCTGAGGGGTCGGCCTTGGTACTGTTTTGACAGTGGGAATGCGCAGCAGACGATGACGTTGGAGGACGGCACTCCGTTGTCTCCGGCTTTGGGGATCGGTGCATTTGCGGAGTTGACGCTGGTTGCAGCGGGTCAGGCGGTGAAGGTTGATCCGAGAGCGGATGCGAAGGCGGCGGGTTTGATCGGGTGCGGGATCATGGCGGGTTTGGGTGCGGCGATCAATACTGGTGGTGTTTCTCGGGGAGACTCGGTTGCTGTTTTTGGTTGTGGCGGTGTTGGCGACGCGGCGATTGCGGGTGCGAAGCTGGCGGGGGCTCACACGATCATTGCTGTGGATATCGATGATCGGAAATTGGAGTGGGCGCAGGGGTTTGGTGCGACGCACACGGTGAACTCGCGCGAGGTCGATGCGGTGGAGGCGATACAGGGGATTACGGATGGGAATGGTGCGGATGTGTGCATCGAGGCTGTGGGGTTGCCGCAGACTTACGAGCAGGCGTTCTTCGCTAGGGACTTGGCGGGGACGGTTGTTTTGGTTGGTGTGCCGAGCCCGGAGATGAAGATAGAGTTGCCGATGATCGAGGTGTTTGGGCGTGGTGGGCAGCTGAAGTCGTCTTGGTACGGGGACTGTCTGCCGACGCGTGACTTTCCGATGTATATCGACCTTTACATGCAGGGGCGGTTGGATCTCGATGGGTTTGTGTCGGAGTCGATAGGGATTGATGATGTTGAGGAGGCGTTCCACAAGATGGAGCGTGGTGAGGTTTTGCGGTCGGTTGTTGTTTTGAACTAGGATGCGAAGGATGTTGAAGGATTCGAAGGATGATGGTGATGGTCATCCTCCGTGTGTGATTACTAGGAGTGATGGGTTGGAGGTTGATGTTGCTAGCGGGGCGATGACTCGGCTGGCTGGTGTGTCGGAGGCGCTGTCGGGTTCGACGGGGATACATCTGTCGATAGCGACGGTGCCGCCGGGTCGGTGTTCGACGGCGCACTATCACGTGAATTGCGAGTCGGCGATTTATGTGGTTAGCGGCGAAGGGCTGTTTCTGCACGGGGAAGAGTTGGAAGTAGAGGAAGCGATTGGGCCGGGGGACTTTATCTATGTGCCGCCGGATTCGAATCATCAGCCGGTGAATACATCGCATAGTGAGGATCTGGTGTTGATCGTGGCGCGGAATGCTCCGGTGGAGATAGTTGTTGATTTGGAGGGGGCTGGGCGGTTGGATTGTCGGTGAGGGATCGGGGTGCGATGGAGGGCCTTGATCGGCAACGAGATCTAGAGAAAGTCGAGGGAACGGCGTTTGAATTAGCGCCGTTTTGGCGTCGGTTGATTGCGGGTTTGTTGGACTGGTTATTAGCGTTGATTTGCGGTGTGATTGGAACCGTGTTGGTCGCGGTTGCGTACCTTTACTTTGGATTCCTGTCGTACGCCATGTATTCGATCTTTAGACACGAATTCCATCTGGCGGTGACGGTGTTTTGTTTTGTCGTTTTGATGACGCACATGTGGTTCGGCTTCCGAGTTGCGATGAAACGAGAGACACTTGGTGATCGATTGATGCGATTGCGGGTTGAGCGTGTCGACGGGATACAGATTGGATATCGCCGATCATTGGCGAGGCAGTTGTCGTGCAGCCCGTTTCTTTTTGTGTATTGCTTGCCTATGCTGCTCTTGATCTTGTCTTCGGCTTTCCTTCTGCGACTAGGAGATTCAATTTACGCGTTGGGCCGGTTGGGAGATACCGCTCTTGAAGTTGTGATTATCTGGTTGGTCTGGGGTTTGCTTGTTTCGGCGGTTACGTCTGTTTCGAACCAGGTCTTTATGTCTGTCGACTATGTCTGTCGACGGTATGGGGCGTGGTCTTAACGACTTGCTCGCGGGTACTGTGGTCGTGAAAGAACTGAGATAATGTCAACAGCCTGTTTGGTTATCACCGTAGTGGGAGGCATTCACTCATGATTGACTGGCTCGGCATGAGCCATCTTTTGGAGCTTTCAGGGATGGAGGCTGTTGCGGCTTTCTTTACGCCGCTGGGGATTTTTGCGGTGTTTTTTGTGGCGCATGTGGTTTTGCCGGCGATACGGGTGCCGGGCTATGTGATCAATCCTGAGACTGGGGAGCCTCGGAATTATCGGTTGAATGGGATTTTGGTTTATGTGGTTGCGTTGGTGGTTTGGTGGTTCGAGTTGACGGGAATGCCGCGGGAGTGGTTTTACGAGTCGTCGGTGTATGCGTTTGTGGGTGGGACGGTGTTTACGCTGATTTTTTCGGTGATTGCGGTTTTCAGTCAGCCGGAGAGAGAGGGTAGGAGCTGGTTCATGGCGTTGTGGGATGGTCGGGCGCGGGAGATTTCGCTTTTCAAGGAGCGGATCGATTTGAAGATGTGGTTCTACATCGTGGGCGGAACGATGTTGTCGCTGAACGCGTTGTCGGGAGCTTGGTACAACTACGAGCGGTTCGGGGACGACTTTAATCCCGGCGTCTGGATGTTTGCGATTTTCATGACGATTTACGTGGTTGACTACTACATCTTTGAGCGTGTGCAGCTTTATACGTATGACGTGATCCATGAGAATTTGGGGTTCAAGATGTTCTGGGGCGGGATCATGGTTTTCGGTTGGTTGTTCATCCTGCCGCTTTGGGGTATGGCGGCGCATCCGTCGCCGGGGTGGTCGCCGCTGTGGACGAACGTGTTGATCGTCGGGACGGCGGTGATGTATCTGGCGGGTTGGGTGATTTCGCGCGGCACCAACATGCAGAAGTACGTGTTTAAGCGATGGCCTGAGCGGAAGTTTTTGGGGATCATCGAGCCGAAGTACATTCAGGCTGGGGATCGGAAGATTCTCTACAGCGGGATGTGGGGGTTAGCACGGCACCTCAACTATCTGGGCGAGGGTTTTTACTCGTTGGCGGGGGCGTTGGCGTTTGGGTATTTCGCCAATCCTTGGGCATGGATCTACTTCGTCTACGTGCTCGCTCTGTTTACTTGGAGGCAGCGGGACGATGATCGGTTGTGTGCTGAGAAGTATGGGCCGGAGAAGTGGGCGGAGTATCAGGAGCGGGTGAAGTATCGGATAATTCCGGGGATTTATTGATTGGAGAACCATGATTCGGAATGATGGGAATGATGGTTTTTTCTAGCTCGCCTTGGTGGTCAAAGTGTTCGTTGGTGGTTGTTTAACCGTACCCCTCCCGTTTGTCCGCCGCGGTCACCCTCACCCGGGACCCCCTCTGAATCTCCCCCTGGAAGAGACCGTTGCAAAACCGTCGAATCTTCAAACATCGGAAGATTGACGTGGTGGTCGAAGTGTTCGTTGGTGGTTGTTGACGGTACCCCTCCCGTTTGTCCACCCCGGTCACCCTCACCCTGGCCCTCTCCCGCCGAGCGGGAGAGGGGATTTGTCTCATCGCCTCACTTGGTTTTGCAATGGTCTCGGTAGCGGGGGAACCCCTGTCTCTGTCCCTGTGGGTTCCGGCTTTCGCCGGAATGACGTAGGGATTCCCCCTTTGTCCCCCGTATCGGGGTACGGGGCAAGCCCCGGGCATTCCCCCGCGAGGGGGGAAAGCGATGCAAAGCCCGGTCGGTTGGTTGAGTCCATCTGGCCCCTCGTCCCCACCCGCATACCCCTGCGATCTCGCTTCGCTCGCTCGCGTCCCCTTTCGTCCCGAAAGGGGACGGTGGATTCCGGCTTTCGTCGGAATGACGTAGGGCTTTCGTCGGAATGATGTGGGGTTTTGCCGCAATTACGTGGGGTTGCGACTGCAAATGTGGGGTGATTGGCGTATTCTTTTGCCATGTCCAAGGGTAATGACCATGTCAGTGGAGAAAGGGGCATTGCGTCGTGATTGATTGGCTTGGGGTCGGTCATCTTTTTGAGCTTTCGGGGACGGAGTGGATAGTGGGGTTTTTCACGCCGTTGGCGGTGTTCGTCGCTTTCTTTGTGGCGCAGTATGTGTTGCCGGCTCGGCGTGTGCCGGGGTATGTGACGGATGCGGCGACTGGTGAGCCCCGGAGCTACCGGCTCAACGGACTCTTGGTGTATGTGCTTGCGCTGGCGTTATGGGCTATCGCGCCGTTTGGATTTGAGCGGGATTGGTTCTACCAGACGACGATTCCAGCCGTCCTAGGCGGAACATTCTTCAGCGCGGTGATTGCGACTTGGGCGTTTTTGAGTCAGCCTCAAGGACATGAGACCCAATGGTTCATGGCTTGGTGGCATGGGAGGGCGCTGGAGCACTGGGTGTTCGGTAACCGTGTCGATCTGAAGATGTATCTGTATGTGGTCGGTGGGACGATGCTGGTGCTGAATGCGCTGTCTGGTGCGTGGTACCACCATGAACTGTTTGGAGATGATGCCAATCCGGGAGTTTACGTCTACGCCGCGTTCTTCACGTTCTACATATTTGACTATTTCGTCTTTGAACGGGTGCAGCTGTATACCTATGATTTGATCCATGAGAATCTTGGTTTCAAGCTGATTTGGGGCGGTCTGTTGATCTACGGATGGCTTTACATCCTGCCGATGTGGGGGATAGCGGTTCATCCTGATCCGGGTTACTCGTCGGCGGTTACGAATATCTGGCTTGCTGCGATGGTTGTGTTGTTCTTGTTCGGTTGGGGAATCTCGCGTGCCGGTAACTTGCAGAAGTATTGGTTCAAGCGATGGCCTGATCGGAAGTTTTTGGGATTCGTGGAGCAGAGGTATATCGAGGCTGGAGATCGGAAGATTCTGTATAGCGGCATATGGGGTGTGGCCCGTCACTTCAACTACATGGGAGAGGGATTCCTCGCGCTGTCAGTTGCGTTGGTGTTTATGCAACCTGGCAATCTTTGGGCGTGGACGTACATGATCTTCATCGTCTCGCTGTTCACTTGGCGGCAGTTTGATGATGACAAGGTTTGTGAGGAGAAGTATGGGGCTGAGAAGTGGGGGGAGTATAAGTCGCGGGTTAAGTACCGGTTGTTTCCGGGGGTGTTTTAGAACTAGGATGCTAAGGATTTGGAAGGAAGGGAAGGATGGTTTTTTAGGTGATATTTGCGTAGGCCGATGCTAGATGGGGGAGCTTCAAGGTAGTGGTGAGGATTGCGTTGGTGGATGTTTACCGTACCCCGCCCGTTTGTCCGCCCCGGTCACCCTCACCCTGGCCCTCTCCCGCGGAGCGGGAGAGGGAATTCGTCCAAACGCCTCGCCCGGTTTTGCAACGGTTTCGCTGTGCGGAACCTGTGCATAACTACGTCATTCCGGCGAAAGCCGGAATCCACAGGGGTAGGTGTGGATCGATGCTGTTTGGATAGCGGTCACGGGTTGGCGATCTGCATCAAATGACGTCTGGATAGAGGTCGCGCCACAAAGGGTTCAATCGCTGGATCAGCTCGAGTTTCCAAGCGCGTTTCCATTCTTTGATGTTTTTCTCGCGTTGGATCGCGTCTTCAATCGATCCGTGTTCCTCGTACCAGACCAGATTGTGGACTCGGTAGCGTTTCGTGAACCCTTTAGCAACATCGTTCTTGTGCTCCCATATTCGTCTGACAAGGTCTGAAGTGACGCCGACGTACAAAGTGCCGTTGGGTTTGGAGGCCAGGATGTAGACGTAGCTGGGTTGCATGAGTTAATCCTTGTGTTTTATAGCGCTTGCTTACGATCCTATCCCGTGTGGATTCCGGCTTTCGCCGGAATGACGTTGACGTGCCGGAATGACGTTGACGTTCGGGCAGCGGCGTTGACGTGTCGGGATTACGTTGACGTGTTGGGATTACGTTGACGTGCCGGGAGTGGCGTTTATGTGCGGGAGTGACGTGGCGTGTCGGGTTCTGTGCCTACACCCGTCCCATCCCCTCTGGATTCCGGCTTTCGCCGGAATGACGTTGACGTGCCGGAATGACGTTGACGTTCTGGCAGCGGCGTTGACGTGTCGGGATTACGTTGACGTGTTGGGATTACGTTGACGTTCCGGGAGTGGTGTTTATGTGCGGATCGTTTCTGGTTGGGTGTCCGGGAGTCCGTCTTCGATGGCGTCGAGGTCTGAGGATTCGCGGGTTACTTTGACGCCTCGGAGGACTAGTAGTCCGGCTACTAGGAAGATGGCGAGGGTTGCTAGGGCTATGCGGTAGGCTAGTTCGCCGGTTTCGGAGAGTGCCCAGATTGTTAGTCCCCACAGTCCGGGTCCGATGACGGCGGACAATCGGCCGGACATCTGGAATAGTCCGAAGAACTCTCCGATTTGGCCGTTAGGGGAGAGGTAGGTCAGGAGGACGCGGTCTGAGATCTGGGGTGCGGCCCAGAAGAATCCCATTGTCACGGCTACGGCCCAGAATGCGAGTGTGCTGTTGGCAAGGACCGCGGCGATGGCGAGGATGGTCCAACCGGTCAGGGCGACGGTGAGGACGGGTTTGGGGCCGAATTTGGAGACTAGGAAACCGGTAGCCCATGATGCGATGATGGCGATGATGACGACGAGGATGATCATGGTCTGGGCTTCGTTTTGGGTGAAGTCGCCGACGTTTATGAGGTAGATGACGTAGAAGGTTGTGACGGTGTTGATGGCCTCCATGTACATGAAGCGCGCGATCAGGAAGCGAAATAGGTTAGCGTGCTGGCGGGCGCGTCGGAAGGTCTCGTAGAGCTGTTTGTATGAGGTCTGGAAGAGGGTTTTGTCGACATGGCCTCGGGCGCCGGGTTCTTTGACGATGAGGAGCAGAGGCAGGGCGAAGAGGATGAATAGTCCGGCGGTCGGGAGGAATGCGGATTGGTTGCCTTGGGCGTCGACGATGGGTCGCATGATTAAGAATGCGGCGATGAGGCCGATGTATCCGGCGCCGACGCCGATGCCGGAGACGATACCGCGCTGACTCTCGTCGCTGACGTTGATGATGAGTGAGTTGTAGAAGATTAGGCCGGTCTGGTAGAGGAAGTTGGCTGCTACGAAGAGGAGGAGGCCGGTTGTGAGGTCGCCGATGGCTCCTATGAGGGCGGTGAAGACCGCGCAGGATAGGACCGACATCCAAAGTAGTGGAATGCGTCGGTTCAGGCGGTCGGAGAGGGTTCCGAGGAAGGGGCCGGTGAGGGCGACGATGAGCATCGATGCGGAGAGAGCAAAGCCGATGTGGGTGTCGGTGCCGCCTTTGTCTTCGGTGACCCAGAGGGGGAAGTAGAAGGTAAGGATGGATGCGGAGAAGATCGTGTCGGAGAAGTCGTATAGCGCCCAAGATCCAGTTGAGAGGAGGCGACGCCGCGGGGAGCCGGATTGCATGGGGAAAGGTTACTAGGTTGAGGGTCAAACAGGGATTAGAATTAGGATGTTAAGACGCGAGAACTTCCTCATGTCGTTGTCGGGCCCGTAGCTCAGTCGGTTAGAGCGCTACTCTGATAAAGTAGAGGTCGATGGTTCGAATCCGTCCGGGCCCACCATCGTTTTCCCCTCTCTCTCCGATCACTTCCTTGGTTGTGCGCGTGATTATCGCGATCGCGGATTGATCGTTGCCCTGCTCTCATCCAATGGGAGCTTTGCACAACCCGCGTCGACGGGAATTGTTGGCGTCTGTCGTGTCTCGAACCCCCTTTGTCCCCCGTATCGAGGTCCGGGGCAGGCCCCGGACATTTCCCCCGCGAGCGGAGGAAACCCTTGCGTTTTGCAAAGGTCCCCCAATCGGCGACTGATGCTGTCGGTTTTATTCATGACTTTGGGAAAGTCGGTTTAACTTTGGTCTTAGAATCGGTATGAAGAGTAGATCTTGGTGATTTGCGAATCGAAGAGGAGCAACAATGCCCAAATACATGTTCACATTGTCCTACACCCACGAAGGCGTCAAGGGACTTCTTGATGTTGGCGGATCCCACCGTGCCGCGGCCCTCGGTGAAGCGGTCGGCAGTTTGGGTGGGAAAGTCGAGGCGTTTTATTACGCGTTCGGTGAAAACGACGCGTACATCATCGCCGAGCTTCCGGATGATGAAGCCGCCACTGCGCTCTCACTCCGATTTGCCGCAGGCGGCACTATCACGTCGAAGACGACGGTTTTGCTGGACGTAATCCAGATCGACGAAGCAGCGAAACGTGAAGTTTCGTACAAGCCGATTTTGGGTTAGCTCTAAAGATCGGGATGCCAGTCCCGAACGATCCGGATCGCGTTAAAGGCGATCCGGATCGTCTACACAATTGATTGGTTCAGGAACGCGTTCAACATTGCGCGTGATTGGGACTCGTATATCGACGAGTAGCCCGTGAATTCCCGCAAGTTGGCGTCGGCTTCGAATTTGGGATCGAAGCGTGGTCCCATCAGCGTGTAGTCGTCCGCGAGTTCGCGGTTCCATACGCGTAGCTCTTCGAGTGTGAGCTGCGGTTCGAACTGGAAGGCGTAGGAGTTTCCATAGCGAAACGCCATGCTCTGACGTTTGAAGGTGCCGTCGCGGCAGAGCATGTACCCGAATGCGAGTTCGGTGGCGCCTGCCGGTACGCCGAAATGCTCGCCGTGGAGGGTTGGCACCAACGGGACTTGGAGTTTGCTGAAAACTGGATCGTTAGAGCCTTCTTTCGTGATCCAGATTTTCCGCAACCCGAACTCGTAGCCACCTGTAGGTTCTACGGTTGCGTCGAGCGCACGCGCCATTATCTGAGCTCCCAAACAGACGCCGAAGATCGGGACCTCTGCGGCGATTGCGTCGGTGAAAAAACGCTGTTCTTTTTGGATTGCGGGATACGGATCGTTCGCCGATAGGGCGCCGCCGAGGGCGATTATGAGGTCGAGCTCGGATAACGGCGGCGGGTCGAAATTCTCGAAATCGGGGGTGTTGTGGAAGATGTTCAACGGTAGGAGTTCGAAATCACGCTCGAGCAGGGCAGAGGTGTAGTTCGCGCCGAGGGTTTCGTGTTCGTTGTGGCGGATTATGAGGGCGCGTTTAGGCATCGGGATAAAAGGACCGCGGAGGGATGATTCTGAGTTTTGGATTGTACGGCTAGGGTTTGGGGATTACTGAGGCAGCGATGTTATCTTGGCGAATCGGATATCAAATTAGGAGGAAACGAAGCGATGCGCGTGATGATTTTGATAAAGGCTACGGCCGAGAGTGAAGCAGGCGTGATGCCGTCTACCGAATTGATCGAGGCTATGGGTGCATACAACGCGGAGTTGATGCAGGCCGGTCTAATGGTCGCTGGCGAAGGGTTGCATCCGACTTCCGCAGGCAAACGGGTAGTGTTCGACGGGGAGAGCCGGGAGGTCGTAGACGGTCCGTTTGAGCCTATGGGCGAACAGGTATCGGGCTTTTGGATCTGGGAGGTGAAGGATATGGATGAGGCGGTCGAGTGGTTGAAGAAGGCCCCGAACCCGATGCTCAGCCGGAGCGAGGTCGAGAACCGTCCGATCTTCGAATACGAGGACTTCGGCGACGCCATGACGGAAGAAATGATCGAGCAGGAAGAGCAGATGCGGCGGGATCTGGAGGACCGTTGAGCGATTTCGGGGTACCCCCGCTCGCGAGACTGTTGCAAAACTACCGTCATTCCGGCGAAAGCCGGAATCCACCGTCCCCTTTCGAGGCGAAAGGGGACGCGAGCAAGCGAAGCGAGATCGCAGGGGTATGCGGGTGGGGACGAGGGGCTGGATGGATTCATCCAATTGCCCGGGTTTTGCAATGGTCTCGCTCGCGGGGGAAATGTCCGCAGGACAAAGGGGGTAGCCGGGCCTCAGATTGACCGAATCCATCGATGCCACACCGCAGGCTTTTATCGGATCGGCGACCAGTTGTAGATCTTTTCGAGCGCCCCGCCCATCAGCTGTTCGCGTTCCGTATCGGTAAGTTGATCGGTGACACGGAATGCCTCAACCCCTTGTTCGTAGGTCAGAAGATTCACGGCGCGGGTCCAGTCGGTGCCCCACATGCAACGGTCGAGTCCGTATGCGTCGAAGATCTGCGTCAAGGGTGCCCAGATGTCGGGGTAGGGGAAGGGTTCATGGGATAGCGTGCCAGCGCCCGATATTTTGATTGCGACGTTGTCGAACTCGGCGAGAGCGGTCACGTCTTGGAGGTCGGCCCATGCGTCATCCGGTGCTGGCGGTTCATAGGGTTGGGCGAGGCCGAGATGGTCGATAATGAGCTGAGTGTCGGGGTTACTCCTAACCATCTCGCGGAAGATGTCGAGTTTTCCAGAGCACATCACGTTTATGGGGATGCCTGCTTTGGCACCGGCTGCAAGGATGCAATTGATACCCGGATGGTCCGCATCGATCTCGATTCGGGCAAGCATGATTCGTGCTCCGACTACTCCCGGATGGGATGTCCACTCCTCCATCTCTTGCTCGATCGTTTCGGAATCGGGATCGAAGGGCCGCACAAGTCCGAACCGCCCAGGATGTTGGTCGTAGACCTCGAGGGCGTAAGAGGCGTCGTACTGGTACATCGAGAATGGCGAAACGAGGATCGCGCCGTCGACTCCGACCGCGTCCATCGCGGCAACCATGTCGTCACCGGTGACCTCGGCAGGGCCGGCCAAGGTGCCGTGCCAAGGACGCTCGGGACGGTCGCGCTCGTATGCATGGACCTGGACGTCAATCGTTGGAGTGGTCATCACGAACCTCGGCGCTCAAATGCCTTAATTTCAGATGCTGTCATTCTAGTTACCGACTCCGTTCTCCGTCATCTCGGTGCCTCCACATTGGTTCTTTACCATGCAAAATGAATTGAGACTAGACCGCAAGGGAACTCATCCATGAAGATCGCCGACGTCCGAGCCTACCCCATCCGCATCTCACACCGCGACGACGAAAAGTCCGAAGGCTCGACGCGTCCTCCGACGATTGAATTCGGCGATTACTACGTCGACAAGTCCGCCTTCACCTCCATCTACTCCCATCACCACGAAACAACCATCATCCGCATCGAGACCGACACCGGCATCGTCGGATGGGGCGAGGCTCAATCGCCAGTCTCACCGAATACCACTGCCACCATTGTCCACGAATTAGTCCGCCCGCTCATCATGGGTCGCGACCCCTTCGATATCGAAGCCATCTGGACTCGAAACTACGGCGCAATGCGCGAACGTGGCCACCCGACAGGCTTCTACATAGACGCCATCGGGGGCACCGACATCGCTCTATACGACATCGTCGGCAAGGCCATCGGCAAACCCGCCCACAAAATCGCTGGTGGACGGTACCGCGACAAGATCCTTCTATACGCAGGTATGGGTGGCACCGATCCCGAAAAAGTCGCCGACACCGCTGAGGAACATCTCGACTACGGGTACAAGGCCTTCAAACTACACCTGCTTCTCGATGTCGAGGGTGTTGCCGAGATCGCACGAGCGGTCCGTGAACGCGTCGGACCAGACATCATGCTCATGGTCGATACCCACATGCGCCAGACCGTCGCAAACTCAATTCTCCTGGGGCGCGAGCTAGAAAAGCTCAACTTCACATGGCTCGAATCCCCAACTGTCCCTGACGACATCCCAGGCCAAGCCGAAATCACCCGCGCTCTCGATATGGCAGTAGCGATAGGTGAGTGGACACGAACCCGATACGAAATGCGTGAGCAATTCGAGCGCCGCGCATACGACATCCTCATGCACGACATCGCCCGCACGGGCATCACCGAAGGACACCGCATCGCGACCCTCGCCGACACCTACAACATCCCCGTCGCGCCGCACGTCGGCGGAGGCGGGATCCTATCGGTCGCCTCAACGGTCGAGTTCTCGGCTTCATGTCCCAACTTCATGATCATGGAGCATTCCCACCACGCCAATGCCGTCAAGAGCCGCATCCTCAAACATCCCTACGAACCAGTCAACGGCTACTACCAAGTCACCGACAAACCCGGCCTCGGTGTCGAAGTCGACGAGGATGCCCTCGAAACCTACGCCTTCCCGTCCATCTAATTTGGTGACAACATGCCACCGAAGCCCTACATCCTAGCCGTAGATATCGGCAGCTCCGCCGTCAAAGCGGGACTCTACGACTCCGAAGCTCGCGCCCTTCAACACACCCAAGCATCCATCCCCCATCAGCAACGCACCGCTGCCGACGGCACTCATGAAGAAGACGCCGAAACGATCCAACACGTCACCGAAGCCGCGATTGACCTAGCCCTTGATCTGGCTGGCGATGACGTCAACCACATCGCCGCTGTCGGCTTCGACGCCATGGCCAGCACGATCCTTGGCGTAGACGATCGCCACAACCCCGTCACTCCCGTTTTCACCTACGCCGACACCCGCTCCGCCCATGACGTCGAACATCTCCAATCCATCATCGACATCGACGCCGCTTACCAACGGACCGGAGTCATGCAACACACCTCCTACGTCCCCGGTCGCGTCCTGTGGCTCCGTCGCAGCGACCCCGAAACCTTCTCCCGTGTAGCCAAGTGGACCGACATCTCCACCTTCCTCTTCACGCGATGGTTCGGATCGACAAACATCCCCGCCAGCTACAGCGTCTCAGCATGGAGCGGCCTGCTGAACCGGCATAGCTTGAACTGGGACAGCGGTCTCCTAGACGCCATTAATCTCCAACCATCTTGTCTTCCTAATCTCGCGCCTTACAGCCAATCCCAATCTGGACTCTGCCCCGTCTACTCTGTGCGCTGGCCCCAACTTGCCGAAGTCCCGTTCTTCCTCGCGGTCGGCGACGGCGCAGCAGTAAACATCGGCTCCGGATGCACCGATCGCCGCAACGTCGCACTCACCGTAGGCACTACCGCCGCCATGCGTCTAGTAGTCGACCATCCTGACGACGACCCACCTCCGTCAGTCCCCAAAGGACTATGGGGATATGTCCTGCGCGGCGACCGCACTCTCCTAGGCGGCGCCTTCAGCGAAGGCGGCAACGTTGTCGAGTGGGCCCTCAACGCCTTGAACCTGCCACCCCTCGAACACCTGAACGAAGCCCTCACAAACACAATTCCCGATGGTCACAACCTGACCGTCCTCCCCTTCATCGCGGGCGAAAGAGCAACTGGCTGGTCCACCAACGCTACCGGCGTCGTCCAAGGAATTCGCGTCTCAACGTCCGGCCTCGACATCCTCCAAGCCCTGATGGAATCTGTCGCTTACCGCTTCTCACTGGTCGCCAATCTCCTCCGCGAGGAGATGGACGAGGATCGGATCTTCATCGCAGGCGGCGGTGCCATGACGAATTCTCCATGGTGGCTGCAAACCATGGCCGACGTGCTCCAAGGAGAAGTCCATGTCCCCGCTGAGGAACAAGCGACGAGCAGGGGTGCTGCAATCCTCGCGCTATATGCACTTGGCGTTTGGCAAACCCTGAACGACTTGATGCCTGACATTGAGAAAATCTACTATCCAACCGACAAGCACCAAAGCGCATACCAATCGGCCATCGACAGACAGGTCGAACTATACCAAGCCACAATCGCGCAGGGATGACCAACGGTCTATTCTTTGTCCAATCGAGGCCCCGAAATGCTTAACCAAGTCCACGATCACATCGTCAAAGAATTAGGCGAAAGCAGCCGCACCGACACCATCTTCGTTCTCACCGCGATCGTCTTCAACCTCATCGTCCTCGCCATCAACTCTGGCGTCTCGACCGCGGCCGCCGAGGAGGATGGTAGCACGGCAACCTACGACATCATCTTGGTCGTCTTCATCATCATGACGGTTCTTCTCAATATTGTGGCCGTGGCCGCCCTGATGCTAGGTAGACGAACTCGCCGGACACTCATTGAAGGTCTGGTTGCGATGTATCGCGACAACCAAGTCGACAACTACTACGACCCATCGCTAATGTCCAACTACGGGATCCGCTACATCCTCTTCGGTGGAGTAATCGCAACATTGGCGATCACCGCCATAGTAGTCCCGCTCATCATTCGGTTTACTGAGGGTAGTTAAAGTCGCGTATCCCCTGGCCAAGTTCAAGGCCGGGGATAGGTGAACCAGCCGTCAACCGATCAGTTTGAATCCTTCGGTTTCGAAGTCGGCATCGTAGCTGAAAGCGGTCGTTGAATCGAACTGCTCCATAAGCACGAAACTCACACAGTCGACAAAGCTAAGATTTCGACGATTTCGCTGACCTAGACGATATACAGCGCGTTCGTGTTCATCAGGCGTGACCCAATGTATCGTGGCGATGTCTTCGGCCCTCGTCAGGAGCGTGAGGGAGTTTCCTATACCCAATTTGCGTTGTAAAACAGCAGATGCCTCAACGATGAGGTAATTGTGTGTCCAGAGCTGGTACCCATCGCCCGACAGAACCTCGGCGGCTTTAACGGCCTTTTCGTGGAACTCATCGCGATGGTCGACTATTGCGACGATCGCGGAAGTGTCGAGGAATATCACTCGTGGGCTGCCTCGGCAAAGATATCGTCGTGATGTACGGAACCGGAACGCGGGTCGCTGGGATCCGAACTTCCAGACGCCATCGACGCAAAGTCCTTCAGCGATAGCTTCTGTCGTCGATGACCGTTCAAGTACCTGTCAACGGCATCTCGCACGACTGATGCCATCGACCTATTTTCTGACCGGGCACGATTTTTCAGGGATCGATACGTCGTTTCGTCCAATTGGATCTGAGTGCGTACCATAGCTGTTTCCTTGTCAGTGATGTAATGATGTCATGATAACGCTTCATTCCCACTTTGGCTGTCGGGCTAGGAAGAGGGTGATCATGCCTAAGATGAAGATGCCGACGATGGTGGCGAAGGCGAGGTCGAAGGAGCCGGTCTCATCATGCACCCGACCAGCAAACACTGGCCCCCCGGCGATGGAGATGATCTGGGCGAACTGGTATAGGCCCATCAAAGACGCGTATTCGCGGAGTCCAAAGGTCTGTTGGACGACGAGGACGATGAGTGCGCCGAGTCCGCCGAAGCCTAGGCTGTAGATGAAGATGCCGACGACGATTAGTGGGACGCCGCCAAATGGGAGGATCATAAGTGTCACGCCCACGGCTTGGAATGCTGTGCTGAGAACGGTCATCTTGCGTGCGCTGAAGCGTTCGCTGGCGCGTCCGAAGGCGATCTTGGAGGCGATGCCCATGGTGGCGATGAATGTGACGGCCGATGTTGCGGCGGCTGGCGCGAAGCCGTTTTCGCCGAAGTGCTGTCGGAGCTGGGTGAGGACACCTTGGTAGGTGAAGGTTGCGGCGACGAGGCCGATCAGAGTGAGCCAGAAAGCCCATGTCTTGACGGCCCGTTTGACGGACATTCCGGCGCGGGCCGCGGCGGCGTTGGCGGATGGACGTGGCCGGTGGGTGCGGCGCATCTCGACCTCGACGTCGCGGGGCTTCTCGCGCAGGAATACCATGACAGCCGCGGCGAGTCCGAACATTATGACGGCGAATATGATGTATGCCCACTCCCAGCTGACCAAAGCGATGATCGTCGCTGCCAGCGGAGGCATCGTCATACCGCCGAAGTTGTTGCCCGATACGACGATGCCAGTCATGCGTCCCATGGAAGTGGGGAACCAGAGTCCGACTATCTTTCCGGCCGGCAGGACGGTGGCTCCTGGAAATCCGGCGTATACGAGGGTTGCGAGCGCTAGCCAGTGCCAAAGTTCCGTCATGAAGGGCCGAAGTGCGAAGCCGACGGCGATCAGGAACAGGGACACGAACATCACTGGTCGGACGCCGAAGCGGTCCATCCAATAACCGATGATGGGAGCGAGGATTCCGGAGACGAAAGAGAAAGCGAGGGATAGGTTCAGCTGAGTCTGGTTCCATCCGTATCGCTCTTGTAGCGGCCCTGCGAACTCTCCGAAGGAGTACTGGGTCATGCCTATCGACAAACCCGTCGACAAAAACACAAGCAGCGCTGCCACATAGCCGCGATAGATGCGAAAGACGGGAAGAAGGGGATTCATCTGCCTAGCCGACTACCAGGTCCTGACATTTAGTGCCAAGCCCAACCCATACAGCAGATAAACTTCACCACGACGACAACCATCGCCAAAAATATCGGGAGACACGATGCGCACCAGCAAAATCCGAGCGGCCATTGAGAACAAATCCAGAGTCTACGGCATCACCTTCACCTTCCCATCTCCAGCAATGGCCGAGATGGCAGGATACGCGGGTTTCGACGTCCTCCACCTCGACATGGAGCATGGCGTCTTCGATTGGAACGACATCGAAGACATGTGTCGCGCCGGCGAGATATTCGGTATGACCTGTACGGCGCGGATCCCGAATACCGAGACCGACACCATCCTCCGAGCGTTCGACCGCGGTCTAATGGGAATCCTCTGCCCGCACGTCGACAACGCGGAACAGGCAGAACGCATTGCGAAAGCCGCACGGTTCGGACCCGAAGGCGAACGTAGCTTCGGCACGTCCCGAGGGCGCGAGTACGGCATGGCGGGGCACGAATCTCCCGACTACATGGCCAGCTTCAACGAGCAGGTCACCGTCGCGGCCCAAATCGAGACCGCTAACGGCGTCAACACCATCGACGAAATCCTCCAAGTCGAAGGCATCGACCTCATCGCCTTCGGCTCCAACGACCTCGCCCAATCCATGGGCTACCCCGGCTACCCGAACCATCCCGAAGTCCGAGCCGCCGAACAGAGCGTCCGAGATGCAACCCACGCTGCCGGCAAACTCCTAACCGAAGACGTCGAATCAGGCATCAACATGGTCCAATGGCTCCCAGACCAATGGGCCGCGTGGTTAGCGTCGGCCAAGGCTAGCTAGTGCAGCCTCAGAATTATGTGTAATAAACTTACACACACCTGACATTGATGAGGTATCTGCCATGGCTAGAGTTCAATTGGTCATTCCCGACGCCGACAAGGTTCGCTATGTGAATCAAGCCAAACGCGAAGGGATGTCGTTAAGTGCTTGGATTCGAGCCGCGGCTCGCGATCGTCTGGACAAGCGAAAAAACTCTGGCGGTCGCAAGTCGGTTGACCAATTGCGTGAATTTTGGAAGTTGTGCGATTCGCGACCAGGACCCGAGCGAGAGCCAGATTGGGAAGAGCATTTGAAGGTGATAAACGAGTCGCGCGCTAAAGGGTTCACCAACACGTGATCTTCGTCGATGCGAACGTTTTTATGTACGCAGTTGGCGGTGATCACCGGCTCAAGGGCGAATCACGAGAGTTTTTCGATAATGTTGCCGCATTCGACGTACCTCTAGTTACATCAGTTGAGGTTATCCAAGAGTTGTTACACGCATATTTGCCTGTCCAAAGATTCGATTCATTCACAGACGCGTTATCTCTTGTTGCCGAATTGGAGGTCGAGGTCTGGCCGCTCGAAATGAGCGACGTGATGATGGCTTGGCAACTTCGCGAAAAGCACCCGGCCTTAAGCGCGCGGGATCTATGTCACTTGGCATCGTGCCGTAGTCGCGGCGTCTCCGAAATGATGACCTTCGACACGTCGTTGCGCGCCGCGTCGCAAGCGCAGAGATGAACCGTCGACACGCAGCACGACGGTCAAACAGTAACGTATCCTAACCACCATCCCGCAAAGCAACGCGCACGAAAGACTCCAGCGATATGCCCTCCTCAACATCAATCTCCAACCCTGACAACCTCAAATGGGAACCCGTACCGCACTGGCCGAACCTCCCAATGGGTGTATCCTTCTACGGCGACGCTACATCGGTAGCCGTCGATTCCCAGGACAACGTCTACGTCTTCAACCGCGGAACCGACCCCATATGCGTCTTCAGTCCCGAAGGCGACCTCCTGCGAACGATGCTCCACGGCACTGTCACTCGCCCCCACGGCATCGAAATCGACCCCGACGACAACATCTTCGTTGTCGACGACGACGGACACTACGTCCGCAAGTTCGACCAGGAAGGCGTTGAACAGTTCACTATCGGCGTCCAAGGCGAACCATGCGAGTGGCAGGGCGGAGGGTACTTCAACCGGCCGACCGACATCGCCATCCACCCCGAATCCCGCGAACTATTCGTCTCCGACGGCTACGGAAACTCACGCGTTCACCGCTTCGATCCCGACGGCAATCTCATGCTCTCATGGGGCGAACCCGGAACCTACGACGGACAGTTCAGCCTGCCCCACAACATCTCGATGCTCGGGGATGACCACGTCATCGTCTGCGACCGCGAAAACTTCCGCGTCCAGATCTTCACCCTCGACGGCGAATACGTCGACCAGTGGCACATCCACCACCCGATGTCCGTCACTCAGGGCAAAAACGGCGACGACAAGATCTACATCGGCGACATGATCCAACCCGCCGTCCAACGCGGCGTACCCGACCTCGGTGCCCGTGTCTCCATCCTCACCGCCGACGGCCAGCTAATCGAACGCCTGGGCAACCCACAACCCGGCATGGGCGTAGACCAGTTCACCGCCCCCCACGGCATCTCAACCGACTCCCAAGGCAATGTCTACGTCGCAGAAGTCGCCTACACCAACTTCTACTCCAGCCCCGAAAACTGCGGCATGGACGAGCCACCGAAGGGTGAGATCGTCAGCTTGCGGAAATGGAAGCCGGTCGACGGACGATAACCCTTCGCCATTCATCCTTGAGCTACGCAACAACCGTAGTATCATGACCTCGCGGGTCGTCTTAATAGGCCCGGAGATGACTGATTGATTTCAGGGTGATTGGCTGGATGAACATATCCGATTGGCTTGCGATAGCCGGAATCGGCGCATCTACCGCTACGTTGGTAGCAGTAGGCTTCGGTGCCGTATGGTTGCAGCATTATCTTGAAAATCTGCGATTGAACCGCGAAGTTTTCAGGAGAGTCGTTGGAAACGTGCACGGAATAATTCACGATTGCCAAGATTTCAGAGACTCTCATTCGTTCAACGAAGCCGGTTTGATTGCCGTCAATGAAGTCCGCGCTGCGTATAGCGAAAAGGACGTTCTGAACGCTTGGTCAATATGGCATTCTTCAGGCGATCCAGTTGATTTTGCCGAACTTATCCGAGCCATGAGCTCCGCATGTAAACTCAAGCAGTACCGAAAAATGGGACCAAGGGAGATCGCGGACGCGTTCAAATGTAGCTGTGTACCTGACGTGGACTAAGGAGTGTGTCGATGGTCGAAAAAAATCAAAACCCGTTTTCTTCAAAAACGCCCGTCCCCACAACTGGCTAGATGACGCTAAGAAACAAAAAGAAAAGGAATCCAAAGTCGGGGGCAAGGCAAAAAAGGCGGCACGGGATTCCTAGGCTTCTGTCGGTCACCAACTGGGTCGGAATAGTAACCATTCAGCTGGATCACCGGAAGGCAACATGTTGATTCTGATGACTAAAGCACTCAATCCAGAAAAACCGATCAGGATTCGGAAAGCTTGAGCGATCAACCCGTTGACTCGAGAGACGCGGCGTGACATGACGAAGGAAAAACAACCAAAATCCAATCTAATTCTGATCGAAGGTACAACTGGCACCTCGATTTCAAAAAACGAGAGGAAGACGCAAAAAAAAGGGTGAACGAGAAACAGATTACCGACTCCCGTGCCGAGAGTTGATGTAAGTCGAACGCCGAATCGACAGGCCCTGCACGCCAAGAACAGCAAGTTTGACGCTCAAGAATAGCGAAGGAGCCCATACCCATGCCCTACACCCCCGTCCCATACTGGGCCAAACTCCCTCACCCGATGTCCTTCAAAGAGGCCACATCGGTCGCCGTCGACTCCGAAGACCGCGTCTACATATTCAACCGCGGCAACTGGCCACTCATGATCTTCGACGCCGACGGCAACTTCCTTGAAACCTGGGGCGAAGGCGAATTCGACCGTCCCCACGGCATCTTCATCGACAACAACGACAACCTCTACTTGGCCGACGACGAGGGCCATTTCGTCGACAAGCGGACACCATCCGGCGATATCATCTTCCGCCTTGGCGAACGCGGCAAACCCGCTGCATGGCAACAGGGCGACCCTTTCAACCGACCAACCGACATCGTCGTCCACGAACCGACCGGTGACATCTTCATCACCGACGGATACGGTAACTCCCGGGTTCACAAGTACGACTCTGAAGGAAACCACATCACCTCGTGGGGCGAACCCGGCGCGCTCGACGGCCAATTCAGCCTCCCCCACAACATCTGTCTGCTCGGTGGAGACAAGATCGTCGTTGCCGACCGCGAAAACTTCCGCATCCAAATCTTCAGCTTAGACGGCGACTACCTAGGCCAAAAGCACATGCACAGACCGATTGCATCGTCCACCGGCCGGGGACACGACGACCGAATCTACATCGCCGAAGCCGGAGCACCCGCAGTCCAAGCAGGCGTTCGCGATCTAGGCCAACGCGTCGTAATCCTCGACACCGACCTAAACGAGGTCGATGCATTCGGAGCTGGCCTCGCAGGCGAGGGACACGACCAGTTCATCGCATCCCACGGCATCGCAACCGACTCCACCGGAGCCGTCTACGTCGCCGAAGTCTCCTACACCAACACCGGGTCTAACCTAAACCCGCCACGCGAAATCATAAGCCTCAGAAAGTGGGAACCTGTCTAGACGGTTTCCTTGAGCGAAGCCCGCCAACCCGTAATCTGCGCCGCATGCTCCTCGTAGTGCAGCATCGACCACTCATCGATCAGATACCGCCTAGGATGATCCTGCATAAAATGACTCGCCGGCGTGGCAGCCAGAACATCTCGCAACCGACGGTGTACCGCCTCTAGCCGCTCTATCACCTCACGCGGCGATGCCTCCTCGATAGTAGCCACTGCTTCTTCGTTAAACGCGTCCGCATCCGGCTCCGGATAGTCGTATCCGTCATCCGGCGTCTCCAGCGCATCCATCAGCAATTCCTCCCAAGCGCTGATATGCCACAACACCTGATTAACAGACCACTCACCGCAAGCACCCGGCACAATCGCATCCTCGGTCCGCAACTCGTAAACCGCCGCACGCAACCGACGCCAAGCATCATCGATCGCCAAAATTATCAGCCGTTTGGCAGTATCTTGGTCCGGCTCCTGCATCCTCATACCTCGTTAATCCGTCAACCGATGGTAACGCAACCGAGCCGAAACGAGATTTCGGTCCCGACATATGCTATGTCCCTCATTAAACATACATAGGAAAATCTATTTTTCAAATTCAATCATCTCGCGTTTACTAACCTCTACATTTGTAGTAATATAACAACCAGATCGACGGATCGAAACAGCGTTGCGCAGACGTGTGCAGACCCCCGACCCAAGCGGCCGCAGGGAGAGAACGTGAGGACATGAGGGTAACAATCGACAAGACCATCGCCATCGGCGGATCAAACCCCGCCGACGCACCTTCGCTCTCCTCTTCTAGAAGAGGGAATACAAGGGGGTGCCGTCCGCCGAGGCGGGAAACCCCAAACAACCACCAACCCAAATCGAAAACCAATCCCCCAAACAACCAAAACCCATCATTCAAAATCATGCCCATCATGGTTCCCCAAACCACCACCCATCCTTCCAATCCTTCAACCTCCTTCGCATCCTAGTTCAAAAATGCCGTAACATGCATCTCAAACCAACTAGAACCTGCGGCCACGCGCCAGGAGAACTGCCATGACCATCGTCGGTGACGGAGATTTCAGATACGAAGTACTACCCGAATGGCCCAAAAAGATGCCCGAAAGCTGGAAGTTCGGCATGGCTTCCGATGTCGCCGTGGATTCCAAAGACCGCGTCTGGGTATTCGCCCGAGAACAACACCCCGTCACATGGTGGACGACCGACGGCGAATTGGTGGGCAGTTGGGGATACGGCCTCACCCTCGGCATCGCACCCGAATTCTTCTTCCGCGAGCCGCACGGCATCTTCATCGACTCCGACGACAACATCTGGCTCTCTGAAAAGCAACGCCACATCGTCACCAAGCACAACCAGTCCGGTGAAATCCTTATGGAACTCGGCGAACGAGACTGGGCGAGCGTCACGGTTACATGGGACGGCAGGCACGGCGACCCATTCAACTCCCCGACCGGCATCGCCATCGGCCCCAACGGTAAGATCTACGTCTCCGACGGATACGGCAACCGGCGCATCCACCGATTCTCCGCCGACGGCGAATACGAAATGGCATGGGGTATCCCCGGTGGCGGCCCCGGAGAATTCGCGCTCGTCCACAACGTCGGCGTCGACGACAACGGACGCGTTTACGGCTGCGACCGCGAAAACAACCGCATCCAGATCTTCGACGGCGACGGAAACTTCATCACCGAATGGACCGACATGAGCGCCCCGGGAGACATCCACTTCCGCGACGGCCTCGCCTACGTCGCAGAGCAGGGTGGCGGGTGCGCAGTCTCCATCTGGACCCTCGATGGCGAACTCCTCGCTCGTTGGCACGGCGACGACGAAGCCAAGATCCTAGGCGCCGCCCACGGCATCTGGACCGACTCCGAAGGAAGCATCTACGTCGCCGAAATCGGAACCCCGGAAAGAGGCCAACGCGTCCGCAAATTCCAAAAACTCTAACCTGTAGCGCGACTGACACAACAGTTGGAGGAAACCCCAAGCACCCTTTAACCTACTAATGAGAACAGAAGAACAACCTATAGGAGAAAGCATGGCAACAGTTGAAGAACGCCTAGGTGCGGTTGAAGGTCGCATGGCAGCCGTTGAAAGTCGATTGGCGTCTGTCGAAACTTACATGGAGCATGTGGCAACGAAAGCAGATGTGGCCGAAATTAAGGCCGCGATGGCCGAGATGAAAGAAGAGCTAATGACTCAACTCACATGGAGAACCTTCGGCATGGTCGTCGGAATGTTCGTCGCCGTCGCGTCTGCCGTCGCAGTTGTTCAGGTGGTGTTGGGATGATCAACCGGGGCGTCGCTTCCTCAACCGAGCGACGCCTCAACCAACTCTTGTAGAACGTTGGCAAGGAGGAAAACAACCAAACCCAAGAACAGCAATGCGTTGTAACCAAGCAGCTTCGACCCAACACCCGCAGCCGCCTGCTCCTCCGAACTCATCCGCCGCCTTCGCCACACGATATAGAACATCACCAGCGCCAACGCAATCTTCACGCCAAGCACGATCGCCCAAGCCACTGTCGCCTCGTTCCCCTGAATTCTCGAAAACATCAAGATCAACCCCGAAACAACTAAAGTAACCACTGCAATATCGATAATCTCCCGATAAGCAGGACCGATCAACGACATTGCCTGACCCATCTTGTCAGGATGAGCAACAGTGAGAGGACGCAGGATGAGGGCGTGGAAAATGCTCCCACCGATCCAAGCAATCGCCGCAACTGCGTGCGCATAACGCACTACAACCATCAACCATTCGCCGACGCTGATCTCCGAAAACATGACCGATAACAGCATACAAGCCGACAACCCAAAGACCACGCTCCTACTAGGCGCAATAAACATGGACCTCATCGTTGAGACCGAACGCCTAGCACGCGCCGGCGAAACCTTCGTATGCGACCGCCTCTACACCTCTGGTGGCGGGAAAGCCGGCAACCAAGCTGTGGCAGCCGCACGTTTCGCAAATGGCATCAACGAAGTCAAAATGATCGGCCGGGTCGGAGACGATGCTTTCGGTCGAGAACTCCAGATCTTCATGTCTGACCAAGGCGTAGACATGAACAATGTCACAACCGATGCCGACATCGAAACTGGCGTCGCCATCATCTTCATCGATCCGACCGGCGAGAACTTCGTCCACGCAATCTACGGCGGCAATGGCAAATGCGGAGATGTCGAATCAGGAAAAGCCATCGATGGATTGACCAACGCTGGTGTCGTGCTCGTCCAACAGGAAATCCCCCTGTCATGCAGCCTCGACGCAATGCGAGCGGCAAAGCGCATCGGCGTCCCGGTCGTCCTCGACCCCGCACCCGTAAAACCTCCCGAGGATGTACCAGACGATTTCTACCAACACGCTGACATCCTGACCCCCAACACATGGGAAGCCGAAGCCTTGGCCGGCATACCAATTGATGGTGTCATCTCCGCCGAAAAAGCAGCGAACCAGATCCGAGACCGTCTAGGCTGCGAATGCGTCATCGTCACGATGGCTGGCGAAGGCGTATTCGTCGCGTCCGAAGACCTGCGAGGCCACATTCCTCCGTTCGAAGTCGATGCTGTCGCCACCGTCGCCGCAGGTGACGCATTCGCTGGTGTTCTTGGGCAATCAATCACCGAAGGCTACGACCTCGAAAACGCCATTCTCCTCGCAATGGCGGCAGGAGCTCTCTGCGTGTCAAAACCCGGCACCCAATCAGCAATGCCGTACCGTCACGAAGTGTTGGCAATGCTTGGAAGTTGAAGGTGTCCGAATCTTCAGTAGGGCGGCGGTCCCGAGATATCCGACAAAGTTCGAGCCCCAGCGATGTCCATGAGCTCGAGCAATCCGCGGTTCAATCTCGAAGGCAGCGAAGGACCCTCGTACACCATCGCCGTATAAAGCTGAACCGCCGACGCCCCTGCCGCAAGCATTCGCCAAACATCCTCCGCCGTCGAGATACCCCCGCACGACACAACGCTCGCATGTCTGCCGACCAAAGCCGCAACCTCCGCAGTCATTCGAACGGTGTTCTCCAACAACGGAGCACCGCTCAACCCGCCCTTGCCAACCTTCAACCGAGAATCCTCGACCGGCATCGTATTTGCGATCACAAGACCATCTGCACCCGCGTTCACCGCCGTCTCCGCGAGCGAAAGCGACGTCCTACGCTTATCGACTTCATTCGACCAAGGCGGAAGTTTCACCAGCAGCGGATTGCGCGAAGTCCCAGTCTTCCGCAGCTGCTCAACCAACATCCGCAATCTCGCCGGGTCATGAAAAACACGCAAGCCCACGGTATTGGGACTCGATATGTTCAACTCAATCCCCGCCACCAACGGAGCAAGTTGCCGGTAGCACTCCGCGATCTCATCCTCGATGGAACCCGAAATGCTCACGAAAACGCGCGAGCGGTACTTCCCCAGTCGCGCGACCCTCGGGTGAATGCGCGCCAACCCTTGACCAGGAAATCCAAGCGAATTGAGTAGGGCAGAAGACTCCTCAAGCCGAACCATACGACGAGGAGGATTACCCGAACGCTCGGCGAGAGTAACAGTACCCCCGCAAACAAACCCAAATCCGAGGTCTATCAAGGACTTCAACACTCGACAGTTCTTGTCGTATCCCGCAGCCAAGCCGATCGGCGAGGGCAGAGTGACACCTGCAACCTTTGCATCCAACGATGATCCAACGAATTTCGATTGAATCCCGAAAGATTTCCAGATGAAAGGAACCTTTAGAGCATACTCGGACATCGTGTGGCTCTGCTCTTCGTCAAGCGAGAAGAGAAGAGGCCGGATTACTTGTTTGTACAAAGCCCGTAAGCTCTCCGTTGAATGAACCGAATCAGAGGAGACAGCGTAGAATCGAGTCGATGCTTCGCGGATTTCATTTTCTCATATCCGTTTCGCGCAGCAATCTAAACAACGCTCCCAAACCTCGAGAAAATCTCAAGCAACCCCAAGAAACCAAATCTCATGCAACTCGATTTTGAACGGGGCGATGCCGAAAACCCATGCGGTCATGCAATCGTCTACTTCCGTGACAGTAACGATAGCGAAAAAGTTGGCGTGACCTACGTTGTCATCCTCCCGGTCCCTCTCGACATCGGAAAGTACATGCCGCCTTTCCTTGCCGGCCAGGTAGCTGAGATGTCCGCAAACGTCATCTCTTCTTTCGCTTTTCCTCCTGCACCTGAACCGTTCGAAAGCGTCCACGAGGCCGAACGCATCGCCTCAGTTCGAGGCGATGATCTGGTGTTTGCCGGGAGCCTGGATTTCAACGACGCATTCGAGATGATGGAGCGCGTCAACGAAGCGAGCCAAGAATACGGCCGTCTGTATTCCGATGCCCACGGTGAAGACGCCGAGTTGGATGCCGCAATCGAGGGTGTACTGGAAAGCGACAGCGATTTCGAAGAGGAAGACGTTTACGACTTCATGTACGGAGGTATGGAAGAAGCTGACCTCCTCACCGAGCTTTCCACTCAACTGGGCAGATTGCGCTTCTCTGTCGAAGGCGGTGACAACTCAACCGCGATGGAAACCGAAGCCAAGATCCGAGCCATCGGACGATACTTGCCATCGAACCGAGAAGTTTCGAAAATCGTCGCCGTCGCCACTTCTACCTCCCCAAGAGCATCCCAGCTAGTCCAACTCTACGTTGATCGAGCCTACTGCCTATATCGAGAAGACTATCTGCGTCTCAAGAAGATCGAAGAGGACATTGCAGGAATAACCGCGTCCGAGTAATCAGCTCAAATTCCTCAGTCCGCCAACACCGTCTTCAGTTGCTCAACCGTCAAGTTCGCCCCGCTTGCAATCAAGACGACACGCTTACCCTTGATGCGATTGCGGATCTTTTCGGCGGCGGCGAGCGGGGTCGCTCCGGCGTGTTCGACCAGGGTGCGAGTTGCGGCGATCATATCGACGATCGCTTTCCGGATGTCTTCTTCGGATACGAGGATGAAGTCGTTGAGGTATTTGCGGAGCATACCAACTGGGTAGTCGTAAGAGGAGCCGGTGGCGATTCCCTCGGCGACGGTCTCCATCTTGGCGTTGACGGTCTGGCCTTCCATCTTTTGCCATGACAGATAAACGGACGGTGCGGCATCAGATTGGACGCCAATGACTTTGGTTTTCGGCGAGAGGTAGCGGGATACGATGCTGGCACCGCATGCGCCGCTACCCGCGCCGATGGGGACGATGATGTAGTCGATATCGTCGAGGTCTTCGTGGATTTCAAGGCTGTAGGTTGCGACGCCGGCGACGAGCATGGGTTCGTTTGCGGCGTGGACGTAACGCATACCTTCTTCACGGGCGACTGTCTCGGAGCGGACGCGGGCGTCGTCGAATATGGGGCCGTGCTCCACGACAATTGCGCCCATGCTGCGCATAGAAGCTACTTTGACAGGGTTTGCGCCGACGGGAACGAAGACGGTGCATTTCGCTCCGAACTGCTGCGCGGCGTAGGCGATCGATTGTCCATGGTTGCCGGAGCTGGCGGTTACGAAACCGAGGGCGCGTTCCTCCGGCGTGGTGCGGGAGACAAGGTTGATGCCTCCGCGAACCTTGAAGGCCCCGAGTAGCTGCATGTTCTCGAACTTCACCCACACGTCGGCCTCGAGCATGTCGCTGAGGATCGGCACGCGGCGCAGGGGTGTACGGTGAACGTAATCGGCGATTTTCCTGCGAGCGTCGTAGACGTCTGCGATAGTGGGTTCGGGCAAGGGACTCAGAGACATTGCGACTCCCGGTCAATTTGTAACGTTTTAAGCATCGATTCTAAAGCGCAGTGAAATATACTGAATCGCATCCTTGACACCACGTATCTCGGCATCTAAATCAAAGCAAAACTCACTTGGCTACCACGGATACCACCGACGGTACGACTAGGCTATCGCCTTCCAGCGCCGAGACGATCACCCAGCCGGCACCCGCCGACCAAGCTACTCCAACCGCGCAGTACAAGCCGGCTTCAGTTAATGTTGGTTGGTTTTCGCGCACGTTCGAGTCGCTCGGGCATCGCGACTACCGGATGATGTGGATCAGCATGTTCCTGTCGATGGGCGGTTTCAGCATGTTGATGCTGACCCGTGGGATACTGATCTACGAGATCACAGAGAGCGATGCAGTGAAGACGGCTTTGGTGTCGATAGGCTGGGCGCCGGGGCTGTTGATAATGTCGCTTTTCGGAGGGGTGCTTGGAGATCGGGTGGAACGGCGACGGCTGATTCAGTTGTCGCAGGGAGTGAACGCGATGTTCGCGTTGCTGGTGGGTACGCTTTTGGTGCTGGAATTGTTGGTGTGGTGGCATCTGCTTTGCGTATCGGTGATGCAGGGTTGCGTGTTTGCATTGCAGGTTCCGGCGCGTACGGCGGCGATGTCGCAACTGGTTCCGAGGTCGTTAATCGGTAATGCAATGGCATTGAACACGATGGCGATGACGTTGATGAACATTGCGGCACCGGCGGTCGGGGGTGTGCTGTACGAGTTGATCCGTCCGGAGGGTGTTTATTTTGTGGTATTTGCGATGATGCTATTAGCTATGGGTTTCACGAGTTTGTTGCCGAAGATGTATCCGGATGCGGGTCGGGCGGGGAGCAAGGAGTCGCCGTTGTTGAACATCAAGCGCGGGTTCAAGTATGCGATCAGCCACAAACTGGTGCGTGTTCTGTTGATTCAGTCGGTGGTGATCGCGATGTTGTCCATGCCGTTCCGGATGTTGGTGCCGGTGTTTGCGAAGGAGTTGTACGGTTCGGAGCCTAGCGAGGTTGGTTGGATCGCGATGATGGCGGGAGTGGGCGGCATTGCGGCGTCGGTCGGGGTAGCGAGCTTGAGGCAGGGGCAAAATCGTGGCTGGGTGATACTGCTGTCGCCGGTCATCTCCGGGGTGTCAATGTTAGCGTTAGGCATTCTCGACTTCTACTGGGCAGGGATGTTCTTCTTCTTGGGCATCGGTTTCGGTGAGACGATACGTTGGGCGCTTGGTCAGGCGTTGGTGATCGAGAATGCGAACCAGCGGTATCGGGCGCGGATGACGAGTCTGACGATGATGACTTACGGTCTGATCCCATTGGCGGCGTTCCCGATTGGTTGGCTGGTGGAGAATGTGGGTGTGGAGTCGACGGTAATCGGGATGGCGGTCTCGTTGCTATCGGCGGGTTTGTTGTTCATCTTGGTGAGCCCGTCGGTTCGGAATTTGAAGTAGGGCATCCCCTGCGTTCGCTCCGCTGGTACCCCCTCTTAATCTCCCCCTAGTAGGGAGAGAGGGATGGGTTGCTTCGCGAAAGGGGCAGGCGCGGTTGGTGTAAACTTCGCTTGATGTTGGGCGAAGTTCTACATGGCAGTTAAAGCCAATAAGCCTGCAGTTCGTCATCTAAGACCCCACGCAGTCTCAACCCGCATGAGAGTTCGCGGTCGTAGTGCCGCGCGCAGGACTTTTCATTCTCTAGGCAACCCCGCTTATCGCCGTTTCTGGGTGAGCCTCATCATCCTGATGGCGGGTGTCAACATGCAGATGATGGCGCGCGGTCAACTCGCGTGGGACCTTACGAACGATACGTTCCAAGTGGCGTTGGTGGGATCGGCGTTCGCGCCGCCGATACTGATCTTCTCGGTTTTCGGGGGAGCGTTTGCGGATCGATGGGACCGAAAGAAGATGATCCAGTACAGTCAACTGGCGATCAGTTGTATCGCTGGATTGGTGGGTTTGGCGATTTACACCGATGTGATATCGATCTGGATTCTGATGGTCGCCGGGTTCGCCCAAGGCATGGGTTGGTCGTTTATGATGCCGGCGCGTCAATCGATCATTCCGCAACTGGTCAGCAAGAACGAGGTCACGAACGCTATCGCACTTAGCGCGTCTGGCATGGCTTTAATGACGCTTTCCGGGCCGGGCCTCGGAGGTCTGGCTTACGGATGGTTGGGGCCGGCGAACACATATTTCATCATCACTGGTCTTATGTTGATCGCGTTCTTGATGATGAGCGGGGTAAGCGTGACTGGCGAGGCGGTTTCAAAGAAAAGAAGCGAGGAAAAGGTACTCAGTGCAGTTTGGGAAGGACTGCGCTATTCCGCCAGGAATCGGACGATCTTGATTCTGTTCATGCTTTTGCTTGCCACCACGATGACGTCGATGTCGTTCCGCTCTCTGATGCCGGCGCAGGTTGAATTGATATTCGAGGGAGGTCCGAGACAGTTGGGAATCCTCATGAGCATGATCGGAGTCGGGGCGTTGCTGGGGTCGCTGTTCATTGCAGGACTCACCGAGAATGTTCGGCGGGGCGTTGTACTGCTGGCGTGTACGGGGTTGTCCGCTGGGGCGATCTTGGTGTCCACGTTCGTAGAGTTCTTCTTCATCGCGATGTTTGCAATGATGGTGCTCGGATTGGGAGACGCGGGTAGACGGTCGCTGAACGCATCGATGCTGATGGAGCAGGCGGATGAGGATCACCGTGGCCGGGTTATGGGCATCTACATGCTGAACTTCGGATTGACGCCGATCGGAGCGATACCACTCGGGATATTGGCGGAGGCGACGGATATTCGAGTGGCGTTTGCGGTGGCGGGTATCGTCCTCGCGGTGGCGGTGTTGTTGACCTGGACCCTCACACCCCGCATCAGGAAGTTGTAGTTTGGCGGTTCGTGGTAGCGGAGTCATAGGAAGCGGCCGGAGCTACGCGGATCGGACGTTTCATTCGTTACGCAATCCCAACTACAGGAAATTCTGGATCAGCCTCATCTTCCTGATGGCTGGCATCAATATGCAGCACCTGGCGCGCGGTCAGCTGGCTTGGGATCTGACTGGGGACGTTTTTATGGTGGCGTTGGTGGGTGCAGGCTTCGCACCCCCGATATTGATCTTCGGGTTGTTCGGGGGAAGCTTGGCTGACCGTTGGAATCGGCGACGAATCATTCAATTCGCCCAACTCATCGTGAGTATTGTCGCATTCGTCGTGGGCATCTCGATTGTGACAGGTTGGGTTTCTATCTGGGTGCTGTTCGGCGCTGCATTGACTCAAGGGTTCTGCTGGTCATTTATGATGCCGGCTCGTCAGGCCATCATTCCGCAGCTAGTGCCGGATGGTGAGTTGACCAACGCAGTCGCACTGAACGCCTCGGGCATGGCATTGATGACCCTCTCCGGACCGGCTATTGGCGGATTGGCGTTCGATTGGATCGGTCCGGAGGCGACTTACTTCTTGATGTCGGGTTTGATGTTCTTCGCATTCCTGATGATGACGAGGGTGAGGGTGGAAAACCCGGGTGCTCGTAGCATGGGACGACGTCGTGAGAACGTCTTCAACTCGATCTGGGACGGGCTGCGCTACTCGTACAGCAACAAGACCATCAGGATCCTTTTGCTTTTGACATTGGCCACCACGATGACGTCTCAGTCTTTCCGGTCGCTGATGCCGGTGCAGGTTGACGTGATATTCGGCGGTGGGCCGGCTCAACTCGGGATCCTGATGAGTTCGATAGGTATCGGCGCGTTGCTCGGTTCTTTGTTCATCGCGGGTTTGACTGAAAACGTCAAGCGAGGTGTCGTGTTGCTGGTTGCAGGGGCGGTTTCTGCCGCAGCGATCTTCGTCTCGACATTCGTCTCAGTTTTCGTCATCGGCATTGTAGCGATGCTGGCGCTCGGGATCGGCGATTCGGGGCGTCGCGCACTCAACTCGGCACTGATCATGGGCCAATCGGACGAAGAGCATCGCGGGCGGGTAATGGGCATATACATGTTGAACTTCGGGCTGCGTCCCGCGGGTGCGATCCCACTGGGGTTTCTTGCCGAGCAGACCAGCCTGCAAACCTCGTTCGCCTTAGCTGGGAGCGTCCTTCTGGTTAGCGTGGTGCTCGTGTGGATATTTGCGCCGCGGATTCGGAACCTATGATGAGTTTCGTCTCGGTTTCCAAGCGATTAGTCTAGATTCATACTCCTTAGTGAACCGACATTTTTCACTACCAGATCCGATGCCCATCAAAGTAATGCCAGACGCGTTGGCGTCGCGAGTCGCGGCTGGAGAGGTGGTGGAGCGTCCTGCTTCGGTTGTCAAGGAGTTGATCGAAAACTCGCTTGACGCGGGTGCCAGTCGGATCGATGTCGAGATAGAGGGTGGCGGTCGGAACTTGATACGCGTTGTGGATGATGGTCATGGCATACCTGCGGATGAGTTGGCCTTAGCGTTTGCAAGGTTTGCGACTAGTAAGGTGGACGAATCGAGCGATCTTGTGGCGATACCGACGCTCGGATTTCGGGGAGAGGCTTTGCCGTCCATCGCTGCCGTGTCAGACGTTACGGCTGTATCAAGGCACGTCGATGCCGCCAACGGTGCTGAGTGTAATGTTGCCTTCGGATCAGAGCCGCAGGTGATCGCTGCTGGTGTCCCGATAGGTACTTCGGTGACCGTCCGTCAACTTTTCCGCAATGTCCCGGCCAGACTTAAATTCTTGAGCAGCCCCTCGGCGGAAGCTGCGCGCGTGTCGGTGTTGGTTGGTCAGATGGCGCTGGTGCGTAGCGACGTGAAGTTCCGCCTGACCGTCGATGGCGTCCTCCGACACAACACTCTGGGTGATTTCGACGACGCATCAGCTCTGGCATCTGTATACCGGGTTCGGGACAGAGATGCGTTGATGAATCTCGAATCAGACCTTCAAGCGGCGTTCAACACCAGTGGTGCAATCGCCATGCCAAGCCTGCATTTCGGTCGCCGGAACAATGTCACGATTGCCGTCAACGGCCGTTTGGTGCATTCGTATCGGCTGGTATATGCCGTAGAACGCGGGTTTCAAGGATTTCTACCTGACAGGCGATTTCCGATGGCTTTGATTAAAGTGAACGCGCCTTTGGATGATGTTGACGTGAACGTCCATCCTCAAAAGACTGAAGTCCGCTTTCGGCGTGAGGGGCTCGTGTTTTCAACAATTGAAAGCACGGTTCGAGCGGCACTTGCAAGGCACGCACCAGTAAGACAGTTTTCCGACTCAGGGCTGGTGTCTTCATTGACGACATCGCTAGAAGGTGCGTTTGCAAAGAGACGGAATTCGGCAGCTGTGCCGACCCTGGATCAAACCTCCGAAGGCTCGGATGTGGGCTCGGTGGCTAACACAACGGAAAATTCGGCGAAGCCGCAATCGAATCAAACGGAGCAAAACCTAGACCATCAAGTTCGTCATCAAACCGATCGCGAACGCAGCGCAGACAGTTCAGATACCCCGCGACATCATGAAGTGTTGCCTAAAATGCGGGTTTTGGGACAAGCGCAGAAAACTTACATCGTCGCTGAAGATGCAAACGGAGTTTTTCTAATCGATCAACACGCCGCTCACGAACGAATCAAGTTCGAAGAGATCAGAGCCCAACAGACCAAACGAGCCACTGAATCGCAAATGCTGTTGGCTCCACAAGTTGTGGAGTTGTCACCTCAGCGGCAGGTCGTTTTCAGCGAAGGCGCGCAATGGTTCAAAGAGGCAGGTTGGGATATCGAGTTGTTCGGAGGCGATGCACTGATGGTCCGTGCGGTACCAAGGGTATTGACCGAAAGGGTCGCCATGGATGCCAACGGTGCTGAAAAAGCATTGTTGCGAATCTTGGACGATGTTTCTCAGACCGATTCGAATAACGGACGATCAGACCCAATGCCATGGTCGGAAAGGTTGTTGGCAACCATGGCGTGTCACGCCGCTGTTAGGGCGGGGGACACCTTAACGATCGAGAGTTGTGAGGAAATCGTCCGCCTCTTGCAGGAGTGCGAGCATCCTCAATCATGCCCTCATGGCAGACCGACGATGTTGTTGCTCACCGGTGAAAAACTGGAACGCGAGTTTGGAAGACGTTAATCCACTCTCCCCGTGATAAGCACCTTTTCGGTTGAAATGATGTACTCGCCGGTAACTCGATAGAATCTACGTAAACCTGCCCCGTAAACCCTTCCGGTCAGCACTCGTTGAGCACACACGTCAATCGCGACGGCGGATCCCAAGCACGTTTAACGCAGCTTCGTCGCCTCCAGATATTCTTCGAAACCATCAAATTCGAGCACTCCATCTTCGCGTTGCCATTCGCGGTGGCATCGGCATTTATGGTGGCCGGTGGTTTGCCGGATTGGGTCAAGTTCGTTTGGGTGATCGTTGCAATGGTGACGTTGCGAACTTTCGCCATGGCGGCGAATCGCTTATTGGACGCGGAGATTGACCGTCGAAATCCACGGACAGCCGACCGAGCCTTGGCGAAGGGGACAATCGGCAAACGAGAAGTCATTGGATACATGGCCGTCTCGGCAGTGGTGTTCGTGGTTGCGGCTTGGCAACTCGATCCATTGGCTTTGTACTTGGCACCGATTCCGTTGTTAGTCGCTTTCAGTTACCCGTATTTGAAAAGGTTCACTTGGTTGGCGCACTTCGGGATCGGTGCAGTCTACGTAATCGTTCCCCCTGCAGTATCGATCGCAATGACGGGGACGATGCCGATCGAGTTCGTGCTATTGGGGATCGCTGCGTTGTTCTGGGTTTCCGGGTTCGACGTGCTGTACGCCATTGCCGACGTTGAATTTGATCGCGCTGAAGGACTTCATTCGGTTCCGGCCAGATTCGGGATCAAGCGATCGTTGCTCATCGCTAAAACGTTGCATCTCGTGACCCTTGTATTCCTAGTCTTATCGGTCTTGACGGGAGACGGAGGGTTTTGGGCAGCGTTTGGAATCGTCGTTGTGGGAGCGTTGTTCGCGTACGAACATTCACTTGTGAAAGAGAACGACCTGTCGAAGCTCAACATGGCGTTCTTTACGATGAATGGAATCATCGCCGTTGTGTTTGCCGTTTTCATAGTTCTCGACGAGTTGCTGAGTTGGTGAAGTAATGTCCCGTTTCATAGTAGGCGTGTCTGGGGCTAGTGGCGCACCCTACGCGCGCCGAGTGCTGCAGGTATTGGCTGGTAGCGATCATGAAGTTGACCTTGTGATCACGCGTTCTGGCGCAGAGGTTTTAAGTGTTGAGGAAGGTCTGTCCTTGACGGGTGAAATAGAAGGGGACTTGCGGGAACTGACTCGATGGTTGGGTCAAGACATGTCGAATCGCCAAGGATTCAAGTGGCACCATTCACAAAACGTGGCTGCTGACATATCAAGTGGATCTTGCCACGTAGATGGGATGGTCGTCGTGCCGTGTAGCGGGGGAACGTTAGCGCGGATAGCCAACGGCGTTTCGCAAAACCTCATAGAGAGGGCGGCCGACGTAACCCTGAAAGAAAGACGTCGGCTAATCTTGGTCACGCGTGAGACGCCGCTCAGCCTTGTGCACCTTCGCAACATGGTTGCCGCAACCGAAGCAGGTGCGGTTATTTTGCCTGCGTCACCTGGTTTCTACCACCGACCGGAAGCCATTGATGATCTTGTCGACATGATCGCAGGCAGGATTCTCCATCACCTCGGAGCGGGAGACGATCTTTTGCAGATTTGGCGCGGACGGTAGGAATCCGAGTATTGGCCTTTACTGATCTCCAGTCTTTTATCCGCGAACTCGAAACAAGAGGTTTGCTCAAGCGCGTGACGGTACCCGTCAGCGCGGAGTTGGAGGTGACCGAGATCGCGACGCGATTGGTCCGGGATAACGGCCCCGCAGTCCTGTTCGAAAACGTCGAAGGTGCTTCCTACCCGTTGGTCGTGAATCTTTTTGGCACGATGGAGCGGGTTGAAATTGGGTTGGGAAGACACCCCGAAGAGATAGGCGAGGGATTGTTGGATTTCTTGGAGGACGTGAATCCTCCGACAGTATCCTCGATCTGGCGCAACCGAACTTCGGCGTTGAACCTACTCAACGTGCGACCAGGTCGGTCATTGAAGGCGGCAGCACACCAAGTAGTCGAGACTTCTCCCGATCTGTCTCGAATGCCGATACTCAAATGCTGGCCGGAGGATGGCGGGAGATTCATTACGCTCCCTCTGGTGAGGACGCGAGATCCAGTGTCTGGGGCCCACAATATGGGCATCTATAGGATGCAACTGTACGATTCAGCTACCACCGGGATGCACATGCAGTTACAGAAAGGTGGCGCATTTCACCACGTCGAGGCCGAACGCGAAGAACAACCGCTGGATGTAGCGGTGGCATTAGGTGGTGATCCAGCGTTGGTTCTTTCCGCAATCATCCCGTTGCCTGAAGGAATTGATGAAGCGGGTTTTGCAGGTGTAATGCGCGGCAAACCGACGCCAATGACTAGGGCCAAAACGGTTAACGTGCGAGTGCCTGCCCATGCCGAGTTCGTAATTGAAGGCCAATTGATCCCCGGTGAACGTCGTTTAGAAGGCCCGTTCGGTGACCATTTTGGACACTATTCGGAAGCGGCCGATTTTCCGGTTTTTCGCGTCAAGGCGATAACTCGAAGGCGCGACGCGGTCTATCCAGCCACAGTAGTTGGCAAACCGCCCCAGGAGGACCGTGCTCTGGGCGATGCGGCTCAGCTAGCAACCAAACCCCTGATACGGCTAATGCGCAAAGAAGTGCGCGATATGTGGTCGTATTACGAATCAGGGTTCCACAACCTGCTGGTAGTTTCTGTAGACGGCAGATACTCGCGTGAGCAGATGAAGACGGCGTTCGGGATATTAGGTGAAGGGCAGCTATCGCTCACAAAGGTCATGGTCTTGGTTGATGCTGGGACCGATCCGTCAGACATCAAGGCCGTTGCTCGATCGATTTCTCGTAACTTCAAAGTTGAGACCGACTTCCGACTCTTGGCGCGGACCGCGCAAGACACTCTCGATTTCACAGGTGACGCGTTCGAGCAAGGATCAAAAATGATTCTGGACGCCACTGGTTATGGACACGATCCAGCGGATTTCGCGGGACCGCAGTTGCAGTTCGATCCCAAATCGTTGTCAGCGTCGATACTTGACCATCGATTAATCTGCGACAACATTCTGGTCCTGCAGTTGAAGGACGGGTTCTCAGGGCACCGGGAATTGCTGGAACGCGCCGTCCGAGAACCGAGGTGTCAATCACTAAAGTTGGTGATCCTAGTGTCAGAAGACGTGGATGTCTACGACGATGTCGAACTCATCTGGGGCATCTTTACTCGATTCGATTGCGCCCGAGACGTTGTGTTCACCGATCAAAATTTCGTCGGTATTACGCCGGTCTACCGTGGTGTGATGGGCATCGACGCGACTTGGAAACCCGGGTATCAAAAACCGTTAGTGATGGATCCGGATATTGTGCGGTTGGTGGATCGGAAGTGGGGGGAGTATTGGGGTTGAAGAGGAATGGCCCGCTAGCCGGCAACATCGGACATTTCGAAATCACCTGCGATCAACGATCTTGCTCTGGAATTGTCGTCGGCGCTTAGGGAGACCGTTGTGTAACCCGCGGCACGGTTGACGATGTGTAGGCTCAAGATATTGATGTTGTTCGTCTGGAATTTCTCTGCGATTTTCGCTAGACCTCCGGGCTCGTCTTTAATCCTGACGACTAGATATTCGTCGGATATCGCCTTATAGCCGGCATCTGCAAATATCCGCAGAGATCGCTGGTGGTCCTCGTCTGCGGTTGTGATGATGATCAAACCGGATTCGTCGTGACCTTCCGAGTTGAGGCTAATGATGTTGATGCCCTCGTCGGCGAGAAGTTTCGTTACTTTGGCGATGTCGCCGACTTGGTTTTGGACGCTTACGATGATTCTTTGCATGGGTTTTCCTAGGGCCTTGCGCTTCATATTCTGGGGTTGGCTACACAGTCAGCCACTGCGGCGTCGATCTTTTCACAAGTGACGTTGGGCACGGTGATGATGTGTGCGATGTCTTCGAATGGTGCCATCTGCCACTTGCTCACTATAGGATCTGCGGGCCGTGGTAAAACCACGGTAATCGAATTCTTGTTGCGCCACGCGGCAAGACCGAATTCGTTGAATTTTTCGACAGCATATGTAGCGGTGTTAAGCATCTCCGTTGCTTGATCCTTGAATCCCTCGAAGCCACGTTGCTTAAACGCGTACCAAAGAAACAGCGGGGTGATCGCGTTCCGCGACCCAGACAGAGTGGTATCCATTGCACCCACGTATTCGATGGAACGTGCGACTCGGGCTACGTATTCGTTCTTAGTGATTACAACACCACAGGGGATTGGTGAACCGATCATTTTGTGCCCACTAACGGCGATGCTGTCGATGCTCGCGTCGAAACCGTAAGGCTGAGGGTCGTCTACGAAAGGCAGAATCATGCCGCTCAACGCGGCGTCCGCGTGGATGTAGCTGTGGGGGATGGCCAAATCTTCCAATATCTCTCTGATCCTGTGGAGGTCATCCACCGCGCCTTTCATCGTTGTGCCGATATTCGCTAAAACCACTACCGGCACATCTCGGTTGATTCGGATCGTCTCACGTAGGTCGTCGTAGTCGATCTCACCGTTTTCTTGGCTCTTGATCATGATGTTTCGGTAGTTGAGAACGCGAAGGTTCTTCAAAACGCTGTAATGGGTGTCTTGTGAAAAGTAGACCACGCCATCCGGGAAAATCTCTCGGGCCAGGTAAAGGCCGTACATGTTTCCCTCGGTTCCTCCCGATGTGACATATCCCCACGCTTCGTCTGGTTCGATGTGCATCAATCGAGCGAACGTCGCGATGACCTCGCGTTCGATCTCGTGAGTGTTGACGCGGAAGTTACTTTCGTGGAAAGGATCGCCGACGTTGTTGACGCTGAATCTCAAGAATCGGAATAGGGGAGAATAGTCGAAGCACTGGGTTGTTGGATAACCGAGTTGATCGGCGGACAAGCCTTCCAACTGTTGGAATAGATTGTCCAGTCTTTGTTGTGTAGCCATTAGTCTCTGGGCATGCGCCGAATGCTGCGTCCTAGTAATTTCGAGTGTCTTTGTGGCAGACGTTTTGTTTTGACCAACTGAGCCGGTTGGAGGGGCTTCTAATTTCGATACTAATCCAACGATTTCGACTCACATCGACTTGGGGCAAAATGCGATTAAACCCTGTCTCGACCGTGTGAACGATGGTCGAATCGGCGCGATGATAGAAATGAGACGTAGTGAGGCAGCTCCTACGTAACCATGCAGAAGGCGGTCCCCGAATAGTGCTGGCAACGAAATCCGTACACGAAGAGACGACATCGGGATCGATTGGCAACGGCAGAAACGGTCAAGTTGAACCGCCGGATATCTTGATCTCTGACCCGCACCTTGAACCGATTTGGGAAAAGGTGCAGGACGGAGAGCGACTCTCTGCCGATGAAGGCGTCAAGCTTCTTGAGACTGAAGACTTCTCTTCGGTTGGTTTGATGGCCGACTACGCCAAGCGGAGGGTTTCAGGTGAGAAAGTCTATTTTGTACTGAATCGCCACTTGAACCCGACGAACATCTGCGTGCTTTCTTGTAGGTTCTGCGACTACGCGAAAAAACCGGGCGATGACGGTGCGTACGAAATGACGATGAGCGAGATGCTCGATCATCTCGATGGCGACATCAAAGAACTTCATGTTGTTGGTGGGCATCACCCGACGTGGCCCTTCGAGTTCTATGTGGAAATGATCAGAGAGTTGCACAAGGCTCGACCGGATGTGCAGATCAAAGCGTTCACGGCGTCGGAGATCGACTACTTTTGGCGTAGATGGAAAGTTCCTCCCGAGGAATCCCTGGCCATATTCAAAGAGGCTGGCTTGTCTTCAATGCCTGGTGGGGGGGCGGAAGTGTTTTCGGACCGGATACACAAGCTTTTGCTGCCAGGGAAGGCGAAGGCGGACAGATGGCTAGAAATCCACCGCATCGCGCACGCTATGGGAATCAAAAGCAACTGCACGATTCTTTACGGTCACGTCGAGACGTTCCGCGAACGTATCGACCATTTGATTCTGCTGCGCGAACTTCAAGACGAAACTAATGGGTTCTTGGCGCTGATCCCGTTGGAGTATCAAGTTGGGTACACGAAACTTCGCCCTAGGCACACTCCTCCCATGGACGATGTCAAGATGATTGCGGCATCTCGATTGATCCTTGACAATGTCATGGCGATCAAGGCGTATTGGGTGATGCTCGGCGAGGCGACGGCAGGGATAGGGTTGAACTTTGGAGCCAATGATCTCGATGGGACGATAGGTAAAGAGCGGATCGCGCACGCAGCACTGGCTGACTCGCCCGCTGGTTTGGCGCGGAAAAGTATGGTTGCGTCGATCAGAGATGCTGGCCGAGTGCCAGTAGAACGCGACGCTCTTTACAACGAAATCGCGGTCTATAACTGAGATCGATCCCTAGGCGATGCCCAACGAAGTCGAAACGCGCTGGAGCGTCGGGTTCATGCCTTACCTCAACTCTGCCGTCTTCTATGCTCGGTTAGAGGGAGACTGGTTTGACCTCGTGGAATTACCGCCGAGGAACATGGCCGCCTCGATGCAGAAGGGGGAGTTGGACGCTGGGCCGTTGCCAATCGCCGAGGTATTGCGGATGAAAGACATCGTTGTTGAAGGTTCCTTAGGAGTAGCCACCGACGGACCTGCTCGTAGCGTGCTTCTATTCAGTGACGTTCCGGTGGAGGATCTGTCGGGTGGTACAGTTGCGGTTTCGAGCCATACATCGACTTCGGTACAACTTTTGAGGATCCTTTTCGCGGACCATTGGCATATCGAAGACGTCGGGTTAATGGGGTCAGACCAAGAATGCGTGGCCGAATTGCTAATTGGCGACGCCGCGTTGAAGGTCGTCTATGGGGGAACCGGACGCCGGTTCGTCTACGATCTTTCGAACGAGTGGAAACGTTTGACGGGATTGCCGTTCGTTTTCGCCCGTTGGGTAGCGCGTGCGGACGCGTCAGCGTCTGAACTTGGTCGCTTCGCCGAAAACCTGCATCAGTCGTTTTCTTACGGAATCTCGCATATAAATGAGATAACAGACACTGTGTGCATCCTTGGAATGTCAGAAGACGACGTTTCGACGTACGTTCGCGGTTTCACATATGAGCTTGGTGAGGTTGAACATCAAGCAATCGGGGAGTTCCAATCGCGGTTGAGCCGATTGCCTGAATGGCGGCCAAGTGTAATCCCGTACGATGCTCACAGATGACCCTTGGGGGTGAGAGTTTCTGATGATCGACGAAATTCGAGAAAAAGTGTTGCTGGATCAACGGATCGGTTTTGATGAGGGTTTACATCTGTTGCGTGACTCCGAACTTCTTGAATTGGCGCCTCTCGCAGCTCATGTCAGGAATCGATTCAACGTCTTTGACAGGGTGACGTACGTAATCGATACCAATTTGAATTACACGAATCTGTGCGACGCGTATTGTTCTTTCTGCGCTTTTTATCGAACCGATCCTACAGACCCATCTGCCTACACCTATTCGGTTGAGCAGATCATGGACAAGGTTGGTCGAGCCGAAGAAAAAGGGGTCACTACCGTGCTCATGCAGGGTGGATTGAACGATGATCTACCTTACGATTATTACTTGGACATGGTGCGCGAAACAGTGGAGCGGTACCCGTCTGTCATGCCTCACTACTGGTCCGCACCGGAGATCTGGCAGATGTGTGATGTGTCTGGTAAACCGCCGCTTGAGGTGATGCAAGATCTTTGGGATGTTGGACAACGAACGATGCCGGGCGGTGGGTCCGAGATCCTGAACAACCGAGTGAAGAGGATCGTGTCACGGTTCGCCCCGAAGGATACTTGGGCGCAGTGGACCGAGATTCACGAAGCTGCACACGAGGTCGGTTTCAAGACCACCGCGACCATGATGTACGGCCACGTTGAGACGGACGAAGATATCGTTGAGACGCTTCAACATATTAGAGATGTGCAAGACAAAGCCGATGCTAATGTGAGCAATGCCGGTGGATTCACCGCTTTTATACCGTGGTCGTACAAAAAAGAAAATACCGCTTTGAGTAAACAGGTAACTGAGGAAGCAGGCCCCAATCGGTATCTGCGGATCATTGCGCTGAGTCGGATTTACCTCGACAATGTCCCGCATATACAAGCATCATGGTTCTCGGAAGGACGCAAGACCGGTCAAATGGCACTGCATTTCGGCGCTGACGACTTTGGTGGCACACTGTTCGACGAGAATGTGATGCTTGCCGCAGGTTTTTACAACCGAACGACTGAGGATGAAGTCCGAGAGTTGATTTCAGATGCTGGTTTCAGACCAGCCCAGCGCCTGACCAATTACGAGATCGTGCGCGAGTTCGAGCGGGAGATCTCGGTCCCAATCGGTGCAACGGGATGATAGATAGTAGCGTGAAAGTGCTTGGGCGACTTTGGGACAAGATCGCCTTGACCTTGACAAATTCGGGCGATTTGTCTCTCCTAGTAGACGTTCGACCGTTAAGGCGCAACGAGGTCAGTGTCGTCGCCGATGAGTTGAATCCCGCTCGAAACGCTGACACACATAGAAGCAGGCTGAGTCTGCAGGACGACGGAGTGTTGGTTTACCTTATCGCTTGGTTAGACGGAAAACCAGTGGGTCATGGATTGCTGCTATGGCGCGGCCCGACGGGTTCACCGAAACAACATATCAATAAGGTATGTCCATACGTTGAGGATCTATGGGTTCGAAAGGATTTACGGTCGCGAGGGGTCGGTGCACGGATAATAGCCGAGATGACGATCTTGGCGGTTGCAAACGGACATGACTCTATTTCACTTTCGGTCGGTGTAGATAACCGCCGAGCAATCAGACTCTACGAAAGAATGGGGTTTACAACCTCTCGAATTCCGTTGTTCACGTTATCAGGAATGGTTGCCATGGCCAATGGCGAAACACAATTCTGGAGCGAGAAGTGCCAGTACATGTTTAAGTCGCTGGATTTCCGAGAAGAAAGAGAGCTTGAAGTTGCTTAATGACCACACAATTGTATTCGGTCATAGTCCGGATGCTGACGATGCTTTCATGTTCTACGGGTTGGCAAAAGGGAGTGTTTGTATCGATGGCTATGAGATCGACCATCATATGGCAGACATTCAGTCGCTGAACGTGTTGGCCGAATCGGGTGGGTTACCCGTAACGGCGATTTCCGCTGCGCATTACCCGAAAATCGCTGACAAATACCGCATAATGTCCTGCGGCGCTTCGGTAGGCCGCAACTACGGTCCAGTTGTAGTCTCAGCTCGTGAAGATCTGGACATCGATTCGTTGGCGGGACGGAGAGTCGCCGTTCCTGGCGAACACACGACGTCTTGGATGCTTTTCCAAATTTTCGCACCAGCCGAGGTCACTCCCCTGTTCGTTGACTTTGATGAGGTTGAAGGTGCTGTGAAATCTGGCTTGGCGGACGCTGGCATTCTCCTGCACGAGGGCCAAATTTTGTTCCAAGAACGCGGCTTCAAAGCAATTTTAGATCTCGGTAGGGCCTGGTTCAACGAGACTGGATTGCCAATTCCGTTAGGGCTGGATGTTGTCAACCGATCACTCGGTGACGGATTGAGTCAACTCATTGCGAATGCGTTGAAATCGTCTATAAAATACGCGCATTCTTACGAAGACGACGCGTTGGACTATGCTCTCGCGTTTGGGCGAGGAATCGAACGCGAAGACGGTCGAAGATTCATCCGCATGTACGTGAATGAAGACACCATCGATATGGGCAAAGAAGGCGTTGAAGCGCTGGAAACACTCTTCCAAAGGGCGGTTGACAGAGGAATTCTGGACAAAATCCCTCCGTTGGACATACTCCAAGCGGGGTAACGCGCAGTTTTATTTGACGCGCGTTATAGTTCTGTTCAGCTAACCCGATACGAGAATCGGCTTCGCCCAATCCGATCGAATTCGCTCATATTGCGCATTACAGCGCTGACCGCTGTTGTTGGTCGAGGCAGGTCAAGTTGATTGCCGGTGTCTCGAAGGTGGTCGACAACTTCTTGGGCGCTGATCTGAGGACGTTGTCTCCCGAGGGTGAGAGCCGCTTCTCGGATTTTTTCACGGCGGTCAATTAGTGCCGCCTGATCCTCGGGCGTGCGGGACGCCGAAGGCATGGCGTCTCCTGACTTGGACTGGTTGGGTTTGTGCGTGAACAGTACTCGTCCTGCGATCCGGTCGACGATTATCTGTAGGTCTATGTTGGCGCGAGCTGCGCACTGCGTAACTAGGTTGCGTATCTGAGACAGGTCCTCGCCCGGTTCGGCGATGACGGCTTTCGCTTCACCTGGCTTTAGCGAAAACATTGCTTCGTACAACGCCCGCACGTGAGGACTTTTCGCTCTGCTTAAGAGGGCCGTGCGGTGCATCTCTGTAAGGTCTACCGCTACAATCTCTATTGACATCGTTGGATCTCCATCAAATTTTTTGGTCACTTAACCGTTGATGCTCGCTTGGAGCTTGCTTTGAGAATCGGAAATTAAGCCAAGGCACTCGTACTTGATATCTTCTATGCTACTCATTTTACACGCTCATGGTTCACAAATTTACGCAAAATCTCAAAGTCGCCTACTTGAAGCATTCGGATTTCAGAATTGCGCTTCCCATTTTTCGATGAAACAATGTATCTTTGCGCCTTAGCGCCATTCCAATGAGATATAATCTCAACATTCGATATCCGGTAGCGTGTTGCGGAACGTCGCTCTATTCGGATCTGGTCAATTGAAATGACAGTCCAGGATCGTGAACAAAGGCAAGTATTCGGGAGATTCACGGCTACATTGGTCGAGAATCCTATCACCGTATTGTTAGTTGCTATAAACGTGGTAATGTTTGCCGGACTCAGTGTCACTGGTGGATCAAACGATGCCACGAACCTCTATCGTTGGGGAGCGAAATTCGGGCCGGCTATTCAAAACGGAGATTGGTATCGGTTAGTTCTGCCAGTCGTGTTACATGCGGGTTGGATGCACATCGCGGCCAACACTTTTGCATTGGTAATCTTTGGACCGCGGCTCGAACGAGAATTCGGATGGTTGGCATTTCTCGCGACTTACGTCGTCTCGGGCGTCTGTGCGGTTGCGGCCAGCTATCTTGTTTCGCCGTCGTTGAGCGTCGGCGCTAGTGGGGCGATATTCGGGATCGTCGGCGCCTACGGGACTTACTTGGTACGAAACCGGAATGAGTTCGGCGTTTCGGTGAATCCGTTGATAATGAACTTGGCGATTGTATTGGTGATCAACATCCTATTGGGCCTCTTCATACCTGGCATCGATCAAGGTGCCCACCTCGGCGGATTAATAGCGGGAGTGGCTATCGGCTGGTTGATCTGTCCCAAACGCGTTGTATCCGTTGAGAACGGTTTTTCCATCTTTGGCACACCCATCGTGAGAACCCGTTTCGAAAGGGCATCAAAGATGAAAATCGTCGTCGCAGCGATCATCGGGTTGTTCGTAGCGTTCGCTATATCATGGTGGGTTTCTAATGCGATTGATTACGATCTCGCCACAATGGGAATTTATGGATTCTACGAATTGGCGAGCAGTTAAATATTTCATTTCATTGCTTTCAATGAAAAAACCAGAGGAATATTCCCATCATACTTGTCCAGATGCCACCAACCGTCATCACCGCGCTGCATCTGAGGAAATGCACGGAAAAACGCGAACGGAAATTCATGCAAGAATTGAATCTTTAAGCCAGCTGCGACAATTGCATTAACGATATCTGACATACTATGTTGCCATTCATAGTTAGGAGTTTGGATTCTCTGGGAACCGGTATATGTGTAACCACCTCCAGGAAATCGAATTCCTTCTTCATTTGAGAAGTAGGAATTTAACGGTTTCAATTCAAATTCACCATGAGAAGTTGGTATTGATTCAAACGTTTGAGAGCTAGGGTGTCCATCAAGGATGTAAAACGTTCCACCGGGTTTCAAGTAGCGTGCGACGATCTTCGCCCAAGCGGGCAAATCTGGCAACCAGCACAAAACTCCGATTGCCGTGTAAACCACGTCGAATTGTTCATCCAGAATGGACGGCAAGTCGTAGATGTTCTCTCGGATGAAACGAACACCCAATCCCAGCTCGTCATTCAGGTCTCTTGCGACGTCGATGGCAACGTCGGAGATGTCGACTCCAGTTGCATTGGCTCCCAACCTGGCCCATGACATCGTATCCATACCGAAATGGCATTGAAGATGCAGCAGAGATTTACCGCGCACTGGTCCTACTTCATCGATCTCGATTTCGGTCAGTGAGATGCGACCGGCTTTGAACCCCTCGACATCGTAAAATTCGGAAGCCGCGTGAATTGGCGTTCTCTCGTTCCAATTCCTACGGTTGGTTTCGATACGTTCATCCATTGATTGGGTCCTGCGACGAGATCTGCAATCAAATGCTCACCCGTCGATTCTTCGCCAGTTATCCGCAACGCTGGTTCGGGCGCTCGGATATACTGAGTGAGTATAAGGGGACGAGTGGATTCGACAGGGAGCGTACCGCAAGGTTGCGTGTCGTGGTGCCTGACCACGTTAAAACGGGCAAAAACACAAACGGCGAACGAGAAGTCGCCCTCGCAGCTGCTTAAGCAACCGCGACGTCCGATAGGAGTTGACCTCAGCAACGCCTTTCGGGCGCCGAATCTCTGAGGTGCGGACGTGCAATGCCGGTAGCACGTCCAAAGGTAACCGGCAACCGTGACCAGTGACGGAAGCCGTTGGCATCGTCCGGAAGCGGTATATGCAACCAACGGCTACACACGTAGATGCTTTGACGGGAAACTTTCTGGACGGGGAGTTCGACCCTCCCCCGTCTCCACCAGCAAATGTTGCCCGCGAATCCAGGTTCGCGGGCAGATCGCTTACCCGACGCGACTTACAGATCAAGATGAGGATGCCGCGGCGGCAACGGATGGTGCTCGAATCTTGTTCTATCGAAATCGCAGGGCAAGAGGTCGCATACATCCTGCAACGTAGCACTCGTCGGCGTCGCACAATCCAAATCCAACTCGATCCCGAGAACGGCTTCAAGGTGCTGGTACCTCACACCTTGACTCATGCTGAAGTCGAGGATTTTCTGCTCAAGCGATCGGACTGGATTCTTAAGCATCGCTTCAGCGAAAGAAACCCTGACGAAATCAGAGATTGGGGTGAGGGTGGTACCGCAATGCTACGTGGTAACCCCATCCAAGTGGTCGTTGAAGAACGGGATGATGACGATTTGGTTAGAGATCTTCCACCCACAGTCGTTAAATCTCTCGAAGGTGACAGAGTGGCGGTGACCATCCCGCCCGGTTTGATAGCGTCTACCAAAGCTGCAGTGGTTAAGCGATGGCTGACGGAGTGGTACAAGCAGGAAGCTTTGGATTTCTTGAAAGCCCGGGTATCAGAAATTGGCAATGTGATGGGCGTGCAACCGAGCCAGCTAAAACTTAGCAATGCCAGAAAACGCTGGGGTAGTTGCAGCGGAAAGCGGTCGGTCAATCTGAATTGGCGCTTGATTATGCTCGAAGACAGCCTGATCGACTATGTAGTGGTTCACGAGCTCGCGCATCTCATCGAGTTGAATCACTCGCCGAGTTTTTGGCAAGTCGTGGAAGGCGTCTTACCGGAGCACAAAGAGTTGAGAAAAAAGCTGCGGGAACACGCACCAACGGCATTTGGTTAAAGCTCGAATTCGTTGGATTCAGGGTGCCAATGCGATGGCCACTCCTCCACCAGCGATGCAAACCGCGCCTAGAGCACGGACGAAGCCAACCCTTTCTTTCAGGACTACCGCTCCGTAACCGACCGCGACGAGGATCGAGACCTCTCGCAACGGACCTACGTAGCTGACCGGCGAGAACGTTAATGCAGTGAGGACTAGTGTGTAGGCGGTGAACTGGAGCATTCCTCCGACGACGAGGATTTTCCAATGGCGCTTCGCCTCGTCGATGAACGCGGATTTGGTTTCCATGCGCGATTGGATAGCCATCATTCCTAACCCCCCGCCGAGTTGAAGGAAGAACATATAGAGCGCGGGTTGAACGTGTTTCACGCCTTGGGCATCGACTACTGAGTAGATGCCAATGACTATGCCGGTCAGTATCGCCAGCATCCAAGCAGGGCGTACCTGCGGACGGAAACGTTTAATGACCCGCCGATTCTTAAACAAAACCATCCATGAACGCACGGTCCGTTTAATCGTGGCCGTTTCTATGTCTGAGATCGTGATGAAGGCAATGCCCGACACGATCGAGACCGCACCGCCAACTGCTGGCCATGACATCGATTCACCCACGACGAAAACGCCCAAGATCGGGATTATCGCCAACCCAAGCCCACGGGCGACTGGATAGACGATCGATAAATCGCCAGAGTTATATGCGTATCCTAGCGTCGCAAAGTACCAGATGTGCAAGGCGATAGTTGCAGCGATAAACCCCCAGCCGATGGCCCCCGGCATGTCGACGATAAGAAGAAAAATCGCCAAGGGCAGCACCAATATCGCCGATGTGACCGCCATCAATGCCGTGGTTACCGCAGGCCGAGTTGCCTTGCGAACCATCAAGTTCCACGACGCATGAGCGAATGCGGAAGAGACAACGAGAAGGATGGCTAGCGGGGTCACGTGAAGCGCGTCGGTTTCGCCGGGAGGCGAAGTTCTGGTCGCGATAGGCTAAAATGCGCGTCTACGCCAACGCCCTAAATCTAGTTCTGGAAGCAAACAGATATGCATTACCAAGACGAACGGACCGACGGATGCAGGATATCCGACGCATGGACATATCGCGGGCTCAAGACCGTGGTGATGGAGAACGAACTGCTGAGGCTGAGCGTCATCGCTGACAAGGGTGCCGACATCTTCGAGATGGTGCACAAACCTAGCGATACGGATTTCATGTGGCGCACGCCTTGGAGCGTCCGTAATCAGGCTTTGTGGGTTCCATCTACGGGTTGGGGAGAGGGGATTTTCCACGATCTTTACATCGGCGGCTGGAACACGATAGCCCCGACGGGCGGTTTCCAGCAGGATTACATGGGCGCCGAGATAGGGCAGCACAACGAAACAAACATGATGCCGTGGGACGTGCAGATCGTAGAAGATTCCCCCGAACTAGTTTCTGCCAAGTTCTCAGTGCGCGCTGTTCGAACACCGTTTTGGATCGACAAAGTAGTGACGCTTGAAGCAGGCTCACCCATCGTAACGATCACAGACACGCTCATCAACGAGGCGGAAGAGCCCGCTCCTGCGCAATGGGGTCAGCACGTCGCCCTAGGCGACCCCTTCTTGACACCCAGCTGCATATTGGATTTTGCTGGCGGAGACTTTATCGTGCCTGAATCTCCAGATGGCGATGTGCCACCCGGGTCTCGTTTGATGCCCGATCAAACAGGTTCATGGCCAATGGCTCAAGCTCCAGATGGCTCCAGTATCGATCTAACTGCATTTCCCCCAAAATCGGACCGATTAGTCGATTACCTGTCGTTTAACAATCTAGTAGATGGATGGTACGCAGTTACGAATCCGGATCGGGGCGTCGGGTTCGGCTTGCGTTGGGACAGCGAGGTGTTCAAGTACCTCTGGTACTGGCAGGTATTTGGTGGTCACAGCGGTTATCCGTGGTACAAGCGCACCTACAACGTAGGGCTTGAGCCATTCACAAGTCTTCCGAGCGGTATGGCCGAGCCGGGAAACGATGCGTCAACATCGATGATGTTTGGTCCGGGCGAATCACGCAGTTCGACAGTTCGAGCGGTAATCTACGAATCTACTGCTGGCGTAACCGCCATCGACGCCGATGCCAACGTCAGAACGAGAGATTGAATCTCAACCAGCGTGTAATCGCGGACGCCTAAAGCTCTGCGATTACCTCAGTTCCGGTCTTGTGGGCGTTGATCCAGTCCCAGTCCAGCGGTACGCCGATGCCGTGACCCGTGGGTGCGTAGACGCAACCGTTTTCGTCGACTGCATCGAGGTCATCGGAGTAGTTGACCCAGATTGGTGCCTTGGTAGTGCGTACCTTCGGATGAACCAAACCGAGTTCGTAGTAGTTGGTGTTGCGAACTGCGGACATGATATGGCGGTGCGCCGGATCGGGGCCGTGCGTCTCGACATCTAACCCGACGCTTTCGCAGGCGTGGAAGATCTTCATCGCTCCGGTTATCCCCCCGTCCTCGTGCGCGCCCACTCTGACGTAGTCGGTACCATCTGCAATCACGAAGTTCATGTGCTGCTCAGGCAGACGAATATGCTCGGTCTGTAATAGTGGCGTCTTGATCAACTGGCGCAGTTTGCGGTGTGCGAACGTGGAGACTCCGCCGTCCATGAAGACGTCTTCCCACCAGAAGAATTCGGCTTCATCACAGGCTTTGCCCAGCTTGAGAGCATCGCCGAAGTTCTTGACCTCGTTTGCCGGGTCGATCATCAGGTCCATATCTGGACCGACAGCATCCCGAACTGCAAGCACATTGTCAACCTCGCGCTTGATGTTTTCACCCGCGAGACCCCATCCGTGAATCTTGAACGCTGGATACCCCATGTCGCGACACGTTACCGCGAAATCGGCGAAATCCTGCGTTGTGGTCAGACCGCCGTTTTCGTCGCCATGAAGTGTTGAAGCGTAAGCTGGAAGCGGTTTTCGCTCACCGCCGAGAAGTTGGAACAGCGGCTCTTCGTAGATCTTGCCGGCAATATCCCACAAGCAGATGTCGACGATTCCAAGCCCAAGCGCCGCAGTGTGCCGCAACCCTCGTTTCATAGCGTTGTAATGCACTTCACGACGCATGGCATCTTTGCCGATCAGATATGGTGCGACTGTCCGAATGTCAGCGAGGGCGTTTCCACCCGCACCGGGATACTCGCCAACCACTCCTTGATCGGTATAGATCGAAAGGATCCCACCGCCGGTTTTCAGCGCGGCATCCTTCTCGTAGACCATATTGAAAGTGTTGTAGTCCTTGCTTACGTTCTCAAGCTCATGTTGGAACGTCGTTACCTCGATACGAGTTATCGTTGCTGCCGGTCTCACGTGTGATGCTCCTTGGAACAGTCGGGTTCTGTGAGCGCTAATTCTATGCACCATTTGCTGCCTGAATCGGAATATGCGAGAATTGCCGCATCATGAAAGCACTGAGAATTCACGGCAACAAAGACATCCGATTGGAAGATATTCCCGAACCGGTTCCAGGCGATGGAGAGGCTCGTCTGCGAATCACCAATACCTCTATCTGTGCGACCGATATTGAAGAGTGGCAATACGGTCCGCTCTGGACGCAGCACGACGGACCAAATCCGATCAGCGGGCAGGAGATGCCATTAGTGCTAGGACACGAAATTTCCGGGCACGTCGAGTCTCTCGGTGAAGGTGCGATCGGACTAGAAGTTGATGACCGCGTCGTGGTTAACAACGTCCGCACTTGCGGCACGTGCTTCTGGTGCATGCGCGGATCACAAGCCACTTGCAACAGCATGTGCGTCGCAGGTCTGTCTGCTGATGGGGGATTGGCCGAGTACATGACGTGGCCAGCTAGTCACCTCATCAAACTTCCAGACAACATATCCGACCGGGAAGCGCCCTTGATTGAACCGGCAACAGTCGCTGTGCACGCGGTTCGGAGATCGGGCGTCAAAGTGGGTGACAATGTCGCAGTTATCGGCTGTGGCACGGTGGGATTATTGACCGTGCAGGCGTTTCGCGCGGCGGGTGCGCGCGTAATCGCCATCGATGTGCGGGAAGACAGCATCGCGTTGGCCAAATCTCTAGGGGCGGACGACACGATAAATTCCGCCGACAGCAGAGCCATGGAGCAGTTGCTCGACCTCACCGACGGGATCGGGGCCGATATCGCGGCGGAGACCGCCGGAGCCGAAATGACGCCACAGCTGGCGATCGATTACACAAGAAAAGCTGGGACGACAGTATTGGTCGGTATCTATTCCGCTACGCCGGTCTTCAACTTCAACGACATCGTTGGTACCGAAAAAACGGTTATCGGATCTGTGGCCGCATCTCCCGGCGATATGGAAGCGACCGTCCGCTTGTTGGCAGAAGTCAAAATATCTGTCAAAGAGCTGATTTCCGCAGTCGTACCGCTTGATCGTGCAATCGAAGACGGCTTTGAACGCATGATCCGACCTGAAAAGGATGTCTTCAGGATACTGATCTCGCCTAATGGCTGAAGCCGTGTTCGTGCATCCGCCTGTGGACTGCTTCGATAGCCTCGTTGATGGGACGTTTCAGGTAGCCGATGTGATCGTCCTCGCCGTGATGATGCGTTACGTGTCCGTGCGAATGCTGGCGTGAACTGTTGTCAATGTAGGTCAACGAGCCGTGCATCAGCGTGAGCATGTACTTCGCCGTCGCAACGTCGAACATGCTCCACGGACCGCCCACCGATACGTAGATTGGCGAGGTGTGCGAAAAGATGCCGCGCTCCCAGACATCGTAGTACCTGTATCCCGAGTAGTAGCCGGGACCGCCAGCTCGCGCGGCCAGCCACGAGTTGCCGTCAATTCTGACGGTTTCATTGATGCTTAACTTGCGTGTGGGCTTGTCAACCTCTGAGGAGGCGATGACCTTGCCCTCTTGAATGATTTCCAACTTCGACATCGGCACAACGCTCTCGGCCCATGCGGAGACCTCGACAGTTCCAGGGCTCGAAAGCTCAACAGTGTCACCCACATCACGTCCGTCAACAGTGAGATGGATGATGGGGCCGCCGCTCAGAACTGTCCTGCCTTTAGCGACGTTCTTGCACCAGTTCTTGTACGTGAACTCCTCGTCGTCTGGGATTCGCACATAGGTTCGGTACATCCCTACGGGAACGTCGCTCGACATCTTGTCTGTGCCACCGACCAGCGGAAGGCGATACCCGCAGTTCAGATATCGGTACCACTCGTTGTGCATGAATTCCTGCTGCTGGATCATTTCGATTGCATCAAGACGTCCGGTGGCGACCAACGATGCCGGTTCACCGTTAGGGAACGGGAAGTGCGGGTTGATGACGAACCCACCCTGAGCATGCGCCTCGTCGGCCCAGTGGCTCAGCGTGGTCTCCATCGGACCGCCGATCTCCGCTTCGCCAGGACCGTCCGAGCAGAAAGGCATCACCGGCTGCTTCAGTCCCCACAAGATCATGTGCCCCATGAAGTGCTGTCGGTTCTCCTGCGACGTGTAGACGATGTTGTCGCCATCGCGGGTTACGCTGGGGTGCCCGGTGTAGTCCTCGACATTGGTGAACAAGCTGCCCCATTGGGACTGGAGGAGGTTGACTACGTTCAGGTCTTCGGCCTGCGATTCGAAGTGACTGCCCTGCGTCGAAAGGAAGTGGACGTGCGAGTCGCCGGAGTACCATCCGCGCTCGTTCATATTGATCCAGCGCTTGAGACGCAGTTCGAGCTCCTGCTGTCCGGGCGCGATCTCGATCTTAGTGCGGAGCGGCTCGTATTCGTAGCCGCGCGCGGCATCTACGATCACCTCGCCTCGTGGCAACCAACCCTGCGCCGTGCCGTCTATGTAGGCATAGCTGACCTGACCAAGCCGCGTGTCACCGCCGACATCGATGTGCCAAGTGTCGAGATTGGAGTTGACTTGGTTGTGATGACCGTGCGGTTGGTAGGGCACACCATCGGGCGATCTGAAATGGACGCGACACGGGATGATCTGCCCGGTCTCATCGTCAACTACCCGTACTTTCACCCAGTTCTTGCCGGGTTCTGCCAGCGAAATACGGATCTTTTCAGTATCAATCGCTCCCTCGCTTTCGACATCTCCCCATTTCACGCTATCGATGCTTTCACCGCCCTGAGACACATCTACTGTTGCTGAGGGTACGCCTGACAACTCGACGTACGCTGGGCTCGACTTCGGATTCTGAGGTTCGCCGAAACCCTTGTAGGTGTCGTTCAGGAATTCGCCAGACGACTGCTCTGGCAGCGGATGCGAGTAAGTTCGCTCGCCGCGGTCGATTGTCACATCCAGATCGAATGGCTTTTCAGCTTGCTCGGCATCTTTAAGGTCTATTCGCACTGGTTCCCTGGCGGCGCGAGAAAACGGATGCTCGTCGACGTGTCCTAGCGTGACACCTGCGACGATGAAGCGCGGCCCTTTAGGCACGAACTCGACTGACTCGATGCCTCGGTCAGGTGTCGGGTTCCGCCACGCCCACAGCCAGTACCACTTGGGTTGCGCCTGCACGACTTCGGTCTGGCGTCGCCCTGTCTCATCGAAACGCCCCTCGTAACGGGGTATCAGCGCATCGCCTTGATCGGTCACAGCGAGATAGGGGTAGCCGACGCCGTAGCGGGATATTCCCTGACGGTCGCCAACCGCGCTGATCTCGTATCGCTCGCGGATCGAGATGGTAACCGTTTCGGAATCTTCGAACCTGATCACATAGTCGGCGACATGCACACCGATCGGGCCGTTGACAGCCTGCTCGGTCTCCAATTGTCGGTGAGCGAACACCACGTTATGCGCCGTTTTGCCAATTGGCACGGTTATTGGCGAATCTCCTTCTGCGAGTGAGATAAAACAACTCACGGACGCGTCACCTGAAGGGGACCCCACAGTGAATGGCAAACCCCGCATGGTCTGCTCACCAAGAGCCGGGTCTTCGCCGGGGAGGCACTTCGTCCCCACATTGCACAAAGCCGAAATATCGATAATCTGGTAGTCCATAGTTCAAGTGACCTCCGTATCGCGGTCAGAGTACTATGCATGTTAGTCAATTCCTCTCAGGTCCGCGCGGATCGCAGCATCGACCAGTACGGGAGCAAAGATGTCAGACACTATGAAAGCGTTGCGTTACTACGGACGCAGAGACATGCGTCTCGAAGAGGTGCCGGTTCCTGTACCGGCTGACGATGAGGCGCGATTGCGCATCGCCTATGCATCAATCTGCCAGACGGATGTCGAAAGATGGTGGCACGGCCCGACTATGAAAAGATGGCAGACTGAGCCTAAAGCTGTGGGCCACGAAACGTCCGGCCGAGTCGAAGCTATCGGCACCAACGTTCACGGTTTGACGGTTGGTGACCGGGTAATGGTGAACAACATCCGGCCCTGTGGCGAATGTCACTGGTGCATCCTTGGATCGCAGTCGAGCTGCGCCAACGTCAATTCCGCCGGCTTCGCCTTGGATGGCGGTCTAGCGGAATATATGGTCTGGCCAGAAAGTCACCTCATCAAACTGCCTGACAGCATTCCCGACGTGCAGACACCTCTGATTGAGCCGACCTCGGTGGCGGTTCATGCTACTCGCAGAACTGGAGTTAGGGTTGGCGACACGGTGGCGGTGATCGGGTGTGGCACTGTCGGAATGTTGACGATGCAGGTCTTGCGGGCGGCTGGTGCTCGCGTCATCGCCGGTGATCTACGAGCGCAGTCGCTCGAACTTGCGCTGAAACTTGGTGCCGACGCCGCGATCAACACTGGAGATGTAGACGCGCTTGAGCAGCTTATGGATTTAACCGATGGTGTAGGTGCCGACATCGTCGTTGAGACTGCGGGTGCGGTTGTAACGCCCCGTATCGCGATCAATTGGACGCGACCGGGAGGGAGGACCGTTTTAGTGGGTATTCACGCGGCAGGAACTGAGTTTGATTTCAACGAGATTGTTGGCACCGAAAGAACGGTTGTGGGTTCGGTTGCAGCGGCACCGGGAGACATGGAGAAGGGAATCGAACTCATTGCCGATGGCAAGGTCGTTCTCGATGACCTCGTATCGGCAACCATCCCCCTGGATCGCGTAATGGAAGACGGTTTCGAAAGGATGCTGCGCCCTGAGAAGGATGTGTTCCGGATCATGGTCACGCCAGACGCATGATATCGATGATATTGAACTGAATTCTCCAATACTAGGAGCCATTGATGCACTACCAAGATGAACGAACGCACGGATGCAGGGTCTCAGATGCTTGGACCTACCGCGGATTGAAGACTGTGGTGATGGAGAACTCGATGATCCGAGTGTTGATCTTGGCCGACAAAGGTGCGGACGTCTATTCGTTCGTGCACAAACCTACGGACACCGAGTTCATGTGGCGATCTCCATGGGGAGTCCGCGATCCTCGTAAGTTTGTGCCGTCCACTGGAGACGCGCAGGGGATGTGGCTCGATTACTACGAAGGCGGATGGCAGACGGCTTTGCCGCATGGCGGGTATCCGGATGAGGTTTATGGGGCAGAATTCGGTCTGCACGCCGAGATGAACAATCTGCCGTGGGATGCGTTGATCGTTGAGGATTCGGCTGAACGTGTGGCGGTGAATTTCAAGACGAAGGGCGTGAGGATGCCGGTTGCGGTTGATATGACGATGTCGTTGGAGGAAGGGTCGTCAACGCTACAGCTTTCGAAGACGGCGATCAACGAAGGGGAAGAGGATGTGGAGATTGTTTGGTTGGAACATATTGCGATTGGTCCGCCGTTCCTCTCGGACAGATGCAGACTTTATGTGCCTGACTGCAAGGTTCTGACCCATCCCGAGGAGTTCGTTGACACGCAGAAGTTGGTGCTTGGTTGGGAGGGGGATTGGCCGATGGTGCCGTCGGTTGACGGTGGCGAGATCGATTTCCGTGAGATGCCCCCGAAAGGGGATCGTTCGCTGGATATGGCGTACATGACCGGGATGGACGAAGGATGGTACGCGGTCCACAACAAGGAAAGCAACGTCGGGTTTGCGGTTTCGTTCCCGTCAGACGTTTTCCAGTATCTCTGGTATTGGCGGAATCTTGGTGGTGGTTGGGGATACCCGTGGTATGGGCGGTGCTACAACGTGGGGCTTGAGCCCTGCACGAGTTGGGACAATCGCGGGTTGAAGCACTCGATGGAGAATGGTTCGGCGCGACCCTTGGCCGCGGGGGAGCGGTTGACCGTTGAGATCACGGCGTCGGCGTTTGTTGGCGAGGGCGATGTGAACGGAGTTTCGGATACTGGTGAGGTCGACGTCAGTTAATCTTCTTGTTGTTTACAGATTGATGTGATCGGAGGAGATCATGCGCAGACGAACGTTCGGCGATTCAGGATTGGCATCATCGGTGATCGGATTTGGCGGTTGGCCGATGGGGCGCGGGCAGTATGGGGATTTCGATGATGAAGAGGCGATCGCAGCCGCTCACAAGTCGTACGACTCAGGCATCAGCCTTTTCGATACTGCTGCTGTCTACGGCTGGGGCTACGGCGAGAAGCTGATGGGGAAGGCAATAGCGTCTTTCAGGAATGATGTGGTGCTCGTGACGAAGGGTGGGCGAGAGTGGGTGCGTGACAATCCGGATCGCACGGCGGCGACGGTTTCGATAAGCGAACGGGCAACGTTGTTACGGAGTATTGATGAGAGTCTGGAGCGTTTGAACACGGACTACATCGATCTGTTTCTGATCCACTGGCCGGATCACACACGGTCGTTTGAGGAGCCGATGCGGGCTTTGGAGGATGCGAAGGCGGCAGGGAAGGTCCTACACACAGGGGTATCTAACTTCAGCCCTGAGATGATGGCCGCGTGCCGGGAACACAGCCCTATAGTGACTAACCAGATCGGGTATCACATCTTTGATCGGAGACCCGAATCTGGCGTAATGCCGTTCGTGGAGGAGAATGGGATGGGGGTTATGGCGTATGGGACTTTGGCACACGGATTGTTGACAGGTGCTTGGTCGGCGGCGCACTCGTTTGGCGACAACGACTGGCGGGCGAATGGGGCGAATTTCGGTTTGGCTTCGTTTGGGCCGGAGAACATGGCCAAGAACGTGGCGGTGGTTGAGAAGTTGAAAGGAATCGCCGGAGACCACGGGAAGACTGTTGCACAGCTTGCTATCGCTTGGGTTTTGGCGAACCTGACGGTTACGGTGGCGTTGTGCGGCATGGTGAAGGACTCGGAGGTTGAGGACAACGTCGGCGGCGATTGGGAGATACCGGCGGAGGTGAAGCAAGCGATTGACGATCTGGTGATGTCGGAAGGTGCTGGTGTCGGGACGCCTGAGATGGCGATTGCGACTTAGGCGCTTAAAGGGCGCGACGTCCCAAAAATAGTTCTGGAGAGGGTCATGTTGATCATCGATACGCACACCCATGCCGGGAGGAACTGGTTTGAACCGATTGAGGTGCTTGAGTTCCAGATGGACCGAAATGGGGTTGACCGGGCGGTGTTGATCCAGCATGGGGGGACTTTCGACAATGGGTATCTTTTCGATGAGGCGGAAAAGCGAGGGGATCGGTTCAAGGTGGTGGTTCTGGTTGATCCGGAGTCGGACGATCCTTTGGGCGATTTGAGTAGGGAAGCGGATCGGGGTGCTGCGGGGGTGAGGTTTGCGCCGGATGGGGAGTTTGTGAACGCTGGCCCGTTCGATATGTGGCGTCGTGCTGGAGAGTTGGGGTTGGTGGTGTCTTGTCAGGGAGCTCCGGCTCGGTTTGCCTCGGACGATTTCGCCCGGGTGATGGATGCTTGTCCAGACACGCATGTGGTGATTGAGCATCTGGCAGGGATTGCCGCTGCTAAAGGGTCTTGGGAGGAGGACTATTCCAGAGCGTTGAGGCTTGCGGAGCGGGGAAATACGACTATCAAGGTTCCGGGTTTAGGAGAGGTTTGTCAGCGTCCGACGCGGTTGCGGCCGGAGTTGGAGTGGGACTATGTGCCGCCGGTGTACGAGATGGCGAAGGATGCGTTTGGTGTTGAGCGGATGATGTGGGGTAGTGATTTTCCTCCGGCGGCTGGTCGTGAGGGTTATGGGAACGCGTTACGTGGAGTGTTGGAGCATCCGGCGTTCGCGGGTGAAGGTGAGTTGGAATGGGTTATGGGGAAGTGCGCGGCGCGGGTGTGGGTGTGGTGATGTGATTTTGTCGTTAGTACCTATGAGACAACGGGTTTGTATGCGACATCGAACATGATGGCTACTTGGTTTAGTCGCCGATCGCGAGACCACAATTTGGTATCGCCGTGTGCGACGACAGAAGCCAAGAGATTCGCATCGACATAGCTGATTCCGGTTCCCATGAGGCGGTAAGTGTCGATCAAGTACAGAAATTCCTCTTGCGTTGCCACAGAAATTTCCGGCATATCTGCTAGATCCTCGAGAGCCCGCTGTCTGTTGGCTAGATGTCCCAAAGCCAACTCACCGATAACCATCGGATGCATGATGACCTGATCGTTCTCCAGCAATAAACCCATATGCTGGTCTGCGCGATGGAGATGATCGATCCAAACTGAAGTATCAATCAACACCATCATTCGGAATCTTTCAGCCAAGGATTTCGGCGAGGAGGCGCTTCGAGGTCCGGCATGGAGCCGCCGAGTCTGGCTAACCGCCTCGCTGCTTCGCGTTGAACTAGAGCGGTGAGACCGGCTGAAACTAATGCCGAGATGCCGTCGATGCCGGTGCTCTTCCGCGCTTTTTCGATCAATTCTTCATCGACGTTTATTGTTGTCCTCAAGGTGGTAGCCTCCTTTGTGTGCATCAATATATGCATCATTGTATGTCGTTGTTGATGCGGATTGCGCTGACCTCCCCCGACCCCCTCCTGAAGGAGGGGCAATATCAAGACCAGTTCGTCTCTTGCAATGATGCAACGGTGCCATCGGGGGCTCGCCAGGGGTCGGCATCTTTGCGCCAGGGGTTGGCTTTGAGCCAGTCTTCGTTCATGGCTACGCCTAGGCCGGGGGCGGTTGGGAGTGGGAGGTAGCCGTCTTTTTGGGTTGGGAAGTCGCCGATGGTGGCGTCTTGGAACCAGGGGTGGATGCCGCCTTCTTGGATCATGAAGTTGGGCGTGCAGGCGTCGACGTGGAGTGATGCGATGGTGCAGAAGGGGCCGTATGGGTTGTGGGGCTGGAAGCCGACGTAGTGGGCTTCGGCCATTGCGGCGATCTTCTTGAGCTCGAGGATGCCGCCGGCTTGGACGATGTCGGGTTGGATCATCTTCACGATTTGGCGGGCTAGGAGGTCGGTGTAGTCCCACTTGGTGAGGTGTCGTTCGCCGGTCGCGAGGGGGATGTTGACTTGCTCGGCGACGCGGGCCAGGGCGTCGAGGTTCTGGGGTGGGACGGGCTCTTCGTAGACGAAGGGACGGTATGGTTCCATGGCGTTGCCGATGCGGATGGCGTCGGCGGGGGCGAGGCGTCCGTGGACTTCGACGAGGAGTTCGACGTCGTCGCCGACGGCTTCTCGGACTGCTTCGAGCTTTTGGATGGCTACGCGTTCGGCTTCGATGGGGATGAAGAGTCCGCGGTGGTCGAATGGGTCGCCTTTGAGCGCGGTTAGGCCTTGTTCGGTGTGTCGGAGGGCGTTTTCGACGGCTAGTTCGGGGGTTAGGCCGTCCCAGCGTCCGTAGCACCAGATCTTTTCGCGCATTTTGCCGCCTAGGAGTTCGTAGACGGGGACGCCGAGGGCTTGGCCTTTGATGTCCCAGAGCGCGATTTCGATGCCGGAGATGGCGGAGAGTTGGACTACGCCGCCTCGGACGTGGAAGTGGTGGTAGAGGGTCTGCCAGTGCTGCTCGATGCGGTGTGGGTCTTTGCCGATGAGGAGTTCGCCGAATTCGTCGACCATGGTGGCGACGGCTAGGGGTCCGGCGGTAGCTTCGCCCCAACCGGTGATTCCTTCGTCGGTTTCGACTTTGACGAAGATGTAGTTTCGGGCTTGGCCTCGAGGTGCGGATGAGGCGGGAATGGCGGTTATGCTAGTGATTTTCATGGTGGACCCTCACCCTAACCCTCTCCCGCCCAGCGGGAGAGGGGATTGTTGTTGGCGGTTTGGATGGTCGGGGTAGGTTTGAAACCTGCCCCTACAGGTTCGTGTTTATATTCCGGTTCTGCTCCTCCCCAAAACCTCCGGGTTGATTAGATTTTGGGGGTGGTTGCCGTTTAGGACGCGGAGGGCTTCTTGGGCGGTTCGGCGTTCTAGTTCGATGGTGGAGGCTTGGGAGAAGAAGGCGGTGTGGGGGGTGATGATGATGTTGGGGGCGGAGAGGAGGGGGTGGTCGTCAGGTGGGGGAGCGGGTTCTACGACGTCGAGGCCGGCGCCTGCGAGGTGGCCGGATTTTAGGGCGTCGGCTAGGGCTTGTTCTTGGATGATTCCGCCGCGGGCACAGTTGACGATGATCGAGCCGGGCATCATGCTGTTTAGCTCGTCGGGGCCTATCATGCCCTCGGTTTCGGGGGTTAGGGGGGTGTGGACGGTGATGAAGTGTGAGCGTTTTAGGACGTTTTCGAAGCTGATGATCTCTACGCCGTCGATTGTTTGGCCGGGTTCGATTAATGGATCGAATGCGACGATTTTCATGCCGAATCCGACGGCTTTCGTCGCGATTGAGCGTCCTATGCGTCCGAATCCGAGGATTCCGAGGGTGGCGCCGCGGGTTCGGTGCATCGGTTGGTCGAGGACTACGTCGTGCCAGCCGCCTTGTTTGACTTGCGCGTCGTGGGGGACGAAGCGGCGGTTCAGGGCGAGGATCATTCCGATGGCGTGGTCGGTGACTTCGTCCATGCAGTAGTCGGGGACATTGGTGACGACGATGCCGAGTTCTGTGGCGGTCGGGATGTCGATGTTGTCCACTCCGATGCCATATCTTGAGGCAACGACGCACTTCTCGGCGGATTTGAGGACGTTTTCGGTGACTTGCGCGAAGCAGAACATTATGATGTCGGCGTCGGTTGCGAGGTCGGCGAGGGTGGATTCTGAGGTGTCGGGGGCTACTACAGGTTCAACGTCGGCGGCTCTGAGGACTTCAGATTCGACGTCGATGTTTGGCCAGACGTAGTCGGTGATTAGGGCTTTTTTCATGGTTTTGGGGAGGTGGTTTTGTGTGAATCGCATTGATTAGGGTAGCAGTTTTAGGGTGTGGGATGGGTCGATTCGGGGTTTGTGGAAATTGCCGTTTTTGCCGCGATTTTGCCGGAAGTTGCCGCGTCGTGCCGCTGGGGTGTCGCGAGAGCGGCATGTTCGCATTTGGGGTGTTTTGTGGTGGGATTCAGAGTGTGATGTGAGGTATGGGATGGATATCGTTGTGTGTGGGTTGTGGGATGGTGGTTTTCGTAGGATTTGGGGGTTTTGATGGAAGGAGAAATTAGAACAAACTTGCCGCTGGAACGGCAAGTTGACGGCAAGTTGGGGGTTTGAACCGGGATGGGCGGGGTTTAGGGATGGACCGGGATTTTGTGTTGTGGTTGTTTGGGTTGTTGGTTTTTGGGGTTAGGATGGGTTGGGGTTGGCGGTGTTGTTTTAGGCGTTGGATCGGATTCGAAAGGTGTAGGGATGACTTTGCGGGATTCGGGGTTGAAGCATGAGGGGTAGAGGTGGTTTGGGGGCGTACACTGGATGGGATGGCTTCGACGGTTTCACAGGTTGGTGTTTGCAATGTTCCTAATCGGACGATTTTCGAGGGGGACAATCTGGATGTGATGCGGGGGATGAATGATGGGTGTGTGGATCTGATCTATCTTGATCGGTCTTTCGGATCGGACTGGGATTGTGCGGTGGTGGTTGGTTGCGAGGCGGCGGGTGTGGAGCAACGGGCTCGGAATGAGCTTGGGTTGATGGGTGGTGTTCAGGCGATTGCGCGGTCGGATATTCCGAAGCGGACGGATCGTGAGCCGGCGCCGGCGTTGAGCGAGTCGAAGGTTGTGCTGTATGGGACGCAGGGCGGGAACTGCAATGGGTGTGGGACGCATTTCTTGCCGCAGCATCTGACGGTGGACCATATTGTTGCGCGGTCGAAGGGTGGGACTGATCATGTTGAGAATTTGCAGCTGCTTTGTGGGCATTGCAATTCGTTGAAGGGGGATCGTCCGATGGAGTATTTGCGTGCGCGGTTGGTGAGGGGGATGGTGTGATGTTCGCTAGTGAGCCGAGTGTTGTTAGTGGAGAGAAGGTCTTGCTCAAGCAGATGCGTTGCAAGGCGCAGGGTAAAATCTCGGTACGATGCCAAGCGTGAATCCGGACATAATGGTCTGGGCCCGTGAGACTGCCGGCCTAACGGTAGCTGATGCGGCGATGCGCGTCGGGTTTAGCGGGTCTCGGCGATCATCTGCTGCTGACAAACTGACTGCGATCGAGGACGGCGAACGTGAGCCTACTCGGCCCCAGTTGTTGAAGATGGCTGACGCGTATCGCCGTCCGTTGTTGACGTTCTATCTTTCTAGGCCACCCGAAAAGAGCGAGCGCGGTGCGGATTTTCGGACACTCAGCGGTGAGGCGTCGGCTGAGGATGACGCGCTACTCGATGCCCTACTCAGAGATACTCGTGCCCGTCAAAGCATGGTCCGCTCGGTATTAGAGGATGAAGATGAAGCGGAGATGCGTTGGTTTGTGGGTGTTCACGACGTGTCGGACGGACAAGCGGCAGTTCTCGCGACTTTGAGGGAGTTGTTGGGTGTGAGATTGGAGGAATATCGAGCTGAACGCAACCCTTCCAACGGCTTTGCATTGTTGCGATCTCGTGCTGAACAATCGGGTATTTTCGTCCTGGTTCGAACTGATTTGGGCAATTACCACACTGCCTTTGAAACCAGTGTGTTCCGAGGTATCACGATATCGGATTCTGTGGCTCCGTTCATCGTAATCAATGGTCAGGACGCTCGGGTGGCGTGGACGTTCACTCTTCTTCACGAATTGGTCCACGTACTAGTCGGGCAGACGGGAGTAGGTAATTCGCATTCAGAGAATGCGAATGAACGTTTCTGCGATGATGTTGCTGGGGCGTATCTGTTGCATCCCGGCGAGATAGAAGAGAACGATCTATTCGGAGGCGATTTCCACACCAATGTCGAGATGATCAACTCGTTCGCAAATGCACGCAACGTGAGCAGGGTGATGGTCGCATACAACGCGCAGCGCTCCGGATTGATAGGCCCGCAAGAGCACCGGGAGTTTTCACGTTATTTCCGAGCTCAATGGAAGAAACAAAGAGAACGGGAGCGTGAACTCAATCGTTTGACTGAAAATGGGCCGGATTATTACGTAGTGCAACGCCACAGAATCGGTGCGTCGATGCTCAATTTCACGAAACGAATGATGGGAGCGGGTGCGCTATCGACTTCCAAGGCGGCGAAGATATTGGGCATAAAACCCAAGCAGGTCCACAGGATGTTGGAAACGACTTTGTAGTCGTAGTGTGAATATGCTGTACTTGCTTGACGCGAATGTGCTGATCGACGCGGACCGAGATTATTATCCAATCGACCGGGTGCCAGAGTTTTGGGGTTGGCTCTTGAATCAGGCTACTCAAGGCAAAGTGCTGATGCCAGTTGAGACCTACGAGGAAGTGGTACTGCCAAGATCATCGAATCCGGGATCACTCGAGAACTGGTTGATCGAAAATCGCAACGAGATGGTTTTTGATGAGACGGTCGATCCCGCGCTAGTCGCAAAGGTGACCGAGCTCGGGTACGCAAATGATCTCACCGACGAGGAAATCGAGAAAATCGGTAGAGACCCTTTCCTCATCGCGTACGCGCTCGCGGACCCAAGCAATCGAGTTGTGGTGACGACTGAGCATTCGCGGCCTTCAAGGACGCGTGCAAACCGTCACGTGCCGGACGTTTGTCGGGACTTCGGAATCAGATCAATCGATACATTCGACTTTAACCGAGAATTGGATTTCAGAACCGATTGGGAGTCTGTTCAATAGCGGGGATGTTGTCGAAGGGACGATGAGTAGGAAGACGAGATGACGGGTTTTGCGGTGGGTGCCGTCCGCTCTGCAGCGTGGGACATACCCCGCTCGCTTCGCTAAGCCCCCTGAATCTCCCCTGGATCAGGGGAATGGGTCTGCCTCTGTCCCCTCCTAAAGGAGTGCTGTCGGCTGGGGCTGCTACTCCGAGTCCAATACTCTGCGAACGAGGTTGTGTACTAGGGGGCGGTCGGACTCGCGTTCCCAGTCTTCCATGGAGTCGTGGTAGAAGTGTCGGTGGAATTATTCTGCTACGGAGAAATAGCCTGCTATCAATGGGTCGTCGTACTCTTTGGCGATCCGCTCGGCTGCGTTTTTAAGTGAACGATGGCTCTCGTGTGGCCATTCTCGCTCCTGCGCGATTGACATGATGGAGTGGGCGGCTGCGCCCCATAGTTTTTCGGCGCCTTCCAGGACGTCGCCGCGTTGGAACTCGTCGTCGGAAGCAGTGAGGAAGTCGAGAGCGGTTTGTCGGTGCTCTGTGGGGGACATTGTTGTGGTTGCCATGGGTTGGGGCCTTTGGCGTGATTCTATCGAAGTGTTGGTTGTGTCATTTTGGGGGCTTAGCGATGGGTTGTGGTTTTCGTGTTTGGGTGGTGGTTGTTTGGGAGATTGTGCTGGGGAGTCCGTCTGGCCCCGCTCCGCCCCTCGCCCTCACCCCCGGCCCCTCTCCCGCCCAGCGGGAGAGGGGAGTGGATTGTAGTCGATGGAGGTTTTGGTTGTTGTTTGGGGGCGTGGAAGAGTGGCAGTTTTCGTGTTTGGGTGGTGGTTGTTTTGGTTTTCCCGCCTCGGCGGGCATACCCCGCTCACATCGCTTCGCTCGTTCGCGCCCCTTTCGCTTTGCGAAAGGGGCAGGGCGGGTCACAGACCCGCCCCTACCGGTGTGCCCCCTTTGTCCTTCGGACATTTCCCCCTTGGTTTTCGATCTCTTTGGCGGGGGAAAGCCTGCCCCTTGGCCGCCCCGTTCACCCTCACCCTGAACCCCCTCTTAATCTCCCCCTGGGAGGGGGAGGGGAAGGTGGCGAGGGAGAGGGGAACCGCCGCCTCCTGTGCCCCTCTGGATTCCGGCTTTCGCCGGAATGACGTGTGGTGGCCGGAATGACGTGAGTATCGGCGGCGATGACGGTTGACCCGTACCCGTCCGCACCGGGCATCCCCCGCGAAAATCGCTTCGCTCTTGCGCGCCCCCTTCGCTTTGCGAAAGGGGCGTTATTTTTTGAATTGGCAGCCTTCTACGAAGTGGTCGAAGAAGTTTGGGTTGGTTTCTAGTTCGATGTGGGTGATGGTGGCGGCGAGTTGTTCGATTGTCTGCCGTTTGGTGGCGTTTTTGAGCATTATTGTGGCGCCTTGGAGGGAGGCGTTGCCGATTTTGGATATGCGGTCGGTGGGGATGTCGGGGATGAAGCCGATGTTTATGGCGTTTTGGATGTTGATGTAGTTGGCGAAGCCGCCGGCTAGGTAGAGGCGGGTGTAGTCGGTGGGGGTGGTTTCGGTGGTCTCGAGGACGATGTTTTGTCCGCAGTAGTTGGCGGCTTTGGCTTGGGCTAGAGCTGAGATGTCGGCGCGGGAGAGGGTCAGGCGGTTTTCGTGGTGGAATGTGAATTCGTCGGAGCCGTCGTTGAAGTTTCCGAGTTCGTTCATGATGTCGTGGCGTCGGAGTTCGGCTAGGAGGTCTATTAGTCCGGAGCCGCAGATGCCGATGGGGGGTGTGTTGTTGATTGTTGTTAGGAGGGGTTGTGCAGTGGATGGCGCGCCGTCCGCCCCGCCCCGGGCCCTCACCCTAACCCTCTCCCGCCCAGCGGGAGAGGGGACTTCCTCGTTGGCCGTGCCCTCAGGGCGGGTCACAGACCCGCCCCTACCGTCGGTTTCGTCTTGCTCATGGGGTTGGCCCCCTTTGCCTTCGGCATTTCCCCCGCGAGCGGGGGAAACCCCACCGTTCTCCTCTGGGTTCCGGCTTTCGCCGGAATGACGGGTGGGTTTGCCGGAATGACGTGGGCCTGGTGCCTCCTCGGGCACCCCCTGCGTTCGCTTCGCTCCCGCGTCCGCCTCGCTTCGCGAAGGGGAGGGTATTACTACTCGTTCTACTGCTCCGTTGTAGCCGGGCATGGCGTAGGTTACGTTTCCGCCTTCGAATGCTGGGCCTGCGGGGCAGGATGCGGCGTGTAGTTGGTTTTTGTTGCCGGCGATGATTTCGGTGTTGGTGCCGATGTCGATTAGCATGACGGGGTCGTCTTGTTGGTCGATGGCGATTGTTAGGAGGTCGGCGGCGACGTCGGAGCCGATGTGGGATGCGATCAGGGGGCCGCTGTAGATGTTGGCGTTGGGGTTTATGCGGATGCCGAGTTCGTGGGCCTTGGCGTTTAGGGCGGTGGTGTCGCGGTTGCCGTTGCGGAAGTCGTCTTCGATGTGGGATTTGTAGGGTTTTTGTCCGATGGGTTCGACGTCGATGCCGAACAGGATGTCGCGCATGGTGGTGTTGCCGACGGCGACGAATTCGACGATGTGTCGGCGTCGGATCTTGAGGGCGCGGACCATCTCTCCGATCTCGTAGTTGATGCTGGAGACTAGGACGGCTTTGAGTTCGCCGCGGTAGGTTCCGGTGTCGTATGAGATGCGGTTCATGACGTCGGAACCGCCGAAGCGCTGGGAGTTCTCGAAGGATGCGGTGTATAGGATGTCGCCGGTCTCGAGGTCGACGAGGTTCATGGCGACGGTTGTGGTTCCGATGTCGGCGGCGATGCCGAGGATGCGTCCGCGGTAGCGGTCGATGATGTGGGGTGCTGTGTTCGCCGCGCCTGCCTGGGCTCCATGGCGTGCATCCCCCACACCGCCCCGGGCATACCCCGCGAAATTCGCTTCGCTCTTTCGCGCCCCTTTCGTTTCACGAAAGGGGCTTGTTTCGCCTTTGAAGATGATGTTGTCGCCTTCGCGGACGGTTAGGGGGTCTAGTTCGATGTCGTCGCGTTGGATGGATTCGGTTAGGATGCGTGGTTGGCGTCGGAGGATGTTGAATTCGATGTCGGCTTCGATGTCGATGACTCGTGCTTGGCAGGCTAGTCGGTAGTTATCGCGGAGGAAGTCTTCGGTGTCGTTGAGGGGTTCGAGGGCGTGCATGCCGCGTCGGACTTCGACGATGCATTCGTGGCATTCGCCGTTGCGGTTGCAGGAGGTGGGTACGCGTACGGCTAGGTCGTCCGCGTAGTCAAAGAGGGTCTTGCCGGTTTCTAGGGGGAGGCGCGTTTGGTTGTGGATTAGAGGCATGAACTAGGATTCTAAGGATTTTGAAGGAGGGGGAGGATGGCACCGCTCCCCATGGCCGCCCAGATCACCCTCACCCTAGCCCTCTCCCATCTAGGGAGAGGGGACGATGTGGCTGTTGGTCCCCCTTTGTCCTTCGGACATTTCCCCCGCTCAGCGGGGGAAACCCTAATCTATTTCCCATGCTGAGCGGTAGTCTAGGTCGCCGTCTTTGGCGGTGCAGATTGGTGGGTCTAGGGGGTTTTTGGTGAAGTGTTGGTTTGTGCAGCCGAATTTTGCGGTGCATCGGGATCGGGCGTCTTTGTAGGGGCATCGGGTTAGGCTGGAGTCTTCGGCGTGTTGTGCGATGTCGGCGAAGATGTTTGCCATGCGGGCCATGCTTTTGCGTGCGGCTTCGACGTCGAGGTTTGGGGACTGGTCACCCTCACCCTGGGCCTCTCCCATCGAGGGAGAGGGGAAATCGGTATGACCGCCCCCCTGGATTCCGGCTTTCGCCGGAATGACGTTGTTTTCGTGACTATCCGGCATGGCTTTGGTGCTGACGGTTGGTCAGGCGAGTTCTTTTTGGAGTTGTAGGAGGTCGCTGGCGGTTTCTACGCAGTCTACGGCGTTTTCGCCGTATCCGTCGGCACCCATTTCGTCGGCGAATTCGCGGGTTACGGGTGCGCCGCCGACCATTATGCGGACTTCGTCGCGGAGTCCGATGTCTTCGAAGTAGGAGATTGTGCGTCCCATGTTGGGCATGGTGGTGGTTAGGAGGGCTGACATGCCGACGACTTGGGCTTCGAACTCCATGACGGCGTCTGCGAACTCTTCGGGTGAGGTGTCGACGCCGAGGTCGTGTACGGTCCAGCCAGCGCCTCTGAGCATCATGATGCAGAGGTTTTTGCCGATGTCGTGGAGGTCGCCTTTAACGGTGCCCATGATGACGGTGCCGATGGGCTCGATGCCGGATGCGGATAGGATGGGTTCGATGTGGGTCATGCCGGCCTTCATGGCGCGTGCGGCGACGAGGACTTCGGGGACGAAGATGACGTTGTCGCGGAATTTGACGCCGACGATTGCCATGCCGTTGAGGAGACCGTGGTCGAGGATGTGGTTGGCGGTGTAGCCGTTGTCGAGGCACTCTTTGGTGAGGCGGTCGACTTCGAGGTTTTTGCCGATGATGAGTTGGTATGCGATGTCCTGCATTGTCTCGTCGGCGAGATCGAGAGCTTCGCCGATGTGTTTCTGCTCTCCGGGTCTTGTGACCCACTCGAATTCGCGTTGGAGGCCTTCGTTGACGATTGGCATGGGGTTGGGAAGCGTTGTTGGGCGCGATTATTGGCGCGCGTGTTGAATTGCGGCGGACATTTCGATTCTAAATGGCGTTGGGCAGACGTTCCCTCAGGTGACAGGGCTAAACGAGTTGGAATTCCTGCTGTGATACAGCCAGAGGTTCAGGGATTGGTAGCCCTTCTTCCGTCAACATTTGGAGGTGTGAATTGCCCGCCTCGACAATCAGTTTTTTGACCTCTTCCTCAGTGTCGGCGGCGGCGAAACACCCGGGAATGTCGGGAATGTAAGCACCCCAACTGGTTGGGCCTTTTTCGATCAGAACTGTATACGTGCGTTGCATGTTGTTCCTTGTATTCATCGTAATCCCATCTGCCGCAAGATGCTGTTCCAGATCCTAGGAGGAACGTCGGTCTTCGGGTGACCAGCGATAGTTACTAGTCCGGGTTTGTCGGGATGCTTGTAATGGCGATGACTTCCTCTCGTCCTGGCTAGGACCCATCCTTCACTTTCTGCAAGCCGTATGGCATCTCTGATTTTCGGTGGCACGTCAGCAGGTTGTAAAGAACTTAGAAAGAGTTATGTATCGAATCGGGATGAACAATTAGGTTTCTCGTTGAGGGCCAAGATCACTGTTTAAGTTCGCAGCCTCAGTTCTCGGAGTAGTCCCAGTGTTCGGCGGCCCAGTCTTCTACGGCTCTGGGGATTTCGAGGAGGTTTTCGAGTTTGGTTTTTAGTGGGATGGCGCACTCGGGGGCGATTAGTTGGACTCCGGCGTCTAGGCATTTGAAGACTTCGGCTCGGACTTCTTCGGGGCCTTTGGAGTAGAGGGTTACGGGGTTGTTGACGTTGCCGACTAGGTTTATGCCGCCGTCTACTGCGTGGATAGACTCGTGAGGATCGTTCTTGGAGTCGAAGTGGAACGCGGCCATGCCGGTGGTGGCGATGTATGGCATGCGGTCGGTGGTTGCGCCGCAGATGTGAAGCATGATTGGGACGGGGAGGTCTTCGACGAATTCGTGGTGGAGGTCCATGAGGAAGCGTCGGTAGTATTCACCGCTCACGAGATCACCGGTGGCATGATCGGGAACCGTCAGGACGTCGGCACCGGCTTCGATTTGGGCGATGCCGAATTCGATGGTGAACTGCTTCAACCTGTGGAGCATGTCCATGACCATGGGCGGGTCGTCGACGGTTGCGAGGAGGAACGGCTCGACACCGAAGACGTGGTAGGCGAGGGTCCAGGGGCCCATGGTCTTGCCTACTATGGCCACCTCATCGCCGAATTCCTGCTTGAGTAGGCGTATCGACTCGATGATGGTCCAGTTGTCGGGGTGTTCGAGGAAGCCGTCGGGCATTTTGATGTCGTCGACGGTCTTCCAGATGGGTCTGGTCATGCGTACGGTGGGCCAGTTGTCCTTGCCTTCCCATTGCATCTCGCATCCTAGTGCGGAGGACTCTTGGATGATGGAGAAGTAGGGAGCGATGGCGTCGAAACCGAGCTGGGTGTATCCGGTTGCGGCGAGTCGGGCGTTCATCTCCGGGTCGCGGTTGGCGTTGGGGAATGGTGCTTCGACGAGGTCCATGAGCTCGACGGTTGCGACGTTGGTGGGATTTGTGACGGGTGGTCGGTCGACGGGTTCGCCACGCAGCGCTCGGAGGGTTCGCTCTTTGGAGGTGAGGGTTCCGGCGTATTTGGTGGATGGCATATTGGCCCTCCTTTGTGGCGCTAGTGGAGGATAAGGGTGCGACTTCGTCGCTGTGGGCTTGCTTTCTGTGGGTTCCGGCTTTCGCCGGAATGACGTAATCGTTTTAGTTGCTGGCGAAGCCTAGGGTTTGGGTTGTCATTTGGCCGGCTAGGTCGGCTTGTTCGAGCATGTTGTCTACGGCGCTGACGTTGCGGGCGTAGGGGAGCAGAAGTCGGGCGAATCGGTCGAGGCGTTCGCCGTGCTTGAAGCGGAATCGGTCGCGGTCTTTGCCCACGCGTTCGCATTCGCCGTAGCGCATGTAGCCACCGACGACGGCCATGATACGCATCTGGGGGCGGGCGAATTCGCCTTCGGCGGTGACGTGGTAGGTCCAGCCGAGTTCGTCAGAGTGTTCGGGCGTGACAGTGAAGGTGAGGCGCGATTTGGTGTCGGCGACGGAGATGGGTCCGGTGGGTATCGGGTTGGTTTTTTCGACGGCTTCGGTGAATGCGAAGCGGAGGGGGCGGTCATAGAACTCTTGGGAGATCAGTTCTGCTTGGTTTGTGGCGTGGGCTGAAGGATCGATGTCAGCGAGAGCGCATAGGCGGTCACGGATGGTCTCGATGCGTTCTCCGGTGCCTTCGACTTGGGAGAATGTGTGGATGGTGAGGGTCCGGTCGCGGAGGTATAGCCCGACGGTGATGTCGTGGAAGTGTGGATCTACCGCGACGAGTTCGATGCAGCGTCCGAGGTTTCGGAGGGGCGCGGCGATGATGTTTTCGCGGGTTATTCCTTTTGAGTAGGTAACGACGGCTCTCCTATTAGTTATGTGGTTACTTTACCGCTTCGACGAGAGCTTGGATGTGTTCGGGTGTGGTTCCACAGCAGCCACCGAGGATCTCCACGGGGATTTCGGCGAGTTGCTTGTAGCGTTCGGCCATATAGTCCGGTGCTTCGGGGTAGATGATTTCTCCGCCTTTGTATGCGGGGATTCCGGCGTTGGACTGGATGACGATGGGGCAGCTTACGACGGGTCGCATGATTTCGGCGATCTCGATCATTTTGTCGATGCCGTTTCCGCAGTTTGATCCGACGACATCGGCGCCGGCCTCGCGGAGACCCTTTGCGGCGTCTTCGGGGGAGGTTCCCCACATCGTGAAGAATCCTCGGGGGCCTTTGTCGAAGACCATGGTTGCCATGACTGCGAGCTCGGTGTTTTCGCGAGTGGCTTTGATTGCGATTGCGGCTTCTTCGAGAACCATCTGTGTCTCGATCATTACGGCATCGGCGCCGCCTTCATCGAGAGCGGTAATTTGCTCGGCGAATGCGTCGTACATTTCGGATTCGCTGACCATTCCGAGGGGTTCGATGAATTCGCCAGTCGGACCTACTGATCCGGCGACGTATTGGTTGGGAGAGGCTTGGGATTTGGCGTGTTCGGCGGCTAGTGCGTTTAGTTCATGGACGCGGTCTTGGGCGTCGTAGTGTTTGAGGCGGAATTTGGTTCCGCCGAAGGTGTTTGTGAGGACGAAGTCTGATCCGGCGTCGAAGTAGTCGCGTGCCATTCCGCGTATGGTTTCGGGGGCGTCGGCGTTCATGAGTTCGGGACAACCGCCGGATTCGAGGCCGTGTTGTTGGAGGTAGGTGCCGGTGGCGCCGTCGAAGATGAGGATTTCGTTTTCGAGACGTTGAAGGATCTCGTGAGAGGATGAAATCTGGGTGGTCATGGCGTTTATTCTACCCAGTGGTCTATTGCACCCGGTTCAGGGTCGCGTTCGCCTGAGTTGTGTAGGTCGCGTATGCGTGCCACGAAGTCTTCGGGCATGCCTTTGTTGATTTGATGGGCGAGTTGGGTTGCGGCGTCGTTGGGATCGAGGTCGGATTCGGTGGGTTGTCCCCATTGCCAAGCGTCGAGGTATTCGTCGTTGCCGTATGATCCGTCCATCATCGCGATTGCGTCGGCGGCTTCTTGGAAGCGGTGATCTAAGGGTACGGAGATAGATGATTGGTCGTTTTCGGCTTTGATCTGGACGGGGATTTCCTTCCAGTAGAGGATTGAGATTTTGGATGTCATGTTGCGGTAGGGGGTCGAGTTATCGGCGAGAGTGGGATTCAAATTTTAAGCCGACATTGAGCCGAGAATATCGAGATACGAATCGCCGATCGCATTGGATTTTGACTCGACGGAGAATTCGGTTACACTTTTCGGGTTAGTGCGTTGGAAACCCAACGAGGCGGTTACGCGTTGTACTCGAGATGGCGCGAAAGAGGCCGCGACAAAGCATACATGGAGGTTCATGTATTGAAGATGAAAAGTAGCAGGAAGTTCTTGCTTGCTGGAGCGGTAGCCTTAGCCGCGCTGGCGGCTTGGGCCTGCGGCGAGACGGTTGTGCAGACAGTCGTCGTCGAGCGCGAGGTTCAGGTACAGGGCGAGACGGTAATCCAGACTGTTGTCGTCGAGAAAGAGGTCCAGGTGGCGGGTGAGACCGTTGTCCAGACCGTTGTCGTCGAGAAAGAAGTCGAAGTAGCGGTGACCGAGATTCAGACGGTCGTCGTTGAGAAGGAAGTCCAGATAGCTGGCGAGACGGTGATCCAGACGGTTGTCGTCGAGAGGGAGGTCCAGGTAGCTGGCGAGACGGTTGTGCAGACGGTCGTGGTGGAGAGAGAGGTCGAGGTTGAGAAGGTCGTCGAGAAGGAAGTCGTCAAGGAAGTCGAGAAGATCGTTGAAGTCATGGCGCCAGAGCCAACTGCGACTGCGAGCTTGATCGGCACGATTGGCGCACCGGATCCGGAGACGGAAGCTGGCGCAGTTGTTATCGGTTCAGCGGACATCGGTCAGCAGGTCGGTAGGAATGCCAACCAGGCATCTGACGCTCTCAAGAACTGGGGTGTTGCGGAGACATTGTTCCGCCGAGGCCCGGCTGACGAGACTCTCCCGTGGGTCGCCACCACTTGGAACGTTAGCGATGACTTGACCACCGGTAGCGTGACAATTCAGGACGGGATTGAGTTCCGAACCAAGGACAAGAGTTACGGCATGTTGTCGGCCGAAGACGTAGCTTGGAGCATGAACGACGCCAACAACGCGACGAACAGCACTTCAATTCACGGCCAAGCGGGAGACTTCGCTGGGTTGTGGGGCGAGTGGCGCGTGGTGGACGAGAACACCGTCGAGTGGGACTTTGTTTCTTACGACGGGACTTGGAAAGACGACTATGTCAACCAGTCCGGCCAAGCATTCCCGGTGCTATCGAAGGCAGCGTTTGATGAAGAGGGTGAAGAATTCGTCCGCGACACCGTTGTTGCCAGCGGCCCATATTTGGTGGATGCGTGGATTCCGGACGACCGCATCGTTCTGACTGCGGACTCCGACCACTGGAAGTTCTCTCCGAAGGCATCGACGATCATCATGGTTCGCGCTGGTGACCCGACCAACCGGGCTACTCTCTTGCGCACGGGCCAGATTGACACTGCCCAGCTCGAGCCCAAAGACGCGGCGAACTTGATCATCGACTCCTCCAACTGGGGGCAGTCTGGAACTGGTGGAGCCACGCAACTTGGTGTGTTCTTCTCCGGCAACCTGTGGGAAACTCACCACGCGATTACGGGCGAACCGCTACCTTCTCCTTCAAGCGGCGGTCCGTTCCAGCACGACCACGCCTGGATCGGCAGCCCAGGATTGCACGGCGATGACGACATGGAACAGGCACGCCAGGTACGACAAGCATTGGCGATAGCGATTGATCGCGACGCGGTCAACCAGTCGCTCTTGGCCGGGCTTGGTCAAACCGTCGACGTTGAGTATTTCGCGTCATCGCACCCGAATTTCTCGACCGTTCAGTGCACGCAGGAACCCGGTGGCGACTACACTGCAGATGCTCCTGCTGGCACCGGCCCTTGCACTTACGAATACGACCCAGTGAAAGCGGTCCAACTAATCAAGGCGCAGAATCCTGACTGGCGCAAGACGAACGTGACATCCGACATTCTTGGTGACCACCGGTTTGAGGTTTCCGTGTATGCGGGACCAGAACTTGGCGGTGGAGCCTCGGTCACTGGTGAAGTCACCGACGCGGTCGCTGGTTACTGGGCCGACATTGGGCTGTCGACGTTCTCGCTGAAGTTCACGTATGTGACGTTCCGCCCGACCGTAGTTGGTCGCTCGAACGTTCACCCGTTCGTGACCTCCTGCGACAAGGGTCGAGAGTCGAACCCTTGGCACTTCCCGAAGGGTCTAGTCCAGACTTCGTTGACGCGAGGTGGATTCAGCTGTGCGTTTGAGTCGCCGAAGATCTTGGAACTTTACCAAGGCATGGCGACCGCTGCGGACACAGCCGAGGCGACGTCATTCGCGAACCGGTATCTGCAGTACGTCTACTACTGGAACCTGCAGCCCGGGATCGTCGCAGTCCCGAACGACTGGTTCTGGAACCGCAACAAGATCTCGGCTTGGTCGCAGGACCGGGCAGCAGCCAGCGGTATCAACAACCTCTGGGACATCGAGCTGGCCCAATAATCCGGCTCAATAGACTAGTTTTCGGCATCGGGGATCACGGCCTCATCGGTCGTGTATCTCCGAAGTCGAGAAGAGCCGCTCTCCTTGCGGCACGCACAATGGCCTGATCGAAGGCAATGGCGAAACGCAGGGGGAGCGTATTTCGAATCACACGTAGACTTGTGCGGTTGGAGTGTCGGTAGTATGATGAACCGACGCACAGAATGTGCGAACGATGAACGAATGAACCGATGCGTCGTTTCCTGATAAGAAGATTTCTCTTCATGATCCTCAGCGCGGTCGCTGCCACAGCGATCGTGTTTTCTTTGTCTCGGGCGGTGGGTGATCCTCTGTTGCTTTTCGCAACGTCAGGATATGGACTTTCTGACGAGGCAGTGGCGGAAATCCGCAAGGAATTGGCACTCGACCGTTCGTACCCGGTGCAGTATTTGCTTTGGTTGGGTAGGGTGTTACGAGGCGATCTTGGCGAGACTCTAGCTTTCAAGTTGCCAGTGGCTCGGACGATCACAGAGAAGATCCCGCACAGTCTGCAGCTCGGGACATTTGCGTGGTTGTTTTCAGGAGTAATTGGCGTTGGATTGGGGGTGCTTTCGGCCGTTAAACGGGCCACGTTAGCTGATTACAGCGGAAGATTCTTAGCATTGATAGGTCAATCGATTCCTATCTTCTGGTTTGCGATCATCCTGATCCAAATTTTCGCGATATGGCTTGATTGGCTACCTGCTGGATTAGCGGGGGATTCGACGCAAGAACCGTCGTTATGGCAGATGGAGTATCTGGTATTGCCGGTTATGGCTATGACGCTGGGAGGTTTGGCGGGTTACTTGCGGCTTACGCGATCGGCGATGCTTGAGGTATTGGATTCGGAGTATGTCAAGTTGGCAAGGGCGAAAGGTGTGACGACTTCGTTTGTCATTTGGAAGCATGCGTTCAGAAACGCGCTGATACAACCCTTGACGGCCTCTACTTTGGCATTCGCGGGATTTATTGAGGGTGCGTTGGTTGTAGAGACAATATTTTCGAGACCGGGGATTGGCTTGATGGCGATTGAGGCGGTGCACGGCAATGATTTCCCGACGTTGCAGGGTGCGGTGTTGATGTTCATCATCGTGTACGTAGTGGCTACGTTTTTGACGGATATCGTTTACGCGCTGATCGACCCGCGGATCAGGTTCGATTAACATTTCCGAGGGCTAGGACAACGAGTGGCAACTGAGCAGGGTCAAGAACGAGGAGTCACCCCAGACACCGTCGCTGAGCGGTTGGATGCTGCTCCGACGACTGGGCTCCGCGCTGTTAGACGTCCGTTGCATTCGCAGATCTGGTACGTTCTCCGGCGCTGGCCTATTATTCCGATCGTAATCTTGGTGTGTGTGAGTTTCGTGGCGTTTTTTGCGGACTGGCTTTCTCCTGCTGACCCGAATTTCCAGCGATTGGACTTTAACCGTTTGGCACCTACTTGGGGTCAACCGCATCCTGCGAACGAATTTGCACCGAACGCGGCTGATTTTGATTTGACCACCGACGCGGGCCAAATCGGGTACAAATTGGCGGCGAAGAAGGGATTCGACAGGACCGACTACATCTTGGGCAGTGATGGATTGGGTCGGGACATTCTGTCCCGGATCATCCATGGCGCACGTGTATCGTTGAAGGTGTCGGGATATGCGTTGCTGTCGGGTGTTCTGATCGGTACGGCGATGGGAGTACTCGGCGGGTACTACGGGGGCTGGATCGATGAGGTGTTGATGCGATTCGTCGACATTTGGAATGCATTGCCGTTCTTGCTGGTGGCGATCATGGTTGGTGCGACGATCGGTGCGACTGAGACTACAGTGATCATCATTATTGCGATGATTGCGTGGCCGCCATTTGTGCGACAGGTAAGGGCGGATGTTCTAACGATTCGGTCACTGGATTACATCAGTGCGGCGCGGGTCATGGGTGCGAGCAATTTGCGGCTGATGATGAGGCATATCTTGCCTGGGACTTTCAGCACGGTGCTCGTGATTGCGACGTTGCGTGTGGGCGGGTTGATCTTGACGGAGTCGACGCTTTCGTTCCTTGGCGTTGGTATTCCTGACCCGATCCCGACTTGGGGCAAGATGGTGGACGAGGGGTATCAGTATTTGATCAACGGAGTCTGGTGGTCGTCGTTCTTCCCTGGGCTTTCGATCTTCCTGTTGGTGATGTCGATGAATTTCTTCGGCGACTGGTTGCGAGATCGGTTGGATCCGAAACTGCGGCAACTCGACTGATCGCGTTGTGTTTGCCCGGCGTCCGTGTGCTGGGGTGCGATTGGATGGCGCTTATATACTTTCCGCGTCTATAGAGCGCGATTCCGCGCGTCTTTCAGGCGTCGCGGATGGACATCGGGGCACTCAACCCGAACTCAACGAGTCAAGGATAAGGAGCAAAGGAACATGTCGGTAGGATTCATCGGGCTTGGCAACATGGGTCAGGGTATGGCGGACAATCTTCTCGCCAAAGGGGGGGAACCGATCGTTTTCACGCGTACGCAGTCGAAGATCGAGGCGATGATTGAACGGGGGGCGACGGGTGCGAGTTCGACGGCGGACCTAGTCTCTAAAGTGGATGTGGTGCTTGCTTGCCTTCCGAGTGTTCAGACGTCGTTGGATGTGATTATTGGTGAGATCGTTCCTGCGTTGGAACCTGGTCAGATAGTTGTAGACCACAGCACGGTTGATATCGGGACGTCTCGGAAGTGTGCCGAGGCGGTTGAGTCGAAGGGAGCGATGTTCCTCGATGCGCCGATCAGCGGTGGGCCGACAGGTGCGGAGGCGGGTACGCTGGCGATCATGTGCGGGGGATCGGAAGAGGCTTTTACGAAGGCGTTGCCGTATCTGGAGTTGATGGGTGCGAATGTTCGGTTGATGGGTCCGAATGGCGCGGGTACGGCGATGAAGCTGATCAACCAGCTTCTTGTAGGTGTCAACTGTGCGGCCGCTGCTGAGGCTTTTGCACTGGCGAACTCGGCGGGGGTTGATATTAATGCCGCTGGAGAGTTGTTGGCCGTTTCGTGGGGGAACAGTGTGATGGTGGGACGGAGTTATCCGATAACTGCGGATCGAGATTTTGAGAACTCGGCGGCGCCGGTGCGGAACTTGGACAAGGATATGGGCATCATTAGTGACCTGGCGTCCGCCGAAGGGTTGTCGCTCGAGCTTGCTTTGAAGTCGTACGAACTTTTCCACGAGATGGTCGAAAAGGGTTGGGGTGAGAACGATATAGCGGGCGTGTTGGAGATTATCGAGGGTCGATCGTCGAATTGAACGACGGTGTGCATGCTGTCGGGTAGTCAAAGCAAAAGGTCAGGGTTTCAGGTTGGCTAAGCACCAAATCGCGGTTATCAAGGGCGATGGCATCGGGGTGGACGTTGTTGACGAAGCGTTGAAGGTTCTTGAGGCTCTTGCTGGCAAACATGGCATCGAGTGGGAGTTCGTTGAGTTTCCTTGGAGTTCGGAGTATTACTTCGAGCATGGGGAGATGATGCCGTCGGATGGTGTGGAGCAGTTGAGAGGTTTCGATGCGATATTCCTGGGTGCAGTCGGGCACCCGGAGGTGCAGGATCACATCACGTTGAATGGGTTGCTTCTGCCGATACGTCGGGCGTTTGACCAGTACGCTTGCGTTCGGCCATCGGTGTTGTTACCCGGCGTCGACTCGCCGTTGAAGGATGTGAAGCCTTATGACATCGATCTGATCGTAGTTCGGGAGAATACCGAAGGAGAGTATGCGAATGTTGGGGGATTTCAGTATCGAGATTTCCCGGATGAAGTGGCGGTGCAGTCGTCGGTGTTTACCCGAAAAGGTTGCGAACGTGTGATCCGCTACGCGTTTGAGCTTACCCGAGAGCGTAAGAAGAAGATGCATGTGACGTCGATCACGAAGTCGAATGCTCAGGGTTACGGGATGGTGCTTTGGGATAGGACTTTCGATGCGGTTAAGGAAGAATATCCCGATGTCACGACTAACTCGTTGTTGATCGATGCGGCTTGCATGGATTTCATCCGACGGCCGGAGAGTTTCGATGTTGTTGTAGCGTCGAATTTGTTCGGGGATATTCTGACGGATATCGGGGCGATTATTACTGGTTCGATGGGGTTGGCGTCGAGCGCCAACTTGGATCCGACGCGGACTAATCCGTCGATGTTTGAGCCGACGCATGGGAGTGCGCCTGATATCGCTGGCATGGGGATCGCCAATCCGATGGCGCAGATTTTGACCTCGGCTTTGATGCTCGATCATTTGGGCGAGAACGCGGCGGCTGCTTCGGTGCGTAACGCGGTTGAAAATGTGCTCGGAGAGGGCGAGACTTTGACGCCTGACTTGGGTGGTTCGTCGACGACTGCGGCGGTGGGGGATGCGATTGCGGCGTTGGTTTCTTAAGTCAGGCACGATGCAAATAGGAGACTGAGATGAATCCGCTGGAAAAGGTTGCGATCGGCAAGCAGGGCGTCGAGGTGACGCGTCTAGGATTGGGAGGTGCTCCGTTGAGCGGGATGGTGTTGGGTGACGGCCTGTTTGGTGGGACTGTGCATGATGAGGCGGTACGGATCATCCGAAGGGCACTTGAACTGGGCATCAACTATTTCGACACGGCCCCGCTGTACGGGGCCGGTCGGAGCGAGGTTAGATACGGGTCGGCGCTGAAGGGTGTTGGACGTAGCAGCTATGTGATTTCGACCAAGGTTGGACGGGTGCTGGAACCAGTGGAAGGCGGGATGACTGCGGAGGATTCGCCGGATAACTTTGCCGAACACTACTGCGTCGACAGTTGGACGCGGGACGATGTGCTGAGGTCGATTGAGGAGAGTCTGGAACGGTTGCAGACCGACCATGTTGAGATCGTGCTGGTACACGACCCTGTGGATCAACCGCACGGCGAGCCGCAGTCGATGGAGGAGGCGTTTCCGACGTTGATCGAGTTGCGTGAGCAGGGCACGATTAAGGCAATCGGATGCGGTATGAACGAGTGGGAGATGCCGGCGAGGTTCATCCGTGCGTTTGACATTGATGCGGTGTTGTTGGCTGGTCGATACACGCTGTTGGATCACAGCGCGTATGATGAGTTTTTGCCGCTGTGTGTCGAGCGGGATGTGAAGATCATCGTTGGTGGTCCGTATAACAGTGGGATCTTGGCTCGGGATTTGGACGGAGATGTGACGTTCAACTACGAGATTGCGCCGCAGCATTTGGTGGATCAGGCGCGGAAGTTGGATGCGGTTTGTCGTCGGCATGGTGTTGATTTGAAGGCGGCGGCGTTGCAGTTTGTGATGGCGCATCCGGCGGTGGGGACGGTAGTGCCTGGCGCTCAGTCAGTTGCGGAGTTGGAGGAGAATTTTGGCTTGGTGGGGCAGCAGATACCGGGAGATGTTTGGTCGGAGATGAAGGCTGAGGGTTTGATACCGGGGGATGCGCCGACGTCTTAGATCCTGAGAAGGGATTGCTTTGCCATTGGATAGTGGGTTTTCGCCAACCACGCGTAAGGAAAACGCGTGGATGGGTATAGTTGATTCACACTTGCGAACGCCCAACTGTCGGAACTGAGATGCTCTCGAATTCTCTTTATTACGGGGACAATCTGGATTGGATGCGGCAATGGCCATCCGAGTCGGTCGACTTGATCTATCTCGATCCACCGTTCAATTCCAACCAAACGTACAACCAACTTTTTGTGTCGGACCTAGGCGAGTCTTCTGCGCAAGCTCGAGCGTTTGAAGATACTTGGCGTTGGGGTCAGCAGGCCGTCGAAGATCGCGATGCTGCGCTTGTTGCCGGTGGCGGATTGGCGACCGCGATAAGAGGTTTTGAGACGATGCTGGGACGGTCAGGCATGTTTGCGTATCTTTGCCATCTCGCTCCTCGCCTTTATGAGATGCGGCGGCTTTTGAAGCAAACAGGTTCTTTGTATTTGCATTGCGATGACACCGCCAGTCATCACGTTAAGCTCCTTTTGGACGCGATTTTTGGCGCTACGAATTATCGCAACGCGGTCTACTGGCGGCGCGCGACTGCGCACAACGATGCGAAACGATTTGGTCGGATAGTCGACACGATTTTCCTATATGCCAAGAGCGACATCTCGTATTGGCGAGGTCAGGCGATATCTGTGAGTCGCACAGAAGCCGAGTTGGCAAAACGCTATCCGTCCTCTGATGAGTTTGGACGGTTTAGAACTGGAGACCTAACAGCAGCCGAGAAACGGAGAGGAGAAAGTGGCAAACCTTGGAACGGGTACGATGTCGACGCGAGAAACCGTCATTGGGCCGTCCCAAAAATCAGTCAGTACGCTGAGTGGATTGAAAAGAACTTCATTCCCGACTATCGTGCGATCGATGGTGTCCACGATAGGTTGGACGCGTTGGATGCTGCCGGTTTAATTCATCACCCTCAGCGAGGGTTTTGGCCGGGATTGAAGCGGTACGCGGCGGCGGATATGCCATCCGGCCCGCAAAATCTGATACTCGATCCGATTGGATTTACCAACTACAACAAGGGCAAGGAGTATCTCGGCTATCCGACCCAGAAACCCGAAGGATTGGTTAAGCAACTAATCGAAGTTGCTTGTCCAAAAGACGGATTGGTGATGGACCCGTATTGCGGTTGCGGGACAACGCTGCATGTCGCGCAGGCCTCAGGCCGGCCTTGGATCGGGATCGACATCACTCATCTGGCCATAGCAGTCGTTGAATATCGATTCAGAGAGCGTCTAAACGAGCAGCCACGCGTTATCGGGCGTCCGGAAGATATGGAAGCGGCGAGAGATCTGTTCGAACGTGATCCGTTCCAATTTGAAGCATGGGCGGTGTCGCGTATTCGCGGCATGTTGCCCAACGAGCGCAAGACAGGCGACCGTGGTGTTGACGGGCACGGATATGCCCGGGCCAATGGTGAGCGCCACCTGGTGATTGCTCAGGTGAAGGGCGGAAAACGAGTTGGCCCAAACCTCGTCAGAGAATTTATCGGGAGCATGGCAGATTCAGAGGCAATCATGGGTGTGATGATAGCGATGGATAACGACTCTGTTACAGCGGGCGCACGTGAAGCGCTCGCTGTTGGCACGACTGAAATCGCTGGTCGATCCTATCCGAGATTGCAGCTTTTTACCATCGAAGACTACTTCGCTGGTCATTACCCCGACTTACCCGTCATGTTGTCGGCCTATGCCAATCGCGAACCAGACATGATTGATCTAGCAGATCAGGGGGTGCCTTTTGGTTAAGGACGTTCAGTACCCTTCCATCTCAACGTGCGTCTCTACGGGAGTCTTGCCTAGTGCGAAGTCGAAATCGCATCCGTGTTGTGCTTGCATGACGTGGCGGTTGTAGACGTGCATGTAGCCACGGTCTAAGCCGTTCGTCTTGTTGCCGTGGTTTTCCTCAAGTTCGGCCTGACGTCTTGCAAGTTCATCTTGGTCAACCAATAGGTCCAATCGGCCTTCGTTCGCATCCAGCGAGATCATGTCCCCGTCTCGTACCAGGGCCAATGGGCCGCCGATGGCGGATTCGGGGGAGACGTGTAGGACTACAGTTCCGAAGGCGGTGCCGCTCATTCTTGCGTCGGAGATTCGGACCATGTCTCGTACTCCTTGAGCGAGGATCTTGCGGGGCAGTGGTAGGAATCCTGCTTCGGGCATTCCCGGGCCGCCGATGGGGCCGGCATTTTGCATTACCAGCACGTCTTCTTTGTTCACGTCAAGATCGGGATCATCGATTCTGTTGTGGAGATCTTCCGGGCTTGAGAAGACCACGGCTCTGCCTGTGTGTTGAAGGAGGTTTGATGATGCGGCTGATCGCTTGATGACTGCGCCGTCTGGTGCCAGTGTGCCGCGCAGGATCGAGACACCGCCGTCGGGGTAGAGGGCGTGGCTGGGATTGAGGATCACGTCGTCGTTGTGGCAGTCGATGTCTGCGACGTTGTCGGCGAGGGATTTGCCGTTGACGTTCATGCAGTTCCTGTTCAGTAGGTGGAGGATTTTTTTGAAGAATGCGGGTGCACCGCCGGCGTAGAAGAAGTCTTCCATGAGGTATTTGCCGGAGGGTTTCAGGTTGGCGATGACGGGAACTCGTTCGGACAGCTCTTCCCACTTGGTGAGGGGGAAGTGAATCCCGGCGCGGCCCGCGATGGCTGTCAAATGGATGATGGCGTTGGTGGAGCCTCCCAGGGCCAGAAGTGATAGAGCGGCGTTCTCGAACGCTTCTTCGGTGAGGAGTTCTGATGGTCGCGTGTTGTTGTTGACCAAGTCGATTGCGGTTGCTCCGGCACGTTCGGCGAAGACTCTGCGTCTTGAATCGGCTCCGGGGATTGCGGCACCTCCGGGCAAAGTCATTCCCAACGCCTCGCAGATGACCGACATCGTTGATGCGGTTCCCATCACCATGCAATGGCCGGGGGAGCGGTAGATCGCTTCCTCCATTGAGTCGTATTCAGCTTGGGTGATGGTGCCGGCTCGGAGTTCGGACCAATAACGTCGGCAGTCGGTACAAGAGCCGAGTTCTTCACCTCGCCAGTTGCCCTTGAGTTGCGGTCCGCCAGTGACAATGATTGCAGGGAGGTCGGCGGAGGCGGCACCCATGAGCATCGCGGGCGTGGTCTTATCGCAGTTGGAAAGCAATACGACTCCGTCGATTGGCAGTCCGCGGATCATCTCCTCGACATCCATGGCCATCAAATTGCGGTAGAGCATTGAGGTAGGTGAGAGGAAGAACTCTCCGAGAGAGATAGTGGGAAACTCAAGAGGGAAACCACCGGCGGCGATTACGCCGCGTTTGACGTGTTCCGCGATGACGCGCAGGTGAGCGTTGCAGTGAGTGGCCTCGCTCCATGAGTTGGCGATGCCGATGACGGGTTTTCCGGCAAATGAATCTTCGTCCCAGCCTTGGTTTTTCAGTCCTGAGCGATGGAGAAATCCTTCGAGGTCGCGAGGTCCGAACCATGCTTCGCTGCGAAGAACTTTGCCGTTGTAGTCGGTCATCGGTGTTACCTACCTTTGCGCAGCGAAATTGTACAGGGCAGAGGTTCGTTTAACATCGACCGAATGAGTGCCAAACGATACATCTTCTTGGGAGGAGTAGTCGGAGCTTGCGTGGCGATCGCCTTTAGTCTGGCATTGTGGTTTCAGTTCGACGCTGCCGGAACGGAAGTGGTTGCAATCGCGTCGCTACCAATCTGCGCGGTCTTGGGAGCGCTATTCGGATGGGTATGGTGGCGGATTTTGGGCCGCGAGTGAGGGATCACGGGCTTTCAGCGGCCGCCGAAGAAGCGTTTCAGCCGCGCTATGAAACGCTTGAAGAGGTTATTGCTGGCGTAAGGAGATGTGCGAGAGCGGTTAGTTTCGCCTCTTTCTCGTGCGTCGACGCACTTGACACACGTGCAATAAGGCGGGTGCTCGTCTTTCGCGTATTGCCAGCGGTCCATGCCGTAAAGTGCCTTTGGTTACCAGTCTATCTGACGCTTCAACTCGTCCAATCGTGCGCGTTCTTCTTCCGACGCGTTCTCGTAGAACCCTTCTAAGCCAAGGTATTCGCCTGTGTAATTTGGATCGCGTCGTTCTAGGAAGGAGTTTCGACCTTCTTGGGCGTCTTGAGTGGTCTGGAGGAGGAGAAAGTTGATGAGGGCTTGGACGTTCCAAGCCTGTTCTACCGGTAGATCTCCGAAACGATGGACGAACTCTTTCATCTTGATAGTAGCGAGCGGGGGCAATTGGGCAATGCGGTGGGCGGTCTCGAGTGCGTGGGGCATGAGTTGGTCGGGTGTGACCGCTTCGTTTACCAGTCCGATTCTCACTGCCTCCTCGGCGTCTACAGTTTCGTCCGCTAGGAGCATCTTCATGGCGTCGGCATAACGGAGTTGCTTGAGGAGCAGCGTTGCGCCGGGGCCTGCACCCACCCATCCGCGCGAGATGAGGCCGAAACGGAAGTTTGCCTGTCCGGATGCGGCGATGCGGATGTCGGTTGATGCGAGAAGGAGATACAGTCCGGCACCGACTGCCCATCCGTTGACGGCGGCGATCACGGGTTTGTGGATTCGTGGGAAGTGGTCTGCCATGCCACCATCGATGCCGGTCTGCATGCCGTTGATGTAGCCAGCGGGAGGGCGGAAGATGCGCTCTAGAGAAAGGAAGTGACGCTCCGCTTCGGTCACGTCGTCGCGGAGCGATAGGTCGTGTCCCCCGCAGAAATGGCGATCGCCTTCGCCAGTGATGACGATGGCTCGAACGTTTCGATCCTCCCAGGCATTGATCCATGCCCGGCCTAGTTCTACGGCATGATCTTTGTCTAGAGTGTTCGCTTTTCGTTCGTTCGCGATGGTGATAACTGCGATCTGATCTTCAGTTTCGTATTGGATGGTCATGGTTGTTTGAGGGGTTTCTGTTGTGTGATTGGTGGAATTTTGATACTCCGATGTGAAACGACTGAACTCGCGTTAATGCACTTTCGCCACTTGAGATAGAGAAAACCTAGAACTGTTGTAAAATCACGTTGTCATCTTAGAAATGACATACGTTTCATCAAGTAGCACGAGGGCGAATATGCTTGCTAAAACTAACACATGCGCGGTCAGTGGAGTGGATGGACAACTCGTTGAGGTCGAAGTCGACATCTCACCGGGGATGCCCAAGTTCAATATTGTAGGGCTTCCCGACTCATCGGTTCAGGAATCGCGGGAGCGAGTCAGGGCAGCCATCAGGAACTCGGGGGTCGAATTTCCGATGCGGCGCATTACCGTATCGCTAGCACCGGCGGATATCAAGAAGACGGGGCCGTCTTACGATCTGCCGATTGCAATCGGCATCTTGGTGTGCAGCGGACAGGTTCCGGACGCGGTGAGCAGATCTCTGTTCTTGGGAGAGCTTTCACTTGACGGGAAGCTGAGGACAACTCATGGGATGTTGCCGATGCTGCAGACGGGAAAAGACCGTGGATATGAGACGGCATTCGTCCCGCGAGTGAACGCGAAAGAGGCTTCATTGGTGCCTGGCGTTGAGATACGGCCCGCCGAGACGTTGAGGCAGATCGTAGACCACCTTCGAGAAGATATCGAGATGCCATTAGTGAAGGGAGGTGGTATTCCCGAGGTCGCTGAATCGGCGGCTATCCGGACAGGTTATGACTTCCGGGATGTTCGCGGTCAGGAGCAGGCGAAGCGTGCGCTCGAGATTGCGGCCGCGGGGCACCACAACATCGTGTTGATGGGTGCACCGGGATGTGGCAAGACGCTGCTGGCGAGATGTTTGCCGTCAATTCTTCCGCCGATGACGCCAGAGGAGGCGCTTGAGGTCACGACTATCTATTCGGTGACTGGTTTGCTGCCGTCGGGCAGCCCGCTCATCACGCAACGTCCATTCCGTGCGCCTCACTACACCATCTCGAACGCCGGCCTGATCGGTGGCGGCAGTATACCGAGACCGGGCGAGGTTACATTGAGCCATCGAGGTGTCCTGTTTCTCGATGAATTGCCAGAGTTCGGCAACGCAACGCTCGAAACTCTTCGTCAACCACTAGAGGACCGCGCGGTGACGATCAGCCGTGCGCGCACCAGCTCCACTTATCCGGCGAGTTTCATGTTGGTCGGCGCGATGAATCCGTGTCCGTGCGGCTATTTCGGTGATTCCCAACAGCCATGTACTTGTGGGGAACTGGCGGTGGCACGTTATCAGCGTCGGATTTCCGGTCCGTTGATCGACAGGATAGACATGTTCGTGGATGTGCCGAGAGTGGAGTACGAAAAGCTATTGACCCCGCCGGTGGAGGAAGGGTCCGACTCCGCTCGCGAACGTATCGTAGGTGCTGTAGCCATGCAGCATGAACGCTTTCAGAACTCAAGCGTCATGGCCAACGCACTAATGGGTCCCGTAGAGGTATGGGATTCGTGCAAGATGTCTCAGGATGCCAAGTCGCTGCTCCAAAGCGCGATGAAGCACCTCAGACTTTCCGCGCGATCATGCCATCGTGTGCTCAAGGTAGCGCGTACGATCGCCGACTTGGAGGAGGCTGCTCTCATCGAGAATCACCACTTGGCGGAGGCTTTGATGTACCGGCATAAGGCGGTTGCATAAACTTGGCACCGATTGAGAACTAGGTGTGGGTGTTCGAAGTGAGGATTTGGCTAGAACGCTTACGTTTCAGTATGTCGAAACCTCTTGCCACGGCCAGTAGAGCATCCACACTTTGCCGACGATGTCTTTGGTTGGGACGTAACCCCAGTTTCGGGAGTCGTTGGACGAATCTCGGTTGTCGCCTAAAACGAAGTATTCGTGTGGCGGCACGATGACAGGAAAGTCGAGGCGGTTCTTGGTTTCGGTGTGGTCCTCCGAGTAGTTGGTGGCGACATCGTTGACGAACACTGCTCCGTTTTTGATGTCTACCTTGTCGCCCGGCAATCCGATGACGCGCTTGACGATCTTTTCTGTTCCGGCTTGCTGCGGCTCGAAAACGACGATGTCGCCACGTTCCGGGCCCTCGAATAGAAAGTCGGGTTGGCCGTATAGAGAGATGCCCCAAAAACCGATCGCGCCTAGTCGGTTGACCAAGACACGGTGATCTTCACCTAATGTCGGCTCCATGCTCGGGCCGTTTACAGTGTAGGTAATGGCAACGTTGCGAATGAATATGACGACGAGGGCGGTGATGATGACCATCTCCGCAATGTCTCGTATCTGTGTCCAGACGTGGTGCGTCATAACGTAAGCGATTCTATTGCCAGTAGCCTTTACGCTCGCCATTGCGCCATTAGATGCAAACTCCTGAACATCTGATATTGGCCATGGCGAAGGCTGGAGATGTTGATGCTTTCAATAGATTGGTCGCTCTCCACCAAGACGCCGTTTATGGTTTCAGCCTGAGTCTGACCCGTCAACATGCGCTCGCCGACGACGTAACCCAAGAGACTTTCATCTCAGCTTTTCGCAGCATCGCGAAGATGCGGGGCAGCAACTTCAGGGCTTGGCTCCTTAGGATCGCCCGCAACAAGGCTTACGACCACTTCAGACGCCAAAATCGCCGACAAGAGTCGTCGGTCGACGACGAGGATTCTGCGTTCCGGGAACGATTGAGGAGCGACAATCCGTCACCCGCTGATGTGGCTATCAACTCGGAGTTGCGAGAAGCTCTGGAACACTGCGTAGGTGCCTTAAGCCATGAACACAGGGAGGTAATTGTGTTGATCGATGTTCAAGGTCAGAGTTACGACGATGCTTCGGCAGTGATCGGAGTGGGCATAGGGACCATCAAGTCGCGACTAAACAGGGCGCGTCACCGGGTTCGGGACTGTCTGCGCTCAATCCCTGGATTGCTGCCAGGACAGTTTGCAGGTGCCGGGGCATGAAATCGCTGGAAACGGAACAAATCTATGGTGTTGAACGTCGTTCAAATGAAGGGAACGAACGAGCATCGCGCTCTGTTTCCTCAATGTGCGTGGGGCGTCTAGAGGCTGTCGCGAATTGATCGATAGGTTGCAAAGACTATTCGGCAGAGATGATCCGGTTGAGGATCTGATCTCTGCGTACGTCGACGCAAGCGATGAAATCGACCGCGCTCTCATAGAAGACCGATTGCGTTTGGCGGGTGCGGATCTCGATGAGATACGGTCGCTTCGCGAAACGTCTCAGATGCTGCGTGGGATCGACACAGTTGAGGCTCCGAGGTCGTATGTGCTTACACCCGATGCCCTCGCGCAGCGAGGATATTCAGAGGCTGAGATCGAAAAGATTCTCAATCCGCGAACGAGTGGCATCGGTGTCAAATTGGCGAGGCCGACGGTTTACGTTCCTTTGGTGATCGGTGCCTTAGCGCTAATTGGTGTGGCGGTGATCACTATTGGCGACATAACCGATTACGCTACCGAACGGTTTGACGAGAGCGCAGAAGGGCCTGTAGGTCTTCAAGGGGCACCCGGTGAGCCCGGGGCACCAGGTGAGTCAGGCCAACCGGGAGTGCCCGGAGATCCGGGAGCGCCGGGTGAGCCAGGGGCACCAAGCGAACCAGAAGCACTGCCGGCGCAAGGCATTCCCGAATTGGCGGGAGCGCCTTCGTCCGATGAGGCTGTCACGATCGAGAAAGAGGTTCAGGTCCGGGCAGAGACGGTCATTCAGACCGTCATCGTCGAGAAGGAGGTTGTTGTAGTCGAGACTGTGATTGTCGAGAAGGAAGTGGTAGTCGAAGTCGAGAAGGAAGTGGTTAAGGAGATTGAAGTTGAACGCGTGGTTGAGGTCGAACGGGAGGTGGTAGTCGAACGCGAGGTGGAGGTTGCACCGACCCCGGAACCAGCCGTCGCCGCGATGGCAATGGAAGCTAAGGAGGAGGTCCAATCGGAATCCATGATGACGGACGAAACGGCATCACCATTGGCAAAACAGGATGCCGATGATGAGCGAAAAGAGGTACCGTCGGATGATCCATGTTTCGTCGGTCCGACGACAACCGCTACTGTAGCGGGTGCTTCTCCTACCACCGCTTCGCCGACGCCTGCGTCCACCGCGTCAGCTATTCCTACTTGCACGCCGACGCCGACATCGACACCTACATCAACCTCGACGGCAACACCAACTACGACGCGTTGACTAGGGCGTATCTCCGTCGCCGATAATCGAGGTTTGGCGGGGAACAAAGTCGAGTCGTCGTTCGTCTCTACTTACAGAAGCCAGTTTGATTGGCGATTACCAACAAGCAGTTGAAAGAGGGAATACCCAAATGTTGATCACTAGGAAACACATCGGCATCGCAATTGTCGCAGTGCTGGCTATTGCAGGTTCGACACTCTCGGTGCTGAGTTTGAGCGCACAGGATCCCGGATCGCTGGCCACTGCGGTTGCGACTCACAACGCCGCCATAAATGCTGATGCAACCTACTGCAACCCGCGAACCGACGGCATCACCGTTCAAGGATCCGGCGTTGTAACTATCCCGGCAAACATCGGTGTTGTCGAGTTAGGCGTCGACGTTACAGCCGACCCGCTAGTCGATGCGCGAAGCACGGCGGCATCTGCGATGCAAAACATCATCGACGCGGTCAAAGAACAAGGCGTAACCGACGACCAGATTACGACGACCCGACTGAGCATAAGGCCGGAGAGGACATGGATCGAAGAAGAGTTCACTCTGGATGACGGGAGTACTGGGCGTCGCAGTCGTGATGTCATCATCGGATACCGTGTTTCCAATCGCGTAAGGATCGAGATCGATGTCGCCGACACGTCTGAAGATGGGGATACGGACATCCTCAGCGCGGTGATAGATTCCGCGGCGACGGCAGGAGGGGACCACGTAAGGATCGATTCGATCTACTTCACTGCTGATCAGACAGACGAATCCCTCGATGAGGCACGGAAGTTGGCGGTTCAGGACGCGCTTCACCGGGCGAACCTGTATGCCGAGTCGTTCGGCGTCGGAGTGGGTGTCCTAATCAGTGCGACCGAGGGATTCACGTCCACACCTGTCTACGGAGACGCAGCAGTCGTGAGGCTCGAATCAGCTTCGTTCGACGGCCCGAGCACTCCTATCAGCGCAGGTGATGTTGAGATACGGGCCAGCATCACCGTTAAGTTCGCGATTGATCAGCCGGGTTGTATCGACAAGGCAACGATGGGCGGAGACTGGAGCACCGAATAACACAGCAACCGCTAAGTTAGAATCCCATAACGCACGCTTCACAGCAAGGGATGTGGAGCGTGCTTTGGTTAGAAGCATGGTACTTAGCGACAAGAGCATCCGGGAAGAGGTCGCGTCTGGCCGCATTGGAATTGATCCATTCAGCACCGACGACGTGCAACCGGCATCCGTTGACCTGCATTTAGACGACAAGGTGCTGGTTTTCAGAAACTCTACCGCTCCGTTCATAGATCTCAGGCACGACATCCCTGAGTTGAACGAGATGGTGGTCATCGACGATGATCAACCGTTTATCCTGCACCCGGGTGAATTCGTACTAGGCAGCACTCTCGAACGGATCACTTTGAGCGACTCAATCGTCGCACGTCTCGAAGGCAAGAGTTCGCTAGGCCGTATGGGACTCCTCATCCATTCGACAGCAGGTTTCGTCGATCCCGGCTGGGACGGACATTTGACGCTCGAACTGTCGAACGTGTCGCGATTGCCGCTCACTCTTTACAAGGGAATGCCGATAGGGCAGATCTCCTTCCAATACCTCTCGACACCAGCAGAAAACCCGTACGGCTCAAAAGAGTTGCGGAGCCGCTATCAGGGACAGACAGAACCTACAGCATCAAGGATGCATGTGGGTTTCGACGAGACGTTGCGGGGCTAACGCCGACCACCTCATGACCAATGGAAGTCGGTCTCGAACTCCGCTTTCCCTTGCACCTTGTCCTGCCGCACCCGGTATAGCTGACCGCCTCGATTCGATATGGAGTGGTACGCAGGCGGATCGTCGTCGGTAATCGGATCGTCGCTCCCGAACGTCGCCGTAGTGACGTAGATGTCGGTGAAGTCGTCGCCGCCGAACATGACGGCTGATGTTTGGACGGCAGGCAACTTGATGCGACTCATCTCCGTGCCATCAGGGTCGAACTGGATGATTTGAGCGCCGCCCCAGCACGCCGACCAGATGTTACCGTCGCCATCGACCGTCATGCCATCGGGGATTCCCTCGTCTGGGTCGAGTTTTACAAGGATGCGCCGTTTTGAGAGTTCGGTCGTCCTGGCGTTGTAGTCGTATGCGTAGATTTCGCCTGCGAGAGAGTCCGTGTGGTAGAAGACGGTGAGATCGGGGGAGAAGCCCATGCCGTTGCTGATGCCTAACCCGTCGGCGATGATTTCGTGGGAGCCGTCAGGTTTGAAACGCATCAACTCGCCACGCGGAGCATCCTCGAAGTAGCTACCCGCGTAGAAACTGCCATCCGGGCCCGCGGTTACGTCGTTGAACTGCATTTGATCGCGCATCTCCGGCTCGTGGTGTAGCCATTGCCAGTCTGAGTCGGAACGCCACAGCATCACGCCTTCCCACGTCCCGAACGTCAGACCACCGTTCTTGTTGACCGCGGCACCGCCGACGAAGATGCCGTTGTGGATGGTCTTGTTGATGCCGGTTGCAGGGTCGAATTTGAAGTATCGACCGCCTCGGATGTCAGTCCAGTAGAGGATGCTCTGGTTTGGGTCCCAGATGGGTCCTTCGCCGACAAGAGCGTGTTCTTCGGCTAGCATCTCGATCTGCATTTCGGACATCGTGGTCTCCTACACCTGAATTTGGGCGGTTCTGGTTTGCTCAATGTGGATATTATCGTTGTTGCACGTCGAACCGAAGAGCTACCGAGAAATCCCCTCTCCCCTCCGGGGGAGAGGCTTAGGGTGAGGGGATCATGACCAACAGCAGCCACAAGTCGCTGACGCCGCATTACATATGGGCCGAGACGTTGGAGGAGCAGGAGGCGCAACTGAAAGAGAACCCATTGCTCAATCGCATGATCGCCTCTCGGAAGGCCAAGGAGGGCGATCCGTGGCGTCCGATCTACCACTACGTCAACCCTGAGAACACGTTGAACGACCCCAACGGCCTGTGCTTCTGGCAGGGTAGGTGGCACCTGTTTTACCAGGGATATCCGCCGGAGGATCCGCGGGTACATTGGGGTCATGCAGTGAGTGACGACCTCATCCACTGGCGGGACTTGCCGTACGCGATCTATCCCGACCCTGAGGAGTGTTGTTTCTCAGGGTCTACGCTCGTTGAGGATGACAGGGTGATTGCGATGTATCACGGGACGCAGGTTGGGAACATGGTGGCGACTTCGAGCGATCCGTTGCTGCTCAACTGGGAGAAGGTGACGGGACAGGCGGTGATACCGTCGCCCCCACAGGGCGGATCGCCGCAGGAGTACACGGTCTTCGACCCGTGCATCTGGAAGAAGGGTGATTACTACTATTCGCTTTCGTGTGGAATGATGCCGGAAGGTCCGGCGGGGAAACGGGTGGCGGTCGACTTTCTTTTTCGATCGAAGGATTTGGCGACTTGGGAGTATCTACATCCCTTCGCCGAGGGCGACCGCTTTACGCTGGTTGGCGATGATGGGGCGTGTCCGTATTTCTGGCCGATAGGCGATAGGTGGATCATGCCGTTCTTCAGCCACATGAGCGGCGGGCAGTATCTGCTCGGCGACTACGACACAGAGCGCGACAAGTTTGTGGTGACGTCTGGAGGACTCTTTAACTTCGGGGCTTCGACGCCTTCGGGTGTTCACGCCCCGTCGGCGGCGCCGGATGGCGAGGGCGGCGTGATCATCATCCACAACATGAACCCCGGGTATCCGACTGAGGGATGGAACCAGATCATGTCGCTGCCGCGGCGGGTGACGCTGGGTAAGTATGAGGACGAGTTGAAGATTGAGCCGGCCGGCGATGTCGAATCATTGCGTGGCGAACACATCTCAGTAGGGGAGACAATACTGCCCGCGAACGAGGATCTGGTGTTGGATGGCGTGTCGGGCAACGCGATGGAGTTAATCGTGGAGATCGATGCCAAAGACTCGCCGATGGTCGAGTTGAACGTGCTGCGGTCGCCGAACCGTGAGGAGTACACCCGAATATCTTTCTTCAAAGATCGCGGCTTCCGGATACATCGCGATCTGCCCAAGGAGGGCGCGTTGCTGGCAAGCGGGTTGCCCGCAGTGCCGAGGTTCGGATCGCCAAGGCCAGTTCCGACGATGCAGAGCATCATATCTCTGGATACTTCTTATTCATCGGCGCTTCCTGAGGCGTTGTCACGTCCGCCGGAAACCGCGCCGATCGTGCTTGAGGACGGCGAGCCGCTGCGATTGCGGGTCTTCATCGATCGCAGCATCGTCGAGATCTTCGCCAACGATCAGCAGTGCATCGCAGCGCGTGTGTACCCCGGGCGCGATGACAGCGTGGGGGTGTCGCTGCGGGCGCAGGGATCGGATGGGGTGTTGAAGTCGCTGGACGCTTGGCGGATGGCGAACATCTACGAGTAGGGGTGGAAGTACCATTTAGTTTGCGGGGGAGTGGCGGAATGGTAGACGCGCATGCCTTAGGAGCATGTGGCCGCGGCCGTGCGGGTTCGAATCCCGCCTCCCCCACCAAGGGGTGGGAAGAACAATAGGTACGTGGACTCTTCCAAACACCGGCACCAAGGAATAGTGGCGCGACCGTCGAGACGAGATTTCGATAGTTGTCCTGACCATTTGCAATCGGTTCTCACCGCGGAAACCAAATCAGCGAGCAGGGGATAAATTGAAAAACCGAAATGCTACCAGTCCGCGCGGGAGTTTCGATGCGACACCAACAGCACTTGGTCTGTTACTAGACGCACCCGGCGCAATTGGGCAACTGGTTCGGGCATATTCGACGACGGACGATACCGGAGACGATTGGTTAGATTCGTGGTTCTTGGGGAGAACTCACCTACATTGCGATTCCTGCATTCCTCAAGATGAGCAAATTGTGCCCATCACGATCGAAGCCAACGACGAAGTGCGATTGAGGCGACCACCCGGGCTGAATCTCGTCTCTATCAGGCCGCACTATTTCAGGGGGTTCAAAGATCTTCCTGCTCCGATCGATTTAAAAGGCGGCCTGATTGTGATCGAAGGCAAGAATAGCACTGGTAAGACTAGTCTTGTCGAAGCGATCGAATTCCTATTTGAAGGTTCCTTGTCGCGTCGAAATGAACATGGAACGGGTAGCGCTGCGGAACTGGAGAATTGTATTGAGAATCAATTTCGGCCAGTCGGGGAGAGCACTTTCGTAGAGGCAACTTTCGCCAAACACCTCGAAACGCCTGATGAACATCGATTCTCGCTGAAACGAGTGCTAACAATGGATTACGGTGCTACTAGCACCTCCATGTGTGAATCGAAACTGTACTTGGATGGATCAGAGGTCTCGAAAGAAGACGAAACCGCGATCCTAGAAGGGATGTTTTCCCTTGTTACGCCTCTTCTAATGCAACACACCCTCAGATCTTTTGTCCATAACCCGCCACCTCAAAGAAGGCAATACTTTGAACGCATTCTTGCTTTGGACGATTTAACCAATCTCATCAGTAAAGCCGTGATCGGTGATGCGAAGTTGCCAGAGTTCAAGAGTCCCAAAGGTTCCAATGGCCTGTTGAATTGGGAAAACCTGATTGGCCAACTGAAGATGGCCGAAGTCAAAGCAACCGCGCAAAAGGTCAAGTCGATTGCCCGGAATAACCGCCCGAAAGCTCTTGATGATGCACTAGTCGATGTCGCGGGTTTGGAGTTCTCATCCCCTAGTGCAAATCTAGCGGATGCGGAGACTCGGATAGATCAGCTACAGAATGAAGCTCGGCAGAAGAGTTTTCCACCTCTGGCACACTTGCGACCTAAGCAACAGCCTAATCGTGAGTTGTCAACTACGTTCGCGGAAACTGAACAGCGAAAATCGAATGTTGAGAGAAGATGGAAGGAATACGAGGAAGCCCGATCCGCGATCAACGCTGTGCGGGAGGGTGCTCTGGTAATTGCGGATGCTTTGGGAAAGATGATTCAAGCCGGCCTGATTGACCGTAAAAAAGCTGTCCAACTGTGTCCCCTATGTATCCACGAAAACCCAGTCACATTGACCCAGAAACGCCTTCTGGAGATTGGAGGATGGAAGCCACTCGTGGAGTCTGAGAACAAGGCTCGGATCAACTTAGATGCTGAGATTAAAGGGTTGAAACGCGATCTTTCAACGCTGATTCAGGAGGCCAACAACACGCTCCCTGACCTCCCTAATCTAGGTGAATACGTGAAAGACGTACCTTCCGAGCTATCTAAAGCGGTCTCGAAATTGATCGAGGTTCGATCTCACATCGAAACCGATGTGCGCCAAAGTCTGGAAAAAGCTCAATTGCTAACCACGACCGAAACGGATCACTTCGCGACGCTAACGGACGTAACCAACTATGCATCGGAATGCACGTCGTGCATCGATATATTGAAAGCTCTGCCCGAACACGCCGAAAATTACGGCAGAGCATTGAGAGCGCTAGAGATTGTCATAGGTCAAGCTGCCTCTTCTGACAAGGAATACAAAAAACGAGAGTCTTGGCTTACCTGTGCCAAGTCCCAAGAAGACATCTTGGATGACTTTATCTGGGAAGAGGCAAAATTATCGAGCCAAAAAGACCTCGTGAATATCAGAACAGAACTGATGAAATTCCGAGCGAAGTACCTCGACGGAAAGAGGGATATGTTTAGTGACGGGATGCAGGAGGTGTGGTCTAGCTTACGCGAAGACACTTACTCTGCGTTCAGCAACTTGCACGTACCGGAACCCAAAGGGAAGGGTTTTCCGGTCGTCCTCGAAGTTAAAGCCACGCTTGATGATCGTCACGAACGAAAGGAGATCGACGCGTTAAAAGTGTTCAGCGAGTCCCAAGTCAATGCACTTGGTGTAGCAGCCTTTGTTACGCGTTCGAGAATACTAAGGCACGACTTTTTGATCTTGGACGATCCTGTTCAGTCAATGGACGAAGACCATTTCAAGACATTCGCCAGAGACGTTTTGCCTCCGATCCTAGACGAAGGACGGCAGGTCATTCTACTGACTCACAATGAGACTTTCGCTCGAGACATCAGCTACTGGCATTACGAACGTTCGAACTACGTTACGCTTAGAACTCGGTTGTCTCGAAAAGACGGTTGCTTGGTCGACGAGGGAAACCGACGATTCAGTGAGCGTCTCCGCGGTGCTGACAAATTGGCCAACGAAGGTGAACACAAGGAATCTTGGTTACGTGTCCGTCTTGCAATTGAACGGTTATACACATTAACGAAGATTAAGCATGGACCGAACGGTTATAACCCCGATTCATGGAAAGACCAAACGGCCGAATACATGTGGGATGACGGTGGAGTCGGCGCAATCATAACCAGTATCATTCCCGACGCCGGAAAACGCTTGAAAGAAATCCTGACGATGACTGCTGGCGGATCGCATGACAAGGATGTCCACGGATCCACCGAACTCGTGAAAGCAACGAAATATTTGAGGCAACTTCGGGCAACAATGAAAATCTCGGATTAATCAAGCGCGTATTCGGATAGGTCGTCAGCGGTGGCGGACTGGCATCAAATGGTGGTTAGAAAACGAAAATGCAGGCGAGATTACCTGATTTGCCACCCCGGTTTAGACACCAAGCCCACAACCGCCCACACCTCATCTCCGCCCCAAAACTGCCTGTCCGAACGGGGTGTCCGCTAATCGCCACTGGCCGGAGAGTTTGCCGCCGTCGATGATGAGTTCGGTTCCGGTCATGTAGCTGGATTCGTCGGAGGCTAGGAAGAGGACGCCGTAGCCGATCTCTTCGGGGGTGCCCATTCGGCCCATGGGCCTGTCGGATGCTTCGGAGTCGCCTATCTGTTGGGTGCCGGCGTGGAGCATCTGGGTGTCGATGGCGCCGGGGTGGACGGAGTTGCACCTGATGCCGTCTCGGGCGTACTGTATCGCCGTGCATTTGGCCAGCAGGTGGACGGCTGCTTTCGAGGCGTTGTACGCGGCGGACCACGCTTGTCCGACCAGTCCGGCACCAGACGATATGTTGATGATCGACCCGCCTCCGGCGCGTCTCATATGCGGGATAACTTCCCTCGTGCCGAGGAATGTGCCTTTACCGTTTACCGCCATAACGCGGTCCCAGTCTTCGACGGTCGTCTCTTCCACCTTGGCGTAGTGTGCCGCTGCCGCGTTGTTGACTAGCACGTTGACTTTTCCATATCGGGCAACGACTTCGTTGACCCCTTCGGCCCAGTCGTCCTCGCTCGTGATGTCGAGTCGCTTGAAGAACGCGTCACCGCCGCTTTCAGCTATGTCGGCTGCGACTTGTCGACCTTTTTCTTCGTCGATGTCGGCTATGCAGACCTTGGCACCTTCCCCGGCGAAGAGCCTCGCTGATGCGGAGCCGATCCCGCTCGCGGAGCCAGTGATTATGGCTACTTTGCCTTTGAGTCTCATGATCGGTATCCGTCCCAAGTCTGTTCTTCACGCTCCAACGTTCCCGAAACATCTGCCAAACCTAGTCTATCGGCGTCAGAAGATAGATGGATGGGTTAGTCACATGCAGGCGATTGGGTTTCGTTGGTAGAGTCGGCGAAGGGGAAGTCGGGGTTAGTGTGGGAAGCCTGACTTGTCGGAGCAAGGTGCTCTGCCGGCGATGTTCGGGGCTTCGATCATTCGGGAGGTTGGCACGGGCATTGATAAAGGATGAAAAATGGACTGGAAACAGCACGAAACCGATGATGTAATTTGCCACCGCGGTTTGCATGAAGGCAATGGGACGGTAACTCGGCGGAGGTTCTTCAAAGGCTCGTCGAAATTGCCGGTTAGGATCGAGGTTTGGGAGTTGCCGCCGGGGGCTAGCGAAGGTAGCCATGTTCATGACGGCGATGACACGTTAGAGGAGTTCTATTACTTCATGGAGGGGAAGGGGATCATGTGGATGGATGGCGATGAGCGGATCGTAGAGGCGGGTGATGCAGTTATGGCCCCGCCAGGAGTGGATCACGGTTTCAGATGCATCGGCGAGGAAACGCTCAAGCTTGTTATCGCTTGGGGCAAACCTCTGGGTTGAAGCTGGAGTTCGGACGCGTCGCCGTTTGGTTCTTGAGGTAGATTGTGCCGTATCATTCGATAGTCGGTTGATTGTGGTTGCCGTGACAGCGCGTCGACCACGTTTGCGACTAAAAAGTGAATTCCTGGTTAGTGGAGAGAATCATGGGATTTGACGATATCTTCCCTAGCGGCCTGAGCGCGGCAGATGCCGTTGATTTGCTGGAGCCGCTAGCTTTATACGTGGTGGGAATGGCGGTTTACGCGGTGTTTGTTTTCAATTTTTATCGGTTCGTTGCCCAGCGAGACATGTTTCGGATCGACCTGTCTCGATACGAAGAATCTCGTTTTCGGGCGATGCGGGTTTTCTTGCATTCGATCATGTACATCTTGAAGTATCTGATCGTGTTCCCGATGTTCGCTTTTTTCTGGTTTGCGATATTGACAACGATGCTGGTGTTTCTGTCACTAGGGCGTGAGATCTCCGAAGTTCTGTTGATCTCATTAGCGACGGTCAGCGCGATCCGATTTTCGGCGTATTATTCCGAGGATCTTTCGCGGGATTTGGCCAAGATGCTGCCGTTTGCTTTATTGGGCATCTTCATCATCGACGGATCATTTGTGGACATCGAGGCTTCTTTCGATGTGTTGTCAGATTTGAACGACCATCGAGAAGCGATTGTCTACTATCTCGCGTTTCTGATCGGGTTGGAGTTCGTATTGCGGTTTGGTTTTGGGGTAAGTTTTTGGATGTTCCGCCAACGGCCAGTGAAGGCGAGAAAAGAGGTTGAGCCAGAGGCATCGCCGACACCAGACGATCCGATGGCAGGGGAAGACAATAAACCCGAGCAGGAACATGCACGGCAGGACTAAGAGGAGTCGCGCGAGTATCAGCAACCTAGCGACCGGACAGGCACTTCTTATAAACGTCGATGCCGGTTCGATCCGCTCGGTGCAGATGGAGAGCAGCGATCTACAGCGGGACGTATGGGTTCAAGTCGATTGCCTCAAGAATTAAGGAGAATGGAAGCTCCAAATGTCGTTAACATTTAACGTTACCGAACTTCTCGGAATCACTTGGGAGCGACAAGGTTGACGCAATCTCTCGCGCGTATCTGTGCCAAAAGACCGTGGATCACGATTCTTGTTTGGGTCGCATTGACGGGCATTGCGGGTGCCGTAATCTCTAATCTCCTCGGCACTGCGACGACGACGGAGTTGCGGCTGAGCAGCGGTTTTGAATCTGAACAGGCGGCGGAAACGCTGGAACGGTTGCGCGGAGGCCCCGAGCCGGTAACCGAGGTTGTGATAGTTGAATCGGATTCGTTGACGGTTGACGATCCCGCGTTCGCCGCAAAGGTCCAGTCTGTTTTCGAAGAACTGAGTGCGTTGGGAGAAGGCACGGTTTCGCAAGTTGTGACTTATTACTTGGCGGCTGTGTTAGCACCTGAGACCGCCGCGCAGTTGGTGTCGGCGGATAGGAAGACGACGTTAATTTCGGTCACTTTGGTCGGTGATTTTGATGAGGCATCGCGAAATGTCGCCGACGTTATTCATGTTGTGGAGGAGGCTGACGCTGCCGATGATTTCCGGGTGCTGATCAGCGGCCCGGCGAGCATCTCTTACGAGTCGAACGAGTTTGCGACGCATGATCTGGAGCAAGGCGAACGCGTGGGAGTTCCGGTTGCGTTGCTGATATTGCTGGCTCTTTTTGGGGCAGTTGTGGCGGCCTTGGTGCCGATCGGATTGGCGATCGTGGGGATAGCGATTGCATTGGGTATGGTGGCGATCATCGGTCAATTTTTCGATCTCGTGTTTTTCGTGACGTTGATGATCACGATGATCGGTTTGGCGGTCGGAATCGACTATTCGCTCTTCATCATCTCGCGTTTTCGGGAAGAGCTTGATCGGGGATTGGGCGTCGAAGATGCTGTTGCGCGGGCAGGTGAAACTGCGGGCAGGACCGTGTTGTTCAGTGGTCTCACGGTGGTCATCGCGTTGTGCGGAATGTTCATCATACCGATGGGGTTTTTCCAATCTCTTGGTCTGGGGGCGATATTGGTGGTGATCGTCGAGATGGTGGCGACTTTGACTCTGTTACCAGCGGTTTTAGCGCTTTTAGGGCGTAGGGTTGACATGCTATCGATCCCGTTTTTTGGAAGACGTTCGCGTGCAGATTCGGCCGAAGGCTCAGACCGCGGTTTTTGGGAATGGACGACGAGGATTGTGACAAAAGTACCTGTGGTGAGTTTCTTGGTGGTAGCGGCGCCGATGGTGGTGGCCATCGTCTACTACTTCGAGATTGAGACGGGAATCAACGGTGTTGAAGCGTTACCCGACGGGGCGAAAACGAAGGAGGCATTCTTCGTTTTGGAGGAGAAGTTTGCGTTTGGGGTTGCCACGCCTTCCGACATATTGATCGAAGGTGATATTCAGAGCCCTGAAGTTCAAGGGGCGATTCAACGGCTGACCGCTGCGATCGTGGAAGATCCGAGATTCACTTTGCCGCCATATCTGGATCCGGGATCGAATGATCAGATCGCTTTAATGAAACTGGCGCTACCCGGTCATCCGACAGGCGACGAGGCAGTAGACGCGATCATCGCGCTCAGGGAGGAGCTGGTTCCGGCCGCGTTCGCTGGTGTGAATGCCGAGGTAAAGATCGGTGGTCAGAGCGAAGCGGCATCTGAAATCTACGAGGTTGTCGACCAGTACACTCCGATAGTTTTTACCTTCGTGTTGGGTTTCAGTTTCATTGTGCTGCTCCTCGTATTTCGATCGGTCATTATTCCGATCAAAGCCGTGATCATGAACTTGCTATCGGTGGGGACGGCGTATGGTCTATTGGTGTTGGTTTTCCAGAAGGGATTCGCAGCGGATTTACTGGGTTTCCAACGTGCGGAGGTTATAGACGCTTGGATTCCGTTGTTTTTGTTCACGATCCTGTTTGGGCTTTCGATGGATTACCACGTGTTTTTGCTCAGTCGGGTAAGGGAGAGATTTGACCAGACTGGAGATAACGCAGAGGCGGTCAGTTATGGGTTGAGGTCGACGGCGAACCTGATCACAGGAGCGGCGCTGATAATGGTTGCGGTGTTCGGAGCGTTCGCGTCAGGCAAAACGATAATTAATCAGCAGGTGGGATTCGGGCTTGCAGTGGCGATTTTCTTGGACGCAACGCTGGTGAGATCAGTGTTAGTGCCCGCGAGTATGGAGATGCTTGGGCGAGGCAATTGGTATCTTCCGTCTTGGTTGAGCTGGTTGCCTGACCTAAGAGTTGAAACCGAGGAGTAATCTACGATACCTAGTGATTGAGACGTTACTGCCTCTGCGCCACGAATTACAACACCGGCATTTCAATGCGAATTCCATCTGACAACAAGCCGGGCTATGAACGCGCCCGAGCTGTTAAGCCGGAGATAGCTAGGAACTACATCGCTCACACCTACATCGCCGATCCAGAAGCAGACGCGTTGATGTTGGAGCTTGCAAGTCTGGATACGTTCGAAATGCGGCAGTTGTTGCAGGCGGCGATGGATGATGATCAGGACAGATTAAAGCAAGCCCCGGCGGTTCTCCTAGACTTCTTTGACAGTTTGACGCCACCGGATTGGGTGGATCTGTCAGAGTTTTCTGCTGGCGTTCGGATGTTCCATCGGAACTCGAAGGTTATCTTGGCATCTTTCGTAAGTGGAGTGCTCATCGAAGGTTTTATGACCAACATATCCAAATCGTTCTTCATAACCGGGCGAGTTCGGGATCAGGGCGTAAGGCGTCTGCAGCAGAACAACAGGCATTTAGTCGAGTGTTTTCTACCGGGCGGATTGGAGAGATACGGGGACGGTTGGAAATTATCCGTAAGGATTCGCTTGATTCACGCGCAAGTCAGACGGCTTCTCGACGAATCGGACGAATGGGACGCGGACGCTTGGGGGGTTCCGTTAAGTTCAGCCCATCTGGGTTTCGCGATCACTGCGTTTTCCGCTAGGTTGCTCGCGCACATGAGAAGGTTGGGAGCAAGTTACACAAAGGAAGAGGCGGAGAGTTTCATGGCTGCGTGGCGTTACGTCGGTTGGTTGATGGGCATTCCTGAGACGATCTTGTTCCGAGACGAGGAAGAAGCGCTGAACCTTTTTGAGATCGGCGGGTTGTGCGAGCCTGAACCGGGTGTTGAATCGATTTCAATGGCGAATTCGCTGGTTAATTCTGCACCGCTTTTGGCGGAGATGACGGATCCTGAAATTCGACAGAAATTCGCGAAGTACATCTATGGCGTTTCGCGTGCGGTCATAGGAAACGAGTTGGCAGATCAGTTGAGATATCCGCGAACATCGACGATGGGCGTATTGGCTTGGTTCAGGATCCAACAGCGCTACGAGCGGATGATGCGCAATTCAGCCTTGCGCAGGTTGCCATTGCTTAACCGCATCGACCGTGCGATGTACGATCAGTTCGCCGGTCTCATACAAGTGTCTGCGTTTGACGAAGCTGGGATTTCCTACGCAGTTCCGGACCACGTTTACAACGAGCAGTCCAGCAAATGGTGACGTCTTGCTCGTGATGGCAATTCGATCTAGCTACGGCGGAAACCTGAGGTTCAAAACGCGTGAAAAAGTTGCCTTCGATTGTTTCTGTCGATGATTTAGTCGCACGATACGACGCGATCGCGTTCGATTCTTACGGCGTTCTCGTCGATGGGGTGGATCCACTGCTAGGGGCGATTGAACTGACGGATCGATTATCGGATCTGGGCAAGCCTTGGTTGTTGGCCACCAATGATGCTTCGCGATTGAATGAAAGCCGATTGGCTGTAATGCGAAGCCAGGGGTTCGACATCAGCGATGAACAAGTGATATCCGCGGGTTCCTTGCTGCGCGGGTTCTTTGAGGAACGCGGTATCCTTGGGACTTCGTGCATTACTACCGGTCAGGGTGAGGCGGTTGAATTCGTGCGGTTGGCAGGCTGCGATCCGGTTCCATTGACGTCGATGAACGGCGAGGCTGCATCCCTTGTAATTGCTGGTATCACGGGTTACGACTGGTTTGAAGCGACATCGGAGATGTTGACTTTGATATTCCGCCGCATGGATGCTGGGAATCCGCTGCATTTGGCTGTGCCGAACCCCGACGTGCTATATCCCGACGGTGGAGACCGTTTCGCAATCGGTCCAGGTGGGATGGCCGAATTACTCGAAGTCGCTGTGTCACGGCGATTTGGTGATGATCCGGCGGTGAAATTCGCTAAATTAGGGAAGCCGTATAAACCGATGTTTGACGCGATCAAAGGCAGGTTGAAAGGTTACGAAGATGTCGCGTTCGTCGGTGACCAATTACAGACGGACATCGCGGGCGCAAATATGGCAGGGATCGACTCGGTCCTGATAGGGACGGGCATCACGAATTGGTCGACACCAGAGGATCTGTTGGACGTCCCGACGGAGATGATGCCGACGCTTCTATTGCCGTCTATGGTCGTTTGAGGGTTCCATACGCTGCTGTCCGTATAATCCATTCAATCCGCATAGCCTAGGATGCGGCAATATCGACAAACATCACGCCTGCGGATTTCGAATGCGGGCGTGCACAGAAAAGGTTCGGGAGAGAAGACTGTGGCAAAGCTATCTGGCGGCGAAGCACTGGCGAAATCACTAGTCAGGGAAGGCGTTGAAGTCGTTTTCGGACTGCCCGGAGTGCAGATGTACGGCTTAGTTACCGGGATCCGCGATGAACCGGGCCTTCGAATGATAACGACCCGACACGAATTCGCAACGACGCATATGGCGGACGGTTACGCCCGGGCGACAGGTAAACCAGGTGTGGCTATGGTGGTTCCCGGAGTCGGGTTGTACAACGCTGGATCGGGGTTGGCGACTGGTTATGCAAGGTCGTCACCTGTCCTGTTGTTGGCCGGTGAAGTGCCACGGGGCCAAATCAACATGGGGCTTGACGGGTTGCACGAGATCGTCCATCAGGTGAACTTGGTTAAACCGGTCACGAAGTATCAGGCTTGCATCAGAAGGCCGCATGAGGCTCCGGGCGCCGTCCAAGAAGCTTTCAGACAGATGAGATCCGGTAGACCCAGGCCTACTTACATTGACATGCCGCCGGAAGGGCAGGTTGAGAGGGAAGAGGTGGAGTTGCTGGAAAGCGCCCCCGGAGATCGAGCAGTCTGCGACGATGCGCTCATTGAAGAAGCATCGAACGACATCCTTAACGCGAAGTCGGCCGTTATCTTCGCAGGTGGCGGCGTCGCGCGTTCAGGTGCTTTCGAGGAGTTAGTCGAGTTGACCGAGTTGACTGGGATACCAGTAGTCAACTCTGCGGGAGGGAAAGGCGTCATCCCTTATTCACATCCGAACAGCATCGGATCGTGGGTCGGCGCGGCGGGTACGATCAAGGACATGATTGATACCGCAGAGGTCATCCTGGCGATTGGCTCGCGGTTTACTCCGCGCAATCCCGCGGGCGGTGGTTCAAAGGTGATCCACATTGATCCGGACGAGACGATTCTTAATCGTCCGCACCCCAACAAATTGAAGATGCAAGGCGATGCGAAGGCGACATTGACAAAGTTGAATGCTGCGTTAAAGGACGCGGGTTGCGACTCGGAGATGATGGCGGAGCGTCACGCGTTCGACAAGGCGGCGCTGGAGAAGACACGTGAAGAGGACCGTAGCGAAGACGCGGCATACCCGTGGCTAGTGGCGATCCGTGATGCGTATCCTGAAGACGCGACCGGGATCTGGGGTATGACGCAGTTGGGGTATTACTCACGTCAGCACTTTGAGGTTGACCGTCCGTGGTCGTATATCGACTCGGGCTACATGGGGACTTTGGGATACGCGTTCCCGACGGCTCTAGGTGCGAAAGTGGGTGTTCCTGATCGGCCAGTGATGTGCATCGTGGGCGACGGCGGGTTCATGTATGCCTCAGGTGAGTTATCGACGGCGGTGAAGTACGGCATCAACCTAGTGACAGTGGTGTTCAACGATGGGGCGTACGGCAATGTGGCGCGCGACCTCGATCAAGACTTTGGTGGGACGTACGAGGCAGACTTCGTGAACCCTGACTTCGTTGCGATGGCTGAAGCGTACGGAGCGAAGGGTTTCTTGGCGAAAAGCCCGGAAGAGTTGACGACTGCGATACGCTCCGCGGTAGATGCTGATGCTCCGTCTCTTGTTGAGGTGCAACTCGGTCGATTGCCTAGACCGAAGGCATGGTCGGCGCGGGCACCCTGGACTAAACCTCAGGAAGGACTGCTACCGTAGTTATTCCTCAGGTAGTCGAAGTAAGTCATTGTAGGTTTCCCAATTCGTGTTGCGGATGGTTCCGCAAACGCGTTCTAACGCGTTGAAACGCGTTGGCTCGAATCCGTAATATTTGCCGCATCTCGCTTATCTGATTCCACATTCGGGAAAGGAGCGATCCCGATGTTGTTGTCCAAAAACGTGTGCCCGAAGTGCACGACAGGAGTGATGCGGCTTCAACAAGATGCCTATAGCACTTTTTTCACGTGCATTACGTGTGGTGCGTCGATGGTGACGCGTTGCCCTCACTGCGAAACGCCGAGCATCGCAATCGATCTCAGCAAAGGTGCTCCCGTGATTTATTGCAGATCGTGTGAGTGTGCCAATGCCGATCTAGCGTTGGTCGAATGCAGTTACGAACCGATCGCTGTCGCGCTTTAGAGCTTAGGTTTAAGTGAGCACGGCCAGGTGGTCTGTGTGCCATCCTTGCCATTCTGTCCAACCGCCGTCGGCAGTTTTACTCACAACGGTGTAAGCGCAGTTGGGCATTCGCGGTCGGCTACGATAGTCGAATTCACGTTTTTGCATGTGATCCAAAATCGCGCCGATGGTGCCGCCGTGGAGGAAGCCGACTATGCGTCGGGCATCATTGGTCTCGGCGTCACGAAGCAGCAGCTCGAAGCCTCGTTGGATGCGAGAAGAGAACTGTGAAGGATTTTCCCCGCCGAATTGGGAAAAGTCCAAAGCGACTCGGTGATTGACAACGTCTTGCTTGAATTCCGGTGATGCTTCTTCGATTCGCCCGACTTCGATTTCATTAAGGCAATCTATCTGAGTGAATTCACGAGAAGTCAGTGTTGCGAATACTTGAGCGGTTTGAACAGCGCGGGGCAGGGCACTGGAATAGCAGGCATCGAAATCGATGTTAGCGAGTGCCTCGGCCACAGATTGGGCTTGTTGGAAACCCAGATCTGTCAGACCATGGTGGGGTTGATATAAGCCGTCCTCGGCGACGATGGTGTCGCCATGTCTGACAAGCCAAATTTCCATCTTGAAGCTCTGCGACTCGGTCTCCGAAGCGGTTGAGTTGTTGAATTCACTTACAATTGGCGCCAAAGCTCTATTCTGCAACAAGCGGATGTTGACGTGAATTAACTCGCGATCGATATCGTCGAAAGGGTCGAACTCATGAAACCTGACGGAACGGTACAGATCGGATTCATCGGCGCCGGTTGGTGGGCGACGGCGAACCACATGCCCGTTTTCGCGGCTCGTGATGATGTTGAGATGACGGCGGTTTGTCGGTTGGGCGCGGATGAGCTCCAGTTGGTTAAAGATACGTTTGGTTTCGTTCACGCCACAGAAAACTACGAGGAGTTGTTGGAGATCGAGGGATTGGATGGCGTTGTGGTGGCGACTCCTCACTCGTTGCACTACGAGCACTCAATCGCTGCGCTCAAGCGCGGCTTGCACGTGATGTGCGAGAAACCGTTGGCAACTAGTGCGGTGGACGCTAGGGCGATGGTTGCCGAGGCGGAGAAACAAGGCGTTGAACTGATCATCCCCCATGGTTGGCACTATGCGCCTTATATCCAAAAGGCCAAGCAGATCATGGATCAGAAGCCTGTTGGCAATATTGAGTTTGTGATGTGCCATATGGCTTCACCAATCAGAAGCCTGTTGGAAGGCAAGCGATTCCTGGCGACAGGGGGTGGGGCAGGCGACAACATGTTTGAACCTGCGGCTGAGACTTGGGCCGACCCCATCATAGCCGGCGGTGGTTACGCTTTGGCTCAGATGACGCACTCAGCGGGCATGGCCTACTGGTTGACAGGTTTGAAGGCCGACACGGTCTTCGCGTACAACTCGGCGCCAACGGCACAAGTCGAGTTGTACAACGCGTTTTCAGTCGGTTTCGAGGGTGGCGCAATCGGGACATTCTCTGGTGCTGGAGCGTTGCCGCAAGATCAGACATTCCAACTCGACATCCGAATTTTTGGCGATGAAGGCGCGTTTGTATTGGACATTGACAGAGCGCGGCTCGAGGTACAGCGACATGACGGCAAGCACATAAAAGTGGATGTAGGCGGTGACGCAGGTGAATACTACGGTGGGGGGCCTCCAGACAACTTCGCGGACATCTTGGGTGGTAAAGATGTGCCCAATTGGGCACCTGGTTGGGCAGGAATGAGAGCCATAGAAATGATCGATGCTGCCTACCGATCGGCGGCATCAGGCGTGATCGAAAAGGTATAGGAAATAGGAACTGAATTGACAACAGAGAACGGCGCTCAACAGACCATTTTGGTGGTCGAGGACGATCCCGGCCTCTTGGCGACGTTGGAATTCAACCTTGAGGCGTCTGGTTACCATGCCCTGTCAGCTTCCGATGGAGCTACGGCGCTAGATATTCGAAGGTCGAACAATGTTGACCTGATCGTTCTGGACCTCTCGTTGCCGGTGATGGGTGGGATGCAGGTGTGCAAAGCATTACGCGACTCTGGAGACACGGTGCCGATCATAATGTTGACTGCTTGGCATGAGGAGCATGACCGGGTCAACGGACTGAGGAGCGGTGCCGATGATTACATAACCAAACCCTTCAGTCTGCAAGAATTAATGGCTCGCATCACGGCCCAATTGCGGCGGGCCCAAGTGTTCTCAAGCACAAACCCCGGCAATAGCAACAGGTCGACACACAGAATCGAAGTTGGCGAATTGGAGATCGATCTGGTTCGCAGAACCGCTATTCTCGATGGCTACGACCTTGATCTGCGGACGAAAGAGTTCGACCTCCTAGTGCACCTTGCTTCTCAGCCCGGCCGCGTGTTCTCCAGGTCTCAGCTGCTGGAAGGGGTCTGGGGCGACGATGGATCTGGCGGTTCGCGAACGATAGATGTTCATGTGTCGCTCCTCCGGCGGAAATTGGAGGACGATCCTTCGAACCCTGAGCGTCTGGTAACTGTGAGGGGTGTCGGGTATCGTTTTGTGCCGTGAACGATGCCCGACTTCTGCAGAGTCTTTGATTTCCTGCCGCTGAGGTGGCGATACGCTGTCTCGGCGGCGGTTCCGCTAACTATCGGAACGGTTCTCTACTTTTTCCTAGGGATCACAGCGTTCGTCGTCGGAGCGATCTCCGCAGTGGTGGCGGTATGGTTTTTGGCCCGTAGACAGTCGGGTTTTTTCTTGCGAACCGCGAATGGGATTTTGCGGACTCAGTCGATTGATAGAGCGAATCGACTTGCACCTGATGGTCCGGCAGAGCAGCAACGAATCATCAACGCCATCAATCGTCTCGCCGACAGCGTTGAGACGCTGTTGAGCGAATCGGCTCGCAACAGGGTTTACCACGAGACGATTTTGAATGAGTTGACGGTTGGGATTTTGGTAGTCGATGCGAACGGAAACTTGCAGTACGCAAACCCGGCAGCGTGTTCCACGCTGGATTTCGTTTTCGAAAGCGACACCGCGAGCCCGACGCCACTGGCTTCGAAGGTCAACATCTACGAGATAAATGCCGCAGTAACAACGAGCGCGTCAGCAGGAGAAACGGTGTTGCGGAACGTTGTTCTTTACGACACGCAGAAGCATCTCGAAGTGATCTCGCGGGCGTTGCCAGCTGAAGAGAGCGGTAGCCGGCGCGCGATCGTGATCGTCAACGACCGTACCGACGAGATCCGCTTGGGGGTCACCATGCGTGAATTCGTCGCAAATGCTTCACATGAGCTTAGGACGCCGATAGCTTCGATTCAGGCATCGGTTGAGACATTGAAATTGGGCGGGCAACTTCAGCCGGAAACCGTGGAGCAGTTTCTTAACCGCATCGACGAAAGTGCGCGTCGCATGGCTGCATTGGTCAGTGAAATGATGGACTTGACCATGCTCGAGACTGGTCGTTCACCGTTGCATACCAAGATGATCGAACCATCCGATCTGATCGAATCCGTGGTGGCGAGCTACGGATCGATAGGTATGTCCAAGATTCACAACGTTGAAGTTGAGATCGCAAGTGAGGTGCCGAACGTTCTTGTTGACGAACAGAAGATGGTCCAAGCGATCGGCAATCTTTTGGGAAATGCCCAGAAATTTACCCTGCCTGGAGGACGAGTAAAGATTTCGTGCAGACGTGAAGGTCAGGACGTAACAATCGCGGTTGAGGACACAGGTGAAGGTATTGATCCCGACGAATTGCCGCACATTTTCGAGCGTTTCTATAAGTCTCATCGTTCGAGCGGTGATCGGTCTGGTTTTGGATTGGGGCTAGCGATCACGAAAAACATCGTTGAGATGCATCGCGGAAGTGTAGACGTTGAGAGCGTGGTGGGTGAAGGTTCGACCTTCACCGTGAGGTTGCCGACCCCGTGACGCAAGGAGCGGTTTCACGCTCTTTGTAAATCACGATTAAAAGTGATGTTGCATCTTGGATCCTTGGTAAGTGCACGAATTGTGTGCTTCGCGAAGAGACCGAGATAGGTATCAGGAGATCCGAGACCCGATGCAATATCAACTCGTTAGGCGACTGGTGAGTGCCAGAAGCCTACTAATTGTCGGTCTGCTGGCAGCGATGGTTTTCGTTGCGTGCAGCAGCGAAGAAGAGCCACAAGCTCCGGCGACGGCGCGGCCTGGAGAATCGGCACGCGAAGGTGCTGATGCAATGACAGATCCGCTTTCCGGCGAAATCATCATCGACGGCTCGTCAACCGTTTACCCGGTGACTGTCGCCGCGGCCGAAGAATTCCGTAAAGAACACCCTAAAGTCCAAATCCCTGTTGGAGTTTCCGGCACTGGTGGCGGGTTCAAAAAGTTCGCAGCCGGGGAAACTGTTATCTCGGACGCATCGCGACCGATCAAAGACTCGGAGCGTGAGTTAGCCGCGGAGAACGGCGTCGACTTCATCGAGTTGACGGTTGCGTACGACGGTTTGTCTGTGCTTGTTAACCCAAACAACGACTGGGCGACCTGCTTGTCGGTTGAGCAGTTGAACGAGATCTGGAAGCCTGACAGCACGGTCTCAAACTGGAATCAGATTGATCCCAGTTTCCCCAACATAGAGATCGTTCTTTACGGCCCCGACCCCGACTCAGGCACGTTCGACTACTTCACGGAAGAGATCAACGGCGATACTGGTGTGATCCGCGATGACTTCTTCCCCGCGGTGGACGACAATGTTCTGGTGCAGGGTATTGCAGGTGATCGCGGCGCGCTAGGCTACTTTGGTTACGCCTACTACATAGCCAACTCTGACAAGCTCAAACTAGTGGCCGTCGACGGAGGCGCCGGTTGTGTCGAGCCGAACGATACGACGATCAACGATGGCTCCTACATTCCTTTGAATCGACCGTTGTTCATCTACGTCAACATCGGCGCGCTCGAGCGAGACGAGGTTCGAGCATTTGTTGACTTCTACCTTCGTAACGCGACTGACTTGGCTGCCAGTGTGGGTTACGTCGGTCTCCCGCAGGCGATGTACGACGCAGCTTTGAAGTTAGTGGCCGATCCGATCCCGGACGTCAAGGTCCAGCGTTGATTGGACAACGGTAATGGAGAGGCGTGGCGAAAGCCGTCTTCCCATTGCAAATCAAAGATTTGATGAAGCGAATTTACGTTCGGGTACTAGACCGCCGAGAACGGGGGATTTTTCGCGAATGGGTAAATTTCGAATCTAAGGTAACGAAAGACGACCTATGAAAGGCGAACGATGGCAATAGGGCGGGGAGCTATGGGCGTCAGTGATGAATCTACGTCAACTGGGCCGCCATCCGATGTTATGGAACGCTCAACCGCGATGTCGTTGCGAATAGACGAGGAACGGTTGGCGCGCCATCGTTCGCGACGACACGTTGAGCAGACGGCGGTGTTGTGGGTTTTGCGGGCGGCGGCTTTGATCTCTATTCTCACCACTATCGGGATCGTGGCTGTTTTGGTTTCCCAGAGCATAGGCTTTTTCCAGGAAGAGATCTGTGTGCTCAATGAGGGGGAGCCGATCAAGCCGTGTGAGCCGGGAGTCAATGGGACGATGACACACGTAGGTGTGTTCGATTTCTTGACGGGCACGAAATGGGCCCCCCTCTTCAAGCCATATCGCGAGGTCGGGCAATCATTCGGCGTCATCCCTCTCCTAACGGGTACTTTTTTGGTTGCTGCCGTTGCTGGAATCGTTTCTTTGGGACTGGGGATTGGTGCCGCGATATTCCTCTCCGAATATGCGCCGGAGAACGTTCGCAGGGTGATCAAGCCGATATTGGAGGTGTTGGCCGGAATACCGACGGTGGTCTACGGATACTTTGCGTTGCTGACGGTCGGACCAGCCTTACGTTTTTTGATCGGCGACGAGAACTTGGGCACGTTCAGTGCGTTGAGCGCGGGTTTGGTAATGGGCATCATGATCATGCCGATGGTGACGACGCTGAGCGAGGACGCGATGGTTTCGGTTCCGCGTTCATTGCGTGATGCAGCATACGCGCTTGGTGCCACCAGGTTTGAAGTGGCTACGAAAGTAGTCGTCCCTGCAGCATTGTCCGGTATCGTCGCGTCGTTCATCCTAGCCGTGTCCAGGGCGGTCGGCGAAACGATGATCGTGTATCTGGCCGCAGGTGGACGTCCAAATTTGACATTCGACCCGCTCGAAGCTGTCCAGGCGATGACCGCATTCATTGTGAACGTCGCATTGGGAGATACGCCACACGGCGAGATTGAGTACTACACGATCTTCGCGGTCGGCCTGGTCCTTTTCGTGGTGACTCTGGTGATGAACATCTTGGGACGGTTGGTTGTGCAACGCTTCCGTCAGCAGTACGAGTAGTTGAGCGTTTACATCCAAACGTGATACTGCAACAGTCCCAAACTAGGCGATCAAGATGGCAATACAAACTCAAAGCAACACACGGAAGACTTACCGACTGGCCCGGGACAATGTTTTTGCCGCGCTGTTCTTGGGTGCCGTGGTGATCGGAGTGTTGGTCCTCGCGTGGTTGCTGATCGAAGTTTTCATCGACAGCATTGGTTGGTTGGATTGGCAATTCCTTTCGAGCTACTCCTCGCGCCATCCGGAGCAAGCGGGGATCCTTGCGCCGATTGCCGGTACGTTCTGGGTGATAATTCTCACAGCGCTAATGACGGTGCCAGTCGGCATCGCAACCGCTGTGTATCTGGAGGAGTTTGCCCCAGCCAATCGTTTGACGCGGTTGATCCAGCTGAACATCTCGAACTTGGCTGGTGTCCCATCAGTTGTCTATGGTCTGCTGGGTCTGGCGATATTCGTTCAATATCTGTTCGATGGGCAGAGGAGTCTGTTGGCGGGAGCGCTCACGCTTTCTCTCTTGGTGATGCCGATCGTGATCATTGCCTCTCAAGAGGCGATCCGCGCAGTTCCGCCTAACTATCGTGACGCGGCGTACGCGATGGGAGCGACACGATGGCAGGTTGTGAAGATGGTCGTGTTGCCGCAGGCGATTCCGAGCATGATGTCAGGCATCATCTTGGCGATGTCGAGAGCTATTGGTGAAACGGCGCCGATTTTGGTGGTGAGTTCTCTCGTCTTCATCACTTACGTGCCGACCACGCCCTTCGACCGGTTCACGGTTTTGCCCCTTCAGATCGTGACATGGGTGTCGCAGCCTCAAGATGATTTCCGACATATATCAGCCGCAGCGATCGTCATCCTACTCATCATGTTGCTGACGATGAACGCGGCGGCGATCTACATCAGGGCTAAATTCCAACGACGCGCCGAATACTAGGTCTGAGAATCTGAGCGATCCCAGATCAGCCGATCGCGTCAAAGCGTCAGATCGTCGAGGATAGTGGCGTTGGGGATCTTGGGGAGAACGCTGGGATCTGCTTTGATCTTGGTTGATCGACTGCCGCCACCGAGGATTACATAGGGCTGTTCGAGAAGGGAGGCGTCGATGTAGATAGGGATGTCGGATGGAAGGGCAAGGCAGGTTACGCCGCCGATCATCATGCCTGTGAGTTCGACGGTTTCTTCGGCCTTAGCGAAGGAGGCGCGCTTAATTCCCATGAGTTCGCAGACTTTGTGGTTTACGTCGAGGCGTTTGTCGGCACGGACGACGGAGGCGGAGTGTTTCTTGGCACCGCGTTTGCTGGCGACGATGATGGTGTTGCCGGAGGTCTCAATTGGGAAGCCATACTTTTCGCAGAAGTTGAGTGTGTCCGCAAAATCAGGGTCGATCTCTACGATTCGTAGTCCGCGCCGATGCTTTCAAGGAAAGATGTGACGCGTTCTTCAATTTCGCGGTTTTGATCTGTCAATGCTCACCTCGTCAGGTCTGCGATTTGTGGGACACCTACGTTCCTAGCGTATTATCTTGAGAGGAATATGACTTGTTGGATGATTAACACGACTCGGGAGAACTTCGAGATCACGCGGGATCGAGGATTCAAGTTGTTGGGTATTGATACCGCGAACAGGCGGAAGGCATCTCAGATGATGTCAGGAGATCGGTTGGTGTTTTATGTCCGTGATGACAGAAGGTTTGCGGCGACGGCGACGGTCAAGGGCAAAACGTTTCAGAACGGGTCGCGGATCTGGAAGCATCATTCAAATAGAGAGAGATTTCGGAATCGTGTGAACGTCGAGTTGGATGTGTTGCCGGATGAAGAGGACTGGGTAGATGCGAGGCAGGTGGGCCCCACGATGGAGTATGTAAAGCGATGGCCGCCGGAGATGTGGGATCTGGCGTTTTTTGGGATGGTGCACATCATTTCGAAGCGGGATTTCGATCTGTTGGAGGGGGAGTTGAGCCGCTATATCGATGATGAAGCGGAAATGGAAGATATGGCCGACGAGGACCAGGACGAGGATGAGGAGTTGGCGGAGGACTTTGAAGAAGTAGAAGTCGCTGCGTAAGCGGTCGTCACGCGGCGATCGGTTCCGCTTCGGTGACACCGTCCATTAGGACAAAGCCGGTTTTTGAGGTGCTGGATTTCATTCGGGCCGGTTGTTCTTCGATGTCGAAGTTAGTGGAATAGAGACGGTCAAGTTCATGCATGTCGGCAGGGGTGATTGGTGGAGTTTCAGATGCGGAGACGTATTCCTCCAGCATTTCGACGCTTGTGATTGTTGGTGTGCAGGAGGCTACGGTTGGGGGCATCAGGCAGAAACGGATGGCTAGCTGACCGATGGTCGCGTCGTAGTTTTGCAGTAGGAAGTCGAGTTTGGCTAGTTTTTGGATTGTTGAGCGCATCCACATCAGACGGCGGTACGAGCGATGGTCCGATGACGCAAAGGGTGATTCGTCAAGAACAGTGTCTTTGGTATAGGTGCCGTCAAGCATTCCGGAGGCGTGGGGGACTCTTGTGAAGACGCCGATGTTGTTTTCGTGTGCTGCGTCTAGGATTGCGCGGGCTGGGTCTTGTTCGAGGATGGAGTAGATGATCTGGGCCGGGATTTGACGCTCAGACACTGCGGCGATACCTTCATCTTGCCATCCAAGGTCAGGGCCGATAGCTGCGGCGTAGCAACGGATTTTCCCCTGTGATTTGAGGGTTTCGAGAGCTTCGAAGGTGTCGTCTCGGCGAATGGCGTCTAAGCGAGGGTTGTGCATCTGGTAGAGATCGATGCAGTCGATGTTTAGGCGAGTGAGCGATTCTTCGCAGGAATCCATGACGGCTTGAGGTGACCAGTCGTGCGGGCGTTCTCGGTGGCCCGTTCGAGGCGCAGCCATGTCATAGCCGAACTTGGTTCCGATGACCAAGTTGGACATTTCGACTGGTGTGAAGGCTTTGGCGAGGATGGTTTCGCCGTAACCGTCGCCGTATGCGGGGGCGGTGTCGAAGAAGGTGATGCCCAGGTCGCGGGCTTTTCGGAGGAGATTGATACCGAGATCGTGGTCAGTGACTCCCCACCACGTTGTGGCAACGCTCCAGACGCCGAAGCCAACTTCGGAGAGGGAGAGATCGGTGCCTTTGAGTTGTCGGCGGGTCATGTTGTTTGGACTAGTAGGGTGTTGGATTGTGCAAGCAATCTTTTTGTTTCTTGCGATCGTCGGTCCCATTCCATATCCGTGACCGCTGGTATGGAACCAGTCGTGTCGATCGGAGGATCAATGTCGACCCATGACTTGCAGCCGCGGTGGTACGGCTCGACGAGTAGTTTGAATGGAGTGGCGAGTGTGTAAGTCTTAAGGATGATGAGATCGGCAGTGTAGCGCGGTTTCCAAGCCATGCGTTTGGCGATGAATTCGTCGGTCCAGACGTGATGATCGGATAGTGCGGCTAGGTGTTCGGCGGAGTCGATGGATATGACGTCGGTTACTTCCGCCCATGCTCGGATCGCAACGTATTCGGTTGAGTTTGGTGTTTCTGGGTCTAAGAGGTGGTGAAACTCAGGTTTGAGGAGCAGATCGGCTTCGTGATAGTGGGTGGGATAGAGGAGAAAGCGGTCGTGAGGTAGTTCGAAGTGGCGATTGGGTTCTCGGATACCGCCCTTTCGCAGGAGGAAGACTTGGTCACCAGACGCCAAGGCATCGATGGTGGCGGACCATTCTTTCAGGGCGATGTTTAGTTTTGAGGCGGACATTGGTCGGCGTGGCTAGATGAGTTTCTCGTTTCGATTCTAGTCTGGCTCTTGGGATAGTAGTCCGGTTCAAACGTTGCGGTCGTGGAGTTGCTTGAGCGGGATGTTTTTGAGTTGAGCGAGGCATTCAGCCACTAGGCGAGCATCTTTGGGCTCCGTCCATCTGGCGCGGTTCTTCTTGAAGGGTTGGGGGTAGGAGTCGGTTTCTAGGACGATGGAATCGAGAGGAACGCGTTTTGCCACTTCTTGGAGTTCGGGGGATCGGAGTAGAGGCTTGGCGAAGGAGATTTTGAGGCCTAGGTCGAGGACTTTGCGGGCGTATTGGAAGTTGCCTTGAAAGTAATGGGCAGCGCCTCCGAGTTGGCCTGCATCAAGGTTGTTGAGGATAGATAGAGCGGTGGATCGGGCTTCGAAACGGGTGAGGTCGTCGAGGTGTTCGCGGACGTGGAAGACGACTGGTAGGTTGTGGTTCCTTGCGATTTCGATTTGCGCGGCGAAGGCTTCTTCTTGCCAGGCGTGATCTGGGCTGTTGGGCATGTGGTCGATGCCGATTTCGCTCATCACGGTTACGCGGTCGTGGGATGCTAGTTCGTTTAGGGTTGCAATGTCTTCGGAGGTGATTGGTGCCTCGATGTCGGCGGGGTGGATACCTACTCCAGCGTAGATGTTGGGGTAGGTTTCGGCGAGCGCGATGGCTTTTTGTGAGTCTTCGATGGTGGTTCCTGCGGCGATGATGGTTGAGACGCCTGCTTCACTGGCGCGTTGGATCATGCCATCGACTTCGGACGGATCGTGTTGCTGGATGTGAGTATGGATGTCGATCAGCATGAGGGTGTGTTGGCGTCGTGTGTTTCGTCGTTGAGTATCTGAGTTAGGGTTCTGGCAGTTTCGTCGGCCCAGTCTTCGATTTTGTCCCACTCTCGGTAGTCGCCTTGTGGTGTGATGCGGAGGATGGAATCGACTATGCGCATCCAGAGGGGGAAGTTTCGTCGATGGTATGCGCCGTTGAAGGTTGTGGAGGCGATGATGTTCAGGCTGATGTCTTATTGGGTGAAGGCCTTTGCGATCCAGGCGTCGTGTTCCTCGCGGAGTTTGCCGGGATGTTTGACGTCGATCATGCCGACGCTGAACAAAGCGATGGGAATTGTGGGGATCCGTTGATGATTGACAGCGAGGATCAGGGTTGGTTCTGGGAGCCAAGTGGATGCATAGATGGGTGAGCCCACGATTATGGCGTCGTACTTTGTGAGGTCGATGCCGAGGTTTGCTTCAACGGTGTCGGTGTCGAAGCCCGCGGCTGTGAAGTGGGTGGCAATGTGCGCCGCTATCTCGGCTGTTGAGCCGTATCTGGTGCCGTAGGTTACAAGGATTCGAGGCAAGGTTAGTAGAGATTAGTGGGCTTGGGATTCAACGATATATGGGTTTGGATTGCGGTTGTGAAGCTTTTGGTTGTAGAGTTCAGACAGTCGAATTTGGAGTTGAAGAAGCAGATAGGAGCGTTTGCGATGCGACCAGGTTTTGGACAGTTCAATACGCCGAGCCCTGAGTTCCTGAGGTTTGCGGCGCAATACGGGGTGAAGGACGTGTTGCTCGCCCAACCGCAAATCCCGGATGCTGGCGGCAAGTGGGCGGTGAGCGATCTTGTAAAGATGCGGATGCAGGTGGAGAATGAGGGCTTGCGTTTGATGGCGATCGAGAACGTGCCGCTTACGTTTTACCAAGAGATCATTGTGGGCGGGCCCAACCGAGACCGGCAGATCGAAAACATGGTCGAGACGATCCGCAACATCGGAGAGGCGGGGATTCCGATCTTCGGTTACCACTGGATGCCTTCGCACGTTTGGCGGTCCCAGCCGGCGATCATCAGAGGCGGTGCGTTGGCGACGGCCTTCGATAATGCTAAGGCGCAGAAGATGCCGAATACGCATGGTCGGGAGCATACGGAGGAGGAGATGTGGGAACGGTTGGAGGAGTGGATCAGGATCATCACGCCGGTCGCTGAGGAGGCGGGAGTCAGGTGCGGGATTCATCCTTGTGATCCGCCGGTGGAGAAGCTGGGTGGGATTCCGCAGCTGTTCAGGTCATTCGAGTCTTACAAGCGGTTGATCGAGATTGTGGACTCGCCTAGCAACGGGATCGAGTTCTGTCAGGGGACGTTCTCGGAGATGGAGGATGCGGCGGATGGCGGGATCTACGACATGATCCGGTATTTCGGGGAGCGGAAGAAGATCCTGTATGTGCACTTTCGGAATGTCTCGGGGACGGTGCCGAAGTTCCGTGAGGAGTTCATCAACACGGGGCATGTGGATATGCACAAGGCGATGAAGATCTACCACGAGGTCGGGTTCGATTCGTTCTTCATCGACGATCATGTTCCGCAGACGTTCGAGGATACTCCGTGGGGTCACCGGGGCAGGGCGTTTGCGAACGGGTATATTCAGGCGATGATCGAGGCGGTGACGAAGCAGGGCTCAGAGTGTTTCGGTTTGGATGGAGTTGATTCACAAACAGAGGAGATAGGCGATGTCTGATTTTCGGGATGCAGTTCGGAGCGGGTTGATCGAGTATATGGAGGGGCTTGAGAAGGCTTTGGAAGGGTTGAGCGAGGATGAGTTGCGGTATCAGCCTGCGCTTCACGCGAACTTCATCGAGTGGATCGTTTGGCACATGGCGAGAGTCGAGGATCGGTGGGTGAATCTGGTGCTGCGAGAGGATGATGATATCTGGGTGAAGGATGGTTGGTATGAGCGGTTCGGGATGGACGCGGATGACTATGGTCGAGAGGATACGGCGGAGAAGATGAGGTCGATGCCGAAGACGGATATCAACGAGATGATGGATTACTACCGGTCGGCTAGAGAGGTGACGCTGGCGCACCTGGATGCGATGCCTGCTGAGGATTTGGACAAGACTTTTTATCACCCGCGTCGGAAGGTTGCGGTTAGTGGTGCTTGGGTCTGGGGTCACATCTTGGTCGAGGAGGCACAGCATCTAGGGCAGATTGCGTATTTGAGAGGGATGATGCGAGGTTTGGATCAGTAGGGCCGCCGGCGGCTTTTCTTTTGTTTGGTTGTAGACGCGTTTAATCACCCGTCGTGGGTGTTCGGCAGGCGTGGGGAGGGAGGTTTTCCCTCTTGCTGGTCGGTCTCTTGTTTCTTGGTGGTTTCGGGTTTTTCTTATGAGGTTGCTGGGGTTTTGCGCCTTCCCGGCACTAGGGCGACCTTGAGATCGTCCCTGCGGCCCCCCTTTGTCCTTCGGACATTTCTCCCGCGAGCGGGGGAAACCCTGGGGGTCGGGTTCTTTTCGAGGCATCGCCGCGGCTTCGGGGTCGCAGTGCGATAACTTCTTATTTCTTCACAAAGCTCGAGCGTTGCCGTCGTCGCCAGACCGACGGCCCGGCGCACGGGGTTTGTTTGCATCCCGCGCGCCATCACTTGGTTCCCGCCCCGCGTTCGCGCTCTGGCCTTCCCGCACGACGAAGCGGGATCGGCGTTTTCCGGATAAGAGAAGACCTCGTCCAGGCCTTGAATGCCGTTTCCGGCATCTGGCTCATGTTGCGGCTTAAGCAGTACATCGCCGCGCCTGAACCTTGCAGCTACATCCTTCCCCGTAACCGGGCTTTTCACCGCGTCGCTCCATGCAACAAGAGACAATGACGGGCACCGTCGCGATAGACGCGCAGTTAGACATCGGGCCTTGCGCCTCGGGGTTCTACACCTCCGGCCTCGGGGCTCTTTGCCTGCTTTCGCGCTTCTCATGTGTTTTCCGTCTCGCGGTTTCATGTCACTTCAATCGATGATTACTGCACCTAAGGTTGCGACCCCCGGATGCGGCGATCCTCTGGCGCTCTTTCCGTGATCGGCGGATTGAGCGCTTGATTCTTGTTATAGCACGTATGTATAGGGCGTGTCAAGTGTTTTCGGAGGTGTTTTTGTGTGATGGTCGTAGGTTGGGTGTTTGATTTGTGAATTGTGTGGTTGTTTGGAGTACCCCTCCCTTCTGCCCCTGTCCCCTCACCCCGGCCCTCTCCCCCGGAGGGGAGAGGGGGTTTCCCCTCCCATCCGTCAGCCTACCTCGATCCTCCCATCGACCCTTGGGTTCTTGCTTTCGCGGGAATGACGGTGGGGGCACGAGAATGGCGTACGCGAAGAGGTGCGGCTACCGATGGGGTTGCCGCACCTTTTTGTTGGTTGGGCTGTTGGGGGGCTTAGGTTAGTTGTTTTCGGCTTCGATGGCTGGGTTTTCGCCTACTTGGACGGTTAGTTGCCTTGCCTTTTTGGCTTCCGCCTTGGGTACGGTGATGGTGAGGACACCGTGGTCGTAGACGGGAGTGGCTCCGTTGGGGTCGACGGTGTTTGACAACCTCAAGGCTCGGTGGAATGATCCGGTGCGTCGCTCCCGCATGAGGTAGTTTTCGCCTTGTTCGCTGTGCTCGGAGGATGTCTGGCCCTTGATGGTAAGGACGTTGTCCTCGATGGAGACATTGATGTCGTCAGGCGCTACGCCGGGAAGGGAAGCTCGGATGACGGTGTCGTCACCGTTCTGGGTGACGTCGAGAGGAATGGCCCAAGCCTCGAAATCGCCGTTTTCGGCGGATGATCCGTTGTTTGTGCCGATTCTCCTCCACATGCGGTCCATGGAGTTTTGCATCTGTCGGAGGTCGCTGAAGGGGTCCCATCTCTGCAACATTTTGTCTTGGTCTCCTTTGCTCTTATTTCTTCTCCCCACCGGACTGGCACGCTCGGTGGTCTGGCGGGGAGTGGATATGGTTTGATTTTAATAAGTGATATGAATCATATCAAGTCAAGCGCGGTGGATAATCGCGGTTAATTGATGTGAAATTGGTAACCATGATTAGGATGATTTTGGGATTGGTTGGAGAATTCGTTGGCGACGTTTTGCCGTACCCCGCCCTTTTGTCCGCCCCGGTCACCCTCACCCTGGCTCTCTCCCGCCGAGCGGGAGAGGGGGATTTGTCCCATCGCCCCACCCGGTTCTGCAACGGTCTCGCGGAGTGGGGTTGTTACGAGACTGCCGAGTCTTCGAACATCGGAAGATTGACGTGGTGGTCAAAGTGTTCGTTGGTGGTTGTTTGCCGTGCCCCTCCCTTCCGCCCGATCCCCCTCACCCCGGCCCTCTCCCCCGGAGGGGAGAGGGGGATTCGCCCCCTCCCATCCGCCATCCTGCCTCCATCCACCCGTCCACCCTTGGGTTCCCGCCCCCGTATCGGAGTACGGGGCAAGCTTCGCGGGAATGACGGAGGTTTCAGCGGGAGAGTTCTTGGACGATGTTTATTAGGGGTTGGTTTTGGGAGAGGTTGTCTAGGTTTTTGGCGGTTGTTGCGGCTCTTCGGGCTGCGGTGCCGGTGGTTGCGCCGGAGTGGTGAGGGACCATGATGATGTTGTCTAGTTCCCAGAAGGGGTGGTCGGCGGGTCTGGGGGAGTCGGTGGAGGATTCGGGGTATCGGTACCAGGTGTCGATTGCGGCGCCGGCGATGGTGCGGTTTTTGAGGGCTTGGTATAGGGCGGCTTCGTCGATGATGTGTCCGCGTGCGGGATTGATGATGTATGCGGTGGGTTTCATGAGGGAGAGTTCGTGCTCGCCGATCAGACCTTCGGTTGCAGGGACCAGAGGAGTGGAGATTAGGACGAAGTCGGAGTTTGCGAGGACGTGTTCTCGGGCTTTTTTGCCTCCGCCGATGTAGGTTGCGCCGTGGAGGTCGCCGGTTGCGGTTTCGGTGCGGCCGGCGGCGATTACGGGCATGTCGTAGGCGTTTGCGAGTTTTGCGACGCGTCGTCCGATGGCTCCGAATCCGATGATGCCGAAGGTTCGGCCCATGAGTTCTCGGTAGACGCCGTGTCTGCCGGGCCACATCTCCCATGATCCTTCTCGGAAGGTGCGGTCGGATTTGAAGAGTTCGTGGTCGAGGGCGACGGCGACGGCCATTACCCATTCGGCGATGGGTGCTTCGTGATGGTAGGCGTTGGCGACGGTGCAGCCTTGGGGGACGGCGTCGGGGTCGATACGGTCGTATCCGGCGGCTGGGATGAGGATGGCGCGTAGGGAGTCGGCTGCGGCTCCCATTTCTTTGGTGAAGTCGGTGCCGATGAAGACGTGTACGCCGCGGAGGGCTTCGGGGTCGGGTTTGTTGTCGGTGAATTCGGTGCGGACCCACTTGACGGGTTCGGTGATGGGGAAGGGGTCGGAGGTGGGGTCTTGGTTGCGGTTGGCGTTTACGAGGACGCGTAGTTTGGGGGGCATGAGGTGAACCCTCACCCTAGCCCTCTCCCGCCGAGCGGGAGAGGGGATTTGTTGTTGGCGGGTTTGGGAGAGGATTTTAGTTGATGGATGCGTGGTGGTTGTTTGGTGTGACCCGCTCATTTATCCGCCCCGGTCCCCCTCACCCTGGCCCTCTCCCCCGTAGGGGAGAGGGGAATTGTCGTCGGTCGCGCCGTCAACGACGGAGTTAGGGGCTGTGAACTCCATGCGGTCGCTTCGCTCCCGAGGCCCCCTTTGTCCTTCGGACATTTCCCCCACGAGTGGGGGAAACCTTAGAACGCGGGTTTTCCGGAGGACCAGTTCCAGTTGTCGGGTGGCCAGACGTTGCGGCCTCGGCGTGCGCCCATGTTACCGGCCATTGAGGCGTCTCGGCGTTCTTCGTCGTACCAGTTGGCTACGGTGTCTCGCCAGAGTTTGATGTGCGGGGTGCCGACGTGGTAGTCGAAGGCGTCGCTGTTGGCGTAGACCTCGTAGAGGTAGAGTTCGGTTGGGTCGTCGACGTTTTGGTATACGTCGAAGCGTAGGCAGCCGGGTTCTTCGTGGGTTGATCCGATGCCGTCGAGGGTTACGGCGGCGATGAAGTCGTCGACCTTGTCGGCTTGGACGTATTGGGGTGCGTGGATGACGTGGAGGGTGCCGTTTTGGAATGCGGGGTCGTCGACGGCGCCGGGGCGGTATGCGTCCCAGTCGGCGGGTCCGGCTGGGTATACGGAGCGGCAGAATGAGACTTCAGGCGGCTCTGCGAACATGTCGGCGGATGCGTCGCGCCACTGATGGAAGTGGTATGCCATGGTGTGGTACTGGAAGGCGGCCTCGTCTTCGTAGACCTCGCAAAAGGCGAATTTTGTGGGGTCTTCGTCGTCTTGGATGATGTCGAAGCGGTAGCAGTTTGGCTCACCGAGGACGGAACCGACGCCGTCGCCGATAGAGGCTTCGATGAAGTCTTCGATGCGGTCGTCTTTGACCTTTAGACGGACCATTAGGATGTACATTTGGTTCTCCTGCGTTGGGATTGTGCTTATTGGCGTAAGTGAGTATATCGCGGGATGAACCCCGCGCCGCCCCATGCCCTCACCCTAACCCTCTCCCGCCCAGCGGGAGAGGGGATTCACCTCCCTCCGCAGCACCTCTTTCGATATTCTTATGCTTGGGAGAGTGAAGGGTCAGGAAGAGGGGTGGACGTTGTTGCCATATGGTGACAGATTACGGGCAAATGAGATGGCGAACGCGGTTATACCTGAGCTTCGATATACAACCGATCACGGAATCGCGCGGTTGGCGACACACGATGTCATTCTGTGTGGCGATTCCGTGACGTTGCGACCGATGACTGAGGACGATTGGGAGGTTCTCTTGGAGTGGAACAATGATCCAGAGGTGATGGAGCTGGTTGAGAGCGAAGGGTTCAGTGCGCGTAGTTTGAGCGAGATTCAGTCGATCTATCGTTGGATTTCGACCCATTCCTACTGTTTCATCATGGAGGTCGAGGGACAGGGGATCGGAGAGTGCTGGTTGCAACGGATGAATCTGCGGCGGATTGTTGAGCAGTTTCCCGGCGAGGATCTGTGGCGGGTCGACTTGATGATCGGGGTTAAGGAGTTGTGGGGGCGGGGTTATGGAAGCGAGGCGGTTAGGTTGTTGTTGGTTGAGTTTGGTTTCGGGCGCGTTGGAGCGAATGCGATATTCGGTCTTGTGTCTGCGAGAAATACGCGGAGTGTGCGCACGTTTAAGAAGTGTGGGTTCGGGAGGTATGGTGAGGAAGTTGAGTCAGGTGTGGATTTATTAGTGACTGCGGCTTGAGTCGGATGCCCACTATTTCCGTGTAAAGATAGACCTCGGTCAGTTGCGGTTTTCGCGGGATTTGATGGCGGTGATGACTTCGTCGACTTGCATTCGGCCTATTGGGCCGGAGGCGTATATGGAGCCGAAGATTATGCCGCCTCGGGAGATGAGGAGTTCGGCGGGTTGCATGTAGCGTCCGTGGTGGTCGGTGGTCCACCATGCTCCGATGTCGGCGAAATCGGTTTCGTTTACGTTGTATGCGACGGGGAATGTGAGATTGAGTTCGTCGCGCATGGCTTTGACTTCGTCCTGAGTGCCGCCGGTTGCGGCGATGACTTGGGCGCCGAGTTGGTTGAGGGTGTTGAGATTTTCTTGGTAGCTGCCTAGCTGCCTACGACAGTAGCTTCACCACGCGCCTCGAAAGAAGAGTAGGGCGATGTAGCGGGAAGTCATGTCTCTTGGTAGGGACAGTTCTTCGCCGTCGACCAGTTTGAGGTTGAGCTGAGGCAGGCGATCGCCTTGTTGAAGTTTTTCGGTCATGGTGTTTTCGGTCATGGTGGGGATTATCCAGCTCGGCCGGGGGACGCTTCCTGTTCCAATATTACGGAGGTCCGGTCGGTTGATGCTTCGGGGGTAGTGTCGTGTCCGAGCATTTGGAGGGCGACGATTTTGGCGTCGTCGAGGGTATCGACGATGTTTTCTTCGGGGACTTGGTCGATGGCGTTTAGAGCGCGGAGAGCAGTTTCGGGGACTCCTCCAAGGCCGACGAGGATGCATTGGGTGTTTTCGGTGATAGCGACTTCGATCATCTGCTCTACGACCAGTGCGGCGGAGTCGTCGATGTAAACGGTGTCAGAGAAGTCGAGGATGACGATTTCGTGTTCCCGAATGTCTTCGCTGATGGTCGTGATGAGACTGGTGGAGGATGAGACGGTGAAGCTGCCGCGCAGTGAGACCAATCCGACGCTGGCGTCGAAGATGTCCATGTTTCTTGCGGCGCGGAATCCGGCGAAGAATACTTGGTCGAGGATGGGGACGGAAATGACGCTGTCGAGTTCGAGCCGTTCGAGTTGCTTAGCGGTTGCCATGCCTGCGGCTATGAGTCCAATAGCGACGGCGGTCACTAGGTCTAGGAACACGGTCAAGAGCATGGTGATGACCATGACGATGAGATGTTCTCGTTGGACGCGATGGATTCGGGTGATGAAGCGCCAGTCGATGATGTCCCATCCGACTTTGAGAAGAATGCCGGCGAGTGCGGCGAGAGGAATGTTTCCGACGTATTGGCCGAGACCGAGCACAAGGGCGAGGAGGATGCCGGCGCGGATGGCCCCGGAGACTGGCGTACGTCCCCCGGCGCGAAGGTTGACGACTGTCCCGAGAGTCGCGCCTGCACCTGGGAGGCCGCCGATGAATCCGGCGATGGTGTTTCCGATGCCTTGTCCGACGAGTTCTTGGTTCGGGTTGTGCCGGGTGCGGGTCATTGAATCGGCGATGAGCGAAGTCAAAAGGCTGTCGATGGATCCGAGTAGGGCGAGGATAAGGGCTGGTTGGATAGCCTTGACGAGGAACTCGCCGGAGAATGTGGGCAACTGGAGCGACGGCAGGCCGGTCGGCACCTCTCCGATGACTGGTGCGTCGACAAGCCAAAGGACGCCAAGCAGAGTTCCGGTTGCGAGAGCGGCAAGGGTAGATGGGAAGTATCGATGAAGTCTCTGCGGCCATAAGACGCCGACGGCGAGGGTTGCGGCGGCGATGATGACAGCACCCAAGTCGATGTTTGGAACGGCGTCGGGGAGTGCTCGGATCGCGCCGACGGGTCCGCCAGAAACTCCTGATTGGCCGATGAATGGGAGAATCTGGAGAATGATAATGATGACGCCGATGCCGGACATGAATCCGGATATGACGGAATAGGGGGTGTATGCGACGAATCGTCCGATCTTAAGGATGCCGAGGAGGATCTGGATGATTCCCGCAAGGATGACGATGCTGAATGCTTCGACTAGGTTGTCGGGTCCTGCGAGGGTGACGACTGCGGCCATTGCGACGGCCATGGGGCCAGTGGGCCCTGAGATCTGGGATCTGGTACCGCCAAAGACGGCGGCGAAGAACCCGACGGCGATAGCGCCGTATATTCCAGCGACAGCGCCGAGGCCGGAAGCGACGCCGAAAGCGAGGGCTACGGGGAGGCCGACGACGGTTGCGGTGAGACCTCCGAAGATATCGCCTTTTAGCGTTTCAAGTTCGTAGTTGAACTGCAATTTTGAGGCGATGTTCTGCAATTCGGGTATTTTTGGATACTGTGTATCGTTTAGCTCGCAGTGGAGTTATTTTACGCGTGTTTAGTCAATTGTGTTCAGGAATATTGCCGATTTTTCAGGATGTGTCATCGCTCGCGATGACAAAAACGACGTGTTTTAGGGAATCGCTGTGGTATATTGCTATGGAAAGGGCGCGATTGGGAACGACATGAATGAGGGATGCAAGACGCTCTTGAGTTACAAGACAGGACGAGATGACAGACCGGATTTTAGATCGAATAAATGATCCTAGCGACCTTAAGGAGTTGACAGTTGAAGAGGCGGAGCAGGTGGCAGACGAGGTTCGCGAAACGATCATATCTGTCATAACGGAGCGGGGTGGACATTTGGCGTCGAATCTGGGCGTTGTGGAGATGACGCTTGCTTTGCACAGGGTGTTCGACAGTCCGAATGACAGCTTGGTCTGGGATACGACGAATCAGATGTACACCCATAAGTTGGTGACGGGGCGTCGTGACGAGTTTCAGGACATCCGACTGGCAGGCGGGTTATCTGGTTTCGGCGAGCCGATGGAGAGCGAGCACGACACGTTGTGCGCCGGTCATGCGGGGACGGGCCTGTCGATTGCGCTAGGCATCGCGCAGAGCGCGGTGAACCAAGACAAGGAGACATGGACGGTCGGAGTGGTTGGCGATGGTGCGATGACATCGGGCTCGACTTTTGAGGCTCTGAACAACATTGTTCATTTGAATCCGGAGCGAATGATCGTTGTTTTGAATGACAACGGGATGTCGATTTCTGAAAATATCGGATTTTTGACCAACTGGCGTAAGCGGTTGTTAACCAATCCGGATTTTCAGTCGATGATTGAACGGATGAAGTCGATCTCACAACGGGTTCCAACAGGGGAGTTGATGTACCGGATAGTGAAGCGGTTCAACACTGGGCTTGCGGGTTTGATAGTTCCGACGATGCTTTGGACGGAGATGGGTTTCCAGTATCTCGGGCCGATCGACGGTCACGACTTGAAGGCGCTGGAGGTGACGTTGCGGCAGGCGATGACCTCGCGTGGCTCGGTGCCGCTCGTGCATATCGTGACGCATAAGGGTCATGGATATGAGCCTGCCGAACAGGACCCGGTGAAGTATCACCAGCCGAGTTCGCCACTTGGTTCTGGTTCTGGCGCGCCGACTTACTCGAAGGTGTTTTCGGAGACGCTCTCGAGGATCATGCGAGATGATGATTCGGTCGTGGGGATAAGTGCGGCGATGCTGGAGGGTACGGGACTGGTGGATGTGCTGAAGGAGTTTCCCGACAGAGTGTTTGATGTGGGAATCGCTGAGCAGCACGCGGTGAGTATGGCTGCCGGGATGTCTGCGAAGGGAATGAAGCCGTTTGTGTCGATCTATTCGACCTTCATGCAGAGGGCGTTCGATCAGATCGTTCATGACATCTGTCTTCAGAACCTCGATGTGACACTGATTGCGGACCGTGCGGGGATTGTGGGCGAGGATGGAAAGACGCATCACGGGGCGTTTGACATCACGTATCTGAGGTGTCTGCCGAACGCGATTGTTGCGGCACCGAGGGATGAGAATCAGCTGCAACATCTGATCTTTACGGCTTACAGATATGACGGGCCGTTCGCGATTCGCATCGCTCGCGGAGAGGCGGTTGGCGTGTTGAGGGATTCGGAGTTGCGAGAGTTGCCGATCGGGAAGGGCGAGGTGATTATGGAAGGCGAGGACGTGGCGATATTCGCACTCGGCAAGTCGAACAGCGCGGCGATTGAGGCGGCGGATCAGCTAGCGGAGTACGGGATTTCGTGCTCGGTTGTGGACCCGGTCTATGCCAAGCCCTTGGACGCAGGATTGCTCTTCGATGTGGCTCGCAAGACGGGACGAGTGGTGACGGTCGAGGAGAACGTTCTTGCGGGCGGATTTGGATCGGCGGTGTTGGAGGCGTTGAAGGATGCAGGGATAGAGGATGTGGCGGTGCACCGCGTAGGGATGCCGGACGCGTTCATCGAGCACGGGACGGCGGCGGATCAGCGTCAACAGTTGCGGTTGGACGCGCAGGGAATTGTGGATCAGATTCTGGACACTTACTTCCCGGATGTCGCGGCGCGGTTGCAACGAGGCGAAGACCCGCGGCTTGCTGCTACGGCATAGAGGACGCTGAACTCCTTGCGATGCCCCTTTTGGGCATCAAGGAGGGGCGGGATCAGAGGTAGGGTTTGATCCACGAAAGGCCGGCTTCAGTGTCATTGGCAGGTATGTATTCGGCTCCGATCCAGCCATCGTAGCCGCTGTTTTCGATGTGGTTGAGGACGAAGGGGTAGTTGATCTCGCCGGATCCTGGTTCGTGACGCCCCGGGTTGTCGGCGATTTGGACGTGTCCAATGGTAGGTAGGAGTTTTGTGAACTTGGTTGCCAGATCACCTTCCATGATCTGGGTGTGGTAGACGTCGAATTGGAGTCGTACGTTGTCGCGGACGGTGTCTTTTACCAGACGGTTGCCGTGCTTTGAGTTTGAGACGAAGGTTCCGGGGACATCGCGCGTGTTGAGAGGTTCGACGAGGACGATAGCGTCAACTGTGGTTGCGGCGTCGGCGGCGAATCGGAGGTTGTCTACGAGCGTTTGATCAGAGATTGCGGGGTCGGCTCCTTCATCTGGGATGCCGGCTAGGCAAGTCAATCGTTGGCATCCGAGAGCTTTCGCGTATTCGATGGCGAGGCCGACTCCGTCTTGAAATTCGCCTTTCCGATCAGGTTGCACAGCGATGCCTCGGTCGCCGTTTGCCCAGTCGCCTGCGGGGAAGTCGAAGAGGACCTGCTTTAGGTTGTGTTTATCGAGTTGCTCGCCGATCTCTTCGACGGGGTGGTCGTAAGGGAACAGGTATTCAACGCCTTTGAAGCCGATGTGTGCGGCTGCTGCGAAGCGGTCCATGAATTCGTGTTCGTTGAACATCATGGTTAGATTTGCGGCGATCTTTAGAGCCATTTTGCGTTCTCCTAGGGGATGGATTCGGCAATTGGTAGGTAGCCTCAAATAAGAATACACACGGCGTGGGGATTCGCCAATACATTAATGGGAGCGCGGTTTTGGGTTTACGGTTCCAGGATCACAGTACGTGAAGCGTGTAGGCTGGGCGGGTCGCAGGTTGGTTACAACGTGCGACAATCACGTGAGTATGCGATTCGATCCGAGCATAAGCGCGTGATGAAGCTGTTGGAGGAACATGCTGCTGACAAATGAGGTGATAGTTTTCGTGGTGCTCGTCGTTGCGCTTGTGCTTTTTGTCTGGGGCAAGTGGCGGTACGATGTCGTTGCGTTGCTTGCGTTGCTGGTGCTTTCGATTTTGGGTATAGTTCCGGCTTCAGAAGCGTATAAAGGTTTTGGTCATCCGGCGGTGGTGACGGTTGCTGCGGTTCTGATATTGAGTCGTGCGCTCCAGAATTCGGGTGTTGTGGATGTGATTGCCAACTGCTATGCGCGGATTCCAAGCATCCCGGTGTTCCGGATACTGAGTTTGTCGGGGATCACCGCTTTCTTTTCGGCGTTTATGAACAACGTTGGTGCGGTAAGTCTGTTGATGCCGGTAGCGATCAGAGTTGCGAATCGGAGCAGGGAATTGCCGTCGCATTATCTGATGCCGTTGGCATTCGCGTCTTTACTTGGAGGCTTGACGACGTTGATCGGTACTCCGCCAAACATCATCATCTCGAACTTCAGGCGAGAAGAGTCAGGTGCGGCGTTTCAGATGTTTGATTTTGCTCCTGTCGGGATCGGGGTTGCGATAGTCGGGATTCTTTTCATTGCGCTAGTGGGTTGGCGGCTCATTCCTAGTAGGCAAGCACCGTTGGCACTGGGCGATACGTTGCACATTGAGGACTACATGACCGAAGTCCGTGTGCCGGAAGGATCAAGGTTCGTCGGCAAGCTGGTGCGTGACCTCGAGGATCTGGCTGAAGAGGATGTAGCGATAGTAGGTATGGTGCACAGAGGGGTGGTTTATGGTGCGCCTTCGAGTTACGAGGTGATTGATGAAGACGATATCTTCATCGTGGAGGCTGATCCGGAGGACTTGAAGTTGTTTGTCGACTCATCGGGTTTGGTACTTGAGGGGTCTAGAGATATGCGTGAGGATTTCAACCAGACACTTAGTTCCGATGAGGTGACGGTTGTGGAAGCGATTGTGGGTCCTGAGAGCGGTGCCCTTGGCAGGACGGCGCGTGGTTTACATCTTCACGCTGCGTATGGCGTGAACCTTCTGGGAGTGTCGAGGAGTGGAACGCGTCTTGCTCGCAGTTTGGGCCATATAGCGTTTCGCGCTGGGGATGTTCTGCTTCTTCAGGGCAAGACGGAGTTGGTGCAGTCCGCGTTGCCGCGTTTGGGATTGCTGCCCTTGGCCGAGCGCGAGTTGCGTATCGGGCAGCGTAGACGGCTGTTCGTCCCGCTGGTAGTGTTTACAGGCGCGGTTCTGCTGGCAGCTTTCAATATCGTTCCGGTGCAGATCTCGTTTGTAGCCGCTGCCGTGGTTCTATTGGTGACGCGGTTTCTTACGCTCCAGGAGTCGTATCAGGCGATCGACTGGCCTGTGATTATCCTGTTGGGTGCGATGATACCGGTTGGTGAAGCGTTGGAAACGACGGGAGGGGCGGACCGGATCGCGATGGGGATTGCGGAGTTGGGCGGTTCCCTTCCGGCATGGGTCACCTTGGGGGTTGTGCTAGTGACGACGATGTTGTTGTCGGCGGTGATCAACAATGCAGCTGCGGTGATTCTGATGGCGCCTATCGGGATCGGTGTTGCGGGGACACTTGGTGCGAACTCTGATCCTTTTTTGATGGCGGTTGCGATCGGGGCATCGTCAGCGTTTCTTACGCCCATTGGCCATCAATCGAACACGATTGTGATGGGTCCGGCCGGGTATCAATTCGGGGACTACCTGCGGTTGGGTTTACCGTTAGTGGTTGTGATCGTAGCGGTGGCGATTCCGCTGATACTGTGGGCTTGGCCGTTGGGGATTTGACGGGTTATTGGAGTTCCGTTTTGGGGAGTTCTTTGGTTGGGTCGCGGAAGGGTACGCGGACTACGGTTGCGTCTACGATGCCGTCATTGGGTAGTTGAACCTTTGCTTTGGTGCCTATGGTCCAGTGGGATTTGGGCATGACGGCGAGGGCGATGTTGGAGTTGAGATTTGGCGACCAGAAGGCGCTGGTCACGTAGCCGACATCCGCACCGGTTTCTTGGTCCTTTACCAAGTAGAAATCCTCGTTGTACCAGGTGATCGGTTCACCGCCTATTTGGAGGCCTACTAGGCGTTGCTGGACTCCGTCTTGTTTGATTTTGGTCAGGGCGTCTTTGCCGATGAAGTTGGCCTTCTTCTCGAGGTCTACCTGCCAGCCCAGTCGGACTTCGAAGGGGTTGTTCTCGATGTCCAAGTCTTGTCCGTACGAGAGGATGCCGGCTTCTAGACGTCGGATGTGGCTTGGTGCGATGACGCCGATGTTGAATTGTTCGCCCTGCTCCAAGATGTGAGGCCAGACATCGTCGGCGTGAAGTGTGGCGTCGTGCAGGTAGATCTCGAAACCGATCTCGGCTGAGAAGCCAGTGCGGGAGATGGTTACTTTGTGACCGTTGAGAGTGTCGTGGATGATGCCGTAGTAGGGGATGTTTCTGATGTGAGCGCCAAACATCGTTTCCATGAGGTCGGCCGATTTTGGGCCTTGGATTTGGACGGGAGAGACGTCGATTTCATGGATTTCGACGTTGTAATTGGCGAATGAGTTGACGCCTTGAGCCCAGAGGAGGACATCGGAGTCGGAGATGCTGAACCAGAATTCGTCGTCGGCGACGCGGAGGAGGACCGGGTCGTTGATCACTCCGCCGTATTGGTTGCATAGGATCACGTAACGAGCTTGCATGGTGGGCAGGATGGAGTGAACGTCGCGAGTGATGAGAAGGTTGACGAAGTCGGCGGCATCGGGTCCCTTTATCTGGATCTGCCGTTCGACGGCTACGTCCCACATTGAGACGTGATTGGAGAGGATTTCGTATTCGGCCAGTAGGCCGCCGTCTTCAGGTTTGATATAGGCGCGTGGGTGGTATAGATGGTTGTAGGTGGTGTAAGCCCAGCATCCGGCGGCTTTGGATAGGTGCCACCAAGGGGATTTTCTGATCCTGGTTGAGATGAGGATGCGGGCATCGCTGTTGCCGCTTTGCCGAAGGTTGATTGGCCAGTTGCGAGTCTTGAGGCCATCTATGATGAGAGTCTGTGACAATGGGCACCTCCGTCAGAATGGTGTGCGGCTCAGGTTGGGCGTGATGCTAGCACGCCAATTGAGGTTTCAAGGTCTGAGTTTTTCACCTTTGGGGTCGTATAGGGGTTCTCGTGCCACTGTCGCGTGCAAGAGTTCTCCGAAGTATTGAATTTGGAGTTTAGTGCCAGGGGCTGTGTGAGAGATTGGCAGGTAACCGTAGGCGATGCCGCGTCCGATGGAATGTCCGTAATTGGCGCTGGTCACGTAACCAAGGACATGGCCGTTGTCGACGATCGGTTCTTTGCCCATAACGACGCGATCTGTGTCGTCGAGAGTCAAACAGCTTAGCTTGCGAGTTATGCCATCTGGTCGTATCTTTTCGAGCGTTGCCTTCCCGATAAAGTTCTCCTTGTGCATTTTGACGGCGAAGTCTATACCGGCTTCGAACGGGTTGTGCTCGGTATGGATGTCGTTGCCCCATGAGCGGTAGCCTTTTTCGAGACGGAGGGAGTCGAAGGCACCGGATCCTGCTGGGATGATGCCGAAGGGTTGACCGGTGTCCCAGAGGATGTCCCATAAGCGTTGTCCATGTTCGATTGGAGCGTAGATTTCCCATCCCAGTTCTCCCGCGTAGGAGATGCGAAGGGCCAGCGAGGGGACGTCGACGATCATGATCTGTTTGGCCGTTAAGTACGGGAATCCACTGTTGGTAACGTCGTCATCAGTGACTTTACTGAGAACGTTACGAGCTTCGGGGCCCCAAAGGCCGACGCAGCAGAGACCTGATGAAGTGTCGGCTACCGTGACGTTGCGGATGGGAGGAATGTTCGATCGGATCCACTGGAGGTCATGACGGCTCATGGCGCTGCCGGTTACGACTAGGAAGCGAGTTTCGTCGAGTTTGGTGACGGTTAGGTCGCATTTGATGCCGCCTCGCGGCGTGAGCATCGAGGTGTAGGTGATCTTTCCAATCTCGCCATCGACGTCGTTCGCGACCAGTTTTTGGATCGCGACGAGCGCGTTTTCTCCCGCAACGACGAACTTGGCGAATGGAGTAAGGTCGAACAGTGCGACATTTGAGCGCGTGGCGGCGTGTTCTGCCGCGATTATCGGAGACCATTCTCTGGCTTCCCAACCAGTTCGCGAAGATCCGGGTATTGATGTGGTTTCGAGTATTTTTCGGTTCGATTCGTACCAGCGTGGACGTTCCCAACCAGTGTCTTCGAAGAAGACAGCGCCGAGTTCCTCTTGCCGCGTGAAGAACGGAGAGACGCGGAGATTCCGAGGATCTGAGATCTGCTGCATCGGATGGATGATGTCGTAGACCTCTCGATACTGTTGAGCGGCTCTTTTCCTGACGTATGAACGACTGTATGCGTGGGGATGGAACCGGGCGATGTCGCATTCGTGGAGGTCGACGGTCGGTTCGCCTTCGACGATCCACTCGGCGACCGCTTTGCCGACACCGCCTGCGTGTGTGATCCACACTGCTTGGGCGGACCAGAAACCGCGTAGCTGCGGTGCCTCCCCGAGGATGGGAAAGCCATCGGTAGTGAATGAGAAAAGGCCGTTGAATTTCCTGGACAATCCGATATCTTCGAGGGCCGGGATGACTTCGCCCGCGGCCTGCATTGCGGCTTTGAAGTGACCAGATGTGAAAGGCATCTCCGCTGGTGCAGTTGGCGCTTCCTCGGGTTCTAGGATTTTTTCGGCGTCGACGATGAGTGGTTCATGGAGATAAGAGCCGATGCCGAAGCAGTCGCGTTCTTGACGGAAGTACATCGAACGGTCCTGATGACGGACCAAGGGCAATGAGATGTCATCAGTTGCTCCAGCGAGCTCTTGCACGGGATTCGTGACGGCGTAGATGTGTTGCATCGGCGACAGAGGAATCGGCACGTTTGCCAGACTGCCAAGTTTGGGTGCCCAGATGCCGACGGCGGATACGACGATTTCAGTTTTGATGTTCCCATGCGTCGTCTGGATCCCTTGGAGCCGCCCCGCTGAGATGTCGAATCCCGTTACCTTGATATTTCCGAAGAACTTTGCTCCTTCCTTCATGGCTTGCCGTGCCATGGCTTCGGCGGGCTTCGTGGCGTCGGTTTGGATGTCTGATGGGACGTAGAGCGCGCCCAAGATTCGGTCGGAGAGCATGGGCACCAGCTCGCGTGCCTCGGATGTTGATATGAGATGCGCTTCGACTCCCCAACTCATGCCGTATCCAGCTTTTCGCTTGAGGTCGTTAAACCGTTCGGGCGTCCACGCCACCTCCATGCTTCCGACGGGGTTTGTGCATGGTTCGCCATCGATCGTCATGCCTGCCCATTCCCTCACGGAGTAACGGGCGAAGTTGGTCATGGTTCTGGAGGCATTTATCTGGAACACACCGCCGGGTGCATGAGACGTTGAGCCTCCGGTTTTGAAGAGTGGTCCCTGATCGATGACAACGATGTCTCGCCAACCGAGCTTGGTGAGGTGGTATGCAACGCTGCATCCGGCGATCCCGGCGCCGATGACGACAGCTCTGGCGTGTTTCGGCAGTGGTTTTTCGGGCATTTGCATTTTGGGTGTGGCTTCAACCGCCGGTTTGAGTCGGTAGTTCCAGATCGTCTGAGTAACCGACTGGATAGGTGTCAGGGTTACATAGGGCTCGATATTTGCTAGGTAGGCTTCTGATGTTTTTCGATACTCGTTTCCGGACGGTTTCGAGAGTGTCTTTTGGCGATGTCCTTTCTCCCGATTTCATCGCAGCACGTAGGAGTGGTGTGGTCTGACCAGACGGTCTGGGTGCGTTTGATTTCGTGATGAGGTCGTTGGACATATTGTCGTCTTGGAAGCGACGGTAAACTTGCTTGGCCCAAGGGAGCGTCTGTTTCGAGGTGCTTAGCTTGATGATGGGCCGGTTGTCGAGTTCGACCAGTTTGTAGACGGAATCGATATACGGCGCGTCGGCGGAAGTCCCAAATCGGGTTCCCACGCCGAAAGCGTCTATCGGCGCGTTGGATGCGACGAGGTCTTGGATAGAGTGTTCGTCTAGACCGCCACTTGCCATGATACGGGGACTAGTGAAGCCTGCACGGTCTAGGAGAGATCGGGCGTCTTTGGCGAGTCGTCCTAGATCGCCACTGTCGAGACGTATGGCGTTGATGGACACATCGCGTTGACGGGCGGTCTTGGCGACACTGATGGCGTTTCGGACGCCTTCGAGCGTGTCGTAGGTGTCGACTAACAGGGTAGTGGTGTCGGGAAACTCCGCGGCGTATGCGTCGAAGGCGGCATGTTCATCTCCGAAGGCTTGGATGAAGGAGTGGGCCATTGTTCCGAAGGCGGGAATGTCGTAGATTGCAGCGGCCTTGAGGTTGCTGGTGCCCGCGAAACCCGCGATGTATCCGGCGCGTGCGGCTTCGATGGCGGACTCTTCACTGTGGGTGCGCCGTGTCCCGAAGTCGATGACAGGTCGGCCTGCCGCGGCTTTGACTATACGGGAGGCTTTCGTCGCGAACACGGTGGCAGAGGTGACGATGTTCAAGAGCATCGTCTCGACGATCTGGGCTTCGATGATGGGGGCAGTGACTTCTAGGACCGGTTCGTCGGCGAAGACGATGGTGCCTTCGGGGACTGATCGAACGTCACCCTCGAACCGGAAGTTGGATAGATAGGCGAGGAATTCATCGGACAAGGGAGATGTTGAGCGCAGGGATTCGATGTCGTTGTCCGAGAAGTGGAAGCCTTGGAGGAATTCGATGGCCGCGTCAATGCCGCTGGCCACGTAGTAGCTCCGGTTTTCGGGATATCCACGGAAGAAGAGGCTGAATGTGGCGGTTTGATCCATGTCTCGTCGCCAGAAGACTTGAGACATGGTCAGTTCGTAGAGGTCTATGCTGAGTTCTTTGCGGTAGGTGGTAATGGTAAGCCCCCTTTGTCCTTCGGACATTTCCCCCGCGAGCGGGGGAAACCCTGCGCTCGTCCCCTCTGGACCCCCGCCCGCGCTGGAATGACGTTGGTTTTGAAGGTGGTGCCGTTAGGGGTTTGGTGCATACTTTAATGCTGGCTAAGGTGGAAGGAGGAGATCTGGCAGTCAATCGACGGGAGAAACGGGATGTCTCAGGCTTTGGAAACTGCGTTTGCGATGGATGCTGCGAGCATCAAGTTCGGGTTCGGGGTGACTGGCGAGTTGGGGTTCGAGATGAAGCGGTTGGGTGTAAGCCGGGTGATGGTGTTAACCGACCAATCATTGCTGGAGACTACAGCGGTTACTACTTCGTTGGCATCGTTACGGGATGAGGGCATCGAGTGCGTGGTATACGCCGACGTGAGTGTCGAGCCTACAGATGCGTCGTTTGCGGATGCGATCCGATTTGCCGAACAGGGCGAGTTTGATGGATATGTTGCAGTTGGCGGCGGATCGGTTATGGATACGGCCAAGGCAGCGAACCTCTACGACACGTATCCGGCAGATTTCTTGGAGTATGTGAACGCTCCGATTGGGAAGGGAACGCCGGTGCCGGGAGTTTTGAAGCCGTTGATCGCGGTGCCCACGACAGCGGGAACGGGAAGCGAGACGTCGGGTGTGGCGATTTTCGACATGAAGGAGATGCATGCGAAGACGGGAATCGCAAACCGGGCGTTGAAGCCACACATGGGTTTGGTGGATCCGGAAAATACGCGATCGATGCCACGAAACGTGGCGGCGTTCAGCGGGTTTGATGTGCTTTGTCATGGCTTGGAGTCTTATACCGCGTTGCTGTATACGAAACGGGAGGCGCCGATCGATCCGGCTCATCGTCCGGCGTATCAGGGATCAAATCCGATGAGCGACGTCTGGGCGGCGAAGGCTGTAGAGATCGTTTCACAGAACATTCGGCGTGCGGTGAATGATCCAGAGGATGATGAGGCACGCTCGAATATGTGTCTGGCGGCGACCGCGGCGGGAGTAGGGTTTGGGACTGCTGGGGTGCATCTGCCGCATGGGATGTCTTGTCCGGTGGCGGGAAACGCCAGAGGTTTTCAGCCGGACGGGTATCCCGACGAAAGGCCGATAATTCCGCATGGGTTGTCGGTGATATTGAATGCTCCTGCGGTGTTCAGGTACACGGCGTCGGCGAATCCTGAGCGACATCTTGAGGCTGCGCGATTGATGGGGGCGGACGTCGCGGGAGCCGACATAGAGGATGCGGGTGAAGTTTTAGCTCAGCAAATCATCCGACTTTTGCAGGATTTGGCTATGCCGAACGGATTGTCAGGAGTGGGTTACGACGATTCGGATATCGAAGCGTTTGTTCAAGGGACGTTGCCGCAGCATCGGGTGACGAAGTTGGCGCCGAGGCCGACGGGGGCAGAGGAGTTGCGGGTGCTATTCAAGGAATCGATGGTGCTCTGGTAGTTTGCGCTATTTGCTGGGGGTTGTTGAGGTGGTGTGTAATGCCAAACGGTTCGGCGTGGGATAATGCGTCCCAAGTGATTCAAGGAGGGCAACGATGGATATCGTGAGGAAGATAATCGCCGCGTATCTCGTGATTACCGGGATAGGAGTGGCTGTGCATCTGGCGGTAACGCCGCTGTACCACGATGGTTCGCCGGACTACCCAGTTTGGGAGATCGTGAACTATTTCATGGCGGTCGGCGTTGTGATTGTTTTGCTTGTGGGGATCTTCAGGAAACGCTCCATCGATGGGCAGGAGGCGGATACATTGACGTACCTGAGAACGTCGTTCGTCTTTTATGGGGGCATCGTTTTGGCGAGTCTGTTCTTCTGGCAGTGGTTTTGACAGCTGAACCCCGGCAGCGAGACCGGGTTGGCGGTGAACTCGCATTTGATCCATTTCCCGATGATGGATCTGTTGTATACGGTGCTGACGTTGATTGTGGGTCGCCGGATGTGGGCGGGTGGAGCGAACTAGTTGCTGATCGGAAAGGCGTGATCGCGGCCTTAGCAGTTTGAGCCGTCTAGGATCGCGCTTAAACTCGTACCGATGGAGTGAGTCATGGTGCGAGCTGTTCCGAGAGAAACTGAGGTGCTGGATCAGTTCAGCGCGCCAGTCGCGAAATGGTTTAGCGAAAGGCACGGGACCGCTACAGAGCCGCAAGTCGAAGCATGGCCGTTGATAAAACGCGGTGACCATGTTTTGATCCATTCTCCGACGGGGTCGGGAAAGACCTTGGCAGCGTTTCTATCGGCTTTGGATGGGTTGTACTCGGATGTCGGGTTGTCGCAGCGGAAGGGTGTTCGGACCCTCTATGTCTCGCCGCTCAAAGCGCTGGGTTACGACGTTGAACGAAACCTTGAGGACCCCATGCAGGGGGTCGTGGCAGCGGCTGAGGAGATGAATCTCGAAGTGCCGGAGGTGAGGGCGGATGTTCGCACGGGAGATACGCCATCCTCCGCTCGAGCGCGGATGTTGAGGAACCCTCCGCATGTGTTGATAACAACGCCGGAATCTCTTTATCTGATATTGACTTCGCCGCGTGCAAGGGAGATGTTGGAAACCGTCGAGACGGTGATACTGGATGAGATTCACACGCTGTGCGCGAACAAGCGCGGAGTGCACCTGAGCATCACATTGGAGCGGTTGGAGCAGCTGGCGCCGGGATTTCAGCGGATCGGGCTGTCGGCGACTCAACGGCCATTGAGTGAGGTCGCTAGGTTGTTGGGTGGACAGACTGTCGAAGACTCCGACGGAGGGGATGGAGAGGTCCGCGTTGAGGCGAGACCCGTTTCGATCGTTGACTGCCCAGGCTCTAAGCAGATTGAAGTAAGCGTTCACGGAATGGTCGAAGCCGCAGGTGCCGATCCGGGATCGATCTGGCCGAAGCTAATACCTCGAGTTTTAGATGATGTCGAGGGGCACGATACGACGCTGGTGTTTGCGAACAGCCGTCGCCAGGCAGAGAATACGACGGAACGGCTGAATTCGGTTTGGCAAGCGAGGCAGGACGGAGAACAGGAGCGCGATGTTGTAGGTGACGGCAATTACGGATTAGACGGCGTTGATGGCCCGTTTATGGCACATCACGGGAGTTTGTCAGATTCTCTCCGTCGCGAGATCGAATCGGAGTTGAAAGCCGGGAATCTACCTGCACTGGTCGGGACGAGTTCGCTGGAGTTGGGGATCGATATAGGCAGTATCGACTTGGTGGTGCAGCTCCAATCTCCGAAGACGGTTACTCAGGGGCTGCAACGGATCGGGAGGGCGGGGCACAGCGTAGGTGCGATAAGTCGTGGGAAGATCTATGCGACACATCCAGAGGATCTGTTGGAGGCGGCGGTTGTGGCAAAAGGTATGAAGGAGCGACGGGTCGAGGAAGTTTCGGTTCCCCGCAATTCGTTGGATGTCTTGGCGCAACAGATCGTGGCTGCCGTTTCTGTGCGAGATTGGCCGGTGGCGGATCTGTATCGATTGGTGAGGGGCGCGTATCCGTATGGCGCTCTGAGTTACGAAAACTTCTTGGGAGTTGTGCGGTTGGTTTCTGGGCACTACCCGAGGGAGTTGTTTTCGTCGTTAAAAGCCCGGGTGCATTGGGATCGGACGCGGGATGTGTTAGAGGCGTTGCCCGGGACGAGGATGATGGCGATCAGCAACGGCGGAGCGATCGTGGATCGTGGAATGTTTCCCGTGGTATTGCCTGATCACAAGACTCGGATAGGGGAGCTGGACGAGGAGTTCGTGTATGAGTCGGGGGAGGGAGATGCCTTTATGTTGGGGAGTCAGGTTTGGCGGATCGCCAAGATCGACGAGGACCGATTGATCGCAGAGCCAGCACCTGGAGCACCGCCGAGGATGCCGTTTTGGCGCGGAGATTTCCCATGGCGACCGTTGGATCTGTCTTATGAGTTGGCGAACTTCAGATCTGAGATGGCGGAGAGGGTCAAGCCGTATGTCGAGGATGAAGTTGCGCCTCAAAAGACGGTCGAATGGTTGCAGTCGGAGTATCTTGTCGATGACGTTGGAGCAAGGCAGATAGTCGACTACGTGAGGCGGCAGTTGAGGTGGTCTGGTGATATCTCGTCGGACAAGACGGTGATCGTAGAGACGTTTCAGGATTCGATCGGCGACTTGCGGATAGTCGTGCATTCTCCGTTCGGGGGGAGGATCAACGGCCCGTGGTCGGTGGCGATCTCCCGTGAGATGCTCAAGCGCAAGAAGGTCGAACCGGAGGTGCAGGTCTCGGACGATGGCATGATGTTCCGGTTGCCGCAGTCGGACGACCCCGCGCCAGCCGACTTCATCGGAGAGATGACGAGCGCTGAGGCCAAGGAGCTGATCCTTGACGGGATGATCGATTCGCCGCTATTCGGCGCCGTATTCCGGCAAAACGCGTATCGGGCGTTACTGCTCCCGGGTTTGGGGCAGTTCAGACGAACACCGTTCTGGTTGCAGCGAATACGGTCGAAGGACCTTCTAGCTATCGCGAAGTCATTCCCGGAATTTCCCATCGTTTTGGAGTCCTATCGGGATGCGCTCGAAGATTTCATGGACATGCCAGGTTTGGAGCGGGTTTTGGATGACGTGCAGTGGGGTGCGATCAGGGTTAAGTACGTCGAATCGGATGTGCCTTCGCCAGTGGCACGTGCCTTGGAGTTCAACTTCAAAGCCGATCTGATGTATCAGTGGGACGCGCCGAAGGCGGAGCGCGGCATGCAGGCATTGGACATCGATCGTGATGCGCTAGCTCTACTTTTCAAGAATCCCGAGGCCTCGGGATTGCTGAGGCCAGAAGCGATTGAGGACGTATCGTCATTGGTCAATCGATCCGCGGCAGGGATGAAGGTTCGGACTTCGACTGAGTTGGCTCAGTTGATGGTTGAGGTCGGCGACCTGACGGACGAGGAGATCGCAGATCGGAGCGAAGAGGGCTGGCGTCAATGGATTGGACAGTTGGCATCGCAGGGCAGGGCAGAACTTGTTCAGTTTGCGGATGATGGTTGCGTCGAAGAGCGATGGGTTGCGTCGGAGTTTGCGGAAGAGTATCGAGGAGCGCTGGGTGAGCCGTGTGATTTTGGATCGGCTCGACGCATCGTGGCCAGATATTTGGCTAGGAGCGGGCCTGTACCTCTAGTGGTGTTGGAGGCGAGGTATCCGATTGATCGAACGGTTTTGCAGGACGTTTTGGATGAACTGATGGCGGATGCGCGTGTTGCGAACGGGTATTTCACAGAGGCCGGTGTGGAGGAGTGGCTGGATCTGTCAACGTTGGCCCGTATCCAGCGGCGGACATTGGCGATCCTCCGATCAGAAGTGGTGCCCTCAGACCCGATGGATTACCAGGCGGCTTTGCTGCGACAACATCGCATCGCTACCGTCAATGGCCGCGACCTTGAAGATCTGTATCCGGCTACGTGCGACGCATTGGAGATGTTGCAGGGAGTGCCGCAAAATGTCGACCGATGGGTCAGAGACGTCCTGCCGTCGAGAGTGAACGGGTTTGCCAGCAACGTATTGAACGATGTCGTGGCTGACGGCGAGTTTCGATGGATATTCTGTAGAGCCGATTCGGGAGGATCAGGACAGTTGGCTTTCGTCCGATCCAGTGAAGGGGGAACTGTCTTGCCCGCAAGTGCTGCGGATGATGCCCGTTCGGGAGGTGAAGGGTTGGCGGAACGGGCAGTGGGTGTGTACGAATTTATCGCCGGCGAAGGTGAAGTGGCTTCCGAGACATTAGTAGCCGCAATGGGCGCCGCAGCGCCGCATGAATTGGCGGAGGTCGTCAAGGGGTTGGTGTTGATGGGTCTTGTGACTGCCGATTCATGGGCAGTGGCCATGGCGGTCGCTCGTTCGGTCTCGGAGACGATAGCGAATGATGAGCCGATATCTACAAACCAACTCCGGTCGCGTCGAATGGCACACAGACGATCGATCCGTCGACAGTTTTACCAACGCAGATTGCAGACAACCGGGGTTTTGGTGCCGGGCGTCAAATGGTCGGCTACCAAGCGGTTTTCGTTTATGGGGCCGTCAATCGCCGAAGAGAGCTTGGCAGAGAAACGGGCAGGGTTGTTGCTGGCTCGCCACGGTGTCGTTACTAAAAGAGCTATCGAGATTGACCGGCTTGGTTGGGAGTGGCGTCCCATCTATAGTGCGTTGAGTTTGATGGAACTTCGCGGAACGGTCCGAAGGGGATATTTCGTCAACGGATTGCCGGGCGTCCAATTCGCCGAGAGCGACTTCGTCGACCTGATCCGGGAGCCACAAGACGGGGGAGAGATTTCGGTGATTTCTGTAGCAGACCCGGCATATGTTTTCGACAGTAGATTGGCATCAGAGTCGGCTGATAGAAGTTCGGAACTCCTCGATGTTAGTCGGATTGGCAGCACTCGAGTGGTTTTCTGCAATGGTCAGCCCGTGTTGGTCGCAGGATCCAACGGTGCTCGAATCGAAATCGGGAACGAGCCGGATGATGTGGTGCAACGGGCTATGGAGGCAGTTGTGAACCGGATATCGAGTTCGGCAACGGATCGTCGCGTGGTGGTTTCCCAGTGGAAAGGCGCGCCTGTTTTGTCTTCCAACGGAACGGAATTGCTAGCTAGGATCGGATTCAGGAGGGACTATCCAAATATGGTGTTCGATGCTTTGAGTATGGCGGCGACGAGACGTTGAGATGGTTTAGTAGACACGAAACTCAGTGATGAATCGCAGAACATTTCAGATGTTAGCAACGTAGAGAGTTTTATAAGTACGAGTAGGCACGACAACGAGGGAGAATGCGACGATGATCAACACGAACGACGCGACCGCAGTGACCAACGCCGGTAATTTCCAGTACCGCATCATCGGCGACGATCTGCAGATGCTCGAAATCCGTCTCGGTCCCGGCGAGGAGATCATTGGCGAGGCTGGAGCGATGATGTACATGGAACCAGGGATCGAGTTCGAGTCGAAGATGGGCAAGCGACCGGGTGGTGGCGGCGGTGGTCTGCTCGGCGGCCTGATGAACGCCGGTGCCCGTATGTTGGCGGGGGAGAGCATCTTCGTGACACATTTCAAGAACGTGGCTAACCAGGGCCAAATCGTGGCATTCTCGTCCGAGGCGCCGGGCAAGATCGTAACGGTCGATCTCGGGGGCTTGGGCGGGACGGTTCTGGCTCAGCGAGACGCGTTCCTGTGCGGTTCACCAGATACGGGAATCACTGTCGCGTTTCAACGGAAGCTAGGCGCTGGATTTTTCGGCGGCGAAGGTTTCATCCTGCAAAAAGTGCAGGGGAGCGGTCACATCTTCATGTCGGCCGGCGGCACGATCATCGAGCGGGAGTTGCAGGGAGAGCAGCTGAGGGTCGACTCGGGTTGCATAGTGGCCTTCCAAGAGGGCATCAATTACGATATCCAACGCGCCGGAAATCTGAAATCAATGCTGGCCGGAGGTGAGGGACTGTTCTTGGCGACGCTCCAAGGGCATGGGAAAGTTTGGTTGCAGTCGATGCCTATCGGACGCTTGGCGCACCACATCTACTCCAAGATGCCGAGTAGCCAGTAGACGCGGTTCAGATGCGGGACGCGCTCCACCCTCGAGGTTGGGGATGGAGCGCGATCCTCAGTGCACCAGGGAGTAGCTGGTGCTGCGGCCACCTGCGGGCCCGCGTTCCAAGACTCCCTTATCGATCAGGTCGGTGATGTCTCTGAGAGCGGTGTCTTGAGACGATCTCGTCATGCGGGCCCACTTTGTGGTGGTCATCTTTCCTTCGAAGCCGTTGACCAGGCGTCTCAAGACTTTGCGTTGGCGATCATTGATCTCGACGTCTCGAACACCGTCCCAGAACAGGACTTTCTCGATCGTTGTGTTGACGGTGTCTTGAGCAGCTTCGATGGCACGGCCTAGGCAGTCTAAGAACCAGACCATCCAGTTGGTGATATCCATCGATCCCTTCTGGGTCAGTTGAAGGATCTCGTAGTAATCAGCCCTCTCTTTTCGGATCTGGGCCGACATGCTGTAGAAGCGCTGTGTGATGCCGTCGGATCTGGCCAAAGCCAAGTCGGCGATCGCTCTGGCGATGCGGCCATTCCCGTCGTCGAAGGGGTGTATGGTGACGAACCACAAATGGGCGAGCGCAGCCTTGAGAATGTTGTCCGATCTCTTGAGCGAGTTGAACCATTCCAGGAACGATTGCATTTCGTATTCGAGCCGGTCTTCGGAAGGGGCCACGAAATGAACCCGTTCTCGCCCTGGGCGTCCTGATACGACCTTCATTGGACCTTGGCCTGGCTTGCGCCAATCACCAACTGTGATGCGCCCCAAATTGTTCCATCCGGTCGGGAATAGGCGCGCATGCCAACCTAAAAGCCGCTCTTTGGTCAGTGGGGCGTAACAGTTTCCCGCTGCGTCGATCATGAGATCGACGATCCCGTCTACGTTGCGGTTTCCAGAAGGCTCTGGCCCACCGATGTCGACACCTAGACGTGAAGCGACTGATGACCTGACTTCGCCGATGTTCAGAACTTCGCCTTCGATTTCGCTGGTTTTGACCACGGTGTCTGTCAGTGCGTTTAACTCGGCCTCGATCTTTAGATCGAACCCGATAGCCTCCATGCGTCCGAGTAGCCGTCCTTGTTGGTATCTGATCTCAGCGAGGTGATCGATGAGCTCTTCCTGACGCCAAGTGAAATTTGGCCAGTCGGGAAGTTCGTGTATGTATGTAACGCGGAGCATATGCGGAAATTATACATCACGATCTCCGCAATACAGATCAAACACCGCAAAATTGCGGAATTTATGCCCGATATTCTCCGCAACAACTCAGAACCGGGCGCAATATCAACTGTTGTCGGCTAGCCCCGCGCCATCTCGTCGTGCAATATCCGCATGATTTGATGGTGGCTCATCCCGTCATCTTTGAGTTGGGTGTAACGTGCCTCGTCGACATTGCTGCGGTCCAGGAAGCCTCGGATATCGTAACGCCCCGGCGTTTCAACCACCACCTTGCCTTCGTCGATCATGAGCTCGAGCGGGTATTCCTGCTCCTCCATAGGCATATAGATGACCTTGTTCTGGCGAGCCGATTCGTACATCGCCATCATGATCTCGACAGTGTCACGAGCAATATGGCCGGCGTTCCGATGTTCAGGTCCACCGTCGAGCCAGCGCACCAGCTCTTCGACCTGCCTGGCGTTCATGTTCCCGCCGATCGCTTGGTCGCCCTCTTGCAGGCCGAGATCAACACTCTTCCAACCGTTGGTCTCGGCATTGAAGAGTTTGAGCACGGTCTCACGGACATGGAGCATGCCCTCAGTGCCACGGATGAAGAACTTGCCGGCGTCGCAGTCGTTGTCCCAGAGGTCGGACTGGATGAAGAATTGGAGCGGGTCATCGAACATCACAAGCCCGATGCAAGCGTCTTCAATCGGCGTGTTCCGCTCGTATTTGTCGGTGGTTCGCGTGACTGCGCCCATGACCCAACGAGGTTTGGGATCACCGAGGATGAACTTTGCCCCATCTATAGAGTGGGTCGCCCAGTTGGCAAGCCCCTCTTTGACGCGGATGTCGACCCGCAGAGGGATGCCGATGGCGCCTTGTTCGACCAGTTCTTTGGCCTTGTTCCAACCCGGAGTGAATCTGCGCTGATGGCTTATGACCAGCTTGGTGTCGTTGGCATCGCAGGCTTCGACCATGCGGTTGGCACGTCCCATGCCGATGGCCATCGGTTTCTCGCAGATGACCGCCTTGATCGAAGGGTAGCCGGCCGCTTCGACGGTCAAGGGATCGTGCAGAAGGTGCCATGTGCAGACGCTCACGATATCGGGTTCGGCGTCGTACGCGCACTCTTCAAGTGTGGCGTATGAGTTCGGTATTCCCCAGTCGTCCATGTACATCTGGCGCGCCTCGGCGATGGGATCGACGCAGGCCACCACATCGACCGCGTCTACCTGTGAGTACCCTTCCATGTGGGCGTGAGCAATGCCCCCACAACCTACGATCGCAGCTTTGTATCGACCTGTCATCTCAGGATGCCTTTCGCTTAACCAGGATTCGCCATGAGTCTCCGTTGATCTGATCCAAATAGGATATGTGAAACTTTAGGCAGGCAAGTCATAGTGAGATCAAGCGAGGGAAGTATGGCGTCGAATTCGAAAAGGGCTTTGATTGTGGTAGACGTTCAGAACGACTTCGTTGATCCTAACGGCGGCTTGAGCGTCAAGGATGCGCCGAGTGTTGTCCCGAACATCAACGCGATGATCTCCAAAGCTCGTAATGAAGGCCGCCTGATCGTCTACACCCAAGACTGGCATCCGGAAGTGACCCCGCACTTTGCCAAAGATGGCGGCATCTGGCCAGTGCACTGCATAGCGGACAGTTGGGGTGCGGATCTGTACCCGGAACTGGAGGTGGTCGAAGACGCAGAGTTTGTGAAGAAAGGAACCGGCGGCGAGGACGGATATTCGGGCTTCTCGGTGCGCGACCCGGAGACGGAAGAGGAGTCAGATACCGCGATGGAGGCGATACTCAGAAAACGAGGAGTGGAGGAGGTAGATGTCCTCGGGATCGCCACCGATTACTGCGTGAAAGAGACTGCTCTTGACGCTTGCAAACGCGGATTCAAAACCACGGTTTATCGAAGTTGCATGATGGGAGTGGACCTCGAGCCCGGCGATGCGGAAGCAGCTATCGATGCGATGGCGAATGCGGGTGTCAAGGTGCTTGACGGTTAACGTCGAAACAGCCTGAAGAAACGCTCTTGGTACTCTTCGAAAACTCCCCAGCGCGTCAACTCTTCGTGGACGGTTGACGGGTCGATCTCGCGACGTTCAGCTCGTTGAAACAGATCGTCGATGCGACGTCTTGCGTCGCGCGGAACGCCACCTTCATCTTCGAACAAACTGCGTTCGTTCAGTTCTTCGAAGTTGGTCTTCGCAGACTGGTTGGTGAACTCGTATATGAACTTCATCACCGAGACGTCCCACAACTCGTCTACGCCCAAGAGAACAGTGTGCAACGGTTTCTCATCGGCCTCGAGCTCGTCACGTATCTTGGCAGCGATTTGGCGCGGTTCGCCTGAAACGGTCTCGGTGGTCTGGGGTTCGTTCTTGTACTTGTAGAGAAGGCCGGTGGCATCGGAACCGTAGCGGTTGCTTATGTAATTGAGATATTCGGCTGCTTCCTGACCAAAGCCCTCCGACTTGGACAGATAGCCCGGAGTCACGATCTGCGGACGGTCAGCGCGCACCATCCCGTATCGGACTACGGTGTCTTTGTTCTCATCCTCGAAAATGCCCTCATAGACGGGTTGCGAGACGACGTGGTAGTGAATCACAGTGGATCCGAAAGTGGCGAGCGAGCGACGCGGCGGACGAATGATGCGCGTCATCGCGATCGCACGCTCGATCTGCGGATCGAGCCTGTCAGGGCGTTGGGGATCTAACACGGGATGCTCAGATTATCAGAGAAGTAAATCGATCAGGGCAGCGGTTGGCCTTCGGTTATCTCGATGCGCTGATTCGCTGCAACGTCGTTGAGCACCTGGTCAATCCCGCTTGGCCATTCGATCTTTATGCTGTCAACTTTATCCGCGTTTCCTATCCCGAAAGTGAGTTCCAAGCTGTTCATTGAGAGAAATGTTGAACTTCCCGTCAACTCTTGGACCTGCTCGCCCTTTGAGCCATCGGGGTTGGTGTACTCGATGTAAACGCGGGCACCGATGCCGTCGGCGTTGCTTCCTGTGTCACCGTCGAGCATTCCACCGATTAGACGCATCGTGATCCAATTGAGTTCACCTCCAGCGTTCATCCAAAGAAACAGAGGGCCTGGTTCCCAATTGCATTCGTTTTGACCGGAGAGCCGGCACCCGTTGCTGTTGGTTCCGATCAAGTCCACGTACCCATCGCCATTCAGATCGCCCTTCGCCAGTCCTTTACCGTTTTCATGGAAGGCCGGGCTGATTCGTTGCTCACCGCGACTGAACCCGGGGTCATCGGGATCGAGGTTGGTGTAGTCGACGCCGAGAATGTCCAGCACGCGCGCCTCAACTGTGATGTCTTGAAAATCGCCTTGCCCATTACCGCGTAGCAGACGTCCAGCGCCAGGGAAGAGATGACCGCTGGGGGCTTCACCCCGGTCCGACATCGCCCCGAGCCAGTAAAGGTCTTGGTCACCGTCGTTTTCGTAGTCAAAGAAGACGGTCCCAAACCCGAAGTCGTAAGCGGCGAGACCAGTTGGGACCTGCCATTCATCGACGATGTTGGTGGGGTTGAGAGCCATCGACGGCATCACTTCATTAGGCGCAACGTAGGTAGCACCTGCGATGTCGTTGAACACTCCCACGGTTCCGACACCATCCACTTCGCGCACCCCGTCGTTGCGGAGCAGGAAGTGGAAGCAAGTTCCCCAACCGTACTGATGGCCGTATGCGCAGTCGCCTGAAGGGATGGTCGGGGCTTCACGGGTCAGCGGATGGTACCCGATGTTGGTGATGAAAATGTCAAGGTCGTTGTCGTTGTCGTAATCCCCGAGGGCAAACCCCATCCAAGCGCCCATCCTGTCGATGCCCATGGCGCGGCTGACCTGTGTGAACTTGACCTCATCCTTCGTCGAGTCGTTGCGGAAGATCTTGAGTCTGCTACCGTCGTCCGCCAACCACAAATCGGCATCGCCGTCATCATCGTGATCGAAGAATAATGCAGCGAGAGTCTGCCCGGTAGGGTCGCCGACCCTTTCGCCGGACGCATCCACGAGATCAGGGTTGTATCCGGGGACGACTTCGCCTGTTTCTGGGTCAGGCCAACCGATGTCGTCACCGAAGGGGTCGCGCATCAGGATCGGACCATATATCAGGCCCGCCTCTTCCGTCGCGTCGGTGAATGTCAGATCGCCATTGTTGACATACAGGACGTTGTAATGGCCATGGTGGTCGGGCCGATTGAACCAGAGGAAATCTTGGTCTGAACGGTTGCTCACAAAGATGTCGATCCAGCCATCATTGTTTACATCGGCACACCCGACGCTGAAACCCGATCGGAGATTTGCCGCATCTCCCAACGCAGAATCGGTTATCTCCTCAAAGGTGCCATCGCCTAAATTGCGGAAAACCCGGTCCTTAATGATCGCCGGAAGTTCCGAATAGTAACGTGCGGCGCGGTAGTCCAAGTTGTCGCCGATCCGACCGTAAGATGCCACGTACAGATCTTGATACCCATCGTTGTCGATGTCGCACGCAGCGACGCCAGTGCTGTTCGCCACTCGTAGGTCCACCCCCGCTTCCTCAGCAACCTCGGTGAAGACGTGATCGCCATCGTTCCTAAACAGACGGTTGGGCCCGCCAGTCGTGTCTGGCAACAGCGCATCGATCTCGGCCGAGGTCACGTAGAAATCCATGTCCCCGTCGCGGTCATAGTCGAAGATAGCTACGCCTGGATGCCGGTTCTCAATCATCCACAAGTCTTCGCCTGTTTCAGGATCAACCAGCACCAACGGGGCGATGTTCGTGAACGGCATGATCGGCTCGTCCATCATCTGCTCAAGAGATTCGCCAGACGATGCTGACACCGGTTGCACTTGTCCGCTTAGTTGCGCTGTTGCCGTCGCTGGTATCTCCGTGGGACGCGGCGTCGCGGTAGGCTCTTCGCTGGTGCAGGACAACGCGATCATCGACACGATGGCCGCCACAACCGACAACGCCATCGGCAATACGCGGACGTTGCGGCAAGTAGACGGATTTCGGAGGTCGTTTCGCATCGGATCAGTTGGTGTCGCAGAAGTCAGGCGACCAAGATTTTCAGCGTAAAATATGGTCCAATGATTCAATACGCATCTGAACTTGGATTTGGTTTGACTCATGCACCGAAAACCGTTAGATTCGTCAATTACGCCTTTTGGGCGCTATCCAAAGTTGCTTCAACCCGAGTTGAAGCCGTATGCGTGAACCGAAACCTTGATGGAGGTTGTCACTTGAAATTGAATTCGAAGAAAGCTCGGATGAGCATATTGTTGATCCCAGCATTGGCTATCATGGCTTTCGCCATCGCCTGCGGAACTTCCGAGCCAGAGACGATTATCCAGACCGTCGTCGTCGAGAAAGAAGTTGAAGTAAAGGTTGTTGAGACGGTCGAGGTCGAAAAAGAAGTCGTTGTCGAACGCGAAGTCGTCCAGACGGTCGAGGTTGAGAAGGTCGTCGAGGTCGAAAAAGAAGTCGAGGTCGTCAAAGAGGTCGAAGTCGTTTCGGCAGTTCCTCGAAACAAGACCGTCGTGGTCGGTACTCGCTTTGGCGGCGGCGTCAGCCTACGAATGTGGAGCCCTTACAACCTTGGCGGAACCCACCAAAAGGGCGTCATCTTCTTCCACGAGCCGCTGTTCTATGCTGACAGCTTGAACGGCAACAGCTACCCGTGGCTGGCCGAAGACTTCTCATACAACGCGACAGCGACCGAGTTGACCTACAACCTGCGCGAAGGCGTTACCTGGAGCGACGGAGAAGTGTTCAACGCTGATGACGTGGCATACACGTTCAACACCCTCGCCGAATTAGGTAGCGAAGTTCGAGGCGGCGGAGTCTTCCAGACCTTCATTAAAGAAGCCGAGATTGTTGACGATCTGACAGTAAAGGTCCACTTCAATTTCCCGGCGCCGAGATTCCACGCTGAAGTCGTGATCTACAAGGGCGATTCTGGCACCTACATCGTTCCGGAGCATGTCTGGAATGACAAGAACTGGGCCGAGTACGACGCGTACAACGACGGTGCTGGTCCTGTTACGACTGGCCCGTGGCGACTGTCCTACTCCGACAACTTCCGCCGAGTCTTGGACCGCGTGAAGAATTGCGAGGACTACTGGGGCTGCGCCACCGGTTTCGTGCCGTTCCAAGAAGTCGAGCGCTACGTGCTCTACAACATCGACGACGACACGCAGTTCGCTCAGGCGATGATCACCAACCAGATCGACGAGACGCACGACCTCCGAGTCGACACCGTCGAGACGATCCTGCGCGAGAACCCCGACACCACGACCTACACCGGCCGCGACCCAGAAGGGGAGTACGGCATGGTGTCGTGGTGGCCGATCTCACTGCACCTGAACAACCTGCAGCCGCACCTCGAGAACTCCAACGTTCGAAAAGCTATCAACAAGTACATCGACCGCGACCGCCTCAACGCTCAGGCATACCTGAACAAAGGCCGAATCAACGACTGGCCATGGCCGCAGTACGCTGGTCTGAAGCACGTCAACGAGGCGATGGAGCCTCTGAGGCAAGAGTATGGAGTCGGCCAGTACGACCAAGATGGCGCCGACGCTCTCATGATGGAGGCTGGCTACTCCAAGAACTCCGACGGCTTCTGGGCCGACGCCAACGGCGATGTCGTCAAGTGCAACATCATCAGCTCGGCACACTTCACCGACCTTGGTCCGGTAGTCGCCGCGTTGCTTGAGCAGCACGGTATCGAGTCGTCATGGGCGCAGCCGCCCGACGTCTGGGCCCGAAACGGCAAGGGCGGAGACTATGAGTGCACGCTCGTCGGACACAACGGTTCACAGTCTGGTGACATCTACCGAAGCCTGTTGATGTTCACGACCGACAGCGGAGCCAATCGCTGGTCGTATTCGAACCCTGAGTTCGACGAAGTGGTGGCCGCCATGGCCGAGGAACCCGACGTCGAAAAGGTGTTAGACCTGACTGAACAGGCGCTTAGGATCTGGTTGGAAGACCAACCCGACGTGCCGCTTGTCGAGTTCTTCAACCGAGTAACTCGAAACGAGTACTACTGGGAGAACTGGCCCGGCGACGCTGAGGGATACGAGCCGTACATGAACGGAATCCACCCGCACACCGGCTTCCCCTACATCCTGAGCAAGCTCGAAGGTACCGGCAGGGAATAAGTCCGCGTTTTAGCGGAGGCAACATTGGTTGCGGCGCCGTCGGATGGGCATTTGCTCCCATCCACTGGCGCCGCGACTATTCGCGGACCAGCCAACTGGCGCGCCATCACGCCGGTCAATTCTGTTAACGTGGCAATGGCGCGCATCGGGAAGCAATACGGCGAAGCGTTAATGAGATGACAGTAGATTATCTGGCGAGACGAATCGGAATGTTCGTGGCTGTGGTTTTCGTCGCCACGTCGTTCAACTTCTTTCTACCTAGATTTACAGGACAAGATCCCATCGCTACTCGGTTGGAATTGCTCGCAGCCGAAGGGGTTACGACCAGAGCCGAAGATTACGCAGCCCTCATCGAGACGTACAACGCGAAGTTCGGACTTGACCGTCCGTTGGTCTTTCAATACCTGACCTACCTCTCATCTGCGGTCCGGTTCGATTTCGGAGAATCGATCACCAAATACCCTACGCGCGTCAGCGAACTCATCAATCAAGCTATGCCGTGGTCGATAGGACTACTCGTAACCTCCACGCTGCTCGCTTTCGCAGTGGGCACACTCGGCGGTGCAGTCTTGGCTTGGCAGCACGGCCCCAAGGCAGCATTTGAACTCATCCTTCCACCATTCTTCCTGCTCGCCGCTGTTCCGTACTACCTTCTAGGTCTGATACTGATCTGGCTCTTGGCGTTTCAAGCCAAACTCCTCCCGCTAGGTGGTGGCTACGCGCCTACGACGCTCCCCGATTGGAGCGACCTCGGCTTCCTCTGGGAAGTATTCAAACACTCGCTACTCCCAGCCTTATCTATCGTCCTTGCATCCATCGGGTTCTGGGCTTTGGGCATGAGGTCGATGATGATCACCATGCAGGGCGAGGACTACATGCTGCAGGCGGAAGCGAAAGGCTTGACGAAGATCAGGGCATTCTTCCGTTACGCAGTCCGCAACGCCGTATTGCCTCAGACAACCGCGCTGGCATTGACTCTCCCACACGTCGTTTCCGGCGCAATACTGGTCGAGAGAATCTTCGGATATCCCGGAGTCGGCAGAGTCCTATACGAAGCGATCACAGGATTCGACTACTTCGTTATCCAAGGTGTCGTATTCATCATCGTCGTAGCAATCGCCTTTGCGATGCTCGTGATCGACGTCATTTACCCGTTACTCGATCCCCGAATCAGCTATTCCTCTGCGTAAACGACATGGCGACGACTGCATCGACAGAGCCGATAACACCTTCCAGCAGCACCACTTCCGACACGCTGAACCAAGCCGCCGGACTATGGCGGTACATGAAGCGGAACCCCTCCATCATCGCCGGGTTCGTGTTACTTGGAATCATCATTCTGTTCTGGGCATTCGGAACCCTGATGACCGCCCCCGAAGACGCAAAAGACCTAGCATTCGCACCGCCAAACAAACGACCTTCCCTCCAAAACCCACATCCCTGCTACGCCTCCGAAAATCCCCGTGAACTCTGCTTCGCCTACGACAATGAAGAGCGTCAACACCTCTTAGGCACCGACCGCCTAGGCAAAGACATCCTAGCTTCCTTCTCCCAAGGAATCCCTCAAACAATCATGATCGGCTTGATCGCCGGATCGCTGGGCACAGTTGTAGGCACAATTCTCGCCTTTGTCGCCGGTTACTACGGCGGTATCCTAGACGCCGCGATCCGCTTCATAGTCGACACCTTGCAGACGATCCCCGGCCTATTGATCCTGATCATCATCACCATCGCTTGGCGAGAAGTCGGCGGCGGAGAGATGACATTCATCCAACTTGCTCTCATCATCGCCATGCTCGCATGGCTCGGCCCCACTAGAGTCGTCCGATCTCAAGTCTTGGTAATGAAACAACGCTCATACGTCGAGATGGCACGACTCTCGGGAATGAACGGCCTAGAAGTCATCTTGAAGGAGATGATGCCCAACCTCATGCCATTCATCGTCGCAAACTTCGTCCTCGCAGTATCATCCGCCATACTCGCGTCTATCGGACTCGAAGCTCTTGGCCTCGGCGACTTCAGTTCCAACACCTTGGGCATGATGATCTACCACAACATCTGGTACGGCTCCTTAGTCAATGGATGGTGGTGGTGGTGGTCGCCCCCGATCGTCGTCATCGTCATCCTCTTCATCGGACTCTTCATGCTGTCGCGCGGAATGGACGAGTGGGCAAACCCACGCTTGCGGAGACGGTTCTAGTTGGCAGTAGAAACAACCACTAACGCCGTCGCAGATCGCGAGCAATCAACGCGATCCGAGATGCCGACGACTGTTGATGACCTCCGTCGCTCTGGCATGGGCGATTCTTCATTGCCGGCAATCAATGTCAAAGATCTGAAGGTCTATTACGACTCCGAAGCAGGTGTCGTAAAAGCGGTAGACGGCGTGAGTTTCGCCTTGCAACAAGGCGAACGTCTAGCCCTCGTCGGCGAATCAGGTTGCGGCAAAACAACCCTCGGCATGGCGTTGATGAAACTCACCAAAGCGCCAGGCTACATCGACGGCGGAAAGATCCTCCTCGACGGCAGAGATTTGGTCCCACTCAATGACGAAGAGATGCGCCTGGCCCGTCTCGCCGAGATCGCCTTGGTCACACAATCTGCGATGAACGCGTTGAACCCTGTGATGCGCATCGAGGACCAGATCTTCGACGGCCTCATAGACCACGGAATCAAAGACACCAAAGAAAACCTGCGCAACCACGTCTACGACCTCCTCCGACGCGTCGGACTCCGCGAAAACGTCGGGCGAATGTTCCCGCATGAGTTGAGCGGCGGAATGAAGCAACGCGTCGCAATCGCCACTGGCACCAGCATGAACCCCAAGGTCATCGTCGCCGACGAACCTACCAGCGCCTTGGACGTTGTCGTTCAACGCCAGGTAATGATGACCCTCAGCCGCGTCCAACGCGACACCGGCGCCGCAGTCATTCTCATCGGACACGATATGGGACTAGTCGCCCAATTCGCAGACCGCATAGGCGTCATGTACGCCGGAAAACTCGTCGACATCGGCACCGTCCAGCAAATCATCGAAGAGCCGAAACACCCATACACCAAACTCCTCATCAACAGCGTCCCAGACCTCGAAGAGAAAAGGGAACGATTGACCGGCATCCCCGGCATCCCTCCGCCATTGGTCGACCTACCTCCGGGATGCGTATTTGCCCCGAGATGTCCTTCTGTTGAAGATATCTGTAACGATCTGGGGCCACGAGATATCGATGTAGGCGACCAGCGAAGGGTCATGTGCCATCTTTTCGACCCCAACGTAGCCATGGCGGGTAGTGAAGTTGGCTAATCTTCTCGAACTCCAAAACGTTACCAAAATCTTCGGCGGCGGACTCTTCAGCCGATCCAACGTCACTGTAGCCGTTGACGATGTCACTTTCGCGATTTCTGCAGATCGACCGACAATCACCGCCGTAGCAGGGGAGAGCGGCAGTGGCAAGACCACCTTGGCACGACTCCTCTTAGGCGTCATTAAACCCACATTCGGCAACGTCATCTACGACGGCCAAGACGTTTCTGGAATGTCCGGCAACGACCGCCGCAACTTCCGACGTGAAGTCCAACCAATCTTCCAAGACCCCTTTGAGGTCTACAACCCCTTCTACAAAGCAGATCACCTCCTGCACGTCGCCATCGAAAAGTTCGGACTCGCAGGATCTCGCGACGAACGCGAACACCTCATCCGAGAAGCCCTCGAAACCGTAGGCCTCCGCCCCGACGAGATGCTTGGACGCTACCCCCACCAACTAAGCGGTGGCCAACGCCAACGAATGATGGTGGCACGAGCCCTCCTACTGAAACCACGCATCATCCTCGCCGACGAACCCGTCTCAATGGTCGACGCCTCCCTGCGAGCAACCATCCTCGAATCGATCCGAACCCTCAACCGAGACCTCGGCATATCAGTCGTATACGTCACACACGACCTCACTACCGCCTACCAGATCTGCGACGACATCCTAGTCATGTACAAAGGCTCAGTGGTAGAGCAGGGCAGCGTCGAACGCGTGATCCGCGATCCCAAACACCCATACACCCAACTCCTCGTAGAGTCGATCCCTCAGATGCGCGCGGATAGCGGATGGGAAGAAGGCGTCGACGAAGTCCTCTCAATCGACGAATCTGGCGAAACTACCGGATGCAAATTCGCCGACCGCTGCCCGCAAGTTATGGACAGGTGCCACCACGAGCACCCAACTGCATTCCAGATCAACGACGACCGTGTCGCAAGCTGCTACCTATACGACGAAATGCCAATCGCTAGCCGCGCAACGATCACCATCTAGCCACAAACCATGTCCCATCCCTCACTCCCCAACATCATCTATATCCAGTCCGACCAGCACAACCCAGCCGTCATCGGAGCATACGGCGACAACATCGTCGAAACCCCCAACCTCGACCGACTAGCCGCAACAGGCACAATCTTCACCGTCGCATACTGCGGCTCCCCCATCTGCGTCCCCTCACGCACCGCACTCGTCACCGGACGCTACCCCTACGAAACCGAAGTCTGGACCAACGACCAGATCCTCAGCTCCGCCGTCCCCACCTATGCTCACTCCCTCGGTGCAGCAGGATACGATCCCGTCCAGATCGGCAGGATGCACTACAACGGTGTCGATCAACTCCATGGCTTCTCCCGACGCTACGTCGGCGACCACAGCCCGAACTACCCCGGCAGCCCGCGCCCAGTCGATCACGGACAGTTACACGGCACCGCCGGACCAGCACGTGTCAGCCTAGAAGCCTCCGGCAAAGGCCAGAGCGCATACGAAGTCCACGACGAATACGTCACTCAATCCGCGGTCGACTACATAAACAACAAAGGCATCACCAAACGCTCCGGACTCGACGACTCCCCCCTCTGCCTCTCCATCGGCCTCATGCTCCCCCACCAACCCTTCGTCGCACGCGCCGCCGACTACGACAAATACGACGGCCGCGTCCCGATGCCCACTGTTCCTGCCGAACCCATCGAAGACTGCCATCCATACATCCAGTGGTGGCGAGAGCGCACCGGCATCGTTGAGGTCACCGACGAGGAGGTCATGCGATCCCGAATCGCCTACTGGGCCCTATGCGACCGCACCGACCAGCTCATCGGCGAGATCCTCGACGCACTCGATGCTAACGACTTCATGGACAACACGATCATCATCTACACCTCCGACCACGGCGAGCAGGTCGGCGAGCACGGACTATGGTGGAAACAAACCTTCTACGAAGACTCCTCTCGCGTCCCCGCCATCGTCTCATGGCCCGGACACCTAGCCGAAGGCCGCGTCGTCGACACCCCAATCGACCAGTTCGACCTTGCGACAACAATGCTCGACGCCGCAAACGCGCAACCCCTGCCACAGTCCCACGGCATGAGCGTCATCGGTCTCATCAACGATCCTGACTCCACTGATTGGAAAGACGCCGTCTTCAGCGAATACTGCATGAACGACTCTTCCGTCGGCTCCGGCGTCTCCGCAAACCTCGGCGGCGCAGACATCCACGCCCGCCCCGGCGGCGTCCAAAACCGCATGGTCCGCTCCGGCGACTGGAAACTCAACTACTACCACGGCTTCGAACCCCAACTCTTCAACCTAGCCGAAGACCCTCACGAGTTGAACGACCGCGCCCAAGATCCCACCTGCAAACCCATCCGAGACGAACTTACCGACCGCATCCTAGACGGCTGGAACCCAGACCACATCGCCGCCCGAATGCGCATCCTAAAGTCCGAACAAGAACTCATGGAACAGTGGGCAAAAAACATTGACCCACCCGACGTCCTCAGATGGAACCTCCGTCCTGAGATGGACTATCTGGATTAAGTAAGGTTGAAAGATGGATTGAACCCGAAATGGACGGCGACCAACAAGAGCGCGAGCACAGATCCGCGGATTCCACAAGCGCGGTAGACGACACGCCATTTCATACATGGCATCGTTTGACCGGTCTCGACACCGAGCCTAGATCAAACGACCCAACGCAAACATGAACCAATACTGGATCTATTTGGGAGGCGAGGACTGGTTGACGGTTCATAACGCCGATTGTGAAGGCACTGGAGGCCGCGTTGACAAGAGATTATGGCGCGGGCCGTTTTTCTTTTGGGGTGATGTGATAACAACCGTTCGCGAAGAAGGTAAAGTTCGAAGCAGCTCATGCAAGGAATGCTTGGATGGTCGACTCATTTAATGGAGAGGGGTGGTTAGCAGGTCTATAATTCCTATGGATCGTGCAACACATACACTGGCCGTCAGACAGAGGAGTTAGATGCGCTACCGAACAGTTGAGATGTTCCCCGGGACTCAACCCGGTATGTGGTACTTAACCCTGTATCACGGCGATGACGATGACCGTCCGTGCGATTTCGAGATATCTCACACAGCATTCAATGAGACGCGTTTATCGGTTCGAGTCGAATTCGTCCAGATCACTGGTTCAAGGGAACTGGCTTTTCAGATGGAATTATTGACGAATGGTGTCAATCAGGGCGGTGTGTGGATGGGTGTTCAAGCCTACAAGTATCCGGTCGAAGTTCTGGGAGCAGCAGTAGGGATTATTCGGGATGCTGAAGCGGAACTTCTTGGTATGCAACCACTGATGGAAGGGTCATCGGGAAAGATGATGATGACAGCATTCATCATTGAGACGTTCGGCGATGGTTCAAAGTGGCAATGGCAGGAGCGATGAATTCGCTGCGTCGATCTGATCGGTGCCAAAGGACGGCACGAATGACGACTGTTGGAACCGCGCCCTGTTGCAATCTAGCAAGTCGGACAAACTCACACCGGATGAGACGATAGATGCGGCGTTCGAGGCAGGGCGTATCAAAGGGGAGTTGACCCGCGCACATGGCAAAAAACGCTTCTTGGAACTTCACCAATGGGCGTCGAAGGGATGGGACCAGATCAGGCAGCGGAGACTTGATGAGATGGGAAACTGACCCACTATGATTGAGACCGAGGTTCAGAACCCAAAGGGAAGGCGTAACCCGACTGCCGTAGACCCCCGGTCGAGAAGATCGAACCCGACAAAGAGCATTGGGCAGACTCCATACCCGACACCTTCGAGAACGTGGTTAAGACGATTGTCAGGATACCTAGGCGCAAAAAGAGCGAGTGGAAGTATCTGCGCCGATACCGGGAACCCGACCAGTCCGAAGCCTAACCCCTGATCCCTACTCCTGTGCTAGAGGCTGATTTTGGGTCGGATATTGGGTAATTTGCCCTATAACTCCCTTATGCTTCTCTACGCCGTCGTTAGGTTCAGGATCGGAAACTGAAAAAAACCGAGTTCCATATCTGTTCGAATCTAGGTTCCGCCAACATCGTCAGACTACTAGTAATAACCCTAATCCAACTGCCGCAAATTAGGATCCCACCGGTCCCGCATCCAATCCCCAAGGAAATTCCCCGCCATCACCACCAAAAAGATCGCCATCCCAGGAATCGCAGATAACCACCAAGCATCGCCGATATATTCCCGACCGTTCGCCACCATCGCGCCCCAGGCCGGCGTAGGAGGCGGAATCCCAACCGCCAAGTAACTCAACGTCGCCTCCGTCAGAATAATCCCGCCAACCCCGAGCGTTGCACTAACCACGACGATGTTGATAACGCCCGGCAGGATATGTCGCAACAATATCCGCGTCGAAGACGCCCCAGCCACACGCGCGAACTGCACATAGTCCGATTCACGCAAACTCAACGTTTGCGCTCTTACTAATCGAACGGCCCCGGGCCAAGAAATCAACGCCAACAACGCGATCAAAATCCTAAGGTCCTGACCAAAGATGCTCACGACGATCAACGCGAGCATGATGAAGGGCAGAGCCGCCCAGACATCGACGATGCGCATGATGATCTCGTCGATATGCCTGCCGAAATACCCGGCCAACAGACCACAAGTCGTGCCGACGCTTACGCCCACCGTGATGGAGACCACGACCACCATCGCCGATATGCGAGCTCCGTGGATGATCCGACTCAGAAGGTCGCGACCGATGAAATCGCTTCCTAGCAGATAAAACTGACCGGATGGACCACTCGCCAACGGCGCAGTGTTGCGATCTTGGAGGTTGTTCACATACGGATCGTGAGGAGCGACTTGGTCGGCGAAGATCGCACACACCAACAGCAGGACGATGATCGCTGCCGGGATGACCGGCCAACGACGCAGGATATAGAAGCCGTATCCGATCCAACCGAGCGCGTACTGTCGGCGCACGACCATCGGCGTTGCTACGGCATCGCTGATGCTTTGTTGTCGTGATTCGGTAGTCATCGCTATAGGTTATGCGTAGCGGATCCTCGGGTCCAAGATCGCGTAAAGAACGTCCATCGTCAGCACCACAACGACATACAGGACAACCGTTAGGAACGTGATCGCTGAGATCAGCGGAAAATCGTTGCCTTGAACAGCTTGAACGGCTACACGTCCAAGCCCCGGCCATGAGAACACAGTCTCAATGACGGTAGTTCCGTTGATAAACCCAATCAGAATCAAACCAGAGAGTGTGAGTGGCGGAATGATGGCGTTCCGGAATGCATGTTTCCAGATGACACTTCGATAGTCGACACCTTTGGCGCGGGCGAACTTGACGTATTCAGATTCAAGAACTTCTAGCATCGACGATCTCGTCAATCTGAGATAAGCAGCGGCCGGCAACCAACCGAGGACGATTGAGGGCAGTATGTAGTTTCTGATGGCGAAACCGTCACCTCGCGTTCCTGCCGGTAGCCATTCAAGCTCGCCGGAAAAGACGAGTATTGCCATGATGCCGACCCAGAAGACGGGAGCGGCTTGACCGACCAGAGCTATTCCTCTGGCGATGTAGTCGAGGAGTCGCCCGCGTTGTACCGCGGAGACTATGCCTAGCGGGACACCCAGAATTGTTCCGAAAGTCCAGGCGATCACGCCTAGTTGGATCGAGGTCCAGAATCGTTCTTGGACGACAGTGATAACCGGACGTTGATGGATCAGGCTGTCGCCGTATTGGCCCCGTACGTAACGCCCGACCCAGATGACGTACTGGATGACAACTGGTTGGTCAAGTGCGAGTTCTTTTCTGAAACGTTCGCGTGTCTCTTCCGCCAAGGCGCCGCCATACTCGTCTAGGTATAAGTCCAACGGGTCGCCGGATAGACGCGAGAGTACGAAAATGACGAGCAAGGCGCCGAGAATCGCGATGATCCCATACAGAACTCGGCGGGCTAGGAAACTACGCATCGGATAGCGGATTAACGGTAGGGGCAGGTTTCAAACCTGCCCCTACGGGGATGAAACGCCGAATTTTGGGAACGCGGCGTCTGATGGTTGACTGTCCTTACGGTTGCCAGTCGACCTCTTCAAGGTTGAACCAGCCACAACCGCCGATGCACATCTGCGGCGGTATTGGCCAATCCAAGATCTTGGCTCCGTCGAAGGTGTTGAACGCCGGCTGTTCGTTTACACCGACGTTGATCGAGACTTCTCTAGCGTAGTCGAAGTGCTCGATCGCGAGTTCAATCCGCCTGCGACGGTCGAGTTCCTTCGTCATCTGGTCGAAGATCTCATCCCATCGCGGCAAGATACTAGCGGCGCAAATCGTGCCGCCAATCTTGTGCGAAGTGGTCTCGTTCGACTTCGGCAAGTCAACACTCAATGCCGAGAAGCTGTCGCCACAGGTCCGGTATTGGATCTGGTTGAACGACAGGTTCACTAGGTTGGGTCGGTGCTCTGAGTATGGCGAATGGTCGAGACTGACTCTCACGTTAAGTGTGGCTAGCCATTCCGCAGCAATCGCTTCGACGATCTCCTGGTGTGTTCCCACACCGGTCCAGATCGTTACTTCGAATCCATCGCTCCAACCAGCCTCATCCATAAGACGTTTGGCTTCGTCACGGTCGAAGTTGTACGCCCAACCGTGCGACTCGGCGTTTTCAGCCCAAGTCTGCGAGTTGACCGACAGGTTCGTGATGTGGTTCACGTAACCGAGGCCGTTTAGGATGGCGGCGTTAATGCCTTCACGGTCGACTGCGGCTGCCAGAGCTTGACGGACCTTGATCGCCGATTGCATCGACTCTTCGTTGCCGTACTCACCCACCCAAGGCAGGGATGTATCGTAACCCGGTCGATCCAACTCAGTCCCTTCGGCATAGTGATGGGTCTGCCAGTAGTTTCCTCCGAAGTAAAGGCCGTTCATACGGGCAGCTGTTGGATTGGCCGTGAAGCCTGCCTCAACCAGCCCCGGAACATCCTTGAGCGAGATGTTGGCGGCGTGGGCCTGACCAGTCTCAAGCATAGTCTTGCGGACCGCTGCTTCAGGGACGGCGAGAATTTCGACGCGAGCCATCTCCGGAACCTTGCGCCAGTGCGCGGACTGGGCATTCAGGACGGCGCGGTCGTCGGACGACCACGTCTCAAAGACGAACGGGCCGGTGCCGATGAATTCGTCCACCATACCCTCAGGTCCGAATTCGTCAAAGACCTTCTTGCTGTGGACGCCCATGCTCTGCCAGTAAGGGCTGAGGTTGCGACGCAAAACGCCGACTTCCCAGAGGTTCACGTGCATTCGGACCTTGCTTGGGTCAATTACCTCAAACTCGGTTGCCATGGCACGGAAGTCACCGGCCTGGTCGTGTCGGGAATCAGGGTTGGTATTGGGATTGGCGTTGTTGAAGCTCCATGCGACGTCTTCGGCGGTCATTTCGCCGTAGCCGCCATGGAATTCGACACCACGGCGGACATCGAAGTCGACCCATGACTGGTCGTCCGCGACGGTCCATGCTGTGGCAAGTCTTGGCACTGCGTTGGCGCTGGAGTCGAGCCAGAGAAGTGTCTCGTATGCACCCATGCGGAACTTCTGGTTACCGCAACCGGGGACGCATTGTTCGGGGTATCCGACTGGGACACCAACACCGCCCTCTGCGATGATCATGGTGCCTTGCGGATTACCGGTCACAAGTTCGCCAGACGGTGCCATCGCTTCAACTTCCACGACGACGGTCTGGACGACCGGGACTTCGACTTCCACTTCGCGCTCGACGACGACGGTCTGGACAACGGTTTCACCAGCTATCTGGACTTCTCTTTCGACGACAACTTCGCGTTCGACGACGACGGTCTGAACGACGGTTTCACCCGCTACTTGCACTTCCTTCTCGACGACGACGGTCTGCACAACCTCAACCGGAACTTCGCGCTCGACGACCACAGTCTGGACCACGGTCTCGCCTTCTCTTTCGACGACGACCTCTTTCTCAACTACGACGGTCTGAATGACGGTCTCAGTGACGGTTTCGCCACAGGCTATGACGAATGGCACCGCCATCAATACAGGCAACAGAATGAGAGCCGCCCATCGCCTTCGTCTATCAAGTGACTTCATGTTTTCCTCCTTGAAAGGATCTGGATCGGAATCATGCCGCAATGCCATTCAACCGTAACCGAGGCAAACAGCGAGACGAAATGAATGCCGACACGTGAAGGGTTTTATACCACAGTTTCCGTTAGGTGGAACAATCCATCCCCAGTGACCATACAGACGCGCCTGCAACAATCCACTCGTGAACAAGAGGGGCAACGCAAATCGTAGGGGCCGTTCGTGAACGGCCCAGGGAGGGGCTGCGAGAGGAGCGCAGCGACTTTCGCAGAGTAACGGACTCGTCCGCCATCCCCGCGAAAGCGGAACCCAAAGGTGGGGGCAGGGCACCCCTCTCCTACGCGAGAGAGCTGTGGTGAGTGGGAATGGGTGGAAGGGAAGGGACGCTATTACCCTACTTACCTCCCCTTTCCAAGGGGAGATACAGAGGGGTTCCCCAAGGGCATGTCCGGCGGGCAGCCGCCCCCACCATCCAAGCAGAAATCAGCCCGCGTCTTTTTCCGTCACCAACTCAACCAAGAGCCAAACGAGACCTGCCACGAAGAAAGCGACAACAGTCGCTATCAGCACTGGGATCATGATGCTGCCTTCACTCCTTGAAGATGCTCAAATTCGCTACGCGGAACCAGAGTCCAATCCCGAATCTTACAACGCCCCGATCTGATCAACATCACTACGCCACCGCACCCATCAACATCTCATCAAACGAACCCACCGTCGCGTCGATCGTTGTCGTCCGTATCGAATCCGCAACCGCATCCATCGTCTTCAACCCACTCCCGGTAATCAGCGCAACCGTCTCCTCATCACGACGGATCGCCCCACTATCCGCCAACTGCTTCAAAGCCGAAATCACGACGCCGCCAGCAGTCTCCGCAAAGATGCCCTCCGTCTCGGCCAACAACCGAATCCCGGCAGCGACATCCTCCTCGGGCACAATGCAACCTTTACCGCCGCTCTCCGTCGTGATCTTCGCAGAGTAGTAACCGTCGGCTGGATTTCCAATCGCCAGAGATTTCGCAACCGTATCCGGCACCACCGGCCGAGGATGCGGTTGACCCTCCTGAACAGCAGTCGCGACGGGCGAACACCCTTCCGCCTGGGCCACGTGCATCGAAGTCTCAGCCTCCTCGATCAAACCCAGCTCCGTAAACTCCCTGAGCCCTTTCCACACCTTCGTGAGCAACGACCCCGACGCAACAGGCACGATGATATGCCGCGGCGCACGCCAGCCAAGCTGCTCAGCCACCTCAAAACCAAGCGACTTGCTGCCTTCCGAGTAGTACGGCCGCATATTCACATTCACGAACGCCCAACGACGTTCATCTGCAAGCTCACTGCAAAGCCGGTTCACATCGTCATAGTTCCCCCGAACCAAAATCACTGAACCAAAGATCGCCGCCATGTTGATCTTCGCTCGCTCAAGATCATGCGGCACAAAGACCATCGTGTTCAATCGAGCCTTGCGACCATGCGCCGCCGTCGCACCCGCCAAGTTCCCTGTCGAAGGACAAGCCAGCGTATCAAACCCAAACTCCACCGTCTTCGTCGTCGCCACTGACACGACACGGTCCTTAAACGAATGCGTCGGGTTAGCCGTATCGTTCTTGATCCAAAGGTTGTCCAGCCCCAACACCTCACCGAGGTTGTCAGCCTTGAGCAACGGCGTCAACCCGGCCCCAATGTCCACCGCACTAGCGGCATCGGCAGGCAGCAGATCACCGTAACGCCAGAGCGTCGCCGGACCACGCTCAATCGATTCACGGCTCATCGAACGACTCACCGCTTCGTAGTCGTAAGCGACCTCGAGCGGCCCGAAACAGAAGTCGCAAACGTAAAGCGGCTCAATCGGGTACTCGGTGCTGCATTCCTTGCAGTTGAGACCTTTGACGTATGGCACGGGGTTCGTTCCTCGATTTACGCTGGTGCCTAACTCACCTGCGCATGGGAACCGTTGCGGTTAAACCCGTGCCGGGAGTGACAGCAGCAGCTCTGTGATCCTAAGCTCGCTGATTCACCGACTGTCCTGAGCGCCACTTTGGGACCGACAACCCAGAACAAGGTATCAATTTAATGTTATTCGTAATTGGGGCAGGATGTCAAAGAGCGCCGAACTTCCGCGCAGCGCGGGCACGCCGCATTGGGGACGTTATGTGTCATGGTTGGATGGTACGGATGCCAAATACGTACGCTACATCAAAGCGGATACCTCCTCGACCGTTCGCGCACCGCACCTATCCCCTTACCCCTTTCACGCTCCGCACGTTGACCCTCGGCGAACGCTTTATCCCAAATCTCTTCCCGAACCTCCTCTCGTAGCTTCGCTCGCATCTCCTCGTCCTTCCGACGTATCTCCGCTCTCCACTCAGCCTCCTTACGTCGCACACGGTTTTCGTACCAAACTGACAGTGTCAACGCTGCCTCCAATTCGATCATGCTCAAGATCCCCGCCAAGACGAACATCGGTGTCGCAACGAGAATCTCTACTATTACTGTATCAACAAAGTGCCCATGCGGAGCCGAAGCAACCGTACGCCAAGCGTGCAATCCGATCAGTGACGCACCTTGCGCGACAAGCAATACAAAGAAAGCTCCTCCCCATTTTTCCGGCACGGTCCACAAGGAGACCCTAGGTTCACGCGTACTATTCCCGACGCCGAATCCCATCGCGTCAGGTCGATCAACGCTTCTATGTTTGCTAACCATGCCATGACACTATAATACATATAACCTAGTTGATTCGATTAGAAGTGGCGAAAGTCAGTCGGATCATCTACGCATGATTCAGTGATGCCAATCGCCGCAATTCAAACCGACGCTAACCAACCTCGGGAAAAAACTCCGCCCCCTCCCCCATAGTCGGATGATTCCGCTTCGGTACCAACACCGTCCGACGCACCGACAACACCCGCTCATTCCGCTGGTTATACCCAAAGCAATCCAGACGAATCACCCCCCGATCACCCTTTGAAGTCTCCCACTTGTCCAGAACAACGGCCTCCGAATAGATCGTGTCACCATGAAACGTCGGACCCTCATGCGTGACCTTCTCATACTCCAACGCCGCGATAGCCCTCCCTGAAACACTCGGCACGCACTGCCCGATCACGATCGCGAACACCAAGATACCATTGACCAGGCACTGTTGATGCGCCGTGTGATTCTCGGCATAGTTCGCATCGATATGGATCGGATTCTGGTTCTGCGTTAACAGCGAAAACCAAGTGTCATCCGCCTCTGAGATCGTCCGCCCGGGCCAGTTCCGGTAGACATCTCCCACTTCAAATTCCTCGAAGAACCGTCCGAATTTCTCATTCCCATTGTTGCTCACGATCTTCCTCCTGAGTGTGTGACTGTGCGCATCTTAATCTCTATCAAATCTCTGACTCGACGCCAGCACGAGCCAGTAAATTCTTCGCTCGCGCCACCACCGGCGCATCGATCATCTCACCATCCAGCGACAAGCTGCCGCGCCCCTCGCGTTCAGCAGTACGCGCCGCATCTAAAACCTCGCGAGCGCGGTCGATCTCTTGCGGAGTTGGAGCGAATACGCTCTCAATGTTCTCAATCTGCGCAGGATGAATAGCGAACTTCCCGCTGTAACCCAACCGTCTCGCCAACCCCGCTTCAAGACGCAACCCTTCAGGATCACGGAACTTGACGTAAGGGGTATCCAATGCCTCAACATCCGCGGCCCGAGCCGCTATCGCAACCGCAGATCTGGCGTACAACAGCGACGCCTCGCCATATTCCTCCACGGCCTCACCTTCCGAACCGCCAAAATCCACCTCGCGGTTGATCCCCATGTCCGCACTGTAATCCTCCGCACCAAACGCAACCCATCGCACACGATCAGAAGAAGCACATATCTCATAGGCATTGACGATCGCGCTCGCAGTCTCCAACCAAGGCAAAATACCTATCGCCCCTTCGATCAACCCGCACGATCCCTCCAGCGCCGAAACCATCCGATCGACTTCACCTATATCGCAGGCACCATTGACCTTCCCAATACTGATCGCAATGATGTTCGGACCGACCACGGCCTTCAAGTCGTCCTCGGTCAACCCGGTCGGCAACGAATTCACCCGAGGCAAAACCGGTCTCCCAATCGCCTGCAAAGAGGGCAGAGCATCGGCCGTAATCTCTCGCGCCTCCTCTTTATTGACCATAGGCACCGAATCCTCTAGATCGGGAATATACGCCGAAGGCGAATACCGACCAGCTTTTGCCAGCATCTCCCGTCGATTCCCGGGTATGAACAACGGACACATAAGGTTCATGTGCGAGAATTGTGCAGGTGACATCAAAAACTCCTGAGCCGTTAGTTTAGAACCAAGTGATGGAAGAACGACACAAAATCCATATCGCGTTGCCGCGACGACCCGCAATCCGGTCGGCACTCGAAAACGCTGTCCGAGCCGCAAGTGACCTTGAACTCGGAAACTACGACCTGACCGACAGCATCGAAGAAGCCGCGGTCGTTGTCACCGACAACGAGACTCTCGACAACGAAATCGGCCAAGTACCCAGTTCAGTCCGCTTCCTGCAACTCACCGGTTGCGGCTCCGGTTCCCCAAACATCACCGGCGACGATCTCACCGTGGCCAACACCTCTACTCTCCTGGTCGAGAACCCCGCCGATTGGGCGATCGACCAGTGGCAAGACATCGAACGACAATTGGCAAGGCGCCAAAGGGAAAATCCTAACGCCGCCGGTATTATCGGCTTCGGGACCTTGGGATACGAACTCGGCAAACGGCTCAACCAGTTTGGCACGACGATCTGGGTAAACGACATCCGCACACCAAGGCAGATGTCGTTCCAAGAGGTGGGCGGACGACGCTCATCGCTCGACATGCTCCTATCCCGAAGCGACGTCGTCTTCGTCGCAATCCATCACGGCCCTACCTCTGACCCGTTGCTTTCCTTGCGAGAGCTGCGACTCCTAAACGTCGGCGCAACCATCATCAACATGTCCGACGAAGCCGTGGTCGATCAAGACGCAATCGACGAACTCAACAGCCAACAGCAACGCCAGATCGACTACCGCAGGATGCCATCAGACCTACGCCGCGCATCCGCATCCCGACGACCCCAGACCACATCCGCGTGGATCTTGAACAACCTTGGCCACTGGGCCCTCGGACACCAGCCCCGCTCCATCGTCGAACAAGTCAGCCACCCATCCGCCGGCGACCCAGCATTCTGGGCCTCAAGAATGCACCCCAAACAGACCCGCGACTGACGATCAGTGCGATCCATTACGATGCCCATTCAAAGGCATCAACTCCGTCGGCTGCTTAACCTCCCCTGCCAGCCGTATCCGCCGCTGCGCAACCCGCACATCCTCATCCTGATACTCCGACTTCGAAATCCTCACCGCACACACCTTGAACTCCGGCGTCTCAGTGATGAAGTCGTAAGCATCTGAAGTCACATCATTCGTTCGCGTAATCTCAGGAAACGCGAACGACATAAACACCAATCCCCGAGGCGACCGCTCAGTAACCCGCGCCGAAACCGTCACCTTCCCCCGTCGCGAAGACACATCTAACAAATCCCCGTCCACTAACCCCATCTCCGCCGCATCCAATGGATTTATCTCCAACATCTCATGCGGCACCAAGTTCTCGAACCCAGTCGCCTTACCCGTCTGCGTACCCGTGTGATACGTGGAGCGTCTTCGACCTGTCGTCAACAGCCACGGATATTCATCATCCGGCTCCTCTGCCGGTGGAATATGGTCCACTGGAGCAAAGAAACCAGGGAACCCCGAATCAAACTCATCCCCATGCAAATACTCAGTCCCCGGATCTTCCTCATCACCGCAAGGCCACTGAATCCCACCTTCACGATCCAACCGCTCATGCGACAACCCGCCATATATCGGTGCCACACTCGACATCTCCGCAAACACGTCTCTAGACGTCTTCAACTTCTGAGGCTTCCCCATCCATTTGAACATCTCAAGCAATATATCCACATCCGGCCTAGCCTCCCCCGGCGGCGCAACAGCAGGGCGTACCCTTTGCACCCGACGCTCGCTATTCCCAAAAGTGCCATCAGATTCGGCGAACGACGCCGCCGGCAAAACAACGTCCGCCAACTGCGCGGTCTCGGTGAGGAATATGTCTTGCACCACCAAGAAATCCACTGACCGTAATGCATGCTCAGCATGGTTCGCATGTGGATCAGACACAATCGTGTTCTCACCCATCACATAAACCGCCTTCACCCGTCCCTTAATCATCTGCTCCATGGCTGTGATCTTCGTAATCCCCCGACGCCTCGGCAGCGGCTCACCCCAAGCCTCCTCGAACATCGCCCGTATCCCCGGTCGCTCAACCTTCTGATACCCCGGCAAATCCGTAGGAATGCAACCCGCATCACCCGCGCCTTGAACATTGTTCTGCCCCCGCAACGGATTCACGCCCGCATTCGGCACGCCCAAAGTCCCACACAACAATCCCAAGTTTCCCAACGACTGCACATTGTGCGAACCGCAAGAGTGCTCCGTGATCCCCAACGTGTAGCAGATAGCCGCCTTAGGTGCCGCCGCCGCAAACTCCCGAGCCGTCTCGATGATCTCCTCGGGAGTAATCCCACAGATCTCAGCCGAAAACTCCGGCGTGTACATCTGAACATGACGCGCAAACGCCTTAAAACCCTCCGTCCGGTCCCGGATGAACTCCGAATCCTGCAACCCCTCGTTGATGATCACATTCGCAACCGCATTGAAGAACGGGATGTCCGTCCCAACCTTGATCTGAACATGTCGCGTCGCCCAATTCGTCAACTCGATCTTCCGCGGATCAACCACCACCAACTTCGCACCATTCTTCACCGCACGCTTCATCCGCAACGAAATCACCGGATGCGCCTCAGTAGTGTTCGATCCCGCCACCAACAAAAAGTCCGTCCCCGCCAACTCCTCGATCGAGTTCGACATCGCTCCTCTTCCCACCATGACCGCCAGACCGGCGACCGACGGAGCGTGTCAAGTACGGGAACAGTTATCGATATTGTTCGTCCCTAAAGCCACACGAGCGAACTTCTGCATCAGATAGTTTGCCTCGGTCACAACCCTGGCCGATGCCCAACAAACTATCGAATCCGGTCCCTCGGTATCAATCGCATCCTTGAACTTGCTCGAAACCAAGTCCAACGCCTCATCCCAAGACGCCTTGCGGAACGTCCCGTCCGCCTCCTTGATCAGCGGATGCCGCAACCGATCCTCGCTCCGCACAAACTCCCAAGACGCAAACTGACCCTTCACACACAACGACCCCCGACTCGGCGCAGTGAAATCCGGCTCCGCACCAATAATCTCCCCATCATTCGTCAGCAACTCGATCCCACAACCAACTCCGCAATAGGGACAAATCGTCTGCGTCCGGTCCACATCCTCCGCAACAATCTCCTGACTCACAACCTTCCGGTCCGTCAACGCACCAGTAGGGCAGGTGTTGATGCACTGACCGCAGAAAGTGCAAGGCGAATCCATCAACTCATTACCGAAAAACGTGAAGATGCTCGAATCCTGCCCTCGACCATCAACCGTGATCGCCGCCGCCTGCTCCCAATCGTTGCAGATATTCGTGCACCGATAGCACGCGATGCAATAGTCGTAGTCACGCTGGATAAACGGATTCTCATCATGCACCGCCTTATCCCGAACCCTCAAGCTCGGAAAAGCATCCCACCGCGCCTCATACTCCTCAACCACACGATCAAACTCCGTAGGCCCTACCTTGTTCGAGTAAGGATTGGCATTCGGCGATGCCATCTCCGACAGCAACATCTCCAGCAACGTCTTCCGGTAATCCCTGATCTCCTCCGTATGAGACGCTACCGACATCCCTTCCTCCGCAAATGCCGTGCAAGACGCAACCTGCTCCGTTCGACCATTCACCTCAACCTCCACCAAACACATCCGACACGTCCCCTGCGGCCCGACACGCTCGTCATAACAAAGTGTCGGCACCTCGAACCCAGCTTCCGCCACCGCATCCAAAACCCGCGCTCCATCCGCACACCGTACCCCCACGCCATTCACGCGCAGGTCCAACCACCTAGTAGAACTTCGAGCTTCGCCGTTAACAGAGACCGTAGTCATCGCAACTACCTTGCCAATAGTTAACCCAATTCTAGCTATTCCACCACCATCCGCAACAGCAGGGCAGGGCGTACCTCAGAGCCCAACGACAGCCATCCGCGAAAATCCCCAAAACGCCTCCACGTCCAATTCCAGTTCAAGCAACACCAAAGACACCCCCGCGGCGTCCGAAGAGGTGTCTGACCCCATCTCGCGTCATCCGAAGGCCAATTTCGTCATCGATCCACGCATCGCGTCACATGCCCCTCTGAAATTTCCTGCCGCAACTTGCCGATCTTGCCAGCCCGCCGTATTTCAAACTAGTTCAAACAAAGTCGGGTACTCATACAACGCCGGTTCACGACGATTCCAAAGCAAAATCTGACGTAGCATAAAACTATGTAAATATCAATGCGAAACAATAACGAATGCTATTCAAACTAATTCAAACAAAATCTGAAATCCACATGAAGTTGTCACAAAAACCGTTGAAACCCACTCAAAACTTGCTCTAAACTAGTTCAAACACAGTCAAAGAACCAACCGGAATCAATCGGAAACCGACGCGGAAACAAGCCCAACGGGGCAACAAACATGACCACCTACAACTACCTCCGAGCAACCAAAGCCGTCACCGAAGCCGAAGAAATCCTCGGCGGACCGCTGCGTGAAGTCCTCCGACACAAACTCAACGAACCCGGCATCAACGTAAGCATCATCGCGAAACAGGTCAACGTCCAAAAGGCAACCATCAACTACTGGATGGCCCGCCTCGGCATCAACTACGGCCGCGTAGCCCACTACTTCGACGAAGTAGTCCGCATCCTCTCTCAGGAAGAAGCCGAACTCCTCGACATCGTCCTCGAAAAAGGCCTGACCCCCGACGACATCGCAGATACCGACCCTGAAGCAGCAAAATCACTCCGACGGCTCCAAGAACTCGGCATCCCCGTCGATGAACTCGCCGAGATGAACGCAACCCAACTCGTCGCCCTCCGACGCCTCTCGCGCATGGGCCTCACCGACGAACAAATCGACCTCATCGACGCCGGAACCTTGGAAACCATCGCCAAACTCAATTCCGCTGGCATCACTACCAACGAAATCGCGTCGATAACCCGCAACGAAATCAACTTCATAAACAATGCCCGAGATGAAGGCATCGACACCGCAGCCCTGACCGATGTCGGCAACGACTGGCTAAACCTCATCCGCGACTCGAAACAGCGAGGCATCGAACCCAGCCAACTCGACCAACTAACCCCAGATGAACTCGCCTTAATCGAAAAAATCCGCGCAAAACGCCGCTCAAACCCCGACCAGACCAACGCCACCCTCGGAATGCTCGACTTCATCTAATCCCATACGGCCGGACGCGTGTGTAACCACAGTCATACCCGCAATAACCATCGTCACTCCGGCGACACCCATCGTCATTCCGGCGATAACCCCCGTCATTCCGGCGAAGGCCGGAATCTACCGGGGCAGTGCAAGGGGCCTAATACGGCCATGACTTCAATGACTACCGCCCAACCAGCCAACCAGGTCATGCAAAGATCCCAAAGTCCCAACGCCGCGCTATCGTAGAATTGTGTGAGTCGGTAGAGCCAAAACTACGGAGAGCACGGCATTGCGCATCGCTCGTAACTCGTTCAAACGCGTACAAAACAAACGCAACCTGATCTCGGTTGCGGGCCTAACCCTCCTACTCCTAGCCTCCGTGCTGATGACCGCATGCACCGAGGTCTTTGAACCCACCGCAACACCGGTAACCTTCGACCCAACTCCAGCACCTCCCGGCACCCGAGAACTCGTCCTCGCAGGCTCAGCAATCGACATCGCAGCCCTCTCCCAACCCCGAGAACTCCCCGAAGGCAACGCGGCAAACGGCGAAGCCCTACACACAACCCTCGGATGCGCAGCATGTCACTCCACCGCCGAAGACACCATCGTCGGACCCGGATGGAAGGGCCTCTACACCCGCGCCGGTGAACGCACTGATCTCACAGCCGACGACTACCTCATCCAGTCCATCACCAAACCCTCCTCCTACATCGCCGAAGGCTTCACAAACGTAATGCCAGCATTCGACTACCTCTCAGACCAAGAGCTAGCCGACATACTAGCCTTCGTAAAAGCCAACAACTAGGCTAGGGCAGAGCGTCACCACCACCGTCATTCCTGCGAAAGCAGGAACCCAAGGGTGGACGAGAGCTAGGGCAGGGCAAAAGCCCCTTTCGCGCAGCGAAGCGAAGGGGACGCGCACTACCTTCCTTATCCCCTTGATTCAAGGGGAGATACAGAGGGGTTACCGCGAGGATGCCCGCCGAGGCGGGAACACCCAAACAATCACCACCCCTCACGCAAACTAGAAACCCCTCTAACCACCTTTAACCTTCCAATCCTTCCCAACCCTCCCCGGCCCAGTTCACCCCACCCGGCAAATCATCGCCGCCTGATAACCCGCCGAAAACCCCCCGTCGATATTCACCACCGACACCCCGGCGGCGCAAGAATTCAACATCGTCAACATCGCCGCATATCCATCCAACCCAGTCCCAAACCCGTTGCTCGTAGGCACCGCAATCACCGGAGCAGCAACCAAACCACCCACAACGCTAGGCAAAGCCCCATCCATACCCGCCACAACCACAACGACTCTCGACTCCCGCAACACCTCCTCGTGCGCTAGCAACCGGTGGATCCCAGCCACACCAACATCATTCACCCTCGTAACCTCACACAACATCAATCGCGCCGTCAACTCCGCCTCATCCGCAACCGGCAAATCCGCAGTCCCAGCACAAACCACCGTCAAACCGCGATGCTGAGCCTCCAACCCTCGACCGTCGGCCCAAATCGCCCCGCAAGAAGCTACATACCGCGCCGATGGGATCAACTCTCTAACCTCATCCATCGCCTCCTCATTCGACCTCGTAACCAGAACAATCCCCGACGCATCGTAAATCCGCTTGGCAATCCGAGCTACCTGCTCCGGCGTCTTACCCTCACCCATAACAACCTCCGGAAACCCCGTCCGACGTTCCCGATCTAAATCCACAGTGGCAAAACCCATATCCGCAACACCACCGTCATCGGCCGCATCACCGTCATTCCGGGGAAAACCGGAATCCATGCCCGTCTCGTCATTCCGGTGAAAACCGGAATCCAAACCTCCCTCATTTTGGGAAATTCCGCTCGATTCTTCGACCATCTCGCTACGTCCCGCTTTGAACTGACATCCAACTAGGAGCAAACCCGCCTTCGCTATATCATTACACCGAAGAAACGGAGGATCGCGTTAAGGCATTCCAAACGCTTGCCGAGCGTGATTCTAGAATCTGCAATCCTAAACAGATTCGTTGACCCGAAACTAAACCTTCCAAGGTAAGCGGCATGAAGATAACTTCTATCCAGGACAACCTAGCTCGTGGCCTACGCGTCGTTCGACGCGCCGTTCCCTCAAGAGCCACTCTGCCCATAACTCAAAACATCCTCATCGAAACCGAAGACGCTAGGCTCAAGCTGGCCGCAACCGACCTGGAACTCTCCATCACAACCTGGGTCAGCGCCCAAATCGAGCAGACCGGCGCCATAACCCTCCCCGCTCGACCTCTCCTCGACACCATCAGCAGCTTCAACATGGGACGCGTCGAGATCGAAGTCACCGAGGAACCATACGGCGCAAAAATCACTACAACCACCGAACGCGGCGGTAACCCGGTAACCATCGACACCGATCTCCGAGGCGCGCCAAAAGACGATTTCCCACCTTTCCCCGAAGTCTCTCCCAAACACCGCGTACGCGTAGACTCCGGAATCCTCCGAAACGCCTTAGAGCGAGTAGTCTTCTCCGCCGCCACCGACGATGCACGACCCGTCCTAACCGGCGTCAAGATGGAAGTCGAAGGCGAAAAAGCAACCTTCGCCGCTGCCGACGGATTCCGACTCTCCATCGAGTCCGCTCAACTCATGGAAGCACCCGAAGAATCCTTCGACGCCCTCATACCGGCCCGAGCCCTACGTGAACTGACTTCACTCATGGCCGGCACCGTCGCAACCGTCGAGATTATGGTCTCCGAGAGCGGCGGAGAAGCAATGTTCCGCATCGGCGACGAAATCGAGATGATCACCCAGCTAATCGCCGGAACATACCCCGACTACAAGAGCCTCGTCCCCCAAAACGCCGACACCACCATGACCATCCCTCTCGAGAGCGTCGAGCAAGTTGCACGTTCCATGCAGGTCATCGCACGAGAGGGCAGCGCAATCGTCCGAATGGTCGCACGAGAAGACGAGGGACAAGGACGCCTCACCGTATCCTCCAACGCCGAAGACCTCGGCAACAGCGAAGGCACCCTAGATATCGACCTCGAAGGCGAAGAAGGAAAAATCGCCTTCAACGTCCGCTTCCTAACCGACCTCGTCAGCAACGCCCAAGGCGGAACCTCAAACCCCATCGAAACCTCCGACGGCGCAGATGGCGTCACCGGCCCAGAAAAACTCATCGTCGCCATAACCACCCCATCCAGCCCAGCAGTATTCCGCCTCTCAAACCACCCAGGCTTCACCCACGTAGTCATGCCAATGTACGTTCAGTGGTAGGGCATACCCCATCCCTCCACTTTGATACTGAAGGGAATCCATCGCATAACTCCCCAAATCAGCAAGGTGGGGTGGAGCGGCCCCCCCTCTCCCCATCGGGGGAGAGGATCGGGGTGAGGGGGATCGGGGCGGCCATGGGGAGGGGTACGGCAAACCACCACCAACGAACACCTTCACCACCAAGTCAAACCCCCTCTGTTCGAAGCCACGCCAATTCCGCAAAGGTCACACTTGCTACCCAAGCGGGAAACATCCAATCCCTCCCCATTGATGCTCAAGGAGGGGTAGCCCAAACCATCAAGTCCCCAACCCCAATACCGCGTCTCCAACTCATATTCCCCGTTGATCGTTCACGTTGTCCTAATCGCCCTCGTTTCCTCAGATCAATCACCACCGCACTCCTCGCTATTCTTTGCTTGGCAACCCTAACCACCTGCACCACCGAACAAACCACTCCCACCATCACCCCCGCATCCGACGCCGAAGCCAGAGTCTCTCCCCCACCAACCGCAGCTCTCCCGCCAACTCCAGCTCGCACCTTCGACCGTTACGACGTCCAATTCGTCGAAGCCTTCGGAGGACACGTCTGGGAGAGACCCATCGACATAGCCTTCCTACCCGACGGCGAGTCAGCCCTCGTAGCCGAACAAGTCGGTCAAGTCCACCGCGTCTTCCTCGACGCCCGACGTGACCCTATCCTCACCTTCTCCATCCGAGAACGCGTAAGCCGTGACTCCAACGAAGAGGGCCTGCTATCTCTTGCCTTAGACCCCAAATTCGAAGAAAACGGCCGAATCTGGATGTACTACTCCGTCCAAGGCGGCATCCGACGCACCCGCCTCTCATGGTTCACGGTCGACGAATACATCGCCGACTGGTCCTCCGAACACCACGTATACGAACTCATCCAACCCTACGGCAACCACAACGGCGGCAAAATCCTATTCGACAACAACGGATACCTATACCTCGGCCTCGGTGACGGCGGATCCCTAGGCGACCCCCAAAGCAACGGACAAGACCTCTCAAACGTCTACGGCACCATCATCCGCCTAGACATATCCCAATCCTCCGACGAAGAACCATACCGAATCCCTCCAGACAACCCCTTCCTCGACGATCCTGACATCCCCGACGAAATATGGGCATACGGCCTCCGCAACCCATGGCGCATGACCTTCGATCCCGAAACCGACCTCCTATGGATCGGCGATGTAGGGCAGAGCTACCGAGACGAAATCAACGTCGTCAACACCCTTACCGACGGCGGCACAAACTTCGGATGGAGCACTATGGAAGGCACCGCATGTTTCCGCCCACGCCGAGACTGCAACCAGACCGGCATGGCACTTCCCATCGAAGACTACCCCCCACGCTCCGGCCACTGCTCCGTAATCGCCGGACCCGTATACCGAGGCTCCGCCATCCCATCACTCAACAGCGCCTTCTTATACTCCGACCACTGCAAAGGCGAAATCCGCATCATGGACGCCACCGACTGGACCAACGGCAGCGTGGCCCTCAAGCCCATAGCCCCCGAAAACACCCAATACGACCAACCCGGCATATCCTCCTTCGGCACCGACCTAAACGGCGAAATCTACATCCTCCGCTTCAACGGACCAATCCTAAAAATGATCCCCGGCCAACCATCGCCCTAATCCGAAACCGACTCTAAACATGCGCGGGTTGCCCCCGCTCGCGGGGGAAATGTCCGACGGACAAAGGGGGACTCGTGACCGAACTCTCGCGGACTACGTCCCTAATCCACCCCGCTCCGCCGTGGCCGATACCGATAATTCCGTATCCCAGGCACCAACCGCCAAATCGCAACCAACACGATCAACGAAATAACCCCGCCCAAAACCATCACATTCCCCGCACCGATGATCCCCCCGACAAACGAAACCTCCATCTGACCAAGATGGTTCGCACCCATCGCCGAGAACGAATGCGCGCTGCTAGCCCGCCCCAGCATATTGTCCGGCGCCGTCAACTGCACCAACGCCTGCCGCATCGTCATCCCAACGGCATCCGTCCCTCCCAACAATGCCACGATCCCTAACCCGATCGCAAAGATGTAATTGACCGTCCACGACCAGTCGAACAACTGCAACGTCACGAACGGATTATCCACCAAATCGACACGGTTGAACCCCCACACGAACAACAACAACGCATAGATCAACGTCGCAACCAGCACGATCATCCCTTTACGCCGCCATCGTTCCGTGATGAACACCACCATGCTCCCGCAAACACCTCCTAGCGCATTAGCCGACGTCAGCAGGGCGGTGCCTTGCGCTCCCATCCCGTAAAGCTCGTGCGAGAAGAACGGGAACAGCATCCGGTAGAAACTCACAATCGTCACCCCGATGTCGAGCAGATACAGCCCCGGCAGGATCGGATGCGTCCGCACAAAGTGGAACCCCTCAACAATGGTCTTCCACTTCACTCCGCCGCCGCTACCTTCCTCCGGAGCACCAGATGCCCTAATCAGCAGCGGTGAAATCACGCTCAGTCCAGCTATACCCGTCGTCACCAGCAGGGTAGGGGCAATACCCCAAGCGAGATACAGCGGCGCAAAGATGAAAGGCACCGTAATCGCCGCAACCTGCATCGTCGACGTCGATATCGTCACCGCATTCGTCAGATGCGTCCTCGGCACGACCCTCGGCAGCATCGCCGGACGAGCCGAACTCCCTAACATATTCACCATCCCCGTCAGACCCGTAACCACCCAGATATGCCACGGTGCCAAGACATCCGCATAAGCCAGGGCCGTCAACGTCAACAACGACCCGAAAGACACACACTGCGTCATCGCCATCAACACCTTCCGGTTCATCACATCCGCCAAAGCCCCCCCATAGATCACCACTGGCATCTGCAAGAGCTGCACCGCACCCAATATCCCCAGCTGCGCCGCCGAACCCGTCACATCGAAGATCCACTGACTCGTCGACAGCAGCCGCAGCGTCATCGCCATCGTCATCGTCACCTGCGCCGCCCAAAGCACCGAAAAGTCGTAGTGCTTAAACGCAGACCAAGGCCTGATGCGCTCGGTCCGGGAATGAGATATGCGAGTTGGAGTGGTCAACCAGCGGCGACCCAAGGGCCGAACCAAACAGCACAGCCCAAATTCAACAATTCATTGCATGATACACCCAAGGATGGTAGGGGCAGGTCTGCGACCTGCCCGCCCCTTTCGCGTAGCGAAGCACCCTTCTTCCCCATCTCTGAGGGGGAATAAAAGGGGCTGCGGGCACGAAGCGGACAGCGGGCTATGCCTGCCGGGGCCGAAGCGGGAAAACTCTAAATAACCGCTACGATTGACGCAGAGACTCCCTGAAACCGAGACCGTTGCAAAACTACGTCATTCCGGCACTTCCGCGTCATTCGGGAACTTCCACGTCATTCCGGCGAAAGCCGGAACCCAGAGGGGTGATGCAAGCGGGGACGTTTCCAGCGATCTTTGCTGTCTCAGTGCCCACAGTAGTTTTGCAATGGTCTCCGAAACCATGCAACCCTACTCGATTGACGAATAGTAGGCGATCATCTCAATCCGCAGATCGACATTCGAAGGCAACGAGACCGTAAAGCGTACCGACGACGGCACAGAAGTCGTCCCGCCAATCAAATCCTCATCTATATCGATATAAGTGGCCAAATCCTGAAAAGCAACCGCATCGCAACCCTGACTACCTTCACAAACCTTCCCAAAAACCCTGATCCGCCCGTCGAAATCGATTGGTCTGTATCCACCGAAACTCCCCGAGATCTCACCGAAAGTCAAAGCGACATCTCCCGAAGTCGCAACGCGGATTTCGTTGTCATCGCCGGCATTAGTCTTCAACTTGTAACTCATTTCGACACTGGGGACATCGCCTGCTGATACCCCCATTGCCGCCGCCACAACCCCTCGTTTCGCCGCATCAATTGTCCGTTGACCAGAATCTCCCACTGCCACCAACACCATTTGCTGACTATCCGAAGTCGTCGGAGTCGCAGTAGGCGACGGTGAAGGAGTAGCCGTTGCCATTTCTGCAATTCCTGAGTAATACGCAACAACCTCAATCCGAACCGAAAAACCCGCCGGAATCGACACATTCACAGTCACCCAAGGCGCAACATCAACCCGTCCGCTGCCAACATCCTCATCAAGTGTTAGATACCCCGATAACTCCCTGAAAACCGCCCGATCACAACTCCCGCTGGCAGGACAAACTCGCCCATAGAACAGTACCGCACCAGACGTCAGATAAGGCTCGTAGCCACTGAATGAACCAGCGATCTCAGCAAACGTCAGCACCAGAGAACCAGATCCTCCAAATTCGACCTCGTTGCTCCCTTCATCACCGCGAGCAACCAACCGATACTCCGACTCAACATCAGGCAACTCGCTGCTACTCATACCCAACCAGTCAGCAACCACATTCCGTTTGCCCGCATCCAAGACGCGCTGACCAGCATCTCCTACGGCCACCAACACCAAATCCCAATCCGATGGCACGGCAGTAGGCCTAACCCTCGGCGGAGGAATCGGAGTTGGAGTAGGCGTAACCGTCGGTGTAGCAGTCGGAACTCGCCCCGCACCAGACTCCAACTCCGATAAACGCGCCGTTACTGTCCGAGAAGCAACAGCAAACCCTATATTGTCAATCGGGCGGCCCCCTGGAGTACGTTCAACTTTCGACCTTACCGTGCCGACTACCTTCCCCAACATGTTGATGAGCGGACCTCCGCTATTCCCGGGATTGATAGCCGCATCAGTCTGCACCAGATAGGAATCTCGTTGCGCGTTGTATTCCACCGATGAGATGATCCCTTCCGAGACACTTAAACCTACGGAAACTCCCGCCCTATACGGATACCCAAATGCCACTACCTCAGCGCCTTGACGAACTTCACTCACACTCGCCGACTCCAACGCCTTTAGTCCTGAGTTACAACAGAACCGCACCACCGCCAAATCCCGACGTGCATCCACACCGATCACATCACCAGTGATCGGGCCTCCGCCAACGGCAGGATAGATCCGCACCGTCGTATTGTCATCCACAACGTGCTCATTGGTCATCACCCAAACCCTGCCCGAACTCTCCACCTTATAGACCCAACCCGTAGCACAACCCCCTGCGGCCCAAACACAGACCACGCTCGACCGAGCAAACGTTGCAAGCTCCTCAGTCGTAAAAACTCGTTCACCCGGCGTAGCCGTAACCGTCGGCGTATGAGTCGCCGTCGCTGTCAAGGTAGCAGTAGGCGTGAAAGTTGGCGTGACCGTCGCAGTTGCAGTCGGTGTCAGACTGGGAGTCGCGGTCGCTGTGACCGTCGGAACAGGAGTCGGCGTCAACGTCGGAGTACCGGTGGCCGTCGGAACGGGCGTTGGAGTCACCGTAGCCGTCGGTACCACCGTTTCAGTAGGCGTCGGCGTGAATGTAGGTGTAGGAGTCAACGTCGCACTCGGAGTCCGAGTTGCCGTCGCAGGCACAACCGTCGCCGTTGGCAACGGTGTCCAAGTAGGGAAGGGCGTATGTGTTGGCAACGGCGTGTACGTGGGAAACGGGGTGTACGTGGGAATCGGACTTGCCGTAAATGTTGCCGTCGGAAACGGTGTCCAAGTCGGATACGGTGTATGTGTTGGTAACGGCGTATACGTCGGCAATGGCGTTAACAGCGGAACTACACTCGCCGCAACCTCTGCCGCCAACGTCTCAACCACTCGTACCTCGACATCCGGCGTTGCAGCAACAATCACAATCTCTGGAGGCACCGGCGTCTTCGTCGGGTTAAATGTCGGTCGCGCCGCGGTCGCAGTCGGGGTTTCCACAACCCGCGTCGGTACCTCCGTCAGCTCCGGGGCCTCATCACACGCCACCAACGCTCCAACCGCCAACACCAAACCCAACACCACTATCAAAAGCGATCTAAATGCGCCCACCTTTATCGAAACCATAGATAACCGATTTTATCCCCGCCAAGCCAAGACCATCCCCAACAACTAACACCCAAACACGAAAACCACACACACCGTCCATTCCCGCCCCCAAACTCCCAATACAACCCGACTCATACCGATGAGTCGTCCCATTAATAATCAAAAAAAACCGTCCTCCAACCAGTACGGCAACTCTCTGACACTGTCGTCCTTTACTTTTTTGCCGCCACCCCCTGCAAACTCACCCAAAACCCGCACCTGATACGCCGCCGAATCTGGCCCGCGCAACTGCGCCACCCAACGCGCCCAACTAGGCGTGCTCACGCCGCCGGGAACACCATCCAGACCAGACAGTTCTCCCTTGGCCTTCAGCGTTTCATCCGATCCTGAGATGACCGCCTCCGCATCAACACCCGCAAACGCCGGAGTGTCAAACGCCGAGATGTGTATCCCCTTCCACTCATCCCGGTCCTTGTGAAACGCATCGTAAAACACCCCAGAGTTCCGCATCGGATTACCCAGCATAAGCATCTTCGAGTTCACCGATGTCAGACAACCGAATATCGCATCAAAGATGTAGTCCTTCACCCCCGACGCCTCATCCACGATCGCCAGAATGTTCTCGCTGTGAAACCCCTGAAAATTCTCCTCCGAATACGTCGTAAACCCAACCGCGAAACGTTTGTCCGACAGTTCCAGACGAGTCGGACCAATCTTCCCCTTCACGATATGCCGTGCCTTCCTCCGAAAACTCCGCACCTCACGCCAAAAAACCTCCCTCACCTGACGCTCCGTCGGTGCAGTCGTAATCACCACCGCCTCATCATGCACCAGCAACCACCAGATCGCCGCCAACGCACCCGCAAACGTCTTACCCGAACCGTTGCAAGAACGCACCGCAACGGCATCATGATCCCGCAAAGCATTCAATATCTCCTCCTGCTTCTCCCAAGGCTCGACCCCCAAAACCCGCCTCACAAACCAAACCGGTGCCATCCTACCAACCACCCGATCACTCTCCATCAACCGCTCCGCCGGCCCCTCACGCTTCTTCGCCAAAACAAATCCTCCAAAACCAACTCTCTAATCAAAATAATACCACACAAGTACCACTCAACACCCGCACGTATTCCCGACCTAGCACGTCATTCCCGCGAAAGCGGGAACCCAAGGGTGGTGCGGGGCAGGGAAGGGGGAATAAATCCCCTCTCCCGCTCGGCGGGAGAGGGCCAGGGTGAGGGTGACCGGGGCGGCCAAGGGGCGGAGCACCCCAAACAACCACCACGCCAAACCCACATCACAAGTCATCCCCGCTTTCGCACGTCATTCCCGCGAAAGCGGGAACCCAAGGGTGGTGCGGGGCAGGGAAGGGGGAAATAAATCCCCTCTCCCGCTCGGCGGGAGAGCACCAGGGTGAGGGTGACCGGGGCGGCCAAGGGGCGGAGCACGGCAAACAACCACCACGCCAAACCCACATCACAAGTCATCCCCGCTTTCGCACGTCATTCCCGCGAAAGCGGGAACCCAAGGGTGGTGCGGGGCAGGGAAGGGGGAATAAATCCCCTCTCCCGCTCGGCGGGAGAGGGCCAGGGTGAGGGTGACCGGGGCGGCCAAGGGGCGGAGCACCCCAAACAACCACCAACCCAATCCCAAAACCAATACCCCTCCAACCACTAATAAATCCCAAGAATCCCAATTCAGACAATCCTCACCGATAATCTATCCAAGTAAAACCCCCAACATCGGAGACCAAACAATGACCCACCACCAGTTCGACGGCAAATCCGTAATCGTCACCGGAGGAGCACTAGGCATAGGCGGAGGCTGCTCGAGAGCCTTCGCAGCCGCGGGAGCTTCCGTAACCATCATGGACATCAACGACGAAGCAGGCGATTCCCTAGCCGACGAACTGACAGGGCAGGGCGCAACCGCCCAATACATCTCCGCCGACGCCGGAACTATCGAAGGGTGTCGATCCACCGTCGACGCAGCAATCGATGCTTACGGCGGCGTCGACATCATCATCAACAACGTCGGCATCCAGCCACCATCCTCCTACGTCGACGCCGTCGACCTCCCCGAAGAAGCCTGGGAAGACATCATCAACATCAACCTCCGATCCCGCTTCCTCATGGCAAAATACGCCGTCCCTTCGATGCGAGAACGCGGCGGCGGCGTCATCATCTCCGTCGCAAGCGTCCAGGGCCTCGCATCCATGCCATTCGTCTCCGCATACGCAGCCAGCAAAGGCGGCGACCTCTCACTCACCCGTCAGATGTCCATCGACTTCGCAAAAGACAACATCCGCGTCCTATCCGTAAACCCCGGAACCATCAACACCCCCATGGTCTGGAAAGCCCTCGAAGGCACCGGCGACGACATCGAGCAGGGCCTAATCAACTCAGCCAAGACACACCCCCTAGGTCGCATCGGCGAACCCCAAGACATCGCAAACGTAATGCTCTTCCTAGCCTCCGACAAAGCCTCATTCATGACCGGCTCGTATGTAAACGTAGACGGCGGAATGATGGCCGTAGGAGCCTGGGCCGGAACCGTCGGAGCGGCGGGAAGCGATTAGTTACGTGTCATACTCGATCTCACCGATCATGCGATTCAAATCCTGTGCTTGACGGTAAGTAACCTATTGCCTAGCAGTCTCAAGAACCCTGCCGCACGCTAGAACCTTACTGGCGTCATAGCGAGAAAGGATGCCCAGTGAGGAATATCCCGCCGATTTATCCGGATGGAAGGGATCCGGTACGGATCGAGTACCACCCATCGCGTCGCAGGTACATGACGCGCGCACGGGCGATGCAATCGGTGCAGATTTGGCGACGGCTCCTTTCCGGTGCTATAGATCTAGGCGTTTACGCGATCTGCGTCACTCTTTGGGCATACCTCATCGCCTACGCTTCAGGGTACTCACCGGACAGCACAAATGAGGAGTATGCACCGCCTGACTCACTGACCTACGCGGCTACGGTGTCAGGGTGGATCATTTTCGGAGTCTTGGTAGACATGGGGATTACTCTGTGGTTCAAGAGAACTCTAGGCAAAACCATCATGGGATTGATGATCGTCGATGCAAGACCTGACCGCTGGCTGGTGAGCACACATCAGATAGTCAAGCGGACATTGTTCAAGGCAGCCTATTTCTATGGTTTCGGAGTTGGGACAGCTTTGATATTTGATCATTTCGTATGGGACGGAAGTTTTGTATACGTTTTTGTCGCACTCAGCGCGTTGCTTACGATCTTGCTGTTTGGTATCGGCCGAGACGATCAACGCGGTTTGCATGACAGGGCGGCAGGCACCGAGGTGTTGAGATCTTGAGGACATCGCAAACGTAATGCTCTTCATAGCATTCGACAAAGCCTCCTTCATGACTGGCTCGTATGTAAACGTAGACGGCGGAATGATGGCCGTAGGAGCCTGGGCAGGTACAGAGCCGCAGCGACTAACACCGTCCTTGCATGGAAAAACATGACCGCGACACCAACAAACGATCCCATTGCCCCGATTGGCGGGGAAGGGAAGGATTCCCTCTCCCCACCGGGGGAGAGGGCCAGGGTGAGGGGGATCGGGGTGGACAAATGGGCGGGGCACGGAAAACAATCACCACGCCTAACAAAAACCACCACTCCAAAACCCCGGCATCCCCAATTTATGTCCTATCTGTCCGCCCCATTCGACTATCTAAGATCCGATAGGAAACACTTTGTCAGAGCAGGCAGGAATCCCCTCTCCCGCTCGACGGTAGAGGACCAGAGTGAGGGGGATCGGGGTGGACAAAAGGGCAGGGTACGCCAAGACTCCATTTACGTAAATCCAAACCAACGACGCCAAATTCCCACACTGACAATTCCATTCCATATCCCTTGGCAACACCTCCGCCTAGCAACCTACCTAACCCTCCTGCTGTTAGGCCTCTACGCCCTGACCACTCTTAACCAACCCACCTCCGCCCAATCCCTAACCGCCCCACGCGGCACATACCTCATCCAACTAGACCGCGCAATCGACCCCGTCTCACAGCGCTACCTCATCAATAACCTCGACCAAGCCAGAGGCGAATATGCCTTAATCGTCATCCAACTCGACACCCCCGGCGGACTCCTCGACAGCACTCGCAAGATGGTAAACGCCATCCTAGAGTCACCAACCCCGACCGCCGTCTACGTCGCACCCTCAGGCGCCCACGCCGCCAGCGCAGGCACATTCATCAGCGCCGCCGCAAACATCCTCGCAATGGCACCCGTCACCGAAATCGGCGCCGCAGCCGTCGTCGGTGGGCAAGGCGAAGACCTCGGCGAAACCCTCCAAGTCAAAGCCAACGAAGACGCCGCAGCACTCATCAGAGGTATCGCCGAAAAACGAAACCGCAACGTCGAAGCCCTCGAAGCAACCGTTTTCGAAGCCAAAGCATACTCCGCCGAAGAAGCCGTTGAAATCGGCATCGCCGACGTCGTAGCCGCCAACCTCGACGAACTCCTAAACTGGGCCGAAGGACGGACCGTAGAAACCGCCACCGGCGAAATCACCCTTGAAAACCTGACAAGCTCCCCCATCATCGAGAGCGAATACACCATCTGGGATCGCTTCCTCAGCGCCCTCGCCAATCCCAACCTCGCATTCCTATTCATCTCACTAGGCGGCCTCGGACTCATCGTCGAACTCTGGAATTTCGGGACCTTCATCCCCGGCACCATCGGCATCGTCCTTCTCGTCCTCGGCTTCGCTGGCATCGGCCAACTCCCATTCCAATGGGCCGGTCTAATCCTCATCATCCTCGCTCTAGCCCTGTTCGCAGCCGAAATCTTCGTCGCCCCCGGCTTCGGCTTCTTCGGAATCGCAGGCGTCATCGCCCTCGTCCTCGGCGGAATTTTCCTCTTCCCATTCCCGTCAATCGACGCACCCGAACTCCCCGGAGGCCAGATCCAAGTCAGCCGATGGATGCTAGGAGGCGTCGGCGCCGTCCTTCTAGCCTTCGCAATCTGGATGATCTACGAACTCAGAAGAGTCTCCAGATCCGAGTCCTACATGCCCACAGGCACCGCAAGCGCGCTCATCGGCACCTCCGTCTACGTCACCAAAACCCTCGACCCAGAGGGCGAAGTCTACGCCGCCGGAGAACACTGGTCAGCACACACCCTCGACCGCTCCCACATCCAAGAAGGCCAAACCGTAAAAATCATCAATGTAGAAGGCATCCAACTAATCGTCGAAGAAATTTCCTCACCATCAACCGTTGAGGGACCATAAAATTCCCCTCTCCCTTGATGGGAGAAGGCTAGAGCCTGCCCCGGACTTGATCCGGGAGTGAGGGTGACCGCCCCCTTCGCGCACCGCCGTTTCTCCTCCCCCTCTTAGGGGGATTAAGAGGGGGTACGCAGGGGATGCCGACCGCACTCCGTTATCACGCCGCAATTGAACGCGCATCCCATGCTCGGGCGATGTCGCGAACGAGTGGGTTGTTCATCCCTCGTACCGTGCAGCGTACGACGTGAATTCGAGACCCACTCACGGTGTGCTCATTGAATGAGTAACAGCCGTCAAATGCTCCGCCGTTGATCGTTTGTCGCTTTACTGTGGGTCTGTCATCTGTACCCAACTCTTCACGGGCATCTAACGTTACGGTTGCTTGACCACAAACCTTTCTCCATCAACGCCCGGCTCGGGCCCTCGTCAGCGCGGATCCGTTCTGCGTAGCTGGCTTTCGGAAATAACGCTCCGAAGATTTCTACCTCACCTGATTCATTCACGCCTTGCAAAAACAAATCAACGTCGCGAGGGCGGATGTCAAGACTTAACGAAGATGCCAACCTGTCGAAGTCTTCCCCGCTTAACCGTACCGCCCTTAAACCGCGTCTGTTCAGTTCACGATTGCTGTTTAGGTACTCTTCAACGAACATTTCCCACGCGTCTCCGCTGGCTCGGCGGTAACTTTGAGCGGGATCTCTTTGATCTGGAAAATAGAGCTGCAGATTAGCGATGTATTCATCGCCGATCAGTCTCCAAATGTCACGTTTGTTAATGCCCGGATTCTTGTTGATAGCGAACGTCAATGCCACATGAATCGCCCAGGACCTGACTCCGGGTTTACCCTCAGCTTCCCAGAGAGTCGTCAAAAGTGCTCGGACTTGGTCCGTTAGATGGTCGTTCATGCCTGAAAAACCAAGATGTCTTCGTTACTGATCGCAGCACCGAACTTCCGCATTTTTGGCAATCGTTTCGAGGGCAATTGCCGATAAAACCTTTCACTCAACTGAAGTCCGATGTTTCGCATAAGGTCAACCGTGATTTCGCCGTTGTCAAATATGGTGTCCCGAAGAACGCGATTCCCGATGACGATTACGATGGGACCGCGTGAAACACGCGCCATTTCCTTCAAAGCGACTTGGTAATCGGCGTAAAACGCCACCGCCTGTCTAACAGACGCGGGGAACGCTGTGATCTTGTCTAAAGAGTCGTGTAACGCCTCGGAATTCGGGGCATCCCGATTTTTGTGGCCCCATCCCAATGTCAAGCCCTTCGAGTCACGAATCTCGACGGTGGAATACCCCAACCAAGCAAGCATGTTCTTCGAGAACTGGGAATAAGACACTCCGTTTCGTTCATCGCCGTAAGGCGGAGAACAGACTATGGCATCAACTGAATCGCTATCTAGCCGCATGTCTTGAGCCGTCCCTTTAGCGATGTCCGTTTCCGCATTCATCGGAAGTCCTGATATTGCCGATATCGAACGCAGTACGCGAGTTTGAAAGCGTTCAATTGGATCGACGTTGAATCGGGCAATCTCATCATCAGACATGCGACGTAGCCTGATTTCATTGCGATACGTCAAACTCACATCTCGAACCGTCGCCGAGAAAACCGTCAGAAAGAAGGGGCGTAAGGGGGCATCAACCTCAATCGCGGAATCAATTCCACGTCGTAGGGCATCGATACGAGAGACCTGTTCTGGCTTGAACCAATACGCTAAACCGTCTTCGATTGGCGGGGTAGAGAATGACAAATCAATCCCTTCAAGGATGCGGTTTAGCATTCTTAAAGATTCGCTCTCGGCCGCATAGGTCGTTTTACCTTTAGAAATCAAAACCGCCAAATCATTGACATCGCGTCCGATAGCCGGTCTTCCGCTTTGAATAGCTTCCACTAGAACCGCGCCGCCGCCGCAAAACGGGTCCAGAACAACGCCACCCGTGGGGGTAAACCGATGGATTAGTCGTTCCGCCAACTGTGGAATCATCGCGGCCACGTAGGTGTGCATACCATGAACGCCGTATTGGGTGTTGCACCCCGTGAAATCCCACTGCGCCGACTTGATGTCAGGTTCCGTTAACAACATCTTTCGTCCCTTGCCATAGTTGATGATCCGAATTCAGGATGATCTGACACAATCATAGCGGTCGAGATGACCATTCTTGTCCGTATTGCCCACAGAACAAATGTATCTTAACATAAGCTCCGAGTCAAGCCAAACCGGACCGTTGCATAACAGCGTATATGTTTCCCAAGGGAAACCCCCTTAAACCCACCCTACCCACCGTCTGCGTTAACCTAGCCTCAACACCCATATGCCCAAGATGCCGCGGCAAGGAGAAAAACATGGGAATCATCAACTTCATCCGTGACTACGAGCGAGTAGCAAGATTTCGCCTTGGGAAATTCGAAGGCATGAAAGGCCCCGGCATCGTCTTCTCAATCCCGATCCTCCATCAGATACAGAAGGTAGACACCCGCACCGCCGTCCTCGAAATCCCCCGACAGACCAACATCACCAAAGACAACGCACCCATCGACATCGACTTCCTCGTCTACATGCGCGTCGACATCAACGAGTCCCACAAGGCGGTCCTTGAAGTCGAACACTACACCTCCGCCGTCGTCGGGCTCGCAACCACAACACTCCGAGCCGTTGTCGGTGACATCAGCCTTGACGACGTCCTCTCCCAAAGAGAACGAATCAACGAACTCATCCGGACCCGGCTCGACCAGGAAACGGGACGTTGGGGCATCAAAGTCACGAACGTCGAAATCCGCGAGATCGAACCTCCAACCGACATCCAAGCCGCAATGACCCGACAGATGTCCGCCGAGCGCATGAGACGATCCATGGTCCTAGAGGCCGACGGACAGCGTGAAGCCGACATCACCGTAGCGGAAGGGCAGAAGCAGTCCGAGATCCTCAAGGCTGAAGGCGCCAAACAGGCCGAAATCCTAAAAGCCGAAGGCGACCAACTAGCCGCCGTCCTGAGGGCATCCGGTTATGCAGACGCCCTCCAACGCATCCAGGACACCGCACACGGCGTCGGTGGAAACACCATGACTCTCCAGTACATGGACGCCCTCAAAGAAATGGCCGCCGGCCCCGCCACCAAATTCGTCCTTCCCATGGAAATGACACAACTCATGGGCGGTATAGGCAACATGATGGGCGTCTCAAGCTCCAACGAAGACCAAAACTAGTTTTCGAACTAAAAACCAAAACCACCTACACTCACCCATAAATCACGCCCCGAATTTTTCTGTTAAAGTTCGGGGCGTTGTAGCTTAACGTCAAGTTTGATTACCTTGTTGGAAATCCCCAAGCTAAATTGACAAGTCAAAACAACCCCCGTTTGTAACGATTATCAAAAAATCCTCAAACCCTACGCCCTCACACCACATCTCAGTCATCAATCCCGCCAATCGTCGCCCGTCAGCGATGACCAAGGCACCAAACCCGTCACGCGCCGGAACCGTCCACTCGAATCCGGGGGCCAATTTTGCGAACGATAACCTGCCCCCGTCAACGCGCGATCGATGGGTCGAGGAACTCGTGGCGATGCCATGTGTCGATCTTCCCGAAACTGATCGTCTCCATGACCGACGCGGACCGGCGCGGTCACGCAGCGAAGACCGACTCCTGACATCGCAGTCCCGTCCGAGATTCCCGGCAATGTCATCGTCGTGATTGGAGGATATCTGGTCATTTTTGAATCTCAAAAGACGAAAAATCAAAACTTGCCGTCAACTTGCCGCTGGCGCGGCAGAAACGCGGCTAGAGCACCGAAACTTGCCGTGTTATGCTTTTTTCAGCGGCAAAAAACGGCAAGTTGCGGCAGATTGGGGCAGAAACGGCAAGAATGGCAAAATTAGGCGATTTCGAGTTCCCGGAGATTAGTCTCACGGAATCCGTCGAATTGGCCCGCCGAGTCTACGAAGAACTCGGCGGTGAGGTCCGTAGAGACGGCTTGGCCATGATTTTGGACATGTCACCCACCGGAGGAGCTTACGGGGCCAAAGTCGGTGCCCTACGCCTCTGGGGCCTCGCAACAGGCCGAAGCATCATCAGACTCACCGGTGACGCCGTACGGGTCGTTTCCGCCTCAGAATCAGTCGACAACGCGTCGATAATGACCCGTTTGGCCCGATCCGTGCCCCTATTCAACGAATTGGCTGCAAGACTCGGCGACGCGTCCGTCGACCAACGCGTCTTAACCGTCACACTGCAAGAGATCACCGCCGCCGAAATGGACGAAGTCGCGCGCAGAGTCGCCATGGTTGAACGAATATTCGGCGGCATCCGCGAGTATTTGGACAAAAACGACGAGGAAAACGGGTCATTTCCCGACGATTTCAACCTCGAATCTACCGCCGTAAGCACCTCGCTCCGCCAAGGATGGATAGAGTTTCGCTACGACGACGGAAGCCTCAGATTGAGGGAAACCAACGAAAATCTGGATGTCCTAATCGGTGTTTTAGAGGCTCGCAAACACCGATTGCAAGACGATCAGAGATAGTCTTTGACCTTCTCCGCCAGCCGTTGCGTCATCCCAGGCGTAGAAGCCAACTCAAGTTCGGTAGCTTCCCGAATCGCCTTAACCGAGCCAAACCGCCGCATCAACGCACGTTTTCTCGATGGTCCGATGCCAGGAACTAGGTCCAACGCCGATTTGAGCGATGTTCGCCCCCGCGTTTTGCGATGGTAAGTGATCGCAAAACGATGCGCCTCATCCCGAACCTGTTGCAACACGAACAAAGAAGGCGCATTCCGAGGAAGAACTATAGGTTCAGAACTGTCCGGAACGAAGATCTCTTCATCCTTTTTGGCGATCGACGCCAATGGGATGTCAGCTACACCAAGGTGCAGCATAGTCGCCAATGCCGACGAAAGTTGACCCTTTCCCCCATCAATCAGCACCAAATCCGGCGCGATCCCAAAGGAATCTGCTTCCTGTGACGATTTTTCGCCGTTGACACGCTTTTCGCGAGCCGCGTTGAGACGCTTGAATCGCCGGGTCAAAACTTCCCGCATCGAAGCGAAATCATCATTCCCTTCAACGGTATTGATCTTGAAGCGCCGGTATTGAGACGTCGCCGGCGACCCATTTTCAAACACCGACATCGCCGCGACCGACGAGGTCCCTTGAATATGGGAGATGTCGTAGCACTCGATGCGATACGGTGGGGCAGGCAGGCTAAGCGCTTCTTGCAGATCTTCAAGCGCACGCGCCATTAGGTCGGAGTTGGCCTGCCACTTCAGTTTGAGTTGGGCTAACCCCTGAACGGCGTTTTCCCTTGCCATATCGACTAGTTTGCGCTTTGGACCGCGTTTGGGGACGTTTATCTCCATCTTGGCGCCGCGGCGTTCAGTCAGCAGCTCCTCGAGGACATTGACGTCTTCAACTTCGGTCTGCGTCAATATGCGACGCGGCATATGCGGGTTGCTGTCGATGTAGAACTGTTCGATGAACTTGGCGATGATGTGGGAGTCAGGATCATCGAAGGTGCCAGTCATGATGAAGTTGTCGCGTCCGACCATACTGCCTCGACGGATGAAGAAGACGTCGATCCATGCCTCGTCGCTGCCTTTTTCGCAGGCGATGACATCAATGTCTTCCTGAGTAATGCCCACGACCTTCTGATCCTCATAGACGATGCGCATTGCGTTTAGGCGGTCACGAAGCGCGGCAGCACGTTCAAACTCGAGATTGTCTGCCGCCTCGCTCATCGATTCTTGGAGTTCGACGACGACTTTGTCTGTATCGCCTTGCAGGAATGAGATGACTTGGTCGATGACCTTGGCGTATTCGGCTTGATCGGCGTAGCCGGTGCAGGGGGCGACGCAGCGTTTGATGTGGTATTCGAGGCAGGGACGCTCTTCTTCGCCCGTGATCTTCATCGTGCAGGAGCGGTAAGGGAAGAGCTTCTTGAGGAGGTCAAGAGTGGTTCGAACGGAGTATGCCGAGGCGTAGGGTCCGAAATATCGGGCACGATCACGTTTTGCGCGTCGTCGGGTGAAGTAGACGCGTGGGAAGTCGTCTTCTAGGTCGACTTTGATGTATGGGTAGGTCTTGTCGTCTTTGAGTCGGGCGTTGAAGCGTGGTTTGTGCTGCTTGATGAGGGAGTTTTCCAGCAGGAGGGCTTCGCGCTCGGATTCGGCGACGATGTAGTCGAAGTCGTGGATCAGCTTGACTAAGCGTTTGGTCTTGCCAGTAAGCCTCGTCTCGTTTGAGAAGTAGGATCGGAGGCGGTTTCGAAGGCTGACCGATTTGCCCACGTACAGGATCTGCCCGTTTTTGCCTCGCATCGTGTAGACACCAGGTTCGCGCGGTACAGCGGCGAGGCGCTCGGAAAAGAGTTCAGCCCGGGTTGGGGATTCTGTTGGAGATGGGCTAGGCATGGGGATGTTAGAGATTGTAAGGGCTGGAAATTGGGCAAGACGCGTTGGAGCGTTTATAAAAGCTGCCCTCAGCCAATAGATGCGGCGGGTAACAGCCCAGTTCTAGGCAAGGGACTTTGAGGGTTGGGGATAGGTAATCGACCCTGAATCGCAGTGATCCAGATGGCGATCAAGCTCCTAGAGAACCAAAGTGAAGACCGTCAGGGCGACGACGATTCCTGCTGCGAGGATGCCCATTTTGCGGATTTCCAAGGGAAATGTGCGGGCATATACCTCAGATCGCGTGCGTTGGGTGCGTCGTGGGGCCCTTGCGGTTTGGGATGCTGGCGTTGTTGGAACTGAGATTGCCGGGGACGGTTGTTGGGTAGCTGCGACAGGGGCAGCTTCAGCTTCGGGTTCCGTTTCAGATTGGCGGCGGTCTGTGGGTTGTTCGCTCTGTACGAAGACGTTTGGCCTGCGACCAGTTCGGCGACGGTTTCGGTTTCTTGGTGGCATTTGCGAGAGTGTTTGGGGATGCTTATGTTGATTGGTTTGATTCTAGATGATGGAAGGGGAATGACGGTTTTCTGTGGTCAGAGCACACCGTCGTCGTCTAGCGAATCAGCGGCGATTGCGGTTGCTCGCGCGGCGTATTCGATAGTGACGTCGGAGGTGTTGAACATGAAGTGGTAGAGGAATGGATCGATGGGACTGGTGCCGAAGGCTTTTTCGAAGTACCGGTGCTGTGCGGTATCCGAGTGAGCGATGAAGTCGCGTGCTTCGTCCATGGATATATTTTCGCGTTCGGCAACTCTCGCCGCACGGTCATCCATTCGCCCGACGACGCCAACGCGCAGGACGTCAGTGCGGTCTCTAAGGATTGCTCCGCCGCCTCTTGAGAGGATGACGATGTCGCCTTGGTCAGCGATGTCTTGGATAACCTCTCGTGTGGTTGCGATGAAGCGTTCGTCGTCGACCTCTTCAGCGGTAGTGTGAGGCTCCTCTTCATATTCGCTGTATTGGCGGGAGATGAGGTCTTCGACACCGGGTCCGAAATAGGGGTCACCTCCCATTCCGGCGACGGCGGACCGTTCGAGAACGCGCTGGACGCGTAGTGCTAGGCGATTCACCAATGAAGGCACACGACGCTCCTGGTCCACGAGCGCGCGCATTGTTGCGTTGACGCGTCGAGCGATTTGGGCGAGGATGAGGCGGTCGACGAAGTCGATCTCAAGCTCACGTGCGACGAGTCTTCCGAGGTCGGGCGCACCGGCACCGACTCTGCCTTCGACGGTGATAATCGGCATGTTCGCTCCTTTGTTGAGAGATTTGTGGTGGTTTTCGTGGTAAGGGGATCGTGACTTGGTTACCTACATTATCGCTTGAGAATGTTTAGCCCGTTGGAAACGAGAAATCGGTGGAGTGAACCAAGATTTACCATCGATTAGGTTGAAGCACTTGAGAGCGTATTAGATATGTGCGCGACCGCAAATCAAGGGTGGTTAGATTCGTATGCCAGTAGGGGCGTTGACATCGCAGCGATGGCGAGACAATTCGCCAGTTACGTTTAGTCCGTCGAACCGTCCGGCGATCGGGTACGACGGGGTTGTAGGGTCGACACACTCGCTTGGATCGGCTGCTGGTGCGGAGATTCTGGCTTCGGGCGGGAACGCGATCGATGCGGCGGTTGCGACGTTGTTCGCGCTGAGTGTGGTGGAGCCGATGAAGATGGGGATTTTCGGTGCTGGGTTCATGAATATCCGGTTGTCGCACGGCGAACAGTTCGTTATCGACAACTATTCTCAGGCTCCAGCTGCGGCGACGATGGACATGTTCACGCCGATGTCAGACGAGTGGCCGAACTACATGCGGGCTCGTGGGGATTTGAACCAGACTGGGGTCCTGGCATCGGGGGTGCCGGGTTCGTTGAAAGCCTGGTGCGAGGTACAAGAGCACCACGGCAGGTTGTCGCTGAGCGAGGTCATGGCTCCAGCGATCAGCTTTGCAGAACGTGGTTTCAGGGCAACCGCGCATCACTGCAAGTTTGTGGCAGACACGCAAGACTTGATGCGAAGCTTCAGCGCTACGAGCAGCATTTTCATGCCCGACGGACGTGTGCCGAATGTGGGCGATCAGGTGGTGCAGCGTGATCTTGCCAGCACGTTGAAGCGGATCGCGATTGAGGGGGCGGATTACCTTTACGATGGCGAGTTGGGCGAGGAGATCGTGAAGTATTCGCAGTCCCAGGGCGGGATATTGGCGATGTCCGATTTGCAGAACTATCAACTTCGCCGCAGTGAGCCGGTGAAGGGAGAATACAGAGGTTTCACGATAACGGGCCCCCCTCCGGCGGCGGCGGGTGGATTGCACTTGTTGGAGTTTTTGAATGTTCTGGCTTTGAGGGATGTGCGAGAGATGGGATTTGGTAGGAGCGCGACAGTTCATTTGATGGCCGAGGCTATGCAGCTAGTGTTTGCCGATCGAAACCGTTACCTTGCGGACCCCGTGTTTTACGAGATTCCGTTTGATCGATTGCTGTCGGATTTCCACGCTCAGGAGTTGCTCAGTCAGATCTTGCCGAATGCGGTCTTGCCTGAGTTAGCGACGCCCGCGTTGGCAGAATCGGACAGCACATCGCATGTGACGACGGCGGACAAGGACGGAAATATCGTTTCGGCTACGCAGACGATAAACCACATATTCGGGTCGAAGGTCGTGGTTCCCGGGACGGGAGTGTTGTTGGATAACACGATGGCGAATTTCGATCCGCATCCGAATCTGGCTAATTCGGTTGAGCCGATGAAGCGAGTCGCGAGTAGCATGGCTCCGGTGATCGTGTATCGAGGTCATCGGCCGGCATTTGCGTTGGGTCTGCCGGGAGGGTTGCGGATCTGGCCATCAGTGGCTCAAGCAATCGTGAACATTGCGGATCACGGCATGACGCCGCAGGAGGCGATCGAGGCTCCAAGGATGTTCACTCAAGGTCAGTCGGTAGAGTTGGAGAAGGAGTTTGGATCGACAGTTGCGAACTCGTTGCGGAGCATAGGGCATGAGGTGGAGATGGTGAACAACGTCGCTGGAGGGATGAACATCATCGAGTTCGGGGATGATGGATCGCTTGCGGGTTCGTCTTGCTGGCGGTCGGACGGCGGCGCGGTTGCGGTGAGTCGCGGATTGGCCCGAGACGGTGTCGGACTGACGGTGGTTGAACCGGTTAAAGATTGATGGTTAGGGCAGAGTTGGCTGAGTTTTTCGAGGCGAGATCGAAGGGTTTTGAGTTGGTCTGTGCTTCGTGTTCATCGGTTGCGGATGTTGCTTCGGTTCGGAATGTCTTTTGCGTTTGTGACGGGATCTATGACATTCGGTATTTTGACGTCGAGGATACTGTCGCGGGATTGCCGTTGGCTGGGGAAGGGTTGTGCGTGGATTTAGGGCAGGGGAGGACGCCGCTGGTGAGATTGGATGGGTTGGCCCGTGAGTTTGGGATTGAGGAATTGGCGGCAAAACTTGAGTTTTGCTCGCCTACGGGATCGTTTAAGGATCGGGGGAGCGCTGTCTTGGTGTCGGCCGCCAAAGAGGAGGCAGTTGACGAGTTTGTGGAGGATTCGTCCGGCAATGCTGGAGCTTCGATGTCGGCCTATGCTGCTCGTGCGGGGATGCGGGCGCATATTTTCGCACCGTCGAGTGCCGCACAGGGGAAGTTGGACCAGATACGGGTTTTCGGTGCGGAGTTGCATCTGATCGATGGGCCGAGACAGGCTGCGACGGATGTGGCGGCGGAGTTTGCAGAGCGGGAAGGGATTCCATATCTGTCTCACGCGCTCAGCCCTTGGTTTGCGGAGGGAGTGAAGGCGATGGTTGCGGAGGTACGAGATGCGGGATTTAGAGCGACGGATATCGTGGCGCCGGCAGGCAATGGTGCGTTGCTGATTGGCAGCTATGCGGGCTATACGGATGGTGAACGACCGCGAATACATTGCGTGCAGTCGGAGGCTGTTCAGCCGTTTATACGGGCGATCCGAGGTGAGAAGTGGGATGCTGGTGAAGCCCGCTCGACGGTTGCGTCTGGTATTTCGGTAAGCATGCCGCCGCGGGCGAAGCAGGCTGCTAAGGCGGTGGTGGAGTCTGGAGGAACTGGGGTCGCGGTCTCGGACGAGGCGATGATGAGTTGGCGTGACCGTCTGGCTTCGGAAGCGGGAATATTCTGTGAAGTGACTTCGGCAGCGGCGCTAGCGGGGTTGGAGGCGATGATAGGAGACGGGGTGATCGGCGAGGATGCTCGGGTAGTGGTGCCGGTTACAGGGTCGGGGTTGAAGGAGGCGGTGGGTTAAGGTTGTCGCACGGTACTGAATACAGAACTAAGAAGATTTAGTCCAAGGCCATAAATGTCTCCAATTGATTTTGCCGTCGTCTACAGGATGACCCAGGAATTCTTCTAGTTGGGGGCGGAATAAAACGGTACGCGCACCGACTTGCGCGTTTTCATCTAACACTGTTGAAGGTACACTCTCCCAATCGAACTGGCGTTTTCCGAAGTTGTCAATCTGCTCCCACACGATTACTTTATCGTCTTGCAATCGCCAACCTTCGAGTACCTCTTCGTCATTGGTCCGTCGTTCAGGATGCAGCAAATTCCGCAATTGTTCTTTTATGCGGTCGTGACGTTGGTTGGCGTAATAGCCCCAGTGTGCGCGATTGCACCAGTCTGGTAGTTCCTGATCTGAGCAATCGGTGATGATGTCAACCAAAATCTCACTCGAGAGTGCCAACCAATCATCGGGCAAGGTTCCAGAAGGCATCCGGTCGAAAATCTCAGACAAGAATCTCTTGTACAGCTGACCGTTAGTGAGTTGTCTTCGAACTTCGCCAACGCTCCTGTGCAACGTTTGGCGTTCGGTTTCTTTGTATTGGGGAAGCGCGGCCGTCGTGTAGACCATGAAACAACGTTTGACGAACTCGTCCGGGTATGATTTTTGATCCGCGTTCATTGATACCACAAAGCAGGAGTATTCATCGACCGCCAGCGTTGGCTCTGAAAGTATCAGGTCGCGCCCGTGTGTGCGTAAAGCTGCTCTGGATATATCGTCGAAATACAAAGGGAACCTTCTAAAAGCGAGTTGAGCTGCTCGTAGCCTAGCATTGGTGAAACTCTCTTTTGAAACTAGGTGTTCGCCAGGGCCGAACATAGAAGTCATCAACGTTTGTATCAAGCTGGTTTTGCCACAGTGCGACTTGCCGTAAACGATCGCGAATCTTGGAAATTTAATGACATCGTCATCACTTGTCCAAGCAAGCGTTCTGACATCACACATGAACGGCGAAAAATACATCCAAGACCAAAGCATGAAGTAGTCGCGTTGGAGTTTGGACACGTTTCCTTCAAAGGCATTCTCGAAATTCGCAAAGTACTTGAGCATCGCATCGACTTCGGACCTTACGCCGCTCGTAGTCCAGTCAAGCGTGAACTTCCTGTTAGATAGAACAGCAGTCCGGTGTACTCTGTCCAAACTGAAATAGCGATGATCGATTTCTGAACGCGTTCTGGCAAGTTCTATCTGACTTATTTGGCGTTTGATTTCCGGCGAGATACGTTGTTTCCCGCGTCGCATTGGCGGCGTGACCTTTGCGATCGGGGGACCTATGTGGGCAGCGACTTTTTCGATGCGTTGCGCTTGAATTCCGATTTGCAACTCTTCGGCATCAGGCCGATCAATGACCAAAGTCGTGTCTTTGTTTGCGATCGCTGGCGTTTCTTCAAGTTCGATTTTGGCTTCGACGATCTGTTTATCGGGCAGAGTGACCTCTTCTGAAGCTGTTTCTTTGACCATCTCAAACATCCGATTGTAGTGCGCCCAAGCCTCCACATCATCGTCGTACATGACAAGCGTTTCTGGTTGCAAACCGGAGAATGCTCTTTCCGACAGGTTCGCTGAACCTACGATTACACGGGTAATGGAGCCTTCGTTTTTGCTCAGTAAATAGAGTTTCGCGTGCGCAGTCTGTTTCTTCACGACTCGGAATCTAGCGCGCCCCGAGCGGACTTCAGCCAGAATCCGCGCGATCCTTTCATCTTTAAGGTTTTTGATTGCTAACCGAACGTCGCCGATTGCGGTTTGTTGAAACGCGAGGAGATTCTTCAGATCGTGCAATGGAATTTCCGAGCCGAAAACGCACTCGAACAACTGGAATTCATGTTCGTCCAACATTCTGACGATCGTAGCTGCGCTCGCGGAGTAGGTGAGTACGCGTAGAGTGTCGAATCCGTCAAACAACGACCAATCAAACGGAATTTCCCGTTGAAAGCCAACGACTGCCACGCGCAATCCGCTACCATCGTCCAACTTCATACCGTGTTGCTGTTCGGGCACGGCTACCCCATTTGTTTTCCCCATGTTTCAAAGCTACCACGTCAAGAGGACTGTATTTGCTTCTTGGCACGTACCTAGGCATACCAAGGCCTAAAACTAGCCCTCGACGGAGGCGGGGATGTCGAGGTGCGTAAGGTCAGGCAGGTTTCCGCATGTTGCTACTTGGGAGAATGTTCCGCCGGGGATTGAGACAGCAATGGCGTGATTTCCGTCGAGGATCGTGCTGACGTGGCGCTCGGGCAGGTCGGTCTCGGATATGCCACCGATGGCGTGATCTAGGGTCTCGACCCATTTGAATTTGGACAAGTCGGTGGCGTTTTCGCAAACGCCTTCGCGGATGCTGATCTGCTGGATTACACCTGGTGCAGGTCTGACGGTGATTTTGATCCGGGTGCCGCGGTCGAGTTGTGTGATGACTCCAGCGCCTTGTTGCGGGTAGTCCTGGAGGCTCAGGTTGAAACCCACTTGGACTTTACCGTCATCGTCGTCTTGGAAGATGGTTGGCGTCGGTGTGATGGACATCGCGCCGGGAGTAGCAGTGGGTAGAGGAACGGTGGTTGGTTCGCCATCGCTTTCGCAGGCGAGGGCGGCGATTCCTGCGAGTGCTGTCAAGGACAGCCCGAGGAGGATTGTGGCGATTCGGATGCGGTTCCTTGCGAACATGAGAATCGATTCTATTTCGCGGCGGTAGCCTCGTTAAAGGCTTCGGCGAAACCCTCTATGGAGCCGTGCAAAACTTCGTCTGGGACACAGTACGATGCTCTGAAGTATCCGTTCATGCCGAAGCCCACGCCTGGGACGACGAGGACGAGTTTTGATTTGAGGAGTTCTACGAAGGCGGTGTCGTCGGGAATGGGAGATTTCGGAAAGAGGTAGAAGCCGCCGTCGGGGAGGTTCGATTCGTATCCGATGTCGGTTAGAGCGGAGTAGATGATATCCCGTTTGCGGCGGTATTCGGAGGTGTCAACAGTTGAGTTTTGGAGATTTGCTACGACGCGTTGCATGATTGCCGGGGCGTTGACGAAGCCGAGAGTGCGGAGCATGAAGACCGAAGCGTCGAGAAGATCGGTTTTGCCGGGGTCGGATGGGTTGACTGCGAGGTAACCGATGCGTTCTCCGGCGAGTCCGAGGTCTTTGGAATGAGAGGTTGCGACGATGGTGCGTGGGTGATGCTCGAAAACGAAGGGGTATGAGGCGTCAGTGTAGATCAATTTTCGGTATGGTTCGTCGGTGATGATGTAGATTTCGGTGTCGTGTTTAGTTTCGGTTTCTTGGATAAGTTCAGCGAGTTGGGCGATGGTTTCGGCGGGATAGATAACTCCGGAGGGATTGTTAGGAGAGTTGATGATGATGGCGCGTGTTCGCTCGTTCATCAGCGTTGCGAGCGAGTCGAAGTCAGGCATGAAGTCGGGTGTGGATTGGGCTTCGCGGTAGACGCCGTTGGCATGTTGGACATAGAAGATGTATTCGGCGAAGTATGGTGCAATGATGATGACTTCGTCGCCGGGGTCTAAGAGGGCTCTTAGGGCGACGTTTATGGCACCTGCTGCGCCGACGGTCATGATGATGTCTGTTGGTGCGAATTGAGTGCCTGATTCTTCGGTTAGCGCGTCTGCGACAGCGGCCCGGGTTTCGATGAAACCGGGGTTTGGCATGTAGCGATGTTGACCGCTGCCAGGTTCTTTAGCAATTTCCGCCAAGGCTTGTTTGAACTCTGGAGGCGGTTCTAGGAGAGGGTTGCCGAGGGATAGATCGAAGACGTTTTCGGCTCCGTGAATGGCTTTGAGTTCCATGCCCTCTTCGAACATCCGACGGATCCAGGAGCTTGCCTGCATCTGCTCTCTTGCGAGTTTCGAGATTGCCATTTGGGTGCCTTTCGGATCTGGTCAGGAGCGTCGACGGTTTCGTCTTCGGCGGCGGGTTGTTGGTCTGCCGACGCGTTGTTGCCGGTTTTCATCCGGTTTGTCTTCGGGTTGGGTAGTGAACATTCTGGCGAGGAAGCCCGGCCCGCCGCTGTTGGGGATGATGACGACGTAGGTTCCAGCGATTTTGTCGTGCCAACCTTGGCGTTTCGAGTCGAAGATGACCCATATGATGCCTAATCCGAATGTGATGATGGAGACGAAACGGCCAACGACTTCGCGGGGAATAGCGATTGCGACTCCGGGTTTGTTGCCTTCGTCGTCGACGACAGAGATGCCGGCGACCCATTTCCCGATAGTGCGCCCGAAGATGCCGGTAGGAATGATGAAGTAGGCGAGGAATATGAAGACGTCTATGATGCCTTCTCCAACGTTGGGGGCGTTAAATATGCCTTCGCGGCTACCAATGATTGGTCCGACGATGAAGACGACCATGAGCAGTATCCCGATGTCGATGGCGTAGGCATAGATGCGTCGGATGGGTCCGGCCAACTCTAGGTCGAGGGATTCGATTGATGTGCGAGATGGTTCGGATTGGGGCGCTGATTCATCGGCCGCGACCCTCAGCGGAGTGGGTTGGGCCGGTTCTTCGGTTCCAACAGAGCGAGAACGGTGTCTTCGTCGGGAAGTGGTCATAGTCGGCGATTGAGATTCTATCGTCCGTTCGGTTTTGGACTTACACTTACTAGCGCTGATTAGACATTTGAGACTGGAGGGAAAATGGGCAGGCTTGATGGCAGGACAGCGTTGATCACTGGGGCAGGATCGGGTATTGGAGAAGCTTGTGCAGAGTTGTTTAGCACTGAGGGCGCGAGTGTTTTCTGCGCGGATTTAGATGTCGGATCGGCGCAGACGGTTGCGGATCGTATCGTAGGACGTGGCGGGAACGCTGCAGCGGGTACGGTAGATGTTACGAAACGTGCCGAGTGTGAAGAGTTGGTGGCAAGCGTGGTTGAGGAGTTCGGTGGGTTGGATGTGTTGGTGAATAGTGCTGGGGTGACTCCTAGGAAGGCGCCATTGGAATGGGATTTCGAGGCGAAGTGGGATTGGGTGATTGATGTGAATCTCAAAGGGACTTTGTTGATGTCTCACGCCGCGTCGCAGGTGATGTTGCAGAACAACTACGGGTCGATTGTGAATTTGGCTTCGATAATCGGTCTAGTCGGCTACGCTGCAGGATTGAGCGACGGTTTCAATCCTTACCCACATTCGAAGGGCGGCGTGGTTCAGATGACGCGGGATATGGGAGTGGCGTTCGCCAGGCGCGGAGTGAGAGTGAATGCGCTATGTCCCGGGTTCACATATACGAACTTGACCAAATCATTGACCGATGATGCGGATATGCGGGTGCAACTGGAGTCCTTACATCCGATGGGTCGATTGGGCGAACCGATCGAGATTGCGTACGCAGCGCTGTATCTGGCTTCGGATGAGTCGTCGTTTGTGACGGGCTCGTGTTTGCCCGTCGACGGTGGGTATACGGCGCAATAGTCTGGGAGGATTCTGATCGATGGTTATGAAGGAAGAGACGATGGACTTAGAAGGTCTAGGCCGGTTGGATGGCAAGGTCGCGCTTGTGACTGGCGGAGGATCCGGGATAGGCGAGACGAGTGCAAAGCTATTTGCCGTAGAAGGAGCACAGGTTGCGGTTGCGGACTTGAATATTGGAGCGGCAGAGCGGGTTGCAGCGGAGATTGAGGCTGAAGGTGGTGATGCAGCGGCGATTGAGTTGGACGTGCGCGATGAAAGCAGTTGCGCTGCGTCAGTAGACGCGACCGTAGATCAGTTCGGGAGTTTGGATGTGTTAGTGAACAGCGCAGGGGTAGGTTACAGGAACACTCCGGACTTGAGCTATGGAGAGCGTTGGGACTGGGTAGTTGGCGTGAATTTGAGAGGGACGGTGATGATGGCCCGTTATGCGACCGAGCAGATGAAGGAGCAGGGGAAGGGTGCGGTAGTGAATATCGCTTCGATCAGAGGGCTGGTTGGGTATCCGTCGTTCATAACCGACGGGTTTAATCCCTATCCTCATTCGAAGGGAGGTGTGGTGAATGCAACGCGGGATATGGCGGTCGGTTTGGCGAAGTCGAATATCCGCGTGAATGCGGTTTGTCCAGCGTTTACCGTGACAGAGATGACGCGAGGGACGCGAGAGAATCCAGAGGTCTATGACAAGATCGTGGATTTGCACCCGATCGGCAGGTTTGCTGAGCCGATCGAGATCGCGCGAGCGATTTTGTTTTTGGCGTCAGACGAGGCATCGTTTGTTACGGGGGCGTGCCTCGTGATCGACGGCGGGTTTACGGCGCAGTAACGGAGCGGCTCGGACGCTAGTCGGCTACCGCTACCAGTTCGCGTTCCTGAGTTCGCCCGTTCGCATAGACGGTGCCGACCGGCTTTTCATTAACTTCCCAAACCTCGTCCGCTTTTGCAATGATCCAGGGATCGGCTGGGTAGACGACGCGCGAGTCCTTGCCTTCGTACGGGATGCAGTTTAGGACGTGGCGTATGGAGTTGATGCGGGCGCGCATCTTGTCGTCGGATTTGATCACGTACCATGGTGCGAGTTCCGAGTGAGTGTGGTAGAAGATCATCTCTTTTGCTTCGGTGTACTCGTCCCATCGGTCGCGTGACGCCATATCGATGGGGCTGAGCTTCCACTGTTTGAGAGGATCTTTCTCGCGCCGTTTGAAGCGTCGTTCCTGTTCGATGCGGCTTACAGAGAAGTAGAGCTTGATAATGCGGATGCCTGCAATGGCCCACATATGCTCAATGAGCGGGGTAACGCGTAAGAATTCTTGGTATTCGTCCTCGGTGCAGAAGCCCATAACCTTTTCTACGCCTGCGCGGTTGTACCAGGAGCGATCGAATAGGGCGATCTCGCCTCGGGTTGGCAGGTGGCGGACGTAGCGCTGGAAGTACCATTGACCAGTTTCTTCCTCGGTCGGTTTTTCGAGGGCGATGACTTTAGCGCCTCGTGGATTCAGGTGCTCCATGAAACGACGGATGGTGCCGCCCTTACCGGCCGCGTCTCGACCCTCAAAGACGATGAGGAGCCGTTGTCCCGTTTCTCGAACCCAGTTTTGCATTTTCACGAGTTCGATTTGCAGCGGGAACTTGTGCTCGTAGTAACTTTCCAGGCTGATTTTACGGGGATACGGGTACGCACCTTCTCTGAAGAATTCTCGGCGTTCAGCCGAGTCGAGGATTTCGGGATCTTCAGGAGCTCTGTAGTTGCGGATTCGCCCGCGAGTCATGAAATCTTCGAAGGCGTCACCGTATTTTGTAGAGAAGTACCCGTGTGCTCGTTCGTGGCTAGTGCTTTGGTATCCAGTGCTTTTTTCGTGCGTCATCGTGGGAGGCTCGCGCTTGATGGGGAGATGCGATTGGAGTTCGTACCAATATACCAGCAGTTTCTCGCTAGATTGTCAATTGGGGTATGCAAATCGGATGGGTTTCGATTACACAAGGAAAAGCTCGTGTTAAATCTCAGGGAATCTCGTTGATGAAACAACGTTGGGTGGCGCGATCTGGTTTTGGAACAGATCGACGATCCAATCGGCAATAAGTGGGGAGAGTAGTATCCCTTTTTTGCCTGCACCGTTAGCGTAGAAGAGACCATCGCAAGTGGATGATGATCCAACGATTGGGAGCCCGTCGATCGCGACGGGCCTGAGACACGCGGTTGAAGAGGCGATTTCGGCGTTTTTCAGCGACGGAATGTATTCGGTGACGCCGTTGAGAATGTGATTTCGGCCTTCATCTGTGACCTCGCGGTTGAAACCTCTATCCCATTCGTAGGTGCCTGCCCAAACCGATCCGTCGGGTTTGCGTCCGACGTTGAACCCGTTGAAACCGACACGGTTTTGGAGGTCCGTGCCGTTCCGTGATAGGCGGAGGATTTCGCCTTTGATGGGTTTTATGGGCAGTGAGGGTACGCCTTGTATTTCCGATGTCCATGGACCCGCGGCGGCAATGACTATTTGGGTCGCAATCTCAGTGCCATCAGTGAGTTTGACGCCTGTCACGCGGGCGTTCTGGCAATGAACCGCCGCTACTTCGCCATCGGAGAAGATAGTGCCACGGCGTTTTGCTTCGGTTGCTATTGATTGCGTGTAGGAGTAGCTGTCGAGTTCCCATCCAGCGTTCACGAGAGATGCTGCGATCATGCCATCGCGGATCTCGGGTTCTAAACGATAGATAACGTCGTGTTCGATGAATTCGGCATTGAATCCTTCGGACTGCATCCATTTGACGTCGGATTTGAGTTGCGCAGCGCCCGCTTCGTCGTCAGCGAGGGAGATCGAGGTCACTTCTTGGAGCTCCCAGTCGTGGGAAGCGTTGCGACCGAACTCTTCGTACAGTTCGATATGTTTGGCTATGGAGGTCCGATAGTGTTCGGTCATCGGCCCTGGAACGCCGCTACCGAAGTGTGCGGATAGCCCACCCCATGCGTATCCAGACGCGTTGAATGCTATTCCGTCCCTTTCGATTACGTGCGGCTTGATCCCTGAAGTTGCAAGCCTCAGAGCTACGGCGCAACCGACGGCACCAGCACCTATTACTACTGCATCGGCAGAAGTGGACGAGGCCAAATCAAAATCCTCGATATTTCGATGAAGGCATTGGGTCGAATCTTAACTTGCGCGTCTTCAGCTGGTTGCGACGAGAATGGAGGGATTGGGAGGCTGATATTGGGAGGTTGATGTGGAATATGGCGTCTTTGAACGGTAAATGAGTTCGCCGATTTAGAATCTGCAACTGGATGGTAGTGATCGCTCTCGAATGGGTGTTATGCGGCATTCAATGGAGGGCGAACTACTCGTATCCCGACAGTGCTTCGAGACGTTGGTAGATGGAATCGATGATCGACCGTAATGGCAAGATCGGGCGCGCACCCGGTTTTGAGGACCGCGCCGAACGGTATTTCGAACAGGTCGAATCGTTGATTGGCGTTGCACGCGAGGTGCTTTATACCCGGGGTTATCAACCGATTGAAACGCCGCTGATCGAACAGACCGAGTTGTTTTTGCGGCGGTCGGGCGGCCTTCTCTCAAGCCAACTCTTCGATTTTGTTGCTCCTGACGGAAGTGACATCAGTTTGAGACCCGAACTTACGGCCCCTGTGGTTCGCCATGTATTGGAACAATCCGATCTAACGTTGCCGAAGAGGTTCCAGTATGCCTCCCCGATATTCCGCTACGCCGAGAGACCGTACGATGCACCGCCGAGTTCGGTTCCGAACAAGCGGCAATTCATCCAAATTGGAGCAGAGCTGGTAGGAGATTCTCACAGTTATGCCGATGCCGAAATCATCGCCGTAGCTTATGAGTTGGCAAGACGATTCAATGTTCGCGACGTTTCGATTAGGGTCGGTCACGTCGGTCTGATTCGCGAGATTCTAGGATCTTTCGATCTTTCGGAACGTGCGCGACTGTTCCTCGCCAATAGCGTTGCGGAATTGGCTGAACGTGACGGCAGTGGATCGGTTGAGGATGAGGCCATCAGATTAGGTCTGATGCCGGCAGAAGGCCAACAGAGAACGGAGACTCAAGCCTCGGCCGCCGATCTGCTCTCACGGTTGGCATCGGGCTCGGTGCGTCTTCCAGGTGGCACCGAAACAGTGTCTCGGAGTGCTGAGGACATCGTTGCGGGGTTGCGTCGGAAAGTTGAATGGGACGCGAGCAACGCGGATTTCCCGGCAGCGTTGGAGTTGATAGAGAAGTTGGCGACGATCCGCAGTTCAGCGGTCAAGTACCGGAATCGGATTCCCGAAGAGAGGAATCGGTCATTCGATGGGACTACGAAGTATAGCCACTCGGCCTCGATAAACTCGGCGCGCTTGTTGGCCGATGAGAACGGATTGAAAGGGTTGTCTAGTCTCGACAATCTGACGTCGATCGTGGAAGCGACAGAATTGAGCGGGGTTGACGGCTCCGATGTTTCAGTCGACTTCGGTCTCTCTGCTTCGATCGCCTATTACTCCGGGATGATCTTCGAAGTCCGAGGTCATGTGGATGGTAAGGAAATCATTCTCGGAGGTGGCGGTAGATACGATGGCTTGGCATCAGCACTGGGCTCACCAAAAGAACTGCCAGCGTTAGGTTTCGCATTGAATCTCGAAACCATTTTGGATCTGGTGGGTGACGAATGTCCGGGCGGCCCGAGTAGGCGTTATGTCGTGTTGTCGCCGATTGATGGCGATGCCGCGGACGATGTTGTCGCGACTGCTTCTGAATTGCGTAGCGAAGGCAAAAACGTCGTGACGCTTTTCGATCCGGACATCGATGCCGACGTTGTGGCGAAGTCTATTGGCAATGCGTCAGTTTTGAAGGTGGGCGATAAAGATGACGCTGGGAGCACTGCTGTATGACGGAGCGGATACGCCTAGCGATCCCTTCTACAGGCGCACTTGAACACGGTGCCGTTCGCTTGCTCGCGGAATCGGATGCGGCGGTCAGCCGGATCAACTCGCGTCGATACACCGCGGATATCCCGTCGATACCGGGGATCGAGGTCATTTATCAACGGCAATCGGATATCACGACGATTGTGGACTCGGGGAACGCCGATCTCGGCATCGTGGGATTGGATCGCTACTTGGAGGCGAGGTTGGAAGATGGAGATACGCTGGTAGTTGCTCCCGATCTTGAGTACGGTCACTCGCGATTAGTGATCGCAGTGCCCGATTCGTGGCTCGACATCACTTCGATGTACGACCTTTCCGATCTGAGCCTGGAGTTTCACGAACGCGGCCGAGACCTGCGAGTGGCGACGAAATATCCGAGGTTGGTGAAGAGATTTCTCAATCGGCGCGGCATGAATTACTTTTCGATGGTTTCGATAAACGGGGCTTTGGAAGCTGCGCCAAGGATCGGTTATGCAGACATCATCGCGGACATATCCGATACAGGGAACACGCTGAGGGAGAATAACCTTCGCCCATTGCCGGACGGTGCGGCGATTGAATCTCAGGCGATCATGATCGGTAACGCGAAGCTGTTGACTAGTGCGGACTCAAAGCTTAAGTTGACGCGGTTGCTGCTGGAAAGGATTGAGGCGAGACTGAGGTCGCGTTCTTATCGACGAGTGACGGCGAATGTCAAAGGCAAATCTGAAGGTGAGATAGCGGAGATGATTCTCGCCTCGCCGGAGCTCTCAGGGATGCGAGGGCCGACGGTTTCGAGAGTTTTCACCACCGATGGGAATTTGTGGTTTTCGGTGCAAATCGTAACGCGCAAGAAGGACGTGTTGCGGGTCGTAGATCACTTGCGGGGTTTAGGGGGTACCGGCACGGCGGTTACCGATTTGCAGTTTCTCTATCAGCAAGAGTGTTCGCTGTACACGAACCTCGTGGAAAATCTCGGGCAGTTCTCCGGGGCGGCCAAAGGGTGTTGAGGCGCATTCACGGCTTAGATGCTGCGATCGCGGCGTTTGAGAACCGAAGCTCAACTGGAGATGAGGTAGTTCCCGAAACTGATGGAGGCGGAGTTTACAAAACTCCACTTTCGTTGGACGCTTTTGCAGACCGAGTAAGCGCGGATGTCACCAATCAAGGTGACGATTTCCTCAGGCGAATAACTAAAGCGTTGGACGGGGTTGAGATCGAGGATTTTAAGGTGCCGTCCGACGTGATTCGATCGGCTAAGGATGAGTTGAGGCCAGCTGAGGTCGAAGGTTTGAGGTTGGCAACGGAGCGCGTGGCGGCATTTCAGAAGAGGACGTTACCACAGTCTTGGAGCGATGCTGAAGCTGGTTACGGCGAGGTCGTGCATCCCGTTCAGCGCGTTGGATGTTGCATCCCTGGAGGTACAGCGCCGTTGGCATCGACGGTAATCATGACGGCGGTGCCGGCGAAGGTGGCGGGAGTCCCGTACGTGTGCGTAGTGACGCCCGCCGGAGCGGACGGTTTGCCGCATCCGGCGGTGCTAGCAGCGTGCGATATCGCCGGCGTGGACGAAGTTTTCACTGTAGGAGGTGCTCAGGCAGTTGCGGCGCTGGCGGTTGGAACTGAGTCGATACCGAAGGTTGATGTCATTTGTGGCCCAGGTAGTGTATGGGTTACAGCGGCAAAGCGTCGTGTTTTCGGAATCGTAGGTATTGACGGGATTTACGGACCTACCGAAACGATGGTGATTTTAGGCGAAGGATCAGATCCTGCCGTTGCTGCCGCAGATATGTTGGCACAGGCTGAGCACGATGTATTGGCCGCGCCAGTGTTAGTTGCTCTGTCTGACGGTGCGGTTGATGCTGTTGAACGGGAGTTGGTGACGCAGTTGGAGATGCTACCGAGGGCTGGAATTGCTCGTGAGGCGTTGACGGGGCGTGGGGCAGCAGTAGTCGTGGATACTCTCGAGGAAGCACTAAAGGTCGCGGATGTATACGCACCCGAGCATTTGTGTCTCGGGTTCCAAGGAGCGAACGAGTTCTTGCCTAACGCTCGCCACGCCGGGGGAATCTTTGTTGGAGAGCGTTCAGGCGAAGTGATGGCCGATTACGTAGCCGGGCCTAGCCATGTCATGCCGACTGGCGGCTCGGCTCGGTTCTCGTCGGCGTTGTCTGCGAGGGATTTTGTACGCGTGACCCCCTTCTTGGACATGGACGCCGAGACTTTCGAGAGCATATCAAGCGCGGCCTCGGATCTCGCCCGGTTGGAGATGCTGGAAGGCCACGCAAGGGCCGCTGATATACGAAGCAGGCGATAGTATTGCGAAGTCAGCAATCGTTGGAAGGTAGGCGTTGATGCGCGACTTAAGAGAGATGATGCGACCGCATCTCTATAACCCTCAGGGGTACGTCGGGGCCCAACATTCAGATCATTTGGCGACTTCGATGGGTTTGGATCCGGCCGACGTGATTCGATTGAATGCCAACGAGAACCCTTACGATCCATTGCCGGAGATCACCGACGCATTGGAGGGGTTGCCGATCCACGAATACCCGGATCAGGATCTGGTACGTATCAGGGCCGCTTTAAGCGATTACACGGGGCGTCCTCCCGAACAGATCATCGCTGGTTCAGGTGGCGATGAAATCATCGAGTTGTTGACGAAGCTCTTTGTCGCGCCAGGAGAATCGATGATCGATTGTCCACCGACATTCGGAATGTATGAGTTTTGCGCGAGGATTTCTGAGGCAGAGCTTGTTCCAGTTGAGCGTCGCGATGATTGGGAACTCGACATCGATGCGACAACGGATGCGATAGAGCGAACGGGCGCAAAGTTGCTGTTCATTGCATCGCCCAACAACCCTACGGGTAATCTGCTGCCTGAGAGCGATGCCCGAGCGATCCTTGAGACAGGCATCGTGCTGGTTGTCGATGAAACTTACTACGAGTTCTGCGGCGAGACTACTGCTGATTTGCTCGTCGAGTTCGAGAATTTGGTCGTGATCCGATCTTTCAGCAAGTGGGCTGGCATCGCCGGGTTGCGGATCGGATACGCGATCGGTTCAGAGTTGATAGTTGACCATCTGATGACGATCAAGCAACCCTACAACTTGAACATCGCTGCCGAGTCGGCAGGGCTCGCTGCTTTGGAGCACAAGAGCAAGCTATTGGCGCGTATCGATACGTTGACAAGCGAGCGCAAACGGATCGAGTCGGTGATCGATGAGCTGGAAGGGGTCAGCTATTCTCCTTCGACTGCCAATTTCCTGCTCTTGAAGTTCAAGCAATTAAGCGGTGACGAGGCGTATGAATTGCTTGCACGAAGAGGGATTTTTGCGAGGAAGTTCAGCGGGAGACGCTTGGAGAATTCAATTCGAGTCAGCGTTGGGACGCCGCCGCAGAACGATTTAGTTATAGCGGCGTTGCAAGAAATCCCTTGACACTGTCAGTTGCATTCGAAATCGGGCTTTGGAGTAGTTCGACATTCGATAATTGGGGGTTGAGGTGTTTTGATGAGTGACCGAACCGCAAATATCGAGCGCGTAACGGGCGAGACGCAGATCAGCGTCAGCCTGAACATTGACGGGCAGGGCAGGGCAGAGATCGAGACGCCAATCGGATTCATGAATCACATGCTCCACGCCTTGGCGAAGCACTCAATGATGGATCTTTCGGTCACCGCAACGGGTGATACCGAGACCGGCTCGCACCACACCGTTGAAGACACGGCGATTGTGATTGGTCGATGCATAGCAGAAGCGTTAAGTGACGGCGCGGGCATCGTGCGGATGTCCAGCAAGCACGTCCCGCTGGATGAGGCTTTGTCACACGCCGTAGTCGATCTCAGCGGTCGAGGTTACCCGGTGATCGACATGGGGTCAACGTCTAACGTCGGAGATTTCTCGCCGGACATGGCCCGGCATTTCTTCGAGTCGATGGCGTACGAGGGCCGGTTCAATTTGCACCTCTCCGTCTTGAGAGGCACAAACGAGCACCACATGATCGAGTCGGCGTTCAAAGCGTTCGCCCGCGCTTTCAGAGAAGCGGCGTCTCTCGATGAACGCGCCGATGGCTCAGTCCCCAGCACTAAAGGGACGGTTTCCGACTGACAGGGCGAGTAGGAACGGCGTATTCGATGCCTAGAGTTCCGCGTCCCGGGTGCTTTTGACGGTTCCCTCGTAGAAATCGCGTCTATTCGACGATTTCGACAGAGTAGGTCTCGATCACAGGATTCGCAAGCAAGGTTTCGCACATCTTGCTAGCTGATCGTTTGGCTTCGTCTGATGTCTCTGCTTCGATGTGGATGTCAAAAAATTTGCCAGATCGAAGTGATGCGATCTGGGCGAAACCGAGACGGGTAAGGGCCCGATCTATGGTTTCCGACTCGGGATCGTGGACGCCGGGTTTGAACGAGACGCGGATGTGGGCTAGGTAAGTTCCACTCATCGTGGAGGATCACCTAACCGGCGTCATGCCAGCGACTTGGGGTTCGAATCCACGGTCGAAGTAGGCATCGATGAATTCGAGAATTTTGGGTTCGTTGATCTCGTCAAGCCTTAAGTGGTGTCGCCAAGCGGTCAGGGTGATAGCGGTATCAGTGAACGGGTAGGGAGAGATGACGAATCCAGTGTAAGTTTCGTCATCGTTCCAATCTCGGGCGATGCGTTTGAGTGTTTCTGCGATTTCGGTGCACGCATCCCCGGAACACTTGGTCGTGTCGTAATGCATGCCTATGCCGCCGTGCTCAAGGTTGTGAATCAAGGATTGATCGGGGATGACGCGCTCGTATGGACCCCAAGCGGTCGGTGCTCGTTCAAAGTTGTTTGCGGCGCTCCCGAGGGAATTCCAGTGCGGTCCAGAGGTCGGGGGATAGACGCTGTAACGCGTTTCGGGAACAACTGAGTCGGGGACATGAGCTCTGCCGTCGTCCGGGTCTTCGGGTACGGGGCCGCCAGTATTGTAGGGGCCACGCTCGCCACCCAGTTGCTGCTCTTGAGAGACGAATCCTTGCTGGAAAACGAGGGCAAAGATGATTAAGACGGCGAAGACCGATCCGAATGCGATCAGGACGGTACGTCTTCGTTGTTTGCGACGATTGCTGCGTCGTCGTCGTTCTTCTCGCACTTGCGAACGAGTCATCCCGCGGCGATGATCGGGTCGACTGGTCGCAACTCTGTTTCTTGACTGAGCCATGAACCTAAGATTCTATTTCACGTCTGCTGAACGGCATCTCAGGTGTCGAATTTGCGACCCGTTAGCCGTTCAAAAGCGGATATGTAACGTTGCCGGGTCATATCCATCACGTCGGCGGGGACTTTTGGTGGTGGAGGATTGCGATCCCAATCGGTTGTCATCAACCACTCTCGGAGGTGCTGCTTGTCATACGCTGGTGGGAACGCGCCCGGTTGCCAGTCTTCCTTATCCCAGAAGCGACTCGAATCGGGTGTCAAAACCTCATCGATAAGCGTCAATTTGCCATCTACTAATCCGAATTCGAACTTCGTGTCCACCAGAATCATGCCGCGATCGGCCGCGTGTTGATGGGCTCGTTTGTAGATCTCGATGCTCACCCGTTTGAGTTGCTGGTGTAGCTCCGCTCCTACGAGATCGATCGCTTCCGCTTCAGTTAACGGCAGATCGTGTCCCTCTTCGGCTTTAGTCGAAGGCGTGAACATCGGTTCGGGCAATTTCTCGGCAGGGCGGAGCCCTTTAGGCAGTTCGGCTCCGTTGAGAGTGCCGTGGGCTTCGTATTCGGCCCATCCCGCGCCCGCAAGGTAACCGCGTACGACACATTCCATGTCGATACGGTCTGCTTCTTGGATCAACATTGAGCGATCGTTCCATTCAGGGGGAAGGTAGGTGAGCGCACCACTCCGCTCGAGATTAGCTTCATCCACCATCGCAATCATGTGGTTGTCAACGATGTCGCCGATAACGTTACGGAACCAGAACGCTGACATCTGCGCTAGGAGAACACCTTTCTGCGGGACCGGATCGTCCATGATTACATCGAAGGCAGAGATGCGGTCAGTGGCGATCATCATGAGTACGCCGTCCGACACGCGGTAGGTGTCGCGCACCTTGCCGCGATGGATGAGACCGGGCAGGTAGGTGGACAACACCGTTGATGAAACGTTCAATTCGATGCCGAGACGGTCGAATATCTGGTCGACCTGCTCGATGAAGTATCCGTAGTCGAATAGGTCGGCGAGTGCCGCATCGTCGAGGTGCTGATTTACGATCTGGTCTTCGCTGATGATCGATTGGAAGTCGGTTTCTTGGTCGAGAGCCGACATCGCGGCATTTTGGACCGCGTCGTAAGCCTCGCCACGTTCTACACCAGCTTCGACCAATGCAAGCATGACACGCGGCGAGAAAACGAGCCCATGCGTCATATCCATGTTGCGGCGCATCCGATCGGGTTTCACTGTCATGTGATCGATGATGCCGGTCATGAGATCCAAGATGTAGTCGAGCGCGAGAGACGAATCAGCCAGCACTACGCGTTCAGCAGAGGAGTGAGAGATGTCGCGCTCGTGCCAAAGGGCTACGTTTTCGAGGCCAACGATAGAGCTCGATCGGATCACTCTTGCCAATCCACAGATGCGTTCGGAAAGCTCGGGGTTCCGCTTATGAGGCATCGACGATGAGCCTTTACTAACGTAGCCTGGTTGGCCGAAAGGTTCTTCGACCTCGCCGATTTCGGTTCTCTGGAGGGAGCGTATTTCGGTTGCCATCTTGTCGAGAGTCGCGGCAGTCAGAGCGAGGACTTGGAGGTATTCGGCATGGCGGTCTCGCTGAATAACTTGGTTTGACACTTCGGCAGGTTTGAGTCCGAGCTCTGCGCATACATGCTCTTCAATCGAGATCGGGATACCTGCGAAAGTTCCCACGGGGCCGGAGAGCATCCCGACAGACACGCGATTCTTCATCGCGGTTACCCGATCCCGGTTGCGGCGCATCTCGGACCACCACAGCGCGAGTTTGAGACCGAACGACATCGGCTCGGCATGGATACCGTGCGACCTTCCCATGCAGAGTGTGTGCTTGAACTCGACGGCGCGGGACGCGAGTGCCGACATCAGTGCGTCGATCCCGTCGATGATGAGAGAAGTCGCGTCGGACATCTGCATCGCAAGCGCGGTGTCTTTCACGTCGTTTGATGTCAGGCCATGATGGATCCATCGCCCTTCTTCACCAAGGCTTGTCGCGACCGCGCGGGTGAAGGAAACTAAGTCGTGTCGCGTTTCCTCGAACTGGCGATCATACTCTGCGCGCGAGAACTGCGCGGCACGTATTTTGATCATGTCAGCGTCGTCGATGACGCCGAGTTTGGACCATGCTTCACATGCCGCGAGCTCGACCTTTAGCCACAAGTCGAACTGATGGTCTTCCGACCAAATCCGGCTCATCTCTGGTCTTGAATAGCGGGGTATCACGTCGCGGTTGGATTTGATGCAGGTGCGATGTTCGGAAAAGCAGAATACTAATTCAGGATTGCTTCAATCCGCTCCGACTGCGACATCGGATCGGTAGCGTGCGCCTTCGAACCCGATACCCTTAGCGATTTCGAAGGCCTTTGTGCGGGCTTCTTGAACGGACTCATTGGATGATGCGGTTGCAACTAGTACTCGTCCGCCTGCGGTGACTAGTTGACCTTCTTCGCTCTGGGATGTTCCTGCGTGGAAAACTATGGCGTCGTCTTCAACTGGCAAGTCTCCCCTGATTGGAAAACCGGTTTCATACGCCGCGGGGTATTTGCTCGATACGACTACGACACCAACAGCGTATTTGTTGTTCCACGCGACGGGTGTATCGGCGAGTCGGCCCTCTGCGACGGCTAAGCAGATTTCAGCGAGGTCAGAGTCGAGGCGTAGCATCAGAGGTTCGCATTCGGGATCGCCGAAGCGGCAGTTGAACTCGATAACCTGCGGCCCTTTGTCGGTAAGCATCAGTCCGGCGTAAAGGATGCCTTGATACGGACATCCCTCAGCGACAAGGGCGCGGGCTATCGGATCGAGAATAGTCGAGCGGATGTGATCGAGGTCAGCGGGCGAACATAGATTGGGAGAGGTGTACGCGCCCATTCCACCGGTGTTGGCGCCGGTGTCGCCGTCATAGGCGCGTTTGTAGTCGCGGGCTGCGACGGGGGTTGATACGACCTCGCCGTCAACGAATGCAAATACGCTCAGTTCAGGTCCGTGGAGCCGTTCTTCGATGACGATGGTTTCACCAGCCTCGCCGAAAGCGCGATGTTCGATAGCGTCGGTTACGGCTTCAATCGCTTCGCTGGCGGTTTCGGGAACAGTAACCCCTTTACCGGCGGCGAGCCCGTCCGCTTTGACAACGATCCCTCCTTGCGGGCACGATTCGATGTATTCGATCGCGACAGATGCGTCGGCGAATGTGCGGCTCTCAGGGCATGGGATGCCATATCGATTCATGATGTCGTTCGCCCACGACTTGGAGCCTTCGATGCGCGCAGCGTCGGCAGAGGGACCGAATGTAGGGATGCCACGTGCCCGTAGTTGGTCGGCGAGACCGAGCACGAGTGGTGCTTCGGGGCCGACTATAACCAAGTCGGCGTCGATTTCGCTGGCGAGAGGGACTAGGCCTTCGATGTCTTCGGCGGCGACATCTGCTAGTTCAGCGTGTTTCGCCATGCCGGGGTTGCCCGGAGCGCAGACGATTTCGGATACGAGGTCTGACTGTGCGAGTTTCCACGTCAGTGCGTGTTCTCTGCCTCCAGAACCGACTACGAGGATTTTCATTGCTTAGTTCAGGATGAATCGCTAGGTGATGCGATCGTGGCGTTCCATCACTCCCATTCGATGGTTCCGGGCGGTTTGCTTGTGATGTCCAGAACTACCCGATTGACCTCCGGCACTTCGTTGACGATCCGGTTGGACATGCGAGCGATGGTCTCATAGGGGAGACGTGCCCAATCGGCGGTCATGGCGTCGGTACTGACAACAGCGCGGATAGCAACGACGTATTGATAAGTTCGGGCATCGCCCATAACGCCCACGCTTTGCGTATCAGTGAGCACAGCAAAGCTTTGCCAGAGCTGCTCGTAAAGTCCTGCGTCTTTTATCTCGTCAACTACGATCCAATCGGCTGCGCGAAGGATTTCGAGCTTTTCATAGGTAACCTCGCCCATGATGCGAATCGCCAGCCCCGGCCCTGGGAAAGGTTGACGGTTAACGGATTGCGGCGATAAACCCATCTCGCGACCAGCTTCACGGACCTCGTCTTTGAACATGTGCCGAAGCGGTTCAACGAGTTTAAGATCCATCTTTTCGGGCAATCCCCCGACGTTGTGATGCGTCTTTATTTTGTGCGCTGCGGAGCTTTCAGGAGACACCGATTCGATGACATCAGGGTAGAGCGTACCTTGGGCGAGAAAGTCGACCTTGCCGATGTCTCGAGCCTCTTCTTCGAAGATGCGGATAAACGTCTCGCCTATCCGTCGACGTTTTTCTTCCGGATCGACAACCCCTTTAAGTTCGCTGAGGAAACGCTCAGTGCCATCTACGAATCTGAGGTTCACGCCCAATTGGCTTGCGAACACTGTCTGGACACGATCCGCTTCGCCTCGCCGCATCAGTCCGTTGTCAACGAAGATGCATGTGAGGCGATCACCGATGGCACGGTGGATAAGCGCTGCCGCCACTGACGAGTCGACGCCGCCTGAGAGAGCGCACACAACTTTTCCGTCGCCCACCTGTTGCCTGATCCGAGATATCGAGTCACGAACGAAGTTGCGGGGAGTCCATGACCCAGACGCACCACAGATCCCATGGACAAAGTTGCGGATAATCTGATCGCCCTGCTGAGTGTGCGTGACTTCGGGATGGAACTGAATACCGTATGCACGCATCGCTTCGTTCCCCATGACCGCGCAAGGGGAGTTCTCGGAAAAAGCGATAGAAAGAAAGCCAGGAGGCATCTCCGAGATGCGGTCACCATGGCTCATCCAAACCGGAACTGTGGTGTCTAAACCTTGGAATAGTGGGTGTACAGCGCCATTCAGATGGAGCAGGGCGTGGCCGTACTCTCTCTCAATGCCGGCAATGACCGCACCACCGAGTTGGTGCGCCAACGCCTGCATCCCGTAGCAGATACCCAGTATTGGGACCCCAGCGTCGAAGACCCAAGACGGGATCAATGGCGCGCCCTTGTCGTACACACTGTTCGGGCCGCCGCTAAGGATGATGCCTTTGACATCTTGAAGATGAAGGATGTCCGCCCCGGCGTCGAATGGGACGATCTCGCAGTAGACGCTCGCCTCACGGACGCGTCGGGCAATCAGACGACTGTATTGGGAACCGAAGTCTAGGATGACGATAGATTCGGTACGGACAGGGACTGAGGGAGACTCACCGTGAAGTCGGTCGCGTTCAGCGATCTCAAGATAGGTGTTGAGTTCGATGTCGTCAGAAGTGGCGACGCGGTGGGATGTGGTTTCGGGTTTGACGGACGTCATTTCGCGATTACGGGCACTTCAGATTCTAATGTCTGCGAGGACTATGGCCTCTGTCAAATACCTAGGAAAGGTGAAGTTGTACGATAGTCGAGGAGCATGTTTCCAATCGTGTTAGCAAGGTTCGGATGGTATTGGAACAGGTCGACCTGAGTGAGGCCATCGCCGCAGTCAAGGCTGGCGGCGTAATTGCGTTTCCCACCGACACTTTCTACGCGCTCGGTGTCGATGCAATGAGCGAATCGGCCATCAAGCGTGCGTTCGAAATTAAGAGACGACCGGCAACCACTCCGATGCCCGTGTTGGTCTCCGAACGCCCCCAAATTGACCGATTGTCCATAGATTTTGGGAAATCCTCTCAGATGTTGGCGGAAGCGTTTTGGCCCGGAGCTTTGACAATCGTGGTCGCAGCGGCGCGGGATGTGCCAGCGGTGTTGACAGCCGGTTTGGATACCGTAGGGTTGCGCAAACCTAATCACGACCTCGCGCTCAAACTCATATCAGAGGCAGGGATCGGCCTGACAGGTACCAGCGCGAATATCTCAGGCGAACCGCCAAGCAAGGACTGGCGCGTGGTTGCCGATGCGATGGGCGATGAACTCGATGCGATAGTTGTCGGCGAATGTGGTGAGGCATCTGCAGCATCGACTGTAGTTCAGGTGGTCGACGGGAATGTGCGCGTGTTGCGAGAAGGCCCGATATCCCAGCATGAAATCGAAACCACATTGAAGGTGCACGTGTGACCTCGATGACTACTGCTTTGCTTCCGGTTGAGGCGGAAGACCAACTTGAAGACGCCATTCGGTCGTTTTTCGTCGGTCGGGATTTGGAGATCTACCAGATGATGTCCTGGCAATTGGGCCACACTGACGAGCGCGGCAATGAAACAACAGGACCGACTGAACGTCGGCTACACGGTTCGTTGCTTTTGGCAGTTGCCCAGGTTCTGCAAGGAGATTACACTCCGGCTCTGAAATACGCCATCTCAGTTGAGTTGATGTACAACTTTGCGTTGATCCACGGTGACGTGCAGGATGGGAACACAGAGCGGTTGGGCAGGGCCTCGGTTTGGTGGAAATGGGGGCCAGCTCAGGCGATCAATACGGGTGATGGGATGCATGCACTGGCGAGGTTGGCGCTCTTCGAACTTTGCGACGTTGGCGAGCCTCTCGAACGAGTCAGCAAGGCCTTGGAGATCGTCGACGACGCCGTATTGCGAAGATGTGAAGGTGAGTTTCTTGACGTCACATTCCAAGAGCGCACATCAGTATCGGTATCGGAGTATCTCGATATGGTGACGATGCGGATGGGTTCTCTTTTTGGCGCGTCGGCCGAGTTAGCGTCAATACTCGACGACGATTTCGGGATGGATCGGCGAATGGCTTTACGACGCTTTGGCGACAATATCGGTGTCGTCAAGCAACTTGTCGCAGATTGGAACGCATTCTTCAGCGGAGCAGAACGAGATCCTGTGGAACAGGGAAGGATCATTGCGAAGAAGAAGACTTTGCCAGTGGCTTTCCTGTTTGATACGGTGAAAGACCCTTCGGTTTTGCGAAAAGCCGGAGAGATGTACATGCAGCGTGTGATCGATCCTTCTCGCATTTCGGAGTTGATTAAGTTGGCGGATGACGCAGGCGCACGGGAGTTCACTGTCAAGCAGATCGAGTCACGATTTGCTGATGCTGAGATCGCACTCTCCGAAGCTGGAGTCGGATCAATAGATGCAGCGAAATTGATGGCGCTGGCGCGGGATATCGCCGACATCGACAAAATCGACGACATCTCCAGTTCAGTAGATCTAAGTTAAGCAAGGTGCCTGCAATGTCGGTGTCGTTGCCTAGGATCGAAGAAGCCCCTCTGCACGGCAAGCGGGTGTTGTTGCGCGCCGATCTGAATGTGACTTTTCGACCCGGTACGACGGAGATTTCGGACGACAGTCGGATACATTCGACCGTACCGACGATTGAACTCTTACGTGCTATGGGGGCGAAGATCGTTTTGTGTTCGCACCTCGGTCGTCCGCGAGGCAAAGTAGTGCCAGAGATGCGTATCGAGCCTGTCAGAATGCGGATGTCGGAGGCTCTGGGCATTGATGTGAAGGCCGCGGGTGGACCTGTCGGCGAAATTACGCACAGCGCGGTCAGTAGTTTGAATGAAGGAGACGTAGCCATCCTTGAGAACCTGCGATTTGATCGGGGCGAGGAGGCGAATGATAAGGAGTTTTCGCGCGCGCTCGCTTCGCTTGCTGATGTTTACGTCAACGACGCGTTTGGTGCGTCCCATAGAGCCCATGCTTCAATCGTCGGAGTGGCACGGATTTTGCCTACCTATGCCGGGTTGTTGATGCGATCCGAGATTGAGGCGTTGGATCGCGCTTTGAGATCGGATGAGCGCCCTGCCGTCGCGATCCTCGGCGGTGCCAAGGTGGCGGACAAACTTGGAGTAGTTGAGAACTTGGTTCACAACATGGACGCGATCCTCATCGGCGGTGGTATGGTTGCCGCGATGCTTGCCGCGCAAGGTAGGGCAGTTGGGTCGACAGATTTGACCGACGAGGAGTTGAATGCCGCATCGTCGTTGATAGAAGACGCAGAGATCGCGGCGAAATTGCGATTGCCGACTGATGTTGTGCTAGCAGACGAATTCGATGCCAATTCACGTTCGACTGAGGTATCCGTGAGCGAGATTCCGAATTTCGGTTACGTCCTTGATATTGGACACGAAACGGTGACGGATTTCGTAGAAATAATCTCATCCGCGAAAAAGGTGGTCTGGAACGGTCCCATGGGGCTATTCGAGTGGAAAACCTTCGCACGAGGGACCGAAAAAATCGCCGCCGCGATAGCAGCAAATAACAACGCTTTCAAGTTGGCAGGCGGCGGTTCAACTGTCGAAGCCATCAACGCTCTGGGAATCGGTGACAAGTTGACACACATCTCAACTGGTGGAGGCGCGTCGCTTGAATACCTGGAAGGCAAGACATTGCCGGGCATCGCCGCGCTGATGCAAGAATGAACGAAGAGCAGTTTCGACATCCTGGATGCGAATATGGCGGTGATTCGTAACATTCAATGGACTCTGGTGGTTGACGATTCGATGAAGTGGCGTTATCTTTAACTTGCGCGTAAGGAATCGCCGTAAATCGATTTGGTCTGCCGCAACGGGACCTTTGCAAAACGCAAGGGTTTCCCCCGCTCGCGGGGGAAATGTCCGAAGGACAAAGGGGGTTCGAGGCACTACAGACGCCAACAATTCCCGTCGACACGGGATGTGCAAAGCTCCCTCAACGGGTGAAGAGGCCCGAGAAATCACATTTGACAACTCGCAAACCGTTAATCGCGGGTAACTGGAAAATGAACACCACGCCGCAAGAGGGCGTGGCGTTATCGCAATCCATCTGCCGATCCGTTGGAGATTCGGAAGTTGTGGATGTTGTACTCTGTCCGCCGTTCACGTCGTTGATCGCGGTTTTTGGAGTAGTGCATCACACGCCAGTCATGCTTGGGGCGCAGAACGTCAACCAGCACTCTAATGGGGCGTACACCGGTGAGGTTTCGGCAGCGATGTTGGAGGGTTTGGTAAGTCACGTTATCGTCGGGCATTCCGAAAGAAGGCAAACATTCGGCGAGACCGACCAGATTGTGGCGGCAAAGGTTGGCGCAGTGGTCGATGCAGGTATGACCGCGATACTGTGCGTTGGTGAAGACGACGTAGAACGGCAACGCAGGCGCGCCGAGCGGTTTGTTCGTCGGCAAGTCCGGTTGGGGCTGGCAGGGGCGAGTGATCCCTCTAAGGTCGTGATCGCGTACGAACCCATCTGGGCGATTGGAACTGGCGTTGCTGCCACACTCGGGCAGATCGAATACATGGCTGCTTCAATTCGGGAAGAGGTCAGCGAAGTTTACGACCAAGACGCGGCAGCCGAGATGAGAGTGCTCTATGGCGGCAGCACCAATTCACAAAACATCGGACAGATTGTAGGAAGCGACACCGTTGATGGGGCCTTGGTTGGTGGGGCGAGTTTGAGCAGCACTGATTTTTCTTTGATGATCTCGACGATGGCTGAAACCGTCAACGTCGGATGACATCGAAACGGCGTGTCCGATAGAGTTTCGGGGGATCAACGCATCCGGGTAGTCACTGTTGTCGGTGCTACGGCTACTGGCAAGACTGCACTGGGTGTTGAATTGGCGACACGTTTCGGCGGCGAAGTGGTGAATGCGGATTCGCGGCTCTTTTACCGGGGTATGGACATCGGGACTGCCAAACCAACTCCTGAAGAGCGTCGGGGCGTCAGGCACCATCTGATCGATGTCTTGGATCCGCGAGACAGTTACAGTCTGAGTGATTTTCTGCGCGCAGCACATGCAGCGATTGTCGATATCCACCAGCGAAGGAAGCTACCGATCATCGTGGGTGGGTCAGGACAGTATGTATGGGGGCTTTTAGAAGGATGGAAGGTACCTGAGATACCACCCAATCCAGAACTGCGAGAGGAGTTGGAAACGCAGCTTGTGGAGGAAGGAATCGAAGCGTTGCAGGAACGGTTGCGGCAAACGGGCGCGAAAAACATCGAACGAGTTGAGATGTTAAACCCTAGGAGGTTGATCAGGGCGATTGAGAGGGCAGTAGCCACGGGCGATGCTATGGGCGGCGCTAGCAAAAGCAACATACCGCCATACAATGCTCTGGTTCTTGGACTCAAGGCTCCTAGAGAGGTCTTGCACGACCGGGTTGAGGTCCGTTTCGAAAAGATGTTGGCAGCTGGATGGATTGATGAAGTCAGGACGTTGTCAAGTGCAGGTGTCAACGGTGGAATGCCTTCGATGTCAGCGATTGGCTACAGGCAATTGCTTGATTACATCGAGGGGCGGAAGACACGGGAGGAGGCCCGTGACGGGGTGTTGATCGGGAATCACAGGTTGATTGGCGCACAACACAACTGGTTCAAGCCCCGGGATGAGCGGATCGATTGGCTTGACATAACCGATGAAGACCACAAGGAAACGGCGATTGGGATGGTTGAAACGTGGTTGAGCAGCGAGGAGTGAAACCTGCACGGGATAGAATGGCTTGGTGATTGATTCATTCGGATCCGGGAGAATCCATTGGCAATTGAGTTTGCGAAACTGCACGGTTGCGGCAACGACTACATAGCTGTCGACGGACGTTCGATCGATCGTGACTGGGGCGCTTTGACCGAGGAAATGAGCAGACCCGCGTTCGGTATCGGGTCTGACGGTATCGTCTTGCTGCAGGAATCCGAGGTTGCTCAGGTTAGGATGCGAGTCTTCAATCCGGATGGCTCCGAGGCTGAGATGAGCGGAAACGGGATCAGGTTGTTCGCGAAGTTTGTGTTGGATCGTCGGTTGGCGGAGCCCATAAACGGAGAGCTGACGGTTGAGACCTTGGGCGGGGTGAGGACGGTTTGGCCAGAGATGGTCGATGGTCACATGAAGTCGGCGCGCGTAGCTATGGGTCCGGCGACTTTCGTGGCTTCGGAGGTGCCGGCGGATACGGCGAAATTGGGAGGAATCGAGGAGATCGTAGCTGAGGAAGTTGAGATTCACGGTGCCAAGTTGAAGATCACTTGCTTGGGTATCGGCAATCCTCATGCAGTGGCAATCATGGATGAATCGGTCGAGGATTTCCCTTTGCTCGAAGTCGGCCCCTACGTCGAGAATCATCCGATGTTTCCTCAGCGGATCAATTTCGAGATCGTGAACGTTCATGCTCGGGATCGGATTCGGGCTCGGATTTTCGAGCGAGGTGCAGGGGAGACCATGTCGTCTGGGACGGGTAGCACTGCATCCGCTTTTGCATGTCGGAGGCTTGGGTTGGTGGATGATGCCGTCGATGTAGTGGTCGATGGTGGCGTTTTGCGGATATCTTGGGACGAAAAAGACGAAGCGTTTCTGGAAGGACCTGCCGTTGAGGTCTTTACTGGAGTTTGGAACGAATAACAACCGATCATCCGAGACACCCGGTTTTCAGGTCGAGGGACAATGCCAGAACTAGCGAGACGAGTACAACAACTGCCCCCATATCTGTTCGTGAATATCTCGCGGGCGATTGCGGCGAAGAAGGCTCAGGGCATCGACGTGGTGTCGTTTGGCATCGGGGACCCGGACATTCCAACCCCAGACGCCGTTCTTGACGCGTTGGATCGCGGCGCTCGGAAGGCACCGAACCATCGTTATCCGGAGAGCGAGGGATTGCCGGAGTTTCGCCAAGCGGTCTCCGATTTCTACGCGCGACGGTTCGGGGTTGAATTGGACCCAAGCAGTGAGGCAATCAACTTGATCGGCGCGAAGGAAGGGATCGCGCACGCGGCATTGTGTTTCATCGATCCTGGTGATGTCTCGATTTCGCCTGATCCTGCCTATCCGGTCTACGAGATCGGAACCATGTTCGCCGGCGGCGAGACGCACCTTGTGCCTTTGCGCGAGGACAATGGATACCTGCTCGATTTTGAGGAGATACCCACTGATGTCGCTCGCAATGCGAAGACTTTGTGGTTGAACTATCCAAACAACCCGACCGGCGCTGTTGCTGATCTGGAGTATTTCGAGGAGGCAGTGGCTTACGCGAAGGAGTTTGATCTCTACCTCTTGCACGATGCCTGCTACACAGAAGTGACATTCGACGGGTATGTGGCCCCAAGCATCTTGCAGGTGGATGGGGCACGAGATGTGGCGATGGAGTTCCATTCGCTCTCGAAGACCGCGAATATGACCGGTTGGCGTGTAGGAGCAGCTGTCGGCAACTCTGAGATGGTCGATGCCCTGATGCGGGTTAAGTCGAACATCGACTCCGGCCTTTCGCAGGCGATACAGGAGATGGGCATCGAGGCGTTGAATCTCCCGCAGCAGTGGATCGATGCGAACAATGAGACCTACCGGAGACGGCGTGACAAAGTCGTCGCGGCTCTGAACGAGATCGGGTTGGAGGCGACCACGCCTAAAGCAACGCTCTATATCTGGACGCGGGTGCCGGAGGGATACACATCGGCCAGTTTTGCGGAGAAGATGCTTGAGGAGCGCGACGTGGTAGTGACACCCGGAGCCTCGTACGGGCCATCTGGCGAGGGATACATCCGGTTGTCGCTGACCATTCCTGACGATCAGATCGACGAAGGTATTCGTCGGATATCTGGTTGGCGGGTTTAGTCTGGGATTAGGACGGACAATAAGTTGTCTAGGCGCAAAAGAATGTACAACACCGCTGCAAGGCGTGAACGCGCTTGCCTCGTGGGAGTGCGTGTTCGGCGTAATCGTAACGGCAACGGGTGGTCGTTAAATGATTCGGTGTCCGAGTTGGGGGCTTTGGCAAGGGCCGCGGGGGCAAACCCGGTCGCCACGATTACTCAGAATTTGAACGTCCCTTCGCCCACTTATGTAGGGTCCGGCAAGCTTGAGGAGTTGGAGAACACAGTCAAAGAGTTGCATGTCGAGACGGTGATCTTTGATGATGAGTTGACCCCGGCTCAACAGCGAGTTCTCGAGGACCGGTTACAGGTGAAGGTGATTGATCGGACTGCATTGATCCTAGACATCTTTGCGGGGCGTGCGAGGACGCGAGAAGGCAAATTGCAGGTGGAGTTGGCACAGGTCGAGTATCTGATGCCTCGCCTCGCCGGACAATGGTCGCACTTAGAGCGTCTGGGTGGCGGTATCGGCACAAGAGGCCCCGGTGAGTCGCAGATCGAAACCGACCGCCGATTGATGCGGTTGAAGGCTCGGGATTTGCGTCGAGCCATATCCGACGTTCGTGACCAGCGCGGGTCGCAGAGGCGTCGGCGATTGCGAGGCGATCTGCGAACGGTCTCTTTGGTTGGATACACCAATGCCGGGAAATCGGCGCTGTTCAACACATTGACCGGATCGGATATCCGGTCGGTCGACCGACCGTTTGAGACGTTGGATACCACGACCAGACGGCTGTATTTACCGTCTGGAGCGCAGGCGACGTTGAGCGATACAGTCGGCTTCATCAACAAGCTGCCGCCTATATTGATCGATGCTTTCAACGCAACTCTGGAAGAGGCGATGTTCGCAGATCTGCTAGTGCATGTGACAGACATCTCAAACCCCTTGGCAGCTGAGGCCACCGAGGTTGTCGATGACGTGCTGGAGAATCTCGGCCTCGGCGAAACGCCGCAGGTATTGGTCTTGAACAAGTTGGACCTGGTGATGGACGCACCGCCGAGTCGGGATGAGATCACGAATGACGGCTCAGTCATGACATCGGCCGTCAAGCGGTGGGGGATTGAAGAGTTGAGGTTGGCGATCGATGCGGCGTTAGGTAACGGAGTTGAAGACGAGGTTGTGGACGATTTGGCCGAAGCGGTCGCGGTTTGAAACTGCAAGTAAGGCAGGTTGTGGGGATTTGAGGCTGCGACAGGCTCGGAGACGTTGGTGCGGGTCACTTCGCACTAGACATGTTATGTAAAGCTGGAAGCAGCGCGGAAGGAGGTCAGGTTAGCTGGCAATCGGTTTTCGGTTCGCTGTCGTATACCCTGATATCAATGCGAGTGACGAATGAATGTGCAGGGATGGACGAACCCACATGAAACAAAGAACGGTCTTTGAACGCTTCCCGTTGTTTGCGGTGACGGCTCTGTCGGTCGTCGCGTTGCCGTTCGCGTTTGCTTGTGACGTCGAGGATGAGCCGGTCAGTGAAGTCGTCTCTGATGACAGCGTCGCGGTTACTCAAGTTTCTGAGGTTGTGGTTGCTACGGAGCCCGTCGAGGTTTCCGAGGATGTCGTAGAGATCCAGGCTCCAGAGATCGAAGTCGAGATCGTCGGATCTGAGGATCTGGATGATGAGACGGCCGAGATGGTCGGTACCGAGCAGGAAGCTGTTCCACGTGTAATTGAGTCGCCTAAGACCCGTCAATTGCCGGATGCGGTGCCCGAGGATGTAGCGGTGATCTGGGAGGCATTCGAATTCATCAACAACGAGTATGTGGACTACACGCTGATCGATCACGCCGAGATGTCTGAAGAGGCGATCCTGGGGTTTATCGAGGCGTTGGGCGATCCGCACATGACGTATATAACGGCCGATCAGATGCGGATGAGCCGGGATGATTTGGCGGGTTCGTTCTTCGGGATCGGCGCCACCGTGGCTCAGGCCCCAGATGGCAAGGGTGTGATCATTCAGGCACCGATGGAGGGGTCGCCTGCTATGCGCGCTGGAATCAAGCCCGGCGACCGGATTTTGAAGGTCGATGGAGTGGACGCGACGAGTTGGAGCGTGAGCGAAGCTGTGTTGATCATCCGGGGCGAGGAAGGTGTGCCGGTGATATTGACCGTGTTGCATGTCGGTGATACTGATCCCGTTGACATTGAGATCATCAGAGGGCGCGTCGAGTTGGAGTCGGTACATACGAGGATGATCCCGGATACGCCGTACGCTGAGATGGATATTCGGCAGTTCACGGACGAGACGCCCCGTGAGATCCGCGAGAACATGTCGAGGTTGCTGTCGGAAGGTGCTGAGGGCGTGGTTATTGATCTGAGGAACAACCCCGGAGGTTTGCTGCATGCGACGTTGGATGCGGCGAGCGAGTTCATCTCTGAAGGCATGTTGGCTTATGAGCAGGACCGGAACGGGGCACGTCGGGACTTCTATGCGCATGGTGAAGCAAACTTCGCGAATGTGCCGATTGTTGTGCTGGTGAATCAGTGGTCTGGGAGTGGTGCCGAGTTGTTCGCGGGGGCGATACAAGACCATGGGCGTGCGGTGTTGATCGGCGTGAAGACGTTTGGGAAAGGGAGCGTGAACATCACGCGAACCCTTTCGAATGGGGCTGGGTTGAATATCACGATCAGGCGGTGGTACACGCCGAATGGGAATGTGATTGAGGGTGTCGGGTTGACGCCGGATGTGATCGTTGAGACAGAGCCGGTGCCAGGGCAGAGGGACGTTGACTGGGTCGAGCCGCAGATGGAAGCTGCGATCAAGCAGTTGAATTTCCAGACGCAGGTTACGACGGCGGTTGGGCGGTAGGTTGCCTTCTGAGGAATAATGGCGGCCAATCGGGTCGCCTCTACGGATTTTGGGTTTGGGGTACGCCCTGTTATGGCTCGTAAGAAACGCAAGAAGAAGGTTGATGGTAGTGGTTCGGCGTCGTCTGGGACGATGGCTACCAATCGGCGTGTGCGGTTCGATTACAACTTGATGGATGAGTTTGAGGCGGGTTTGGTGTTGCAGGGTTCGGAGATCAAGTCGATTCGGGATGGGAAGATGGATATCTCGAACGCGTATGTGCGGATTACGGATGGTGAGGCTTGGTTGGTGAATATGTACGTCGCTCCGTACGATGCGGCGGGTCTGTGGGGGCAGCATGAACCTTTGCGTGATCGGAAGTTGCTGTTGCACCGCAGAGAGATCGAGTTTCTGCAGGGACGGGTCGAGCAACAGGGATTGACGATCGTTGTTCAGCGTATCTACATCGTTCGTGGAGTCGCCAAGGCTTCCATTTCGCTGGCGAGGGGCAAAACGCACGGCGATCGCCGCGAGACGATTCGGCGTAGGGACCAGGAGCGAGATATCGCTCGTGCCATGCGACGGTGAGCCCTCTCCCGCTGGGAGACCTTCGCACAACTCTAGGGTTTCCCCCGTTCACGGGGGAAATGTCCGAAGGACAAATGGGGACCACCTCGTAGGCACCGTTCGTGAACGCCCCTCCCCCTTTCGTGGCGAAAGGGGCGCGACCGAAGGGAGCGGGGTATGCAGGGGACGAGGGGCCAGAAGCACTCCCCCAACCACCAACCCAACCCGAAAACAACCATTCTCCCCAATCCCCACACACGCCAACCACCAATCCCTCCAACGCCCCCAAACACCAACCAACACCTCCATCGACTACAATCCCCCCTCTCCCGCTGGGCGGGAGAGGGGCCGGGGGTGAGGGCGAGGGGCCGGGCGGGGCCAGAAGCACTCCCCCAACCACCAATCCCTCCAACGCCCCCAACCACCAACCAACACCTCCATCGACTACAATCCCCCTCTCCCGCTGGGCGGGAGAGGGGCCGGGGGTGAGGGCGAGGGGCCGGGAGGGGCCAGACTACCGCAACCCAACACAACCCCAATATCCAACACACACCCATCATCCCAATCATTCAACATCATGGCAATCATAGTTCAAAACACACTTGACACCCACCGACAACTGTTATAAAAACAACATATGATCGACGGATCAACACAGTGCTGCGCAGACGTGTGCAGACCCCCGACCCAAGCGGCCACAGGGAGAAAACGTGAGGACATGAAGGCAAAGACAGACATAACCAATTCACCCTCCCCCTTCTCGAAGGGGGAATTAAAGGGGGTTTTGTCGCGGCGTCTACGTGTCAGCTGGTGGCGTCCCTCGACGGATCGGAACTCCGTCGCAAGGCCGGGAGGGTCCGTGCCGAAGCGTGGGAGGCCCAGTTCCCGGAGCGCGGCGCAGCGGTCCTGCGTCGCACAGCGAGCCAGCAGGGCATCCTTACCCGCAGGTACCGTCCATGAACACCTGCCCCTACCCGTAGGGGCCGTTCGTGAACGGCCCGGGGAGGGGCTGCGAAGGAAGCGCAGCGATCCTTCGCAGAGAGACGGTCTCATCCGCCATCCCCGCACTCCCATCGTCATCCCCGCGAAGCCTGCTCCGTACCCCGATACGGGGGAGGGAAAACCCAAACAAAAACCAATAACCCCAAACAACCACAACACCATCCTTAAAATCCTTCCCCATCCTTCGCATCCTAGTTCTCAAACCACCACCCCACCAACGCAAGAGAAAAATCAATGCTAACCAAAACTCGTCCCGACCGCTGGACAAAATTGGCCCATCTCGGAAAGATGGCAACCGACGACATCATCCTCCCCTCAGCGCAAGCAGGGCAAAACCCAATGCCTGTCAAGGAACGCGCTCCATACAGCATCCCCCGCAACAACCCCGGCCCAGGCGTATACCGATCACGTCTCCCAAACGGCAAGTTCACAAACCTCATGCAAGTCATGTTCACCGACTTCTGCAAGATGGACTGCCATTTCTGCCCCAATAGCCACTGGGTACCTCGCAGACGCTACGGATTCAAACCCGACGAACTAGCCAAGACCTTCAACGAACTCGTCGAACGACAGACCGTCGAGGGACTATTCCTAAGTTCCGGCGTCGCCGGAACCGGCTCCAAGACCACCGAAAGAATGGTCAAAGTCGTCGACATCATCCGAAACAAATACAAGTTCAACGGATACATCCACCTCAAGGTCATGCCCGGAACCGAGAAAAACATCGTCGAAGAAGCACATCGCCTCGGAACTCGACTCTCCGTAAACCTCGAAACCACAACCGTCGATCACATGAACAAACTCTCCAAGATGAAGCACTACCAGCGCGACATCATGGACCCCATGGCATGGATCGACGAACTCAAACGAGGGCCCACCAACGGTGCCATCGGACAAGCAACACAGCTGGTAGTCGGAGCCGCCGATGAGACCGACCTCGACATCCTCAACCGCATCTCTCAGCTATACGCCGACTGGGAACTCAAACGCGTCTACTACTCGCCCTTCCGACCCGTCCGATACACGCCCCTCGAAGAACATCCCGCAACACCCATGCAGCGCACTAACCGGCTCTACCAGCTCGACTGGCTAAAACGCGTCTACAAATACTCCGACGACGAAATCAAACTCGGATTCGACCGCGGCGGATTCCTACCCCTCGAACTCGATCCGAAACAAACTATCGCCCTCGAAAACATCGACGCATTCCCCACCGACATCAACACCGCAAACAGAGATCAACTCATGCGAACACCAGGCCTCGGACCCATAAGCACCCAACGAATTCTCCAAAATCGACGCAAAGCCAAAATCAACACATGGCAGCAACTAACCCTAATGGGTGTCGTACGAAAACGTGCTTGGCCATTCATCACATTCCCCGGACACAGCCCTCAACCCGCCAAACAACTACGCCTAGACAACCTCCTAAACAAAGAACGCAAAGACCGCACCGACGGCGGAACCGAACACCTCACCAGAAACAAAACAGAGGTTGCCACCGCGAACCGAAGCTCCATCCTCGCCGACCCCGGTGAACCCTTCGGAACTCAAGCAACCCTCACACCCACACCATGCGGAATCCGATCCAGCTGCGACGGCTGCGCACTCTACAACACCCCCGGACACCCCGGATCAAAGACCGGTCAAGTCAAATACATGCCAGCAATCAACTTCAACTAACACAACCAACCACAAGTGGACCCTACAAGATTTGGTTTAGGAAGAGTTTGGTGCGGTCTTCTTTTGGGTCGTTGAAGATCTGGTCGGGAGTGCCTAGTTCTACTAGCTGGCCTTCGTCGAACATTGCCATGCGGTCGGCAACTTCCCTTGCGAAGCCCATCTCGTGAGTGACGCAGAGCATCGTCATGCCAGTGTCGGCGAGTTCTCGCATAACGTCGAGGACTTCTTTGATCATCTCGGGGTCGAGGGCCGATGTTGGCTCGTCGAAGAGCATGATTTCGGGTTGCATCGCTAATGCTCTTGCGATAGCCACCCGTTGCTGCTGTCCGCCGGAGAGTTCGGCGGGGTATTTTTGGGCCTGTTCGGGAATGCCGACGCGTTCGAGTAGGGACATCGCGAGGTCTTCGGCTTCGGCTCTCGGAAGATGTCGAACCCTTTGCGGAGCCAAAGTTATGTTTCCCAAGACGGAGATGTGAGGGAAGAGGTTGAACTGCTGGAAGACCATTCCGACCTCGGATCGAATGGCGTCGAGGTTGCGAAGGTCGTTGGTCATCTCGATTCCGTCGACGATGATCTTGCCCTGCTGGTGCTCCTCGAGGCGGTTGATCATGCGGATGAAGGTCGATTTGCCGGAGCCGGAGGGTCCGAAGATAACGACGACCTCTCCCCTCTTGACGGACATCGTGACGTCGTTGACGGCGCAGAAGTTTCCGAACCATTTGAAGACGTTTTCGCAGACGATGATGTCGTCACGGTTTTCCAGTGGGACGTTGCGGATGTCGGGGTTGGTGATGGTTGTTTCTTCGAGGGAGTGGGTGGTCATAGTGCGCGTCCTGTCTGAACTGGGATTTTGTTGTTGGAGGAATCGGTACTGTGTTGGTATTGAGGTTGGTTGTTCTTCTATCCTTCGTAACCAAAATAAACCACGGTCCATGAACTGGCGTCATCCCAATCGCGAATTCGTTCTACTACGCGTTGATCGAATCCCAGAGGAAGGTCGGTAGATTGGATGGTGGTTACTAAGTTTTGGTCGATCTCGGCGATGTACAGGTTTTTGAGTCCGGATTTATAGGGCCCGGCCAAGAAGTCTTCGTTTTTGAGCCATTCGTGTAACCGCCAGTTGCTGGCTGATGTCGAGTTGTTTGGGCCTCCGCCACTACAATTGGGCGGATTTCCTCCCCAACCCCAACCAACGATGCCGTTGCTGAAGCTGACGCTGGCTTCATTGATGTTTCCTGTTTCCGCGACGTGTTTGTATTCGTCGAAGGAATCAATCTCAACCGCATAAATGACGGAGCAGTTGTACTCAAATCGGGATATCGATGAAACGGATTCCTCTTCTGGCTCCTGGGATTGGGAGCCGCAAGCCATGACGACCGCAGTTGCGATTACGACGAACACCAAGGCAAGGTAAGCCCTAGCGCTTGCTCGGGAAGCAGTACTTTGCATTTCGCACGTGACCATATGAATTATCTTCGGCCTACTCCTAGGTGCTGTTCGATTTTTCGGGATACGTAGGACATTGAGAAGGTGAAGATCCAGAAGACGAGGGCGATGAAGATGTAGACTTCGTGTCCGTCGTCGACGAAGTCGAGGTTTCCTTGGATGGTTACTCGTCCCATCTCGACAAGGTCAAGCATTCCGATGATGAATACCAAGGATGTGTCTTTGAATAGGGATATGGCCTGCCCTACTATGGCCGGGATGATGTTGCGGAGGCCTTGAGGGAGGGTAATCATCACGGTTGTCTGCCATGCACGAAGGCCCAAGGCTCTTGCGGCTTCGGTCTGGCCGGTGGCCACGGCTGCCATTCCTCCGCGGACGTTTTCGGCCATGTAGGCGGAGCTGAACAGCGTGATGGTGATCATGGCGAGATAGAGTTCGTCGATGGAGACGTTCTCGGGGAACGTTAGGGGGAGGATGTGCCTCGACATGAAGAGAAGCGTGATGAGTGGCACGCCGCGGATGATTTCGATGAAGCCGACGCAGGCGTATTTGAGGAACGGGAGCTCGGAGCGTCGTCCCAGGGCGAGAAGGATGCCGATGGGTATGGAGCAGACGATGCCGATGGTGGCAAGCAACAGGTTCAGGGTTAGTCCACCGAGGTCTTGGGTAGGGACCGGGTCAAGGCCTGGGATGTATGAAGAACCGATGACGAGGACGGCGCCAACGACGAAGAGTATTGGTGCGGCGAAGAAGAGGGTCCGGACTTGGCCGATGGCTGGTATTGCGGCGAGCGCGAAGCCTAGGGCTACGGCGAGGATGTTTAGGGCGAAGAGTGCGTTTACGAGGTGGTTGGGAGGGTCGGCAACGTTTACGCCAAGTACATATTCGTTCTGGGCCGGCTGTCGGGCGTCTACTCGGATGTAGTAGGTGCCGGGATCGATGTTGGTTTCGATCGTTTCGTCGGATGTACCTGAATTGCTGCTGGTGACTAAGGAGTTGCCGGTCGCGTTTTGGAGGGTTATTTCGGCGTCAGCTTCGAGTTGCCATAGACCAACGCCTAGTTTTTTTGTCTCGGTGAGGGTGAAGGTGTAGTAGTCGGTGATGTCTTCATCGCCGTCCAGGGTTGCGAGTTGGTAGAGGGTGCCCGTGTTTCTGGTGATGTCCTTGAGGTCGCGAGCGTTTTCTGGGATGCCGTCGGAGATGTCGCGTTGGCGCTCTCTGAGCGTAGAGGGGCTCGTGGGCTCTAGTTCTATGTTGGAGTCGACTCTGGGTGCGCCGAGATCCACGCCGGCGTATGGGAGGATGGCGGAGAGGAGAGTGACGATGACGACAGCGATTGCAGCGCCTCTGGCGATGCCGCCCCACATTCGCCATGCGATGCCCAACATGACGGAGACGAGCAGGAGAGTTGTGAGGGGTCGCCAGTAGAGGTCTTGCGGATATCGTCCGATGAGGTAAAGAGGGATTCTGGAGGTGACGACGTCCCAAGAGGCGGTGATGAAGACCCAGTTGATGGACTGGAAGATGGCGAGAGCGACGATTGCGCCGAGGACGATCGTGATGACGCCGTCGGTTGGCGAGCTGAATAGGTTAGTTCGGATCCAGCCGGGTACGCCGACGGTCATTGCCGGCGGTGGCGGGTTTGGTCTTGTGTTGGAATCGTTCATCTAAACTTCGTCAACCCACTCCGGCGTACCTGGTAATGCGGTTGTATATGTTTCCCACAACGGAGTAGAAGAGGCTCATTGCGAGGTAGGTGACCATGACCATGCCGATGAGGGAGATTGCGGGGGCGATCTGCGTCATGGTGGTTGTGACGCTGACGAGGTCGGGGTATCCGATGGCGGCGGCGAGAGAAGAGTTCTTGGTTAGGTTGAGGTACTGGCTGATTAGCGGCGGGATGATGACGCGCATGGCTTGTGGGAAAATGACGTAGCGGAGTCCGGCGTTTGTGTTTAGGCCGAGAGATCGGGCGGCCTCGGTCTGGCCTCGGTTGACGGCCTGAATACCGGCGCGGACGATTTCGGCGATGAATGCGGATGTGTATACGACGAGTCCGATGAGGAGGGCGAAGAAGCTGCCGGTAAGCCTGGCTCCGCCTTGGAGACGTCCGAATGGGCCTTCTTGTCGTTCGGGGACTACGAGGTCAAGGGGGGTGAAGATGATGAGTCCGATGATTGTGAGGACTAAGAAGATTGCTAATCCGGCCACGATGGGGTAGCTGGGTTGGCCGGTCTCGATTTCCCGTTTAGAGAGGAAGTTGAATGCAAGGATTGCGGCAACGATGCCGACGAAGGTGAGGATTGCCCATGGCCAGAATCCGCCGAGGGGTGAGACCCACGGGAGATAGAAGCCGCTGTTGTTGAGATAGAAGGCGTCGAATAAGATGTAGCCTTCACGAACGTTTGGGAGTTCGAGGATGATGAGGAACCAGAAGAGGAGCTGGATAAGGAGGGGAATGTTGCGGAAGGTTTCGATGTAGACGAGGGCGAGTTTGGAGAGCAGCCAGTTGGATGAGAGTCTTGAAATGCCGATCAGGATACCGAGGAGCGTTGCGGTGATGACGCCGAGGACGGATGCTTTGACGGTGTTGAGTGCGGCTACGGTGAAGCCGTAGAGATATGAGTTTGAAGGCTCGTAATGGATGACGGATTCGCCGATGGGGATCTGAGCGGCTTCGTCGAGGAAAGAGAATCCGAAGGGGATTTCGCGGTCTTGGATCTCGTTGGCGACGTTGACGATGAAGCCGGAGACGATGGCGATGACGACGACTGCGGAGACGATCTGGACTAGCCACTGGATGAAGACGACGTTGCGCCAGAGTGGGATTCCGCCGGGGTATAGGATGCTCTGCACCGTTGTTGCCAGTTGTATGTTTCGCTCGCGTTGAAAGAAGTTTATTGGCAGTTAATTCAAAAAGAAAGGGGGATGCCTGCGCATCCCCCTTCCGTGGGTTTTGGCGAAAGCTCGCCATGCATTCTATCAGCGTAGAGGCGCTGCGTAGATTTGTCCGCCCTTGGGGCAGTCGGTGCAAGGAGCGTTCGACCAGAGAGCGTTGCGGCCGTTCTCCCTGGGGAGATCGATGCCGTCGGGCCCGAGGTTGCGGTCGTAGATCTCGCCGTAGTTACCGACGGCGTTGATCACGTCCTGCATGAAGGTGGCGTCGAGGCCGAGTGCCTCTTGACCGATGGTTCCTTCGGTACCGAGCAGTCTCTTGGCTTTGACGTTGTCGCCGCCGGCCACGGATGAAACGTTTCCGCTGTTGATGCCGTAAGCCTCGGCGTAGATGAGGCCGGACATTACGGTCTTGACGATGTCGAACCACTGGTCGTCACCGTGAGGCACGACAGGGCCGAGAGGCTCTTCGGAGATGGTCTCCGGAAGGATGACGTGGTCGTCAGGGTTCGGCAGAGCGGTCCTAAGTGCGGCTAGCTGCGAGCGGTCGTTGGTGAAGACGTCACACTGGCCGGACTCGTAAGCGTCAAGCACTACGTCGGTGTCCTCGAAGACGTTGGGGTTGTATTCGAGGTTGTTCTGGCGGAAGAAGTCTGCCATGTTGAGCTCGGTAGTGGTACCGCTGGTGACACAAACGGCTGCGCCGCCGAGTTCGTAAGCGGAAGTCACGCCGAGGTCGGCTGGGACCATGAAGCCTTGTCCGTCGTAGAACATGGTCTGAGCGTAGTTGCCCCATTGGGCATCACGGCTGGTGGTCCATGTCACAGTTCGGACGAGCATGTCGACTTCACCAGACTGGATGGTTGGGCCACGCTCAGCGGCGGTGATGTACTGGATCTCGATTGCTTCGGGGTTGCCAAGGACAGCGGCCGCTAGAGCTCGGCAGAGGTCGATGTCGAAACCTACGTTTCGTCCGGCGTCGTCTAGAGAGCCGTATCCGGGAACGTCGTTACGGCTTGCGCAGATGACGTGGCCGCGGTCTTGGACCTGAGCGAGCCGTTCGCCGGTTTCTTCCATCATCGCATCGTCGGCCATCATTTTGGCTTCTTCGGCTGCGGTTTCTGCGGCATCGGCGCGTGATTCCGCGGCGTCGGCCCTGGCGTTAGCATCGTTTAGAGCTGACTGTGCGGCGGATGCTGTTGCCTGGGCGTTCTGCAGGTCAGCGTCGGTTGGTCCCGAGTCGTCGGTACAGGCGCTTAAAGCGACTGCGAAGACTGAAACCGTCGCGAGCATTGCGATCAGCAGTTTGGTTTTCATTTGGTTATGTGTCCCTTCCGTTTGTTGGCTTCGTGAGAAACGACCTCAGAAACAAATCGATACAAGCATGGAGTCAAGTTTACGCCATATAACAGGGATTGATGGAGTGGATTCGCCATCTGCGTGAGAAACGAAGTGCGGGTTCAGGAATGGTGCGCGCGGATTCGTAGAAATGATACAGCGTAGCGTGCGCATGAGATATTGGGAAATGACGCTAACGCAGTGGCGGGGCGTAGATTTGGCCGCCGTTGATCCAGAGGTCGTTTCGCCCCTTTCGAGGGAGGCCGATTCCGTCGGTGCCGAGGTTGCGTTCGTAAATTTCGCCGTAGTTGCCGACTTGGTTAATGACATCTTGCATGAATGTTTTGTTCAGACCAATTGCTTCTTGGCCGAAGTCGCCTTCGGTGCCGAGGAGGCGTTTAGCTTTAATGTTTTCGCTGTTGGCCATCGTGTCTACGTTGGTGCTGTTGATACCGTATGCCTCGGCGTAAATGATTCCGGCCATTATGATCTTGACGACGTCGAACCATGCGTCGTCACCGTGTGGAACGAGTGGTGTCAGGGGTTCTTCGGAGATGATCTCCGGGAGGATGATGTGGTCGTCGGGGTTGTCGAACTCTTCGAGATATGAAGCTAGGATCGAGCGATCAGTTGTGATTGCGTCGCACTGGCCTGAGTGATAGGCGTCGACGGTCGTGTCGCTTTGCTCGAAAACCGAAGGCGTGATGTTGAGTTTGTGTTGTCGGCTGAAATCAGCGAGGTTCAACTCCGAGGTGGTTCCGGCCGTGACGCAGACGGCAGCGTTATTCAGTTCGGTCGCGGATTCGATTCCAAAGGACTTGGTGGTCATGAAGCCCTGCCCGTCGTAGAACATGACGGGTGCGAAGTTGCCCCAATTGATGTCACGGTTCGACGTCCAAGTGGTTGTCATGTTTAAGAGGTCGACCTCGCCGGATTGGAGCGTCGGACCGCGTGCGGATAGATCGATGAATCGGTAGTCGACGGCATCGGCGTCACTGAGGACAGCAGCGGCGACGGCTCGGCATAGGTCGACGTCGAAGCCGATGCTTTTTCCTGATTGGTCGAGGAAGTAGAAGCCGGGGGTGTCGTTTCCTGTGACGCATACGACTTCGCCGCGATCTTTTATAGCCGCTATACGGTCGGCTGATGTTTCCACAATTTCGGCTCGTGCGACTGCGTCGTCTCGTTCCGAGATGGCATTGTTGCGATCGATGATTGCGGCCTCGGCGGTTGCTTGGGCACGCTCGACTGCAACTTGGTTTGCGCCGCTATCGGAGGTGCAGGCAATGAGATTCGCCGCTAATGCAACGGCAATAACAGCGAAGGTAGTGATGGCCTTGGACACGGTGCGAATCGACGCGTTAAACATGCGAATAACGATATCAGGTCGTTTCGAACATAAAGGGGCGTCCCAATTGGTCGCCCCTTTAGGACACGCGCGGTTGCGCCGCTTTAGACAGGCATGGTCCGTCCGGTCTTGGCGCGGCCGTAGTCGGCGATGTCTCTGGTCAGGGCTCCGATCATCTTGCAGCCGAGTCCATCGATGAGCTGGTCGACCTGCTGCTCGTTGGTCATCTCTTCGTCTTGCCATGCGGCGTAGAAGGCGATGTTGTTGTTTTCCAACGCCGTCTTGACGATGTTGAGAGCGTTTTCCATGAAGTCGGGGTACGGCGGGTCGTGTGCATCCGGGTCACCAAACGACATTCCCATGTCTCCGGGTCCCCACTCGGCGAATGCGATGCCGGGGACGGCGGCGGTCTGCTCGGCGAAGGGCAGGCAGTGGCGGTCTTCGATCTTTAAGCCGAGCATGAGTTCGCCCTTGGGGTTCATGGGCCACGGGTCGGCTATTTGGACGTATTCCCTAGGGTCGACGCCCCAGATTTCTGCGGGTTGGCGCTGCCCACCACCACCGCGTATTCCCTCCGGAATTATGTCACTGCCGATAGTCTGGAAGGGGTAGCGGCACGCGGCGACGAACCATTTGGTTGCTTCGGGGCTTTGTACGTGGGTGTGGAGCAGCCCATGGATACCGGTGGTCAACGCGTGGCGCATCTGCCAGGCGTTGTACCGCACCTCTTCGGGCGAGTACGCACTGTGCGGCAGAGAAGTGACGACCGCAGGTGTGGGGTGACCGCTCGGCGTAGGGCCGCCGTCTTTGAGGCCCCTCATGAACTGGTATAGACCTCCGATGTCGAAGTGATGGTGTTCGAAATCGATGAGGACCATGTCGGCCCACGTCTGGGCCATCTCACGCCCGGCATCGTAAGAGAGTTCAGGCGTAGGAGTGTGGTAGAAAGGCTGCCCTTCCTTGAGGAGGTCGATGCATTTGTTGATGCCCATGGTGATGGTTCCTTCAGAGTGCGTCATGCGCGTCGGTCGATTGCGCGTTTCCTTACTTTATCGCTTTGACGCGGTAGTTGACAGCGGGTGCTGGCTTGACGCGTTTAGCGCTGAAACACCGATTCCGTCTACTCTGCTAAGGAAACGAATGTGAATGCGGCTAATGCGGCTAATATTTTAGTTGTGCATTATCCAGCATTGTTAAGACGACGTACGATTAAACCGAACTCAGGGACACATCGAGGGCAAATGACCGATGCGGAGATTTAAAACCAGCGGATTACTAGTTTTGGGGCTGTTCGCCGCCATGTCGATAGTTTTGTCGGCGTGCGCGACCGGCGACTCAACCCCGGCTTTGACTAGCGACGACGTTGAAGAGATCGTTGCGACCGAGGTAGCGGGAGTTCCGGTGCCCGAAGCGGGGCTTTCGCAATTTGAAGTCGAGACGCTGTTGACGGGCATGATTGCGGATTACCTTGTGTCTCAGCCGAGGCTTTCGCGTGACGATGTGGAGGACATCGTGGCCTCTGCCCTAGCGAATGCGCCGCAGCCAGAGGCTGGAGTTTCTCGTGCGGAGGTTGAGGAGATCGTGAGCGCGGCGATCAGCGATGCTCTGGCTTCGGCGATAGCGAGCGTGTCAGAGATTGATGTCGGAGTGTCGGAGGAGGAAGTTCGTGCGGTGGTGGCGGACGCGTTGTCGGCGGTGCCCACCCCCGAACCTGGTGTCACGGCCGAAGAGGTCGAAGCGATAGTGTCGACGGCGGTTGCCGCAATCCCGGCGCCGGAGAGGGGATTGGACAGGCAAGATGTGGAATCGATCGTCAGCGCATCGATCTCGGCGATTCCGACCATGGAAGCAGAACCGGGGGTCAGCGCAGAGGAAGTCGGGGAGATCGTCAATGCTGCGATTGCTGCGATTCCCGAGGTGGATGCGGGTTTAAGCAAGGAGGAAGCGGAGTTGATCGCTCGGCGCCTCGTAGCCGACATACCCACGGAAGCTGCGCCAGCCAAATTCACGAAGTTTTTCGTGGATAACGCGATTTCGAGGTATGAAACTGAAGGACGGGAAGCGACGCTCGAGTATTACAACAGCAAGGAGAGTCTGGATGGGCGGTGGTATGTCTTCATCGTCGATGAAACGGATACCATCATCGGTCATTACGATCCTCGATATTCGGGACAGGACATCAAAGGCGAATATGGGGTTGACGCGAACGGTAGAGAGTTCTGGCCGGAAGTGCTGGAGGCGACGGAAGAAGGCAATTGGGTTTCGTATGTGTCTGGGCATCCGGGAGCACCGATCTCGGACGCCGCGCAACGAGGTGCGGTTGAGTACAAGCACGTCTGGGTCGTGGAGCACGACGGTCTGTTGTTTGGTTCGGGTTGGTACGTCTCGGCGGACGAGTACACGCAGTCCGTGGTTGATGATGCGATCAGGATGTTCGAGGAACGGGGCCTGCTCCCGACGCTAACCCACTACAACAGCGATCGCAGTGTGGAGGGCGAATGGTACGTGTTTATCGCCGGTCCGGACCGTTCTATCATCGGGCACTATCAGCGTGCGTTGATCGGGTCGCCTTTAAGCAGGCTGCTGGGGACTCAGGTCGAGGTTAACAGGGACGGGCTTTGGCATGTCTACGGCGACGTGAATCCAGCGAGCGGCGAATTTGAACCGAAGATCTTCTGGTTGATCGAACACGGCGGCTACGTCTTCGGATCCGGATGGCATCGCTTGGGCAACCCTATTCCGGAGTACAACTAGATAGGCAAAAACAATAAAATCCCGTCATCCAGTTGCGAGTCGGATGACGGGATTTTTGTTTATGTTGCCAGAGCGTGGGGGTTGTGTCGTTACACAGGCATGGTGCGGCCGGTTTTGGCTCGGCCGTAGTCGGCCCATTCTTTGTTTGGTGCGCCCATCATTTTGACGCCGACGTTGTCGATTAGGTGGTCGATCCTCTGCTCCTGTGTCATGTTGTTGTCAGCCCAGCTGGAGTAGAAGCCTACGCCGGCTTTGTCTAGGGCGTTTTTGATGGTGTCGCGGGCGTGGTCCATGTAGTCGGGGTACGGCGGGTCGTGGGCGTCGGGGTTGCCGTGTGACATGCCCATGTCGCCAGGACCCCACTCCGCGAAGCCGATGCCGGGGACGGCCGCAATTTCGTCGGCCACAGGTAGTGAGTGGCGGTCTTCGATCTTTAGGCCGAGGAGCAACTCGCCGTCGGGGTTGAGGGGCCACGGGTCTGCGATTTCGACGTACTCACGGGGAGAGAGACCCCAGATGTCGGCGGGTATGCCCTGCCCTCCACCGCCTCGGAGTCCTTCGGGGATGACGTCTCTAGCGATGGTTTGGAACGGGTATCGGCATGCGGCGACGAACCACTTGACCGCTTCGGGGTCGCGTGCGTGGGTGTGGAGAAGGCCGTGGACGCCGGTGGTTAGGGCGTGTCGCATCTGCCAAGCGTTGTAGCGGACCTCCTCGACGGAGATGGCGTTGTGAGGGAGGGTCGTGACGACGGTTGGGGTCAGGTGTCCGCTCGGGGTGGGACCGCCGGCTTTGAGGCCCTTCATGAAATCGCCCAAGCCGCCAACGTCGAAGTGCCGGTGCTCGAAGTCGATGAGGATCATGTCGGCCCATGTTTGGGCGAGCTCCACGCCGGCTTCGAAGGAGAGTTCGGGTGTGTGGGTTGCGTAGAAGGGCTGGCCTTCTTTAAGCAGGTCGATGCATTTGTTGATTCCCATTTGTTGGGTTCCTTGTTAGTTGGTGGTGATGACGGTTAGTTTGTTGTGTGTGGTATGCCCTCACTTGCCCAGCCCCTCTGGATTCCGGCTTTCGTCGGAATGACGGAGGTGTTGCTAGTCAGGAAACCTTATCTCTTCAGGTCAGCCTCCACTGGATTTCGAGTTCTGCGGTTATATGGCGGAACCAGTCGATGACCTCGGGGTGGTATGGTATGCCGTGTTCGCTTCGCTCGATTTCTTCTTCGTGCTCAGGCAGGCCGGCGTAGACGACGCGGTCTTGGCCGGGCGCAGGTTCGCAGTCTTGAAGGGCACGCATGTATGCGTCCATGTCGGTCTTGAAGTCTTCAACGTCGGTAAAGGCTTCGAGGTTGTATGCGATGAAGTGATGGGATGCGCCGCCGCGTCGGTGCGGTCCTCCTCCGCTGCCTCCGAGGATGCCGCTGAGGATCTCGATCATGACGGCCATGGAATAGCCCTTGTGAGCCCCGAGTTCGCGGGTTGCACCTGCTGGGAGCATCATGAAGTCTTCGGGGACTTCGCTTTCCTCCATAACGGGGGTGCCGTCGGCTTCGGCGACCCATCCTGGCAGAACCGGAACACCTATGCGTTTCGCCAAGACGATCTTGTTTCCGGCGACGCTGCTCATCGAGGCGTCGAAGATGAAAGGCGGTTCGTCGCGTGTCGGTGCGGCGATGCCCAAAGGGTTAAGGCCGACTAGGCGTTCGGCGCCGTGGACCGGGGCGACATTTACGCCGCCGGTGGTCATTGCCACGCCGATCATGTCGCGTTCGAGGGCCATCGCGGCGTGGTAGGCGCAAGCTCCAAAGTGGCGTCCGTTGATGGCGGTAATGGTGCCGATGCCGTAGACCTCTGCCCTATCCATGGCCATCCGCATGGCCATTGGGCCAACGGCTAGGCCGTGACCACCGTCGCAGTCGATAGTTGCAGCAGCAGGCAGTTCGCGGATTATCTTGGGCTCGGGCGTCGGGTTGATTCCCCCTTGACCGAATGATGCGACGTATGAGCGAAGCATGTTCGAGACGCCGTGAGACTCGATGCCACGAGCGTCGGCGTAGACGAGGACATCGGCCGATTGGACGGCGTCATCCTCCGGCATACCCATCTTGCGGAAGATATCTTCGACCGTTGCGCGCATGTCTTCAATCTGGACATTCACGGCGATGTCGTGTGGTACGTGGAAACGTTCGAGCAATCCGATCTTCCTTTCGCTACCGGCGTCTGGGACGCCGATCAAGCGATCGGAGATCGTCACGCTTACGCCGCACCTCGTTTCAATCGAGTTGAAAGTATACCAACGCGACGTTCACAATCGGGCTTGATGGTTTATATTCACGAGCATCGTGTGGAGCGTTGGAATTCGTCGCCTGCGGCGGCAGTAAGGGGATATATGCCAATCGGGAAAGTTGCGGTCTTCACCGCTTCGGGCGTGCCGTTCGAGATCGAGGAGCTACCGACCCCAGAGATCGAACCTGGTGGTATTTTGGTTAAGAACACTCATGCTGTAATTTGTGGGTCTGATCTGCATGGATGGCGTGGCGACGGTGATGTTGCTCCGCCACCGAAACGGCGGGTCACGGGTCATGAGTTCACAGGTGTGGTCGACTCATTGAGCAGGGGCATCGACACCGATTCGCTCCGCCGCCCGATCAAGGAGGGAGACCGAGTCGCCTTCCCCTTCTTCAATCCATGCAACCGTTGCTACTGGTGCATCAGGGGCGAGCACCACGCATGCCCTCACCGTGGAAGGGCCAACCATCAGGGACTGGATGCGTATCCGTATTGCGACGGCGGGATGGCCGACTACTACTACCTGCCGCCCGGACATTACGCATTCAAAGTCCCGGACGAACTGCCGACCGACGCTGTGCCGCCAGTCAATTGCGCTCTTTCCCAAGTCTTGTTCGGTTTGGAACGCGCCAAGATGGATTTCGGCGATACGGTCGTGATCCAGGGCGCCGGCGGCCTCGGGATATTCGCGACGGCGATTGCATCCGAGAAGGGTGCGTCGAAGGTGATCGTTATCGATGGCCAACAGCCGCGATTGGACCTGGCAATGAAGTGCGGCGCTACTGACACGATCTCGATGTTGGACTATCCGACACCTGATTCAAGAGTTGAGCGGGTCCGTGAGTTGACGCATGGCGTGGGTGCCGACATTGTTGTCGAGGTTGTCGGCGTCGCTGAGGCGACGTTGGAAGGCCTGGATATGGTGCGTTTCAACGGTAAGTATGTTGATATCGGCAACATCAGCGGCGGAAGCATCGAGTTTGCCGCTCGAAAGATCATCAACAACCAGACGCAGTGGCAGGGTCTGATGCACTACAACCCGTGGATCGTTGAAGCGGCGTTGCAGTTCTTGGTGCGTGTCAAAGACCGAATGCCCCTCGCGAACGTAATTTCCCACAAATACCCGTTGGACGAGATCAACGAGGCGTTCGAGTTTGCGGAGTGGCAAGGACGCGAGGGTGGTTCGATGGCTAACCGGGTCGCATTAACGATGTGAGACGTGGGAGCGTGAAGCCACGGCTCACATCAAGAACATGAAAAGGTCGGAGGTTCGCTATGCCTACCGGGAAGGTTGCGTTGTTCATCACTTCGGGGGTGCCGTTCGAAATCGAAGAGTTGCCGACGCCGGAGGTTGAGCCGGGAGGGTTGTTGGTTAGAAACACCCACGCGGTGATCTGCGGCTCGGATCTGCACGGTTGGCGAGGCGACGGGGATGAGCCGATCCCAGCGATAAAACGATTGACGGGTCACGAGTTCACGGGCGTTGTTCACTCTCTGGGCAAAGGGGTTGAGACGGATTCTTTACGGCGGCCGTTGAAGGAGGGAGACCGTATCGCGTTCCCGTTCTTCAATCCCCGCAATCGGTGTTATTGGTGCATTCGGGGCGAGCATCATGCTTGTCCGCATCGTGGACGGTGGCGCACTTTGGAGCAACATCCCTACTGCGATGCTGGAATGGCGGACTTCTACTACTTGCCACCGGGGCATTACGTGTTCAAAGTGCCGGAAGAGTTGCCGACGGACGCCGTACCGCCAGTGAACTGCGCTTTGTCACAGGTCTTGTTCGGGTTGGAACGGGCGAAGATGGACTTCGGGGACACCGTTGTTATCCAGGGTGCGGGCGGTCTGGGAGTGTTTGCCACCGCGGTTGCTTCTGAGAAAGGTGCGTCGAAGATCATCGTGATCGATGGTCAGCAACCACGGTTGGATATGGCGGTGGAATGTGGTGCGACCGATACGATCTCGATGATGGAGTATCCGACTCCGGATTCACGGGTTGAGCGAGTGATGGAATTGACTCATGGCGTGGGTGCTGATGTTGTGGTGGAGGTGGTCGGAGTTGCAGCGGCTACGTTGGAAGGTCTGGATATGGTGCGCGTGAATGGCAAGTTCATAGATATCGGGAATATCGGCGGTGGCAGCATCGAGTTTCCAGCGGTGAAGGTAATCAGCAACCAGACACAGTGGTTAGGCACTGTCCACTACAATCCTTGGATCATCGAGGCGGCGTTGCAGTTCTTGGTTCGGACGATGGACCGGATGCCGGTTGCGAATGTGGTTTCACACAAGTTTCCGTTGGAGAAGATTAACGAGGCGTTCGAATTTGCGGAGTGGCGCGGGCGCGAGGGCGGCACGACCGCCAATCGCGTTGCGCTCACGATGTAGCGAAAGAGGATTCCCATGCCTATAGGGAAAGTCACGATATTTGATGCTCCGGGAGTGCCGTTCGAGATCGGTGAGTTGCCGACGCCGGAGGTAGAGCCGGGTGGTTTGCTGATCAAGAACACGCACGGTGTTATCTGCGGGTCTGACCTGCATATCTGGCGCGGTGACATGTCGACGCATTCGAACCGGATCGTTGGTCATGAGTTCACTGGCGTCGTTCACACGCTCGGCGAGGGGATTGAGACTGACTCGCTTCGAAGGCCGCTGAAAGAGGGAGATCGCGTGGCGTTTCCCTTCTTCAATCCGTGTAACCGTTGCTATTGGTGCATTCGCGGGCAGTTTCATGCGTGTCCTCACCGGTCGCGACGGAAGGACTTGGATAGCTACCCGTATTGCGATGGCGGCTACGCGGACTACTACTATCTTCCGCCCGGTCACTATGTCTTCAAGGTGCCCGACGAGTTGCCTTCTGACGCTATACCTCCCGTGAACTGTGCTCTGTCGCAGGTGTTGTATGGGCTAGAACGGGCGAAGATGGATTTTGGGGATCGTGTGGTGATCCAGGGTGCTGGTGGATTGGGCATCTTCGCGACTGCTGTTGCGTCTGAGAAAGGTGCATCGGAGGTGATCGTGATTGACGGGCAGCAACCGCGGCTAGATTTGGCGATGCAATGCGGTGCCACCGAAACGATCTCGTTAATCGAGTACCCGACGGCGGAATCGCGGGTTGAGCGTGTCATGGAGTTGACTGAAGGCGTGGGTGCCGATGTGGTTGTGGAGGTGGTGGGCATCCCGTCGGCGACGCTGGAGGGGTTGGACATGGTGAGGGTCAAGGGGAAATACATCGACATCGGCAATATCGGCGAAGGCAACATCAAGTTCCCAGCGTCGAAGGTGATCGGCAAACAGACGCAGTGGTTCGGCACGACGCACTACGACCCGTGGATCATCGAGGCTGCACTTCAGTTCTTGGTGCGGGTGCAAGATCGAATGCCGTTGAACAACGTGATCTCGCACAAGTATCCGCTTGAGGAGATCAACGAGGCGTTTGAGTTTGCGGAGTGGCAGGGCCGCGAAGGCGGGACGACGGCGAATCGTGTCGCTTTGACGATGTAAACGGTTTTGATCTTTCTCGGCGGAAATGTGCGGATAACGTGGGTTCGTGTGAAGATGATGGCAGTCGCGGCTGTTGCCGCGGCTGCGTTCATAGTTGGATGCGCAGTTTCTGAACCTTCATCGACCCCAGCGCCGACAGAGTTACAAGTGCCGACGGCGCGTGCTGTGCTGGTGTTTCCGACGGCTACGTCGTTTCCATCTCCGAGCCCGACCGCCACTGTTGAACCAGTCATTGATGGAGAGTTCTCAGTCGAAATCCTTAGGGTTTTGGATGGGGACACCGTTGAGGTTGAGATCGAGGCGGTGCAGGTTGAAGGATTGAGGAACCAGACGGTGCGGATTTTCGGTCTGGACACGCCGGAGACGCGGACGAGTGATGATTTTGAGAAGGCGTGCGGGGAATGGTCGAAGTTACAGGTCGTTGAGTTTCTATCTGACGATGGTGGTTACGTCTTGTTGACCGAGTTTGAAGATGGCGGGTTTGGTCGGATTTTGGGAGACATTCGGTCGCCTGACGGTCGGATGTTGTCGGAGTTTTTGCTGGAAGAGGGATTGGCGGTAGAGTATGACGCGACGACTTCGCGAGATTTTGAGGATCATCGGGCGAATTGTGAGGCGTTGGTTGAGGCGGGGCATATCGCAAGATCTGAGATTGCACAGGTCGACAACTCGGTCCAAGATCCCACCGCGACTCATTCGCCAGCTGCTGTTGCCATGCCGACATCAACGCCGACAGCGATGCCGACGGAATCAACGTCGAATGATGTTCAAGAACCAACTGAAACACCCGAGCCAGAATTTCTCTTGCAGAAATGCGAGGATGCCGAGGAAGCGGGATTGCCTCGGGTCCCTGGGAAGGAAGGTTCAGGTTGGGGTTTTGACAAAGACATCGTGATAGGCGAACGGGACGGCGATGGCGACGGCTATGTCTGCGAAAAAGGCATTGACGACATCGTGAGAGATCATGACGAGGCTTATGCCAGCTGTGAAGACGCGATCATTGGTCTGATTCGGTGGCAGGAAGAGATGGTCGACGATGACGGCGGTAGTTTGTTGGGACGCGTGAAGCGCACCTTCAGTTCGATCTGGGAGGAATTGGTTGGAGACGGGTCCGAAAAAGTGTCAGAGTTCGCTTCGAATGAGGAGATTTGTGCCGACCTACTGGAACAGGGGCACGTATTGCCGACGCCGATGCCGACTACCGAACCAACCCCAACCTCTATCCCGATCGTGACGCCGACGTTGGAACCGACGATCGCGCCATCAGACACGCCAACTCCCGCTCCGACATCCACTCGACTACCGATGTTGACGGCAACCTCTACGCCCATTCCTATTTCGACGTCTACTCCTGTTCCCACGCACACACCGACAGTCACTCTGGAACCGAGTGCTACCGCAACCGTTACCCCGACCGCGACGCCTGCCGCCGATGACCAAGGTGAGATTTACGAGAGTTGCGATGCCGCCGAAGAAGCTGGGTTAGAGCGTCAAACCGGTTCGAATGGTGATGGGCGAGGCTTTCCAGCTTGGCAGGTACCCAGTGCGAGGGACGGTGATAACGACGGGGTAGTTTGCGAGGAGTAGTAGGGACGCTAATATGGATGCAGGCCGATGCCGTTTAGGTGGCTTGTGTCGTTGAATGCGTAGGTTCGCCATGCATTCGGGGTGTACGGGTGCTCCCCGAGGACGGTTACGCTGGTGTTGTTGAAGACGAAGGACCATTGATGCGAGGCTGGGAGGTTTAGGAGATGGGCCAGGAGTGCTTGGAGTGAGCCGCCGTGTCCGACGATTAGGATTTTCTCGCTTCCTTCGCGGTGATAAGAGAGGATTTCCCTCAAACAGCCGCCTATTCTGTCCCACGCGTCCAACATCGATTCGCCACCGGGGAATTCGATGTTTACGCGAGTGTTCAGGTTTTTCCAGCGTTGGAATAGCTTTGGGTCCGAGTGAGCGACATCGTCCCAAGGTATGTCTTCGTAGTCGCCGAAGTGGTATTCACGAAGTTGCGGTCGCTTGCGAATCTGGAGGTCGGGTTGCAAAGCCGTGATCGCTTTGGCGGTTTCGAAGGCTCTGCGGAGGTCGCTGGAGTAGACTGCGTCGAACTTGGTGTCGGACAATCGTTTTGCGACGGCTTCGGCCTGTCGTCGGCCCAGGTCGGTGAGCGGCGCGTCGAAATGGCCTTGCGCTTTGTCGTCGATGTTGCCTTGCGTCTCGCCGTGGCGAACCAGATAGATGGTGCGCGGGGAAGGGTTGATGGTCGTCAAATGGAGATTATCCTTGCGGGTTAAAACCATTTAGGTGGTGAGTGTCGTTCCAGCGCTCGATCTGCCATCCGTCGTCTCGCCATGTCGGTTCGGAGATGATGGAACCGATTCCGGTGTTGTCGGTCTTAAGCCGCCATTTGTCTTCGAGGCGGAAGTTACACATATGAGCCGTGGCAGCTTTGATCGATCCGCCGTGACTGAAGACGAGGATCTTTGCATCCTCTCCGTGTTTGGTGATTATCTCGTTAGTGAATTTCGCGACGCGTTCCATGTGCTCACGGTCAGTCTCGCCGCCGGGGAAGCGGAAATCGGAACCGATATCGGGATCCAGGATCTCCGGAAACTCGTCTTTCAATTGTTGCCAAGGGTAGCCTTCGCAGTCGCCGAACGACTTCTCACGCAGTTCGGGATTCGTCTCAACGTCATAGTCGGGTCTCAGTTTCAATAGCGGCTCAACGGTCTGAACGGTGCGTATCGAGTCGCTCGAATAAATGGCGTCGAAATGCGAGGTCTTGAGCCTTTGCGCGAGAAGTTCGGCCTGCGCCCTGCCCTTTTCAGTCAATTCGTCGTCGTAAAACCCGTGAGCAACGTTGGCTACATTGCCGGCTGTTTCGCCGTGACGGACTAGGTGGAGGGTTATCAATGGGAGAAGGATTTGGTTTAGTCAACAACGATCCGACGTATCTGAATCAATAGTAATGACCCAGTAGGCGTGACGTAAAATAGCGAACCGGTCAGCATCGCCGGTTCGCGACTAGCTTCGGTTTGTTGCAAGCGGGTTACTCGCAGGGAAACTCTTCGCGAAGTTCGGCGAAGAGGTTTGCCATGGGACCGCATCCGAGCGCCAACGGGCTTGATATGTTCATCATCGTGTAGCCTTCGCCGATCCAGCGACGGGCGACCTCGGGGTCTTGGAAGGTGGTGGCGAGGAACTTGCCGGTGCCTTTGATGCGCTGGGCGACATCGGACATGATCTGCTCGACCTTGTCGTGGTGGATCTGACCCGGGATGCCGAGAGTGCACGAAAGGTCGGTCGGGCCAACGAGGAGGACTTCGAAGCCTTCCAGCGCGAGGGTGTCGTCTACCTTCTCATAGGCTTCGGTGCTCTCCATCTGGATGATGAGCAGAGTCTCGTCGTTGGCGTGCTTCAGGACGTCGTCTTGCGTGATGTCGAGCAACGACGCGAACCACGGCGCGACCCCGCGCTCGCCCATCGGAGGGTATTTCGCATAGCTGACGGCTTCGGCGGCCTCTTCCGGGTTGTCGACCTGAGGGACCATCACGCCGACCGCGCCGACGTCATATGCCTTTTTGATCTCGCCCGGGTGGTTCCACGTGACTCGGATCACAGGTGAGACGCCGAGGTTGCGGCCCTGCACGCAGATCGTGCCGATGCTCTCGGTGCCCCATGGGCTGTGCTCTTGGTCGATCCAGACCCAGTCTGGTTTGATGCTGCTATAGATAGTGTGCGCCACGTGGGGTTCACGTGAGAACATGCTAGTGCTGAGGACAGCGCCCCCTGTCGCGAGTTTGGATCTGATTGTGCTTGGATACATGGTTCTCCGGTTCCTGCGATTAATTTGGCCGCTCAACTATTGGCGATTGTGGCCAGGCTATGAGGATATTAACAGCAGGGGATCATTCTTCGATCAGTTGGAGTTGAGGTGTTAACTTTGTATCGAACGTCATATAGATCGTTAACTCGGCAGATAGAGGTCAATGAGATGATCGTCGTCACAACAGAGCAAGTTGAAGGTAAAGAAGTAGCCGAAGTTCTCGGCATGGTGCGCGGCAACGCGGTGAGGGCCCGTGGAATCGGGTACGATTTCATGGCTGGAATCAAGAACATCACAGGCGGCGCAGTCTCGGAGTATTCCAGCCTGTTGAAAGATACGCGGGAAGAAGCTACGCAGCAGATGATTGCTGAGGCCCAGGCACTGGGGGGCGATGCCGTTGTGAGCACGAGGTACAACACGTCGTCGGTTGGACAAGGATTCGCGGAGATCCTGGCTTACGGGACAGCGGTCAAGCTCCATTGATCCTCTAGGCTGACTAAAACTGGAGGACCGAAGCGATGACTTGGGGGAGAGAGCCGTCTGTGATACTGACCACGACGAACTTTATACCGGGACGTGAGATAGACAACGTACTCGGGTTGGTCTCGGGTGCCGAGAAGCTCGGCCGTGGGGGAACGAACAACGTTGAAGAGAAGACGGCAGAGGCGATTGAGCGTCTTACGGCTGCGGCTCAGAATATTGAAGCTGACGCAGTTATCGATCTAAGGATCAATCCGGTCCAACCCTCAGGGCAACATGGAAGCGACGATAACTACAGTGTGTTCTGCTACGGCACTGCAGTGAAATTGAAATCAGAACATCTGTAAAACAGGTCGGTTTGGCCGCTATCGGAGATAGGTAGGAGATAACCAATGACAGAGATGATGGTCCGCGAAAACCGCGTTCTGAAGGCGATGAAAGAGGGTCGCAAGGCTCTGGGGTATCAGATGACTTTTTCATCGGTGTGGGATGTCGAGATACTCGGGCGTCTGGACTTCGACTACGTATGGTTGGACGGTGAGCATGGCCCGTTCGGATATACGGAGTTGGAGGAGATGACGCGCGCCGTTGAAGCGTCAGGTGCGACCGCGGTCGCGAGAGTTGAGAATGTTGAAGCTTCACACATCTTGCAGTATCTCGACCGCGGCATCCAAGGCATCATGGGGCCACACATCGCAAGCGGAGAGGATGCCGAGAAGCTGGTAGATGCTTGCTACTTTGGCCCTATCGGACATCGTTCCTTTGGGGGTAACCGAGGTACCAACTACTCGTTCACACCCGATGCCTGGGGCGATAAGCGAGACTTCTATCAACAAGCGAACGACAACATGCTTGTGGGCGCACTGCTTGAAGATCAAGGTTCGATAGACAACATTGACGACATCCTAGAGGTGGATGGTATCCACTACTTCGGCATCGGTATGAACGATTTCGCCCAAGGTATCGGCTATCCGGGCGAACCCGAACATCCCGACGTTGTCAAGGCGGCTGACGAGTTGTCCGCGTATATACGCAGCAAAGGCCGCCACATGAGCGGTGACATCATGGAGTCGATTTGGATTCACGAGTTGCTTCTGAATAGCGGTCAGCAGTTCATGGACGAGAACGCTTCTTGATGGTGTGCCCTACATTTCTGGATTCCCGCTTTCGCGGGAATGACAGCGCCTTTATCCGATGATTGACGAGAAGCTGATAGAGCGCCTGCGTGAAATCGTTGGCGAAGAGTACGTCATCTGGGGATCGGATGACTTGCTGCTGTATGAGTACGACGGCTCGATAGATCGATCTCCGCCCGGCGCAGTGGTCTTACCTGGTAGCGCCGACGAGTTGGCGGAGTGTGTAAAGGCCGCATACCAGCACGACGCGAATATCGTGCCGCGGGGTGCTGGCACGGGTTTAAGTGGTGGCGCGGTTCCGCTGCATGATTCGGTTGTGTTGCCAGTTACTCGGTTAAACCGAGTACTCGAGGTCGATGTCGAGAATCGTGTAGCGATCGTAGAACCCGGCCTAGTCAACATCGAACTTTCTGAAGCAGTTGCCCAGTACGGTCTGTATTACGCTCCGGATCCATCGTCGCAACGTGCCTGCACAATCGGCGGCAATGTTGCTGAGAATGCAGGTGGTCCGCACTGCCTCGCGCTGGGCGTCACCACTAACCATGTGTTGGGCATTGAGGTTGTGCTGGCGGATGGTGAAAAGGTTTGGTTGGGCGGCACGTCTAGAGATACGTTCGGATACGACTTGAGAGGAGCATTCATCGGCTCAGAAGGGACGTTGGGGATCGTCACCAAGGTCGCGGTGCGTTTAATGCGGAAGCCTGAAGCCGTACTGACGATGCTGGCCGCGTTCCGCTCTTTGGATGACGCATCACAGTCAGTTTCAGACATTATCGGCGCGGGGATGGTGCCGTCGGCGATTGAGATGATGGACCGAGTGACTATCGAGGCTTGCGAACCTGTCTACCATCCTGGTTATCCAGACGACGCAGAAGCGGTTCTAATCGTTGAACTCGACGGTTTGCGCGAGACGGTCGACGAACAGGGTCAGCGTGTTCGTGAGATTTGCCGAGCGAACAATAGCTCTGAGATACGGGAAGCAGAAGACGACGCTAAACGTGCAGAATTGTGGGCTACTCGCAAGGGAGCGATCGGCGCGTTTGGAACGATAGCGCCGAACTACTATCTCGTCGATGGTGTCGTGCCACGGACCAAGCTCCGTGACATCATGCGGCAGGTGCGGGAGATTGGCGAGGAGTTGGAACTGACTATCGGAAATGTGTTTCATGCTGGAGACGGCAATCTGCATCCGTGCATCCTATTCGACGGACGAGATAAGGCACAGGTAAGGCGCGTCATTGAGTGTGGAGAGCGTATATTGGCGGCATGTATCGAGGCTGGGGGCGCGTTGAGCGGCGAGCACGGCATTGGCATCGAGAAGCAGGCATACATGCCATTAGTCTTCACCGAAGACGATCTTGCTGCGATGGCCAAGCTACGCCCTGCTTTTGAGGCTGGAAAGCGGTTCAATCCGGGGAAGGTGTTCCCGGGTGGCGCGGTCCACGGGAGCGCATATGGCATATCGGAAGAAGCGTTCAGGGCTACTGGGCCGGGTGGATTGCAAGCGGTTTGAGAGTGGCGAGAGCGTTGACGCTTCGTTGTCGCCTTGCAACTCTGTGAAGGTTTAATTTGCCAAACGAGAAAGGGAGATTATGGTGTCTCGAAAACTGAGGATCGGAATCATCGGCGCAGGTGGATTCGCGGCGGACCACATGGAAGCTTTTTCGCACGTCCCAGAGGCTGAAGTAGTCGCATTCATGCGGCGCTCGGAGGGGCCTTTGCGGGAGATGCAGGAGCGCTTCGGAGTGGCGAAAGGCTATACCGATCATCGAGAGATGCTCAATGACCCCGATATTGACGCCATCGACATCATTACACCGACCGATTCTCACAAGTTCTACGCTTTGGAAGCCATCGCAAGCGGTCGCCCGGTTTTGTGTGAGAAACCGCTGGCGCTAACTGCAAGTGACTGTCAGGAGATGCTGAATGCAGCCGAGAATGCTGGCGTGATCCATGCGGTCAACTTCAATCAGCGCGGACGGACGCCAGTGGGCCGCATGAGTAGATACATCGCCGACGGTTACGTTGGGGATGTCTATCACGTCAACATCCGATGGGGAATGTCGATGCAGCAAGACGTCCGGTCAGATGTTGGGTCGTGGCGTTTCATGCCGGAACACGGCGGCGGAACTGTCTATGAATTGATACATGTATTTGATATGGCACGTCTTCTCAACGGCGAAGTGGCACGAGTTTCGGCGTTCTTGAACACAGCGGAGAAACGTAGGCAATTCATCGACGCGCCCGACGGCTTCGATGTCGACGTGCCCGACTCGTCTGCATTCCTACTCGAATACGTGAACGGTGCCTATGCTGTGATTCACACTAGCTTTGTTCAACGGGGCGAGGTACCGCGGCGTGGCATCTTGGTCGATGTAGCGGGGTCATCCGGCCGAATAGCCCTGAACGGCCTGTACGGCCTCATCGGTTCATCAGGCGAGAACCTGCCGATGAACGACATCAATCCGGGTCCGCCCTACCCCATGCCCTATGAACAGTTCGTCGCAGGCGCGCTGGCGAATGATCAATCGCTGATAGACACCGGTTTCGAAGTCGGCCTTGAAGCAGCCAGGATCGTTGACGCAGCGCACCGTTCGTGGAAAGAGAAACGTTGGGTGGATGTTGAGCGTCGATCATAGTGAAAGAATCAGCGGTTAATATCTGAGAGATTAATAGCCCAACTTGTGAGGTGACGACATTCCTATTGAATACGTAAAACTGGGGCGGACGGGCGTTAAGGTATCGAACCTTTGCTTGGGTTCGGCTAACTTCGGCAATCCGTCGCGTTGCGATGATGCGACTGCGCATCGCATCATGGCGAAGGCGTTCGATGCCGGGATCAACTTCCTTGACACCTCTGATTCGTACTCGACCGGTGACTCGGAGCGAGTGATCGGGAACTTTTTCCGTTCGACCAGCTGGCGAGATCAGGTTGTGTTGGCGACCAAGTACACGTCGCAGATAGGCGATGGGGTGAACGATGAGGGTGCGTCGAGGTACCACATCGTTAGGACGGTCGAGGCTTCGCTAAAAAGGCTGAAGACGGACCGCATAGATTTGCTCTACTGTCATAAATGGGACGCGGATACACCCATCGAAGAGACGTTGCGGGCGGTTGATGACCTGATTCACCAGGGCAAAGTAGTCTACGCCGGGGTGTCGAACTTCCCGGCTTGGTTGCTCGCGTCCGCACTCTGGACATCGGATGTTCGCAATCTTTATCGGGTCGAGGCGATACAGTCGGTGTTCAACATCCTGCAGCCGGGTTTGGCCGTTGAGATGATACCGCTGGCGCGCAAACACGGTGTCGCAGTTGTGCCGTACAGTCCGATGGCAGGTGGCGTTTTGACGGGTAAGTACCTGGCTGGATATGACGGTCCCCGCGATGACGAACGTCGCCGGAGTTTGGAAGGTCGATACGGCGATGATGCTAGGCACGAGACGATTGTGAAGCTAAAGTCGGTCTCGGATAGGCACGGTGAGCCAATGATCAGGTTGGCATTGCAGTGGGTGTCGGAGCATGACGGCGTAACTTCGCCGATATTTGGTGCTCGTCGGATCGACCAGTTGGATGGCACTCTCGAGGCGTGGAGCGAAACTGCGTCAGATGAGGCCATGTCGGAGGTGCGCGCTATTGCCAACAAGTTCGCCGCAAATGCGCCAATGAACTACCCCCCAAACGCAGGCCAACCGTTTGTCGCGACGACGAGAGCGGCGTGAATCCGTGTCGGATCGAATTGCAGACACTGAACGCTTCTACGAGTTGCTAGGACGTCTTGAACAGCAGGTTGGTGGGAAACGCACGTTGAGTGAATTCGCAACGGGTATTGCGCCTTCGATCAAAGGTGTTTATTTCTTTTTCGAATCGGGCGAATGTCGGCAGAACGGGCACGGCGAACTGCGCGTTGTTCGGGTTGGAACCCATACAGGGAACAACAGTACTCTCGGTTCACGTCTTTTTGAGCACAAAGTTGACGGTGGTCGATCAGTGTTTAGAGATCACATAAACGCGGCGCTCAAAAATCGGGTTAAGGCACGGAACTTGGATCAACCCGATTATCGGCGAGCGACCTGCGTTAGGCACGCGAGCTGCATCAGTACCTACATTGAGAAGATGCCATTCTTGTGGTTGAGAGTTGACGACTTGAAAGCCCGAAAACGCATCGAACGGACCACGGTTTCGTTGCTGAGCAATTGGGACCGAGAACCAATCGATAAACCATCTCAGAATTGGCTCGGACATTTCCGTGAAGACCCGCGTTGTCCGAATCGTAATCATAGGAAAGTCAAAAAATCCGGGTTGTGGAACGTCCATTACACCACTTTACGAAAGGACCCGAATAGGTTGTTCGATCTAATGTCCCAATGCATTGATCAAACGCCGAAACCGACCGATGGAAGGGACGAACGTCCGTGTCTGTAGATCTCATAGTATTCGCGTCTCGTAGTCACGAAAGGCCACCGGATTGAACTACACCAACCTAGGAAGAACAGGCCTAAGAGTCTCCGAATACTGCATCGGCGCGGACAACTTCGGCGGCCAGACCGATGAAGCTGAAGCGCTTCGGATCATGGGTGCCGCATTCGATGGCGGTGTCAATTTCATCGACACGGCCAACTCATACATGGATGGGCGATCTGAGCCAATTGTCGGGAAGTTCATCCAAGGCCGAAGATACGATGTCATCGTCGCTACCAAAGGCAACAGCCGCGTAGGCGACGGTCCGAACGACCAGTTCGTAAGCCGAAAGTACGTGATGCAGGCCATCGATGACTCGCTCCGACGTCTGAACACGGACTATGTCGACCTGTATCAAATCCATTCGTTCCCGCCCGATGTGCCCATTGACGAGTTTGTGCAGGCTTACTCCGACGTAGTTGAATCCGGCAAAGCGCGTTATATCGGAGTGTCGAATTTCAACGGGTACCAACTCGTCGAGGCATTGTGGGAGGCAGATCGGCTTGGTGCGCGTCGCTTTGACTGTGTTCAGCCGAAGTACAACCTATTAATGCGTGATCCGGAGCGCGAATTGCTACCCGTCTGTGCCGAATACGGGATCGGGGTAATCCCCTACTCGCCGCAAGCGGGTGGGTTCCTGCTGGGCAAACACCGAAACTTCGAAGCCGAAGCAGGTGGTCGTTTCTCCGATGACTTCCGAGCATCGCAGTGGTATCGAGACACCTACTGGTCAGAGCCGATGTTTGAAACTATGGAGAAGATCATCGCGATCGGTGAACGCTACGGAGTCTCAGCGAACGCGCTGGCTTTGCGGTGGGTAATCAGCAATCCAGTTGTAACTTCATGCATTGTCGGTGCGCGGACCGAAGCACAATTGCGGTCGAACCTGCTAGCTTGGAAGGAAGACGTGCCCCAAGAAGCGCTTGACGAGGCAACGGCCGCCAGCGAAGCCGTGAGGACCACGTTCGCGCAGGTTTAAGCCTTAACTGCTGCCAGTCAGCGGATCGGCAGTTCTACTCTAGCGACATCAAAACCGGAATCCCGTGAACTACGTCAGACTAGGAAGAACCGGCCTCAAAGTCTCCGAATACTGCATGGGCGGCGATAACTTCGGCGGACAGATGGATGAAGCGGAATCGCTCCGAGTAATGGCTGCGGCGTTTGACGGTGGCGTCAACTTCATCGACACCGCCAACGTCTACGAAGAAGGTCGCTCCGAGATCTATGTCGGCAAATTTATGCAGGGACAGCGATATGATGTCATTTTGGCTTCAAAGGGGAACGGGCGTCTCGGCCTCGGACCAAACGACCGTCAGGTCAGTCGCAAGTACGCGATGCAGGCGATCGACGATTCGCTGCGGCGTTTGCAAACCGACTATATCGATCTCTACCAGATCCATGATTTCCCCCTGGACGTGCCTATCGACGAGTTCGTTCTCGCCTACAGCGACATCGTCCAAGCGGGAAAGGCGCGCTACATCGGCGTCTGCAACTTCGCGGCGTTTCAACTCGTAGAGGCGTTGTGGCAGGCGGAAACGCTGGGTGCGCGTCTATTCAATTGCTATCAAGGACGGTACAACCTGCTGTCCAGGGACCCGGAACGCGAGATATTTCCGGTCTGTAGAGAGTATGGCCTAGGGATGATGGCATTTTCGCCACGGGCCGGAGGTCTGCTACTAGGCCAGGACCTACACTTTGAGTCCGAGCCGGAAAGTCGATTTTCTCCCGCTTTCCGGCACTATCAATCTTTCCGAGACACGTACTGGTCACAAGCCAATTTCGACGTCGTCGAGAAGATCGTAGCCATTGCGGAGAAATACGGGGTGTCGATGAACGCACTTACTTCGCGGTGGGTCATCAGCAACCCGGCCGTCACGGCATGCATCATGGGTGCCCACACCGTCGAGCACGTGCGCTCGAACCTGGAGGCGTGGCACGAGGATGTCCCGCAAGAAGCCCTTGATGAAGCCACCGCGGCGAGCGAGGCCGTCAGAACAAATTACTCAGAAGTTACCGGTACTTACAATCAGGATCAGATCAGTGCTAAACGCTAGAACACCGAGGAGTTCGAATTGAGCCTAACCATTTATCTTCACTTCAACGGAAACTGCCGCGAGGTCTTCGAACACTACCGCTCGATCTTCGGCGGCGAATTCGCTATCTTCGAGACGTTCCGCAACATGCCGGAGGTCGAGGGTACAGCGGAGGACCATGGCTGGTCGGATGAAGCCCTTGCTCAGGTAATGCACGTTACTTACCCGATCGGAACGTCTGTCCTGATGGGATCGGACGTGCCCGCGCAGTTCGCACCGCCAGTTACCCAAGGCAACAACTTTTCGATCTCGTATCAGCCTGAAAGCAGAGAAGCAGCCGACGAGTTGTTCGCAAAACTCTCAGACGGCGGTCAGGTGACGATGCCGATGCAGGACCAGTTCTGGGGCGCTTATTTCGGATCGTGCATCGACAAGTTCGGGATTGGCTGGCAGCTCAACACAGAGCACTAGTAGTCGCAGGCGAGATCGCCTCGCTGGATACTGAGCCTTGGGCATATGACATGAACATTTATCTATTCTTCAACGGCAACTGTCGCGAGGTCTTTGAGTTCTATCGTTCCGTCTTTGGTGGCGAATTCGCGTCGGTCACCACGTTCCGGGAAGGCCCTGATGACATGCAGGTTACCGAAGAGGAACTCGACACGGTCATGCATGTCTCCCTACCTGTCGGTTCGGGGTTTCTGATGGGAAGTGATGTCCCTGCGTCGTTCAGACCGCCGCCAGCGATTGGCGATAATTTCGCGATATCGATCGAACCATCCAACGTCGAAGAGATGAAGTCCCAATTTGCCAAGTTGTCGGACGGTGGCAATGTAACCATGTCGTTGGAGAAGATGTTTTGGGGGGCATATCACGGATCCTGCACCGATAAATTTGGGATAAATTGGCAATTCAACTACTCGATGGAGGAGTAGCCCGGAGTTGCGCGACTTCCCAGTTGACGGGTTGCTGCCCGCCGAAGTCATCAGCCCGACGAGAAAATCGGGCGTCGTCCTGTATCTTTCCGAGCTGTACCGCCAAGGGAAAACAGTTATCCCTTGGGGAGGCGGAACGCGAATGGGCATAGGAAACGTGCCCGCGGGCTATGATGTCGCTTTAGACCTGTCAGGGTTGACCTCAGAAATCGAGCACGTCGCGGGCGATATGACTTTGGTCTGCGACGCGGGAGTCAAGATCTCCCACCTCTCATCGCTCTTGGCGGAATCCCAGCAGCAGTTGCCGTTTGAAGTGCCACACTCTTCCGAAGCAACGATCGGCGGTTCCGTTGCTTCGAACGCGCCGAGTCGCCTGGCTCCGAGATTTGGGGGAATACGCGACTGGGTGATCGGGATGTCTGTCGTGCTAGCTGATGGGACTCCCACGAAATCGGGCGGTCGCGTTGTCAAGAATGTCCAAGGCTACGACCTCCACCGACTTCATACCGGTGCTTTCGGCACCTTGGGCGTGATCGTTAGCGTTGCGCTGAAGCTGGTCCCTGTCCCCGAGGGTAGGCAGACGGTCGCGATGTGGTTCGATCGCCTGAGTTCCGCGTCGAATGCTGTGCTCGATGTTGGCAATGTCAACGTCTCCATCGAAGCGGCTAGATTGTTTTCCGGACCGACAGCAGTTGGCGCCATCAGGGAACTAGCTTCGGATCACCACATGGCCCCTGACGGAATCTCTGGCGGTGCGTCCTACCTCATGCTCGTCCAAGTATCGGGGTCGCATGCCGCTTTGAACCGTCAGTTGAACGAGTTGACTGGTCTGGCAGGAACGGTCCCGGCAACGGGATACGAGGTTTTATCGGGCGCGTCGGAGGCTGACATCTGGACTTACGCAGGTTCAACCGGCGACAATGCCAAGTTAAGCCTCCGGATAGCCGCGAAACCGACCGTTTCGATAGACCTACTGAGCCGATTGGAGCGAGTTTTGGGTCGCATCCGCCCTGTCTCGATCTCCTCGATAATCGATGCCGGGTACGGCATGTTGCAGTTCAGCGTTGAGGACATCGACGATTTCGACGCGATCACCTTCGTCAACGACGCGAAGAAAACGATCAGGGAAATCGGTGGCTCGTTGATGGTCGAACGATGTCCCTTGACAGTCAAGAACGAGATCGATGTCTTCGGGATCGATGCCTCTTCCGCGCAGATCATGAAGAATATGAAGCAGCAATTCGATCCGGACGGGCGATTGAATCCAGGTCGCTTCGCTTTCAAGATTTGAGATCAGGAACTCCAAGTTGAAAACCACGCCTAACACACCAGCGAGAGGTTTCATCACCGCCGACGCACCGTCGGAGGATGATCTCTACAAGTGCGTGCAGTGCGGGTTCTGCCTGAACGCGTGCCCTACGTATTTGGAGACTGGACTGGAAGCAGAGTCGCCGCGCGGCCGCTTGACGTTGATGAAAGCCGTGAATGAGGGCCGCGTCGAGATGACTCCGACAGTTACTCGTCACTGGGACCTGTGCCTTCAATGTCGAGCATGCGAAGTCGCCTGCCCATCAGGTGTCCCATATGGACGCATCATGATGGCGACGCGGGCCGAAATGAAATCCCGCGTCAAACGTCCACTACGAGAAAGGTTTGCTCGTGAGGTCGGCTTCAATCGCCTGTTGCCAAAACCAAAACTCATGCGCACTTTCGGCAAGCTGACGCGGTTCTATCAGCGATCCGGTATGCGCGGAGCCACCAAAAAAGTGGGCGTGATGAAGGTCCTGCCCAACCGTTACGAATATCTGGATCAATCACTGCCGATGATGGGCGAAGATTTCTTCGTCGCCGACGGACGCGTGCTGAAACCCCATGGACAAATCAAAGCTCGAGTATCACTGCTGGGTGGATGCGTGATGTCAATGATGCATGGCGAGACGATGGAGGCGACGCTACGCGTTCTAGTCCACAACGGCTTTGAGGTCCATCTGCCTGCCGATCAAGGGTGTTGTGGATCGTTGAACATGTACGCCGGAGAGAAGGCGACCGCCCGCCAGATGGCCGTGAACAACGCCTCTGCCCTGTTGTCGATGAACCCCGACGCGGTGGTTTCATCCTCTGCCGGCTGCGGTTCGACCATGAAAGAGTATGGAGAGCTGCTGGACGGAGACGAAAAGGCCGAAGAGTTAGCTGGCAAGACCCGCGACATCCACGAGCTACTGGTCGAATACGGATTCGAAGCACCAACCGGCCGGATTGATGCCAAGGTCGTCTTCCAAGACCCGTGTCACCTGCTTTCTACACAGCGCATCAGCGACGCACCCCGAGAAATCCTGCGTTGTGTCCCCGGCATACAGCTAGTCGAAATGGCGGAATCGACCGTGTGCTGTGGCTCGGCAGGGACCTATTCAATAGCCCAACGCGATATGTCGACGCGCCTCGGCGACCGAAAAGCCCGAAACATCATTGCGACTGGTGCCAACTACATGGCAACCGGCAACCCAGGATGCGCCCTGCAACTGGCAAACGCGCTTACACGGGCCGATTCTGAAATCGAAGTCAGATACGCCGTCGATATCTTAGACGAGGCGTACCGAACAGGCGGCGATTACGACTAAATCACCGCTACCGGAGGTGGATCTTCTGCCAGCGTTTGAGAAGCCGCCGAAACCGCCTCTCCCCTAGGTACCTCGTAACCCAATCGCGGCAAAATCCGTTCCAGCGCGCTCAGCAGTGCGAATACATTGGCTGGCACGCAAGATTCACCCATCAACCCGACGCGGATAACCTTGCCTGCGAACTGGCCTAGGCCACGGCCTACCTCGATCGAGTACTCGTTCAGCAACGCGGACCGCAGTTCGCCGTCGTCCACGCCATCCGGCAACGACACAACCGTCAATTGGTTGAGACGATTCTCCGAATCGACTGGCGAATCGAGCCCCAACGCCTCCAAACCTGCCCTCAAGGCTTGGGCGACCTTCTCATGGCGCAACCAACGCGTCTCTAGCCCCTCCTCGTGCACCAGTGCCAACGCCTCGCGCAATCCGTAGATCATGCTTACCGGGCTGGTATGGTGGTGAAGATGTTCGGGACCCCAGTAATCGGCGATCAGGGCCAGATCGAGATACCAGGAGCTCGGCAACGTCTTTCGATTGCGGATGTGCTCCAATGCCCTGTCCGAAATCGCCACAGGACTGATGCCAGGCGGCGCGGCGAAACATTTCTGTGAACCGCCATAGGCATAGTCGATCTCCCAGGCGTCAAACTCGACGGGCGTTCCAGCCAACGACGTCACGACATCGGTCATGAAGAGCGCGTCGTAGTCGTGTGTGAGGCCCGAAAGAACGTCGATGTCCTGTAGAGTTCCCGCTGAGGTCTCGGCGTGAATCGCCGACACCAGGTTCGTATCCGGATTGGCCTCAAGCGCATCTTCCAACCGTTGCGGGTCAACCGTCTTGCCATATGGCGCTTCTACCCTGACTACCTCGACGCCGAGACGTTCGCACATCAAAATCTGACGCTCGCAGAAGAACCCGTTGACGCATATGATCGCCTTATCGCCTCGCTCTAGGAGGCTCGACAACCCAGCTTCCATACCGGCTGACCCAGCCCCGGCAACCGTCATAGTCGTCTGATTCGTGATGAAGACGCGCGCCAACATCGTTTGGACGTCGGCGAGGATTTCGAAGTATGCGGGATCGAGATAACCGATTATCGGTTGCGACATCGCTCGCAGAACACGGGGACTGGCCGAACTGGGACCCGGACCAAGGATCAAACGGCGCGGAACTGACCGCGACCGCGTCGCCAAGTGGTTCGGGTCGGAAGTTCTCCCGTTATCGGACTGCGTGGTTGTCAATGTTCGGCACCTCAGGCCAATTGTCTCACTGAGAATTCACGATAATGTATAACGGCTGCTTGGGCAAATGAAATTGAGACAACGTGCCAATTGTAATCGCACGTATCCCTGAAAGGAAACTCTCTAAATGGACTTAGGAATAGCTGGCAAGGTCGTCTTAGTGACTGGAGCAAGTTTTGGCATCGGCAAAGCCGCTGCCACGCGCTTCGCTATGGAAGGAGCAAAAGTCGCGCTGCTTGCGCGAACCGCATCCGATCTGGAGTCGGCTGCGGAGGATATCAGGAGCGCGACCGGGGGCGAAGTGATCATCGCTCCAGCCGACGTTTCCAACGAAGAAGCCGTTGAAGCGGCGGTCAATGAAGTAGCCGAGAAACTGGGAGGTATCGACATTCTGGTCAACAACGCTGGCCAAGGCAACGCAAATCGGTTCGAGGACATGACTAACGAACTCGTAGAATCCGATTTTGCCGTCAAGGTTTGGGGTGCCATATTCATGACTCGGTACACGCTGCCCTATCTCAAAAAGTCAGAATGCGGCGCCATCTGCAACATAACCACTGCGGCGGGAAAGGCATCGCCCGGCGGCGCTCAGCCAACTTCCTTGTCTCGGGCAGCAGGCATCTCGCTAACCAAAGCATGGTCCAAAGAGTTCGGTGAGTATGGCATCAGGGTCAACACAGTCTGCATTGGATCCTTTAAGAGCCGACAGAACCGCCGACACTGGGAACGGGCCCATGCCAAAGCCCCTTCATTTACGTTGGAAGACCACTGGGCGTCCTATGGGCCGGGCATACCACTCGGCCGCATCGGCGAGGCCGAAGAAGCGGGCGATCCCATCGTATTCCTCTGCTCGCAAGCAGCGAGTTACATCTCCGGCGCTGCGGTAAACCTCGACGGTGGAGCTGCGCCCGTTTATTGATCCCCGAGGCGCGATACTAGCAATCTAGGCAAAGCAACTCGCTAAACATGCGGCTCCACGAAGTCCGCAATCTAGAAAGGAAACCGAAAATATGGATCTTGGATTAGCAGGGAAAGCCGCAATCGTCACTGGCGCAAGCGACGGAATCGGTAAGGCGGCCGCGTATCGCTTTGCCGCGGAGGGCGCTAACGTGGCCCTTGTATCGAGAACGCGTTCAGACCTCGAAGCAGTCGCGGCAGAAATAAGCAGGGAAACGGGAAGCACTGTCATCGCTGCACCGGCTGACGTTTCCGATGAAGCCGCAGTCAAGAATGCCGTCGAATCCGCGGCAGACCACCTAGGTGGACTCGACATCCTAGTCAACAACGCCGGAACGTCCTCGGCGTCTAACTTCGAGGACATGACCAACGAGCAACTCGACATCGACTTCTCGTTAAAGGTCAAAGGCGCGATCTACATGACCCGCTACGCCCTGCCCTATCTCAAGAAGTCCGACGCAGGAGCCATCTGTAACACGACTACACCCGGCGGCAAGGCAGCAGCAGGCGGTAGCCAACCCACATCGCTATCGCGCGCAGCAGGCATCTCGCTCACCAAGGCATGGTCGAAAGAGTTCGGAGAACACGGCATCCGCGTTAACACCGTGTGCGTCGGAGTCCTAAAGAGCCGACAACACCGAATCCGCTGGGAAGCCGCAAACGCCGATGACCCTTCCTACTCGTTACAAGACCACTGGGCAACCTTCGGGGCGGGCGTCCCGCTAGGTCGCATCGGAGAAGCGCAGGAAGCCGGCGACGTGATCGCCTTCCTATGCTCCCCAGCCGCCAGCTACGTCTCGGGAGCGGCGGTCAACGTCGATGGTGGGGCTGCACCAGTTTACTGATCCGAGATTGCACTTAGGTATCGTAGGACACACGAGGGGGTGACGTAGCGACTACGGCATCCCCTCAATACCCAACCCCGCCCTGACAAACACCTCCGTCCCAATCGGCAAGCAGGCCTCGTCGAAATCAAACTTCGCGTTGTGATGCCCCTCAGTACCGGCCTTCGACGCGCCAAGAATGAAGTAAACCCCAGGTATTCGGTTCATGAACTCGGCCATATCATCGCCAACCGAGATCGGTTCGAGTTCCCCTACCGAATCCTCCCCTGCCGATTGCATCGCTAAGCCTGAAACCCAGTTGGCAACATCAGGATTATTGATCACTGGCGGCGTTCCAGCGAGGTGCGTGTAGGTCGCCGACGCTCTAAGAGACTCGCTGACACCAGCAGTGATCCTCCTAACCGCATCCGCTATCGCCTTGTGCGTCTCAGCATTGTATGCCCGGATCGTGCCGTTGAGTTTCACCTCATCCGCAATCACATTCCCGGCCGAACCTCCTTGCACACTCCCAAACGTGACGACTCCCATCTCCTGCGGCGATATCTCCCTCGCGACGACCGTCTGGCAAGCATTGATGATATTCGCCGCCACAACAACCGGGTCAACAGTCAGATGCGGCATCGCACCATGACCGCCATGTCCCTTCACGGTGACCTCAAAAAGGTCTGCCCCAGCAAAAACAGTCGATTGGTTCACCCCCACATACCCCATGGGCGCTTGATTCCAAAGATGCGTCCCGATAACTACATCGGCATCGACCAGATCCATTACCCCGTCCTCGATCATCGCCACAGCCCCGTTGCACAACTCTTCCGATGGCTGAAAGATGAACACTACCTCACCAGCGATCTCGTCTGAGACCTTAGCCAAAATCTCCGCTGCCGTCAGCGCCATGGTGATATGTCCATCATGCCCGCAGGCATGCATCCGCCCATTCGTCGACGCAAACTCCAAGCCGGTCAACTCATCAATCGGCAATCCGTCAATATCGGCACGTATCGCCAACCTACGACCGGGTTTGCCACCTCTCAACACCGCGACAATGCCCGTTTCAGCAATACCGGTATGCACCTCAAGCCCAGCCTTTCGCAATCGATCAGCTATGTACGACGCCGTGTGATGCTCCTCGAAACCAGTCTCAGGACGAGCATGAAGATACCGGCGCGTGGCAACTATGTCGCTGCCACGCGCCGATACAAGCTCTGAAACTTGATCAGCCACGTTTAGACGTACTTGCCCTCACGCGCCGCCGCGGTAGCAATCGAGCGCTCGATAAATGCCTCCTGCGCCGCGGGAACGTTAGCAGGATCTCCGCCCCAAGTCTGCAACGGCGTAGCCTGCAACCCTCGCCCATACGAGAAAGTCAACTCCCACGGAGCACCTTCCGACTGCGCCAATTTATTGATAGCGTCCAGATTTACAGTCGCCTCCTCATCCCCCTGCCCTCCAGATAAGAACGCGATCCCAGGAACCGCCGCCGGAATGGTCCGCTTGAAACACCCGACCGTGGCCTGTGCAACTTCCTCTGCATCAGCGCGATCATCAGCGTCCGTCCCGCTCAAGACCATGTTCGGCTTGAGCACCATCCCCTCGAGATCGACGCGTTGATTCTTCAACTCCTCGAACGTCCGATCCAACGTCTTTTCGGTTACCCACTCGCACATCTCAATTGAGTGATCGCCATCCATCAACACCTCCGGCTCAACTATAGGCACCAACCCAGCTTCCTGCGACAACGCCGCAAATCGACCAAGGGCATGGGCATTGACGTTGATGCAGTATTCAGACGGAATGTGATCGCCGATCGTGATCACGGCGCGCCACTTGGTGAACCGAGCACCGAGTTCGTAATACTCGTTCAACCGGTCTCTGAGTCCATCGAGCCCGTCTGTCGTCAACTCCCCCGGTGCTCCAGCAAGAGGATTAGTTGATTTGTCAACTTTGATGCCCGGGATGACACCTTCGTTCTGAAGCAACTCCACGAAGGGGATTTCTTGATCTGAAGACTGCCGAAGCGTCTCGTCGTAGAGGATGACACCGCTGATGTATTCGCCGTATCCCGCCGTCGTAAAAAGAAGCTGCCGCCACGCTCGCCGATTGGGCTCCTCGTTGGCCACATCGATCGAAGCTAACCGTCTACCAATCGTCCCCGTCGATTCGTCAGCTGCAAGTATCCCTTTACCCCGCGCAACCATCGCCTTCGCAGTTGAGTGAAGCTCGTTACCCATCGTTCAAAATCCTCCCGATCAGTCTCTTCGGTTTGTTGAAATGATACGGCATCATCTCGTGAAACACGTTCACATTCGTTGCCCTACGGACCGCACGGAATCTCTGCCTTTCGCATACAGTATCGAGTAAAAGTTAGGTAGCCAAAGGGAGACGACCCCCATGCCAGTTTCACCACCGAATCTCTTCCAATTCGCAATGGACAACCCCAACGACGAGTTCGCCGACCCTTCGGACCTCGCTGTTCTCCTCAACGCCATCGGATCGGCAGGTAAGTTCATCTCGTCGGAAATCAACCGCGCAGCTCTACGAGACATCTTCGGTTCCGCTGGTGCCGCAAACGTCACTGGCGACGAGCAGCAGAAACTCGACCTCATTAGCGACAACGTGGTCGCCGAAGCTCTGTTATCAACTGGACTAGTCTGCGCCATGAGTTCGGAAGAAAACGCCGGGTTAATCGACTGCGGAGACGCCGCGATCACTGGCGAGTACGTCGTCGTATACGATCCCGTCGACGGTTCCAGTAACATCGACGTCGCCGCCCCCATCGGCACCATCTTCGGCATCTACCGCCGCCTCAGCGAAGGCGTAGCGGCTGGCGACGCGGACATCCTCCGTCCCGGCAGTGACATGCTCGCCGCCGGATACGTCCTTTACGGTTCCTCAACCATCTTCTGCTACACCTCCGGCGACGGGGTCCACTTCTTCACTCTCGACCCGACCCTCGGAGATTACCTCCTCACCGAGGAAAACGTCGACTCCCACGGCTCGTCTCGCGTCTACTCCGCCAACGAGGGCAATTCGGGCAAGTGGAACGCCCCCGATCTCAACTGGGTCGACCACGTCAAATCAGAAGGTTATTCGGGTCGGTACATCGGGGCATTGGTCGCCGACTTCCACCGAAACCTGATGAAAGGCGGAATCTACGCCTACCCCGGAGACAAGAGCAGCCCCGACGGCAAACTGCGTCTGCTTTTCGAGTGCGCTCCCCTGGCGTTCGTCGCCGAACAAGCCGGTGGTGCTGCAAGCAACGGCTCGGCGCCGATAAGAGACATAGAACCCGCCCAACTTCATCACCGCACGCCGATGTATATCGGCAATGCGAACGAAGTCGCCCTTCTAGAGGACTTTCACCGAACGAACTAACTCCCGTACAGACGCTAATTCGTTAGTTTGATGCGAGGATCTAGCGCCCTACATCAATCCGCGCTTCTTAAACGCCTTCGCCAACGCCCCAATGCCGTCGTAGCACTTCTCAGGCGTCTCGAACGCAAAGCACAACCGAGCGCAGTTCTGACCGTCGCCATTGGGCGCAAAACCGGGACCGCCGTTGTAACCAACGCCTTCGGCAAAGATCTCGTCGCGAGGAGCCGTGATGTCAGTGCCTTCAGGCATCGTCAACCATGTGTAGCAACCGCCTTGCGGATGTGACCACTTCGCCCCGATGTCCGAGAAGTTGTCATGCAACGACTCGTCCATCGCGTCTCGTTTCTGCTTGAGCAGCGGGTTGAAGCGCGCGCGATGCTCATCGAGACTGGTCCGCAAGAACCCCTCGATCGCATACGCCGCAAATTGATTGGGGCCTGATCCAACCTTGCAGCTAGCCGCACGGCGGAGCACCTCCGGGGCAGCCGTGATGTAACCCAACCGTAAACCCGGCGCAAGCAACTTTGAGAACGACGCAACATGGATCACAATTCCGGAGTCGTCAAGCGTCCGAAACGCCGGCTGCATCTCGCCCTCAAACCGAAGGTCCACATAGCACTCATCTTCGAGGACCGGAACGCCATGCCGATGCGCAATCTCCAGAATCTCCCTGCGACGCTCTACGGGCAACGTCGGCCCCATCGGATTCTGGTGCTCCGCGATCGTGTAGATCATCTTCGGCTTCTTGCCCTTGGAGTCGAGCTTGCCGATCAATTCATCAAGTGCCTCGGGCACTAATCCCAACTCATCCGTCTCACTCCCGTAAACCGTGTTCCCAAATCTCTGCAGTTGCCCCAAAGTACCGCTGTAGACGAAATGCTCCGTGATCGCAGTGTCACCCGGATTCGTCAGAGCTTGGATCGCTAGGCCTATTGCCTCGCCTGATCCGTTGGTCAACAGAATGTCATCCACATCTACACTGAATCCGCGGTCGTATTCCAGCTTCCAAGCCACGTACTCCCGCAGCTCTGGCGATCCCGCAGGCTGAGGGTAGTAGGCCATGTGACGAGCGATCTCGTCGCCCCTAGAATCCATCGCCGTCTGCAGAGCCGCGATAAGCCCGTCCATCGGCGAAGTCTCCGGCGCCGGATACGCTACCGCAAAGTCGTACTCGGCGTGATCGACCTTGTTGATTGGCGTATCTCCCGACCTCTCCGAGAAGAGACCCTCATAGCTGAAACGTGTGCTCGTGGCTGTCATCTGCGTCGTTCTCCGATCTGCTACGTCAACTTCACGCATTGTATTTGCAAGTCCGTGCAGAGTATAAATCCACGATAGACTTCCTGCATCTGCACGAAAATACCACCGCTCTTGATCGACAGGAGACAGACCGATGAGAGGCATCAGATTCCTCGGCGAAAACCGTTCGGAAGTCATCGACTATCCGGATGAAGAGCCAGGCCCCGGTTACGTCCTCATGAAGATGCGATCATCCGGCATGTGCGGTTCAGACCTGCATCGTTACCGAGTACCTTTGCCCCCCGAAGCGGCTGAGCAATCCCCGGTCCGACCCGGCCACGAGCCTTGCGGAGAGGTTGCCATGATCGGCGAAGGCGTCGAAGGATTGCAGATCGGCGACCGCATCCTGCAACACCACTACGAAGGATGCATGAACTGCGACTTCTGCAATTCGGGCTGGACCCAGCTATGTCGTTGGCCTGGAAGAATGATCCATGGCGGCAGCAGACACGGCGGTCATGGCGACTACATGATCGCCCATCCCGCGACCTGTCTTACCCTCCCGGACGAACTCAGCTACGAAGTCGGTGCCTATCTCGCCTGCGGCGCTAGCACAGCATTTCACGGCCTCAAAAAGCTCCAACTCTCCGGTCTCGACACCATCGCCATCTTCGGTGCCGGTCCAGTCGGATTGGCTGGCGTCATGTTCGCTGCGGAGATGGGCGCCCGAGTCATCGCCGTCGATATCTCTGGCGAACGATTGGAAATGGCCAAAGCCGCCGGCGCATGGAAAGTCGTGGACAATACCAATGGAACTGCGGTCGAGCAGATCATCGACCTCACCTATGGCGAAGGTGCCGATGCAACCCTCGAAGCGATCGGCATCCACGCAACTAGACTCGCCGCGGTCCAATCCACGAAGATCTTCGGCCGGTGCTGTTTCGTCGGAGAAGGCGGAGATTTCCACGTCGAGCCAAGCCCCGACATCATTCATCGTCACCTGACACTCGTCGGATCATGGACCTTCAGCACCTACGGTCTCACGGAAGCCGCAAGGTTCACCGCACGCCGCGAAGTCCCACTAGAGTCGCTGATTACCCACCGGACCACCATCGAAGACACTCCAGCTGCGTACCAACGCTTCGAAGCTGGTGCCCCAGGCAAATTCGTTATCAATTGGGACTGAGTGTCAGTTCCCGAATCAAATCGGTAAATCTCGCCTGATGGCGCGAAATGCCTCGATTTAAAGCTCGAAATACACGGTTCGCGTCACATTTGACGACCGATATTACGTTTTGCACACGAATCCCCGGTTACTGCTAAAATTAAAACTTCCGCTCCGGGAAAGTTTCGTAAATCGATTGAAACACGCCGCGCGGCACGTCCCAAACCGCAAAAGAAACTTCGCATCAACACGCGTCGTAACACCTAGAAGAGGGTAGCTCCAAATTCAGAAAATGGTGACAGTGCGTCTCGCACAGTCTTCACCAGCGCAAACCCTCGATCACGGTTGCCGACTCACGTAACGCCAACCTGCTGACCTAGACCAGTGCGACTACGCAAGATCGTATCAGAAATAACAGAATTGCGAACCGCCTTCTTTGGCGTAATGCGGACAAATCGAATCTCAATTAACCAACCATCGACCAACGCATAGAACGAAAGGGCACCAATCAATTGGTCACGATTGCCAACTCCCAAGTCGACGACGCCTCCGAAGACACGGAGGCCACAGCCAGCGAAACCGGCACTGCCGTGATGCCGCGCAACGACGGCGGCACCTTTAGTTTCGCTGACCTGTCGTCCGACGACGAAGGCGCTCCCACAATGGCCGCTACCAACGCCTCGACCGAGCTCGAAGCGTGGGAAGCCGCTCGTGAGGATGGGCCCGACATCAACCCCGCAGCCGGTACCGAGGACTCCGCAACCGACGACAACGTCAGGATGTACCTCCGCGAGATCGGCGACGTCCAGCTACTGAGCAAGGCCGACGAGGGAATGCTCTCCCAGCGCGTCGAATCCGCAAACTGGCTCGAGCGCATCGAATGGGGCATACGCGGGACTCTCTTGACCGAATACGGCTTCAAAGAATACCCACGCAACCGCGACCAGCTTCCCGACAATCCCTCTCCAGTTGCCGCCGTCGACGTTGTGGCGATCGTGTTGCGCCGCTTGAGCCGCCTCGGTGAGATCGCCGACCACGTCGCATCATACATGGCAAAACCAAAACCCGTCACCCTCGAGCAGTTGCTCGTTGACTTCGAGTACCGCGCCATGATCAACTCGGCGCGGGACACGCAGGTAAAAGACGACAGCAAACTGCCACCTTACGAGCTCTTGCTCCGATACCTCGCAGACACCCTCGAGATCTATGAGACCACTAACCTCATGGATCGTTACGGCGTCTTCGACGAGACTGCACAAAAGGGGCGCGGGAAGAAGGCCCAGAAACTGAACACCAAGGAAGCACGTCTCAAGAGGCGTCTCGACAAGACCAGCCTCCTCGTTCGGGAACTCGCGATTCTCTCCAGCCTGCTCCCGTCTGATCTCAGCCTCGTAATGCCGCCCGAGCTCAAACTCGAAGACCTTCGAGTAGAAGAAGGCATCGAGCCTTGGCACGAGTCGTACCTGGAAGAGACCAGTTCGATCCTCGAGTCTCACCTCGCATCGATCAAGCACGACGGTGACAAGGCTCGCGACCACCTTGGCAAGGCCAACCTGCGCCTAGTAGTCAGCGTCGCCAAGAAGTACACGAACCGAGGTCTGACCTTCGAGGACCTTATCCAAGAAGGCAACATCGGCCTCATGCGAGCAATCGACAAGTTCGACTACCGCAAAGGCTTCAAGTTCAGCACCTACGCAACTTGGTGGATCCGGCAGGGTGTCACCCGCGCCATCGCCGACCAGTCGCGCACCGTCCGCATCCCGGTTCACATGTACGAGGCCCTAAACAAGGTCCGACGTGCCTCCCGCGAGCTGTCTCAGGAGTTCGACCGCAAGCCGACCATCGAAGAGATCGCCGAGCGCGTCGAGATGACCGTTGAGAAGGTCACCGACGTCCTCAAAAACGGCCAAGAGCCGATGTCTCTCGAAACCCCCGTCGGCGAAGACGGCGACAACGAACTCGGCGACCTCCTGCCCGACCGCGAAGCCTTGGCTCCCCCGGAAGAGACCGCGCAGCGCCTCTTGAGCAACGACATATCCAACATACTGTCCCAACTCGAAGACCGCGATCGCGAGGTCCTCATCCTCCGCTTCGGCCTCAAGGACGGGAAAGAGTACACCCTCGAAGAGATCGGACTCCGCATGGACCTCACCCGAGAGCGCATCCGCCAAATCGAGCGTACCGCCCTCAAGACCCTCCAACGCAGCCGAGCCGTCTGGGAGATGAAAGAGCACCTCAACTAAGAGACCGCTCTGTCCTACCATCTCGTCATCCCGGCGCACCACGTCATTCCGTCGCACCACGTCATTCCGGCGAAAGCCGGAATCTAGAGGGGGTGGGAAGCGGAGATATCAGCCCCGTGTGTAAAAACGCGGGGCTGATGCATTTTGCACGACTCACGCGTCGGTATTAGTCCGTCGAGAGCCTCAATGGTAGCGATTCTGAATAGTAAACGTGTCGATTGCAACTTCGTACCATACAATCGACTACGGTGAGATAAGACCGAAGACCACGAACGTGTTCGTGGTCTCTCAAGTCCGACCAATGAAATGAGGCACAACTGATGGGGTTTTTCCGCAGACTCAATTCAGCCCGTCATTTGAAGAAGGGTACACGTGTGATTCGCAGCGCTAGGAATTTAGGGCGCCCTACTGAATCAGGTGCAAGTGAATCAGATGCAGGCGTCCAACGCAAAAAAGAACCTGTACCCGAAATCACAACCAACACCGCAGGCTGGGCTGGCAAACCCGTCAGCACTCCAACCGAGGATTACTACGTGCATCAAATCGACCGGTACCAGTTAGATGCTTACTGGTCTGATCGAATCGCGGCTAGTTTGAGTGCCGTTTATAGCGACCTGTTAAAAGTTGAAGTGTTTGTGCCCAAGACCAGTGCCGAAAAAGAATTGTACGCATACGTTCAGGTCGAACCTGACATAACTGCTTGGGACAAATCTTTGATGCAACAAGTCTGGACTGACGAAGCGAAAGATTTTTACGTCCAGAGTGGCCGCTTTGGACAAGACCTCTCCACTGGCAGAAAATCGATCAAAAACTCCGTCAATGCTAGGTTGCTGTTGTGGGTAGACGACTAACGTCACATTGAGCACATGGCGGGTTCTGACCGTCGGTTGGAATACGAATCAGCTACCCAAATGCAGTCCGCTGCGTCTCCCTTTATTCGCGGAAGACGGAATGTTGCACGGCAACCGAGTCAAAAATCAACGACCATCCTCGGATCAGAAAATCCTGCGTTGTAATATGTTGATTCGCCCAAATCACAACTCATTTCTCAACCAATCGGACTGATCGAGGGAATCATGGTCGACGCAGACAGAGTCCAAGCAAACGTCACAGGCGAATGGGACGACATCCTCAGTGAGGAGGTCAAGAGCCTAGTCGCTTCGCTCCAAGACGAATTCGGCGACCGAATTGCCGACCTCCGCGAAGCGCGCCTAGACATGATCGACGCGGCCACCCAACGTGGCATCCAACCCGGACATTTGCCCTCTAGCGACGCCACCACAACCGAGTGGACCGTCCCCGACATGCCAGACGAACTCTGGAACCCCGGCATAGAGATCTCCGGCCCCGCACACATGACCTCGATGTTCATCAACGCGCTAAACCCAGGCCCCGATGGCGAACGCGCCGAAGGCGACCTCGACGACGACGAAGACTCCGCCAGCCACATCCTCTCCGACACACTTCTCGCAGCCCGCAACCGAAAAGGCGCCGTAGACCGTTCTCTAACCTTCTACAACGAAGCACGCGACCGCTACTACAACATCCAAGATGGCGAAATCCCTTTCTTCATGCACCGGGAACGCGGCCTACACCTTGATGATCCCGACCTGCTAGTGGATGGAGAACCCGTCTCCGCAACAGTCCTCGGGTCCCTCCTCACCCTCTACCACGCCGGCCAAGCCCAAACCGAACGCGATCAAGGCGTCTACTTCTATCTCCCCAAGACCGAATCACCTGAAGAAGCCGCCCTCTACCGCGACCTCTTCGCATCGATCCAGAATCGAATCCCCGGACTCAAAGACGCCACTATCCGAGGCATCCTCCTGGTCGAGTCACTCCCACTCGTCTGGACAATGGAAGAAAGCCTCCACGCCCTAGGCCCCTACGCAGCCGGGCTCAACGCCGCCCGATGGGACCTCAAAGCATCCCTCCTCGAGTACGTCATGGCCGACCGCGCATCTCTTTGGCCCGACCGCTTCGGCGTCGCCGTCCCAACCACTCCCTTCATCGCCAACATCTTCCGCCGCCTCGTCGCCGTCTGCCAGAAACACAACGCTGTCCCGATCGGAGGCATGGCTACTGCTCTTCCCCACCGCGACCAAGAAGTCAACGCAGAAGCTGCCGTCACCGTCCGAGGCGACAAGACCTGGGAGGCCGAACAAGGCTTTCTCCGCGGCTGGGTCGCCCACATCTACCACATGAAACCAGCCGCCGACCCATTCAAAGAACTCCGAGCCACAGGCTGGAAACCTTCTGCGGATATGGCCAACCCCGACAACTACCCTGTCAAGATCGAAACCCCCGAAGGCCCAGTAACCCAAGAGGGCACCCGCCAAAACGCCCGAACCCTCATCGAATACGTCGAAGGGTGGCTTGGCGGCCGAGGCGCAAAAGGTATTGACCGCCTTGCCGGACGCCCCGGACGCCGACCAGCCCTCATGGAAGACCTAGCCACCGCCCGCATCTCCGTCGCCCAGATGGCCCAACGCGTTATCCACGAAGCCCAAGCCGAAGACACCGGCACGACCCACAACCTCCCACTCCTAAAATCCATCATCACCAGTGAAGGCGAGGACATCATCCGTCTCCTCGGACCAAACGCGCCCGCTGTAGCCGTCCAACGCTACCAAGACGCTGTCAAAATCTCCATGCAGTGGCTAAAAAACTACACCGAATTCAACTTCCGATCCCTAGGCTCCTACTCGCGCCCAGACCTAGCAGCCATAGCCGCCTCAGAAGATGCCATTTGATGATTGCTTCGCAAAGTAAGTGCCGCTTACAGCGGCTCGCCTAGCGTTGCTCTCTTTAGCAGCGCTTGGATCAACAATAGCCTGCGTGCAATCGGATCCTGAACCAACGCCCAACATAGCGGCAACGGTTCGAGATGCGGTCAGGGAGTCTCTCCCAAAGCCGGTCGAGCAACCCGACATCGCTGCTACTGCACGGGCCGTCGTGCAAGAGGCGTTACCTGCGCAAGTCGTAGTTCCAAACGCAGAAGCAACTGCACGGGCAATCGTTGATGACTCGTTGCCTGAACCAGTTACCATCCCAGATGTAGAGGCAACCGCTACAGCAGTTTTCGAATCATCAGTTCTGAAGCCGGTACCATGCCGGATGTAGAAGCAACCGTTCGAGCAGTTGTATCTGAGGAATTAGCAATCGCGCTACGAGAATTTCCGTCGTCGCTTGAAGACAATTCGGGACTCCGCGCAACGATGCAGAGCATGGTCACGCTCCGACGTTACGAAGAAACCGGCTTGCCGATTTCGATTGACGAAATAATGATCCAATCGACAAAGTTCCATGACCGTAGCGACATCCCCAGTCAATTCAGGTTGCAATACAACAATTTCATTGGTCTTTGGTTGAACAATGAAGCTCTGGCAACATGGATCAACAACAATGTCGCACCAGTCTCAACACGAGGGACATGTTGCTACTATCCTGATCTACAGGAACCCGCGCTATACCGTGCCGCCATTTTGGATCTATCCGTACTAACTAGGCTAATCGACGATGCAGAAGGATTGGGGATCGATTCGCGATATCTGGCCCAAGCGTTAGACGCCATCCAAGAGGGTTACATCGTGGTCTACGAATCTTTCACTTGGTAGGGAGAATCCTCAGGGGAATCACCATCTCCAACCGCAATTCCAGTTAGAATCAATTCTTAGATTAATGCCACCCGATCAACCAAATCCCGCGATGGAGATCAACATCGAAGACGAAGAAACCATTAAATTAGCCCGCGAACTCGCCGATATGACTGGCGAGACGATCGAAGAGGCGATCATGGTCGCATTGCGCATCAAGTTGAAAAAAGTCAAGGAACAATTGAAACAAGAAGGTAGTGTCGCTGACCAACCCGCCTAACCCCCCAACGCCACATTCACACGCGGCATCAACTCCTTAGCAAACAACTCCAGACTATTCACCCAAGCATCCTTGTCATCCCAGTCATACCCCATCATCACCAACGTGCCAAACTTCCCGGTTTCTTCCGTCATCTCTAGAAGCCGCTCTAGCGCATGGTCCGGATCACCAGCAATGATCTGCTCGCGCATCCAGTAGTCGACGTCAACTTCGCTGTCTGGTGTGTCCTGATCCCGCTTGAACATCCCGCGCCCACGGTTTGACCTGTCCAGCAGATCGCAGATGTATTGGAAGCCACCGGTCACCGAATTGCTTCGGGCCAACTTCTGAGCCTCCTTCTTCGAGTCGGCCAAGAACACCGCACGCGCAATCTTGAAATCCGCACGATCCGGCTCATTCCCAGCCTCGACCGCCGCCGTCTCATACGTCTCCCAGATGTTCGCCACGACATTGTTGGCGATCAAACTATGCGCAAACGGCTCAAATCCTTTCCGTCCCGCCGCCTTCGCCGTCCCTGAATTCATCGACGTGATCGGCATCGAAATCGGAGGGTGCGGCTTCTGATACGGCTTGTGCACAATCCCAAGCCCAACAACATCATCGACATGCTCCTTCATCGAGATGTTCCAGAAGTTTCCTACAATCTCCACTGGCCCATCCGACTCCCAAAGCGCCAGAACCATCTCCACCGCCTCCGCAACCATCATCGGAGAATCCTCACGCGCAATCCCTAAGATTTCCAGATCCGTTGCCACACTCCCCATCCCGAAGCACAGGTTCAACCGACCCTTGCAGAGATGGTCCAACATCGCCAACCGCGTCGCCACGTGCACAGGATGGTGCTGCTGAATACAGATAGGCGCCGGCCCCATCCTTATATGTTCCGTCTCCCGCATCGCCGCCGAAATAAAGATCTCCGGACTCGGAATATTCTCATACGCCATCGTGTGATGCTCACCGATCCAGAACTCATCAAACCCCAACTCATCCGCCCGAACGATTAGCTCCATATCCTCGTCATACGACTGAGCAAGCGGCTTCCCAGCAGGATGAAACGGCATGATGAAAATGCCAGATTTGATGCGTGACATGACGTTCGAACTCTACTCCCGCTGGTTCCGATTCGGTCGCGTCAAGTATACGAGCGACATCGCCTCAAATCATCTTCGGAGGATCGCCATTGCCCCTACCCAAACCACTCCTCCCACCAAACCTACCAACATTACCAACGGCAGTTCAAAATCGCCAGTCCAGATGATGCGAACCAACCCTGTCAGACCCGCGATAAACAACGCCGAAACGACGAAATGCAAAACCATAATCAAGGCACCGCTAGCTGAGTGCCCGTTATTAATGCGAGTTTCAGTCGCATGGGCCACCCGATCCGGATCGCGCTCAATCCGCGGGATGTGAGGGTTACCTTTCCTAAGCCGCGTCCTATCGTCCCGCCAATCAGGTTGGGGAAGACTATTGGGGTTATACATATCTCACCCCTCCCCCTCAGCCAACAACTTCCTCAAATCAACAATCTGATCCCGCAACTGCGCCGCAGACTCAAACTCCAACTCACGAGCAGCCTTCTTCATCTGACGCTCCAAGTCCTTCACAATCCGCGTCAACTCATCCTTCGGCAACCCAGACTCTGCACCAAACGGCTCGCCCTCATCCGCCAACATCGTGGGCTCAGCCTGCTTCACCCGGTCCGTGATATCCCGAATATCCTTCACGATCGAATGCGGAGTTATGTCGTGGTCGACATTGTGCTGCGTCTGCAACTTCCGACGCCGTTGCGTCTCTGAAATCGCAAACGTCATCGAGTCCGTGTACCTGTCCGCATACATCACCACCTTCCCCTCGATGTGCCGTGCCGCCCTACCGATCGTTTGGATCAACGAAGTCCCCGACCTCAGATACCCTTCCTTGTCCGCATCCAATATAGCGACCAATGAAACCTCCGGCAGATCCAATCCCTCCCGCAACAAGTTGATCCCTACCACGACGTCATAAACACCCAACCTCAGATCCCGCAGAATCTCTGTCCGTTCCAGCGTATCGATCTCTGAGTGCAGATAATGCACACGAATTCCCAACTCCCGCAGATAGTCCGCCAAGTCCTCCGCCATCCGCTTCGTCAACGTCGTCACCAATACCCTCTGACCCTTCGCTGTCGTCGTCCTGATCCGCTCGATGAGATCATCGACCTGATTCTCAGTCGGCAAAACCTCGATCTCAGGATCGATCAAACCAGTGGGACGAATAATCTGCTCCACTCGCTGCTGCTCATGTGCCGCCTCGTACGGACCCGGCGTCGCCGAAACATACACCACCTGATTCACCCGATCCTCAAACTCCTCGAACGTCAACGGCCGGTTATCGATCGCCGACGGCAACCTGAACCCATACTCCACCAAGTTCGTCTTCCGCGCATAGTCCCCGTGATACATCCCCCGCACCTGCGACAAAGTCATGTGCGACTCATCCACAAACAGCAGATAGTCCTCCGGGAAGTAGTCCAGCAACGTCCAAGGCGCTGATCCGGCAGGCCTCCTACCCAAGGGCCTCGAATAGTTCTCGATCCCCGGACACGTCCCCGTCTCATGCATCATCTCCAGATCGAACAGCGTCCGCTGCTCCAACCGCTCCGCCTCCAACAGCTTACCTTCTCCACGAAACTGCTCCAACTGCTGCTCCAACTCGCCACGAATATCCTTCAGCGCATCCGCAAACTCCTCCTCCGGCGTGATGAAGTGCTTACCCGGATAGATGTCGTACTGCTCCTCCTCGCTCAGAATCTCACCCGTCAACGGATCAATCAACATGATCTGCTCAATCTCATCCCCAAAGAAACCGATCCGCACCGCCAACTCCTCGTCCGCCGGCATGATCTCCAAAACGTCGCCACGCACCCTGAACGTCCCACGACGCAGATCCATCAAGTTCCGGTCGTAATACATGCTCACAAGCCGACGCGTTATCCGCATCAACCCCGGCTCATCCCCAACCCGCAACCTTAAGGTGATCTGGTTATACTCCTGCGGCGATCCCAGGCCATAGATGCACGAAACACTTGCCACAATCAATGTATCCCGCCGCGTCATCAGAGACCGAGTAGCCGCGTGCCTTAGCCTGTCGATCTCCTCGTTGATATCCGTCTCTTTCTCGATATACGTATCCGACCGCGGGATGTAAGCCTCCGGCTGGTAGTAGTCGTAGTAAGAAACGAAATACTGCACCGAATTGTTCGGGAAGAACGTCTGAAACTCCGTCGCCAGCTGCGCCGCCAACGTCTTGTTGTGAGCAATCACCAGCGTCGGACGCTGCACCTTCTCCACGATGCTCGCCATCGTGAACGTCTTACCCGAACCCGTCACACCGAGCAGTGTCTGGTGCTTCAACCCATCGCCAATAATCCCATCCGCAATCTTGTCTATCGCCTGAGGCTGATCTCCCTGAGGCGTGAACTCATGCTCAATCTTGAACTCACCCGTCGTCGGTGCCGTGATCGGAACCGCAACCGGCTCTGCGATGGTAGTCATAATGCGATTTTACCCACCTGGGGACTAGCGCGTTACTCACGTCATTCCGGCGAAGGCCGGAATCCAGAGGGGCTGCGTAACGGGGCCAGCTACAGAATCGACTACTCCCGCAATCACGCAACCGAGTTGCGCACAAATCCCCCGGCCCTAACCCCTTCAGGAATTAAAGTTGCCATATAGGCCGCCTTTCCTCCATTTCGTCGCAAAAACCGCATGAACCCCAGGTTTCCAGGGACCGATCCCGATGACGAACAACGCCGCGCGCAAGACGACGAAATCGATCTCCGCTACCGTGCCTACCAAGTCGACGACGATTTCGATGACTACGAAGAAGACGACTACCATGAAGAATCCCCTCGCCGAGTAACCGACGGCTGGGCCACCGAGACAAAGTCCGAAACCCCTTGGTGGGTCAAAGCCGGAATCGCAATCGTATCCATCCTCATAGTTCTAGGCCTCGTTGCGAGCATGGCTCCTCCATTCTTGGGCTCGTCCAGTTCCGACAACTCCACCCGCATCGAATACATCCCAGCCATCGTCACCGACGTCCTAGACGTCCGGACAATCACCGTCGAGATAGACGGCGAACCCGCTACCGTACGCTACATCGGCGTAGAACCATTGCCCCTCGATTCTCCCTGGTACGACGTCGGCATCCTCGCGAACCAGCAGTTAGTGGCCAACCAAGAAGTCCTCTTAGAAGCCGACGAACGCGACACCGATGATTTCGGACGCCTCCTCCGCTACGTCTACTCAAACCAAAACATGGTCAACGGACTCCTGATCCGCAACGGCATCGCACTAGCTGCCGAGAGCCAAGACGGACTTGAGCGTCACCAGTTCAACCTCGAAGGCTGGGAGGAAGCCGCACAATTCGAAAGTCTCGGACATTGGAGCGACCAACCCCCTCCAATCAATAGAAACGAGGGCTTCAACTGAAGCTACCCGCCATCTCTCGCAGAGCTGCGACCAGCGAGACTCCCGTCAGACGCGCAGCACCAAGACGACGTCGCCGCGTTGGAATCGAAAACCCCATCACGCGCTTCAAAGTCGTCCTCGACCGTGACTACGCCCGCCTATGGGGCATCGGCATCTCCACTAACGTCATGCGATGGCTCGAGACCCTCGCCCTCGGAGTATTCGTCTACGACCTCACCGAGTCCGCTTTCCTCGTCGGTTTCATCGGCTTCCTACGCATGGCTCCCATGCTCGTCCTCGGAGCATTCATCGGAGCATTCGCCGACCGCGCCAACCGCCGAGCAATCCTTGCATTCGCCAACCTCACCCTCGCCGCCGTCTACCTGACTCTCGGATTCCTCATCCTCACCGACCGTATTGAACTTTGGCACGTTTCAGTAGGAGCACTCATCGCCGGAGTCGTATGGGCCACCGACTTCCCCGTCCGACGCGCCATGATCGCCGACACCGTCCCTCCCGACCGCGTCTCATCCGCCTTCGGCGTCGACATGGCATCCTCCAACTTCTCCCGCGTTATCGGCCCTATCGTCGGCGGAGCATTTCTCCAAGAGATCGGAATGCAGGCCGTCTACTTCCTCGGTACCGGCCTCTTCATCATCGCTTCCGGCCTCGCCTTCTCCATGCTCATCGGATCCTCGTCATTACTGCGGAAGCAGGAACCCACCATCGCAACACGCACCCCGGCCACTAGCAGCACTTACGACCTCCGATCCGGCGTCAAACACATCATGGGCGACTCCGTTCTCCTCGTCACCATCATCATCACCATCACCATGAACCTCTTCGCATTTCCCTACCAGCAGATGGTCCCCGTCCTCGGCGCTGAAAAACTCATGATCGAACCCATCTACATCGGCCTCCTCTTCAGCGTCGAAGGTCTAGGCGCAACCCTCGGAGCCCTCACCATCGCCGCCGCTGCTCAGCCCCGACACTTCACCCGCGTCTACACCTACGCCTCCCTAGGCTTCCTCGCCATCATCGCCGCCTTCGCCATCAACTCCTACTACTGGCTCGCCCTCCCACTCCTCTTCATCGGCGGCTTCGGCATGTCCGGCTTCGGCACCATGCAGTCCATCATCGTCGTCTCATCCACCAAACCCGAGATGCGAGGCCGCGTCCTCGGCGTCCTCGCCGTCGCCATCGGCTCAGGTCCCATCGGCGCCCTCCACGTCGGCTGGCTCGCAACCCAAATCGGCACCGACAACGCAGTCCTAGCCATCGCCATCACCGGAATCATCCTAACCGCCGCACCAATCCTAATCTTCCGCAAATACCTCCGCTCCATCCCCCGCTTCCGAAGATGAACAGCGATGGGTGGCGATGGATTCCCCTCTCCCCATCGGGAAAAACCAAGCTTTCCCCCGCTCGCGGGGGAAATGTCCGAAGGACAAAGGGGGATCGGGGGGACAAAAGGGTGGGGTACGGTAAACAATCACCACCCCAAACACACCCTAGAAAACCCCCATGACCATCCCCCTCTTCCCCTTCACCACAACCCGCAACCCCGACGGCACCTACTCCCTGACCCTCGCCCAACTAACCAGCGTCTTCATCGCCGAAATCGAAAGGCTATTTGGCCCCCGCGACCCCAACTTCACCTACACCGGACTCGAATTCGACACGACCCCAGACGTCAAACCCCACATCTGGTTCCTCAAAACCGGCTACCCCGGACACGAAACCGACCAAAACCCGACTCACATCACCATCCGCTTAACCGAAGCCGCCCAAAACGACGCCAACCTAGCCATCTGGCAACTAGCCCACGAATGCGTCCACCTCATCGACCCTTGGAACACCCAACTCGAAGGCCGCCCAACCAACTACCTAGAAGAAGGCCTAGCAGCCTGGTACCAATCCACCATCATCCAAAACATCCCCCTAGACCCGCCCTACGACCACGCCAAATCCCTAGTCCAACCCCACATGCCCCAACTAGCCCAAACCATCAAACACCTCCGCACAAACCAAAACCTCCGCATCAGCGACATCGAAAACCCCAACCTTCTTGTGAAACACAGTCCTGACGTGGACCCAACAAGCGCCGAAAACCTTTGCAGACCATTCCCATCATCATAAGGCCAACGTTATTCTCTTCCAATCTCATCGCTGCCATCGGCGCGGGTAACACTGAAACTCAAGAAAGGGTGATGTTTTAGAATATCAGTAACTTAAAACGCGCGTCCCGGCCTATCGCGAGCATTAACAATGACCGTAATAAGTAAACAACAAATCGCAAACCGCACGATCTTCGAGGGCGACAACCTCGACATCCTGCGTGGAATGAACTCCAACAGCGTCGATCTCATCTATCTTGACCCACCCTTCAATTCCAATGCCGTCTACTCCGCACCAATCGGCAGTACCGCAGCCGGAGCAGCCTTCAAAGATACATGGACTTGGGATGACGTGAAGGCCGAGGAGCATGGGCTGATCGCTGATCAGGAGCCGGCACTCTACGACGTAATCAAAGCTGCCGGCTCCGCACACGGCAAGGGCATGATGGCGTACCTCATCATGATGTCGTCTCGAATGGTCGAGATGAAACGAGTGTTGAAAGATTCTGGAAGTTTGTATCTGCATTGCGACGATACCGCGAACGCATATCTGCGGATGATGATGGATAGCGTCTTCGGCAGCGAAGCATTTCAATCCTGCATTCAATGGAAACGAACGAGCGCACATAACGACACGATCTTCGGAAGAGTTACGGACACGATTCTGGTCTACGGTGCAGCACCAATTAACCCTGTAACCCAAGCCCTCGAGTCTGATTACGTCAACACTTACTACCGACATGAAGATTCACACGGCAAGTACCAGAGCGGAGATCTAACGGCTTCCGGTCCACGTCGGGGCGAAGCCGGTAAGTCGTGGCGCGGATTCGATCCAACTAACAACGGCAGACACTGGAGCGTACCCAAGACTCACAAGTACGCAAAGTACATCGAAGTAAATTTGATCCCGGGTTACACATCCATCGACGGTATTCACGATCGACTGGATGCGCTTGATGCAGCGGGGTTAGTTCTCTGGTCACGGAACGGCGTACCCAGATTGAAACGATATTTGACGGAAGATCAGGCACAGGTAGCGACGAATCTCTGGACGGATATCAAGAATGCGTCCAGAAAAGAGCGCACTGGATATCCGACGCAGAAACCATTGGCGTTGATGCAACGCATAATCCAGGCTGGTTCGAACGAAGGTGACATAGTACTTGATCCGTTCTGTGGCTGTGCCACAACCTGCATCTCAGCCGAGAGACTAGGAAGACAGTGGATAGGCATTGATCTGTCGCCATTAGCCGTTCGATTGGTGGAAAAACGGGCACGTGAAGAACTCGGATTGATGGGCGGCATCCAATCCATCCACAGAACCGACATCCCGAAACGAACCGACCTAGGCCAACTACCGAACTACCGAACCCACAAACATACTCTTTTCGGCGAGCAGGAAGGGATCTGTAACGGATGCCTAGTAGCATTCCCCTTCCGAAACTTCACCGTCGACCACATCGTACCTACAAACAAAGGCGGAACCGACCACATCGACAACCTCCAACTCCTATGCGGTGCCTGCAACAGCACCAAAGGCAACGGAACCATGGCCGAACTCGTCGCCAAGCTCCGCGAGCAAGGGATTCGGGATTGAATCGCTTGTGATAAGCGCATGATATCGCGGACAGAGTCCCACCGACCCTAGCAATACGGGGTCTTGGTATGGCAAAACTGAGCAAAAACAAGCAATGGGAAAAGGGAATCCGTACCTTCGATAGCATACGCAAACTGACAGTTGAATTTGACTCCGAAGTCAAATCGATTGAATTGGCAATTGCATTGCATGAGCGAAATTTCAAGGAGACAGAGATCCTCGCTATTCTGAACAGAAACACGTCGAATTCGTTGAATCGTATCAGGAAGTACTTCAACAGCCACGGCAGTGACATCAGCAACGAATGGGTCACGCAAGTAACTTGGATCCGCAACATGGCTTCGCACTCGATCGTCTGGCGTGACACGTTTTTCTACGCTCCATCCGATGAGAAACTAACAAGCGAGTTCTTTCGAATCAGCGGTTTCTTGCAAAATGATGCCCAATTCAAATCACCACTCAGATTTGATAAGCAACAAAGAAGCAAAGAATTTCACGAATTCATGCGTTTTTTCGCGAAGACTCTTAGTACTGCTATACAGATTCTCAAAACTCAAATCCTACCGGCGCTGCCTCGGCCTCGTCACCACGCCAGCATCAGTTCGTTTGGTTCGACACTAACTCTGACGGAAATGAGTTGGTCGGACTATCTCACAGAGACGACTGAGTGAATCATTTTTTGGGGTCTGTGCACCATCAATGTTGGGTTCCACGCCTTAACTTATCCCTTCCCTATGCCAAAATTAAACCCTGCGCGCCAAAAATCGCGCTGAAAACCCAACCAACAAAGGACCCCCATGCACAACTACGAAGAACTCCTCGCAAAATCCAAAGAATGGCGCGACTGGTACTACGACGGCGCTCCAACCCCCAACCCCATCACCGAGGGCGTCACCGACGACGCCTTCGACCTCATAAACGCCACCCTCTTCGGACACATCTACCAGCGTGAAACCCTCCCCGGCAACATCCGAAGCATCTGCACCGTCGCCGCACTCATCGCCCTCGACAAACCCAACCAGCTCCCGGGACACATCACCGGCGCCCTAAACTACGGCTGGACAAAAGAGCAGATCGTCGAACTCATCACCCAAATGCTCTTCTACGGCGGCTACCCCGCATGCGTCAACGCCCTAAACGCCGCCGAACAAGCCTTCAAAGACTACGACGAACGCCACGCCAACGACTAACCTCGTTTCCCATCCGTCGTCATCACGAGGATTCCGACCCAATGACCTCCTCTCCCGCCAACTTCCGCTCCGAACGCGACTCCATGGGCGTCCTCGACGTCCCCGCAAACGCATACTACGGTGCAAATACGCGCCGCGCCGAGTTGAACTTCCCGATCAGCGACCTACGCTTCTCCCGCTCCTTCATCCGCGCCATTGCCCAAATAAAGCAGTGCGCCGCCGAAGTCAACTTCGAACTCGAAGCGCTCGACGCGGAACGGGCTGACGCGATCGTCGCAGCGGCACAGCGTGTCATTGACGGTGAGTTCGACGACGCCTTCGTGGTCGACATCTTCCAGACCGGCTCCGGCACCTCGACCAACATGAACGCCAATGAGGTTATCTCAAACGTGGCGATCGAAGCATTGGGCGGCGAACTCGGATCCCGCGATCCTATTCACCCCAACGACCACGTCAACAAAGGCCAGTCCTCCAACGACGTCATCCCCACGTCGATCCAAGTCGCCGCCGCCGTTGCAATCGCCGACTCTCTGCTGCCAGCCATGCAAGAACTAGAAGATGGCTTGAGAGAAAAGTCGAACGACTTTTGGAACGTCGTAAAGACCGGCCGCACTCACCTCCAAGACGCCACACCCATCCGACTCGGACAAGAGTTCCTCGGATACGCCGGACAGATCGAGTTCGGACGTGAACGCGTCCAACGCGCCCTAGACGAACTCGCCATCCTCCCCCTCGGCGGAACAGCCGTCGGAACCGGTATCGGTATGCACCCCGAATTCGCCCAACGCGTCATCGCCAAACTCGCCGAACGCACGGACATCCCCTTCTCCGAGACCACCAACCACTTCCAGTCGCAGAGCACCATCGACCCCGTCGTCAGCGCATCCGGCGCCCTCAAGACCGTCGCCGTAAGCCTACTCAAAATCTGCAACGATCTCCGCTGGCTCGGATCCGGACCTCGAGCCGGCATCGGAGAGATCATGCTTCCCGAGGTCCAACCCGGCAGCTCCATCATGCCCGGCAAGGTAAACCCCGTCATCGCTGAATCCGCAACCATGGCATGCGCCCAGGTCATCGGCAACGACACAACCATCGCCATCGCCGGACAATCGGGAAACTTCGAACTAAACGTCATGATGCCCGTCGCCGCGCACAACCTCCTTGAGTCGATCGACCTCTTGGCCGCATCCTCCATCAACTTGCAACGTCAATGCGTCGCCGGCATCGAAGCCACCGAAACCGGCCCCTCGATGGTCGCCCAAGGCCTAGCCATCTGCACCGCCCTCGCCCCCATCGTCGGTTACGACGCCGCAGCCGCGATTGCGCATGAGGCTTCTGAAACCGGCGAGACCATCCGTGAAGTAGCCCTCCGCAACACCGACTTAGACGAAGAAGCATTGGACAAAGCCCTAGACCCCTTCACCATGACGGAGCCAAATCCGGATATTTCGGCCAGTGGGTGATCTTTCTGCGAAGGGCGGGTCGCAGATCCGCCCCTACCATCGCAGCCTTCCCCGGGCCGTTCACGAACGGCCCCTACGGTTCGGAGTCGCGTTTAATCGGCCGCACAGCGGCTTTTCTCTGTCGGGCGGGTGATAGTTTCGCTCTCGGGCTGGTCGGTCTTGTTTTTGCGGTTATTTGGTTTTGCTTATGTGTTTTCTGTGGTTTGGGGGTGGGACCCCCGGCGGTGTGCAGGGGCGGGTCGCAGACCCGCCCCTACCATCGCGTTCGTTTTTCGAAGCTTCGCCGCGCCGTCGGTCTTTTTGACCGGTGGGATGCGCGGGCGAAATCTCTTATTTCTCCCTATAGTTCCAGCGCGGGCGGCGTCGCCAGACCGCCGTCCTGATTGCGGAGTTGTCTTTGAGGTCCTCCGCGACCTTTGCTCGGTTCGTGCCCCTCGCTGCGCTGTGGTCATCGCCCGCCCGACGAAACGGACATGACGTGGTGCCGGATGAAGACGAGGTTTCGTACGGCCCTTGGACGGTCGTCCCCCTTGAGGACGCACGGCGTCTCGCCGTCCGCTTCCTCTGTCGGACGCTCCTTGATCTCTCTCTGGTTGAGAGAGGTGAGCGCCCGCGTCGCTTTGGCTTTGCTCGGCGACGGTTTATCCCGTCTGGCTCGTGTTGCGGCTTAAGCAGTATATCGCCGCGACCGTACCCTACAGCTACAATCTCGTCCTTTTGCCGGGGTTTGTCTCGGCGTGCGTTTCACCTGTCCTCTCTAGGTAGTGACGGGCTCCGTCGGCGGGCGGTGTGTACCGCCCCGAGTGCTCCCGTCCGCAGACCTTTCATCAATCAACTACTCACAACATACCGAAAGGTGCGCATCCCGTCGGCGCGGCGAGCTTCTGGGCGCTGTTCGGATCGAAATCTGATCAGTGCTTGATTCCTATTATAGCACGTATGTCTGGCAGATGTCAAATGTTTTCGGGAAGATTCGTGCGACGCGTTCGTGAGATGGGTGTTGAATTTGTGATTTGTGTTGTTGTTTGAGGGGGTGCGCCCCTCCCTTCCGCCCCTGGCCCCTCACCCCGGCCCTCTCCCCCGGCGGGGAGAGGGGGATTTCCCCTTCCCCTTCCCGTCCACCCTTGGGTTTCTGGTTTCGCGGATCGGGTCGGGTTGTGGTTTTGGTTTGGAGAGACTTTTGTTTTGCGAAGGGCGCTTCGCTTCCTTCACGGTGCTTGGGCCGTTCACAAATGGCCCCTACGAGAACCCAGACTTGTTTTCATTTATGGAGGTCTCCTACGAGATAAGGAGGCCCTTACTATTTGTAGAGTTCATGGTCGTTTTTTAGAGCGGCTTGGCAGGCGGTGGTGATTTGTTGGGTGTTGTTGGGGTCTAGTTGGTTGTTGGCGGGTTCGAGGTTTGCGGCTGCCCAATCGGCGGCGGCTTTGGCGTTTTCGGGGGTTGGGTCGTCGAGGTAGGAGGTGCAGGGGTTGGTGTCTTCGTCGTCGTTGAAGCCTTGGAATTGGGTGGCGGTCGGGGCGGTTTTGAAGCCTTCGGCCTGGGTTACTGTGGGAGCTTGTTTGAAGCCTTCGAATTGAGTGGCGGTTGGTGCTTGTTTGAAGCCTTGGAACTGGGTTGTTGTTGGAGCGGCGGCGATGGTGGGTGCTGTTTGGACGGTTGGAGCGCGTTCGATGGTGGGTACGGGTCGGAATTCGGGGTTGAAGTCGGCGACTTCGATGTCTTCACATGCGTAGGTTGTTAGAGCGATGACTAATCCGAAGAGCAGACTCGCAATTGTTGAATGTCGGTGAAAATCTCGTCGCATGTTTAAGGTTTGCGTCGATATTGTCGACCGTTGGCTGAGTTTTTGGACACAGGATCGGGTTGTCTGATGAGTCTGACGGTCATGTGTTTGCTGCGTCGTCCGCGGACTCTGACGATGTCGGGGAAAGACCTGAGTAGTTTGCCGAATTTGGCGTAACCGAGCGCCTTGACGCTGAAGTTGGGGTTCAGTCGCTTGATCTTGTCGTAGAGTTTTCGGGGTGAGGTCACGTCGTTTTCGTCGACGGCGTCGAGCATTGCGCGGTATATGAGGTTGCGGATTTCGCTTCGGAGGTTTTTATCTATTCCGCGTCTGGCGACTCTCACGCCGCCGCGTCGGGATTTTCGAGCTTGCGGATAGTATGAGACGACGACTTCACCATCTTTGGCGTCGTGTACGGGGATGAACTTGTCGACGTGGTTTATGATGCGTTTGGCGTTGGAAGATTGATCGCCTGCGACGATGACGTTTTTGCCCAGTTCTCTTAGCCGGTCGTACAAAGGTAGGAAGTCTTGGTCTGAGGAAACGAAGGCGAAAGTTTCGAGTTCTTGATCGGGATCGTGCAGCAGTTCGACGGTTTCGATGACGATTTTGGTGTCTGCGGAGTTGTGACCTGGTGCGAGGTTTGGTTGGTCGATCAACTCGAATCCGAGTTCCTGTATGCCGTCTTTTACGAAGCGTATCGACTTGCTCCAGTCACCGATGGCCCGTTTAACGGTGATCTTTCCGTCAGTCTTAAGCTGCATCAACAGGGTGTTTAGCGATGCGACGTTATTGATGTTTTCAGCATCGAGCAAGACGGCGATTTTTTTCTGGTCGGGCAGAGTTAGGAGTTCTCCATTCTGTTAATTTATACGGATATTCCATGATGATATCACTTCGTCCTAGTTAAAGGCATGAGTTATGTCACAAGAATCAGGGCGTTCGAAGTTTCTCTAGATTCGTCGGGGATCACATCGGTCTCCAGTTAATCTCTTGGGTCGTCAACCGCGTTAACATTGAATTGCCCATCGACGAAACCTGAAACACCATCCAGATCGGAGACCCCACCTTGTCCGCAGACGCTCGAATCGAAGAACTCGGCATCGACCTTTCATCGCCATCGAATCCCATCGCCAACTACGTGCCGGCGGTGCGAGTAGGCAACCTCCTCTTCCTCTCCGGTCACGGCCCCCGGCGTGGCAGTTCACCCGACATGATTACCGGCAAGCTCGGACGCGACCTCTCTGTCGAAGAGGGCTATGAAGCTGCCCGCTTAGTCGGCATTCAGCTTCTCGCCTCGATCCAGCGCGAACTCGGCACCCTCGACACCGTCGAACGCTGCGTCAAAGTTCTCGGCATGGTCAACGGCACTCCCGACTTCGACCAGCAACCAGCCGTCATCAACGGCTTCTCCGACCTCATGGTCGAGGTCTTCGGCGAGAACGGCAAACACGCCCGGTCCGCCGTCGGCATGGGTTCCTTGCCCAACGGAATCGCCGTCGAGATCGAACTGATCGTCCAACTCAAGGAAGGTTCATAACGTCATGGCCGGCTTCAAAGTCGAAAAGATCAACCACGTCGGCATCCCGACCGACGACCGTGGAGCTTCGATCGCCTTCTTCCGCGACCTCATCGGCCTCGAAGTGATACCCCATGAAATCGAGGGCAACCCTCTCGTCTGGACACGCGCCGAAGACGGCAGCATGGTTCACCTAATCGAACCCCGAGACGGCACGCCCGCTGGATACCACGTAGCCCTCCAAGTCGACAACTTCGAAGCCGCGCTCGAAACCGTCAAAGAAGCAGGCATCGAGATAACCTCTGGCCCTGGCGACCGAGCCAACGGACAGCGCTACTTCTTCATCGACGACCCAGACGGCAACCGCATCGAAATCGCAACCGCCGGTTACACCATCGACTCCGGCAGATCCGTAGACGAAATGGGCTTCACCTACGACGCGGACGGAACCAAGCTGTAGTCCCTCACGACTGAGCAGCGTGCCGCTCAACGTTCTTAAAGAACGACTGCATCATCTGCTTCGAAATCCCAGGCAACATCCTCTGCCCTACCCGGGCAATCATCCCGCCCGTCTGCACATCCCCATCCGCCTTGATCAACGTCGTATCTTCGGTGATCTCTTCCAGTTCAACCGACCCTGTCCCCTTCATCCACCCATGCCGCGAATCACCATCCAAATTCAACCGGTAGGAAGTAGGCTCGACCCTATCTGAAATCTTCACCTTCCCATTGAAACTGGTGCGGATCGGACCAATCCCGAGATCCATAGAAGCGGCGTACTCGTCGGGTCCGACTTCACGCAGTCCCTTTGCGCCTGGGATCATCGAACCTAACGCCTCCACGTCGTTTAATGTTTCCCAAACCTTCTGCCTCGGTGCGTTGACGGTGAATTCGCCGCTGATCTTCACGAATCTTGTCCTCGGAAATGGCTATTACGCGCTACGCAACCACGATTTTTGGATAAACTTGCTTACGTTCCACAGTAAATCTTAACGTCAGGAGCGGGTCAATGAATGTAGAAGTGACGATAACCGTCAACGGGACGGAGCACCGATTATCGGTGCCTCCTAGAACGTTGCTGTCCTCCCTGCTGCGGGATGAGTTAGACCTCACCGGCACGCACGTGGGGTGCGATACGAGTAGCTGCGGTGCATGCACCGTTCTCGTAGACGGCAACGCAACCAAGTCTTGCACGATGTTCGCGGCCCAAGCCGACGGCTCCTCGGTAACGACGGTCGAAGGTCTGGCGTCCAATGGCGAGTTGCACCCGATCCAAGAGGCGTTCCGCGAGAAGCATGGTCTACAGTGCGGCTTCTGCACTCCCGGCATGATGATCACCGCGGTCCAGATATTGGAGCGCAACCCGTCGCCGTCCGAAGCAGAGATTCGCAGCGGTCTGAGAGGCAACCTCTGCCGATGCACCGGCTACCACAACATCGTCGAAGCGGTCCAACACGCAGCAGCGAACTCGGGAGGTGACTAACAATGACCACTGAAACCTTGATTGGCCAGGAGGTCAAGCGCGTAGAAGATCAGGCGCTGATCACCGGACGAGGCCAATATGTAGACGATCTTCGCCTGCCCGGGCTACTCCATCTGGCGTTAGTTAGGAGCCCGTACGGTCACGCCAAGATCAACCGGATCGACGTTTCCGCCGCGGCTAACGCGCCTGGAGTCGTCGCTGTATTTACAGGTGCCGATCTTGCCGAATCACTAGGCAGTTTGCCTGCTGGCTGGGTTCTCATCCCAGAGCAGACCGGTGGCGAGCCTATGGCTACCCCCGAGCATCCACCGCTGGCGGTTGAGAAAGTCAGGTATGTTGGTGACGCGGTTGCCGCGGTCGTCGCGTCCTCACCGGCCTCCGCTTCCGATGCTGTGGCATTGGTCGATGTTGATTACGAACCGCTTCCCGCGGTGACCGATGCTGAACAGGCGACGATGGAAGGTGCGCCTGAGATTCACGAAGGCGTGGCGAACAACAAATCGTTTGACTGGACAGTGGCTGCCGGCGACTACGATGCGGCTGCGGCAGAAGCAGATGTCGTCGTTAAAGAGCGCATCATCAACCAGCGTCTCATCCCAAACCCGATGGAACCCCGCGGCATCATGGCCGACTACAACGGGGGGACCGAGCAACTGACGATCTGGACATCGACGCAGATCCCTCACCTCGTGCGGCTTCTCTTCGCATTGGTGACAGGCCATCCCGAACACAAAGTTCGGGTAATCGCTCCGGATGTTGGTGGAGGATTTGGCTGCAAGCTCTATCTGTATGCCGAGGAGGTTATCGTCGGCATCATCGCGAAGCAGCTTGAGAAGCCTGTTAAGTGGATCGAGAGCAGGACCGAGAACTACGTTGCGACCACGCACGGTCGCGACCACATCGCAGACGCAGAGATCTGCGGCACGAGCGACGGCATCGTGACTGGATTGAAGGTCCACGTCTATGCCAACCTTGGTGGGTATCTCTCCACGTTCGCTCCTGCCATCCCGACGATCCTGTTCGGGTTGATGCTCGGCGGATGTTACAAGTTCGAAAACCTTTCCTGCACCGTTGCAGGGGTCTTTACGAACACGACACCTGTAGATGCTTATCGAGGTGCTGGACGCCCCGAGGCTACCTACGTGGTCGAGCGGATGATGGAGCGTTACGCGCACGAGATTGGGCGTGACGTTCTCGGTGTCCGTCGTCGGAACTTCATCCGACCGTTCAGGCGCGGCCACGACATGCCGATCGGTGTTACCTACGACTCCGGCAACTACCAAGGCGCATTGTCTGCCGCGCTCGACAAGTTCGACTATCAGGCCTTCCGACAGGAGCAACGCGACGCTCGACGTGAGGGTCGGCTCCTAGGTGTTGGCTTCTCGACCTACATTGAGATCTGCGGAATGGCACCGTCAGCGGTTGCTGGCGCACTTGGCGCGGGTGCAGGTCTTTGGGAATCGAGCACGGTTCGAGTCCACCCGACCGGCACAGTGACTGTTTTCACGGGAACTTCGCCACACGGACAAGGCCACGAGACTACTCTGGCGCAGATCACTTCGTCACGTCTCGGCATCCCGATGGAGAACGTCGAAGTCGTCCACGGCGACACCGAACGACACCAGTTCGGCACCGGAACCTTCGGTAGCCGATCTTTGGCTGTAGGTGGTCAAGCGCTGATGATGAGCTTGGACAAGGTCATCGAGAAGGCCAAGCAGATCGCCGCTCACGAGATGGGCGTCGACTCCAAGCAGGTCGTCTTCGAGAACGGCACCTTCTACGTTGAAGACATCCAGGAACGCGAGATTCCGTGGGGCGATGTCGCCCTCGGCGCTTACTGGGCAAAGAATCTGCCCGATGGGCTGGAGCCCGGACTAGAGGCCGTTAGTTTCTTCGACCCGCAGAACTTCACGTGGCCGTTCGGGACGCACATTGCCGTCATTGAGATCGACGAGATGACCGGGGAAACCAAATTAAACCGTTACGTCGCAATCGACGACGTCGGCAACGTCATCAACCCGATGATTGTGGACGGGATGGTCCACGGCGGTATCGCTCAAGGTGTCGGTCAGGCGCTACAAGAAGCCGCAGTCTACTCGGACGACGGTCAGTTGTTGACTGGAAGCATGATGGACTACGCGGTTCCGACCGCTGAGGACTTCCCTAGCTTTGAGACCGGTCGCACGGTTACACCGACCAACGTCAACGCTTTAGGCGCCAAAGGCGCTGGCGAGACTGGCACGATCGCAGCATCGCCAGCGGTGGTCAACGCCGCAGTTGATGCTCTCAAGCACCTTGGCGTAACACATCTGGACATGCCGTTGAGTTCGGAGAAGATGTGGCGCACCATTCAGGACGCTAAAGAGGCACGACGAGAACGACGCTCGGCAGCAGCGAGAAGGGGTAACTGAACATGACAACTGGAACTACGGATCCTTTCGCATATCACGCCCCAACATCGGTGCGTGAAGCATCCCAGGCCCTTTCGAGATACAGAGGCGATGCGAAGCTGCTCGCCGGTGGTCACTCGCTGATCCCAATGATGAAGCTGCGCATCGCTTCGCCGCAGGCCATCATCGACCTGCGAAGCGTCGAAGGCCTGAAGGGAATCACAGAGAACGACGACGGAAGCATAACCATCGGTTCGATGACGACCTACTACGAACTGATCACCTCCGACGTGATCAACTCGAAGGCATGCGCGATCGCAGAGGCGGCTTCGGAGGTCGCCGACACCCAGGTAAGGAACTGGGGCACGATCGGCGGATCGTTGGCCCACGCCGATCCTGCGGGAGACCTGCCAGCAGTTGCGGTGGCACTCGGAGCCGAGATCAACGCCGCGTCAGCACGATCGTCACGCACGATTGCGAGTGATCGCTTCTTCCGCGGCTACCTCGAGACTGCGCTCCGGCCGAACGAGGTACTGACTGGTGTGACGATTCCCGCGCAAGACGCAGGTAGCGGTTGTGCGTACGTGAAGTTGGCCAACAAAGCATCGCACTACGCCGTCGTAGGCGTTGCGGCATCGGTAACGATCGATGGCGGAGGCGTCTGCACAGCAGCTCGTATCGGAATCACCGGTTCAGGACCACACGCGGTCCGATCTCGCCGTGCAGAGCGCATCTTGGTAGGCAAGGAACTAACCGAGAGCGTGATCAATCGTGCGGCACAACGCGGAGGAGCCGAACTCGCCGGAATGTTTAATGACGATGTTCATGCATCCGCCGATTACCGCGAGGCGATGACCCAGGTCTACACTGGCCGTGCGATTTCAGCCGCGGCGTCGCGCGCAGGCTGAAAGCGACTCACCGATGGAAACAAAGGTTGGATCAGGCCGCCTTATCGGCGGCCTGATAGTCATCGCTTTGGGAGGCCTGTTCCTCCTCGATTCGTTAGACATCCTCGATTTCGGGGAGATCATCGGATGGGCCGCTTCTATCGCGTTAATCGCATTCGGCCTAGGAATCTTGATAACCAAGAGATTCCGGCAGGTATTCTTCCCGGTCGTGCTAATCGTAGTCGGCCTGTTCCTGCTTCTCGGTAATTTCGGTGTTGATTCATGGCGGTTTTGGCCAGTGATTCTCATCCTGGTCGGTGGTGCCATCATCTTCGGCGGAACGCGCCGCCGGTCGCGCAAACGCAAGCGGGATGTTGGTGGTAGCTCAACGACTACTACAACTGATGGCTCCGTTGACATCTCTTGCACCTTGGGTGAGACTAGCGAACGCGTTGATTCCAGCGATTTCGTTGGCGGGTCGGCCACAGTGACGTTAGGCAGTGCGAAACTGGACCTCCGAGATGCCAAGATTGTCAATCCACCAGCTATCTTGGATATCACGGTCACCATGGGCGAAGTAAAGGTGCGGGTCCCGACTGATTGGGTAGTAAACATGGACAACACGGTGATGATGGGAGAATCTGACGACAAGCGGTCTCGCGCAGGTCAATCTTCGAATACGCCGCACCTCATCATCACCGGCAACGTCACAATGGGTGGCTTGGCGATCGACGACTAGCCGGTGAGTGTGATTCGCTGATGTGGCGGACGGTCATCGATTGGAACTGCTAGAGTGGTGCGTGTCACTGAAGAAGCACGATCTCAGATCGTCGATCTGGTTCGAGAGTTCGTGCGCCGAGACGTCGAACCGGTAGCGTCCAAATACGACCACGACGACATCTACCCTGCCGAACTCGTCGAGACGATGCGGGAGATGGGACTCTTCGGGATAACCATTCCTGAAGAGTATGGCGGACTGGGGATGGATCATGTGACGCTTGCCATCATCTTTGAGGAGTTGAGCAAAGGTTGGATGAGTGTATGTGGGCCTATAGGGACACATCTGCTGATGGCGTCAGTTATTTCGGAGCATGGCACCGAGGAGCAGAAGCGTCGGATCCTGCCAGGTATGGCGAGTGGTGAGATTCGTGGTGGTCTCAGTTTAACGGAGGCCGAAGCGGGTAGCGATGTCCAAGGTATTCGAACGACTGCGGTTAAGGAAGGCGAAGAATATGTCCTTAATGGCCGCAAGATGTTCATCACCAATGCCGAACATGGGAACGCGTTTGCGGTTCTTGCCAAGACTGATCCTGATGCAGATCCGCCTTACCGAGGCATGAGTTGCTTCATCGTTCAAAAGCCCAATCCGGGATTGTCGGTGGGTCAGCATATCGACAAACTCGGATATCGGGGTGTGGACACGGGAGAGTTGATCTTTGATGGATGCCGTGTCGGTGAGGAGGATTTGATTGGCGGAATGGAAGGACGAGGTTTTCATCAGGTGATGAGCGGGTTGGAGTCGGGACGGATAAACGTTGCGGCCCGCGCGGTTGGTGTAGCAACTGCGGCGTTTGAGGCTGCGATTTCGTATGCGCAGAGACGTAAGGCCTTTGGCGTTCCAATCGCCGAACACCAAGCGATTCAGTTGAAGCTTGCAGAGATGGGGACGAAGATTGAGGCGGCGCGATTGTTGACGATGTCGGCTGCTGAGAAGAGGGACGCTGGAGAGCGAGTGGATTTGTCGGCAGGGATGGCGAAGCTCTATGCCAGCGAGATTTGTGGCGAGGTGGCGATGGAGGCGATGCGCATCCACGGCGGCGCGGGTTATACGAAGGATCTGCCAGTGGAGCGCTATTACCGTGATGCCCCACTGATGATCATCGGTGAGGGGACGAATGAGATGCAGAAGCTGGTGATCGCTCGGAGGTTGCTTGAGCGGTATCGGGAGTGATCGCGGGGTATTCTGCCATTTCGGTACGAGGAAGTGCGGTTCATGGGTGACAATGTCCTAATGCACTCAAAGAGAACTTGTACATTCGCCGTTCAATGATGCTGGGTCTGCTGAAACAGTACTTCGGTTACGACCGTTTTCGGCCTCTGCAAGAGGAGGTCATCTCGAACGTCTTGGATAAGCAAGATTCGCTGGTGATCATGCCGACTGGTGGTGGGAAGTCGCTTTGTTACCAGCTGCCGGCGTTGCGGCTTGATGGAGTGACTCTCGTGGTTTCGCCGCTCATCGCGTTGATGAAGGATCAGGTTGACGGTTTGAAGGCGATTGGTGTCAGGGCGGAGTTTCTCAACAGTTCATTGACCTTTGAGGAGATGTCTAGGGTTAGGGATGAGGCGTTGCGTGGCGAGTTGAAGGTCCTTTACGTCTCACCAGAACGTCTCGCGATTGACAGCTTCAGGTCATTCTTGAGCCAAGTGTCCGTGAGCCTTGTCGCAGTCGACGAGGCGCACTGCATCTCGGAGTGGGGTCATGATTTTCGGCCTGATTATCGTCAACTTGGTGGGTTGCGTCGTAGTATGTCGGATGTTCCATTTATCGCTCTAACGGCTACGGCTACGCCGCGAGTTCGAGATGACATCGTCAATCAACTCGGCCTAAAAAGTCCTAATCGCTTTGTTGCGAGTTTCAATCGTGAAAACCTCAACTATGAAGTGCGACCGAAGCGGAACGCATTCAGACAGCTCGTCGAGATGCTTGAGAGTAGACGCGGTCAGTCGGTGATCATCTACTGCTACTCGCGCAAAGAGACCGAAGAGATAGCGGTTGATCTCGACCGGCTGGGATTCCGTGCGAGGGCGTATCACGCTGGGATGTATTCAGAGGCGCGACGGAGGACACAAGAGGGATTCATCTCTGGCGAGTTCCCGGTGGTTGTGGCGACCATTGCGTTTGGCATGGGGATCGACAAGCCGGATGTGAGACTGGTGGTACACCATTCGATGCCCAAGTCTTTGGAGAGCTACTACCAAGAAACGGGACGTGCAGGTAGAGACGGTCTTCCTAGTGACTGCGTACTCTTGTACTCATATGGTGATAGATCGAGGCAAGAATATTTCATAAATCAGGTAGATGACCAACTTGAACGTCAAAGATTAAGCGACAAACTGGACCAAGTCGTCGAGTTTTGCCAGTTGCGGTCATGTCGTCGTCGTTACCTGCTCGATTACTTTGGCGATGAGACCATCTCTGAAGATCAGACTGAGAACAATTGTCAGGGTTGTGATGTGTGTTCCACGCCGCGTGAAGAGTTCGATGCTACCGTCATTTCGCAGAAGATCATGTCGGCGATCATAAGGACGGGCGAACGCTTCGGCATTGCGCACGTTGCGGCGGTTTTACTTGGGAGCAAACGCAAAAAGGTCCTCGAACTCGGTCACGAAAATCTGAGCGTCTTCGGAATCGTTGACGATCTCGACCGATTAGAGATCAGAGAGATAGCGGATCTCTTGGTGGACGCAGGGCTCCTACAACGCAGCGATGACAGATACGCAACGCTCAGCGTCACGGACACGGGCCGCCAGATCCTTAAGAGACGAGAATCGATCAGGCTTTCGAGATCTAAACGGACCGAACCTTTACGCAAACGTCGTAAAAGAGTTGATCAGCGTAATGCCCCCAATGGCGAGTTGTTTGAGCGACTACGTGAGTTGCGATTGACGATCGCGCGAGAACAAGGCGTTCCTGCGTTCGTGGTATTCACCGATGCCAGTCTAAGAGACATGGCATCCAAGATGCCGCGTACGATAGAGCAATTCGCTCGAGTGTCGGGTGTCGGTGCGCTCAAACTTGAGCAGTATGGCGAACAGTTCTTGGATGAGATTCGCGGTTCCGTCTATGCTAATCCTCCGCAGTCGTTTCAGAATGGACCAGCACGTGCGATAAACCGGAATGTGAGACGTGAAGGCTCTACGTATGCCGAGACTAGGAACCTGCTTGCGCAAGGCCTGTCAATCCGCCAAATCGCGCATCAACGTGGACTCGCGCCCGGCACGATTACGAGCCATGTCGAGATGATGGTGTCGAACGGCATGAGAGTCGATCTGACATCGTCATTGCCGCGCAAAGAAGATATGGGCAAGATCGAGACGGCGATATATCAAGCAGGCGGGCCATCGGCAAGACTGTCGGAAGTCATGGAGTTTGTAGGTGATGAATTCAGTTACGATGATGTTCGCATCGTGAGAGCGCATATAACTCAAACCAACAATGCATAGCACCGCGTTTGATCCACACTGATGGAGTTGAAAATGCAGATGGAAATTAGCCCCCAAAAAGGCGATGCCCTGGTTTTGGTGGGGACTCGTAAGGGCGCGTTTATCTTCTCCAGCGACGCAGACCGCTCCGATTGGGAGATGTCGGAACTTCACTGGCCCGGTTCGGATGTCTTTCACGTTGTCTACGACGACCGTGGGGATGGTTGTCTGTACGTCGTAGAAAACAATCCGATTTTTGGTGCTCAGATCCACCGTTCCTACGACTTCGGCGCGACATGGAACGATCCGAGTCGGGGTCCGAGCATAGAATCGACCGACGCCATCAATCTGAGACGAATCTGGCAGATTGTCCCGGGTCCCGCGAACCAGCCCGAAGTAGTTTATGCGGGTGGCGAGCCGGCTTCCCTGTTTAAGAGCGAGGACGACGGAGATACGTGGCACGAGATTGAGTCGATAACTAACCATCCGACACGCGAAATATGGATGGAGGGTTTCGGGGGTATGTGTCTGCACAGCATCCTCGTCGACGCAGAATCTCCTGAGCGTATGCGGATCGGCATCTCGGCTGCTGGTGTGTTCGGCACCGACGATGGTGGGGACAGTTGGCAACCGATGAACAAAGGCGTTCGCGCGGATTTCATGGGAGTTCGTTTTCCTGAGGTGGGGCAATGCCCGCACAAGATGGTTGTGTCCAGCGATGGCTCCCAAACGCTGTATCAACAGAATCACTGCGGGGTGTATCGCAGCGATGATGGCGGTAATGAGTGGATCGATATCAGCGATGGGCTTCCATCAAGATTTGGACTGGCAGCGACGGCCCATCCGCATGATCCGGACACGTTCTATGTCTTGCCTGAAGACAAGGTTGTCGGTGATGAACTCGGCGGCGGAGTTCGATACGTCACCGACGCGAAGATGCGCGTTTTTCGCAGCCGGAATCGTGGTATGAATTGGGAAGCATTGAGCATAGGGTTACCGCATGAGAATGCGTATCTGCACGCGATGCGAGACGGCATGGCGACGGACGCGATGGATCCCTGCGGGGTTTATGTCGGGACATCGACAGGCCAGCTTTACTACAGTCGGGACGAGGGAGACAGTTGGGATTTGCTGGCAGACCTGTTGCCTCCGATCAACTCCGTAGAAACTGGGATTGTGATCTGATTGATTAAGGACGAGTGAATCGATGTGCAGAAGCATCAAGGTACTAAGAGAACGTGACGTGACCGTGGGCGATGATGAGATCGCGGCTGCCGCGTTGCAGTATGTGAGAAAGATAAGCGGCTATCGTGTACCGTCACGAGCGAATGAGGAAACTTTCAATGCCGCGGTTGATGAGATCACTATGGCATCGAAACGATTGTTGACGACTTTGCGGTATGGGGCGCGTGTCTAGCTGCGCAATTTGGCCCGTTGACGCGCCTCGAACGTGGTGAGTTCGACCATTGCGGCTAGACCTTCGCCCTTCCCCATCGAGAGTTGGCGTCCGAAGATGCGATGGACGATGTCGGGTGGGACGTTCGAAACCTGGTCCAAGGGCTGACCTGAAAGGGTTTCGTCGAGGATAGCACCCATAGCTCTGGCGGATATACCCAAAGGGTTTTCAACCGCGTAATGGAACTTGAGCGTACCGTCTTCTTGCGCTTGTGCCCAGACAAAGGCTTCCGATTCGCACTTCGGAACGCGTCGATTTTCTGGGAATGGTCTGGTAGCGACAGATTCCGGGACTTCCTGAAAGTCGTCCGATAGCTCGATGAGGTACTGGGCACGCTCCACTCTATCGAGAGAGTCAAGCTCCTCAAGCATCTGTGCGAGCGGGCTTGGGATGTTGTCCATCGGCGCTTTCGCGGGAATTTTGAACGACGCGGATACCGAGTCTTGACATCCGCGTCGTTTGAAGTTGCGAGATGAGACTACTTCGCAATAGGGACGCCGACGGAGTTGCCCCACTCGGTCCAGCTACCGTCGTAGTTGCGAACGTTCTCATAGCCGAGCAAGTTGGTGAGGACGAACCAGGTGTGGCTGGAACGCTCGCCGATACGGCAGTATACGATCACGTCGTCCTCAGAATCGAGACCGGCGTTTGCTTCATAGATCTCTCGGAGATCCGTTGCGTCCTTGAATGTACCGTCTTCGTTCGCCGCGGTTGCCCATGGCACGTTCGCCGCGCCGGGAACGTGACCGCCACGGACCGCGCCTTCGTTCGGGTAATCGGGCATGTGAAGGCGCTCGCCTCGGTACTCTTCGGGGCTGCGAACGTCGATCAGCTTGCCGGAACTTCCGATGTGTGCCAATACGTCGTCTCGGAAGGCACGGACTTTGGAGTCGTCACGTTCGGGAGCGGAGTACTCAGCGTCGTCGTAATCGGGTTCTTCACGGGTCAATTCACGTCCTTCAGCCTCCCACTTCATGCGTCCGCCGTCCATGATCTTGGCGTTCGTGTGGCCGAAGAGTTGGAAGATCCAGAGCGCGTAGCACGCCCACCAGTTGCTGCGGTCGCCGTAGAGGACGACTGTGGTGTCGTTTGAGATGCCTTTGGACGACAACAAACTCTCGAATCCTTCACGGTCAAGGTAGTCACGTCGAAGCGGGTCGTTCAGATCGGCGGCCCAGTCGATCTCGACGGCACCGGGGATATGGCCAGAGGGGTAGAGCAAAGGGTCTTCGTTGGATTCGACGATCCTCACGCCATCGTCGTTCGAGTGCGCCGCTACCCAATCGGTAGACACGAGCGCGTCGGTGTTGGCGTAGCCCCTAGAGTTGATGTCTGACATGGTTTAACTCCTGATTAAGGTTGATGCGGGTCAATTTCTGCGCTGTCAATCCGCAATTTGGAAACTAGATCGCTGAATTGACCTCGTATCGGGTTGGTTGTGTTTTCGGTTCAATCCGATTCTATGCTAAAGAGGTTTGCGAAGTTTACTTAAGCGCCATGGACAGCTCTTGAATGAGCGCAAAACCCCGCTGCATCAGGCTCCGAATCAGACATAGTGTCAGCAACAGCGAGGGATCGAACTAGAGAGCGACTACGTAGGCGGCGCGGGTTCTCGATCGTTTCGCTCATCCCGACGGTGTACGCGCCGGCTTTTCTGCTGTCAGTAGGTCAAGGCGTCTTGATACCAGTCCTACCGGTTTTCGCTAAGGACGAGTTTCTTGCCACTGAGGTGCTGATCGGTTTAGCGGTTGGTGCGAAACATTTCGGGACGTTGGCGTTTGATGTTCCTGCTGGGATATTGGTGTCTAGGTTCGGGATGTGGCGGACGATGCTGCTGGGCATTTTGTTGTTTGCAGTTGCGGCGATAGCCGCGGCCTTGAGCCCCAACTTCACGATGTTGTTTTTGGCTCGGTTTGCAGCGGGTGCGAGCTTCGCGTTTTGGATGATTTCGAGGCATGCGTTCATCGCAGGGGCAGTTCCGACGCGACATCGTGGGAAGGCACTGTCGTTGTATGGGGGGATGAGTCGTGTGGCTGCAATTATCGGACCGATCCTAGGTGGTGTCTTGGCGGAGTACGTCGATATTCGGATGCCGTTCTATGTCCAAGCTGTAATCGCGTTGTTAACTGGTATCTTGGTTCTTTACGCAATGAGGAGGACAGGAGGTGATACGGTCGATCCGCAAGGCCATCGTAATGTGGTTGCGAGCATCGGAACGACCTTGGTGGCGCACCGTCACGATTTCATGACTGCGGGTCTGGTTGCTGTGATTTTGCAGTTTATGCGTGCGTCCCGGGAGTTCTTGATACCCGTTTGGGGTGATGAAATGGGGTTGGGGACTGACCAGATCGGGTACGTGGCATCTGTCTCGTACGCGGTCGATTCAACTATGTTCCCGATTGTTGGATGGACGATGGACCGATTCGGGAGGAAGTATGTTGGAGTTCCAGCGTTGATCATCATGGGATTGGGGTTGTCGTTGCTGCCATTTGCCGACGGAATGACGATGTTGATGGTTGCAGGGGTGTTGGCCGGTTTGGGCAATGGGTTGAGTAGCGGATTCGTGTTGACATTGGGTTCGGATTTGGCTCCGCTGAAGGATCCTGGAGAGTTTTTGGGGGTTTGGCGGTTTATCTCCGATGTTGGTGGAGCTTTGGGTCCGCCTTTGATAGGTGGTATAGCTCAAGTGCTGGCACTCGCATCAGCGACTTGGTTTACAGGAGGAGTGGCAGGAATAGGCGCGATTGCGTTGATCACGCTTGTTAAGGAGACGGTGGCGCGACGACGGTTGTTGAGGAGGAGGGGTTAAAACAACCACACGGCACCAATTGCCGGTGTCTTGTCGTATCCTGATCTCCATACTTGGAGATGGGTCGATTTTCGGTCGGATATCAAATCCTTTTGAGAAAGCGGGTTCTATTTGCCAAAAGTAAGAGATGCAATGAGATTGATTGAAGCAGATGGTTGGACGATTAGCCGAATTCGGGGAAGTCATAGGCACTATAAACATCCCACGAAGCGCGGGACCGTAACCGTTGCCGGACACCCAAGCAAAGACCTTGCGACGGGTACGTGGCTCAGTATCCTTAAACAAGCGGGCTTGAGATAAGGAGAGCCGAAATGGATTATGTTGTGGTCATAGAAAAAACCGGTAACGGATATTCGGCTTATGTACCGGATTTGCCGGGTTGTGTGGCGGCGGCGGACACCGACGAAGAAGTTGAAGACTTGATTCGTGAGGCTATCGTCTACCACATTGAGTCTTTGGGAGAAAGTGGTGATGCAATCCCCGAACCCAGACGAGATCTTCTGTAGTCCACGTTTAGTCACATTCGCACCACCGGGAACCGAAGCAGTCTGCGTTTAACCTATCCCCTGCTCTTCCAACAGAGCATGCAAATCGCGGAGGCAGGCTGAATCGGCTTCGAGGTCACGGTTATCGACCCACTCTTTGTTCTCGCCGCTCATACCCTCGACTGCGCCGATGGCGACTATGTCGCGTACCATTTGCTTCCCCTCTTCGATGCTGGGTAGGAGGTTTGCGCCGTTTTTGAGAGATAATGCGGCGATCAATCCGTAGCCTCCCCAATTTGAGCAGCTGGCGATGATGAGTTCGGTTGTGGTGGTCATGCAAGGGCTTTTGGGTAGGAATTCGTGCTCGATTGTGGGGATGACGTTCTGGAGGTTACCCATGCCGATCTCGTTGCCTCCGTCGCCGATGCCAACCGAGTAGGGATGCTGGTCGAAGAGGTGGTCGATCTTGGCGTTGAACGGTGACAAGTCGACCCCTCTCATGTTGCGGTACTTCCCGTCACCGAAAAGACCGGCGCGTTCTATGGCGACGAGAGCGGACGGAGAGTGCTCCTGCACGAGTTCATTGGCGAATTTCGCGGATTCGAAGTGGTTGGTGATGGGGAACTCGATGACTTCGTGTTGGGCGATCTCCCTGACGACGTCGGCTGAGAATTCGTCTGTGACGTAGGCGACGTCACTTCCGAGTTTTGCCAGAGCGTTTCCGATAGCGACGGCACCGGGAGGCCCGTCCGTCTCGGTGGCTTTGGCGAGCTTGATGTAAAAGCCGGTGATGATAAATATCTTGCCGGCATGGTCGATGAGCAGGTCGGCGCAACGTTCCATGTAGCGTTCTGGCATGTGAGGTTTGAGATCCGTCATACCTCGGATGTCTTCCTGTAAGACGATGTCTTCGATTTGGGAGTAAAGGTCGGTCATTGGGTCTGGGGCTTTCTGTCTGGTTTAGTGCAGGATCGAGTTACATGACTGCGAGGTCTTCATCGTGCATGTCGGTTACGAACATGTAGCCGGGGGCGTGGGTGATCATGAGTTCCGGTTTCGACGCCATTGCGACGGCTTGAGGGGTTACGCCGCAAGCCCAGAACATCGAGACATCATCGTCGGATTGCGGGTTCCACGCGTCTCCGAAGTCGGGTTGTGACAGATCGTAGATGCCGATGTCTTCAGGATCACCGATGTGGACGGGAGCACCATGAACGGCGGGGAATCTGGAGGTCGCTTGCACTGCCCTGACGACTTTTTCACGTGGCACCCAACGATGAGTGACTACCATTGGGCCGCCGAATGGGCCAGCTGGCGCCGTCTCGATGCTGGTCTTGTACATGGCAACGTTTTTGTCGGTGCCGTAATAAGGAAGGTGAACACCATTGCGGATAAGAGCGTGCTCGAAAGTGAAGCTGCACCCCAGAAGGAAGGTGACGAGGTCGTCTCGCCAGATGTCTGAGATGTCGTAGGGTTCGTCTACCAGTTCGCCATGCCTGTAAACGCGGTATCTGGGGACATCGGTCCGGATGTCTGATCCGGGCGCAGATAGGACGGCTTCGGTCTGCCCCGCTTCGAACACCTCGATAACTGGACAAGGTTTGGGGTTACGCTGGCAGAAGACCAGGAATTCAAAGGCGAGATCTTTCGGTAGGATGGCGAGGTTGGTTTGGACTATGTCTGGTGCCGCGCCAGACGTGGGCTGGGCGAATTCGCCGCTTCTAGACGCCATTCGGACGTCTCGTCCGGTCATGGTCGTTGGGTCAATCGCTGTCGCGATCATTTTGCGTCTCCGGTTGAGATATTCATCTACAGTTAAGTGCTTGGATAAAGTCTATTCGCAACGCCGCAGGTTGGCGTTTACTAAGGTAAGGCAAAGACCATGTCCATGAGAATCGGAATCGCAGGGTACGGGCGGCGAGGGCGCTGGCATGTCAATGCGATTAACTGCATCGCAGGCGCGGAGCTCACATCAGTCGCGGACCCGATTGAGGCTTCGCGCGCAGCGGCGCTTAGCGATATCGATGGCGTGTCTATTCATCAATCGGTAGCCGAGATGGTGGATGCAGGCAATGTTGATGCGGTGATCGTGGCTGCTCCAGCGCACCTGAATTCCGATGTGGCGATTCAAGCGATCAGGCAAGGCATTCCCGCCTTGGTCGAGAAGCCACCGGCTCTTTCGGTAAAACGGGTGCTGGAGATGCAGGAACTAGCGGAGAAGACTGGTTCGAAAGTGATGGTAGCGTTCAATCGGCGGTTCAATCCATTGATTCGATCTGGTATCGAGATCATCGCAGATTCTGGCCCCGTGCGACAAATCGTTGCGGAGTTCCACAAGGATATCCACGAGTTCACAGATGACCCCCGAATTTCGCCTGAGATGATGGATCTGATGCTTCTCGAATCGCCGATTCACTCGGTTGACTTAGTCACTCATATGGCCGCCTCACCGGTCGCACACGTTTCGGCGGTAGTAAAGCGAACTACCAGCGGCTACCGCGATGTTCACGCCGCCTTGATTGAGTTTGATAACGAGATCGTCTGTCAGTTCACAGCCGCTTATACCTCTGGTGGTCGATTGGAAAGGTACGAGCTGCATGGCGACTATGTTTCGGTCTATCTCGAAGGCGTGCAACGTGGCTGGGTGTTGAGAGACGGCGAACGCACCGAGATCGAATTGCCAGAGGATGCGGAGAACGATACCTTCTTGCAAGCTCACCATTTTGTAACGAGCATCACCGATGACATGGATTTCCCTCCACCCGCGGCGACGCTTGAGACGTCGATAGAAACCCTGCGATTGTGCGAGAGTATCCTTGATACCGTCGATTCGAGCTAGAGGAATCCCCAGATGAAAATCACCCGCGTAGACCAGTTTTCTCCGAGACAACGCACCCGATTGGTTCGGATCACTACTGACACTGGTATCGAAGGATGGGGCGAGAGCACGTTGGAGGGAAAGCCGTACTCTGTCCCGGCGGCAATTGACGAGTTCGCGGGATATTTGACCGGCAAAGACCCTCTGCGGATTGAGCACCACTGGCAGCAGATGTATCGTTCATCATTCTTCCGTGGCGGCGCGCACAACATGACTGCGATCGCGGGCATTGATGCGGCGTTGTGGGACATCGCAGGTAAGCATTACGGCGTGCCGAGTTACATGCTTTTGGGTGGGAATGTTCGGGATCGGATTCGGGTCTACGCGCACTGGGGCATTCGCGATATGTCGGATGAGGCGCTGGAAATGGCTCGGAACCGTTTGGAAATGTTGCAGGGGATGGGATACACCGCCTACAAGGCAGGCCCTCCCGGTTTCTGGCGCGCACATGAACCGCCGTCAAGGATTGACGAGTTCGTAGAGATGGCCTACACGATGCGCGAATGGGTTGGGGATGATGTCGAGCTGTGCTTCGATTTTCATGGCAAGATGACGCCTGGTTTGGCTATCGAGGTTTGCAACGAACTCAAGGGGATGCGGCCTCTTTTTGTCGAGGAACCTGTGCCGCAAGAGAACGAAGACGCGTTGAAGCTGGTCTCAGACCATGTGCCCTTCCCGATTGCTACTGGAGAGCGGTTGCTTTCACGTTGGGAGTTCAGACGGGTCATCGAGCAGCAATGCGTTTCATTGTTGCAGCCGGATGTGGCGCATTGCGGCGGTATAACCGAGTTGAAAAAGATCGCCAACTATGCGGAGGTCTATTACCAGCACATCATGCCGCACTGCGCGATTGGACCATTGGCTCTAGGGGCGTGTATGACTGTCGACGCGGTAGTTCCGAACTTCTTGGTTCAGGAGCAAGTTGATGCCGCGCTGGGCAACGGAATCATCAAGCGTGACTGGCAGGTCAATGACGGTCACATCGAACTTTGGGACGAACCGGGTTTGGGAGTTGAAGTGGACGAGGTTGAAGCTACAAAGCCATACACTGGCGAAGCGATCGGCTACCACCGTGAATTGGGCGGCGAAACGTACTTTGAGGATGGTTCGGTTGCTGATTGGTAGACCGGTACCGTCGGATCGAGATATGTAATGAGCCTCGATATCGCCATCATCGGTGGCTTGATGGGCACAATCGCAGCCGTATTGTTCCTGCATGTCTGGGAGGTGGCGCGGCCTTCACCAAACCACCTAAGCATCGTTTCCTTGATCGGATCCGCGTTTTCCCAAAAACCGTTTGGGCAACAGTTGATGGGGCGGGCGGTCTTGTTTGTAGTGGGGATTTGTTATGGCATATTCACCTCAGCGGTGATTTACGCCTTCGAGGTAGATGAGTTGGCCTGGTTCTACGGACTAGTTGTGTCGGTATTGCTCTGGATATTGACAGGTGTCACTCTGACGTATTTTCGGCTGTTGCACCCGTTGATCCGAAAGGGTGAGTTAAAGGCACCCGGCCCATTCGGGCTCGGGTATTCTCGCCAAAGCGCGGTTTTGCTGTTGGTCGCCCACCTGATATTCGGTTTAGTGTGCGGCCTTGTTTACGGAACTATCGGGTGATCACGCAAAGACGTTGCCGCCGTATGCGGATTTGAGGAGATCGCCTTCTTCGAAACGGGAGAAGCGGAGCGGATGGAGGTCGAAAGTTGTTTTCTCGGCTCCGGTAACCAACTCGGCAAGCGAAAGCCCGATCGCCGGGGACATCTTAAAACCGTGTCCTGAGAATCCAGCTCCGACGACCAAATTTCCAAATCCGGGAACATGGTCTATGACTGGATTCCAATCAGGCGAAACCGTGAAAAGGCCTGACCAACCACTCGCCCAAGTCGCGTCGGCGTAAGCAGGGATGATTCCCGAGAGGATTCCGACTCCCTCAACCACCACTTCGGTATCGACGCCTTGGTTGTAGGTGTCACGATCCACTGGGTCTTCACGGTAACCGATGAGGGCGTATCCGGGAGTGTCAGGACGTGCGGAGAGGCCGGATGGTATGTGGACAACGATGGGATGGAAGGTCTCGGCGATGTCATTGAAGCCGTCTTGTTGTTGCATTCGGATGACTTGGTGTCTGACAGTATGTATGGGTATCGGATCGCAGATCTGCTCAAGCAACACATTCGTCCAAGGGCCAGTGGTCAACACGATCCGATCGGCGAAAATCTCGCCTTCGTCAGTGCGAACGCCGATTGCAGTTCCGTTTTCGTACAGAATGTCTTTGACCGATACCCCCAAACGCACCGTCGCTCCGCGACTGCGAGCGGAGTTGGCGAATCCGCTCGTGACGAGATGTGAATCCGCAAATCCAGCTTTACTCTCCCACACAATGCACTCGCTATCGCCGAACTCCATATATGGCCATCGATTCGAGACGTCTTCAATGCTCAGCGCTTCCGTTTCGACCCCGACCGACTGGGCAAGTTTAACGTTGATCCGTGCGGCGTCTTCGTTGCCAGCTCCAGGCAGGAGCAACCAGTCGTTCTGTCGGTAACCGCTGGGCGCGCCCACATGCTTTTCGAAATTGGCCATCACTCCCCTGCTCCACCAGGCCATCTCAGTCGTGACGCGGTTGGAGTAGTGCATCCTGAGGATCGTCATTGAGCGACCCGTTGAACCAGATGCGAGTGTGTAGCGTTCCAACAGGAGCGTATTGGTCACGCCAAGTTCCGCGAGATAGTGAAGCGTGGCGCAACCCATCACGCCACCGCCGATCACTATTGCGTCATATCTCTCCGCCAAGATTTCAGTCTAAAGAATCGACTCAGGAAACTGTAGGCCGTTTTGAAGTCCAAGGCCGTGCTAATTCGTACGCCCTTGAGGCTCTGAAGACGATTGGGTCATCGTTAACCGGTCCGATTATCTGTAGTCCGAGCGGCATCCCGCTGTCGCTGAAACCGCAGGGCACAGATGCTGCCGGGTTCCATAGGATGTTCCAGAGTGCTGTGAAGGGGATCGCTGAGGGATTGGCGATGCCCTCTTCCAGCTTGTGACCTCCGACTTCCATGGGAGTCTGTTGGTGCGGCCATGCTTCGACCGCGGTTGTTGGAGTGACCAATAGATCGAATTCGTCGAACCACTGCCCTACTTCAATACGGTGAACTTCGGCTTGTCGTAAAGCCGATGCGTAGTCTGCTCCGGTGACGTCATAACCCGCATTGACCATTTCCATGGTGTAGTCGGTGAGTTGGATGTCGGGGTCTTCGGCGAGATGCCCGTACATTGCTACTTGCCCAGCGGTCCAGATCGTCCACCAGTAAGTTGCCGGTACAGGGTCGAAGCTGATGTCGGCATTGACAACCGTTGCACCCGCGTCTTCGAAACCTTTCAACGCCTCCTCGGTGACGCGCGCTGCGTCATCGTTGAGATAGGCGTAACCAAGGTCCATGGAAAACCCGATCTTCATGTCCTTAATTCCATCCTCAAGACCGGATATGCAGTCAGGGACAGAGGTCTTGAGGGAACCAGGGTCGCGAGGATCGTGCCCGGAAATCGCCATGTGCATCATCGCAGACGATCGGACATCCTGAGACATAGGACCCGTAGTACTGGTGCAGTTGTATGACGGCATGGATCGTCCGCCGTACCTGGGAGTGCGCCCATGAGTTGGCTTGTGGCCGAAAATCCCTGTGAAAGCCGCGGGCATTCGAACAGAACCACCGCCGTCTGTTCCGGAGCCTAGCGAGCACATACCTGAGGCGATCGCAGCGGATGTTCCGCCGCTTGATCCACCTGGGTGCCTTGTCACGTCCCAAGGATTGTTAGCTGTCGGGAATATGTCGGTGAAGGTTTCAGCACTGTTGCCAAACTCAGGCGTATTCGTCTTTCCAAGGATTACAGCATTGGCGGCGCGCAACCTTTCGACAACCGCCGAGTCGAAATCTGGCACCCAGTCTTTGAACGCTGAGCAACCGAGTGTCGTACGCAAGCCTTTCGTCAGTTCCAGGTCTTTGACGCAGATCGGTATGCCGTGTAGAAGGCCGATTTCCTCGCCATCTGCAACCATCCGGTCACATTCGGCTGCCGATGCGAGAGCTCCTTCTGCGTCCAAAGTTACGAATGCGTTAAGTTGCGAATCGAGATCATTGATCCTCCGCAACGACGCTTCAGTCAATTCAACAGACGAAATCTCTCCGTCCAAGATCATTTGGCGCTGCTGGTGCGCCGGAAGGAACATTAACTCGCGATCGTTCATTCAGAGCCTCTTACATGTAATGACGGCCGTCTATCGGCGCCGGGTTGTTGGTAGTTGCATCTCGATTACCGATTTCATCTTTACCAGCTCGGCTAAATTCTGTTTTCGCATCATCGGCTTGCTGATGATGCCAGTCAATGCGAACATGATCGAGGTAAAGGTGCTGTCCGAATACGCGGTCCGTGTCATCCGAAACAGTGTGCCGTTGCCCGATGGCTGGCACAGATACTGGGTCCGTATTGGATAGTTGCCTTCGACCGTGTGGAACTCGAACGAGCCATCGCGCGGGTCGCATACGTCGACCTCCATCATAATCTCGTTCTCTTTGCCCGCGTATTCGTAGAGCATGTCCCACGTGTCTTGCGGCCGGGCGGTTCCAGCTTCTTGCCGTCTAATCCAATCCGCTCGCCGTACTCCGTTCATCCAATAGACAAGGTTCTCAGGTTCGATCAACCATTGGAAAGCATGGTCAGGACGCACTTCGAGATGGATATCGACAGTTGTGGAGATTTCAGCCATGTGAGGTCAAAGTGATTCGACGAGGGTTTAATTGGGTGTGGTTGCGGATTGCGCGAGGCGTCAGTTCATGATCGCTCCGCCGTTGACGTTCAACGCTTGCCCGGTGATTTCGGAGGCATCGTCAGATGCGAGGAATGCCACTGCCTTACCTATGTCTTCAGGAGTTTGCTCACGCCCAAGCGGCATCGTGCCTTTAATTTGCATCTCGAAGATATCTCGGGGCGTCATGTCCGCCAGATCAGGGTTAAGCTCCTTGTGGTTTACAGCGATCGCCTGCCACATCGGCGTCCACAACCTCCCGGGACAGACCGCGTTGACGTTGACGTTGAACTGACCCAAGCTCATCGCCAACCAGTGCGTCCACTGGATGGCTGCCGCCTTCGAGACCATGTAGGGTCCTTGTGCGCTACCGCGCCCAGCATCGGGGACACCGCGAGGTTGGCGACCACCGTGCGACGCAATAATGACGATCTTTCCGTATCGACGTTCTTTCATGTGATCGGCCACTGCGTCGGCGGTGTTAACTACACCACGAACGTTGACCTGCCAAGTCATGTCCCAGTCTTCATCGATGTAGTCACGCCGTGAACTAAAGCCCGTGCCACCGATCACACCGGCGTTTGGGACGCAGATATCGAGTTTCCCAAAGTTATCGATGGCGGTTTGAGCCACTTCAGATATCGATTCGATATCGGTGACATTGCCTCCCACGGCGAATGCATTTCCGCCCCCCTCGTTGATCTCTGCGGCAACTTCCTCGGCCGAGGCAACGTCAAGGTCAGACACGCAGACCTCAGCACCTCGGGAGGCGAGAACCATGCTTATTCCCCGCCCGATTCCTCGACCGCCGCCCGTCACCAATGCGCTTCTGCCGTCGAGTTGCTGTGAAGTGGATGGTGCCATTAATCGTCTCCTGTCTGTTGCAGGTGTCGCTGTATCATTCAGTCTGCGTAAATGATAAGCCAACGTTCCGATTAAACGAGGCAAAGATGAACTCGATTGCAAAGACTGCGATACACAAGGCAAGGACTTTGGCGGGCGTCTATGGTCACACCTTGGAACGGCCAGTTGTCTATACGCAAGGTGTAGCGTTAACGGCGCGGCTTCAACTTGCAGGAATTGATCGAGAATACCCTGACCCGCGTGCTGAGATCGAAACAATAACTGCCGAATACGTCGACAACCCAGACGCCGCATTTGATGCTAGCGATGGTACCGCTAACTATGCAGGCATCAACTGGGTGTCTCTACTCGCGGACGACCCGCGTTACCGATCGTTGCTGGTCGCCACGGCGGACCGCTTCATGCAACGAGATAATGACGGTTTTCCAAGCGTTTTGGACCGTGACTTGCGCGTTGAGGACATGTTCTTCGCGGGTACAGTTTTGCAGCGCGCGTCTCGATTGACAGGCGACATCAGGTATGTAGAGGTTGCCGCAGATTTCGTGCTCGAGTGCGCGGACAATTTATTGCAGCCAAACAGCCTTTATTGGCATTGTCTGTCGTCACCCTATTTCTGGGGTCGAGGCAATGGATTCGCGGCCCTAGGTTTTGCCGAGACATTGGTCGGATACCAAGGCGACGAGCGGGAGCGAATCATTGAAAGGCACATCGAACACCTCAATGGACTGAAAACGTTTCAGGATTCGGAATCAGGTGCGTGGCGGCAAGTAATTGACGCGCCCGAATCCTACACGGAGCACAGCTCTACGAGCATGATTGGTATTTCTGTCGCGCTTGGAATCCAACACGGCTGGTTGTCTAAGGAAGAATGGGGTGATGTCCTTATAAATGCCTGGCGTGGCGCGTCGGAAGGGATTGATGAAGATGGCGGCGTTGCCCGCGTCTGTGTTGGTACAGGCCCGTTGACGAGTTTGAATGACTACCTGATCCGTGACTCAGTGACGGGGTTAGACGACCGTGGAGGTGCGATGGCACTGTGGTTCGCGGTCGAAATGATGAACACCGATCTATAAACGTTTCTGGTTCCGAGCGAAGTCTGAAACAATCGCTCTTTACACTGAAACTATGCGGTAATCATGATTTCACCGCTGTATCTGCTCTCAACCGAATCATCTGAAGGTCGGTCAGTCACATTGAAACGCAACCTCGATAACGTCAGCTTGGACACCGTCGTCAGCCTGTGCAAACGGCGCGGCTTCATCTTCCAGAGCAGCGAGATCTACGGCGGATTGGGAAGCCTTTACGACTACGGACCTGTCGGAGTCGAACTCAAGCGCAACGTCAAAGATCAGTGGTGGAAATCGATGGTTCGAGACCGTGAGGATGTCGTCGGTATTGACGCTTCGATTTTGATGCACCCAAACGTATGGGTTGCCAGTGGCCACGTTGACAGCTTTACCGATCCATTGTCGGAGTGCAACGAGTGTCACCGAAGGCACCGTGCAGACATGCTCGAAACTGACAATTGCCCTGACTGCAGCGGCGAATTGGGTGAACCACGCCACTTCAACCTCATGTTTCGCACGCACATAGGCCCGGTCGAAGGTGATGACAACGTCGTCTATCTCCGTCCCGAAACAGCCCAAGCGATGTTCGTAGATTTCGACAACGTCGTAAGCAGTAGCCGGGTCCGTATCCCCTTCGGAATCGCCCAGCAAGGGAAATCATTCCGTAACGAGATTACTCCTAGCAACTTCACGTTCCGGACTCGTGAATTCGAGCAGATGGAGATGGAATACTTCTGCGAACCCGGCACCGACGAAGACTGGCATCGCTATTGGATCAACTTCTCCATGGATTGGTTCGCTGACTTGGGTCTGAGACGTTCGAAACTTCGGGTCCGTGAGCACGGATCGGACGAGTTACCGCACTATTCGAAAGGAAGTGCGGATGTCGAGTTTCTGTTTCCTTGGGGATGGGGTGAGCTTGAAACGATCTCGAACCGGACAGATTACGACCTGAAAGCCCACATCCAAAAATCGGGAAAGGATCTGTCCTATTACGATCAACCAAACAACAAGCGGTACGTTCCCTACGTCGTCGAACCCGCAATGGGTGCCGACCGATCGGCATTGGCTTTTCTGGTCGACGCCTACGACGAGGAAGAGGTCAACGAAGATACCCGTGTCGTTCTCCGGTTCCATCCGAACATCGCGCCGTATCAGGTAGCCATCTTGCCATTGAGTCGGAACGCGCGATTGACGCCGAAAGCCCGGGAGGTTTATGACTTAGTGCGTTCCCGATTCAACGCCCAATACGACGAAACACAAAGCATCGGCCGACGTTACCGTCGGCAAGACGAGATCGGGACACCGCTTTGCGTGACCGTCGATTTCGATACGGTGGAGTTAGACGACGCAGTTACTATCCGACATCGCGACACGATGGAGCAAGTGCGAGTCCCAATCGCCGGACTCACAAGCGCAATTCAAGACGAACTAGATGGCATAGCCGCCGACGTGTTGGAAGATTAACGCTCCAATTGAAGTCCTTGACGCCCGAAACTCAGAGCAGAATCGGCACGTATCATCTAAGTAGAAATAAGTGAAGTCCGATTGGTGGTAAGAAGATGAAATTGCGTTTGCGCCGAATGCCTATTTCGGCGTTCGTTGCGCTATTCGCAGCTTTGACTGTGTCTGTCCTAGTCTTCGCGTGTGGCAGTGATGTTGAACCAACTTCGGTTCCACCGACGCAAGGGCCGACGACCGTTGTCGAAGTCGAAGAGCCGGCAGCAGAAGAGAAAGCCCTGGGCCTGCCCGAGTCCTTCGAATCTGCGACTGTTGACGGATTAGGTGACACAAAAGGATTCCGTGGCACAACGTTCGCCCACGGAACTTTCGACACGCGGGAACTCGCGGGCAAACCTGTCGTCATCAACTTCTGGTTCCCGTCATGTCCGCCTTGCCGCGCCGAACTCGAACACTTCGAAGAGGTATACCAGCAGTTCGGTGCACCAGGAGGTGGTGATGTCCAATTCGTCGGCGTTCAGCAGCTAGGACTCGACTCGATCGAAGACGGTGCTGCCCTATTCGAAGAACTCGGCGTCACGTTCCCAGGATTACCCGACAACGGCTCTGCAATCCAGATCGCGTACAACATTTTCTCCTATCCCACCACCGTCTTCCTCGACCGCAATCACAACGAACACCGTGTATGGCAAGGTGCGATTGACAAGGAAAACCTCGAGAAGATCGTCGGGGAAGTTGCAGCGAGCAGTGTTGCGGTGATTGAGGATGAGCAACCCGAATCTGGAGACGCGGTAGTGGTCGAGCTGTCTGCTCAAGAAGACGAATTGGTGGAACCAGAAATCGTTTATGCAAGCACCAAAATATCCACTGGTTTTGGCGATGCGCCCAGCTTCAACGGCGACACATTCCATCACGGTCCCTTTGACTTGAGTCAACACGAAGGCAAACCAGTGGTCATCAACTTCTGGTTTCCCTCCTGCCCACCTTGCCGAGCCGAGATACCGAACTTTGAGCACGCCTATCAGACTTTAGGCCCTCCGGGAACTGGTCAGGTCGTATTCATAGGTGTCCAAGCGGTCGGTTTCGATACAGCTGCCGACGGTGTCGAGTTCCTCGCAAAGATGAAAGCCAGCTATCCCGCCATCCCCGACATTGGTGGAGCCATCCATATCGCCTACCAGATCGTCGCTGCCCCCACTACTTTTTTCCTAGACAAAGACCACAACGTCCTGAGCGTTCACCAAGGCTACATCCAACACAATCAGCTTCAGGACATCTTGGACCAATTGATCGCCGAGGTCTAGTGATCAACGCATAAGCGGCTCTAATCCAACTGCCGCAACCTGGGGTCCAATCGGTCTCGCACCCAGTCACCTAAGAAGTTAAAGGCGAGAACCACTAAGAAGATCGCTGTTCCAGGGAATACCGTCTGCCACCAAGCAGACTCTACATATTCCCTACCCTCTGCGATTAGCACGCCCCACGCTGGCGTCGGGCCAGGAATCCCAGCGCCCAAGAAACTGAGCGAAGCTTCCGCGAGAATCAGTTGCCCTACCCTGAGACTGGCAATTACGAATATCGTGTTTATGAGTCCTGGCAGCAAGTGTTTAAAAATGATGCGAAAAGTTGATGCGCCCGCGACGCGCGCCGATGCGACGAAGTCACGTTCCTTCAAACTCAGTACTTCGCCACGCAGGTTTCGGACGTATCCGCTCCATGCAAGCAGTATCAATAGAACGATGATGAGATTCAAACTTGCTTCGAAGATGATGACCGCAACCATGGCGAGCAGCAAAAACGGTATCGCGTACCACACGTCAACCATGCGCATCAAGATCTCGTCGACCACACCGCCGTAATAGCCCGATATCACACCTATCGTTACACCGAGAATCAGACCTGAGAAAAGGGCGACTGAGGTGACTACCAGCGAGATGCGAGCACCATGAATGATGCGGCTCAACACATCCCTGCCCACATGGTCCGCCCCCAAGATGAATCGATTAGCGGGGTTTTTCCCTTCACTATCCGGAGCGCGAAACATCGCTTGGGAAAAATCCTGGCTTTCCCAGAACTCAGCGTTGGCGTTGAAGATTCGCGGCGGAGCGTTGCGGAACCTGATGTCCTGTTCGATCTCGTCATACGGTGCCAGTTGATCAGCGAAGACACCTGCGACGATGAGGACGACCATGATCAGGGATGGAATAATCGGCCAACGTCGCAACGCGTACCAAACGTACGCCGGCGAAAGCCGGAAGACGCGCTGCGTCGGCGCTGCTGCACCTTGCAGCGTCGTGACTTCTCCTGTTCTCGTTTCAGATGCCATCGAGTTTTTCAGTCGATCTTCAGTACCGAATCCGAGGGTCGATCAACGCGTACAAAATGTCGGTTAGCAGGTTCACAAATACGAAGACGGTAGCAAAGAAAAGAACGGTTGCGGTGAGTATCGGGAAATCGTTGTCCTGAACGGCTTGAACCGCCAGCCTACCAAGGCCCGGCCACGAGAACACCGTCTCGACAACTACGCTCCCAGTGATCAATCCAGCCATGATCAGCGTTGAGACCGTCAATGGCGGTATTAGGGCGTTCCTGAACGCGTGCTTCCAGATGATTTTCGTCTGTCCTACGCCCTTCGAACGTGCGAGTTTTACGAACTCAGAATCTAGCACCTCAAGCATCGCCGACCTCGTGAGTCTCAAATAGACCGCGGCGGCGCCCCATGCAACAGCGAAAGACGGCAGTATGAAGTATCGTAGGTTGTCCCAGGTGAAGAAAAACGATTCCGCCGTACCTCGTGTGCCGAAAGGAAGCCAATCCAACTGTTTGTTGAATATCAGGATCAGCATCAGACCTAACCAAAAGGTAGGGAGAGATTGCCCGATCAACGCGTACCCCCTTCCCAAATAGTCCCATATACTGCCGCGCAGAACTGCCGACAGCACGCCGAGAGGTACTCCCATTACTGTCGCCAACAACCATGAAGCGAGCCCTAACTGCACGGTTGCACCCATCTTCTCGCCGATGACCCGTGTCACCAACTGTTCTGCCAGAAGTGTCTTACCAAAATCGCCACGCGCCAAGTCAGTTAGCCACAGTAGGTACTGAATCACGAGCGGGCGATCAAGTCGGAGTTTTTCTTTCAGTGCTTGTTCTTGCTCGGGCGTGACGCCGTATCCTCCTGGTTTGGCGTACAGAAGCAGAGGATCGCCGGCGGCCCTAGATAACCCGAATACGATGGCTGTTGCGGCGAGAATCGACAGAATACCGGCGAAGAATCGTCTGATTAGGAATTTGCGCACGGGATCATCTTGTTCACGTGATGCGCTTGACCGGCATCATCGCATCTATCGTGCCGGACCGCGATGCACATCGAAATGCGCAACGCGGTCCGGCGTTTTAACAATCGCCTCTCTCGCTCTATACAGAGGCGATCGCAGTTCCACCGTGTCCCTTAACGGGCTGGAACGATCAGCTCTGGCGAAGTGTGCGGTGCCTGAGGACCAGGACGCATCGGCCACTCCGCGATCGAGTTCGGGTTGTACGCCGAAACGAATGGGAGCGCGATGATTCCGATCTTTAGCGCCTGGTCGTACAGGTACTGCGCCAAGGCGACGTTGTACTCGGTACGCTTTATGGGGTCAGGCTCAGCTGCCACATTCTGAACCGTTTCCAAGATGAACGGAATCTCCATGTGACAACCGAAACCGCCGCGGGTGAGGCTCGTTTCCTCCTCGCCGGTCACCCAGTCGTAAGGTTTCCACAAGTCCGACCTGCACCATTGCGTTGCAGGTGTGGTCGTGCTGCGGGCCACTAGGCTGGGGCGAACGATTGAGTAAGCAACCTTCACGATGTTGGTCTCGATCCCGAGTTGGTTGATGAAACCAGCGGCTGTGTCCGCGATTTCAGCCCAATCTCGCACCGAAGTGAAGGCGTAAATCGGCATGGCAAACCGGATGCCATCGTCGTCTTTGGGGTAGCCAGCTTGGTCGAGGTACTCATTGGCCAATGCCGGGTCATACGGCACGTTCCATTTGTCGTCCCAATCAACGTTGTTGACGTGGAACATCCCGACGTGGTACTCGGACGCGTTACCGCCATACAGAGACTCGTTGACCAACGGCCTGTTGATCGACAAAGCAATTGCCCATCTGACCAATCGGGCCTGTTCCATGTCGTCCATGCCAGCCGGGTTGTTGTTGTCGTCCGGCCTGTGAGGGTTGCCAATCCACGGAATGTCGTGGACGAAAGTGACGTGCGTAATTTCCTCGCCAGTTTTGACAGCGGTAGTTTCCCAGTAGTTGCCAGCCATGTTGAGAGGCACACCACTCTGTCGACCAGTTGTCAATACGCCGAAACCGTCGCGAGTGAGGTCCTTCATTTCGCGAACTGGCAAGACCGCCCAGTCTGCACCGCCCGACCGTAGTGCCGAGATTCGAGCTACCGTTTCGGGAACGTCGATTAATCGCAAAGTCCCGACTTCAGCAACTTTGTCCCAGTGCGTGTCTTGCGCGATCAATGTGGCACTGTCGGATTGGCGCCATTCCTGCACGGCGTATGGGCCGGTACCAATGACGTTTTCACGCATCCAGTCTGCACCCATCTCGTCGTAAATCTTCTTGGAGAAGACACCGAACGCGTCGCCTGCTTGGTTGAACAGCAACGTAGTCCACCTGGGTTCAGGTGCGTTGAAGTTCAAGATCAGAGTTCGATCGTCCGTCGCCTCTGCTTCATCCATGAACGCAGCGAAGTCTCCGGCCTGTCCATGAATACTCTCAGGTGTGATCGCACCGTTGGTGTCGTTCAAACTCCAAGCGAAGTCATGCGCTGTAAGTTCACCCCAACCATCGTGGAATTCAACACCGCTTCGGATGATGACAGTAGCCTGAGACCCGTCTGGTGCAATTTCCCAGCTTTCGGCAAGCCAAGGCCCGACTAGAGTGCCGTCGTCGTTTGGTCGGAAAAGCTGCTCAGACACACCCCAGTACATCAACGACTCGGGTGCTTGAGATCGGTTTATGCCGACACCAGGTGCGACGCCTTCTGGGATCATGACCAAGGTGCCAACTGCAGATTCTGGTTCAGGCAGCTCCATACGCGCCGGTTCTGGCGTAGCTGTAGGTGCAACCTCTTCCTTCTCCACCATCACCTCAACTTCGACGACCTTCTCGACCTCGACCACCTTTTCGACTTCGACCACCTTCTCTACCTCGACGGTGACTTGCTTCTCGACTTCGACCTGCACCTCCTTCTCTACCTCAACCACTACTGTCTCTCTCACGACGACAGTCTCAGGGTCACCAGCGCAAGCCCACGCGGTCACAGCAACCATAACTGCAACCGCGTAGAGCAGATATCTGGGCTTCATTCGCGATCTCACTTCAACACACTCCTGTGTTTCCGTTTGCCGTTGTTTCGTGGATCGGACGCAACGCCACGACAAAATCAGCGACCACTAGCTGCGGTGATTTTCGAGAAAACACGCGCAGTACAGTGGAGCTACGTCCAATGTTGAGCGCAGTATACACCAATTACGACAAACCCAAACTCCAATTTCAACTTGCGGCCTCATCGAATGCCTTGGCTTGGAGCAAGTTCATACGTCTCGAATTTTGATCGAAATCGACCCTTGGAACGGCATCTGATAGAATGTTTCGAGCAAGCCGTTGCCGATTCGTCTAGTGGTAGGACACCAGACTCTGGATCTGGGAGCGCGGGTTCGAATCCTGCATCGGCAGCCACACAACAGAGCGCGCGGACTTTTAAGTCCAGTTCACGCACGGTGGCCCGTTCGTCTAGTGGCCCAGGACGTAGCCCTCTCAAGGCTAAAACAGGGGTTCGACTCCCCTACGGGCTACCAACTCAGTTTGGTGCGCTCTCTATCAAAGGGGATGGCAGAAGGGTGTGGAATGGTCGCGGTAACATCCCCCTAGAAACGACGCGTGGACATGACGACGCGTAATCCCGGAGGTTGTAATGAGATCAGGCGGCATGCGAGGAGGTATGGGCGGGCCGGGATTTGGCATTATGCCTGAACCACCTCGCAATCGCCCGTTTCCGAGAGACACATTAAAACGCGTCGTCAAACTCTATTCTGATTACAAATGGACATTGGGAATCGTTGGGCTGCTGGTTCTTGTAACGTCTGCCCTCGGCGTCATCACTCCCCTACTAATTCAGCGTGTGATCGACGACGCCTTGCCGCAACAAGACATGAACCTCTTGCTGTGGCTCATCGGGGGCATGGTTTTCGTCGCGGCCGTTTCCGGAGTTCTCAACTTCATCCAGTCAAGATTGAACGCCGCGGTTGGCTTCAAAGTGATGGAAGATATGCGTCACACCGTATACAACCATCTCCTCAAACAACCGATCTCGTTTTTCTCGTCCACTAAAACCGGCGACATTCAATCTCGTCTGGCCAATGATGTATCAAGCACGCAGCTTGTTCTGACTGACACGGTGGTCAACATTTTGTCTAGCGTGACCGTGGTCGCCGCCGCCCTAGTTGCAATGCTGATCTTGTCTTGGGAACTGACCATCGTCGCCGTCTTCACCATGCCGATCTTCGCCTATCTGTCACGAATAGTCGGACAACGACGTCGCAGATTGACGAGCCAGATGCAGCGCACGCTGGCAGATTTGACAGCCAAAACCGGCGAGACATTGTTCGTGTCCGGTGTGATCGTAGCGAAGACGTTTGGACGTGAAGCAGAGCAACTCCGAGAGTTCCAAGACACCAACACCAAACTCACCGATGTCTCGATCAGACAGTACATGACCGGCCGAGGGTTCTTCATCGTTGTTCAGGCATTTTTCACAATGGCCCCAGCGTTCATCTGGTTGGTTGGCGGCATCCTGATCCTCGACGGAAGCGACCGTGTAACTCTCGGCGACATCGTCGCGTTTTCCACCATCCAAGCCAGACTGCTGTTCCCAATGGCTAACCTTCTCCAGCGAGGCGTCGAAATCCACGGGTCTCTCGCTCTTTTTGAGCGCATCTTCGAGTACATGGACATTAAACCCACCATTGTTGATCCGATCGCACCCAGGTACATCGATCCGAGAACGGCCAAAGGCGAAGTTGTGTTCGACAGGGTTTCCTTTACCTACCAAGCATCCGAACTTGAACGTCTTGAGGCCAAACTCCAATCTCAGTTTCGTCAACGACCGTCCGACGGATTCAGCGGTGGACAAAACGGTCCACCAAGCGGCGACGGACAGATGAGTAGCGAGTTGACAATGCCTTCAACGATGCCAGGACGCACCGGGCGCGTGGATGGCAGGCGGCAGCCATCTGCGGATCCCGCTGACACCGCCGAAAACGGACGAGAATCGGATGAACAACCCTTCTCGCTGTCCGATATTTCTTTCACCGCTGGGGCGGGCGAACTCACCGCTCTTGTCGGGCCTAGCGGATCCGGGAAAACCACGATCGGATACCTGGCATCTCGGCTTTACGACGCTGACGATGGTGCGGTGTTGATCGATGGCGTGAACATCAAAGAGATCACCCACAACAATCTGACGCAGTTGGTTGGAGTTGTCTCCCAAAACCCGTTCCTATTCCATGCTTCTGCGCGAGAAAACCTTCTATATGGCAAACCGACCGCCAGCGAATCCGAGATAGTAGATGCGGCCAAAGCTGCGCAGATACACGACACCATCGCGGCGATGCCAGAGGGATACGACTCCGTTGTCGGTGAGCACGGTTATCGTCTGTCAGGCGGAGAAAGGCAAAGGCTCGCAATCGCCCGAGTCATCTTGGCGGATCCGAAGATTCTCCTGTTAGATGAAGCCACGAGTGCCTTGGACACGCTTTCAGAGCGACTCATCCGTGAAGCAATCGCTAGACTCCGCGAGGGGCGCACCACCATCGCGATCGCACACCGGTTGTCGACGGTAATCGCAGCAGATCAGATATTGGTGATCCAAGATGGTCGTATCCGTGCGCGCGGACCGCACGAAGATCTGATTGGCAAGTCGGACCTATACCGCAGGCTCTACGAGGAACAGTTCACCGTCGTTTCTGGAATCCAGTCCACCGAGTTGCCGCCAAGATCTTCCTTGCCGGCGACGGCCTAGCGGCACCAAACCCCATCGTCGTACCATTCATCGTGGACTTGGACGTACGCCCCACCGACGCGTATCGTCTCGGCAAATTCGCCTTCGATGTAGAGGTCGTAGTTCATGTCGAAGCGATCATCGCGCCCTTTTGTAACTTCTGGGTTCCTCACGTCGAGGACACTGGGTGCGGTATCGTGACGAAGAAGGTAACGTTCGACGTCTTCTTGGAAACGTTCGACATCGCGCCTCGTGCGATAACTTGGGTTGCATGTATGGAACGCCGATTGCCAGTCGCCGACCTTAATGGAAATTGATTGCCGATTAAAGAGATCGGTGATGTCAGATTTTGCGATGTCGGTAAAAGTGGGTGTCGGCGTCGCTGGTACTAGCGTTGGGATAGGCGTAGGAGACGCGATGCTGCCTACTGCACCACACGCCAGTGCGAATGCTGTTGCAACCACAGCGGGGGCCATCTTCAAAAATGTTGATTGGCGGATAATGGTTGCCTACTTCCGTGACTCCGGCGCCATGACGACCGTGTCGCTGGTCTCAGATTGAACGCTGCTCAGCGCCCAACGAGGATCCATCGTGAACCCGACATCGAGCGACACGTATCGGTACTCGCGTGAAACCGTATCGTAGATTCGTTGTCTGATTTGGTCGTGCTGGCGAGTGTCGATAATTTTCCTTGTGTCTGGCGAAGTGATCACGTATACGTGCAAGTGGATGTACCTACCCACATCGATGATGCGGAGATGGGTCTCGACATGCGGCACATCGACAATTGCCTCCTCAACGAGTTGGGCGATCTTGCCTTGAACATCCTTGGACGGCGCTTTGCCAACGATTTGGCGGAGATTTTCACGGATCGTTTGGAACGGTTGCGGTGCCGCGATGGCCGTAATCGCAAGCATAATGATCGGGTCTGCGTAGGGGGCGAACCTTGACCAATCTGAGTTCTGGATCAGCAACGTCGCGACGAATGCGATACCAACCGCTGAGCTGATGAGAGTGTCGACGGTCCAGTTTTTCGCGTCTACATCGACTATTGGGGAACCTGACTGTTTGGCGTACCTTTTGAGGACGATGACAACGACAGCACCTCCAACAACGGCAATGACTGCGTAGATAATGCCGCCTTCTGCTGCAATATCTTGCCCCCCTTGCAGAATGGTGATCACAGAAGTCCACACCGCCCAAACTAGTGCGAAGCCGATCAGTAGCCCTTTGAACAAATTGAGCATCGGTTCAAACGTTGCGTACCCGAAGGGATATGACTCGTCCCTTGGCCGCGAAACAAGCTGGGAGACGTAGAGAGTGAGGAGACCGACAATCGAGAAGGTCAGGGAGAACAGACCGTCCAAGAACACCGCGCCGGAGTGGCTGGCGATCGAGATCGCGATCCCTAGAATTCCAAATAAACCACTTGCGACGATAGTGATGATGATCGAGCGTTTTTCGATCGCTTCGGAGGTCATTTGAGGTTGTGGGAAGCCTGATACATAGTGCTCAAGGATTCTACGACACCGCTTGATTGGCGGTTTACTGAGACCGTCACAAGGTACCTGGCATGGTGGTGCATCGCGACGCTACGACGACTTGAAAATCGAAATCGTGGTTTTACCGGAGTGATCAGCGAAGGGAATGACATAACCACTGGGATATTCGGATCTGAGATTGCTCAAAAGCTGCGCCTGTTCGTACTCCCAAGGGTGAGAGAAGATGATGCAACCGAATCTATCGGCATCGGCGAATCCGCGCTCCAATGCGTGCTGGTTGTCAATCACCAACGGTGCATCAGAGTGTTCGAAGACATCTTGTGGGTGTAGCTCTACGCTTCCCGGTTCGTAACTGTTGAGGATACGTCGGACGACATGCTGGCCGTTCGACACAATGGCGATTTTTTCAAGTGGGTTATGCTTGCAGTGCTCGGATTGCAAGGCACCAATCGAGACAGCAACAGGCGAGTTGTGAAACACTGATGGGGTGTCAATTTTCGCACGTTCGTAATTCGCAATTAGTGTGATCAATCCGACGGCTAGAATCCCCGCGACGAAGATTGCCTTCCTATTGAAAAGGTCATCATTGCCTCTAAGCACTCTTACATCGATTGGCCAAAGAAAGTTGGATACAAAAAGTCCAATCAGCAGTGAAAACGGTAAAACCATCGGGAACATACGGGTGACTGCAGTGTGCCAGTCGTAGGGACTGATTGCTCCAGTGGCTCCGAAAGCTAGGACCAGCCAAATCAGAAGGAACGCCGACGCTGGGTCGCGGAAACGACCTAATGCGAAGCCAGCAGCCACGACGGCGAGTGCCGCAGTCAGTGGATCGAACAATGTACCCGATACGAAGTGCGAGCTGTGTTCGTTGTAGTTGAATGCGAAAAGATTGAGTTCAATGTTCCTCAACACACGGTCGTAGAAGCCCAAATCCGATGATTCGCCTTGGCCTCCTAGTACTCGACCAAACATCTGATCGATAAGCTCCGTGCCGTCAATCAGCAAAATCGGTCCGGCCGCGACTAACGCACCGATTAGGCAAGGGATTGCCCATTTCAAGATGTTTCTGTCTTGTTTGAACACAAACAGCCAGATAGCGAAGAAGGCAATGGTCGGCGCGACTATCCGGGCGGCGACATTTGTGTAGATGCATATCCCCGCCAGGAATCCGGCCACAAAGAAGAGCAACGGGCTCCTCGTGCGTATTGCAAGTAAGAAGAATGCAACAGCCCACACCGTCGGGAAGAGCGAGTCAATGTGGTCGTATCCGATGTGGGCCATGCCGCCCAAGTAGTGGCTGAATGCCACGATGGTTGCGGCTACAGCACCAGCAACGCGACCGCTGATCAGAACGCCAGCGAGGTAAATTCCCGGAACTGCCAGCGCGTACATCAGGACCGAACTGAACTTCCATCCGAAGTTGTCGGCCCCAATGATCTGCATCACGGTAGTTTTCATCAGCATACCGAGACGCGGGTGGTAATCGTCAACACCTCTTTGGCTGAATGGGGCGACGATGCCGCGGTCGATGATTTCCACAGATAGGTCGTAAAAGCCGAACTCGTCGCCGATCGCGGCGTAGTACCAGTCGGTCAGATCGGAGGCGTTGACGCCGATGACGATGGCGACCAACACCAAGACCACGGCGATGTCGAACGTCTTGATGGCACGCCACGATTTCCTGATGCCCAGCATCATTCTTGGGATCGAAGGCGCGAACAGGGTGCCGATCCCGACCGTTGCGATCAGCCAGATCCAGATATCGCTACCGGAGGTCGACCCACCGATCAGTCGTAACGACAAGAAGACAAATGCGGCTGCTCCGATGCCGATGACGAAGTTTCTGGCTCCTCCAGTGTTGAACCGCAAAAGTCGCGTAGGGGATACAGACCATGGGGCCGTTCTCAACCGGAGGTCGAAGAAGTAGGACGTAATCGCTACGATGATGAATCCTGAAATCAGGACGATACGAGCGTTGCCTGGAATTGTGCCGTTTTCGGATTCGGCGTTGTTGAGAAGGATGAACTGGCAGAAGAATACGACGGCTATGCCGACGAGCATCAATTTCCAGTCGAGTCCCTGCCGATAGATCGACGCGAAAGTTGATCGTACGCGGCGGCTCTGAGTGGATTTGATGTCGATCACTTGGAGCGCCTAGTGATGAAGTTGCGTTGAGTGAGTGGCGGGCTATTCGCCGTTGTGCTGCATGATTTCGATGAAGTCGTTGATTGGGATGGCGGAGTAGGTTGTGGTGTCGATGGTGCCACGGGCGCCTAGTTCGATGGCAATGCGGGACATCTCGCCGTTGTCGGGGGCTTCGATGATGGTTACGAAGTCGTAGTCGCCCATCATTGCGTATTGGGCCACGACGTGGCAGCCGCGCATTTCGACTTCGTGGTTGACTTCGAGGATGCGCTCAGGGTGAGTGCGGACGCGGTCCCGGCCGCGTTCAGTGAGTTTGGAGAACATTATGTAGGTGTTGACTTTTGGTTCTGAGTCGTTGGCCATATTCCGTTTGCTTTCTCCGTTTACTCCATCTTTGATCCAACGAATCTTGAGAGTGCTCGTGCGGTTGGATCGGTGTGCACGTTGACGATTGCCGGGACGCCGGTATCGAAGGCCCGTTCGAGTGCGGGGCGGATTTGGGAGGGTTCTCGGACTTCCTCACCGTGACCGCCAAGTGCTTCTGCGATGGCGTCAAAGCGGGTCCAGCCGAGTTCTCGCCCTGGCTTACGGACGCCTTCTACGCGGGCAGTCCATCCTTCGTTGTTGGAGACTACGATGACGATTGGGATGTTGTGGCGGACGGCGGTGTCGAAGTCTTGGATGTTCATGCCCAGTGATCCGTCGCCATGAAGGGCTACAGATTGTTTATCGGGTTTGGCGAGTTTGGCTCCGATCGCGAATGGGAGGCCGACGCCCATGCAGCCTGTGGCACCAGAGTTGAGACGGTGACCGGGTTTGAAGGTGGAGATGGACTGGCGACCGTAGTGGAGGATCTCGTTGCCGTCGACGCTTAGGATGGCATCTCGGTCCATGACTTCGCGGAGCTCTTTGCAGAGGCGAAGGGGATGGATGGGGACTTGGTTGGAGTTTTCGAGTTGTTCGGATCGTTGACGTCGGTCGAGTTCGATGTCGCGTAGGTAGTTAACCCATGAGGATTCGGCTTTGGATTTCATGCCGACGCGGGAGGCTTCGGTGTTGATCTGGCGCATTGCGGATTTGGCGTCAGCGACTATGCCCACATCCACTGCCCTGTTGTGGCCGATCTCAGAGCCGTGGATGTCGATCTGGATGATCTTGGCCTGTTGTGAGATGCGGCGGCCAAAAGTCATGATCCAGTTGAAGCGAGTGCCGACAACGAGTACGGCGTCGGTTTCGCGGAATGCGGTTGATCGTGCGGCTGGGAATGAGACGGGATGGTCTTCGGGGATGAGGCCGCGGGCGATGGGGGTTGTGTAGAAGGGGATGCCGGTGCGGTCTACGAACTCTTGGAGTTCTTCCCATGCACCTGACCACCACGGACCACTGCCAGCAAAAAGGATCGGGCGTTCGGCTTCGGAGAGGATTTTGACGGCGTTGGCGATCTGGTCGGGGTCGGCGCTTGGCGGTGAGACTTGTGCGGCGCGGGTCGGGTGTGGGATGTCGGATTCGTCGACTTCGGCATAGAGGACGTCTTCGTTGCATTCGACATAGACGGGGCCGGGGCGGTCGTTCATCGCCGTTCTGAATGCTGTTGAGATGTGTTCGGGGAGGCGGTTGGCGTAGGTTGCACGGATGACGGATTTGGAGACGGGGGCGAAGATGTTTGGGAGGTCTACTTCTTGGAAGCCGTCGCGGTAGATGTCCCGAAGGGGTCCTGCGCCTCCCAGTGTGACCATCGGTGCGGCGTCGATGAAGGCGTTGTAGATGCCGGTGAGGAGGTTTAGTGTGCCTGGGCCTGAGGCCGAGGTCGTGACGCCGGGGGTGCGTTTGACGCGAGCGTAGGCGTGAGCGGCCATCGCGGCTGCTTGCTCGTGACGAAAGTCGATGGTACGGATGCCGAAGTCTTCGGAGTTGTTTACGATCTCGTAGTTTGGGCCGCCCATGAGGTAGAAGAGGCAGTCGGCACCTTCTTCTTTGAGGGTTCGGGCGATTAAGTAGCTTCCGTCGACTTTTGGCATAGATAAAAGGGTATATCGGTGGTTTGAGAACCATGATGGGCATGATGGGTAATGATTTGCATGATGGTGTTGTGGTTGTTTGGGTTATTCTGGCCTCGCCCTTCCGCCCCATCCCCCTCACCCCCGGTGGGGAGAGGGGGATTCCGCCCGTCCACTCTTGGGTTCCCAGTTTCGCGGGGTTGACGGGGATTGGCTAGAGGATGGTTTCTCTTAATCGCATTGCTCCGATTTCTGGGAAGGATGCTAGGTGTCGGAGCGGGTCGTTGTGCGGTGGTTCGCCGTTGTCACGCATGGCTTCGGTGATAAGTGCTACGCCGGAGTGGAAATCGTCTTTGTGGATGTATTCGGGGACGATTGAACCGTCGTCTTCGGTGTTGTGCCAAGCGCCTAGGGGGAAGGATGTACCGGTTACGCGGTAGCCATATGCTTTGAATGCGCTGGCTTCGCATCCTCCGGCGCCCATCAGGGCGCGTTGAAATTTGATGTTGTTCCTATTTCCGTGGTCAGAGATTCGATGCGACGCTGCTTGTAGGATGGCTTCGGCGTCGTGATCGAAGGTAGTCATCCGATCTCCGACTCTGATGACCACACCACTGCCCTGTTTCGCGTTGTCGCTTTTGAGACTGGTTTCGACTGATACGACGATGGCGTCTTTGGGTATCGTTTCATCGCTTGCGGCAAGGGCTGCGCCTACTAGCCCAACTTCTTCGGCTCGGGTGAAGAGTCCGGTGATGGGTCGCGAGTTTGTTTTTCGGCGATTCATCTCGATAAGCCCGGCCAGGATGGTTGCGCATCCGGCGAGGTCGTCGAGTTGCCGGGCGCGGATCATATCGCCATCCAATCGGAAGCTAGGGAGATCCAATAAAACGGCCGCGGGGTAGATCAACTCTGATGGTTTGGGGCCTAATCCGTTTTCATCTGGTCGGATGGTGACGCGGTCGGCTCTGGCGAATCTTCCGGCTTGCCGAAGATGTCCATGGGATTCGATGGTTCCGAAAATGGAGTTGCCGTTGCGGGCGATGACCTGTACTGAAGTTCCGACATCGTAGGCGCGTGTCCCTAGTCCGCCGCGGGGTTCGGCATAGATGATCTCCTCGTCTTCGTTGATCTCGACGGCCTCGATGGCTTCGAAGCCGGGATGATCCATGTGGGCGACGAAAACGAGAGGAGGCAGGCTGGCGTTGCCGTCGATTGTGGCGATGACGTTTCCCCACCGGTCTCGTCGTTGTTGGATTCCGTTTTCGGCGAGGATGTTTGTGATTTCCCGTGCGACTCGATGTTCGTGAAAGGAGACTGTAGGCTGTGTGCAGAGCGTCTCAAGAATTTCAATGGCATCCATGGCAGTAGAATGTTACGCGAAGAGGTACGTTGGTCGGCATGAGAGGGCCGCGTCACGACATGAATGCGGAGCGGAGAACTGTTCTGTTTTCGACCCCGTCACGTACCTATCTGGATCTTCTAATTGTTATCTAGGAAAAATGGGATTTAGTGCCTTGGAGCCCCAGACATCGAATCCAAGCGCGCTGTTCAAGAAATTGAAGGGCATCATTTACCGTCGTCCTACCCTTACTTCGGCAGTTGGTTGGGCGATTACTCCGATAATCGCTGGGTTGGCTTTTGGTGGATGGTTGGAGGAATATTTCCGCCGACCTCATTACATGGGTGTTGTCGTCGTGGTCATGATGGTGGCTGGAGTGATTGCGTACTTCAATCGATCGGCTATCTACGCAGAGTTTCGGTCGATCCCATCGCGTTTGCGAACCTTGGAATGGCCATGGCTTTTGGTGTTCGTCGCGATCGGCCTTCGTTTCCTTTTTCTACAAGTTGTGCCTCCGGAGTTCCCGGGTTTCGAGGAGATGCAGCAAGGGAAGATAGCGAACGATATCGTCAATCAGAACGCGTCATTGTCATTCCACTTCCTCTTTTCCAACTCGTTGGCGGCTTTGGGTTTTTGGATTCGCGGGAACGAACTTGCCGATCTGCGATGGGGGTTTGAGATCGCGGGTGCTATCTCGATTCTGCTAATGGCGATCTGCTTGCGGCAATTCGGGATGGGATGGCCGGCCACGTTAATCGTAGCGTTCATAATGGCGACGTTGCGGTGGGCGGTGATAGTTGGTGGATTGGCCGAGGAAACGTTCGGGCCCGCGATTCTGTTGACCTTGATGCTGTTGTTGATGGTGCTTAGCGATTCTTCATCGAGTTTTGGTCGATTGTGGGCAGCATGTTGCGGTGTCGTGTGCGGCATTTTGATGTATGAGTACACGTCATACGTGTTTTTCGTTCCGTTACCCGCGGTTTATTGGTTGATAAGTTCGGTTGCGTCCAACAGCTATTCAGGGCGTCGGAAAGCCCTTTTTAGAGGCTTCTGGTTTATTGCTACATTTGCTGTAATTATAGCGCCGATAGTGACGCAACTCATTACCAAACCGGATGTCACGCACGTCGGCGATGCGCTGCTGAGGCACAACGTGTATCAAACACAGTTGGACACTGGTTTGAAGGATGCGGTTCAGACATCCTACCGAGAAATCCACGGATACTTCAGCCTTATATTTGGATTGAATTCGGATCTGGCTTCGGCGTATTTTCGTCCCAGCAACGATTCGGTTGTGCCTTTCATCGTCGGATTGGTTTTTGCTTTCGGGATCGCAAATTCTCTGCGTCGTCCACGCGAGGTCTTACCTTTCGTATTGGCAGCTGCATCGCTGCTGTTCGTTTTTTTGGTTGCTTCGGCCTCGAATACTTACTACGAAGCTAGGATGACGCCTTTATTGCCAGTGCTCATATTCCTTGCCGGCTTGATGTTTCAAAGGTTGGCTGTTTTCTGGAGCGAGCAACGATCAGCCCGTTTTTTGAACGTTGAAATGATCTCGACGGCCTTCATCGTCATCGTTGTGTGGACCAACTACCAGGGCGCTTTGCGTTTATCAGCCGACGAAGGAGTTCTGACCGAGTATGCGAGAGGCTCATACGCCGTATGCGAACCGATCAGTGAACAGCCCTATGCGTTTAAGAAGGTTGTAGGGTTAACTGAGTTCGATTGCGAGTTCAACGACGAGGTCTGGTTGTACCCGAATTTGAGTTTCGAATGGGAACGCGTCGCCGACTTGCCCATTGCGTCTCAAGTGGATCCAGGAACCTTGGTTTTGGTCGGCAGGAGTCTTGGACTCCCTGATGTTTTGAAGATTGGTGCTGAGGCCTTGGCGCGCGATTTGGGAGACGAAAATACGTTGCTCGAATTCAAGACTTTGTTAGATAGAACAGCGACTGTCACGTTTTGTCATAAGTGCGGACCAAAAATCGAATAACGGTGTTGGCTTCGAATCTGAAAACGGGAGGGTGAGAATGTCCACGCGGATAAATTGGTTCCTCAAGTTTGAGGCTGAGTGCGGTGGACGTTAAACCGTTAGGAATGTTTGATTCTGTCCGAATTCTCATCTACAGATATCCAGCATTGGCGTTGGTTGTCATCTGTGGGGGGCTGCCGCTAGTAGTGGGCATGACGATCGGTGGGTGGCTTGAGGATTTTTATAGGCGTCCCTACTATTCGGGGGTCTTCATCGTGGTAACGGTCGCTTTAGGAGTGTTGGTGTATCTCAACCGCGAAACTGTGTTTCCGGCATTGAGAGAGGCGAACGAGCAGGTTCGAACGCTTCATCCGAACTGGCTGTTGGTGTTGGTAGCGATCGGTTTGCGTTATGTGTTTCTTATGTTTTTGCCACCGGATTTCGCGGCTTTCGAAGAGTTGAATCAAGGCAGATTCGGTTGGAATATCGTCTACGCAGGCGAAGAGTTGACGTTCCATCAGCTTTTCACGAACGGAATCAGCGCGTTGTCGTTGAGCTACCTCGGGAGCGAGCTTCACCACCTTAGAGCGGGTTATGAGTTTGCGGGGGCGTTGTCGATTCTTCTGGTGGCGATCGGGTTGCGGAGATTGAATGTGTGTTGGACGGCGACGCTTATTGCCGTGTTCACTATGGCGACGATGCGGTGGGCGGTGATAGCTGGTGGATTTGCCGAGGAGTCGTTTGGCGGCTTGTTCCTCGCGACGCTACTTTTTGTCGGCTTGATCATCAGCGACACATCTCGCAAGAACTACGCGTTTTGGGCCGGGATCGTCGGATTGACGTCTGGTCTGCTTCTCTATGAGTACGTTCCATTTTTCGTGCTTGCTCCGGTGCCGGTTGCGTACTGGTTTTTGCGGGTAATTTTCGCGAATCGACGGTCCGAACGGCGCCGTGTTCTTTTGAGGAGTTTTTGGTTCATCGCGGTGTTTACGTTCATGGCTGCTCCGCTGTTGTCGCAGTTGATTTACGACCCGATCAACACGCACCCCGGGGACACGATGTTCCGTCACCGGATAGTTGAGCGGGGTACGGAGAGGTTTTCACCGGAGTATTTTCAACAGTGGGCTACTGATGCAGTCGACTACGTGAGTGTGGCCTTCGGTTTGGACATCAAGCGACCGTCTGCGCTCTTCAGGGCAAGTGATGATTCAGTTGTTCCGTTGATGATCGGGGTGATGTTTGCGGTCGCAGTGTTGGATGCGCTGAGGAGACCAAAGGCGATATATCCGTTTTTTCTTGCTCTGTTTTTCGTCCTTTATTGCATCGTGATCGCGACCCCGTCCGATCGTTTCTACGTCGGCAGGATGACGCCATTGATACCGGTGCTCGTGATTCTGTCGGGGATCATGTTGGACCGTTTTATCGTGTATCTGTTGATTCAGCGCCCTTCGTACGGCAGGATCCTGAACGCAGGTGCGGCCGTGTTTATCGTTGTGGTGGTTTGGGTCAATTTCCTTGGGACGAGCCACATGGCCGAGGACGAAGGCTCGTTGGTGGAGTACACGAACAACAAATACGTCGTGTGCAAAGCGATCGGCGAGCAGCCGTATTCTTTCGTGAAGGTAATAACGGTTTCGAATGTCCATTGCTCTTTTAGCGATGAGGTTTGGTTATATCCGGAGTTGCAGTTCGAAGCGGTGAATCAGGATATGTTGCCGTCGGTTGGGGAGTTGACGCCGGGGACTCTGGTGTTGGCGGGACATAACCACGGATTAAATGGTGAGATCAAGAACGCGATGGTCGCGTTGGCTGGTGCTGCTGGCAGTGAAGGGACTTTGCGGGAGGCTAAAACGCTGTTGGGTAGGACCGGGACGGTGTCGTTCTGCTATCGGTGCGATTGATCGGGATGTCTTAGGCTCATGAAGTTGCTGGTTGCCTCTTTGTGGAGTAGTAGAATCCGCAACGGCAACGCTGGTTCGTGTGATCTTGCGAATGCTGGAATTCGAGGTGTAGCTAAAAATGCCGAATGTGATGGTGCTTTCGGGTCCTGCCCTGCCGTTGTTGAAGATGGCGGAGGAGATGAAGCCAGATGGCTATGAGTTGACGGTTTGCACAGCGGAGACGGATGAGGATGAGGTGGAACGTGTGGCGGCGGAGTCTGATTTTGTTCTAGCGTTCGGTCACGGGGTGACTGAGAACATTCTGCGCGCTGGTAGGAAGTTGAAGTTGGTTCAGCTCTGTTCGGCGGGATATGACGGGGTGAATCTGCGAACTGCGGGTGAGTTGGGCATCCCGGTGGCGAATAATGGCGGGGCGAATGCTATTCCGGTAGCAGAGTTTGCGATGACGTTGATTCTGGCTTGTTTCCGGCATCTGCCCATTGCGCACAACGACACGCGGGACGATGCTTGGATGCGTCCAGAGATTGATGGGTACGATACGTACGAACTGTTCGGGAAGACGGTCGGGATCGTTGGCGCGGGTCGGATCGGGTCGACGCTGGCTCGATTGTTGAGGGGGTTTGAGACTACGACGTTGTACACGGATCTCGTGAGATCGGAGAAGGCTGAGAGCTATGGAGCGAAGCGGGTCGAGTTGGATGAGTTGTTGATGGAATCGGATGTTGTTTCGTTGCACACGAACTTGAATGCGGGTTCTCATAGGTTGATTGGTGCGCGTGAGTTGGGTTTGATGAAGAAATCGGCGTTGCTGGTGAATACTTGCCGAGGGCCGGTTGTGGATGAGTCGGCGTTGATTGAGGCGTTGCGGAATGGAGAGATTTGGGGTGCAGGGTTAGACGTGTTTGAGATCGAGCCGGTGAAGGCTGACAATCCACTGTTGTCGATGGACAACGTGGTGGTTGCGCCGCATGTCGCGGGCAAGAGTTGGGAGTCGTATCCAAGGCGTGTGGAGTTTGCGTTCGAGAACATGGAGCTAGTTTGGTCTGGCGGAACTCCGGAAAGCGTCGTTACCGAGGATTGAAAGTAAACTTCCCTGTTAGCAACTGGAATAGCCCAAACGAAAACATTAGGAGAGATCGCATGGCAGATGACGGAATCAGAATTCTCTATCTAGGACCGGGAGGCGGTGACACGCACGATGCGAGTTCGGTAGAGCAGCAGTCGCGGGCGGCGCGTCAGTACGGCGCGGAGTTTGTGCAGTACTCGGGTCATAGTGAAGGCGAGTTGATCGAGGCGTTGAAGGATGCCGATTGCGCCATCAACCAAGGTCATGATTTTGAGCCTTCGATGTTTGTCCACATGGGCAACAATGGTCGGTGCAAGGGTTTGGTGTCGTTCGGGCACGGGTATGACGGGATGGATCTTGAAACGGCGTCGGTGAACGGCGTGGTGTTGTCGAATACGGCATCGTTTGGTACTGAGGAAGTTAGCAACCAGACGATGATGCTGTTCCTCGTGTGTGCCCGCAAGTTCGTTCTGCACGACAAGCTGGTCAAGGCGGGTGAATGGACGCGTCAATACTTGCCGCCGATGGGTCACATCGCAGGCGAGACTTTCGGCATCGTTGGCCTAGGAAACATTGGTCGGGCTGTTGCGCGCAAGGCACAGGCATTCGGATTGAACGTGATCGCTTTTGATCCTTACCGTTCGTCGTGGGATGCGAAGGAGTATGGAGTCGAGATAGTGCCGACGTTGAAAGAGGTTGCAGAGCGGTCCGACTATGTTTCGCCTCACGTCTTTCTCGACGATGGCACGTATCACATGTTCAGCGATGACTTTTTCAAGGCGATGAAGCCGACGGCGTACTTCATCAACTGCTCACGTGGTCCGGTGGTTGATGAACCAGCGTTGATTCGGGCATTGCAGAACGGGGAGATCGCAGGCGCTGGGTTGGATGTGTTTGAGCAGGAACCGGTCGATCCTGACAACCCGCTCCTGAAAATGGACAACGTGGCTGTCACGAACCACTACGCTTCGTATAGCGAAGTCGCTTGGGAACGGGCGAATACGCAGCTTGGCGAGGAGGCGGTTCGGATCGCCGATGGGTATTGGCCGATGTCTTTGATCAACCCTGATGTGAAGCATCATTCTCCGGCGAGACGGAACCCGATCTCTTGGGAAGTGATGATGTCGGGGCGCTGAGCTTCCGAAATGACTCAGGTTAGCGAGGTTCTTGCGCTCTGCAAATGACCAATTGGCGCATGGAAGATTTTGCCGCGCTGATCCCCAAATCGTTGGACGATTGCTCGGGCAAGGTTTTCTACTCGGGGAGGAAGGCTTTTGAGTCGTCCTCAGACACTTATATCCTCGGCATCAATCCCGGTGGGGATCCGTCGGACCCCAAGGAAAAATCTGTAGGAGTACACACGACAACGGTGCTCAATTGCATGCCGTTCGATTGGGGCGAGTATAGAGACGAACCATGGAAAAAGGACGCCGAACCCGGTTCGACGCCGTTTCAAAGAAGGTTGAAATACCTTAGCTGCAAGATCGACATGGGTCTCGGCGAGATTCCGGCGAGCAACCTCATATTCAAACGGTCGACCGTTTTTTCCAAATTGCGAGGCGATGCTAGAGGCCTAGCTAAAGTGTGTTGGCCGTTTCATCGCAAGGTGATTGACACGCTGGGTGTGCGGATCGTTGTTTGTCTAGCCAAAGAAGCTGGCCGCTACGTGCGCGAAAAACTGAACGCGCATTGCCAAATCTGTGAGTTTGTTGAAGACAATCGGCGTCACTGGCGAAGCCACACTCACAAAAGTCCCGACGGGGTCCGAGTCGTGACACTTGCGCACCCTAGCAGATCGGATTGGACAAAGTGCAAAACGGACCCTACTGGATTGGTCGTCCGAGCTTTGCGTCGTCTCGATCAGTAGCAACTGCGATGAAAACCCGGGCGTATGCGTTTTCGCAAGTACGAATCGCCAGTGTGATGTGTGTAAACTGACCGTCAGTCAAAACTCGAAAGGAACAGACAACCGATGGCTGAACACAAAGTCTTGATCATGGGGATCGACGAGGATGATCCCCTCGACTATGAGCGCGCCGAGATGGCCGATCTCGATGTGGAGTTCGTGAAGGCGAACCCGGAATCAGAAGGCGAGGCGATCGAACTGGTGCGAGATGCTGACGCGCTCATGATGCGCTCTACGCCGTACCAAGGCGAGCAGGTCATTCGCGCCGCCGAAAAGGCGCAGGTACTCGCCGTTTACTCACACGGCTTCAACCAGATCGACACCGATGTCTGCAACGAGATGGGCATCATCATCACCAATGGTGCGGGGATGTGCATGGAAGAGGTGTCGAACCAAGCGGTGACGATGATCCTCTGCCTCAACCGGCAACTCATTCAATACAACGAACGCACGAAAGCCGGGAAATGGGGACGAACCGACGGCCCTCCGATCGAGCCGATCGACCAGCAGGTTCTTGGACTAGTCGGCCTCGGCAACATCGGCCGCCAAGTTGCCCGCAAGATGTTCAACGGATGGCGCATGAAGGTCATCGCATACGACCCCTACTGCCCGCCCTGGATTGCTCAGGAATACGCCGTCGAACAGGTCTTCTCGCTACACGAGCTTTTCGAGCGTTCCGACTACATCTCTGTGCAGATCCCGCTCAACAAAGAGACGCACCACTTGATGCGCAAGGAACACTTCGACTGCATGAAGCCGACCGCGTACTTTGTTAATGTGTGCCGCGGAGGAGTTGTCCGTGAAGTTGATCTGATTCAGGCCCTCCGAGAAGGCAAGATGCGTGGTGCCGGTCTCGATGTGTTTGAGCAAGAGCCAGTAGACCCCGACAACCCGCTCTTGAAGATGGACAACGTTATTGTTGCTCCGCACTCGGCTGGTCAATCGACACGGTCCGCATGGCTCGCCCGACAGCGCGCGTCGCAGCAGGTGGCTGCCGTGCTCCGAGGCAACTGGCCCTCAGCTGGTCAGAACCCCGAGGTGGCGAGTTCATTGAAGAGGCGGGACCGGATGACATCGCTGGAGCCCAAGCTCGAGGCTTCGCGAGAGGTTTTGCCGATGGCGGTGCTGCCTGAGGGGCGGTAGCTATCGAGTTCGGTACAACTCAATCGATTGAAATAGGCGGCCCCTTCTATTTCGAGGAGGGGTCGCTTCGCGTCTGAGTGAGTTACGCCGACTTACCCATACCACACGATAAGCACAATCAACCCTGTCGTGACCGTAAAGATCGCGAACGGCCAGAGCGTATACGTCCCAAGTCGTCTGATCAGCCACATGAAGAGATTGACGGCGATGTATGAGGCGACAAACGAAATGGCGAAGCCGATGGCGAGTTCGTCGATGTCGGGTAGGGATTCGGAGGGTGAAAGCAGAACATCAAATATGGACACAGCGGCGGCGATGGTGATGACGGGAACGGCTAAGAGGTAGGAGAAGCGGACGGCTACGACTAGTGGCATGCCTCGGGTGAGGCCGGCGGTTATGGTGACGGCGGCACGGGAGATGCCGGGTATCAATGCGGCTGCTTGGGCGAAGCCGATGATGAGGGCGTCGGCGTAGTCTATCGCCTTTGGCCTGGTGCGCTGGTCCTTGCCGGTTAGTCGCAATCCTGTTAAGTGGTGCCCCAGCAGAAGGGTTGCGCCCGTGACGATGAACATTCCAGCGGCCACTTGGGGCGAACGGACCAGATCTGATGTGAACAGGGTGTAAAACGCTGCTCCGATGGCGATGGCGGGTAATGAGCCGAGTCCGACCGCTTTAAGAAGATTTTTCGAGGGCATCGACATCTGGATCGAGAGCCGACGTCGCATGTCGCCGATAGTCCGGTAGCGTTCGAGAATCTGCATCGACATCAAGTCGTCATCGCCGCCGAGGGAGATGTCTCGATTACGTCGGAGCGTCTTCAAAATGAGCAGCCAATCGCGACGGAAGAAGAGGATGAGAGCTAGGAGCGAACCAAGGTGGACGGTGGCGTCAAATGCTGCGGAAGGTGGATCCCATCCGAGGACCCAAGATGCGATGACCATGTAACCGCTGCTGCTTATTGGCAGCAGTTCGGTGAATCCTTGCATGAAAGAGAGTGTTGCGATTTGGATGAGGGTCATGGTGTGTCAAAAGCTGTCAGTCAACCAATTGTCTAATCCGCTATTGATGAGACTATTGGTGAGACTTGGGGCGCCGATCTTGCGTGGTAAATTGAATGTTGCCTCCGCGACCTGTTGACTAAAGCCGAAATGTCCAAGAAACCGCCGATTGTGACTCGCATCGAGACGTTGCGAAATCCCGCAGCCGCGCACATCAGCTGGGTGCGCGTCTTTACCGATGACGGCAGGGTCGGTCTAGGCGAGACGGCGTTCGGTCCCGAAACGGTTGAAGCTTGGGTGCACGAAGATGGCGCCGGACATCTGCTCGGTAAAGATGCGACTCAACTCGATCTACTGTGGAAAAACATGAATGGACACGGCGGCAAGGTTTTAGCACGTGCCGCCGACATGAGCGGACTGTCCGCGCTTGACATGGCGTTGTGGGATCTTTATGCCCAACGCGCCGGTGTTCCTCTTTACGAAGCCTTGGGCGGTCTTAGTCGTCCGTCGATCCGCGTTTACAACACGTGCGCTGGCTACTCATACGGCGTGAATCGTGAAGGGAAGCTGGAAACGGGCGATCTCGACTATCGTCCTGAGCACAGATACGAAGATCAACAGGCGTTTCTGACTGATGCCGGAGCGCTCGCCGACGATCTTCTCTCCGAAGGCTACACCGCGATGAAGATTTGGCCCTTTGACCAAGTAGCGCCCAAATCTAACGGTCAGTTCATCTCAGGGCCCGATCTAGAGATGTGCACCGAACCCTTCAGATTGATTCGAGAAAAAGTCGGAAACAGAATCGACGTGATGCTCGAGATGCACTCGATATACAACCTGCCATCCGCGGTTCGCATCGCAAAGAATGTCGAGCCCTACGATCCCTTCTGGTTCGAGGATCCGGTGCCGATGGACAATATCGATGCGTTGGTCCAGTTCAGGAACTCGACCCACATCGCAGTAACAGCCTCGGAGACGGTCACCACACGCTGGGCATTCCGCGAGATGTTTGAGAAACAGGCGATGACGATCTGCATGTTCGACATCTCATGGGTCGGTGGCATCTCCGAAGCGAAACGCATCGCCGCAATGGCCGAGGCTTATCACATGCCAATCGCGCCGCACGATTGCGTCGGGCCGGTTACCTTTATGTTCTCGGTGCATCTATCGCTGAACGCTCCCAACGCATTGATACAGGAGACGGTTCGGGCGTTCAACGCCACCTGGTATCGAGAGATAGTCGACAAATTGCCTGTAATCGAAAACGGGCACGCTTTGCCACCTGAAGGCATCGGAGCCTGTCAGACGCTCTTAGATTCATTCGTCAACGATCCTGAGACGATAATTCGAGGGAGCGATCTTTGACCGCTGACATCGGCATCTTAAGCGTTAGCATGTAACCAGATTTCTAAACTCGCACGAGATCGAAAAAAGCCAACCGCAAGGAGCGACTAAATGGCATACAAGATAGCCGACCCGATCCAGATGTTCGTGTCGCCTGGACCTAAACCGAACGGTTTACAGGCCGCGGACGATGGACTATGGTATATCGACCAAGGGAACGACCATGTCTACAAGCTCGACTGGCAAACCGGCGAGACTCTCTTCGAAGCACCAACCGAGACCGTTCACTCTAGCGGGATCACTCTTGATGACGATGGCAATGTCTGGATCGCATCGACCTACTCCTGCGATATCTTCGTAGTTGACCGAGAGACTGGTGCGACTATCGACAAGTTCCCGTCTCCGGGCGCCGGCATCAACGCGACGCGTGAACATTTCGACGAATCGATGGGTCGCGCATCTCAACCGACTGGCGACCACGGTCTCGAATGGAAAGACGGCCATATCTACATCGCTTCGCCGCCATCGCAGTTCGTCCATGTCCTAGACGCATCTTCTTGGAAGGAAGTTCATCGGTTCAAGGCACCCGGCTACCGCGTCCACGGAATAGCGTTTGCCGAGGAAGAGGGCCACATGTGGGTCTCCGACACGTCATTCGGCATCGTCTGTCGCCAACGCATCGAAGACGGTCGTTGCTACGACGTCTTCCGTGTCCCGCATCCCGTCCAAATTCACGGCATGACGATCAGAGACAACCGCCTCTGGTACGCCGACGATCGCGGCCCCATCGGTTGGCTAAGCGTGAGCATGGATCCGGATTTCTAGGCCTTCGTTATCGGGGCCAGTTTTTTCGCCATTTGTTTTTGAGGAATCGTTCGACGTGCGGTATGGTACGTCGAGACGGTTCGTTTTATGGAACACTAGGAGCAAAAATTGCGATGGCTTCGACCGATACCAGAAGACTGGATCCCGTGGCATCTGACGCTGTTCATCGCGTTGAGCATGATCGGCATGGTGTTGCGCGCAACCGAACAGCTGCCACTGCACCGAAAAGGAGATATCGTCGGATTCACGAACACGATGATCGACGGTTCGGTTTCTGTAATCTTAGTAGCAGCGACCACAAGCACAATGATCGTGGAGGGAGCTTTGATATTCGCAGAGAAATATCTCAACTACCGGTATAAGAAGGGGCGCGAGGAAGGGACTGAATCGGAGAGGCAACGCTGGGTGGATTGGATGGCGCGCAAAGAAGCTGCCGAAGACGCTGGTGAACCGTTCGAAGAACCTTCCCCTGCCCAAACTCAGGCTTCAAACTGAATCATCGCACTCAGATCGTCGATCGTTTTAGATCATTGGGCGTAGTTAATTCGCGCGCATGCAACTAGGAACATCAACCAAATGACAAAAGTCCTCGTAACCGGCGGCTCAGGAAAAATGGGCCAAGTCATCATCAAAGATCTCCTAGCCAACGGCTACGAGGTGATCAGCACCGATCACAAGAAACCGCGTTCAACGGATGGCTTTGAGTTCATCGAGGCCGACGTGACCGACCCCGACGAAGCGATACGAGTGATGGAAGACTGCGAGAAGGTCATCCACATGGCCGCTATTCCCAATCCCCTCGTCGCGTCGGAGTGGGAGGTTCTGCGCGTCAACACGATGTCCAACTGGGCCGTCCTCGAAGCAGCTGAGAAACACGGCATCTACAACGTGGTCATGGCATCGAGCATCAACGCCATCGGGGCCGCGTTCTCCCGCAATCGAGTGTCGAGACCCTATTTCCCTATCGATGAAGAGCAAGAAACTCTCTGCCAAGACTCCTATGCCATGTCAAAGTGGTACGGCGAGATCATGGCCGACACCTTCATCCGTCGCAACCCCGGCAAGATGCAGATCGCTTCGATGCGTTTCCACTGGCTAGGTCACAAGCATGAGCAACTTGAACGTAAAAATTCACGTAACCCAAGCAGGACCAACCCGCTGCGTCGCAACGCGATGGACTTCTGGGGCTACTCCGACATCGAAGAATCTGCCGCAGCGTGCCGTCTCGCCATCGAAAAGGAATGGGACGGACACGAAGCGTTTTTCATCAACGCCACTGACACTTTCCTAGACGTCCCAACCGAGGAAGCTATCGCCATGGCGTACCCAGAGGCAGAGATCCGTACTCCCCTGCCCGGCTTCACCTCTGCAATCAGCCCGGCGAAAGCTAAACGCATCTTGGGTTGGGAACAACAATCCTCATGGCGAGATCTGTAAACACATCGCGCTGAATCACCGACACCCACTGCATTGAGAGAGTTCACGATGTCCGAATCCATAGTCGGAAAAATCCAAACCGTTCAAGGCCCTATAAACCCCAGCGAAGTCGGCACCACCATAACCCATGAGCACCTCTTGATCGACTTCATCCCCGTCCTTCAGGAAATCCCCGGCGCCAGTAACCTCAAACGAATGCACGATCCCGTGACCATGGAGAACCTCTGGTGGGTTCGGTACTACTGGAACAGCAACATCGACAATCTACGGTTGCTCGACGTAGACGTTGCAATCGACGAGGCTTCAGAGTTCTACAAAGCGGGCGGATCAACAATCGTAGATGTCACATCGATCGGCATCGGTCGAGACCCAATCGCGCTGAGACAGATATCGCGAGGAACTGGACTCAACATCGTAATGGGTGGTGGCCACTACGTGTACCTGACACACGGCGAAGACATCCAGAACGCCAGCGTCGATGAACTAGCACGGATCATCATCCGCGATGTCCAAGAAGGCGTCGGCGACACAGGAATCAAGACCGGGATTATCGGCGAAATCGGCAACTCTTGGCCTTGGGAAGAGACCGAGAAGAAGACTCTCGAAGCGGCTGTGATGGCCCAACGTGCGACCGGTGCTCCTCTGCTCATTCACCCTGGCCGAGACAACTACGCACCGATCGAACTCTTGAATGCCGTTGATCGCTGGGGAGGTGACCTTTCCCATACCGTTATGGGACACATTGAACGCACCATCTTCGACTACGGAGTTCTTGATGAAGTCGCGGCAACTGGCGCCTATTTGAACTACGATCTCTGGGGTCACGAATCGACCTACTATCCGATGAACCCCGCGACATATATGTCCTCGGACCAGCACCGCCTAGAACAGGTCGAGCACTTAATCTCAAACGGCCACGTCGAACAGATCCTCCACGCACACGACATCTGCTCCAAGCACCGCATCAAGAAATATGGCGGACACGGATGGGACCACATCATCGCCCGCGTTGTACCCCGAATGCTCGCCCGTGGCACCTCACAAGCCGATGTGGATACCATGCTGATCCACAATCCAGCGCGGATGCTCACCTTCGCGGAACCCGAAGATTGACTCCTTAGCAGCAGGTCGAATCCAAGAGTAACGCGAATCTGATCCGCTGATCCGCTAAATGATTCGTGAGTGGCGTGTGCGAATACGGCTGAACGTGCACTAACACAAGGTTTAGAATCAGAATCGTCACGTCCCGCGCCCCCGTAGCTCAACGGACAGAGCGAAAGACTTCTAATCTTTAGGTTGCGCGTTCGAATCGCGCCGGGGGTGCCACCTATCCTTCTTCACATTTCAGATGGCACCTAATCCCCACGCCGCGCATGTCATCCCTTCATCGCGACGTGTAGCAATCGCCGCCGACTCATGCGCTCTTCTCACATCGGATTTCGTGAATACCCACAACATTCACGTTGCCCGGATGCGTATCAACATCGGCGATGAATCCTTTGCGGACCACCCGAGTATCGACTACGCAGACATATATCGCCGCGTCGCTGACCAACCTGAAACTCGCGCCTGGGTTTCGGCTCCCCTACCAGAAGAATGGCTGGAAACCATCCGAAAATCCGCCCAGGACGCCGAATCCGTCATATGCATTTCCGTAGCGGCGGGTCTCAGCGCTTCCTACGACTCAGCGCGCATCGCTGCCGATCTCGCACGCAAAGAGATTGATGGCCTCGACGTCCGCGTCGTCGACTCTGGAACCATCTCCGGAGCCTTAAAGCTCCTCGTGATGGACGCCACACGCGCCACTGACGTCGGTCTCGACGCTGACGAGGTAGTCAACCACATTGAAGAGACCAAACCCTCACTTCATACCATCGCCGTCGTAGACCAGCTGAACCGCATACACCATATCGCGAACACTCCCCAAACGGCTATCAAACTCGCACGAATCCTCAACATCAAACCCATCGTCACGTTTGACACCGACGAATTTCGCCTCGTATCCAAACCCTTCTCGATCCGCGGCGCAATTCGGCGCATACTGTGCAGCATCTCAAACAGCTTGGGCGATGCTCCAGCACGTTTCGTCGTGCTCCACGTCAATGCCCTGGATCGAGCCAAATCAATAGCAGACCAAATACGCAGACATTGCGATTGCCAATTGATGGATATATCGGATTTTCACCCGTTCATCGGACTGTATTCTGGTGCCGGAGCCGTCGGGATCGCATGGCAGCAACTTCCTCCCGAAGAACTGTAAGCAGATTGGTATCCTAATGACTCGGCGTTAAACTGCCAGAGTTACCGCCTCCGATTCAAAATCCCGGACAACTAAACCAACCTAGTGGAATTCAACGGCTACGACCTAAGCTCCAACTTCTACGACGAGATGTTCGACGTGGAAGGCAATCCCCGTACGCACTGGTGCGAACTGCACGATACGCTCATCGAACTCACCGACGTCGAACTCACCACCATGCAAGAACGAGTCACTCGCTCGTTCTACAACGAAGGCATCACCTTCATCGTCTACGGGGATGAGGCCGCTGGCGAGCGCATCATTCCTATCGATTGCATTCCGCGCCTGATGGCGAATGCCGAGTGGAAACACATCGAAAAGGGTCTCGACCAAAGGCTTAGAGCACTAAATCACTTCATCGACGACGTATATAACGAGGCCCGGATAATTGACGACGGCGTTATCCCTACCGATGTGGTCCGCGATTGTCCCCAATACCGCATCGAGATGCGCGGTCTATCTCCCCCCGGCGGAGCATGGGTCTCGGTCTGCGGCACCGACATAGTCCGCACCGACGAGGGGTTCTTCGTCCTCGAAGACAACCTGCGCGTACCCTCCGGCGTCTCGTACATGATTGCCACCCGCAAGGTCGTCAAAGCGAACCTCCGAAACGCGTATCGAAACTCGAAGGTCCTCGAAGTCGAGAACTACGGCACTCTCCTTCGTGACACGCTCGTTGAACTGGCTCCCAACAATGTATCCGAGCCGAACATCGCGCTCTTAACGCCGGGCATATACAACTCTGCCTTCTACGAGCACATGTTTCTGGCTAGAGAAATCGGTGCGGAACTGGTCGAGGGTCGCGACCTCCTCGTCAACGATGGCTTCGTCTATATGCGCACAACCAAAGGTCTTCGCCGCGTTGACGTCATTTACCGCCGCGTTGACGATGACTTCGTCGACCCGCTCGTCTTCAGACCCGATTCCATCCTTGGAGTTCCCGGTCTCATCCACGCCTACCGCCTCGGCAACGTCATGCTCGCCAACGCTCCCGGAACCGGTATCGCCGACGACAAAAGCATCTACGCGTATGTCCCCGACATCATCCGCTACTACCTGGGCGAAGAGCCGATCCTTTCCAACGTCCAGACCAACCTCTGTCGCCGACCAGAAGGCCTCGAATACACCCTCGACAACCTCCAAGATCTGGTCGTCAAGGAAGTTGGAGGCTCTGGCGGTTACGGCATGTTAGTCGGGCCGCACGCATCGCCCGAAGAGCGAAACGATTTTGCAGTACACCTCAAAGCAAATCCTAAGAACTACATCTCACAGCCGACGCTCGATCTCTCCCGTTCTCCTTGTCTCATCGGCGACAAATTCGAACCCCGACACGTCGACTTGCGTCCTTACGTCCTGCGCGGCAACGAGACGCGCATCATCCCCGGCGGCCTCTGCCGCGTCGCATTGGAACGCGGAAACCTCGTGGTCAACTCCAGCCAAGGCGGCGGCGGCAAAGATCTATGGGTCTTGGGTGAGTGACAATATGCTAGCACGCAGCGCAGAAGGCATCTACTGGATGGCACGCTACACCGAACGGGCTGGTTTCATGTGCCGTTTGCTTCAGCTCCAGACCGAGGCATTAGTCGATAGACCAATCCGCGAGATCCACTTCGGATGGCGACGGCTATACACCGCGATCAACCGTCGTCCCCTCGGTGGGATGGAAGGTCTCGATCCCACAGACGACTACAACCTTGTTGATGCCTACTTCCTTACCGACGAGTTGACCTTCGTCCGCACGAACGACATCTCCCTGCTCACTTGCTACGAATCGGGTAGGGAAAACGCCCGGCAGGTCCGAAACTGCATCAGCGACGAGATGTGGACCGCATTAAACACCGAATACTTGAAGATCCAAGACGTCCAACTCAGCGATATATGGCTCTCTTCGCCCTCGAGTTTCTACGAGGAGACTGCTGCAGGAATCGATCGTTTCACTGGTGTCGCATCCGCCACGATGTATCGAGATGAAGGCTGGCACTTTTTCCGCATCGGCCAGTTCGTAGAACGCGTCCAATTCACATGCGCCCTACTCCTAGCGCAAACCCGGTTAGAAGAGGATTCACGAGAATTGGCCGATGCAGATTGGCGAAGTCTCCTCCGCGTCTTCCACGCCCACGAAGCATACGACCGCATGTACAGCATCGAGACGCAACCTCAATTCATCCTCAACGTCCTCGTCTCCGATCCTCAACTGCCCGAATCCCTCCGTAGATCGTTGGAACGCGCTGGACAGGAACTCGACTCCCTTGGCGACGGGCCAAACCCAGCGACAAGCCAAGCGGCCCGACGACTGGCAGGCCGACTCAGCGCCCTTATCCGGTTCGACTGGGCCGACCGCAGCGACAAAGAAGAGTTCCTAACGCAAGTCTTCACTTACTCCAGACAGCTCCATGAACTCGTCAATGAAGCATTCTTCAACTACCCCATCATTGGGATTCCGAGGGCCGACGTCAGATGACAGATTTTGTCCGCTACGACATCGAGCACATTTCAAGCTACCAGTACGAAAAACCGGCGAAACGGTGCGTCATGTGGCTCTGCCTGGAACCTCGCACCGATTTCAATCAGACTCTCAAGAGTTTCACCGCCGAAACTGAACCCTCCTCTTCTCTAAGCGCTGAAACCGACCAATTCGGCAACAACAAACACGTAATCACCCTGAATCTAGAGCACTCAGCACTTGAGATCGTCACCCATTCCCAAGTAGAGGTCGTCGCCGCGGGTCAACCGACATTTGGTGTCGGCTTTGGCGCCTGGGACGAAATCGCATCGTGGGCAGAATCATTCGAACACTGGGACTTCACCCACGAAAGCGCAATGACCGCATACTCTCCTGCCCTACAATCATTTGTCGACACTCACAACATCAGACGCGGCTCAGATCCGCTCGAAACGCTCCTTGAGCTCTCCAAAACCCTCTTTCGCACCTTCAAATACGAACCCGGCATCACGAACGTCTCATCGACCGTCGATCACATCATCGAAACCGGGAAAGGCGTTTGCCAAGACTATGCCCATGTCATGATCTCCATCGCCAGATCATGGGGAATACCCTCTCGATACGTCTCCGGTTACATGCACGTCAGTGGAGTCGCCGACGAGCAAGTCCCGGAAACCCAGACCCACGCATGGGTCGAATGTCTACTCCCAAATATCGGATGGATCGGATTCGATCCAACCAATCACACTCTGGCAGACGAAAGACACGTCCGCATTGCCATCGGTAGAGACTACCTCGACGTATCACCGACCAGAGGCGTCATCATCGATGGCGGGCCGTCGAATCTCACTGCAACCGTCAAGATGCGAAAATCCAGCCTGACCGACTAACCGCCGATTCATGTCGCACTTTTTAGAGCCGGTCGCCAACTGGATCGAGAATCTGATCGACACGATCGGGTATCCGGGCATCGTTATCGTGATGGCGATCGAGAACATCTTTCCCCCGATCCCGTCAGAACTCGTCCTGCCCTTCGCTGGATCCCTCTCGGCCAAAGGCGAGATGAACTTCTGGGCCGCTGTAGCCGCCGGCACCATCGGTGCGCTGATCGGTGCAATCGTCCTATACGCCGTCGGGTATTTCGCACGCGAAGCCGGGGTACGGACTCTAGTCGGCAACTATGGGAAATACCTCTTCATCTCTGAACACGACCTTGACCGCGCCGCAGATTGGTTCGAACGATACGGCGAGATCATCATCATCTTCGGACGTCTGATACCTCTCATTCGCAGCATCATTTCCATCCCCGCCGGCTACACCCGCATGAACCCTGTTCGATTCTTGATCTACACAACGCTCGGGACGACGGTCTGGAACTTAATCCTCACCTACGCCGGTCGTCTTCTCGGCGAAAACTGGGAAGACATCCTAGCCTTCATGGACACATATCAATACGCGACATTAGCTGTTATATCGATTGCAGTAATCGCCTTCTTAACATGGCGGATCATCAAGTATCGCCAAACGCCTAAAACATAGATTTCTCGCGGACCGAACAGAGAAGCGCAACAAAGCTCCGCCTATTCGGGTGCTTTGCAGAGCAGTCCTTGACTCAATGGCTCTAGGAGACCGTTGCAAAACTAAGTCATTCCGGCGAAAGCCGGCGCTTCAGCGGACGGAACGTCCGTCCAGAGGGGTGGTACAGGATGTCTCGCGTAATCCTTCCTCTCATAGTGCCATAAGTAGTTTTGCAATGATCTCTCTCTAGGATTCAGTGACATGTGTCGGTAGATAGACGAAATACCGTCGAACCAGAAAATCTTTGATCGGTGCTATACTGCATCGCGTCATCGAGCCGCGCTAATCTTGGGAAACACTCAAGGTCGGCACAGAAAATACCTGAGATCGGAGGAAATTATGACCGTAAAATACGCTGGAATTGCCTTAATGGTTGGCGTCGTTGTGTCTTTCTTATCCTCGATGCTGTTTCCAGGAAACTTTCTCATCGATCAAGTCGACCGGACCAACTTCCAAGATGCGGTTGACGCCGCCGCCGGTGCCACGACCCTCGCTCACATCATGACGTTCCTTGGAATTCTAGGGATGTTGCTCACCGCCTTCGGAGCCTTCGGTCTCATGCCGCTAGCCACTCGATTAGGAGGGTTCGCAGGTAGCTTGCTCAGATTCGGCATCATCCTCTCGATCATCGAATGGAGCGTCATCGTAATCGGCATGGGAATGCAACACTTCGTCGTACACGTCATGCAACGCGCCGTTGACGCTGGAAGCGGGTCTGACGAGTACACCTACTTCGAAGAAACGGGTTTGGCGACCCACGCCATGATGACAGCAGTGCTTGTGGCCTTCATAACGATCTTCCCATTCGCATCGACCCTCGTCGGAATCGGCGTTAACCGCCTCGTGCAGTCGATGAACGCCTACAAAATCGGGGCTTACGCCCTCATTGTTTGCGGTGTCGGTGGATTGATAACCTACTTGACGGCCATGATCTCATCTGGTGAACCTGCCACCTACTGGGCAATATTCAACTTCCTGCTCTTCATCGGTGCAATAGGCCTTTTCCTGACCGGCCTAGGAATGTCCCGAGGCGCAGAAGGACTGGCCGAAGAAGAAGCCTAGTTCCAAAAATCGCTTATGACCGTGGGGCGACGACCATCGACGCGTTGCCCCACGGACAAGCAGAATTCATTGCACTGCGGCAATGACTACTGGTTCGGTTCTTCGTGGCGACGATAGACCGCTTCAATCTCCAAATCGAGCTCCTCTTCCCACAGCTGCACCATCGAACGTAGCCGCATGTTCTGATACGCGCCCCAAACAGTCATCGCGGGAGGCACTACCAGAATCGAGACGATCAGCGAGTAAGCGATTGTGATCGCGGCCGTGATCCCGAACTGCTGCAAAGCCAACATCGGAGAGGCAATCAACACTCCCAGCCCGAGCGCCGTCGTAAGCGCCGAACCCAGCAGAGCGGATCCCGTCGTTCCAAGCGTCCTAACTGCTGCCGTCTGCGGATCACGCACCCGCGTGTATTCCTCACGGTAACGATGGATCACATGAATCGTATAGTCCACTCCGATACCAATCGATAACGCAGTGATGATGGATGTCACGAGCGTGTAAGGAATCCCCAGCAGCGCCATCGTCCCCAGCACTGAAACCATCACAAATACCGTTGGCACCACCGCGATCAGCGCTAACGCAGGCTGCCTGACTGTCATCCAGAAGAAGATGCCTAGAACACCGATCGCAATCGCAACCGTTGCCCCAATCGACTCCGTCTGCGTATCCCGAATCGCATCCGTAACCGCAAACGAGATCACAGCTTCAGAGGTCACCGTGATCGTGTCATCCTCCCCAAACCATCTCGCCTCAATCTCATCCTGAAGGTGCTGCGTTGCTGAGGGATTACCCGTATATGCAGGGAATTGCAGCAGAATCGCATCCATACCGTCCGGATTGTTCGCCAAGACTCGATCCAACGCAGGATCTATTGTCCCAATCGAGTCCAGAATCTCCTGCATCGCAACAGGGTCTACCTCCACGCCAGCAGATGCCTCGCGGAATCGAGCCGCAATATCGGCATCATACTTGTCGCCAGGCTCTTCGCTGTCCGAAATCCAGTCGCGGATTAGCAATTCATAAGACGCGAGAACTGGACCCGCCGCCGCACTAGGCCGAGTCATCGGATCCTCAAACGCCGCTTCAAATTCCCGCACGTTAAGCAGCGTTCGCGTCTCCGTCGCCTCAGCTTGGACGATCACACTCGCCATCTCCGTCGAACCACCTACGGCAGTATCGAGAGTGTTCAAATCTGTCAGCACAGAACCGCCTCGAGGCAAGAGATCTCGAATGCTGTACTCCGAATCCAAATCAGTCGCAGCCCATCCCAACAAGACGGTGATAGTGCCGATCACGATCATGTACGGCGCCGGACGCCTAGTCACACTCCTGCCCAGCCAAGCAGCCAACCGTTCAACTCCTGGCAAGGCCGTCGAGATGGGCCGAGGCGGCTTCAGCTTCCCTCGCGCCTCTCGCCGACGGTCCAAAATCGTCCGTCCTGCCGGGAGTAGCGTCAACATCACAATCAAAGCCAAACCCACCCCGAGACCACCGACCACCCCAAAGTCGCCGACCATATCGATCGGCGAAAAGAGTCCCGCTAGAAGGCTCACAATCGTCGTCACCGCTGCAAGCACGAGCGGCAAAGTCACATTCCTCAGCCCTACCCTGACCGCTGTGGCCACATCCTCACCCGCGAGCCTCTCCTCACGGTAATGCGAGACCGCCTGGATCGCGTAGTCCACAGTGAGACCGATGATGATGATCGGAACCATCGACGACAGCGGATTCGGCGCCCCTACAATCCCCAGACCATTCGGCCCAAGCCATCCCTCCGCGCCAGTTATCCACACTATCGAGACAAACAGTCCTACAAGCGTCAAAACCAGATCCGAGATCGTGCGCATGAACACGAGGATCAGCAACGCGATCAACAGCAGTGCCAGTCCAATTAACGGAGCTACACCGGTTTCGGTACCCTCGATGTATTCATCCTCGATCACCGCAAACGACACGCTACTCACCTGCAACGGCCCCTCGCTCGCGACGGCGAGATCATTGACACGACGTTCAACATCCTTCACCATGTCATCGTCGGTGTTTAGCAGCTGAACACTCGCGATCGCGATCTGTGTCCCATCCTCGTCGACACCGGTCGTCACATCCAGCAACGCGCTGATCTGAGGCGCACCAAGGACAGCATCTATCTGCGCCTGCGTAACCGAATCGAAATTCGGTACCTGCAACATGCCCTGCACTAGCATCGAAGGACCGAAGATCGGATCAACAGGCGAAAGCACCCCCGACACCTGCGGATCGCTGGTGATCTGCTCAAGCAACGACGACATCTGCGAAAGCCCACCCGGCGTCAGCGCATCACCCCTGAACAGCAGCGTCACCACTCTTACCTCGCCCGACTCCCCGAAACTCTCCTCGATAGCCGTAAGAGCCTGCGTGATCGAACTTCCTTTAGGAAGCGCCTCCGCCGTCTCCTGGGGAGGAGCACGAAAACTCGCTCCCGTCCCAAGCGCAACCGTCACCACCAGCAACACCAACAACGTTATCCACGGCCGTACCGTTACCAGCGAGCTGAAGCCGCCGAGAATACTGTTCAAGGTTTACTCTCCATCTGGGAACGCCACATCGCGTTTTATACGTCCATTAAGCTGAGAATTCCAACTACTCCATTATGGTTGTAATTCAACATCCAACTCTCGAAATCCCATGCACGACGAATTGAAAGCAATCCTCATCGGTGGATCATCCCACGTAGGCAAATCGTCAGTAGCCAAGTCTCTTGCAGAAGCGCTTGGCTGGAAACACGTCCCCACCGACAGCCTGGCGCGCCATCCAGGCCGACCTTGGAAAACCGCACCCGAAAAGGTCCCTGACGACGTAGCCGACCACTACCTCAACCTCTCAGCCGACGAGTTAATCGAAGATGTCCTGCGCCACTACTGGCTCAACGTCTGGCCAAAAGTCGAAACCATCATCGCATCTCACGCTAAAAATCCCTCCTCAACCGGAATCGTCCTAGAGGGTTCCGCAATATGGCCCGAATTCGCAACATCCCTAGACTTCAACAACGCCGCCGCCCTATGGCTCACCACCAGTGACGACGTCTTCCGTCAACGCATCCATAACGAAAGTACATACAACGCCAAGACCGACCGCGAAAAGAAGATGATCGACAAATTCCTCGCTCGCACCCTCGCCTATAACACCCGCATGGTTAAAACAGTCAGAAGCAATAAGTTGCCCCTCATCCACGTCCACGATGCCAAAGTGCCAGTTCTCGCCGAGAGATGCCTGTCAGCACTCGGAATTCATCAACCAACAAGATAAACAATGGTGGGCCCGGAGGGAATCGAACCCCCGACCGATCGGTTATGAGCCGACTGCTCTAACCCCTGAGCTACGGGCCCAACTAAACACACAGCGCACCACCGATTCTACTAGCCGCATCACCACAATCGACCCTTGACCATACTCTCGTCGTCCGGCAACTATTACAAAAAAAGAGCCCAACAAACCGAAAGCTGGTTGCCGGGGTTGGGGATACCATTGCCAATTGGCCGGAGATCGCCTAGCAAGCGAATATGGCGCCATACTAGCCTCAGACGAACCCTATTACGCACCCTCCGACCATGTGAGACAGCGCAATCGCCACCTCAATTGGTAGGATACAACACTTTATAGTATCCCAACTTAATGAGTCCCGTCTCCCGTCTTAACCTTGAAACATCAGTATTGCCTGAAATCCAGCCTCCATACGAGAACCATCAATCCCAAAGTGACATCAACCCAAACCCCAAACCGCTGCGAATGGGCCGGCGACGACCAACTAATGCAGCAATACCACGACCAAGACTGGGGCGTCCCCATCCACGACGACCGCGCCCTCTTCGAACTCCTCATCCTCGAAGGAGCACAAGCAGGACTCTCTTGGCGCACCATCCTCCACCGGCGCGAAGGCTACCGCGCCGCATTCCATAACTTCGACATCGAAACCGTAGCCGCCTACACCGACGCCGACCGCGAGCGCTTGCGAAACGACGCCCGCATAATTCGCAACCGCGCCAAAATCAACGCCGCAATAACCAACGCACAAGCCACACTCGCCATCCAATCCGAACACGGTGGATTCGACGCCTTCCTCTGGAGCTTCGTAAACGGCAAAACCCGTCAAAACTCCTTCCGCACCCACTCAGAAATCCCCGCACAAACCGAAGAATCCCAAACCATGAGTAAAGCCCTCCGCAGCCACAGCTTCACCTTCGTCGGACCCACAATCTGCTACGCCTTCATGCAATCCGCCGGAATGGTCAACGACCATGTCACCAGCTGTTTTCGATACGAATCAGCCAACCATTGAGCATTACTTAATACCAATCAAGCCCAGACCAAAGGATCCACATTGTCAGATCTCCAACAAAGACTCGACATCGCCATCGCCGCCGCAACAACCGCCGGACGCCACACTCTCCGCTACTTCCGCATGTCCGACCTCGCCATCGAAACCAAACCTGACCACTCCCCCGTCACTCGTGCCGACAAAGAATCCGAAGAAATACTCCGCGCCTACCTTGGTCAACACTTCCCTGAAGACACCATCGTCGGCGAAGAGTTCGGAACCCAGCAAGGCACAACCCACTACAAGTGGTATCTCGACCCCATCGACGGCACTCAGTCCTTCATCCGCGGCATCCCCCTATTCGGCGTCATGATGGGACTCGAACATAAAGACGAGGCCGTCGCAGGCGTCATCGTCTTCCCTGCCTTGAACGAAATCATCTACGCCGCCAAAGGTCTTGGCGCATGGTGGTCCGACAGCCTCGATCCAATAAACCCGAAAGAAGCTCGCGTGACGCAGGTATCGAACCTCGCCGACGCCTGCCTTTTAACAACCTCCACTCGCAGCTTTGATCGAATTGGGAAATCCAAACAGTTCCGAAATCTGACATTTAGCGTCGATGTCCACCGCGGCCTACCCGACTGCTACGGCCACTACCTCGTCGCCACCGGCCGAGCCGAAATCATGATCGACCCATTCATGAACGTCTGGGACAACGCTCCTCTCCAAACCATCATCCAAGAAGCAGGCGGAAAATTCACCGACCTCCAAAACAGCCCCACAATCCACGGCAATAGCGCCATCTCCACAAACGGCCCCCTCCACAACAAAGTCCTCGAAATCCTGAACACTCCGGACTGAAAAACAGGACAGGTTGAACAGGGCGACAAATCCGCCTCTTACCGCCTGGATAGGGACAAGTGAAGCGGGACGGTCCATGCAATTGACTAGGAATCCAAACCGATATCGTTCAAAATCATGACCATCATGGTTCTCAACTTCACTGCGCTAACATTCAACATTGCCAACAACCTACTAACCTACTAACCTACAACCAGATCAACCCATGCAAATCACCGACGTCAAACTCGAAATGTTCAAGTGGCCTAGGGAAGTCCCCATCACAAACGGCCTTTACACATACACCCACAACCTTCTGAACATCGTCGTCATCGAGACCGACGATCCGCAAATAACGGGCATCGGACTCGCTGGCGGTATCGAAGCATCCCCCGAAGTCGGCGAAGCCATCATCGGACACTTCAAAAAGATGCTCGTCGGAATGGACCCCCTCGACAACGAACGCATCTGGCGAGAAATGTGGCGCCCCAAACTCGTTGGACGTCGAGGAATCACCACCCGAATGCTCGGAGGCGTCGACATCGCCCTTTGGGACATCAAAGGCAAAGTCGCCGCCCTGCCCGTATACAAACTCCTCGGCGGATACACCGACCGCGTTGACACCTACGTCGCCGGAGGCTACTACGAAGAAGGAAAAGGCCTCAAAGAACTAGCCGCCGAGATGGCCGAAAACGTCGAACTCGGCGCACGAGCCGTAAAGATCAAAGTCGGCGCAGTCCCCATCAACGAAGACATCGAACGCGTCCGTATATGTCGCGAGACTATCGGACCCGATGTGCGCCTAATGGTCGACGCAAACAACGCCTATCGCCATTACGAAGCCATCGAGTTCGCCCGCAAAGCCGAGAAATACGACATCTTCTGGTTTGAAGAGCCCGTCGAACCCGACGACTACATCGGTCAGCGCGAGATCACCCGAGCAACCTCCGTACCCGTCGCCGCAGGAGAGAACGAGTACACCCGATACGGATTCCGAGACATGATCGACCACCGGGCTGTCGACATCCTCCAACCCGACGCCCTCGTCCTCGGAGGCATCACCGAGTTCATGAAGGTCGCCGCACTAGCCCAAGCCCACGACCTCGACATCGCACCTCACGGCTCACAATACGTCCACATCCACCTCGTCACCGCCATCCCCAACGGCCTAATCCTCGAATACTACCGAGACACCGTAGACCCCATGCACGGCAAAATCTGGCAGCACGAACTCTACATCGAAGACGGATACGTCCACGCCCCAGACCGCCCCGGCCTAGGCCTAGAACCCAAATGGGACGTCCTAGAAGAGTTCAGAGTGTGACGCCATACCGTTCCCTCGAAGGAGTATGGATACAACCTCGATCCCTCCTCTTTTTGCGAAGCAAAAGGGGGACGCGGTGAGCGTAGCGAGACGCAGGGGGTTCATAGAATCGCCCGCCTAAACAACCTCCTGACAATCTTCGCCGTAGCCCTCCGCCTCGGCCTCACATCCTTCGGCGGCCCCGTCGCCCACATCGGATTCTTCCATCAGGAGTACGTCGTTAACCGACGCTGGCTTTCCGAACGCCGCTTCTCCGATCTCGTAGCCCTCTGCCACTTCCTCCCCGGCCCGACCAGCAGCCAAGTAGGCATCGCCGTCGGAATCACCCGCGGCGGCCTCCTCGGTGGTCTACTCGCCTGGATCGCCTTCACTGCACCTTCTGCCGCAATCCTAATCGCCTTCGGGTTCGGAGTAACCGAATTCGACAACCTCCTCGAAGGTTCATGGCTCAACGGACTCAAGATCGCTGCCGTCGCCGTCGTCGCCCAAGCCCTATGGGGAATGAGCACTTCCCTAACCCCCGACAAAACCCGCGCCACCATCGCCATTCTCGCCGCCGTCGCCATCCTCCTCTCCCCTATCGCCTTCACCATCGTCATCGTCATACTGATAGCCGGAGCTTACGGCTGGTTCCACTTCCACCACTACGTCGATGAATCGCCCTCCGAAGATTCCACCTACGCGATCCCGAAAACTCTGGGCATCACCTTCGCCCTCCTATTCTTCCTCCTCTTAATCGGCCTCCCTCTAATCCGCGTCTTCATCGACGACATCGAAGTCCTGAACATCTTCGACGGATTCTTCCGCAGCGGTTCGCTGGTCTTCGGGGGCGGCCACGTAGTTCTCCCAACCCTCGAAGCCGAAACCGTAGAGAACGGATGGCTAACCGCCGAACAATTCATCGCCGGATACGGAGCATCCCAAGCCATACCCGGTCCCCTCTTCACGTTCTCCGCCTATCTCGGGACCGTCATGGACATCGGCCCCGGCGGCATCCTTGGAGCCCTCATTGCCCTCATCGCAATCTTCCTGCCGTCCTTCCTCCTCGTCATCGCCATCCTACCCTTCTGGAACCAGATCAGCCAAGCCAGCAACTTCCGAGCAGCCCTAGTCGCCATCAACGCCGCCGTTGTCGGCATCCTCGCCGCAGCCCTATTTGACCCCGTCTGGACATCCACCATCAAAGAACCGCAAGACTTCGCCCTAGCCGCCGCGGCATTCGGCCTCCTCATATTCTGGAAACTACCCTCATGGCTAGTCGTCATCATCTGCGCCGCAGCCGGAGCCGGCCTCGCCATCGTCACATGAACGACCTCGTGCTTCAAGTGCAACCGGTTCCCAATCGGTATTCAAGTTTTCAGCATGTGCGTAAAACTTCGATCCACCGGCGGCATGCCCGGGCGACAGGCAACGCCCGCGAAAGAGGTCCGTTTGATCGCCGTAAAGTCCTTTCTAGACTCTGGCTATTGCCACAGATCGGGATCAGGTCGCTTCATAAGTCCCACGCCCAGATATCCGTACCAGATGACCAGCAACACGTAGCAAGCGCGGGCGAGGCTGATAAAGGTGTCACGGCCGTCGTTATCCAGCACGGCCATCATGAAGAAGACCATTACGGCGAGGCTGACAAGGGCAGCCAACAGGGAGATTATCTGGTTGAAGTCATCTCTCGTGGAGAGGCCCAAGGCGAAGATGAAGCCGCCAAATCCGAGGGTGATCCCACCGGCGTAGAAGAGAGCGGAGCCGGCGTAGTAGACAGGAACGCTTCCACTGATCTGTTCGCTGGTCTGCGCGTCGGCCAGAATGAAATCCATGCCGCCGGACATAATCCAACCGGTCAGCCCGACGAAGATCATGAAGAAGCCCATCTGAACGAACGCCTTGCCGTTGCCCTCCAAGGTCACGTTCCGCATCAGCGCATAGAGGCCCGAGAGAATTAGGGCTAGGCCGAGGATTATCGCTATGTTGGTTACATTGGTCAGCGCGGCGTTGGAACCTTTGGCGGTTATGGTGCCAACAGCATCTGATACCTCGGCGCTGTCTATAAGTAGTCCACCCGGCTCTGTGAGAAAGAAGACGAAGGCGATTATCGGGCCGAATATGAGGGACAGCCCCGCTAACCGATTAACGGATATTGCGCCCATGTTTGAACCTCCTTTATGTGATGTGGTGGGAAGGATCCATTTGGTTCAACGCCTCCCAGCATACACCCTGACATCAATGTTGTGGTATCGCAATAGGAGATTGATCTGCATCCGATAGTCGTACCACCCGCTATTGTCAGTCTCGCGGGGCGTCCGTGCCAACAAACGTGTCCATGACGCATCCTGACGGTTCAAGAGTATAGAGGCCAGGGAACACGGAACCTGCGCAGAACCATACTGAACCACGAACCGCTATATCGTATATCCACATAGACACTACACAGAGAACATCACCACCATGAAAACTCCCAAAGTCTTTCTCGCCCTATCGCTCGCGATGCTGTCATTGCTGACGCTCGCCTCCTGCAAAGCCGAAGTCAACGTCGTAGTCGACGAAGATGGTGAAGGCGAGATCGAACTCATCGCCGCCATTAACGACACCATCCTATCCATGGCTCAACTCGGCGGTGATGACCCGTTAGGCGACCTTCTAGACGCCCCGTCCGAACAACTCGAAACCGAAGGCCTGGAAGGCGCGTCTATCGAACCATATTCCGAAGCCGGTTACTCAGGCGTCAGAATCCGTGCCGATTTCGACCCTTACAACCCAGCCCTCACCAACCTATCCGAAGGCGACTCGATCCTCGGAGAACTAGCCGAAACCGTCGGCATTGGAAGATTCATATTTACCCGAACCGAAAACGACGATGGTTGGATTGTCGAGTTAGACCAAACCACTGATCCCTCCATCACTGAAGGCCTCGACGACCTCGGCGGCTTCGCTGGTGATCTACCAATCGACCTCGGCAACCTCGAACTTCCCTTCATCCTTTCGATCGAACTCCCTGGCGAGTACGTCCAACACAACGCCAACCGCGAAGTCGACGGCGTCCTCATCTGGGACGCAAATCTCCTCGAAGGGATCGAAGTCTCGGTTACGAGTCGCGACCCTGGAACTCAATTCGAACTCGTCCCGATCATCATTACTGTATTGTTCGTCCTCATCTTTGGTGGGATTGTGATCGCTGTGGTAGTAAGCCGAGAACGCAGACGACGCCGCGCCGAAGAAGATGCCCAAATCGAATCGCCCCACCTCACTCAATCCGTTGACACAACCGAAACTACCACAGCGAATCAGCGTGAGTAGTAGCATGTACTTACTGGCGAAAGGCGTAGATTGACGAAGGGAACGGGACAATGTCCCTGCTGCGATGCGTCGCCAAAGTCGCAGGAAAACCGAAAAATGGAATCAGTCTTCAAAGCAGCGGTCGAAGAACTAGACGACAAAAAGCCGATGGTCGTCGCCACAGTCGTCCGTACTTCCGGCTCGACTCCTCAGAAATCCGGCGCAAAACTCCTAGTCCGCCAAGACGGCAGCGGTGTCGGCACTCTCGGCGGCGGATGCGTCGAAGGCGACATCTGGTTCGCCGCACAAGAACTCCTAAAACGCGGCGGCGACGCAGAACTCCGCGACTACGAGCTCAACGAAGACCTCGCAGCCCAAGACGGCCTAGTCTGCGGCGGCACCATGTACTTCCTCATCGACCCCGTCCGCGACTCTGATCCATACCGAGACTTCGCTGCCCAAGCCGTCGAAGCCTACGCCGGCGGCTCACCGATGGCTATAGTCAACGTAACCGGAGCGTCGGCCAATTCAGAGATCAAAGTCGGTGCGAAGATGCTCGTCCGCGAAAACGGCGAGACCCAAGGCAGCCTTGGCGACAAAGTCCTTGAAGCCATGACCACCGCCAAAGCACGCGACCTCATGGCTATGGGAAAAAACGACTACCACCGCCTTGACGACGGCATCGAGTGCTACATCGAGGCATACACCACTCCCCCAACCCTGGTACTCATTGGGGGCGGCCATGTCAGCAAAGCAATCGCACCAATCGCCAAGAGCGTAGGTTTCCGCATCTTCGTCTTCGACGACCGAGAAGAATTCGCCAACCCCGAACGCTTCCCCGAAGCCGACATCACCCTCGTCGGTGACTACGAAGACGGCTTCGACAAACTGCCAGTCAACGCCAACTCCTTCGTCGTGGTTGCCAGCCGAGGTCACCAATTCGATGATGCAGCCGTATCAGGTGCTCTCCGAACACCAGCCTCCTACATCGGCCTCCTAGGCAGCAAGCGCAAGACCATCCTTATCTTCGAAGAACTCATCCGCAACAGATTCGATCCTGAAGAACTCCGACGCATCAATGCACCAATCGGCTTGGACATCGGCGGGCGTACCCCCGAAGAAATCGCCATAAGCGTCATGTCCGAGATCATCGCTTTCCGGCTTGGCGGCACGGGCGGCAGCATGAAACTCCAAGAGCGCCTCCTAGATAAAGCCATCGAACGAGCGACTCGATCCTCGGCACCTGAACACGCCTTGGCAGCCGGTAGCTAGTCTACTTCTGCGACTTTCATATCAAATGGCCGTCGAAGCCATCCTCCTATCCGCCGGCGAATCCTCCCGAATGGGCAGACCCAAAGCCCTCCTAGACTGGTTCGGCCAACCTTTAGTTCTAGCCCAAGCTCACTCGCTCCTCGAAGGCGGATCCAACCGCGTCATCGTGGTGACAGGCGCCCACCACGACGAAATCTCAACTGCCCTTTCTCACGAACCAGACATCACCATCGTCAACAACCCAAACTGGTCCCAAGGTAAAACCACCTCCATCAAAACTGGCTTTAACCAACTCAGCACCGACTGCCAAACAATCGTCGTATTAGCGGTCGACCAACCCCGTCCTGCTTGGGTGGTACGTCAAGCATTGTCTTCTCACGAATCATCGAATTGCCCCGCAACATCTCCCCGCTACAACGGACACGGCGGACATCCCCTTCTCTTCGACATTGGATTGCTTACCGAGTTATCCAACATCTCTGAAGAACGCGAAGGTCTGCGCGAAGTCATGAAGAGGCACGATCAGAACATGAACCGCGTCTACTTTGACAGCCTTATAGTCCGCTTTGACCTCAACACTCCCGAAGATTACGAAGCAGCACTCACAACCTATCCATCCCTATCCGAGAAACCCTAACCGTGGCCACCGACCTCAACGTCGCCCGAGAATACCTAACCAACAACGGAATATCTGGTTGGTTAACCCGCGACTATCGCTACACCAACCCAATCTTCTTCGCCGCCCTCGGATACCAGCCAAACAACCTAACCCGCCCCGTCTGGCTATGGATCCCCGCCCAAGACGAACCCCGCCTCCTTGCCCACGATGTGGACGTCAACCGATTCGAACGCGACGACACTGAAATCACCGTCTACAGCAACCGCGATTCGATGGTGTCGACCTTGAGATCTCTACTACCCGACCATGGCAAAGTCGCGATGGACTACTCCCCTCTCTACGAACTCCCTCGAGTGGCGAGAGTCGACGCAGGCTCAGTCGAGTTGGTCCGATCATTCGGCGTCGAGGTAGTCTCATCCGGCGATGTCTCCCAATACGCCACCGAACGCTGGGACGCCGCCCAACTCGCATCACACCGATACGCCATGACCGAACTCGTAAACATCATGCACGAGTCCTTTAACTTCATCAGCGAAAACGTCCGTTGGGCCCTTACGGAACACGACGTAGCCGAATTCATCCGAGGCCGCTACGACCGTGCCGGTCTCCACACCGAAGAAGGCCCGGTAGTCGCCTTCAATGCCAACTCCTCCGATCCGCACTACGAACCGACTCCGGAAAACTCATCGACCATCCGACGCGAAGGATGGCTCCTGATCGATTCTTGGGCCAAACCCATGTCAATCGACCCGTTTACCGACCATGACTCCCAAACGACTAGTGAACCGGTCTACGCGGACATCACCTGGGTGGCCAAAATCGGCTCTGAACCCTCGCCAGACCAAATCAAAGTCTTCGATTCGGTCAAACGTGGACGCGACGCCGCATACCAATTCCTTCAACAACGGCATCGCAACGGTGAACCAACGCAAGGATGGCAACTCGATCGAGTAGCCAGAGACTCCATCATCAAAGATGGCTACGGCGACTGGTTCGTCCATCGCTTAGGCCACAGCGTCGGACCTGAAGTCCACTCCAACGCCGTAAATCTCGACGATTGGGAAACCCATGATACCCGTCACCTGATACCGGGCATCTGCGTGACCATGGAACCGGGCATCTACCTCCCCGAATTCGGAGTCCGACTAGAAATGGACGTTTTCGTCGGAGAGAACGACATCGAGATAACCGGCGAAATCCAAGACAATATCCCGCGAATAGAGACCTGAAACATTCACAGTATCTCGCCTGACGTCGTTCGTCGAATTGGCGTAACTTTGGGCAATGGCCGACGCCGATTCAAACTCACCCACCCGCAGTCGAACACGCCCTTCACGGACACCTCGACCCTTCGCTGCATTCGCCTACCCGTCGTTCCGCCTGCTTTGGTTCAGCGCCAATTTCGTAGCGCTAGGCATATGGGCCGAACGCCTAGCCGTCGGGTGGATGGTGCTCGAACAGACGGAGTCAGTGCTCCTGTCTGCAGCGACCTTCGCTGCCGGGTCTGCGCCCAGCATTATCGCTGCGCCTTTCGGTGGTGCCGTCGCTGATCGGTTTCCCAGAAACCGGCTACTCCCTTTAACGGCGTTGATTAGAGCGATTTCCATCGTTTTGATCGCGCTCGTCGCGTTGAGTGGATTTTCAAATCCGTGGCCGATATTCCTTCTGGTCGCAATCGAAGGCGTTGTCAACTCATTCGATATGCCCGCCAAGCAGGGGCTCATCACCGACATCGTGCCGCGTGAAATCCGAATGAACGCCATCTCGGTTCACTCTGTAGGCACACGAGCCGTCGCCGCGGCAGGAGCACTAGCCAGTGGGATAGTTGCAGAATTCCTCGGCATCCCCATTGCCCTTTTCTGTGCAGCAGGATCGGTGCTTATCGGCGGGGTAATCGTATTGTTCGTCCCGACGATCCGTTTGTCACTCGCCCGCACCTCCCCTTCGATTGCGTCAATCTTTAAAGATGCACTCATCGGCATCAGATCGATGCTCCGCATACCCACCGTATCGACTCTCCTTTGGATCGCGATAGTGGTCGAGATCTTTGGCTTCGCCTACGACTCGGTGATGCCCGCGTTGGCACGCGACGAACTGTCGGTTAGCGAATCAGGACTGGGTACCCTTCGCTTCGCCGCTGGCATTGGAGCGGTCGGAGGAGCGATCTTCTTGTCCTTCCTCGGCGACTTCACACGCAAGGGACCACTCCTTCTGGCGATCACGATGGGATACGGGCTGGGACTACTGGGCGTAGCCACGAGCGCCAACTTCATGGTTGCACTAATCGTCGTCACAATGGTCGGCGCCGCCGCGTCCATGTTCGATGCAATGCAATGGACGCTCCTTCAATCCAACGTACCGAATCGACTACGCGGTCGTGTCATAGGAGGGTGGGTATTCGCCATCGGATTCGGATGGATCGGGCATCTAGCCATGGGAGCGGTGGGAGATGTTTTCGGCGTCAGATGGGCGATAGGAGGGGCGGGATTGGTGGTTGCCGTTACGAGTCTGGTCGCATTGGCGATATCGTCGCGATTAAGGTGTGCGTAACCCGCGAAACCGACAGCGCGTGGAGGTCACCGCGCCCCACAAGCCTGCAAACACGCCTGCATGTGCCCTCTGGCTTCCGCCGCGATCGTGCAACACTGCTCGACGCTGTATTCCTTCGCGCCGATCACTTCAAGATTGAGCGCACCATCGTATCCGTGCTCGTGTAACACGCGGACGAACCCTAGCAGATCGATGTCCCCGCGGCCGTTCGCTTGATCTTCCGGTTTGCCGGGACCAAACTCCATACCTTTGCAGTCGCGGATGTGAACATGCTTCACTCGAGACATCACTGCCGTTATCGCCTCTGCCGGGTTCTCGCCTGCCCGGTGGATATGTGACGGATCCATGTCGATGCCAAAGGCAGGGGAATCGATCTCCTCCATCACTCGCAAAGTCGTCGGTGTGTTGTAGATGCTCGCCCCAACGTGGGCCTTCACGCAAATCGTCACGCCGTACTCTTCACCAACCGTCGCCATCTCCGTCAATGACTTGATTGAAGCCTTCAAGCTTTCCTCATCGCCAGATGAACCGCCCGGACCACAGTTCACGACCGGTATGCCTAAAGCTGCTGCAACCCTGCACGCTCGATTCATCACATCAGGATCTCGCTGCGGCTGCTCCATCGCCAGCAACTCAAGCCCATATTCTTCTGATAGGTCACGAATCTCGGGTACCAACTCCTCCCAACGATCTAGAACAAGGTGTTCACTCATCCCGTCGATGGCAGACAATTCGATGCCGTCGTAACCAGCCATGGCTATGCCGTGAAACGCGGTTTCCATGCTGTGCCCGCCGAAAAGTACGGAGTTCGCACCAAGCTTCATCGCTAGTTCCTTTCGATTTCAACCACCGTCCCTGATTCCCAGGACTCAATGGCAGATTCGATCACGAGTTGCGCCTTTAGAGCATCTTCACCCGAACCATCGATCTCATCCGGATCCGCACCTTCGATGTTCTGGTCAATCCATCGAGTGATCCGACTCTCGAACGTCTCGCCGAAGCTCATCATGTCGCCGAGATATGCGTATGTCTCGACTTGCTGCGACCTGCGTGGGTAAAACTCCAAGTGCTCGCACGCCTCTAGCAGCACGAATCTCGCTTCGGAACCCACGACTTCCAGACGCTCCAACCCGTAGCTTCCTCCCGCGTCATAACTGCCCGTCAGATGACCTATAACCCCACTCTCGAACAGCATATTCACTTGCACGTTCGACCAGATCTTTCTACTTTTTCCCTTCTTGAAGAAAGCCTGCACCTTTTTGACATCTCCGCAAAAGTACCGCATCACATCGATCGAATGTGGATGCAACGCCCTCATGTGGAAGTGTGGTGAACTCTCGTTTGGATTGTTGATCCACATCGTCATGTTGACGATGTTCAACTCGCCTAAACGGCCGGCGTCAACCCACTCCTTCGCCCGAAGCGCCGCCGGGGTAAAGCGATGGTTAAGGTTGATACCGTACCTGAGCCCTTTCTCCTTTGCCAAATCAACCATCTCCCGAGCTTTCGGGATCTCATTCGAAATTGGCTTCTCGCCCAACACCGGGATTCCAGCGTCAAGCAAAGCCATAGTCGGTTCGTAATGGTCTCCGCCATTCTCGATGCCCGCCGTACAGACACTGGCGAGGTCGATGTCAACTGCCTGCGTCATCTCTTCGACAGATGTAAAGGCCTTCGCACTGTACTTGCTAGCCGCGGCGTGAACCTTGTCGGCAAACGCGTCACAGACTGCAACGAGCTCGCAACGCTCGTCCGCTTGATATATGTCGGCATGACGCGTACCAATGCCGCCCAGCCCAACGACTGCAACCTTGAGTGTCACGAATACTTCATCCTCACTCTCCGTTATTTGGAACTCTCACCTAGACCGCGCCTGCAACCTGCGTGCCGTGGACGAGTCGCCGATGTAAAGCGAGTCATAAGCCTGTTGGGATGACTTGAAAGATCCGACACCTTCAAGACCATGCCAGTCCCCCTGGTTGTAGATCGGATTGGCAAGCCCAGTTTCGGCCTCGCGCCCGGCGATCCAACTTTCCATCCTCGAAGTCAGATTTTCGACAACGTCCTGATGCGCATCTGCAACGTCGATCGTCTCTCTGGGGTCCTCAACTAAGTTGTAAAGCTCAACTGGCGGTTTGAAGTGGAAATCAGGCTCCAACGCTCGGATCAATTTCCACTGCGGAGTTCGCCATCCATGTTTTCGCATCCAAGTGCACTCAGTGATGTATATCTCCGGTTCATGCGACACAACCTCTCCCCTCGCCATGCCCATCAAACTCCGACCATCGAAGTCGATATCGCATTCAATCTCAGCCAATTCCAACAGCGTGGGCATCAAGTCTTTGTGCTGGTTGTAACCTCTCACTCTCAATCCAGCAGGCACTTTCGACGGATATCGAACGATTAGCGGAACGTGGAGGTTCGAGTCGTAGAGCCCATGGTGGTCGAACCAGCACTCGTGCTCATAGAGTGTCTCGCCATGATCTGAATTTAAGACTATGATCGTGTCGTCTAAGATTCTCCGTGTTTCCAGAAACGTCAAGATCGTTAGGATCACCGCGTCCATGTAGGCGACTGCACCGTCGTATTGGGCAATCACGTAGTCCTTATCCGTAATCCCAGGCGGCATCCAACTAGCGAAGAAATCGCGGAAGGGTTTGAACGAAAACACAGGGTCCATCGATTTATTCGAAGGATCACGCTCATCACCGTGATAAAACATGCGCTCGAACGGTTCCGGCGGCAAGTACGGGGCATGAGGATCCATATGACGCAATAGAGCAAAAAACGGTTCATCGGCATCACACAGCTTTTCCAGTTCAGGCAGAAAAACCCGGTTGAGGTCTTGAGCCTTGTCGCTTCTACCCTCTTCCCACGAACTCCAAGCACGGTAGTCTAGATAAGTGTCGAAACCCCTAGAGCTTGGATTGCCACTCAGACCAACACATATCGTGTTGTAGCCCTCGTCCTTCAACAATTCTGACAGCATTGTCACCTCAGACCGCACCGGTCCCTTATGCCGAAGTGCAACAACCTGCGATGAAAACACGTCTAACCCACTCAACATGGACGTGTAACCGCTCGTGGTGGGGATATGAGCGCTGAACGTGTTCTCAAACAACGTTCCTTGCGATGCTAAACGGTCGATATGTGGCGAGGTCAACCGCGGATAGCCGTAACAACTCAGATTGGTCGCCCGGAGGGAATCGACCCCGATGATCAGGATGTTTGGTTTGCGTATAGAGCGATTCGTCATCGGTTACCCTAGTTCCGGTTCAAGTTGGGTTTCAAAGCACTAGATGAATATCTCAACCCCGACGCGTTCCGAGATGTCTACCATCGCATCGTAGTGTTGCTTAAAGATCGGCACCCCATTCGCTTGACGGTCCTTCACGGCCTCTTCTTCGGGATCGCCGGCTACGAGCACCTTTTCAGCGCCGGGTTCCGTAGGAGTGTCATGCAATGCTCGGATCATCTCGTCCATCATCTCTTTGAACTCGTCGACTGGACGGAACTTTGAGATGTCTATCGCCATAGCGAACGACATGTTCCTGCCACTTCCGATGAAGGAGCTGTAGCCTCCTCCGGAAAGGACGCCGCAGAGGATATCTACCATCACAGCCAGCCAGTACCCTTTGTGTGCACCTTGCTCACGCGTATTGCCGAGCGGATTCTGCGCCCAGTGCTCGCCTCGGTCCGGGGGCGATTCGGTGATCGGTTCGCCTTCAGCCCCGACTGCCCATCCTTCCGGGATCGGTACACCCAGTTGTCGTGCCAACCCGATCTTGCCGCTCGCAACAGTCGATGTTGCCATATCCAAGACGAAATCCGTTTCCTCGCCAGCAGGCGCGGCGAACGCAATCGGATTGGTGCCCAACATCGCTCTTCGCGCCAGCGCGGGCCTGACGGCAGGACCCGCGTTAGTCATCGCCATCCCAATCATGTCGCGGTCGAGTGCAAGCATCGCGTAGTACGCAACCATGCCAATGTGGTGGCCATCGCGTATCGTCGACATCCCGACGCCATGCTCGGCGGCCTTGTCCATCGCCATCTCCATGCCGATGTGCGCAGCGGGATGCCCTAGTCCCCAACCGCAGCTCAACAACACCGTAGTGTTTGACTCCGAAATCACCTCGATCTCCTGTGGCGATTTGAATGTGCCAGCAAGGATCGATTCGGTGTAGCGCACGACATTCGTCACGCCATGGGTATCTACGCCGCGCATACTCGCAGAAGTCAACGCGTCAGCGGTGATCTGGGCGTATCGCGCCGGGGTGCCCACGGCTTCGAAAATTGCGGCTACTTGTTTGTTAAGCGCGTCGCCGGGAACGCGAACCGCGTTGTCTTCTGGGATCTTGAGAAAATCGAGTGCCATTAAACTGACCCTTTCGTCGCGGCATCTAGCCCAAAGGCAATCCGATGCCCTGTTCCCTAGCCATTCTGACGATGCATTCACATGCCGCGATGTCCTCCAACGCGAGCCCCTGAGATTCAAAGAGCGTAATCTGCTCCGCATCATCCCGTCCCGACACCCTACCGCCGACTATGTCGTGGATCGGCACCGCCATGTCCCAAGAAAACCGACCCACCTCGGCAGCCCGCATCAACTCCCCACACTCGAACTTCGCCTGCTCAACATCGTCAGTCGCGACGATGTCGGACATCGCAATAGCGCGTGTATCGATCTCACGTTTCAACCATGAGTTGTTGCCAGCAGCGTTTATGTGGGTGCCAGGGTTCAACCATTCACCAAGCAAGACCGGGACCTGCGAATTCGTAATCGTTGCGACGATATCAGCATCGGCCGCCTTCTCGCCGCTCGAAACCGGAGTCACTTCAATTCCCAACGCGTCTGACATTCGTTGGGTGTAACTCGTTCGATTCTCCTCCGAACGACTGTAGACCTTCGCTGATTTGATATCCCGAACGTGTGCAATCGCCGCCAATTGCGTCTCGGCTTGATATCCAGAACCGATGATGCCCACGGTATCAGCATCTTCCCGTGCCATGTACTTGGTTGCCACCCCAGATGCCGCACCAGTCCTAATCTGCCCCATTCGGTTCGCCTCAATCACACCCATCAGCGAATTGATAGATGTGTCATAGAGCAACACGTGAAAATTGATCCCGCCCGCTCCACCGGCGTACGACTTCAATCCGGCGATATGTTTGCCCCGCCAAGTAGCGAACATCACGTTGTAAGCACCCGAACTCGTCGGCAAACGCCGGCGCGGCTCGTTGAATGCATCGCCTTGGGACCGCGCGATGAAGGCTTGCTCAACCACGTCGACCGCTGCTTCCATCGTGAAAAGCGATTCCACCTGAGATTCCGTGATGTAAAGAGGTAGGGTCATTTCAACTCCGAACTTCTACGTTTCGATCGCTTGGATCGTACTTGTGCGCGTACATGTGGTTGAGTGGGCCGTTCCCCTGACCTATCGACTGAGCATTCGCCATCGCCTGCCAAACATAACGCTGCGCCAAGTCTACCGCCTCAACCAGCGGCAGACCATGCGCTAGATGTGCAGCGATCGCGGACCCGAACGTGCAACCGGTACCATGATTGCTCGTTGTCTCAATGCGAATAGAAACGAAGTGCTCGACGCCCTCGCGGGTTACCAAGACGTCAGTAACTCGACCACTCCCATCATCAAAATGCCCGCCCTTGACGACTGCTGCATCAGCACCCATTACCAGCAACTCCCCACCGACCAACTCCATATCCTCCACAGATCCGATTTCGATGCCTGTTAGGACTTCGGCCTCGGAAATGTTGGGTGTAACAACCGTTGCGAGAGGCACCATCCTTTCCCTGACGCTATCAACCGCCTCATCCTGCAACAGTTGAGCACCGCTAGCGGCAACCATCACCGGATCCACTATCAAAGGAGCCAGTTCAAACCTTTCGACAGCCTGAGACACACATTCCACGATCTCCGATGACGACAACATCCCCGTCTTCACTGCATCAACGCCAATATCAGTCACAACCGCCTCGATTTGATCTCTGATGACCTCCAACGGCACCTCGGCGACAGCCGTCACTCCCAAGGTGTTCTGCGCCGTGATTGCCGTCACCGCGCTCATCCCAAAAGTCCCGAGTACTGAAAAAGTCTTCAGATCCGCCTGAATCCCAGCTCCACCACCGGAGTCAGAGCCTGCGATGGTGAGGACACGAGGTGGCGTTGCGGAATTCATTTCCATATAGAATACGCAAGCGAAATGGGGAATGCACGCAAAAGCGACCTGACGAAGGTCAAAGCGCTGATTTTCGACGTCTTTGGAACGGTCGTCAATTGGCGAGACTCAATCATCGCCGAAGTCGCAGAAACCGCGGCTCAACATGGAATGCCGAAAGGCGATTGGGCCCGTTTCGCCGACGAATGGCGAGCATGGTACGGCAAATCAACTCGCGAACTCAGCCGCGGTGACGGACCGTGGCGCTTGGTCGATGAGATACACCGCGAGAAGCTGGACGTGCTCTTAGAGGAGTATGGTCTTGCGAACGCCATGACCGAAGAAGCGAAACAGCACCTCAACCGCGCATGGCATCGGTTGGATGGATGGCCCGACTCCCCTTCCGGCCTCAGGCGACTCAAGTCCAAATACATTATCGCAACCGCATCCAACGGAAATCTCGCACTCTTGGTAAACATGGCCAAACACGCTGACCTCCCATGGGATGCAGTGATGTCGCCAGACGTATACGGCGCGTACAAGCCATCACCTAAGGTCTATCAGAACGCATCGAGACTTCTAGGACTTCAGACAAACGAAGTCATGATGGTCGCAGCCCATACAGGCGATTTGGAAGCATCGACCATGGAAGGCCTCGCAACCGGATTCGTCTATCGCCCCTTCGAACACGGACACGACAAACCGGTGGATATGCCAGACACCTCCGCGTTCGACATCACCGCAACCGATTTCAACGATATGGCCGATCAACTCGGCTGCGACTGATCCACACTCACCCCCAATCGCACTCGGAGACAACACCAATGCCTTGGACATTCGAAGACGCCGCACCAATGATAGGCACAATCACTGAGGGCAACTGCTGGACAGGCACCCACATGCTCTACAGCAATGTCGCTCTAAACCGCATCATGCGATTAGACGTCAAATCGGGCCTTGTAGATGTGTTCGCCGAGAACACTCAAGGCACCAATGGCCTCAACTACGATGCCGACGGTAATCTATATGGTTGTGCCGGTAATGGACGCCAAGTTGTCAAATTCGACGACGAGGGTAACTTCGAGACAGTCGTAGATAGCGTTGACGGACTGCGCTTGAACAGCCCCAACGACCTCGCGATCACTCCGTCCGGCGCGATCTACTTCTCTGACCGCGTCGGTGACTCCAATCCCGAAGTCGGAATCACATACTCCGCGATCATCTCGGCTGAGAGGAACGACAATGGCAACTGGGTATGTACGCGAAGAACGTTCGACACGACACAACCCAACGGCCTGGTCTTCTCGAGCGACTACAAGACGCTCTACGTCGCTCAAAGCGACTTCCGAGCCAGCGAGAGCCGCGACCTGCGCGCCTATGCAGTAAACGACGACGGCTCTTTGGGGGACGGCAAAATCATCCACGACTTCGGGCCACACCGCGGCATCGATGGCATGACACTGGCGTCTGACGGCAGCATAGTCGCCTGCACGGGATGGGAGATTTCAGGCCCGGGCGGCAACGTCACTCACTTCGATCCAGACGGCATGATCATTGAGCAACATCCAGTCGTCGCACAACGCCCAACCAACTGCACCTTCGCCGACGACGACCTATATGTTTCGTCCATCGAAGGCCACTGTTTGATTTCGAGAGACACAGGTCTGACCGGACACTTGCTCTACCCACAATGATCCACGTCAACCGTTCGCAAACCGAATTTGTCCAAAACGAGGTCCTGCCAAAATGAAAGACGCTTGGGAATGGGAACTGATCGCCAAACACGACTCGTTGACCGAAGGCCCCACTTGGGACGGTAGCGGGTTGCTATACAACGAGTGCTACGCGTCCACCACTTATCGATGGGATCCAAATTCCGGCGAAAGCTCAGTGTGGCGAACCGGGACCGGACAAGCCAACGGTATGAAGTTCGACCGGTCGGGAAGACTTTTCGCATGTGAGGGCGGTGCTAACCGAGTCGTGGAACTCGATACTTCGAATCCAAATGCCGATCCCATAGTCATTGCCGATAACCTTGATGACTCCAAGATCAACATGCCAAATGATCTAGATATCGACGGCAACGGGCGCGTCTACTTCTCAGATCCCAACTACTCGGACAACCCCAACAACCTCCCTCACGAGTCGGTCTATCTCGCAGAACACATCTTTGGCGGCAACTGGACCACCAAACGAGTCACGTTCGATACCAATCGCCCAAACGGCGTCCTCCTATCCACCGATCAAAGCATCCTCTACGTCGCTGAAAGCCCGATCAACCCAGCATTCAAGCGTCAACTCCGAGCCTACCCAATTAACTCCGACGGAACCCTCGGCGACAAGACCGTCCTGTTCGACTTCGGAGCCGGTAGAGGCATCGATGGCATGGCAATCAATACCGAGGGCCAGATTCTGGCAACTGCTGGTTCAAGCGCGGGGGGCGCCGGTTCCGCGATCTACGTCTTCGAACCAGACGGCCTCGTCCGTGCGACGCACCGTACCCCTGCCGACAGCCCTACCAACTGCACCTTCGGCGGTCCCGCCCTAGACATCCTCTTCGTCACCTTCGCAACCGGCCATGTCTATCAAGTCAAAAACATAGGCATGACTGGTCACCTGGCGTATCCGCGTCGGATGTTTTGAGCGCAGCGGTCTTAGCGACTACTCATAAAACTCATCCGTCCAAGCGGTGCTCACGTCAAAGTCCTGCGGAATCAGGTTTCGGCTCTTCATGTAATCACCGACGGAGTCCCACTGGGATTGGGAAAGCGTACCGAATTTACCGTCTTCGCTGTCTAGCCATGCGGGGATCAGAAGCGGTATGCCGCGACGGTCGAGCGACTCGCTGGATTCGTCGATGGAATCTTGGTTCAGTCTGACCAGTATGTCGATACCTCGTTGTCCGTCTTCGGCAACATATTCGTACCCTTTGGTGAAGGCATTGACGAAGCGTTTGACTACATCGGGCTTCTCTTCAATCATCCTGTCTGAAGTGATGAGCATCATCTCGTAGTAGCGCGGCACTCCCCAGTCTTCCGGGTAAATTATCTCGACCGGGTGTCCCATGTCTTCAAGCACGAACGATTCGTATGACCAGTATGCGCCGATCACAGCATCCATAGTCCCTGCTGCCAGAACTTGGGAGAGCGCGTACCCGACATCATGAAGTTCGACCTCGTCGAGAGAGAGCCCGTCGGCTTCGAGCATCGCATCAAGCATCAACTCGTCCCACTCGATCCCGGGGTAACCAACTTTCTTGCCTTTCAAATCCGCGGGTCGCGTAATGCCGGAGGACTTCAAGGCCATGAGGGAGTTGACAGGGCTCTGGACGATTGCGCGCACCGCAACAACCGGAACGCCGGCGGCTCGTGCCAACGTGGTGTCCGTCTGATAGAAGATCCCGAAGTCGCGCTGCCCTGCTCCAACTAGTTGGGCGATGGCGGCCGCGTCGGCTGGCACACTTACCTCGACCTCGAGGTTTTCCTCCTCGAAGTAACCCTGATCAATTGCGGCATAGATGCCTGAATGGTTTGCGTTCGGCGGTGACCAGTCCAATTCGACGGAAACTTTCTCAACCTCTGGTTCAGACGTGCAGGCGACTGCAAAAACTAGCAGTGCGACGACCGGTAGGACCAGGCCAATAGCTTTTCTCACGACGATCCTCCTTGGGAATTCGATCCCGGATAGTTACGCAGGATACGCGATTGCAACAGCGCAATCGATATGAACATCAACGCCGCCATTATCGATAGGGTAAATATCGCGGCAAATACCAGCTCCGTCTGAAACTTAGGCGTCGACGTCTTGATCAACCATCCCAATCCCGAAGCCGCGCTCACCCACTCCCCTATCACTGCACCTATCACCGAGACGACCGCCGCGACCTTCAATCCAGCGAAGAAATAAGGCAGCGCGGAGCGAACATACAACTTGGTGAACATCTGCCATCGTGAAGCGCCCAACGTCCGGAACATGTCAACCATATCTGAATCAACCGACTTAAATCCGGTCATCAGATTGATCGTCACCGGGAAAAAAGTGAATAAAACGACGACAACAATCTTCGGTCCCATTCCCGTGCCGATCCAGATCAACAGCATCGGCGCCAACGTGAAGACCGGTATCGTCTGAGAGGCGATCAAGAACGGATAAACCGAGCGTTCCAGCAACCTGGACCAGAACATCATCGTGGCCATAGCACAAGAAAATGTCACCGAAACCGCGAAGCCGATCAAAATCTCTTGTGTGGTCACATAAGCATGTCGGAGGAACAAGTCCGGCTTGTCGGCAAGCTCGGCAAGAATCAAAGAAACTGGCGGCAATATCCAAGTCTGGACATTAAGAACCCTGACCAATATCTCCCACAACACCAATCCTAGACCGGCCAGAACCATTGCCGACCCCCACGCTCTCCCGAATGCACGCACTCGCATCGCGAACGTCTGCGCTGGGGCAAAATCCCGGCTGATTTCAACCGATTGCGGAAGTCCTCGTATTTCTTGCTGTGAACTCAATGCTGTCACCATTTCACGGTGTTGGGACACCGTCGAGTCCAGATAGAAGTTGCCACTTGAGCTCAACGAATTTCTGATCACGAACCACGTCAACCGGACGAGGCCGAGACAATTCAACGTCCAGTTCAATCAAGATCTGCCCAGGTCGCGACGACATCACGAGCACGCGATCACCCAGCATCAACGCCTCCTCAACATCGTGCGTCACCATGATCGTGGCGCGGTTGCTACGATCCAGGACATCCGACAGCCATCTCTGCAATTCGGCTCGAGTAATAGCGTCTAGCGCCTTAAATGGCTCGTCAAGCAACAGCACCGACCTATCGGGCAATACCGCTCGCAACAACGCCACGCGTTGTCTCATACCACCTGACAACGTCGCAGGGTAGGCATTCAAGAAATCGGCTATCCCAAACTTTCCAGCGAGATCTGTAGCCCTATTTTCCGCTTCACGTCGCGGAACACCTGCGATTTCAAGCCCCAGAATCGCGTTTGCAAGCACGTTTCGCCAAGGCAACAAAAGGTCTATCTGGTGCATGTAGGCGACATGTCCGATACGTTCTGCATCCGCATCGCCACCCAGACTCACCGTGCCAGTATCTGGTTCAATCAAACCAGCGATAACGTTGAGCAACGTGCTCTTACCGCATCCGCTCGGTCCCACTATCACGACGAACTCGCCAAGTGATACGTCCAATGAGATGTCGACCATCGCCTGAACCGGGGGCATATCGACGCTCGTGAACGACTTGGATGCGTTGGATACCGAAACGATTGGGGCGTCAGAGGTCACCGAAGATTGGCGATCAGGTTCCGGTGTGGCTTGCCGAGAATGGCTTGGAGATAAAACTTCCGATGTTACCGACATCGGTATTTGGTTCCTCCGCTGGCATTACCCAGATCAGGTTGTGTGGGTCGGTGGAACGAACGCCACCCTCTCAGCCCGGTCGCTCGAGCTCCCCAAATTACTATTGAAACCCCTTTGGGGCGTCCCGATATTTGATCGCTTGATTATACCAATCTCCTCGTTCGCCCGACCTGTCCTTTGTTGCCACGAGATCAGATCGCCTTTACAATGCTTTGCCATGGGAACACCAGACATCGGGCCGCGAGAAAACTTCGTTCGCTCGGTGTCGCGTCCAGTCCCTCAGATAAACCTTTCGTTATCCTGCCTCTACATTGCCGCTGAGAGCGTACCCCATCTCGACGTTCCCCTGTACATGGGAAAGATCAGCGATATCGCTGAACGCATCAGGCAGAATTCACAGGTTCCTCGATCCCTGTACGACGGGCTCTATGCTCTGAACGATCTGCTCTTTGACGATTTAGGTTTCCGCGGTAACGCAGGAGACTACTACGACATTCGAAACAGCCTTTTGAATGAAGTCGTAGATCGTAAATTAGGGATTCCTATCACACTGTCAGTCTTATACATGGAGATCGGACACCGCATTGGGATCCACTTGACGGGCGTAAACATGACCGGTCATTTCCTACTCGCGGCCGGCAGTGGCGACGCGCTTGTATTCATCGATCCCTTCCGGAGCGGCAGGTTATATTCGCGGTGGGAATGTCTGAGATTGCTCAGCGGATCGGATGCGCCGCCCAGTGACTCGAGTAAATTGGACCGCCTTGAAAGGGCGTATCTGCCTCGCACGGATAACAAGATGATTCTTGCCCGCGTCTTGAACAACATGAAGATGATCCACACGCATTCAGGCGACTTAGAAAGCGCGATAGCCGATGCCGAGAGAATCCAGTACGTGATGCCTTGGAACTGGCGGAACGTGGGCGACATTGCCCATCTCATGGGCAGATCTGGACGAGCACGTGAAGCCTACGACATGCTTTCTCGCATGATCCAGATGATGCCGCCGCACGAAGACGTCAAGCTTCAACTCGATTCTTTGGAGATGTTGAAACCTTTAACCAAAATCGATGGATTAGTCGATCCCGAAAAGATCCACGAGATACCGTTCTTCCGTATCTGAATGAAAAGCGGCATCCGAATCGCCGCTCAAAATTCAGGAGAATTGCAGCCATATCTCACGGAATAGGTCGAATGATCAACTATCAAGAGCTGACCGATCAAGAGCTTTTGGCCGAGATATCGCAAAAGAACAGTGATGCGTTCGCGGCCCTCTACGATCGATACGGGAAACGAGTTTTTGGGCTAGCCGCCCGGATTCTCAACGACGGCGTAAAGTCCGAAGAAGTTACTCAAGACGTGTTCATGCGTGTCTGGCGCCGTGGCCATACCTACATGCCGGACAAAGGCAAGTTCACTACTTGGCTGTTCCGCATCGCCCATAACCGTACTATCGACGAGCTTCGCAAACTGCGCCGAGACAAGTCCCGCTACAGCGACGACATCACCGAAAGATATGATCTCGAATCCGACGACATCACCCCGCCGGAAGCGGCCGTCGCTAACTCAGAGTATGAGCAGGTGCGAGCGGCGTTGAAAGTATTGCCGGAACCACAAAGGCAGGTTGTCTATTTGTCGTATTTCGAAGGTCTAACGCAAACTCAGATCGCAGAAACCACTGGGCAACCATTAGGTACAGTAAAAACGCGCATGCGGTTGGCGCTTAAGAAATTGCGAGCCTCGTTGGAAGACGAAATCTACGGCGACGACTAACCCTTGGCGAACTGAAAAGATGACTCGAGACCAAGAAATCATCGCGGATTTGCCTGCGTACGCATTAGGCGCGTTAGACGAAGAAGGTCAACGCGCTGTTGAAGAGCTAATCGAAAGGGATGCTGAAGCGGCTGAGGAACTGGCCGAAATGCTTGATACGGTTGCGGAGTTCTCCTCTCGCATCGGCGAAGCCTCCCCGCCTATCGCGCTGCGCCGTCGTGTCGTATCAGCTGCCAACGCCGAGGGAGGCAAAGCGCATGAAGCGTCAGCATTCTCATCGTTGGTATCCCATCTCGAAAATCGCATCACCATCGAAGAGACTGAATACGAACACGACCTTAAGACCATCTGGCAACGTCTAGGCAACGTCTTTACTGCGGGGCGCTTGGCATTTGCCACCTCAATCGCGTCATTCGCAATCGTCGGCATCATGGCGATCCAATTGGGCACCGACAACACTCAATTGAACCGCAAAGTTTCCACCATAGAGCGCGAAGTCGCAACAACTTACGCCTACGCCCAAGGTCTCTTGGACGACATGTCGTCCACGGAGCAGATGCTGACTCGTGCTCACGAGCGTATCTCACAACAAGATCAAGAGATCGTCCGAATGACCGAACTCAACGATGCCATCCGGACATCGATGAACGACCAGATCAGCCTCACTTACGCAACTCTCAGAAACGAATACAACAGCCCCGACTGGCAACCCGACGCCGCGCTCACCGGAAACGGCTACGCTTACTTGCTCGAACATCACCGCCGTCCACTCGGCGCTCTCGTAGTTGGAGGCGTAGAGAAGGCACCTTCCGGCGAGGAGTACCGCCTCTATCTCCTTAGGGAGGATGACGAACCGTTTTACGCGGCATCATTCAACCTCAACCAAGCCGGATACGGCACCGTCCTTTTTGAACTTACCCTCCCTCTGAGCCTCTACGACGGTGCCCACATCACTCGCGAACGCATCGCAGATCCACCCGATCCGTCCTTGGCCTTGCCCGAGAACCGCTTCAAACCGCAGTAATCGATCAACCCGCAGGTCACAGCCCACACTGACCGTTAAAACAATGCGGAGAATCTAACCTAAAATTCGACGTATCGCGGTTGTTTGTACCGTAGCCCACGATCGGTTTCGGCTAATGGTAAAGGGTCACATTAATGCGTCATCATGTCTTTGCGGCAGTGCGAATCTTCATTTTGATGTCAGTGTCGGCACTTGCGATTAGTGGGTGTTTCAGCGATCCTGAACCGACGCCTACGCCAAGATCGGAATCTACTCTAGGTTCTTCGCAAAACACAAGAATCGCGGAATGTACCGAGCACTTCCAAGTAGTGAATACGCTTGGTCAGTACTCTGAAGAATCAATGTCCGACGAAGATTACGGGAAAGCACTTGATCGAATCTTAGATAGAGGATTGACTCGAGCAACGTGCGCCGACGTGTGGGATAGGCTTGAACCGATCCCCACTCCGACACCGATCCCAATCGCCGCCAATGAAGTCGTTGCCAACGCGGTGACAGCGCTCACTGAAGCCGGTAGCGTATGGTTCCTACTTGAACACGAAAACGGCTTCACTGAAGCTCTCGGAGGACTGCAACTCCAACGCGTGGAAGGCGCGATAAACGAGGTCGGAATGAGTATCTCTGCGGAAGCCAATTTGGGTCGAATCTACATCGAAGTTGATGCTGTGTTGATTGGCTTAGACACCTGGCTGACCAATCCGTTAACCGGGGAATGGGAATCCCTGCCAAACGAAGAAAACCCGATCGGTTTCATTCAACCCATTGCCGCTGTGAAGGACGTACTTGGCGGACTTTCCGATCCCCAGTTTCTCGAACAACCCGTCCCTGGGGAGGATTTCTTGGTCACGTCGCCACTTCAAGCCGAGGTGATGAAGAGTCTCCTCGGCGACATAAAACCCGACGCGGTCGGCGTTGGCGAGGTGTTGATAGATGATCAGACTTTCGAAATGAAATCAGCCAGAATCACGGGCGCACTCCAAGTGTTAGATACCGACGAAACCGTTCGCATCCTAGAGATGAGCCGATACGGCGAAGAGTTCATAATCGAACCACCTATCGAATAAAGTCTGATCATCGATCTTCGAATCTTCGCTTCTCATGCAGTGGATCAAAAACGAGGTATCGCCTTACCTCCTGTTCCTTCCGCTCTGCTATGGCGTATTCATCGCCGCGGACGATATGACACTCGTCGTCACCATCCTGCCGGACATGATGCAGAGCCTCAAGATCCCGGTCAATGACATCGAACGCGCTAGCTGGCTCATCATCTCATTCCTGATCGGTTACTCCGCCACCATGCCGATCATGGGCCGTCTGTCCGACCGCTGGGGTTATCGCCACGCGTTCTTGCTCGCCCTAGGCGTCTTCATGGTGGGGTCAGCAGGCGTCGCTCTTATCCCTGTCATGGGCGATTCCCTCGAATCGATTCATTACTTGGATCAGTACCGATGGGCAATCGCCGCTCGTGTCGTGCAGTCAGCCGGAGCCGGTGCCGTCATCCCGATATCACTCGCCGCTGCCGAAATGCTCGTCGGACCTAAACGACGGATCGTTGCTTTCGGGATGGTCGGAGCCGCCGCCGAAGCCGGAAGTGTCTTCGGACCCGTATGGGCAGGCGCAATCGCCGATTGGATCGGTTGGGAATTCACCTTTTGGTCAAACATCCCACTCACGTTGATCGCCGTCGCCGCCCTCGCTTTCATGCCCAAGGGCACCAGACACGACACCAGTGTCGATTGGATCGGAGCCGCCGCGTTCACCGTCGGCTTAACCACCCTAACCGTTGGTCTGTTCCGTATCTCCGAACCCGACCTGCCGATGATCCTGCTATTTGTCGTCACCGCGGTTTTGGTAGGTGTCATCGCGATTTCAAATCGAACCGCCAGCGAAAAAGCGGTGCCCCGGTCGTTGGGCAAACTCTGGGATTTCATCTGGGCAAACGTCGCCCACTTCCTCGTAGGAGCTGCGCTGATGATCGGCCTGGTATCCGTTCCATTGCTTGCCGGAACGATCTACGGCCTCTCGGCATTGGATTCCGGTCTGCTCCTGCTACGAATGACCGTCGCCCTAGGCGTTGCCGCATTTGCCGGAGGATTCATCGCCACGAAATTCGGCGTTCGCATCCCGACGATCGCCGGTTTGATCGTCGCGGCAATCGGCTTCAATTTCGTGTCCACATGGAATATCGTGCTGGAAGAACCCCGAGCTTCGATTGACCTTGTTCTAGTCGGCATCGGCCTAGGTCTCTTGATCGCTCCCATCGCCGAAAGCGCATTGCGTCGGGTCCCAGAAGAAGACAAAGGAATCGCCTCAGGCTTGCTCACCCTATCCCGCAACATCGGCATGACCGCTGGCTTGGCCGTCGTAGCTTCGCTAGGTACTGAGCAATTCCTCCTCACTGCCCCAGGCCTTGAGGAGATGATCGAACGACCAGAATCGGCGAACGAAGCAGGTATGGCGGTGTTTTCCAATTTCTTCACGTACGCTTCCACCGCCTGCATCATTGCGATATTCCCAGCGTGGTTCATGTCACGGAACTACGATTCCAATGATGCTCAGGAGCAGGCGCAGACGACTTAATCACTATCACCTCGCCCAGTGTTACATTGTTATCGACTCAAAAGCCCCAATGAGGTGCAACAGATGACACGACGCGACCCTTCGAAATTCGTATCGTCAGTCCGCAAACCTGACGATTTCGACGAATACTGGCGAGAAACCGAAGCCGATACCCTATCGATCCCCTTAAATCCGCGCCTCAAACCAGTTCCGATGCGTTCCACGCCCGAGATCGAGGTTTTCGAAGCACGTTACGACAGCTATGGCGGACTCGAAATCGCAGGATGGTATTGCAGGCCCCGCAACTTCGAAGGCCAACTACCCGGATACCTCTTCGTACCCGGTTACGTTAGCGAACCAAAGTTGCCTACCGACCTAGCTTTACGAGGATACGCCGCCTTCTCTGCCGCTCCTCGCAACAAACTACGCAGCAACGGAGTCTTCAACCCAGGCTATCCCGGCCTACTCACGTACAACATCGACAAGCGAACAGAGTACGGCTACCGTGGCTTCTACATGGACGCCATCCGCGCCTTCGACTTCCTGAGTGGCCTCGACGAAGTCGACTCATCCCGCATCTGCGTCCAAGGCGGCTCCCAAGGCGGTGCCCTCACCTTACTCGTCTCGTCCCTCCGCGTTGACCAAGTCGCATGCGCCTCCGCTGGCGCACCATACCTCTGCTCGATGATGGACTCCGCATCCCTGACACGCTCTTACCCCTACGAAGAGATCAACGACTACCTCCGCCTTTACCCAGATCGCGAAGAAGCAGTACGCGACACCCTCGATCTCCACGACATCCACAACTTCGTCGACCAAATCGAATGTCCGATCATCGTCAACATCGGCCTAATGGACGACGTATGCCCTCCCGAGACCGGTTTCGCAGTATTCAGTCAGATCGGTAGCGACGACAAAAAACTCTACACTTACGAAGACTGCGCCCACGACTCCGGTTCCGGCGTCGGCCACGACAAAGTCCTTAACGCTTTCCTAGACGGACATCTAAACCCTGTCGCCGTCTAATTCCCATTGGAGAACCTACCCATGAATGAATACTGGTCCGCGCGCGTCGAAGCCGCCTCGAATGCTGCCAAAGGCGACGTCTCAATCGAAGACCTCCTAATCCGCAGCAACGAGACCTCAAACGCCTACTCCGTCCGCTTCAACGGCGTTGGCGACTACCCTCTCTACGCATACCTGCACATCCCCAAATCCGAAGGGCCGCACGTACCCCTCTTCCAAGCACCCGGATACGGCAGCGTAGTCGCTGTCCCATCCTACGAACGTCGCGCCGCATACGTCGTCATGGCCCTATGCCACCGCGGCCAACGCCTATCCAACTCCCGCTACTCCGCCGCATACCCCGGACTCCTCACCGACGGCCTTCCCAATGAAGACATATACGTTTGGGGAGACATCGTCTCAGACTGCATCACTGCGGTCCAAATCCTCCTCCAACAGCCCAACATCGACGCATCCCGGCTGGCAATTTCGGGTGGCGACCTCGCCTACATCACCGCCGCACTGACCGACGGCGTTCACGCACTCCAAACCGGCGCGCTGATGTTCGCCGACATCGACAACCGAACCAAAGGCGACCCCGACTACCCCCTCGCGGAGTTCAACGATTTCAAACGCTCACATCCTGATTCGTGGGACGAGACAAGAGCAACGCTATCCAACTTTGACCCATCTGAACTCGCAGACAACGTCAACGCCAACAAAGTCCTCTTCTCCACCAGCGCGGGGGAAAAAGACTACTATGATCGACTCGCCACTCAACTCTCCGGCGAAACCACAGTAAACGTCAACCTAGGCAAAGGCCACCTCGACCACATCACCCAAGAAAACTGGCTCGCCGAAGCCTGCGGGGTAACGAAAGGCCCGGCACACTACCCAAGGGCTTAGTAAAGGACAGTCATGGCGGATTTCAAAGCCAAAGAACCGCTGATTCTTTTCGAAATCGGCAAGGCACTGTCTGAGGGCCGAGATATCAAATCCGCGGTAGAGGGGTGGTGGAAAATTGACCCAGACAGAGCCGCAAAATACGGGTTAGTACTCGGCAAACAATCCGGCAAGATCAAATGCGCATTTCGTCCCGTCCCAGATTCTTGGAAACTCTGCGATGATGGTCGGTGGGAGTTCGAATCAAACTACGCATCCGATGTCTGGATTGATTACGTCGGAAAAGACGTGCCTAGCGAATACCGAACACGCTCAGAGTTCCAATACGTCGATCCATAGTTAGTCTTCAACCTCGAACAACCTCGGTTGCCGCCTAACATCCTGCCGCAACTCAGACGTCAACCTGCCCAACCCATAATCCTTCGGATCAACATACTTCATCGCGTCCGCGATTACCCGGTGCCCCGCTTGATCCCGGATCAACCGGTGCATCTTCAAGCAGACCCGACGATAGTCCGAATGCCCAGACTCCCCGGTCCGTAACTCCAGCATGTGGAACGCCTGCCGTGCGTTCATCTGGACGTTGTATCGAATCCGATACCCAAACGGCACCACATACTGAGCAACATCAACCCCGTGCTCCTTCGACACATCTCCATATAGTTCAGCCATCTCCCCCATCGCATCATGCCACCTGACAGCAACATCTTTGCCCGCTTCCTCAATCTCCGGCGGGGTTGTATATCCGTGTAGGACCGACAATCTCTGCCAATCAATTGTCATCATCCGATGACGCTGCAAATCCCTGAAACTCCCGAAATCTGACAAGACATCGAACCGGTAGTATATGCGCTCCATGCCCCTGCCAGGCTTGTGCCGACGATTGCCTCGATCACCGACATACGTTGAGATCACTCGAAGGCGTTCTTCGTCGCTCATATCAACCGCGCGTCGAAGCAACTCTTCCTCAGAACGATCCGAGTACGGATACAACGTCGCAGCCACGATCCGAACTTCAGCATCCGGCTCCCAGTCCAGCAACCTCACTTCATCTCGATCTAGATCAAACTCATGTACGTTGAACGATCCACCAACATCATCGGTCAATGCACTCATTTCACCCGCCACATTGCGGAAGTAATCACTCCAAGCTACACCCCTATCCTCAACATCCACCCTCGAAAGAAACCCTGCAATCACCTTCCTCAACTCCACCAACATCATCTGAGAATACTCCCGCGCCTCCGCCAAAGGACTGGCATTCATCCGCATCAACAACGCCTCATACGCCTGCCCAGTAGCAAATATCCCCAAATTCGATGTCGTCGACGCCGGCAACAGCCCGCGTGCCGTATCGCATGCCCTTGCACGAGTAGCACGACGGTACGCCCCCCTACTTTCACGAGACCCCCTAGGAAAACGGGTCTGAAAGTAGTCTGACATCGCCCGAACGACGTACGAATAACTTTCGAAAAGCCGGTCCATCGTCTCTATATAACGCGCCGCCATCGATCCTTCAGCGATTTCCGGCGGCACCCGATACCTGAACCGTTCCGACCCATCTTCACTATTCAGTTTTTCGTCGTAGTAGATGTATCGCGTGCTCTGTTCCAGATACGCAGCCAATCGCCCCCGCTCCAGCACCTTCGTCAAGATCGCTGATGCCTGTTCGCACGCCAGGTGCGCACCGCCCAACTGCGCCACAGAATCATCCCCATACTCCAGAAACACCGTCTCATATAACCTCTCCGCACGACCGATACCGTGGCTACCGTCCTCAACCTGATCGGCGATCGCCTGGATTCCTATCTCCGGTTGCTGGTAGAACTCCTCCAAGAACAGCCGACGCAACGACATGTGCGTCCGGCTGTAACGCGCGAACATCGCTCCCTTAACGATCTCCGGCAGATTGACCACCGCGAAGACCGGGAGATCAGTGTTCGTGAAAAACCGGCTCAGAATCGAGCGCTCTTCATCGGTGAATGACTCTCTCGCGTACACGGTGCGTCAATCTTCGCACATGGCCTGACGACCAATCACCGAAGACGCCGTGACCAGATCAGAGGATCAACCGCAGCGGCCGCTCAAGGTTGTCCTTGACCTCGTTCATCAGCACCGCAGCTTCCGCACCATCTCCAACCCTGTGATCCGCTGAAATCGTCGCATTCATCATCTGACGAACAACGATGTCATCACCTTGCACGACCGGAGTCGGTTTCACCGCCCCAACCGCCAATATTCCCGCCTGTGGTGGAACAATGATCGCCGCAAAGGTATCAATCCCAAACATCCCCAGGTTCGACGTCGAGAACGTCCCCGCAGTCAACTCTTCCTGCGTCAAAGTCCCGCCATCGCCCCGTGCCCGGCTCCCCAGACTCTTAGACGCATTCGCAACGTCCACGAGTGACATGTTGTGAACACCAATTAACGCTGGCACGATCAATCCCGCTTCCAGTGCGATCGCCACGCCAATGTTCACGCTGTCGTGACCCTCCAACCGGTTCTCATGGAAAGTCGTATTCCATTTCGGATACTTCACGATCGCCATCGCAAGCGCCTTGATGATCATGTCGTTCACCGAAACACGCACCCCCGATTCCTCGAGTTCAGCGTTCAACTGAGCACGGAACAACATCGCATTGGTCATGTCTACACCAGTCGTCACGTAGTAGTGCGGTGCCTCATCCATGCTCCGACGTGTCACCCGAGCAATCGCCTGTCGCATCGTCGTCAACTCGACGTCTGAACCATCCATAAAAACCGCAGGAGCAGCCATCCCAACACCAGAAGACGCAAACGCAGGTGCCGGTTTGAATTCCAGAACATCGTCACGGGTTATCCGCCCGCCGGGACCCGTACCGGGTATCGCCGCCAATTCGAATCCCTTTTCACGCGCCAATCGACGAGCAAGCGGCGAAGCCTTAACCCGGCCACCCTCAACCGTCGGTGCAGGAGGTGCCGGTGCGACCGGCTCCGCAACTGGCGCGACGGCAATCGGCGCAGGCTCAGGAGCAACGACCTCCGCTGCCGCAACAGGTTCCGCCTCGGCAACCTCTTCAACCTCCGCGACTGTCGGTTCTTCCACATCAGGCAACTCATCATCCGCATCCCCGATGAACGCCAACAGCGATCCCACTGGCGCCTTGGTCCCGTCTCCCAAGACAATCCGCCGCAGAATCCCAGCGTTGTATGCCTCCATCTCAACGACCGTCTTGTCAGTCTCGATCTCAGCTAACTTGTCGCCACGAGCCACCTCGTCTCCCTCGCTCTTCAACCACTTCACAACCGTGCCTTCGGTCATGTCGGCGCCCATCGCTGGCATCGTGACTTCGTGAATCAACTCTTGGCTCCTCGTCTGTTTCGACGACGATTTCGCTTACCTTTCGAAACCGTCTTCTTAATCACTTCAGAATGCAATCACGCGTCGTACCGCCGCAACCATATCGTCAACATCTGGCAAAATATCCTGCTCAAGATCTCGGTTGTAAGGCCACGGAACATCCTTCGCACCGACCCTGATAATCGGCCCATCCAACCAGTCCATCGCCCGTTCCTGCACCTCCGACACGATCTCCGCCATCGCCCCGCCGTTCCGTCGTGCAGTATCCAACATCACCGCCCTGCCCGTCTTCTGCACCGAAGCTACCACCGTCGGATAATCCACCGGGCTTAATGAGCGCAGATCCACGATCTCAACGTCGATCCCATCGTCGGCCAACCTATCTGCGGCATCCCTGAGGATGTGCACGCCGTAACCGTAAGACACCATCGTCAAATCATCACCATCGCGATCAACTCTAGCCTGCCCAAGCGGAATCTCGTAATACTCCTCAGGCACCTCGCCCCTCGAACCGTATAGATGCGAATGTTCAGCGAAAATCACCGGATTATCCGACTTGATCGCCGTTCTGAGCAAACCCAAAGCGTCGCGAGGATTTGAAGGACAAGCACAATACATCCCCGGCACCTCCGCCAGCCAAGTCTCAAAACTCTGCGAGTGCGTGGCACCCAATTGCACCCCAGCACCAGTAGGCGCACGAATCACCATCGGCACCTTGATCTGACCACCCGACATGTAACGTAAATTGGCCGCCATATTCACAATCTGATCAAACGCTACTAACGAGAAGCTGATTGACATCAACTCCACTATCGGACGTAACCCCGCACTTGCAGCCCCCACGCCAGCACCGACAAACGCTGCCTCCGAAATCGGAGTGTCTTTAATCCGCTTCTCTCCGTACTTGTCGATGAATCCCTTGGTAACCGAATAGGCACCACCGTACTCGCCAATATCTTCACCCATGATGAAGACATTCTCATCAGTTTCGATAGCTTCTTCCAATCCCCGGGTGATCGATTCTCGGAAAGTGATTTCAGCCATGGCAGCCACGAATCTTCGAGCTAGGAACTACGAACGCCGAGTCGCCTACGCATACACGTCGTCGAACGCTTCGGATAGATCCGGGTTCGGGCTGTTAATAGCAAATTCAACCGCCGCCTCAATCTCCGCATCCACACTGGCAGACAGATCATCCAAATCCGTTTCCGTCGCCACTCCGTACTCCAACAACTGCTTCGGATACGTAATCAGAGGGTCACGCCGACGCCAGAGATCAACTTCTGACCTTTCTCGATACTGGTCGCCGGGATCCGCGAAAGAGTGCCCTACGAATCTGAACGTCTTCGCCTCAATAAAAATCGGGCTCCCTTGAGCCCGAACCGTATCAATTGCCGCCTGCGTTGCCTCGCGTACCGCAAGCACGTCCATACCGTCTACCGACAGGACATCAACGTCATACGCGCCCATCACGTCGCTGAAGTCCGATCCGCGATGCCGGACCCTCCCAACCGCAGACCCCATCCCGTAAAGGTTGTTCTCCATGAAGAAGATCACGGGCAACTGCCACACCGAAGCAAGGTTCAACGTCTCATGGAAAGTGCCTTGGTTCGTCGCACCATCACCAAAAAACACCATCGTCACCACATCGGTCTCCATGTACTGCTGGGCCAGTGCTATCCCGGCCGCCAACGGCAACTGGGCGCCAACTATGGCATGACCACCCATAAACCGCTGAGCGGCGTCGAAGATATGCATCGATCCGCCCTTGCCCTTGCTCAAACCCGTCCTCTTACCGAACATCTCCGCCATGATGCGGTTCGTGTCCAAGCCGCGCGCAAGCGCGTGCCCGTGGTCTCGATAGTGCGTGACGATATAATCCCTAGCCTCAAGCGGAGTGATCGCACCGATACCCGTCGCCTCTTGACCGATGTAGAGGTGCAAGAACCCGCGCACATGCCCCAGCGAATAGTGTTGACCACACGTCTCCTCGAACCGCCGAATAAGCAACATCAAGCGATACATTCGCAAGAGCTCGGCATTGTCGAGACTTTTCGAAAGAACCGGGATGCGTGAAGCGTCGAAACCGTTGTTGCTTGGAGGATCTGATACAGGACCGTTGGATGCAGGTCTGACTAAACCGGTCGCGGCGATCCTAGGTTTTTCGGCTTGTTCCATTACCCCGAAAGGTTCCGACTCCCGTGTACGGACCTTTTCCGTACAAACCGATGAAGCGCAAGCTCATCCGCAAAGAGTCGAATTTCGATTCTATACCAAACCTGAAATACACCGAATCCGACGCGGACGCACTTTGGGATCGCCTCAACCGCTCTGTAAATTGGCCGCCAAAACTACGTTCTCCAGCAGCATCGCCACCGTCATCGGTCCCACTCCGCCCGGCACTGGCGTGATCGCCGATGCCTTCTCTCTGACGGCGGCGTAATCGACATCTCCCGTCAATCGGTAACCGTTACGACGAGAGGAATCTTCCACGCGCGACACACCAACGTCAATCACAACTGCACCTTCCTTGACCATGTCCGCGGTCACGGTATTCGGCACTCCAGCAGCCGCAATCAATATCTCCGCCCGTCGTGTGTGCCTACCAACATCACGCGTTCCCGTATGACAGATCGTAACCGTCGCATTAGCTCCCGGGCCGCGCTGCGTCAAAAGCAACGACAACGGCCTGCCCACCAACGAACTCCTGCCCACGATTACCGCCTCCGCTCCATTGACTTCAACATCTTCCTCGATCAGCATCCGTTGAACGCCCAACGGCGTCGCCGGCACGAATCGCGGCCGACCAAGAGACAGGAGACCAGCGTTCTGTGAATGTAAGCCGTCCACATCCTTCAAAGGATCCAAACCTTTGATGATCTCGTCCGCATCGATGTGGTCCGGCAAGGGCAGTTGCACCAATATCCCGTGATACCGTTCGTCACGATTCAATTCATCGACAACGCCCGCGAGCTCCTCCGCACTCACATCCGCCGAGATGTTGAGCGTCTCTGTAACGATCCCAACCTCCTCGCAAGCCCGCTCCTTTCGCCTCACGTAAGAGCGTGAAGCAGGATCATCGCCCACCAGTACCACCGCTAAACCAGGCGAGTACCCATGCACATCCTTGAACTCACCAACCTTCTCAGCCACCTCGACATGAACTTTTTTGGCGATCTCATTACCGCTTATGATCCGAGCTGTCATGTTGAAAGTTGACCGACTTCCCTTCGATGCTCTACGGTGTAAACACACATGCAACCGAACATCGTTGAGACGATCAACGACTCAAATCGCATACTCGAAAAATGATATACACCGGCGTAGACCTCATCGAAATCCCGCGCATCGCGGGTGTCCGCGATCGCTACCCGATCCGATTCCTCAACAAGGTCTACACTCCAGGCGAACAACGATACGCCCGAAACCGCGCTCCTCAATTGGCTAGCCGCTTCGCTGCTAAGGAAGCGGTAATGAAAGCTCTAGGCACCGGCGTTCGAGGCATCCCGTGGAAGTCGATAGAAGTCACTCGCAAACGCGGCGGTCCCCCTGAAATCACTCTTCACGGCCCAGCCCGCGAACGCGCAGTGAAAATGGGCATCCAGCGCATTGCCCTCAGTCTCTCACACTCCAAAGATTTCGCCGTCGCATCCGTCGTCATGGAAGCATCCGACGACGCTTGGCGCCCCTGATTTCGTAGAACGACATGCCCAATACCCAAAAAGTCGTCACCGCCGCCGAGATGCTGGCCATCGAAAACCAGTGGTTCGATTCCGGCACCATCACTCTCCAGCAATTGATGGATCGTGTCGGACGCGCAATCGCCGACTGGGTCCTAGACTACCTCGGCGATTCCGCCAACGACGCGACTGTCCTTGCTCTCGTCGGCAAGGGCAACAACGGGGGCGACGCGATCGTCGCGGCAAGATATCTTCTAGAAGCTGGAGTCCGTGCAAAACTTGCCGTCATTTTGCCGCATGAGCGGCAAGATTCTTTACTCGCCGCATTCACTTCCACAGGCGGAGAATCCGTTGTGATCGACGGACCCTCCGCGAAGCATACTTTGGCAAACTTATGCAACAAATCAAACTTAATTCTCGACGGTGTCTTCGGTTTCAGCATCTCCCGACCCATCCAAAAACCGATCTCGACATACTTCCAAATCGTCAAAGATTCCGCCAAAAAAGTCGTTGCCATCGACATGCCAAGCGGAGCGAACCCCGACACCGGTGAATTCGATCCCAACGGTCTGCCCGCTGATGTCTGCCTCCCCGTCGGCCTCCACAAAATCGGCCCGTGCGTCAGATTTGGCGATCCCTCATATGGAACCGAGATTTCAGTTTTGGACGTCGAGATTCCCAGAGACCTTACGCACATGCACACACGGGAGATCAACGACCTCAATTTAGCCAGATCGCTTCTCCCAGACAGAGACGCTACATCTCACAAAGGCGACTTCGGCCGGGCGCTCCTCATCTGTGGCTCCAACACGTACGTCGGCGCCGCATCGCTAGCCACACAGGCTTGCCTCCGTTCTGGTGTAGGACTCGTCGCCCTCGCCACACCAACCAGCGTTTACCAAGCCCTCGCAGGCAACATCCCAGAGGCTACTTACATTCCCCTCGAGGAAGACGCTCTTGGAGTGATTGCAGATATCGCCTTCCGACACATCAAGCAACGTAGTTTCGACGCCGATTCTGTTGCTTTCGGTGTCGGTGCCTCGCTGTCACCAGGCACCCGACAATTGATCTCCCTGCTAACCTCCGACAATCAATTCTGGGACGGCCGCACCGCAGTGATCGATGCCGATGGTCTCACAATCGTCTCCGAGATCTCCAACTGGTGGAAAGTCTTCAATGGCAACCTCGTCATCACACCACATCCCGGCGAAATGTCCCGCCTCCTTGGCGTCACCATCTCAGAAGTCGAATCTGACCGCAGAGCAGCCGCGGAGACGGCCGCCGAGAAATTCAACTGCGTCGTCGTGCTGAAAGGGGCGATAACTCTGATCGCCGCTCCACGCGGCCGACTACGCATCAACATGATGCCCAACCACGGTCTAGCACGGGGCGGTAGCGGCGATGTCCTCGCCGGGCTGATCGCCGGATTGTGCGCCAAGTCAGACCCCTTCGACGCGGCATCGCTTGGTGTCCACCTGCATTCCTTGGCCGGAAAAGCAGCGTGCGAAAAACTCACCTCCTACGCCATGACCGCCAGCGACTTGGTCACATACCTACCCAGCGCGTTCCGTGCGTTAGCATCGTAGCCAGTGGCACTAACCCCAGTATCGCGAGCCCCTAACTCTAAACATGGCGGCTAACCCGAAACCTACTCTCGAAGAGATCGTCGACGAGTACGTCCAGAGAGCGCGTTCGAAGCTCCGACCTACGGAATACGAACGCTCACATAAAAACGACCTCACCCTCCATCACGTCATCGAGAACGACGAGTTCCGCATTCTCGATCACATCATCGCGGTCAAAGATCGACGTGTCGAATGGGTCTGGCGATCGCAAGACTTCTGGCCCACGGACCAGTTGACCGACATCACAACTGCGGACGTAGACCTCAGGAACTACGGAGTCATCCACGGCCACAATCGCATCTCCGGCGTCAAATTCACCATCGGACCCCGACACTACGCCGGACCTGACCCAGACGCATGCCTGCCTTACGTCAACGACTACCTGCATCTAGAAGCCCACTACCGTTGGGACAACGACGCCATGACACTGCAACGCGCCAGGATCGGCGTCGATTTCATCACAAAGGACGGGCTCACATTGCGCGCCAGATCGGTCGAGATCGAGTTGGCAAGATTCTGGAACCTAGAGTTTCGATACCGGTCATCATTGGGATCGCGGTTGCTCGTCGATGTCGACGGAGATGAGAAACTCCGCATCGACGTCCCGACCACATTGCGTCGAAATGAAGTGCAAGAAATCTACGACAACGTGATGGCATACCGTCAAGGCGACCCTGACACCGACTTACCGTCACAATTTCAAGTCGTAAGGGAGTGACCTGCGAGCGCCGTCCAGCCAAATCGACACTCGGATTGCATCTCCAATGAGCACCACCATTCCATCGCCTCTCGCCAATCGCCGCGTGGTCCTCGGCGTCTCCGGCTCAATCGCGGCATACAAGTCCGCGTACATTACCTCTGAGTTGGTGAAACTCGGCGCACGAGTAGACGTCGTGATGACCGAATCGGCCCAAGAATTCATCGGTAGCACCACGTTCGCTGCCTTGAGTCACAACCCGGTAACCACATCTCTGTGGGACGCCAACTCCGAAATCAGCATCGACCATGTCGCCCTCGCCACCAAAGCCGACTGTATCGTCATCGCACCCGCGACGGCTAACTTGCTCGCCAAAATAGCTTTGGGCATCACCGATGACCCCGTCACCGCCACCGTCCTCGCCTCCAACGCGCCTCTAGTATTGGCACCTGCCATGGACGCCGACATGTTTGCCGCTCATCCCACTCAAACCAACGTCGCCAATCTACTGGAGCGCGGTGCAACCATCGTCGGACCCAAATCAGGTCGCCTAGCATCCGGTCTCGTCGGCGAAGGCCGAATGAGCGAACCATCAGACATCGTCGACGCCGTCCGCCTCGCCATCGGCAAGCGACACGGCGACCTCACAAACCGTCGCGTCGTCGTCACCGCCGGTGGTACCCGAGAACCTCTCGACCCCGTCCGAGTAATCACCAACCACTCCACCGGAAAGATGGGTTACGCCATCGCCGAAGCCGCCCGCGATCGCGGCGCCGACACGGCCCTAATCACATCTGCAACCGGCATGAGAGCCCCTTGGGGAATCGAAAAAATCGATGTCAAAACGGTCGACGAAATGCGAGACGCCACTCTACCGGCATCCGCTGATGCCGATGTCTTGGTAATGGCCGCCGCAATTTCCGATTTCCGACCCAAGACAGTTGCTGACGGAAAAATCAAGAAGTGTTCTGGTGGGTTGTCCATGGATTTCGAGGAGATCGAAGACTGGATGCCGAAAGCAACCGGTTCCCGACTGGTAAAAATCGCTTTTGCCGCTGAAACTGCCGACGCAGCGGCAAAAGCAGCGGCAAAAATGGCAAAAAAAGGAGCAACTTTAACCGTCGCCAACGATGTCACCGAACCCGGAAGCGGTTTCGGCACCGACACCAACCGCGTTGACATCGTCCGAACTGACGGTTCCGTCGAATCCCTGCCTCTCATGAGCAAGTACGATGTCGCCAATGCGATACTAGACAGAGTCAAACCATACCTAGCTGACCTCCACTAACCCCATTCACTCCTCCCATGCGTCTCTACTGGCGACAACGAAAACGCGGATACGATCTCATCGTCGAAGATGACGACGGCGACATGTTCAACGTCGGCGGCGTCCGTCACACCCGTCGCGGCGGGATCGAAGCCATGGCAAAAACGATGGGATACGATCCCGGCCGAGCGATGAAACACTTACCGTCGATGGAACACGGCATGCAGTTTGTCGAGCAGTTCCAACCGTGGCGCGACTTCTTCCCCGGCTACTTGCTAGAACTCGAAAACGACATCGTCGTCCCTGAAGAACTGGCCTGACTCCGCCATCGTCCGCTTGACCGAGTTCGAAAGACTCATCGACCAAGCCCACGATCTCACGTCGACGGTCGCTCCCGCCGTTTCCCGCATCGACAGCGAACGGCGTATCCCGGAAGACATCGTTCGACCGATAATCGATGCTGGCTTCTTCCGTCTCCTTTTGCCGAGATCACTCGGCGGATCCGAACTTACCCATCCCGATTTCCTCAAAATCGTGCGCATCTTCGGCGAAGCAGATGCCAGCGTCGGTTGGTGCATCAACCAAAACAACGTTTTCTCTACCAACGCGGTCCGTATCAGTCGGTCTGCGGCCGAAGAAATCTGGGGCAATCCCAAAACCGTCGTAACCAACGGCCCTCCCCGACCGGGCGCCAAAGCCATCAAAACTGAAGACGGATACCGCTTGACAGGCACTTGGGACTTCAGCAGCGGAATATCCCACGCCACTTGGGTCGCCGCCTTAACCCCCGTGCACGAACCAAACGGCATCCCTACAAAAGAGATGCGGATCTTCCTGATCCCCAAACCACAGGTCGAGATCATCGACCAATGGTTCGTCGGTGGCCTCCGTGGCACCGCGAGTTTGAGCTTCAAAACTGAAGACCTGTTCGTACCGACCGAACGCTCATACGGCCAACAAGAACCATCATCCGAACCAGGCCCCCTATACGTCATCCATACCACACCGATGTTCGCCTCGGGCTTCGCAACAGTTGCCTTGGGCGTTGCCAGAACAGCCTTAAACTTCGCCATTGACCTGACCAAACGCAAAACCATCCAAGGCGCAACCAACGTCCTTCGCACCGACACCACAACCCACCGCATGATCGGAGAAGCCGAAGCCTCCTGGAACTCCGCTCGCACATTCCTCGACGAGGCCACATCCAATATGTGGCAAACCGTAACCGAAACCCACCAACTACCAAACGCCGAACGCATCCAAGTCCGACTAGCCGGCACTCACGCCATCAGAACCTCCGCCGACGTCGTCAATTCCGCCTACACCATCTGCGGATCCACCGCAATCTTCGACACCAACATAATCCAACGCTGTTTCCAAGACGCCCATGCCATCAGACAGCAGATCCAAGGCCGACCGAACAACTACGACACCGTCGGACAGTTCTATCTCGGGCTAGAGCCAAAAGGCATCTTCTAACCCTCGAAGCTGCAACTTCACGATCTCCCGATCGTCCCCGGCAACTCCACCGGCTCAGCATCTTCAGTCTCGATCATCCATTCCGCCAGCAACCGCCGCATCTCCGAGACGACCGCCCTGTTGGCTGGGTCGTGCGCGACGTTGTACAGCTCCCAAGGATCATTCACCAAGTCATACAGCTCATCCTCAGGATCGGGCACATCCCTAGTTCCATCACCTCTTGCCATCGGATCAGTGACAAACTTCCACTCAATTGTCCGCACCATCTTTCGACGTCCTTGCGCCTCCCTGCCCCACAGCGTCTCGATCAACATCCGATAACCCCAAGGCTTTTCGCACGCCTCGACATGCTCCATCGTGACTGGCGGCCCCCCGGCACCGTACTCCGAGTAAGCCGCGACCCGCGGCTCCGCGCCCGTCGCGGTTGGCAACGGTTTGCCCTGTATCCGGCGCAACAAACCCTGTTGGACCTCCCCGTCTTCATTGAGCGTCGATCCAGCAATGCCAAAAGCAGTTGCTCCACCAGACGTCCTCGTCCATCCATCGTTGATACCTTCGAACCTCGCCAACCCCTGTAGCTCCAACAAAGTCGGCAAAACATCAACCGTATTGACCATCGATTCATCGATCACACCAGTCGGCACCCCGCCCTTCGGATACGACACAATCAACGGCACCCGCGTCAAACAGTCGTAAAACACCCCGCCCTTTACTGCCATATTGTGTTCGGCCATGAAATCTCCATGATCCGCCGTGAACACAACTATCGTGTCCTCTAACATCCCCAACTCCTCCAATTTGTCCAGAATCCGCCCAATCCCATCATCCATCAACCGCGTCATGGCATGATAAACCGACACCAACCCTCGTATGTCCTTCTCTGCATCCTCGTCCATCCCCAGCATGGAATACAAAACACGATTAACCTCAGGTGCCGGGCTAACCCGACCGTTTGGCTTATAAGGAACATCTTCCAACCCGGCATCGCAACCATCATCCTCAAACTCGTTTCGGCGGATCGGCGGTAGAAAAACGTCTTCAGGTGGGCATAAATCCACGTAGGATTTCGGCGCCTCGTAAGGCTCGTGCGGATCTGGATATGAAACCATCAACGCAAACGGCCTACCCTCATCTCCACGGCCAAAGGTATCTCCCGAGGCGATTCGCTCCAAGAAAGCCTCAGTCTGCGCCGTAATCACGCTAGACCCGTAATCCTCAATCGGATGATCCGTAACCGCATACGCGATCGTCGGACTTTGCCGGTTCTCATTCAGACGCGCGCGGTCTTCGTGTGCCGCATCAATCGCCTCGATCGGCCGAACCCAATCCATCCCCTGTGTCCCTGGCACTCCACCCGCATAATCCCCCTGCGGTAACCCTCCATGTCCCATCTCGCATCGCACATCAAACAACGCAAGATCATCTTCCGTCACAAAACAGTGATTCTTCCCGATCAACCCAGTCGTGTACCCAGCGTCCCGCCAAATCTGGAAAGCATGCGTCTCGCTCTCTGGCATCAACGTCTCATTACGCCGACATCCAGTTGAATGCGGATACCTTCCAGTCATCACCGAAGTGCGAGCCGGCACGCAAAGCGGATGCGGCGTGATCGCATACCGATACATCACACCACGTTCCGCCAATCTATCCACGGACGGAGTCTCAACTCCAATCTCCGAATACATCCTCAAACCCGACCACTTCAACTGGTCTGCCATGATGAACAAAACATTCGGGCGTTTCACCGTGATGACCTCCGTTGCCCCGATCTCCTGATTACGACAAGAATCTCTCGTTGATCCTTTGGCAGATACTTCACCGCCTCTCTCATCGTCACCGAAGACGCTAGCTCGGCCCGCTGTTCCATCCACTCAAAAACCAACTCTGGCGAATGTTTCGAAACCTCACGCAAAACCCATCCGATCGCCTTCTGAATGAAAAACTCCTCTTCGACAAGCATCCCATCCGCGTAACCCGTAAACTCCTCCCAACTATCTCGCCCTCGCCTCAATCTTGGCAACAACCCCAACATCGCCGTCCGTCTCACCCAGAAATCCTCATCCTTCGACCACTTCTTCCTTACCACGTCCGCTCCGTCCACGTCCTTCAACATCGGCGCAACCACGTTGATCGACAGATCATCGATCAAAGCCCAAGTGTGAGACCGTCTCAACAACCCTTCAACGAACGCCACATCGCCCAACCCAAAAACGCCAACCCGGACAGCCAAGATATTCACCGCCAATTTCCGCAACTCATAGACATCTCTACCCCATAACTCATGGGTTAGCACCTCAATCTCCGCCTTCCCCAAATCCCTCCGTTCCCGAGCGAACCGACGCGCCAACTTCCGAATCTCCGGCACGCGAACACCGAAATGCTCAATCTCCGACTTCAGATACCGCTTCTCATTGACGGCACGATCCTCAGTCCCCAAAGCCTTCAATTCAGCCGCCAACTCATCGGCAACCTCAACCAAATCACTAACCAATTGGCTCACTGCGCCTCACAAAGGTCCCAAGCCAGAGCAATCATGCACTTAGTTCCGCTGATCAAAGTCTCGATCCCGACTGACTCGTCAGTCCCATGAGCCCTCGAAAGCATTGGATCATCGTCAGGATGCGCGCCTGTAAACCCGTATGTGATGATCCCCAAATTCCGAGTAAACCGAGAATCGGTAAATCCATTGCTTACGGCTGGTATCCACTGAATGTCATCCCTCGAAACTGCCAACGCCTGCGCCTTCTTAATCGCCTCCGCAAGATCCGTCTCGAACGGCGACGAGTTCGGAACCGACATGTAGTCGACCTCGAACGAGACACCCTCGACATCACCAATCGTCTTCTCGATCTCGCTCCTTACGTACTCTTCGCTCTGGAATGGCAGCGTTCTCACGTCGCAAGTAACCGTGATGTTCTCCGGCACGCTGTTCGACTTGATCCCACCGCTCACCATCGTCGGCGTCCATACCATCCTAGACAACGCCCTCAGCATCGAACCCAATCGCGGTGTGTTCTCCCAGATTTCGCCGATGATCCGATCGATATTCTCCGGCGTCGGTCTCTCTTCCACACCAAACAAATTCAGATGCTCAAAGATCGGCAACGAGGTATCAATCTCCGGCTCATAGCTCTCGATCCGTTGCAAGACCCGCCACAATCTCGATGAAGCATTCACGCCTTGCCAAGGCACCGAAGCATGAGCACTCTCGCCCTTCAAGGTGATCTTGATCTCCAACCTGCCCTTCTCGCCCGTGCCCAACAGATACGACAGAGCACCCCCTTGCTCAACCGGCGTCCCACCACCCTCGTTCACAGCCAGCTCAGACTCCAACGCATCCGGATGATTGTCTGCTAGCCAACCGAATCCCCACCTACCTCCATGCTCCTCATCTGCACCACTCACCAACCGCAACCCATGCTTCAATTCAACCGCGTTGCGCTTCAAAATCGCCATCGCCATCATCTGCGCCGTCAACAGAGCCTTGCAGTCCGAAGCCCCTCGCCCATAAATCCGACCACCTGAGACCTCGGCACCAAAAGGCTCCCAAGACCACTTCGACTCATCCTCCACCGGCACTACGTCGGTATGCGACATAAACATCAACCGACACTTCGCCTCGCTCCCCGGATAAACCGCAATAATGTTTCCCCGTTCCGGATCCCTAGCCAAGATCTGCGTATCCGTTATCCCCTCCGCATGAAACCAGTCTTGAATAAACTCCGCCAACGGTGTCTCATTCCCCGTAGGCATCTGCCCAGTGTTCACCGTCGGTATCTGAATCATCTGTCGCTCGAGCTCAACGATCTCCGCCGCAGAAGCATCGACTTCCTCAAGTAACTGTTCTAAAGTCGCCATCGTTTGTTCCCGGTTTTCGTTTTACGCCGTTGATCTGACAATTCAACCCCGACTCGCCGCGCGACGGAGCTCGAGAGCCTCAAATCCTGAACCCCAAATTGCTCGGGGGAATCGCGTCCAGTTTCCTGTCATCACGAGCATAGACGTTGGGAATCTTCCCCGCTACGCGATCCGCCTTGGTCCTTTCCCATTCGCGCTCGAGATCTGCTACGTGACCTCTGAACCGAGGTATCACATATCTCGCAAACAACTCTTGCGAGTACATGACGTGGCGTATAGGCATCCACTCGTGCGTCGTTAACATCACGCCACCTATGCCGCCAGTCTCCTCTTCAATCGACTCGATCTGCTCGATGGCATCATCCGGCGTACCAACGATCCATCGCCTCTTTTCAACGATTTCCTCAAACGTCAAAGCAGCCGGATTCTGGTCCGGGCGAACCAACCAAGCGCGCGGCGTGTTGATCGTGTAGAAGTAGTTGTGCACATCACGCACCGCGCCACGCCGAGCCTGCTCAAACGCCTCTTCGCGGGTATCGGCGAGATGTATATACGTCACCACGCGCCAATCCTCTTTGTTTGGCGATGTACCGTACTTCGCCGATGCATCAACGACTTCGTCCCACTGCCTACCCAATGGCACTGCATCCGGCGGACCGCCGCCCGCTACCGAGAAACACATCATTTCATACTGAGCCACAAAATCCAACGACCGTTTGCTACCAGCCGAAGGCGTGGCCAACTTCAACCGCGGATGCTGATATGAACGCAATTGCAACGCCATGTCTTTGATCGACCAGTACTTGCCTTCGAATGTGATCGGATCAGGCGACTCCAACAACTTAACGATGATGTCGGTCGATTCCCGCATCATCGGGTTCAAGTCCTTGCCCTGAATGTTGAAGCGCTGCACATCCGTCGGCAATCCGCTAGGACCTACTCCTAGAACTACTCGCCCTCGCGTCAAGTGGTCCAAAAACGCAAATCGTTCTGCCACATGAAATGGGTGATGAAATGGCAAGGAGACAACGCCGGTCCCTAGTTTGATGGTCGACGCTGTCGCGGATGCCTTGGCCAACACCAACTCCGGCATAGGCATCGTCTCCCAAGCCGCAGAATGGTGTTCACCGATGAAATACTCGTCGAAACCAAGTTTCTCGGCGTAGTTGATCAGGTCAATGTCGCGCTCGAACGCCAACGACGGATTCTCGTTGGGCGTATGCAACGGCATCATGAAGAACGCGAACTTCATCTCTCTATCTCCGATCCTCTAGGTTCACCCTCGCTAAGCGATTTTAGTTGCATGCGCTTCCCTTGCAATCCGTAAGACCATTTTCCGAAAATTTCGGTTGTAACTGCCCCTCGGATCCGCGCACCGCGATCTATCTTGACGCCCGCGCACAAGCAGAGATTACTAGAGACATGCGAAACAAGTACGCTCCCGCCATCCTCATACCGCTAGTGCTGCTCATCGTCGCATCGGCGGCTTGCGGCAACGACCAAATTTCCCACGATGTTGCATACGTCATCGACAACGAAGGCAACAACCTGTATCTCCTAGATCGGGCTGGCGAAAAATCCAAAATCATCAACGACTCCGTCACCAATCCAAAATGGTCACACAACCAAGAGATGGTCGCATATCTCGCTGATGCCGAAAACGGAAAAGGCCAGTTGAAAGTCTGGCACCGCGACACCGAAGACACATCAAAGGTCTCCCATGCCCCAGCAAACGTCCAAGAGTTCTTCTGGTCCCCCGACTCACGCATGATCGCCTATTTGGCCGATTCAGCAGACGGTGCTCGATCCGAAATCCACGTCTACGAATTCGAAAACGACGAAACGACTACTCTGGTATCGGAAACTGCCGGCAACGTCGAACTCGGCAATTTCTCCGGCGACAACCAGTGGATCGTCATATGCCTCAACATCGACGGATCACCAGGCATCTACAAGCGATCGGTCCAAGGCGTAGACGAAGTCCAGCTGACCGACTACGAAGATAGCCGACCGCGCTTCTCAATGGACGGCAAACGCGTCGCATTCGCACGCAAAAACTCCGATGGCTCAACCGACATCTACACCCTCGAGGTCGAAACCGGCAACGGACCAAGCGCAGCCAAAGCCTTGACCGACGAAGACGGTGACGAAAGAAACTTCGAATGGGCCCCTAACGGTCGGGACATCATCTACGTCTCCGAACGCGAAGGAAACCCCGAGATCTACGCCGTAGACACCGCCGAGAAGACCACTCGCCGTCTGACCCAAAACCGCGTTGACGACGCCGATCCGAAATGGTCCCTAAGCGGCGAACAAGTCCTCTTCCGATCCGACAACGACGGCAAGTATCACCTATTCGCCATGGACTTCAAGTCCGGCACTCAAGACCGTATCCTCGAAGCCCCAGACAGCATTATCACCGCTGATTGGTAAATCTAGTTCGCGAAACTTCGCCGTTGATCAATTCGTTTCGTCAAATGTTGCCGGCCCTAGTTCGTCGACCGACTCAAACGCTTCGTCAAAATCAGAACCGATACGCCATGAATACACCACTGCGTCCGGATGTCTCTTCAGCAAACGGTCCAGAGCCCAAGGATCGTTGTCCTGCACTTCGCAATCGCCGCTGACCCCGTCTATTGCGATGTAATGGAATCTGTGCGATTTCAAGTACTTGGGTAGAACTTCACTCTCGTAGATGCGCTTTGCGTTCTCAAGTGCAGACTCTCGTCCAACCGAACTGTCTGATGCCTTAGCCATCATCAATCTCTCTAACCTAGCACCGTACCCAAAGTGTAATCGGCGACCTCAGACACTACCGTCTGGTCGTTGACGAAAGATCTCGACGATGAAGGCTTGCTGCTACTACTTTCGCGAACCAAACATCCGCGAAACCCAAGACTCCCGCCGCGATCGACCACGGTCACTACCGTTCACATTCTTAGATCCCGACAGCGCGGCTGTTTTAGCGTCGCCAGATGAGCCAGGCGCAGTCGATGCGCCAGAAGCAGCCCTTTGCCTCGCTCGCTGATCCGGTGGCAACACTCGGGGACGAGACGCCAATCCACGTCGTTGTGTACGCCCTGCCGACGTTCCATCGTCCTCAAGAACCGACGACAGACTCCGTCGCGTCTCTGTCCGACGCACCCTACTCGCGACTGAGTCTCCTTCTTTGCCCTGCGTCCCGTTTCGAGATGACGCCGCATTGTAGGCGTTTCGACGATCCGCGTATCGCTGCGTGAACGGTTTCCGAGTATGCTGCCCACCTCTGACTGCCCCCTTGTCCTCTCCATTCGGTGATGCCGCCTCATCCGTCACTGATTGCCGCTTCGCAGCCGTCCGCATGTTGTTGCTCTTCTGACCAGCAGACATCCAAAGATCGTCGAAATACTCGCGGTTGAACTTGATCAACACATCCGCCAATCGTGCCGCCTCAGATGACAGATTGGAGTCGAACGCTGCCACCTCAACTTGCTTGCCAGTGTCCTTCACCACCTGCAAAGCCGGATAGAAATCCGCATCCCCGCTCACCAAGATCGCCGTATCGTAGTGGTCCTCGTATGCATGGGCAATAAGGTCAGCGGCGATCATCACATCCACGCCCTTCTCAACCATCGTGTTGCCCCGCTGCTTCCAAATCCCCAACTTCACTTCCAGATAATCCGTCTCATAAAGAGCGTTCAAGAACCGCTCTTGAGATTCACCCAAACTCGGGTTGTCCGCCGACTCCTGCCGAATGTTGTAGTAATAGGTCCGAATCAGCTCGCGATCACCGCAAAGCTTCTCCGCAAACTTCTTGTAATCTAAGTCTCTTTTATCGGTATTCTGCTTCAGAACGTGGTAGAGGTTGCTGCCGTCGATGAATATCATCACGCGACGGCGCGCTCCGTTACCGTTTCCGTGATTCCTCATGCCTTCTATTCCTTCTCATCTCAACCGCCCTCTCCTGTATTCGATCTATGTCTCAGGTAATATGATCGCTGTCTCGTTTAGCCAGCTGCACATCATCCAAACGACTTCTACGTAGGCGACTCAAGGAGTTGAAGCGATTGGTTAAATCGTGGGTTTAGGGTAAATGGCCCTTCACATCGGGCAATCACAATCGCCTACTCTCACAATCTCCAAGTGTACCACACGCGCCTTCGCTCTTTTACAGTCAAAACTTGACACATCGCGTCATTTCCCCTTAAATCCCCAAAATCAAGCATCTCTCCAACGCTTTCAAGTTAAACTACTTCCACAAGTATCAAGCGACACAAGATTGCGATTGGAGTTCTCAACATGGCAATGACCGCGACCGAATCCAAGGTCGGAATCACCATCCCATCTCCCTGCGAAATGCCCAACGGCCTGCAGTGGTTCAACGATGAGCTATTCGTCATGGACCAGCTCACCGACAACGTCTACATCATTGACGAATCCGGTAACGTCCTGCGAACCGTCTACACCGCCACCGAAAACGGCTCCGGTATCACCGTCGGAGACGGTCACATCTGGACCGGCTCGAACGGCTCCACCGTCTCACGTCCGTACCGCAGCACCGACACACACCTCGGTTACGTCATTAAATGCGACATGGACACCGGCGAGACCATCGACCGATGGCGAACTCCAGACGGCGGCGGCATCCACGGCATCGAATGGGACCATGACGAGAACCTTCTCTGGGTAACCGCTTTCAGCCCCAAGGCCATCATCCTCGTTGACCCCTCCGACGACTTCAAAGTCGTCCACAAGTTCGAGGTCGAACTAGAGCGACTCCACGGTCTTGCTCTCGAAGGCGATGACGCCATCTGGTGCGCGCACACCACCGACAACGTCGCTGTCCTATATGACAAAGAGTCCGGGAGAGAACTGGACCGCATCGTAATGGGACCGGAAGATCCCTTCATTCACGGCATGTCCATGAAGGACGGCATCCTCTGGTTCGGCGATGCAAACTTCGCCGGCAGCCACGGAACCGCCATCCGAGGCGAACCCTCCATCGGAACCATCGTCCGCTAGCACTCGGTTTCCCCCACTCATGGGGGAAATGTCCGAAGGACAAAGGGGGCCAACCCGCCAAAAAAACACCGTTGCCCAAAGCCTCCACCGCTGTCCCCTATCCCTCTCGGCGGGAGAGGATCAGAGCCTGCCCCGGACCCCGATCCGGGGGTGAGGGCGACAGGGGCGCGGCAAAATACCACCAACGCAATCCTCAACCACTACCTCGAACCTAACGCATCTCCGCCCAAGAGAGTTCCGCAACGCTCCCCCTAAGCAGGAGAGGGCTAGAGTGAGTGCCCGTACATCAAACACATCATGACCGTAGTCGATAGCCACCACCACTTCTGGGACCTCAACCTCCGACCCTACGACTGGATGCCCGAAGGCAGCCCGTTGAGAGTCAACTACGGCCCCGAACATCTCCGCCCTCTCCTAGCGGAGGCAGGCATCGACAAAACCGTCATCGTTCAAGCACACGCATCCGTCGAAGAGACCAAGTGGTGCCTCGAAATCGCCGAAAACAACGACTATGTCGCCGGTGTCGTCGGATGGGTTGATCTAAGCGATTCCAACGTCGGCGAAACCTTAGACGAACTCCAACAAAACCCCTACTTCAAAGGCGTCCGCCACCTCTGGGAAATGGACGAAGACCACGGATGGCTAGCAGGAGACGCGCCGATCCAAGGACTAAAGGAGATCGAACGACGCGACCTCTGCTACGACTTCCTTGTACGACCTTGGAACCTCCCATTCGTCCCGCGCATCATGGAGCACGTCCCGAACCTTCGGGCAGTCATCGACCACATTGCCAAACCAAACATCAAGGAAGGCGAAGTCGAACCATGGCTAACCCGGATGCGTGAAGTCGCATCCATCGACGGCATGAGATGCAAAATCTCCGGTATGACCACCGAAGCCGACATGGAGAACTGGACTATCGACGACCTTCTCCCCTACGTCCACCATGTAATCGGCATGTTCGGTGTCGATCGCCTGATGTTCGGCTCCGACTGGCCAGTCTCAACCCAAGGCACGACCTACCCCAACTGGGCCCAAACCGTCCGCGAAATGACGAAAAACCTCCCCCAAGAGCAATCCAACTACATCTTCGGCAACACCGCAATCGATTTCTACGGTTTAGACGTATGACTACGCAGTTGCTTTTCACCCGACACGTTTCATGAACGCTTTCAACCAATCTAGTCCCCTTCTAGAAGCTCGTGATCTAAACAAGCTCTACGGCAACGTCCAAGCCTTAGACGACGCATCCTTCACTGTCGGCGAAGGCATCACAGGTCTCTTAGGCCCCAACGGTGCCGGAAAAAGCACCGCAATCCGAATCTTCCTCGGCCTCACCGATGCAACATCCGGCTCCGCTCTCGTCATGGGTGCAGACGCCCGAATCCCCGAAGCACGCATCCGACTCGGATACATGCCTGAACACGACTGCCTACCACCAAACCAGTCCGCCGCAAACTTCCTAACCCACATGGCCGAAGTCAGCGGCATCCCACCTTCCCGATCCCGCGCACTCGCCGCCGACACCCTCCGACACGTCGGTCTCTTCGAAGAACGATACCGACCCATCGGCGGCTACTCCACCGGCATGAAACAACGCGTCAAACTCGCCCAAGCCCTCGTCCACGACCCCATCCTTATCCTCCTCGACGAACCAACCGCCGGACTGGATCCCACAGGTCGAACCGAGATGCTAAACCTCATCCGACGCATCGCCCGAGAATTCGGCATCAGCATCGTCCTCTCAACCCACCTCATGCAGGACGTCGAGAGAACCTGCGACAACATCGTCCTCTTAGACCAAGGACGCGTAAAAGAATCCTCCGACGTCGCATCCCTAACTGAAGAAACCGAACTGATCTACGTAGAAATAGCCAACAACCGCGACCAGTTCATCTCAGAACTCGCCACTAGAAACCTCCAAAACACCCTAGAAGGCAACGCAATCGCCATTCCCGACGTGGACGGCACCAAATTCGACACCATCCGCGACGCACTAGTCGCCTCCGAAGCAAGACTAGTCCGCATGGGACCACGCCAACGAGCCCTCATCGACCTATTCCGCACCTAACGCGTATCCTTGACCACCGATCAACAAGAACGCACCGGCACCGTCTTCGACATCGGATACCAGTCCTACGAGGGCATCCGCGAAGGCCGCAACCGTGCTTGGCAGTCCCTCTTCATCGACGGCGTCAAAAACGGCATGGGCATCGGACGCGGAGGCTGGGCCAAATTCCTCCCGTGGCTAGTCCTCTCTCCCACCATCGCCACTGGCCTAGTCTTCGCTGCAATCGGAGCCTTCTTCGAACAATTCGGTTTCGACGTCGATGAAACCGAAGGCGGCTTACCCCTCGACCTACCCGGCCATCTCGAACTAACCGCCGTAATCTCATTCATGATCCTCATCTTCGCCGCATTCGTCGGACCCGAACTCGTATGCCCCGACCGCCGAAACCGCGTCATCCACCTCTACTTCGTCCGTCCGATCACCATGTTCGACTACCTCAGCGCAAGATGGTGCGCCCTCTTCATGCTCCTCCTCGCCGCGTCCATACTCCCACACATAACCTACTGGATCGGACTCCTGTTCGGCGTCGCAGATTCCCTCGGACACGCCCAAGACAACTGGCCCGACATCCCCCGATTCATCGGCAACGGCATCGTCTTCGCCATCTTCACCACATCCATCACCATCGCCATAAGCTCCATCACCGACCGCCGCATGATCGCAACCCTAATCATCATCGGCATCATGATGATCGCATCCATCGCCCCAGGAATCGTCTCCATCTTCAACCCATCAGACACTGTAATGGAACTCATCAACCTGATCGGTTTGATCGATCTCGCATCAAACATCGTCCCATCCATCTTCTTCAACACCTACGCCGACGAATACGACCTCAACATCGCAATCCCCATCGCCTGGATGATCCTGCTCACCGCCGCCTCAATCGCCGCAACTTGGCGCTTCTACCAAGCCCAAAGATAATCCCCAAATGCAGACGGCAACCCCAACATACAACCACAGCGACGACCCCATCGTCTCCCTAAGATCCGTCTCAAAATGGTTCGGTAACGTCGTCGCAGTCTCCGACGTCACCCTCAACATCGGACCCGGCATCACCGGCCTCTTAGGTCCCAACGGCGCAGGCAAAACAACCCTCCTCCGTATGATCTGCGGACTCCACTCCCCTTCCGAAGGCGAAGTCCGACTCCTAGGCACCAATCCCCGCACCGACCACAACATCTACAAACGCATCGGCATAATGACCGAAAACGAATCCGCATACGAATTCATGACTGGACTAGAATTCGTCCGCTTATCCGCACGTCTAAAAGACCTCCGACGCGAAGAATCCCATCTCCGACAGGCCATCGAACGCGTCGACATGTCCTTCGCCCTAGACCGCAAAATCGCCACCTACTCCCGCGGCATGAGACAACGCATCCGCCTAGCCGCCGCACTTGTCGGCGACCCCGACCTCCTCATCCTCGACGAACCCCTGAATGGCGCCGATCCAACCCAGCGACTCCGCTTCCAGGAAATCCTTCGCGAAACCGCCCAAGAAGGCCGATCCGTAATCATCTCTTCCCACATCCTCGAAGAAGTCGAAGAAGTCAGCGACAGCGTCGTCCTCGTCGTAAACGGAAAACTAGCCGCACAAGGCGACTTCCACGCCATCCGCGCCGCACTCGACGACCGACCCTACCACGTAAAGATCGAGGCCTCAGACCCCAAGCAACTCGGCGGCGAACTCGCAAAACTACAGTCCGTCCAATCCGTCCAATTCGACCCCGACGGCTCAATCATCGCTCTCACAACCAACGTCGCTGTCCTACAACTAGACCTCCCCGCACTCGCACAAAAACTAAACATCCGACTAACCCGCTTCCAACCAATCGACGACTCATTGGAAAGCGTCTTCTCATACCTAGTCGAAGGCTAAGGCGCACCATGTCAGACACAATATTCGTCCTCGCTCTCCGACAATCTCTGTCGATAAAACGCGCCGCGATCCTTCTTCTGATCGCCGCCATCCCACTCACAATCGCCGTCGTCAGCGAAATCCTCAATACCGAATGGGGAGGCAACGAGACCCAAGGCTTCATCCAAGCACTCATCATCAACACCACCCTCCCCTTAGTCGCCCTCATCGTCGCCGCACCAGTCTTCGCCGACGAAATCGAAGACCGCACCCTGACAAACCTAATGCTCGCCCCCATCGCAAGATGGCAGATCGCACTCCCCAAAATCCTCGCCGCACTATCAGTCGTCGTCATCCCGATGGCAATCTCAACCTTCATCTCGGTCATCATCATCTGGCAAGAGGACACCTACACCTCCGCCATCGTCGGAGCCTTCGGCATCCTCATCGGCGCCCTAGCATTCACCTCCCTATTCGCATTCGTCGGCACTCTCACAACCCGAGCCGTCGTCTTCGGCATCGTCTACGTCTTCGGATTCGAAGCCCTAATCTCATCCGCCATCCCCGGCCTCAAATACATCAGCATCAGCGGCATGACCATCTCCATAATGCAAGAACTCGGCCCGAATCTCATCGACGCCCCAAAATCCGGCAGCAACACGCCACCACCAGTCGAATTCGCCATCCCAGCAATCATCGCCATCATCATCATCTCCAACCTAGCCGCAATCTGGCGACTAAAACGAATGGACGTCCACTAACCCACGTCATTCCGGTTATCACACACGTCATTCCGGCGAAAGCCGGAACCCAGAGAAGCACGGCGAGGTCCCCCCTCGCGGGGGAAATGTCCAAAGAACAAAGGGGATCAGGACGCACCGCTAATCGCCTAAAGGTCGCCCTTCGCTATACTCTAGTCTCACTCCCCCGCCGACGCCCACGCGTCGCATTCCCTAATGGCCGAAACCCAAACCATCTCCCAACCCGCGCGCCAACAACCACCGTGGGACCCCGCCGCTCCCGAAAACGCTTGGTACAAGTGGCGAGCATTCTGGGCCGTCGGACTCTCCCTTGTCACCATGGTGATGAGCTTCAGCATCATCTTCCTAGCCCTTCCTGCCATCGCCGAAGACTTCGGCATCACATTCAAAGAGGCATCCCTCCTAGTCATCGCACAATCCCTCACTATTAGCTCCCTCATGGTCCCTCTCGGCAAGGTCGCCGACATGATCGGACGCAAGAAGTTCCATCTCATAGGCATGGTGCTCTTCGGCGGCGGCGCAATCGCATGTGCATTCGCCACCAGCTTCACATTCCTCATAATCACTCGAATCATCATGTCCATCGGCAGCTCCATGGGTCAATCGGTCTCCACTGCAATCACGACATCCGTGTTTCCAGCCAGCGAACGCGGCAAAGCACTGGGAAGCCAAACCACCGCCGTCGCCATCGGCGGTGCCGCGGGGACCGTAGTCTCAGGCGTCACTCTCCAATTTCTACCGTGGCAAGCCCTCTTCATCTTCATGGCGATCCCCACCGCCATCGCCTTCCTATGGGGCCTCTACATCCTCAAAGACGAACGCATCGGATCATTCTCCGGCGAAAAACGACCACCATACGACTGGCTAGGTGCCGCACTCTCCGCCGTCGCAACCGCAATCGTCATCCTCACCATCACCAACCCATTCGCGCTTGCTTGGAGCTCGCCCATCATCATCGCCGGAGCATTCACCGGCATCGCCACCATCATCGTCTTTGTCTGGTGGCAACTCAAAACTACACACCCGATGGTCGACCTAAGGCTTTTCAAAATCTCCGTATTTAAATTCGCAATCATCACCCGATACCTCGCATTCATGCGCTCCTCCGCCACTCTGTTTCTCCTGCCGATCTATCTCGTAGCCTTCCGCGGTTGGCCCGAAATCTACGCATCCGGCGTCATTCTCATGATGGCAATCGGCATGGGCGTGGGTGCACAGGTCTTCGGAAGACTCTCCGACCGCTACGGCGTCCGACCATTCATGGTCGGCGGATTCATGGTACTGATCCTCACTGGCATCGCGCTCGCAACCCTCAGCCACACCTCGAACCTCGTCTACATCGCAGTCGTCGTACTCATCAACGGCCTCGCCCAAGGCGCATGGTCCGCCCCAAACGCCGCCGCCACTATGGGCTCAGTTCCTCGATCAACCTATGGTCTTGTCAGCGCAATCATCAACCTCACACGCAATCTCGGAAACGTCAGCGGACAAGCAATCATCACCGCCATCATCGCCGGCATCATGATCGCCCAAGGCTTTGACATCCCACTCGCCGAACTCGAGGACACCCCTGAAGCTGGCTTCGCATTCCTCGACGGTTGGAGATACGCATACTTCGTGGCAACCGGAATTGTAGCCTTAGCTCTGGTCACATCTTTCCTGACCAAACCAGGCAGACACGAAGTCAGACCTAACTGACATTACCGGAGGAACCACGTGAGCAACGAATCACTAGAAGGCAAAATCGCACTCGTAACCGGCGGAGGCACCGGAATCGGCAAAGGCATCGCCCGAATCTTTGCGAATAACGGCACAAACGTAACCATCGCTGCCCGAAACCTCGAACGCCTACAAGAATCCGCCGACGAAATCTCCGCCGAATCCGGCACCACCGTAACAGCCCTCTCGATGGACGTCACCGACGAAGACAGCGTCGCTGGAGTCTTCAACTCAGTCATGGAATCCCACGGACGCCTAGACATCCTCGTCAACAACTCCGGCTCCGTAGAAGGTGACCCTATCGAGCAGCTTTCCTCCGAAAAATGGCTCCGAGTCATGAACACAAACGTCACCGGAATGTTCTACTGCACCAAACAAGCCTTCAAGATCATGCGACCCCAAGGCGGTGGACGCATCATAAACATCGGATCCATCGCCGCACAACGATCCCGACACTCCGCCGCCGCATACACCACATCCAAACACGCCGTCTGGGGACTAACCCAATCCGCCGCCATCGAAGGCCGCGACATCAACATCGCCGTCTCCGCCCTCCACCCCGGCAACACCATGGTCGAACGCCGCGCCGACGCCCGATCCGGCTCCGGCCGAGACGAAGGCCCCGAACCAATGATGGACGTCGAAAATATCGCCCGAACCGCCCTCCTAATGGCAACCCTCCCACCAGACGTCAACATGCTAGAAGCAATCGTAATCCCCAACCAACAGCTATACCTAGGCCGCGGCTAAAGCCTCACCACTCAAGGTAAGCCCAACTTTCAAGTGGCCAAACAACCGAGGAGCCTTTCGAGAACGGCCCGATGAAGTGCTGCGAAGGGAGCACAGCGAACCTTCGCAGAATGATGGTCGCAACACGAAAACCAAAAACCCAACCAACACCACCATCAAAAATCATGCCCATCATGGTTCTCACCCCGGAGGCGACACAACAACATCCTCATACGCATGACGAGCACCGACCATCCCCGAATGCTCAAATACATCCAACGCCGACTCATACAACTCACGCGGCACCGCAATATCTCCATCCCAAGTCCCTAGCTCCTGATAGTAGGCAACCGCCGCTGCCGTAGCCTCCACCGCAATCCCCGGAAAAAACGGCTCCTCAGCCTTCGCAACATCCATCGGATCCGCCGTATTCACCCACTCACGAGACGCACGATACGCCGCCGTCACACGCTTCGCATCATCCGTATCCAGATAGTCCCACCGACATATCAGACTGCTGAACGCCGTCGGCCCCACAATCTCCCCGATCGAACCCACGATATGCCCGATCCCCTCATGCTCCAACTGCTGAGGAAACGCCCCCTGCTCATGGAAATACTCCCCTTGACCGTCCTGCCACTGACCCATCATCTCATCGCCACCACCAGACTCGATCCCCGAAACATCCGAAAGATCAATCCCCACCCGATGCAGCCCATACCTCAACATCGCCTCTGGCTGTCCATCATGCACATACAAAAACTCCGCATCTAGCAACTTCTCCCACCTGAAATCAGCATCCGCCTCCCTAGCCGCAACAATGAACCCATCCCGAGCGTTGATCTGAGCAAAATGCGCCACCCCCGGCCTCTCCCCGGCATCCAACGCACCCCAACTGCCTGACACCGCCGACTGACCAACATCCGCTCTACCCTCTGCAACCTCAACCACCGAATTCTGACCCGGACCCGCCGGAGCATACGTCCCGCTCAGCCCCTCCTTCTCCAGGAACCCACCCGCAATCATCGAAATCATCGGGCTGTAAAACGCCGAATGGCGGGACGCGATCAATCTGATGTCGGCCATCTATTCAATCTCCAAGCTCATGCCTCAATCAACGCCTGCCAATTCTATCCCTAAGCTCTCAAACCGCATCAACAACCCCAAAGTCCACCGATCCCACTGACGCATAATTGAAAGTCAAAACCCCTCGAAACCAACAACTCCACCATTCCGTAAAACTACCCAGTTCACTACGCTTCCATCCCTTCTCACATGACCCACGCCGATCAAAATCACCAAGAGCCCAACACCATCCTCGTGACTGGCGGCACTGGCTTCATCGGCACCCACTTGATCGACGCCCTCATCAACCGCGGCGAAAACGTCACTGTCATCGACAACCTGTCCACCTCCAACACCCAATACCTCCATCCCAACGCCACCCTGATCAACGCAGACATCTGCGACCCCAACATCACTGACATCATCAAAGACCTCAACCCCAAATCCGTCTACCATCTAGCCGCACAAGCCTCTGTAGCCGTCTCAGCCCGCGAACCCCTAACCGACGTCAACATCAACGTCAACGGCACCCTCAACCTCCTCGAAGGCATCCGAGAACTGCCGCATCGCCCTCGATTCATCTTCTTCTCGACCGGCGGAGCCGTATACGGAGACCTCGATCCATCCGCCCTACCTGCCAGCGAAACTATCGACGCTCAACCCCTTTCTCCGTACGCAGTCTCCAAACTCGCAATCGAACACTACCTCCGCGTCTACGGTCACCTCTACGACCTCAACTACACCATCGTCCGTCCTGCAAACGTCTATGGCCCGCGCCAAAACCCCCATGGCGAAGCCGGTGTCATCGCAATCTTCACCCAGGCAATGCTCGAAGGCCGCCAAATCACCATCTTCGGCGACGGCAACGACCAGCGCGACTACATCTACATCTCAGACTTCATCGACGGTGTCCTCACCCTCGCCAATTCCAACTTCCATGGCCCCTACAACATCGGCACCGGATACGGCATCTCAGTCAACGAGATCTACAGCATCCTCTCCGAATTCATCGCCAACTCCAAACCTGCAAAGTACGGACCGCCAAGACCCGGCGACATCCCCAAAATCTGGCTCGACACCTCAGCCGCAAAGACCGATCTCGGATGGCAAGCCAACACATCCTTCCAAGACGGCATCAGCAGAACCGTCGAATGGTTCAAGCAGGCAACACCTTGAACCCCAAACTTGTCGCCCTAACCGGCCTCCTACTCTCAGTAACCGCCCTGACCTCAACCGCGCTCGCCTGCACCTCCGAAACTCCGACGCCCATCCCACAACCAACCGCCACAACGCCGCCTACCGCCACTCCATTCCCAACCACACTATCCACTCAAACACCAACCCCAACCGATACTCCGTTACCCGAGCCTCCGACTGCAACACCAACACCGCAAGCCCTCACCAAAATCCAACCGACGCCAACACAACCATCACTTACACCAACCTCTACGCCTCTTCCGTCAGCCCCAACCAATCAACCTATAGAAGCTACTCCAACTTCTGAACCCACCCCTACACCCATTCCATCGACCGCTACCCCGACTGCAACCTTCTCCAGTCCCACCCCAACCTCACAACCTCAAGTAACCGCAACACCGAAGATCGTCGGACCACCTCACGTCGAACCACTACCCATCACTGGCCGACAAGGCGGCGAAATCAAAGTCGCTGTCCCACAATCACCACCGCACCAGGACATCCACAAATCCGTCTCCCCTATCCTCGCAGCTTGGGGACCCGGCATCACCTACTCCCGCATCTTCCGATACCGTTGGCTCACTCCGAACAATCCAAAGCAAGGCCTCGAAGCGCTCAACGAACGTTACGACCCGCGAACTGCAACCTCCGCCCATGAAATCATCTGCGACCTTTGCGAAAGCTGGGACTTTTCCGATGACTATCGACTCACCATCAATCTCCGCCCCGACATCGCTTGGCAAGCAACAAATCCCGGCCTTGGTCGGAACCTCAGTTCCAACGACGTCGCGTTCAGCTTGAACCGCCTCAAAGACCCTACACTTCCCAACTCTCCGCTCGTAAACACCATCGCCGAAGTCAGAATCATCGACAATGACACCGTCGAAATCCAACTGACAATCCCAGACGCTGAGATCTTTGACAAACTCGCCGACGCCCGAACAGCAATCGTCGCTCCAGAAGCCGTCAATCTGAACGGCGACCTAACCCAAGGCCCAACTATCGGCACGGGACCTTGGATTCAAAACCTCTTCGAACGCTCCGCCATGCGTTACGAAGCGAACCGCGACTACTTCGTTCCCGAGCTCCCTCTCCTCGACGGCATCACCGTCGCAATCATCGAAGACGCCCAAACCCGTACAACATCACTCCGAACCGGCCAAATCGATTTGATCCAACCTGATGTGTCTGACCTGATCACAGCCGTCGAACGCTTCGACGAACTTCGCTGGACGCACAGCCACGATCCGGCAGCAGGCATCGAAGTCGCATTCAACACCCGACGCAGCAACCTCGATCTCCACGAACTACGCGCCGCGATCCTTTACTCATGGGACCCCAACTTCCTAATCGACACCATCCGCCACGGTCAATCGTTCATAAGTACAGGGCTTCCCATTAACAACCCAAGTTGGCTCCTCTCACCGGAAGAAATTGGCTCTCATTTCAACGAACGCGCCAAAGTGCTCGAAATCCTAGGATCCGTCAACCTTCCCAGAGGCATCGCCCTTGAAATCCGCGTCGGACAGTTCGGAGACGACTACATCGAAACCGCAATCTCTCTCGCCTCTGCAATTAAATCCTTGGGAATCATCGCCACCGTTGAAGCCATCTCTACCCGATCCTTTGCCGAAGATGTCTGGATCAAACACGACTTCGACGTCTACGTCGGAGCTCCGCCACCACAATCAAGTGCTACATCAACCCTCTTTTCCATCTACCACTCCGCCGCACCTCGCAACGTCACTGGATACGCGACCAAAGAACTCGATCTCTTGATCGAACAACAGACTACCGAACTAAACCCGCTGACCAGACGCCAACTCCTGTTAGAGATCCAACGCGAAATCATCGCCGGCGCTCACCTCTTCCGTCCTGCCGCGAACGTCTCTCACTGGCTCTGGTGGTCTCACCTCAACAACGTCGCTCCGAGCACTTACCGTGCCGACTCCTTCTGGCTAACCCGCCTCTGGCTCGGAGACCGTGTCCGAGGCGGATGAGTTACGAACTCAAATTCCCAATCGCGTCCTCGAGCGTAGCCCAAGCCAAGAGCGCGCACTTAATCCGAACTGGAAATCTCGAAACGTCCTTTAACGCTACTGCATCACCCAAAACATCCTCACTCTCACCGTCAGGGGTCTTACCTTCAGTCATCATCCGTCTGAACATGCCAGCGATCTCAACGATCTCCGAGCAACGTCTACCCCCAACAACCTCTCCCATAATCGAAGCCGATGCCTGAGTGATCGCACATCCCGAACCAAGGACACAGATCGCAACCAATCGATCCACATCAACTTTTATCTCCACCGTCACCTCGTCACCGCAAAACGGATTGTCAATCGTCGCTTGGGCGTCAGGTTCAGCTAAGGGTTCGGAATTACGAGGATTGCGACAATGGTCCTCAACTATGTAACGATTGACCTCGTCGAGATGTCCCAATCCGCTGCGCATGGGTACGTTAAACGTCAACATTTACTTGAAAACCGTAGACGCTGTGCGACCATTCTAGCCGCGCAAGCTGATCAATCGCTAGGTAGTGCCGATGGTATCCGACGCTGCCTGCAACACAGGCATCAGCTCGTCAAGCTTGGCTTCCAAAAATTCCCGTAAGGCTTCTTCCTCGAACTCCGCCAGGATCTCCGCAGCAAATCCTCGGATCAGCATCGCTTGCGCGGTATCGTAGTCCACACCACGAGACTGCAAGTAAAAGAGCGTGTCTTCGTCGACATGTCCAGCAGTCGCGCCATGCCCACACTTCACATCATCCGCGTAGATCTCCAAGGAAGGCTTAGTATCGACCTCCGCGCCATGCGATAACAAAAGATTCAAGTCCTTTTGATTCGCATCCGTCTTTTGTGCCCCGCGCTCAACAGTGATCTTGCCGCTGAAAACCGCTCTCGATCGCCCCGAAAGGATGCCCTTGTAATACTGGTCGCTCGTGCAATGCGGAGCGGTATGAGTGGTGCTGATTTCATTGTCTTGGTGTTGCCTGTTGGTGGTCAGGTACACACCGTGTAGCGTCGATTCCGCATGTTCACCAATCAAGTGTGTAAAAACATCATTGCGAGCAATCGAAGAACCAACCGAGAATGAAGTTGATCGATAGCTTGATTCCGGTCCCTGCTTGACCCGAGTGGTCGCAAAGTGGTACGAACTTTCGCCGTCCAACTGCACTCGGTAATGTCGCAGTGTAGATCTTTCTTCCAAAGAGATTTCAACAACGGGAACCGAAAGGTGCACGGCATCAGACAACGATACGTGCGTCTCTATCAACGTCGCCTCTGAACCAGCTCCTACCGCGACTGCGACTCTCGGATAAACTGCCCGCTGGCCCCCGGGGCAATCGGTGGTGACGAACACAACGTGCAATGGTTTTGCGCCGTCCGTGTTTTCGGCGACATCAATCAACAGCCCATCATCAAGGAACGCCGAATTTAAAGACACAAATGCATTCGAAGCGCACGACGCCAATTTACCCAACAAGTCATAATCTGCCAGCGGTCGCAACCTCTGACCATCTGACCGTATCTCATCATCGGATAACGAAGGCTGAAAGAGGCCGTCTAAGAAAACGATGTTGTCCCACTCAGCGGGCAATGGGATATCCACGGCAAGAACGCCACGTTCGATCTCTCCCGACGGCACACCGAAACGAAACGGGACGCGGTCGATTTGGCGCAAGTCCGTATATTTCCACAGCTCGTTTCCTCGCCTGTGGATCGGAAACCCGATGCGCTTGAATTCTTCCCAACCGTTGCGTCTGACCTCGTGAGCGCGATCGGTTGCTAATCCGTTACTCGATTTCCCCGTTACGAAACCGTCCCAGTCTTCCCTGTACACATCGATGTGACGAACCGGATTGGTCGGCATTCCGCCTCCGTCGAGAGTCATAATTAAATCCTCTCCCAATCCTCACTTCACCACAACATAGTCACGGTAACCACTGGCTTCTACCTTTTCGGCCAATCCAGCATCACCGGTCTCGACGATTTTTCCGTCCACCAAAACGTGCACAACGTCCGGGCTTACATAATGAAGCAATCTCTGGTAGTGAGTGACGATCAAGAAACTCCGGTCAGACGATCGCATTTTGTTCACACCATCCGCAACTGCCTGTAATGCGTCGATGTCAAGCCCCGAATCCGTCTCATCCATGATGGCGATACGCGGTTCCAGAACTTCCATCTGAAGCATCTCATTGCGCTTTTTTTCGCCGCCGGAGAAGCCTTCGTTTAACGAACGCTTCATCAAATCAGGGTTAATGCCGACGTCTTTCACCTTCGTGTCGAACAATCTTGAGAAGGCACGAACAGAGGTTTTCTGGTTCCCATTCGCTTCATCAATCGCATCTCGAGCGGCCTTGAGGAACTGCCACGGACGAACACCCGGGACCTCTGATGGGTACTGCATCGCAAGGAACATGCCGAGGTGTGCCCGTTCGTCAGGCATCATATCTACAATGCTTTCGCCGTCGACTTTGATGTCACCATTGGTGACGGTGTAAGCGGGTTTGCCCATCAGCACATTGGCTAGCGTGCTTTTCCCACTACCGTTGGGGCCCATAATGGCATGAACTTCGCCCGGATTAACCTTCAGATCTATGCCCTTTAGGATCTCTTCTTCGCTGTCGGTTACAGCAGCATGCAGGTTTTCAATCGTCAGCATTCGCACTCTCACAGGGTGTCCCGCCTCATGACAAGTTGATTCGTTTTAATTCGTAGCCTTTGTTGTGCCCGGCTTTTCTTATCCAACCGCGCCTTCAAGGCTGACTTTGAGAAGTTGGCCCGCTTCGAGCGCGAACTCGAAAGGCAACTCTTTGATGACGTCACGACTCCAACCAGTGATGATCATGTGGTGAGCGTCCTCTTCCGAAATACCACGTGACATCAGGTAGAAAAGCTGCTCATCACTGACCTTAGATGTGCTCGCTTCGTGCTCCAATCTCGCAGTCGGATTTCGGACCTCAATGTAAGGGACGGTATGGGCGCCGCACTGATCCCCTACAAGCAATGAGTCACACTGCGTGTGATTCGTTGCGTTTTCAGCGCCGGGTAGGATTTTCACTCCGCCACGGTAGGTATTCTCACCGTGACCGGCAGATATCCCTTTGGACACGATGGTTGATTTCGTGTTCTTCCCGATATGAATCATCTTGGTGCCAGTGTCGGCCTGCTGGTAGTTGTTGGTTAGGGCTACCGAGTAGAATTCCCCGACCGAGTTGTCGCCCCGCAAAATCACTGATGGGTACTTCCAAGTGATCGCAGAACCTGTCTCGACCTGTGTCCAAGAAATTTTGGCATCGCGGCCAGTCATGCCGCGTTTCGTGACGAAGTTATAAACTCCGCCCTCTCCATCTTTTGTGCCTGGGTACCAGTTCTGGATCGTCGAGTACTTTATTTCGCCGCGGTCTAGGGCCACCAGTTCGACTACTGCCGCGTGTAGCTGGCTGGTACGTCGGATCGGTGCGGTGCATCCCTCCAAGTAACTCACGTACGCGCCTTCGTCGGCAACAATCAGGGTTCTTTCAAATTGGCCCGAACCTTCAGTATTGATGCGGAAATAGGTCATCAACTCGATTGGACATCGAACTCCTGGCGGCACGTAGGCGAACGATCCATCTGAGAACACGGCCGAGTTTAGGGCCGCGAAGAAGTTATCCGTGTACGGAACAACGGAACCTAGATACTTCTGAACCAACTCAGGATGATTCTGCACAGCCTCGGTGAAAGAACAGAAGATGATACCTCGTTCTTCCAGCTGATCTGCGTAGGTTGTCGCTACCGAAACTGAGTCGAAAACGGCGTCTACGGCGACCCCAGCCAGTCGCTCGCGCTCGTGCAATGGAATCCCGAGCTTATCGAACGTCTCAAGCATCTCAGGATCCACTTCGTCCAAACTCTTCGGAGCATCGTCTAAAGATTTTGGTGCCGCGTAGTAGTAGATATCTTGGTAGTCGATTTCTGGGTATCGTAACTTAGCCCAACGGGGTTCGGCATCTTCAAGTTGCAACTTCTTCCAATATTCGTAAGCCTTGAGCCGCCAATCAAGCAACCAGTCCGGTTCGTTCTTCTTGGAAGAGACAAGTCGGACGATGCCTTCATTCAGGCCTTTGGGCGCAAGCTCCATCTCGACATCAGTGGAGAATCCCCATTTATATCCAGCATCTTCGAGCTGGGATTCACGGGAGATCTTGAGTCTTTCTTGAGTGGTCAATTTGGCTCTTGGTTTCTGTGTCCGAAGTTCGGGAAATGCGAAGTGGTTTGGGCCACTGAAAACTACACTCCTAGTTACAGAGCAGCTATAGCCGACTCTCTCACTGGTTCGGCGATCGTTGACTCCACTTCCAATTTTACCAATCTCATCGTTAACATCGAATCGCTCGGAATTCGCTGGCAAGGGGCAAAAGCTCGCTTAAAGTCCAATTCACGGCCCCAAAACCGAATTCCTTACCGAATTTCACAGTTTTTATGTGGGTCTTTGAACTTGATTCGCATCCTCTTAGTGCAAGGAACATGAATTGCGCTTAATTCTCGTGTAGCAATGGCTTACGATTTTGAGCGTGATGTTTTCCTGGATCAACGAGCGAGTTTCTCGTTGGCTCATGCCGGCGAGAACAAGTTGCGAAGGGACAAACATCGAAAAAGCGTTGGCTTCTCGAAAAGAACTCGACCTGTCGGTGGTCGATGCACTGCTGAAGATTCCTAGGGAAGAATTCGTCCCGACCAAAGACCGCGTTCGCGCTCAACAGGACCGGGCATTATCGATTGGAAGCGGTCAAACTATCTCACAACCAAGCTTAGTGGCCCACATGGTCTCGAATTTGCAGCTGACTAAAAGCGTTGGCCGAGTTCTCGATGTCGGTTGCGGATCGGGATACCAAGCGGCAGTGCTTTCTCTGTTAGTCCGCGAAGTCGTGACCGTAGAACGAATTCTTGCGCTAGCCGACGCGGCACGGGTGCGGTTGGCCCGATTAGGCTACGCAAATGTCCGAGTCGTCTATGCTTCCGACGATCACCTGGGATATCCGGAAGCCGGTCCGTACGACGCGATCATCGTTGGAGCTAGCGTTCCAGAGATACCACAATCACTTGTAGCACAGCTCAAGCCAGGCGGTCGCATGGTGATCCCGGTAGGTCAGATTAGGCGACAACGCATCGCCACAGTCATAAAGGGTGCAGCCAGTATCGAGGTCAACTACGGATTGGATTGCGTGTTTGTGCCGCTCATCGGACCTGAAGCGTGGTGAAACGCGCAGAATTGCGCGATTTAGGGATATTACAGAATAGGAACGATCGGAGAATCTCACCATGTGCGCGATGACAACCACCAAATTCGAAGCTGTAATTGGTTTAGAAACCCACGTCCAACTCAACACAAAGAGCAAGATGTTCTCGTGGTCGGGGGCAGGATACCAAAAAGCGGAACCGAATTCGTTGGTAGACCCCGTTTCAATGGCTCTTCCTGGCACGTTACCAGTCGTCAATCGAAGCGCAGTCGCGTCCGCGATTGCGATTGGCCTCGCACTAAACTGCGAAATCGCAGAAGTCACCAAATTCGACCGCAAACAGTATACCTACCCTGACTTGATGAAGGGGTACCAGATTTCCCAATACGATGAACCGATCTGTATCGACGGTTGGATCGATTTGCCGACCGAAGAGCCATGCCGCGTGGGCATCAACCGGGTGCACATGGAAGAAGACGTGGCTAGGCTCATCCACATCGACTCCCCTACTGGCGGAGTGATGCACTCTCTTCTCGACATCAATCGTTCAGGCGTGCCTCTGATGGAAATCGTCACTGAACCAGACATGAGAACACCAGAGCAGGTCGAAGCCTACATCACCGAGCTACAGGCGATAATCCGATACTTGGGTGTCGGAACCGCGAACATGGAAGAAGGTTCATTTCGTTGCGACGCCAACATAAGCGTACGGCCAGTTGGATCTGAAGAATTAGGTGAAAAAGTCGAAGTCAAAAACATGAACCGAGTTCGAGCGGTTTGCGAGGCCGTGGAGTACGAAATCAAGCGCCAAGTGACGGCTATAGGACGCGGCGAAAGGATCGAACAGGAGACCCGAGGATGGATGGATGGAGACAAAGTGACCGTCACCCAGCGGTCCAAAGAAGACGCACACGACTACCGCTACTTCCCCGAACCTGACGTTCCACCTCTCCACATCGGTCGTGATTGGGTATCCAAAATTCAATCCGGCATGCCGGAATTGCCATCAGAGAAGAAAAAACGCTTCAAGGCAGATTGGGGTCTCTCCGATTACGATGCATCTCTCCTGGTCGAGCAAAGGACGTCTGCCGAATATTTTGAGCAGGTAATGCTGAGCGTGGCAGGTGAACCTGAGAATGATCAAGCTGAGTTCGCCAAGGAAACGGCCAACTGGTTGAACGGAGAGATGGCTAGGATGATGCGCGAGGCTGACGTACGTGCCATGGGCGAAACACGAGTCGATCCTCCATCTTTGGCTGTTTTGGTCAGGAAGTTTCAGAAGCGCGAGATCAACAACAACTCAGCGAAACGCGTCTTCGTCGAGATGTTCGAAAACGGTGCAGACCCCGACGAGGTCATCGAACGACTAGGATTGGCTGCAGTGGGTGATGTTGATGAATTGACACCCATTGTCGAAGACGTTTTGGCAAACAATGAAGCTGCAGTTAAGGACTACCTATCTGGAAAGACCACCGCGATCCGGTTTTTGATGGGCCAAGTGATGAAAGCCACCCGCGGCAGAGCCGACGCTCAAGTTGTAATGAGGTTGTTGGAGGAGACGATAGGGGACCGATGAACTTTCGTCATCGACTTCTTGTAGCCACGCTGAATTAACCTAATAGATATGTGGTTCCAGATAACGCTCCTCATTCTTGCCGTGGTGCTCATCGTCGTGCTGCTTTTGCAGGCGCGCGGCAACAATCCATCAGTTTTTGGTCAGGCCGAAAGCACCTTCCACGTCAGGCGAGGCGTAGAAAAGCTGCTCTTCAGAGCAACTATCGTTTTGACATTGATTTTCGTTGCTGTCGCCATCGCTAACGTTCGCTTCAGCTGAACCTCAGTTAGACGCGATCTACATCTTCCGCCAGGTGGTGCCTTCGGGAGTGTCCGATATCTCGATTCCAATCGATATCAACTGGTCGCGGATGCCGTCAGCGGTTGCGAAATCACGTCGTTCGCGGGCTTCTTGCCGGGTCGAGATCAATTCTTGAATCGCCTCAACGTCCGCTTCGATTCCTAGTTCTGGTTCGTCGAGGGTCAGTCCCAACAAGCTGACCAATTCCCTCAACGTCGCCTGTCCATCTGCAATATTCGAGCCGTCAGATTGCGCAGTGAAAATCTCCCTCGCAAGATCAAAAATCGCTGCAAGAGCCCGCGGGGTATTCAAATCGTCGTCCATCGCTTCGACAAAGCGTTGCTTTATATGTCCAGCATCGTAACGATCGCCGCCGTTCTTCTTGGCACTGCTTGCGTTAGCGGCTTGGCGCAATCGACGCACGGCACGTTCAGCCGCGACCAGGTTTTCGGCATCATAGGTCGCGGGGCTTCGGTAGTGACTCTGGAAAATCCATAACCTAATCGCGTCCGCGGAATGTGATTTTAGAGCGTCACGGACTGTTACGACGTTGCCCAAAGACTTCGACATCTTCTCGTCACCAGCCATACGCAACAGGCCGTTATGCACCCAAAAACGAGCAAATGGCACGACACCAGTTGCGGATTCTGATTGCGCTACCTCGTTCTCATGATGAGGAAACACTAGATCCAAACCTCCCCCATGAATGTCAACCTGCTCGCCTAGGTAACGTCGGGCCATCGCACTACATTCAATGTGCCAACCAGGTCGCCCAGGGCCCCAAGGGCTATCCCAAGACGGTTCGCCCGGTTTCCAAGCTTTCCACAACGCAAAATCCTCTGGATTTTCCTTCAGCAAGTCAGGTTCTGATCTTGCCAGCTCCTCCATTCGGTCAGCTGTCCGACCACTCAACTTGCCGTAATCTTCGTCTCTTCGGACCCTGTAATAGACGGAACCTCCAGCTTCATACGCTGCATCGGCATCCACCAATTTACTGATTAACCCGATTATTGGTTCGAGTTCTTCAGTTACTCGAGGATGCACGTCCGCGCGCCGGACATTTAGACCGTCCATGGCTTCAAGGAATGAATTGACGTGCTCTTGAGTCAGATCGAACCAATCTACACCGGTTTCGGCCGCGCGATCGATGATTTTGTCATCCACATCCGTGAAGTTCTGTACCCGCTTGACGTTGATGCCGCGATAGTTCATGTACGACTGCAGCAACTCGAAGATCACTGTTGCCAATGCGTGACCAAGGTGCGGTTCATCGTAAGTTGTGACTCCACAAACGTACATCCGCACAGGATCGGAGATCTGCCTGAACTCTTCCTTCTTGCGAGTAAGCGTGTTGTAGAGCTGCATTTTTGCGGATGTCTGTCTCGTCGCGGTTATCAAACTTTTCGGGCAGGGGTGTTGTGAATTCTAAGTTGAATCGAAGTTACTGGACCAGCGTCGCTATGGCTTGAGCTGCAATTCCATCTCCCTGCCCTATGGCTCCAACTTCATCCGTCGATGTGACCTTCACATTCACCCGGTCAACGACTGTGTTCAACGCGTTGGCGATTTGAACTTCAAAAGCATTTCTATGAGATGCTAGTCTGGGTCTTTGAGCAATGACTGTGGCGTCAACGTGGTCGACTCGCCAACCATGATCAACTGCTTTGGCAGCCGCAATCTGGATAAACGTCTTGCTGTCAAAACCAGCGTAACTTGGATCGCTGGACGGGAAGTTGCTACCTAGGTCCCCGAGACCTGCCGCTCCCAAAATCGCGCTCGAGACGGCGTGGAAAAGCACGTCGCCATCGGAATGACCTTCGAGATGCATGTCAAATTCGATGTCGGTGCCACCTAGCCTCAACGGTCCACCATTTACCAACTTGTGTGCGTCGAAACCGATGCCAAACTGAGATTTAAACGCAAATGTTCGGTTGGACGCAATCGCGTTTGCAAGAGGAATGTCAGATTGCGTTGTGATTTTGATGTTGTCGTTTGAACCTGAAAAAGTCCCCACTAGCCCACCAGCTATTTCCACCATTGACGCGTCATCGGTGACATCTTGAGCAACGATTTCGTGCGCGGTTTGCAAGATCTCAGTCCGGAAAATTTGTGGGGTTTGCACCGAATACATCCCCTCACGATCCGGAGTTTCGACCACCAAACCGTGTTCTACGCGCTTGATTGTGTCTTTTGTCGGAATGACTGGGATTGCTGCACCAATCCGTTTTGCCACGGTAAGGCCTCGTTCCAGTAAGGCCGCATCGATGAACGGTCGAGCGGCGTCATGAACTGCCACGAATTCCATCGGATTAGGATCATTCAGGAGTTCGAGGATGCCGTTACAAACAGAATCCTGTCGCCTGTTACCACCAGGTACCAGACGAACGAGTTTGGAAAACCCTCCTTCATCGATGCACTCTTGAAACTCGCCAAACCGCTCAGGGTGGGCTACAACAACCAAGTCACGAACCAGCGTACTCTCGTCGAAAACTTCTAGTGAGTGGCGAATCACCGGGCGGCCATCAATCAACAACATGAGTTTGTCGACGCCGTGCATCCGTGTAGATCTACCGGCGGCAACGAGCACAACAGACATGACACCAACTTCACTCGGAGCATCAGTCTGGGGGTTGTCTGGTGTCCTCACGGTTACGCTTCGAGGTATTTGGTTTGCGCTTCAGCGGCGCCAGTTGATGTGATCCAGCTACTAACCGAATGGAAGGTTCAATTCATAAATGTCCACTACCCGTTCAATCCCCCAGCGACAGGTGTAGGCCATGATCGTCAATCTGATTACCTTCCCCGCAAATACATACAACAAGAACTTTCTGTAGGGATATTTAAGAGCACCTGCGGCAATCCCGGCAAGGTCGAAGAAAGGTGTCGGGATCGCTGACACTACAAACAGGGTAGCCCCGCCATATCGTTCCATCAAGCTATTGATTCGAGGGTACCAGCGCAACTTCATAGCTACGTTGTGCCCGGAATAGCCTGCTAGGTATGCAGTGGTTTCTCCCAAGGTTGCACCAGTAGATCCAACCATCCCTATCAAGATCGGGTTTAACCCCAAGGATGGTTCGGCGGCAACACATGCCGCCAGAACGCCCGGCAGAGGAAGGATTATGGTGGCGGCACCGACGAGATTCAAGTAGAAAGTCGCAAGATACCCTACATCCGTAATGTGTAGGAATCCACCCCACCAAAGCCAGACGCCGACCACCGAAGAGCCCAACACTACGGTCCAAATCGCAGATTGGACGCACTGAGGATGAGTCGCTAGCGAACGAAGCGTTGAATTTTCTAAATTATCAGCAAACGAGCGGTTATGACCACCGCTACGCACGACTTCGTCGTCACGGTTAGGTTCGTCTTCTGTCGATATCACACCGAATCAAACTGAACCGATCATAGTAGGGGGGATTTCGGTTCAGGTCGTCACTCGATTTTAACGCGGCAGACCTATCGACGGGCCATCAAACGAGGCTCCGAAATCGACAATTGATCGCATTCCGATGCCGTATGGAATACGATCTCGTCGTTGACCAAATCCACGACCACATGAGAACCGCTTGTGACCTCTCCTTTAATTAGTGATGATGCCAATGGCGACTCGATATAACGCTGTATCGCCCTAGCCATCGGTCGGGCTCCCATCCACGTGTCATATCCGCGTTCAGCTACCCAAGTTTGCGCCTCTTCAGTGAGTTCGATCGTTATCTGACGATCCTCCAATCGCCGTTCGACTTCATTGATGAACTTTGTCACTATTCGATCGATTTCATCTCTTTCGAGCGGATCGAACACAATGATGTCGTCGATACGGTTCAAGAACTCGGGTGAGAATCGCGATCGCAAAGCCTGTTCGTGGCGTTCGGTCAGGCCTGGAGCATCGAAGGCGTTACGGCGAAAGTCTTCAACGCCGGTCACAAATCCTAACCCTCTGGTATTGCGATCGGCCGTTCCCAGATTGCTGGTCATGATGATGATCGTGTTGGTGAAATCCACTGTCCGACCATGACCATCAGTTAATCGGCCATCGTCAAAGATCTGAAGCATGGTGTCAAAGATGCCCGGATGCGCTTTCTCGATCTCGTCGAGCAAAATCACTGAGTAAGGACGACGTCTTACAGCTTCTGTGAGCTGACCAGCATCGTCGTAACCGACGTAACCGGGTGGCGCGCCTATCATGCGCGAAATCGAGTGACGCTCTTCGTATTCCGACATGTCTAGGCGGATCATGTGGCTGGGATCGTCAAACATGAACTCAGCAAGTGCCTTCGCGAGTTCGGTCTTGCCGACACCGGTCGGCCCCATAAACAGGAATACCCCAATTGGTCGAGTAGCATCCTTTAGACCCATCCTGCCCCGACGAACCGCGTCTGCGAGCGTTTGCACTGCTTGACTTTGCCCGATTACTCGCTCGTGGAGTCGGTCTTCCAACTTGAGCAACTTCTCGACCTCCTCTTCGACCAGCTGATCAAGTGGGACACCGACGCGTTCCGAAATGAGTGAAGCTATGTCTTCATCATCTATAACGAGCGGTCGCGCATCGGTGACTCCATTCTGTTGGTCTACGGTCACAACTTGAGCGCGCTCAATTCTTGCTTTCGCAGCGGCTTCGTCGATCAGATCCACAGCCTTATCGGGAAGTTGCCTATCAGTGATGTATCGATCGCTCAAACGGGCTGCAGCAATCAATGCCGCATCGGTAAGTTCGACGTTGTGGTGCGCTTCGTAATTCTTCCTCAGGGCTTTGAGCATGTCGATCGCGGAGTCTTCATCGGGTTCCTCGACCCAAATCGGTGTAAACCGACGCTCAAGCGCAGCGTCTTTTTCTATGAATCTCCGGTACTCTTCCGGCGTAGTGGCTCCAACCACCTGAAGTTCACCTCGCGCAAGGGCCGGTTTCATCATGTTTGCCGCGTCTAGCGAACCTTCGCTCCCAGTTCCCGCGCCGACAACGGAGTGTAGTTCGTCGACGAAGAGAATGATTTTCCCCGCTGAAGCTTGTACCTCCTCAATTACGGATTTCAATCGCCCTTCAAATTCACCCCTGAATTTCGCCCCCGCTAGAAGCACGCCGATGCTTAGCGCCAATACACGTTTACCCGCCAACATCGACGGTACTTCGTCGCCGACTAACATCTGAGCCAGTCCCTCAACGATTGCGGTTTTTCCTACTCCTGCATCGCCGATCAAGACCGGATTGTTTTTCGTCCGTCGCGTGAGGGTCTGCATCACTCTCCGGATTTCATAGTCGCGACCTACGATTGGATCGAGTCTGCCTTCGCGCGCTAGGTCCGTGAGATCGGTTGTGTATTTTTGTAACACGCCATAGGATTGTTCAGCGTCTGGAGACGTCACTCTGGCTGCGCCCCGAACCTGGTGAACGGCCACGTAGACACGGTCAGCGGTGATCCCGTGTTTCGTTAGTACCTTCGCCAAATCGCCGTCGGCCTCTTCAACGATGGCAATCAACAGATGATCCATGCTCATAAGGTCGTCGCGAAACGTCTTCCGTTGAATCGATTGGGCTTTGCTGATGGCGTTCTGCGCTCGAGGCGTGATGTAGACCTGCTGTTGACCCCCTCGCGTTTGTCCAATGCCAATGGGTTTGGCATCCAACAGTCGCGACAAATCACTTCTCAGTTCCTCCGTATTGACCTCCAAGTTGTCGAAGATTCGGCTAACCGGGCTATCAGGCGCGTCGGTCATGGCGAGAAGAAGGTGCTCCACGTCAAGTTGAACGTTCTTTCGCTGCATCATCATCCGAACGGCAGCGTCGAATATCCCTCTGGTTCCGTGGGTCATGTTTTCAGGTGAGATAGTCATCGAACTCCTTTTCGCCATCCGTTGGCCGAACGTTAAGCCTTGAAACGTGCATTGATGTGTTCTATGATCTTGATTATAACATTACGGTCATGTTTCTTGATATGGATCATATCTAGTTGCAACTTCGCGCTGATCCCAGCTTTGACTAACCCGAGTGTTTTTGGATTGTGAAAAGGCAAATCGCTTCTCAGCTTCCATACGAACGGGGTTACCCGGTTCAACAAAATGGACTATGGTCAGATAGGCTGACAATTCATGCAACTCGGGCGAAAATCCAACGTTGCACCGTCGCCGCGCGCCTCGGTTACCCACCGCAACCGTTATGGAACGCTTAACCTCGAATTTGACATACGGTATCATCAACAATCAAGTCATGCCAACGCTGGATCAACGCACAGATCTGCCCGCGTTTTTCGCTCGCTACCAACCCGTTATCGACATCGCATTGCGTGACGCATTGTCTGGATGTACTTCGTCACTTGAGGTCACGCATCGCTACCACATGGGTTGGGCCGATCGGCACGGGATCGATTTGTCTGCCGCGGAAGGTAAGCGGTTGAGACCCACAATGGCGATGCTAGGGGCCGACGCTGTTGGAGGTGACATCCGTATAGCTTTGCCGGTCGCGACAGCACTTGAATACATCCACAATTTCTCGCTGATACATGACGACATCGAGGACCAAGATCGATACAGACACCATCGTCCGACCATCTGGGTAGTATGGGGTGAGTCTGCTGCGATCGTTTCGGGAAATTCGATGTTGAAGATCGCGGATCGCCTTCTACGAGTCCTTATCGACCTTGACGTTGAGGTTTCGACCGCGGTCCAAGCACAGCGATTGGTCGTCGAAGCGTATCTGCGAATGATTGAAGGCCAATATTTGGACATTTCGTTTGAATCGCGTGACGATGTGACGATTGACGAATATCTGTTGATGATTGAACGAAAGACTGGGGCCTTGATCGAGACTAGCCTTCACGTCGGAGGATTAGTGGGTATGAACGGCAAGTCTCGTTGCCAAGGTACGATGGGATTACGGCGTCTCGGTTACCAGTTTGGCCGATTGTTTCAGATCCGAGACGACATTCTGGGTGTGTGGGGCAGCGATGAGACAGGCAAACCGGTTTGGGGTGACATCCTTAATAAGAAAAAGTCACTCCCGGCAATCCATGCTCTGAGCAACGCCACTGGCCCTTCGGCCAAAAAGATACGCGCGATATACCGACAGCCTGAGTTATCCGAGAAAGATTTGCAGTCTGTGTTGGAAATCATGGATGCAGTAGGTACGTACGACTTCTGTAAATCGATCACAGCGCAACATTGGTCGGCAGCGGAGACCATCATTGACGAGTTGGAGTTCGAGACGTGCTTCGAAGACGATTTTCGAGAGCTTGGAGAGTTCTTGGTCGAACGTATCTCTTAGCGACCTGATCAGATCCTGGGCACTTGAAGACATGGATTCCACCATACATATGACGGCCCGTGCGCCCGACGTTGGCGCCGCCTATGCAACCTGCAAAAACCTAGCTGTCTCTGGCTACGAAAACTTCAATGTGGGTAGCAGTTTCATCAGATCTAGTTTGCGACCGCATTTCTACGCCGTTTATGCGTATTGCAGGCTTGTTGACGATCTTGGCGATGAAGTTGACGACAATCGTCTAGAGCTACTCAATATGTGGGAAGACGAGTTGATGCTCTGTTATCGAGGCGAACCGGGACTCGTTTGGTTTCAAGCATTGAAGCGAACCATCGAAGAGTTCAATATCCCGCCAGAGCCGTTCTTGAGACTGATTGAAGCTAATCGACGAGACCAACGCGTTACTCAATACGAGGATTTCGATTCGTTGCTCGAATACTGCACTTACTCTGCCACCCCCGTGGGACACCTAGTTCTTTATCTCTACGGGCACTTCTCTGATCGGATGGCGGCGTTGTCGGATCAAACTTGTATCGCGTTGCAACTTGCCAATTTTTGGCAAGACATTTGGCGCGATTTTCAAAAGGGTCGCATCTACATCCCGAAATCGGACCTTGTTGACTTTGGTGTCGATGTCGAAATCATCAAAAACCGTCAAGCCTCGATAGCATTTCGGGACATGATGAGATTCGAAGTTGAACGAACCCGAGATATGTTCCGGGCTGGTTACGCGCTTTTGGAGCACCTGAAACGTGACTTCTGTTTGGAGTTCGCCGCGATCACGGCTGGTGGGCTCGCCGTCTTGGACGCAATCGAGAGATTAAATTACGACACGCTTAGCAATCGCCCAACGGTGTCAAAGTCGAAAAAGATAAGCATCATGCTGAACATCATCTTCCGCAAGGTGTTCGGATTTTCGCCGGTTGCAGCCAAATCATTCGTGAGCGTCGGTGAACGATGATTCACGTCGGTACATGGGAGGTTGCTTCCGATTGTCGTGGGTGATCAGATCGAAAAAGCGTACGGCGAATGTTCCAAGTTAACTCGTGGGGCGAGTTCGAATTTCTATCTCGCGTTTCTTGCCCTCCCCCGAGAATTGCGGCGCGCGATATACGCTGCATATGCATTTTGCCGCCTTTGCGACGACATCGTCGACGAACCGAAAGAAGGTGTTGATCCCGAAGCTGAACTTGATTCAGTTCAACGAGCGCTGGATGCCCCCGAAGAAACGATTTTTGAAGATCATCCAATTTTCATCGCTCTTGAACACGCGATTGACCGATTCGGACTGGATCGACGGTATTTCATCGATGTAATCGATGGTTGTCGGATGGATATCAGTACCGATCGCTACGAGACGTTCGACGACCTTCGAGAATATTGCCGAAGAGTAGCAAGCTCGGTAGGGATCATTTGCATCAGCATCTTCGGTTACTCCTCCCCCAAGGCCATAAAGTACGCAAACGACTTGGGCGTAGCGTTTCAACTCACGAATATCCTGCGCGACATCCGCGAAGACTTCGGCAACGGCAGGATCTACCTACCGCAATCTGAGATGCGCGAGTTTGGCGTATCGGAAAGCGAATTCGCTCGCGGAACTCAAAGTACAAACTTCAAGGATCTAATGGCCTTCCAAGTCGATAGAGCTCGCAGATACTACTCAAGCGGGGAAAGAGTGTTACCGATGGCTACACGCGGACGCCAGTGTCTCGAACTCATGAACGGTTTTTACTCGAAGATCCTCAACAAGATCGCATCTAGCGAATACGGTGTCTTGGAGCGGCGTATCAGTCTTACACCGCCAGAGAAGCTGTCGGTCACCTTAGGCGTTGCGTGGCGCAGTGCGTTGCGTTCAGTCGGTAGTTAAATCCCCACGTAATCGGTGTTGGTTGAGAGAGACGTCATCATCCTCGGCGGCGGACTCGCCGGGATCTCGGCAGCGGTACGTCTACTGAAACACGGAATCAAACCGACGCTCGTTGAACGACGACCTTTCCTTGGTGGTCGAGCCTTTTCTTTCTTAGACCGCGCCAGTGGCGAGGAGATCGACAACGGGCAACATGTGATTCTGGGCAATTGCTACGAATTCCTTCATCTCTTGAGCGATTTAGGCACACGTGACGAGATCAGGTTGCGATCCGTGCTAGACGTACCAGTTTCTTTCGGCGGGAAAGTCGCTAGATTGCGTGCGAACCGCCTGTTTGGAAATGCAATGGCGTTGATCCGATATTCCCATATCAGCGTCTCGGACAGAATTTCCATTGCCCGCCTTCTGATCAAGATCAAATTCCATCTCGTCGATGCCATTCACAACAGAAACGATAGCTCGGATTCTTTTGCTGAATGGCTAACATCGCAAGGCCAATCTCAAGCGGCCATCGATCGATTTTGGTCGCTGTTTATCTTGCCGGTGTTCAATTGCCATGCTGACGAGGTTTCAGCCGAAGATGCGATTGAGTTCACGCGAATCACGCTGCTGGGAGGTACCCGGGATGCTGCGATCGGTTATCCACATGTCGGACTGTCGTCACTGATCGGTACTCCAGCTTCACAATTTTTGAAGGCCAATGACGCCGAAATGAAGTTGAACGTTCGTGTCTCGTCGTTGAAGAGATCCGAGCCAGACGTTTTCGATGTCACCTTGTCGAACGGCTCTGTGTTTCGTTGCAGGAACGTTATATCTGCCCTCGACCCAAACGTCGCATCCAGAGTAATGCCGTCATCTGATTCAGGCTTTGCGGGATTGAAGAATCAGTTGACGCGTTTTGATTATTCCCCGATCGTCGCCGTTCACCTTTGGTTTGAAAAACCAGTAATGGCCGAACCTGTGGCAGCGTTCGTTGATCTCGGGTTGCAATGGGTCTTCAACGATTCTGCGCTCAGAAACACTTCGAAACCCGGTTCTCAACACATCGTTATATCGCTTAGCGGTGCGTACGAATGGGCCAAGCTCGACAAGAAAGAGGTTTTGGACCACGTCGTCTGCGCGATGCGAACCGCTTTTCCGTTAACAAATTCAGCAGACATCGTCAATTCCACTGTTGTCAAGACGCTGGATGCAACGATCAAGGTCACATCTGCAACACGCTATCTACGCGCCAGTACCGTCACCGATGTACCCGGGTTTTATTTCGCTGGAGATTGGACCGACACTGGTTTGCCGGCGACGATGGAAGGAGCAGTTCGCAGCGGCAACAAAGCCGCGGATTTGGTAGCGACGCGACTTTAGACCCACTCGAAAAGAAAGACGGCCAAAGCTAGTGGAAAATGCCTGGTTTATAATCTGAACCCAACCGATTGTTCGTTCATAGTCCCATCTACAAACAGCGAAGCACGTTGAAACGCGACGAATTCGACGCCGTCGACCGCAAGTTGATGAACATCTTGCAGTCGGATTTTCCGTTAGTACTAGAACCATTTCGGGTCATCGGCCGCCAATGCGGCATCCCAGAATCCGAAGTCCTTTCTCGCACCCGGGAGTTGAAGCGTAAGAACGTTGTGCGCCAGATTGGTGCGATTTTCGACACTCGGCGCTTGGGGTATTCGTCCACGCTTGTCGCGATGCGGTTTGCAGACAACGCTCTAGATGTTGGTGCACAGATTCTCAACGCCCACCCAGGCATAAGTCACAACTACGCTCGAAACGGGGACTTCAATCTGTGGTTCACATTGGCACTCCCACCAGGGAAAGAGATTGGAATCGAAGTTGACAAGCTGGTTCGACTTGCCGGCGCGGAAACCGCACGCATCTTGCCGACAATCAGGTTCTTCAAAATCGGCGTTAATTTCGACATGATCAAAAACGTCTCGGATGCGAAGGACTATTTCGTGCCCGATTCGCAGTTCACTGGAAACGGATCCACAGCCACGAACGTACCCTCTGTGGATCCTGATCTAACGGACACAGATGTTAGTTTCATTCGAGAAATGCAAGAGGACTTACCACTGGAATCTAAGCCGTTTGACGCCATGGCAGATCGACTAGGCTTGAGCGTCGGCGAACTATTCGTCAAGGCAGACGAAATGGTTGCCCGACGCCTTATGCGACGTTACGCAGCGGTCCTTCATCACCGTCGCGCTGGGTTCTCGGCTAACGCCATGGTTGTTTGGAACGTCCCGGAATGCCGATCTGTCGAAGTTGGTATGGCGATGGCGAAACATCCCGCCGTGACGCACTGTTACGAACGTCCCCGGTACGAAGACTGGAGATTCTCGCACTTCACTATGATCCATGCTGTCACGCGGGGCGAATGCGAAGAAATCGCATCGAGGATCGCACATGATACTGGAATCGAGGATTATCAACTCCTCTACAGTCATCGAGAGTACAAGAAGACACGTGTACGTTATTTCGTAGACGACAACATCGATGTTGAACGAGCTGCTGTCGCAGCTATGGGATAGTCTGCATGCCGAGGTATTACGGAGTTTTCGTCGACATCAAAGACCGGCGATGTTTGGTTTTCGGTGGCGACCCTCATGAAGGCGAGCGTAAGGTTCGATATTTGCTTGAATGTGGGGGCAATGTCACACTCGTCAGTCCCCAAGAAGAGACTTCTGACAATCTGATCGCCATGGCCGAATCTGGCGAGATCGAATGGGTTAAACGCAGATACGAACCCGGCGATCTGGAAGGGGCATGGATTGCGATCGTGGCTGACACTTCCGACGCTGAGACGAACGAGGCTGTTTCGCACGAAGCCGCAGAACGCAACGTACTCCTGAATGTCATGGACGTTACCCACCTTTGCACCTTCATTGCGCCTGCGTTGATACAACGCGAAGACGTGACGGTCGCGGTTTCGACGGCTGGTACCAGTCCAGCTCTCGCTCGTCGTCTCCGTGAGCGAATTTCAGATCGCGCGTATTGTCGTTGTCTCCAATGGGCGGATATGGGTCCCTTGCTCGCCGACGTGAGAATAGACGTTCGCTCACGTCATTTACCCGTCACGCCAGATGATTGGGCCGATTCGATCACTGAGAAAATGCTCAACGCGTTTCAGGAAGGCAACCCCAATCTGGCGCGAAAGATGCTGGTCAACGCGCTCGAAGAACGGGCAAGACACAACTCTCAGGCATAAAATCCCTAAATATGGCGAGCGCGTCCCGCAATATCGTCTTGGGTTGCCGTGACAGTGTCCTGGCGGTTGCCCAAGCCAACGAAGTAGCTGAGGCGTTGAGAAAACGCTTCGATGACATCGTTATCGATTTGGTGAAGATCAAAACCGGCGGCGACGTCCGACGCGATGTCCCCGTTTCTCAAATCGGTGTCGGAGTTTTCGTCAAGGAGATCGAAGCTGCACTTTGTGCCGAAGAGATCGACATTGCCGTCCACAGCCTCAAAGATCTACCAACTGGGTCAACGGAAGACCTCGTGATTGCCGGTGTTCCTTATCGTGAAGACCCTCGTGATGCCGTCGTCAGCAATACTGGCGATGGTTTGAACGGGCTAAAAACCGGATCGATTGTTGGTACTGGAAGTGCGCGCCGTCGCGCGTTGATCACATCTGAAAGAGGCGATCTAATACTCAAGCCAATCAGAGGTAACGTGACGACGCGGCTAGAGATGTTGGACGATGAAGATTCAGTCATCGACGCGCTTGTTTTGGCTGCGGCTGGGTTGAAAAGATTGAAAATGGTCGGCCGCATAGCTGAATATTTGGGATGTATGTCGTTCATCCCCGCTCCAGGACAAGGTGCTCTGGCTTTGCAGACGCGAGCCGGTGATGAGGAAACAATCGCAAAGTGTGCCGCAATCGAAAACCAATCGACGCGTCTTTGCGTTGATGCTGAGCGAGCGTTCATGATCGAAATCGGTGGAGGTTGCAGTGCGCCGATCGGGGCACATGCTCGCAATGACAGAGACGTGATCACGCTCGCCGTTTTCGTGTCCGATCCTTCGGGTACGAAATTCGTTCGACATCGAGCATCGGCACCCTCAACAGAAGGAAACGAACTCGGGAAACGCGTTGCTCAGCAGATCATCAATCAATACGAATTGGATTTACCTCAACCGTCAGTCGCCGTAGCAAGTTCGTGATGTCTAGGATGGGAATTGTCCGGTTAGTCGGCGCTGGACCCGGCGACCCGGGACTCATCACCGTCAAGGGACTAGCTGCGCTACGCAAAGCCGACGTGGTTGTGTACGATCGTTTGTCACCGATCAAATTGTTGACCGAAGCTGGCGAAGATGCGGAGCTGATTTCCGCGGCAAAGTCTCCCGGTTCCGTGGCGTTAAGACAGTCGGAGATCAACGAATTGTTGATTGACCGCGCTCGCAGAGGGAAGGACATTTGCAGGTTAAAGGGAGGTGATCCGTTCGTCTTCGGCAGAGGAGGTGAAGAAGCCGCCGCACTGCGCGACGCTGAAATCCCCTTTGAAGTTATCCCCGGTGTCACTTCCGCAATTGGCGCGGCCGCGTACGCTGGTATACCCGTGACTCACCGAGGCATCGCCTCGTCGGTGACTATAGTCACGGGAAGCGAACGCCTCGAGGTCAACGAAACTAGGGTTGATTGGGGTGAAATTGCGAATAACAGGGGCACCATAGTGGTTTTGATGGGTGCATCGCGTATAGGCGAGATAGCTGATGTACTGATGTCACACGGTAGGTCGCCTAACGAACCGGTAGCAGCTGTACATCAAGGCACGACAAGCGGGCAACGCACCGTGGTCGGCACTTTGTCGGATATCGAAACGCAAGTTAATGATGTCGGGTTAGGTGCTCCCATCGCGTTTGTAATCGGCGATGTCGTGAAAATGAGAGAGCGTATTTCCTGGTTTGATACTCTCCCACTTTTTGGTAAACGGGTATTGGTAACGCGGGCCAGAAGCCAAGCCAGCAGTTTGGCGTCTGGATTGGCCGCGTTGGGCGCTGAGGTAGTAGAGTGCCCCGTGATTGAGTCAAAGCCCGTTGATGACACTCGCGAACTTGATAAATGTCTGTCGGATTTACGTAGGTTCGAGTGGGTCGCATTTGCGAGTCCGAACGGCGTCAATCAAGTGTTTGATCGTGTGCGAGCCATGCGAAAAGACGCGAGGATATTTTCAACCAACATGATTGCAGCGGTCGGACCCGCCACCGTAGATGCCTTGAGATGCCGCGGCATCTCGGCCAATTTAATCCCTGACACTTTTACTGCCGAGGGTCTGGTTGCTGCGTTTCATGCGATAAGAGTCGCCCCAAAGTCAGCTGCAGTGTTCAGGTCGGACATAGGTCGCGAAACAATACCAAGAGGTTTGAGGCAACTTGGCACTGAGGTGACTGAGGTAGTTGCGTATCGAACGGTAGCATCTGAGGATTCAGCCCTAATTGCCCAGCGGGCATTCGAGGTTGGCATTGATGTGACGACCTTTACAAGCTCGTCCACAGTCAAGAATCTCGTGGATCTACTGCGAGGAGATGTAACTGGAATTAACAACAGCGTTGTAGTCTGCATGGGACCTGTCACAGCACGAACAGCGAATGATTCTGGGATTCGAGTGGACTTAATCCCGGATGAGCAAACAATTGGGGCGATGATTTCAGCGGTACGCGAACACTTCAGCCTCTACGATTGAAGCGATATGTCTTCAAACGAAAATCCTGAATTCCAGCGGTTTCGTCCGTTTAGGTCAAGCGAAGCTGAGCGTCGACGCAACGCCGAAACTCGGCTCTTAGGGTCAGAATTTGTCTATCCAATGTTTGTCATCAACGGGGACAATCGCCGGGAGTCTGTGCCATCAATGCCGGGGATCGACCGGATGTCTGTCGACCAGGCGATGCGTGAAGCCGAACAAGCGATGTTAGTTGGCATCAACAGGTTCCTATTTTTTGGGATTCCAGATAAAAAAGACGCCGACGGCACGCGTGCTTGGGCATCTGAAGAAGCTGTGCAATGTGCTGTAGCCGAGTTAAAAACCCAATTTCCTGACGCAAAGTCGATCACCGACGTATGCATGTGTGAATACACAGTTCACGGGCATTGCGGGCAGCTGACCGACGACGGCGATGTGGACAACGACGCGACACTGCCACTATTGGCAAAAACCGCGGTGTCTCACGCCAACGCTGGAGCGGACGTAGTTGCCCCATCGGCGATGATGGACGGTCAAGTAGCCGCGATACGCACCGCTCTAGATAGGGCTGGTCACGGCGACGTAAAGATACTCGGATATTCGGCGAAATACGCGTCCGCTTTTTACGGTCCTTTTAGGGACGCCGCCGATTCGGCACCGAGTTTCGGCGACCGAAAGAGTTACCAGATGGCTTCTAGCCAACGCGAAGAGTCCATGCAGGAGATCAGAGCCGATATTTCGGAAGGCGCCGACTATGTCATGGTGAAACCCGCACTTTCGTATCTGGATGTAATCGCGTCTGCCCGCGTCGAATTTCCAGATACCCCACTGTACGCCTACAATGTGAGCGGCGAATATTCAATGATCCACGCCGCAGCGGCTAACGGTTGGATCGACCTGAAAAACGGCGCGCTAGAGGTATTGTTGAGCATCAAACGTGCTGGTGCCCAGAACATCATCAGTTATTTTGCGATCGACGCTGCCCGGTGGATCAGGGAAATCGCCTGATGAGACCCACTATTGGAGGTGCGGAGAGAGTCAGCATATTGAGCGCGTGTCTGGCTGAGACGCTCGGAACCTTCGTATTGGTGTTGTTTGGGATCGGTTCGGTTGCGGCGGCTGTCTTCACGGGCGCGCAAGATGGGCTGTGGCAAGTCGCGGTGGTTTGGGGTTTCGGTGTGACATTGGCGATTTACGTGAGTGGCGGAGTCTCAGGTGCGCATTTGAATCCGGCGGTGAGCCTTGCGTTCGCTATTTTCCGCAACGGCCAGTTCCCAGTAAACCGATTATTTGCGTACTGGGGGGCGCAATTACTCGGCGCCGTATTGGCCGGAGTAGTTGTGTTGATGCTATTCAGCCCGTTCATAGATCGATTCGAGATGGCCAACGGCATCGTTCGGGGTTCGGAAGGCAGCCAGAAATCGGCGATGGCTTTTGGGGAGTATTTCCCAAATCCTGCAATGTTCGATTCGTTGACCGTATCGCCGTTGCACGCGTTCGCGGTTGAGGCTTTCGGCACGGCGATATTGGCAATGGTCATCTTTGCCTTAACCGATCGCAGGAACGCTGGCATTCCTACTAACGGCATGGTGCCTTTCTTCATCGGATTTACTGTGGCGGCGTTGATCAGTTTGTTCGCGCCAATAACACAGGCGGGTTGGAATCCAGCCAGAGATTTTGGACCTAGGATCGTGGCGGCGTTCGCAGGATGGGGTGAAATCGCCATCCCGGGGCCCGAAGGCGGATTTTGGGTCTATATCCTTGGGCCGCTTGTTGGTGCACCGATTGGAGCGTTAATCTTCAAACTGGCTATTGAACCGGGGTTGTCGGGCGGTGATAACGAACTGGAGACTGTGGTTAGGAGCCGATATGAATGACGAACGCGTCGATGTACTGTTCGTCTGTGTGCACAATGCTGGCCGTAGCTTAGCCGCTGAGCTCCTATTCAACGATCGGGCCACCAAACTCGGTTTGGGCCTACGAGCTCAGTCAGCAGGGACAGAGCCAAGCGAGAACATCAACCCATCCGTGCGGCGAGTTTTGGAGTCTTTCAACCTCGACACTTCACAAGAAGCTCCTAGGCTGATGTCCGATGGCATGCTTTCAAGCAATCCTCGGTTGATAACGATGGGATGCCGCATCGATTCGGAAGTTTGCCCAACAGTCAAGTTCGCCGAAATCGACGACTGGGGTTTGCCCGACCCCGCCGAAATGACCGACGATGAAGAGGTCGTGTCATTGGTCCACGAGATCGCACGCTTGGTGAATGGGTTGATTCGTGAAACGTCGGTTGCTCAGGCTTGAGAACGGGCGACTTCAGTCAGACTTGCGGTCATGAGGGAGCATCACTAACCCCAAGATACGGCGACGGTTAACTGGACCAAATGAACGGCTATCGGTAGACCCCCCTCGGTTGTCACCTAACAGGATGTACTCGTGAGATTCCAACTGCCATTGTCTATTGGTGCGTGGTTGCAGTCCGCGCAAGTACGATTCGTAGACATGCATTCCGTCTATGACCAATCTTCCAGAATCGAGACTGACAGACTCACCAGGCAAACCAATTATTCGCTTGACTTCCCAGAAACCATCTCTTTGTGGATGTTCGAAATACGCTATGTCACCGCGTGAGGGCGGTTTTCTTTGCAATGCTCTTCGGCTGACACGCACGCGCTGACCATCATGGAGCGTGGGATACATCGAGTGGCCAACGATAACCACCCACTTGCTGGTTAAACGATCACCGATGGCCGCCAGTGCGGCTCGGATGCTGTTTAATATCCTTTTGATGCCATCCGACATCGGGGTAGTCTATTCTTGATGTTGATATTCGACTGGCGATCGACTATCGCCTGAATAGCCGCGAGACGGAGTCTCGGCAAAATGAAAGGAATCACCACGATGCTACGAAGTGTCAAAAGACTAGCTGACCGACTGTCCCCGTTCGGCGTGGCACACGCTCACTGCGACATCCCGTGTGGGATATACGACCCGCACGATGCGATTCAAGCGGCCCAAACGTGCATCAGGATGACCGAGTTAATACTCGAAACTGAAGACGTATCGTCTCTCGGCGCGCGTAACAATCTTATCCGGTACGTCGCCGCCAAAGAAGAACACGCCAAGAAGGCCAAAGACGACATTCTGATCATTTGGACCGACTACTTTAAACCTGAGCATCTCGAACAGTACCCCAACCTTCACGAACTCGTCTGGAATGCCTGCAAACTCGGCAGTCAAGTCAAACAAAACGTGGATATGGACGCAGCCGAATCGTTCAAGGCGTCATTGGAAGAGATCGGGAAGATCTTCTGGGAGACCAAGCAGTAGTCGGTTAACCTCAACTGACTCGCCACTCGTCCGGACGCCCAATCTTGGGCGTCCGGACGGATAAGCTTGCAAGGATTTGTTTGCGGTACTTTATTCCGTGTTGTTGAAGAATCCGATGTCATCCGAGATGTATTCTTCTCGGATCGGGGACCATATGTCGAGGGCTGTGCATCCTTCGCTCGTGGCTGTGACTTGGTGAGGAACGTGTCCCGGGATGACGTAGTGTTCACCTGCTGAAAGTTTGGTTTTTTCGTGCCCCTCCAACTCGAACCAAGCAGAACCTTCCAAGACGCGTCCGCATTGCTCGTGGGGGTGCGAGTGCCAAGGCACAATCGCGTCGGGCTCAAAGTCGATAATGCCCATCATCACTCGTTCACCCCAGATTAGCTGTGCAGTCACCCCTGGCAACAGCTGTCGTCGTTCGATGAATTCTGGGTCGAAATAGCCCGCGGTACCATCTGGTGTGCGTGTCTTGTCTACTTGCAATGTCATACTCGAGACTCCTGTGTTGTCGATCAGCCGTGGGAACCGAGTTTGCGATCGATTGCCGCTTCGGCGACGGGACTGATGATTTGATCGACTTCGATGTTCAACAGCGCGGGACCGTCGTAGGCGAAAGCTCGTTCAATGGCTGGTTCCAACTGTTCTGCAGTTGTTACATGCTCCCCGTAAGCACCTAGACCCTTAGCCACCAAATCGTATCGTGTGCCTTGGGCTAGATCGGTCCAGACTGGTCGACCATAGATTCCTTTTTGGATTTGCCAGTCTATGCCCCAAATCGAATTGTTGCCCAAGAGTATCTTGACGGGCAAATGGTGACGCACCATCGTGTCAAGTTCCATTCCGTTGAATCCGAACGAACCATCTCCTGTGGCGACGACGCACTGTATATCAGGTAAAGCCACTTGTGCGCCCAGACCGTACGCTATGCCGACGCCGATCATGCCGAAGCTTGAAACGTTGTGGAAGCGGAACGGTTTTTCACGAGGAATCGACGCGCGCAGGAAATGGCAATAGTCACCGCCGTCGAAAGTTATGTGGGCATCATCATCGAGGAATCTCTGTAACGTCTCGCTCGCGTACATCGGATGCATTGGGGTCGATGGGCTTGCCATCTCGTACAACTCGGCGAGCCATTCGTCATGCGTTTGGCGCAAGGATTCGACCCATTCAGTATGGTTCGACCATGTCAAACCTTCGGAAATCGTAGCTAATTGTTCGCACACCGGGCCGAGGTCTCCCAATATAGCGATTTCAGATGATCGAGAACGACCGATCTCCGCTGGTGACGGATCTACGACAATGACCTTGGAGTTGGGATGAAAGGGTGGAGTGCCGCCAAACCCTAGTGTGTAATCGAGTCGTTTCCCAAGCATCATGACTACATCGGCCTCTCGAACCATCTGAGCAGCTCGATTGAGCGGTAGGTAACCCAATCCAATGCTGTAAGGATGAGAATCGGGGATCAAAGCCCTAGCAGAATCTTCGGAAACGAACGGAATGCGAGTGGTCTCAACCAAATATTGGACCACTTCGGAGTCGGCGGTGGCACCAGCTGAAGACCCGGCCATGATCAGCGGCCTCTCGGCAGAATTCAGCAATTGTACGGCCTGTTGAACGCGAGATGGATCTGCTAGCACGTTAGATGGTGTGCTGTATTCGTTCGGGGCGTATCGCTCGTAGTCTGAAGCATCGACGGTCGCTGACTGGTAATCGTGCGGGATAGTGAGGTGAACAGGACCTTGCCGTCCACTCATTGCGGTTCGGAAAGCGAGAGCAACGTACTCAGGAATCCGCTCTGGGGATGGCACTTGCCATGCGCCCTTGGTCACAGGGCGAGCGATGCCCACCTGGTCGATTTCCTGCATTGCCCCACGACCCAAGTTAGGTGAATCTGCGCTGCCAGCGATGTTGACTACCGGCGCTTCTGAATGTAGCGCGTTCGCCAACGCGGGTACTGCGTTCGCGTGGCCCGGGGTCGTCGAAAGAGCAACAGATGCTTTTCTGAGTATGCGCGAGTACGAGTCAGCAGCATGAACTGCACCCGATTCGTGACGCGTATCGATCATGCGAAAAGGTTCGTCGACCATTTTGTCCAGCATGTCAAGGATGTGATCTCCCGCGATGCCGAACAAGGTGTCAACACCCTCAGATTTAAGCGAGAGATTCAACAGGTCGCTGCCAGTCAGTTTTTCGGTCAATTCGATGCGGTCCCTTCATATCCAGGCGTAAGGATCAAAGATCCTATGAATTCCGTGATGGTCATCTCATCCAGTTTCCCCAAATCGTTGAATAAATCCAGCACTTTTTGAGAATAGTCGGAGTTTCCAAAAGTAGATTGCAGATTCATTGCGAATTTCTCTCCGAGTAGTGGGACAGCCTGTTTTCTACGCGTGCGATGCCCTATCGGATAGCGAATTTCAATCTCGTCAGTCGAAGTGCCATCTTGGAAGTGGACTTGGACGGCGTTGGCAATCGATCTTCGATTTGGATCCAGGTACTCATTTGTGTACATGGGACGCTCGGTTACTACCATCTTTGCGCGCAAGGCGTCGATGCGCGGATCGCGCGACGCTTCTTCTTCGTAATCTTCGGAGGTCACGGTGCCGTTCAACAGAGCCACTGCGGTCATGTATTGGATGCAATGATCGCGATCGGCAGGACTAGACAATGGCCCAGACTTGTCGATGATGCGGATCGCAGGCTCTTGCGTCATGATATTGACTGTGGCTATTTCATCTAACCGGTTCGCGACGTTTGGATGCAATGCAACTCCAGCTTCGACTGCGGTTTGACCGTGAAACTCTGCTGGGTACAGGACTTTGAACAGTACGTTTTCCATGACATACGACCCAAACTCGCGCTGCAATGTGACTGGTTTGCCGTCAAACCAAACGTCCTGAAATCCATAGATCGGGGCTGTTAGGGCAGTGCGAATTCCTGGCATACCCCGTTTAGCGAAACGCGCAAGCATTAATCCACGTGATGTTGCGTCACCTGCGGCCCATGACTTTCGGGAGTTTGTGTTGGGTGCATGTCGATAGGCTCGAAGCGTCGCGTCCAACCATGCGTGCGATACGGCAGAAGCAACGATTTCATCGTCTTTTTCCGAAACAATAGCCGCAGCAACTGCCGCCGATGCAACCTTGACGAGCAACACGTGGTCGATGCCGACACGATTGAACGCATTGTCTAGTGCCAGAACTCCTTGAATCTCGTACGCGCGGATGGCAAGTTCAAACACGTCGCGCATCTGAATCGCGCAATCTCGGCGCACACGAGCACTGTCGTATGAAGCGGCAAGGATAGCTCCGAAATTGTCCGAAGGATGACCCCATTCTTTGGCTAACCATGTGTCGTTGAAATCAAGCCATCGGATTGCTGTGGTGATGTCGAACGCAGCTTGCTCGGGCGGCCTTCGGTTTATCGTGCCGGGGACTGGTACCCCGTGGGTGAGGTTCGTGGTCGTGTCTTGGATGGCGATGAAATCCCTACATACTGGGAAACCCATCGCCAAAAAGGCGCATCCGATCGAGTCCATCAGGGCCAGGCGAGCGGTACGATACGCTTCGTCTGAACCGACCTCTCCATCTCGGCAAACATATGCCGCGATCTCCAAGATGACGTCGTCGTAACGAGCCGCCATCACCTGTCTTGCAACTTCACGAATTCGCGCGCTGGCGGTCCCGTGTAATCAGCGTTTGGACGTATCAGGCGGTTGTCGTCACGTTGTTCTATTGCGTGCGCCACCCATCCAGAGGTCCTGCTTACTGCGAATAGCGGGGTGAACATTACGGTAGGCACGCCACACAAGTGATACGCGGTTGCGGAGTAGAAGTCCAAGTTGGGAAACAACCCCTTCTCCCGCATCATCACCTGTTCGATACGTTCGGATATATCGAAATAAGCCGTGTTGTTGCTTTCATGCGCAAGCCCACGAGCCAATTCCTTCACGATGTCGGAGCGCGGGTCGCCGTTTTTGTAGACGCGATGGCCGAAGCCCATGATGAGGCGGCGAGCATCGAGCATATTTTTGATCGATTTTTCCGCTTCTTGAGGGTTTTCGAATGACGCGACCAGTTCCATCGCCGCCTCGTTCGCACCGCCATGCAATGGACCACGTAGCGCCCCGATGGCGGCGACGACGGCGGAGTAGGTGTCTGCCAAGGTGCTAGTTACTACTCGCCCGGTGAAAGTCGAGGCGTTAAATTCGTGCTCTGCGTATAAGACCAAGATCGTGTCGAGGGTGTTCTTCGCCGAGGCGCGCGGTTTGGTGTCAGTGATAAGTCGCAGAAAATGGCCGGCCAAACCGACTTCGTCGGACTGTGTGTCTACACGTTGTTTCCGGTGGGCAAAGCGATGCCAATATCCGAGCATTGATGTCATGCTGGCCATTAGACGATCAGCCACGTACGCCGCTCCCCTGCCCTCTTGGCCTTCCGGTTCAAGGGATCCGATCATCGAAGCGCCGGTTCGCAGGACATCCATCGGGTGCGTGGACATTGGTAAGGCTTCAAGCATTTCGCACACGGATTGAGGCAACACTCGGAGCTTCGCTAGTCTCTCGTTGTATGCGCTCAACTCAGACGTGTTGGGCAACTTCCCGTAAATGAGTAAGTAAGCGATCTCTTCAAAAGTGGAATGTTGAGCGAGATCTTCAATGCTGTACCCGCGATATGTCAGCCCCGCGCCAGCCTTGCCGACCGTCGAGATCGCGGTTTCGCCAACGATCACACCGGCTAATCCTTTGGCGGTGATTGTCATCAAATCGTTTCCTTTGGGTCCCGAGTCGCAAACAGTTCGTTGATCTTGCGCTCATAATCGTGGTACCCGATATTCTCGTACAACTCGTCCCTAGTCTGCATCATTTCGACCACGTCTTCTTGCGTGCCGGAACTTCTGATCTCGGCGTATACCAATTCCGCGGCTCGGCTCATCGCCCGGAATGCTGACAAGGGGTAAAGTGCCATCGCGACGTTGGCGTCACCTAGCTGTTCCGTGGTGAATTGTGGCGTTCTTCCAAATTCGGTCAGATTTGCGAGGATGGGCACACCTGTTCGCGTCGCGAATTCGCGATATTGGCGTAGTTCTGTAACCGCTTCGGCGAAGATGGCATCGGCGCCGTTTTCTAGGTAACTGCTGCAACGATCCAAGGTGCGGTCCATACCTTCCGTCTCTAACGCGTCAGTACGTGCCATGATTATGAAGTCATCATCGGACCGCGCGTCGACTGCGGCTTTAATGCGGTCGCACATTTCGGAGGTGTCGACGACCATTTTGCCGGGCAAATGGCCGCAACGTTTTTCTTGCACTTGGTCTTCGATGTGGATTGCTGCGACACCAGCCCTTTCCATCTCTCGCACCGTCCGGGCGATCGATGAAGCGGCGCCCCAGCCTGTGTCGCAGTCCACGAGCAAGGGCAGTTTACAGGCGGCTGTGATGCGATGGACGTCTGCCAACACATCAGACAGACCCGTCATCCCAAGGTCTGGTAGTCCGTGGGATGCTGTAGCGATGCCGCTCCCCGAGAGATAAATCGCCTGAAAACCCGCTCTTTGTGCCTGGATCGCTGCGTACGCGTTGATCACACCAACGATCTGTAGCGGCTTCTCGGCTGCCATCGCGTTGTAGAAATTGTTACGCATAGTTGCGTTGTTAGAGGTCAAGTTGCGTTTCTAATGGCGCCGAAAAGGACAGCAGGCGCCACGAGTAAGACTACGATGCCGACGACTAACCTCAATCCGGCAGCATCGAATCGAGTAGCCACTCTGGTCCCGGCGTACATTCCAAGGACACCTGGTATCCCGACAATTGCTATCAAATGCCAATCAACGCTGCCTTTCAACAAGTGCCCGACGAATCCTGCAATACCCACGAAGACAGTTATAGCTAAGTTGGTGCCTGCCGCTTTGTGGGGTTCCATCTTCATCGCTAGAAGTGCAGGCATTCTGAGGACACCCAAAACTAGGCCGACGGCACCACCAATGACACCGATTAGGAATCCCGCGGCACCTTCACGGCTGACCTGTTTGGCGTCAAGTTCGATTTTCTCGTCGTTTCCTGAGCCAGTCATTGCTCTATGCATGCTCGCGCGCGGGTACCTGCGGCGGATTCGCATGATTCTCACCGACCATGCGATCAGGAAAAGCGCGGACCAAGCCATGAGCAACGTGACCACTGTCAAAAGGATCCAGATAGGTACAACGTCGGCGAAATAGCCTCCGATGAATGCTCCAACGATCGCAGGGCCTCCCATAGCCGCGACCACGACCGGGGCCACTCGTTTATGGAAGAATGCTTCGAGAGTTCCAATAGTCGATCCCATCACGCTGATCATCAGATTGGTCCCCGCTGCGATGAGAGGATCCACTCCGAATAGAGTGAGCATTGGTAGACGTATGACACCGAGCGCGATCCCGACAATTCCTCCCGTCAGGCCTACTCCAAGCGAAATCGCTGCCATCAGCGCCAATTGCCAAGCCGGGAAGTCGACCGTCGTGCCGAGAATCACTTCCATCGTGACTCACGTCGTGTTTTGACGCGCTGTGTTGATAGCGACGAAGCGCTGCGTCCACGGTCATCCGCGTTGGAACCGTCTGGACGCAAGTTCAAGCAACTGACATGGAAACAACTGCTTGATCGGTTGTTGCTTGAATACATCAACACCTCAAGTAGCACCTAAAGCGCTAGTCAGTGACCGCAAGCAACCCCAAATGATCAAGCAGTGCGTCAACCTCGCTGAAGTGGGCCGCGTCAGGTTTCAAGGAAGGTCCACGAGCGTGCGTGCCGTTCTTGCTGAACACACCGCGTCGCCACATGATGTGCTTGTAAATCCAGTTTGCCAAACCTTGACCTTGAGCCAACGTCCTAATGATCGAAGCGTATTTGTCGAAGGTTTCGAAGGCTCCAGCTTCATCACCTGCTTCCCAAAGGTCCCAAACTTGAACGAACTTGTCCGGCAATGTCGAACCAGGCATTGTACCGACCGAACCCCGTCGCAACTCTTCCAGGAAAAATGCACCGCCCATTCCGCCGAACAGGATCAGATTGGTGTCAGCGTCGGCTAATTCCCGAGCTTCGTTAAGACGCGGGAGCGTTGGTGGAGTTTCGACTTTGATGTAGCAGAGATTCTCATGGCGATTGGCACATGCGACGGCCATTCCAGGAGGAACTTGGGCGGTACTCTGGTCTTGCATAAAGATCGGAATCCCAACGGATTCTGCGATTCGGACAAAATACTCGATGTGTTCCGGTGCTGTAGTGGGAATGTAACTGGTGGGCCTGATCATCAAGGCATCTGCGCCCAACTCCTCGGCTCGTTTCGAGTAGTAGATGGTCGCGTCGGTGCCTTCCGCACCAGTGTTCATCACCACTTTGACACGGTTTTTGGCCGTATCGACCACGGATTTGAGGATGGCGTCGCGTTCATTTTCTGTGAACTTGAACACTTCGCTCGCCATGGCGATGCCGATGCCGTGAACCCCTTGATCGATGATCCATTCGACTTGGTTTTCTAAATCTTCGTAAACGATGTTGCCGTTTTCGTCGAAAGGTGTCGACAGGATCGGGTAAACGCCGCGCATCGTAAGGTCAGGCATGTCAGTTACTCCGGGGGACTGCGAGATTATTCGCCAACATTGCTACGAGGAACGATGTTACACGCGGGGGTTTTGTTCGTGCCAGCGAGATCAACCTAGCAGAGTCGGCACCACGGCGATCAGGACCCCCGCGACCGTTGCGGTACCGATGACCCCCGCTACGTTAGGGCCCATCGCGTGCATGAGCAGATAATTATCTGGGTCCTCTTGTTGGCCCATGTCTTGAACCACTCTGGCAGCCATAGGAACAGCCGAGACACCTGCGGCGCCGATCATGGGATTCACCTTGGACTTGGAGACCAAGTTCATCAACTTGGCGAGTAGGACGCCAGTCATCGTCGCTGTTGCGAATGCGAATAGGCCGAGAACGAATATGCCGAGGGTCTCTGGTTGGAGGAATATCGATCCCGGCATCGTGGCTCCCACTGCCAGGCCGAGGACGACGATGGTTGCATTCATCAAGGCGTTTTCGGAGACGTCTGCGAGTCTAGGAACGACGCCGGAAACTTTGATCAGGTTGCCCAGCATAAGCATTCCAATTAACGGCGATGCCGACGGGACAAGGACGCTGATGACGATGGTTGTGATGATGGGGAAGAAAATCAGCGATCTGCGAGAGACCGGCTCGCTGGCGTACTCCATGCGAATGCGGCGTTCGTTCTCAGTAGTCAGCAGTTTGATCAATGGAGGTTGGATTATGGGAACCAACGCCATGTAGGAATACGCCGCTACTGCGGTTGCACCGACGATGTCACGCACTTCGATATGAGGCAGCGCCTCACCGAGTTCACGCATTCGGGTGGCGATAAAGATCGTCGTAGGGCCATCTGCGCCACCGATGATGCCAATGGAAGCGGCCTCCAAAAGACCGAAGTCGAACCACCCTAGCGCTCCTAGCAGCAACGCACCGATCAAGGCGAAGAAAACCCCGGCTTGAGCACCTGCACCTAACAATAGCGTCTTCGGGTTGGAAAGCATGGGCGAGAAGTCAGTTGCAGTACCGACGCCTAGGAAGATCAGCAGCGGGAAGATGTCTGTTTCCAAACCGACGTTCTGGAAGGTTCGCAAAATGCCCGTTGGTTCGCCTTCGCCACCGGCGCGAATGAATTCGCCTAGAGGCAGGTTGGCAAACAGAATTCCCATGGAGATGGGCACTAGAAGCAACGGCTCTTTCCGTTTGGCGACACCGACATATAGCAGTCCAGCGGCGATAATCCACATCGCCACGATCCGTGGATCGTCGGCGATCGCTTCGAAGCCGACTAGGATCTGATCGAGAACACCGTCGCCCGACATCAGCTATTCCAACTCCACCAAACTCTGACCGTGTTGAACGGAATCATCAGCGGCGACGTTCACTTGGGAAATTACGCCGTCTCTGGGGGCCGCGATTGTGTTTTCCATCTTCATCGATTCGAGGACGACTACAGCTTGGCCGCGGCTTACGCTGTCGCCAGTCGATACGTTGACGCGCACGATGCGACCGGGCATAGGGGCACGGACAACGTTTTGGGAATCATTCGCCGCTGTCGGAGAAGGACGGGCGCGCTCCGCAGGTCGACGCGGCGCTGGTCGTGCGGCAGGTGTTGGTGGCGTCGCAACGGTTGGGTCGACACGCTGCAAGTCTGGTACCTCTACGATGTAACCGATGCCATCGACGGTCACTTCAACAGGCGACATCTCGATATCGCCGAACTCCACTTCGTAGGCTACGCCATCGACTGTGATGCGGTATCGATTGCTCATCGCCATCCCGTACTTCCTTGAGTGAAACCTTGTTTGGCGCGTTGTCTAGCTCTTCCTTCAGTTAGCCAAGAATCGTACGGGTTTGTAGCTCCCACGTCTGCGGAGGGTGATTGTTGGGCGTTTGCAGTTTGGCTTGCACGCCGGGCCAGTGCGATGGCAACAGCGATAGCGGCGGCGCGAGTTGCGCCGTCAGATTGAGGTTCGGGGATTTCGACGGCGGGTTCGGTAGAACTTCGAGGTTCGGTTTGGGCAAGATTGGTTCGTTCGGATTCGCGACGTCTTAGATATGCGTCGAACCAAGCCATTCCTTGAACAGAAATTGCCAGGATGATGAGCACCGCGGCGGTCATGCCCATCCCGATCCCGCTGACTTGCAGGCCGTCGACTATTGGTTCGATTTCCAACTTAATCCCAAGAGCTGATCTTGTTGATTCTCGTTATTGCCTACTAGTCGTGGTTGACGGACATAGCGTCATGTATCGCTTGACGGTAAATTCAGGTGTTCATTTCGACCAAGGCCGCTTGTTCGACGCCGTTGTCAAACGTGGCGTAGACAATGCCGTCAACTTCGACCTGGTTCTCAGTGTTTGAAGGTCGCACCAATTCAACATTGTAGGTTTCGCCGTCGATTTCAAAATTCGAAACGAACAATCTCGAAGGCTCAACCAGAGGTGCATGTCGCAGGTACTGGTTAAAATCCCTAGCCTCGCGCTGCGCTGTATCGAGGTCCGTAAGTTCGAATGCTATTGCGACGCCCGGAGGGCGTTGAACGACGGAGGGAAGATCGGCGCTGATCACTGAGGCGATCTTTGCGTAGCCACCTGTAGGTTGACGATCAGCGAGCAATACGATGGGATTCCCGTCAGATGGGATTTGCACTGCGCCCATGTGCGCTGGGTCGGATACTATGTCGTGTCTCCCGTCGATTGCTGGGATTGTTGGGCCTTCTAACCTCGCGCCTTGGCGGTTGGTTAAGTTGCTGATCGTGAAGTTTGAGTTGAAGAATTCGGTTTGAGCGTCGTTACCGAAGTTCCCAAATTGTGGACCTGGAAGGACTCTGATGTGGCGTTCGTTGTCGTCACAGGCGCGCATAATGTCATGCGGTGCCATAGTGCCACCACGAGGTCTAGTGGGAACGTCGGATTCATCGCCGATTTGCATCACGTCGCCCTCTGACAGGGCGCGCCCATCATATCCGCCGAGGCCGGAACCGAGATGCGTCGATTTTGAGCCTAGGACATCCGGGACTTGGATTCCACCTGCGACGGAGATGTAGGAATAGAGCCCCTTGGTGGGGATCGATAAGGAAAGCGTTGCTCCGGCGGGTACGATGATTGTTTCCCAAAGCGGCATTGGGAGGTCGTCAATATAGACATCAACCTCTGCGCCAGTTATCGCGACTTTGGTTTCTCGGTGGAAGGCGAGTGAGACGCCACCGAATGTGGCTTCAAGCATTGCGGAGGTTGATGGGTTGCCTACGAGGCGGTTCGCGAAGACGGCGGCTTGAAGGTCAAGAACCCCGCTCACCGAGACACCGAATCGTTGGCTTCCCCTTCGGCCTAAGTCTTGGACCGTTAGGAGATTTCCCGGTGAGATGACTTCTATGTTGGCTCGTTCGCTTGGCAACTGGTTTAGTTTGAGTTGACGAGGTTTTCGAATTCTTGTTGAGGTATGGGTATGAAGTTCACTTTCGTGCCTGGGAGCATTGCGGACGGTGGGTCGGCGTCGGCGTCGAAAAGTTTGATTGGAGTTCTGCCGATAAGCTGCCAACCTCCGGGGCTTGGGTTGGGATAAACGCCGGTTTGTGACTCGGCGATGCCAACCGATCCTGCAGGAACGATGGTGCGAGGGGTTGCCAAGCGAGGACATGCGATACGTTCGTCCATTCCTCCGAGGTACGGAAAGCCTGGTGCGAAACCCAGCATGAAGACGTGATAGTCGGTCCCTGAGTGGATTTCGATGACATCGTCGGTGGTCAATCCGGCGTGGTCAGCGACGCTTTCGAGATCGGGTCCGAATTCGCCGCCGTAGGCGACTGGGATTTGGTGGACTTCGGTGCCTTCTCTGGTGTCTGCAAACTCGTTGCTGTCAATGCTTTCGGCTAAGGCCGCTATTTGGTCTCGCAAGTCTGAGTAGAGATGCGTTGAGACGTCGTATTCGACTAGCAGAGATCGGTATGAGGGGATGAACTCGATGATCGACGGGGCTATTTCTGAGCGTTCGATTTCAGCTTGCAACGCGTAGACCTTGGCGTTGATTTCGTAATCGATCGAGTTGCCGAATTCGACCAAGATTGCGGAATCGTTGGCCGGGATGATGCGGGGGTATTCAGTCAACTTGACGAGTTCGTTGGTGGATTAACGGAACGTGTTGTCTGTTAACCGAGGATCGAGGCGAGCGGTTTGACTTCGATGCCTTTGGCTTCGAAGGTTGATCTGACTGATGCGGCCATTTCGACAGCACCAGGGGTGTCGCCGTGAAGACAGATGGTGTCGGCAGCGAAATCGATGTCGTTGCCGTCCGATGCGGTGACTTTGCCTTCCGCTGCTAGACGCAAAGAGCGGGTTGTGACCTCGTCGATGTCATGGATAACCGATCCGGGCTGGGAACGGGAAACGAGGGTTCCTTCTGGAGTTACGGCTCGGTCGGCGTAGCATTCACGGGCTACCCGTGCGTTTTCGTTTCGGGCGACATCTTCCCACACGGAGTTGGCTAGGACGACGTGGATCAGGTCTTCGTCGATCTTTCGGATGGCTTTGACTATGGCGGCGGCAATGTCTTTGTCGCCGACGGCTTTGTTGTAGAGGGCGCCGTGGGGTTTGACGTGTGCGAGTTTTTTGCCCTTGGTGAATGCGGTGAGGGCGCCGACTTGGTATGTGATGGCGTGAGCGACCTCGTCTGGGGTAAGGGCCATATCGCGGCGTCCGAAGCCGGCGAGGTCGGGGTATGCGGGGTGCGCGCCGATGCTGACGCCGTGTTCCTCGGCGAGGGTGACGGTTTGTGCCATCCAATCGGGGTCGCCGGCATGGAAACCGCAGGCGATGTTGGCGGATGTGATGTGTTTGACAATCTCTTCGTCCATGCCCATCTTGTAGGAGGCGTAGGATTCTCCGATGTCGGCATTTAGGTCAATAGCAACCTTTTGGCTCATGGCATCTGCTCCCGAATTCCTTAGTCGGTATTCTCGATTATGCGACGCTTTTCCATCGAAGATTTCACAATACTGGATCGCGACTAGTATCGTAACACCGATGATTGCAAATCCCCTCCACCGGCCCGCCGCACAGACGGTCAGATTGCCTGAGTCGCATCTCGCTGCGATCCGATTCTTGGAGGAAGCCTACCTGCGCGAGACGGATCCGATTAGGCAGTCGGGTTTCCGAGGTGGTCCTGAGCGTTGGCGTGCTGAGCGGTCTCCCCTACTTGAGGCTGTTGATGGAGATGGCGATTTCTTGGATCTTGGGTGTGCGAATGGGTTTTTGTTGGAGTCGGTTGTGGGTTGGTCTGAGGAACGAGGGATATGGGTAGTGCCGTATGGAGTGGATCTGAATCCGTTGCTGGTGCAAGCGGCTATTCGCAGGTTTCCAGAACTGGCACATCATTTTTGGGTGGCGAACGCTTGGGGCTGGTTTCCGCCGAGGAGGTTTCGATGGATTTACGCGATTTGGGATCTGGTACCTGCCGCATTTTTGCCGGATTTTGCCGGACATTTGCTGGAACTTGCCGTTACGGAGGACGGAGCTGTGATTTTCGGGGCATATGGCAGCAAGTCTGCGGATAGTTCCAGTATGGACATCGCTCGGGTTCTATCGGATGGTGGATTGCCGGTGTCGGGGACGTCTCAGGGCGGAGAATTGCATCGGGGTGGTCCTGTCACCCGGTTTGCTTGGGTTCGTAGGGAGGATTGGGATCGGCAACGAAGCGTTCACTGATTTTGATGTTTGCGCGGGATAGTGGTGTGAAGGTGACGAGTTTGCGTTGTCTCATGCTGACGCAGCTGCGCATGTCTTCGCCGAGGACTACGTGATCGACGAGTTCAATGTCGAGGAGATGGCCTGCCTTGACTAGGCGTTCGGTGAATGAGATGTCGGCACCGCTTGGGTCTCCCATGCCGGATGGGTGGTTGTGGACGAGAGCATATCTGGGGAAGTTGCGTTCGACGACGCGGCTGAGGATTTCGCCGGTTTTGGCGACTAGCTGGTCACAGCAACCGATGTAGACGCGGGTCTTACCTCGGTAGTTGTTGCGGACGTCAAGGAAGGCGATCCACATCTCCTCCTGGGTGCTGTCGCGAAGGCGGGTTGTGAAGTGTTTTGCGATTGTCCAGGCGATGGCGTCACCGTTGGGCATGTGTTTGCCGTAGTAGTCGGTAGTCTGCTCGAAGTCTTCCTGAGTTGCTCGTTTTCCGAGTTCGAAGGCGGCGGCTAGGACGTCTGCTTTGACTGAACCGATTCCTCCGACTTTGCTGATGTTGAAAGGGCTTGTTTTGCTTAGGCCGCGCAGGCCTTCGAATGTGACCAAGAGTTCGTCGGCGAGGTTTTTGACGTTCTTTCCGGGAATGCCTGATCCTAGGATGACCGCCAAAAGTTCGGTTGTGGTGATTCCTCCGGGTCCGAGTTGATGCATTCGTTCTCTGGGACGCTCGATCTCTGGCAGCCTGCTGAGTCGGTCGTCTCGGACCGTTAGGTTTGCGACGGAGTCCTTCACATCAACTGGTTGGGAGTCGTCGCCATTGTCCGATTGAGCTTCAACTGCGTCTTCGGACGTACTTGCTCCGTTCTCGTAGTGCGAATTTGCGGTCAGACGATCGGAGTCTACGTATGGCGACCGTTGGCTTATTTGGTCTATGAGCTTTTGAAAGTCATCTGCGGTTGAGTGCATGATGACTCAATTATTACGTACGTCGAACAGTATCTGAAGAAGTGATGGCAGTTCTATAAAACCGATGTTTAGTTAGAAGGGCAATCTTATGAGGTTTCCGGTTTTGAGCGATTCGGTGACACCGTCGGTGAACTGCATGTACTTGAGGCCGTCGGTGAAGTTGGTGTGGGTCACGGGTTCGATGCCTCGGATGGCGTTGACGAATTCCTCTTCGACGCGCCATGCACCGCGGTTTTCGGGCGGGATGTGGATGGGTGAGAGTTCTGAGTCGCCTCGGCGGGCACCGCTGACGGCGTAGGTTGCGCCGTCGGAGGCTTCGGGATTGGCGAGTTCTACTCGGATTACCCCGTCGGTGCCGTGGATTGAGAGGTCTAGTTCGCGGGTGAATGCGGAGACCGCGGTGGTGGTGTAAACCATTGTTCCGCCGCATTCCATCTCCATGAGGATGTCGATGTGGTCGGGGATTGTTGTGGAGCGTCGTCGGCCGTCTTCGTCGAGACGGTGTTTGACGATGGTTTGGCCGAGTGCTTGCACGGTTTTGGCGGGGCCGAACCATCGCATCATGGCTTCGTACCAGATGCCCATGGTCATGATGTTGTTTCCGGAGAGGTCTCGGTTGTGTCGCCAGTGGAGGGGAAGGTCGGGGTTTGGGAAATCGCTTCCGGTTCCGACGTGGAGTTTGACGTTCACGAGGTCGCCAATGTATCCCTCGGAGATGAGGTTGATGATGGTGCTGTCGATTTCGAGAGAGTGGGGAGCGGGGACGATTTGGGCGACTAGATGAGGAGCGCGTTTGGAGGCATCGAGCATTTCGAGGGCCTCGTCGGAGTTCATGGCCATTCGCGCTTCGCATAGGACGTGCTTGTCGGCTTCGAGGGTTTCGATGACTAGGGGAGCGTGCATGTATGGCCATGTGCCGATGCAGACGGCGTCCAGATCGTCGTCTTCCAGGAGTTCGACCCAGTCTTCGTAGACGACGGGGATTTCGAACTCGCCTGCGACGCGTTCCGATGATTCGCGGGAGCGGTTGACGAGACCTTTGATCTCAACGCCTGCTTGGCCTTTGAGACCGGGGATGTGACGAAGTTGGGTGTTGCCACCGGCTCCGATTAGGCCGACTACGATGTTGTCGTTGTCTGTGGTCAAGGTATTGGGCTCCTGGGTGGGTATTGACTGAGTTCGTTGTGGGGTACGCTTGAACAAGGTTAGTTCAGCGATGCAGATCGGGTATTCGAATGGCAGATACGAACATTGTGGCTACTGGGGTTGAGCTTGTTGGCGAAGGGGTGTCGATAAGTTGGTCTGATGGGTCGACGTGCTTGTATCCCTATCGGTATCTTCGGTTGCAGTGCGCTTGTGCGGGTTGTGTCGAGGAGATGACGGGTAGGCAGTTGCTGACTATGGCGATGGTTCCTGAGGATGTGATTGTTGTGGACTATCTGGAGGTGGGGAGGTACGCCCTACAGTTTCTCTGGACTGATGGGCACTCGACGGGGATTTATCCGTTCACGATGTTGAGGCGGATGGCTGCGGAGGATGATGTTGTTGTTTGCGAATAGCCTTTCGTCTGCGTTTCCGAAAGAGTGAGCGTCAACTCTAGTACGCCATACGTTCTTCCTTAAAATCAGGAGCCGGATACAAGGAGACGTCGTCGCTGAGCGGAAAAAGCTGGTCCCGCAAAGATGAACTATCTTCGACATCAAGACTTGATTCGTCGATTTCCGTTAGAGCGTCCAACAAACTGACTCCAAACCAAATGTCAGATAGGTTTCTCGTCGCGAAAATCTCCAGCTTAGCGTTCGCGCCGTCCCGCATAATCCCCAACCCTTCATTGAACGGTCTCACCGAAACAACTCGGTCAAGTCTAACTCGAAAACTTGATTTCGATCCAGAGAAATAGATGTGTTTGGTTGTGAAACCAAAATTTCCGGTGTCTTGGTGCTGCATCGAAACGGACTCAACCGCATGCCCTCGAAATCCTGATTGGCGCAAGGTGAGGCCGTCGGCGACGCGAACGCTGAAACCAGTAGAGCCTCCTCGAAACTCGCGATTGGCGGTAGCTTTGTGATACTTGGTGTCCTTGAGCACCCATACCAAAGTTTCGCTCTTCATTAGCCTGAATGGAAGCCTTCCATGCCTCCGTTCAAAACTTTCTCGGTCAAATTTCGGAACTGATCCTTTGTCCTTCAAATACCTCAGAACTAACCCTTGATGAAAAGTGGTTAACGCGTTGCGGTCGACTGTTTTGAGTTCGTTATCAGCCAATGCAAAGAAGCGTCTATAACGGTTCAGGTTGCCGATTGCGACATCTGTCAGTCTGCTCTTTCGCGGTCGTTGCAAATCGATCGTGAAAGCACGTCCAGTTTCTCTGTTATGTCCTTTGGTTTCGTTCAGCGATAACCCGAACACGGAGTGAACAACTCCATTAACCCAACCAGAAAGCAAGACTTGCCGAAGCTCTGATTCCGAAATATCCATGAATCCTTCAGCACCGATTTGACGAATTTGACTAGGCAATCTAGATAAATCGCCGCCTTCCGTCGCAGATCGCGAAACCAAAACTCGGAGTTCATCCGTCTTGGATTCGTAAATATCTTGACATTCGCCGTGCTGCCTGCGCAGAAATCCAGCTGGAAGCGAACAGTATTTGCAGTCTCCCATTCTTCATCCCCTTGTTCGATTAGCGCTCTCAGATACCTATCATCGTCTTGACTGTGCTTACTACGTCTTCGGGTTGGGGCATGAAGGCGGTTTCGAGGCCTTTGTTGTAGGGGACGGGGGTGTGGGGGCCGGTGACGCGCTTTACTGGGGCGTCTAGGTAGTCGAAGGCTTTGTCGGCGATGATGGCGGCGAATTCGGAGGCCATGCTTGCTCGGGGTGTGTCTTCGTCGACGATGACGACTCGGTTTGTCTTCATGACGGATTCGAGGATGATGTCTTCGTCGAAGGGAGAGAGGCTGAGCATGTCTACGACTTCGGCTTCGATGCCCTCTTCGGCGAGTTGGTCTGCGGCCTGTTTGCAGACGACGGAGGTGTAGGACATTCCGATGAGGGTGATGTCGTCGCCGTGTTTGAGGTATCGACCCTTGCCGAGGGGGATGGTGAAGGATTCTTCGGGGCAGAATCCGGTGAGGTTGATGAGTTTCTTGTCGTTGACTAGGAAGACTGGGTCGTCGTCGCGGATTGCTGAGGCGAGGAGGCCGCGGACGGTGTAGGGGTCGGAGGGGACGACTACTTTGAGGCCTGGGATGTGGGCGAGCATGGAGTAGAAGGACTCGGAGTGCTGGGCGGCGTGACCGGTGCCTCCGCCGGATCGGGCGAAGAGGGTCATGGGGACTTTGGTCTGGCCTCCGAACATGTAGCGGGATTTTGCGGCGTTGGAGAGTAGCTGGTCGTAGGCGACGGTTACGAAGTCGAAGTACATGAGGTCGACGACGGGTCGGAGGCCGGTGAGGGCTGCGCCGACGGCTGCGCCGACAAAGCCGGCTTCGGAGATGGGGGCGTCGCGTATGCGATCAGGTCCGAAGTCTTGGACGAGGCCTTTGGTTGCAGCGAAGGGGCCGCCCCATGCATCTAGTGGTTCGAGGGTGTCGCGGTCGAAGCCGCCGGATATGTCTTCGCCCATTATGAAGACGTCGGGGTCGTGGTTGAGTTCGTCGCGAAGGGTCTGGTTAAAGGCGTCACGGTATCGGACGTCCATTCCAGGGACGTCGTAGCCGGGGCCGGGTACGAGGACGCCGGGATCGCTGAGAACGGTCTTGGAGGGTGTTGCTTCGGCGGTGGTCATAGATTTGGCGATGTCTTTCTAATTGGGAAATGGATTTTCAGCGCAGGCCGACAAGGGAGTTGGAGTACTCGACGTATACGTCTGAGTAGAGTTCTTCCATCGGCGGCATGGGGCTGTTTAGTGCGAAGTCGACGGCTTCTTGCATTTCCTTCTCGATTTCGTCTCGTATTTCTTCGAGTTGGTCGGGACTCATTGCCCCTTGTTCGGTGACGACTTTTTCGAAGTGTTTCAGGCAGTCGCGTTCGGCATATTCTTCTTCTTCGTCGGGTTTGCGGTATTTCTTGGGGTCGTCGGCGTGGAAGTGTCCGTGGTAGCGGTAGGTTTTGAGTTCGAGGAGGGTTGGGCCGTCGCCGGCTCGTGCGCGTTCGACGGCTTGTCCGGCGGCTTCGTATACAGCAAAGACATCCATTCCGTCGACTTGGACGCCGGGGATGCCGTATGAATCGGCTCTTGCGGAGATGTCGTCGGTTGAGACTGCGTACCAGGCTGGTGTTGCTTCGGCGTATTGGTTGTTTTCGCAGGCGAAGATTACGGGTAGTTTCCAGATTGAGGCGAGGTTCATGGATTCGTGGACGACGCCCTGGCTTGTTGCGCCGTCGCCGAAGAATGCGACGCCTATGGATTCGTCTTCTTTGCCTCGGTATTTTGCGGTGAGGGCAGCTCCGACGGCGAGAGGGACGGATGCGCCGACGATGGCGTTGGCACCGAGCATACCTTTGGAGAAGTCGGCGATGTGCATGGAACCGCCTTTGCCTTTGCATTGGCCGGTGTAGCGTCCCATGATTTCGGCCATCATTGCTTTGGTGTCGAGGCCTTTTGCGATGCAGTGTCCGTGGCCTCGGTGGGTTGATCCGATCCAGTCTTTTTCGGTGAGGTGGGCGCAGATGCCGGTGGGTACTGCTTCTTGTCCGTCTGAAGGGTGGGTGACTCCCATAGCGTTGCCGCGGAAGGTTTGTTCGAGCATGGTTTCTTCGAAGCGGCGGATGCGGTACATGGTCTCGTATAGCCAGTGGAGTTTTTCTCTGGAAATTCGCATGTTTTGGTTCCCCGAAGGTGTTTGGGTTTGGGGTGAGGGCTGTTGGTGATTTTGGTTTGGGTTTGCGATTGGGTTTCAGATTGATGTTACTAAGTTTGGAGACGTGTTTAATCGCCTGTCGGGGTGGTCGGCAGGCGTGGGGAGGGGGATTGGGTTTTGCCCTCTGGCTGGTCGGTCTTGTTTTCTGGTTATCGGGTTTTTCTCATGGGGTTGCTTTGGTTGGGACTTGCGTCCCCTGCGACGTGCACGGGCGGGTCTGGGACCCGCCCCTACCGTCGCGTCCCCTTCGTTCCGAAAGGGACGGGTTTTCGAGGCATCGCCGCGGCTTTGGGGCCGCAGTTCGACAACTTCTTATTTCTCCATAAAGCTCGAGCGCTGCCGACGTCGCCAGACCGACGGCCCGGCGCACGGGTTCCGTTTGCATCCCGCACGCCATCACTTGGTTCGTTACCCCGCGTTCGCGCTCTGGCCGTCCCGCACGACGAAGCGGGACCGACCTGTTCCGGATAAGGGAAGGGCTCGTCCAGGCCTTGAATGCCGGATATGCCCTGCGTCGCGCACGGGCGGATCGCAGACCCGCCCCTACCGTCGCCGGCGTCTCCGGCATCTGGCTCGTGTTGCGGCTTAAGCGATACATCGCCGCGCCTGAACCTTGCAGCTACAACCTTCCCCGTAACCGGGCTTTTCACCGCGTCGCCCCATGCAACAAGAGCATTAGACGGGCACCGTCGTGATCGGCGCGCAGATAGACATCGGGCCTCGCGCCTCGGGGTTCTAAACCTCCGGCCTCGGGGCTCTCTGCCTGCCTTCGCGCTTCTCATGTGTTTTCCGTCTCGCGGTTTCATTTCACTTCAATCGACGACAACTGCACCTAAGGTTGCGACCCCCGGATGCGGCGATCCTCTGGCGCTTCTCGGGTGGCCTCCTGATCAGCGCTTGATTCCTGTTGTAGCACGGATGTCGGAGGTGTGTCAAGTGTTTTCCAGATTTTTGTTCGAGGTGGTTGTAGGTTGGGTGTTGGGGTTGGGAATTGTGTTGTTGTTTCGGGAGCGCGTGGTTTTTGGACCGTGATTTGAATGATTCGGAATGATTTGGATGATGTCTGTTGTTCAGGGATTCGCGCTGGGTGCGGTGGTGGATGGGGAGTCCTTCTGGCCCCGCACCTCCCCTCGCCCTCACCCCCGGCCCCTCTCCCGCCCAGCGGGAGAGGGGGGTTCTCCTCCCTTCCTCCCCACATCCTTGGGATACCGTTTTAGTGGGGATGGGGCGAGAGGTGGTTTTGGTTTGGGGAGACTTTCTTTTTGCGAAGGGCGCTGGGCGGGTCACAGACCCGCCCCTACCGTCGCCGCCCCTACGGGACGCGGTGCATGGGCCGTTCACGAACGGCTCCTAGGATGTGGCGGGCGTTGCGAGTATGGGGTGTGGGTAGAATGGTTTTCGGTTTGGTTTTGGGGTAGCGTAAGGAGATTGTTGATGGCGCAGGTCTGGATAGATATTGAGGACAATGACAACTGCGGGTATTTCCCGATGCAGACGTTTGAGGTTCGGGGTGTAGAGCGGGTTGCGGTGAGTGTTGTGTTGGATTCACATGCGAATGTTGAGGGTAGGTGCGAGGTTGTTGGTTGGTCGGATGAGGGGGTTTGTGATGTGAGGGTGGTGCCGGTTGGGGATTCTGGTGCTGGGGAGTCGGTTCTGGTGTATGGAGGCAATCATGGGATCCGGTTGCGCTCGTATAAGATCGCCGATGCGTGGTCTTTGTGTTCGGCGGAGGAGTTTGGGGAGCCGTATATGTTGCTTCCGTCGTTGAGTGAAGTGGAATTTATCGAGTAGCGGAATAGTTGCTAGAATGCGTGATTCGTGGCATGAATTGCGCGTTGACAGTGGAACGTTGGCGGAAATAAGATAGATGGTTGCGTGCGGCGAAGACTTGCGCTGCTGGAAAAGGTATCGTTTAACGGATAACTGAAGAAATTCCGGCGTATCGAGAGCGTCTGCGCGTAGATTAAACAAGAGAACGGCGAATGGATCCACAACCGCTTAGCCCTTCGGAATGGGCACAGATAGGCACTGCGCTGATGTTTCTGTGGGCAGCTTTGGGATGTGCCATCGTAGCGGGTTTCAGCCTTCTCACGGCTCATGCGATCATCACTTCATTGGTGGATACCAACACGATTCCGTCGAGTTGGTCGAACCTTCGCCCTGTTTTCTATTTCATCGGCATCGTTGCGGTCATCGGTGTAATCGTTTGTTTCGTGCTTGCGGCCATCAACTTGGAGTGGCTCGAAGTGTTGTATCCCAGGTATTGGCAGTAATGACAGCTACAATACCGACGGATGATTTGGCCGTACCGTTGCATCGATCAGTTAACTCAGGAACTCAGGAGTTGAAGCTTGCTCGCGGCATTGCTTGAGTTCCTGCGCGAGAAGCACCGGACAACCCCGATGTGGTTGAAGGTGTTGATTCCGATCCTAGGGGTCGGTTCCCTCGGCGTAGTGGCGGTGCTGGGTGCTGCTCTGGCGTTCATCATCACGGCTTGGTTGGGTCAGCCGATACCGGTCTTGGGATTTGATCAGTCGGTTCAGCAGCCGATCCCGTTTCCGCACACGATCCACGCTGGGACCGGGGTTTATACAGACTCGACGGGCGACCAGGTGCAGGGTCTGGGGATGGACTGCACGTTCTGTCACCGTACGGTGACGACGCAGGCGAATGCGGGGATTCCGCCGGTGCAGTTCTGCGCTTACTGTCATCAGGTGATCGGGGGTGAGGAGAGTGCGCCATTGACGCAGGTGCGTATGGCGGCGGGGATCGTCGGTGATGAGCCGCATCCGATTGATTGGAAACGAGTGCATAGGATGCCGGACCATGTGAGGTTCGTGCATGAGCCGCACGTGCGGTATTTGTTGAATCACCCAAGCGAGATCACCGGGACGTCTAGCGGTCCGAATATGGGAGCGGCGAGCGTGTGCTCGACGTGTCATGGCGATGTAGCGTCAATGGAAGAGGTTGCTCAGGTGGAGCCGCTGAAGATGGGACAATGTGTGAATTGCCACCGTGACAATAACGCGCCGACGGATTGCGCGTCGTGTCATCACTAGATTTGAATAGAGAAGACGAAACCTAAGACGGGTCAAACCGAGACGAGATGAAGATAAGTCGAAGAGAGTTCCTAGCGCTAGGCGCGAAGGCGACTGCGGGCACGATGATATTTGCGGCCTGCGGTCTGCCGGAACGCGAACTCATCGTGCAGAGTCCGGTGGATATGCCGGAGGACTTGGTTCGTGGTGAGGATGCTTGGTATGCGACGACTTGGCCGGACATGCCAGGTGGTGATGGTCTGATCGTGCGGGTGATGCAGGGTCGTGCAAAGAAGATCGCGGGTAATCCAGATCATCCGGTTAACCGTGGGAAGCAGAGTGCGCGGCATGATGCGGCGATTCAGTTGACGTATCACCCAGACCGGATCAGCGAGCCTATGATGCGTCAGAGCAAGGGCGGGTTGTTCGACCCGATCTCTTGGGGGCGAGCGGAGCAGATTTTGCAGCAGTCGGTTGAGGCTGGTGCGGACAACATGGCGGTTGTGACGAACCCGTTGGGTGGGCATCTGGAATGGGTGGCGATGAATTTCGCGGCGTTGAATGGAGGGCGGTTCATCAAGTTCGACCCGACCGAACAGGGTGTGATGCAGGATGCGATCAGGTTTGTTTATGGTCAGGAGGATCCGCCCTATTACGACATTGCGAATGCAAACACGGTGTTGTCGATTGGCGCGGACTGGCTGAGCACATGGCAGTCGTCGGTCGGTTACTCGGTGCGTTACGGTGATTTCCGTTCAAAAGACGAGCGTGGGTATTTGATTCACGCCGAGCCTCGGATGTCGATGACGGCGGCGAATGCTGACTTGTGGTTGCCGGTGATACCGGGGTACGAGGGTCATTTGGCGATGAGCATCGCGAGTGTGATCCTTGAGGAGCGTTTGGCTTCGTCGACGGAGATCGCGCGGTTCTTCAACCAGATTCCGACGGCATCGATCGTGGGATTCCGTCCGGAAGATATCGAGGACACGGTTGGCGTTTCGGCGTACAAGATACGGAAGGCGGCGCGGTATTTTGCCGAGCACCGTCCGAGCCTTGCGTTTGCCGGAGGGAGTGCGGGAGCGCACACGAACGGTCAGTTCAATATCGCTGCTACTCATGCGTTGAACACGTTGGTTGGTGCGGTTGGTTCTGATGGTGGAGTTAAGTACAACCCGCTTTCGCCGTTGGATGGGTTAACTGGTCGTTGCAGCGGTGATTCTTTCACTGATTGGGAAGTTGAGTTGGCGCAGTGGCGTGGCGGGAATGTGCAGACGGTGATTGTGCGCGGTGCGGATATCGTTCATGGGATGCCGGATTCTGTGGATGTGGTTGGTGCGATGGATGGTGTGCCGAATGTGATTGGTTTTGGGAGTGTGATGAATGACACCCTCGCGAACTGCGACTTGATTTTGCCGGAGAAGACGTTCCTTGAGACTTGGGGGACGACGATCCCGGATCCGGCGCCTGGTTACGAGGTTGTGACGATTCAGCAGCCGGTTATCGGTGATACCGAGTTGTTCAGCGGTAACGGATTGATCGCCGATGCGCGTGGTTTTGGTGACGAGTTGCTGAGGTTGGCGGATGGCGGACTGGGTGCGGATGATATGGAGGAGTTGGTCAATTCGTCGATTAACCAGTTGTATGAGTTGAGCCGCGGTTCGGTTTCTGCGCCTTCGGCCCGGTTGTTCAGGCAGGGCGTGTTGCAGCGCGGCGGTTGGTGGGACACGGACGCGACGGTGGAGACGCCGGACGATCACACTCCGCCGAATGTATTTGATCTAGAGAGTTCGGTGCATTACTCGAGCACGGATGGATTGGGCGAGGGAGCGGATTTCCATCTGGTGCCGTTCTTGTCGAACAGTCTGTATGAGGGTCGGTTGTCGGCGACTCCGTTTGCGATGCAGAATCCGGATCCGATGAGCAGTGCGGCTTGGGCGACTTGGGCAGAGATCAATGATCAAGAGGCGGATCATCTGGGGATCCGGCAGGGCGACGTTCTGTTCATCAAGAGTGAGTATGGCGAGATCGAGGCGCTGGCCTACCCGACTCCAGGTGGACGTCCGGGTGTGATTGGAGTTCCGATTGGGCTTGGGCATGAGAATGGCGGTCGGTACGACGAGGGATTGGGCTCGAACGTGTTCAAGATCTTGGCTCCGCAGGTAGAACCTACGAGCGGATCGCTTGCTTGGGCGGGGACTCGGGTGCGGGTGGCTCGATCTGGTCGGAAGCGTGAGGTGCCGAAGTTTGAGGGTGAAGTGACGGCGTTCCCGGTTGAACCGGGTGTGCCGGTTCTGGTTGTTGCTCCGGGCGAGAGTGCGCATGACGCTGAGATAGCGAACCATCACAAGTATCAGCAGAGCTTCTTGTTGCCTGACTCGGGCGAGGAGAGCGAAGAGGATTCGGGAGGGGGCCACTGATCGTTTCGTTGGATGCCGCGGAAGCGGAGACCATGAGCTTGGATTGATTACATGACACTGCAACGAGAGAAGAGAGATTACAGCTGGGGCATGGTTGTCGATATCGACAAGTGCACCGGATGTCAGGCCTGCGTGCTTGCTTGTCAGGCCGAGAACAATGTGCCGTTGAACTTGCAGGACAGGTTTGAGCGGGCTCGGGCGATGCAGTGGATACGTGTGGAGCGGTACTGGGAGGGTGAGTTCCCGGACATCAAGGCACGGTTCATTCCGATCATGTGTCAGCACTGCGAGAATGCGCCTTGTGAACCGGTGTGTCCCGTATTTGCGACGTACCACAACAATGAGGGACTGAATGTTCAGGTCTACAACCGATGCGTTGGGACTAGGTACTGCGCTAACGGTTGTCCGTATATTGTGCGGTTCTTCAACTACTGGGAGCCGGTGTGGCCGGAGGCGTTCCGGAACCACTTGAACCCGGATGTGACGGTGCGGAGTCGGGGGATCATGGAGAAGTGCTCGTTCTGTGTTCAGCGGATACGGCGCGGGGTGAGGAACGCTGAGCGTGAGGGTCGGAAGGTTGTAGATGGGGAAATTCAGACGGCATGTACACAGGCATGTCCGACGGATGCGCTAGTGTTTGGGAATTTCAACGACAAGGACAGCAAGGTGTCGAAGATGAAGGAGGATGATCGGCATTACACGCTGCTTCCGCATCTAGCGACGGACCCGAATGTGGTCTATCTGGCACAGATCGATACCGATAAGGCGGCAAGCGGATCGCATGGCTAGCGAAGCTGTACATACAGCGAGCGCTCACGCAGACGCGCACGAAGAAGGGCATCACGAGCTTCCGGCTCGTGTTGAACCCGATGTGGTCGCTGCGGAACTTATCGCCACGACGGAGGCGCATGGTTCGAGCGTGCGGATGTGGGCTTGGATCCTCGGATTGTTGTCGGTCGTCGGAATTGTGGCGTTTGGAGTGAAGGTCGGGATTGAATGGGGCGATCAGGCGGAGTGGGGATACACGGCGGCGATCGTGGCGTTCTTGTTCAGCGCGTTTGGTGGTGCGCCGTTGGTGGCGATTGCACCGATGATTGCGAAGGCGAACTGGGTCCGGCCTGTTGCGCGGTTTGCTCAGCTTTGTTCGCTGGTTTCGATCGTGATCTCGATCTGGATGATCCCGATGATCTTGAACTTGCCGATGCTGATCGTGGATGGGGCGCGTCGACGGTCGATTTGGTTCGAGGGTCCCGATGTTTCCCCGCATATCTGGGCGGTCGTGGCTTTGACGACGTTGATAATCAGTTCGGTCGGATTGATCTGGGCTTACGGGATGCCGGATTTTGCGGCGATGCGTGATCATGGGACTGGTTGGAAGCAAAGGTTTGGGAATTGGGCGGCTCGCGGTTGGATCGGATCGACGGTTCAGTGGCGGACTATGCGGATGCGTATCGGGATGATGGGTACGTTGTATTTCTTCACGTTCGTGTTCATTCACTTCATGCTGAGCACGGACTTTGCGATGAGCCTGGTGCCGGGTTGGCGAGATGCGATCTTCCCGATGTATCACGCGATCTCGTCGATCCAGGCTGGGTTGGCGGTGACGGTGATTGGGATTTGGGCGGCTCGGAAGTATCTGGGGTTAGATAAGTATCTGCATCTTGACCAGTTCTGGTCGATTGGCCGGTTGATGTTTGCGTTCACGCTGCTTTGGGGCTACTTCTTCATCTCGGCGTTCATCGTGTTCTGGTATGGGAGGAGCGGTTCGGACCAGATGTGGATCGATTTCTTGATACTCGGCCCGTATTTCTGGGTGTTCATCGGGGCGTTGCTGCTCATCTGGTTCACGCCTTGGTGGTGGCTGATCTGGAACAAGGTGCGGAGGAGCTACAACGGGACGGCGATTGGCGCCGGATTGATCTTGATTGGTGTGTTCCTAGACCGCGTGCGGTTGTATGTGGCGGCCTGGTCGGTTCCTGAGGATCGGATACACGAGCGGTTCTTGACGGAGTATCCGGGTCCGGTCTATCCGGATGTGTTCGACATCTTGATCATGGTCGGGGCGGTTGCAGCGTCGGTGCTGCTGGTGGTGTTGGCGACGCGTGTGTTGCCGATATTGAGTGTTTGGGATGTGCAGCAGTTCAATCTGTTGTACCGGCCTGTGGACTACATGAAGACGAAGGTATCGTTGATCGGGAAGCCCGACTAAGGCAGGCGAGTCTAGAGCGCGATAAGCGGATATGCAACAACGGAGAACAATCGACCAGATCCACACTAACCGTGTCTTACTGAACGGTCAGTTGGATACGCCCAAGTGGTGGGCGCCGACAGTGATCGTATTGGGGATCATCGTTGCGATCGGGTATTTCTTGATCGGGATCATGGTCAACAAGGGCTTAGGTGTGACGGGTCTTTCGAGACCGGTCTACTGGGGTCTGTTCATCACTACCTTCGTGTTCTGGGTGGGTATCAGTCACGCGGGGATCATGATTTCGGCGATTTTGCGGTTATCGCAGGCTGAATGGCGGCGTCCGGTAACGCGAGCGGCGGAGTTGTTGACGGTCTTCTCTCTGTTGACGGCGTTGCTGTTCCCGCTGATGCACGCGGGTAGGCCGTGGCGGATCATCTACTACATCCTGCCGTATGACTTTGCGCGTGGGATCATGCCGAACATCCGGTCACCGTTGATTTGGGACCCGGTAGCGATCAGCACTTATCTGACGGGTTCGACTCTATTCCTGTATATCGCGCTGTTGCCGGACCTAGGGAACTTGCGGGACAGGACGACGGGTTGGCAGAGGGCGTTCTACACGATCTTGGCGCTGGGGTGGCGAGGTAACCCGCGGCAGTGGAAGTTGCAGACTGTGGGTGGGATATTGCTTTCGGCGTTGATGCTGCCTATCTTCGTTTCGGTTCACTCGATCGTGTCGTGGGACTTTGCGGTTACTCCGGCGGTCGAGGGTTGGCACTCGACGATTTTTGCGCCTTACTTCGTTATCGGTGCGGTCCATTCTGGTGTGTCGGCGGTTGTGACGATGATGGCGTTGATGCGGTGGTTGTGGAAGTGGGAGGACTTCATCAGGCCGGAGCACTTCGACGCTTTGGCGAGGTTGCTGATCGTGGTTGCGACAGGTTGGTTGGCGTTCACGTTCCTCGAGCTGATCTTCGCGGTCTACGGTTTGGATGCTCCCGAGATCGAGCTACGCGACATGCAGATATTCCAGTGGCCATGGAACTTGCTGTTTGTCGTGTTCGTGTTCACGGGTTACATCATTCCGGTTGGGATGTGGTTGCAGAAGAGCGTGCGGAACAACATTGCGCTGATGTTCTGGTCATCGATATTCGTGAATATCGGGATGTGGCTTGAGAGGTTCATGATCATCGTTCCGGGACTGGCGCGGAAGACGCCGTTCGTGTACACGTGGGAGGCGTACCGGCCTAGCGGTTTGGAATGGTTCATTCTGTTCTGGTCGCTAGCGTGGGTGACGTTCCTGATGTTGCTGTTCTCACGCTTCTTCCCGTTGGTGCCGTTGTTCGAGCAGAAAGAGAGTCAGACGTTTGGCGATTCGATCAAGATCGGTCGCGCGACAGTGCCTGCGATAGCCCGCGAGGCAGATTAGGTTAGTCGGAGTATTGAGGGACCCAATGAGATGAGCAAGAGCGTACTTGGTCTATATGACGATGCGAATCAGGCCGCGGACGCGATGGATGCGCTGAAGGCGGCGGGTTTCCCGCTGGGGACGTTCGATGTCCTAACGGGTACGCCCTACCCTGAGGGTGCGTTTGGGGAGCATGTGCCTCAGCACAGATTGTTCCGTTTCCCTGCGTTTGGAGCGATCATCGGTTTCACTCTGGCGCTGTTTCTGACGACGGCGACGTCGATTGCATATCCGTTGGTAACGGGTGGCAAGCCGATTCTGTCGTTGTTTGCGATGCTGGTTATCTTGTATGAGATGTCGATGCTTTCGGCGGTTATTTCGACGGTGGTGGGTATTGTGATCGAGTCAAGGTTGCCTAACGTGAATCCGGGGATATATGACGCTCGGATCACTGAGGGTTTGATTGGTGTCGTGATTACGACAGATGATGATCAGGCTGACACGGCGATTGCGGCGTTGAACGGCGCAGGTGCGATGGAGATCAAACAGGCGTGAAGCTCTTGATCGGACAAAAGTTTTCGAAGACTGCCATGCGCGTCGGTTTGCCGTTGGTGGCGGTCATGTTGACCGCTGTAAGCGCAGTTGCTTGCGCGGTGCAGGAGTCGAATACTTATCCGATCGAGATTTTCTCGGAGATGCATTATTCGCAGTCGACGCGGATGCAGGAGCCGCCGCGTTTGGCGCCGGCTGAGGATGCGGTGCCGTTTGTGGAGATTGGGACGGAAGAGACTCTCGTGGTGCCGGAGTTCAGGGAGCGGCCTTATGATGTGGCGCGGGCTCGGGAGTTGTATCGGATCAACTGCGCGACTTGTCATGGGACATCGGGGACTGGTGACGGCCCGGCGGCGCAGCACATCACGGCGACGGACAGTTTCTGGGCGCAGACGAATGACACTCCGTATGTTGTGCCGGCAAATCTGATTGAAAAACGGGCGACGTATGATCAAGAAGCAATGATCAACCTGATCACGAACGGTGTGATCGTGATGCCGAGGTTCGGCAACCTGCTTCCTGAGGAAGACATCCGCGAGATCGCGACTTACATTTACGACCAAAACAACGGTGTTGGTCGCTGAATACGAGCGTTTGAGTTCATGCCCTCGGCGGTTATTGTCGAAGGGTCTTCACTGAAGCGTGGGGTTGCTGAAGTTCGACAAGCCCATCGCCATGTGGATGCGAACCATTCTGCTAGTCCGGGGATGCTCGATACCTCGTTTTTGGGGCGGTTTGGTTTTGGTTGTGTTGGTGATTGTTGGGGCATGTGTGCGGGAGGATGATTTGACTACTGATCAGAGGGTCTATCAGTTGTCGACGCAGCTGATGTGTCCGGTTTGTGATGGGCAGACTTTGGATCAGTCGCAAGCGCAGCTTTCTTTGGATATGCAGGCGGTGATTCGGGAAAAGGTTGAGGCGGGGGGGAGCAATGCGGAGATCCGGGCGTATTTTGTGGAGCGATATGGAGAGGTTGTTTTGGCTTCGCCGGATGCTGGTGGGTTCAATTTGGTTGCTTGGGTGATGCCGGTGGTGATTTTTTTAGGGGGCGCGTTGCTGGTGGGAAACGCTTATCTGAATATGAGGCGGCGGAGGCGATCAGACAGCGAAAGTGTGGAGGTTTCGAAGGTGGATGATGTTGTCGAGGTGGTGCCGGAGGTTGCTGATGAGGAGATGGAAGAGTATTTGCAGCGTGCTGATCGTGAGATGACTGCCGCGGTTGGGCGTCGAGATCACGGAGGTGAAGGGTAGTGGATCAGATCGGGATAACGGCGATTTGGTTGGGAGTTGCAGTTTCGACGTATGCGGTTGTTGCTTCGTTGGTTGGGGTTAAGGCCGGAGTTGGGGAGTTGGTGGTCAGCGGGCGACGAGCAGTTTATATGGGTTTGCTGGTAGCGTTCGTCGCGGCTTTGGCTCTGATCGTGGCGTTTTTGACGAATGATTTCAGCATCAAGTATGTAGCGAACAATTCGAATATCGTGATGGGGCGTGGATATACGCTGGTGGCGTTTTACGCTGCGAATGAGGGATCGTTGCTGTATATCACTCTTGCGCTTGCGTTGATGGCGTCGATCAGCGTTCGGCTGGCTCCGGCGCGGTTTTCGGCGGCGATGCCCTACACTGTTGCGATTCTTGCGGTGGTGATGGCGTTTTTGTTTGGGACGATGGCGACGTTGGCAAATCCGTTTGAGACGCTGTCGGTTGTTCCGCCGGATGGGCGTGGGATCAATCCGTTGTTGCTGCATCCGGGAATGTACAGCCACCCGCCGCTGATAATGGCTGGATTGGTTGGGATTACGATTCCGTTCGCGTTTGCATCGGGCGCGTTGATTTCGGGTGAGTACGGAGATGATTGGGTAGACATCGCCCGGGTATTCGCAATCATCATGTGGGGCATCCTTGGAGTTGGTATGTTGCTGGGTGCGTGGTGGGCGTACACAATCCTCGGTTGGGGAGGCTATTGGAGTTGGGACCCGATTGAGAATGTGGCGTTGATGCCTTGGTTGGTGTTGACGGCGTTTATTCACTCGATCATGGTGCAGCGGAGGCGGGGGATGTTCCGGATGTGGAACATCGTGTTGATCGATATTGCGTTTGTGTTGGCTCAGCTGGGGATGTCGATCAATCGAGGGGGGAGTGTGGTTTCAGTGCACTCTTTTGCGGAGTCTTCGTTGGGTCTGCTATTTCTTTCGTTCATGGTTTTGAGTTTGGTGTTTGCGTTTGGTCTGTTTGTTTGGCGGTACCCGAGGTTGAGGAGCGAACGGGCGATTGAGTCGTTTATGTCGCGTGAGGCGTCGTTCCTGGTGAACAATTTCCTTCTGTTGGTCGTTACGGCGATCACGCTTTGGGGGGTTGTGTATCCGGTGTTTTCGAATTTGGCACGGGATGTTGACGTCAGCATCTCAGCGCCTTATTTCAATCGGGTAAACGGGCCTGTTTTGTTTTTGATGGTGATCGTGATGGGGATTGGGCCGTTGCTGCCTTGGCGTAGGACGAGTACGCGGTCGTTGCAGAGGTGGTTGATGGCGCCGTTGGTGGCGGCTTCGGCGACAGTTATTGGGCTTGTGGCGTTTGGAGTTTGGGAGTTTTGGGCGGTTTCAGGGTTTGCGGCGGTAGCATTTGCGTTCGTGGCGGTGCTTGAGGAGTGGTGGATGGGGGCGCGGGCACGGGTTGAAAATTTGGGGGAGATGCCCTGGGTCGCTTGGTGGCGTTTGGTCAATGGGAACCGGCCGAGGCATGGGGGGTATATCGTGCATGTGGCGGTTTTGTCAGTGGCGATTGGGGTGATTGGAACGCAGTTTTTTGACCAGCGGTATGATGCGGCGATTGGATTGGGGGAGAGTCTGGTGTTGGATGACTATCGTATCGAGTATGTGGATAAACGGATTGATGATCGGTCGGACAGATTAGCGCGATGGGCCCGGATCGATGTGTATGAGATTGATCCGTCGGATTATGCGGCTGAGCAAGCTGCGGCGGATGCGATTGGGAAGGCGGGTTTTACCGTTGTGACGGAGGAAAGGTCGGGTGATCGGTTTGTTGGGGAGTTGGAACCGAGTCATGAGTTTTTCAGGAATTTCAACATGGTTTCGGTGCGGTCGGGGATCAAGACGAGTCCGGTTGAGGATCTATATGTGATTCCGAGGGACTTTTTGGAGGATGACCGGGTGTCTTTGGCGGTGAGCATCAATCCGTTGGCGATGTGGCTTTGGATTGCGGGGCCGATCTTCTTGGTTGGGACGGTAGTTGCTTTGTGGCCGCATCCGGCTTTGGAGCGGGTTGTGAGGCGGAGGCGGGAGGAGATTGTGCAGTCGGGTGCACCTGTGGCGGCGTTGGAGTCTTAGGAGAAACGAGTTTTGGCAGCGATTGTCGGGATCATACTGGCGGCGACCATTGTGATTGTTTTGGTGTATCCGTTTTTGGGTCGGCGCCGGTTGGTTCCGGTGGATGTCGATCCTGTGGAACGGGTTGCTTCGGCGGATGCTCTGCGGCATTTGCTATATCGAGAGCCGGTTACGTTGCGGAATGAGTTTGAGGCGGGAAATATTACTGCGGAGGAGTATGAGGAGCAGTTGGGGGAATTGCGGATGAGGGCCGCTCGGTTGATGAGGGACCGTGCTGAGCATCGGACGCGGCTGTTGGATGCGGAGTTGGCGTTGGAGCGTGAGGTGCAGAGGGTGCGTGAGGCACGGCAAGGGAATGACTCGGACGGCGATAGCGAGGTGGTGTGAGTTGTTTGATGCGGTTGGTGCTAAAACGTGGATTGTTGGTTTGGGCGCAGTATCGGCGCTAACTTGTGTTTTCGTGTTCGGTATTGATTCGTCTGTGAGTTCGCAGTCTAGTGAAGGGATGGTTACGATTTCGGGTGAGGTCTTGAATGGTACCGAGGGTGCGGTGCCATCTGAAGAGTTGACGGTGTTTGCTCTGATCATTGACGGGGATTCGCAGTCGATTGTTGAGCGTGTGGAGACTTTGACGGGTGTGGATGGTTCGTTTGAGTTGGAGGTGTCGAACGTTTCGGAAGGTCAGTTTTATCGGGTTGTGGCGGATGATGGAGTGTATACGCCGTATGTGGACGTGTTGCCGGAGGAGGTGGATGATGAGGTATTGTTGACGATTTATGATCGGACGGCTTCGCTCGATGAGATTTCGGTGACGACGTTTTCGATGGTGATACCGGCGATAGATGGGGAGAATGAGGTTTTGGGTGTGTTGGCTGCGGTTAATCTGGTGAATTCTGGGGATGAGGTTTATCTGGCGGATTTGACTGATCCGGATCTGACGGGTTTCAATCTATTGCGGTTCAATCTTCCTGAGGGATATCAGCAGTTGACGGTGGAGTCGGACCTGCCTAGTGGGAATGTGATGGAGATTGGGACGGGGTTTGCGATCTCGAATCCAGTGCCTCCGGGTGAGTACAGCATGGTGATCAGTTACAGCGCGTCGTTTGCGGATGGTGAGTTTGAGTACCCGTTTAGGTTGCCGTTTGGTGCGGAGAACGTGACGGTGTTGATACCGGAGGGATCTGGTGAGGTAAGTGGTCTGGGTTTGTCGCGTGGTGAAACTGCCGTGATCGGAGATGATCGGTATGTGCAATATGAAGGTACGAACTATGAACGCCGGGCGGAGTTGGGATTGCGGATCACGGGATTGCCAGAGCCGAATGTTGGTAGCCAGTTTGTTGAGTTCTTGGGGAGTGACGAAGCGCGAGTTGCTATCGTGGTGAGTGTGGTGATCGCGATGCTGGGGATTGTTGCCTATGTCGTAGTGCTTTCGCGTCGACAGGCTCGGGCTGCTGTTTCGGGAGATCTTGTTTCTGGAGGTGGCGTTGAAGACGAAACTCGATCTCATCTGGTGGCTGCGATTGCGGAGTTGGATGAGATGCATGAGCTTGGGAAGGTAGAGGAAGCAGATTACATGGTGCGGCGACGGCAACTCGTTCAGCAGGTGATTGACGCTGAGAACGGTCAGTCTGGGGTTTGATGGCGAGCCGTGTAAAGCCTCTTTTGGTTGTGGGCATTCCATTACTGTTCTTTGTTGGTGCTCTGGTAGTTGGGTTGGTGCAGTCTAGTCGGGATGGGGGACGCCCTGGTGTGAATGAGACGCTAGGCGAAGTGGCTGTGACTACGGATAAGGACGCGGATTTTGCGGTGACGACTTTGGATGGTAGGGAGTTGCGGTTGAGTGATTTGCGTGGTTCGATCGTGATGGTGGATTTTTGGTCTTCGTGGTGTCCTCCGTGTCGGTCGGAGGCGCCAGTGCTCGTCGAGGCGTATGAACGGTGGTCGGAACTAGGGGTCGAGTTCGTGGGGATTTCGATTTGGGACACGGAGGGTGAGGTTAGAGATTTCATCAGGCGTCACGGGATCGAGTATCCGAACGCGATTGATGATGACGGAGGGATCGCGGTTGAATTTGGGGTTAAGGGGATCCCGGAGAAGTTCTTTGTCAATCCGGAGGGTGAGATTGTGCGGAAGGTCAATGGGCCGAATACGTCGCAGTCGCTTGACGAGGTGCTAACGGAGATGAGTGATGCGGCTTTGGGGATCGGTGGGAATTAGAATCGAAAGGTTGAAAATCAACGAATCGAACGGGTGATACATGGAACACAAGGGGTTTACTCTCTGGTTCACGGGGCTCTCCGGTGCAGGCAAGACCACGATCGGCGAAATGATCATGGAGAAGTTGCAGGCGAAGGGAGCCAAGGTAGAGATACTAGACGGAGACGTTGTCAGAACCAACCTCAGCGTGGGTCTGGGATTTTCGAAAGAGGATCGGGACACCAACGTTAGGCGCATCGGTTTCGTTAGCGAGCTACTTGCTCGAAATGGTGTGATCTGTATCGTCGCTGCGATCTCGCCCTACAAGGCGATCCGAGATGAGATCAGGGCGAAGCACGAGAACTTCGTCGAGGTATTTGCCTCGTGTGAGTTGGATGCTTTGATTGAGCGAGACGTTAAGGGTCTTTACAAGATGGCGCTGGAAGGCAGGATCGAGAACTTCACTGGTGTCTCCGATCCGTATGAGCCGCCGATGGAGCCTGAGGTGATGTTCCGGTCTGACCTTGAGAAACCAGAAGAGAGTGCTGAGAGGGTGTGGAACAGACTCGTCGAGATGGAGCTGATCAAGCCGTAGCGTGGTCGTTGCAAACGGCCACGACCCGATCCGAGAATGGACAGTAAACAACGGGCCGAGGCGATGGAAGCGGCGTACAAGCTGCTTGAGACGCCGCGGTCTCATCTTCGGGTCAAGTTCGAACAGACCGAGGATGCTGTGTTGGTATCTTACCGAGATGATGTCTTGACCGGGGTCGCGCTTGATGAATCGGGGATCAATGCTGCATCGGCGATGGCGGTGGCGCTAGGTGTTGAGGTTCCGGCGGTTGGTGAAGCGTCAGAGGTATTGGTGTCGACAGGCCTGCTCTACCGAGTATTGGCGATATCGGACTTGGACTTTACGAATCCGGCCTCTTTCGACCTCGCCAATCACTTGGTGAACGAGGCCGAAGAGATGCAACGAGCAACGAGGCGCGCTGGAAGCGGAGGAACTCAGATGGATTTAAGCGAGTTGGAGTCGGGATTACAGTTCGGGCCGTATGTGATTGATTTTTCGCAAGCGGAATCGGATGCCTATATCGGAGCAACGGGTGATGGGGAGGGACCACGAGGTTTCGATGGTCGTGTGCATCCGCTGCACTTGGACGCGTTCGTGTTGAGCAGGTTGATCGAGGAGATTGGGATCGTGGAGAATCAGATCGAAACGGTTCACGCTGGTCAGCAGATGACGGTTTATAAACAGGTTTGGCCAGGTGATTTGGTAGTTGCGAACGCCAACTTGAAGAGTTGCTCGAATCGTCGAGGCAGCATCTGGGCGGTTTTTGAGACCACGTTCACGGATGAAGGCGGAGATCGGGTTGCGGTCTCAAGTTCGACGATCATCATGATGCCGTGAATCGCGTGGGAGGATTATCGAAATGACATCACCGAGAACGGTCGGGGAAGATTTAGAAGGATTTAACCGTGAGGTCACGCAAGAGCGTGTGGCGGCGTATGCGAATGCGTCGGGCGACCACAACCCGATCCATTTGGATGCTGAGTTTGCGGCGAGTACGCGTTTCGGGGAACGTATCGCGCATGGGATGTTGAGTCTGGCGTTCGTTTGGGAGATGATGGCGGCGAATTATCCTGAGACGTGGCATCGAGGCGGAACGGTTAAGACCCGGTTCACTTCGCCGGTTGTTCCCGGAGAACATGTGGCTGTTGGTGGTTCTGTGAAACGGTTGAGGACGATTGTTGGGGAAGATTTTATCGAGTGCGAGGTTTCGGTCACTCGGCCCAACGGCGAGAAGGCGTTGACGGGTTCGGCGACGGTGCCACTGACTGGCCCGCCTGCGTAACACCAGCCCCGTTTGGGTGGGACGGGGAAGTGGATATACTAATGTGAGCACCGCGAACCTGATGGCGCGGTTGATTTTTCTTGACTGAAATGACATCTGGCGCAAGACCAAGCATGGTGGTGGCCCTTGATGCGATGGGGGGCGATCTTGGACCTGAGGTGACGGTGCCTGCTGCGTTAGAGGCCGTGTCGACTGGCGAGATTGCGGTCGCTTTGGTTGGTGAAGCGGAGGCGGTGACAGCGGTGTTGGCGGAGCACAGTGCTACTAATCATCCCTTGCTTCAGGTTGTGCCGTCTGAAGGCGTCGTTGAAGAGACCGACAATCCTGCGCTGGTATTCCGCACGAAACCTCGTGCTTCTATCTTTGTGTGTTCCGGGTTGGTGAAGATGGGGAAGGCTCATGGGTTCGTGAGCATGGGTTCGACGGGTGCGTCGATTGCGGCTGCGACGGTGACATTTGGGACGATGGAGGGAATCTCAAGGGGCTGTCTCGGTGGTCCGATCATCGGATACGCGCCGAATACGGTGATCATCGATCTCGGAGCCAATATCGACATTCGTCCGCAGCAGCTGGCGGGTTTCGGGACTCTCGGAACGGTTATGGCTCGGATTATCTATGGACAAGAAAACCCCCGGCTTGCACTGCTTAACGTGGGTTCGGAAGAGACCAAGGGCAATGAGTTGGTCAAGGGGACAGCCGAGTTGCTGAGATCCTCGGATCTCAACTTTGTCGGGATGATCGAACCGTATGATTTGCCGCTGGGTAAGGCCGAAGTGGTGATTTGCGACGGTTTCGTGGGAAATATAGTTTTGAAACTCACGGAAGGTTTGGGGGCGGTGATCGCCGAACACGTTCGTGAGAAGAGCGGAGACGACGAATTGGCGGCCGAGGTTCGTTCGATGACGAACCAGTTAGCCACTTTTGGTGGTGGTCCCTTATTGGGCGTGAACGGTATTGCGGTCGTGGGTCATGGTGCGGCGGAGGCTTCGGGCGTTGCGACGGCAATCAAGACTGCTAAGCATGTGCACGAGAATGACTTTGTTGCGGCCCAGCAGAAGGAGCTGGCTTCCTTCCTTGCTGAGGCAGCGTGAAACCGTTGAGTTTTTAGCATCAAACTTTGACTGTGGACCTAACAGACCAACCACGAACTGCTCTGGTGACCGGTGCGTCGCGCGGCATCGGTCGGGGGATCGCCATTCGATTGGCGTCGATGGGTCATTCCGTGGCGGTAAATTACAACTCGCACGAAGACGAGGCGCTGGCGGTTGTTGACGAGATAAAGGGTGCTGGGGGCAATGCTGTAGCGGTTGGCGGAAGCGTCGCTAGCAAGGAAGGGTGTGAACAGATAGTTTCCGGTGCTGTTGAGGCGCTAGGGCCGGTTGAGATCCTAATTAACAACGCTGGGGTGATTTCGGACAGTTTGCTCTTGCGAATGAAGGACGAGCAGCTGGAGCATACGATCAACACCAATCTTTGGGGGACGATTCATTGCACGCGTCTGGTGGTTCCGGGGATGGTCAAGGGACGTTGGGGACGGATCATCAATATCTCGTCGATCGTGGGTCTCCGTGGCAACCTTGGGCAATCGAACTATTCGGCATCGAAGGCGGCGATACACGGGTTCACATATTCGGTGGCGAAGGAACTGGCGAAGCGGAACGTCACGGTGAATGTTGTGGCTCCAGGTTATGTGGCGACCGCGACTAGCGAGGTGATATCGGATCGAGCTAGGAAGTTCCTGCTGGATTTAATCCCGATGGGGAGGTTCGGTTTCGTCGAAGAGATAGTGCCGATGGTTACGTTCTTAACGAAGGAAGAGGCTCGCTACGTTACGGGTGAGGTGATCCGAGTTGATGGCGGGTTGGCTATCTGACGATGGTGATGCCGAAGTTAACGGACCGTCCTACCTCGACTCGATACGTCGTTGGGTCGGGAAGCTGAAACGGCATGAACTCGGAGCTAAAACCACTTTCAGGTAAGACCGCTTTGGTCACCGGTAGTTCGCGCGGGATTGGGAAAGCGATCTCGGTGGAGTTGTCGAGGCGTGGTGCGAATATCTGCTTCAACTACCTTCGCAGTCATGCAGCTGCTAGAGCGGCAGAAGAGGAGTTCACGGCGAATGGTGTTGCTGTGATGCGTCATCGGGCAAATCTTGCAGATGATGCTGCGATTGAGGGATTAGTTGACGCGGTGGTGGAACGGTTTGGGAAGATCGACATCTTGGTGAACAATGCTGCTTCGGGCGTGATGAGGTCGTCTGTCGAGATCACGGAGAAGCACTGGGATTGGACGCAATCAATCAATGCAAAGGCCCCTTGGCGCTTAGCAGCGTTGGCTTCTGATCATATGCCTGATGGTTCGAGGGTTTTTAATATTTCGTCTCCGGGGTCTACGCGAGTTTTAGCGCAGTATTTTCCGGTGGGTGTTTCGAAAGCGGCGTTGGACGCGATCACTCGGTATATGGCCATAGATCTTGCGCCGAAGGGAATTGCGGTGAATGGGGTTTCGGCGGGTTTTGTTGAGACGGATGCGTTGGATGCGTTTCCAGATGATCTGGGGATCAAGGAAGTGGCGATGCGACCTACGCCAGCGGGACGGCCGATAACGCCTGAGGATGTGGCGAAAGTAGTGGCGATGCTGTGTTCGCCGGATGCCGAGATGATCAGAGGTCAGGTGATCGTGGTGGACGGTGGTGAGATGCTTGTACACCGCTGAGATTTGGTGCTGCCGCCGTCGTGGTCGGGGAGGCGGGGGTCGAACCCGCGACCTCCTGCTCCCAAAGCAGGCGCGCTTCCACTGCGCCACTCCCCGTGATTCCAATACTATGATTCTATGCTTCCACGAATCGCAATCGGTCTAGGGGATAGTTGAGTGCGCATCATCTGCGACCTCCATTTGCATTCCCGCTACTCGTTGGCCACTAGCCCGAAGTTGGGTATTGGAAGCCTCGCGAGTGCGGGCAAGCGCGTGGGGATTGATCTGCTCTCAGCGCCAGACTTCACGCATCCTGTCTTTCGAGATGAGATGCGAAGCGAACTCGCTGAGACTGATCCCGGATCGGGCATCTTCATGGCGAATGGCGCCCATTTCATGTTGATGAGCGAAGTGTCGTGCGTCTGGCATCAGGATGGGAGGTCGAGGCGAGTGCATCTGTTGATTGCCGCGCCCGATTTCGACGCAGTGGAGAGAATGTGCGAGACGTTTACAAGACTGCAAGATCTAGAGGCTGATGGACGACCAGTCTTCAAGATATCGGCCCGCGATTTGTTGGCAATCGTCCGCGATGCTGATCCGCGATGCGAGGTGATACCCGCCCATGTCTTCACTCCCTGGTACGGAGTTTTCGGCTCCAAGTCGGGATTTAACTCGCTTTATGAGTGCTTTGGCGATGCAACTGAGGAGATACTTGCGGTAGAGACAGGACTATCGAGCGATCCGTCGATGCATTGGTCGTTGTCGGATTCAAAGGTGCGCTCGGTAGTATCGTTTTCGGATGCCCACTCGATAGGTTCGTTGGGTAGAGAGGCTACTGTTTTGGAAGTAGACGAAATGAGTTACGACGGTGTTATTGGTGCTCTGCGAAGCCGTAGCGTCTTAGAGACGTATGAGTTTCATCCCGAACACGGGAAGTATCACCTTGACGGTCATCGCAAATGCGGTGTTCGGACGCGTCCCGACGAATCTAGGGAACTGAGGGGGTTATGTCCAAAGTGCGGTGACGCCATGACGCTTGGGGTCCTGTATCGCGCACAATCGCTTTCCGAAGGTGCAAATGTTGGCGTTCATGCGGTAAGGGATGAGGATGGTCTATGGCATGATCCATCTGGCGAATACGCGCCGTATCGGCATTTGATACCGCTCAGAGAGATTCTGGCGCATGCTTTTGGCGTTGGGGTGAAGACAAAACGAGTCGAGAGAGCGTACGACGCGCTTGTCGACGCAATCGGTAACGAGTTCGATGTACTGCTGAATGCGGATGCAACGGATATTGCGGCTATAGTGGGTTCTGAAAATGTAGCCAACGCCATCATCAGCGCGCGGCTGGATAATGTTGATGTTGAACCGGGTTACGATGGCGTATATGGTTTGGCATTTCCCAGATCGAGTGCCACAAACCCAACGCTGGAGCAGGGAGTTCTGAGTCTCTAGGGGCAAGTATGCGAATCGTATCGTTGAAAGCGGTCTATCCGAACTACGAGAACGTTGTTTCGTCTTGGCGTACGCACTTATGGCAGATCGTTGTGGAAGTGAGGACGGACGCAGGGATTGTTGGATATGGGTATGGCGGTGGAGGTCTTGCTTCGTTGCCGATTGTGAATGGGCATTTTCGGGAGTTGCTGATTGGTGAGAGGATTGATTCACCTGAGGATGTGTTCCGGGTTTGGGATCGGCTGTATTATGAGTCGTTGCCGTATGGTCGTAAAGGGATTGCGATGATGGCGTTGAGTGGTGTGGATCTTGCGTTGTGGGATGCGCTAGGGAAGGCTGAGCGCAAACCAGTTGCTGAGTTGATAGGCGGTATTCAGAAGGAATCGATTGAGGTGTACGCGACTGGGCCAGATTCTGAGTGGTACGCGGAGTTGGGGGTGTCTGGTCAGAAGCTGACACATCGTTGGAAAGGGACGACGAATGACGCGGTGGCGTCGGCAAGAGCAGCGAGGGAAGTAATGGGAGACCAGGCGAAGATTATGTTTGATGTGTATATGTCTTGGGATTCTGAGGTGGCGGTTCGGATGGCTAGGGATCTGGCGGAGTTTGATATCTATTGGTTCGAGGATGTGCTCACGCCGGATGATGTTCGGGAGTTGAGTGAGTTAAGGCCGAAGGTGTCGCCGATCAACTTGGCCGGCGGGGAGCATGAGTTTGGTGTTGTTGGTTTCAGGGAGATTGGGGAGCACGGAGCGTATGACATTTGGCAGCCGGATATTACCTGGTGTGGCGGGATTACGGCGGGGCTGAGGATCTGCGAGTTGGCGAAGGAGTACAGTGTGCCGGTTGTGCCTCACCGCGGTGGAGAGGTTTGGGGTTTGCACTTGATCGCAGCAAATGACGCTTGTGATGACCTGGCGGAGTTGGTGATGGGGGCGCGTGGCGCAGGTGTTGATGATCTGTGGGTTGGGAACCCGCAGATCGAGGCTGGGAAGTTGTCGATCAGCGACGAACCGGGATTTGGGGTCCGGTTGAACGAGAGGATGTTGTGATTCGGGTCAATCTTTGAGGCTGGTGACGATTGCTTCGCAGGCTTGTTTGTAGATGATGGCATCGACGTTTATGGAGATGTATTGGATACCTAGGTCGATTAGCCACTTGCCCATCTCCACGTCTTTGGCGTAAGAGCCCACTGCCCTGCCCTGTGTGCGGGCTTTGGCGGTAGCTTCTCGGAGGGCGGTTTCGACTATGGGGTTGCGGACGTCGCCGGGGTAGCCTAGGGATTGGGATATGTCGTAAGGGCCGAGGAAGAGGACGTCGATACCGTCGACGGTCATGATTTCTTCGAGGTTGTCGAGGCCGCGCTTGCCTTCGATATGGACGACGGTCATGGTCTCCTCGTTTTGGCGGTCCGTGTGTCCGGAGCCGTCGTTCTGGAAGTAGTTTCCGGCGCGGGTGAAGATGGATAGGCCGCGTTCGCCGAGTGGTGCGTATTTGGCGGCATGAACTACGGATTCGGCGTCGGGAATGGAGTTGATCTGCGGGACTTGTACGCCTTCGGCGCCGATGTCGAGGGCACGGAGGATGAGGCGTTCGTCGTTGTCGCCGACGCGGATTATGGGAGCGACACCAGTGCCTTGAGATGCGATGACGAGGTCGGTAGCGGATTCGACGGATATGGGTCCGTGTTCGGTGTCGATGATGCAGAAGTCCATGCCTGCATAGCCCAGGGTGTCAATCATTGTGACCGATGGAACGATGACGAACGGTCCGACGACGGTCTCGCCTGCTTGGAGTTTCTGCTTTAGTTCGCCTCGAATGGGCATGTTTTCACCTGTTCCGATTGGCTGGATTTTGTGTTTAGGCCACGATCAATGGCACGATGCTTTCGGCGGTCGTGATGCCGCCATGCATCGATTGTAAAGTGACTTCCTCTTCGGAATCGGAGGCGTAGAGGGACCAGCGACCTCTCGAGAGTGCGAAGAACTCACCCATGCGGGCGCGTGCGGCATCTGAAACGAGATATGCGGGGCCGAAGATGCCTAGTTCGATCGCTTCTTCGCTTCGCATCAAGATGAAACGATCGCTTAGCGCGGCGTCGAACAGATCTTGAAATTGTTCTTCGGAGCCGGGTCTGGTGTGGAAGAACAGCGTCCGTGGTTCTCCGGCAGGCACACAGGTCAATAGCTGGCTCAGTGGCGCTGATGGGGTCAAATTCGTCCAAACCTCGTTTGGACTGTCGAGATGGCCGTGGTCTGCGGTGGCGATGAACCTTGCTTTGCCGGTGAGAGCTGTTCCTAGGGCTTCGACTAGGAAGGTAGCCCGATGGACTGCGGTTCTGGTGATTGGATGAGCGACGCCGTAAGTGTGGGCGGCGCTGTCGACTTCCGTCCAGTAGACGTAGGTGAAGGATCTGCCAGGTGCGTTTGCGATGGCGTCGAGAACTTGATCGGTGATTTGAGTGACGAAGTCGCCTTCTGACGAGTAGCCTGCGGTGTTTAATTGACCGTACATCTGAGTGGTAGTCGAAGCTGCCAGGTCTTCTTCGATTACCAGAGTGAAAGATCCGAGGTTGCGGAAGGGGATCATCGGCGTAAACAAGAGTTCAAGGGGACTGAATCCGACTTCGTGGAGCGGTTGGCCAGTGCGAGTAAGGCGCCATGGTAGCGGTTGGATGCGTTCTCCGAGACGTGGGATGTGGACGTCCCACCCCAGGTTTCCGTGGGTTCCGGGCCACCTGCCAGTGGCCAGTGCCATCAAGTTGGGGCCCGTCGATGTGGGAAGTGTCGAGCACATCGTCAGAGAGATGTTTTGGCGCACATAGGAAACTTCTGGGAGGGTCTCGACGAAGTTCATTCCGAAGCCGTCAAGAAGGAGTAATACGACGTGATCGGGCGCGTCGATAGCCTTGGCGAAGATCTTCTCTGCCGTTAGGGTGGCATCGTCGAAGGTCTCGGGCTGGAGGACGCCGAGGGCGCGACCGACAGCGAACCCTAAAGCGGCGTGATTCGGCTCGTCATGATCGGGGATGATGCCGTCGAATTCCTCGTCTAGGGATGCGATGAGATCGGATTTGGAGGTGATCAATGGTTCAATCTCCGAGGTTCGGGGTGGTAGTTGTCAAGAATAATGGGATTTGGAGTCGTACCTTTCTGTCGTACCCTTTTGGGGATGCCAAATTCGAATTCCAAAGCGACGGTGATGTTCTTGGGGACCGGAACGTCTGAAGGCATTCCTAGGGTGACGTGTCTGACGGCTGACCCTCCGACGTGTCATGTGTGCACCGATGCGATGCGGCCAGGATCGAAGAATCGTCGTCGGAATACGGGGATCGTTATCCAGCGTGAGCAGGATGATGGGCCACCGTTGAACGTCATGATTGACGTGGGCAAATTTTTCTACCAGGCGGCAATCGAGTGGTTTCCGATACATGCGATCAGGTCTTTAGATGCAGTGATTTTGACGCATGCACATGCGGATTCTGCGGGTGGGTTGGATGATCTGCGTGATTGGACGAACACGATGCGGTTTGCGCAGGGGGATGAACATGCGGCGTTGCTAACACGAGGGCGAGATGCGCGGATACCGATATATCTGAGGGAGATGGATTTGGACATCGTCTCGAAGACGGCGTACTACTTGGTGGACAGGACTCAGATGACGAGTGGTGGGACGGTTGCGATATTGGATTTTCATGTAATTGGTGACGAAGCGTTTGATGTGTTCGGCATGGAGGTGATGCCGCTAGAGGTGCCGCATGGTCCGGACTACTCTTGCAATGGTTATCGAATTGGGGATTTGGCCTACATCTCGGATGCCTCGGATGTTCCGGATGGAGTTTTGGACCGAATTGCGGATGTTGACACTCTGGTGATTGATGCGTTGCGACCGGAGCGGTCGCATGGGTCGCATTTGACGATGGAGGAGGCGGTGGAGTTTGCCAAGATTATTCGGCCACGGCGGACGTTGCTAACGGATGCTGCACATGGGATTGATCACTATGCGATGAACGCCGTTCTGCGCGATCCCTCGGTCAATGGGGGCCTCGATATTCAATACGCGTATGACGGGATGAGTATCGAGATTCAGGTGGATTGAAGCCAGACTGGCCGTTGTCACGGTCTGTTTCAGGTCTCAGTTTTGAGCATCGCGTTCGGCCCGATATTGGGCTATGACTGCGTCATCGGGTGGGTAGTATTTGCCTGGGGTTAGGTTTTCGCGATCTAGGCGGGCGCGGATCCACTCTTCAAGGTCGTCGTACTCGATGGCTTTTTGGGCGATGTCTTGGGCGACTACGCGGGGGATGCAGACGACGCCGTCGTCGTCTGCGACGATGTAGTCGCCGGGTTTGACGAGGACGCCGTCGCAGTTGATAGCGTCGTTGGTGGAGTAAGGGGTGCCGACGCGTGTTCCGAGGCTGGATGTCTTGTCGTAGCCGTAGAGTGCAATGCCGTAGTCCTTTACGGTGTGCATGTCGCGGATACCGCCGTCGCATACGAGACCGTCAATGCCGCGTTGCTTGAGACGGAGGAACTTGATGTCGCCGCCGATGGACATCCATTTTGTGCGCATCGATTCCATGACTATGACGTCGCCGGGACCGCCTAATTCGAATGCGGCGTATTCGGGGGATTCTTCGCCACCGGGTTTTTCAGCCATTAGATCAGGGCGTGCTGGAAGGAAACGGACAGTGATGGCTCGTGCTACTAGCCGGACGCCCGGATTCATCGTCTTGATATTTGCCATGTAGACGTAGCGAGGGTCGTGTCCGTTGCGGGCGAGGATGTCAACGACGGCGGTGGAGTTGACGGTCTTTAGCTTGTCGATGGTCGCTTGGTTGAGGACGTGTTCGGGGGTTGATTGGATGATGGGCAATGGGTGTGATGTTCCGGTTGTCTTGTGCAGTGGGTAAGCAAGTTTCGATTCTAGTTGTGAGTTAACGCTCTTCCTATTAACGGTTACGTTAAGTAATAGCGACCATTGATACGAACCCGATGATTTGAAACACGAACCCGATGATCACAATCGATACGCCCACCCAGGCAATCCGTCGTAGCTCCGAACTCTTCGGCGTAATCGACTGATTTTCTTGATCAGGATCAGCGACCCACGCATAGAGACGACCAGGTTGCCGTTTGGCGATCTCAGGCAGGTCTTCTTCCTTGTCGAAAATTTGGAAAAAGATGGTGTGCCCAAATTGGATTACTAACCAAAAGCCAACCACGTCTAACGCCAGTCCTAAAGGTGTGAGATAGATTAGAGACTCCATCAGTCTGTGCCGTCGGTTGCGCTTTCGATTCCCCACTCGGCGGCGAAGCGTTGGATCAGGTTGGCGATGTTTTTGGCACCCAAGACGAAGTCGTCGATGGTGATGTTTTCGTTGGGGGCGTGGATTTTGTGGGTTGGGTGGTCGATTCCGGCGGAGGTTATGGGGATGCCCAAGGTGCCGCCGAAGTCGTACATGGGGCCGGAGCCGGCCATGGTCGGATAGATCACTGCGGGTTTGCCGTAGGTCACTTCGGATGTCTGTATGGCCATTTGGGCCCACTTGGAAGACATGCTGGTGCGGAATGGGTGGACTCCGCTGATCAGGTTGAGTTCGACGTTTTCGAAACCTTGACGGTCCAAGTGGCGGCGAATTTTGTCGAAGATGTCGTCCGGGCGCATGTCAGGGACCAGTCGGAAATCCATCTTTGCACTAGCTTTGGCAGGGAGCACAGTCTTCATTCCTTGGCCTTGATATCCGGAATCCAGTCCTGCGACGTTGGCGGTAGGCATGAAGAGGTGTTTGCGCGGGAGGTCTTCGGAGCCTAGGCCAGCGACAAAGGCTTCGTTACCGAAGGTTTCGCGCCATTCGTCGGAGTCGTCGGGGAGGTTTGATAGGGCTTGGTCTTCTTCGGGGGTGGATTCTCGAACATCCTCGTAGAAGCCCTCGACTAGGATGCGGTCGTCGGTTGGATCTTTGATTGAGTTGAGAGCGTTTACTAGCATCCATGCGGCGGACGGCAGGATGGTTGCGTAGGAGGAGTGGGCGTCGCCTCGGAGGAGCTGGACGGAGAGTTCTACGGCGAGGACGCCTTTAAGTCCGAGGTAGATGAGCGGATGGTTTTGCGCGTTGCGGCCTCCGCCCTCCCAGATGCAGGCGTCGGCGGTGAGGATTTCTTTGTGGTTTTCCACAAGGCCCGGGAGGTTTGGGGAACCGGATTCCTCTTCGCCCTCGGCGAAGATCTTGATGTGACACGGCAGTCCGCCCCATTCTTCGCGGAATGCATTTATGACTGCCAATCGGGCGGCTATGTTGCCTTTGTCGTCGGACATGCCGCGACCGTAGAGACGGTCGTTTTTGCGGGTCGGTTCGAAAGGGTCTGTTTCCCAAAGCTCTATCGGGTCGGTTGGTTGGACGTCATAGTGGACGTAGAGCATTAAAGTCGGCGGTTCGGCGCTGGGAGTGTCGATGCCGGCGATGGATTGAGCACGACGGAACGCGGATGGATCGGCGGGGGCGTTGCCGTAGACGGATGGAAGCCCGTTGTTGGGTGCTTCAAGGATTTCGGTTTGAAAACCGTGTTGAGTGAAGATGTCGGCGACTAGTTGAGGTGCTTTGTCGAAACCAAGGCGCTGGGCGGAGACGCTGGGTTGTCGAACCAGAGTGAATAGGGTCTCCAAGGAGCGATCGATGTTGGATTCGATGTGATCGTAGATGATGTTCAAGGCAGGTCTCCGATCGAAAGAATTAGAAGATGGCTATTGCTCGGCGGCGCCGGGCATTCCTGGTTCTAGCGGAACGGATTCGGGCGGAACGCCGCCAGCGAGGAATCCACCGTCTACGGTGATGGTCTGGCCGTTTACATAGTCTCCGAGGTCGGAGGCTAGGAAAAGACATGCGTTGGCGATGTCTCGCGGGACGCCTCCGCGTCGGTTCGGGATGTAGTCGCGGGCGTAGTCGACGTAGCCTTCGAGTTGGCCGCGGGTGTGTTCCAGTTCTGGAGGGAGAACCCGACTGTCGATGTATCCGGGTGCCACGCAGTTCGAGGTGATTCCGGTACCGGCGAGGTCGACCGCCATGCTGATGACCATGCGATTAAGGCCGGCTTTGACAATCCCGTAGACGGTGTCTTGAGGCCACGCGCGGTAGCTATGGACGCTGGAGATGGAGATGATGCGCCCACCACTGCCCTGCTTGATCATCTCATTGACGGCGCGCTGAGAACAGAAGAGGTAGCCTTTGAGGGCGTGTCCGACTAGGAAATCCCAGAAGTCTTCCGTGATGTTTATGAAGTGCGGATCGGCGGAGGCTACGGCATTGTTGACGAGGATGTCGATCTGACCATGAGCGTCGAGGAAGTCGTCGAACATCTGGGTGCGGTCGTCAGTGCTTCCGATATCGGCCTGGTGCCATGTTGCGGTGCGTCCCATGGCCTCGATTTCGGCGATTATGGTGTCGGCGTTTTCATCGCGTTCGATGTCGTTGATGCCGACGTCGGCGCCGTTTTCTGCGAAGACGCGGGCGATGCCGGCGCCGATGCCTCGTCGCGAGCCAGTGATGAGCGCTTTTTTGCCTTGGAGGAGGTTCATATTTAGCAGGTCTCCTTTTTCATTAGGTTGATGCCAACTTTAACGCCAATTCGATGGCGGATTCGACATCTGGGAGTTGGAATTGGCCTGCGCCAGGTCTGTCTGCGGCGATTCTTGAGAAGAGGATAGAGGCTTCCGTGACGGGGATGCCTGTGGCTTTTTGGACGGCGTAGGCGTATGCGCCGAGTTGGGGGATGTAGGGCATCGCCATCTCGGACATTGATCGGTTGAAGGTGCGATCGGTTTTGAAGTCGGCGATGCCCAACGTCCCGTCGTGACGACGATATATGAGGTCGACGCGGCCTTCGAGTGTTTTGTTGGTGTTGTTTGCGGTCTCAAATGGGACGGCTACGGAAGTTTCAATCCAAATGTCTTCGGGGGCAAGGGATGCTGCGTGAAGGAGCAGCGGAGTTTCCAGAGTGGCGCGCGTGAGACGGGCGATTTCTTCCGAGTTTTCCGAAACGCCGTGTTTCTCTGATTCGCTGTGAGCGATCTGCTCGACGTCTAGGTCAGGAATTTCCAGTGCGCGTTGGATTGCCGCGTGGACGGCACTACCGACTTTGGTTGCGGCGCGCCCACGGCCTGTGAAGTCTTCGGATTCTAGGATTGCAGTTTCGTCGGGTTTGTCTTCGGTGTCCAACTCGGTCACTGCGCCGATAGGATCTTTGATGTTGCTTGGGGATATCCATTGACGTTCGGAGGCAATTGCCATGATCCTCCTCTGTTGACGCATCCAGGCTTCGCGATCCTTGAGGTCGGGAGTGGATTCGGGGCTTTCGGTCGTGATCTCGGGCTCGTATTGGAGAGATTGCCATCCGTGGGGAATCGGAGACCAGAGAGGTGAGTTTTCGCCGCCGATGTGGTGTTCGATCTGTGTCGCGAAACTTCTTCGGTCATTGGCGTTGCGGTTTCGACTTACGAAGAGATAATCACGAGCACGGGTGGCGGCGACGTATAGGAGACGGGTTTTTTCTAGAGAATCGGCGGCAGTGTTCTGTTTAAGGAGTTCTTCGTATCTGCTGGTCTGGAAGAACCCGTTTTTCTGGCTGCCCCCTATTCGGATGCCGATATCCCGCTCAGAATCGCTTTTTTCGGCCGAGTCGGTTAGGAGGTTCGGTGAATTGTTCCGTCCGGCTCCGCAGAGGTCGGCGAGAATGACGATGGGGAATTCAAGGCCCTTTGAAGCGTGCATAGTCATAAGGCGAATCTTGCCTTCGTCGAACTCCAACGAGGGTTCTTCACGCAGGTCTTGGTTTGCTTCTTTGAATTGGTCGAAGCGCTGGAGGCAGTCACGGAGGGAGAGTGCGCCCTCCTCGGTGAAGCGTCGTGCTAGTTCCACCACTAGGTCGAGACGGCGCAGACCGGGCGCGGGGTCGGATTCCAAATACATGAGTTCGCGGGTTTGGCGTTCGCGTAAGAATGTTTCGATCAAGACGGCGGGTTGTAACTCGTCACGTAGCTCGTGGTACCTCCGGAGGATGGTCATCGCGTTGAGGACGGTGGAGTTTTGTTCAGCTTGGGGAAAATCGGCGGTGCAGCTAAACTTGCCACCTGCTTTAGCCCAATCGAAGAGGTCTACATCACTGCAACCAAAGAAGATGGATTTGAGAGCACCTACGGTGGCTGGCTGATCAGAAGGATCGTCCATTGCGGTTAGACAGTTGAGGATGTCTCGGAACTCTTGGGTATGTAGGACTGCGGCACCGCCGATTTCAGCTGAGTAGGGGAGGTTCAGGTTTTCGAGTTCTTCTATGTATGTTTCCCAGTTAGATCTAGTGTTGGTGAGGATGGTGAGGTCACCAGCGTGTGATGGTCTGTAGGCGTCGTCGTGGCGGTCTCGGACGGTGAGTTGCCCTGCGCATACGGCGCGTGCGATGATTGCGACTTTCTCGGCGTCTATCTGTCGGACTTGATCGATGTTGACATCTTCAATCGGTTCGCCGAAGTGATAGACATTGCCGAAGTGGTCGGGCGTGGCAGTTTCTTGGGCTCGGTCCAAGGCGATGTAGCTGGCTTGGTCAGTTTCGGATTGCATCCAGTTGCCGAAGACGTGGTTTACCCAGTCGATGATGGCGCGGGTCGAACGACGGTTTTCTTTGAGGGTCAAGTATTTTCCGCCGGATTTCGTGATGTCTTCTTTGACCGATTGACTGACCGTGACTTGTGCTCCACGGAAGCGGTAGATCGATTGTTTGGGATCGCCGACGATGAAGAGCGATCCGGGGGCGATGTGGTCTTTCCCGGGCGGGATCGTCAGCAGGCGAACCAGGCGGACTTGGTTAGGGTCGGTATCTTGGAACTCGTCGACGAGAACGCGTTGGTAACGGTCTTGGATGTTTCGGCGGATGTCGTTGCGAGTTTCGAGGAGATCGATGAGCCACCTTATCGCATCGTAGTAGGATACGGTGCCTAAGCGGCGTCGTTCTTGGACGACGGTTTCGACGAAGGAGTTGGCGTATCTGGCGAGGTCAATTGTGACGGCTTCGCGTGCGGCAATTATGGATTCTTCGATTGGGTCGCAGAGAGATTGGAGGGCTTCGATCGCGGCGGATTTGCCTTCACGCCCGCCCCAGTTTCCGATGGTCCCGCTGGAGCCCGGAGATATCCCCGGCCACATTGTCAGCAGCTCTTGGGCATGGTCTTCCGATTCGATCTCCTGTCCTTCTATGGATTTGTGGTACCAATCGGCTGCTTCCTCGAATTTGGCGAATAGTTTGTCTTCGGTGTCTTTGCATCGCTGCATGACATCTTCGATGTATTCGATGCTGGCGGGAAGGTTTTCGACAGTTTGAGTTGCAGCTGATGGAGATGGGATGAGGTGGATGTTTCGCAGGTCTCCATGTTTTTCGTTCATGGATTTTGCGAGATCGCTGATTTTTCCAAACGGGGTGATGAGATTTAGTCTGAGCGCAGCGGTCAGGGCTCCGGCGAATGCATCGTTGGTTTCGAGTTGCTCGATTGACCATTGACGCCAACGTTCTCGGAATGTGTGGAGTTGTGAGAAGTTGTCTTGAACTTCTATGGCCGGGGGCAGGCCAGCGTCTATCGGGAATTCTCTGAGGATGGAGTAGACGAGAGAGTCGATGGTTTGGAACGCGGCGGTGTCGATGCCTTCCAATGCGGCTTTCACATGGGGGTCGAGCGGGTTTTCAGCGCGTAGGATTTCGAGTTCGCCTCGGATTCGAGAACGGAGTTCGGACGCGGCGGAGCGGGTGAAAGTGATTGCGATGATCTGGTCTATGGGCACTCCAGATTTAAGGAGCGCGGTGATGCGTTGGACGAGTGAGTGGGTTTTTCCGGTGCCTGCACCTGCTTCTACGTAGATGCTGGATTCGAGGTCGGTCTGAATGACCGCGAGGGACTCGGCGTCGGTACTGGGGCGTGCGATTGTCTCTGGCGTAGTCATTCGGCTAATGCCACATAGTCTTCGAGGATGGGAGCGGATTTCTTTCGTTCCCACGAGACGAGACGGTCAGATGTGCAGACGGTGTCATAAGGGCAGTAATTGCAGTTTTTCCAGGAGTTTGTGCCGTTATAACGCTGGCGTTGGTCAGGGCGAGCTGGAAATGCTCCGTCGCGGATACCGCCTATGATGGTGGTGATTACGGGTTGGAAGCGAAGCAACGCTTCATCAAACTTCACGTAGTTTTTTGGTCGAAACTCGTTGGCTCCGCTCAAGAACACGAACCAAAATGCCGCTTCGATGTCTGCGGCATGTCCTAGGATTTCGTTGGCGACGATAGAGTATATGGGCAGTTGGAGTCTTTTGCCAGCGCCGGTGATGTCTTTTTCGATTTCGGTATAGCTTGACCTACCGGTTTTGAAGTCCAGGACGAGGGCGCGGTCACGTTGAGGGGAGATAGCGATGAGATCTACTTGACCGCGGAGTTGGATGGTGAAACCGTCGTCGAGCTGGATTTGGCCGATAGAAGTGTCATCTCGGCCGAATGATTCCTCGGTTTTGAATTCGCCGTCGTATCCGATCAAAGCGTCTAGTTTAGTGCGGTGCCAGGTCTCGAGGTCGCGTAGGAGTTTGGTTTTTTCGAGTTCGAAGATTTGAGAGTAACCGATGAAGTCTTGCTGTTGGAAGCGGTCGATTTCAGTTTTTGCGACATCGCGAAGGGCTTTCAGTCCGTTTTCGGATCGGTCTACGCCGTGGTTTTTTAAGAATTCTTCGAGGATTTTGTGGACGAGAGTTCCCCTGTCGAGGGGTGAGAGTTCTAGGGATTCTTCAGGGTCGAAGCGCTCATCGACGTTGAGTTCGTGGGCCAAGAAGTAGCGGTATGGGCACTGTGCGTAGCTCTCAAGGGCGGTTGCGGAGGTGTGCCACGCAGCAGTTTGGAGGATCAGGGACGAACCGACGTTACCGTCGAAAGGTCCGAAGTCGCCATTACGTCTCGCTTGCGCGATGGCGTGGCCGTCTGCGAGGGGTGCGAAAAATGGGTTGGCTAACACGCGGGCCTTGGTATATGTGTGTTTTGCTCGGATCGCGATATCGCGGAGACCGAATTCGTACCTAGAGGATGGCGTGAATTCGGTTGCGTGGATGTTGGAAAGGGGGATCGCAGATTCGACGTATCCGCTTTGGGGATACATGAGTGATTTGACGGAGATGTTGGTTTCGTTGTTAGCTTTTTGGACCTCGTCTACGAACCAAGGCGATGGATAGCTTTCGTTGGTCGATCCAATAAGGGCTTTGTTCCAATACAGATGGTTGATTGGCGCGGAGGATAAAGCCATCTGGAAGGCGATTTGGTCGAGTTCGAGGCGTTTGCTACGAGTGATTAGACGTGTGCTGTCTGGGTCGAGTCGCCGTCGGAGAATGTCGGGAAGCAACGGGTCGGATCTTCCGGGACCAGGTAGGCTGCCCTCAGCCATCCCCAGGATGTGGGTGCTTTTGAAGGCCGTCGCAGTTCCGGCAGATATCGGTGCTACGAGTATTGAGGTTCCCCATCCGGACGAGGCTCCGACGCTTGTTCTTAGCAGGCGTTGGACGGTACGCGCGAATTTGGAGAAATCGATGACGGATCTGCTGATTTCGTCGATGGAACGGAGTTGGTTGAGAGCGTTCTCAACTTGGGGGTGACCCAATGATTCGTCGTCTTCAGAAGTTTTTATGGGCACTGAGTAGTCCGCAATAATCGATTCCAGCCACGCGACCCACTTGCTCCACCGGGACAAGTTGCGGTTATTGATGCGCTTGGCCAAAGAGTTCAGGAAGACTTTGAGGCTTTGAGCGTGGTTTGCGGTTTCAAAAAAGGAATCGGGGTCGGTTCTGGTGGTGTCATCGTCATCCGATTCCAACGCTCTTAAAGCTCGCCGGTGCATCGAGTTTGCATAACGTTCGAGGGTGTTGTTCCAGTCCGATGAGTCGCTGAATCTTGAAATCCCTGCGTTTCTGGAAACGACTTGCCACGATACCGATGGGACTCGAGTGCCTGTTGACGGGTCGATCACTGGTGACGAACTTGTCCAAGATGCGAAGGTATCGCGGCGCATGTCTTCTGAGAGCATGGTTAAGAAAAGAGAGACGAATTTACCTGCGGATGTCTCAGCGAGGGCACGAGCTGAGGGTCCGCAGTTCGGTATGTCCGCTGCGTCGAGAGCGTCTTTGATGCGTGTTGCGTAATCGGAAGATGGGTAGAATACGGCCATTTCCCCATATTTTGTGCCGTTGCGAGCGTCACGCATTATGTTGCGGATTAGAGACCTCGGCTCATCGGCATCGCCCATTGCTGAGTAAAAATGCGTGGTTCGTTGAGATTCGGATTGATTCGAAGTCGACGTTGAAGCGGGTACAACATTGACGGTATATGCGAATGGAAGAAGCTGCAGGTTTTCCCTCAAAGTCGTATACGTATCAGGTGCATCTGGCACATTTAAGACGACCACGTTGGGAGCAAGAGCCTTGGCGACATAACCATGTTCCATACGCGCTGTTTGGGCTGCGATATTGGCTTTCTGCTCTCGCCTCAGGAACCTCGCAGAGGCGACGTTGTATTCTCGCTGTACCTCTAGGAGTTGGGCAAATAAACCTGTATCGGAGTCTGCGGCGAGATTCCTCAATAGTGATTCGGCACCATCTTCAATGAGGGAGAGTTCTTGAAGAGTGCGTTCTACGGCGGCGATCGTTGCGTCGTTTTGCGAATGTTCCTGAAGGGGGCCCGATGTACTGAGGTTCGTTACGGAGTTTTGAACCAGTTCAAATCTGATCAAGGATGTCATTGCGGGGCCATCGATCCGACCGGGTGATGAATCGAAGAGGATGTCAGCTACGTCTTCGATTCGCATAAACTCGACATTGAAGAATCCAGTGCCGTTGGTTTTGCATATCTTGTCCGTTACGGCGCGTTTGAGGAAGAATGCAGAGTAGCTGGAGGGTGCCACCACGATAATTCGCTCGAGTGGGGAACGTGCGCGGATTTCGCTGATGATCTTCGCGATGTGCGCAGCTAAGGGCGCACCGTTTTGGGCGTTAATGGTTCGCGGATGATTTGTGGGTGAATCTAAGGGTGGACTAGTCATGAATCGTCGGTGGCGCCCCCGGTGAGAATCGAACTCACGCACCTGGCTTCGGAGACCAGTGCTCTATCCACTGAGCTACGGGGGCGTGTTCAGTCCGTCAATCATTAACGGCTCAGGTTCCATTATCGGTGAGCCTACTAGTGTGCGCGATCACCTGCAGGACGGTGGCCACGATTCGGCCCGAATGCTTTGACTAAGAAGATCGGGGCGATGACGGTGGTGACGACGGTCATGATAATGGCAACGGTGAATATATCTCGTCCGATGATGCCGGAAGCTCGTCCGATTTCGGCGACGATCAGCGCGACTTCCCCGCGGGGCAACATGCCGAGGCCGATTCGCCAGGAACGATCACGGCCAAATCCGACGGCCATCACTGGGAGTCCTGCACCTGCGACCTTGGTGATGATTGCCACAGCGGTAACGGCCGTAGCGAACAGCGCAAGTTGACCTATATTGTCGGATTCCCAGATTGCAGTTAGATCGACTTGCATTCCAATAATGCAGAAAAAGACTGGGACCAACACGCTGCCGCCGTTCTTGATGTAGAAGATGGTTTTTTCCTTGAGGATAGTTGCGGAAAGCGCCAATCCCATCGAGAAGGCGCCGATGATCATGGCGAGTCCGAAGTAGACCTCAGCAACGCTGGCGGCGATGAAGCCCAGGGTGATCGCGAGGGCGAGGGTCGCACCGTCGGTTCTGAACCATATCGTGAATTTCGAGATGTGATTTGCGAGAATGCTGCCAATCAAGGTAAGACCGAGCCAGAATCCGAAGGCCTTGACGATAAGCAGAGCGACTGAACTGCCGGATACTGAGCCCTCGGCGTCTATGGCCACAACGACAGCTACAAGCACTATGCCCAAGACATCATCTACTACTGCAGCGGCTAGGATCACGACTCCTTCTATCGAGTCGAGACGGCTGATGTCGCTGAGTACTCTTGCGGTGATTCCGACCGATGTGGCAGTCAAGATTGCCCCGACAAAGAGCGCGGGTATAGCGTCGTGGATCGAATCAAAGGCTGCATATCCAAACCACAATGTGACGAGTACGCCAAGTGCGAATGGAAAGATGACTCCTCCCAATGCGACGACAGTCGCAGGGCGTATGAATTTCAGGAATCGCTTGCGGTCCGTTTCCAGACCCGCTTCGAATAAGAGAAGAACAGCGCCCAGCTGTCCGATGAAATACAGTGCAAACGGGATCGCTGGTTCGATTGCGTCTCCGGTGTGATGTGCAGCCTCGGATGCGTATGCACCGACTTCGCGAAATATCGGACCTACCGTATCGAAAAACCGGATCCCTCCGAGCGCATGTGGTCCGATGAGGATCCCAGCACCTAACTCACCAATAAGGGCTGGGATTTTAAGAAACCGTTCCACAATCTCGCCGCCAACTTTAGCTGCGACGAGGATCACCGAGAGCATGATTATCAACTCGGCTGACAGGTAGAGTAGCGATTCTCCGTGCAATTTACGGGTGCTTCGGTGTCGCCAAGTTGAGCAGGCTTGTGGACAAATTCGAGGAGCTTGTCACGATCCGCAAGATCGTGTCGCGCCAATTACCGATTCTATATCTGGGGTCAGTTCGACACTGTGATTTGTTGAGCGAATACTTTGAAGGGTTTCAGCGTTTCGGTGACCGGGTCGTGACGTGCCAAACCCAAAAACTCTTGATTGCCGGAGTATATGCGGAACAGATCACCGCTATCCGATCCGAGTTCGGACACCGTCGGGATGGGCCAGCCGTTCAGGAAATCTGGGACCTGTTCGTCGTCGAGGACCAGAGCTTGGAACTTCTTCAGCACCATGTCTGGTTTATGCAGGTGTCGGACCCAAACGTCATCGCTGGCTTCGGAAATCAGGTCGTCAATTGAAACTGAGTCTTCTATGCGGAACTCACCTGCCCGTTCGCGTCGAAGCGATGTCATGTGAGCACCGCAATCCAGGCGCTGCCCGATGTCATGGGCGAGGCTACGAGCGTAAAATCCGCTGCTACATTCGATGCGGATCTCAGAGTTTGGAGGGTCCCACCGCGTCAAAACCAGAGATTTGACGTTGATTCGGCGTGGCTCTCGGTGGACAGTTTTTCCACGTCGCGCTAGTTTGTAGAGTGGTGTGCCTTGGCGTTTAATTGCGCTAAACATAGGGGGGATTTGGTCGATTTCGCCTTCGAACTCGGTGAGTGTTGAGATCAAGAATGACTTAGAAACTTCGTTAAATCCAAATTCTTGGGTGATATCTCCTTCGGAATCGTACGTGTCGGTAGAGACGCCTAGTCGCGCGGTCATCAGATAGGTTTTGTCTGCGGAAAGCAGGTATTCGGATAAACGGGTGGCGTATCCGACGCATACTGGCAGCACACCGGTGGCCAATGGGTCGAGTGTGCCGCCATGTCCGATCTTGATGCGTCGTTTGCGTAGACGCAAGTTTGATCGTAGCTTGACGACCACGTCAGAGGATGTCCAACCTTGAGGTTTGTCGACGTTCAAAAACCCGGCAATGGGGTTCATTTCGATCCTCACGCTCAGCGGCGAGGAGAGATGTTTGAGATGTAGTCGATCATGCTCTGACCGTCTTCTAGCGAAGTGTCCAAGATGAAAGTGATTTTCGGGGTTCGTCTCATGTCGGCGCGGGCACTGAGTTCACGTTGGATGAACGCTGTTCTTTGTTGAAGGTACTCGATCGTTAGACTGGCGCCCGCGTTGTTGGTGTAAACGCTTACCGCGACCATCGCAGTGGTTAAACCGGTGTCGCAGGTCACCGACATGACAGAAACCATGCCCGGCGGTTGTAGCTCCTCGTCGATAATCTTTCCGACAATACGCTGGATGTTGTTCTCAACGCGCTCGATACGTCTAGTCATCTCGGCAAGGGAAAACTAGTGAGATGACTACTGGCTGCCGACGTTTCGCATCTCGTAGCAAGTGATTACGTCGCCTTCCTCGTAATCGTGGAATCCGTCTAGAACAACACCGCCTTCGTAGTTGGTTGCGATCTCTCGGACGTTTTCGTCGAAATGTCTCATTGACATTACCGCGCCTTCGAAGATCTCTTCGCCGCGGCGTGTAACCGTCATCCGTGCGTTCCGGCGCAAAAGACCAGAATTGACACGCACCCCTGCGATTCGCTCTCGTCTGCCGTGGGGGAATATCTGCAACACGGTTGCACGTCCCAGAATGACCTGTTCCTGCTCGGGTTCAGTTAGGCGTGTAGCGGCTTGTTTAACATCGTCAATCATCGTGTAGATGATGTCGTAGGTCTTGATGGGTACGCTCTCCTGATTCGCCAGGCGCGCAGCTGCAGGTTCGACGGTGGTCTCAAATCCGACGATCATCGCATCAGATGCGGATGCGAGCATTACATCAGACTCTGAGATCGGTCCTGTTGCGGCGTGCAACAGTTTGACCTGAACATCGGGAGAAGAAAGACCATCCACCGCTCTTCGTATAGCGTCAATTGTGCCTTGGGCGCCAGTCTTGGCCACGAGATTGAGTTCAGCAGCGTCGTAACTTTGGCGATGTCTCAGCACTTCAGCAAGGGTTGATGGTCGACTGGAATCGGGGCGACGTTGTTCTTGCCGAAGGCGAGTATCGATCCTGAATCGCGCGTCGCGCTCGTCTTCGACGACCTCAAATTGCTGACCAGACTCAGGGACACCATTCAATCCAAGGATTTCAACGGCTGCGGATGGTCCGGCCTCTTGGACTTCGTTTCCAAATCCGTCCACCATCCGACGGACATGGCCAAACTTATCACCAGCAACAACCGTGTCGCCGACACGCACAGATCCAGAACGAACGATGACAGTTGCGAGCGGTCCACGGAATCGGTCGAGGTTCGCTTCGACGACTACGCCGATAGCCGGACGATCAGGATCGGCTGTGAACTCAGACACTTCGGCAAGTAGGAGAAGGTTGTCGATCAGATCAGAGACACCATCGCCATTGAGTGCAGAGACGGGAACGGCGAGAACATCGCCTCCCAAGTCTTCGACGATGACATCTTGTTCAAGTAGCTCGGTCTTAACGCGAGTAGGGTCGGCTCCAGGCAAATCGATCTTATTGACGGCGATGACAACAGGTACCTGTGCAGCTTTTGCGTGGTTGATCGCCTCGACGGTTTGTGGCATTACACCGTCATCGGCGGCTACGACGATGACGGCGATGTCGGTAGCTTGCGCTCCTCTGGCGCGCATTGCGGTGAATGCTTCGTGGCCAGGTGTGTCGATGAATGTGATGAGCTGACCTTCGTGGTCGATCTGATAGGCACCGATACTTTGAGTTATGCCGCCGGCTTCGCCTTCGACCACGTTGGTACCCCGGATCGCGTCAAGCAAAGTGGTCTTGCCATGATCGACGTGCCCCATAACGGCCACGACTGCAGGTCTTGGTTGAGCATCGGTTTCCTCGTCGTCAACGCCGATCCTGTCCGATGCTTCAGACTCTTCAACTTCGGTTGGTTTGCGGACACGAACGCCGAGACGGACTGAGACGGTAGCCGCGACTTCGAAATCGACCGAGTCATTCATTGCGACCATCATGTTTAGTCGCATGAGTTCCTTGATGATTTCGATGGGCGAACGACGAATGACCTCAGCCAGTTCGGCAACGCTGATCTCGGCAGGCAGGTCGACAGGTCCGGTGAATTGGACTGTCTGCCTGCGTGGTGCAGGCCGATCGGCTACGGCGTTTCCTGATCTGCGTCGTCCGTTGCGCCGTTGTCGTGTTCTCTGTGATCTCGCCATGAGCTTTTCTAGTTTCTCGTCCTCATACCCCGCTAACTCGACTTAATCCGCGCTATCAACGCCTCAACGAAGTCCTTAGGGATTTCTTCTTGGAGTTTCAGCGCTCTCTTTATCTTATCGTCAATCTTCCGTGCATCGAATGCCGCTGCATCCAGGCAAACGTAACTTCCTCTGCCTTTTCTACTGCTTTGTTCATCGATCGTGATTGTGTCGTTGTCGATTCGAACGATGCGAAGCATGTCCTGTTTAGGGTTCTTGTCGCCGCATAGGATACAAGTTCGCATGGGCACATGTCGATCGTGCGACATAAAAACCGTCTCGAGTGTTGAGGATTTGGCTTTCGGCCTTAACGCCGATTGCGGCGCGAGCTCCCGCCACGGCGCCCTCTGCCAGAACGCCTGCCGTCTTCGTCGCGATAGCCAGAAATATCCTCGGCAAAGCGAAGGCCAGCGTCAGGTGCTTCGGCTGCGACCTCAAAATCGTTGGGCAGTGCCCACAACTCGTCGGAATCGATGTCTTGTTCGATGGCTTCGAGTTCTGCGGCCTCGCGCTCCGCTTCTAGGCGTTCCTGTTCCTCGAGTTCGAGTTCTCGTAGTTTCTCTTCCAACTCCAAGAGTTCGAGGTCGAGGTCCTCAGCGGGTTCCACTTCGTCTAGCTGCGGTGGTGGTTCTGGCCGGTCGACTTGCGGTACGAAAAGGACGGGCCGCGACAGGGCCTGATCGTCTGGTTCTTCCGTCGGTTCCGATTCGACGGTTGGTTCGGTTGCGACGAGTTCGTCGAACGCATCCGCCGCTATTTCAGGTACGGTTTCCTCAACGATTTCTGGTTCTAGCGCAAGCTCCGCGGCGACGTCGACATCGATATCCGATTGTTGCGGTTCGGCTAATACCGGTTCAAGGAGTTCAGTCTCAGATTCGAGTTCCTGATCTGGGGCTTCGGTTGTCTCGTCTTCTGGCTGTTCAAGACGTAATCTCTCTGCTTCTTCGGCAGTCTTTTGGGCAAGTACCGTCTCGGCAGCGATTCGCGCAGCTTCCTCTTCGGCAGCGATTCGCGCCGCTTCGGCTTCCCGTTCTCGTTGGCGAGCAATGAGCTCTTCAGCGTATGCCGCGGAACCCTTGATCTCGATGTGGAAACCAGTCAGTCGCGTCGCGAGGGAGACGTTTTGACCGTCCTTACCTATGGCAAGCGACAGCTGGTTTTCTGGGATGATCGCCTCTACTTCTTCGGATTCAACGATGACGACATCTTCGACTTGCGCTGGCCCAAGTGAATTGGCAATGAATGTAGCGGAATCGTCGCTCCATTCCAAAATGTCGATCTTTTCGCCCATCAATTCGGTGACAATGTTTTGGATACGGATGCCGCGCAGGCCGACACATGCACCGATGGGGTCGATGTCGTGTTTGTTGGAGTAGACTGCGATCTTGCTTCGTGCTCCTGCATGCCGAGCGATTGATTTGATTTCGACTAGCCCAGATTTCACCTCTGGCACTTCGAGTTCCATCAATCGGCGGAGTAGCATGGGGTGTCTTCGGGAAACAATGATTTCCGGTGCTCCGTCGCCATCGGCATTTTGGTCGCTGACTCGGACGACGTAAAACTTCAACTCCATCCCAGGACGGTATCTTTCGTTGGGGCTCTGCTCGTCGCCGGGCATGATGGCATCAGCCTTGCCCAGATCTACGAATACCGTTGGTCGGTCGCCGAAGGCGTCGGCGTGTCGGTTTGATGCGATTCGACGGACGGGTGCCGAGATGATTTCCCCTTGTTTGTCGGCGTATTGCTCATAAACGAGACGACGCTCCGCGCTTCTGAGGCGCTGCATTAACACTTGAGTAACAGTGCGTGCAGCGATACGTTGCGGTGTGAACTCGAGGACTCCGGTGATGATGTCGTCACCTAGTTGCGCATCGGCATTGAGCCTACGGGCCTGTTCGACGATTACTTGGCCGCGCGGGTCGATCTCATCTAACTCTTCGACGACGTGGACGACGGTGTTAATGACAACATCGCCGTTCTCGGGATCAAGTCTGACCGTTACGTCTTGATCTTCCGCTGCGGGATCCCGGCGGTACGCGGCTGCGATGGCTTCTTCAAATGCAGAGACGACCGACTCTTGCGGAAGACTACGTTCCGCAGAGAGCTGCATTACCGCGAGCAGCATGTCGCTCTTCATCTTTGCAGACCTCCATCGTTCGCTTCGGCAGTCGCTTTGGGTGAATAGCCCAAAAAGAAAAAGTGGGCGCCCGCCCACTTCCTCAACACATCGCCGAAGCAATGTGTGTTCTTATAGATTCCACTCTATCACGCCAAAGCGGAGTTCGCAGGGCGTTTCGACGCTCATTGTTTGAATACGATTGAATTTTCCAATCGGTTTTGATCAAGCCTCCAGAGCGGATTGGATGACGTCGAATGCTTGTTCTGGGGCATGAATCGTCGAATCTTTGGGATCGTCGTGACGATGCTTGACCTCAACGCCGCCGTTCTGGATACTGCGCGGGCTGACTACGACTCGCACCGGCACACCGATAAGGTCGGCGTCGGCGAATTTCACACCTGGTGCTTCATCACGGTCGTCTAGCAGCGTGTCGATCCCTGCACTGCTCAATTGTTCTGTGAGGGATTCGGACAGCTCATGGACTTCGTCATTGTTGTGCATATTGACTGCAACTATGACAACTTGGAAAGGCGCAATCGATCTTGGGAGCGTCATACCTCGATCGTCGTGGTTGGCCTCGACGGCGGCAGCGAGGAGGCGACCGGTTCCTATGCCGTAACAGCCCATAAGGACGGGTTGGAGGTTACCGTTGGCGTCGTTGAACGTGACGTTCATCGCGTCGCTATAGACGGTCCGTAGTTTGAAGATATGCCCTACTTCAATGCCCCGGTTTTGTTTTAGGTAACCATCTGGGCAGCGTCCGCATTTGTGTCCTTCGGCTGCCGCAGCAATGTCGCCTGCGTGATCGGCTTTCCAATCGCGGCCGTAGTTCACGTTGCGGAGGTGATAGCCATCATCGTTGGCCCCAGCGAGGAGGTTAGCGTTGTTGAGTGCGGAGTCATCAGCGATAACGAATTCGCTGGGAATTCCGACTGCAGACGCGGAGCCAGCTGGGAAGCCGGCAGTAGCGACTTCTTCAGGAGTTGCCATGCGAGGCTCAGAGCCGCCCATCATGTTCCTGACTTTGGTCTCATTTACCTCATAGTCGCCTCTTATGACGACTACATAGACTTTCTGGTCGATGGTGTAGAACACTGCTTTGGCGGTTTTTGAGGTCGGCACTCCTTCTGCGTCGGCCAGAGCCTCGATGGTTTTGATCCCCGGCGTCGGGAATTTTTCGACTTCACTGAGGGATTCATCTGGGTTGGGAGTTTTTACGAACTCGGCCTTTTCGAGATTTGCACCGTAATCGCAGGCTTCGGAGTGACAGATGAGGATTGTGTCCTCTCCACTGTCGGCCAATAAGACGAACTCTGCTGAGTCTTTTCCACCAATGGAACCGGAGTCGGCTTCGACCATGATCGCGTTGAGACCGCATCTAGTGAAGATGTTTCGATACGCCTGCGCCATAGCTTCGTAGCTTGCGTCCAAACCTGCTTCATCGGCATCGAAGGAGTAGGCGTCCTTCATTTCAAACTCTCGGACGCGGAGCAGGCCACCTCGGGACCGCGTTTCGTCACGGAATTTGGTTTGGATCTGGTAGAGGTTGATAGGCATATCCCGGTAGCTGGTGATGCCGTAACGCCCCATCATTGACACGGTCTCTTCGTGAGTTGGTGCTAGAACCATCTCTCGCTCGCGTCGGTCGAGGAAATTAGCGAGAGGAGGGACGTAGGTGTCGGCGCGGCCGCTCTCCTCCCAGATGGATCGTGGTTGGACGACGGGCATCGTAACCTCAAGCGCGCCGGCAGCATTCATCTCCTCACGGATGATGGTCCTGATCTTGTCGAGACTCCGCTGGCCCAAAGGCATGATGCTGAAGATGCCCGCGGCTATCTGTTGTATGAAGCTTGCGCGGGCGAGGTATCGATGGCTGACCGTTTCGGCTTCGGCCGGTGCTTCCCGTGTGGTCTTGATGTAGAACTGTGATGCTCGCATGTGAAGTGTTGGCTGTCCCTACGAATAGTTCTGTTGCGGGTTTATTGCGGCTACTTGCCCCATCGGTTTTCGACGTAGTCGTTGACCATGCCGATGAAGTCTTCAGCGATTGTCGGTCCTGATAGCATGCGGTCGCGTTTGCCATCAACGAACACTGGTGCTCGCGGGCTTTCACCGCTTCCTGGTAAAGAGATACCGATGTCAGCGGCGCGAGATTCGCCAGGGCCATTGACAACACAACCCATCACTGCCACTTGCAGCGTCTCAGATCCGGGATAGCGCGTCTTCCAGTCCGACAGGTTGATGTCGATCTGTTGCTGGATGTCGCTCGCTAACTCTCGGAAGAGCGTTGAGGTGGTGCGGCCACAACCTGGACATGCGGTAACCGATGGTCGGAAGGTACGGATGCCAAGTGCCTGGAGGATGTCTTGGCAGAGTTTGACCTCTTTGGCACGGTCACCGCCGACTTCGGGCGTAAGGCTGGCTCGGATTGTGTCGCCGATGCCTTCGTAGAGGAGAATGGAGAGCGCCGACGTAGTTGCGACGATCGCCTTCTGACCCATCCCGGCTTCGGTTAGACCTAGGTGCAAAGGGATGTTGGTTAGACCTGACAGGTTCCTGTATGCCTCCACCATCTGGCCAAGTCGGGAGACTTTGCATGAGATGATCATCGAGGTTTCAGGCAGACCAGTGTCGACGGCCGCGGCGGCACTCGAGATCGCGCTTTCGACCAATGCTTCGCGCTCAACATCGTCGCCACTCACAGGGTTGGCGCGTCGAGCGTTGTCGTCCATTTTTCGGACCAATAGCTCTTGGTCGAGGCTGCCGGCGTTAACACCAATCCTGACGGGTTTGCCTTCGTCACGAGCAATTTCGATAAACGAGTTGAAGTTTTCGTCGTGCCTTTTGCCACGTCCTACGTTGCCCGGGTTGATGCGGAACTTTGCCAAGGTCTTGGTGCAATCGGGGTGGTCCCTCAGCAAACGGTGACCAATAAAGTGGAAATCTCCCACGAGCGGCACGTTGCAGCCTAAATCGGCGAGGCGCTTGGCGATCTCCGGAACTGCCTTCGCCGCGTCGTCGTTATTGACGGTGATGCGGACGATTTCGCTGCCGGCGTCCGCTAGGAATTTGACTTGATTGACCGTTGACTGCACATCAGCAGTGTCGGTGTCAGTCATTGATTGGACGACGACCGGGCTGCCGCCACCAACGGAGACGTCACCGACCATAACGCGGTGCGTTTTGGAACGCGGGAAGGATGGAGCGTCTATATATTCGATCATGCTTCTTCCCATTATCCGTTAGAGAAATCGCTCTCCGCCGATCAACCTGGCGATGTCGGAGAAGGAGATGACGACGATGAGGGCGATTAGGAGGACGAAACCTGCAAGATGGACAAGGTTTTCCTTCTCGGGAGATACCCGCTTGCCGCCGCGGATGATTTCTATGAAAACAAACGCCATTCGTCCGCCATCTAAACCAGGGATTGGCAGAAGGTTAATGACAGCCAGAGAAATACTCAACGTTGCTGCTAGGGTGAGGATGATTGTGATGCGAGCGTTGATTGCGATTTCGGCGGTTGCTACTTCCCCAGATAACTGGCTTAGACCCACGGGTCCGACAGCCACTGGGCCCTCGAATTGCGGGTTTTTGGAGCCTGATATCGCGCCAAAAATCGAGTTCTTGGCAAGCGCGATTATCTCGAAGGTTTCGTTGATGCCTTCGGGGATGGCGCGAGTGATGGGCACTCCGCGGGAGGCGATGCGAGTGTTTAGTAGCTGCAGCTGAACGCCGGCCGCTCCTTCTTGGAGGTAGGTTACGGAGCCTAGGTCGTTGTTGAATTTGCGGGCATCGAGATAGTGCACCCCCCTGCTATCTCGGTCGTCGGTGACATCGACTTTGTCACCAATTCGAGCTGACGGAACGAATTCAGCGATATCCGAGAACGCAATCTCGTAGAGATCGTTCCTAACCGAGCCGTCGGCGACCACAGTCAATTGATCGTTTGCTCCAACCGTCGGGTTGTAAACCCGTGCGACACCGACTCGCATTTGTGTGGTCGGGTTGTCGACTTCGACGACGACTTCGTGACGCGGTGGGTCCCACCGAGGGACCAACGTAACAAACTGCGTGTCACCTTCCAAGTAGTGGACTTGCGGCTCAGCAGGTCTTGAGAAAGGGTCGGGGATGCCGCGTTGGATTTCCCATGTCGTTTCTTGTCCGAGATTTTTAATTACCGCGTTTTGTAGATCGCTAAAACTGGATATCCGGGTGCCGTCAACCGAGATGATCTTTTGGAGCGGTCTTATCCCAGCCTCGTAGGCGGGTGAGCCAGGCATAACGTTAGCGACTACAACGTCGCCAGCAACGTACTGGACAGGAATCAGGACTATGAAGGTAAAGACGATGAACGGGATGACCGCGTTGACCGCCACACCGGCGACCATCACCGAAATGCGCGCCAGCGCCGATTTGCTAGCCAAGCTATTGTTCGATTCTGGGTCTTCTTCCCCTTGCATCTTCACGAAACCGCCGAATGGCAACCAGTTAATGGACCAGACCATCTCGGAGATGACGAAGCTGTCGGCATTGATTCGTTTGACTTTGCCCACGAACACTGACGCGGAAGTCTGAGCTGCTACGCTGTCATTAGATTCGAATACTCGAATGTCAACGGCGTCAATTTCCCCTTCTTTACGCTCTTCCCCCCAAACCGTGACCATCTGACCAACCTGCAATTTGTCCCTACCGCCGACGTCATCGTATCGAGTTTCAGGATAAGTGGACACAATGGTCGAACCTGTCCAAATCCCAAACGCCCTAGGTGGAAAGCCAAAGCCAAACTCCAGGACCTTAACCTTGTTCAGCTTCGCGACGAAGTAGTGTCCGAACTCATGGAGGATGATCAACGGGCCTAATATCAAGAGGGCCACGACAAGGCCGAATATCAGAGTAGTGCTCATCTGGTCGGGACGTGGACAACCGTATCTTTCAGATCAGTTTCCTTTTTGTCGGGCATAGGTCGTATCGTACGCCCACTTTGCTGCATCGATTGCGTCCTCAACAGTGAAGTCGGACTTTGAGTCGTGGGCCTTAACCGTGATCTCAATCTCGTGTGCGATGTCACTGAATCTGATCTTGCGTGCGAGAAAGAGATCGACCGCAGCCTCGTCGGCACCTGCCAGCACAGCGTTGTATGTGCCGCCGATGCGTGCGTACTTCATCGCCAGATCGAAACAGGGGTATCTGCTAGGATCCATCGCCTCAAAAGTTAACTCTCTCGTTTCAATTAGATCGAATTCCGGGAGGGTATCATTGGGCCGTCTTTCGGGATAGAAAAGTGCAAACTGTATTGGGTGGCGCATGTCTGGGTGGCTAAGCTGCGCTTTTATCGAACCGTCGTCCATCTCTACCAACGAATGGACGATGCTCTGGCGATGTATGACGACTTCGATTTCGTCATATGATGCGTCGAACAGAGACGCGGTTTCGATTACCTCGAAGGCCTTGTTCATCAATGTGGCGGAATCGATGGTTATCTTCTTACCCATCGTCCAAGTTGGATGGTCCAACGCCTCTTCTGGCGTTACATCAGCCAACTCGCTGGGCGTCTTGTCGCGGAACGCGCCTCCAGAGGCAGTAATGATGTAACGTTTCGGTTTAGATTTTTCTCCTATGACACATTGCCAAAGAGCACTTGGCTCGGAATCGATGGGCAAGATCGTCCCGCCATTTTCATCGGCGATTTGTTTGAGATGGAGGCCTGCCATCACAATTGATTCCTTGTTGGAAAGGCCCACAGACTTACCTGCTCCGAGCGCGGCCTGCGCTGAAGGTAGCCCTTCAACTCCGGCCGTCGCATGCATAACGAAATCGACTTCAGGGTGAGTTGCCAGATCGAATAATGAGATACGTTTAGCAGTTCCAATTTCGGATACAGATTCGTCTAAGCAACCAAAGTAGCGAGGAGTGAATTCTTTGACCTGTTTGGTTAACTGATCAACGTTTTTCCCAGCTGAAAGTCCGATGATTTCGAAATCGTCAGGGAACTGGCGAATAACATCTAGCGTCTGCGAACCGACCGAACCCGTGGATCCGAGAATCGCGATCCGCTTTTTTATGCGAGCCATCTTTCGATGAAGTATATGAAGACGAAGTTCGGTGCCAATGCGTCCAATCGGTCCATGATGCCACCGTGACCGGGGACGATACTTCCGGAATCTTTCACGCCAGAGAGGCGTTTGATCCATGATTCGCCGAAGTCTCCAGCGACGCCTAACAACGCGATTGCCAAGCCCATGGTCAAGATTCTAGCGAATGAGTATTCGAGGGACAGTAGATTGGACAGCGCCCAAGATGCGATTATCGCTGTCAATATCCCCCCAGCCAGCCCTTCCCATGTTTTTCCTGGGCTGATTTTCGCAGCGATTCTCCGTCGACCTAAAGATTTACCAACGAAATATGCGCCACTGTCCGCAGCGAACACAACCAAAATCGCAAAGGCCAGAATCTCCTGTCCCTTGTCCATCGAGACGATGAACGGCAGGATCGTCGTCGCTAACGCTACTGCTGCACCGTAGGAGAGAACTAGGTTTTGCCGTATCCTTTCGATACGTTGAAATCTGGCGATTGCGATGATCTCGACCAATAGAAGCAGGATGACGAATCCGATGACCGCTGCAGTCTGGTCGGAGATTGTCGGATCGAGATCGAGATAACCGAGCATCGCTGCGAATGCTCCCGCGCCTGCAACGACCGCGCCGGAGAGCATTGCAAAGAACTCCGCCCTGAGAGATTGCCTTCCGCCAGACACCAACTGGCGAGTTTCGAAACCTACGACCGCTGTGACGATGACGGCGACGATCGCGACGGCCCAAAACCCAATGAACAAAACCAACCCTAGGACGGGGATTCCGACTGCGGCCGATATCAGGCGGAGCTTCAGCTCGGATGATTTGCTCGCAAGCTCAGGTTCGACGGAATTTCTCGCCTCAGACACGCGACTAGTTTCGCAGAACTATCGCTGTCGTTCAGGGCGTCTCCCGAAACGCCGCTGTCGGTGGGAGTAGGCGCGGATCGCGGCATCCAACTCCTCTTCACCGAAATCGGGCCACATCGCTGGCGACGAGTAAAACTCGGAATATGCCGATTGCCAAATCATGAAGTTGCTAATCCGGTATTCGCCCCCAGTCCGGATGATCATGTCAGGGTCAGGCATGCCAGATGTGAACAAGTAATCGTCAACCAGTTCCTCGTCGATCTTTTCGGGCAGAACGCCTTCAGCTACGATCTGGCGGATCGCGTTGACGATTTCGTGCCTACCACCGTAGTCGAAGGCAAGATTCAATCCGAAACGGTCGTTGTTACATGTCAACTCTTCAGCTTCTTTGATCTTAGCGATCATAGCTGCGGGTAGCCTCTGTTCATATCCGACATGGCGCAGCTTCACACCTTGCGAATGGAATCGATCGATGCCGGATCGGACGGCTTCAGTCGCGAGTTCCATAATCGCCTCGACTTCGGTTGCCGGACGGTCCCAGTTTTCCGTTGAAAACGCGAATAGGGTGGCCTCTTTGACACCTTTCTTCGCCATCGCTCTCGTAACGTGTTCGATGTTTTCGTAACCGGCGCGATGACCCTGTGCGACGGTCAATCCGTTCTTCTCCGCCCAACGCGCATTGCCATCCATGATTATCGCGATATGATGCGGAACGCGGATTTCGGGCGATGACCCGTTAATGGATGGATTGGGCACTGCTGCAATGTCTAAGTTAACCTGTTCCGAACTCATATCGATCTAAGAAGCTCAAGAAATATGGTTGTCGCGTTCTATAAGGGCGCCGTTTATGCCAAGATTTGTTCTTCTTTTTCGGATAACAACTCGCCTATCCGTCCGACGGCTTCGTCGGTTAAATCTTGCAGCGATTTCGAAGCTCTGATGCAGTCGTCTTCAGGAGCCTCACCTTCGCTTTGGATTTCGCGGATCATGCTTTGAGCGTCTCTGCGGACGTTGCGGATCGCGACGCGTGCATCCTCAGCGCGCCGTCGCGCCATTCTGACGAGTTCTCTCCGTCTTTCCTGCGTAAGTTCGGGCAGTATCAAGCGGATTGTTTGACCATCGACCTGGGGATTCAGACCAAGATCGGAGATTTGGATGGCCCTCACGATTGCCGTTGCAGCTTCCGGGTAAAACGCTTCGATTTTTATCGTGCGAGCGCTCTCAACGGCGACTAAGGCAAGTTGGTTCATCAACATCGTGTCGGTTATACCGCCCATGTCGACCGACACCTGCATTTTTGCAACGAGCGCGGTCGATGCTTGGTTGGTCCGATACCCATCCAAGTCATCTTGGAAAACGCTCACTGAGGAGTTCATGCGGCTTTGCGCATCATCCAAGGTTTCTTCCAACATCAGAACATCTCTTTCGCTTTATCGGCAGATAATGTTAAATCGCTGTAACGCCGATCGTCGGCGTCTGTGGTCTTCCCGCGAAAGATAGCTGACTGTTTCAGGCGTAGACCTGCGATGTCTGTTGCGGCATGTGCAATTGTTCGCCTGCGGTGTCGATCGTGATCCGAGTCCCTACGTGCCCGCCGCTAACAATATCCGCCAAGTTGCCAGGTTTGAACATGTCGAATATGAGGATCGGCATTTTGTTATCCATCGCTAACGTCAACGCCGTCGAGTCGAGTGCGCGCAGTCCTAGTTCCAACGCCCGGTGGTGAGTTATGTGGTCGAACTTCTTGGCGGTAGTGTCCTTCGCTGGATCCGCATCGTACACTCCATCTACGCCGTTTTTTGCCATCACGAGCACGCCAGCGTTCATTTCGAGTGCGCGCAGGCTTGCCGCGGTATCGGTTGACATGAACGGATTCCCGGTACCTGCTGCGAAGATAACGACCCGGTCTCGTTCGATGTGGTGCAAGGCGCGTGACCTCACGTACGGTTCGGCGACAGTAGGCATGGGAATCGCCGTCATTGTCCTGACCGACGTACCGTCGCGCTCAAGCTGGTCATGAAGAACGAGCGCGTTCATCACAGTCGCCAACATCCCTGCATGGTCCGCACTGGATCGGTCCATGCCTTGCGCTTCATAGTCGGCACCTCGCCACATGTTGCCGCCACCCACGACGACGCCAATGCCAACGCCAGCATCGTGTACCTGGCTGATCTCCCCAGCGATGTATTTGACGGTGTCGTAATCGATGCCGAAGCTTTTGGCACCTTTAAACGACTCTCCACTGAGTTTCAGTAAGATGCGGCTGTAATGCGGCGTCAACCGCATACCGTGATGCTCCTTCGCTTACTCGCCTAGGGCGAACCTTTCGATCCTGCCAACTTTTACGTTTTCGCCGACTTTAGCGATAAGCTCCGTAACCAAATCTGCGACCCTGACGCTGTTGTCACGAATATACATCTGATCGAGGAGAATATCGTCCTCAGAAACCTCCTCAACGTCGTGCGGCACAGATTCACGGTCCACATATTGGGGATTCATAGCTGCGACTTGCATCGCTAAGTCGCGGGCTAATGCTTTGAACTCGGCGGTGCGAGCCACGAAGTCAGTCTCGCAATTGAGTTCCACTAGAGACCCTACCCTAGAACCCGTGTGAATGTAGGCCTCGATTACGCCTTCAGCGGCATCGCGGCCAGCGCGCTTCGCTGCGGATGCGAGGCCTTTTTCCATGAGGGACTGGGCAGCAACCTTCATGTCACCTCCGGCATCCTCGAGCGCCCGTTTCGCATCCATGATTCCAGCACCAGTCTGATCGCGCAATTCCTTGATTTGCGCAGTACTCACGTTAGCCATGTCGTGACTGCTCCGTTTCGGTTAATTGAATGTGTGATCTAGGTAGTTCGGCTATTCATCGGAACTTTGCTGACGTTGCCGCTCCGCCGCGGCGGCACGCGCTGCTGCCATCGCAGCCTCTTGAGCGTCGCGTTCCGCCTGCATCGCGTTACGCTCGCGTCGCCTTTGGTCAGCGAGTTCCTTGCCTTCTGAGATGGCTGCGGCAACATGACTCGAAATCAACGAGATCGAGGCGTGTGAGTCATCATTACCGGGAATCGGGTACGTGATGGTTGTGGGGTCGCAGTTCGTGTCGACGATTGCCACTACAGGGATGCCGAGATCTTGGGCCTCCTTGACTGCGTGTTTTTCGCGGTCTATACCTACTACGTACATCACGTCCGGAATCTTAGAAATCTCTTTAATTCCACCGAAGAACTTGTTTAAGCGCCTAACTTCGGTTTGCTTCATCAGAAGCTCGCGCTTTGTGTGTGCTTGTACCTCGCCTTTGGCAAAGTCTTCTTCCAGTTCGATAAGGGCTTCGATCCTACGGGAGATTGTTGCGAAGTTGGTCAACGTACCTCCCAGCCATCGAGAAGTAATGTATGACGCATCAACCGATTTCGCCAACCGCTCGATCTCGTTCTTGGCCTGCGGTTTCGTCCCGACCATCAGACACTCACCACCGCTGGCAACGATCTCTCGGACCGCGGCTTTTGCTTGCTCAATTGCATCGAGCGTCTTGTCCATGTCGAGCACATGACGCTTCTGGTGTTTGAGGCGGATGTAATCTCGCATCTTCGGGTGCCATCGCTTTGAAAGATGACCGAGGTGTACGCCAGCGCGGTAGAGTCCTTCAATGCTCAAAGGCTCAAGTTCTAGGATTTCTTCGGCTGCGTTCTCCGTCTCGACAGCTACAGTTTCGGTCGTCAAGGTTTTGGGGTGATCTCCTGATCGTCGTGTCTTGGTGATTCTCGGGCGCGCGGAGCGCGTCCAAAGCGTCTAAATGACCTTTGGAACCAATGTTCGATGGTATCACATGACACGCCCCCGAATAAGACAAAACGATGTTACGCCACCGATTTGCGTCTGAATGTCGGTTTGAATCGTTATTCTTTAACAGCATCATTCGCGTTGCGCGGTTAAGCCGATAACTGAATGCATCGACCGTTTCTGAAGCACTGGAGCAATGACATGAAGTTGCTAGGCCAAAACGCCCAACCAATATCAACGGGTCAACTCGCTGCTGCCAGCGGAGCAGTGGCCTTGTTGGTGATCGCGTTCGCTATGGGTGTCGTTCAAGGTCCAGGGGCTAACGATACCGTCGGCAACGTCCTTGGGATCCAGAGCACCTCGACATCTTGGGTTACCAATCTAGGTGACTTGCTTCCCTTCGGGTTCGCGTTCGTTGCAGGGATGGTTGCGGCAGTAAACCCATGCGGATTCGTGATGTTGCCCGCGTACCTTACGATCTACCTCAGAGACGCGTCAGATGTCGATGACGACACCAGTTTGACAGGAGCCGCGAAAAGAGGTTCGAAGGCGGTCTATGTAAGCTTGGCTATGGGTTTGGGTTTCGTCGCTCTATTCGGAACCGCTGGCCTGTTGGTTTCTGCGAGCCAAGAACTCGTCAAGGAGGCATTGCCTTGGATCGGATTCACCTTGGGCATTCTCATGGCTCTGATCGGCGCGTACATCCTGATGGGTGGCAAGATATATACAGGTATAGCGCAGAGGATGGCAGATCGTGTCGGCGACCCGCGGGTATCTTCCCTTGGGGGGTACTTTTTGTTCGGAGTAAGCTATGCCCTAGCCTCGTTAAGCTGCACTCTGCCCATCTTCCTAAGCGTTGTAACGAGTTCATTCGGACGGGAAGGAATCCTGTCGGGATTGGTCCAGTTCGTTGCGTACGCCGGCGGTATGGCGTTCCTGATCATGATCGTCACGATCGGAATCGCCCTCTTCAAGAGTGCAATCTTGAATCCGCTTCGGCGCTCGATGCAGTACGTGGAACGCGTATCCGCCGTCATTCTTGCGGTTGTAGGAGCGTACCTGGTCTTCTACTGGCTGACCGAAGGCGATCTGTCAACCTATTTCGGCGCGAGCTAAACGCGATATGCGGGTGACGAAGGCTATGCCGCTTCAACCGGGTTGTGAAGCACGCCGATCTTGTCGATCTCAACCGTTACGTCCCCGCCGACATTGATGGGTGGCGTGGTTCCAGAAGTGCCGGTCCAGAGCATGTCTCCGGGTTCGAGCGTGACGTACCGAGAGATGAAGCTGATCGCCTGATTGACGTTGAAGATCATCTCTGACGAGTGACACTTCTGCCCTTCAACACTGTTTACTAGTCCTCGAATATTGACGTTGTGCGGGTCGATGTCAGTGACTATGAACGGCCCAGTGGGGCCGAAAGTGTCAGCCGACTTCGCACGCCACCATTGTGTATCCGCGTCAGGTCCCCCCTGCCAATCTCGGGCGCTCACGTCGTTGCCGCACGTGTAACCGAAGACGTAGTCGAGAGCGTCTTCTTCGCTGACATTCTTGGCCTGCTTGTCCATGATGACGACAAGTTCGGATTCGCACACCACCAAGCCGGAATCGGCGGTCAGTTTTATGGGATCGCCGGGGCCGATGATCGCAGTGGGTGTCTTGTAGAACGGTTCCGGACGCGTAGGCTCTTGCGCGCCTAGGAGATGCGATCGGTAGTTTCGAGCCAAGCACAGCATCTTGATGGGGTTAGGGTTCGGTGCAAGAATCTTGACATCGGCCAAGTTGTACGAGGCACCCGTCTTCTCGTAGGACTGCCCTATCGGCGAGTTAGAAATCTCCGTGACGCTGTTGTCATCCTCGACGATGCCGTATGATGCACCGCCTCCATTCTCGAATCTGACGAACTTCAATCTTCGGCTCCCTTGTTGCTGATTGTCAGAAGTCTCCTCGCAAGTGTAAGCCAAGCGGATTAAGTAGCGCGGGTTCGATTGATCCTGAACCTTTGGGGATAAAATCCACACAGCAGAACGACCACATTTTCGAGGATGGGGAACATGCTGGACATCAAGATAGTCGGTGGAACAGTGTACGATGGGGGCGGGCTACCGGGGATTCAAGCCGATGTGGGCATAAAAGGCGACAAAATCGAAACAGTCGGCGACCTCAGTGAAGCCGAGGCCGAGTCGACGATCAACGCGACCGGCAAATCTGTGACGCCAGGTTTCATCGACCTGCACACTCACTCCGACGCTTCATTCCTAGTCGACCCTTTGGCTGATTCGAAACTGACGCAGGGAGTAAGCCTTGAATACATCGGCAACTGCGGGATGAGCTTCTGCGCCCCGCTCTACGGTGCGGCGAAAGATCACCTCAGAGAACGCTTGACCAGGGGTGGCGAAGGGACTTTCGAAGTCGATTGGGAAGATTTCGACGGATATTTGAATGCTCTGGAACAGCGCGGGTCAACCATCAACATCGCGACGCAGGTCGGTCATGGTACGGTTCGATCAGCGGTAATGGGGCTGGATAATCGCGGCCCAACCATTGACGAACTTGCCCACATGGTGCGTTTGGTTGAGGAGAGCCTTGATGCAGGTGCCTTGGGGATGTCCACAGGGCTTTGGTACGCCCCTGGATCCTATTCCTTGACCGATGAAGTCATCGCATTGAACCAACCTGTTGCCGACCGAAACAAGCTCTATTCCTCGCACATCAGATCGGAGGCAGACGACCTCTGCGGTCTATTCCCGGCTCACGCGGAAGCGATCGAGATAGGTCGTCGAACTGGGGGACGCATTCAGGTGTCTCACGTAAAAGCTGTCGGCCCGAAGTTCTGGGGACGCGGCCCCGAAATCCTAGAAGGCTTTGAGCGCGCCCGATACGAGGGCATTGATGTCGCCGGCGATCAATATCCCTACTCCTGGTCAAGTACAGGTTTCAGCGGCGCGATGTTTGCGAGGTGGTCTCTGACGGGAGGCAGGCAGGCGACTCTGGATCGCCTGCAGGATGACGACCTACGCGCGAAGATGCGTATCGACACCGATTACTACATCAGTCGCAATCACGGTGCCGTGGGTTCAGTCGTCGCTCATTTCCCGCCTAACTCGGATTACGAGGGCATGAACTTGGAAGAGATCGGAGACGAGATGGGTTGCGGCCCTTCAGAGGCCGCGTTGCGCCTTTATGAGCAGTCGGACGGATCGTACGTCTTGCACTCGATGGAAGATATAGATGTTGAGGCGATTGCGCAATGGCGATTGATGGCGGTATGTTCGGATGGCAGTTCTCTTCGGACAACTGGCGCGTTATCAAGTGGCAAACCCCATCCCCGCAGCTATGCTACGAACTCTCGTTACCTCGAGAACTTCGTCAAAGATCGAAACCTAGTGTCGTTAGAAGAGGCGATATACAAGATGACGGCTCTGGGTGCCCAACGGCTTCAGTTGACTCGTCGCGGCCGCATCGCTCGCGGCATGTACGCCGATATCAATGTGTTCGAGCTAGACAACATCAAGCAGAACAACTCCTTCACCGACCCGCATCAGTACTCCACCGGCATGGATTACGTGATCGTCAACGGTGTCCCCGCGGTCGCTGACGGAGAAGTGACTGGTGCAACACTAGGCAAAGTCATTCGTGATTTCGACGCGTAACCCACGATTCGTGCAGATCGAGTTCCGAACGAGGTGAGAAATGACTTGGGACCTTGTTATCAAGAACGGCACGGTAATAGATCCGAGCCAAGGTATACATGAGAAGCGAGATATCGCGATCTCAGGTGGGAAGATCCGCGCCGTTAAGGACTACATCAGCGATGGCGACACTTATGACGTGATTGAGGCGGACGGATTGATCGTGACGCCCGGTTTGGTTGACCTGCACGTCCATGTTTGGTGGGGAGTAGCCCATCTAGCCGTTGAAGCGGATCCGTCGTGCTTGTATCGAGGTGTCACCACGGCGATAGACGCAGGATCGGCAGGCTCCAACACGATCTCAGGTTTCCATCGCTACGTGATGCAACAGGTAGACACACGAGTACTGGCTTTCTTGCACATATCGGGTATGGGCCAGCTCGATAGCGAAATCGGCGAGTTGGAAGATGTTCGATGGGCCCGCGTTGAGAAGGCGGTCGAAGCTGCCAGAAACTTCCCGGAAGTTATCGTCGGAATCAAGGTGCGATTGTCTGAAGCAATCTTGGGTCACAACGATCTGATCGCGATGGAACGTGCGCTCGAAGCTTCAGCGCAACTAGAGAAACCGTTGATGATACACATTGGCGGGACCGTCAATCCCGTTGAACGGTACCTCGAACAACTGAGACCAGGAGACATCGTCACTCACAGCTTTACGGGCAATCCGCCAGGGATTGTGGACAACACCGGCAAAGTCATCGATGCGGCCCGCGACGCGATGAATCGAGGTATCAATTTCGATGTGGGACACGGCGCAGGATCATTCTCATTCGAAGTAGCCGAGAATTACGCTGCCGATGGCTTTGGCCCGGGTACGGTGAGTTCGGATGTGCATCGTTACAACATCCGAGGGCCCGTTTACGATTTACTGACTACGCTGTCGAAGTATCTCTATTTGGGATACTCACTGGATGAAGTGATCGCATTTTCAACTCAACGCCCTTCCTCGGCCATAGGTATGAGTAACACTATCGGTTCGCTGCGCGTGGATGCCGATGCTGACGTATCGATAATCAGATTGTTAGAGGGCGATTATGAGTTGACGGATGCGAAAGGCGCGACTAGGGAAGGCAAACAACTGTTAGTACCGGTCGAAACGGTTCGCAACGGGCGTCGCTATCCTCCACACCACTCCGCGCATCCAAATCTGGTAGGTCATCATCACGGGCACTGATAGCCAAACGGACCAAGCGTCGCGCAATCCGTTGTTGCGGATGGACGCGGTGACTAAACGGTATGGCGCAGCAACCGTTCTCAACGATCTATCGCTTAATGTCGATCCCGGCACTGTTGCAGCGATCTTCGGTACCAATGGCTCCGGTAAATCCACCCTCCTAAGGATCGCTGCAACGCTCACCATCCCGACCTCGGGTTCCCTTTCGGTGAGAGATGTCGATGCGCTTAAACGCGCGCCCGAAGCGCGGAGCCACATCGGGGCGGTGATGCATTCGCCGATGCTTTACTCGGACCTGACCGTACGCGAGAACCTTTCACTTTTCGCTACTCTCTGCCAGCTCGATTCGGTAAAGGACCGAGTCGACGACATCGCATCTCGTTTGCGTTTGGTTGAGCGTATGGACGAGCGAGTGCGAAGGCTTTCGCACGGCTATCGAAAACGTGTCTCGATAGCCCGCGCTATCTTGCACTCTCCCGCCCTTCTGATTCTCGATGAACCAGAAACCGGGCTAGACGAATCTTCGTTGAGTGATTTGCGGACGCTTGTCGATGAATGGAGAACGGGAGATCGGGCCGTGCTTACTGCAACCCACAATTTGGATTTCGCAGCCGGTTCAGCGGATGTCCACTACAAGTTGATCGACGGACAACTCAGATCCGCCGATTAAGACAACTAGTTCATTGATCGCTTCAATTTCCATAGTCTGGGCGTTGACTCTCAAAGAGCTTCGCATCGAGTCGCGCAACCGTGACGTAGCGGTGTCAATCGTGATGTTCGCATCGCTAGTGATCGCGATCTTCGCTATTGCCATCGAGCCAACGGCGCGAAAAGCGATCGAGACGGGGCCTGGCGTACTCTGGGCGGCTATCACATTCGCGGGAGTCGTGGGATTGACCCGCGCGACATCTCACGAATTGGAAAACGAGGCGGTCGGTGCTTTGATGATGGCGCCAGTTTCACGAGATCTGCTTTTCGTCGGCAAGGCCCTGGGAAACTTCATCTTTCTTGCGACGGCGACGGCGATCGTGTTTATCGTGTTTACGTTTCTGTTCAATATCTCGGTATTGCACATTGAGATATTCGGAATCGCGTTGCTGTCCACCACAGGCTTCTCCGCCGTTGGGACTCTCTTTTCCAGTCTCACTTTTCGAGCACGAGCCCGGGAAGTCCTGCTGCCAATGCTGTTTCTTCCGACGGTGTCGCCATTATTGCTCGCCGCTATCCGCGTCACCTCCGTCACGGTGACGGATGCACCTTGGTCTGAATCTTCGACATGGATCCAACTTGCGGTAGCGTATGACGTTGTCTTCGTAACCGTATCCGCCTTTCTTTTTAGCTATGTTTTGGATGATTGAAACCGCCATATCGAGTGTCTTGCGAGGAAATCCTTACCAAATCGATGTAAAATTGGACTTTGGCACGCAGAGATTCGATCATTGCCGCTGACCGCCCTAAACCCAATGGGAATCCCTAAAATCCGCGCCCAATCGGCGTTACACATAGCAACTCTGATCGCGATGGCATTTGCATTGTGGATGATGTTCGTATGGGTGCCGACCGACATCAACCAAGGGGTGGTTCAACGAATCCTATACACACACGTTCCGGTGGCATGGGTCAGCATGGTTGCGATCGTGGGAGTGGCGACCGCCAGCGTTTTGTACCTCATAACCAAAAACGAGGTTTGGGACCGCCTAGCGTTGTCGACGGCCGAAGTCGGGGTCGTGTTTGGTGCATTAATGCTTATCTCTGGCATGGTCTGGGCCAAACCAGTGTGGGAGGTCTGGTGGACTGGTGAGGCAAAACTCACCACCGCGTTGATACTTTTCTTCATCTACGTCGCCTACTTGATGTTCCGAGCCTATTTCCCTCCCGGCGATCAACGGATGCGGTTGTCAGCCATCATCGCCATCATTGGAGCTATCGATACGCCCATCATCTACTATGCATCGGTGCTTTGGCAAGAAGCGCACCCTCCGTTAGTGGTGGGCCCAATTGCCGAAGAAGAAAATCTGGTCGCGGCGGAGATAGGATTGACGCTTTTGGTCAGCGTGATAGCGTTCACGCTCTTGTTCTTCTCACTTCTCACTACGCGACTTGGATTGGCACGAATGGAAAGCGAGTACGAAGTGTTTAAGTTCAAATTGTCCGGGACTGCAGTGACAGAAGGCCAATGAACCTCGCAAGCAAGTTATGCGCGGTTTTGGTGGTGGCCACGCTTGTTATCGCTACAAGCGTCAGATCTGTTTCAGCGCAATCGCCGTCGATCTTGACAGGCGTAGTTACGGGCGTGGAGGTCGGCGAAAATGGAGAACTTATCGCCTTTTCAATCGTGGACGGCGACGGCAACGACCTGCGTTTCATGGTGTCGTCCTCAAATCCGAACACTTCCTACGGCTTGGAAAACCGCGTTGGCGACAGGTGGGTTTCTGATCATGCTACCGCCCCTCGAGAAGCCGCTACGCGGTTGCGTGACCAACAAAGTCGATTGGCCCAAATATCGGTTCAGTCACACGAAAATGGTGTGGCTGCATCAGTGGTGCAGGCTCAGTCCGTCGACATAGACACCAACCTCGGTTACGTATTCGCGGTGGTTGCTATCGCTTGGATCGGCATCATGGCGTACGTGGTCTACATGGGCGTGCGCCAACGAACTTTGGCAACGGAGTTGTCCCATCTACGCGGCGATAATGGAAACAATGCATCCTGATCGCAAATGACATCCGCCGAACAAAAAGACACCCTCACCTCGTCAACTGAACCCGTAGCAAGCGCAAAATCTACCGTGCTGATGAGCGGCAAGGCGAAGATTATCGCCGTTGCTGCTCTTTTCTTAATCGGCGTCACCTACCTCGCCATCGTTGCATTCAACGAAGCGACGGTCAGATTTTCGAGCGTCGACGACGTCGTATCAAACGAGATGCTCGGAGAGGATCAGACCATCGGCGTATTAGGTAAATTGGTGCCGGGCTCATACATCAAATCTCCTGACGGTGTCACAGCGAATTTCCGATTGAAAGACGAAAACGGATCGGTAGAACTTCCAGTGATGTATGCCGGCGAGGTCGGGCAAGTCTTTTTCAACGACCATTCAGAGATCATCCTGAATGGTAGGTTAGGTTCTAATGGCGTCCTGCACGCAGATACACTCACCGTGCGCTGCCCGTCGAAGTACCTTACGGAACAAGAGCAGATGGAATTGGACGATCAGTTGGAACCCCCACCCTATCAGCCCGATTATTTCGATTCACAGCCCGACGCTTAGCGTAATCCAGCGCGAGTATCACACACGCATCTGAAGCTGCCTTAATCTTCGGTTGAAGCCACCTACGGCGAATGTGACGAAAATCACGAAGCAGCAACCAATGATCAGCGACATTGACGGACCGAGCGAATCTGCCATCGCGCCGTAAACAAACCCTCCAGCGGGAAATCCCGCCCAAGCGAGTTCGTAGACACCTGCCAATCGCCCCCTAACGTTGTCGGTGATTGCCATCTGCAACGTGATGGTACCCAGACCGATGTGGATAGCGTTGATTAAACCGTAAGTCAACGCGAATACGAAACCTAGGTAGATGCTTGAAACGAGAGCGAAAAATATCGCGGAGCCAGTCGCCAATATGTTCGTCACTAACAGCGCGTACCCAGTGCGTCTGAACCCACCACTGAGACCCAGGACTAGCCCCCCGACGAACGCACCGAAACCCACAGATGCAAATAGTTGGCTGTACTCCCCTGCCCCGACGTTATAGATCTCTCTCGAGATCGGCGTCAACAAGTAGATGAAACCACCCATCAACAACGCATTGACGAAAGTGAAGGTAAGATTCCCCTTCAGGATCGCATTCCGGCGAATCACTTCTCCGATCTCGACGAAATCACGCCAGATTGGCTGATGTGCGACATTAGTTTGCGACGAGACAGGCCGGTACATCGCGACGACAACGAAATTGACGGTCATCACCGCGGCAATCGCGATGTAAGTCCAGTCGTAACTCCAAAACTGAACAATGCCACCCCAGATCAATGGGGCGAGTACGCGCCCAAGGTTGAAGAAAGAGTTGTCGAAGAATATCGCACGCGCCAAGATATTCCTCTCCACCATGTTCGGTAGAAGCGAAAACCGGGCCGTCCAATCAAGCGCCAACGCCGCACCGTGGATTCCTCCGGCCACTTGGATGTGCCAAGGCTCGATACGACCGGTGATCAACAGAATTCCAATCGCTAACATGGAACTTCCCGTCGCCACTGAGCCCCACATGAGCAACGCTCGTCGACTGAAACGATCAGCCAAAATTCCGCTAGCGATCGACATGGAGATCGAACAGACCACAACCGCCGCACCGAGTATTGCTAACTGAATACTTGACCGAGTGATGTCGAAAATCACATAGGTCTGGGTCACGGTAACCATCTGGTTCCCGATTCCCCAGATGACGGTGCCAATCAAGAATTTTCGGAGTTCGATCGATGCTAAAGTTCGGCTAAGCCGCGCGAGTTTCAACCTTGCCTTTCCTGGGCGCCTCTTTGAAGTTACTGTAGTCTCACGGGCCAAGATTTTGTTTACCTAGTAATGCTAGAATTCAGGCCAAATCCAGATGAGCGCCAGTACCGAAATTGTCAATCTCGCGTATGCGTCGCTGGTTGCATTCTTCATCGGGGCGATACCGGCAGCGTATCTCGCAGCACGTCTTCACGGCATAAACATCTTCGACGTCGGCTCTCGCCAAGCCGGTGCCACCAACGTCTGGAAAAACGTGAGCCGCAAAACTGGTTTCATCGTATTTCTCATCGACGTCGCCAAGGGCATCATCACCGTGCAGATAGCGCGGCATATTTTCGAACTATCTGGCCTTTGGTTCCTTGTCCCGTCCGTGGGCGTCATCCTCGGACACTGGTTCTCGCCGATGACGCGTTTCAAAGGCGGTGACGGTGTCGCTAGTCTGGGTGGATTGGTCGTCGGTATGTTCCAATGGACCGCTTTGCCGGCCGTTCTTGTAGCGATCATGTTCGGCCTGCCCCCTTTGCGATACAGGTTCGCTCATCCTTCTCTACAGGCAGGTGTCACTGGTTGGGGAGTTCTCCTATTGACCATCGCGATCGCTAGCCCTAGCACCGAACGAGCCGAATACCTGATACTTTACGTTGGTATCACATGCCTCGCGCTCGCAGTCTTGCTCAAGAGCGTGAGATTCCACAAACGCAACTCAGACCTATTCGGAAAAGACATCGAATTGGACGATGTCGAGATCGAAGAACGTCGCCCAGCTGAATCTGAACGTTAGACGGTCGGCAACACGAGCTGATCGTTAACCGAATGCTGCCAAATCCTAATGCGCGCGGTCATGTCCCGAACCCGATCTCTGCAACTCATGTCGTCGAAGCGGCTGTTCATCTCATAAGGATCAGAATTCAGGTCATAGAGTTCGCACTGATCGCCGGGGCTTAAATTCAACTTCCACCGGTCTTTCGTAACCACTGACCTCCACGAGACTTGCGCCATCCGCTCGATGTCTTCGTTGCCGAGAGCGATCGTGGGAGGATGTTCGTACCATTGCATGAAAACGTCGTCGCAAAGTTCGGTATCGCCTTTCAGAACATCGACGCGGCTTCGGCCTTGCAAATGTTCGGGCATGTCTGACGCGCTAACGCCCATCAATTCCAACATCGTCGGTACGATATCCACGTGACCGATGCTGCCGCCAATCCGTTTTTGCGACTGACTGATCCACGGCACACGCATCAGCAACGGCACACCCGCAATTTCCTCGTAAAACGCTCTTTTGGTCCCAAGCATCCCTCGGTCGCCAACACCATCACCGTGATCACTTGTAAAGATCACTGCTGTCCTGTCCGCCTGTCCAGTCTCTTCAAGGGCATCGAGGATCCTGCCCACGCCTTGGTCCATCAACGTTACCAGGCCGAGATAACGTGCTCTTAGTGCACGTCAGTCCTGCTCAGTCCGCAGCGGACGCGCCTCTCCGCCTGCATCGAGGCTCGGAGACGTGTCCTCATAAACCCGAAACATGTCCGTCACCTCTCCGCTCAAATTGAGCTCCGCACGTCGTCGATGCCAAAGTGGCGTGTTCCCGTCCGGCATACGAAGAAAAGCAGGGCTGGTCGGCACTCCGTCGGGGTCATGCAAATCGTTGAATGGTCCGTTGTATGGAGGATGTGGCTCAAAGAACATCGCGCACATCAACCACGGTTGCGCAGCGTTTTCACGGATGAAATCGGCTACGTTATCGCCCAAAAACGTCGACATTGAGTGCTCTTCGGGCAACATGCTTCGTTGCTGTTGTGAGAAGGCGAGCCCGCTGTCTGTTCTCGTGTGAGGCTCGTACCCGTGCGATCTCAAGAATTTGAAGTACTCGGAATGCCGATAGCGATCTTCCTGTCTTGTGTGCGTCGGATTCGATTCATGCTCGTCCTCGGTGGCGAGCCACTCATCGAAACCGTTCTGACGAATCAGGTCGTTCCCAAGGTGCCACTTGCCGAACTTTGCGGTGTTGTATGCCTCTGGAGCAATAGCGGCAATTGTCGGCGAGGATTCTGGAAGCGGCACACTGTTTTTGATTACACCTGCTGAATGCGGGTAGAGGCCGGTCAGAAGCGAAGCGCGAGCAGGCGAGCAGACCGCAACTGTGACGTAGCAGTTTTCAAATACGAAACTTTCTTCTGCGAGGGCATTGACGTTAGGCGACTGGACAAAGTCGTTGCCGTAACAGGACATCGTATCGCGACGTTGCTGATCGGTACAGATCAGCAGAACGTTCGGACGATCAGGCATGTTCGATACCTTGATTGGGCGATCGTTCGCCTGGAATTAAATCGCGTAGGACGCCAAGAGTTCGTCCGCGGTTCGGTTCGGATTGGATTCAGTGATTTCGTCGACCCGATCTTGGAGGGTAGGCCGCTCCTCTTTGTAGATCAATCCGAGCGGGATACCTGGCCGGTCAAGCAAGTCCTCTGCTGATTGACGACTGCTCGGATCATGATCTTCGGGTATATCCCAAGCCATTCCGGGTATGCCTTTACGCCGGTTGCCTTTCAGGAGGTCATACGTGTCATTGTAGGTAGTGCACGGCGACTGGACGTGCACGATGGAAAAGCCCTTGTGGTTCATCGCTTCTTGGATGACGTTTGCCAGATCACGCGGTTTGCTCGAGTAATGCGACGCTATGTAAGAGACACCTATCGTCAAGTAGTACTTGAGCGGCATCATCTGCGCCTCGATCTTGCCGTAAGGTGTTGAGCTCGTCATCACGCCCAACTCGGTGGTTGGAGATGATTGACCTTTGGTCAGCCCATAGACGCCGTTGTCCATCACCACACAGGTCACGTCCACGTTACGCGCCGCCGCAGGTCCGATATGTTCGCCACCAATGGCCAAGAAGTCGCCGTCACCAGCAACTATCACCGTCTCCAGATCAGGACGCCCCATCTTCACACCGAACGACAACGGAAGCGTCCGTCCGTGGATTCCGTGAAGCCCAAACGGTTGGTCGCCCTCCATCAAGTGCACCATGTTTCCGGAACATCCGATCCCGGCAACGATTACGTAGTTCGATTGCGGTATCTCGTTCTCGGCGACGTGTCTTTCAAGCGCCCACTCCAATGCGCGTCGCACCCCGAAGTCGCCACAACCTGGGCACCAAACGAAGTCGTATTCCGGGTTGCGGTTGCTCACGCTAAAACCAGTCCTTTCTCTTTCCGCAGCTCTTCTACGCGGTCACCTATACGATCGACCAACGTCGCTGGCTTAAACGGTAACCCTGTATATTGTGTAACCGATTCTGCACGATATCCATGCTGGCGAAGAATCGCCGACCACTGCCCCATGTAGTTGAGTTCCGGCACGATTACGAGATTTGCGCGTTCAAGCGCTTCTTTTATCTCATCTGGCATTGGGTTTAAAGCCATCGAGTAAATCCACCCGACATCGACTCCCTGGGCGTGCAGCCGCTCATACGCTTCTCGTGCAGGTCCCTTGGATGATCCCCAAGACATGATCATCGCGATCGCGCCTTCGTTCTCGATTTCATAATGAGCGTCGTTCAGCAAACTGAGCTTCTTGAATCTGCGTTCAGTCAGTCTGACATGATGACGCGGCAAATGAGTAGTGTCTCCAATCTCGTCATGTTCCGAGCCATTGGCCACGTAAGCACCCGGACCACCTGGTATGGGCATGGGCGACAGACCCTCACCGTTCCACGACTGATAGCGCGCGTATCCGTTGCTACCTTGGTACACTGACCGATCTTCAACATCCACATCAGCCAAATCAGGCTTGCGGATGTTTTCACCCTTTTCAGCTTGGCCGAACTCGCTCATCACGATCACTGGGCCCTGATACCTTTCGGCCCAGTTCACCCCTAAAGCACCAGCATCGAAACACTCCTCAACTGATCCGGGTGCAAGTATCGGAATGCTCATGTCACCGTGACCAGGGTTGAGACACGCCATCAAATCGCTCTGTTCAGATTTAGTAGGTAACCCCGTTGAGGGCCCGCCGCGTTGGACATCGACAACGACGCAAGGGATTTCAGCCATCCAAGCCAAACCTATGCCCTCGCCCATCAACGACAAACCCGGACCAGCTGTTGCAGTCATCGACTTTTTGCCCGCATACCCGGCACCGACAATCGAGCTGATCGCTTCGATCTCCGATGAAACTTGGTGAGCGAAGCGATCTTTGCCAACTAGGTTTTGCTCCATCCAGACCAGGATGGTGGTAGCCGGTGAAATCGGATAACCGACGTAAAAGTTGACACCCGCTGTCACCGCTCCTAACGCGAGGGCAGCATTACCGGTGATCATGATCTGTTCGTAGTCGGGTGGGTTCGGCGACGCCAGTGTGCCAACCGAGAATCCGCTGCTGTCCGCGACTTCTGCTCCAAGTCGGATCGCTACCTTGTTCGATTCAATGATCTCTTCATCGCCAGGACGACCACGCGTGAAACGTTGCGTTATAAAAGCGTCTATCTCTTCCAAAGAGAACCCGATCAAATTGGCAACTGCGCCGATCGTAACCATGTTTGCGGCGCGCGTGTTGCCCGTCGACTTCGCTAGTTCGTCAGCATCTATACCGAAGTATTGACCACCACCCGGCAACTGAAACTCGCCAGAGTTGTAAATGGCAACACCGTTCTCGGACAAGTCCTGTTGATGGTTGTTATACGCGTACTCGTCCAGCGAAACCAACACATCCACACTGTCGCCTGAACTCAAAACGGGTGAAGTTGAGATACGAACCTGAGATGAAGCGGGCCCCCCCATGATCTGTGACGGGAATGTTGAAAAGGTCGAGACGTAATAACCAGCGTTTGCAGCCGCCCTAGCCATTGCGTCCGCCGATGTAACGAGACCTTGTCCGCCTTCACCAGCGAACCGAATTACGAAGTCCTGGCTATGATTGTCCGTCATCTTGTTTTGATTGTGTCTCCCCGCTTGTTCGCTTTCAATTGTGTGTCACAAGTCGCACAATTTGCACTAGATCCGTATCTTGCTAGTTACCTAATGATACCTTCGCACAAATCCGAAGACGGAATACGTTGACACCAGAAAATTATGTGTCGTTTACAATCGCCTGCCAGAGCATCCGTTACGAAAATGAACATCCTAAAACCGAGAGCGATGAAAACCGTCAAGCGATGGTCAGCTGGCGGAGTCGTCGCGCGCGAAAACGGCGATAATCGCATTGAAATCGCTCTCGTGGGGCGACGCGACGACAATCTCTGGGCGCTCCCCAAAGGCACCCCCGATTACAAAGAGAGCATCGAAGAGACCGCCATTCGCGAAGTGCAAGAAGAAACTGGGCTTGAGGTAAAACTCTTGTCCACCGTAGATTCAACCCACTACTCGTTCATCAGGTCGAGAGATGATCATCGCGTGAGCGACCACGCCGATCCCTACGCTAACGTCAAGGTCAACAAGACCGTCTACTGGTTCTTGATGGAGGCTAATGGCGGTTGCTTTGAGCACCATGACCATGAGTACGACGTAGCTTGCTGGGTGGACCTAGAAAAAGCGGTGCGGAAGCTGACGTACCATAGCGAAGCCAAAATCGCTCGATCCGCGGCGCGTATTTTCCGCAAGATGAACGTTACCCAAGATGCTATTCGCATCAACGGCGGTCTAACGACGCTAAGGTCGAAGCGGATCCAAGACGCTTGGAACGATTACACATGGCGGTCCGATCCAGAACTCTCAGCTCTTGACGCTGCAGAACCCCTCAATCTGGCTTATATCGATTTTGAGCGTTTCTATCGAGAGGACTTGAGAAAGGTAAACCGCAAATCGCTTAAGTTCGCAATCGAAGACGAAAACGGCACTCACATCGGCAACTGCATGTGCTATGACTACAATGAGCGCCGAAAGCAGGCCGAGTTCGGAATCATGATTGGCGACCGCGACTACTGGGATCGGGGATATGGCTCAGACGCGGTCAAAATCTTGATGCAGTACATCTTTACAACTACAGATATCCGCCGCCTTTACCTTCATACGCTCGCTTCGAACCGACGGGCCCAACGCGCGTTTGAAAATGCCGGATTTCGGCGATACGACCACATCTGGCGCGAAGGAAAAAGCTTCGTCCAGATGGAGGTACTTTCGCATGAATGGCACGCCGTAAACGCATGAAAACGATCAACGAGTACCATTCAGTCAGCAAATCGCCCAGTAACCAACCATAGCGAGGTAACAACAGAGAGATGGCCAAGCTTTTACTTCTGACCGGTGGCAGGCACCCGTACGAAGAGACGACTCCTGTGATCGCCGAGTTCCTCAACGATGCCGGTCACGATGTCGACGTCTCCGAATGCGCCTCGGAACTTGCGGACGACCTGTCCAGTTACGACGCCATCGTCATGAACACGCTTCGGCAGGAACTGACCGACAACGACCTAGATGAAGAACAACGAGACGGTCTAATGGGTTACGTTTGGATGGGCGGCGGTCTCGTCTCCATCCATATATCCGCGGCTTCAACACCAGACTGGCCTGAAATGAAGAAAATGACTGGCGGCGGCTGGATTTTGGGCGAAAGCTGGCACCCACCGTTCGGGTGGTTCCAAGTCCACATTAGCAATCCGGACCACCCCTTGGCTAAGGACGTCGAACCGTTCTGGACCTACGACGAGTGCTACTGTGGCTTAGACATCCAACCGGGCATCGACGTCTTCATGTACGGCATCGTCGAAGAAGAGGACAAACCCTTGGGTTGGTCATTCCAATATGGCGACGGCAAAGTTGCCAACATCGCGCTGGGGCACGCTGGCTCGAGCACTGAACACCCGCAGTTCCGTCAGTTGGTCCTCAACAGCGTCGAATACGTCCGCTGAAAAGGATCTCTACCGAGTTGTTGGACTGGTCAGTCCTGCTTCGGTGCGGGATTGATTAGATCCATTCCAATCGTCTCCGGCACGACCGCGGCCAGTTCATCAACTGTCCATCTGCCGTCCTTGTAGATCGACCTGTGCGGGACTGGATGGTTCATCAAACTCACTCGATTCCCCGTGCAGTGGAAGATGTTGCCTGATACCCCATCCGCAGCATCCGTGCACAACCACACAACCATCGGCGCCACCTGATCCGGATCGGAAGTCAGCATTCCCTCGATCGGCGGCGGGAATGGACCAGCACGCATCGCCCGCGTGCTATCCGGCACACTATCGGTCATCCGAGTGCTCGCACCCGGTGAAATGATGTTAGCCGTCACGTTGTAACGCGCTAGTTCCTTGGCGACAACCCGCGTGAAACCCGCAATCGCGTCCTTTGCCGCCCCATAGTTCGACTGACCGCCTTGCCCATACAGTCCTGAAACCGACGAGAACGTAACAATCCTTCCACTCTTCTGGCTGCGGAAAATCTCTGACGCGGGACGTACCACCGAGTAAGTGCCCTTCAAATGCACCGCAATCACGTCGTCCCACTCCTGCTCCGTCATGTTGAAGATCATACGGTCGCGCAATATACCAGCGGGAGTGATCACAATGTCAAGTCGTCCAAACTCATCAAGAGCCTGCTGAACGATGTTCGCACCTCCCACAGCCGTCGCGACCGAATGATAAGAGGCCACCGCCTTGCCACCCAACTCGCTAATCTCCTCGACAACTTGCGCCGCGGGCGTCGAGTCCTCACCCTGACCATCAAGCGCTGCACCAACATCGTTCACTACTACCGACGCGCCTTCACGTGCCAACAGTTTCGCTACTCCTCTTCCTATGCCGCGACCTGACCCCGTTACGACAGCTACCTTGTCTTCAAGCCTTTTACCGTTGGTCGACTTAATCACCGTCGGCGCAGGTGCGCCTGAACCCGGATTGATCTCGGCAAATTCGCTCCCTCCCGTAATACTCTTCGAGCCTTGAAGCAACACCTTGGGAGCCAAAACATCAAGCTCGTCCAATTCCCAATATCCCGGCGGGTTCGGCGCATAGATAGTGTTCACTCGTCGAGGCAACGCAAGATGCGTCACGTTCCCGCCATATACGAGGAAAACCTGACCGTTAATTTGTGCCGCGCCATCGGATGCCAGATAAGCGACAAACGGGGCGACATCACGTGGATTCCACGAAGGTTCATCATGCGCCGGCAGTGCGCCCCTCTCCACCATCATCTCTTGGATGTTCCCGGGAATCGATGCGATCATCCGCGTCTCTGCACGCGGAGCAATACTGTTGGCCGTAACTCCGTACTTACCCAAGTCCTTGGCGAGCACCTTGGTGAAACCAGCAATGCCACTCTTGGCCGCACCGTAGTTCGACTGACCAATCGATCCAACTAACCCAGATCCGGACGAAAAAGTGATGATACGCCCACCGCGTTGCTGCCGGAAGATCGGCGCCGCGTGTCTGACCACCGTAAACGTCCCTTTCAGGTGCACAGCGATCACATCATCCCATTCTTCCTCTGTCATGTTGTAGAGCATCCGGTCACGCAAAATCCCCGCAACCGTCACGACGATGTCGATGCCGCCAAACGTATCGACAGCAGTCTCAACGATCCGTTGGCCACCATCCCAAGTCGTCACCGACTCGGTTGATGCCACCGCGTTGCCCCCCGACGCGACGATGCCATCCACGACCTCCTGCGCCACCGAGATCGATCCTCCCGTTCCGTCCAAGTTAGCCCCGATATCGTTGACCACAACGCTAGCACCATTCGCCGCCAGTTCCTCAGCAACTCCTCTACCTATGCCACGACCGGCACCCGTGACCAATGCGACTTTGCCTTCAAGTTCCAACTTTGTTCTCCTGTTATTCGTCTCAATCACCACGCAAAGGAAGCGCTACCGTCGCTTTACCCGGCGTAGTAACCACTCCGTCCGCGTTGCGGAACTGCACATCTAGATCAACGAGGCCTAATCCCTCTTCAATTCGTTTGGAGGTGACGGTGCCGGTAAACGATACCCCTCCCGCGTAATCGATCCCTCGATACGATGTCTCCAGCTTTTTGACTGCACCAAAACCTCCCGCCCATTCGGCCAACCACTGCGACATCAGAGCCGTCTTCAGCGCCCCGTGAATGATGATGTCGTCGTGACCCGCCCCATGCGCGTATGCAGTGTTGTAATGGATCGGAGTGTAGTCCTGCGACACGCCCGCGTATTGCACAAGCTGACGCGGCGTGACCGACCAAGTAACTGGTTCCGGCCCGCCGCCGATATTCACGTCTTCAAAAACTATCTTCGTCATCGAATCGTTCCTCCCGACGCGTCCGTTACCAACTAGCCTCGCCTTTGGCCCTACCGTATGAGATGCCCGTCGACTCTTGCGTTGCCACCAAATTCCCTTCCCTGTCGGAGTAAATCACGTTCGAGATTTTGAATAGCATCGGTCCTAAACGGCCGTTCTTCTCAAACAGGTCAGTCATCTTGCGGACCACGGTAATCTCGTCTCCCGCAACCACTGGCCGATGGAACGTGAACCGACTTCCTCCATCCAACACATCGTGAAACGGTTCGGGAAACGGAGGATCGAACGGCGCGGCGATAAACGAACGCAATATCAACGGATTCGCTTCAAGTGGTGCCCAGTCTGTAGGCCTCGGGTCGCTCTCTACTGGCGGCAGATCTCCTCGGATCGCCGCGTTGAACCTCGCAATCTCTCGATGCGACACGCGGTAGGTCACCGGCGGCGATTCCGCGCCGATGAATGAACGCATCTCTTGAGTGATTACCGAACTCACTTCGTTTTGAGTATCCGAACAGCGTTAACCATGCTACCTGTTCCCAAGACACAAAAGTTTAACTAACGCGACCTTCGACGCCGTCTGGTTCGCCTTCCCACCGGATTCCCAGATCGATTCACGCGGCGTATCGCCTCTTCTCTCAACTCTCGCGCACTCTTGGCGCGTTCACGCGCTCCCGGTTTCCCCCATGCCCGATCTCGCACCAACATCAAAACAACCACTGACGTGAGCATCGTCGATGCTGGCACGTAGAAAATCCCGATCTGCTGTGAAAGCGCAACGATGAAAACCCACAGCAAAACAGTGCCAACGATCAGGTTGATCTTATGCCGGCGTTCCGAATCACCTTTGGGTGGCACCGACAGTATCGAACCCAGCGTGATGAGTACAGGTATCAATGCAAAAACGAGGCCAAACAATCCATTGGCTTCCGCGATTCCAACCAATCGAGTTGTCGTAACTCCATCCTCGCCCTGCTCATAGACCTCAAACGACGGCCACAGCACCAGATATCCAAACGCCGCGATGCTGAGCGCCAATGCAATGACCGCGAAAACGAATGTGCGGTCTGGCATACGATCAAGCAATCATACGCCCCTAAATCTTCTCAAGATTCGCCAGGCTGGCCATCAATATCTTGACTCCCTCCTCGGAAAAAGCCACTGTAACGCGCAGATCGCCATCAACTGGCCGAGAGTTAACCACAACACCAGTTCCAAACTTGTCATGCTCCACGCGTTGACCAGCCTTGAACCGCAAATCTTCCGGCAGATCATCCACTCCCTTCTCCGTAAACTTGTCTCGTTCTCCCCTTCTCCGCAACGGTGCAAATGGATCGCGCTCAACGGCCACTCCAAAACTAGATGAAAAAGCCACTGGCGGAGGCGCAGCACGGCCAGGCACTCGCGCATACTCTACTTCCTTCACATGCTCCTCCGGGATCTCCTTCAAGAACTGCGAAGGCGTGTTGGGCCTGCGATAAAACGATGACGATGTGTAAAGCGGCCACATTATGTATAGCTTCTTCTTCGCACGCGTCATCCCGACATACATCAATCGCCTCTCCTCACCGCAAGCCGCTTCGTAATCATCTTGTGACTGAACATTTAACGCCATCGCGTGAGGCAGCAAACCTTCCGTAACACCTGCAATGAACACTGTGTCAAACTCCAGACCCTTCGCTTGGTGCAAAGTGATCAAAGTAATCGCGCCAATCGCCTCGCCCCTGGGTATCAGATTTGCTCCATCAACCCCAACCCCCTCATCGATCGCGTCGACATTGGCGAAAAGAGCAGTGTGTTCCAACAGATCTGACAACGCCTGACGCGGCTCAACACCATCCTCCGGATTCGAATACTGTTCCGTCAGTGACTTCAACTCTTCGAGGTTTTGAAATCGCTCGTGACGCGTCTCCTCGTCCTTCTGCACCCAATCGTTGTAACCGCTTCCCTTCAATGCGTAATCAAGCATGTCGTTCGGATACAAAGTCTCCGAATTCATGATCAAAGTTTTGACGAAATCCGCAAAAGTCCGCACTTTGTTCATTGCAGCTGGTCCAAGCCCCAGTTGATGCGACGATTCGGGATCGGAAGCCAGCAACACCGCGTCCAAGAGAGTGACACCGTTGAGTACGCTGTATTCCTCGATATTCCGTAACGTTGCCGGGCCAATGCCGCGTGGCGGTACATTGATAATCCGCCGCAACGACGTTTCATCTGTCGGATTAACGACGATCCGTAACAACGCAAGCGCGTCCTTAATCTCCCGACGCTCATAGAACCGCATCCCGCCAATCAGACGGTACTGCACTCCCCGTCTGCTGCACTCCGTCTCTAAGGCCCTCGACTGCGCGTTCGTCCGATACAACACAGCAACGTCATCAAGATTACCAACACCGTTTTTGGCAGCCGAAGACCTCATTTGCCGTTCCACAACATCCAAAATCACAGACGCTTCATGTTCCGGATGCTCTGTAACGCCGATCTCAACCTGTTCGCCCTGCTCGTTGTTTGTGAACAGCACGCGTTCAATCTTGCGCGCATTGTGAGAAATCAAACCAGAAGCTGCGCCGATGATCGTCTTCGTTGATCTATACGATTCGCTCAACTCGAAAATCTTGCACCCCGGCAATACCTCGGCGAGGCGATCCATGTTCTCAGGCCGTGCATTACGCCACGAATATATTGACTGGTCAGGATCACCAACTACGCAGATATTGCGATGAACGTCACCCAATACTCTTACCAACTCGAACTGAAGCGCATTCGTGTCCTGAAACTCGTCCACCATGATGTGCTGATAACGGGCCTGCATCTCAGACCTGATGTGCTCGTCCTGCACCAGAACCCGATAAGGCTTAAGCAGCAAATCATCGAAATCCACACCGTTCGACTTCCGAAGTTCCAACTCGTACAACTGGTAAATCTCGGCATGTAACTCATGCCTGTACCCGGTCCCAATGCTAGCGAAGTCGTCTGGAGTCTGGTTGTTGTTCTTCGCCTTCTCTATCGACGAAAGCACCTCTCCGATCTTCGCATCAACATCCATATCCGAAATGATCAGCTTCAGCATCCGCTCCTGATCGTCTCGGTCATAGATCGTAAAGTCGCGACTCAAATCCGCCGCGTCGTGATGGATGCGAAGAAACCGCGCGCCGAAAGAGTGAAACGTGCTGACGTTCGTCTCGGCCGCGTTTGGGATGAATCGACTCGCCAAGATATTACACCGCTCACGCAACTCCGCCGCCGCTTTATTCGTAAACGTCACTCCCAGTGCACGCCAAGGTGCCACTCCCGTCGCCAAGATGTATGCCATCCGATGCGACATCACTCGTGTCTTCCCGCTACCCGGACCCGCAACAATGACCAACGGCCCATCCAGATACGAAGCCGCCGCTCGTTGGGCCTCCGAAAGACCCTCCAGCACAGCCTCCGCATTTGTCGTCAAAGTGGTCATGAATACCCGATCATTTCGCCGTGTCTAACGCAATGTTAGAACAAGATTCGCATATTACGCTCTATTGATTACAATCACGGCACCGCGAAAGTCTGCATTGCTACCTCCAGACTCACGCAAAATCGGACCGCAACACAGCTCCATCAAACCCGGCGCGCCAACCCCTCGAAATGAGTGAAGCACGACACCGATCCGGGCGTGTCCTTCCACTCCAACCATCCCAGAGATATCGCCTCAAGCTCCGATTGCGTTGCAATTCCATACTCCAACGCCTTAACCGCAATGTCCGAGTACAAGATCCGCTGAGCCCACTGCTCGCCCCACCACCTCCTACCACTCTCTTCGTAAAACGTCCAAGTGCTGGTCGTGATCTGGATATCAGCCAATATCCCGGCCGCCTCCATCCACTTGAGCATATGCCGACCCGCGTTAGGTGTCCCGCCATTCCTAATTGCCACCGCATCGTAGACTTCCCGGAAATCCCGTATCGCCTGCAAATCGGGCCAAGCCGCAAACGTCCCCCAATCAACTTCACGGACGCCCACCAGACCATCAACTTTCGCCAACCCAGTCGCCGACCTCAAAGCTCCAACAGGTTCGCCAAGGTGTTGAAGTATCTGATGCGCGTACACCACGTCAAACTGATCCGGTTCCAAATTTGAGTCGTAGATATCGTCTACTCGAAACTCCAGATTCGTCGCCGCCGACTCCTCAAGTCGTTTCGCCCACGCCTCAGACAAACCCTCGGAGATGTCCACTCCAAGAACCGACCCACTATCGCCTACGCGTTCAGCCAACCCGACCGTGATTGTCCCCGGCCCACATCCAACATCCAACACCTTCATCCCGGTTTCGAGATAAGGCAAAAGAAACGCCGCGGCATCCTCCGCCGTTCGAGCCGAATGAGCTGATAACACCGTGCGATGGTGACCATGTAGATACGTCTCGCGCGGCATCGACATAGTAACTGTCCTAGCCTTGTCGATCAGTTAGCGCGTCGGGGGTTGCGCTACTAAATCAAGGATCGGTTCAATGATCTCGCGCTCTGAAATGAGTTGACTCATCCGACCAAGTTTGTCAGGATGCGCAAACACAGCCGGCTCGATCTCATCGAGCACTTCCATCGTGGCGTGCGTATCACCATCGACCATGATCAGGGGAATACGCTTGGTTCGCGCTTCGTAGAAAACATAGTCGATCGGTTTCTCGCCACCCGTCAACACCATCGCCTTAGTCGTCTCGCTCTGTAGAGCCGAGATCTGAACGTCCGGCCTACCGGCACGCACCACTACACAAGTATTGTCCTGCGATCGGAAGTAAAACGGCCCCCAATCCAATACCAGACCACCGATCAAGACGTTGTCTATCAACTCATCTGTCGTGTTGATCTCAAACGCCAACCGCCCTTCCAAATGACCGATAACCGAATCAATTGAATTCGCGGCCAATCGGCGGTCCTCAGGCACCCAGCCGAAAGTGTTGACACCCGCTTCTTCAAGCGTCGCCAACTTCCGTTCCGCATGAACATCGCGGTAACGCGGCACCTTGTTAAGGACCACACCTGCCAAACGATCGCCATACGCGGTTGCCGCAGATCTAACATCCTCGTCCAACCCGGCGACAAGCACGATGCTCGCGTCCAATCTCTCTGCTACATCCAAGTCGAACTGCGAGTCGCCTGAAGACCCTTCGATTATCGAAATCGAATCTCCTGACGCGCCGATGTTGTCGACCGAAACTTGACTTACGCCTCCGTCACCCGCGAACAACTCGCCCGTTTCAACCGCAGAATCAACCTCCACACCATCAAACCTCAACCTGTAAATTACCGCCGCCGCAAGTGCCGATTTGCCTCTGGATTGGCTGATAGACGAGATGATGATCGACGGCATATGGGCTCTCAGACGGCTAACTTTGAGTGTTCATCGGCTTCGCAAACACGCCGTTTGGATTATACCAATCCCCGAAAGATAAAATAGTGTTCACACGCCGGGCCGAGGTAGCTCAGCTGGTAGAGCAATGGACTGAAAATCCATGTGTCGGCGGTTCGAGTCCGCCCCTCGGCACCATTCTTAGCCTCACCTCACCTTCCGTAAATTCCACGCGTGTGAACGAAGCAATAGACGATTCTCAGCAGTTTGAGCGATGGTGCCGAAGGTGGGAGTCGAACCCACACGGGCAAAGCCCAAAGGTTTTTGAGACCTTCGCGTCTACCATTCCGCCACTTCGGCACTGAACTACCTCAATTTTATCTGCCCGGCAAACACCTCAACCCTGCCACGCTCCATGTCTCTCTCCTAGAATTGCGGCTTGGAGCACGTTTGGATAACCTGAAGCCAATGGACTCTTGGCGCGGATTTTGAGATTTGATATGACATCGAACGATCCCTTTCTATCAAACAACACCGTTTCAGAACCCCTACTAAATCTCGAACGCCCAATCATCTTCATAGATGTCCAAACCACAGGTCCCGATAGCCGGACTGCTCGCATCGTCAGGCTCTCCACTCTTCGCCTTGAACCAGACGGCACAGAAGAGTTCCGTTCCCACCTCATCAACCCCATGTCACCTATAACTCCCGGTGCAACTAGCTTTCACGGAATAAATGATGAAGACGTTGTCGAATGCAAGCCCTTCATCGCCTACGCCAAAGCCCTGCACGATTACCTCGACGGGTGCGACCTCGCAGGATTCGGAATCCGTAGCTTCCATCTCAGAGTCTTGAGGGAAGAGTTCAGAACTGCGGGCATCGAATTCGATTACAAAAACCGCATCGTTGTCGACGCAATGGAGATCTACCACCGCTTGGATCCCCGAAACATCGACCACGCATATCGACGATTCGTAGGAGGGGAGTTCGACCGAACTTCATCCCCCGATGCAACGGTAAACGCCGCCCGCGCCATCCTACACGGAGAGCTCGTCCAGTACCCAGACCTCCCAAACGCCCCCGCAACATTGGAACGATGGGCGTCAGACGAACCGACCGAAAATTACATTGACGGCCAAGGCCGTTTCACGCTCTCGGACGAGGGCGACCCGATCATCAATTTTGGAAAATACCGCGGCCACACCCTATACGACATGAGCGAAATCGATCCTGATTATCTTAGATGGGTCGCCGGTAACGAATCCTTCACGGACGAACAACGACGCATCGCCGCAGACGCCGCCGAAGGAATCATGCCCGATTTCGAGTGACCTAGGCCCAAAACACTATTCGGCGCGTTCATCCGAGGTTTGAGTACAGGATGGAGCGGAAGACGGGGGTCGAACCCGCGGCCTTCTCCTTGGCAAGGAGATGCTCTACCACTGAGCTACTTCCGCTAGTATTCATTGATTATGCATCATCGTACCAAATCATGCAGACCGACACGATGGGGCCACGCCCATCATAGACGCGGGCTAATCTGACATCTTGACAAGCAACTTACCGAAATTCGCGCCGTTCATCAGACCGATGAACGCTCGAGGTGCCTCCTCGAATCCGTCCACGATATCCTCGCGGTACTTCAAAGAACCGTCACGCACCCACGATGCCAGTCTCGTCCGCGCCACCTCATGATCGTTCTGGAAGTTGAACACAAGGAAGCCCTCGATCCGCGCCTGTTTCGTGATCAAGTTCCAAAGGTTGCGAGGAGCCATCTCGGGTTCCTCAAGGTTGTACTGCGATATTTGCCCGCAGATCAGCACGCGACCACGCATTGCCAAGTTCTCGATAGCGGCATCCGTGACCGTCCCACCTACATTGTCGAAGTAGATATCTATTCCATTGGGCGCAAGCTCCGTCAAACGGGCGAAAACATCCTCAGTCTTGTAGTTGATTGCAGCATCGAAACCGAGTTCGTCCGTACAATACGCAGCCTTCTCATCCGTCCCGACAGTCCCAATCACGCGGCATCCATTCATCTTTGCAATCTGTCCAACCACCGCACCGACCGCACCAGACGCAGCTGAAACTAGCACCGTCTCACCCGGTCGCGGCTGCCCGACAGCCAAAAGACCGTGATACGCAGTCAATCCCGGCATCCCCATCACGCCAAGCGCTGTCGAAATCGGCGCCATTGATGGGTCAACCACCCTAGCCGTATGCGCCGGCACAACCGAGTACTCCTGCCATCCGATTTGGCACGCCACAATATCCCCGACTGCCACATCGGCAGACTGCGACGCAATTACTCTACCAATTCCTTCTCCAACCACCACATCCCCGATACCAACCGGCACCGCATATGACCGTCGGTCCCTCATTCTTCCCCTCATGTAGGGATCGAGAGAAAGGTACAGCGTTCGAACCAAGATTTCGCCATGCTGTGGATCGTCCACATCTGTCTCGATAATCGCAAAATCGCTCTCTTGCGGATATCCAACAGGACGGCTTGCCAGCGTCCAACGTCGATTGACTAACTCAGGCATACTTCAGGCTCCAATCCACGGACCGGCCATGGACTAATCACGCAATGTGAGACGATGTCACTCTTCTACTTCGTACTCACGCGATTGCTCCCCCGACGGTTCGCCCCGCATCCTTGCGCTCCGAGACGCCCACCAGTAAAACGGTGCCGCCAACACAAAGAATGCAACCAGTGCTACTACCCCAGGTGCCCAGCCCTCGACCCCTGAACCATCAAGCGCGTTGTCCAACCAACTCTTGAGGCCAGCGCCAACCAACGCCGCAAAGGTCACGCCGAGGATGATGAACACCCACTCGACGAATTCATTCGGGAGATGCAATCTATTCATGCGTTAACACCGCTCCTATCACTCGAATCCCATATTAATGCACCTTTCACCACCAAAATCGCGCACCATTCTGCCTAACAGGAACCCACTAGATAGCTTCCGTTGAAGGTTGTATACTGCGCACAGCAATCAACATGCCTCGCCACGGCAACAGATGACCGCAATCGCAAATCGTACGGCCACAGAAACTGGACGACCTCTTTCCGACGAGGTCGTGCTCAGCGTTAGAGACCTCCACGTCTACTACGGTACCGAGGCGGGAGATGTTAAAGCCGTAAATGGTGTTGGATTCGACCTCCGCGCTGGTGAACGCCTCGCATTGGTCGGCGAATCCGGCAGCGGCAAAAGCACGATGGCCACGGCCCTCATGCGGATGACGCGACCTCCGGGCAAGATCATCTCTGGAAGTATCCAACTCGGTGGACGAGACCTCCTCCAATTGAGCGAGACCGAAATGCGCCGCGCAAGGCTCGCCGAGATCGCATTGGTCCCGCAGGGAGCGATGAACTCCCTTAACCCCGTGATCCGCATCGAACGTCAGATCATAGATGGCATCTTGGACCACGTCGTCGAAGACTCGCCAGGATCTTCACCCTCAGCGCAAAATACCGACTACATGGCGTCCGACGAGTTCGGTGCACTCAACAGAAAACCAACGCGCACCGAACTCCGAGAAAAAGTCGCCGATCTCCTTACCAACGTCGGCCTCTCCCCTACCGTCGGCAGGATGTTCCCACACGAACTCAGCGGCGGCATGAAACAACGCGCCGTGTTAGCCATCGCCACCTGTCTCTCGCCAAAGGTGATCCTCGCCGATGAGCCCACCAGCGCCCTTGATGTCGTCGTCCAACGCCAGATCATGCAAACCCTCGGGCGTCTGCAAACTGGCATCGAAGCCGCGGTCATTCTCGTCGGACACGACATGGGTCTAGTCGCCCAGTTCGCCGACACCATCGGTGTGATGTACGCTGGCAGACTCGTTGAGTTGGGACCAGTCGATCAGATCTTCGAAGATCCGCAGCACCCCTACACCCGACTCTTGATCGATAGCCTTCCTTCGTTCAACGAGAAGAAAGAGTTTGTCGGTATCCCAGGAATGCCTCCTCGGCTACTCAACCTTCCGACAGGATGTGCCTTCTTCCCCCGGTGCCCGTCCGCAATGGACGTCTGCCGCAATACAGACCCCGAAGACATCGAAGTCAGACCGAATTGGCGTGCCGCGTGCCACCTGCATACCGAACCAGCATCAAATGGCTAACCTACTCGAACTACAGAACGTCTCTAAAATCTTCGGCGGCGGGTTATTCAACCGCTCCAACGTCACCATCGCCGTCCAAGACGTCTCATTCGCTATACCTGAAGACCGTCCCACGATCACCGCGATCGCAGGCGAAAGCGGCAGTGGCAAAACTACCCTCGCCAGGCTCCTCCTCGGAGTCATTCCGCCGACCGACGGCGACGTCTTATATCAAGGCGAAGACATCCAAGGCATGTCATCCCGCGAATGGCTAAATTTCCGACGCGAGGTCCAACCAATATTCCAGGACCCATTCGAGGCGTACAACCCCTTCTACACCGTCGATCACGTCCTGCAACGACCCATCCGAAACTTCAAACTCGCAAGCAACGCTCAGGAAAGAACCGCACGCATCGCCGAAGCGCTGCAAATGGTAGGTCTCCAACCCGACGAAACCCTCGGACGATACCCCCACCAACTCAGCGGCGGGCAACGTCAACGAGTTATGGTCGCTAGAGCCCTCCTCTTGCGACCACGCATCATCCTCGCTGACGAACCCGTCTCCATGGTCGACGCATCTTTGCGAGCCACTATCCTTCGTAGCATCCGAGACCTAAATCGAGACTTCGGAATCTCCGTCATCTACATCACCCACGACCTCACCACGGCTTACCAGATGTGCGACAACATCATCGTCATGTACCGCGGCACCGTTGCCGAGGCTGGCAGCGTCGAGGAAGTCATCCAAAACCCGAAACATCCTTACACCCAACTCCTGATCGACTCCGTCCCACAACCCGATCCGAAAGCCGCATGGGGTGAAGAAGACGACGAATCCGTCGAACGCGTAGACGAGAGTTCGATCGATACCGACCTTTGTAAATTCGCGCCACGTTGCAAATTCGCATTCGACGAGTGCACCGCTTCAGCTCCCCCGCTCCGCGTCCTCGGGGACAACCAACTTGCTAGCTGCTTCCTCTACCCGGATAGCCCTGCAATCCAAGACCCCGACATCGGCAAATTTTTCCACTACCCAGAGTTCGAAACCGCCGAAACCGTCAACTGATGAAAACCTGCTGAGTTACCTCGCAGGTTCTTCGATCTCCACCTTCTGGTTCGCTTCGATATCTTCGCTGACCTGCACGACTCCGCTCGGCCACGTCACCTCGATCTTCTCCACCTTCGTCGCCGACCCAATTCCAAAGTGCAGATCAACACAGTTCATACTCAAAAACGACGAACTACCAAGAACATCCTGAACCTGAGTCGTCAGTTCTCCGGTACCATCCACATCCGCCGTCACTCTGACCCGCGCCCCAATCCCGTCGGAGTTGCTGCCAGTCCCGTCAATTGCTTGCCGACCCGTCAACTTTATCGATAGCCAATTCCCCTGGCTCGCATTGCTCATCCAAAGAAATAGCGGCCCACGGAAAAAGTCCACCGTGTCCTCAGCAATAAACACCGGTCCATTGCTATTCGTCCCCAAAAGATCCACAGTTCCATCACCATTCAGATCACACTTCGCCAATCCCTTCCCGTTCTCGTGGAACTTACGGTCCATCCGCTGACGGTCCCTGTCAAACTCCGGGTCACTCGGATCCACCGCCCGATAGTTCACTCCTTGAATATCGAGCAGTTGCGCCTCGACAGTGATGTCTTCAAAGGCACCTTCACCATCTCCTCGCAGCATGCGACCCGAACCCGTGTATTTGAACCCATTCGGCCCTTCCCCTTTACCTCCCATAGCGCCTAGCCAATATAGATCCTGATCTCCATCATTCTCATAGTCGAAAAACGCCGTCCCAAACCCAAAGTCGTACGCCGCCAATCCCACAGGCTGCTCCGCATCGTCCCATTGATCAAGAATGTTGGCCGAGTCCAGCGACTCAGGCGGAAACGCCCGACTGGTCGCAACGCCAGTCGCCGGTGCCACATTCTTGAAATCACCGATCATCCCGACTTCTGCATCCTCCTTCACACCGTCGTTCCTGAGCAAAAAGTGGTAGCAGGTCCCCCAACCGTAGGCGTGGCTATACGCACAGTCACCCGAAGGCACAGGTGGCACATCGTAAAGCAAGAAGTGATACCCGATATTAGTGACGAAGATATCTAGATCCTCGTCAGAGTCATAGTCGCCCAATGCAAAACCCATCCAAGCACCAACTGCATCAACGCCCATCTCCTCCTCGATCGAATTGAACCGGACTTCGCCCCCGTGCGTGTCATTTCGATACACCTTCAATGTATCCCCATCATCCGCCAACCAAAGATCCAAATCACCATCCGAGTCGTGGTCGAAAAACATCGACGCCAACGTCTGCCCTGTCGGGTCCCCGATCCGATTCCCATTCGCATCCTTCAACGAAGCATCGTAACCCCTCACCATCTCGCTCGTGTCAGGATCCTCCCACACCATCGGCTCGCCATCAGGACTCAACATCTTGATCGGCGGACTCTTCAGACCCGCACTCCCCGTGACGTCGATAAAAGTAAGATCACCGTTGTTAATGTACAGCCGGTTGTAATGCCCATGGTGCCGAGGATCATCAAACCTGATGAAGTCCTGATCCAACCGATTCCCCACAAACACATCCAACCATCCATCGTTATCCACATCCCCACAAGCGATCGTAATCGCAGACTGTAGATTCACATCATCCCCAAACGCGCTATCGGTAACCTCCTCAAACCGTTCACCATCAACGTTCCTCAACAACCTGTCTTTGATCGCATTCGTCAAGGCTTCGTTCCCAACCGCCGACCTGTAGTCCAACTCATCGCCGATCACCCCATATCCAGCCACGTACAAGTCCTGGTACCCATCGTTGTCGAAATCACACGCAGCAACCGCCGTGCTGTGCGACAACGCCAACCCCGCGCCTAACTCCACACCAACCTCCGTAAACACATTCTCCCCATCATTCCTGAACAGCAAATTGGGACCACCTGGCGACTCAGGAAACGGAGAATCCTCATTTGCCTGCGTCACATATAAATCCATATCCCCATCACGATCAAAATCGAAAAACGCCGAACCCGGATGCCAGTTATTCACGAACGCATTGTCCCCAAACGCCTTCCTTGCGATGTTCGTGAACGGCATCACCGGATCCATCCCCGCAACCACCACGGGTTCAACCTCAGGCATCAACGTAGGCACCAGTGTCGGCGTCACCAGCGGAGCCGTAGGCACGGTTCGCGGCGGCGTCTCCGGCACTGGCGTCGGCGTTGATTCCTCCGACGCTTGACAAGCACCGACCAACACCAACACTGCAATCGAAACAACTAATGGAATTCGCATGCGCTAGATGCTAATCGCTAATCCACAATTCGCGAAATCCCCGACCAAACAGTCCATTTAATCGGCATCCCGGCGGTTCAGTCGACGACAATCTCGAACAACCACCAAAGCCCCTGCATCAAGATCGAGACACCACATATCGCGAGCCCGATCTTGCCTTTCTGCGAGACCGCCTCGTCATCATCTCGATAGCACCACGCCAAAAACGGCAACGCAATCACAATCAACGGCGCCGATATAAAACTCCCGAAAACCGGAATCACGAACCCCGGTATCGACACCAACACAGAATAGCCGAGTATCAATCTCGATGGTGGTCTCATCACAAAAAAGTAGCGGGTTGCAACCAACAGGTCGCAACCCGCTTCCCTAATCAGTCAGGCACTAATCGTGCCGTAACTCGAATCCAACCAGGCTAGTTCCCCGTCGGCTCCAAGTTCAGCGTGATCATGTACCAGCCGTTCCACGGCGGATACGGCGCAACGTACGGATCCTCAACACCCGGCCAACCAGTCCAGTAGTGCGTGTTGTGCACAATCACGTGCAACTCTTCCGCAATGTGGATGACCGGCATGTCACGCAGGAAGAGCTCCATCGCCTGCCGTGCCAACTCCACGTACCGCGGGTCGTCCGGCGAGTGCAACATAGCTTCCATCTCGTCCAAGATCGCGTCCATCTCGGGGTTCTCGTAACGACCACCTTGGACTGCGCCCTGGTAGTTCTCACCCGGAGGCGCAGAGTTCTTCGAGTGGTAGGACTTGAACGTGTCATACGGCTCGTTGATCGATCCGCACTGCACCCAAACAACTTCGGTCTCACCCATCCGCAGACGGTCACCGATGGTCGCCGGCTCGCCCTGCTTAAACACAGCGTCGAAACCGCCATCCTGCAACTGCTTCTCCAAGAATGGTCCCTGAGGCCTCATCCAAGAGGGAATCTCAAGTGTGATCTCAACGCGCTCCCCATCTTTATTCCAGTAACCTTCGGAGTCCTTGGAATAACCAGCGGATGTCATGCGCGCCTCGACTTTTGCCGGATCCGGGTCGTTGGGGTTGTACTTGTCGATGATGTCCTGCATCAATGGCAAGTACTGCTTGACACCATAGGACGAAATCGGGACGGCCACTGGCGGGACACCTCCCGCGTACGCAAGCTCAGTAATCTCGTTCCGGTTGATGGCGTGGTTAATCGCCCAACGTACATCGACGTTTTGGAAATGTTTCTTCTGGTTGTTCAGAATCAACACGAAGTTACATCCGTCGGGCGCACCCCATACTGGACCTTCGAAGTTCCATGATCTCAGCGCCGGGTTGAATGCCTTGGCAGATTCAAACGTTCGCTTCAGCAGTGGCGGACCAATGTCCAGCTGGTTGTTGATGTACAACTGCGACGCGACGATGTCATCGGATACCGGGATGTACTGGATACGCTCAACCATCGGGAGATCGGAGAACCCAACTTCAGATGCCCACCAATCGTCGCGACGATCGTAGATCTGAACCTCGGGAGTCGACAACGCTAGCCGGAACGCTCCTGTACCGAGCGGCCATCCCTTGGCAGGATCGTAGTTGTTGAACGTGGTCGGGTCCTCATTCTCCCAGACGTGCTTCGGCACGATCGGTGTATGGTTCTCCCAACCGAATCCGAACTGCACTTGGAAGAAGCGCGGGTCAGGACGAGTCAAGTTAATCGTCAAGTTGAGATCGTCGTGGACCACAACGTTGTCGATCTGGTCTCCCCAAAGAGCAGAGCGATTCAGCTCGGGATTCGCGATAACCATGTCGATAGTGAATTTCACGTCATGCGCAGTGAACGGCACACCATCCGACCATTTCGCACCTTCGCGGATCTTCACATCAACAGCGTCCAGAGAGTCGTTGTACTCAAACGACTCACCCAGCCAAGGGATAATGTTTCCTTCGTTCAAGTTTGTGTAGAAGAGAAACTCGATCAGCCCCTTCTCCGATGCGTGCCTCGCATGCGAGTTGCCCGGGAGCCACCAGTTGAAGTTCTCGACGTTGTCGTGCTGCGTCCGGTAGGAGTCGCTCCAGTGGGTAATCACCAGCGTCCGGTTGCGCGGCACATCCTTCAACGCTCCAGGGTCAGGCGTCGGAGTGACTTCTTTCTCCACGACGACCTGCTTCTCGACCTCGACGGTCTGAACCACAGTCTCGCCTTGGACCACCACTTCTTTCTCAACCTCAACGGTCACGACCTTCTCGACCGGCACCTCTTCCTTGACGACCACCGTCTGAATGACCGTCTCTGTGCCGCCACACGCCGCCAATACCGTTAAGGCGATCAACGATGCGGTCGCCGCTAATACGGCTAGACGACTCATCTTCTTTAATCGCATATCTTGCCTGACCTCCCGACGACGCCAATTACGACATCGCCTCTTTGGACATCGATCTTTTGCAGTTTCCGTAGCATCCTCGAACGCGACGCGAAGCCACGCCGTTTAGAAACATCCAAACGACATGCTTAACGTATCGGAATTTCCTCGGTTTGTCAAATGCTGTTTGAGATGAAATACAACATGTTTTTCCCTCAATCCGAGTAACCCAAAATCATGATCAACGAAATGTCGAGAAGGAAGCAGTGACATTGATGGCGGGACCACCCTCATCTTGACATCCTTGCCCTACAGGATTAAAGTACACGCATCGCGAACGGACGTTGCATGAGCAAGGGAACCACATGACCGTAGATTACGCACTGCGCCGTGTCGCGTTGTTTTTCATGGCCGTTCTCGTTGGTGTCACCATCGTTTTCCTGTTAACGAGACTCGCACCTGGTGATCCGATTGAAGCCAAGGTTCTCGCCCTCGAAGCCCAAGCTGGGAATACATTAGGCAACATTGACGAGATCATCAACGTTTACCGCAAGAGATTCCAGCTGGACCGCCCGCTATACCTCCAGTATCTGACTTATCTGTCCAACGTGGCTAGAGGAGATTTGGGCCAGTCTCTCGCGTACTACCCCGACAAGGTTTCTGATCGGATAATGAGGGCGATGCCGTATTCAATCGGTCTCATCGGAGTAACGACAGTGCTCTCCGCAGGTTTGGGCATGCTCTTCGGCGCCCTCATTGTTTGGCGCAGGTCTTGGTTCCTCCTCCGAGCGTTGCTTCCCGTTCTGATGGTGTCGGCTGCGGTCCCCTTCTTCTTATTCGGATTGGTTCTGCAGTTCGCGTTCGCCATTCATTGGAAATTGTTACCGCCCAGCCACGCCATCGACTTCGGCTTTCAAATCGGGTGGAGCCTCGAAACACTCTGGCAACTGTTCAAGCACGCTATTCTGCCATCCACGGCGATCATCATCGGTGGAGTCGCGCTCTGGGGATTGGGAACCCGTGCGCTTATGGTCAACACAACCGGTGAAGACTACATGCTTTTGGGAGAAGCTAAAGGCCTGCGCGAGCGGCGGCTTTTCTTTACGTACGCCATCCGAAACATACTGTTGCCACAAACGACAGCGTTCTCCCTGGCCTTGGCAGCTGTCGTATCAGGACAAGTTCTGGTCGAGATAGTGTTCAGCTACCCGGGTCTCGGTTGGCATTTGCGAGATGCCATCGGCGGGAGCGACTACTTTGTGATTCAGGGCATCACTCTGATAATCATCATCGCTATCGCGTTCGCTCTGATGGTAATGGATCTCATCTATCCCCTGATCGACCCCCGAATCTCGTACCGGCGAACTTGAAATGGCGAACCAACCAGAAATGAGCCAAATGCCGGGGGCCGCCAACCTCGACTCAGCTGTCACCATTGGCGTTGCTGACGAATCTCCAACTCTGCGACGGACCATACCAGGCATGAGGTTAATACGATCCTCACGGATCAACGCGAAGATAATCGTCGGCGTATCAATGATTATGGTCGTAATCTTGCTGGGTTTCGTAGGGCCATTTTTCGTGGACCTCGAAAAAGGCGAGGTCGCGTCGGTGATTCCAGACCAATCTCCTAACGCTGAGCACTGGCTCGGGACGCAGGTTGAAGGAAGGGACATGCTCGCATGGCTCATCTCCTCCATCCCTCAAACATTGCGGGTGGGATTTCTTGCTGGGGCATTGGGCGTCATGTTGGGAGCCACCATCGGTTTCGTTGCTGGTTACTATGGCGGATTTGTGGACACTATCTTGCGGAACTTCACCGACATCATGCTTATAGTCCCAGGATTATTGGTGCTCGTCGTATTGACCGCGCTCGTCGATGTCCTGACGCTGGAACAGATGGCTATCGTCATCGCCGCTTTTGCATGGATGGGGGCAGCACGCGTAATTCGCGCCCAAGTCCTGTCCCTCCGAGAGCGGCAATACGTTGAAGTGGCGAAAATGTCCGGCGAGAAGGGACTGTACATCGTATTTTTCGAACTCATGCCCAATATGATGCCTTTCATACTCGCCGCTTTCGTCGGCGCCGTCATCGCATCGGTCGGAACCGCTATCGCTCTATTCTTCCTCGGGCTTGGGCCAGTCTCACTCAACACCCTCGGTAGTATCTTGTACTGGGCGCAGTCGTACCAAGCCGTCGTCATCGGTTACTGGTGGTGGTGGGGTCCTCCCGTTGCCATACTCGTTGTCCTCTTTTCCGGACTCTTCATCGCCTCCATCGGCCTCGACGAATGGGCCAACCCGAGGCTTAAGGAACGTTCCTAGTCTCCAGGGATACACATTGAAGATCACCGACATCCGCCTGTCGATCTTCGAAGTACCAACCCAATCGCCATTCTTCAACCTCGAATCCGAAACTCTCGGCAACCGCGAGGTTTGGCGCTCGCGCCCGACTCGTCCCGGACCGGGCGAGAACCATGTCCTCCACGTCTTCACCGACGACGGCATTGAAGGCATCTGCACCGTCGGGGATGCACGCTACACCACGATGCGACTCATCGACCTCGAACACCTCCGCCATCTCGCCATCGGCGAAGACCCGCTAAACCGCAAGCGTCTCGAATCAAAGCTCCGCCATGCGACTCGCCACGTCTTTACGATGCCCGGATGGTTCGGCGCATTCGACAATTGCCTCTGGGACATCGCAGGCAAGGTGGAAAACAAACCCGTCTACCAACTCATCGGCGCTGCCCGTGACTCCGCACCCGCTTACTACAACTATCGGAGTGGCGGGACCATGGAAACTGCCATCGAAGATGTCGAACACGCTCTCTGGATTGGCTTCACCGCCGTTAAGGACCACCTGTCATGGGCAATTGACAAGAATGTCCACTGGTTCGGCGAGATCCGGCGCGTCTGTGGCGATGACATCGACATCATGCACGACGCCGCGGGTGCTCGGTACGATCTCGACGATGCCATCAAAGCTGGCCGTTCCCTCGATGAACACGCATATCGTTGGTTTGAGGAAGCCCTGCCCGACCGCGATTTCAACGATCTCCAACGGCTCTGCGAAACCCTCGACATCCCCGTGATGGCACTCGAAACCCTGATGCACGAGCCCGAAATTTCCAAGGTCTGGCTCGAACAAGGGGCCTGCGACCTCGTCAGAGCACACGCCCGACACGGCACCACCGCTCTTCTCGACGTTGCCCAACACGCTGCAACCCGAAACACAAACGTCGAACTCAACGGCCCCGGAGGCCTATTCGGACTCGTCCACACCCACATGGCATGCGCCATCCCCAACACTACCTATTACGAATACTTCCCAGGAGGCTCCCGCGACGAACTCGGACGCGAAATCGGCCTCCTCAACCCACCAATCCCTAAAAACGGCCAGGTCACCCCTCCAAATCGCCCCGGTTGGGGAGCCGTATGGGACCACCAATACTTCGAATCTGTCCGCATAGCCCAACTCTAACCTTCCCGACATCATTCCTGCGAAAGCAAGAGTTGGGAGGCGTAGTCTCGCCGCTTTGAACTCAACACCAAGACCGCCGATCTGCCATCATCTAAAATCATCAGTCAGCACCAAGTACCGAAGGAAAGCGCCGTTTGTTGCGGCGGTGATTGAGGGAGTTAACGAAGGATGGCAGTTTCAGTCAAGATACCGACGCCGTTGCGACGGCTGACGAACCAGGAGTCGACGGTTAGCGCTGAAGGCGACGACGTTGCAGCGATGATCGAGTCACTGGATGGGTCGTTCCCGGGGATCAAGGCGCGTCTTTGCGACGACAATGGGGAGCTTCGCCACTTCGTGAACATCTACATCAACGGCGAGGACATTCGGTACATCGACGGGATTGCGACCTCGCTCGGTGACGGCGATGAGGTAAGTATCGTTCCAGCGGTCGCGGGCGGTTGAGTTTAATCGACTAGAACGTCAGCCAGGGAGGTTTGAACGATCCTGGGCGGGACTTCGCTACTGGTGGTAGAACGGCCGGGGCCGCGAAGCAACACCCAGCGGATTCTGCCGCCGCGTGATTTCTTGTCTGAGGTTGTGGCTTCGATCAAGGTATCGGCATCCACGCCGTTCAAGGCAATCGGGAGTTCGAAGCGTTTTAACAGATCGCGCTGACGATCAACGAGTTCTTCGGAGATCAAACCCATCCGCTTTGATATTCCGGCGGCAACCATCATCCCGATGCTGACCGCTTCGCCGTGCAGATAGGTGCCGTAATCGGTGACGGCTTCGATGGCGTGGCCAATAGTGTGACCGTAGTTGAGCAACACTCTTTCGTCTCCAGTTTCGAACTCGTCGGCGGATACGATATCAGCCTTAATTTCGACAGAACGCCGGATCACAGGTTCGACTAAGTCTCCTGACAGTGCTGCAAGGTCTTCGGCCTCAGTTTCAAAGGTATCCAACAGGTCATCGTCGAGAATCAAGGCGTGCTTGATCGCCTCGGCCCAACCAGCGGCGAGCTCGCGGCGTGGAAGGGTGTCGAGGAAGTTGATATCGTGGACCACTAGACGAGGTTGTTTGAAAGCTCCGACGAGGTTCTTGCCGATTGGAAGATTCACGGCTGCTTTGCCGCCGATCGAGGCATCGACCATGGCGGCCAAGGATGTTGGGACGTGAACCACTGGCACACCCCGAAGCCAAGTCCCGGCAACGAACCCGACTAAGTCGGTGGTTACGCCCCCGCCCATCGAGACTAAGCAGTCGATACGTTCGGCGCGTTGCTCAGCGAGCCACTCGTAGATTTTCGTTGCTGTCTCGATAGTTTTGGCGGACTCGCCGAGTTCGAGTATCAGAGCGTGGGTTTCGTAACCACCTCGCTCTAGAGCTTCGTGTGCACGCCGGACCAAAAGAGGGAACATTGAGTAGTCGGCGATCAGGAATGCCCTACCGGAAATGCCCGCTGCGCGCATTTCTGGCCCGATGTCCTCGATCGCGCCGCGTGAAACGATGACCTTGTAGTCGCCTTGGGACGTCCGCACTGTGGCGGCGGGTTCGTTGACTGCTAGGCGGTAGTTAAGCATTCGCCGACCCATGGGTTTGGCGGACAATATCTGACAGTTCGCGCCAGACGCGTTCAATGGCCGAGGCGACTTCGCGATGGGTCAGCCCCTCCGTGTCAATAGATCGATCTGCGCAGCCGTAGGCTTCGCTTCTCTCGGCGAGCAACGCAGCGACTCGTCGTTCGGGGGCGTTATCGCCGAGCAATGGCCGCAGTGTTCGATTTCTGTTCTGTCGTGCGGTCAATCGTTCGTGGATGGTCTCGGGTGATGCTGTGAGGAGGATGATTATCCCGCTGGACTGCATGATTTCGCGGTTTTCTTGACGAACCGGCGCTCCCCCACCCGTCGAAACCACGCGACTTGGTTTTTCGGACAATTCACGTAGGATGCCAGTCTCGATTCTTCTGAATTCTTCCTCACCGTCGTCTTCGAATATCTCGGGTATCGACTTTTTGGTCCGGTACTCGATCAAATCATCCATGTCGGCGAATGGGAGGCGCAGAAGTTCCGCGGCTCTGATTCCACTAAGTGATTTGCCAGTACCAGAGAACCCGATGAGGTAGATGTTTCCAGACGGTTTCACGCCTATGCGACCGATCCCACACCGAACTCTTGGTGGGATGCTATGTATGCGTCGTAGTTACGTCGGGTCTCGGTGATGGAATCTCCTCCGAACTTTTCCAAGAAGGCATCGGCAAGAACGAGAGCCATCATCGCTTCGCCAATTGGGCATGCTCTTGCGATCTGACAGATGTCGGATCGGTTATACGCCGCTTCGATGACTTCGCCTGTGTTAATGTCGATACTCGGCAAAGGACGTGTCATGGTTGCGATGGGTTTGACCGCGACGTGGGCGATGACGGGGTTGCCGTTAGACATTCCGCCTTCGATACCGCCTGCATGGTTTGTCAACTGGCGGAAGCGACGTCGATCCGAAGGATCGGGGACGATGACATCGTGAACGTCTCTGCCCCATTTTGCGGTGTTGTCGAACCCGAATCCGATCTCAACACCTTTGACCGCGTTGATGCTCATCATGGCTTGAGCCAAACGTCCGTCGAGTTTACGATCCCACATGACGTGGCTGCCAAGGCCGACAGGAACGCCGAATGCTACGATCTCCATCACGCCGCCGATTGTCGTGCGTTCCTTTTTGGCGGTGTCGATAGCGGTCTTGAAGCGTTCATTGGCGTCTGTATCCCAAGCACGGACTTCCGAAGCCTCGACTGCATCCCAGTCGATTTCGGCGGGATCAATGACAGGTGATTGCTCGGCACCGCAACTGATCACGTGTGCACGGATCTCGATGCCAAATTGCTCAAGAATGCAGCGTGCAACCGCGGACGCTGCCACACGGGCTGCGGTTTCCCGTGCCGAGGCACGCTCCAACACGTTTCTGACGTCATGATGGAGGTATTTGAGGGCGCCGGGGAAGTCAGCGTGACCGGGGACGATACGGGTGTGCGTCTTCTTATCGACATCGTCGCCTACTGAGCCCACAGACATGGCATCGGTCCAGTTAGCGAAGTCTTTGTTTTCGATCCACATGGCGATAGGCGAACCTAGAGCCATACCGTGACGGACACCGCCTCGGATGACGGCACGGTCTTTTTCGATCTTCATGCGACCACCAGAACCGTATCCCTGTTGCCGTCTCGCCATCTGCTCTTCGACGTAGTCCTCGTCGATTGGCAGGCCAGCAGGTACGCCCTCCACTATCACGGTCAGTCCGGGACCGTGGGACTCGCCTGCTGTGAGATACCTGAAATGCGTCATTTTAGGAAGTTGCCCGTTTCACAGCTGCGAACATTTCGTCGACCGGCGCTGGCTTGCCGGTCGCCAATTCGAAACCGACTGCGCCTTGGAGCAGGAGCATCGTTGAACCGCCTAGAGTTTTGCCGCCTGCTTTTTCGACCTCTTTTAGGAACGGGGTTATCGGGGGCGCGTATACAGCATCGTAGGCGACCACATCTGAACTGACCATTCCGGCGGTCACCGGTGTCGCATCGGGTGCTGGGCCTCCGTCCATGCCCATTGAGGACGTGTTCACAAGGAGGTCCGCGTCCGCGACTGCGTTGTTCAGATCATCTGAAGCTAGTTCGCAGGTTTGGATTTGCAACGAGTCGTCTGAGAAATCGTTCGCCAACTCTTCTGCTCGCAAGAGTGTTCTGTTCGCTATCGTCATCGATCCGACGCTAGCAGACTTTAGTGCGTGAACGATAGCGCGAGCTGCGCCCCCTGCCCCGAATACCACTGACGACTTGCCGGCAGGATCGAAATCGCCGAGTTCGGTCAAGGCGCGAAGGAAACCGGGAGAGTCGGTATTGTGTCCAGTCAAATGGCCGTTGTCATTGATGATCCAGTTGACGGCACCGACAGCTATCGCGGTGTCGGCGAGTTCGTCGATCAACGGGATCACCGCTTGCTTGTGGGGCAATGTCACGCAACTTGCGAGAAAGCCGTCGGCGCGGAATGATTCAACCTTTTCGACTAGGTCGTCTGGATGCGTTGGCCACGCTTCGAAGAGTTCGTCGATTCCGTGGTGATTGAGCGCCACATTTTGGAATACGGGAGACAGGGTGTGTCCTAACGGGTAACCAATGATGCCGAAATTGCTAGAAGTCATGGTTTGATGACAGGTGTGATGTCGGTTCTTCGCTTCAAAATAAATGCTATATCGCACACAGATCGGTACGATCTACGGCAAGGTAATCGGCTAGTTGGATGTCATGTCGGGGCGCTGTGGATCGGCGCGAAAGGCACCTGGATCGATCGTCTAGGAATTTGCCTAAACGCCGTCGAGATAAGACTGAAGGATTATCGCTGCTGCTGCGGAGTCGATTCTGCCCTTTCCCCTGTTACGTCTCCGTGCCGGCGAATCGACAGAGTTCAACGCTCTCTCAGCTTCAATCGTGCTCAAACGTTCGTCCCGCATAGTGACTGGGACGTCAACGATTGCCCTTAACTGAGCCACGAACGCGACGACCTCTTCGCCCATCTCGGACATACTACCGTCCATATGGAGAGGAACGCCGACCACGATCTCAGTGATACCTCGTTCTTCGACGAGCGATTTGACGCGGACTAGGGCCTCTTCGGTCATGACCGCCTTTGACGGCGAAGCGATGGTTCGTGATGGATCAGAGATGGCGAGGCCTACACGAGCCAATCCGTAATCGATCCCCATGCACCTACCGGTGCGGCGTTTTCGATCAATACTTGTCATCATCAACCTGCCGTTTCTAAAGCTGTTTTGATAAGAGATTCGACGACCGACTGGGCGTTACCGAGCGCTTCGTCTATACGAGATGCGTCACGTGCCCCAGCTTGCGCCGAGTCTGGTCTACCCCCGCCGCCACCACCAATCGTGGCACTGATCCCTTTGGCAATATTGCCGGCGTGGACCACTTTGCCCGCTATGTCGGAGGTGGCCATGACGATGATCACGGGGCGTTCGCTGATCACGCTCCCAAGAACCACGACACCGCTTTTCAGGACATCACGCATGTGATCGCCAGTGCGCCGCATCGCATCAACATTCGATGCTGGAATATTGCGCACTTGGACTGGGAAGTTGTATCCATTAGCTTCAAGTCGAAAATCGAGAGCGTCAGTAGTCGCAGATGAACCGTCGACAGACCGTCTGAGGAGTTGCTCTTCAAGCTGAGCAGCGCGGCGTCGGGACTCCTCTAACTCAACCAGCAATGCTTGGGTCCGATCCAACACCATGTCATCGTCTACTCGGAGCGTGGCTGCCACGTTATCGACGATGCCGAAGCGTCGCTGCACTTCTAGTTCGGCACCTATGCCTGTCAGAGCTTCGATACGGCGGATGCCCGATCCGATCCCGGATTGCGAAACAATCACGAACAGGCCGATGCCTCCAGTGGCATCCATGTGTGTGCCGCCGCAGAGCTCGTAGCTCCATGGCGCGTCGATCTTGATAGTGCGGACGTCGTGTTCGTACGTGTCTCCGAAGAACGCCAACGCGCCTTCTTCGACGGCCTTGCCGTAGGTCGTCCAAACGACATCGACGGGGATGTTTGCACGGATGGCGCGATTGACTCGCTCTTGGACCGATCGAATCTCTTCCTGCGTCAACGCGTCCATGTGGGTGAAGTCAAAACGGAGGTAGTCTGGGGCGACGAGAGAACCCGACTGACGGACATGGGTACCGAGCACTTCTCTGAGGGCTGAATGAACGAGGTGGGTTGCAGTGTGATTACGGCGGATCTTTTCCCTTCGTTCGCCGTCGACCTCGACCGTCAAAACATCGCCTACCGTCGCAGAGCCCTTCAGTATTTCGCAGGAATGGATGTTGAGGTGTCCGTATGGTGCCTGGCAATCGTCGACACGAATCACCGTTTCGCCACTTCTCATCCAACCGGTGTCGCCTATCTGGCCGCCGCGGGCCGCGTAAAACGGCGTTTCAGCGAGTAGGATTTCGACTTTAGCGCCCTTGGAAGCGTTATCAACTAGCTGACTGTCGTTGATTATGCCGAGGATTTCAGCATCGGCGATTAGCGTGCGATGTCCGAGGAAAGGGACTTCTTCAATGCCAAAGGAGCGGTACAACGAATCGACATCGGTATCGGATGAGAACATGCTTGCCGATGCGCGTGACCGTTCCCGAAGGATTTCCATCTCGGTTTCGACTGCTTCATCGTCGATTTCGACACCTTGTTCCGTGACTATCTCGGCGGTCATTTCAATCGGGAAACCGAACGTGTCGTAGAGCCTCACGACGGATGCGCTCGGCACGGTGTCATCGCCAGCGGCGATAGCTTCGACGATCATCTCGTTTAGCATGCTGGAACCTAGATCCAAGGTGGATTCGAACGATTCCTCCTCCCGTTGAAGGACGTGTTGAGTGAACGACAGGTTGTTGTTCAGTTCAGGGTAGACGTGAGACATCTGGGACGAGGTCGCTTCGGCGATATGCGGTAGGATCGGACCTGCTAGTCCAAGTTCGCGCCCGAAGAGCATGCCACGGCGAATGACACGACGCAAGACGTATCCCCTGCCCGTATTGCCTGGAACTACGCCGTCCGAGATGAGAAATGACGCGGAGCGACCGTGTTCGGCAACGACGCGAATGGCCCGGTCGGTTTCCTCATTCTCGCCATAGCGCAAGCCTGACTGGTTGGCCACCAATTCGATCAACGGGGAAAAGACATCGGTCTCGTAGACGTTTTGCTTGCCTTGCAGAATTTGACAGGTCCGCTCGAAACCCATGCCAGTGTCGATGTTCTTCTTCGGCAGGAGTTCGTCGTTGCCATCGCGGTGGCGGTAGTACTGAGTGAAGACGAGGTTGTAGAACTCTAGGAAGTCATCGCTGATGCCCGGACCCCAAGTCGTTCCGCGTGCAGGGGAATCGATGGGTGGCAAGTCGTCGAAATCGCCGAGATAGTAGTTGAGTTCACTGCACGGTCCGCAGGCGCCTTCGTCTCCTGCCGGGCCCCACCAGTTGTCTTTGTCGCCAAGACGTGAGATCCGTTCCGGAGGGAACCCGAGGTCTCGCCAGATCTCGTAGGCTTCGTCATCGTTGGTGTAGATGGTCGGATAGATGCGCTCGAATTCGATGCCGTAGACACCGACGCAGAGGTCGAGAGCCCACTTGCAAGCTTCGGCTTTGAAGTAGTCGCCGAACGAGAAGTTGCCGAGCATCTCGAACAGCGTCAGATGGGAGACGTCGCCGACCTCTTCAATGTCAGTAGTGCGAAAACTCTTCTGCGCCGTCGTGATACGAGGCGATGGCGGGGTCAACTCGCCGGAGAAATAGGCTTTGAATGGCACCATCCCAGCAGTGGTAAGCAGCAAAGTCGGGTCACCAGCTGGGATAAGGGATGCCGATGGTAGGCGCAGATGCGCCCTTTCCTCGTAGAACTTGAGGAATTGTTCCCGGATTTCGTCGGCGGTGAATGTTCGGTCGGGCATCGGTGTGGCAGAAATGAGATGGTCTGCCATCAATTTTAAGAGACGGGTTCAGCGCACAACGCGGCCAATTGCTTCAAGGAATGTGTATGTGATGGATGCCAAGTAGATGAAGGTTTGCGTCTGACCACTGAGAACGTCACTCGACCAGTCGATCTTAGGGATAATTGATCGTTCGTGGGCGACAGAGGCGACAGATGACGGAAGCGCCTAAGGTTAGAATCGAGGTACAGGCGGGGGCCTGTAGCTCAGTTCGGCAGAGCAGCGGACTTTTAATCCGAAGGTCGTGGGTTCGAATCCCACCGGGCCCACCAAAACTCTTCAAGTTTTAGGCAACGTCGGCTCGCGCGTCCGCGATCCAATGCGACACGCCGAATCGTCTAGAAGCCGACGCAGGCATCGCTTACGACCTTCAACACCGATTCTTGTTCGAATTGTCGCTTGTACTCCTGCGAAACTTCGTTGATCAGGGAATTGACGTCGTCGCTTCTTGGAGCGACGATGATGATCACTTTGGAAGCTTCTTGCTGGATTTCGCCACTTTCACTACGCCATTGGCCATAACCGTCCACAACGGTCAGTCCGTCGGGGAACCGTGGTGTGATGACATCGTCAAGGAATGCTGTCCACTCGGCATCGTCGACGACATCACCATTTGGGCCGCTACGTCCCATGAACAACTCGTACTTCACCCACGAGTCCATGTCGTCCGGGCATTTATATCCTTCGAAAAACTCGCAACCCGAAACGACGAATGACGTGATCGTTGCTACGAGTACGATTGCTGCGGGTATCAGCTTCATTTCCTGCTCAGATTGTAAGAAATCGCTTTTTCATGAGGTTGAACGGCTCACATACCATCTAATAGTCTGTCCATCCGATGAGTTCACCCCGGCAAACGATGCGGCGATTTCACGAACTCGACGCGCTACGCGCTTTCGCGATGTTGCTTGGAGTTGTTCTACACGCGTCGATGTACTTGGTGTGGGCAGAGTGGCCCGTTGTGGGAGAGGAAATCTCACCCGATCTCCCTTACGACGATATCGTTCTTTTCATCCACGGTTTCCGGATGCCGGTGTTCTTCCTTTTGAGCGGTTTCTTCACCGCCTTGCTCTGGCAAAGGAGGAGCAGAAAAGCGTTGATCAACCATCGTTTGAGACGTGTGGGCTTGCCGTTGTTGATCGGGATGTTCACGATCATTCCCATAAACATCGTGTGGTTCATCGTGTTAGGGAAAGACGAACTCAACATATTCTCGGTGATCTGGTCCTTTGCGCTCGGTTGGGTCTATGGTCTGCAGCATCTCTGGTTCCTCTGGATGTTGCTTTTGCTAGTCGGGTTATTTGTGGGCATCACGGCCCTCGGTGCCCAGTTCACTCACCGATGGATTTGGTGGAGTTTGATCCCGCTGGTGCTAATCCCACAGTTGCTGATGACCGAGGCGGTGTGGGGGCCTGATACTGCTTCTCATTTGTTGGTCAACCCTGTTGTTCTCGTTTACTACCTCGTCTTCTTTCTTTTCGGCGCATTTATGTTCCAGACAGAAATGTTGATCGGACGTCGTTGGGTGGTGGCACTGGTGCTGGCGATTCCTGCGATTTTGATTGGGTGCGAGTTCGAGTTCGTAAGCGATGCGCCATATGCTCACTTGGTGTCGTCGCTATTACAGGTTGTCTTTGCGTGGGCGATGTGTTTCGGATTGATGGGATTGTTCAAGATTGCAGCCTCGATCAATCGCCCATCAATCAGATATCTTTCGGATGCTTCATACTGGATATACCTTTGGCACCTTAGCTTGATCTATCCGGCGCAGTGGTTGGCAACTGAACTTGAATTAAATGTGCATTTTGAGGTTTTGGCGATCATGGTCTCGGTGACCGGCATCCTGTTGGTCGGCTACCACTTCGCAGTTAGATACACCTGGATCGGGACGATGTTGAACGGGCCGCGAGCCAAGGCTGACGATTCCGTCAAACACCGTGCTCACAAGTCTGCATCCGATCACTCGAGCGAGGTTGATAGGACGGTGTAACCTAGCAAACGCAAGTACGCATTGCGTATACTGCCAACTTGTCGCTGAGATACCGAATTTATCCGATCAAAAATGCAAAAACGAATCCTCGGAAGAACCGGCCATGAAAGCACGGTTGTAACCTTTGGCACCTACGCCGTCGGATATGTCGACCAAGATGAAGCTGATCGAGCGATCCAATTAGTCCTCGACTATGGCGTGAACCATTTCGACATCGCTCCGACTTACGGACACGCCATGGAACGAGTCGCTCCATGGATGCCCGAGCTTCAGGACGACATTTTCTTGGGTGCCAAGACCGCAGTGCGAGACCGTGATGGTGCTTGGCGAGATGTCGAAAGCATACTGAAGCGCATGAACGTCGAGGAATTTGATCTGTTCCAACTTCACTCCGTCGGGACATTGGAGCAACTGGACCTAGCGACAGCCCTTGGCGGTTCGCTGGAAACCTTGATCGAGATGCGCGAACAAGGCATGACAAAGTGGCTCGGAATCACAGGCCATGGACCAGACGTCCCCGGTACGATTCTCGAGGCGTTGAACCGTTTCGACTTTGACACGATCATGTTCCCTCTCAGCCCGGCAGCGGCCCGTGATCCGGAATACAACCAAATGACTTCGAGACTCTTGTCCGAGGCCAACCGACGAAACATCGGCATCCAGACCATCAAGATGATCGCCCGCGGGGGATGGGGCGATGGCCACAAAGAGTGCAACACCTGGTACGACCCTCATCGATCTCAGGACGACATTGACCGTTCGCTATGGTGGGTCCTTTCTCAGTCGATTCACACGGCCCCGAGCTGTGGGGAAATCAGCCTGCTGCCCAAAGTGCTCGACGCTGCAGAGAGATTCTGTCCGTTGAGTGAAAACGAGCAGACCGACGTTTTGGAATCACAAATTCCGCCCCGGCCGCTACCGGAGCTAGCAATCCCAGCAGCCGCGTAAAATCGACATACCAGCACGCGTAACATCTCCTTTAGGTCCGGTTTCTTAGCTCTCAAACTTGAGCCTGATTCGACCCTTCACCCTGAGACTTGAACCAAGAGCTAAAACGGAAGAGATTCCACATGCTCGCCGCCACAGCCTTCTTGGTGGCGATATTGGCACTCCTTTATCTGCTGGGCTCAGTGCTGTTCACGGTCTTGATGAGCGCGTTGATCGCCTACGTCCTTCTGCCCTTGGCTCAACTGCTCGTAAGCTGGATGCCATGGCGGGAATCACGTCCTGAACTAAGCCGTTCGTTAGCAGTAACCGTGATTTTCGTCGTAGCGGCTGGCGTTACGGCAGGAATTCTCGCAGTGATCATTCCGCCGACCATTCACCAGACGGAGGATTTCATCGATGAATTCCCAACTTTTTTTGCTGCGGCGCGAGAGACCATTGAAGGCTGGGTTGGTGAATACTCTGATCGAGTGCCCCAGCAGCTACGGGCGCAAATCGAAGACTACATCGCTAGTTTGAGTAGCGTATTAGCGGAATCGGCCTTTCAGATATTGCCTCAAACCGTTGGATTCATCGCTGGAAGTGTCAGTCTCATCATTGGTCTAGCAGCCATGCCAGTATTAATTTTCTACTTCACGAAAGATTCCAAAAAGATCGGCACTTATCTCATTTCTCCATTACCAAAAGTGCTAAGTCCATATTTTTTAGACATCGCTCGCATCGCCGACAGCACTTTGGGAGGATATATTCGCGGGCAGTTGATCCTTGGCTTGACAGTGGGTGTGGCAGTGACCATCGGACTGATGGCGTTAGGGATCCCATTCGCCGCAGTCCTCGGAGTAGTTGCAGGCATCTCTGAACTAGTACCTATCGTCGGCCCTTGGATTGGCGGCGCGACTGGCGTGCTTGTCGCGCTTGCAACTGCTCCGGAGAAGATCGTATGGGTCGCATTGCTCTACCTCAGTGTCCAAATCGTCGAAAACGTGCTTCTCGTTCCTCGCGTTCAGGCACATACTCTGAACATCCACCCAGCAGCTGTGATAATAGTGATAATTCTTGGAAGTCACTTCTTCGGTTTTTGGGGCATCATACTCGGTCCGCCGTTGCTGTCGCTATCAAAAGATATAATCAAATATTTGGCAAATGAGTGGCACCAGCTCCCTGATGCGTTTGATCCGCCTCAAGAACGTCCTTCAGATGAACCAGGCGTGCAGAACCAAAATTCGGAGATTACATAATCGAGTAAACAGGAAAAACGGGACCTACAGGACACTCCCACAAAGAATGTTTTCGTGTCTGGCGCGTCAAGCAACTAAAGGGCTAAATATGCAAATCCGGATATTCCTAGCGATCGGATCGGTTTTATCAATTGCAGTCATCGGATGCAGTCCTTCAATCCCCTTCATCGGAAACGATGAAGATGAAGTGCTGACCCTGCTTTATTGGCAAGCACCAACGGTTCCCAACGCATATCTGTCTGCCGGCTCCAAAGACATCGACGCTGCGGCGATCACGCTGGAACCGCTGGCAAGGTACGACCCGGACGGCGCAATCGTACCCATCTTGGCCGTAGATGTCCCTTCGATCGATAACGGTGGCATCTCAGGTGACCTCCTTTCGATTACGTGGACGTTGAAGGAAGGTCTCAAATGGTCCGACGGTAGCGACATGACGGCTGACGATGTCGTGTTTACGTGGATCTATTGCACCGACCCGGACACTGGATGCACGTCTGAGAGCGCGTTCGACGGCATCGACAATGTCGAGGCTGTCGATGATCTCACCGTCAAAATCACCTTCGACGTACCTACGCCCTACCCATATAACGCGTTCGTTGGAAGTTCAACTCCAATAATCAGTCGACTACAGTTCGGCGAATGCCTCGATCCCGACAACTCCTGCGGCTCCCAAATCAACTCTCCTATTGGAACCGGTCCTTACAGGATCGTCAGTTTCACTACCAATGAGGAGGTGGTTTATGAAAGGAATCCCCATTACAGGGGTGACGAACCCTATTTCGACCGTGTTGTCCTCAAAGGCGGTGGTGATGCCATCACAGCCGCAGAAACGGTACTCGCCAATGACAACGCCGATTACGCGTGGAACCTGCAGATCAAACCCGAAGAATTGGCAAGTCTCCAGTTGAAGGGCTACGGTACTGTCGTATCCGCTTTTTCGAGTTTGGTAGAGCGAATAGTCCTAAACCAGACAAACCCAGATCCTTCGTTGGGTGTGGGTCGTTCGGAGTATCTCGACGGTCAAAATCCTCACCCGTTTTTGACCCACAGACCGATCCAGTCGGCAATGTCAATGGCGATTAACCGCGAATTGATCTCCGAGCAGCTTTATGGATTTGCTGGTCAACCGACATGCAACTTGATAACCGGGCCACCGAACTACGTTTCGACCGCTAACGACAACTGCCTCGATCAAGACATCGAAGCGGGGAACAAGCTGTTGGACGAGAACGGCGTGCTGGATTCTGATGGCGACGGTGTTCGGGAATTCAACGGAATCCCGTTGAGCGTCGTCTTCCAGACATCGACGAACGATGTCCGCCAACAAACTCAAGAGATGATCGAAGAATGGTGGTCTCAGATCGGTATTGACGTACAGATCATTCACCATGACGCAGGCCTTTTCTTTGGGGGTGACCCCGTCGACGATGCCCAATACACCTATCGGAGGTTCTTCGCCGACGTCCAAATGTATGCTAACGGCCCTGCGATAGACCCTCAAAATTATCTATCTGACCTCATCTGTAAACATATCCCAATGCGCGACGACAACTGGTCATCTGGCAACATATCTCGAGGTTGCAATCCAAGCTATGACGAACTCTTCGACAAGCTTACCGAGACTCCGATAGGAGCGAACCGTGCCGAACTCGTCAAACGGCTCAACGATATCTACGTAAACAGCTACTTCGAAATCCCGCTTGTCAATCGAGGGCTAGTCTCGGCACACGCAAACACTCTCAAAGGAGTGAAGATGAACGCTTGGGACAGCGAGTTATGGAACATCGCTGAGTGGTACCGTTAATCGACACAGAGTCACTCGATTACGACAGTATCCAACCTGAACTTTTCGAGCCCTTTCCAGTCATATTCGACACCGAGACCCGGACCCTCCGGTACTGAAACGTTGCCATCTTTGTCGATCGAGTCGATCTGGTCAGCGTAGTCGCATTTGTACAACCGCGGACCAGGTTGAACGATCTTCGGATGCACGAGCCCCATCTCGTTGAAGTTCGAATTCCTCATTGCGGCCATGCAATGACGATGAGGTGGACTCGAAATATGCAACTCAACATCCATGCCGAAACCCTCGGCGGCGTGCGCGATTTTCATAACACCAGTGATACCGCCGTCATATTCCACGTCTGCCCGCCAGAAATCCGTAGCCTCAGCGATCGCCATATCGGTGTGCGCCTCAACCATGTGCAGATGCTCACCTTGAAGCAGAGGCGTTTTAATCATCTTTTTAAGTTGCTTGTGCGCGTACAGTGAAACACCACCGTCACGCATCGGATCCTCGTACCAAAAATAGTCGTACTCGTCGCATGCTCTCCCCACGGCGAGGGTATCCGCAAACGTGTCATAGACGCAGCAGGGATCGGTCATCAATGCCATCTTACCGTCAACTCTTTCCCCTACTGCTCGCACCGTCGCAATCTCGCGATCGATATCGACCTCTCCCCAAGAGTGGATTTTGAAACCCGGGTAGCCCATCTCCAAACACTGTTCGGCAAAATCGGCATAGGCTTCGGGGCTGCTTAATCCGTCCGGCTCGCGATCGGCGTGATATGTACTCGCGTAGCACGGCAACTTTTTCCGATGACCTCCCAGCAACTGATAAATCGAAGCGTTGTGGAACTTTCCTGCAAGATCCCATAACGTAACATCGATCGGGCCGACACCCATCCTGTCGTTCTTTCTCAGCGTTGATTTCGCTTGGTTGTAAAACCTCTCACGCTCTAAAGCGCTCTTGCCGATCAGAAAATCGACGAACATCAACATCTGTTCGTATGCGGCGGGAGCTCCGCTCATATATTCGCCAGTCACACCGAGATCCGTGTGGATTTTGATGCCCACCCTTGATCGTGACCCGTTGGCACCCGGTTGGTAAAACTGCCCCATGGCGAATCCGACGTCGGTGGCAAGATCGAACGTGGGAATGCGATATCTCGACAGCTCGATGCGAGTGATTATTGGCGCGGTACCCATACTGTTGCTCCCAGTCGCAGGTAGTGCAATTGATGCACACAGGTTATCGCAGAGGACAGCGCCTATCGACATTCGAGGGTTGCCCCTGACCATATCGACACCAAGATGGGCGTCATCGCCGAGACCGCAATAATCCGAGGCGTGAGGATGCTCCTCGGAACAATCGCACACTGGATTCTATGGCGACGATCGACGTCTAATGTTCAGGCGTTTTGCCCACTCGAAGGCCGAAGCGTTCTAGGTATACCCCGACACCGATTACGATCCACCAAGCTAAGTAGAGAACCAATAAAGCGGTCAAAATCGGCGACAATAATTCGATGAGATCAGGAATCGGTTCAGTCATCAGCATTCCTATCGAGAAGACGATCGAAACCACGCCAACAACTCGTGCCATTATTCGGTAGGCACCAGGCAGAAACTTTCTAGCCCACGCGAAACCGAGAACCAGATGTCCTAACACACCAGAAACACCGGCGATCAGTCGCGTTGAATTAGCAACCGCCTGCATGTGTACTCCAGTCGCGATCAGCCTCCCCGTTTGGTCTGGATCCGAACCGGATCCGATGCCATGTTCAACCACGTGGGAAGTAACGTACGTAAATCCTTCGGCCATGATCAGCAAAATCACTGCAAATATCACTCCAGCCAATCCGAACTTCACGAACACGTCTAACGCGCATTCGTTCTGTGCAGTCTGCCACATCACAACCATCCCCCACAGCAAAATCATCAGCGACACCAATCCCAAAATCGTGGCAAAACCAGTTAAATGCGGTGCGTCGGCAATAGCGTCGACGTTCGAGTAAACATCTGAAACATCACCCCATTCAATCACGAAAACCGCAGTGATCAACGTCGAAATGATGTATAACGCTGCACCGACCATGAGTGCCAAACCACCCACTCTCGCCGTGGTTATCTTGGAGATCACGGTTCCTCCCAAAAGTTCTGAGCTGAGTTCAGTCGCTCTGCCCGAAACTGTAACACCCGATGTGACGCCACGATGAAACCCGCGTGTCGCATGGAAGCACTACGGTCGCGAGCGGAGATTCTCACCGCAAACAAGCTCCGGGTTCGCAAACGAAAATCATCAGGGGTTCGGGCGTATACTCAGGCATGTTCGTTCTAGGCAAATCGCCGCTATAGACGCGGTGCAGCGGGAAAGGTTCCAAAGCTTGATTGACCTAGTTGGTGTCTCCAAGCATTATCAAGTCGGTTCCGTGGCCGTCAGGGCGTTGGACAACGTGGATCTGCACATTGGAGAAGGTGAATTCGTCGTTATTCTAGGTGCATCCGGTAGCGGCAAAACCACGATGCTCAACCTCATCGGAGCCCTCGACAGACCGACCTCCGGTACCGTGAAGATCAATGGTCGCGACATCGCACGCGCATCTCGCTCGGAGCTATTCGCTCTCAGACGCGAAACCGTTAGTTTCGTCTTTCAGAGCTTCAACCTTTTTGCTGGTTTGACCGCACTGGAAAATGTCGAGTTCGGCATTGATGTCGCCGGCAAAGGCGAAAGCGAAGGCCCCCAATTCTTCCTAGAGGCAGTTGGCCTCGGCGATCGCATCCATCACTTCCCACATGAATTGTCAGGGGGAGAACAGCAACGCGTCGCGATCGCTAGAGCCCTTGCAACCCAAAACCCGATATTGCTTGCCGATGAACCTACGGGCGAGCTTGACTTCAGGACCGGCACGCAGATATTGGAGCTGTTGATCGAACAGGCGAAACCCGAAAGTGCTGTCTTGGTAGTCACTCACAACCGCGAGATCGCTCGCATTGCAGACCGCGTCGTCGAGTTAAGTAGCGGTCGCATCGTCAACGACGGCCCGTCCGTAGGGGGCAAGGCTCCGCTTTCTGAACTTCGTTGGTAGTTCGATGTCCGTTTTCCTACTAAGGTTCCGCTGGTCGCTAAGAGATTTAAGGTCTCGATGGCTCCAAGTAGCCGGAATCGCATTCATGATCGCAATCGGTACCGGTCTGGCATCGGGATTGTCGAGTTCAAATCAGTGGCGCACTGCTTCTAACGAAGCGAGTTTCGAACTGACCAACATGTATGAACTGCGTGCCCGACTTGGGGGCCACGAGTCGTTACCAAGAGGCACGCTTCTCCAGATCGCATCACACGTTGATGGCATCGACGAAGCCGAAGAAAGACTTATCTTCGAATCGCAAATCGAAATCGAAGCACCCGAAGGCAGCGTTCTCGTCCCGAGTCGCATCATCGGAGCGGACATGTCCGACGGCGGGCCACATGTGAACGGCGTCATCCCTGCAGTTGGACGCATGATCGAACCTTCCGAATTTGGCGAGCCTGTAGTCCTTGTTGAGGCAAACTTCGGCATCTTCTACGACATATCGGATCAAGGCGAACTGCGCCTCGGCGGTGGGACTACGCTACAGTACGTCGGCCTCGGGATGTCTCCTGAATATTTCATGGTCGTCGAAGGCGGAGACGTGCTAGGACAGGCCAATCTAGCGGTCCTCTTTACATCGCTTGAGACGGCCCAAGTCTTGTCCGATTCGCGAGGAATGGTTAACGACCTTGTCCTAACCCTCCAATCAGGAGCAGACCTTGAACAGGTCGAAGCATCATTGCTCAAGGAGTTTAAGCGCGTTAACCCCGAAATCAGCGTCAGCACAACGACTAGAGCTGACGACGCCTCGTACGTCGCTCTGACCGCAGACGTCGAAGGTGATCAGGCGGTCTTTAACGTCCTGTCCGTGATCTTGTTTGGCGGAGCAGCATTCGCGGCATTGAACTTCGCAGCCCGTATCGTCGAGACGCAACGCCGAGAAATCGGAACTTCGATGGCGCTGGGACTCAATCCAGGCTCCATAGCAACCCGCCCGATTCTCCTCGGCGTCCAGATCGCGGTCTTAGGTGTAGTTTTCGGTCTGCTCATGGGATGGTTGATCTCACGAATGATGGCGGGAGTTTTAGAGAGCTTCTTCGTGCTCCCCGTGTTCTCTACCCCGTTCCAGTTCGAGGTCTTCTTTATCACCGCGGCAATCGGCATGGTAGTGCCTATAGTCGCAGTGTTATGGCCAGTCATTCGCGCTGTACGGGTACAACCAGTCGAGGCGATCAGAACAGGTCATTTGGCGTCCAGAGGCGGCGGACTCGCCCCACTAGCCAGCCGTCTCCCTCTCCCCGGGAGTAGCGTCATTCGTATGCCTTTTCGCAACCTGCTTCGTGCACCTCGACGGACGGTCCTTACATTGCTCGCCTTAAGCACGGTCCTCGCCATCATGTTCGCAATAATCGGAATGCGCGACTCGTTCATCACTACGCTGCGAGAGGGAAATGAAGAGCTCCTAGGCGACGCAGATGACCGCCTCATCGTCAACCTCGATGGCTTTTATTCAACCGATTCGGAAGTCGTGTCCGACATTCTCGCCAGCCCAGTCATCGAATCTGTTGAGACCATCCTCTCCATCGGGAGCAGCATTCACGTTGGCGAACGCCACGAGCGAGAAGGATCAAACTTCGAAAACTTGGCGAGCGCCCAAGCCGAAGTGTTGAACGATGCTCGGGAAGATTCCCTGCAGTTGAATGTCCAATTTCTCGACTTCGACAGCGATGTATGGACACCCACCGCAAGAAAGGGGCAACTCGACATTGGCCCTCTAGGGGTCGTGTTAGCGCGCAAGGCCGCATCCGATCTAGGCGTCGATGTTGGTGACAATGTTGTGCTATCCCATCCGAAATCGACGAATCAAGGGAGCTTCACGATTGCCTCTACCAGCCTCGAAGTACTCGCCCTTCATGGACATCCGATACGGTCAGTCGCTTACATCGACTCTAGACAAGCTGAGCTACTCGGCCTAGACGGATTCATTAACGGCATTACCGCCGCACCCGCAGAAGGCTATTCGTTGTTGGATGTCAAACGAGGACTTTTCGAAGCACCGGGCATCGCAACTGTCGAAGGATTTGCGGAAGGCTTCAAGGCCGTGCAAGACCTGTTCGAACAGTTCTCGGCAATATATCTCGTCATCGAAATCATCGTCCTTGGTTTGGCGCTTCTGATCGCATTCAACACCGCCAACATAAGCATCGAGGAACGAGCTCGTGATCATGCCACCATGTTTGCCTACGGAGTGACTGTAGCGAAGGTAGTCGCGAATCTCGCGATTGAAGGCTTGATCCTCGGTGTGGTTTCCACCGCAATAGGCATCGTGCTAGGTTACGCTCTGCTCCTTTGGATCATTAATTCGTTGGTGCCCAACGCTTATCCCGATCTCGGAATTGCGTTCACTGTCAACTTGGCACAAGTCGTGTTATTGATGGCCGTAGCTATCGCCGTCATTGCCCTCGCCCCGGCTCTCAGCGCCCGAAAGCTCCAACGCATGGATGTCCCATCTGCACTGCGCATTCTGGAATAGCCGAATCTAATTGGGAAACAGCGTCGCCTGCGGCTCGATCAGATGAGGACCATGGTTCCTCGTCGATCCCACGGCATGATTCGCCTCACGAGCTTCCATCCTAGACCACTCATGCGGCTTGCACGCTTCCAGCAACACATCCTTATCGGCACTGCCGTCTAGCCATAACTCAGCCCAATCATCGTCGAGAATCACCGGCATCCGATCATGTATTCGTTTCATCAGCCCGTTCGATTCAGTCGTCAAGATCGCACACGACTCGATGGGCCCGTCCGGTCCTCGCCATACGCTCCAAATGCCTGCGAAGGTGATCACGCCCGAATCCACGGCATATATCCACCACGGCGTCTTCCTCCCAGGTGTATCCCGACTCCACTCGAAGAACCCGTTGGCAGGGATCAAACACCGCCTACTCACAAAAGCATCCCTAAACATCGGACGCTCAACCACTGTCTCCGACCTCGCATTAACCATCGGCCTCCCAAATGCGTTGCCCTGCTTCGTCCAATGCGGTATTAAACCCCAGCGCATCATCGAACCTACCCGTCCATGGGCAGTTTCTGTGATCGCCAGAACATTCGACGTTGGCGCAATGTTCCACCGCGGCTCATAACCTTCCGCAGTCGTGCCGACTTCGAAGCCGAGAAGTTCGACCAACTCCAACAAATCTGTGAACAACCCAAAGCGACCACACATTGCGGCTCATCCTCCTTGCAATCGACGCACGCCGACCGGTACCAGCGTAGCACCCGATGACATCCACGCGATATCATCATGCGAGAACGTGAAACTTACACTGACCGCTAACCCACATGAAACTCCTAATCAACGGATCGCCAACTGAAATCGGGAGGGCCGTCGTCGCGCAACTTGCCGACTCCGGTCACGAACTTCGCCTGACTGCGATGGCCCCATACGAACCACAAGACGTCGTAGTATGCGCACTCGAACACGACAAAGCGACCGATGAACTCGTATCGGACATCGATGCAATCATCAACGTCGGTTACCAAGACGAAGTCGAGATGCCCCCAACATTCCATCTCGACTACTACACGCGCCGTACTTACAACCTATTCTGGGCAGCCGCCAACGCTGGCGTTAAGCGTGTCATCAATCTGAGCACGCTCCGCCTCATGGCCGAATACGAAGAGAACCTCGTCGTTACTGAAAACTGGCGCAGCAAGCCCTTGGCCAGCGACCTCAACCTCCTCTGCACCCACCTCGTCGAAATCATCTGCAAAGAGTACGCACGAGATCGCAAGTTCAAGGTCGTCAACCTGCGCCTCGGGTGGCCCTTGATTGAAGGCGGCAGCGATGCCTTGAGCGCGAATGCAGGAAACTCAGCTATTTGCTCAAGTGACTTGGGTAGAGCTGTGCTCTCAGCACTCGAAGCCGATCTCGAACCGTGGCAAGACATCCACATCCAATCGACAGTGCCAAACCAACGTTACATGACGGCAAAGGCTTCTGAACTGCTGGGCTTCTGACCCAAGCGCCAAATCAGAGGAAACACGAAATGAAAGTTCTCATACTCGGCGGATGCGGAATGCTGGGCCCGTGGGTCGTCAAGGCACTCAAGCACCGACATGACATCATCCTTACCGACATCAATCCTCCAGGCGAAGAGTTTGAAGGCGACTTCCGTCAAATCAGCTCTGACGACATCGACGCAGTTATCGACGCCGCCGAAGGTTGCGACGCCATTATTAATTTGTCCGTTCTCCGAGAAGACCGCAAACTCGCGTTCGACGTCAGCACCCGCGGCAACTACAACATGATGGTAGCGGCTGTAGAACACGGAATCGAGCGAGTTATCAACACCGGACCCCACTTTCAGCTCGTTGGCGAGACATACGAGAACTGGGACTTTGACCTGAACCCCGACATGCCACCGCAGTTCGGAACTCGCCTCTACGCCCACTCCAAAGGCTTGGGCCAAGAGATCTGCCGCGTCTTTAGCGAGCAATACGGCATCTACGTCATCACGATGCTCTACTACAACATGCGCCACACGTGGAACTGGGGATTAGGAAGAGGCGTGCCTGAAGCGACGCATCACCAAGACATGACACCATTCACCACTGCATGGACCGACTGCGGCACGGCGATACAGGCGGCACTAGAGGTTCCGCTGGAACGTCTCCCCTCTCTTTGCGAAACCTTCTTCACATTTCCTGAAACCCCGCACCACAAATTCAACAGCGAAAAAACCCGCCGCATCCTAGGTTGGGAACCCCGCTATAAACTCGAAACCCTTTGGAACAAACCGCCGATGGCACCACCAAATCACCTCCACGGAGCTTGGTGAAATCCAGCGATGTCGGCAGCGCCCCATCGCGCCAAGATAGTGTGAACCCCAACCCCGACCGGCGCAGACCGGAAATCAACGCTGGTCAGCCAAACCGCCCCACTCGCCCTTTCCGCATCTATCGCTCTCAATTCAGTTTCGGAACCCGTAGGAACAATCGTATGGCCAGACTCGGATGTGGAATGATCTTCCTAGGCCTTGGAGTGTGGATACTCCTCTGGGCCCTCGACATCATCCCCTTCTCGCCGCGTTACGTCTGGGTCCCCGTTGCCGTAATCCTAGTCGCGGTCGGAGTGAGATTGCTGCTGATTGACCGAAAGTGACGACGCCCACTCGTCGCATCACCCCATCAAATCCCCTTCTTCGCTCATCACCGCCATCAAATTCCCATCCGGGTCCCGGAAAAACGCCATCCACAAGGTGTAATTCTCCGTCTGATGGATGATGTGCGGTTCCGACTCCAACTCAACACCCTTAGATATCAACTCCTCAGCAGCATCCTTCGCCGAATCGACCGTGAAGTAGATCACCGACACGTCGGGTTTAACGTTTGGATCCTCAGGTTTGACGATGTAAAGCCGTGTCCCGCCGCAATCGAAAAACGCCATCGCCGGACTTCCAGGCACCTGAAAGAGGAAGGGGATATCAAGCACGTCGCGATAAAACTCGACCGCTTTCCCGACATCAGAAACCGATATCGAAACCTGTCCTACTCCATGTATCTGCATCGCTAATCTCCGTTCTTTCCAGCTAAAGCTCCTTCATCTCCGCAATTAGATCCTCCACCGACGCCTTGGCATCACCGAAAAGCATCATGGTGTTTTCCAAATGGAAGAGCTCGTTCTCCACGCCCGCGAATCCTGACGCCATCGATCGCTTCATCACAATCGCCGAACGCGCCTGATCCACGTTCAGGATCGGCATTCCGTAGATCGGACTACTGCAATCTGTCCGAGCCGCCGGATTCGTCACATCATTAGCACCAACAACCACCGCCACGTCCGCCCGTCTGAAATCGTCGTTTATCTCATCCAGATCCTTCAACTCGTCATACGGCACATCTGCTTCGGCGAGCAACACATTCATATGACCTGGCATCCTGCCAGCGACCGGATGGATCGCGTACCGCACCTCTGCCCCACGCTCCTTGAGCATGTCCGCCAAATCACGCACTTGGTGCTGAGCCTGAGCAACCGCCAAACCGTATCCCGGAACAAATATCACCGAGTTGGCATAGCCCAACACGATCGCCGCCTCAGTCGCATTGACTGACCGCACAGGGCGATCAGTCGCGGTTGCTCCCGGAGATGCGACACCAGTCGAATCCGCCACCCCAAATCCGCCGAACATCACATTGCCTAGCGAACGGTTCATCGCTCGAGTCATGATCCGCGTCAATATCAAACCCGACGCCCCCACCAGCGAACCCGCAATTATCAACATGGGGTTATCGATCACAAATCCCGTCGCTGCCGCCGCAAGCCCCGAATAGGAGTTCAGTAGCGCGATCACCACGGGCATGTCAGCCCCACCGATCGGAATCACGATCAACACTCCGACTATCAACGCGATCACCGCCATTCCCAGCAATGCCCACTCCAGCGACGGATCGAATATCATCAACCCCGCCATAGCCAAACCCGCGATTCCCAATACAACGGTCACAACGTGACGCAGCGGTATCAATACTGGCTGTGTCGCAACAACCCCCTGCAACTTGCCAAACGCAATCAAGCTACCGGTAAACGTCAGCGACCCGATCAAAACGGACAACGCAACCGTCACGCTTACTACCGGATCAACATCTCCTCTATCGTTCTGGTGAAATATCTGCGCTGCCGCCACAATCGCTGATGCCGCTCCCCCGAAGCCGTTGAAGATCGCCACCATCTGCGGCATCGCCGTCAACTGCACTTGGCGAGCCGCGATCGCTCCGATCAAAGCACCGATCACAAAGCCGACAATGATCCACTCGTAACTCACGATGTCGCGGTCGATCACCGTAAACACAACCGCTATCAACATTCCCAACGCCGACAACCTGTTTCCCGCACGAGCAGTCTCCGGCGACCTCAACCACAACAAACCCAAGATGAACATAACCGATGCCACGATGTACGCGGCTAGCGTCAGGTTGTCGAAGACTTGGCCGTCGCTACTCATGCTTACCGACGCTCATCATCGCTACGATGGAACATCCGCAACATCCGATCCGTCACCAGATATCCCCCAACCACGTTAATGGTTGCCAACGTGACCGCAACCACTCCCAAAATTGCTCCCAACAAACCTCCTACCGTCCCAGCAACGATGATCGCACCGACGATCACAATCCCTGAGATTGCGTTCGAACCCGACATCAACGGCGTGTGCAGCGTAGGAGGCACGCGTGTGATGGTCAGATATCCGACGAAGATCGCCAACACAAACACCGTTACGGCGACTAGCAGTTCCTCAATCGACATAAACGCCTCCTGAACTCATCGTCCGATCGTGTGCCCTCGGATTTCACCGCCGTGAGTCACGCACATCGCATCAACAACTTCATCTTCGAAATCCAAAACCAATTCAAGATCGTCGCCGATGATCAAACTTAGCAGAGACTCCAGATTCCGTGCGTATGTGACCGACGCATGATATGGCATCAACGAAGGCACATTCACGGGCCCCTTGACCGTCACGCCATTGACCAGAACATCCTCACCCGCTACCGTCGCTTCAACATTACCCCCTGTCTCTGCCGCGAGGTCAATCACGATGCTACCCGGACGCATCTTCTCCACTGTATTCGTTTCAACCAACAACGGTGCTTGTCGCCCTGGAATCGCCGCAGTCGTAATCACCGCGTCGGCACGAATGATGTGCTCCGCGAGAAACTGACGTTGCCGTTCGTTCTCATCTTCGGTCTGAGCTCTCGCATATCCCCCCGCAGACTCAGCATCATTCGCATCCGGAGGGGAGATAAATTTCGCTCCTAGACTCTTAACCTGCTCACCCGCCGCTGCTCGAACGTCAAACGCATATACATCCGCACCCAACCTTTTCGCCGTCGCAATCGCCTGCAATCCCGCAACCCCAGCACCCAGAATCAACACCCGAGCCGGCGGAATCGTCCCCGCAGCCGTCATCATCATCGGAAAGAACCGACTCAGCGAATCCGCCGCCATCAACGCCGATTTATATCCCGCAATCGAAGCCTGAGAAGACAGAACATCCATGCTCTGCGCCCGAGCTATCCGCGGAACAAGATCCATTGCGAACGCCGTCACACCCGCATCCGCCAACGCTGCGATCGCCTTAGGATCTCGCCGCGCCTCCAAAGTGGCCGCCAACGCCGTACCTTCCTTCATCGAACCCAACTCTTCATCGCTAGGCTTCCCGACATGCAACATCAAGTCCGAGGTCGCCGCCACTTCGATCATCGATGACCCGATCGTCGCTCCAGCTTCCATATATGCCACGTCGGGAAATCCAGCCTTCATCCCCGACCCACTCTCAAATACCACCCCATGCCCTGCCGAAGACAACTTTGACGCCAAGTCCGGCGTTGCCGCAACACGGTTTTCGCCGGGCGCGTTCTCTCGATTTATGCCTATTTTCAACTGCGTCAGACGGGTAAGTCGGCGAATTCAGAATATTATGGTACCCGCAACGCGTAATGAGCGTTTTTCACTGACAAACTGCCAGCTTGCGAACTGAGTGGGTCGAGAATCGAGGAATCCGAATGTACATGCTCCGCAGGGTATACAAGGCCAAATACCGCGAAGGCAAACTCGTAGCGTCTCTAGTCCGCAAGCAACAGAACATCTACGAGTCTGCTGGTCGATCCGAGGGAACTGTCTACTTTAACGCCGGAACCGTCCCCGGCGAACCCGACACCGTAGTGCTCGAATGGATCCAAGACACCCTCGGATCTCCATACCTCTCTGGCGGCGGTATACCTGCAGAAGCCCTACAAGTCGGCGCACAAGTACGTGAACACATCGAAAGCCAACACATCGAGTTCTGGGAACTCATGACCCCCGAAAAGATGGACAAAGTCTAGTCCGATCCTCAAGCGGCAAAGACTTCCCACTTTCGGCCCAGCGATGCGACACAAGTGGGTAAATCTCATCCTCCTGACTCTCGTCGCCGGCGAGTTGGTTACTGGCGCGTACGGCCTCATGAGCGGCAACGCTCGCAACGAGATCGTCCTCCAGATCCACAGCATCATCGGTTACAGCATCATCGCTGTTCTCGCTTGGAAATCCGCTCTGGCACTCCACTCGCTCAAACGACCTGCACGCGGAAGGCCCCGCAACATCGCCATCATCCTATCCGTCCTGCTCCTGACTGCCCTCAGCATCGGCGTAGTTTGGAGCACTGGAGGTTTCTGGTCAGTCGAAGGTGTCACCGGTATGAGCCTTCACATCTACGCCGGCGCCGCCATCTTGCCCTTCATCGCATGGCACGCGTGGGCATACACCTCCCGCTTCCGAGTCGGCTACAGCACCGAGCGCCGTGACGCCCTCAGATTTGGGTCTACGCTCGCCGCGGGAACCGCCGCATGGGTAGCCGCCGAAAGCATCATCCGTGCTATCCCGACGGCGGGAGCCGATAGACGCTTCACCGGCTCCCACGAACGACGTTCCTATGAAGGAAATCGATTCCCAACCACATCCTGGCTCAACGACAAACCCGCGCAGATCGATCCGGGTGAATGGCGACTCAAAATCATCGAAACCGACGGAAAAACCCATCAACTCTCCCTCCTCGACATCGACAACAGCATCTCCGGCATCCCATTCAAAGAGATGGATGCAACTCTAGACTGCACGGGCGGTTGGTTTTCCCACCAAATCTGGAGTGGCGTGATGCTCTCCGACCTTCTGAATCACCTAGACATCAAATCCGAAGACCAAACCTGCATCTTCCACTCCGTAACCAGCTATACCCGGCGATACGCCCCCAAAGACTTCGACAACCTCATGCTCGCCACCCGCGTCGGCGGCGAACTCCTATGGCACGGCCACGGCGCCCCACTACGCCTGGTTGCACCCGGAAGACGCGGCTATGACTGGGTCAAATGGATAGACGAAATCCGCCTAACCGACTCCCCTGCTTGGCTACAACCTTGGTTGCCGTTGCAGTAGCGGTTTATCGGACACTGATAATGGCGACATCCGAGACAGGTGCGCGGCTCAGTCTCGCATCCACCGTGATCAAAGGCAATTCTTGGACACGCGCCACCGCCAAGTAGAGGGCATCGTAGGGACTCACATTGTGAAGACCACCCCAAACCATCGCGTTGAAAGGGGCATGAGAGAGGCGCGTGATCGGCCATTCAGTTAGCAGATCCACCGCAATCAGCGCGTCCCGTTCAGTCATGGTTTTCCGGTTGACTGCCCGCCTGAGCGTGGCTAGGACTTCAGCATCGATCAATTCCGGTGCGAACAACCGGCAATTCCGTATTGTCCTCGATACTGCATTGCCAAGTTGCGTCTTCATCAACACCTCGGCCACCGCACAAGAGTCGATCACGAAACCAGTCATCCGAGTTCCGCGTCGCGTTCTTCACGAGCTTCACGCAATAACTTTGCGGAATCCAGCTTGATGTCGCTAGTTGGAAGCTTGTCCCAACGATCCCACCATTTGGCCTGCGCGACATCGCGCTCGATCGCATCTCTGACGGCCGCGCTGATTGTCATGTTGCGCGCTTTGGCCATCTTGCGCAAATCGTCGTACAACTCATCCGGCAGATTTTTCACCTGTAATGTAGCCATGGCACCTAAGTCTATCATGCTAACGGAATGCTTATATCATGAAGCAAGCATGACGCATGCGTTGGAAGCGCATCAACACAACCGTTTACGATCAACCCCCAAACCAAACCCAAACGGATACAGCAAATCCTCCTCCGCATACCCCGGCGCATCCGAATCCTGACTCAAAATCGCCTCCGCGCTGTCTGAAAGCGCGAACGGCAACTTCGCGTCCGATTTCACCTTCCCTGTCAACACGTCCATCAACGCCGCATCGCTCGCGCCAAACGACGCCATGATCGCTCCGGCATCCCTTAACCCGCTCTCCTCGTCCAACACAAACGGCTGACGGAACCGTATCGCCAAAACCGTCCTATCCGCACCTATCTCGGATATCACTCCCTTGATGTCCTCCAACGAAGGACGGACAACCCAAGACTCCGATGCTTCCATATCCGAGAACGCGATCAAGTCAAGCTCCTCAGGGTCAGGAACCGGCAAAAAACCACCGCCAACCTTGCTTCGATTCCCGACAACAACACGAAGTACCGCATAATCCGCTCCCTCGGGCACTTGCGGCCTTGTCTCACCCTTTTCTGCGTCGTAGTCACCTGAGACTACATCGAAGCCGTTCCATTCCGGTCCGCCAACCAACTCAGCATTCATCCCCATCACGTAGATCTGCTTGCTGATTAGTTCGCCGACTGGTTCCTCTACTTTCGCGTCAGTGTGCATACCCAAAGCAGCGAACATGTTCGGTTCAGGTTTGGCAGTCGGCATCTCCAACGGCATCAATCCATTCGAATTCTTAAGGACAACCATCGCCTTTCGCTGGGCCGCATCAGCTTTCAACTGCGTGATCCGATCGCCGAGAACATATCCCGCCCGGTCAGGATCCACGAACGGATTCTCAAACAGCCCAAGCTTGAACTGTTCGGTCAACAACCTAGTTACCGCCTCATCGACCCGCTCCTCCGAAATCAGCCCCTCATGGATGTTCTCCAGCATCTGACCCAGATCGCTGAAGCCCGAAAGCACATCGACTCCAGCGTTGATCGCCATCGCCACTCTTTCGCCAACCCTCTTGTCCTCAACACCCCACGGCATCGTCGTAGCAATCGCCGTATCCGAATTCACGTTGCCCTCAAACCCCAACCTATCCCGCAGCAACTCAGTCACAATCCCCTTCGAGAACGACATCCCAACATCGTTCGGCAGATACCGCTGCCCTACCGGCACACCGTAGTACGGCATGATCGATGACACCCCAGCCTCGATCGCCGCGATGAACGGTTGCAGGTGGTACTCGAATCTGTCCGAAGGATAGGTCTGGAACTTGCCAAACGGGAAGTGCGGGTCTGATCCACCCTCTTGGGGACCACCGCCCGGAAAGTGTTTCATCGTCACCGCCACACTGCGATGATTGAGTTCATCCCCCTGAATGCCCTTGACCAAAACCGTAGCGATTTCGCTCACAAGACCGGCATCCTCCGCAAACGTCTCCGTGATGCGGAACCACCTCGGCTCTGTCGAGAGATCAAGGCAATACCCATACATCCCACGAATCCCAACAGCCACCCACTCCCTAGCAACAGCCCTGGCAAACTCACCAATCAAGTCCAGATCCCGGGTGGCAGCTAATCCGGCTTCCTTCGGCCAAGCCGAAAACGCTCCGACGGTCGCATCCAGACCGCCCATCCAACCCTCTTCAAAATGATTGCGAGGGTTCGATTTGAACAGCGCAGGGATCCCCAGCCGTGTCGATTCGCAAAGTTCTTGTACCGCGTTGGTGAACTGCCCAGTTTCATATGGAGTGATCTGTGCTCCGAAAAACGGATGACGGGCCGCTTCACTTGGCGTATTCGTGATCGTGTTCCTAAAAATGAACCGCCTCATCTGAGCGCCATTGATCAATGTGTCCGCCAGTTCCGGAACTTGGCCATGTTGATCGGCGTTCAGCTGATCGATCATCAGCATCCCCGCCTTCTCTTCCAGAGTCATCTGAGATAGCAGATCTGCGACCCGAGCATCTACTGGTTGGCGCCAGTCCTCGTAAGTGTCGACCCTTTCGTTCTTGTTCAGATCGCGGAAAGCCAGCCCGTCCTCATAAATCAACTCCACCGATCTCGCCTCGACCGAAGGCCGCGTTCCATTAAAGCCTGACACCATTACGTTCAATCCTTTCTTGACTGAGCCTGAAAATGCTTATGCATCCATCATCTGAATGCAAACCGGCCCGGGTATCGAAATCATGTGACCGGTATGCGACAGCTTGCCCGTCTCGGCATCCCGTCTGAACGTGTGGATCGTCCCTGAATCCTGGTTCTCCGCAAGCACCCATGTGCCTGTCGGGTCGATGGCGAAGTTACGCGGCGTCAAACCGCGCGTCGACTCGTTCCCAATGTAGTAGAGCATGCGAGCATACTCATCCCAACCGTAAATCGCCAATGTGTTATGACCACGGTTCGACCCGTAAATATGCTTCCCATCAGGCGAAACGTGAATATCCGCTGTGCTGTTCCCGTCCTCGTACGTCACGTCGGGCCGTACCGTCCCAACCCAGTGCGTCTCGGTCAAACCACCAGTCTCTTGATCAACGTCGTAGCAGCTGATCGTCAACCCGATCTCGTTGATTGCGAACGCGTTCTCCCCGTTCGGATGGAAAGCAAAGTGCCTCGGGCCACCACCAGGGGGCGAATCGACCGATGCATCCTCATTCAAAACCAGCTTTCCGCCCGCGTGGTCGATGTCATAGACCAGCACCTTGTCCAGCCCTAAGTCACAAACAATCAACTGGTTGTTACCCGGCGACACCGTAACCGAGTGCGCGTGCGGCTCATTCTGCCTGCTCGGTTCCACCGTGCTCCCGCCGACATGCTGATGGAAATCACAGGCCTCGTTGAGACTCCCATCGTCGTTCATCTCAAACATCGCAACCGAACCACCTGCGTAGTTCGCGACAAACAGATACTTCCCGTTCTGCTCAACAACCAAGTGACAGGGCCCTGTCCCATTGGTCGACTGCTTATTGATCAGCGACAACTTCCCGTTCTCCCCGATGCTGTACGCATTTACACCACCAGCATCATCGCCCTCAAAATCGTTGACCTCAGATACCGAATAGAGATACTTTCCGTTCGGATGGATCGTCACAAACGATGGATTAGGGCCACTATCCGTCGCCACCGACAATTCGGTCAACTGACCCGTGTGACCGTTCATCCTGCACGTATAGATACCCTTCGCACCAAGGTTGGTGTACGTCCCCACGAAGATTAGCTGGTCTTTGTGATGGCTCATGCTTGCGATCCGCCTCTCGTTCTCAATTAACTGGCTACTTGCTTTGCGCTTGAAAATGATATGCGACAATCTTCATCGCAGGTTCGCTGATACATTGGGTATTAGCGACCTGAACACTGAAAACTTCAACAACCAATCAAGAGTAGCGCATGAATCCAGTTCCCTTCAACGCCGTCAAGAATCTCGAAGTCCAAGGGCGAAACTACTCCTACTACGACTTGGCCGCACTAGAAGACGCCGGCCTCTGCACCATCGCCACTTTGCCATTCTCGATCCGCGTTCTGCTGGAAAACGCCCTTCGCAACGCCCACATCGGCCCTGCAACCGAAGATGATGTTCGACTCGTCGCGTCGTGGTCTCCCGAACAGGCTCCTCCCAAGGAGTTCCCATACATGCCGGGCCGTGTCACTCTTCAAGACTTCACCGGTGTCCCAGTCGTAGTCGATCTCGCCGCGATGCGCGACGCCGTCGCCGAAAAAGGCGTAGACCCTAGCATCATCAATCCCGTCGTCCACTCCGATCTAGTCATCGATCACTCTGTCCAAGTCGACTACTTCGCATCCGAAGGCGCACTTGCACGCAACATCGACCTCGAGTTCGAGCGAAACGTCGAGCGCTACAAACTGTTGAAATGGTCCCAAACAGCCTTTAACAACATGCTTGTCGTCCCTCCAGGAACCGGCATCGTTCACCAAGTAAATCTCGAATTCCTCGCATCAACAGTGCTGACAACTGAAGTCGATGGTCAAACCATCGCCTATCCAGACACTTGCGTCGGTACGGATTCCCACACCACCATGATCAACGGCCTCGGAGTTCTAGGCTGGGGCGTCGGTGGTATCGAAGCAGAGGCCGTAATGCTCGGCCAGCCCTACTACATGCTCGTGCCTGAAGTCGTTGGCGTCAAACTCACCGGCAGACTCGCCGAAGGCGCAACCGCCACTGACCTAGTCCTTGCCGTAACCGAAATGCTCCGAAACGTCGGAGTAGTCGAAAAATTCGTCGAGTTCTACGGTCCCGGCCTCGCAAACCTCCCCGTCGCAGACCGCGCAACCATCGGCAACATGTCCCCCGAATACGGCGCGACCTGCGGCTTCTTCCCCATCGACGATCAAACCCTAGACTACCTACGACGAACCGGGCGCTCCGAAGACACCGTCGCCTCGGTCGAAGCATACGCCAAAGCCAACTACCTCACCCCCTCCGATTCCGACGATCCCCAATACTCGACATCACTGGAATTCGACCTAGGCGATGTCGAACCCAGCATGGCCGGCCCCAAACGCCCCCAAGACCGAGTAACCCTAAACAACGTTGCAGGAAATTTCAGAGACGCCTTCCCCAAAGAAACATCAACGGCATCATCCAACGGCGCCGACGTAACCGACGGCTCAGTCGTCATCGCCGCCATCACAAGCTGCACCAACACCTCCAACCCTTCCGTCATGGTCGGCGCCGGCCTACTCGCACGCAACGCCGTCGAGCGCGGCCTAGAACGCAAATGGTGGGTAAAGAGCAGCCTAGCCCCCGGATCCAAAGTTGTCTCAGACTACTTGGACCGCGCCGGACTCACCGATTCTCTCGAAACTCTAGGCTTCCAAACCGTTGGATACGGATGCACAACCTGCATCGGAAACTCCGGCCCGTTACCCCAAGAAGTCTCCGATACCGTAAACGACCACGACCTCGCCGCCGTAGCAGTCCTCAGCGGAAACCGAAACTTCGAAGGACGCGTCCATCCCCAGGTCAAAGCCAACTATCTGGCGTCCCCAATGCTCGTAGTCGCCTATGCCCTTGCCGGACATATCGACATCGACCTAACATCCGACCCGCTAGGCTCCGACCCCGACGGCAACGACATCTTCCTCTCAGACATCTGGCCCACCCAAAACGAAATCGCTCAGACCGTGGCCTCGGCAGTCGGCGTCGACCAGTTCAACGACCGCTACGGCGCAGTCTACGAAGGCCCAGATCAATGGCAAGAACTCGAAGCCGCAACCGGCGAGCTCTTCCAATGGGACCCCGGTAGCACTTACATCCAGCCCCCGCCCTACTTCGAGGGCTTCGATCTCCAACCCGAGCCACGCGACAGCATCGAAAACGCACGCGTCCTCGTCAGCGTCGGCGACTCCGTAACCACCGACCACATCTCCCCCGCCGGCAGCATCCCACCTTCCGCACCATCCGGCCAACACCTTATCGGCAACGACGTCCCCCGACGCGCCTTCAACTCCTACGGATCCCGACGTGGCAACCACAACGTCATGATGCGCGGCACCTTCGGTAACATCCGCCTCCGTAACACACTCACCCCTGACTACGAAGGCGACTTCACCATCTACCACCCGACCGGCGAAACCATGCGCATCTTCAACGCCGCCGAACGCTACCGCGAGGATGGCACCCCACTCATCGTCATCGCCGGCAAAGAATACGGAACCGGCTCCTCTCGAGACTGGGCAGCCAAAGGCCCCATGCTCCTTGGAGTCCGAGCTGTCGTCGCCGAATCCTTCGAGCGCATTCACCGATCAAACCTCATCGGCATGGGCGTAATTCCTCTCCAATTCACAAACGACGAATCCGCTCAATCCCTAGGCCTCAACGGCTCCGAGACATACACCATCGAAGGCGTAACCGGTACCGTCCAGCCCGGAGCAACTCTAACCGTCACCGCAACATCAGAAGACGGCTCATCCAAGACCTTCAACGTCCTCTGCAGAGTCGACACCGCCATCGAAGCCCAATACTACGAACACGGCGGCCTACTCCCCTACGTCCTCCGCCAGATGATTAGGCAAAATACCTAGTGCCAACTACGTAGCTTCCGCTGTTTGATCGCCTAACTCGTTGCGCAAACATTCCCGCAGATCACAATACTCAAACTCGAACCCCGCATCCATCAGCTTCTCAGGAATTACCAACGCACTATTGATCACCAACTCTTGGATATAGTTCCCGATCACCAGATTCGCAACCATCGCTGGCATCCACCCGAAGCTCGGCTTACCCATCACCTCGCCGATCGCTGAAACCAACTGGCTGTTCCTCGCCACTCCCGGTGCAACAACATTTACCGGACCATCTAAATCTTCGTGCTCAGCCACAAACAATAGCGCGGAAACCGCATCGTCCAAATGTATCCACGGCGTCCACTGACGTCCGTTCCCGATCTTCCCGCCAACTCCCATCCTGAACGGCCTAACCAACACTGCTAACGGGCCACCACCGGCGCTCAAAACCATCCCGAACCTAACCGTCGCAGTCCTGACCCCAAATTCAGACGCACTCGCAGTCGCCGCCTCCCAAGGCTCAGCGATGTCAGCCAAAATCCCCTCTCCCCGAGGGCTATCCTCAGTCAACTGCTCATCACCCCGATCCCCATATACCGCAACCCCAGAAGCCGTAATCAATACTTTCGGCGCCACCTCCATTCGCCTCAAAACCTCCACCAACGTCCGCGTAGTCACGATCCGACTACTCGAAATCAACTCCAGATAACTCTTTGTCCACCGCTTCGCCACCGATGCACCCGACAGGTTGAAAACCGCATCAATCTGACCCAAAGCATCAACATCTACTGAAGCGGGATCGGGCGTATCCCACCGAACCTCCACAACTCCAGCGTCGGGACTGGGTTCCCGACGAACCAGATGAATCACGTCATCCCCACGTTCGAGCAGTCTTTTGGTCAGTGCCTGACCGATGTACCCGCTCGCTCCAGTTATGAGAACTCTCATACCTCAATCATAGAGCCGCTCCACCATCCACCGTAATCATCGATCCGGTAACCCCACTCGCCTCATCAGACGCCGCAAACAGAAACGCATTTGCCAAGTCCTGAGGCATCATCATTCGACCCATCGGTGTACCCGACACTCGCCGCTGAAGATTCTCCGGATTGTCAATGCTCGTCGACTCATCATTCGGACTGTATTCATTGTTCCCCCGAATGAACGGCGTATCCACATGCCCCGGCGAAATGATCACCGAACGGATATTCTCCTTCGCATAGCTCGCTGCGGCGGCACGGTTCAACCCAACCATCCCCATCTTCTGTGCCGCATACCCGGGCGAACCGCCCCCTGGCCTTATCGACGCCAACGACCCGATATTCAAAATCGCGCCGCCACCAGCCCGACGCATCGATGGCACTACCGCTTTGATCCCCAAAAAAGCACCCGTCAAGCCCGTCTCCATGATGATGTTCCACATATCCAGCGATTGGTCGTCGAAACTCACCCTGAAGTTTGCCCCGGCGTTGTTGCACAAAATGCTGACCGGTCCAAACGCCGCCTCGGTTTCGCTTACGCATTCCGCCCAAGCTCCTTCGTCTCGCACATCCAACTCATATGCGAAGGACTTCCCACCGTCCTCAGCGATCTCCGTACTCACCGCCTGAGCAGCCTCCATACGGAAATCCGCCACACAAACCGCGGCCCCATGCGCCGCAAACAACCGGCACTGCGCACCTCCCATAGCACCGCCGCCACCGGTCACAATGGCAACCTTGCCCTCAAGTCGCTTACCAAAATTCGCGTTCATCTTCATCCCTTTGCGTTTAACCGAATGTTCCGCATGAAATCTTACACACACTCGGACACCGCAACGCCCTGATCACGCGGGCGGTGTGATCAAACCCACCAGTCCTCCATGCGGATCGTAGATCCAAGCCATCCGGCCCACTCCCGGCACGTCCCAAGGCGGATCCGGCAGCTCGGCACCATTAGCGACGGTCCGTTGAACGGCGGCGTCCACATCGTCGACGTTGAAGTAAACCACCCACATGGAACCGCCAGATCGCGCAACCAGCTCATCTGAAAGACCATCCAACGAACTAATGCTCATCACCGGTCCATCTGCCGTCACAACTATCGAATTCGTCGAACCGTCCGGCATCTCCATCGGATCCAACTTGACTCCCAGCAACTCTTGGAGAAACGAACTCGTAGCATCTGCGTCTGTCGACATTAGTTCACACCACTGCATCGATCCATGTTCATACTTGATGGTCGGACCAGTCGTGAACGGTTGCCACACGATTACCGGGCATCCACTAGGCTCCGCGATCGTCGCACCGATTCCATATTCGCCCACTTTCGACGGCTCAGCTGTCACTGAACCTCCAAGCTCCTCTGCTCGGCGCACAAGATCCTCCATATCGTCTACCAGCAATTGCACTTCCCAACGCGATCGATCCGCCGGTTCATTCCCCGACGTTTCGTGTGCATAGACGCCTGCGGCATAACCCGTGGCGTTTTCCGCCCAAGCGTACGTCCTTCCGCCAGCGTCCTCCGGCGGCGCTTCTTCGTATGCCCAACCGAAAAGTTGAGCGTAGAACGATTTCGAAGCCTCGAAGTCGGGAGACCCTAAGTCAACCCAAAACGGTGTCCCTTGGTTGAGGTCGGTATAACCAGGCATTGTTTCTGCAAATCTCCTTGTGCTGTCCGTTGAACTCCTACCACTACCTCATCTGTCATGTACTGACTACCGACGCCGGTTCCACAAAACAGAAATCCGCGCCCTGCGGATCCCGCATCACAATGATCCGCCCAACGCTCGTCTCGGCTGGTGTGTCAGCCATCGCCCTTCCTCCATTCGACACGACATACGCCATCGACTCTTCCAGATCGCTGACCTGAAAATACGCGAACCACATCGACGGCACACCCTCGGCGATCATCGCATCCGGCCACTGAAACATGCCGGCAACTGCAATCTCGTTTACGATCCAGGTCGTGTATCCCTCGATTTCGCCCATCGGCGAGGTAACTGTAGCGACACCCAGAACATCCTCATAGAACTTCACTGACCGTATTCGATCCGTGCTTACGTGCTCGAGCCACGTCAGCGCACCAGGTTCCGCTCTGATCGTGCTCCCTACGAATTCTCCAGGTTGCCAAATCGTCGTTGCCACACCAGTCGGGTCTTCGATGGCGCCGACACATCCGGCACCTCCGACCTCGGTCATCTCCGCAATCACCTTGCCGCCGCACGCACTTACAGACCCAAGAATCTGCGCGATGTCGTTTACGGAGACATAAACCTGCCACGTCGGGTCGTTGACAGGTCGCAACTGACCCTCCCCAAGCTCGTAGATCGCCGCAGTCGCGACGCCATCCACCATCGCCATCGAATACTTGCCGATCCCCATCTCTCCCATCTCCTCATCGATGTAGCTCCAGCCGAACAGCCCCGAGTAGAACTCCTTGGCAGTATCGAGATCGGACGTCGCTAGATCGACCCAACACGGCGTTCCGTGCTCATATCGGTCGAGTAGCGGCATCAGTCGGACCGATCGTGGATCATCCTGCTGGCTGGTTGATCCCGAACACCGCGCCTTGAGGATCCTGCAACACCGCGATGGTCCCAATGTCTCCCATGTCTTGGGGACCGAACATCACATTGCCGCCCAGCGAGGTTGCGGTTTCGACCGCCTTGGCGGCATCATCCACAGCGAAATAGACCTCCCAATGGGGAGGAACGCCCATCGCATGCACATTCGCAGGCATCTTCATGATGCCTGCTTTGTGTTCGCCTTCAACAGCGATCACATGATACGGATCACCTTCCGTCGTCGGCATGCCGCTGTCGTCGATCATCACTCCCAGCAACTCCGAGTAGAACTTGCCAGCACCAGCTTGGTCGAGTGTTAACAACTCGGCCCAAGTGATTGCTCCGTGTTCATCTCGGACCTCCGCTCCGATATGCTCGTTCGCCTGCCAAAACTGTACGATCCCGCCAGACGGATCCTGCGCGATGCACATCCAGCCTGCTACGAACACGTCGAACGGCCCCATTATCAACGTTCCACCGAGCTCTGGCACCTTGGCAGCAGTCGCATCAACGTCATCCACGGTGATGTAGATCTTCCAGTGCGACGGTAGCCCCATCTCAGATTCTTCCGCTTGCTGCGAATACATCGCGCACGCGGCGGAACCGTTGATCTGCGCCATCGAATACACCTGCCCACCATCCATCGGGTTGTCCTGGTACTCCCAGCCGAAAAGTGCCGAATAGAACGCTTTTGCGTTATCGACATCCGTCGTCGAAAGATCGACCCAGGACGGAGTTCCTTGCTTGTAGCTCTCTACTTTCAATTCTTCAAATCCTTTAGAGCAACGCGTCTCTCACCTGTGCTGACGGACTTTCCAAAACTACGCAGACTCCGGTTCCTGTATCCCAAACACGGCTCCTTGTGGATCCATGAACACGACAATCGTTCCGACCATCGGCATCACCTCGGGACCGAAGAGAATCTGAGCCCCGTTTGCTGTCGCCGTCTCCACAACTTTCTTCGCATCATCCACCCTGAAGTAGATCTCCCAATGTGGCGGAATGCCCTGATCGCGTAGTTCCTGCGGCAAGTCCATGACCCCCGCCGCCGGGTATCCCTCCGACATCAGCATGTGGTAATCCCCACCCTCCGGCGTCGGCATCGCCTCGGTGTCAAGACCGACATCAAGCAACTTGCTGAAAAACTCCTCAGCCCCGGCCTGGTCTGTCGTCAGCAACTCCGCCCAGCACAACGCACCATTCTCCTCACGAACCTTCGTCATAGCCCCGTCGGTCGGTTGCCAAAACTGCACAAACGCTCCTGTCGGGTCCTGCACCACACACATCCGACCCGGCTGAGGCGCATCAAACGGGCCCGCCATCAGATTGCCACCTAGCTCCTTGGCCTTTTCAGCCACAGCATCCACATCGTCAACCGAGACGTACACGTTCCAGTGTGGAGGCGCACCCATCTCCTTCTCTTGACCGTGCTGCGTGAAGATCACCGCTGCCGTCCCGCCTTCAACGCTCGCCAGCGCGTACATCATCTCCGGCCCCATCTGATGCTCCTCATACTCCCACCCAAACAGCGAAGCATAAAACTCTTTCGCTGCTGGAACGTCTGTCGTTGATAGATCCACCCAAGAAGGTGTCCCCTGTGGATAACTCGTTGCTCTCGGCATCTATCTTTGGCCTTTCTCGCCTATTTGTATTTCGCTTTAGCTTGTCGAACGCGCCGACTCGCAGCCTAACCTAAATTCGCCTCATCCCATCGGCCTCAACGACATGATGCTAAACGTCGCACCTTGCGGATCGTCAATCACCGAGAACTTCCCCGGCGGTATCTCCGTCGGCGGCACACACACCCTTCCACCTAACTCGGCAGCCTTCGCCGCCGATGCATCACAGTCCTCCACCCGGAAATACGTCATGAAGTGCGACGGCATATCCCCCCAACTCGCATCCATCTCCATCATCCCGCCACGGTCTGGTTCGACACCCGGAATCTTCAACCAGAAATACTGATACTCCACTTCTCCCTCCGCATCCTCATCGCCTGTAGGCGGACGTGACAGATCCACACGCTGATACCTGCTCCCAAACACATGCCCCACAAACTCGTTGAGCCCCTTCACATCCCGAGTGTAGTACTCCACCCAACACACACCACCAGTCTCCCAAAACGCCTCATTCTCCACACCCTTGTCCCCGCTCCAAACCACAAACGGCGCACCCTCCGGCGTCAACAGCAACGACTTCTTTCCCCCACTCGGAGGATCGTCACAAGCCGGCATGATCATTTTGCCGCCCTTTTCAACCGCACGCTCCATCGCTGCCTCGGCATCATCCACCCAAAACGCATTCACCCAATTCAACGGCCCCTCCGGCAAAGGCATCCCCTCTTGATACGTGTAAACACCACCCACCGTCTTTCCGCCAACCGTCGCTACCGAATAGACACCCTCCGAACTCGACATCAAATCCTCCCAGTCCCAACCGAGCAACCCCGAATAGAACGCCTTCGTAGCATCAACATCCCTCGACGCCAAATCCCACCACACAGGCGTCCCCTGCACATGACCTGATGAACCGCTCAATTGCATCCCCTAACTTGCTTGTCAACCATCTCTAAACGATGGTAACCAGAAATGATTGAACTTTGACCTGTGATACACCAACTCAACTTGCAAACACGCTACCCCAACCCTACCAACCTACCACGCCGACTGCCACAAACTGAACCCCATCCCCTGCGGATCCCTCATCACAGCAAACGATCCCGGTGGCACGTCTATCGCTCCGGTAACCGACTCCCCTCCCAACGATTCCCCCTTGGCGACCACCGCCCCAACGTCCTCAACCATGAAATAAGTTGCCCAACTCGCAGGCAACGACTTATCCGGCAACTCCACAAAAGCACAATGCTTATGTTCCCCAGCCAAGTCCACCATCGTCAAACCGAAGTCCTCACCCGATCCATCCTCCCGTGGCATCCGCACCTCCTCGAACCCGCAACCAAATACCGCCGAGTAAAACTCCTTAGCCGCCGCCAAATCATGACTGTGATACTCCACCCAACATACCGCACCCGGCTCTGCAAACACTTCAGCCCCGTGCCCCATCAAACTCTGCCACAACCCAAACACCGCACCTTCATGCGTAGTCACCCGAGCCGTAACACCCCAGCCATCCGCATTATTCGGCCCCGACAGAACACTCCCCCCATTCGCCTCAATCCGACGACAGCTCTCCTCCGCATCCTTCACATACACCTGATTCCGCCAGACCCGAGCCGCACCCTCCGGAAAGTCTCCATCTCCCTCCTCATGCAACCCCACGATATTCGCATCATCCTTGATCGCCATCGAATAAACGTTCCCTCCCGACATCGGAACATCCGCCCACTCCCAACCAAACAACCCCGAGTAAAACACCTTCGCCCCCTCAACATCAGGCGAAGCCAAATCAAACCAGATCGGCAACCCCTCCAACTGCGGCATACTTGGTTCTGTCATTCGATGATCTCGCTTTCTCGGTTACTCTTCAAGTTGGTGTCACCAACTGACGGGTTTGCTGATCCATCTGCCAGAAGTGTCTCTGAGTTGGCAACTGGCTCAATCGCAAGTGCTCTTCCTTAATGCGCATTACCGCGGACGCTGTCTCTCTAAGTTCATGATGCGTCTTCTGACGTCTTCTCGGATTTACGACGGTAATCCTAAATCCCAACTCGTCGCGTATTCGTTTGATCGGAGTCACAAGGTCTGAATCGTTAGTTACCACCGCAGCTTGTTCAAATTCGCCACAGAATGCATCAAAGATCATTGCAGTGGCCAAGTTCACGTCCGTCTTCTTCTCTTCCCAAGAATCACCTCTCTGGCGGAAAGTACCGTGAATCACCTTGACACCAGGTAATGACTCTACAGCGCGCAGATAAATGTCCTGCCGTTGGCGTCGGCCCCCGTCAACACTCGTAGACCTCAGGCGCGCTGTGAAATAGTAAACATCCTTGATTTCGTCGTTCGGAAAAAGCGTCTCCGCTAACCGCCTCAAATCTAACCATTTGTGAGGCGAACCCTTCAACGCGCCGTAAAACAGGTTGAAACCATATACGTATACGTTCGTCTGCACGATCATTCATTCCATAAAAAGCGACCGCCGCTTTCGCGGCGGTCTTAACCCCATCACCGAAGATCAGGGGGAGGTAACCTCATGATACCACGAAACCTTCCAGTCTTTCGCATCATAGCTCACTTATTCAACCCCCGAATCATCCCCCGAACATAGTCCACCTGCCCCAGATGCTCCGCAACCTCCGCCAACAGATGCCCAAGTGCTCCCGCAACAGTTATCGGCTCCGTCCCCATCACCCCAATAACTCTCCCCAAATCCGCCTCCTCAATCTCATCGACGAAATACTCCCCGGTCCGCTCCCTAACCGCCGCGTAATATTCCATCACTAACCCAACATCCAACTCCGGCATCGCCCGTAACTCCTCCAACGTCTGCCCGTATCCCGTTCCCTCCACAAATACCCCGATCCGCTGTCGCCAACCCTGACTTACCCACACCGACTCGATCTCGCACAGCCGCGTATTGATCCAATAGTCCTCGGTGCGCGCCATATGCCACACGATCCAGTCGATCGAGTTCGACTCCAACGTCGGGCGCCAGTGCAACTCATACTCATCCAGCCCATCCAACGCCCGCTGCAAATCCTCAAACACCTCCCTCAAACCAGCATCAACTATCTGCAAAAAAGGTTTCATCCCGAATCCTTTCCGTCCTTCAACATCCTTCGCATCCTAGTTCACTTATCAAGCCCCCTCATCATCCCTCGCAGATACTCGATCTGCCCAAGATGCTCCGCCTCTTCACACAGCAGATGCCCTAACACCCACGCATACGTCAAAGGCGGATCTCCCGTATCCTCAACCCCCTTCGACAAATCCTCCTCCCGCATCTCATTCACAAAATACGCCCGCGTTCCCGCTCTCACCGACTCGTAATACTCCATCACCACTGCCACATCAAACGCCGGCATCGCGAGTATCTCTTCACGCGTCTGCCCGCCATGCTCCGCAACTTCTGCGCCACGCGGCAACCGTTCCGCCCATCCATCCCGCTCCCAGATCATCTCCGACCGGCGCAAACCGATATTCACCCACCCATCCTCCACCTGCGCCATGTGCATCACGATCCAATCTATCGTGTTCGACTCCAACGTAGGCCGCCAGTGCAACTCATCCTCACTCAACCCGTCCAACGCCCTCTTCAGCTTCTCAAAAGCCTCATTCAACCCCGAATCAATCGCCAACAAAAACGGCTCCATTTCAATCCCCCAACCTTACGAATGGACGTGACCGACCAACAACACCATCATTCAAATCATTCCCAATCATGCACATCATGGTTCACTTATCAAGCCCCCTCATCATCCCCCTTAAATACTCGATCTGCCCGAGATGCTCCGCCTCCTCGCACAACAACCGACCCAACACCCAACCACCAGTCACCCCTGCAAAACGCGTGCCCTCAATCACCCTAGACAGATCCTCCTCGACCATAACCTCCTCAAAATACTCCGAAGTCGCCTCACGCACCGTCCCGTAGTAGTCCATCACTGCCGACACATCCAGCCTTCCCAGTGCCCTAACCTCTTCCGCACTCATTCCCGCACCGGTGCTCTCAACCGCAATCCCTGTCTTTTCCATCCAACCTCCTCTCAACCAGATCGACTCCTTTTCCTGCAAAACGACACTCACCAAGTTGTCCTCCACACGCGCCATATGCCACACCATCCAGTCGATACTGTTCGACTCCAACGTCGGTCGCCAGTGCAACTCATCCTCACTCAACCCGTCCAACGCCCTCTCCAACTTCTCAAAAGCCTCATTTAACCCCGAATCTATCGCTACCAAAAACGCTTTCATTTCAATCCCTCAACCTTACGAATGGACGTGACCGACCAACAACACAATCATTCAAATCATGCCCAATCATGGTTCACCCATCCAATCCCCTCATCATGCCCCTCAAATACTCGATCTGCCCCAAATGCTCCGCTTCCTCGCAGAGCAAATGCCCCAGCACCCACGCGTAGCTGATCGGATCGTAGCGAGGATGGGTAATCTCAATCTCCAGATCCGACTCCTCCATCTCATTTTCAAAGTACTCCGTAGTGCCGTCGCGGACGGCTTGGTAATACTCCATGATCTTCGCAACATCGAACGCCGGCATAGCCCGAATGTCCTCGGCTGTCTGACCGAATCCATTGGTCGGCTCTTCCACACCCGCACGTTCAGCCCATCCGTCGCGATCCCAGATCGACTCCGAATTACGAAGCCGCACATTCACCCAGTTGTCCTCCACCCGAGCCATATGCCAAACCATCCAATCGATCGTGTTCGACTCCAGAGCCGGACGCCAATGCAACTCATCCTCGCTCAACCCGTCCAACGCCCTCTTCAACTTCTCAAACGCCTCATTCAGCCCCGAATCAATCGCCACCAAGAACGGCTTCATGGCAACACCCTCGCCTGCAAACTAGTCACTTTCCAGCAAATTCAGTCTAACAACCAGCACACGCCATCCCCGCGAAAGCGGGAACCCAAGCGTGGAAGTGCGGAGAGGTCCCCAATGCCTGCCGAACATCCACGCCAAGGGCCTTAGCGCGTCTCCAAAGAAAAGCCGCCGTGCGGCCCTGAAGTATCATCATCAACGCCAACAACAGACCCACCCGACAAAGAAAGGCTCCAACCCAAATGGCAGACCGATCCTTCACACCCGTCGACGTCTCCGACGACATCCTAGACCGCTTCCGAAAACTCCCAATCGCCACAACATGGGCCGCCGTCGCAAACGTCGCCGGCGTCAGCCTCCCCTTCATGGAAGGCGTCCGCAACTTCACACCCGGGACCCGCCTCGCCGCACGCGCCCGAACCCTCCGATTCCTCCCACCACGTCCAGACCTAGACGCTGAGACCAAACGCGGCGAAGACTCCCCCGAATACCAAGCAATGGCCCGCTGCGGACCCGGCGACGTCCTAGTCGCCGACCTCATGGGCAAGCAATGGGCCGCAGTAGCCGGCGACGTCAAACTGCTCCAACTCAAGATGAACAACGCCGACGGACTCGTCACCGACGGCGCAATCCGCGACCTCGGCGTCCTCGAAGACGAAAACTACGGCTTCGCTGTCTACGCCCAAGAGCGCTCCCCCTACGGCGGACGCCCATGGGCCGATCCCGCATACGAAAACTGCGACATCCAATGCGGCGGCGCACTCGTCCGACCCGGCGACGTCATCGTCGGAGACGACGACGGCTGCGTTGTCGTCCCATCATGGTTCGCCGAAGAAGCCGTCCAATGGGTCGAAGAACACGAAGGCGTCGAAGCCTACGTCAAAGCCAAAATCCAAAACGAAAACGTCCGCCCCGGCAAATACTACCCCCCAACCGAAGCCACAATGCAGGAATACCTCAACAGCCTGAAATAGACCCTATCCGCCATTCCCGCCCCTCCGTCATTCCGGCGAAAGCCGGAATCCAGAGGGGCAGTGCGGCAGGTTTTACTCGCACCCGTTTTGACCGCCGAATCTTGAACCACAGGAGGCTGATCCATGGTAAGCCGTTGGCGATACGCCGAAGGTAAACATCCCGCATATTGCACTTGTGTCAAATGCCAAACTCGCGCTCATCAGAGACCGCAACCCGCGCGAAAACCTAGACCGGAGCGGCCAACCGTCCAGAGACCGTCTCGCCAATACGAAACTCCACGTCGCAAACACTCACGCGCTTGGGGATTCTTAGCAATCGCTCTGTTATCAACCATCGCGGCATACCTAGTCCTTACCGTCACAGCGCCAAGCGCTATCGACTCGTTAATGCAAGAATGGGCGCGATTATTCAACTGATCGCGCATAAACCACAAATAGGGTAAGCACGGAATCCGCAACCATTGAAACTACTTACTTGGATACTCGTGTGCGTAATTGGCGGTTATCTTTTTGTCAGCGCTATCCAACCCGACTTATCCCAAAACTGGCGCGACGACTGGCGTTCACTGTTTCGCAACGACAAACCCGCCACTACCAACGCTCGGATACAGCCCGCGGACACCCAGGCCGAAATACATCTTGTTCTGAGCCCCACAGCTACCAATACAACTCAAAATGAACTAACTCCGATCACGAACGCCGACGCCACGCCACAGTCGGTGTCTACGTTCGCGGTACCGACGTTGCCAGTCGCGACTGCGACACCTCTTCCACTGGCAACCTTCGTGTTGCCTACTTTGTCTCTCGAACTAACACCGTCGCGGCCTAGACTGCTACCCGCGTTGCCAACTCTGCCGCCTTCGCCTACACCGTCTCAGGGATCCCCAACCCCGGCCGTTGAAGCAACCCTCGCAACGATACCCACGTTGGAACCTATTCCGACACCTACACCTACACCAACGCCTATCCCTCCTACTCCTATCCCTACACCTTCGCCTACCGCTACGCCGATTCCATCTCCTACCTTCACGCCGGTACCCCCTACGCCAACCGTGTCGCCCATCAAGAAACAGGCATCTACCATCAACATTCTCCAATTGGAGGCTTTGACGCATGACTTGATCAATGCTCAACGCTCGGCGAATGGATTTCAGCCGTTGGATCATATAGAGAAAATCAGACTGATCGCTCGTTCTCACAGCGAAGACATGGCATTACGGAATTATTTCTCGCACAACAGTCTCGAAGGACTCGATCCTAGTGACAGAGCAGCGAGAGCTGGCTACGAATGTCGCAAGGACTACGGCTCTTACTTCACATACGGTTTGGCGGAGAACATCCATCAAGGCTGGTTGTTTGATACATTCCAAACAGTCAGCGGCAGAATTACGTCGTATGACTGGTTCACGCTTGAGGAATTAGCCCGCAACGCGGTTAATGGGTGGATGACCAGTCCTGGACATCGCCAAAACATCCTAGATTCATCCTATGACCGTGCCGGGATGGGTATCGCTATCTCTAATGACGGAAAGGTCTTTTTCACCCAGAACTTCTGTTAGCGATCACTCACTCATCTACTGCCTACAAAGACGGACCGTGGTTCAAGTTGTAAAATCTGCGAAGGCATTACACTCCCTCATCTAATCTCATTGCCGCATATCCGATAACCAAATGGAGTATCGAAACCAACCCCTCTTCGGTCGGCTCATCAGAAGTACCGTCTTCTGGGCGGTCGCGTTCGTCGTGCTTGTAGGTGCTGTCATCGCAGCTTTCGCGACTGGGGTCATTGAGTTCAGTGGCAACGTCTACGTAGGTCGGACCTTAGTGCAGACTGTAGAGGTCGAAAAGCAAGTATTACAAGTCGTTAATGAACCCGTAACTGTAGAAGTAGACCGTTTTATCGGTGTCCCCCAAACCGTCGAGGTTGATCGCATCGTCGAAGTACCTGTGACCGTTGAGGTCGAAGTCGACCGCATCGTCGAAGTACCCGTTACGGTTGAAATCGAAACGCGCGTCCAGGTTCCGGCGACAGTCATTGTTGAGCAGTCGGTTCCCGTCACTGTAATCGTCGAACGCGCTGTTCCCGTGCCTATTGAAGCTCGGGTCGAAATAGGACCGGAAAACCCTGAGTCACCCGTAGCCACTCCTGACGACACCGGTAGGATCGTCCCACCTCCCGCCTTGCCCGTCGTCGAAACTTCTGGATTTCACACTTGTGAACTTAGGGTAGACGGAACCTTAGTATGTTGGGGTGACCAGCCTGATCTATTGAACGAATCCCACGAGAAATTTATATCGGTAGCTGTCGGACGAGAGCATTCATGCGGTCTCAGACCAGACGGTTCTCCTGTCTGCTGGGGTAGGGACCTTGACGGCCGAGCCCAACCGCCTGTTCATGACAAGTTTGCGGCAATCTCTGCCGGCTACGCCCATACTTGTGCCTTGCGACCAGATGGAACACCTATTTGTTGGGGGTCGCAGAACGCTGGTCGTCAGTCCACACCGCCAGAAAATGAGAAATTTGTCGCCATTGAATCTGGTTCAAACTCGACTTGTGGGTTACGCGCCGACGGTTCAATCTCATGCTGGGGGCAGTATGGTACCGCGCCCAAAACGCTACGGGATGGCCATTACATCGCTATCGCTTCCGGTTCGTCGGATCATACGAAATGTGCATTGCGCAACAACGGCGATGCAGTATGTTGGCAAGACGGAGCAGCCCAAAAACCTTTTGCAGGCCCCTTTACTCAGATAACTGTTGGAGCGGATTTTTTGTGCGGCTTGCTTGAGGATGGGAAACCGCAGTGCCACCTGATGGACTTCAACAACCAAAATCCTCGAACCGATAATGCATGGGGCATCATCGCCAATACCCCTGTGCAGACAAGCATGGTATCGATCCACTCAGGTAGTTTTCACGTTTGCGCGATCAGAAACGATGGCATACCGGAGTGTTGGGGCGACAATACCCAAGGGCAACTTGACATCCCGCCGTAAGCAATCGTATCCGGGATTCACAAACCCATTGCACCTCCGCACATGCAACGCGGATCACAGCCAACTCTTGGTAAATCGCCTCGGCGAACCCGATCATCTATTTCGTTTGTTATATTCGCAGTTCTCGCGATAACCACCGCGACAGCCTGCACCACCGATCCCCCACCAACCCCCTCCTCCCTAACCCCCTCCGAACACGCCACCCTCGTCAACTGCACCCTCTCCCAAATCAACCAAGCCCGAACCACCGCAGGCCTCAACCAACTAACCCTCGACACCAACCCCGCCGCCCAGTCCCACGCCGAGGACATGCTGTCCAACTGCACTCGCGGCCATTGGGGCACTGACGGATCGAAACCATACATGCGCTACACCCTCGCAGGCGGCGAACAATACTCCGCAGAAAATGTCTTCGCCCTCGACTTCTGCCCCGACGACCTGAGCCAATACGAACTGCAAACCCCAACCGAGCAGATCGACATAGCCATGGACCTCTTCATGAACAGTCCCGGCCATCGCGAAAACATCCTAGATCCGCACCACCGAAAAGTCGGCATTGGCCTCACATACCAACCGCCAACCATCTGGCTCGTCCAACTCTTCGTCGGCGACTACATCGAATTCGACACGAAACCAACCATCGAATCCGGAACGCTCACCTTGAGCGGACGAGTCAAAAACGGTGCCCTCGTCTCCAGCGAAACCGGAACTATCGCCATCTACTATGACCCACCCCTACAAACCCTCACCCAAGGCCAGCTCTCCCGGACATACTGCTACACCAATGGCCTGCCCATCGGCGGTCTCCGTCCACCCATCGAAGCCGGATGGGCTTACGTTGATGACGAAGCCACTATAGACCGCGAGACAAAAGGTTGCCCCAACCCTTACGACATCTCTCCCGATGTACCAGCACCCAAGACATCCGAAGAAGCCCGCAGAAACTGGGAGAACGCGCGTGACTTGAGCCGAGAAAAGGTGAGGCATCAGTTGACGCATCCATGGATAACAGCAGACGAATGGACCGAAGACGGAGACAACTTCTCCGTGACTGCCAATATCGCCGACCTGCTAGCCCAACAACACGACGGCATCTACACCATACTGCTATGGGCCGAAATAAACGGCGACCGCGTCCCAATCTCCGAGTACTCCATCTTCATCCCGCCATTCGAAACCACAGAGTAATCGACTCGCACCTACCCCACCAACCTCCCCTCAACAACATCCATATCTAACTCAACCCCCAACCCCGGCCCCGTCGGCGGAATGTAATAACCATCCTCAAACACCAGCGGCTCCTTGAAGATGATCTTGTGCAACGGCCCCTGGTTCGCCTCCGCTATCATGAAGTTCGGCGAGCAAGTATCCAGCTGAATCGCCGCCGCCGCTGCAATCGGACCACAATACATGTGCGGCGCGATCACCGCGTAGTGCGCCTCAGCAATCGCCGCTATCTTCTTCGACTCCAATATCCCGCCGCACTGCCCGAGATCCAACTGGATAATCTGAGCGGCCTGCTTCTCTAGCAAGTTGGAAAACTCGAACTTCGTCACCAAACGCTCACCCGTCGCGATCGGTATCGATGTATGCGCCGCAACTCGCGCCATCTCTTCGATGTTCTCCGGCGGCACAGGCTCCTCGAACCAGAACGGGTGATACTCCTCCAAGAAATCCGCAACCCGGATCGCGCTGTACGTCGTCAACTGCCCGTGCGTCCCAATCCCAACCTCTAGTTCATTCCCCACCGCATCCCGGATCGCCTTCCAGATCTTCGCCGCTTGAGTTATCTCCGGCAACCCGACATCCCTCGGCCCGGGAAACAGCGGAGTAAACGGATCGATCTTGCACGCCGTATTCCCCTCTGACAGCAATTTCTCCGCGATCGGACCTGCCGTCTCAGGGTTCGCCATGAATCCACCTTCCGGCTGAGGCATATATGCATACGCCCGCAACTTTTCATGAAACTTCCCACCCAGCAGGTTGTAGACCGGCTGATTCGTCGCCTTCCCTACTATGTCCCACAACGCCATCTCCAACGCGCTGATCACAGGTGTCGCATACAAACTGGGATGCCGGAAATCATGACGCTCCGCGTACATCCGCTGCCACAACAACTCGATGTTGAACGGGTTCTCGCCGATCAACACATACCTCCCGAACTCCCCAATAAGCGAAATGATCGACCCTAAATCGACTAGATTGCCGGAATACCCGCTCCCTGTAACACGCTCCCCAAGCCCTACGATCCCCTCGTCGGTAACCACCTGAACGAACACCAAATGCCTGCCACCAATATACGGCGGGTCATTCTCAACAACCATCGGCTTGACATCGACAATCTTCATTTCCAGGATCCTCTCGCTAGTAGCTGCGGCAATTCTAGCAACGCGAAACTCCCGCATGACCGCGTTTCATCAACGGGTCACCCTTTGTCGAACGAAACACGGAAACTGAATAATCATCTGAATTAGAATCTAAGACGACGCAAACCTCGCGAACGCAATCTCGTGGTGGGCGTAGTGTAGCGGTTAACACGTCAGGTTGTGGCCCTGAAGATCGAGGGTTCGACTCCCTCCGTCCACCCCACTCCACATTGCAACTCCGAGGAAATCCGTGCGCCCGTAGCTCAGGGGACAGAGCATCTGGCTTCGAACCAGAGGGTCGGGGGTTCGAATCCCTCCGGGCGTGCCACTTAAACTCGAGTACATTCCAGCGTTGCGAATCCCTGTACGACTGCTTCCGCGTGGCTTCGTCGATCGAAAACTGATCAAAAATGTTCGATCCAACATCTGGTGTGTTCGCTGTTCTCGCATTGGGTTTCCTGCTTGGACTCAAACACGCGACTGACGCCGATCATGTTGTCGCCGTTGCAAGCATCGTCGACAAAGAACGAAGCGTTTTGCGATCCGTCTGGATCGGGGCATCTTGGGGGGCAGGACATTCCGTCCCGTTGTTGATTATCGGCGCCGTCGTTCTCCTAGCCAATGAGGCCACCCTCGGCCAGTACGAAACCGTCGCCCCGTACTTCGAGTTTGGCGTCGGGATCATGCTGATATACCTCGGCTTCAGCGCCGCATGGAACGTCATGAGGGGAGACCTGCACATCCACAACCATCGCCACGGCAAAAAACCACACGTCCACATCCACAGCAGTCACGAACCCGCCACACGACACAGCGCCAGCGAAGAAACCCATAGCAACTTCTTCATCTTGGGCAAACCAGTATTTCGAGTCAAGTCGTTCGCCATCGGCATGGTCCACGGGCTGGCTGGCAGTGCCGCCGTAATGGTCGCTCTTCTTCCCACCATCGACGCAGCATGGACGGGCGTGAGCTACATCATCCTCTTCAGCATCGGCACGATGTTATCGATGGCTGTGCTTACGCTGTTTCTTGCGATGCCCTTCAGAGCCACATCCGCTAAGCGGACTCTCAACCGATCAATAACCTTGACGGCGAGCACCCTGAGCATCGCCGTCGGCACAATCCTGATCTCCGAAATCCTCCTCGACACCACCATCATCCCGTTCTGAGCTTCCTACGACAAGCCGCAGTCGCGACCACCCGATTCAAAGACGCAGTCGCCTAACTCGCAACTGCTCCCTCGACAATCCCGTCGCACCACTCGCGAACTCCCCAGAAATCCCGCCGCGGCCATCTCGGCCCATCCATCTCCAGCATCCACAACATATCCATAAACGTGATCGCAATCCTGTAACCCAACGCTGCATCTGGCTCTTCATAAAACTGAACGCAAGAACCCAAAAGATCGATCATCATGTCAGACGCGATGGCAGCCCGTCGCCCATCCGAAACCTCAAGAGGAACATCCGCCACCGAAGCAGATTCCGCACATACCCTTTCCAAATCCGCTTCTGCGATGATCCCTAGCTGATCGGCAATCGGCGAATCGATCACTGCTGATAGTGAAGATCTCACGGCCGCCTCGGTACTAGGGCTGGGATCGTCGAAATACCAGACGCAGTTGCCCCACATCCTGATACCCAACAACGAATACTCGATCTCCTCCAACCGCTTCTCATCGATCGGATTCCACCAACCCTCAGGCAGCTCAACCGACGTCGGCGTCACCACCGCAAAGTCAGTGGAGACCAGATACGGAGCCCGAACCTCAGGTGTAACCTCGGATCGACCATCCCGGATTGTTCCGCACGCCAAAAGCACAGGCACCAACACCCCAGCCAGTGCGGCCAAGTAAATCGGCTTCGACATCTTGTCCAGTCTAATCTGCTAACGACGCTACTAAGTTAGCCAAAGTCCGAGTCGGCGCACCCGTTGCTCCGTTCGTACGGAACATCCCGCGGTTACCCGTAATCATCGAGACCGCCGCAATGTCGATGTGGACCCACGGCGTGTCCTCAGCAAACTCCGAAATGAAATGCGCCGCTGTGATCGATCCCGCCGGCGCGCCACCGCTATTCTTCACATCCGCGATGTTCGACCTATTCAACCGCTTCGACGTGGCATCCAACGGCAACCTCCACATCCCATCACCCGCCTCATCTGCCGCATCCATCACCGACTTTACCAACCCGTCATCATTCCCGAAAACCGCCGCATTCCCCGTCCCAAGAGCTACTCGCGCTGCGCCAGTCAAGGTCGCAACATCAACAATTCGAGCCGCGCCCTTCTCACGCGCATAACCAAGAGCATCGGCCAGAGTCAACCGACCTTCCGCGTCAGTGTTGTCTATCTCTATGTACTTTCCATTCATCGCCTGCACAACATCGCCAGGTCGTTGCGCACCACCGCCCGGCATATTCTCCGTAATCGGGAGTACCGCATGAACGTTGACACGAGGCTTCTGCATTCCAACGATCTTCATCGCACCCAAAACCGCAGCACCTCCGCCCATATCACCTTTCATCGTCACCATCCCGCGAGACGGCTTCAGTGACAATCCGCCTGAATCGAACGTGATGCTCTTACCCACCAACCAGACGTTGTTGCTGGCATTCGACGGATCGCCTTCGAACGTCAAATGCACAAACTGCGCCGGACGATGCGAACCCTGCGCCACGCCAACGAAAGCGTTCATACCCATCGATCTGCACTCGTGAAGATCCAACAGTCTCATCTCCAACCCGTGCTCCTCAGCTATCTGCCGCGCCGCATCCGTCATGGCCTGAGGCGACAAAACGTTCGCCGGTTCGTTCACCAGATCGCGAGCAAAGTTCTGCGCTTCCCCCGCGGTAATTCCGAACCCAATCCCAGAACGTACCCGCGGAATTTTCCCATCGTCGAACTCGACTACGTTTACCAGTTCAAGACGATCACCCGAATCTTTCGACGTTTTTTTGTACTTGTTAAAAGAGTAGAGCCCCACTATCGATCCCTCAGCAACCGCCTGTGCTGCCTTAGCGGTATCCAAACCACCGATCCCAGCACCATGAATGATCGTTGTTACAGTCTCGGCAACGCTTCTCAGCCTGTTCGCGGCCACCGCAGAAACCTCTCGCACGTCCTCATACCCGAATCCAGCGGATTTACCAAGACCCATAACCAGTACTCGCTTCGGAACAAAACCCCCATAGCGGCCTGAGGGAGTGTGGACCAGCACATTGTTGCCCCGTTTCCCTGTAATCTCCCCATCTTCGATCAGCTCGCTGATCAATCCACCCAGGGCATTATCAACCGCTCCAGTCGCTCCTCCAGGACGTTTGACGCCTTCAAAAAGGTTGACTATCGCGGCGTCTGACGCAATCTGCGCAATGTCACCACGCACCGCGTGTAATTTCAAGGTCATTTCCGTGTTTCCTAGGCCAAAATCCCCTTAACCAGTGTCGTTCATCGATTCTAGCGAACCCTACCCCTATCCGCTATCGCCTAAATTTCAATCGCGTTTTCGTGCGAAAACACGCAAATGCTCCATTTCCAACACGATTCCGTGAATTCGAAAGCCGTTGCAAGCACATTACGACGGCAAGTGTGAAATTTCATAACTAATTCAAAATAAATTTTGGAAAAGACTTGACGTTATAACTATCTGGGTCTAAACTAGAGGCACGACGAAGAGATACCTGATCTCAAAACAGCCGAACAACCGAGATCAACGCTCTTCGTTAATCCGAAAAGGAGGCTTGTAATGCTTAGCCAAGGCGACACTTTCCAAAAGGCGCAAGACACCTTGAGCGAAGACACTTCGTCAATGCAGCACCGCATCCAACTCGCCAAGTCTGCCCTCCTCATTACGCTCCCCGAAATCGTCGGTGGACGTAGCGCCCTCACAGTGATCGATTCGGGCGCGTTACACCCGATGGAGCCCATCTTCACCCGCGAAGTCGCCTGAGGATCCCCTATACGACAGGAAGCTAGGTTCCTGTCACGGATTCTCAAGCAACTATCCCGCTGAAACGTCGCATCGAGGTTTCAGTGCCGCACCCTCAATGTTCCTCAACGGAGTTCCGAAATGGCCCGAGTGCAGATCAAACCAATCGACACAAGCACAGTCAAACTCGACGTCACATACGCTTACAACGTGGAAAAAGCCATCTGGCGTGACTTCAACCTCAACGACGGCAAAAGCCCAACCGACCGCCAAAACCGCGTCACCTTCGGAAACTACGCCGTTCAAGTCAACGTCCCTACCGTCGAAGACGGCGTTTACGACATATCCCTCATCGGCACCGGCATCGGCATGCACGACCCCATATTCACACGCGAAGTCTTAGGCGCCAAGGCCAATCAACTTCTCCGCACCCTCTCTGCCAAACTCGTCAACCGCGTCATCCTCCCCAGCCTTCACTTTTTGCACGCCGGGTACTTGGTCTCCTATAACAATCGAGGAGATGCCGAGCCGGTCTGCCCTAACGCCGAATACATCATCCCTCGGCAAGAATGGGAAACGGCGATGGGCGACCACCCCTTCCATCAAGCCCCGTATCGCGAGGTACGCGCAGACCTCAAAATGCTGCAGAAACTGGAAGCCAACATCACGCTAGTCGATGATCTTGAAGCTGAAGTTGGCCCTGGCATCACTATGGAGCACTGTGGTGGCGTCACACCCGCAAACTCCACTGTCACCATCGCATGTGGTTCCGAAAAGATCATGGTCTCTCCGTTGCTCTTTCCCACGCCGTTCCACGTAGACCCCGGTGTCCAGTTCGGCTTTAGCATGAATCAGGAACTTGCATACGACCAAAAAAGGCGCTTGCTCGATAATGCCGAACGCGAACGTCACTGTATCTTCTTCTCAATGGATCCGCTTCGCCGAGCCGTCTACATCGACCGCGACAGCAATGGGAATCAGGTGGGTATCCCCTGCGACATCTTGTCCCAGCACGACCCATTCTTCAACTGACCTGAGCAGTTCGCCTATCGTGAGGGCGCAACTGTCAAAGCGCCTTCACGATCATTGTCCCATCGCGATCGAGCCGATCCAACTCGACAAGCTCGATCAGACCATCCCCGGTTGAGCGTAATTCCTTCTCAACCATCCGCACCTTGATGTAGTTGTCTGTCAACCCAGACCTTCCTCGACGGCCCTCCCACAACACTGGCCGAATCACCCCCAGCATCGATCGTCGGAAACGAGCCGCGCTAGAAGCCGAAATCTCTCGCAACTCCTTGGCACGCTCAGCCTCGATAACCGCATCGACTCGCTCGCCAAAGTGATACGCGCTCGTCCCCGGACGCGGCGAATACGGAAACACGTGCGCGTCCGAGAACTCTGCACTTCGCATCACAGCTACCGACGCTTCATGGTCCACTTCCGTCTCACCGGGAAAACTCGCAATCACATCAGTAGTGACCCCGCAACCATCAACTCGGTCCCGGACCAACTCGACCTTCCGCAAAAACTCATCCGAAGAATACGTACGACGCATCCGGCTAAGTATTCGATCACTTCCACTCTGCAAAGGGATGTGGAAATGCGGACACAACCGAGCCTCTCCCTCGTTCACCCAAACATCCAACAACTCATCATCGATCTCTGGTGGCTGCAACGAAGATACCCGTATCCGAGGCATTCCCGTTCTAGCCAGCACTGACCTCAACATGAACGGCAAATCCACACCTTCGCCAAAGTCAAATCCGTAGTGCCCCAACTGAGTACCAGTAAAAACAACCTCTCGACAACCAGCCTCCTCCAATCTCCGAACCATCTCCACAATCTCTTTAACGGACACACTCCGCTCCCGTCCCCTGACCTTCGGCACGATGCAATAGGCACAAACCTGATCGCACCCCTCTTGTATCTTCACGGACGCCCGCGTACGTCCCAAAAGCGCTCCCGCAGGAATCACATCCCTTCCATCCGCACAAGGCGTTAACGCCACGCTCAGCCGCTCCGCAACCGCTGCCACCAAATCTGGTTTCCGCCTGTTACCCAGCACCAAATCAACACTGCTAAGACCGACCGTTTCCTCCACCGCCCTTTCCGGATAGCACCCGGTCATCACCGTCAAAGCATCCGGGTACCGCCGTTTCGCCGCCGAGATCGATTGACGCGCCTTCTTATCCGCGACATGCGTAACCGTGCAAGAATTCAACACGAAAACATCCGGCATCGCTTCATCGTCATGCCTTCGCACCGCAAAACCGGCGCGCAAAAACTCCGCCGCCAACTGCTGAGAATCGGCGGTGTTCAGCTTGCAACCATGCGTCTCAATCTCTACCGTGACCGTCACGATCACGATTCTACGAAGCCGCTTGTTCGCGACTGATCCGAAGGCCAAAACACCTACAGATATATACTTCATTGAGCGCATCTGCGTCTCTCCATACCTACGCAATAGGAAACAACCTTTACATGAATGACCGGGTAGTCGTCACCGGAATCGGACTCGTTACTCCCCTCGGTTCCGACCGCGAAACCACTTGGAAAAACCTGACCAACGGCGAGTCTGGCATCGACTACATCGGCGCTTTCGACGCCGAAGGGTTCGAGTCCCGCATCGCAGGCGAAGTAACCGACTTTGACGCCGACCCGATAATCGGCCGCCGCCAAGCCCGACGCATGGATCGCTTCACTCAATTTGCATGCGTAGCAAGCCTCGAGGCCCTCGAACACGCCGGCATCGAGATGGAAGACGAAGATGCCGACCGCGTCGCAATCCTCATCGGCAGCGGCGTCGGTGGAATCATCACGATCTCCGAACAGCTCGAAGTCCTAAACGAACGCGGACCCCGTCGCGTAAACCCCTTCCTCGTCCCGATGATGTTGGGAGACCTGGCCAGCGGACAAGTCTCCATGATGATCGGCGCAAAAGGACCAAACTTCTCCGTCGTCTCCGCCTGCGCCACCGGCACCGACTCCATCGGGGAAGCAGCCGAAATGATCCGACGCGGTGTCGCAGATGTCGCCATCGCCGGAGGTTCCGAAGCCGCTATCTGTCCCATCGGCGTCTCGGGATTCAACGCTTGCAAGGCTCTATCGACCCGCAACGACGATCCACAGGGCGCATCACGCCCATTCGACGCCGAACGCGACGGCTTCGTTCTCGGCGAAGGCGCCGGAGTGATCGTGATCGAATCTCTTGAACACGCCGAAAAACGCGGCGCAGATGTCCTCTGCGAACTCGTCGGATACGGCGCAACCAGCGACGCGCACCACGTCACGCAACCCCATCCCGAAGGCGAAGGCGCTGCTGAAGCCATGAAGATCGCCGTCAAACAGTCTGGCATCGACCCTCAAGAGGTCGCCTATATCAACGCCCATGGCACCTCCACTCCGCTAAACGACAAATTCGAAACCATCGCCGTGAAGAAAGCCTTCGGCGACCATGCCTACAACCTAGGCATGAGCAGCACCAAGTCCATGACTGGCCATCTCCTAGGTGCAGCTGGCGGCATCGAAGCGGCCTTCAGCGTCCTCGCAATATCCGAATCCGTCGTCCCGCCCACCATCAACCTAGAAAACCCTGACCCCGACTGCGACCTCGACTACGTCCCAAATCTGGCTAAGCGAGGCCGAGTTCCAGTCACGATGTCTAACTCCCTAGGCTTCGGCGGCCACAACGCTTCCGTGCTTTTCAAGGAATTCGACTGTTGATCGCGCGGCCCACAGCCGCGTCCCAACGTCCTCATCGCAACTCTGAAACGCCGGCGCCTCTTCAACCAATCGATAGGCGCTGGCGCATCGCCGACCCACCTCCCGATGGGTTTTACCTCAATTTGGAGAACATCGCTCCACGCGGCTCACTCTCATTAGCCTCCTCACTCCTTTACAACCGCAACATCCGAACCGATACAGATGCCGAAGCATTCTTCAATGACGGCTTGGACGCGATGCACTCGCCGCACGTCCTGCCTGGTATTCGGCAGGCAGTAAAAGTCATCCTCGAAGCCGTACGCAACAACGAAGCGATTGGAATACTAGGAGACTTCGACGCCGACGGCATCACCGCCACCGCAATAATCGTCCTAACCCTCCGCAAACTCGGCATCGAACCCAACCACCACCTTCCTCACAGAGAAATCGAGGGCCATGGCATCTCCCTCGAAGCCTTGGAACGATTCCATAAACAAGGCGTCACCGTAGTCATCACAGTCGATACCGGCATAACTGCCTTCGACGAAGTCGAATACGCCAACAAAGTCCTGGGCATCCGAACCGTCATCACCGATCACCATCTTCCCCAAGGCGGTCAACTCCCAGACGCCGCCGCAATCGTCAACCGTCACCTGTCCGACGACACCAGACTAGCCGACTTCTGTGGTGCCGCCACCGCCTTCAAATTGGCGATCGCGCTCCTGGCAGAAGCAGAGCTGCCACCCGCACCTGAGTTGATACCGCTCGCAGCGATTGGAACCCTGGCAGACCAGACCGAACTTTCCGGCGACAACCGGATAATCGTCCGCGAAGGTCTGAAGATGCTGGACAACGCCGCACCCCCCGGACTAATCGAACTCACCCGCCTCGTTTCCAACCAGATCCGACACAACGGCCCCTTCGACGCCGAATTCGTCACCTACCAACTGGCACCCAGACTCAATGCTCCCGGCCGCATCGACTCAGCGGAGCCAAGCCTGAAACTCCTCATCGCCACAGACATCTACCAAGCGATGCAACTCGCCAATCTGCTCGACGACGCGAACCGAAAGCGCCGAAGCATCGCCGAAAAAGCATGGCGCGCCGCCCAACCTAAGATCGACGCCGCATTGAGCAGCGGCCAAAACATCATGGCCATCGAAGTCGACGCCACTTTGCCCATGGGCGTTTTGGGACCCCTCGCCGGAAACGCGTCCGACTATTCCGCATCTCCCGCGTTCGCCTACCAGATCGTCGACGGCATCGCCAGAGCAAGCGCACGCAGCGTCCCCGGCTTCGACATCCACCAAGCCCTCGAAGCGGTCTCCAACAAACTCCAACGTTTCGGAGGCCACGCCGCAGCCGCCGGTTTCGCTGTGGAAGCCGAACTAATCCCCGAAGTCACCGCACATCTCGAAACCCAGATGTCCTGGTCGAACCTTAGCTCAACTGTCGACGAACGCGTCATCAAAACCGCCGACGCCGAAATCAATCTTCACCAACTGGGCCAATCACTCTGGGAATTCATCAACATGATGGCCCCCTTCGGCTCAGGCAACCCAGAACCGCGTTTCCTCATACGCAACGCCGAAACCGCCAACATCAACTACATGGGACGAAACCAAAACCACATACGCCTAAACCTCAAAGACGACACTGGCCGATCATTCCGCGCCGTCGGCTTCGGCATGGCCGACGACCTACCACCAACCCGCATCGTCGACACAGTCGTCAGCCTAAAAACCGACTATTACCGAGGCGTCCGACGACACGAACTAAGGCTCCACGACATCGCGGCTAGTCATTGATGGTCGCCCATAGCCGTTTTGAGAGACGCAGTCATACGCTTGGATCCCGTATGCACCTTCGAAGTGCAGTTATCGCCGCAAGTGGTGGAAATTTACCGCTGCTTCTGGTTTGAGACTGACAACCGCGCTCCACAGCCTCAAGTCGGTTGTCATGAGCGGCGTTTCACGACTAGCCAGTTCGAGCAATACCGTATCGGTTAAACCAAGCCACCTAAACTCGGGCTTTGCAGATGCTTTTCTACTCACTAAGACAATCTCTTCGCTGTCTTCGATCATCGACCTCAACTCTTCAAACAGGCTGTTGTTGATGGATTCCGGACCAAACCGCAAGAGGTTGGATGTTTCGGTCAGTGTATTCGGGGTCACGTAGATCTTACTCTGGGGCCCTAATTGACTCAACAACAGGTCATAGTCCGCAACCGAGTAAGCCTTCAATCGAGGGTGTCTATCCACCAAACTTCGGCGCACGTTTCCGACGATGAACAAAACCAACAGGTTTGCATCAACGAAAAAACTTGAACTCACGATCAGACTGTTTGAAGAGGACTGAGTATGCGAGTCGTGAGCGATTCGACTTCCTCGGTGCCGTCATCGATGCACAGTTCTTTATAGGATCGTTCCACCAAACCTGCCTGGTGCGATCTGACTGTCATTGGGACACGTTGATCCCACGGCCGCGAAAATCCAATCGTGACATACCACTTGTCGTCATCGTCGTACCTCACTTCCTCCAATCCGACGTTCACAATTCCCTCGTCGGCATAGAGGTCGGTCAGATAATCTTTCGCTGTTCGCACAGCCTCTTTGACATCCATCTCGCACTCCGTAAACTACACAACCGCGATTCTACCAACGCCGTAATGTCCGCTTTCCAGCCAGGTTGGCGATAGTTCGCTCAGAATTCACCGTGCCAACTCCCGACGCCTCTCCCGCCTAGAACGTCCCGCAGTAACCCGATCAACATCCGCCACCTCACGCATCCTGCGCCGAGGAGCACCTCCACCACCAACCCACCTGACCTTCCAAACGATCCAAGGAATCGTCACGATCCACACCAAAATCGCGATCAGGTGCGCCTCCTGCAATCCCCAGAACTTAACGTCGTCCAACCTCACAAACTGGATTCCGAACCTCGCAACCGCATAGAGCGCCAGATAGATCATGAAAATGCTGCCCGCGGGCCGCACTTTGCCCCGTAGGAAGAAAATCACGCCCAAGATGACGATGTTCGTGATCATCTCGTACATCACCGCCGGGTGGACCGGCCGCTCGACATCCGTCCCGAACAAATCCGGATACTGATCGATCACTGATCGCGCGGGGCTGTCAATATCAGTGAAATACCAAGCCCAAAACATCTCCAACGGACGCGACCAGTGTTCACCATTGATGATGTCCCCGATACGTCCAATGGTCTGAGCCACCAGAAGCGGAGCAGCAGCGATATCCATGAACCGTCCGATCGGAGCCTTCGCGAAATACGCGTAGATCAGTCCTGCGATCCAACCACCCAGGATCCCGCCCCAAAGTCCGATCCCACCATTCCAAACCGCGAATATCGACAGCGGATCGTCACCATAAATCGACCAATTATCTAACACGTGCACGATCCGAGCACCCACGATACCTCCTAGCACACCCCATAGCGCCGTGTTGTAAACCTGCTCCTGGTCCAACCGCTCCCGGATCGCTGCCCTGCCAGACATCCAGATCGCCGTTCCCACGGCAATGAACGTCAGGAATCCATGCCACGAAAACGCAGTCGTCGTGCCGCCGAATATATACGGGTCGAACGGTATCTTGATCGCTTCAAACACCTAGCAACTGGCCTCCATCAAGCATCTTCGCTAGCTACCAACCGATTCTATCGCGCACCGCTTTAATCCCGAAACTCGATACGCCTTCAGATCCCAAGACACAGTATCGATTGCACCATCAGAACGCTCTCTTTACACGCCATTTTTCTACGATTCCAGTCATGGATCCCCAAGTCACAGCGTTCTTGGAGCACCTTGGTGGCGAACGCGGACTTTCCCAAAACACCGTCAACGCCTACCGCAACGACCTCGAAGGCTTGACCACTTTCGTCGAAGATGAGTTCGGATCAAACACCGTTCCCATCGATTGGAATCGATTCGACGAAAAAACGGTAACCAAATACGTTCGCGACCTAGACATAAGAGCATACTCCAACGCCACCAAATCCCGCAAAGTCGCATCCCTGCGTTCATTCATGCGCTTCCTGAGAGAGGAAGGCATCACCGACGACCTACCAACTCGCCGACTTAAATCCCCACGCGGCGGCAAAACCCTACCGAAATCTTTGACCATCGACGAAGTCGGTAACCTCTTGGACCACGTCGCCGACGCTTCAACACCCACCGAACTCCGAGATCGCGCCGTCATAGAACTCTTATACGCCGGCGGCCTAAGAATCTCCGAACTCACCAACCTCGATGTCAACAACGTAAACTTCGATAATTCCACAATCCGCGTCTTCGGAAAAGGCTCAAAGGAGCGCATCGTCCCCATCTACGACCCCGCCATGGACGCCATCGCAGACTACCTCACCATCGGACGACCCAAACTCGGCAAATTCCAAGACGAACACGCCCTGTTCCTCAACGCCCGCGGCTCACGCATCACTCGACAAGGACTCTGGCTCCAACTCAAAAACATCGCAACGGCAGCAGGCATCACCAGACAGATCACACCCCACATGCTCCGCCACAGCTTCGCCTCTCACCTGTTGAACGGCGGCGCATCCCTCCGCCACGTCCAAGATCTCCTCGGCCACGAAAACATCGCCACAACCCAGATCTACACCCATCTCACAACCGAACACGTCCGCCGCGAATACGACGCCGCACACCCCCGAGCCTAGTTGCCTTGGGCGTCGATCCGAACTCGCAGCTTATTCCGGATTTTAGACGCCGTTCGCTTCAGCATTTCGTATCCGTCAACATGCCGTCGCCATCGGTAATCACTCCCTTGAGCACCTCATATATCCAACGTGGCAAAGCTGATCGCCAACATGATGTACTGCGCCAACGCGAAACCCAACGCCGTCGCTCCCAACCGTTGCAGCCAAGTCGCCTCATACTGCCAGATCGAAGCCAGACCAAACAGCAGCATCGGCGCAGGAGCGAATACCCATCCCATTTCACCGATATAGTCCTGTAACGCAATCGCCGAAGCCAGCGTGATGCCCACCAGCAACAATCCAAGCGCGAACCCACCAACCGCCAAGATCAACAAAACGGCATACGACGTCCGCTCATCGTCATCCAGATCCTCCGAAACATCACGAAAGAAGACATCCTCTTCCTCTAATGTCTCGTCGTCAAGCGCAGACGTTTCCGGGGTTTCACCCGACGAATCTCGCATTTGCACCCCCAATCATTCGGTTGGACGCCGGAACGCCAGATCAATCCTCGAACTCTGCCCAGATCGCCCTCGCATACTCAAGCGAACCACCGTCCTTGTGCCATTGGTCGCCCAGTTGCGTGCCTTCGATCGCCATATACCCGCTGTACCCGGCATTCGCCATCGCCGAGATCGCGTAACGGTAGTCGATCTCCCCATCCTCCAACGGCACACGAACGAACACAGTCCGCTGATTCTCCGGGTGATAGACGCGATGCATGTTCTTGCAGTGCCAATACTTCGAAATCGGCGCCAACGCGTCAATCGCCGCGTCGTAGTCCTCTTCCGGCACGTCATACGTCCACACAATATTCCCGATATCCGGGTTGATCCCGAAATTCTCCCGGTCGATCTGGTCATGCAGATACACCGCCGACCAAGAGTTATCGACTGGAGAGTTCTGATGGACCTCAACCGTCACATCGATCTCGCTGTTAGAGTCGCAAACCCCCTGGAACACCGACGCCAACTCGTCGTAAACCCACATGTCGGCATCTTTGCTCGCATCTTGCGACTTAGGCCAACCGCTCACACTACCCGGAATCGACCCCGGAGGATGCCCCGGATACCTCGCCGGAGCACTCAACGCACCATTGACAACCTCCGCACCCACATGACCCGCATACTCCGCCGCACGCATCAACTTCTCCCGATTCTGGGGACCGTGCTTCGCTTCCGTCAAAGTCCCGCCAGCCCGAATCGCACCCACATTCAACCCGTGCGAACGCACGCGTTCACCGAAATCAGCAATCGACTTCGTATCCCCCAGCTTGTCCAATACCTCAAACCCACACTCGATAGCGTTGAAACCCGTATCTCGGGTCTTGTCCAGAAACTCCGATGTGTAGTTGTCAGGATGCAGATTCCACGTATCCACAGACTGCGGATACAAGGTGAAACGTCGGTGGGCGTAGCAGAAACGCATGGCGTGCCTAGATTCCCTTCATTGATCAGCTCGTGCCGCACACGCGACACATCTCATTCACTGCGTTCGCAGTTTAACACCCCAACAACGCCCAATTGGCATCAAGCCGCCTCAACTACCTCCACAGATTCCCCAATCCGCGGCTCAACCTCCCGATTGATCCGCTCACCCAAATCCCGCTCAGCCACCTTCAACGAGTAGCTAACCTGCAAATTCATCCAAATCCTCGCCGAGGTCCCGAAATATCGTGACAACCGCAACGCCAACTCAGCGTCAACGTCCCGCTCACCGGCCAAGACGGCATTCATTTGCTCTATTGGAATGCCAAGTTTGTCTGCAAATGTCTCCGGCGTCAATCCCATTTCTCCGAGGTCTTCGTTCAACATCTCCCCAGGATGTACCGGAGGCATCCGGTTAATCGGTTTCATCGTTCGCCTCAATTCAATGCTTTCAGTGATAGTCTACGATCTCGACTTCGTACGGTCCCGTATCACCCCAACGAAAACAAATCCGCCATTGACGGTTGATCCGGATCGAATATTGACCGATCCGATCTCCCTTGAGACGCTCCAACCGGTTGCCAGGGTATCGAGTCAAGTCCCCCAGATTATCTGCATCGTCCAAAAAACCAAGTTTGGCGTGCGCCTGACGTTCGAAACCTTGATAATCCGACACAAAATCACCATCGAAAAACCGCCTGGTCCGTCGGTCACGAAAACTCTGTATCGCCATCAACTACCTTTCTCACTCTAACACTTGTACGCATTCCATACTTCACACCACATCAAATCTCTGTGTACCATGAACCCGTCAATACCTCCGGACACTTTGGCGAAACTACACCAGCGCCCCAGGACAACAACCCCGATGAAAATCACCGACCTCCGAGCATACGTCGTACGTGCACAAGAATCCCGACCATGGATGTTTGTCGAAATCGACACCGACGAAGGCATCACCGGATACGGAGAATCCACTAACGTCGGCGGCGGTGGTGCCATCGTCATCGCACAAACCTACGCCCTCCTCAAAAACGACCTCGTCGGACAAGACTTCTCCGACGGACTAGTCGGCCAAGACCCCAACCACATCGACCGCATCTGGCACCAGATATACCGCCGCTTTGGAACCCTCGGCTCACGCGGCTTCGCTACAACCCTCGCAAGCGGCGTCGACATGGCCTTATGGGACATCAAAGGAAAAGCCCTCGGACGAGCCGTCTACGACCTTCTCGGCGGTCCCATGCGCGACTCCGTCCCTCTCTATTCACACTGCGGCCCAGCCGACGACATCGATGCCTGCGTCGCCGATGCCAAAGCACAAGTCGCCCTTGGATACCAAGCCCTCAAACTCGATCCCTTCTCGCCCGAGATGGGAGCCAAACACCGCCGGTACATTGACGGCAAAATCTCTGCCGCAGCAGCCGCTCACGCCGAAGACCTCATGGCCGCCCTCCGAGAAGCCCTAGGCCCAGACATCGAACTCATGATCGACGCCCACGGAAACTTTGACGTCTCCACCGCAACCGACCTTTGCAACCGCATGATGCCCTACAACCTCACATGGTTAGAAGAACCCCTGCAGCCCGAGAGCATCGAAGCCCATCGTCAACTCCGACGCAACACCGACATCAACCTATGCATCGGCGAACGCAAATTCACCCGATGGGACTTCCTCCCTTACCTCACCGAAGGCCTCGTCAACTACATCATGCCCGACATCTGCTGGACAGGCGGAATCTCCGAGATGAAGAAGATCGCTCACCTCGCCGAGACCTTCTACATCCCCATCTCGCCCCACGACGCGTCCGGATCCTTCAACGTCATCGCCGGCGCCCAAGTCCTCATGAACGTCCCAAACATATACCGCCTCGAAATGAGCCACCACTCGGTACCCGCATACAACGCGTGCCTAACCGAACCCCTCGACATTCGAGACGGACACCTTCACCTCTCCGACAAACCCGGACTAGGCTACGAGCTGGACCGCGACTACATCGAATCCCACCTCGACACTCAGTGGGCATCTCTCATCTCCTAGAAACCGCCCACTCAGCCATCGCCCTCCAACCGGAGCGCCACCGACGCGCTCCGGATCACATCCGGAATCTCAAACTCGCCTCCATATCCTCCCTCGGTCGCCACGACCCTGTACGTGTCGCACACCCCGTCCTCCTCGGGTTCGAACTGCCACGACATCTCGTAACTCGAAATCGTGTAATCCGATGTGTCGACCTGCAACTGCACATCGATGCTCGTGTTTTGGCTCCAAGCAGTCCGAACATCCGCACCACCCAATGGCACCTTCAACGTCATCACCCCATCTTCCTCCCCAACAACCTCTAACTCGGCACCATCGCGATAAAGATTGACACTCGACAACATCGTCAACGGATTCGAGAAAGAATCCCTGAAACTCAAAACACGTTGAGCCACCTGACTAGGCACTGGTCGCCACCGCCCATTGACAAACATCCAATACTCCAGCAGCTGCACCGGAGCGCGCGACCGAATTATGTAGAGGTCTACCGAATCATTCTTGAAATGCACCCAACGCGAAGCCCGCGGCCGCATCCCTCCAATCGAATACCGAGATTCCTCAAACGTAAACTCGCAACCCGTCCAACCACCGGAAATCGTGTAACTCGCCGCACCTTCATCCATGAACTTCGCATGTGCACGACGCAGAATCCCCTCTACCGTGATCTCAACTGGCTCAACCCTGTCCACCAACTCATCCTCAAACACCACCAACTCCCTAACCTCGCTGAAACGCATCCCCGGCTTCACCAACGGATCTGACGCGATCCTGATCAACTCCCGATCGGTCGGACCCAACGTCACATAATCCAACGCGTCATAACTCATCAGACTCGTCCTGTCCTCATGGCGGTGCAACATCCCCGTCAACGAATGAATCAACTCATGCACCGCGATGCTCCGAATCATGTGGTCGCGACCAGCATCGGTGAAAACCGATAACGGCGGCCAGACCACTAATCTAGCCCCCGAAATCGACCCGTCGGATGCCACGTCGAAACTCGTACAGCCCGCGGCCCTGTTACACCTCAAACCACTGATCCGTTCACTCCTGTCCACCCCAAGATAAGCATGGAGAGCCGCCCTCGATCTAGTCTCGACATGCTCGAACTCAACATTCAACAGAGGCGCAAGATACTCCAACACCTCGTCAAATATCGCTTCATACTCATCCTTACCTGTCGTCCAAACTCGAATCGGTTTACCGACACGCCATTTAGACACAAAATCGTTTCGCCAGCCGCCACAACCCACACCATCATCCCTGTCCGATCGCCGCCTCAGATTCGACGTGTCGCTGAAACACTCCCAAATCTCCCGCGCCACACCCAATATCCTCCTCGGCACCAACACATCTGCTGTCACCACATCATCGTCGCCAACCGAGAAATGCAGCTCCGTCTCCCCTGATGGAACCCTAACCATATGCCGAGAGACATCCATCTCATCCTCACCATCCACCTCCACAGCGAACTCACCTCCGCAATCATCCACCAGCTCTCCGGCCCGCAAACACGACACCATCAACTGAACCTCGCCACTTACCGGCACACTCCCCACATTCGCCAACGTCGTCTCAAAAACCGCATTCGCCGATCCATCACTCCAGTACTGCAACTCCTCACCGTCCGAAACCGCCGACAATGACCAATCCAATGCCGGCACCTCGCCAACATCAAAAACCGCCCCCACAACATTCCCATCACCCCACCTGAAGCCATCCTCATTTGCCCCCGCGTACACCGTCGCCATCACACTCCCAACCGGTACCCAAACCTCCAACATCACCGAAACCGACTCGCCAACTGCCAACGGGCGGGCAAAATCCGACATCGAACACGCCTCATCACCACACTCAACCCCAACCACAAACTGCACACTGTCGTCAACACCCACATTGCTGACCTCAATCTCCACCGAAACCAACCCTCTACCCTCCGTATGCCACTTCACCACCTCTGTCGAACCCACCACAACATCAAACTCCACGTACTCCACCTCACTCTCAACCCGAACGCTGTTATCCCCAAGCTCCACCTCCGTCGAAGAGGTCGAAGCAACCAACTCAAACCGGTATCCCCCCGGTTCCACCTCAAACCGAGCCAACTTCACCGCACTCCCGCCGACATCAACCGACTCCGCAACCACACCAAAATCGACTTCACCAACCTCTCCGTCATCCAACCTCTCCCATCTCCCTCTTAATTCGACCTCCTTCGCGACTCGTCCACCAGTGTTATCAACACCGACATCAAACTCGTAAAACCCGCCCCTAACCACATGCTCCGCATTCACCCTCACCGACAGATCCACCGCCAACACCGTCACACTCGTCTCATGCACCACATCTCCGACCAACAGCCCTACCGTCCGCTCCCCCGGCTCTAGTTCAAACCTAAACTTGAACTGCCTCTGCACTTTTTTCGCCAGTTCACTCACCACATAAACCAATTTCCGTTCCCCTCCATCTACCTGATAATCGATCCGCTGAGTCCCCACAAAATCCACGTCACTCATGTTCTCAACCGTCACCAACGCCTCATACCGCACCACCGATCTATCCTCACCAACCTCCATTATAACTACATCCGTCACATGAAACAAGTCGCCAGAATTCTGAGCAGCCACCACACCCATCAAACCAAAACCAACCAACACCCCCACCAACCCGACCAAAACTGAAATTGCGACCCGCGACCTCATACGGACCATCCTAATTCGGCGATATCAAGAGAGCGCTAAAACCCTCAATTCCCGATCACCCGGGAACCGCCCCGAACCTCGGCCGGTACGACCAAACTCGCACCATACTCAATCAAGTTCGCCTGCACCTCGTACTCGTCACATGCCAACCCGCGTACCCCAAACTCCCACTCCATCGAGAACGACGTCACCTCGAAATTCGTCAGATCCACCTTGAACGTCGCCGAGACCAACGCCTCATCCGACCAATCCGGCGCCGCATAACCCCTGATCCGCTCAATCCTGAACTCAATCTCATCCTCCCCACGGTTCAACTCCTCCAGCGTCCCAGACTCGAAATACAACACCGAAGTCAGCATCGCCAACGGATCGGAATACTGCGGCGCCCACGCCGTCTCCTCCGCTAGCTCCTGCTCATCCGTAGCCGCAAAACGACGCCACGAACGCGTACTCCCATCCCAATACTCCGCCCTACCGTCTTCCGATCGCCAGAACGCATACAACCTCTCCGACGCATCCGTCATCCGATAGTGCAACCCGCGGTGCGAACTGAACTGCGAAATCGTCACTTGAGAAGGCCCAAAGCTATCGATACACGTCCCTCCAGACCAGCCACCGCTCATGTTGTACAGAACCGATCCCTCGCTATGCAACCGCAACCGCGCCTGCTCCACAATCTCCAGATTCGTCAACCGCTCCGGCTCCACAGGATCCAGAACCTCATCCGAAAACACCACCAGTCCCTCGACATCCGCCGTCCTAAATCCAGTCTCGACCAGCGGACTCGTCAATATCCGCACAATCTCCCTGTCCGAAGAACTCATCGCCGGGAACCTGAACCCCTTGTCGATACTCATCACACTGTCCGGAACGCTCCGATAGCTCATCGGCACCAATATCTGCAACAAACCGTGCAACATCGCATACTCGATCGTCTCATTCACCACACCCAGCTGCCGCAGATTCGGATCCTCAACCCGCAGAACAACGATCTCCGCCGTCACGATCTCCCCATCGTCATTCGTCTCGTAATTCGTGCAACCCCAGAAACCCTCGCAATCAGTGAAGCCCAACGCGCGCACATCCTCGTCCGATATACCAACATACGCCGCAATGTCCGCCCGACGCTCCTCAGCAACAAGCTGATACGTGAAGTTCAACTCCGGCGCCAGATCCTGCATCATGTCCTGGAAAAGTTCGGAATACGCCGACAATCCATTGATCCAAACCGTCACCGGGCGATCCTGCATCCACTTCCGAATAACCTCACCATCCCGACCGCTGCAATTCCCCCTCGGAAACTCCTCGCTCTGCCGAGTCTCAGTAAAGCACCGCCAAAGTTCCCGATCCACATCCGTAATCTTCCCCGGCACTGAAATATCCACATCGGCCGACAAAACCTCATTCACACCCACGACCTCCGGCCCCTCCAACCGCAACTCGATCTCACCAGACGGCGTCCGAATATCCAACGTTCCCTCCACCGGACCATACCCATCGCGCAGATCCAGCGTCACCACATCGCCACAACCCGAGATCGCCTCGCCATCCTCGTAACAAGAAACCGCAATCGGATACTCCCCGGGAATCGGCTCCGCACCATCGTTACGCAACGCAACATCCACCGTCACCGATGCCTCTCCATCCCGGTAGTAACCATTCAACAACGCGCCAGCCGCAAACACCGGCACGATGTCCGGCTGCAACGGCACCTCCAGAGTCACCGGAATCGCATTCTGCTCACCCCATAGATACCCATACTCCAACTCGCCCGCAAAAAGAACCACCGACGAAATCCCCTGCGGAACAACCGCATCCAAAATCCCCGTAATCTCCCCACCTGGCGGCAAATTGTCAACTACCAGCTCACCTGTACAAGCCCCTATATCTGCATCCGGACACCCTATCGACACCACAAAAGGACCGCTGTTCGCAACTCCGACATTGTTAACCCGGTAATTGATGTCGACCTCCGCCGTCCCGCCCCGGATAAACCCACGCACACTCGCACTTCCCGCCCGAACATTCAGAGAAACGAAATCAACCTCAATATCAAACTCCGCCGAGTTGTTCGAAAGATTCGCCTCCCGCTCATCTGCCGACGCCGTCACCTCAACCGTATGCCTCCCCTTCTCCAACTCGATGTTGAACGTCACATCCTCTGACTCGCCCGGATCCAAAGGCTGCACCGTCGCAACCACATCGTTCAACGCAATCAACTGCACCGGACGCGATGGCAGCGTCCCCTGGTTCGTCAACGTCACCCGCACCGCGATCACCTTGTCCGTCAAAACCTGGTACGAAATCGGCGCTATCGTAACGTCCGAAACCAGCAAATCCAGAACCGCCAGCGAATCCGAATCATCCACCCTCAGCTTCAACTCCTGCTGCCCCGAACCCAGTCGCACATCAAACACCAACGTCGTCTCTTCGCCACCATTCAACGGCGGAATCTCCGCCACCGGATCAACGACGACCCCGTTAACCGTCGCCATCACCGGCGTCAAACCATCGCGACCAGCCTCACCCTCGTTTACCACCTTCAACATGAACCGCACCGCAATCTTGTCACCCTCAGGCCCCCGGATGTCCCAATCCAACGACTCGATGCTGTAGGCGGCAGGCACCGGCGTCGCAGTCGGAGTAGGAGGTATCGGAGTAGCAGTCGGTGGTATCGGAGTAGCAGTAGGCGGAACCGGAGTTGCCGTAGGAGCCATCGGCGTCAAGGTCGGAGGAACCGGCGTACTCGTCGCCGGTACCGAGGTCGCCGTCGCTGGCGCAGGAGTGTTCGTCGGACGCGCAGGTGCCGGCGTCGATGTCGCCGGCGCTGGAGTACTCGTCGGAGAAACCGGTGTAGCCGTCGCCGGCGCTTTTGTCGGAGGTAACGGAGTAGGCGTCCGCGTCACAAACGGCTCCGCCGTTGGCTCCTCATCCCCAGTGCACCCACTCAAACCAACCGCAAACACCAAAGAAACCCCCGTCAATCCAACCAAAACCAAGACCGCGCGGGATCCCCACGCGGCCCGATCAACCAACCCTGTAATCAACAAATTCAACTCGCATCATCCCCGATTCAACAACCAAAACCCACCATTCAACCGAGTCTAGACAACCAACATCAACCAATTCCACGCATCGCAATGCGATTCAAATCGCGTATTCAATGGATCGAACAGCAAACGAAATCAACTTGGTCACCCATTCAACTGCCCAACGATGTGCCGCAGATCCTCTACGAGTTTAGGCACGTCCCGCTTCACCACATCCCACACGACATCATCGTCGAAACCCAGATACCCGTGCGTAAGTTGATGTCTCATGCCGATGATCTGCCGCCAATCGATCTGGCTGTGGGTAGCGCGGATTTCTTCGGGAATGTGAGTAGCCGCTTCACCGATCAACCGAATGTTCCACAAGGTCGACTCGTAAATTACCTCATCACCGATAAACTCAGCTTTCCTCAAACCCGATGTCCGCGAAATCACCTTCTCGCAGAAACCGATCATGTCTCCTATGTAGAGGTGCCATTCTCGATTCCTCATATCCCCCCTCAAACCCTTATCGCTTCCTGTTCAACGTAAGGACGAAGCTCATCCCGCAGCGCCTTGTCCGTCACCAAATCCACTGAACGGCCAAACATGTCTTCGATGAAGAACTGAACCCCGAAAAACCCTTTCGATGTTGCAGGTCCGTCAAACCTCACCAACACATCAATGTCGCTCTTTTCCGTTGCCTCGTCGCGGGCAAACGACCCGAAAAGCGTCAGATCAATCACCCCGAACCGATCCGACATCTCCGACTTGTGTCGACGGAGTTGCTCCAAAACCTCGTCTTTTGTCAATTTCTCATTCATGCCAACCGTCCTCTGTAAATCTTCGCACATCGTCGGTCCTATCTCCTCGCCAGCCTCTTCAATCACCGGCCCCATAACTTCGCGAAAATATAGTTTGCAATACAAACTATTTTGCATTACAATACATCCCGTCAACAATCACAACCCTCCAGGAACCCACCAATGACAACCCAAAACAACTCCTCTCCCGAATCCTCCCTAAACACCATCCACTCAACCATGAACCAAGCTCAAACCGCTCTCTTCATGGCCGGCACCGCATCCATCCTACTCATGTGGGGCGGACTCACAGCCATCGGATACCTGGCTGATTTCGCCATCGCGAACATCGCACCCGACTTCGCAGACGAATACCCATGGTTCCGCGCTCCACTGTGGGGCGTCCTCGTCATCATCGGCATCGCAGCCAGCGCCATCATCGGCTCTCGAGCCGCCGATAAACTCGCCGATCCAACAACCACACGCCGCGCCGGCATCAAAGTCTTCGCCTTCTGGCTCACTGTCGCCTTAGCAACTTGGACCATCCCCGGACTGTCCGGACTCTGGACCGTCACAGATCCTGGACAACACATCGCAGGCGTCGCTATCGGCATCGTCGCACTCGGATACGTCCTCTTCGGTCTCTTCACCCGCATCGCAATATCGATCCTCGGACTAGGCATCGCCGCCGCCTATTACATCCCCGCATACTTCGCTGGTGACAACGCCTACGCGATCACCGCCATACTGATCCTCATCCTCATCGCCGCCGGCGCCCTTTGGCTCAGAAAGAGCGGCGTCCAATGACCGACACCCAACCGATCGCCCTCAACGAAACGATCCACCAACCAACACGACTCCGCATCATGACGCTCCTCGTCTCCCAATCCGACTCCGCACGCCTCACCTACGGCTTCATACAAAACAACCTCAACCTCACCGGCGGCAACCTCACGACCCACCTCCGAAAACTCGAAGAGGCAAACTACCTCCAAATCACCAAAGAGTTCCATCAAAACAAACCCCGAACCTGGATCCAGTCCACCCAAACCGGCCGAAAAGCCTTCGCCGAATACTACGCAAACCTCCAAAAGATCCTAGGGTTACGCACCTCACCAAGCAACGAGTAAAGCCCCTCCGCCCCAGCGCAAATGACCAAGACCACATTATTCCCATCCTCTTTTCAAGGCCGAAATCAAGAGAGGTTTCGGGTGAGGGGGCAGGCTGGTGGAAGGGAGGGGACGAATCCCCCTCTCCCCACCGGGGGAGAGGGCCGGGGTGAGGGGGAACGGGCGGAAGGGAGGGGGCAGACGCACTCCCCCATCCACCACCGCACCCCACAAACAGACCGCGTCCCGTAGGAGCGGCGACGGTAGGGGCGGGTCTGTGACCCGCCCAGCGCCCTTCGCATAAAGAAAGACTCCCCAAACCAAAACCACCCCTCGCCCCATCCCCACGAAAACGGTATCCCAAGGATGTGGGGAGGAAGGGAGGAGAACCCCCCTCTCCCGCTGGGCGGGAGAGGGGCCGGGGGTGAGGGCGAGGGGAGGTGCGGGGCCAGAAGGACTCCCCATCCACCACCGCACCCAGCGCGAATCCCTGAACAACAACACAATTCCCAACCCCAACACCCAACCTACAATCACCTCGAACAAAAATCTGGAAAACACTTGACACGCCCTATACATACGTGCTACAACAGGAATCAAGCGCTGATCAGGCGGCCACCCGAGAAGCGCCAGAGGATCGCCGCATCCGGGGGTCGCAACCTTAGGTGCAGTTGTCGTCGATTGAAGTGAAATGAAACCGCGAGACGGAAAACACATGAGAAGCGTGAAGGCAGGCAGAGAGCCCCGAGGCCGGAGGTTTAGAACCCCGAGGCGCAAGGCCCGATGTCTATCTGCGCGCCGATCGCGACGGTGCCCGTCCACCGCTCTTGTTGCATGGGGCGACGCGGTGATAAGCCCGGTTACGGGGAAGGTTGTAGCTGCAAGGTTCAGGCGCGGCGATGTATCGCTTAAGCCGCAACACGAGCCAGATGCCGGAGACGCCGGCGACGGTAGGGGCGGGTCTGCGACCCGCCCGTGCGCGACGCAGGGCATATCCGGCATTCAAGGCCTGGACGAGCCCTTCCCTTATCCGGAACAGGTCGGTCCCGCTTCGTCGTGCGGGACGGCCAGAGCGCGAACGCGGGGTAACGAACCAAGTGATGGCGTGCGGGATGCAAACGGAACCCGTGCGCCGGGCCGTCGGTCTGGCGACGTCGGCAGCGCTCGAGCTTTATGGAGAAATAAGAAGTTGTCGAACTGCGGCCCCAAAGCCGCGGCGATGCCTCGAAAACCCGTCCCTTTCGGAACGAAGGGGACGCGACGGTAGGGGCGGGTCCCAGACCCGCCCGTGCACGTCGCAGGGGACGCAAGTCCCAACCAAAGCAACCCCATGAGAAAAACCCGATAACCAGAAAACAAGACCGACCAGCCAGAGGGCAAAACCCAATCCCCCTCCCCACGCCCGACAGAGAAAAGCCGCTCTGCGGCCGCTTAAACGCGTCCGCAAACCATCCACCAACCAGGATGTCAAAGCATCTAGATCAAATCACCCCGATCCACCCGAGAACCGCCCAAGTAAACATCCGCAACCCTTCGCAGATCACCAAGCTCCCGCGCAGGGTCGCCATCGACCACCAACACATCCGCCTGCTTCCCTACCTCAAGCGTCCCCACAGAATCATCCACCCAACACGACGCTGCCGAATCCCGCGTCGCAGAAACAATCGCCGCCATGTTCGACATCCCGGCCATCCCATGCGCCTCGATCTCCGTCTGGAAATCTCCCATCTCATAGTTGGCCCAAGCAGAATCCGATCCCGCCACAATCACCACTCCGGCATCCATCATTCTCGCCACATGGTCCATCCGAACCTCCGATCCTCGTCGCATAACACCCAAATCCTCCGTTGGAAGCGCACGATCTGGCTCTTCCTCCAACTGCCGAATCCTCGCCACCGACTGCCCCAACGTCGGATTGACAAATATCCCCGCCTCAGCGATCCGGTCCGCGATATCTAGCCGGTATTTGTCCGAACCATCGGCATCCCTATGCACCCCATGAATAATCGTGTCAACCCCCGCCGCCAACGCATTCTTCATCCCACCAGACGAGGTGCAGTGAGCCGCGACATGCTTCCCGAATTTGTGAGCCTCATCGCAAATCGCACTGAACTCATCGACATTGAAAGACGGAACGAACGGATGGCTGGTCCGAGTACTCCCACCCGTAGCCGTCACCTTGATGAAGTCAGCGCCCTCCTTGATAAGCTGCCGCACCGCCGCACGACACTCCGTGGGGCCAGTCGCTTGGATACCGAAATAGCTGAGATGCCCACCGATGATCGCAATCGGCCTGCCCGCCAAAATCAACCTAGGCGACGGCACAATGCCCATCTCCACCGCGTCACGCAACAAGAAAGTCGTCCGATTCTTCCCTCCACAGTCCCTCACCGTCGTAACCCCCGAGTAGAGATGTCTCCTCACATTCTGCGCCGACTGCACCGTAAGCACCTCGTCCGGCAGCGTCACAAGCTCATCACCCGCGCGACCATCCCCGATGCCATTCACGTGAACATGGCAATCCACCAGCCCCGGAAGAATCGTCGCATCGCCATAGTCGACTGCGAGAACCGAAGCACCCTCCGGAGCCTCCACAGTCTCCCTGGTGCCCACCTGCTTGATAGTGTCGCCTTCCAGAAGAACCGCGGCCTGTTCGGCCACAGGACCGCCGTTGCCATCAATAAGCCTTGCAGCCTTCAAAATCGTGAACTGCGTCTCACCTTCACTCATTCCAAAACTCCTGAATCTCTACCGAGACAAAGACTAAAACTCATACGGCGTCTGCCTCACAGCAGCCAACGATTCTTTCGAGCCTCGATCAACTCTTTCGCCTCTGAAAAACACATCCTCAACACCCCAAAGCGCGTTCACGTCCTCCGCCGGATTGCCCCTGACCACCAAGACGTCCGCTTGCTTACCCGGTTCCAGCGTTCCCACAACATCATTCACGCCCAGAGCCTCCGCCGCCCACTTTGTCACGGACATCACACCTTGGAGATGACTGTAACCCGCGTGAACCAGCAACTCAGCTTCATAGACAGTATTGCCCAGCTGGTAATCGCCCCAAGAAGAATCCGAGCCCGTGATGACCTTCACTCCCATCTCGATCATTCGTCGATTGTGCTCAAGCCGAGTTCCTAGAGACCGTTTCGCTTCATCCAACTCAATCAACTCTTGATCCGACAGACCGGCATCCATCCGCTTTTCGATCAAAGACCAAACCCTCGCACGACCAACATGGAGAGTGGGGTTGACGTAAGCACCCTGTTCGCCGATCCGCTCAGCAACATCGACTCTAAAGTTGTCGCGATCGTCTGGCTCTTTGTAGACGCAATGGATGATCATATCCACTTCAGCATCAAGCGAATTAATCACTCCCTGTGTCGACGTGCTGTGCGTCGCCGTCAATTTCCCGAACTTGTGCGCTTCACCCGTGATCGCCCGCAATTCGTCGACATTGAACGACGGCCGAAGCGGGAACGACGTCGGTGTGCTGCCACCAGTAGCAGTGATCTTGATATAGTCCGCACCTTCCTTAATGAGTTGCCTAGTCAATGCCCGAACTCCATCAACACCAGTTACCTCACCCCCGAAATACCCCATGTGACCGCCGATAATCGATACCGGCCTCCCGCACAAAACCATCCTCGGCCCAATCGTCAACCCTTCGTTGATCGCATCCCGCAACCGGAACATCGTCACGTTCTTCGGACCATTCTCGCGGATCGTCGTCACCCCGGAGAACAGACTCCTCCGAGCATTACCCGCAGCTTGCACCGTAAGGATTTCATCCGCCAACTCCGCCAACTCTTCCCCACCTCTACCGTCGCCAAACCCATTATTGTGAGTGTGGCAATCCACCATACCCGGCAAGACAGTCGCTCCGGGATAGTGGAAACGTTCGACATCTGCCCCGTCAGGCGGTCGGACATCGTTAGCCCGACCTACCGCAACAATCTCAGAACCTCGCGTCAACACCGCACCGTGCTCGATCACCTGACCTCCCGTGGCGTCAATCACGCGGTCAGCGCTCACCAGCTTGTATTTGGGAGTGCTAATTGCAGACATCAAGAACAACCCTTGCGAAATTCCTCTGGATGCAAGTTACCACCACGCATCCGATCGCGCAACGCCGGTCGACTTGAATCCCCGTCAACCGACGGGGTTCGACCAATACCGACCGGGCGCGATGAATTGGTCCGCTGCAATCGGCCCCCACGTGCCTTGAGCGTAGGGATAGAGTTGCGACGCCAGCTCTGTTTGCCACGACTTCACGAAAGGATCGATTACCGCCCACGACAGCTCGATCTCGTCAGCACGCGTAAACAACGACGCATCACCCGCCACAGCATCCAGCAGCAACCGCTCGTACGCGTCCCGCATGCCCATCGGGAATTTGTAGCTGAGTTCCTGTGCCTGAGGGCGAAGCTGCGGCCCTGGACGTTTGTTGTCGATGGTGAGGTGGATCGCCTCGTCAGGTTGAATCACGATTCGGAGCTTGTTCGGCACCAAACCCGATTCATCTGCAACGTCGAAAATCCGGTGCGGAGGTTGGCGGAACTGAATCGCAATCTCGGTGTACTTAGTTCTGAGCGCCTTGCCCGACCGCAGATAGAAAGGCACGCCTTGCCACCGCCAGTTGTCCACATAAAGGCGCAACGCAGCATAGGTCGCGGTCGCGGAGGCTCGACAGACACCGTCCAATTCTCGATAGCCGTTGTATTGACCCCGGATCGAATTCGCAGCAGCTTGTTGCGCGTTGGGTCTTCGGACCGAGCTCAGAACCTTCGCCTTTTCGTCTCTGAGCGAATCAGCATGATTCGTCGCAGGCGGTTCCATCGCGATCAGAGCCAAGAGTTGCAGAAGGTGGCTCTGAAACATATCCCGAAGAACACCAGAGTGTTCGTAATAAGCCGCCCGATCACCGACATCCAGGTCTTCAAGCACGGAGATCTGGACGTGATCGATGTAATTCCGGTTCCACAAGGGTTCGAAGATCGTGTTACCGAAGCGAAATACGATCAGGTTCTGTACTGTGTCCTTGCCCAGATAATGGTCAATTCGAAAGAGTTGATGTTCTGTCGCTCCGGCGTGAATAGATTCGTTGAGAAGACGCGCGGATTCGAGGTCCGTGCCAAACGGTTTTTCAACTACCAAACGCCTAACACCGCACCGTTCATCCAACATTCCTGCTTCACTCAACGCACTGATCGTGCTTTCGTAGAGCGTCGGAGACAGCGCCAAGTAATACAGCCGGTTATCTTCGATCTGGCCCTCGGTATCAGATTTGATCATCTCGTCGAGATAACGAAGTGATTCGACATCGTTCGACGATCCGCGAATGTATCTAATTTCGTTGGCAAACTCCAACCACCTCTCAGCATCCGAGGAGTAACTATCTGAGGCAACTTCGAACAGGAACCGTCGATATCCTGCATCGTCGAATTCGGAACGCGCGAATGCGATGAACCTGCATCGCCTGGGCAAAGCGCCGATCGCGTGCAGGTGAAACAACGCCGGCGCGAGTTTGCGCTTCGCTAGATCTCCAGACGCGCCAAAGATAACGATTGTGAATTGTTCATTATCGTTAACCACCGTCAGCTTTCCGAACACTGTGCCCGCCAAACGCGTTCCGCATCGCCGCGAGCGCGCGGCCTCCCATCGGATTTTCTTGTCGAGATCGGAAACGCATCTGAAGCGCCGCCGTGATGACGGGCGCCGGTACAGCGAGTTCAACCGAAGCGTCAACCGTCCAACGTCCTTCGCCCGAATCTTCGACATAAGAGGAGAGCGAATCCAGACCCGGATCCTCCTTCAGCTCTTCGGCCGTGAGATCAAGCAACCAAGACCGGATTACGCTACCGTATCGCCAGTTTTCGCAAATCGCTGCCAAATCCAACTCGAATTCTTCCTTGGCTTCAAGTAGTTCCAGCCCTTCGGCGAAGGCCTGCATCATGCCGTACTCAATACCGTTGTGAATCATCTTCACATAGTGGCCAGACCCGCTTGGACCCACATGAAGATTGCCATCCGACTCTGGCGGTGAGAGCGATTTGAAAATCGGTAAGTTCCGCCCGTACGCCTCCTTCGATCCGCCGATCGTAAGACAGTATCCGTTTGCTAGCCCCCAGACACCCCCGCTCGTTCCGCTGTCCAACATGTCGATACCCAGTTCTGCGAGCGAAGCGGCACGACGAATCGATTCTTTGTAGTTTGAATTCCCTCCGTCGATCAACGTGTCACCCGCAGACATGTGCTTGGATAACTCGTTTATCGTCGATTCGGTTATGTCACCCGCGGGAACCATCGTCCATACGGTACGCGGCGCATCAAGTACGCTAACCAAGTCTGCCAACGCGGCTTTGCCAACACCGCCGTGAGACTCCAACTCGAGTCGCGGACCTTCGTCGACGTCGAAGCCGACCACCTCGTGTCCGTCTCGTAGCAGGCGTTGTGCCATGTTGCCGCCCATCCTTCCAAGTCCGACCAATCCAATCTGCATGTGTTGCTCCTTATACGGAAATCTGCTCTGATTTCAGCGTCTCAGAAACTGTCATCAACCTATTCGCTATCGCATCGGCCGTCGCAACTGCGTCGGTCTTGCCACTGATTAGATCGCGTAGGCAAGCCGCATAAGTCTCCGCGCCGATCACCACCTTTGCGTTGCCGGGCATCTCCGCAATCACATTCGTAGCCGACTTTACGACATTCGGCAAGACATCGATCGCGATCTGCTCGCCCAACGCGAGAGGAAACATTGTGTCCAACGTGAAACACACTCCAACATCGGTCCGATCATCGATGTGGGCACGCGCGCTCAGTGTCTCCGCGACCACGCGTACTGATGGCAAATTCATCACCCAGAATCTCGGATCGAGGTTCGCGTCCTGAAACAGTGAGATGATCCGCAGGGCATTCTCTGACTGCAACATGGGGTCAGGCCATTCCCCTCTCGGTTTGCGGATGTCCCAAGCTACCGTCACGTCGAAGGTGTTTGCGAAGTCGTAAATCCCGATGTGTTTGTCGATTGGTGTCATCGATCGCGCCAACTGGCTGACGTTGCTCGAGGCGCTGATCTGACCCATGTCCCGCGCGGCGTTCAGTACCGGCAACAACAGAACTTGGGGTCTGAATGTGCGACTGACTTCATTCATCTCCTCGATCGCGGCTTCGAGATAGTCGCGAACATCGAATTCGAACGTCAGCATAGTCGGAATATTGGCCGACAATGCACGAAAGATTGAACCTTCGCCCAGATCAGTGTCCAACCAGATTAGCGATTCCGACCGCTGCAATCCGTTCTCGAATGACAACTCCAACGCATCAATTAATACATCGATGAGCCCGACAAGACGTGCCCGGTCCTCCGGGTCAGATCGATCCAACCCCAATCCACGTTCCATATCCATGGTGCTGAATATGAATTCGGGGTTCATCGTAGGCATTTCTGAAGCGAATTCAGGTTTGTCCCATCCCGGCCGCGACGGCCTTGATCTGGCCAATTGCATCATCCCCGACTTCAACCAACGAGGCCCGTCGTCCTCTTTCTCGACAAGCTTGGACATCGCCCACAGCTTGGGACTTAAGCAACTCGCCCAACGTGTACGACTGCCCCGGCACAGTAATGTCGACTTCTGATGGCTGCGTGATGGCTAGAAGTTGAACTGAGCATGGTCCGCCCTTGTGGAGTTGGCCGGTGGAATGAAGGTATCTGGGACCGTATCCGAACGTGGTCGCCGCGCCCGTACGGTTGCTTATCGACTTCCTTAATTCAGAAACAGCCTCTGTAATCGCTTCAGATTCAGGCAAGTAGGCAACGATGACAACGTAGTCTCTCTCTTTTGACGCGTTGACTACGGCGTCAACCGCATCATCCAGCGTTTCTGGGCTGTCTTGGTCGGCAGCATCAGACTCCAAGACTTGACGAGCCAGCTGCTTGGCCGATTCGACATCGGGTTGGTCGAATGGATAGACGCCGATTGCGGAAGCCGCAACCGAAGTGGCAAATTCCCACCTGAAAAACTCACCGGCGATTGACGGAAGATCCGGAATCTCTATGCGATAAGTAGGATGATCTTCGTACGCCGGATTCGCAGCAACGTCTTCACCTTCAAGCGCGATGCACACGAATTGCCGGTCATCGCCGTAAACACTTCGAGCTAGAACTGGTTCACCCGCTACTGGGATCAATCCGCGACCGTTCTTGCCGGTCGATTCCGCCAATAGCTGCTCCAACCAAAGCCCGAATCGTTCAAGACTTGGAGACATTGCGAAGGAGACTTTGTCGCGACCACTAAGTGCGTTTTTAGCCATGAAGAGACCGAGGTCGATGCCCGGGTTCGCATTATCTTCCCTGCGACATTCCGCCGCCATCACCAACGCGCTGTCAATCATCTCGTCAATCGGCATGCCGCAAATCGACGCGGGAAACATGCCGAAACCCGACAATGCCGAAAAACGACCGCCTACGTTCTCTGGGGTTGCCACGTGAAATGCGAACTCACCGTCGTTTGCGCGTTGCGCTAACGGAGTGTCCGGATCAGATATCGCCACGAAGTGTTCGGCCACGTTGTCCATACCTGAATCGCCCATCGCGGAACGAAAAACCCGTTCGAGAGATAACGGTTCTACCGTCGTGCCGGATTTACTGGCCACCGCGAACGCGGCTGTCGACAAATCCAGTGAATCTATCGCCTCACAAACATAGACCGGATTCACGGTGTCGAAGACGTTGAGCGTTACGTGGGTGTCTGGGAAAACGGCACGCAGCACCTCGGGAGTGAGACTGCTTCCACCCATACCCAAGATGTTGAATGAAGTTATCCCGGCCATCGATTCGCGCACAGCCGGATCCGCGATACCCATGCCGCAACGCAAAGAATCTGGCAGATCCAGCCAACCCATCCAATCCCCTTCTCCGCCTGGTGATGGATCGGGCCACAACGAATAGTCTCGACCCCAAATGCGACGAACCATGTCCGCTATAGCGGGACCGGTTTCGCTCCTGATATCAGGTTGGGCAGCCAAAAGCGTCACTCCCGATCACTCGGTTAGCGTACGCCGGCCAATGTTGATATCTTGGCGTCGATCCGAGCCATAAGGCTGTCCCATGAATCGGTGAACTTTTCGACGCCCTCGATGAGGAGTTGAGCTGTCACCTCTTCGTACGAGACGCCTTCGTCAGCGAGTTGCGATAGCTGCGCTTCGGCGACATCGACGTCTTGAGTCAACGTCTCCTGAATCGTCCCCGTAGCGAGCACGTCTTCAACGGTGGGCAGCGGAAGTGTGTTCACGGTTTCTGGGCCCAAGAGGCTGTCGAAATAGAGCGTCGGCGGGTATTCGGGATTCTTCACGCTGGTAGAAGCCCATAACGGCCTCTGCGGTTGCGCTCCAATCGTGTTCAGCGAAAAGAACCGTGTATTGTCGTTCAAGTCGCTGGCGAACAGGCTCTTGTATTCTCGGTAGGCCAATTTGGCATTCGCAATGCCGATCTTCCCTACCAAATCGCTGTCATCCGGTAGCAATTCGTCGGCGAGAGTATCGACCCGGCTGACGAAGAACGAAGCGACGGACGCGATCTTCGCTGGTGAACCGTTGCCCGCGTCGACGAAGTTCGATACGCCATCGAGATACGCGTTCGCGGCGGTGATATAAGCATCAAGGGAGAAGAGTAGCGTGACGTTGACGTTGATGCCCTCTGAGATCAATGTCGTGATAGCCGGCGCGCCTTCCGCCGTGCCGGGGACCTTGATCATTACGTTGGGTCGATCGACGGCCGACCACAACCTCCGCGCCTCTGCAATCGTCCGGTCAGTGTCGTGGGCGAGGTGAGGATTCACTTCGATCGAGACGAAGCCATCGCGATAGTTCAACGCTTCGTAGACGGGCAGCAGGATGTCAGCCGCGTCTCTGACGTCTTCGACCGCGATCCGTTCGAACACTACTTCGGGCGGACTGCCGTCCTTTCCGTGTTCGGCTAGCCGATCATCGTAAACATCGCTGCCAGCGATTGCGCCGTCAAAGATCGTGGGATTGGTGGTGATACCACGCAGGCCAGCGTCCGCCAGATCTTGGATTTCCCCGGAGTCGATCATGTCGCGGCTTATTTGATCCAGCCAAATCGCTTGTCCCAGCTCTGCGGCGCGAGTGATGTTGTTCTCTTTACCGTTTTCCATGGTCTTCCTCGCCAAGATATTTTTCGCGGTCCCGATGGCCGTTTAAGTCATCCCGATGCGAAGTTTGCGGCTTCGATATCGATAAGTTTGTTCAAGCGACGGTGAAAACGAACCTCGTCTCCCATCTCTGCTGATAGGAACGCTAGCACGAGTTGAGTCGCGATTGCGTCGCCGACTACTCTTCCGCCGATGCACAACACGTTCATGTCGTCATGCTCTACGCCTTGGGCAGCCGAATAGGAGTCATGGCAAACCGAGGCTCGCACACCCTTGAATTTGTTCGCGGTGATCGCAGCTCCGATCCCGCTTCCGCACACGATAATCCCGCGATCAGCATCGCCGTTTGTCACTGCTTCGGCAACTGGCGCGGCGCGGTCTGGATAGTCATCTTCGCCATCATAGCTATGTGCCCCGAGATCAATCACTTCATGACCTGCGGTTTTGATAGTCGAAATTACGGCGTCTCGCAGGTTGAATCCAGCGTGATCGGCGCCAACTGCTACTCGCATCGGTGGATCAATCCCCCAGCTGCATCGGGGCACGATTCCTACACGTGCCAACTACGCGGTAATGATACTACTGGGGATGTTGAGGCGGCTAGGGATTGACGCTGCACCTAGTTGCCTTCGCGGACTTGCAAATGTCGTTGAGCTAAGGTTCGCTAACACGGAGTGGTATAGATAAATTTCGATACATGAAGTCTTAATTTTCCGAATCCAGATTCAAGGAATGTTTAATGCCCAGCCGTTAAGTTAAAATTTAACACCCCAATTATTAATCCCTGTGGAAGAGATTCAACTTTCTTGAATCTTGGCAAAGATGACTATCCGAGAGCTTCAACGCCTTCTTCTAATATCTCTGAGTACCGCGCATAGCGGAAAACACGGCCGGCCGACCTGCCGGTGACTTCGCGCACAATCCCCAGCTCATCAAGAAAGTTAAGCGCTGACGAAGCAGAAGGAAATGAAAGCCCGGTCGCGGTAGCGGCCTGCGACGCCGACAGTTCGACTCGCTTCATCAACTCGCCGAAAACCTTCAACCCGGAACCAGAACGGCGTCCCGCGCCCTCGATCCGGGACCGATCTGCGTCGAACATCCGCCCCAGCCGATCCGTAGTTTGATAGGCGTTGTTGGCCGTTTCGACAACTCCTTCCAAGAAAAAAGTCAGCCACGCCTCCCAGTCGCCAGTTCGACGCCCCGACTCGTCGAGCAACTCGTAATAACGCTGGCGATGAGTCTTCAGGTACAAGCTCAGATACAAAACCGGTTCGCTCAACATCCCGGCATTTATCAGCAGAAACGTGATCAACAATCGGCCTACCCGACCGTTTCCGTCGAGGAACGGGTGAATGGTCTCAAACTGCACATGAGCCAGCGCAGCACGCACCAACGGGGGAATCCCGTCATCCGTCGCGTGCAAGAAAATCTCCAATTCTCCCATGCACTCCTCGATATGCGTGTGCGGAGGCGGCACGAACACGGCGTTGCCGGGGCGCGTACCGCCAATCCAGACCTGAGACCGTCGGAACTTCCCGGGTGCCTTGTTCTCGCCTACGCCTTTGGACATCAACACCGCGTGGATCTCACGAATCAATCGATTGCTTACCGGGAATCCGCCTCGCAGCCGAGAGATGCCGTGCTCCATCGCCCTAACGTAGTTCGACACCTCCACCACGTCGGACACTCTAACCATCTTGTTGTCCAGTTCGTAACGGTATAGATCCGATAGAGAAGAACGTGTGCCCTCGATCTGTGACGACAGAACCGCCTCTTTCTTCACATATGCATCGACGAACAACTCTTTGTTAGGCAAGACTCGTGCGCTTCCATCAAGCCGACCCAGAGATGACGACGCCTCAGATAGCAGCACAGCCAAGTTGCCGTCCCAGCTCAACGGAGGCCGAGGCGGCAAAGATCTGGGTACAAACGCCGCCACGCGTTCTCCACCAGCGGAGGTCTCGAGGTAGGAACCGGTATCTCTGCGCTTCATCGAACACCAGGATTACTTGCGGACGATGCAATTAATATTTGCATGCTTAAAGTTTAATAGATCCGTCGACTAAGCATTGACCACTCTGGCTCCGCTCATCCGGACCTTCTTCGGTGAGCAGAGTGGGAATGCTCCCCGTGTCTATATGCCTGTCGATTCCTACATTCGCGGGAATGAAGGAAAAGATGCGCAGAACCTCAGCCCGAACGGCTTACAGCAGTGAACGTGCGGTTTGGGCGACGTTCTCCACCGTAAAACCTAGATTAGCCATCACCGTATCGCCAGGTGCGGATGCGCCGTACCGGTCGATCCCGATGCAGGCTCCGTCGAACCCGGTGTAACGTTCCCAACCGATCGTAGTCCCGGCTTCCACGGAGACACGGGCTCGAACTTTCTGTGGCAGCACCGACTCACGGTAATCTTCCGACTGTTTCTGGAAAAGTTCCCAAGAGGGCATCGAAACCGCGCGCGCTGCAACTCCTTCTTCTTGGAGTTTCAGGGCTGCGCCAATCGCCAGTTGCGTTTCGGAGCCAGACCCGATGATTATGACCTCAGGCACACGGGCGATATCAGCAACCACGTATGCTCCTCTTTGGACCCCCCCTCGCGCGAAACTCTGCCCACCGACGCTCGACAACTGGGGCAGGTTCTGCCTTGTCAATATGAGCGCAGTAGGTCCGGACCGGTTTTCCACCGCGATGCGCCATGCCTCGAACGTCTCGGCGGCATCCGCGGGTCTAATCACCGTCAAGTTCGGGATCATCCGCAAACCCATCAATTGAGAGATCGGTTGGTGCGTCGGTCCATCCTCTCCCAACCCGATCGAGTCGTGAGTGAAGATCCAGACACAAGGCGCGTGGGACAGTGCGCCGACACGGATGGCTGGCCTCATGTAATCGGAGAAGATCAGGAAGGTTGCAGCGTAAGGAATGACGCCGCCATGTAATGCCATGCCGTTCGAAACTGCGCCCATTCCATGCTCCCGAACGCCGAAATGCAGATTCCGACCTTCAAGCATTTCTGGAGAAAACGACCCTCGACCCTCGACTTCAGTATTGTTCGACTCGGCGAGGTCCGCTGACCCGCCGATCAGGCGAGGCAGCTTGGGGGTAATGGCATGCAACGCTTCTCCAGACACCGCGCGGGTGGCAATCGGCGCGTCGATGGAACCGATGAGGCGATTTAGATCGTCATCCCATCCTTCTGGGAGTAAGCCTAGTAGGTCTTGGAGGAAACGTTCTGCCAGTTCAGGATAGTCGTCTTTGTAGGCATCGAAACGAGCATGCCATTCGTCTGATAGATGCTGACCGCGTTCGACCGAGGCCTGCATGTGTTCGTAAACATCCGATGGGATGTCGAACGGCTCGTAGCCCCATCCCAGTTGCGCTCTCGTCAACTCGATTTCATCGCCACCCATCGCTTTGCCGTGGACAGCACCGGTCCCTGCTAGATTCGGGCTACCATACCCGATGATCGACCGGACCGTTACGAGCGTCGGCTTGTCTGGCTCATCGTCAGCAGCTTTCAGGGCGTTTATGATCCCTTCCAGATCGTTGCCGTCGACCGGATCGACGATGTGGAAACCGTACGCCTCGTAACGAGCAGACACGTTTTCCCGGAACGCCTTGTCAGTGTCGCCCTCGATGGAGATCTGATTGTCGTCGTAGATGACGACCAACTTGCCCAGTTGAAGCGTACCTGCGAACGATGCCGCTTCTGCTGCCACGCCCTCCATCATGTCGCCGTCGGAGCAGATTGCGTAGGTCTTGTGGTTGACTATCTTGTGGCCCGGACGGTTGAAGGTGTTGGCAAGGATCTTCTCGGCGAGCGCGAACCCAACTGCGTTGCCAAGCCCTTGGCCCAACGGCCCAGTAGTCGCCTCAACTCCGGCCGTCAACCCGTACTCGGGATGTCCTGGTGTTTTGCTTTCCCATTGGCGAAAATCTTTGATCTCGTCTAACGGGAGGTCGTAGCCAGTTAGGTGGAGCATCGAGTAGAGAAGCATCGATGCATGACCTGCAGATAGCACGACGCGGTCTCTGTCCGTCCAGTCTGGCGTGCCAGGAGCATGTTTGAGAACGTGTTGCCACAGGGCGTAAGCGGTCGGGGCCAACCCCATTGGTGCGCCGGGGTGTCCGCTGTTCGCCTTCTCGACCGCATCGATAGAGAGGAAGCGGATGGCATTTATCGACCGCCACGCGACATCGCTGTCGATGGTGGTTTCGGAGACAGTTTGGACGTTTGACAAGGCGGGTAGTGGCTGGGTTTTGGCGATCTGGACGCGCCGAATTACGAAATCGGCAACCTAGACGATTCTATTCCTTCACTACCGCGCAACTAGGTCATGCGCCTTTTACGTTAAGGCGTACGGAATATAGCGAAACATCCCCGCAGATGTAGAGGGTTTTCCGGTCTTGGTCACCGAAGGTGCAGTTGGCGGTGCGTTGTTCGGGGATGAGGATTTTGCCAATCAACTCGCCCTCGGGTGTGAAGCAATGGATGCCATCGTGAGCGCTCGTCCAGATGTTTCCTTGGACGTCGCAACGGAAGCCGTCGGCGATGCCCGGCCTGACGACAGCGAAAATACGGAAGTTGCTCAATGACTTGCCGTCTGCGTTGACATCAAAAGCGGCGACGTTTCTAGGTTCGCCGCTGTCCGCGACGTAGAGGATGGACTCGTCAGGTGAGAAGGCCAAACCGTTGGGGCGGTCTAATTCGCTGACGACGATGGAGATGTTGCCGCTATCAGGTTCTAGTCGGTATACGTAGTTGCCGTCGAGTTCAGATTCGCGAGCGTTGCCTTCTCGGCCACTTAGAATGCCGTAGGGCGGATCGGTGAACCAGATGGAGCCGTCGGATTTGACGACGAGATCGTTGGGAGAGTTTAGTTTCTTGCCTTCGAAACTGTCTACTAGGATGTGGTGTTCCCCGTCGTGCTCCAATCTGCTGATGGCGTGTCGCAGATGTTCGCAGGTAACTAGACGTCCTTCGTTGTCGACGGTGTTGCCGTTGCTGAAGTGGCTCGGTTCGCGGAAGGTCGTGGTTTCGCCAGTGCTTGGGTCGAACTTCAGCATCCGGTTGTTTGGGACGTCAGAGAAGACCACAAAACCACCTGTGCCGTTGCGGGCTGGCACATAGGCGGGACCTTCTGCCCACTCGGTTCCGGTGTAGTGCTTGACGATCTCAACGTCGTCGCCACCGATTAGCTCGCGGAAACTCGTGTGTACGATGACCGCGCCGGAACGCAGGTCGGTATCAGGACGGAACTGGTTACGGTTTGACCAAGTCTTGTTAGGTGCTCGAGACATTTGAGTTCTATCGTTGCTTCTTCGTGATGATCTTGATCCACATTACTTTATTCCGCCACGTTTAGATTGCCGCCAAGACCGTCAAGAGTTCGCGCAAAGGCATGTCAGCAAGGGACTCCAATCGCAGATCAGCGTCGTCAAACGAGAGATTTTTGGTCATCGGGCCGGGAACCGCGATGCAATAGAGTCCTGCGCTCTTCGCGGCCTTAACCCCAGGCAGCGAGTCTTCGAGTGCGAATGCTTGATAGGCAGTAACGCCGAGGTTGGAGACCGCGGCTAGGTAGGCAGCAGGATCGGGCTTGGCTCTACCCTCGACATCGTCGCGGCAGACGATGGTATCGAAGTGATCAGATAGACCGAGTTGATCGAGTCTATCCACGACCCAAGATCGCCTAGAACCGGAGGCGACACCCAGATGGATACCCAGTTGTATGGCGGTTTGGATATATTCTTCGACACCGGGCATGGGAGCGGCGTTCTCCAGCATTTCGATGTGGAGTGCTTTCTGACGTTTGCGCACCTCGGCGCGATCGATTGGTTGACCAGTCAATTCGGCGAGGTGTTGGTCGATGCTGAAGTCCTGAGTGGCGTCTCCAATGATCGGCAACCACATCGATAGGGGAAGTTCAACACCGTAGGCGCGATACATGGCTTGCCATGCCTCGTAGTCGGTTTTTCGGTGTCTAGGATCAGTCCGTCGAAGTCGAAGACAATGGCTTTGATGTGCTTCATGTCGGAAGCGGAAGATTGTGGGCGCATCCTAGTGCCCCGGCCCTCTGGATTCCGGCTTTCGCCGGAATGACGGGCGCTATGCCCCCTGCGCATTCAGGTCGACTGACCATAGCGACGAGGTAGCGCCAATGAACAATCGCTGACGGTCAGACATGCCAAAGGAGCAGTTCGCGGCTACCTCGGGCGTCAGGATTTTGCCGATCAAGTCACCCCTGGGATTGAAGACTTGGATGCCGTCACCTGCGGAGACGTAGAGGTTGCCATCGGTGTCGCAGCGGAAACCATCAGGCACTCCCGGCTCAATGTCTGCGAAGACCGTCGGGTTTACGAGCGATTCCCCGCCGGGTGTAACGTCGAAGCGCATCACGCGGTGGTTGCGGAACTCGCCATGAGTTCGACCCGTATCGCCGATGTAGAGGACGGATTCATCGGAGCTGAAAGCGATCCCGTTCGGCTTATCGAAGTCTTCAGATACGACTGTTATGTCCAACGTTTCGCCGTCGACTCGGAAGACCCGATTACGGTCCTGCTCCGGTTTGTCACCATGTCCGAATTCGGGGTGCAGGAACCCGTAGTCCGGGTCAGTGAACCAGATTGAACCGTCGGACTTAACGACGACGTCGTTCGGCGAGGTGAGTTTCCCGCCCATGTAACTTGCTGCAACGGGGATTAACGAACCGTCGTGTTCGAGTCGAACTACGGCGCGCCCCCGAGTCAGACATGAAAGGACGCGCCCTTCCAAGTCGACCGTGTTCCCGTTGGCGCAATCGGAAGGTTGGCGGAAAATCCCGAGGCCGGATGTTTCGTCCCACTTCATGATCCGGTTGTTAGGGAAGTCGCTGACGATGACATAGTTGCGGGACGGTAACCAGCAGACGCCTTCGGCGAATACCAAGTCACTGGTCAACAGCGTCAATTCTGGTGAGTCACCGACAATCCGTTGGAATTCGTCTGAGTAGATTTCGCAGGGTCCAGACATCCGAAACAGCTCCTATGCGTTAAGGCCTGGTGAGGGTCAGATGGTTTTGTGCTGTGCGAAGTTTATCGCATCGGTTGAGATGCCGTTGACGATGTCAGCAGAAGGATACACCGATGGAATTTTCTCGGCATGTTAACCTTCGCGCAACGACAATCAAAACCTCCAGGAATACGACGGAGAACAACGAAATGAAGATGTACGTTGCAGGGGATTGGGTGGATCGCGACAACCGGATGGACGTGATCGATCCCTTTACTGGTCAAGCATTTGACACAGTGCCAAGTGCGTCGGTGGAGGATGTTGTGCTCACGGCGAAAGCGGCGGAAGATGGCAGGGCGCAGATGGCTCGCTTAACGGGCATGGATCGTTACGAGATCCTTATGCATGCGGTTGAGATCATCCAGTCGCGGAAAGAGGACCTGGGCCAGACGATCACGCGTGAAGAAGGCAAAGTTATCTCTGAGGGGCGGTTGGAAGTTGATCGTGCGGTCCAGACGATGACGTGGTCGGCGGAGGAAGCGAAACGTCTTCGTGGCGAAACGATTCCACTCGACGCGTCACCGGGCAACGCCGGGAAGTTCGGATTCACGGTTCGAGTTCCGGTCGGGATCGTTGCCGCGATCGCGCCATTCAACTTCCCCTTGAATCTCGTCGCCCACAAAGTCGGACCCGCTCTCGCAGCTGGCAATGCCGTAATCATCAAACCGGCATCAGATACTCCGCTATCAGCCCTGAAGCTCACAGAGATCCTGCTTGATGCAGGGGTGCCCGACATGGCGGTGCAATGCATCACGGGATCTGGTCGAACTATCGGCGATGCATTGGTCTCCCAACCGAATGTTCGCAAGGTCACGTTCACTGGGTCTCGCGAGATCGGGGAACGCATCACCCGGATGGCCGGGTTGAAGAAGGTGACGATGGAACTTGGTTCCAACTCCCCGTTGATCGTAATGCCGGATGCCGACATGGACAAAGTGGCTGCGGCAACAGCGCAGAGCGGTTACGCCAATGCGGGCCAAGTCTGCATCTCAACGCAAAGGGTCATCGTCCAAGAGACTGCGTATGGTGACTACATTGACGCTCTTAAGCCGGCGGTCGAGGCGCTTTCTTACGGCGACCCGAAAGAAGACGCGACGAATATGGGTCCGTTGGTTCGCGAATCCGACGCGGCGAGAGTGGAGAGTTGGGTCAACGAAGCGGTTGAAGGAGGGGCACGAGTCGTTGCGGGTGGCACACGTGAAGGCGCGATTATGACGCCGACGATATTGGCCGATGTAGATCCAAACATGCGAGTGTCTCGAGAAGAAGTATTCGGGCCGACAGTGGCGATCACACCTGCATCGGATATCGACGAAGCGATCGAGCTCGCCAACGATACAGACTTTGGTCTGGCCGCGGCGATATTCACTCAGGACGTAGACCACGCCATGCGGTTCGCGTTGGAGGTAGATTCCGGCAACCTCAACATCAATTCAGGTACCCAATTCCGCGCCGACATGATGCCTTACGGCGGATTGAAGGACAGCGGGTTTGGGAAAGAGGGCCCGCCGTACGCGATTGATGAGATGACGGAGTTGAAGATGGTGGTGTTTCACTAATCAGGATGCGACTCGACCTACGCGTATCATGGGGATGAAACCTAGCTGAGGCGTTTCAGAGACATCAATGGCACAATCTGCGGCTTCAAAACGCTCCACAGGCGATCGAGCAGAAGAGATCTATAACGCGCGCATCAAACACCAACTAAGCGACGAGCATCTCGGAGATTTTCTGGCAATCGAAGTAAACACAGGTGAATTTGAAGTTGGAGATGATGCTCTGTCTGTGATGACGGCATTGCACGAACGTATAGACAACGCTGAAGTGTTTCTCATGAAACACGGATCGATGCATGCCTACACTCTGGGGTATTTCCCGCACGATCCCGAGTGATGTTGAGAGGCAACGTTCGTCGATTCGGAGGTGCGCTGTATCCGGTATGTGTTGTGCACCTTTTCGGCGATAGCGGGGTTCCGGCGCGATTGGAAACAGATATCGACACCGGTTTTTCGGGATTGATGACACTGCCTGTTACGACGGTCGAACAGATGGATCTCCAAAAAGTAGGCGAGGCAAGAGCTTTCTTGGCAGACGGAATAGAAAGAGAATACGATCTCCACAAAGTGGATGTCGATTGGTTCGGCGAGTTACGCCCTATCGAAGCACTGTGCATGGGCAGGTTTCCGCTTCTAGGCATGGCAATGATGGAAGGCCTCGATTTGCACGTACAGGTTGGGGATCGTGGCCAAATCACGCTTACGGAGACCGTGTAATTGATAGTCGAAATCAACCCAGAGTGAGGAAACCACGTCAGCCATGTCTCCCAAAATTTCGTTGATCGGTGCAGGAAGCGTGGTTTTCGCGCGCCGCCTCCTACAAGATGTTGCTTGCACGCCCTCGTTGAGGGATTCGCAGATCTCGTTGATGGATGTTGATGAGGAGCGGTTGCAGGTCATTGGAGACTTCGCGAAAAAACTCTTCAGCGAGGTTGGATCAAGCGCCAAGATCGAGACGACTACTGATCGTCGGCAATCGCTGGCGGAATCCGATTACGTGTTGACGACGATCAGGGTCGGTGACAAGTTCGAGCGGGACATCGACATCCCTCGAAAATACGGCATCGATCAGGCGGTCGGTGACACCGTCGGACCCGGTGGTGTATTCAAGGCTCTCCGCACCGTTCCGGTTCTGATCGACATGGCACAGGACATTGACGACGTTGCGCCTGATGCCACATTGCTCAACTACACGAACCCGATGGCTATGGCTTGTTGGGGTATTACCTCTGAGGCGGATGTGCCGACCATCGGCCTTTGTCACAGCGTTCAGCGTACGACCGAAGATTTGGCGGACTACATCGGTGCGCCGCGCGATGAAGTCTCGGCTTGGGTGGCGGGGATTAATCACCTCGCCTGGTTCATGCGATTTGAACGGAACGGTGGGGACGCATACCCAGCACTTCGAGAGGCGATGAATAATCCCGAAATCTTTGCGTTGGATACCGTCCGTTTTGAGGTTATGAAGCATTTCGGATATTTCGTGACGGAATCGACGCGACATATGTCTGAATACGTGCCGTACTTTCGGACCGACGAATCGGTGATGGATCAATTCCGGCTGAATGAGATCAGGCAGGATTTGCAGCGTCGGGTGAAAAGAGTGGATGATCACATGACGCAGTTGGAGCGGGATGCTTATGGGGATGATCCGATTGGGCCGAGTCGGTCTGATGAGTATGCGTGTCGGATCATGGAGGCGATGGAGACCGGCAACAAGATCGTGATTAATGGAAACGTGCCGAACGATGGGTTGGTGGACAATCTGCCGTTCGGGTCGTGTGTGGAGGTGCCGATATTGATCGACGAGTTGGGCTTTCATCCAATGCCTGTCGGGGAGTTGCCGCCGCAGTGTGCGTCGTTGTCGCGGGCGAATGTGGCGGTGCAGGAGATGGGCGTCGTTGCGGTGCTTGAGCGTTCACGTGAAGCGGCGTTTCACGCGGTTGCTTTGGATCCTTTGACTGGCGCGATCCTTTCGTTGGATGAGATACGGTCAATGTTCGATGAGATGTGGGATGCCCACGGCGACGAGTTGGCGGAGTATCAGTAGATCGTCCGAAGTTTCGACGAAGTTCCGATTCATAGGAATGAGTGATGAAAGCTGCCCAATCGTTTGGCGTTGATGACATTCGGTTTGTCGAGGACGCGCCGGATCCTGAACCTTTGGAGACCGATGCGGTGGTCGCAACGGAGATGGCATCGTTGTGTGGTTCTGATCTGCATATGGTCGGTAAGGGATGGCAGATGCCGGAGTATCCCGCGCCGCCCGGACATCCTGGGCACGAGGGTGTAGGAGTTGTTCTCGAACCGCCATCGAAGTATCCAGATGGTGAGAGGATCGACGAGCTGGAACCGGGCGATCTGGTGTTGACCGTTCCGCATATCTGGTACGCGAAGTGTTTTGCGGAGTATCAGGCTGTGGATGCGGCGCACATGCTGAAGATGCCGGCAGGGGCTCCGGTTGAGCATGTATTGATGACGCAGCAGCTAGGAACGGTGATATTTGCTACGCAGCGTTTGCCTGAGTCGCTGGAGGGATTGACGTGTGTGGTTTTGGGGCAAGGGAGTGCGGGTCTGTTTTGGGACTTTGTGCTCAAACGGCGCGGGGCTTCGCGAGTAATCTCGATCGAACCGGTTGACAGTCGTAGGGCGCTGTCGGCGAGATACGGAGCGGATGAGACGGTAGACGTAACAGGAGATGCGGCCAAAGACGCGGTTTACGACCTGACCGATGGGAAAGGTGCCGACATCGTCATAGAAGCAGTCGGATCGACGCCGACTTTGAGCAACGCTTTCCACATGGTGGCTGACGAGGGTTTGTGCGTCCTTTTCGGCTTACCGGACAGCAACGAACCGCAACCGTTCGACTACACCGAAATGTTCAAGAAGAGGGCGAACGCGTACTCGATCCTCGGGGCTCAGGAGGAGCCGGGGTTGAAGACTTTCCGGCGCGCGTTGTCGTGGATTGTGGAGGGAGAGATCGATATGGCACCGATCGTCACGCATTTAATGCCAATTGAGCAGGTGACGGAGGCGTTTGAGTTATCGGAGTCGCGTGAGGATGGTGTTGTGAAGGTGGCGTTGACGTTTTGAGGCTCACGATGCGAAAGCAGGTTACGTGTCAAGCAACGGGTGTTATATTGTCAGTAGGATCTTAAGATGACAACGATCAGTGAAATTCAGGAAGCCATATTAGCTCTGGAGGAGCCTGAACTTGCTGAATTGAAGAAGTGGTTGTCAGGGCTGGATGCGGAACGCCGTTGGGATGAATGGGACGATCAGATCGTCGTTGATTCGGACTCAGGTAAGCTAGACTTCCTAGAAGATGAAGCGTTGGATGCTAAGGCGAACGGCACGCTCTCAGAGCTTTAAGTACATCGCACGACGCCACAGTTTAGACGGAACTTAGATCAACTTCCGGCTTCTCTCTGAAAATCCGAGGAATCCTTCATTGCGCTTTGGCAAGGTAGGCAGGTTCTGGTCGGCGCGCGTGGATTTGGCTTATCGAGCGCTCGCGGTTGAAGACGGCGACGATTTCATTTGGGTCTGGATCGGTCACCACGCCGAATACGACCGAATTCTCGGTTGAAGACTAGTCGTAGTAGTAGCGCTGTTCGCGCCAGGGGTCGCCGTACATGTGGTAGCCGTAGGCTTCCCAGAAGCCGGGGGTGTCGGCGTCCATGAAGCGAATGCCGCGGATCCATTTGGCAGATTTCCAGAAGTAGAGGTGAGGGACGACCATCCGGATGGGGCCGCCGTGGGATGGTTCGAGGGGTGCACCGTCGAACGTGTGAGCCAACATCCCTTTGCCATCTACGACATCTGCGGTCGGAAGGTTGGTCGTGTAGCCGCCGTCGCTATAGGCCATCATGAATTCCGGCGGGTCGTTGATGCCGGCGTCGGCTAGGAAGTCGTCGATGAGGACACCTCTCCAGTCGGTGTCGAGCTTGCTCCACTTTGTAACGCAATGGATGTCGGTGTGGACATCGGTTTGGGGTAGGGCCATCATCTGGTCCCAGTCCCAGACGCCGAGAGCTTCGCCGTTGTAGTCGATGCGGAAGTTCCAGGTGGCGGTGTCGACCTTGGGAGTAGGGCCTGCGGACAGGACGGGGAAGCCGCGTTCGAGGTATTGGCCCGGCGGGATTCTCCCAGCGTTCTCGTCATCTTCTTGGCGTCGCCTGCCGAAGAATCCTCTTGTGATTATTCCCATCTGTTCACTTCCGTTCTCTCAACTGTTCCCGTGCAGTGAAAACTCTGCATTATCTTATACGCATCGGGAAGCACCAAAGTTTCGCTGTCGTCCTTAGTAAGAGCGGCGAGCGGACTTTAGAAAGGCAAAGTAAGATGAGGCGATTTGAGGGCAAGACGGTGATCGTGACAGGCGGTGGTACGGGTATCGGTGAGGCGATATGTCATCGGTTCGCGGATGAGGGGGCGAATGTGGTGATCGCGGAGTTGGAGGTGGAGAACGGTGAGGGGACTGCCGCGGATATCAATGGAAGTGGTGGCGTTGCGATGTTTTGTCAGACGGATACCTCGAATTCGGACTCTGTGAGATCGATGATTGCTTGTGCGGTGGACAGGTTTGGGACGGTGGATATCTTGGTGAACAATGCCGCGGCGTTTGTCTTTGGGAAGGTTGAGGAGGTTACGGATGCGGACTGGGCGAGGGTGTTTGGCGTGAATGTGATTGGCTATGCGAACTGCGTGAGAGAGGTTTTGCCGACATTCCGGAAGGCTGGTGGTGGGGCGGTGGTAAATATCGCCTCGGTCAGCTCGTTTATTGCTCAGCCGGAGTTCGTGCCGTACAACTCGTCGAAAGGTGCGGTTGCTCAGTTAACGCGATGTCTGGCGATGGACTTGGCGCCCGACAACATCCGCGTTAACGCCGTTTGTCCCGGTTCGATCAAGACGCGGGCCACGGATATGCACATTGACTCGCTCGGTTTGGATCGCGAGGAGTCGTACGTCGAGTTTGGTCAGGCGGCGCTGATGTCTCGGATGGGAGAGCCGCGAGAGATTGCGTCGGTGGTGGCATTTTTGGCTTCAGAGGATGCTTCGTATATGACTGGGGCGCACGTGATCGTAGATGGGGGGATGAGTATTGGGTAGGTTGCGGCGCGATGCATGGGTTCGGGCGACCGATTGCGCGATAATTCGCGGTTAGAGATGGCTACGAACGGGGAAGATCAGGTTAAACCGCCGCTTTTCCAGCGGATCAAAGCCCAAAACGTACTTTCGTTTGGGCCGGATGGGATTGATTTGGAGCTGGGGCCGTTGAATGTGCTGATTGGGCCGAATGGGTCAGGGAAGTCGAATTTGCTCGAATTATTCGGTTTGCTCCAAGCGGCGCCTAGGGAGGTCTCCTCACCGATCCAAAACGGAGGTGGTATCCATCATTGGATTTGGAAGGGCGATCCGAAACGGTCTAGCCAAATTGAAGCAGAGGTATCCACGCCGTATCGTAGACAGTATTTGGAACACAAACTCGAGTTAGGAAGTATAGACCAGTCATTCCGGTTAATTTCCGAGTGGATATATAGACACTCCGATGGTGGAGTCGAAGTGATATTGCAGCCCACCGCAGAGGGACTGGTGGCGATCAAAGCATCGGGTATCGACGGGCAACCATCGCAATTCTTCAATATTTCGCGGTCCGATTCCGCACTTTCTCAGTTGAAAGGCCCCGGCATCTTCATCGAGTTCGAATACCTCAACGAGGCGTACACGGACTTGCGACTCTATCGAGACTGGAATTTCGGCACAGACGCCGTTTTTCGTCAACCCCAACGAACCGATGTGCCCCGCTTCCCGTTGAATGAAGATTTTTCGAATTTGGGGATGTTTCTCAATCGATTACAACAATCGGCTAAAGCGGAGAAGACGCTGATCGATAAGCTTCGAGACCTATACGAAGGATTGACGCATTTCACCTTGAATTTCGATGGTGGTACCGTACAGGTATATTTCCACGAAGGTGGTCGGACTATCCCGGGAATACGCTTGTCAGACGGCAGCCTCAGATATCTGTGTCTGCTCGCGATACTCTTGGACCCGGAACCACCTAGATTCATCGCCATTGAAGAACCAGAGTTGGGTATACATCCTGACCTGATGCCACAGATCGTTGATCTATTGGTTGACGCTTCGAGGCGAACTCAGCTTGTTGTGACAACGCACAACGACACGATTGTTGATGCGTTGAATGATCGGCCGGAGTCGGTCGTTGTCTGTGAGAAACATGATGGTCAGACTGAGTTCAAGCGGCTTGATCGGGGCGAGTTATCGCACTGGTTGGAAAAATATCGGTTGGGCGAGTTGTGGACAAAGGGAGCGATTGGCGGGACTCGCTGGTGAGTTCCTTCATTTACGTTGAGGGTGGGGGTTCGAAGTCAGTCGATATCGAATTGCGCGCAGGGTTCAAACGGTTATGGGAGCGTTGTGGATTTCAAGGCCGCCTGCCTAGAATGTTTCCGAGCGGTAGTAGACGTTCGGCATTCGAGGATTTCGAAAGCCACGTTGCCACAGCTGGTAGCGGGGATTTCGTGGCATTACTCGTTGATAGCGAGGACCCAGTCGACGACATTGAGCGAACGTGGGGTCACCTTAGGCAACGAGACCAGTGGGCAAAACCTGCCAGTGCAAGCGATGATCAGGTGATGTTGATGACCACTTGCATGGAGACTTGGATCGTTGCTGATCGGGATGCGCTACGCGGACGGTACGCCCGCCGAAGCCTAAACGAAAACACATTGCCGCCGCTCGTAAATCTGGAAGCACGTAGCCGTCAGGATATCCAAAGACGATTGGAACGCGCAACGGATCGGCAATACCAGAAAGGCGAAGAATCGTTCAAAATACTTGGGCAACTCAACCCCGACAAATTAGCTGAGTTACTGCCGAGTTTTGAACGGGCGATACGTATATTGAACCAGCGATTAGGTTGATACGGAATAGTTGGCAGTGGCAATGATCGTAACGTTCGGTTGGTTCGGTTCGCACAAGCCACAAGGCCCCACATCCCAACTTGGCCGATCGTATCGCGCGGCGTAAGCAAAGGCGGAGTCCGCTTCGGGAAAAGATTTCCAGTGGCCGTTTTTCTTGTCCTTAACCCTTTCAGGGATGCTGTCGCAAGTTGACTTGTGTACCCGTGCTCGCCTGGTTGGTTTATCTACGTTTACGTGGTACAAGGCTTTATTCTCCTCGTTGGCTAGTTATTCGTAAACGCCCCATCCGGCCTCCTCAAATGGGGGGACCAGCCGCGTGGGTCGGAGAGGCGTTGTTCGGCTACTTCTAGGTCCATGTCCACGCCCATACCGGGGGTGTCGGGGCACCATGCGTAGCCGTCTTCCCACTCGATCTGCTGGGGGAAGAGGTCGGTGGCGAAGGTGCCGGGTTGGCGGGGCATCTCTTGGACTCCGACGTTGGTGGATGCCATGCAGACGGAGACGCAGGCGGCGGTTGATACGGGTCCCAGAGGGTTGTGGGGGACGATGTCGATGTAGTGTGCTTCGGCCCAGTGGGTGATTTTTAGGGTCTCGGTGATCCCGCCCACGATGCATAGGTCGATGCGGCAGTAGTCGATGCTCTCGTCTTCGATGACTTCGCGGAAGGGCCACTTCGACCACCAGTGCTCGCCGGCGGCGAGGGGGACGTTGGTCTGGCGTCTGATGTTTTTGTATGAGGCCGGGTTTTCGGAGCGGACTGCATCTTCGACGAAGAAGGGTTTGAACTCTTCGAGTTGACGGCAGAGTTGGATCGAGTATGTGGGGTCGAGACGGGTGTGGACATCAGTGCAGATCTGGATGTCGGGGCCGACGGCTTCGCGGATGGCGCCGAACTGCTCTACTGCCATACTTATCGACTTCATCGGATCGAGTTCGGCGGTGGCGGGTCTGCGTCCGCCGTATACGCCGACTAAGGGAGTGGTGGTGGGTTGGCCGGTGCGGGCGAATTTCCATCCCGCGTCGACGTGGCGAAGGGCGTCTTCTACGATTTCTTCGGTGGTCTCGCCGCCGATGTGGGGGTAGCAGACGACTTTTTCGCGGGTTGGGCCGCCAAGGAGTTTGTACAAGGGAAGGCCCACGGATTTTGCCTTGATGTCCCAGAGGGCGATGTCGATCCCGCTGATTGCGCAGGCGTAGACGCGTTCGGCAGGGAAGAAGAGGCCGCGGAACATCTGCTGCCAGAGGCGTTCGGTTTCCCACGGGTCGGAGCCGATAACGATCTCGGAGAGATGGTCGATTGCTAGCGCGATGGAGCGTCCGAGACGGGATACTCCGACTTCGCCTAGGCCGTAGATACCGGCGTCGGTATCGACGCGGACTATGAAGTAGAGGCGACCGGAGTCGTCTCGGACGGGGAATGATCGGATTTGGGTTACTTTCATGTTGTTGTTCTTTTTTGTTGTTGTTCTTTTTTGGTTAGGTGCGAGTGATACGTTGATGGCGTGCACGGGCGGGTCACAGACCCGCGGGTCCTCACCTTAACCCTCTCTCGCCGAGCGGGAGAGGGGACTATGTTGTTTACCAGTTTGTGAATGCTCCGTCGTTGCGACGGAGTTGGGGTGTCCAGCCGTGGGGGTCGCCGGCTCGGGCTTCGGCGACGTCCATGTCCATTTCGATGCCGAGGCCAGGGGCGTCGTTGCAGAAGGCGTATCCGTCTTCCCAGCTGATTTGGACGGGGAAGAGGTCGGTGTTGTCGGTGCCGGGTTGGCGAGGCATTTCTTGGACGCCGACGTTTGTTGAGGCCATGCACAAGGAGACGCAGGCGGCGGCGGAGACGGGGCCGAGGGGGTTGTGAGGAACGATGTCGATGTAGTGGGTTTCGGCCCAGTGGGTGATCTTGGCGGCTTCGGTGATGCCGCCGACGATGCAGAGGTCAATGCGGGCGTAGTCGATGAGTTCCTCTTCGATGACCTGTCGGAAGGACCATTTGGAGACCCATTGTTCGCCCGCGGCGATGGGGACGGAGACTTGGTTGCGGAGGTTACGGTAGGAGCCGGGGTTTTCGGAGCGGATCAGGTCTTCGATGAAGTAGGGTTTGAACTCTTCGAGGTCCTTGCACATCTGGACGGTGTGCGCGGTGTCGAGTCGGGTGTGGGCGTCAAGGCAGAGCTGGATGTCGGGTCCGACGGCTTCGCGGACGCGGGCCATCTGGTCGACGGCGAGGCGCATGGATTCGACGGGTTCGAGGCGTGAGGTGCCGGATTGTTCAAATGCACCGGAGGTTTCGGGCTGTCCCCATCGGACGAATTTCCAGCCTTCTTCGACGCGGTCGAGGCAGTTCTGGACAAGGTCTTCGGTAGTTGCGCCTTGAGTGTGGGGGTAGCAGACGACTTTTTCTCGTACGGGTCCGCCGAGGAGTTTGTAAACGGGCATTTCGGCGGCTTTGCCTTTAATGTCCCATAAGGCGATGTCGATGGCGGAGATTGCGCATCCGTAGACGCGGTCTGCGGGGAAGAAGTTGCCTCGGAACATTAGCTGCCAGAGGCGCTCGGTCTCCCATGGGTCGGATCCAACGACGACTTCTGCGAGGTGGTCGACGGCTTCCATGATTGCGCGTCCCATGCTTGCGGTGCCGACTTCGCCGAGGCCGTGGATTCCGGCGTCGGTCTCGATGCGGACGAAGAGGGATACGCCTCCGCTGTCGGTTCTGACAGGGACGTTTTGGACTTTGGTGACCTTCATGAGGGGCTCCGTGGGGAAGTGTGATGTTAATGATGGGGAATGATTGTAATGATTTTGAGAACTAGGATGTGAAGGATTTTTAAGGATTTGAAGGATGGTGTTGTGGTTGTTTCGGGTGGGCTGGGTTTTTTGGGGTTTTGGTGGGATTCTTGGGATTCTAGTCGTGGATGTTTGGGGATTCGCGGTGGGTGCGGTGTCGGGATGGGGGAGTCCTTCTGGCCCCGCTCCTCCCCGGGCCCTCTCCCGCCTAGCGAGAGAGGGGGTTTGTTGGTGGTTGATGGAGGTTTTGGTTGGGGGTATGTGGGTGGAGCGGTGATTTTGGCGTGAGCCCATCGATTGTTTGCAGACGTATTCCGGTACTATGATTGGAGCTAGAGGACCATGATGCGTTATCCGATTTTGATCTACAAGGATGAAGGAAGTTCGTACGGGGTTACGGTGCCGGATTTGTCGGGATGTTTTTCTGGTGGCGAGAGTTTGGAAGAGGCTTTAGCGGCGTCGGAAGAGGCGATTTTGACTCACATCGAGGTGCTGTTGATGGATGGCGAGGCTGTTCCGAAGCAGAGGCCGCTGGAGGAGCATCAGGCGAACGAGGATTATGCTGATGGCGTTTGGGCGCTTGTGGATGCTGATGTTTCGAAGTTGTCGGGGAAGAGTGTGCGGGTGAATATCACGTTGCCGGAGCGGGTTTTGGCGATTGTGGATGAGGCGACTAAGCGTGAGGGGGAGACGCGTTCGGGGTATTTGGCGCGGGCGGGGTTGGGGTATGTGGGGGAGTGTTAACAGGTACTGAATGTCATATTTGTTGGAGGATTGATCTAAAACCGATTTGCGATGATAAAACCACGACCAACATGTTTCATGGATTGAACAACAGCTTCCTTTATGCTACCCAGCAACTAGTATGCACGTTCCGCAATCAAGCAAGCGAGGGTATCACCAGTCGTGGAACAGGATTTTGGGTCAAGAATCGTCGCGATATAGGCTGTTTAGTGACCAACAGACACGTCCTAGACGTGAGCTATGGTAAGCCGGAATTCGAAGGATACAAGTTGAGCCAGCTAAAAATTCTTGGGAAAGGATTGAAGCCGGGTTCGGATCGACCCGATATCGACCGTCGGTTCAACATCATCGATTTGGATGTCAAGTTTTCGCAGGATGAACGTAACGATGTAGCGTGTTTGATCAATCCTCGAGTCATGGTGCTCGACGGATCTGACGATGCGACTGTCGATTATTTTATTCCGCACGAAATCTTGGCGAGTAAAACGGACCTAGATGAACTCGTCAGTGTATGCGACTTTCTGGCATACGTGGGATTTCCAGCTTGGCACGACAAGCGCCAACAACGTCCGATCTTGCGAACTGGAACCGTATCAAGCGATCCGAGATACGATTACTCTTGGTCTAACGAATACCAAGGGGAGTGCATAGCATTCGAAGCGTTTTCGTCCGATGGTTCGTCGGGAAGTCCTGTGTTTGCACTCCAAAAGGCTTTGAAACCGGGTGAAAACATCACGATTCCCGGTTATCGTGAATTGAAGTTGATTGGCGTCAACGCGGGTTATTTAGGTTCTGAAGACATGGCACACTCTGGGATATCCTACATGTACAAATCATCCGCGATCTTGGACATTATTGATGCTTGAGGATCGGGCTTCGTATCGAACGCGTAGCTTCTACGACTTTGATTAATAGACGTAGTAGTTCTATTCTGAACACATTATTGAGTGGAGTGGCAAACTGTTTCAGGTGGTTGGAGTGAAAGGCGGTTCTTATCTTTGGATGTTGGGGCTTTGGTCGAAGTCTTTGTCGTAGCTGATGATTTAGGAGATGATTTTTCGTCTTTGGAGTCGCGGATGATGTCGTTCAGGTCGCGGTCGTCTGGTGCTGGTTTGACGGAGCCATAGGCGGTTTCCAAGGAGAACTAGGCTGCGGAGGTTGTGAATTCGTTGCGTTGAGTGGTTGTCGTTGTTATTTGGGGCAAGGTGATAAGAGCCTATAGTTGGCCAATGCATCCCCCGCGTGCGTTGCGCTCCGCGTCCCCTTCGTTTCGCGAAAGAGGCGTTTCCACCCCTTCCAGTACCTCCTCTGGATTTCTGCCCTGGCAGGAATGACGATGGGTTATTGCTTAGGAGCTTCTACCGTTGCAATGTAACCGTCTTCAGACTCGGTTGGGTTGTAGGTGATTTGGGGGGCACCGCCGGCGTCGGCTACGTCGGGGGCTACTGGTTTTAGGGCGTCTAGTTGGTCGGTTGTGGCGGTGATGGTTAGGGTTGCTAGGGATTTTCCTAGTCCGATTTGGGCTTCGTGTTTTGCTTTTCGGACGGCGGCTATTGCTCGGCAGGCGGTCTGGAAGGATGTGGGGGATTCGGGTTTGGGTACGGGGGTTAGTTGGTAGCGGTTGGGGATTGCGCCTACGCGCCCCCTTTGTCCTTCGGACATTTCCCCCGCGAGCGGGGGCAACCCGGCCGCCTCACCACCCCGTTCACCCTCACCCTGGCCCTCTCCCATCAAGGGAGAGGGGAGCCCAGCTTCCCCACCCCTCTGGATTCCGGCTTTCGCCGGAATGACGGTGGTTGGCCAGGGGGTTTGGTGGATGGATTTGTAGCCGGTTTCTTGGGCGTAGGTCCAGGACCAGATTTCGTCGGTGATTGTGGGGACGAAGGGGGCGAATAGGCGGAGGAGGGTGTTTAGGGCTAGGCGTAGGGTGGCTACTGCGGAGGCTCTGCCCTGCTCGTCGGTTTCGGATCGGGCGCGGCGTTTTACTAGTTCGATGTAGTTGTCGGCGAATGCGTCCCAGAAGAAGGTCTCGGTGATCTGAAGGGCGAGGGCGAACTCGAAGCGTTCGAAGGCATCGGTGGCCCGGCGGACGGTGTCTCGGAGGTCGTTGACGAATGCTCGGTCGAGTTCGGTGGTGATTTCGCCGTGTTCGGCTTCTTGCATGAGGACGAATTTGCCGGCGTTGTATAGCTTGGTGACGAGTTTGCCGCCGATGGTGAAGACGGTCTCGTCGAAGGCCATGTCCATGCCGGGGCGTCCGTTGGATGCCCAGTACCGTACGGCGTCGGCGCCGTATTGGTTGACGAGGGGCATGGGGGTGACGGGAGCGCCGCGGGACTTGGACATCTTCTTGCGGTCGGGGTCGACGATGAAGCCGGAGATCATGGCTTTGTGCCAGGGGACGTCGTCGTTGTGTAGTGCGGACTTGACGATGGTGTAGAAGGCCCAGGTGCGGATGATGTCGTGGGCTTGGGGTCGCAGGTCGGCCGGGTAGAGGTTGGACATGCGGTCGCCGTCTTCGCCCCAACGAGCCAGTATTTGGGGGGTCATGGACGAGGTGAACCAGGTGTCGAAGACGTCTTGCTCGCCGACGAAGCCGTTGGGTTTTCCGCGCTGGGATTCGTCGTATCCGGGCGCGGGGGTGAGAGTCGGATCGACGGGGAGCATGTCGTTTGTGGCGACGATGTATTGGTCGTACTGGATGTCGCCGTCTGCGTCGATGGGGTACCAGACGGGTATGGCGACGCCGAAGTAGCGCTGTCGGGAGATGGCCCAGTCGTGGCCTAGGCCGTCGGTCCAGTCGGCGTATCGCTTTTGCATGAATTCGGGTAGCCATTGGACTTTGGCACCGACTTCTTGGAGGTAGGGCTTCTTGTCCATGAGGCGGACGAACCACTGTCGTGACGGGATATATTCGATGGGTGTGCTGCCCTTCTCGTAGTATCGGACGACGTGTTCGATGGGGCGCGGTGGCGATCGGAGCGGGTTTCGCGTTTCGACTTCGTCTTCAGCGCCTTGCATGGTTTTTGCCGCGGTGCCGGGGCAGCTGAGCTGTTCCACGATCTTGGTTCGGACATCGTCGAGAGGCATTCCGAGGAGTTGGTCATAGAAGAATTGGGCGCGGAATGGGTCTAGGGAGCCCCAGTGGGTCGTTTGCGAGGTCCCCCTTTGTCCTTCGGACATTTCCCCCGCTGAGCGGGGGAAACCTGAATGTTCGTAGGGGACGAATGTGCGTGGTGCGGCTTCGCCGTTGCGGGCGACCATTGGTCGGAGTTCGAGGTCGTGGGTGCGCCACCATTCGACGTCGGCGTCATCGCCGAATGTGCAGAGCATGAGGATGCCGGTGCCCTTTTCGGGGTCGGCTTTTTCGCTGGGGAATATGGGGACTTTGGCGAAGAATCCGGGAGTGATGGCGTGTTTGCCGAATAGTGGCTTGAAGCGTTCGTCGTCGGGGTGAGCGGTGACGGCGACGCAGGCGGGTATCATCTCGGGGCGGGTAGTGGAGATGACGAAGGATTCGGGTACGCCCTCTTCGCCTTCCATGAGGGATTCGTAGACGCCGAATTCGATGTCGTGGTATGCACCGGGTGTGGGTCGGTCTTCGACTTCGGCTTGTGCGACCGCGGTCTGGAAGTCGACGTCCCACATAGTGGGGAGTTCGGCGGTGTAGACATGACCGCGCTCGTCAAGGTCGAGGAAGGAACGCTGGGCGATGGCGCGGCAGCGATCGTCGATGGTGGCGTATTCCTCGGTCCAGTCGATGGAGAATCCGAGGCGGTTGAAGAGTTCCTTGTAGGTCTTTTCGTCTTCGGCGGTGACGATGTGGCAGAGTTCGATGAAGTTTTCGCGTGAGACGACTAGCTGCTCATCTTTGTCGAGGCCGAGTTCTTTGCGGCGTTTTCGGACGTTGAGGTTTTCTACATAGGGGACGTTCGGTTCGGCACGGACGCCGAAGTAGTTCTGGACGCGGCGCTCGGTGGGAAGCCCGTTGTCGTCCCAGCCCATTGGGTACACGACGTTCCATCCGGTCATGCGTCGATATCGTGCGATGACGTCTTGGTGGGTGTAGGAGAAGACGTGGCCGGGATGAAGGGAGCCGCTGGCGGTCGGTGGTGGCGAGTCGATGACAAAGCTCTGTTCGCGGGAAGCGGATTTGTCGTGTTTGGAGATTTCGAGGGCATCCCACTGGGTACGCCAGTAGGCCTCACGCTCCTTGACGTCAAAGCGGCGCGGGAGATCGCGGGGGTTTATGGAGATGACTTTGTTGTTGGTTTGGGTTGTCACTCGGTGTCTCCAGTTGTTGTTTGTCGGGGGCTTTGAACCATGATTGCCATAATTTTTGGTGATGGACATGATGGGTGTTGGTTGTTCGGACGGGATACAAAAAAGCCCGTCCTTTCAAAGGACGGGGCTTGGGTGCCTCGCGGTACCACCTTTGTTGCCGCCGCGTGGTTGGTGCGGCGACCACTTGATTGACGCTTGGTAACGGGCGTTTTCCGACTGCGCTTAGTTGCCGGTTGGTTTGTGTTGGTTTCGGCGCAGCAGCTCTAGGGCGACTTCTCGGTTTGACGCTTCCGACGTTTCAGCGTGGGTCGGATCTCTGGTGAGCGTCAGGGGCCGGTACTACTCCCCTTCGGGGCTTTTGGGTGTTTGTCTGGGATTCGATTTTAACTGAGGTTGATTTTGGATTCGGCTAGAAGAGCGACGAGTTTCTGCTCGACGCGACCCAGACCTTCGTCAAGCTTGTGTTCGAGGCGTGCTGGCCTTCGCCTAGGTGTTGGAGTATTTGGTCTAGGCCGTGAAGATGTGTGAAGTATGCCTTGCGGGTGGGCACGTCGATTTCTAAGGCTTCTACGAGTCGCTCCCGACGTTTTTGTAAATTCACTAGAATTGTCGATCCCGACAGCAATTCATGATATCGGTGCAGTCATCAGTCGCGGGTTTTACAATCCGCTCAGTGCGATCTCGTCGCCCAAAAACCGTGACAGTGTCGGCCCGAGCACCCTAGACTTGTCTCCATTCCAGACAACCGTTGCGCCATGCTTTCGCTAGCCGTCGTAATCGCAACGTATAACCGCCCCGAACTGCTGGCGAATCGAGCCTTGCCGTCCGTCGCCGCGCAAAGCCGGCTTCCGGAGCATTTGATTGTGGTAGACGACTCAGACGAAGACGTTAGGCATACCAACGCTCGTATCGTCAGCGACTTCGATGTGGGAGGTGTGGAGACTCGATACATCGAGAACTGCCGAACTCCCGGATTGTCTGGTGCGTCCAACACGGCATTAGCCTATCTGGAGGCAAATTACCCTGCGACCTTCGTCGCCTTTCTCGACGACGACGATGCTTGGGACCCGTCCTACCTAAGGAAGTGCGAAAGGGCTGCGTTGGAGCACGACTTGGACATGGTGGCCGCCGGGTTGACCTACCGCGCGTCAGGAGACTCAGACGGAGTGCTGCTGGACCCTCCAACTGAGTTGGATTCAGCCGAACTGCTGGTGCGAAACACGCATATCCAAGGTTCCAACACGTTTGTCAGGCTGAGCAGATTACTGGAGGCAGGCGGTTTCGACGAGGCAATGGTAAGCACCACCGACCGGGACGTCTGCATCGGACTCGCCGATCTGGGCACGGTCAGGTTCGGCGCCTTGCAGGAGCATCTGGTGGATCACTACGCGGACAGTGACCGGCTTCGCCTCTCTACTCCTGGGTCGGACAAGAACAAATCGGGTTTGAGGTATTTCTACAGAAAGTATCGCCACAGGATGTCCGCAGATCAACGGCAGGCGTTCATCGAGCGCTGCCGTCGGCTGTTCGACTGCGACCCGACAATCGATGATCCGTCACCGCCACGCGTTGCGCGCTACGGTCAGTGAATAACGCGAATGCTTTGACTCAACTCTGGAACCACCGGTAATTTTCGGATGCAACGATTCACGTGTTGGTGTTAGCTGGAGAGGGAGTCGGGGTTTTGGATGGCGTGTTGGGTAGAGAGGTTGACGTAGGTGGTTAAGGTTTGGGGGTCGGTTGGGTGGGTTAGGTTGTGGATTTTGATGTGTCGGAGTTTTTTGCCGGTGCCTTCTAGGAGGTTTTCGGGGTCGGGCATTGTTGCGCCGTTGAAGAATCCTAGTCGGATGTAATCGTTGTGGGGTTGGATCCAGGTGATGGTTCGTCGGGAGATTTCAGGGAGCCAGTAGCAGGGGGAACCCCATTTGATGCCTTCGGTGAAGTTGTGGCCAGAGGCGATGATGGCGGATCGGATTTCGCGGATTAGGTTGTGGCTCTCATGTGGTTGTTCGGCGAGCCAGGTTTCGAAGACCTCTTCGTTGAAGCGGGAGGAGGTCATTTGTGCGACAAGGTTCTTGGTTTCTTGGGTCGCGTGAGTTTGAATTCGAGGAGTGCGGAGCCGTCTTGGTCTTTCAACATGCGGGTGCGTCGTTCGTGGGCGTTGTTGATCTGGGCGAGCATGTCGAGGCCGCGTCGGGTTTCGGCTGCTACTTGTGCGGCGTTTGAGTATTCCATGCGGCGTTTGAAGAGCCAGTATGTGAACTCTTCGTCGAGGGCGATAGTGCGGGTTTCATCGGGAGATTCGTCGATCAGGTCGGAAAGGCGTACGGAGTTTTCCTCAAGGAACTGGTCCCATAGCATCTCTTCCGTCTCTTCGTAGAGGCCGAGGTAGACGCGCTCGGAGGCATCGTCTGATGGTGGCATGCCGTTGGAGAAGCGGCGTTTCTGGATGCGGGATTGGACTGCTGCGATGAGGCATTGCTCGATGTGTACGCCGTAGAAGTAGTTGAGGTGGGCACGCCATGCGTCGACGCCGAGGATGCGTTGGAACTGCTGTTCGGGCATCCCGCCGAAGACGCCGGTGGTGTCTAGCCATTCGAAGAGTTCTTCAGGTGTAACTGACGGATTTTCTTCTTCGGATAGTTGGGTTGCGATGCGTTCGGCTAGTCGCTTCCAGTTGAAGGCTTCGCCGCCGATGAAGTAGTGGAAGATTTCATCGCAGGCTCGTTCGTTCTCTTTGGGCCAAGCGGCTACGGTTTCGAGGAATGCGGGTTTCCAGTCGGATGGGTCATCTTCGAACTGTTGGATGAGGCCGTCCAACAGTTGACGCCGATTTATCTCGACGTCCTCTTCGGTTGCGGTTTGGTTTGCGGCGGTGGTGGTCATTTGAGATTACCGGGCCGCTTTGGTGCCCTTCTTCTTGTTACGCCGCTCGATTGCCCTGCGTTCTCGGCGTGAGAGGCGGCGTCCGTCTTTGGCGTGAGTTGGGGCGTTGACGGTAGTGATGGTTTGTTGTCCCGCGCCCTGTTGCGAGTTGGCCGACTGCATGACAGTTTGCTGTCCGGCTTGTGCGAGTGCGATTCGTTGAGCGGCGGCCAAGGCGTCGGTCTTTAGGGCGGTAGTGTTGGCGCTTGCGAGTTGGGTTGCTTGCTGTGGGATGTGGGGTGCGAGGTGGAATATGTTGCGGGCGACTTCGTTTCGTATCTCTTCGTTCATCTCGTTGAACATCTGGAACGACATAGTGCGGTATTGGACGAGGGGATCGCGTTGTCCGATGGCTTGGAGGCCGATCGACTGACGCATGTTTTCCATGCGTGTCAGGTGTCCGACCCAGTGACGATCAAGGACTCGGAGGAGGACGCTGTGCTCGATCATCTTGAGGTTTTCGTCACCGAAGAGGAGTTCTCGCTGTTCGTAGACGGTGTCGACGTAGTCGTGGAGTTCTTCTTCGATTTCCTGCTGGGACTTGCTGGCTACTTCGTCTTCGGTGGTTAAGATTTCGACGATTGGGAAGTAACGCCGTATCGCCTGTTGAAATCCGGGGATGTCCCACTCGATGATGTCTCCGTCGAGGTGAGTTGCGACGATGTTGGAGAGGGCGGATTTGATGTAGCCGCGGATCTCGTCTCGGAAGTCGCCGCCATCGACTATGCGGTCTCGCATCTGGTAGACGACGTCGCGCTGGGTGTTGGCCACGTCGTCGTAGTCGACGAGTTGTTTTCGGATTTCGAAGTTGATGCCTTCGACTTTTTGCTGGGCATTTTCTACGGATTTGACGAGGACTGCGTTTTCGACCGGGACGTCTTCTTCCCACTTGAACATCTCGAGGGTGCTCTTGATGCGGTCGCCTCCGAAGCGTCGGACCAACTCGTCGTCGACGGATAGGAAGAATTGTGTTTCGCCGGGGTCGCCTTGTCGGGCACATCGGCCGCGTAGCTGGTTGTCGATGCGGCGGGATTCGTGTCGTTCGGTTCCGAGGACGAATAGTCCGCCTTTTTCGATGACGCCGTCGTGTTGGTCTTGCCAAGTGGTCATCGGATCGGCGTCGTGGCCGTTTTGAGACTTATGACGGTTTTGGCGTCCATTCCGTTTGGAGTTCGATTCGGCGACGGTCTCGGGGTTGCCGCCGAGGATGATGTCGGTACCGCGTCCTGCCATGTTTGTGGCGACGGTTACGGCACCGGGGATTCCGGCTTGGGCGATGACGTGTGACTCGGATTCGTGCTCTTTGGCGTTAAGGACTCGGTGGTTAACGTTTCGTCGTTTGAGGAGGTTGGAGATGACTTGGGACTTTTCGATGGTTGTGGTTCCGACGAGTACGGGGCGACCGGCGTTGCTGAGATCTTGGATCTTGTCAGCGGCGGCTTTCCACTTTGCATCTTCATTCATGTAGATGAGGTCTTGGTGGTCGACGCGTTTGTCCTCGCGGTTAGTAGGGATTGCGACGACTTCGAGTTTGTATATTTTTGCGAGTTCTTCGGCTTCGGTTGCGGCGGTACCGGTCATTCCGCTGAGTTTGTCGTACATGCGGAAGTAGTTTTGGAGGGTGATGGTGGCGTAGGTAGCGGATTCGGCTCGGACGCGGACGTTTTCCTTGGCTTCTAGGGCTTGGTGGAGTCCGTCTGAGAATCGTCGTCCTTCCATCAGACGACCGGTGAACTCGTCGACGAGGATGATCTCGCCGTCTCGGACGACGTATTCGCGGTCACGGAGGTAGATATGTTCTGCTCGGATGGCGTTTTCGACTAGGTGTGGTAGCTCGTTGTCTTCGCCGGTCTCGCTGTAGAGGGTTTCGACGCCGAGGATTCGTTCGGCTTTTTCGCTACCGACTTCGGTTAGGGCGACGTTTTTGCGTTTGAGGTCGACTTCGAAGTCCGTGTCTGGTTTTAGTCGTGTGGCTAGGGATGCGAACCGGGAGTAGTTTCGGTCGGTCTCGATGCCGGGACCGCTTATGAGGAGCGGGGTCCGGGCTTCGTCGATGAGGATGTTGTCGACCTCGTCGACGATGGCGTAAGTGAGACCTTTTTGGACGCGATCTTCGGGTCTGCCGACCATGTGGTCGCGGAGGTAGTCGAAGCCGAGTTCGTTGTTTGTGGCGTAGAGGATGTCGCAGGCGTATGCTTCGACTTTTGTGGCTGGTCGGAGCTGAGTACCGACTACGGATGCGAATTTGGAGGAGGCGTCTTCGCGTTCCTGCGGGGTTCCGTCTTCCCGGTAGTTTTCGTCGAAGACGAATGACTGGTTGTTCTGCTGCAGACAACCGACGGAGAGGCCCATGAATTGGTATACGGGGCCCATCCACTCGGCATCACGTTTTGCGAGGTAGTCGTTTACGGTGACGACGTGTACGGATTTGCCGTCGAGAGCGTTGAGGTATGCGGCTAGGGTTGCGACAAGGGTCTTGCCTTCACCGGTGCGCATCTCAGCGATCTTTCCCTGATGCAGGACGACGCCGCCAATCATCTGGACGTCAAAGTGGCGCATCGCGAGGACGCGGGAAGATGCTTCCCGAACGGCGGCGAATGCTTCGGGAAGAATGTCTTCGAGGGTTTCGCCGGTGTTTAGGCGGGCTTTGAATTCGTAGGTGATGGCGGCCAGGTCGTCATCCATGAGATCGCGCATCGATTCTTCGTGCGCGTTGATCTCGTCGACGATCGGGTGCAGCTGTTTGAGCTGTTTTTCGTTCGGATCGCCTACTAATTTTCCTAGTAGTTTTCCGATCATGGTTCGGCTCTTGTTTTTCGCGTGGGGGTTAGGTTCTCACGCGGATGGGGGTTAGTCGGGGAAGAGTGCCCCGACAGATCTGCCGTTGTGGATACGATCTATGGCTTCGCCAATAAGTGGCGCGATAGAGAGCACTTTGATTTTGTTGTGCTGTTTCTCTGGGGGCAATGGTACTGTGTCGGTGATGACGACCTCTGAGATTTCAGGCATTTCGGCAAGATTGTGTGCGGCGTCTCCGGGAAAAACTCCGTGAGCGGCGGCGACAAATACCTCCTGTGCGCCGTTCTCTCGCAAACCGATTGCGGCGGCGGCCATTGTTCCGCCGGTGGCGATCTCATCGTCGACCAATATCGCGGTGCGGTCTTCCACATCGCCGATGACGTTGAGTACTGAGACAGAATCGTCGTTGCCGGTGCGTCGCTTCTCAACTATCGCTAATGGGGCATCCATGAAGAGTGCAAAGTCCCGGGCGCGCTTAGAACTGCCCTCATCAGGAGATACGACGACCGGGGCTTTAAGTTCTTTCTCTTTGTAGTATTTCGAGAGCATTGGCATGGCGGTCAACTCGTCGACGGGGACTTTGAAAAAGCCTTGGACTTGGCCGGCGTGGAGGTCTACGGTCAGGAAGCGGTCGGCACCTGCGGTTTCGAGGAGATCGGCAATTAGGCGACCGGTGATTGGGACGCGGGGTTGGTCCTTTTTGTCGGTTCGTGCGTAGCTGTAGTAAGGGACTACTGCGGTGATGCGTCCAGCGGAGGCACGGTGAGCGGCGTCGATCATGATCAGCATCTCCATGATGTGATCGTTGACCGGTTCGACGGTGGGCTGGACGACGAATACGTCGCGTGCTCGGATGTTCTCTAAGATGCGGACGAAGGTGTTGTCGTTGGAGAACTTGAATACGTCGGCTTTTCCAATGGCGATGCCCAGGTATTCGCAGATTTTCACGGACAGTCCGACGTGGGCCCTGCCGGAAAGGACTACAGGTCCTCCGTTAATGGGGTGCATGGGGTAAGAAACTGGGTTGCTGGGGTTGAGGCGCCAAGTTTCGATTCTAGCACCCGATTCGGACGCCTCTTAGCCTAAGTTTTGAGTTGGGCGTATGCGTTGCGATCAAAGCCGATTATGGGGTCGGCATTCTGGGAAATGATGATGGGGCGTCGGATCAAGCGCGGTTCTTCGAGCATCGCGTTGACTAGTTCGGATTCGGTCATCGAGACGCGGCGTTCGCGGTAGGGTTTTGCGCTGGGACTGCGCCAAGAGAAGAGGTTGTCGATGCCGACGATCGCGACGAGGGCTTCAAGCTCATCTCGGGACATGGGATCGGCGAAGAAGTCTCGCTCTTCGACTTCGACGCCGACCGCGTCAAGCGCTTTTTGGGCGTCACGGCAGGTTGAGCAGTTTCGCCATGTGTAGAAGCGTCGGTCTGTGGTCATTTTTCGTCGCCTTTCGTCGTTCTGACAACCATCTAAGGTTGGGTTTCGTATTGTTTGTCGGTAATAAGGAAAACTAATGTAAATTCATGGCAGGTGCCGATTTCTCGGCATTACCTACATTCCTGTATCGACCCGTTGGGGAGTTAATGGCTTCGACTCGTTTGGCAATTGATACTGCTGTCGCGCTCACCCGAAATGCTAATCCTGTGGCGCGGTTTCGGCGCGGTTCGCAGAGTTTATTCAACATCAGCGTCTACACGTTCGGGATGTCGGGGGTTTGGGTTGCATTTGGGAGTATTTTGCTGCAGTACAAGGTGACTGAGATTGCGGCGAATGATCCGGTCAGGATGTTGGGCTGGACGCTGGACAAGACGAGTATGGCCGCGGCTGTCTCGCTGTTTGGGTTGGTGATTGCGGCTGTAGTCCAGCCTTTGGTTGGATTTCTGAGCGATCGGAATGTCAAGATCGTTGCGTTGAAGCGATACCCCTTTATCGTTTTTGGACTTTTGGGATTCGCGGTATCGACTCTGATGTTCGGGTTTGTGAACAGCTTCGTGGCTTTGTTGCTCGTCACTGCTGCAATGCAGATTTTCGGCAACACGGCGCAGGGGCCAGCCAACGCGTTGATCATCGACCACGTTGACGATAGCGAGCGAGGTAGAGCATCTGGGTATTTGAATCTGATGCGGTTGCTGGGATCGGGATTCGTGGCTATGGTCGTGGTCTTCTTGATGTCGAACTACCACGTCGATCATGCGCCGCAGTGGATGTGGTATTCGGTGATCGTGATGGTTGCGGCGCTGATGGGGACGACGGTGTACACGTTCTTAGCTTTGCGCGTGCCGGTCTCACGTTCGCACAGTGATGTCGAGGTTGAATTGACTGCCGACGCCGTCGCGGAAGTTGAGGCCTTGGACGACCATTGGAGCCGCGCACGTTACCTGTTCTTCTTGTCGGCGATGGCGTTGTTGATCGCGGCGATGTCAGCAGTACAGACCAACGCGGTGTTTTTTGTGCAAGACGTGATCGGATTGGAGAACCCTGCGCGAGGTGGAAACTACATTTTGGCCGCGCTTGTGGGTGCTGCCGCGTTGGTCGTTTATCCCGCTGGCAAGCTTTCGGACCACATCGGTCGAGGCGCGTTGCTGTTGATTTCGGGGATCCTTGGGGCGGGTGGCATCCTATCAGTGCTTTTGATTGACGCTCATTCGCTGATCGAGGTGATACCGGGTGTGATGGCGATTGGCTTTTGTGTAGGCATCTATCTGTCCGTGGGTTGGGCGGTCGCGAATGACTTGGTCAGGCGATCCAGCGCGGCGCGCGACTTGAGTCTGACGAGTCTTTCGGGTTTGGCGGGAGCTATTGTGGGGCGTTCGAGCGGGTTTTTCATCGGGGGGTTGAATGATGTTGGACTGGATATCGGAATTGAGCATCTCGGTTACGCGGTAGTTCTGGGGTCTTCGAGTCTGGCGTTTCTGATATCTGGGATCGGTTTCTGGTTGGTTGTGAAAGATCGCCGATAACGTGGCGGCGCGTGGAGTCCTGTACCATCAGGAGACATGACCACTGTGCGTAAATCGGGTTTGTCGGATCGATCGGGACGAACGATATCGATAGCGAGCCCACGCGGGTTCTGTGCTGGTGTCGATTTAGCTATCGGGATAGTCGAGTTGGCTATAAAACGGTACGGCTCGCCGGTTTACGTCAAACATCAGATCGTGCATAACCCTCAGGTCGTTGCCGATGTTGAGGCGATCGGGGCGATCACGGTGGAAGAGGTTGAGGAGGTTCCTAAAGGGTCGGTGGTGGTGTTTTCGGCGCATGGTTCGCCGCCTTCGGACTACGAGAAGGCGAAAGCGTTGAATTTGACGGTGTTGGACGCGACGTGCCCGTTGGTGACGAAGGTTCATCATGAGGCGAAGAAGTACTCGAGCGAGGGGAAGCGCGTGATATTAGTTGGGCACCGGGGCCATCAAGAGGTAATCGGAACGACTGGTCAGGCGGACATGGCGTTGTATGACGAGAGGGAGGACAACGATCTGCCTGATTGGGATGATGACTCCGAGGTTGTCGTATTGACACAGACGACTTTGTCGGTGGCTGATACCGCGGAGGCGGTCGAAAAGATCAAGTCGAAGTTCGATCAGTCACTGATCCGCAACGACATCTGCTATGCGACAACAAATCGGCAGGCGGCGGCTCAAGAGTTGGCTCGGGATTCGGACGTAGTTCTTGTGATAGGTGCTGAGAACAGTTCGAACTGCAATCGACTGCGCGAGGTGGTGATTAAGGAAGGGGTGGACGCGTATCTGATTAATGGTCCGGAAGAGTTGGATCCTGCGTGGTTGGAAGGCAAGGAACGCATCGGGATTACATCGGGGGCGTCTACTCCAGAGAAGATTGTTCGTGCTGTGGTAGACGCGATTGAGCACGACGAGTTGATCGAAGTGGGATCAGGCGAGGAGAACATCACCTTCAAGTTACCGTCGCGGCTTCGAGAGACTGCTGAAGAAGCTGGTTATATCTACGATGGTTCGATGCTGGAGTGAGAGCGGTCGGGTTGCGGGTTGTTGTCGTATTTGTTGCAGGGTTGAGTGGGGTGATCGTGGCGGCATGTTCTAGCGGTGAGATTGCTACTGTACCGTTGGCCGAACCTACGTCTGTCCCCACCTCGACGCCTACTAGTCAGCCTGCCCCCTTGGTAGTAGGTCCATCGTTAACGCGTACTGCAACGCCGACTGCGACTGCGGTTCGGTTGGTGTCTACTTCCACTCCTACGGTGGTAACCGCGACAGCAACTGTTTCGTCAACAATTATGCCGACTGAACCGGCTATGCCGACTTCGACACTGGCTCCGACTGCCACGGTCGAACCGTCCCCTACAGCAAAACCGACTCAGTTGCCTACTCCAACGGTCGGGGCGACAGTTCTGCCCTCCCCAACGGATACCGCTACTCCAACGGCTACGGCTACGGTTATAGCGTCTGCGACCGCGACGATTACTTCGACGCCAACCGCTACTATCGCGCTGTCTGCGACGCCAAATCCTTTGGATTTGATCGTTTTCGTCGACAACGAGGATTGTCACGAGGGGATTAGCCGCGAGTTGTTGCCTGCGGTCCCGATGGGGGTGCGGATCGGGGAGAGGACGACCCCGTTGGTTGTTGAGGTGGCAGATGATTCTGGCGAACGGCAGCAGGGATTGATGTGTCGGGAGACGGTGCCTCACCGGACTGGGATGTTGTTTGTTTTCGAAGCACCAAGGGTGTTGAGCTTTTGGATGTTCAACACATACGCGCCGTTGGACATCGTTTACTTGGATGATTCGCGTGGGGTCGTGAAGTCGTTGCGGATGGAGCCGTGCCCTCGTCCGGATGGTTACGAACGCGGCGAGTGGCGCAGTCATTGTTCTTCGGCTGCCAGCGGTTATGGTTCCGGCGATGCTGCGCGATATGCTCTTGAATTGCCGGCCGGATGGTTGGCGAGTCTTGGATTAGATCTGAGCAATCTCGAAGGAGTTGAGTTCAGTTGGTGAACGGTTCGATGAGACGTATGGAACGCGGGCGTGCGCTCGTGGTGGTGACGGATGGTCTGGGGTTCGATCCGGATAAGGTCAGGGATCTTTCTGGTCGGGTGATCGGGGAGTTGAGTCCAAGGACTCGACGAGCGCTGTTGGATGCCGCGCTTGAGGTGGCACCGCAGAGTTACATGCCTCTTGATTTGGCAAAGCTTGCGGTGATGCCGATTACGGCGGAGGGGGTTAGTCCGGGGTTGACTTGGCGCGAAGCCATCGAAGTGTTGGACATGATGGATGCGATACGGGACCGGTTGAGGGAGCAGAGGTTGTTGGCGGAGATCGGGTCGTTGCGACGGCGGATCGCTTTGGAGCACCGGTATATCCCTTGGTTCGCGGAGGATCCGGCGTGGTCGGAGATCGTCAATCGGAACTTGACCGTGCCGACTAACGCGTCAGGGGTTTGGGTCGGATACGAGGATGTCGATCCTCCGGTGCAGGGGAATTCGGAGACGGGTCACCAGCAGATCGGAAATCTGGCATTAGCGCCGCAGATTCCACTACAGATTTCGCAATCGATAGTGGATGGCTCTTTCTACAAGAACGAGCATTTGGTTTCGACGATCGAGGAGGCGGTGAATGCGGGTAACAACGTGAATTTCTGCTTCTTGCTATCGGGGATCAGGGGATCGGATGGTCGGGTGCATTCGGCATGGAATCATCTCGAGGCGTTTTTCGAACTGGTTTTTGAACGTATCGGTGTGTCGCCGGATCGGGTGCGGATGCAGGCGATATTGGATGGGCGGGATGCCCCAGCGCGAGGTTCGATGGAGCTTGAGGGTGTTGATGGAGGATATCTCGGCGAATTGGAGCGGCTGTTGAAGCGGTACGACGCAGTCAATTCGCTTGCTTGGGTGATCGGCCGTGGTCTGGCGATGGATAGGGACTATCGGGAGGAGAACGCGATCTACGACTATGCCCAACTGACGGAAGGAGCGGGGTTCCACGTTTGGGGTTTTGATGGTGTACGCGAGGTTGTGTCTGAGTACCACGAAGACGGACAGACGGACGCCGACGTGGAAGCGATATCTCTGATTGGGGAACAGGGTGTAGCGAGGATTGCTCCGGGGGATGCGTTCATCAACTTGAACTTCAGATCGGACCGGCAACGTTCGAAGACTGCTTCGCTGTGCGGTGCACGTGACTATCTGGACAAGGAAGCGAAATCTCGCGGCAGGGAATGGGGATTCGGGTGGTTAAGGGATGACCTCAACCTCAAGATCTGCACGATGGCTGAGTACGATGCTGAGTTCGAGGGGAAATACGGGGTGAAGGTGGCTTTTCCGATCACTCCTCACCGTTTGAACCTCTTGAGCCACTGGGACAAGTTGACGGGTGAGGAAGATCTGTATCTGCTGGTTGCAGAGAGTGTCAAGGCATCGCACATGGGGTATTTCGTGCGTGGCAGGCGCGAAGCGGAGCAAGGTTCTGAGAGGGAGGACAGATGGGTGGTGCCGTCGGATGGGATGGCAGAGGGGGTGCACTCGGATTCGGATTTCTACATCCGGCCGGTGATGAAAACGCGTGAGATCGCGCAGCTCGTTTCAGAGGCGATGGGGAGGGGCGAGCACCGATTGATCATGTGTAATTTGGCGGCTACGGATATGGTGGGGCATCTGTTGCCAGCGCGATTCCAAGCGTCGGCGGAGGCTTATCGGGCAACGGTGGCGGCTTTGGCGGAATTGAGTGGTGTCGCTCGAGCGAGCGGGTACTCGATGGTGGTGACGTCGGATCACGGGAATATCGAGAACGATGCCCCGACGCATACGATCAATCCGGTGTTGACGACGGTTTTGCCGGCGGCGGGTAGCGTCATGCCGCGGGACATGGAGGGGGAGTATTCGGCGAATCTCTATGATGTTTCGCACACCGCGGCGCGGTTGATTGGGGTCGATGGCAATCAGATAGAGGAGATTGTGGAGGTGTTTAGGGCAGGGTTGGGGGATGAGTTTGTGGGGAGGAGTGTTGTTGGCTAGGCTGTCTGAACCGTTGAATAGTGTGATTCTTGGGATGGAGGAATTTACCGGGTAGGCCCCATTTGTCCTTCGGACATTTCCCCCCGTGAACGTGGGAAACCCTGCTGCCGCCCCTCTGGATTCCGGATTTCGCCGGAATGACAGTGTTGACTTACCAAGCGGTTTCACCGCCATCTATTACTAGTTCGGTGCCGGTGACCCAGGCGGATTCGTCGGAGGCTAGGTAGAGGCATCCGTAGGCGATGTCGTCGGGTAGTCCTAGGCGGCCCATCGGGGTCATGCCCTCGCGGTAGTCGCGGATCTCTTTGATGCCGTGGATGTCGGTGGTCATCGGGGTGTCGGTGAAGCCGGGGCATACGGCGTTAACGCGGATGTTGTCGGGTCCGTATTGGACGGCTGCGGCTTTGGAGAAGACTAGGGCGGCACCTTTTGAGGCGTGGTAGGGTGCGCCGGCTCTGGATCCGACGATGCCGAATATCGAGGAGACGTTGATGACGGATCCGCCGCCGACCTTTTTCATGGCTTTGATGCCGGCGCGGGTGCCGAGCATTATGGCGGTGGAGTTGACGGCGAATACGTCGTTCCAGTCGTCGAGGACGACATCTTCCACGACGGTTCTGCCTTTGGCTCCTGACATTCCGGCGTTGTTGACAACGATGTCGAGTCGTCCCCATTTGGATTCGGCGATTTCGACGGCCTCGTCCCAGGCGGCTTCTTGGGTGACGTCGTGGTTGAAGAAGACGGCGTCGGGTGTGAGTTCGGCTTCAAGGGCGTTGCCTTTAGTCGCGTCGATGTCGGAGATGATGACTTTTGCGCCTTCGCGGACGAAGATGCGGGAGCAGGCCTCGCCGATGCCGGATGCGCCGCCGGTTACGATGGCTACTTTGTTTTGGAGTCTGGGAGTGGGCATTGAGGAAGGACCTTTTGGATTCATTGGTTTTGGCTAGGAGCGATTGTAATGGTAGGGGGTTGTCTGAACTGGGATTGTTTGGATTGGTGGGATTCTTGGGATTCGGGGTTGATTGTTGTGGTGTTTCTTTGATGTGGGTGTGTGCCCTCTGCGAGCGGTACTTCGCTTGCGATTTACACCGATTGAGAGACCATGTAAAGTAGGGATGCCACAGTAATTCTCAGTTCTAATGGTTCACTGCAACCGTAGCGAGATGGGGCGCATCACGCCCCCTAGTGCACCTTAGCGCGACGGGAATACTGTGGCAAGTTACATTTCCAACGGTCGCAAGGGGCTTCCAAGTGCCACATCACCGTCTCTGGTTCGCGTCTTCGCTGACCATCTCAATAATCGCGTCTCTGTTCGCGTGCAGTTCAGACCCTGTGTCTCTGTCCAATCCTGACGCCCCGGCCCGAACTGGTTGCAGACACTTTGCCAACACGTTTAACGACCATCGCAACGGACTGCTGACTCCATCCGAAGCAGTGACGAAATACCGAGAGGTATACGACGACTTAAAACTCTCGGAAGTGCCTGAACTTGGCGACAAGGCGATGGAACTCAGCCGGCAAATGGCGCAAAACCCATCTATGAGCGCGGGCAATAGTTGGACTTACCGACTAGTCGAAGACTGCGCCGAAGTTATCAAGAACTCATGATCACGAAAATCGCAACCATCATCGTCGCGAGCGCATTATTTGCACTCGTAATCGCTTGCGGATCGGTGACCGAACCGACCGAGACCGTTCAAGTACAACCGACGAGCACCGCAACGACAATCTTGCCCACAAACATTCCTGAACCCACAAGCACACCAGAACCGACATCTACTCTTGTTTCGGCGAATCCCAGCAGCGCTCCAGGCGTGCCTACGGAGGCGGAACTCTGGGATTTATGGTTCGAAGTGTCGGAACTGCTAGGCGAGACTCGGATATGTGACTCCTACTCCCTAGACGCAGAGTTGGAACCCCTGTGGCTCGAAGATATAGTCCCATCGATGATTAAGAGAACGTTGGGCGACGAATATTCGTTGCCGACAGAATTCCAGATGACCGAGGACGGCTACCACGAAGCGTATCCCAGGAACTGCGCTTACACTTCCGAATCTGAATTGTGGGACGTTATCCTCTACATCGCGGATGACGATGACAGGGCAGACGTTTTTGAAACTTGCGCCAGATATCACGTCTTCACCTACGATGCTGAAGAGAAATCGAAGGTCGCTTCATCGGAAGAGATGCTGGCTTGGCTTGACGGATGGTCGGAGTGGCTCAAGAGCGCCGTGCGGGACGCGTATCTGCTCTCCGACTTCACATTGACGTTCGAAGGTTACAAATCTGCCATGAGCAAGCATTGTCCTGGAGTCAAATATCCGATCAGGTCTGAACTGGAAGCGTGGGAGATCATCATCGGTCCAAACTCTCCGTTGAAAGAGTTTCACGAGTGGTACTGCATCGATAACCGCTTGGAGACAGGCGAGATTGAATCGCCATCTCAAAAAGGTAGAGATTTGCTTAACAGCAACCTAAGTGCAGTCATCGATTTTGGGGATATAACTCTCACAGCCGGAGGCTTCCAAGAAGCGGCGAAACTCTACTGTGACAAGTAGACGGAAAGCTTTGCTATTGATGCTTATCGTTTATATCCTCATGATCCATGTGGGAATGGCTTAGTCGTAGCAAAACACTTATCGGTATCGTCGCTGCCGGGCTTACGGTGTTGATCCGTTGGGATGAAGCATACAAACTGCTCGAAGACAACATAGAGAGCGTCAATTCGTTCTTAGGCGTAGTAGCGGTTCCGATTGGTTCGGCTTTCATTATAGGAGGTGGGACTGGGATGCTCGCTAGTTTCGTGTTGTGGCGCCAGAAGAAAGGCCGTGAGAGCTTAGCGGAGGCACGCACCGAGTTCGCTCAGCCAGAATTCAAAAGATGCGTTATAAGGTGCCATGGATTGTTGGTGGACCGACTTGATGGCAAGGTCGTTTACGAAGAATTAACAGCTGAACTCAACGCCTTGTGCGGCACGTTGGACCGACTCAAAATCCCGTATCCGATAGTTGCGATCGAACTCGATAAAACGACTGATGACTGGAGATTGTTCACGTACCACCTACTGCCTTTGATCGAGCGTGGCGAAATCGAAACAGCACGTGAACTACGTGGAGACCCCATCGTACATCCGTCGAAACGTTTAATTGGTTTTTCCATCAAAAACCTCTCTGTCCAGGTATATTTCGATCGGAGTCAACAGAAAGATTTTTGATGGTGTCGGGGTTTGGTTCTAGGCCTAGTCCGGGTCGGTCTTCGAAGGCTTTCCATTGTCCGTTTTCGGGCCACGGGACTTCGGTGAAGAGGATGGGCCAGGATTTCATTTCGCCGCCGAGGACTTCGACGACTCTGAGGTTGGGTGTGGCCATGGTGCAGTGGAGGTGGAGCAGGGAGTAGGCGTGGGGCGCGATGGGGAGGTTGTAGGAGTCGGCGAGGTGGGTAACCTTCATCCACTCGGTGACGCCCCCTACCCTGCCGATGTCGGGTTGGACGATGTCGGCGCCGCCTCGGGAGATGAGTTCTTTGAAGCCGTATTTCGTGTACTCGTGCTCGCCGGTGGCGACCGGGATGTTGGTGGCCTTGGAGATCTCCGCCAGACCCTGGATATCGTCGGCTAGGACGGGTTCTTCGAACCAACCGACGTTGTAGTCCTCGAACTTGCGGGACATGCGGATGGCCTGTTTGGCGTAGTAGCCGTTGTTGGCGTCGACGAAGATTTCGACGTCGTCGCCGACGGCTTTGCGGACGGCTTCCAAGCGTTCGATGTCGGCGCGTTCGTCGGTGCCGTAGTTCATGCCGACCTTCATCTTGATGCGTGGGAAGCCCATATCGACGTATCCAGTCTGCTCGGCTACGAGTTCGTCGACGGTGTAGTTGGTCCATCCGCCGCTACCGTAGCAGGGGACGGATTCGTGGGCTTGGCCTAGCAGTTTGTAGAGAGGGACGCCTAGGGCTTTGCCTTTGAGGTCCCAGAGTGCGACGTCGAGGCCGGAGATTGCTTGGAATGCGAAGCCTTTGCGACCGTAGCCGCGGACACGCCAGAACATCTCGGTCCAGATGCGTTCGGTCTCGAAGGGTGTCTTGCCGATCAGGATGTCTTTGAGGTTGTCGTTGATGAGGGAGCGGATGGCGGCGGGGGAGTTTAGGTAGCTGAAGCCCTGGGTGCCTTCGTCGGTGTGGATGTGGATGAATACGGTGGTTCGGCCTCGGGTGCCGGGTTTGAGCGGGGGGATCGTGGCGTCTTGGATGGCGTCAGCGTCGGGGTTGAAGATGAGGGTTGTTGTTACGTCGGTGATTTTCATGGGGGGATTGGGGTCGCTTACGGGTTGTGGTGCACTAAATTATCGGGTAAACCAATTAGCAACAGAGGGCAGGGATTGCCGACACCACGTCGGACCCTTTCCATGAGTTTGGCCCAATGCGTAGTGGCCGTGCCAAACTTGTCAGTTACGAACGACCTGCTCCACTCGGTAGAGAAGTCGCTTCCTTCCAGACGTGTTTCGACTTGGTTGCGCTGGCGAACGGTGGGGTTGTAATCGAACGTCGAAAGGTCGTCAAAGGACGTGATGTTTCGCCGACGTGCGAAGTCCAAAATAATCTGTTGCAACGATGACTGCAGAGACGATCCTCGGGTGACAATCACACCTACACTGATGGCGCCTTCATGGTGGAGGCGTTGAAAATTCTCTAAATCTCGGTCATAAAATGGGTCTTTATTGTTCCATTCGATTTCGAGGGCGATCACCCCGGCGTCGGTTGCGCGCACATGATCGATAATGTGCGTGGTGGATTCTCGCTCCTCACCATCGACAGTCTTACCAATCGTTATCTCGCGTTTCGGCCAACCGGAGTTTTCGAACGTCCTCCTTAGACGTTGAGTGAATGGGGCTTCTCCGCCGCCCCGGTGGACCAATTCCTCAACTGGAATTGTGAAACCCAGCAAAACCTCACACAGCTCGGATACTGGTTTAGGGAAGTCCCGCTCCAACACAGCTTCAGCGTGATTCAATGATTGGATATTAAACCCGGCTAACGCCAAGTCTGTCAGGTTCATGCCAACACAGTCGCGGAATTGTAGTTATACGTGGGCCAGTCTGGTTCGTAGCTGTTGGTGGCTTGATCACCCCAAACGGTCCATCCAGGCCGTGAGCCGCGGCCGAAGAGTTCCAAGTACGGACCCCACGAACAGGTTTCGATGATGTCGTATTGTTCGTCAGGTTTTCGAGAGTGTTCGCGCTTGCGACTTGCCATGAAATTCACCTGACGTCGACCAGGACCAAGCGTTCTAGCGTTGACGCCTCGAACGCCGAACAACACCATCTCAGTGACGTTGCGGAAATAGAACCCTACGCCCCGGCCATCTGAGCCACCATCTTTACGGATCTTGTGCCAGATCAGGTTCGTCTTATAAGTGAACCCCCACGCCTCAAGCACCGCCAATCCATCTGGTAACAATGCATTCGGTACCCAAAGGTAGCAATGAGCAGTTTCGGCTAGATGATCTCCAACCGGCAATGCCGCGATCTCGTCGACTGACAGGGTCTCATAACGCGACAGTCGGCGGTGTTCGGGAGCGACTTTGCCCGTACGGTTGATGAAACGCCAAGGGGGATCTGCCAGAATGGTCGAGAAGAGTTGGCCCTTTAGGTCACGTCGGAGGTCATCGCCTGCACTCATACGTCCAGTGTACCGCCAGTTCGTTGCAACGGTCAACTAGGCCAAGTTACCGCCAAAAGGACGGCAAAACTACACTTTCCGATACCGCCAAACCGCCACCGGTCCAACCACGAACGTAAACACTGCGGTCCACAAAACTGTCGGCCAAGCGTTCTCCAAAATCGCCCCACCTTGAGACAACGCACGCCCAAGATCCACCGCGTAGGTTACGGGGTTGATGCTGGTGAAGGGTTGGAGCCAGCCGGGCATGGTTTCTACGGGGACGAAGGCGGAGGATAGGAAGGTGAAAGGGAAGACGACGAAGAACATCAGCGATCCGGCACCTTCGGCGTTGCGGACGGATGCTCCGATGAGCGCGGCGACCCATGAGAATCCGAAGGCGAATCCGGCGACCATGAATGGCACTGCGAAACCCGGCCAGAATCCGCCGTGGAAACGCATTCCGATTACATAGCCGACGGCGAGCATCAGACAGGCGACGAATAGGCTGACGAGAGTTTCGGCAGCGACTCTGCCTCCTAGGACGGCGGAGCGGGCCATGGGTAGGGATCGGTAGCGGTCGACCATTCCTTTTTGGAGGTCTTCGGCGAGTCCGACGCCGGTCTGGGTGGCGCTGAAGAGGGTTGTCTGGACGAGAATTCCGGGCATAAGGAAGTCGATATAGTTGAGGTCGCCGGTGGGGATCGCTCCTCCGAAGACGTAGTTGAAGAGGAAGATGAACATTACGGGAGAAGCGGTGGAGAATATGAAGAGTTCTGGGGAGCGTCGGTAACGGATTAGGTTCCGCCATGTCATGACGATGGTGTCGGCGATCATCCAACGCGATTCGACGGCGATGGCTGATAGCAGTTCGCCGAAGGCTGAACGGTCTTGGATTTGTGCGGGTTGGTTCATTTGTCTCGTCGTGATTTACACGCGGCTGTAGCGCCAAGTGGCTAAAGGAGCGAATACGAAGACCATCGCGATAACCCATAAAGCGGTTATCACTGCATTGGCTATCAACGGTCCTCCTTGCGCCAATGCCCTAGCCAGATCGACCGCGTTTGTGACCGGATTCACCTTGGCAAAGAGCTGCAACCATCCGGGCATGGTTTCGACAGGTACGTAAGCTGAACTGAGGAATGATAGCGGCAATGCGATGATGAACGTGGCTGATCCTACAACTTCGGCGCTCCGAGCGATTGCACCGATGAATGCCGCCACCCAGCAGAATCCGAAGCTGAAAGCGGCGATGGTAAATGGCAGGAAGATCGCTGGGATCAAGTCGCCGTGGAAGCGCATGCCGATCACTACGGCGATGGCCAGTGTCCAGATTGCGGTTAAGAATGCAAAGATCGCGGTTGAGGTGACTCGTCCTCCGAGTACCGCCGAGCGTGCCATCGGCAATGAGCGGTAACGATCAACGATGCCTTGTTGGAGATCTTCTGCGAGACCGACACCGGTTTGCATAGCGTTAAAGACGCTGTTTTGGATCAGAATCCCGGGTATCAAAAAGTCCACGTATGCCATGTCGCCAGTGGAGATCGCGCCTCCGAAGGTGTAGGTAAAGAGAAGCACGAACATCACGGGGCCTGCGATGCTCGTCAATAGGAACTCGGGATTGCGAGCGTAGCGCATCAAGTTTCGCCAAGTCAGCATCCAAGTGTCTGATGCGACCCAACGGAATTCGTAAAAGACGGACCAGACGACTTCGCGGATCGGCGATCCGTGCGTCTGCAGGGTTTGGGTTGTCACGAGATCTGCCTGTAGCGCCAAGTGGCAAGTGTTCCTACGCCGATGATTAGTAGTGCGATCCAGAACGCGGTGACCCATGCATAGGATGCGAGGGGCCCGCCTTGTGCCATGTTGCGGCATAGGTTGACGACGTGGGTGATGGGATTTACCTCGGCGAAGGCTTGCAGCCAGCCCGGCATCGTTTCGACGGGGACGAAAGTGGAGCTGAGGAAGGTGAGTGGGATGGTGATGAAGAATGTGGACGCGCTGGCGGTCTCCGCATTTCTGACCGTGACCCCGACGAGTGCCGATAACCATGCAACGGCGAAGCAGAACGCGGCTATGACTAAGGGCATGAGGAGGGCTGGCACGAGTCCCCCATGGAACCTCATGCCGAGGAGAAGAGCGATCCCAAGTGTCCAGTAGACGCTGGCGAAACTCACCAAGGTTGTCGCGCAGACGCGGCCACCGAGCACCGCTGACCGGGCCATGGGCAGCGATCGGTATCTGTCGACGAAACCTTTTTGCAGATCCTGGGCGAGTCCGATGCCAGTGTTCATCACCGTGAAGAGGTTGTTCTGGATCAGTACGCCCGGCACCAGATAGTCGATGTAGTTGAAATCCCTGCCCGCGCCGATTGCACCGCCGAAGACGTAGTTGAAGAGGAACAGGAACATGACCGGTCCTGCGATCGTCGACAACAGCGTCTCCGGATTCCGGCGGTAGTGCATGAGATTTCGCCACGCCATCATCGCGGTGTCTGCCGCGAGCCATCGGAACTCGTAAAGGAGCGATCCGACCGCCTCTCGGAAGGGGCTGGCTGAAGGCGCAGATTGGGGCCGCCAATCGTTGACGGTACGTTGCAGGTTCAATTGCGGTCCTGCTCGGATTCGGTGGCGGCTTCTTCGGCGGTGCGGCCGGTTAGCGCGAGGAAGACATCGTCGAGGGTTGGTTGGCGGAGGGTCATGTTGGTGACGGGGATGTTCTCGGCATCGAGGGAACGGACGATCTGCACCATGAGCGACGCTCCGTCATCGACCATGATCGAGGCCACGTTATCCTCTTCGTTAACGTCGCACTCGTCGTTTTCAGCGAATTTGGTCAATACACCCGCGGCGCGACGTGTGTCCTCAGCGTCGCGGACGGTGACCTCGATGAACTCCGAACCAGCTTGGTGTTTGAGTTCGGACGCAGTGCCTTGGGCGATGACTTTCCCGAGATCAATGACGGTTATTTCGTCGGCCAGCTGGTCGGCTTCTTCGAGGTATTGGGTCGTGAGGAGAACCGTTGTGCCCTCGCTGACCAGATTTCGAATGACATCCCAGAGTTCGAGTCGGCTGCGGGGATCCAGGCCTGTTGTGGGCTCGTCGAGGAATATCATGGGCGGGTTTGCGACTAGGCTGGCGGCGAGGTCGAGACGTCGGCGCATTCCGCCGGAGTAGCCTTTGACGGAGCGGTCGGCGGCGTCTACGAGATCGAACTGTTCGAGGAGATCTTGGGCGCGTTTCTGGACCTGGCGCTTGGGCATGTGGTAAAGGCGGCCAGCCATGTGGATGTTTTCTCGTCCGGTCAGAAGATCGTCGACGGCGGCGCTCTGACCTGCTAAGCCAATGTGGGCACGGAGATGACGGGCGTGACGGACGACGTCGTAGCCAAGTACGGTTGCTGAGCCCGAGGATGGACGCAGCAAGGTCGTCAGGATGCGTACGAGCGTGGTCTTTCCGGCGCCGTTGGGCCCGAGGAGTCCCATGACCGACCCGCGTCGGACGTTGAGATCAACGTTTTCCAAAGCGATGACGCTGCCGTACGACTTTGAAATCTGGTTGACTTGGATTGCGTGGTCCATGGAATAGCGAGGTGGTTTGTAGATGCGGTTAAGGGGTCAATCGCGATCTTGAAGGTGATCAGATGACGAGTCTAACCCCCTGTTGACTATGTTCAAAACGGCATGTTTACGACGGGTTTTGGTCATGACAATTGCGGATAATTTGGGGATGGACGCCCTTTGATATCGGGTTCCTGATCGGGGACCGCTGGGTGGATACGCTTTGTCGATGATTCAAGAGCGCATGTCAGCGCTTCGCGCACGAACGACTCGGCGTGTCTACCGCGGATGGTGGGTGTCGCTGGCGGGTGCGTTCAACATGGTGCTGAGTTCGGGGCCGACTTATCAGGCTTCGAGCGTGCTTTTCAAGGCGATTGAGGATGAGTTCGGCTGGTCCCGGGCGCTCATCTCGGGGGTGGCATCTTTCGGCAGGTTTGGCGGCGCGATGTTGGGACCGATCGAGGGATTTCTGACGGACCGCTTCGGCTCCGGAAAGATGGTCCTGATCGGTTTCACGATGGGCGGAACGGGTCTGATCTTCTTCTCTCTGATCCAAGGGGCGCTGCAGTACTACTTCGCATTTTTCCTGTTGTCGCTGGGTTTCAGTGTGGGTGGGTTCGTGCCTTCGATCACGGCGGTGAATGCTTGGATGGTCCGCAACCGCGCGACTGGGATGTCGATCGTGATTGGGGGGAGCAGCCTTGCGGGGTTGTTAGTGCCGCCGATGGTCTGGAGCATCAACACATACGGTTGGCGACCGACCGTCTTTGTAATCGGCATAATCGCGATCTTGTTTGGTCCGGTCGTTGCGAGGCTTCTCGGGAAACGACCGACGCCTGAACAGATAGCGGAACAGACGCGATCAACGGCCGAGCCGGGAAGCCGTGCGAGGCGAACGCGGCACTATGACTTCACGCCGAAGGAGGCGTTGCGCACCCCCGCTTTCTGGTCGATCTCGATTACGCACATGCTGGTCAACTTGTCGACGGGGGCCATATCGGGGCACCTGTTTCTGCATCTCACCGATGCCAACGGCGTCAATCTGGACGACGCGACGGCGTCGGGAGTGATGCCGATCCTAGTTGTGACCGCGTTTATATTCCAACTTACGGGTGGGATCATGGGTGACCGGATCAGCAAGCGCGTTTTGGTGCCATTCCTTCTGCTGATTCAAGGGGGATCGCTTGTCATCTTGGCGGTCGCAGATTCGTTCGTAATGGCTGCAGTCTTCGCCGTGGTCTGGGGGATCGGATTCGGGGCGCGCACTCCCCTTCTGCATGCGATGCGAGGCGAATATTTCGGGCGTCGACATTTCGGGACCATCTTGGGTCTTTCCAGTTTTCCGATGTCGATCGGCATCACGCTCGCGCCATTCGTGATGGGTTGGGTCCACGACATCCAACACACTTACGAGTGGAGTCTGTATGTACTTGCTGTGACGTGCGTGATGGCGAGCGTGACCATCCTCTTTGCGGCGCGACCCATACCACCAAGGTTGCGCGGCAGGCTGCAGGCGATGGCGGAGCGGCGAGCGGCGCGGGTTTGATCGCCTGTTAACCGCGCTTTGGTAGCCTCGTTTTGGCAATGAGACCCTTTCGATCATTAAGCGTCCGGTCGCTCGCACCAAGGCGGGTCTATTTCGGTTGGTGGGTGACGCTAGCAGGTGGCGTCAACACGGTTTTCAGTTCGGGGCCCACGTTCCAAGCGGCGAGCGTGCTGTTCAAGGCGATCGAGGATGAGTTTGGCTGGTCGCGGACGGTCATTTCTGGCGTGGCAACGTTTGGGAGATTGGGAGCTACGTTGCTTAGCCCGATCGAAGGTTGGCTCGTCGATACCTTTGGGTCTGGTCGGATGGTGTTGATCGGTTTGACGCTCGGCGGTGCGGGTTTGATCTTTTTCTCGCGGGTGACCGGACCGGTGCAGACCTATGCGGCCTTCCTTGTGTTGTCGCTCGGATTGAGTTCTGGCGGTTTCACACCTGCGCTGACGTCGGCGAATGCTTGGATGGTTAGGCATCGCGGTTTGGGGATGTCGATCGTCGAAGGAGGCGTCAGTGTCGGCGGATTGCTGGTCCCGCTGATTGTCTGGGGTATCGGCGAATATGGCTGGCGGACGACGGTCTTGACGATGGGGATCGTCACGATTGCCGTTGCGCCGTTTATCTCGTGGATCGTCGGGAAGCGGCCGACGCCCGAACAGCTGTTGACGCAGATCCCAACCAGCAGTGATGGGGCGCGTCGGCGTGCGCGAGATTCGGCTCACGACTTTACGGTCAAGGAAGCGTTGCGGACGCGGGCTTTCTGGTCGATATCGATCACTCACATGTTGGTGAACATTTCGACAGGGGCGATATCGGCACACCTATTCCTTCATCTGAGCGACGAGAATGGTGTAGGACTTGACGTGACCGCCGCATCTGCGGTCGTACCAATCATGGTGACCACAGCCTTCTTTGCTCAGTTGGCCGGAGGTATCGTCGGGGACATTTGGAATAAACGGATCCTTATCCCGTTGCTAGTTCTTGTACAAGCATCGTCGTTGATCATCCTCGCAGTCGCGGAATCGCTGTTGATGGCTTCACTTTTCGCGGTGTTTTGGGGTATAGGTTTTGGCGCTAGGACGCCGATGTTGCTGTCGTTACGAGGTGAATTCTTCGGAAGGCGACATTTCGCAACGATTTTCGTGTGGTCGAGTTTGCCCATGTCGATCGGGATGATGCTGGCGCCGGTTCTCGTTGGTTGGTCGCACGATGCATGGAATACGTACGATTGGTCGCTTTATGCCTTGGCGGGTTTTTGCGTCGCAGGGAGCGTGACGGCGCTGTTTGCGACTCGGCCTATGGTGCCGGCGGTACGGCGAAGGTTTGATGCACGCCGGGCAAGATAAATCTGAAGCGGGCCAAGTAGGTACTGCTTAGAGCGAACCTCTACCTCATACCAGCGACGTATCCGACACCCGGATATACGTCCGGCAACGCGATACAATCACCGTTTCGTTCTTGCCACGCTCGAATCCGGCGAGCTAGTTCGACCGCTTTTTCACCGTGCTGTTCGGTATAGAAGAGATTCGTCGTCTCGTATGGGTCGTCGTTGAGGTTGTAGAGTTCGCAAAAATCGCCGACTGCGAGGTTGAGTTTCCAGCCGTCGGATGTGATGATGACGCGGTGCGGGATATCGCGTTGCAGTTCGAGTGGCGACATCGGCAACTTGAGGCCGTCCAAGCCGCGTCCGTGCCACGCGATCATGACGTCGTTGCCATCCAAGGTGGAGTTTCCGGCGATTACGTCTGCTTTGCTTTCTCCTTGGCACATTTCTGGGATTTCGAAGCCCATTAGTTCTAGGAGCGTCGGGACGGTGTCGATGTGCGAGTAGCGGCCGGGTATGCGTCGGCCATGCAACCACGGAACGCGAACCAACATCGGAACCCGAACAGTATCTTCGTACATCACCATCTTGTGGAGGATGTAGTGGTCGCCAAGTTGGTCGCCGTGCTCGCTGGTGAAGACTACGATTGTGTTCTCTGCGACGCCTAGTTCGTCGAGGGTGTCGAGTATCCTGCCGATGGCGTGGTCGAGGAGAGTGACGAGGCCCGCGTATCGCGCCTGAATCTGTCGCAAGTCCGACTCTTCCTGACCCGGCGGCGAAATGGCTTCGCCCCTGAGTTCTTTGGCCGCGGTTGGTGCCGCCCAGTCCTCGCCTGTCTTGTAGAGCTTCGCCATGAGTTGGTGCATCAACGAAGCGTCTTCAGGCGGATCCTGCATGAAGATCGGGGACTCCGGGATCGAATCGGGATCGTAATAGTCGTTCAAAGGTCCGGTATACGGGAAGTGCGGCTCCAGAAAATTGACGTAGAGCGCGAACGGATTGTCCTTGTTTCGCTCCAGAAACTTGCTCACTTCACGACCGAGGTACGACGCCTTGGTGTGCTCTTCCGGTAGATCGTGAGCAAAAGGTCGACTGAAGACGCGGAGGCCATTGACCACTGCGTCGGGTTCGTAGCCTTGTGAGATCAGGTAGTGGTGATACGGGCTGAACTCGTCCTCGATATCGGGGTTGCTGCTCCAGACCCTATAGCCGTCCTCGATTGGATGCCACTCGTCGAAACCCCGACGCTTGCCGATCTCATCGCCGAGGTGCCATTTGCCGAAATAGGCCTTGTGGTAGGCGTCGGGCAGATGGTCAACGAGCGTGTCGACGTCATCAGGTAGCGGGACGTTGTTTTTGTAAGCGCCGTTCGTATGAGGCCAAGTGCCCGTCATGATGGTGGAGCGGGAGGGCGTGCAGATGGGAGACGAGACGTAGCAGTTTTCGATCACTGACCCCGTCGCGGCTAGCCGGTCCATCGCCGGCGCTTCGATCCAGTCATTGCCGTATGCGGCCATGGTGTCGGCACGCTGTTGATCGCTGAAGATGAATAGCAGGTTTGGTCGTTCGGGCCGCTCGGACATTCGGCTCTCCCTCGAGTTTTGGGTTGAAGGTTTTTAGTTGCCGCTACTATCAGCGAAGACCGAACGGAGATCGGCGGCCAGATGCACTGGGGAATCGGCATACCGGTAACAACGCGTGATGCGGTTCTCAGCGGTCCGATACAACGGTGGATCCGCGGATGTGCATTCGACCATTCGGTAGGCGCACCGGTCGTAGAAGTTGCAACCTGTCAACTCGATCTCATCCTCGTCCCTGACGTCCTGTTCCCTGCCCCACTGCGTCTCAGGATCGGGTTGAGGGATGGACGACACCAGTAGCTGTGTGTATGGGTGCTTCGGGTCGTTGATCACCGAGTCGACGCTGCCGGCCTCTGCCACTCGCCCTTTGTAAAGAACGATGATGTTTTCAGCTATTTGAAACGCCGTGGTGAGGTCGTGCGTGATGTAGAGGATCGAGATACCCAGATCACGATTCATGGCGCGCAGAGTCTCGAGGATCGTGGCGCGCAAGGACGCATCGACCATCGACACCGGCTCGTCGGCGACGATGATTTTCGGCTTGAGCATCACCGCACGGGCGACCATCACACGTTGGCGTTGGCCACCGCTAAGCTGATGAGGGTGCCTACCTAACGTCTCCTCGGGACGTAATCCCACGGTTCTGAGGGCTTCGATGACAATGTCATCAGCTTCAGATTTTGAGGTCGCCATCTTGTAACGGCGAATCGGCGTCCGCAAGACGTGGTCCACCTTGTAAAACGGGTTGTAGGACTCGAACGGGTCTTGGAAGATTACCTGCACTTCTCGGCGAAACTCGGCGTGTTGGGCGCGGCTCATCTCGGCAACGTTCGTCCCGCGATAGACGACATCGCCCGATGTCGGCTCCACCAGTCCGAGGACGGTTCGTGCGAGCGTGGTTTTTCCGCTTCCGCTCTCCCCCGCGATTGCCGTTATCGTGGGCGGGGATTCTGGGACGCTGAAAGTCACCGTGTCGAGTGCGCGGGTGTAGTGCTTGCGAAATGTCCCCGATACGAAGGTCTTGCTGACGTTGTCCGCACGCAACAACAGATCCGAATCTGTTTGGGCGGCGGTCCGTCCTGACTGAACCGTGGTCATAGCTCGACCACTCTTCCGTCATCGTCGCTGTATAGGTGACAAGCCGCATACCGATTCGCATCAAGTTCACGGGTAGGCGGTATCTCTTGACTACATATTTCCATCACCTCCGGGCATCGGGTATGGAATATGCATCCAGGCGGCGGACGCAGCAAAGAAGGTGGAAGTCCCGGGATTCCTTCGAGCCGCCGTTTGCTCCGCGTGTCGGGAAGGCTTGAGATTAGGAGACGCGTATACGGGTGCTTGGGATTGTTGAAGATGTCGGATACGGGACCGATCTCGGCGATCTTTCCGCCGTACATGATCCCGATGCGGGATGCGAACTGCGCCATTAGGCCCATGTCGTGGCCGATCATGATCGCCGCTGCGCCGATCCGTTCCTGAACTTCTCGCAGCGTCTGGACGACTTGTTTCTGCACGACGACGTCGAGCGCACTGGTCGGTTCGTCGGCAATGATCACGGACGGATTCATCGAAATCGCGATGGCGATGGCGACGCGTTGTTTCATGCCGCCGCTCAGTTCGTGGGGAAAACGTCCAGCCACGTCTCGGTGAAGCCCCACGCTATCGAGCAACTCTGCGACTCTCTGTGAATATTCGCCATCGCTCATGCGGACGTTGTGGTCCTTTAGGCCATCGATCACCTGGTCGCGTATCCGCATTACCGGGTTCAGCGAATTCAGTGCTCCTTGCGGCACCATCGCGATCTCGGATAATCTGCGGAGTCGAACTTGCTCATCGTTGTCATCCAGCAAGTTAGACCCGTTTAGCAAGATGCTCCCGCCTTCGATACGAGCGGGTTCTTTGTGCGCCATCATCAACGCGAGTGCGATGGTCGACTTGCCCGAACCGGACTCTCCGACTAAACCGAGGCGTTCCCCCCGGGCCAGCTCAAATGAGACGCCATCAACGGCCTTAACCGGCCCGCGGCGCGTGTGGTAGTAGACCTGAAGGTCCTTGACTGCCAGCGGTGTTTGGACTTCGGTCGCGGTTGTCATACCGACGTTCGCAACCTTGGGTTTGCGATCTGGTCAAGACCTGCAGTGACCATGAAAAGCCCGACGACGAAGATCGCTATGACTAAAATCGGCGGGCCGAACCACCACCACATGCCTTGAGGAACGGCGCCGAACCTGATGAACCAGAAAGCCATCAGACCCAGCGACGGTTCGTTCTGCGGTCCCAAACCCAACGCCGACAGTCCAATTGAGAGCAGGATCGCTCCCGCAACCGCGCCTACGAACGCGGCCGCGATGAAGGGTGCGAGATTGGGTACCAACTCGGTCAACACGATCTCCATGTCGCCTTGACCGTTGAACTTCGACACCTCGACATAGGTCCGGTTCTTCAACGTCAATACCTGAGCGCGCACTACCCGAGTCGTCCCCATCCACGAGATAACCCCAATCAGAATCCCAAGCTGCTCAACGGTCAATTGGTCCAGATACGCGCTGATAGTTATCAACAACATCAACCCGGGGATGGTGATAAGCGCATCGCTCAGGACAACCACAACAGCATCGATCCATCCTCCGAAATATCCACCCATGAAACCAAGCAGCGTACCGATCCCGATCCCGATCACACCGGCGATAAAACCCATCCACAGGGTTCCAAGCGTCCCGAAGGCAACGTAAGCGAAAACATCGCGTCCGAACTGATCTGAGCCTAACCAGTATTCGCCTGAAGGACGCAATCTCGGCGCGTCTCGCAACTGTATCGAACCGTCAGCGACTTCTTTTTCGGCTTTGGCAAAACCAACTTCGGCTCGTTCGGGATCGATGACTGCAGAGCCTACAACTGCGAACAATACGACGGCGAGCATGAGCGCCAATCCTCCAACGAGCAGTTTGTTTCGATTGAATGTGCCTAAAATCCGATCTCCGAGAGACTCTTCCTCGAAGATCGTTTCGTCGTACGTGCCCGCGATCTGCGGACTCATATTTGTGGTGTCGGTATTCGCCATTACGCAGACCGATATCTGATACGGGGATCAATTAGCGGGTAGATCATGTCGACAATGAACAGCATCAACCCCACTGCGAAAATGACGTACATCAGCACGCCTTGGATGAGGAAATAATCGTTGCTGGTGATCGCCGTATATAGCAAGTTGCCGATACCCGGATAAGCGAAAAGCACCTCGACAAGCACTGAACCAGACACGACGAACCCGAGATTGATCGCCAAGCCCGTAACTTGAGGCAACAGCGCGTTCCTCACCGCGTATCTGACGAATATCCGGCGTTCTTTCAGACCCTTAAACTCAGCGAGCTTTATGAAATCGTCGCCCATCGTCGTCACCATCATCCCTCGCATCCCGAGTCCCCAAAACCCGATGCTCGAAAGGATGATGGCTCCTGCCGGGAGAATGGCATGCTCAATGATGTCAATGATCGTCGTCAGGTCAAACACAGGAGCCGACAGTGGATCGTGCGCGCCACCGCCCGGCAGAATCGGCCAAAACACCGTGAAGGCCCAAAGCATCAAAAGGCCAAGCAGGTAAAAAGGCACTGCCGTCACGATCAGCAACAAAGGCACTACGAAGGAAATGGCGATGGGCGTGCGCGTCCAACCTAACCAAGCACCGAAGAAGGAGCCGATAACCGCCGCCATCACCGTCGTGACGCCCACCAAGCCCAATGTCCACGGCATCGCACGCCTCACCTCCTTCGTCACTTCAGCAGGGAAGTACGCGATCGATTGCCCAAAGTCAAGTCGCGATAGGGCGATCCAGTAATTAACGTATTGAAGCCAAAGCGGATTTTTCAGCCCAAACCGCTCCTCATAACGCTCGATCATCTGCTCGACATTTGCAATGTGAACCCCGCCAGCTTGTTGCAGCAGCTGATTCATCCGCTCTTCAACGGGGTTAGTCGGCCGGAGGCGGGGTATCGCGAAATTCAGCGTTCCAGCCACAAAGATGATCAGCACGAACATGCCTAGCCGCTTGAGGACATAGTCGACAGTCATGCGACAGCGACTCCTTCTGATTTGCAGCTACGACTATTCAATGGGCTTTCTCGACGGGAATCAACGGTTACGGCTGGTTCAATCGTCAAAAAATGTTATACGAACCGCTGTTCACTCGCCACATGCAGACGTGGCCGATGTAACTCGTTTCGGTGCTCCATCACATGGTTGCCAGTCCAATTGACAGCCCTTCGTTTTTTATATAGATTTTGCTGAGTTGCGCGGGAGAACCCGCGTTAGTTGGCGCGCACGAATTTGAGAATATCCGTGAAACTCGGTCCAACCTTCCAAAGCCAGACGCGCCTCACATTTCAAAGCTAGCTCCAGGAGCATAGAGTGATGCAAAAGATACGCAATATGCGTTCCGCATTGTGGATGGTAGTGATGGGGTCCCTCATCGCCGCAGTCTCCACCGCGATCGCCTGCGGCGGCACTGAAACCGTCGTTGAGACAGTCGTCGTCGAAAGAGAGGTACCGGTCGAGGTCCAAGTCACCGTCGAGACCGTCAAAGAGGTCGTCGTCCAAGGTGAAACCGTCGTCCAGACCGTCGTCGTCGAACGCGAAAGAATCGTAGAAGGCCAGACGGTCGTCGAAACCGTCGTCGTTGAGCGCGAAGTCGTCGTCGAAGTCGAGACCGAAAAGGTCGTCGAAATCGAGCGTGAAGTCACTGCGGTACCCACGCCGCGAGGCGTTATCACTCGCGAAGACACCTTCGTGATTACCGGTTTCGGACCTGGCGCAACGCAATGGACCGACCCTGACAACATGAACCCCTACTCGCTTGGTGGTCTAGGTCGAGTTCGTGGAATCCTCAACAAGACGATCTACGAGTTCCTCTACCTCTACAACCACAACGAAGGCGAAGTGATCCCGTGGCTCGCAGAGAGCAGCGAAGTCGATGACGATTTCATGGGCGTCAGCGTGACTCTGCGTGACGGCATCGAGTGGTCAGACGGTATGCCCTTCACCAGCGAGGACGTAAAGTTCACTATCGAACTGTTGCAGAACAACCCGGACATGGTCTTCGCTGGAGACATCCAGGAATGGGTCAAAGACGTCGAGATCATCGACGACCGGAACTTCCGCATCAACTACAACAAGCCCAACGCCCGGTTCTTCTACTTCTACTTCCAGGAGAACTCGGAGATCCACCTCCCGATCCTGCCGAAGCACGTCTGGGAAGGCCAAGACCCGCTCGAGTTCCCGAACTTCGATCTCGAAAAAGGTTGGCCAGTCGGGACCGGGCCTTTCGTCGCAACCCGCGCCGATGCCCAAGGTCAGATCTTCGACCGCAACGACAACTGGTGGGCGGCGAAGGTCGGATTCAAAGAGCTTCCGGAGCCTCTACGTGTCGCCTACATCCCGCCAGGATCTGCCGACACGATGGTCGCCCGGATGATCAACAACGAGTTTGACACTGGTTCGATCATGCAGCCAGGCGTATTCGTCACGGCGCACAACCGCAACAAGAACATCATCTCTTGGGACACCGACGGCCCGTCATACGGCGCCGCGGACGCCTGCATGTACACCCTCGGCGTGAACACGCAGTACGGCCCGATGTCTGATGTCAACGCACGACGCGCGGTCCAGGCCGCCGTCGACCGCGACCAACTCGTTTCCCTCGCCTACGAAGACTCGACCGTCACACGCGCAGTGCCGTACTCCACCTATGGTGGTTTGAAGGCATACGAAGACGCACAGGCCGACATCATTGCCAAATACAACTGGGAAGACCAAGGCCAAGCCGAGGTCGAGTCGTACATGGCAGAAGCCGGTTACACAATGGGCGGTAGCGGTTACTGGGAGAAAGACGGCGAACACCTCGCAATGGATCTCCATGTCCCCGGCTGGCTCAGGCCGATGGGTCCCGTTGTCGAGAAGCAGCTACAAGACGCTGGCTTTGATGTGTCGTTCGTCTTGCATGATCCGGATACCGCACCACTCTGGGCCGAAGTCCGCACCGGTCTCGCAGACATGTGGATCCTAGTCCACTGCGGTAGCTCACGCGAGCCACACGGAACCATGCAGCACTTCCACTCCAAGTTCAATTCGCCGACGCAAGGCGAACAGAACCAGTACCTCTGGGCAAACAGCCAGTACAACAACCCAGAGTACGATGCAATCATCGACGAGATGGACTCCGTGCTGCCCTCAACCGAAGACCCGGTCTACATGGACCTCGCCAACCGTGCACTCGACATCTTCCTCGACGACGTGATCGAGATCACGCTCGCCGAAGAGCGACACGTTGTGACCTTCAACAACACCTACTGGCGCGGATTCATGACCAACTCCAACCCGTACGTCGCACCGTACAGCTTGTGGGCTGGATACCTCCTTGCGATCCTGAACGTCTCGAAGGCACAGTAGCCTGAAACCTTCAGCAGCATAGACGTCACAGCCTCGGCATGACGTCGGCACATCGAGGGCGTTATCTTGTTCAGATAACGCCCTCGATTCGCGTCAGAACACAACCCGAATTACTTAATCCGATGAGCCAACCCATCCTCGTAGACCACTCCGATCACATCGCTACCATCACCTTCAACCGTCCTGAACAACGGAACGCCATCTCATACGAGATGTGGCAGGCTCTAGGCAGCGTCCTGGCAGATCTCGATGCCGACACATCCGTCCGCTGCGTCATCTTCCGCGGCGCAGGAGGCCAGGCATTTTCCGCAGGTGCCGACATCAAGGACTTCGACGAACATCGATACGACTCAAATTCTGCCGGCCGATACGCCAAGGCATTTGAATCGGCCCTAGACCGCGTTGAAAAACTCCACTGCCCTACCATCGCCGCAATCCAAGGATTCTGCGTGGGCGGCGGTCTCGAACTCGCAGCCGCAACCGACATCCGCATCGCCACAAAGTCCTCCCGGTTCGGCGTTCCTGTCAACCGATTGGGGCTCACTGCGGGCTGGGATGAACTCCGCAGAATGATTGCCGTCGCGGGAGTTCCAGCCGTCAAATACCTCGTCCTTTCGGGCAGCATCATCGACATCGACGACGCGATGCGATTCGGATTAATTACGTCGACGGTAGAAGAGGACGAATTCGAAGCCACCATCAAAAAACTCTCTACTCAAATCACCACTGGGGCTCCCCTATCTGCCCGCGACCACAAGATCATGATCCAGCGCCTTTCCCTCGAACCCAACACCGAGACGCTAAGCGAAGAGGATTACAACCTCCAGTTCCGAGTATTCGACTCCGCAGATTTCCGTGAGGGCGTAGCCGCGTTCAAGGCGAAGCGACGGCCTACATTCACCGGCGAGTAACCCCACCCCCTAGATCTCGCATGCATCCCCATCGCAACCCGGATCATCTTTAGCGAACAGCCTCCGAATCGGCGACACGTAAAGCGCAAGGCCGTAAAGGAAGTATGCCGGAACTCGCAAGCAAATGGCACGCGTCGCGTAGATCCCCGTATAAACCCGCTGGGTCACGTCATCAACCACAACGATCTCACCTTTTGGGACTTCGCCGATTGGTGAAGTGTCAGTAGAAACATTGACTCGTCCGAGCCAATCGAGTTTTGCTGTGCGTGTCGCTTTACGTGTGCAATCCGCACAATCTGCGTTGTAGTAGAGAGTGATGCCCATAGCGATTATTGTTCTAAAGCCCGAGCCTGGACACGCCCTTGTGCCCGACAACATATCAAAATATAAATCTGTCCATGACAACCATTTGGTGATTTGAGGCACCCCCTCTGGAAAGCTCCAAAATGCCCAACAACGTGACTGAAGTCCCAGCGGCCGACGCCGACGAAGCGAAAAAACACTTCGCTAGCCTTCTAAAGTTCGAAACCGACTGCTGGGATGTTCACGACGCATTGTCACGAAGTGCTGACGATTTCGTACTTCTAGACGTCCGCAGTCCTGACCTTTACGAACTTGGGCACGTCCCAGATGCTATTAACCTTCCCCATGCACGGATAGTTGAACGAAACCTCACCTCCTGGGATCCCGACACCTTGTTCGTCGTCTACTGCGCAGGCCCGCACTGCAACGGCGCCGACAAAGCCGCTCTCAGACTTGCCCGTTTGGGCAGACCTGTCAAGAAGATGATCGGTGGCGTCACCGGGTGGGTAGATGAAGGGTTTTATCTAGCCGAAGGGAACGAACCCGGGAGCGTTTGATGGACAGGGTCCGTGATTGGTTCAAGCGATTGATCTTTGAATCGCCATCAAACCCCGTACTCCTCCAACTTTCTCCGCAAAAATGCCGCGGCCAAAGGCACCGCCGATACCTCGTCCAATTCGTCTTGGCCTTCGAATACGACCGACATCCAACCGTTGAAGCCGACTGACTTGATGATCTTCATGATCCGGTCGTAGTCCAGCCAGGCTTCGGATCCCGACGCGATGCGGTAGATCTTGGCCCGGACGTGGACAGCACGCGGCGCGGATGCCTCGATCGAACCGTAGAAGTTGTGCTCAACGTCCTCTACTCCGCGTTCGCCCTTTGAAGCGCCGGGGGAACCTCGGTACTGTCCAGTGTCGAGAATGTGGGTGTAGTAGGGATTGTCGACCTCGTCCAGTATGCGGATCACCTGCTCACCCGTTGCCGGGGCACAGCCATGATTGTGGTTGTGCAATCCCACCATCACGCCTTTGGAAGACCCATACTCTGCGACCTCCTTAGTTGCCGAAACAATCCGCGGCCACACCGTTTCCTCGGTCTCTGGTTCAGTTATCCAACCCCCGAACGATCGCACCATCTGGATTCCCATCACGTGCGCCACGTCGATCCATTTCTTCATGTTGTCGATCTGGGCTCGCTGCTCGTTTCCCTCCATGCCGAAGTTGTTGGACACGCCGATGTAGCAGATATGCAGACCAGCTTTCAAACACGCCATTCGTACCTCTTCCAGGTAGTCCCTGCCGGTCGAAGCGAAATGGGCGAAGTGGATATCGATCCCATCCAGTCGATACTCCTTAGCCTTATCGATCATGCCGAAAAGGTCTATCTCACCCGCGTTGTGGGTGTCGCGGTAACAGAGTGATTGCAGACTGAGTTTGATCATCGGACGCGTACTCCCGTTGGACGGTTTTGGTTGTCAGTTTCCATCGGCAAGGCTACCACTCCGGTGCGCTGCGCTGAATCGCACTTGCATTCTGGGCGTTCATCTGATGCGGTATCATCGCGTTCAATCAGACGGACACACTCAACTACGATCGAACGGAGCGTTTTCCTATGGCAGTCAGTACTAATGGCACGGTGGTCGCCGTACCTTCGAAAGCTACGGACACAATCCAGAGGATGGCCGACGCGGCGTCGGCATTTCTGGCATCTCTCGGCAAACAGGAACTCGCCAAGGCGACGTTCCCATTCGCGGGCGACGAACGATATGAGTGGCACTACACGCCGGTCGGGCGCAACGGGCTGCTCATTTCTGAGATGGACGGAGCCCAGGCCGATCTCGCCTTCAAGATGATGACGACTGGTTACAGCGAGAGCGGGTACGCCATGGCCCGTCAGATCATCCGGTTGGAAACCATCTTGGGCGAGTATGAGGCGATGACGAACAACGTCTCGTCTTGGGACCGGTTGGAAGAGCGGTATTGGTTCAGCGTCTTCGGCGAGCCGGGGAGCGAAGAGCCTTGGGGTTGGCGCGTCGGCGGACACCACATAGGGATCATCGCAACGGTCGTCGACAATTCCGAACTCTCCATTCATCCTCTGTTCTTCGGATCGAATCCGGCGGAAGTCAAACATGGGGAACACCTTGGGATGCGGACGCTGGCCGAGGAGGAAGACTGGGCGCGCTCGCTGGTGACTGGCATGACCGACGATCAGAAGTCGACGGCGATCGTCGATCCCGTGGCACCGGCGGATATCCTCACGACTGTTGTCCGCGTCACCGACCCCTCGATGACGCCGCAAGGCATTTCGATAGCCGATCTGTACGATCGTCAACGCGAGGCGTTGATCAAGCTAATCCGACACTACGTTTTTCGGGCAGTGGACGAGGCCGCGAACAACTACTGGAATCAACTGGAACGCGAAGGTTGGGACAGCTTGCACTTCGCGTGGGCTGGGCCGCTGGAGCGTTGGCAGGGTCACTACTACAACATTCGGCACGACCGTTTTGTGATCGAGTATGACAACACGCAGAACGGCGCGAACCACATCCACTCGGTGCTTCGAGACTACGCGCATGACTTTGGCGAAGACCTTCTCGCTGCGCATTACAAGGCGTCGCACACGCACTAGCACACCACGTGCCGATCTTGTGCCGTCCGGCAAATCAACGCATTTGGGCACTTTGAACGATTTACTTCACCGCGCATCGTCCGCATGAGCGAAGCCTACGTCCACCTATCTATACGCCTTCTTGTCGGTGTCATTTGCGCCGCCATTGGAGCCTTCTTCGGAGCTCTGGTCATCGCGATGATCGTCTCTGGAACGGAAGCTCCCGACACGATCAGAAGCGTTATGAGGATTGCGTTTGTCGCCATGACCGCCGCTGTGGCCTCTCGACTCGGTTGGTACGGGATTGTAGAAACGCGGCGGCAGACCGTTACGCTGATACTGTCTTCCGTCGTGCTTGGCGTATTCGGATCGTGGTTGGGCTTGCTGATCGGAGGCACCGTCTTCGAAAATACCGATCTCTACGTCCTCAATCGTGACATCTCTGGTGCTGGTTTCTTTGGGGCAGTCTTCGCTTGCAATATCCCGTCCCTGGTCCATGCCGCTACTCTGGCGCGCAGACGCGAGATTTGATCGTCGGTTTTTTTTGCGAACCATGATGGGATGATTTGGGATGATTTGAATGATGGGTTTTGGTTGTTTGGGGGATTGCGGTGTGGGAGTCCATCTTGCCCCGCTCCTCCCCTGGCCTCACCCGAAACCCCCTCTTAATCTCCCCCTTGAAAGGGGGAGGGGCGGGTTGACCGGGAGAGGGGTGGTCTCCCTTCCATCCTTGGGTTCCCGCTTTTGCGGGAGTGACGTGCGAGTGCGGGCGCGTTTATATGGCCACTTTTGGGGTGGCTCCTCCCCCTGCGCCTTTTCAGGGGCGCAGGGTTGTCCTCGTCTTCTGGTTTCGGTTACGTCGCCATTTGATGTGACCTAGGAGGTCGGGTCGTGGGGCCCGTAGGAACTGGCCCTCTCCTGAGCTCGGGTCCTTGTACATGGACCTTTGCTCCTTCCCTCTCCATCGCCTCTTCCCTCGCGGGCACGTTCGCCCAGCCCCGCTGGGTTCCGGCTTCCGCCGGAATGACGGAAGCGGCCGGAATTACGGTGGTCGTGGGTAGAGGGCGACCCCGGAGAGGGGTCAGTCGCTGCGCAGAGCGGTGTGTCAGACCGCTAGCAACCTTTACCAGTCGCGGCACGCGTCGCCAGACCGCGTGCTTGGTCGGCGGCTGGGCGCTTGGGGACACCATTCGGAATGCGCCGCCTTCCTTCGATCGGCCCTTACGAGCCTCTCTCGCGCTGTAGCCTCCCTCCTGTGATGGGCAGGAGTAGACGTCTGTCGGCTCCACGTGTGGTCTCCCGGCCCTTGGCACGGCGTCCGTTGAACCCCTCTGCATCTCCCCTTGGAAAGGGGAGGGAAGAAGTATCTCCCCTTGAAAAGGGGAGGGAAAAAGGTTCAAGGGACGCGTGCTGGCTCGATTGGCGATGCGGGACTGACGCGTCGCGCTCCGGGAACTGGGCCTCCCACGCTTCGGCACGGACCCGCACAGCCTTGCGACGGATGTCCGATCCGTCGAGGGACGCCACCAGCTGACACGTAGACGCCGCGACACGGCGCAGGTGTTGACTACGCCTTTTATGTCTGTCTTTGCCTTCATGTCCTCACGTTTACTCCCTGCAGCCGCTTGGGTCGGGGGTCTGCACACGTCTGCGCAGCGCTGTGTCGATCCGTCGATCATATGTTGTTTTTATAACAGTTGTCGAGAGTTGTCAAGTGTGTTTCTGAACTGGGATGTTAAGGATTTTGAAGGATTGGGATGATGTGTGTGTGTTGGATGTTGGGGTTGTGTTGGGTTGGGGTAGTCTGGCCCCTCCCGTCCCCTCGCCCTCACCCCCGGCCCCTCTCCCGCTGTTGTCGGGTGTTTTGGGGGAGAGGGGGGATTGTAGTCGATGGAGGTGTTGGTTGGTGTTTGGGGGCGTTGGGTCCCCCTTTGTCCTTCGGACATTTCCCCCGTGAACGGGGGAAACCCTAGAGTTGTGCAAAGGTCTCCCAGCGGGAGGGGGGAGTATGTTCGTGGGGGATGGAGGTTTTAGTTGGTGTTTGGGAGATGTTGGAGGATTGGTGGTTGCGGTGTGTGGGGATTGGGGAGAGTGGTTGGGTTGGTGGTTGTTGGGGTTTTTCCGCCTCGGCGGGCATACCCCGCTTCCTTCGGTCGCGCCCCTTTCGCCACGAAAGGGGCAGGGCCGTTCACGAACGGCCCATGCGGGGTGGCATACTGCACGTGGTTCATGAACGATCGATACATCGATTTGAAGGGAATTGGGAAGCGTTTTTCGGTGTAATCACATTGTTGTCGATTTTGGGTTAAGATTCCTGCACCGTTTGCGAGTGACTCTGACTCGGTGGGTGAATTCGCCCCTGATCCGAGTTCAACCGCTTAAACACATAGTGGAGGGTAACCATGTCCCGAAACAAGATATTCAAGTTTGCGATTTTACCGATCGCCGCCGTGGTGTCTGCGATCGCTCTGTTCGCTTGCGCCGGGGAAACCGTTATCCAGACGGTTGAAGTCCCGGTAGAACGGCAAGTGGAGGTGCGCGTTGTTGAGACCGTGGTTGTGGAGAAAGAGGTGCAGGTTGCAGGACAGACAGTCATCCAGACTGTCGTCGTTCCAGTAGAACGCGAAGTCGAGGTCAGAGTCGTCGAGACTGTCGTCGTAGAACGCGAACGCGTCGTCGAGGGCAGGACAGTTGTGGAGACTGTCGTAGTCGAACGCGAAGTCGTCAGGGAAGTCGAGAAAGAGGTCGCGGTTGAGGTCGAGGTTGTGAAGGAAGTCCCTGTCGAAGTCGAGGTTGTGAAAGAGGTCGAGGTCGTCAAGGAAGTTGAGAAGGAAGTGGTTAAGGAGGTTGAAAAGGTCGTTATCGCTTCGCCGACACCGGCTCCTGAGACCTTCTACGGCCTTCCGATCCCGGTGGCAGCACCGACGATCAGCGAGCCGCCCGATCCCCTAACTGGATCAGACACCGTCGTGATCCGGACTGGATTGGAACTGCGCGGCAGCGGTATCCCTGGTGATCCCACGGGTGGAATGTTCACGGGACAGAGCGTGACCGAGAAGTTCTTCTTAACGGACGAGAGCGGCAACGCGGTTAACCAAGTGATTACTGGTTGGGAGCTTGTAGACGATGCCGATGCGATCGGCGGTCAAGCGCTCATCTTCAACATCAAGCCGAACGTGCCTTTCCACAACCATTGGGGCGAGTTCGGCAACCTGAGCGCAGATGACGTCGTTTGGGCCTACAACAAGGGCAACCCGGGATACAACCCCGAGTCGGCGACGGACGGCGGTTCGAACTGGGTGGCGTTCATCGGCAACCAGCCGTTGACGAAGATCGATGACATGACCGTGCGGGTCCCATTGCAGGAGTATGACGTCCGCTGGCAGACCTTCATGTTCGGTCAGGGCGGTCTTGGCCTGAGCATCACGAGCAAGAATGCGTTTGACATGATGGGCGAGGACTGGGTGCGAGAGCACGTGGTCGGCACTGGCCCATACATGGTCGAAGAGTATGCGTACGACGCGACGCTGCAGTTGAGGGCGGTCCAAGACCACCATCGCAAGACTCCGGCAGTCGACCGGATCATCTACGAACCGATCACTGAGGACGCGGTCGCCGAGGCAGGTCTTCGAAACGGCAGCCTTGACGTTGCGGCAGTCGACCTTCGGAACTACCCGACCTTGACGCAAGAAGGCTTCGAGATCATCGGAGCCGGCGCGGGTTCGTTCCACTCGATCTCGTTCTCTGGCAACTACTGGCAGGACACGATCTACACGGCCGACCCCGACGACGTTGAGACGCCAATCGAGTTGCACGCTACGGTGCGCCACCACATTCCGTGGATCGGCGACCCGCGTCGTGATGGTTTCGGTAACCCGCCGGAAGGATTCACCAGCATGACGCGTGCTGCGCATGTGCGGCAGGCGTTGTCGTTCGCGATTGACCGTTCACTGATCGCCGAGGTTCTGTTCTCGAACGCTGCCTGGCCGAACTACGTGTACGGTCACGACATCAACAACGCGAACTGGCAAGACAAGTGGAACGTGGAGTACAACCCTGAACTGGCTGGACAAATGCTGGATGAGGCTGGATATCCGAAGAACGACAACGGTATCCGATTCGAGATGCCGTTCTTCATCCGAATAGGAAGAGGTGATGAAGAGATTGGCACCGCAGTCGTCGGTATGTGGCGAGAGCTGGGTATCGACATGCAGGACTGGAAGGCGCAGTACCAGACGTACAGACCGAGCCTGATTGGTCGGACGGCGACGGCTCCGTGGATTCACTCTGCGGGCGCTGAGGCTCCACACGCTCCGTGGGACTGGCCGGTGGTGAGCAACTCCGAGTGTTCAGGTGGGCGCCCGGGCTTCAACATCGGTATCGAGATCCAGGAACTTTGTGAATGGGGCACGGAGATGAACCAGACGCAGGACAAGGCGGGACGGATCGCAATCCGTAACCAGATGGCAGATTTCCTCCACATGTGGAACCCGGCCATCGGAACCGTCGCGAGGCCGAACGTAGCGTTGGTGAATCCCAACAAGATCGAATCTTGGGATATGCCGCAAGCGGTACGTGAAGCTGCCCTGCACCATCCAGAGTTCATCATCACCGTGCAGTGATCGCTTCTCCGGGATCGAGCTGAAGGCTCAATTGCTGAAGAAGTTGAGTGGCGCGGCCCTTCGGGGTCGCGCCGCTCATCATTGACCGCGGTTGAACTCATGACATAAACGATTTCATCGAAGCAGAACCACCGCGCTCTGCCGGATGATGTGAAAACGAATGTATCAGTTTCTCGCAAGACGTATTTCGACGATGGTGATCTCATTGCTCGGGGCCACAATCGTTGTGTTCGGGTTGGCACACGCCAAAGACGATCCGATCAACGTATTTATCCGTGCCGAAGGGTACGCGATCGGCCCTGAACAGATCGCTGCGTTGCGTGAAAAATGGGGCCTCGATAAACCGATAGTGCTGCAGTACGCGACGTGGTTGGGCAATATTCTTCGTGCCGATCTCGGCCGGAGTGTCGGCACCAACCGAAAAGTGACGGATATTCTGCGAGAACGCTGGCCCGCTACGATGCAACTGGCGGTTGGCGCTTGGATCGTAGGCACGTTCGTCGGCGTACCGCTGGGGATCCTCTCGGCGATGCGGCGAGCGTCGATCCTGGACTATTTCCTGCGGGCGTTCGCGTTGTCGGGCCAGTCTGTGCCGGCGTTTTGGGTGGGCATAGTTGGGATTTGGGTCTTCGCGGTCTATTTGGGTTGGTTGCCGGTTCCGACGTTCTACGGACGGACGGATGCGAGTTTCTTCGGGCAGTTCCAGTATTGGGTCATGCCAGTGCTTGTGCTCGCTTGGGGACCGATCGCGGGTTATCTGCGTATCACCAGATCTGCGATGTTGGAGGTGTTGGATTCGGAGTACATCAAACTTGCTCGTGCCAAGGGTATGGGGTACGGTCGCGTGGTGGCCAAGCACGCTTTCCGCAACGCGTTGATTCAGCCTCTAACGGTTTCGGCATTGCTTCTTGCGGGATTTATGGACGGTGCGGTGTTGGTGGAGAACGTCTTTGTGTGGCCGGGTGTGGGACAGATTGCCGTTGCGGCGGTCAACGACAACGATTTCACGTTGCTTACCGGCATCGTTTTGCTCTTTACGATCTTGTATCTGGCAATGAGTTTCGCCTCGGACCTGCTTTATGTGGTGATCGATCCTCGGATCAGGCTTGACTAATGGCAACCGCTGAGCGCGTACAAGAAAGATCGATGAAGCCGGTGGAGCTGGTTGTTCGCTCGCCGCTGATCGCGTGGGATTTCCTGCGGCGTTGGCCAGTTATTCCGGGTTTTGTGATCGTGATGTTTGGGCTTGCGACGATATTCACGCACCAGTTCGCTACTGACGATCCGAACAAACAAAACCTGCGCGGGAGTTTCGCGCCGCCGACCTGGTATGACGAGTATTACGAAAACAATGAACGCCTAGACCGTCGATATCTCTTGGGAGCAGACCAACACGGGCGGGATATCTACTCGCGGCTGGTGCATGGCACGAGGGTGTCGATCATTGTCACGTTCGCGGCGGCGGTGATCGGGATGACGATGGGATTATGGGCGGGTATCGCTTCTGGTTGGTTTGGCGGATGGTTCGATGAGGTGATGACGAGGTTTGTGGACGTTTGGAATGGCTTGCCATTTCTGCTGGTGGCGCTGGTGGTTGCGATTACGATCGGCACTGGTTTGATGGTGTTGATCGGGTTGTTGGTGATGGCGACTTGGGTCGGGTTGGTGAGGAATATCCGGGCTGAGGTCTTGACGCTGAAGACGCGTGACTATGTTGCCGCGGCTCGTGTTGCTGGTGGCGGGGATTTCAGGATTATGTATAGGCATATTTTGCCGGGGGTCGTCAACCTTCTGATGGTGTTGGCTAGCCTTCGTATCGGCGGGTTGATCTTGGCTGAGGCCTCTCTCAGTTATCTCGGCATCGGTGTACCGTCGCGCTACCCATCGTGGGGGAACATGATCAGCGACGGTCGCGAGTTCCTCGACACGGCGTGGTGGGTATCCATCTCTCCCGGTTTTTGCATCTTCCTTGTTGTGATGTCGTTTAACTTTGTCGGTGACTGGGTTAGGGACAAGACTGATCCGCGATTGCGGCAGATCAGGTAACGCTAAGGAAGGGGATTTGAACGATGTACGACCTTCTCATCAAGGGTGGTCATGTTATCGATCCGAAGAACGGGATCGATGAGAAAAGGGATGTTGGGATTTCGGAGTCTTCGATAGCAGCGGTGCAGGCAGATATTCCTGAGGCGCAGGGTCGGAAGGTGGTGGATGCCTCGGACTGTTATGTGACGCCTGGTTTGATTGACTTACATGCGCATTGTTTTCTGTATGGCGGGGCGATGTTTCCGGATGAGTTGTGCTTCCCTTACGGGGTGACGACGATGGTGGACTGTGGTGGATCTGGATGGCGGACGTTCGATCGCTTCAACGAGACGGTCATTCAGAAGGCGGGGCCTAGGGTTTTTGCGCTTCTCAATATCGTCGGGCATGGGATGTGCGGTGATGGGGAACAAGATGTTGAAGACATGGATGTGGAGCTGACGGCTGCGAAGATACGGCAACGTTCCGATCTGATCGTCGGTGTCAAAGTTGCACACTTCGGAGGAGTGGGTTGGGAATCGGTCGATCGCGGCGTCGCAGCAGCGGCCGAGGCCGGGGTGTTTTGCCTCGTAGACCAGAACGCCCGGGCTTCTCGGCCTTTTGGAGAGATGATGTTGGAGCACATGAATCCTGGTGATGGCGTGACGCATTGTTACGGGTATGGGAAGCCGATGATCGGGAATGATGGCAAGGTGAAGCCGTATTATTGGGAGGCTCGTGATAAGGGCATCATCATGGATGTTGGGCATGGGAATAACAGTTTTTCGTTTTCGATGGCGGTTCCGGCGATCGAGCAGGGGTTTCCGCCGGACACGATCTCGACGGATTTGCATCGGATGAGTCTGCACACCTCGCGGGCGACTCAGACCGAGGTTATGAGTAAATTCCTCGCGATTGGGATGTCGATGTACGACATTGTCGAGAAGTCGACTTGGACGCCGGCGCAGCAGATCAACCATCCTGAGTTGGGGACACTTACTCCTGGAGCTACGGCGGATGTGACGGTGCTGGAATATGTTGAGCGGCCTTGCGGGTTGAGCGACAGTGGACCGACGGGTTATCGGATCATGCCAGCGCCTGGTAGGTTGATCAATCAGGTCACGATCAAGGGCGGGCAGATCAGGTTCGATTACGACGGTCGGTCGAAAGAGGACTGGGCGGAGACGCCGCGGACGGATTTGGATTTGCCGGGGTGATCAGGATTCGACGCTGGAGTGCCATGGCGTGATCGAGGCAAGGCGTTCGGCCATCTGGTCTTCGGCGCGTTCTCGATCGTACTGGGCCTGCAATCCCGTCCAGAACTCAGCGGAATTCCCGAAATAACGAGCTAGCAGCAACGCGGTTTCGGTGGTTATGGAACGTTCGCCGTTGACGATTGAGTGGATGCGCGTTGCATCGACACCGATGGCCTTGGCTAGCGCGTAACGTGTGATGCCCATGGGTATCAGGAATTCCTCGTTCAAGATTTCGCCGGGGTAAATCGGGCGTAGTTTGGTCTGTTCCTGCATGATTGATGTTCCTCGGCCTAGTTCCTAGTGGTAGTCCACGATTTCAACATCGTACGCATTACCGTCGTACCAATCGAAACATATTCTCCATTGATCGTTGATTCGGATGCTGTACATGTCTCTCCGATCGCCGGCTAGTTTCTCCAGTCGGTTGCCAGGTGGGATTCTCAGGTCGTTGATGTTTTGTGCGTTGTTGATGATCATCAACTTTCGCTGCGCTTGGCGCTGGATATGGGTTGCGAACTTTCTGACGGGCCGACGTTCTGCTACGTCGCGAGTGTCGCTGTCTCTGTAACTTTGGATCAATTGATTGTAATAGTATCACACACTATTAGTGCCTGGCGCAACTATATTCGATTGGAACTTTCGATGAACGTCATGCCAGTTTTCTCATGCCCCAAGATAACATTTCTCCATGCGTTATCGGCATCTAGGAAACTCGGGTCTCGAAGTTTCGGAGACGGGGCTTGGGGCGAATAGTTTTGGGGAGCTTGGGCGGCGGGATTATGCGGAGTCGGAGGCGATTGTTCATGCGGCGATTGATCACGGCATCAACTTCATAGACACCTCGAACGTCTATGCGCAGGGGGTTTCGGAGGAGTACATCGGGCGAGCGCTGGAGGGTCGTAGGGATGAGATGCTGATAGGGACGAAGTTCGGTTCGATGCGGAATTATGGGCCGAATCTTTTTGGTGGTGGCAGGAAGTTCGTGATGGATTCGATCGAAGGGAGTTTGAGACGGCTAAGGACTGATTACATCGATCTCTACATGATCCATCGACCTGATCCGCGGCTTCCAATCGAAGAGACTTTGCGTGCTATGGATGACATCGTGCGGCAAGGGAAGGCGTTGTATATCGGCGTATGCAACTTCGAGGCATGGCGGATGGTAGATGCGGTTTGGAACAGCAAGCATGGCGGGATGAGTCCGATCATCTCTTCGCAGTTCGAATATTCGATGCTGTATAGAAGCAGCGAGGCCGAGATGCTACCAGCTTGTCGTGCTCACGGTGTTGGGGTGATGCCCTATCTGCCTTTGGCTGCGGGATTTTTGACAGGGAAAGTGGATGTCAACGGTGTCCCGCCTGCAGGGACTCGTTTGGCCCTCGACGCGGGTCAGTCGGAGCGTTGGATAACGGAGGGGAATCTGCGAGTAATCGGGAAATTACAGGGTTGGGCCAGAGAAAGGGGTAAGTCTCTCGTGGATCTGGCTTTTGCTTGGTTACTTGCTGATCCGATCGTTGGGACGGTGATCGCGGGGGCTAGTTCGCCGGAACAGATTGCGCAGAATGCTCAGGCATCGTCTTGGCGGTTGAGTTCAAGTGAACGGGCTGAGGTTACATCGATCCTAGACACGCAACCGCCTGATGCGACTCGGACTTACTACTCGGTTGCCGGTTACTTCAGCGAACAGGTTGAAGTTGCCAAGGAGTGAATCGGATCTCAATTCACTAGTGATTGCACGAAGAGGCCGGCGACAGATACGGCTAAGATACCGAGGGCCACGACCATTCCGCCCATCCAACGGATCATCCGATTCTCGAGTTGGTAGAGGTCGGCCTTAGTGGCTAGGTGTTCGTAACCGCCCTCTAATCGGCTTAGACGTTCTTCAACAGTTGCCATGTATCTTTCTCACAAGAAATATTGCCTTGCGCTGGATTATAGCCCTGCCGCCCGGCCACCCTGGGTTCCGACTTTCGCCGGAATGACGGACTCATGGCTCAAGAGGATGTGAATACGGGTTGTGTCCAGGCACGGGTACCGCCGGAGGAGCGTACGGTGGCGCGGATGTAGCCTTCGTCGCCTTTTATTTGGTAGGCGACGGTGAGGCCTTCGACTTCGGCGAGGGTCTCACCGTTCATGCCGGAGAAGGTGGTGACAAAGATCATGGAACGGTCAGGTTCTATTTTGAGTTCGATGGATTCTTCGGTGATGGCGAGGTCGGTGAGGGTGATGCCGTTGGAGGAGTAGAAATTGCCGACGGCTAGACCTTCGACGATCGCGTCGACGGTGAGTTCGGGGGCGTTCACGACGACCCATCCTCTGCCTGGATTCGAGGCATCGGGCGTGTAGTCGTGGTAGTTGTGGGAGTCGTCGGTAGCGGTCCCGAAGATGACGGTTCCGGCAGAGAGGACGAGGTCCCACATCTCTTCGACGCTTGGTTTGCCGGGTGCGCCGTAGCCGTTGACGGCGGGATGAGCGTTGTGGATCTCCATAAGGCTCGCGCCTTCGACCTGCTTGATGTGCTCGTGGTTGAATGCCCATTCGAAGTTGGGGTGGTTGAGCTGGGCGATGCCTCCGGCGTTGATAATGGCGTTGACGTTGGCCTGCAATGTAGCGACTATGTCGTCGAGGTTGGTGGGTTCGACGACGTGGCGTATGCCGATTGCGTTAAGGTGTATCGGGATGGTACCGCCGACGATGCGCGACGAAACTTCCTCACCTGGGATCATCAACGGCCCATCTTCGATCTCGTGTTCTAGGATCGTACGGTGGTTGTGATCGCTCAGAACTAGGAAGTCGTAGCCGTGGTCGCGATACCAACGGGTTACGAAATCGGGATCGGCGTCGCCGTCCGATTCAGTGGTGTGGGTGTGGATGTTGCCTTTGTACCAGTTGGTTGAGGACATCTTCTAAAACCCCCTTGTATTCCCCCTTGAACATCAAGGGGGAGGGGAGCTTAATCCCCCTTGAACATCAAGGGGAGGAAGCTTCCTTAATCGTAGACGGTTTTGCCTACGGTGTGTTTGTTGATGAAGTCCCAGTCGTGATTTACGCCCATGCCGGGGAGGTCGGTGACGTGGATGTGTCCGTTTTCATCAATGGCGTCGAGCATGTCGGAGTAGCCATCGAGGTATACGGGCGGGTATGAGGGTTGGAGTTTGGGGTGGACCAATCCGAGTTCGTAGTAGTTGGAGTTTCGCATCGCGGCCATCGTTTGTCGGCGGCTCGGGCCGGGGCCGTGCGGCTCGACATCAAGCCCGAATCCTTCGGAGGCGTGGGCGATTTTCATCACGCCGGTGATGCCGCCGTCATAGTCGTGGTCGATGCGCACGAAGTCGGTGCCGTCGGCGACGATGAAATCGACGTGTTTCTCGAGGCCTCGCACGTGCTCTAGTTGCAGCAGCGGGACGCGGATCAACTCGCGAAGTTTGCGGTGAGCGAAGGCCGATTCCCCTCCGTCCTTGAACACATCTTCCCACCAGTAGTAGTTGTAGGCTTCGCAGGCACGGCCGATCTTGAGGGCGTCGCCGAATGTGAGGATGGCGCAGAAGGGGTCGAGCATGAGGTCCATCTTGTCGCCGACACGTTCGCCGACGACCTCGACGAGTCGGACGTGCTGCTCGATGGGTGCTTCCTGCCACGGATGGATCTTGAAGGCTTTGTAGCCCATCTCGAAGCATTGCTCGGCGAAATCGGCGTACGCTTCTGGGCTGTTCAATCCGCCGGGATAGTTGTCGCCTATATAGGTAGATGCGTATGCGGGGAATGATCTTCGCTGTTCGCCGAGGAGTCTGTAGATGGGTTCCAGCAGCTTGCCTGCGAGGTCCCACAGCGCCATGTCGACTTGGGACATGCCCATTCGTGCGTGCTGCCGCGTCGCCTGCTTGGCATCGTTGTAGATGCGCTCGCGGGCGAAGGCGCTTTCGCCTATTACCGCGTTGGCGAATAGTCCTATCGCGGAATGTTCGGTTGCGGAACCGCCGACGTATTCGCCGGTCACGCCTGCGTCTGTGTGGATGACGACTATACGGGCAGTGTTTCTGATGTTGGTGCCGGGGGCGTATGCGGGAAGTTGGATTCTGCCGGAACCTTCCATGTTTTCGACGAAGTACTCGAATTCGATTACTTCCATCTTTGTGATCTTGGGGTCGGCCATGTTGATCGCTCCGTTTAGGTTTGATTGGTTAGGTGCTCAAAATGCCGGTGATTTCGCCGGTCTCGTCGTTGAGGTCGATGTCCCAGGCATTGGGGGTTGAGGGTAGGCCGGGGAGGGTGATGATGTTGACTGCGAGGGTGACGATTTGCTTGGCACCTGCGAGGACGCGAAGCTCTCGGATGGGGATGGTATGGCCTCTTGGGACGTTCAAGAGGCGCGGGTTAGCTGATACGGAGAGGTGTGTCTTAGCCATGCAGATCGGGAAATCCCAACCGTTCGACTCGAAGCGTCGCGCGGTGGTCCGGGTCAGTGGACCCCATTCGACGCCATCGGCGTTGAATAGTTTGTCGGAGATGCGTTCAACCTTGTCGATGGTCGAGACGTCGTCATCGTAGAGGAGGTTGACGTCGGCTTCGCCCGAATGTGCGGCGTCCCAAACTGCCTCGGCCAGTTCGGTCATTCCGGCGCCGCCTTCAGCGAAACCTCGTGCTTCGGCGACGCCGACTGCGCCGGCTTCTATTGCAGCACTTTTCGCAGCGGCGGTCTCTTCGGCTGTGTCCGATGGGAATTTGTTGATGGCAACCACTGGGGGCAGGCCGTACATCTTCACGATACGGATAGCGTTCGCTAAGTTTTCGGCTCCGGTTTTGACTGCGTCGACGTTTGAAGATTCGAGTTCGCCTTGCTTGACTCCGCCGTGCCACTTGAGGCCGCGGATGGTTGCGACGACCACGGCTGCGGAAGGTTCTGGTCCGCCCTGTCGGACTTTGATGTCCATGAATTTTTGGAATCCGAGGTCGGCGCCGAATCCTGCTTCGGTAACGGTGATGTCAGCGGTGTTGATTGCGAGGATGTCGGCGAGGATCGAGCTACATCCGTGGGCGATGTTTCCGAATGGTCCCATGTGGACGATGGCGGGTTGGCCTTCAAGGGTTTGCGCGAGGTTGGGTTTAACGGCATCGCGGAGCAGGGCCATCATGGATCCGATGCCACCGATTTCGCGAGCGGTGACTGGTTTGCGGTCGGTTGTCCATCCGATAACGATGTTGCCGATGCGTTCTCGCAGGTCGGCATATCCGTTTGTCAGAGCGAGGATCGCCATGATTTCAGATGCGGCGTTGATGTCAAAACCTGCTTCTCGCATCGGGGCGTTCAATCGACCGCCTACGCCGGTCACGACCTGTCGTAATGCCCGATCTTCGGCGTCTGTGACGCGGCGCCATGTGATGCCGTCGGGCTGTAGACCGGGGATTGCACCGCGGTAGACGGCGTTGTCTGTCATCGCGGCGAGCAGGTTGTGGGCTGACTCCATGGCGTGGAAATCGCCAGTGAAGTGGAGGTTGATTTCGTTTGCGGGTTGGACGGTCGATTTTCCGCCGCCGGTGCCGCCGCCCTTGTGTCCGAATACGGGTCCGAGAGATGGTTGGCGGATTGTGAGGGCTACGTTCTTGCCGATCTTCGCCAAGCCTTGCGTCAATCCGACCGCGGTCGTCGACTTGCCTTCACCGGCGGGGGTGGGAGTGATAGCTGTGACGACGACGAGTTTGCCGGGAGTTTCGCGCTCGGGGAAGGACTGGAGAGGGATTTTGGCTTTGTCGTTTCCGTAGGTCTCGATGTCAGTTGTGGAAAAGCCCAAGTCTTGAGCGACATCGGTTATCGGGCGAAGTGGCATGTTTAGGAGGTCCTATCTGTTGGGGATATGATCTATCGACCGGATAATCCCTGTTTGAATTCACCACCAGACTAGTTTAACGAAGCGAAATCAATCACCATTTGTCGCAGCCTTCAGCTACGCTACTTCTGCCGGTTTCGGATTCGTTGTCACCTTTGACCTCGCCGGTGTCGATGTCTACGTAGAACACGAGCAGTTCCGGACCGAGAATGCGCTCTGGGGTTCTCTCGTAGGTCACCTTGATTCGACCGTCTGGTTGCATCTGGCCCATCGCCGTCTGCCACTGGTAGTCCTCTTCGATCCACTGTTCGCACGTTGCTCCGAAAAAACCCCAGTCTTTGTCCGACATATAGGCACTTACCAGCCTGTGGGCCAAAACCGAAATCTCTGGAGAAACTGATCGCTCTATCTTTAGGGCACTCGGAGCGTCTTCCGGCGTTGTTTCGGTGGTATCGGCTTCACAGGCGAACATTGCGACCGCCGCGATGACAGTGGCGATTACCAGGTTGAAAGATCTGAAACGGCGCATGGTTGATAGCGCCTATTCCGTCGGGATGGTCAGCGTCCTCAAAAACGCTATCAATGCGTCACGGTCATCATCGGACAGTGCCAAGAAACGATCGCGCTCTTCTTCCGCATCACCGCCGTGGGCCTCGATGGCCTCGGAAATCAAAGTGGCTCTTCCATGATGCAGGAAAGGTGGTTCAGAGGCGAATCCCCAAAGACGTTTTGTCATCCACTCCTCCGTCGGAACCCCAGCTTGAATGACATCTTCGTTGTCCAACGGGCCATCTTCGCCCATGTCGTGTCTACGAAGGTCAGAGAATACCGGGATCAGATAATGGCCGTTTTCGTCTACTCGTAAACCGTCGGCGAATTCGCTGAGGTCGATCTCTAGCACAGCGTCGACGGCTTCTGGTCGGAGGTCGCGACCGACGTTGAATTCGTTCGGCTCCGTGAAGATCAGCGATTCAAGAGGAAGTTCTGGAACATGGCAGTTCGAGCAACCGATATCGTCGAATGTCTGACGGCCGTGTTGGACGACTTCGCGTTGCACCGGATCATCTGGCAACCTTGGGATGGGTGGTGGCAAAGTGGCCATGAATGCGACCAATGCTGTGACGTCGCCCGGTGTAAGTTCGTTGATTACTCCGTCGCCGTCACGGTCAATGTATGCCCCGATTCGTTCATAGTTCTCGATGCCGTGGTGGTGCAACATCGCGTCGTTGGTGAATTCGCGTAGGCTGGTCGTCACGCCTTTTTGTATGAATGGTCTGACGATCAGATCTCCGTTGACTCCTTCGACCTCGGTGGTATAAGAAAATCCGTTCGGATGTGCCGTGATTGCGCCAAAATGGACGCCTTTGGCGTAGATTTCTCGGCGGACGGGCCATCCAGATTTCTTGGCCTCGTCGATGATCGCCTGTTCTTGGGCGAGGAGTTCTCGGGTCATCTCCCGAGCCAGCAATTCAACGAATCCCGAACCGAACATCCCGACTGTGTTCCGCTCGTTGCCCACGTTTTGGAGCGTGAGGGCGAATTCGTCTTCTTGCTCGTATTGCAGTCGGTCTTCCAGTTCAGTCCGATAGTCGAACTCCATCTGGCTGTCGAAATCTACAAAATCGAAGCGTTGGCTCAAGGAGAACACGTTCGCGACGTTGTCCCCTCCCCCACCGATTGCAGGCATGTTGTGACATCCGCTGCACGCGTTCGCGTCTGGGCCTGAGATACGGTTGAAGCCATCGATGCCGTCGCGTCGTTGACGGAATCTGGCATCGCCGGTCCGAGTCGGCCTTCCTGCGCCGTCCAGCGCATTAAAGGAGGCTGTGAATAGCATCTCACCGTGCTCGATCAGTTCCTCCAAGGTGTATTTGCCTTGCTCGATACCCGATTGGCTGAAGTGGACTTGGATTGCCGGGGCATCACCGACCCACTCCCTGCCGACGGCTTCACATTCGTAACGCACATTCTCGAGCGATTCGAAGCCTTCGACATGTTGCTCCATGTGCTCGTAAGTATCCAGATAGTTCAATACTTGAAGTGTCGGGTATTCGTAGTAACCACCAGCCAAGAGGTCCTTCAACGCGAGAACGAATCGTTCGGTAGCGTCGACAAGTTCGCCGCGAACTGGTTGGAGTTCTTCTTCTAGGAGCACAACTTGGTGTTCGATTTCTTCGACGGTCAGTTCCTCCATCAACATCCCGTCGGCGATAGCATCCACCCGATTACACACTTGTTCCGCCGGGTCGACATCGTCTTCCGCGACGTAAGCGGCACACGCGATTCCCCACGTCAACACAAACGCGAATGACGCGATTAAACCGATCCTCGCAATATAGCGGCTCGGATCGTGGTCAGATCCCCGCCTCGCGGTCGATCTCTGACTGGTAGTCGGCAACGGTACCGTCCATAACGTCGGATAGCGATACCGGTTGACCAGCGTAACCCGATTCTAGGATTCCATAAGAAACCGCTAGTGCTTTCATCCCGACTTCGGCATCTACTTCGACGTTTCTATCGTTAGATTCTATTGCCGCGGCCAACTCCTCCATTTCAATCGCCACGAGGATGCGATCAATCGCTTCGAATCCGATGTCGTATGAACCCATTCGATTGACTCCACCGAAGAACGTAGCCGTCACATCGTCGAGTTCCCAATCAGGCACCAAATCGAGCATCGCTTCTTGGCTCAAAGGTTCGCTGGAAGATTCCAAATGGATGGTTGGCGGTATACCGGTGCGTGTGGGTGGCATCTGCATCGTGCCTGCGGTTCCATGGATGGTGTTGATGCCGGTTCCGTAACCGATCGAAGCATTGGTGATTGTCAATTGGCCGATAGCGCCTGAAGCGAATTTCAAGACGCTGAGCGCGGTGTCCTCCTGATCGATCTCGACGGTCTCTTGGTTTGCGAATGCGTCCTCGACTCTGTGAGAGTAGAACTGGGCGATTTGGCCATGCATCCCTTCTCGAACACGCATCGGGGCGAACAGACCCGTCTGCGCGCTGATCGAATCGATATCGCCCAAGAAGTAAATAAGAAGGTCGGCTTCGTGGACGCCTTGCTCGATGATGACGCTACCGGCACGAGATTTCATAGCGCGCCAGCCCGTGTCGTGCATCAACGCGGATCCGCCACCGAGACTAACTTTCATGGCGAACCCCGGTTCGCCGATTGCGCCTGCTTTGAGCAACGCCTTTGCCAACCGGTTCATGGGGTCGCGGCGATACTGCTCTCCTATTGACAGAACGAGATTTTTCGCGTCGGCGGCATCTCGCATCAAACGACATGCCTTCATAGTCAGTCCCATGGGCTTTTCGGTCAGAACGTGGACCCCAGCGTCAAAAGCCTGCAAAGCAAATGTATGGTGCATTCGAGTGTCGGTCACGATGTCAACTGCATCAATGCCCGACGCGATCATCGCCTCGTAGTCTGTGAACACTTCCGGCCTATGACCCGTCTCATCTTCAACCGCGGACGCGACGCCGTTCGCCGCGGCTTCGTGTCTATCGCAAACTGCGGTCAACGTGAACGAATCGAAGTGCTTCCGCAGTTCGATGTAGCCATGGGCATGTCGCATCCCCATACCACCACATCCGACCAATCCCAATTTGAGACTCAATTTGTGAATCCTTTCACCTGCTAATAGGAGATTCTCGGCTGAGCGGCTACCTCAAGGCGACGGAGCCATCGTCCCTCAGCGCGCCGCCAATCGGTCCGAACTCATACGGGTGCTTGGCGATACCTTCTTCATCAAGTTCGACACCTATGCCAGGCACCTCAGGTATCTGCAACCATCCCGAATCCAGTTTGATGATTTCCTTCACGACATCAGAATACGGGGGATTCTCTTCGTAGAGATGCTCTTGCACCTCGTAGTTGGGAACGCATGCACCGAGTTGCACGTGCGCCGCCGTGGCTACCGGACCCGACGGAACGGCATGGGGGATGATGCCTTGATGATGTGACTCTGCAATTGCGCAGATCTTTTTACAGTGCGTGAATCCACCGGCGACTCCGATGTCGGGGCGAATATGGTGCACTCCCGCCGATTCGACGTATTCCCGGAACTCCCAGATCGTCAGGTTCCGTTCGCCCGCGGCCATCGGTATGCGCGTCTTTTCCGACACCTCCCCGAACGACAGGATAGAGTCGGGCGCAACCGGGTCTTCGAAGAAATAGGGCCGGAACTTCTCGATCTCCTGGGCTAAGACGATTGCTTCGCCGGGGATCATATTTCGATGAATCTCTACACCGATGTCCATGTCCCAGTCGACGGCGTCGCGCACCGCGGCCATTCGATCTACCAAGTCCTGAATCCGTTCGCTGTGCCGCATGGGTGCGTGATCGTGTTGGTAGAGCAGACATTTGACGGCAGTGAACCCGTCAGCTTTGGCCGCCGCGGCAGCGTCAGCCACTTCCTCCAATGTCCCAGTTGGAAGCACTAGCATCGCTCTCACTGCATCGCGTGCCTTACCCCCGAGCAATTGCCAAACGGGTGCCTCGAAATACTTACCTTTGATGTCCCACAATGCTTGATCGATAGCGCTGATCCCACCGCCGATGGCTCCGCCTCGCATCGACTTTGCTCGATACATAAAGTTCCAGTGGTGCTCGGTTCGGAGTGGGTCCTGCCCTATCAGGTAGGGCTCGAACGATAGGACGACATTTTCGGAAGCGCCGGGCCATCCGAAAAAGGTCGATTCGCCAACGCCTTGGATACCGTTGTCGGTGGTGATACGCACCATCATCCAGTTGACGGCGACGAATGTTTCGATTTGTTCTATCTTCATGATTCAAGTGCTGGTTGTCGGTTTCTGCGGCAATTATATGAACCTGATATAGGCTAATCTGTTGTGAATCTTGCAGCTATCTCCATAAGGAAAAGCCGCAGTGAATCGATGTTTCTTGTCATCGCCTTTTTGAGCGCGTTGCTGTCTGTCACGGTCGTTTCTGCCGCACCTATTTACTTCGATGCCATAGAGCATTTGGGCCTCCGACGCACCCTCGAACGATTCGAACCCCATCAGATGGGCGCGTGGCTCCACGTCCCTGGTGTGACCTTCAACGCCGCCACGATTAAATCCACTCAGGCAACGGCTATTGATGCAGGAGATCATCTTGGAGACACGGTTCGGGAAACCTCGACTTTTGTGCGCTCAGGCACCTTGGGGTTGATCCAGATCAACGATAGATTCGCCCCTCCCGGTTCGACTCTGGTTTACCAAACGATCGAAGGAATTGACGCCCCTCTAACTTTGGTATCGGGTGCTTTTCCGAGCGAGGGCGATGTCGTAAGTCACGTTGAGATTGCCGTACTTGAAGACGTGGCGGTCAAATACGGTATCGACGTCGGTGATGTCTTGAAGTTGACAGTGCCGCCAACAAGAATCGTCCACACAACGCCACGCGTCACTGGGATCTTTCGCGTCAATGCTCCCGATCATGAGGCTTGGCAGGGGTTGTCATCGACCCTGTTCGATCCGGAACAGGGACCCACGGGCGGCAGACCTGCGGTCATCGCTTTGACATCAAACGCCGGCATTAACCGCGTCGCCAATCGTGGCATCGCCGACATTGGGCAGTTGTGGGTGATGTTCTATACCGATCCAGCCGCACCCAGTCGCATCGGCGCAGATGAATACCTCAAACGCATCGATCGGTTCGGGACCGCGGCGGCCAAATCGTTGCCGATGTCATCGACTTTCGTTGGGCTCGAGTCGGCTCTGCGCACGCTTAATCGGCAGTTAACGTTCACCAACACTACGACCATCATCAGTGGTGCCCTATTCGCCGCCTTCGCGATCTTTGTCCTTGCGATCAATGCGAGTGTGGTCTCACGTCGTTGGATCTCTGAAGAGTTGATGTTGAAAGTCCGCGGTGCCGACGGCAACCAACTTTTGGGCGCAGTCGCCTTCTACGCGTCGGTCTTGTTTTTGGTGCCTTTATTGGTAGGCCCTATTGTTGCGTCTGCGATCGTGCCTTTACTCGGACTGGTCGGTTCGTTCCAAGACCTGACCGGGGGTCAAACGTTTCCATACCGCATCCTCCTAGAGCAATATCTGTGGGCTGCGATCGCGGTTCTGATATTGCTCTTCATCTACCTGTCTCCTGCGGTTATTGCGCGACCGGGCACCATTGTGCGCGCTCTGACGCGCATGCGAGACTCCCAATCGCCCTGGTTCTGGCGAGCAAATCTCGATCTGGGTATCGTGATTGCGGCCGCGGCTTTGATTTTCGAGTTGAACGGGAGAGGTTCGTTATTTGTTCAACGGGACGATGGGCTATCGGATTTGAGTGTTCTAGCGGCTTCTCTGCCGATCGTCGCGGCCGTAGCAGCATCATTAGTCGCTTTGAGATTGTTCCGTTTTATCGGCGTGGTTTTCGAACGTCTCGCCCGGGTCAACTTCCATGCGATGTTCGTCCTCGCGTTGAAGATATTTTCCCGATCGTCAATGAGACACGCGGTCCTGATGCTTTTGGCAGCAGGCACACTGATCGTAGTGATAAACGCTAACGGGCTCTCTTCCACACTTGGTCAAAACACGCGCGATCGTGTCGACTTTGCGACGGCTGCTGATATGCGGATATCCGGTGTCGACGCGTTCAACACTACGTCGAATCGCGTTGTATCCGAGGTCTCACAGTTGGACTGGGTAACTGGTATGACTTGGGCAGCGCGTACCCAGGCGCGCACGGGCGCGGCTCAATCGGCAACGGATTTCACGATGCTGTCCGTAAAGCCAGATGAGTTCGCCAATTTCGCGCGGTTCCGTCCTGATTTCGCAGACCGATCCCTTCAAGAGTTGATGGCGAAAATCACTGATTTTTCGCCTGCTGGATCGTTGCAACTGCCTGCTAGCACACAAGGCCTGCAAGCCGCCGTCAGATTGGAACGTGCGAGCAGAGGACGTGTTGACATCTGGGCCCGGGTGATCGATGGGAGTGAGACAACCCACACGGTGCGACTGATACGAGAAGACGATTCAGCAATTGAGGATTCGTGGCATGTCGTGAAGGGTGACCTCCGCTCAGACATGCCTCGTCCGATAAGTCTCCTGGCGATAGAGACGTACGAACCGCCTACATCTCCGATCGGAAGTGAGGCGACGCTGACGATCGACTCGATCCACTCGGTAGACGATTCAGGCAACGCAAGCCTGATTTCCGACTTCAACCGATCGGGTCAATGGCATCCGATGGTCACATCGTTGGGAAATGACACTCAGCTGACGATCATCGATGATGGGATCGAGTCCAGCGGTGACGGACGCTCCTTGGAGGTTGCGATGGGGCGCGGCACCGACGATGGCGTGAGAGGCATCTACTTTTCCGATGTCGGGCCAATAATTGTCCCGATCCTCGCGAATTCTGAGTTGTTGGGAATCGCCAGTTTGTCTGTGGGGGATAGGTTTATTGGGCAGGCCTACGGGCGTTTCGTACCTTTTGAGATTCGCGGCACCTTCGATCTCTTCCCGACCATGACCACCGCGTCTCAGACCTTCGGGATAGCGAACGTGGGTGCTCTTTTGTCGTACTTGACGCCCGTTAGCGAGCCGTTCTTGTCAAACACCGCAGAGTTGTTCCTTGAAGTGGACGATGGTGTGTCGCATGAAGACCGCATCGCTGCCGTTAAAGGGGTCGAACCTGCCCTTAGAGTTACAGACCGTGCAAGGTTGCTGCAGGAATCTTCATCCCGGCTGGGAGATGCGGCTGGTTGGCGAATTGTTGGCGCACTGATTTCAGGCGCTACAGTGACCATCGCCCTGATCGCGCTGTTCGCGATTACAGTGCATCACCAAGACCTTACCCGGCTGGAAGCGGCGTTGGTGGAATCTCTCGGCGGTAGTCGTTTAGGCGTCATGATCGAAAGTGCGACCCGGGTCGTCATCTCGCTGTCTATCGGGTACGTGCTCGGAATTGTCGGAGGCATCTACGGTGTCAGATTCGTCGCGGATCGTATGACGCGAACTTCCACCGGTGATGAAGCTCTGCCCCCGATGGTGTTGCAGATCGACTGGTTGATTGTGGCGACGGTCGGCGTTCTGCTGGTTGTCGTTGCCGTCGTCCCCTTGTTGTGGAACGGGTTCAAGCCGACCGACACGGTTGCGGGGCGAATCAGGTCTGCGTCCTTGGCGTGAAACACCAACTCGGATCATCTCGCCGTGCGGCGATTGCCGCGTTGCCAAAGTTGGTGCTTAGACGCGCCGTTTCCGAAAAGGTTTTCGTCGGGCTGCGTTTGATCGGGCTGACTATCGCCGTCGCTGTATCCGCAGGTGTTTTCATTTACCTCGATGCATTGGGACAATCCGCGTTGTCCCAGAGCTTGGAGGGCCATAGCAGATCAGATCTGAACATTTCCATTCGCGCCCGTCTGGATGCGATCTCTAGTTCTAAACACACAGAACTCGCCGACATTGTCGCCGACTCCCGGACGCGAGAACTCGTAAAGATTCTCGAGCCGCCTGTTTTGGCCGCAAAATCCGTAACGCTCGTCTTCGAGGAAGAGTTCATACCTTGGAAAAACGCCCGAACGTTTTTGGCGTACGTCGACGGAATCGAGAACGCCGCTAACATCGTCGCAGGACGATGGCCGTCCCAGTCGAGAAATGGCGACATCGTCGAAATCGCTATCTCCACCGATGACGCGATGTATCTCGGTGCCGAGTTGGGTGAAACGGTCCATCTGAGCTCACCCACTACTGACGATATCGCTTTTGATGCTCAGATCGTCGGGATCTACGAACGTTCGGACCGCGATGCTCTGCAGTGGATAGCAATGGACGAAGGTCTCGGTGCTGTAAGCACTGCCTTCGTCTTCACACCTTTCGTGGTGACTGAATCCGCGCTGGTCAACACCGTCGACGTTCATCTGCCGGATACCGAAGTGCGTTACTTCTGGGCTTTCGAAACATTGAGCGAAAAGATTCACTCGCGGGATGCTGAACGAATCTTGGATGAACTCGAAGGTCAGCAGAACATCCTCAAGCAAAAGTTGCAGGGGTACCAACGGATCACCACGCTTGATGATGCTCTGTCCGAGTTCCTGACGAACTCGGAGATTTCTCGCGGTTTGATGATGTCCGTCGGCGCGGTGATTGCCGTCTCTGCGTTGACGTTCGCTGCCTTGGTTGCTGCTCAAGCTCGTGACATTCGATTCAGCGAAACAGGCATGGTCCGCGCACGCGGTGCGACGGTGGCCCAAGAGATCGCGCTGATGACTGGCGAGACATTGCTAATTGCCGTGATTTCGCTGGTCGCAGGTATAGCAATTGCGTTTACGGGCGTGACTCTTGCCGGAAAGTTGCCGATTCTTGCCGATTTAAGCCGCGGCGAATTCTTGCCCGCGAGCCTCTCGATTCAATCGGTGAGCGCGGCGGTTATCGCGTCTTTGATCGGTCTACTAGCTCTGCTTTTACCATCAATTCGCCGCAACACCTCGACCGCTTCCGATCTTACTGACCGTCTCGCACGTCCACCCACGCGTAATCTAGTGCAACGCTATTACCTCGACGTGGTTCTGCTCTGCATCGGCGTGGCGGCTTTGTGGCAACTGTCTCAAGAGGACCTTTACATATCGAGCAGCACTCTCGGCGAAGGATTCAGCAATCGCCTCGCTTTAGCCATGCCGGCGGCGACCGCCGCGGGCGGTGCGATAGTGTTGCTCAGGTTTTTGCCGTTGTTGCTGGGCGGGATCGCCGAAGTTATCGCTCGTTTGCCATCGGCGCTTCGCCTGTCTCCCGCGATTCCGCTCGCGCTCTGGTCGCTCGCCCGTAACCCGCGTTCGAGTATGGGTCTGATGTTGCTCATCATCCTCGCGGGCACAATCGGAGTTTTGCTCTCGATTCTCTCTCCTTCGATAGACCGATACGCCGTCGACGATGCACGCTTTCGTGTCGGTGCAGATATACGCCTCTCCGGAATGATCGTCAGGAACCGCAGCAATCTGCATCGGTCTATTGACCAACTGTCTGGAAGACTCGGCGAATCGGTGATGGCACCTGTAGCGAGGGCCGCGGGCACGGTCGCATCACCGGACGGCAACGAACCTGTGACCGTTGTAGGCATTGACACTGCGACACTCCCGGATGCGATTTGGTGGCGTTCGGATTTGGCCTCGGCTTCTCCGGAGGAAATCGCCGTACTCGTCAGATCCAACGACGCGAACGGATATCCCATCCCTGCTGATGCCGATTGGCTCACTGCGCTCGTAAAGCCTGATACGCAACGTAACGACACCGGATTAGTCGCCCGCGTTCGCGATGAGACGGGACTATACCATTCGCTGACGATCGGTGTCCTGGTACCTCGTTCAGTCACTGTCAACAGCCCGTATAGCTGCCCAGATCCTGTGCCCCTGGAGAACGGTGAAGGATTTGAGTCGCCCGATTGGTGCCGAATTGGAATACCGCTGGCGCCGTTGCGCCGCGACACTCCCGAGGGAGGGGATCTCTGGCTTGAATTCATCGGGATTTCGCGACGTCCGATTGAGGAAGAACCTCAACCCACAACCGGTTCGATGCGGATCAGAGACGTCTCAACGGCGACGGCAGATGGTCGTCTCACGGTGTTGACGGATTTCGAGGACATAGTCGAAAACCGGACAACAGGGCCAGGGTTCGGGGATTTGGGTGCTCGGATCGATCCGTTCTCAGAAACACCCGGTGATGGAGCAGTCCTCACATGGTCGCTTCCGCGATACGGCCAACTCAAGGGTGTCAGGATCGGAGCGGCGGAAAACGCCTTGAAGGTCGTCGGCAGTAGATGGTTCAAGGATGAGCTCGATCTCGGAATTGGTGATACCACACAGCTTTTCCTCGGCAACCGAAGCACAACCGCAAAATTTGTCAGTTTCACCAATTTCTTCCCCACGTTCCCCTCGGCATCGTCGCCCTACTTGATCGCGGACTTACGGGAAATTCAGCGCATCCTATCCATCGACCAGACCCGTGGGGGCGACGCGACCAACGAACTCTGGATCTCGGCGTCAGAAGCGATCGCCAGCGATCTCGACGAAATCGAAGATGTGCTTGCGATCAACAATGTCTCGGTTCGTTTGATGCAACATGCCGATTCCGAAGTTTCCCGCTCGAGAAGCGACGCGTTGACTGCTGCGGGGTGGAATGGCTATCTGGCGTTCGGATTCCTTGCAGTCACGACGGTCTCGGTTTTGGCTTTTCTTGTGACTGCGTGGACCACGTATCGGCTCCGTCGACTCGAAATGGCTGTGTTGAAATCGATGGGGCTCACGATGCGCCAAATGCTCATCATGATTGGATTGGAGCAGACTGTTGTAGCCGCCATTTCAATCGCTATAGGAGCTGGCATAGGGTCGGTGCTGAGCGCGGTGCTCTTGCCTTACCTCGCCGGCAAAGACGCCGCGACGCTGGCACCGCCCATGGCTGTCGAGATCGGCACACAGACGTTGGCGATATTGCTCGGGACAATCACCGTCGCACTGATAGCATCCGTTATCTGGATCTTCTTGTGGCTCAGGACACAACACGCGACGACGGTGATTCGCGCTGGGCAGGCGGGAGTATAGTGGGTTAAAACAATGTCCGTACGTGAGATTTTTGGCACTGTACCTCAGTTTGTTGGATGCGACCGGTAATGGCCAATCTTTCTACCGTTGAAGAAGGAAGTCGTTAAGCAAGTCTCGGTCAGGTTCAATGCTCCTTTCGTGATTCCGTCCCGAAAAACGAACAACTAGCGATTTACATATGGATGCCATAGCCCAGACCAGACACTCGACGATCCTGACGACCCCTTCATCATTCGATTTCAGGCATATAATCGCTAATGCTCCCAGTTATTCACGACGCGCGAGGTGCGCGCGATTTCGAAGGTGAGAAGTGGCGTCCGCGGCACCTAATTCCACCCTCCGCTACGAACCCGACGAAAAATGTCCACCTTGGGCTTTAATCGGGACCGCGATCCAAGCAGTGACTCTCGTCTTGGCACCTACGATTCTGGTGGTAGCAGTCACTGTCCGAGCGTCGGGTCAAGGGGAAAGCTTTTTGATATGGGCATCCTTCGCCACTCTTGTAATCGTCGGGATTACGATGGCGCTCCAAGCTTCAAAGATCGGCCGCCTCGGTGGTGGGCAATTGATCGTCTGCGGTGTCACGACCAACTACATACCAATCTCGATCATTGCGCTCGCTGAAGGTGGTCCGGCGATGCTCGCGAGTCTGATCGTTGTTTCAGCCATCTTCTACTACGCTGTTGCGGCTTGGCTGCCTCTACTCCGCCGGGTAATCACGCCCACGGTTGCAGGTACCGTCCTCATGCTGATCGCGGCGCTGATACTTCCATTCGCGCTGAATCTTATTTTGGACACTCCTGAAACGGCACATGCTTCTACTGGCACAGTCGTCGCCGCCGTAACTGTATTTGCGACAATCGTCCTCGTTCTGCGCGCACCGAGTCTCGTCCGTCCATGGTCCATCACCCTCGGCATCGTCGCTGGTTGCGTCGTCGCTGGATTGTTCGGGATATACGAGATTCAACCTCTCGCCTCGGCTCCGTGGGCCGGCATCCCGGATCTGGAGATTCCCGGTTTGGACCTTACCCCTGGCTGGAGTTTTTGGGCTTTGTTGCCGCTTTTCCTAATCGTCACGCTGTTGCAGGCGATTAAGAACATCAGCGACGGGATGATTGTCCAACGCGTTTCTCGCCGAAATCCGTTGGCTACCGATTTCCGGCTCATTCAAGGTTCAATCTATGCGAACGGCACTGGAATACTGATGTCGGGTGTTGCGGGGACTCCTCCGACTAGCACGTACTCGTCTCTGACCGTCCCGCTTATAAACGTCACGGGGAACGCGGCCAGAATCGTGGGTTATGGGGCCGCGGTCATATTGCTCACGCTGGCCCTGTTCCCGAAAATAATCGGGGCTTTGCTCACGATACCCGGCCCCGTCATGGGCGGTTTTCTAATCGTCGCGATCGGTTTGCTTTTCATCGAGGGGATTCAAACTCTGGTGCGCGCGGGGTTCGATCCGCAGAAATCGTTGATTGCAGGCATTTCATTCGCTGTAGGTCTCGTGATGCAGCAACATAACCTTTTTGCCGACTTCATTCCTGGCCCTTGGGGCATCATGCTGGGTAATGGCATTACCGTCGGAGCCGCCACCGCAATCGTTCTAACTACGTTCGTAGATCTTTCTAGATCGCGGGCGAAGCGTCTTCAAACTATTCTGAAATCGTCGGCATTGCAGGAAATCGATGAGTTCCTGCAATGCGTGGGCACCGATATAGGTTGGCAAACCGAATCGACACAAAGGCTCCGGTCTGCTGGCGAAGAGGCATTTGCCGTGTTGTCGTCCGCCTATTCAGAACAGGGTGATGAGAGCCCGTCGCGGTTGGATATAACGGCGCGCTCAGAGAACGGAACTATGGAATTGGAATTCACGACCGTCTCGGATGAAGCCAACATCGAGGACCGTTTAGCCTATCTTGAGGATGAACCCGAGATCGTCGATCCCTCGGAGGCTTCGCTTCGCCTTTTACGCCACTACGCGTCTTCTGTCAGGCATCAGAAGTACCAAAATGTAGACATCTTGACCATCACGGTCGCAGGATAGGATCAACGAATTCCAGCATCGTTTCAACGCATTCCTCGGGCTGTTCCAGTTGCAGAAAATGCGTCGCATCCGGCAAAAAGTCGTAGTCAACACCTACTGCGTCGCTTAGGTCGAGGGTCGGTAGATAAGAGTATGGCAAAGTAGGGTCTGCGCCGATCACCTTCATCGGACACTTGTAAGAGGCAAAATTGATCAAGACGGCATAGACACTCGCATACTCGATGATTTGCGCCTCGTATTCTCTCGGACAACGCAGCTGGAAACCTTGCCCATCATCTGTGGATCTGAGCGTGGCCTTCACGAACAGGTCAGGCACTCCAGGGACAACTTTTTGGAAATTGGGCAGATAGGGCAGGATTGAAGACAGGTCTTCCAAGGTGTTGAAGCGAGCAGCACGTTGCCTCGCCAACGTTGCTAGCCTCTCAGCGACTTCGTCGAAATCGAAGTAACTTCGTCCGGGTTTGCAGAGTGGGGGGTCGAATAGTACCCAACCATCGAATTGGGCACCCTTGTTTGGGGTCAAAAGCATCGCAAGAGCGGATACCGAGTGATAGACCCCGATCTTAGGTTTCGCTCCGAAGAGCCTGTCGATGCCGTCAACGATGAGATCGTGATCGCTGGCGAGATCCGGCATCGTATGGTTCTTCATGCTGGTTACGTGATTCCAACCGTGGTTTCTCAAGTCGTAGATCATCAAGTCGAAATCGTCAAGCAAGAGCGCCCAAAACGGATAGTAGAGATCTATGGCGAGTCCATTGCCGTGACTCAAGACCAGCCGTGGGCCGTCGGGGTTGCCGTGCCGCCGCACTGTTATAAACGTATCCTCATCGACCTGTACATCCACGGTCTGGTGTGGTTCAGGCACGTCCCATACTTTGCTGGAATTCGTAGTCATCTACTGATACTGAAAACACAGCCGAATCAAGCTGCATTCAATCAACCATATACGCCAACGCAGCTGCGAATTTTGCGGTGCCCAGATTCATCAACCGCCAATTGTGCTCGCTGATCTGCCTAAACTGTGTGACACAACTAGGCCTGCCTTCTCTCATCTCGCGGGGGACTTCGATCTCGGTTGGTTCGGGTCCGGACATTCCTAAACCTACTGCTTTTAACACCGCTTCTTTGACTGTCCAAAAATCGAAGAACAGACTGTTTTTATCTCCGAGATCCTTGACCGACGCGATCTGCGCTTTCTCGGCGTGACTAAGAACAGTCGATACCAATAGGTCGAGATTTCGGTGGCACCTGCGAAACTCGATGTCCACACCCAATGCTGGCGTTTCACCTACTGCAATCAAACCGTGATTGCCGCTGTGGCTGACGTTGAATCCGAATTCAATGGGTTCGTTTCGGACGAGGGCATAGGGCTTGTCGTGATCAGTCGCCCCAAATTTCAGATCATCATTCGAGCATCCTATACGCAGGCACAGAATTGAACGCAGAGCGGCTCGACACAAAGCGAAGCGGCGTCTGGGACCCGGAAAAATGAACCCTCTCGATCGCTCCGACTCGTCCTCGTCAAGCATACGTATCGCTAATGCTTCGCGACTATCATCCTCCGACACGTCCACCTCGTAGACAGCCACATCATCGATCGATCTGTATTCCCGCCACCACCGCTCGTCAACGGGGACCATATCTCTGGATCAACTAGTCAATTTTGAAAATAAGACAGATCCGTCGCGGCGACGACCAACACCATAACTCGGCAAAGGCCAATCGTTGCGACGGACCGAATTTCAGTCAGATCGTCGGTTTTAGCCGTCTATCCGATCGACCAGTGCCTGCAAGGTCGGGATGTTTGCACAATCTTCGACCGTAAGCCCCAAGCTGAACTCTTCGTTCGCCAGCTTTCCGAAGGATACGACGTCCACTGACGATACGCCGAGGGAAGTCAGGCTAACGTTCAAGTCTGCTCCAACGTTTACCGACTTCCCGTCGACTTCCAAGTTACTGTTTACCAATTCGCGCACTCGATCTGCTGTGGATGCCATGGGTATTCAACCCTCCTGTTGTTTTGTTAGCGCTAAAGCGTGATTTTAGCAAGTAATCCTGATTGTTTCTCTATCAATCGGCAATTTAAGGCTGTGATCATATCTAAAGTCTCCAAAACACCGTTTTTGTCGCCGCTCTAGTAGAAACCGGCCGCGACACTGATCGATTTAGAACCAATGCCGCCGACGCTGGAACGGGTAAGTCGGCAATCCTACTCGACGCCGCTGTTCGCCAGCGAACAATCCCTCCCACGTCAGCTCGAGACCAGATTCGTATGCCTTCGCAATTGCACTGACGAATGCGCCGTTCAAACAGTGTTCGTCCTTGTTATACGCCGAACCATCCAAAGCACCTATCATTGCCGGCCAATCCACTTTCGAACTAGTATTGATCTCGTGACCGAATCGCAGCACCAGATCCACCTGTGCCGAAGTTAACTCTCGTTGAATCGCGTCAGACGCCAACACCTGATCGGGTTGATTTGACCAATGTCTTGCACCCATCAAGTCATCACACCCGATTTCCAATCCAGTTTCGGCGTTGAACACCGGAATCGTCGGCTCTGACCACGCGATTTGGCTCAAGAGCGTATTCAATGCTTCCGAGGCACCCTCGAACGACTCGACCCCGTCTCTCGCAGCCGCCAGCGTACCGAGTGCGGCCGACAGCCGCAGACCATCCTCAAGATCGAACATCCCAGCTGCTTGCGCTGCACACACCTCGCCAAGTCCACTACCGAACACTAGCCTCGGGTTTACTCCGACGATGGACCAAAGCGCGGTTAAGGCACAATCGAACGCATAGCTGGCGGATGCTATCGTAGCCGGATCTTTGCCTGTATCGAACGATCCGGCTTGATCTCTCAGCATTTCTGTCAGGGAAACTCCACGCAGTTCTTGGTATGCGACTTCGCACCGATCGAAAATTGAACGCACTACTGGTTCAGTTTCGTAAAGCGCTTTGGCGATGTCGAGATGCTGTACTCCATCACCAAGGTAGATGGAGGCCACTCTCCTAGCCGCACGTTCAGGGGTTTCGTCATCAGCGACGCTGTTGTCCACCACATAGTTCAACCCGCGCAACAATGATTTGACATCGTCGAAGACGACGCCAGCGCGGTGTTCGAAATGACTCCTGCCTACTGCCGCGGTCCACGCCCAATCGGACATCCAACCGTCCGAAACCGCTTCGTTTTGCGCTTTCAATAGGTCTACATAACGAATCGCAAGGTCGCGAAGTGCTCCGGCTGATCGACCGGACAACGGTAGAAGGCGAAGCGTCCGCGGTATGTCATCTACTCGATCGTCGCCCGAAATTCCTTGAGGCACTCCGTTCGTTGAAATCGAAATGTTGTGGGGGATTCCGGATGGGGACTTGGCCAAACCGTTCGATCCATCGGCGGCTGACGCTTCCAGATACCCCTCAACCAATACGTGAGCGTTAGTACCAGACATACCAAACGCGTTGACGCCAGCGATCGGTGCTCGTCCAGTTCCGTTGGGCCATTCCGTTTTGTCTGCTGGCACTCTTACCGGCAGCTCATCCCATTCGACGTGTGGGTTAGGGTCTTCAAAGTGCAGATGCTTGGGAATAACTCCCTGATTCATCGATAACACTGTCTTTATCAACGCCGTGACCCCTGCCGCCCACTCCGTGTGACCAAGGTTCGATTTAACAGATCCGACTAGCAACGGTTGATTCTGGTCGCGACCTTCACCGTACACTGACGCGGCAGCGTTCAATTCGATCGGGTCGCCTAATTGGGAACCTGTGGCGTGAGCTTCTAAATAGTCGACTTCGGATGGTGCGATCCCAGCCTGCACGAGGGCTTCGCGCATCACACGTTCTTGAGCCTGTCCGTTAGGGACCGTCAGACCAGCGCTCGCACCGTTCTGATTGACTCCGGATCCGCGAATTATCGCCCAGATGCGGTCGCCATCAGCCTCGGCGTCGCTCAACCGCTTCAAAACGACCATTCCGCAAGCCTCTCCACGAACGTAACCATTCGCGCCGGCATCGAAGGGGCAACAAACGCCAGTTGGCGAGAGCATACCGACATCCATCATGAAGCGCGAGACCGGACGCGACAGAGCCAAGTTGACACCACCTGCGAGCGCCATGTCTACTTCTCCGTGCTGCAGACCGACCACGGCTTGATGCACTGACGCAAGCGATGAAGCACACGCCGCGTCCACCGGCAATGCAGGACCTTCCAAACCCAATGCAAAGGCAACTCTTCCCACCGTCACACTTCCCGTCGTTCCGAGATAGCTGTCCGCCCTTCCGCTGGCCTCGATCAAATCTCGATACTCGCTGCCACCTACACCTGCATAGACCCCGGTTCGGCTGCCTCTCAGTCCGCCCGGATCAATCCCCGCATCCTCAAGCGCCTCCCAACACGTCTCCAGCAACATGCGCTGACGGGGGTCCATCAACCTGGCTTCTATAGGAGAAATCCTGAAAAACCTCGAATCGAACAGGTCGATATCAGATAGGAATGCACCTCTTCGGTAGGCGAGATCATCAGCGTTTGGATCTCCAACCGCGCCTTCCCAAGATCCAGCGTCCCGACGTCCATCGGTAACCGCGTCCGTTCCAGATTCCAGCATCTCCCAGAACTGCGACAGATTGTCGGCACCCGGAAAACGTCCAGCCATACCCACGATAGCGATTCCGTCTTGGTTGCGCCGTAAATCTACAGTCGGTTCGGGCGGCTCAGGCGTCGACGCGACGGCAATCGAGAATACCTGCTTCTCTTCGCCGATGTCGCCTAGCTCTTCCGCAAGATGGCGGGCCATTTCCGATACGTTGGGGTAGTCGAAAACGATGGTGTTAGAAGCAACGTATTCGCCTTCAAACGCTCGATTCAAACGGTTCCGCAACTCGACGGCCATCAGAGAATCCATTCCCAAGTCGAAGAATCCAACTGTTGGCGATGGCAAAGAAGTCAACCTCAAAACGGCTTGCAACTCCTGCTGCACGAACGATACCAACACGTCTTCACGTTCGCTCTCTTGAGCGCCTCTCAACTGCGCCATTAGATCTTCAGATGAAACATCCGCGGCTTTGCTGTCAGACGAATCTGAGGAGATCAGTTCTTCTACTAATGCTGGCGGCTCTGTCACAGCCTCCTCGAAGACTGACCAGTCCATCGACATCACGACTGATGTCGTCGTATCTTCCTTCACAAGCTGTTCGAGTGCTCGGATGCCTTGTTGCGGGGTGAACCAGCGCCCACCCAGGGCCGCGCGTCGACCCTCGATTCGCTCGCGCTGTTCCGCAGCCTCGCCGATCTCGGACCATGCGCCCCAGGCGATGCTTTGGCCCGGAAGACCAAGCGCGCGTCGATGCCCTGCGAGCTGATCCAGAAACGCGTTTGCGGCTGCATGGTTGGATTGACCCGGATTCCCCATGACTCCGACCCGGCTGGAGAACAGAATGAACAGGTCTAGATCGCGGTCCAATGTCGCTTTATGCAGGTGCCAAGCACCTACGATCTTTGGCGATAGCACCTGCTCAAAGCTTGCCCATGTTTGATTTGTCAGCGCAGCGTCCGAGAGCACGCCGACGCTATGGATTACACCGCCGAGGGGCGGCATATTAGCATCGATGCGGTTTAACATCTCATCGATCGCTGACGTGTCGGTTACGTCGGCTAGCTCAACTTCAACATTTACACCGCGACGACGCAACGTTTTAATCGCATCTTCCGCTTCTGAGTCGGGCTCGCGACGACCATTGAGCACTATAGTGCCAGCACCATGTTCAGCCAGCCAATCGGCGACCGCTAGTCCGATGCCTCCGAGTCCGCCTGTCACCAAGTAGGTCCGGTCTTGACGCAACTCGCCTTTCGCGAGCGGCTGAGGCGTCAACACGATCTTTCCGATATGTCGAGCGGATCGCATGAAGCCTAACGCCGTGCCCGCCTCTGCGAGTGGCCAACGACTGTGGGCTATGGGTGCGACTTCGCCGTTCGATATTTGCTCCATCACCTCGCGCAACACTTCCCCGACCAAATCCGGTTCGGTTTTCTTCAACACATCGAGTTCCAAGATGGCGTATTCCACGTCGGGACGGAGGGCTGCCATCTCCGCTTCGGTCAGGATGTCTCTCCGAGCCAATTCGACGAATCTGCCGCCGCGTGAAAGGCACGACAGGCTGGCATCGATAAATCCCTCGCTTGTCAGGCTGTTGAGTACTACATCAATACCCTCGCCATTGGTCGCTTCAAGGATTTCGTTCCCGAAATCAGTTGTGCGACTGTCGAAGATATGCGTGACGCCCATAGAGCGCAGGTAATCGCGTTTCGGCGCGCTCGCGGTGGCGAACACTTCTGCTCCAGCGGCTTGTGCCAACTGGATGGCTGCTATGCCTACTCCACCGGCACCTGCATGTATGAGTACGCGGTCGCCTGGTCCAAGTCCCGAATATCGGTATGACAGTGCAGCAGACACATATGCGCTCGGTATGGTAGCGAGGCCCGAAACTGAGATACCTTCTGGCGCAGGTGCTATCAATGCCTCATGCGTGATCATCTCCGGGGCAAAGGCGCCGAATCCGAGGCCTACTACGCGGTCTCCAACCGCCATGCTGGAAACGTCAGAGCCCACATCTACAACGTGTCCGCACAGCTCCCTGCCCAGATCGCCCTCTTCAATGAATCCCATAGAACGGAACACGTCCCAGAAGTTGAGACCTGTCGCCTCAACGGCAACGCGAACCTCTCTGGATTCAAGAGAACGCGGTGGCAACCGTTTAATCGCGGGCTGGTAAAAATCGCCGTCCGGGTCTGGGGCTAACACCCAGCCAGAACCATCCGGTAGATCGAGGCGCGCTGCTCCCTCTTCATGCCTTACCAGACGCGCCGCGTAGCGTTGTCTCGAACGATAAGCTATGTGGTTTTCCTCGTCTGGAAATAGCAACTCATCCACGATTTCACTCGACTCGCCGACGGAGTTGGGATCCAAGTCGATCATCTTGGGCCGGAGGTGAGATGCCTCCAGAGCCAAAACTTTGCCGAGACCCCAAAGAATCGAACCGGCAAGCTCTCCTGAACTCTCGCGTTCCAAAACCTGCGCGCCGCGAGTCATGAACCACATGCCTTTGGCGGGAATCGAGTTGGATTCGACTAATGCTTGCGAAAGCGCGAGCGCGCTCTCGCCGGCATGTTTAACGTCCCTGGTGATCTCTTCCGTAGTCGCATGATTGCCATGACCATCAAGCGCGAGTAGGTGCACGACACCACTCAAAGGAATGTCTTGCGGCAGATCGTCGATGATTGATCGCCAACTTTCACGACTGTCCGCATCTATCACGGTCTCGGTAACCGCGGGGTTGGCAGGCACGTACCTGCCGTTTTGATGTCCTTCGCTACGCGCAATCACGACCGTCTGGTTTCGCTCGGACAGCTTCTCTGCTAGCTGTTCCGTAACGCCGCCGCGGTCAGATGCCAATATCCATATCCCAGCAGGTTCAGTTACTCGCTCCGGACCCTGGGCTACGATCACGCCCTTGTCTAACATCTCGTGAGTGAAGGAATCGTCGACACCTAACACTTCGGATTCCGCGAACCCGGCATCGCTCAACGCTTGTTTCCACACTGAAGGGCCGGCAAGTGCGTGGTGTGGACGGTAGTCGTCCGCGAAACGCCACCAGCCATCTAACTGACCGAATGTAAGATCCATCCATCCCAGACCTCTTAGGTTTTCGAGCGCCACCAGATGTGCCGACGGGGCCATGAGCGCCAGACAATGCCTGAGCGTTTCCTCAAGATAACGAGTGGCATGTAAAACATTCGAGGCGATCAGGAGGTCGTATCCGTGTGCATCGAAGCCTTGAGCTATTGGATCCTTTTCGATGTCCAATGGTCGGTATTCGATGCATCCATCGGCGTCACCGAACCGGGCTTCAGCTTCCGCAAAGAATCCCGCGGAGATGTCCGTGTAGGTGTAGTCGAACTGTCCGGCTGGAAGCTCTGGCAATACGGACGCGGTCGCCGAGCCCGTTCCCGCTCCGACTTCAATCACGCGTAGTCGCCGTCCCTCCGGCAATTCGGTCACGAGTTTCCGAACAGCTTCGGCAAGCATCTCGTTCGCCGCCTTGGCAACCGGCGCTTTCAGATAAAGGTCGGCCGCTGTGGGTTCTCCGCTGCTGAACAACAGAGTCAGCGGATCCGCTTGACCACGCAAAACATCAATCAGCGCAGCGCCAGATCGTCTGAACAGTCCGATCTCGGTCAAGCCATGGGAATACAAGTCCGCCATAGGCACATGAAACCGTTCAGGTTCCGCGGGAAATTCCTCTGGCAGCGGATCATCGCTACTTAACAACACGACAAATCCGTCGGCCCGCTCTTCCAGCACTCCAGACGCGGCTAGCATTTCGAGCAATCTGCGGAAGAGGCGTTTATGCTCCTCCAGGATGCCCAAATCTTGCCTCAACTCTTCAGCGTCTATCTGGTCTCCGGGTTGACGTTGCCATCCAAGCTTCTCGAGAGTCAGCAGCGCGTATGATCGCGACCAACGCTCCATATCCGTCAGAAGCGCGTTTCTACTAATGGGATCGACTTCTACCTCGGTGAGGTAGTCAGAGAACAACCCCGAACCAGCGGCGATATCCGACGGATTCGGGAAGAAATCTGCGGGGACTATCCCCGGCTCAAGTACGCGATCACGCCATACCACTTGGTAAAGGAGATCGTCTACTTCTTCGACCGCCGACAGCAGTGCCTCCGGCGTGGCCCGTTTAACTGTGTATCCACTAAATCCACCGATCAACTCGCCACTAAGGTCGTAGATGCGTAATTCGCCGGTGAGGACTTCGGGATGTTCTACGGACTGAGCCGATTCACTCATCCGCACGTGACAAATCAATCGATCGGGAAGCCGCTTCGTCAACCACATTCGCTCCCAACCGAAGGGGAGATACGTCGGCTCATCAACCGCGCCGGACATGTTGCGCGCGACACCAACGACCTGGAAACAGCCATCAAGCAATAAAGGATGAACGTCCAACTCGTTTCGACCGAGGAGTTCGGGCAAATTAACCTCGCCCAACGCCTCACCGTCGCCGACCCACGCGCTAACCACTGTGCGGAACAACGGACCGAGATCGATTCCGGTGTCCGTCTTAGCTCGATAGTAATCCGACACATCCGCTGGTGACAATCGGGACTTCAGACCCTCAAGGTCGATCCGCTCGCCGACTTCCGGCGACGTAGCATCGGTGGACGCACGACCTTCGACGTGCATCGTCCAGCTGCCATCACTACCTTTGCTGAAGACTTGGACGGTGCGTGACGATGTTTGTTCGGATTCGTCGAGCACTACCTGAACAGCACGACCCTCTTCGTCGGAATCGCTGGCGGAGGCCTTTTCAGAAAAGACCAACGGGTTATGCAGCTGCATGTCCTCAAGCACCAATCCGCCACCCTCTGCGGATGATGCCGTGACCGCCATTGCCCCATACAACGCGCCAGGTGCTACGATACGCCCGAAGACCCGGTGGTCGTTCAACCAAACAGGATCGAGGGGCAACACTTCGGTCTCATAGGAGATCTCGCCGCGGGCACCTTCATGCCTTACTCCGAGCAATGGGTGGCCTGAAACCGCTCTCCGTTGTTTGCCTTGCTCGACCCAATGACGCTCCCGTTGGAACGGATAGGTCGGAAGGGAAATCTTGCGGCGACTCTCTCCTGCGAATAGAGCTTCAAATGAGATATCTAAACCGGCTTCGTAAGCGTCTGCAACGGCATCAACGAAACTGGTCTCAGCTGCCGAGGAGGATCCGTCCCTAGGTGGCCTTCGGAGGCTAGCGATAGATTCCGGCGTTTCGGACACGTTGGAACCTGCGACCGACTGTGGCCAGCAGAGAGTTGCCATCGGACCCAGCACCGAGTGCGGACCTATCTCCACCACCAGATCCACGCCAAGTTCCGCCATCGTTTTGACGCCGCTCGCGAACGCAACCGCCTCGCGGGCATGTCGTCTCCAGTAATGGCCATCCAGTTTCATGCCATTTTCGAGAGCCCGGCCAGTGAGGTTGCTGACGAATGTTAGCGACGGTGTGCCAATCGACACGTCTTCGAGGAAAGATTCCAGATCATCAAGGGCAGGCTCGACCAACGCGCTGTGAAACGCTTTGCTGGTGTTGAGGCGGTTCGCACGAGTCCCTTTAGATGTGAAATGCTCGACGATGTGTTCGATATTCTCGACTGGGCCGCTGACCACCTGGTGGGTTCCGTTAAAACCCGCGACGCTCAATCCAGGGCCATCCGATGAAGCGTTCATCTCCCCGATAACCGTCTCTACCTCGCCCGGAGACGCGAAGATGGCGGCCATAGATCCAGCTGAAGTCCCAGAGAGCAAAGCACCTCTGACCGCGGCAAATCTCATGCCGTCTTCAAGTGTGAAAATGCCCGCGGCCTGTGCCGCCGCTATCTCGCCCACGCTGTGTCCCATGACGACGCTAGGTCGTATTCCCAGACTTGACCAAAGCGCAGTCAAGGCGCATTCGAGCGTGTACAACGCGGGTTGTTCCCATGCGGTATCGCCCAAATCCGCCGATCTGTTACGTCCCCACATCACGTCCAACAGCGATTCACCTCGTTCTTCTCGGAACACTTCCTCACAACGGTCCATTACAGCCCGAGCGACCGGCTCACTGTCATACAGCGCTTTCCCCATGCCGATCCATTGGCTTCCCTGACCTGTGTACAGGAACGCGACGCGGGCAGGCGAATGTGTTTCGGAAAGCGGTGCGGATTCCACAAACTCTTCGAGATGTTGAGTCAGCGATTCGGTATCGCGGAATACGATGCCCCGTCGCCATTCAAAGTGACTCCTTCCAGCCCCCGCCGTCCACGCCACATCGGCTAACAGATTCCCGGTTTCCCCGTTACGGTCATTTGACAAACCATGTTCATCGACCCAGTTCAGGTATCGCTTGGCTAGATCTCTGACAGCACCTTCTGTCTTACCGGACAACGGTAGCAAACGATCCTGCCGTTGACTGACGTAGCGGTCCGATATCGAAACGCCATTAGTGAAATCCGATATCTTCTCGGGGCTAACCGACGAACCGTTGTCGCGTCGCGCATCTTCAGTTGAGGCATCGTAGTTCTCCAACACGATATGTGCATTCGTGCCGGATATGCCGAATGAGTTGACGCCTGCCGATCGACGACGACCATTCCGACGCGGCCACTCCGTGTTTTCGGTCGTGACTTGGATCGGCAGATTTTCCCAGTCGATTCTGGGATTTGGGTCATTGAAGTGCAGATGTTTCGGTATGACTCCACGCTCGACTGCAAGGACCGCCTTGATCAGCCCAGCTATGCCTGCCGCCGATTCCAGGTGTCCGATGTTCGTCTTTACGGAACCGATCAGGAGGGGATGGTCTGCCTGTCGACCGTCACCATATACATCCGCCACCGCTTCGATCTCGATCGGGTCGCCGACTGCGGTCCCGGTGCCATGAGCTTCGAGGTAATCAATATCGGATGGCGGGATGCCCGAACCCGCATGAGCAGCCTGAATCAATTTGACCATTGCTGGCGCGTGCGGTACGGTCAATCCGGCGCTGGCGCCACCGTGGTTTACTGCCGAACCTCGGATAACCGCCCATATACGATCTCCATCGGCTTCCGCTTCACTCAGGCGCTTCAAAACAACAACTCCGCAACCTTCCCCCCGCACATACCCGTCGGCTGACGCATCGAAAGTCTTGCACTGTCCTTCCGGAGACAGCATCATCGATTCCGCCCTGAGCTCGTAGATGCGACCATTCAAAATCGCCTGAACTCCGCCGGCGATGGCAAGATCCGCCTTTCCCTGCTGGAGATCGCTGACGGCATCGTGCACGGCAACAAGAGCCGATGCGCAAGCAGCGTCGACCGCTTTTGCCGGACCGTTCAGACCAAGAACAAAGGAAACCCGCCCGGCAGTTCCGTTAAGGTTCGTCCCACTCAACGCATATAGACTGCTTGCGGCCTCAGAAGGCCTCATCGAATCCAATACCAGCATCCGGTACTCGTCGTTGCTGATGCCGGAGTAGACGCCTGTGCGGGTCCCTTTGAGACGACCCGGATCAATTCCCGCGTCTTCAAGTGCCAGCCAACTTGCCTCCAGCATCATCCGCTGCTGAGGATCGAGAAAATCAGCCTCAACTGGTGAGATCCGGAAGAACCCAGCGTCGAACTGATCAATGTCGTCGACAAACGCGCCGAAGCGACAGGCTTCGTTCTCAACCCTGACATCGCGGAAAATCTGCCCAAAGCGCCCTTCTCCAGAACTAAGCACCCCTTCCGTCACCGCGTTTTCGCCATTCATCAAGAAACGCCAAAACTCTTCGACTCCATCCGCCCCGGGGAACCTGCATGACATGCCGATCACGGCAATAGGTTCATTGGCGCCAAAAACCGATCCTGAATTGCCGTTCGAACCGGGTTCCAAATCCACGCTATCAACGCGCTTGTCGATCAGTTCCATTTCGATCCTGTCCCTACGAAAACCCTTTAGAACCACTCCGTACCGAGGACTCTAACTTCACCAGATCAGTTTGTATCCCACCCCAGCAGAAATGGCAGATCGTTATTGATATAGCGTATCACAAAATCGGAGTTGCTGGCATCGAGGGTTGTGGAGCGACTGTCTGGCGCATTGCAAACCCAACAGCGTGGGTGACTGCACGACTCAAACCTTAGGCTACATAGGAAATCGCAGCGACTGAGGTTATCTCAGTGGCAACCAATTGCGCTTGCTTTGGTTATTTGAACACGATATGAAGAAATTGTGGTGAGCCGACGCGTACGAGGCTAGCACCATCTTCACGCGTTGCTTGTGCGGCCTGTGATCACGTGCCTCGCTAACCCTCTTCGGGTTCAACCCGCTACGGATGAACATGACGGACTAGCCGACCTGATCTCCACGCCTGCGGCCTCCTCTTGTAGGCGATAAATCACGTGGGTGTCCAAGTCTCCCCAGCCGCGGTCGCCGCACTCGGTGGAGATCTGCTCCACGATGTCGGCCACCGGCATCGGAACGTTCAGTTCCCTTGCCAGCTCGTTTGCCAGTGAAATGTCTTTTCGTGCGAGTGCTTGGCGGAATGATGGCGGGGCGTATTTGCCTAAGAAGACGGTTCGCTCTAAGCCTTCCTTTTGCGTGCCGAGTATGGTCCGGCTGCCGGCCTCCATCAGGGCATCTATGTCCAATCCGGCTTTGATTCCCAGGGTGAGGCCTTCGGCTACAACCTGTCTGACGGCCAGCGTGATCATGTTGTTTACGAGCTTGCAGGTGCTTCCCATGCCTAATTCGCCTTGGTAGGCGATCTTGTCGGCGAAGGATTCGAACACGGGGAGGAGGCGCTCGCAGACGTTCTTATCGCCGCTGGGCATCACGATGACTTCGCGGTCCGCGGCGTTGGCGGGACTTGCGAGCACCGGTGCGTCTAGGACGTGGGCGCCCTTTTCCTCGAACGTCTTGCCTATCTGGCGGATCAGAGACGGTCGACTGGTGGAGAGGTCCACGTAGACATTGCCCGGACTCACTCCGTCAAGAATTCCGTCGCGACCGAGGGCGATCTCCTCCACCTCAGGCGGTCCGGCAACTGAGGTCATGATGACGTCGCTGACGTCGGCAACCTCGGCAGGGGATGCCGCCAACCGGGTGCCGCCTTCTAGTAGCGGGCGCGTCGCACCTTCGCGTGCGTCGTAGACAATCATGGGAAACCCGGCCCTCTGGATATTCAGCGCCATCGGGGTGCCTAGGTTGCCAAGTCCTATGAAGCCTACCGTTTCCATGCCAACCTCCGTCCGTCTAGGGACTACATCTTTGCATTTTTGCGCTTGGGCGACCGGTTGAACTACGGAAGTCGTCGTTTGCGTCTCGTTACGGCGTCACTATCGCACGCGCGCGTAACATATCAGTCGGCAGTCATGCTAAATTTAAAGGCGACGCAGTTGCCTTCCGCCACTGCTGGATAACACGTACCTGCGAGGCTTTCAATGACTACCGCAGTTAGGACAGATACCGACACGGCCCTGATGGCGCACCTGTTGCGTAGGGCAGGCTTTGGAGCAACACGAGATCAGATAGACGAATACGTCGCCAAGGGCTACGACGAAACGGTCGAAGAGCTTCTCCATCCGGAATACTCTGAACCTGAAGACCAGGACTTGCAGGATCGCTACTTCATCGCTTCTGTCGAAGCGAGATCTGTTGGTCACGCCGATCCACAGTGGGCGTGGCGTATGGCGACCAGCACAAAACATCTCGAAGAAAAGATCGCCCTCTTCTGGCACGGTTTGCTGGCGGTCGGCGGCATCAAGCTCGACCACGGGATGGAGATGCTGACGGAAATTGACCTCTTCCGACGTTGCGGGCTCGGCAAGTTCGGCGATCTATTACTCGAAATATCCCGCAATCCGGGAATGATGTACTGGCTGGACAACCAGAACAGCCACAAAGACGCACCGAACGAGAACTATGGTCGAGAGCTGCTCGAACTGTTTTCGATGGGTATCGACGAGATGGGGGAGGGCGCGTACACCGAAGACGATGTCAAGGCCGCGGCCCGAGCCTTCACCGGGTGGGCCTCCAAACCGACCATGCCGCCGTTCTTCCTAGGTCCGTTCCCGATGGAGTTCCGATTCGATCCGGACGATCACGATGACGGAGAAAAGGAATTCCTGGGCGAAGTCGGTAATTGGAACGGCGAGGACATCGTAGAGATCACTGTCCGCCAGCGGGCAACTGCCGAGTTCATCTCCAGAAGGCTTTACCAGTTCTTCGTAGCCGACGAAGCCGACGAAGATGAGGTCCAACGGTTGGCAGATGTATTTGAGGAGAACGATGGCGAGATACGCGCCGTGCTTAGGGCGATCTTCAAGTCCGATCACTTCAAGTCTGAAGCGGTCCGCTATCGCAAGGTAAAGAGCCCGACCGAGCTGGTTTTCGGCGTCGCACGCTTGACCGATCGATTTGACTTACCAGATATGGACGCGTCTCAGTTGGCGTCTCAGACGATGTTTATGGGACAGTTTTTGCTCAACCCGCCGAGTGTCGAAGGTTGGCACGAGGGCGAGGAGTGGATCGACAGCGGGGCATTGGTCGAACGAATCAACTTCGCCTCGACCGAACTGGAACGTAGATACGCGCCCGGCATCCAACGAATGGTGGACCTTGTGCGCGAAGCAGGCGGCATGAGTTCCTCGGAGTATGTGGCCGCGTGCCTCGACGCGATGGGTTGCATAGACATCTCTGACCGAACCTTCGGGCTTATTGCCGAACACGCATCTGCTCAGTTGGAACCGACGAACGAAGACGAAGAAACTGATCGGGCCATCGAGATGTTCCAGTTGATCGCCTCGACACCCGACTATCAGTACTGCTGATACGAATAACCGCACACAGAAACCCAGGAGAAACTCCAATGGCATCGAATGGCCACAACGGGAATGGCAGAGCCAAGAATCTAGTTGTAATCCAGCTCTCTGGCGGCAACGACTATCTGAACACGGTCGTGCCTTACCAGGACGGTCTTTACTACGACTACCGTCCGCACATGGGCCTGAGCGGCGAGAACGTAATTCCGGTAGACGATCGGGTCGCATTCAACTCCCACATGGGCCCGTTCAAAGAACTCTACGATGACGGTAAGTTGGCGGTTCTGATGGGTATCGGATACCCTGAGCCGAACCGGTCTCACTTCCGCTCGATGGACATCTGGCATACCGCAGAGCCTGCGGTTGCATCTTCCGAGGGTTGGCTTGGGAAGACTACCAAAGCGATCGATCCTGAGGGCAAGAATGCGGTGACCGCCGTCAACTTTGGGCGCGGCCTGCCGAGAGCTCTCGCATATCCGGACGTTTCAGTCGCATCGGTCGGAGCACTCGAGTCTTACGGCCTGTTCACGGGCCTGGCTGGAGCTTCGAACCGCGATGCTTTGCTTGACACGGTCAGTCGTATCTACCAGCCCATGTCGGACGATGGCCTCCCATCGTTGCGCCTGCTCCAGACCGGGCGCGGCATGCTTGACGGCGCTGACACACTGCGGTCAGCTCCAGAGAAGTATTCGTCGACCGTCGAGTACAACGCCGAGAACCCGATCGCGCAGAGCCTCAAAGGCGTCGCTCAGGTGATGTCGGCCGACCTCGGGACGCGCATCTTCTACACGCAACACGGCAGTTTCGATACCCACACCAACGAGTTGGTTAACCACGCCAAGTTGTGGGACGAGGTGTCCGAAGCGGTGGAGTGCTTCTGGGCGGATCTGAACGAGATGGGCCAGGCGGATGACACGGTGATCTGGATGTTCTCCGAGTTTGGAAGGCGGATCGAGGACAACAGCGCTGGCACCGACCACGGTTCTGGCGGCGTCGCGTTTATGATCGGCAATCCGGTTAACGGTGGACTCTACGGTGAATATCCTAGCCTGAAACCTGCCGACCAGCTGGAAGGCGATGTCCACTACAACACGGACTACCGAGACGTCTACGCAACCATCCTCGATGACTTCATGCACGTCGAATCCGAGTGGGTGCTGAACGACAAGTTCAATCGAAAGTCGGAGTTGGTAGCCAACTGACGGCGCTCCACAGTACGGAAGCAACAAGATGAGCGACTACTCGTATAGCCACACTCTAGGGATCGCCTCGTTTGAAGGTCGGGGCTTCATGAACCCTGTGGATGTCCGTTTTTCGAAGGATGGCTACCTGTACGTCCTGAGCCGGTCGAACGCCGGCAACCGCAACGTAAGGGTGAGCGCGGTAACCCTGGATTCCGAGTTCCTGTTCGAATTCGCCAACTGGGGAACTGATCCGGGGCTGTCGACTCAACCGACCGCTATCGTTGTCGGTGATGACGAACGTGTCTACCTGACCGACGAATTCACCCAAACTCTCTCGGTTTTCGAAAAGGACGGAACCTTTTCGCATCGTTGGGGCGAGACTGGTTCCTCGGACGGGCAGTGGAACCGACCGTCGGGTTTGGCCTTCGATTCCGAGGGTCACCTGCACGTTGTAGACCACCTCAACGCCCGCGTCCAGAAATACACGGTGGACGGGGAATATATCTCTTCGTTCGGCGCTTTCGGCACCGGACCGGGCGAATTCAACTACCCGTGGGGCATCTCGATCGACTCCGAAGATTGCATCTGGATCGTTGATTGGCGCAACGATCGCGTCCAGCGCTTCACGCCCGACGGCGAGTTCATCTTCGCGTTCGGGTCGAGCGGTAACCGCGACGGCGAATTTGACCGACCCTCCAGCGTCCACATCAGCGACGATGGCACGGTCTACGTATCCGACTGGAAAAACGATCGCGTTCAAGTGTTCGACATGGACGGAAACCATCGCGAAACCCTTGTCGGCGACGCCACATTGTCCCAGTGGTGCCAGGAATTTCTCGATGTAAACCCTGAGCAAGCCGATTGGCGCGCAAATTCCGGCATGGCAGAGCAGGAGAAGCTGTTCTGGCGGCCCGCGGGCATCGACACGAATGCCGACGGGTTAGTGTGCATAGCCGATAGCTGCCGTCACAGGATTCAGATCTATAGCCGCGTCAGGGAAACTGCGCTCGTCTGACGCACTCTTGGTTGGCACTCTTGATTTCGCCAAACCTGGCAATGGCGAATCGCCGCCTCGTGGAAACCAGGGATGGTGAACCACGGCTCACTGTAAACAGAACCGTTTTCGAATCGGTTTTCAAGCTTTGAGTAACCGTAGGGAGTCGTTAACCTGCAACCCCTATTGTCGGGCTAATGCCACCCAACCCAGCGAAGAAACGCCCAGGTTGAGACGACTTAACGGCGTTCTGCGCGTCCACTCTTCTCATTGAACGCTAACAAATCAGGCAGGATCGACGGATCGGGTCTGTGATGCCAAACTGCGTTGATCTCCGGGCGGGATCGCTCATACGCATGTGGATCCCTGTTCGAATCCCGTTTGGTGGGCCTTAACTGAAGATTACGTCGTGGTCGCGGTACCACTCGTGTCCCCACGGGTTGCCGCGATTGCGACACGGGTCGCTGCCTTTGGCCCAGTGCTTGTGGTAGATGTAGTTTTGCCATCTTTCGACGTCGCGACGGCCGTACTCTTCGATGACGCTGGCGATCCTCTGTTTCGCCTCGACAATGCCGATCCACTGATCCAGTGTCCCGTCATAAAACGCCTTCTCCTCGCTGGCCAGCCACGTGCCGTGATCCGCATGAGTTCCGTAGATGATCGCGCCTGCGTACCCGATATGATAGAAATCCAGATCGTCGGTTTGGTTTAGGGCACGATGCCCGTTTCCGAGTCGATCAACCGCCCGTGCACATGAGCGAACGCCGCCTTGACGCAGGTCCCTTCTTCCTCCGTATTGAACGCGCTCTGACCTTCGATCACAACAGTAATCTCGTCTGGTCCATCCCCTTTCAAATGCTCTTGGGCACGTAGGCGGACCTCGATCAAAAGTGTGCGGTCAAAGCCGTCGTAGGCGGAAGGATCAAGGAGTCTTGACTTCACCGCGTCGACTGTGACCACGTCAGGATTGATGCTCAGAACCTGCGTAAGGACTACTAAATCGTTTTCCAGCACACGCTTTTCAAGCTCCCCGGATCCGATTTCTGGCAACGGGCTCATCCACCATGTGGCACCGCCTGCAAATACGATGTCATGATTGTCGAGGCAGTCGTGACGCCAGTACCGGTCCACGGGCGATATTGCGTCATGGACGTCGTTGAAGGAGTCGCAGGCCGGAAGCCCAAGTCCACGGGAGTCGCTGATAATGATGTTGCGGGGGACGGACGGGATGCAACCGGTCATTTGGCTGTTGCCCAACCGGAAATGCCAAAGATAGTCTACGTTGCCCCATGAGCCTGGTACCTCGCCGGTCAGTTGATTGTCGTTGAGGAGTAGGGTTCTCAGATCGCGGAGGTTACCCAGTTCCGGTGGTAACTGGCCGGTGAGCTGGTTTTCGGCGAGGCGGAGGTGTTCTACGGCGTCGAGCTCGGAACTGGTGTGGGCGTCGGATCATCGGGGCCTTCGTTGAGGATCTCCTCGGGTACGTAGTCTGGGAAGTCGTCGACGTAATCGGCGTCGTAACTGCCCGGAAAAATCGACGCGAAGATGGCCGACAAACCTGTCACGCTGAAAAGGCGCCGAAGGCACTCTACATGGTCGTTGGTCAAGGAAAAAGCGCGATGAAGATCGAGAGGTATATGTTGGCGAAGGTCTCGGGTGCCAGGCATCCCAAGGCTTGCACGTCCAGGTCCTCAGGGAAGTCCGGAAACAAGGGACGATCCAGAAAGGCCCCGGCATCAGGTTCGAAAGCATGCATGACGCAGGACTCCTCATCTTCCGTGAGAACCTTGGGGAAGGCCTCTCGCCATATCGAATCGTCTCCGATGTCGTAGCCGCCGGTAATGTCTCCTGGATCGACCAGAACTGACTGTTGCGAGGGCGGCGACGTCGAGGATGCGGTTCAAGTCTTCGACCACTTGGTCAATCAGCTGGTCGATCGGTGATTTGCCGATCGGGCTTCCGATGCAACTTATGCGGGTCGAGTGTGCTTCAGACCGGTCCTTCAGGAGGGCGATCTGATTGTCGTCGAGTTCCAAGACATTGGTTCCCCAAGCCGACCTCAATTCGAGATATCCGATGCCGAGTTGATTGAGCACCGTCAGTTGTTGGTCGACGTCTTCGGAGATTTCATCGCCAAAAGCGCTGAGGATGAATCGGGATGTCATCTCCATTCTCCGATGTAGTCGGCGAAACCCGAATCTACGATAGAAGTCACTCAGAATTCCAAACCTGGCTGCGCCTTTATTCCCTGATCACGGTAGGGGTGTTTAATCACTCGCATCTCGGTAACTAGGTCCGCAAACTCCACAAGTTCGTCAGGTGCATATCTGCCTGTAATGATCACATGCAACATGTGGGGTTTCTTTTTGAGTGTTTCGATAGCGTCCTCAACCGCGACCCAGCCGTAGTGCAACGGGTAGGTGAATTCGTCGAGGATGATGACGTCGTGCTCGCCGGACAGGATGGCTTTTTTGCAGTTTTCCCATTGGTCACGCGCCAGTTCTTTTGTACGTTCCATGTCTTGTGATCGCCAAGTGAATCCGTCGCCCATTGCTTTGATCGGGATGCCTAGCTTGACGGCAGCGCGTTTCTCTCCGAACAATGCTCCGGTGTGTTTGAGAAACTGGAACATCTCGACGCGCATGTTCCGGCCCCAAGCGCGGAACAGGACACCGAGTGCCGCGGTAGTTTTGCCTTTGCCGTTCCCGGTATTGATTACGACAAGGCCTTTTTTGATCCTAGGTCCTTTTACGGATTGGGGTTCTTTCGACGGGCAGGTGTCGAGAGGAACGCTCTCGGTGGTACTCGGTCCCTCTACTGATTGGGGTTCATTAGTCGCGTCTTTTGTGTCTGTCATGCTCAACTCCTGGTTTTCCGTTCCGTGTTCCGTGCTGATCAATCGAATGTGCTTCCAAAACCTGCTTTAACGCGTATGCAAGCCGTCGGTTCTCGTCTATTGTTCTGATTCCGATCCTGATGTACTCCGGTAGTCCAAATGAAGAACAATCGCGGACGCACACTCCATGTTCTTGCAAGAGCCTGAGCCGTACTTCGGTGGCGTTGCCCACTTTCAGGATCATGAAATTCGCGGTTGACGGTGCGATTTCCAGTCCAAGCGAACGGGCTTCATCAATCAGATACTCCTTCCCGTCCCTGATGACCTCTTTGCCTCGATTTACGTGCTCGCGATCAGTTAACGCTGCGACGCCTGCTACCTGAGCCGGGCCGTTGACACTCCAAGAGGGTTGGTAGTTTTGCACTCGTTCAACGACTTCCTCACTCGCCAGCATGTAGCCCAGCCGAAGTCCGGTCAATGCGTAGTCCTTGGTCATCGACCGGAGTATCATCACGTTGGGCATGGACAACAAAGGCTGGACATCCCATCTTCTGGCCAAGAATGGCGCATACGCTTCATCCAGAACCAATAAGCCAAGGCCGTCGACAGCAGTGGCTATGCTAGACACCTCTTGTTCAGACAAGTAGACACCGGTCGGGTTGTTGGGGTTGCATAGGTAGGTTAAGGATGGGTGTCTTCGGCGGATGGTCTCGACAGATTTTTCTATGTCCCAATGAAAGTCAGGAAGATCGGGCATGATCTCTAACGGTGTGACGCCTTGCAACTTACAAGCGGCCGCGAATTCGCCAAACGTGGGACCGAACACCACGGCGGTGGATTCGTCGGTCAAGTAGGTTCTAGCCAGTAGGTGAATAATCTCGGTTGAACCGTTGCCCACGAGTATCCGACTGGGCGGAATCTCCGCATCTCGGCTGATCGCCTCTCTTAACCACACGCAATCAGGATCGGGATACGTTGAGAAATCTGCATTTTTCGCGGCTTTAATGGCGCGCTCGGACGCTCCTAACGGGTTGACGCTCGCGCTGAAGTCGAGAACTTGCTCGCCACGCAGTCCAAGAGCGTCCAATTCCGCAGTGTTGATCCCTCCATGCTCCGGCCTTGCATGCGCGAGAGTTTGATCCGCCATAGTCATCCTGTCACTCCCTCACGCAACGCTAGCACGCTGATCGCTAATGGAATCCCGAAGATTGCGACAAGATATGCCACGCGCACGGCGATGCCGATGTCATGAGGACGGGGGTCTGTCAAACCTTCGCCAATGCGGTATGAACCGGGCTTTTCGAGTACTACACCTAATAGACCAGACATAGCACCGATGGTCCATCCTGCATTCGGACTGGCGGTGAGCCGCCGCCCCGACATCGCCCGTTCCCAACCTGTTGCAACGGGAAGTTTCAGCAGGACACCAGCTACTAGGATGAAAAGTGCGCTGATGCGGGCGGCGACTAGATTCACGGCGTCGTCGAGTCTAGCCGACGCCTTTCCGAGGTATTCGTACTCGCCTCGATACCCGATCATGCTGTCGAGGGTGTTGATCGCACGGTATGCGAACGCTCCGGGAAGCCCGAGGATCGCGAACGCCAACCAAGGTGCTATGTAGCTGTCGGTTGTGTTTTCCGCCACCGACTCGATCGCGGCGGCAGCCACCAAGGGGCGATCGAGTTCTGACGCGTCCCTGCTTACCAAACTGGCAAGTCCATCTCGGGCTTCTGCGATCGAGTCAGTTTCCAATGCACGCTGAACGTTTTGTGCAGCTTTGGCCAATCCTCGAACTGCGAAGGTGGTACTTAGCAACATGGAACACCCGAGCAGGTATGGGATGGCCCCAAGTTCCCGCAAGCCGTTCGCGATGACCCACACAAGTGCCGCAACCAGCACCGGTACTAAAACAGCCATCAGCGCGCCCCATCCAAAAGCCGAGATCGGTCGCGTGTTTGATGGAGCCAGACGTTCGAGAAACGAGACCAACTTCCCGATCCAGACCACCGGATGTAAAGGCGTTGGCATCTCCCTAAATGCCATGTCCAACGCCAATGCCAACAGCAGTGCCCCAAAGTCTAGATACCATTCGCCTGGCCATATCTGCCATTCCATCACATGGATCTGTTGCGTTGGTTCACAGAGGCAACCTCAATGCAGATCTTTGATTTCCGTCTACTGCGAAGGTCCGACAATCCAGACCTGCGGACTACCGGTTTTTGGGTCTCGTTGCACGGTGGTTTCGACGCCGAAAACTCGCCTAAGGTTGTCAGGTGTCAAAACTTCGTTAGGATCGCCGACGGTGTCAATAGCGCCTTCAGACATCAAAGCCAATCTGTCGCAATAACGACTTGCAAGGAACACGTCGTGCAATGCCACTACAACTGCGACCTGCCGAAGTTCAATCTCCTGCTTCAAGGTCTCCATGATCGACAATCGGTATCGCAGATCGAGGCTTGATGAGGGTTCATCAAGGAGTATCACGCTGGCTTGTTGCACAAGGGATCGAGCGAGGACTACTCTTTGCCTTTCACCGCCAGAAAGTCGATCAAGCTGGCGACTTTCGAATCTGACGGTGTCGGTTCTCTCCATCGCTGTGCGAGCCATCTTGCGGTCGCGTCTTCCCTCCAATTCGAATCTGCCGAGATGTGGATACCTTCCCATCAGCACCGTTTCGAGCGCGGTGAACGGATGATTGGCGTCTTGTTGCGGCATATAGGCGATAAGGCGGGCGCGTTCTGAGGCATTCATTCCTCGCAACTGAGTTTCGCCTAATCTGACTGAACCTTCGTCAGGTCGCGTCAATCCAGCGAGTACTCTTAGCAGGGTGCTTTTGCCAGCACCGTTTGGACCGATCAGGCCTACGATCTCGCCGGGTTCGGCTTCGAATGAAACCGATTCGAGCGCCTGGGTATCACCCAGCCACACGCAGACGTTTTCGGCTATTATCGGCGCGCAGTTGGTGCTGGCAACCATTGCATCACTCTCCGGTGTACGGTTCGAAATCCTCGAATGTCACGTCGCTGAATTCCTCTGGATAGAGCATCTTGGCAGTCTCTTCAATGCCGCGGACATTCCAGTGCGAAAGCGTGGTGTACAGCCGTGAATCAACGACGTGGATCTGTGAGTCTAAGACCGCGGTAACGCTTGCAAGCGCTGGGTGGCTCAGCAGATCGTCGCGGAACTCATTGGCACCGAACTCTACTGGTTGTGCGATAAGGATCACGTCTGGGTTCATCGATGCGACCGACTCGATACCAATCACCTGATGACCCTCGACACCATCTCTGGCAGCGGCATTTACACCGCCGCCAGATTCGAGAATCCCGCCCTCGGTCGTGTCAGCACCGGCAGCGTATATCGAGTCCGAATATCTGGTAATCGATATCACTGCGGGTTTCTCGGAATCGTCTAGAGGCGGGACTCGATCATCCACGAATTGCAGTCGATTTTCGATTTCTGCGACCAACTCGAGCGCTCGTTCTTCGACTCCCAGCATGTAACCGATGAGTAGGATGTTCGGGATGTTGCCTTCGGACGAACTTTCAAGTGCAGTACGGACTACCGGGATGCCAGCTTCCTTAATCAAACCGACAATGTCTGCGTCCGTGAACTTTGAGACCAGGACGATATCCGGTTTGGCGGCTATAACGTTTTCCACCCCCCTCTCGTAGGCTGGCAACTCAGCAGCAATCTCAGCGACGTTGGAGTACGCAGGGTTACTAGTAAACGGACCGACCGCAGCGAACCGTTCTGCATCGATCAGCGCGATGAGAATCTCGTCGTGACCTAGCGAATATGACAATACCCGTTGAGGTGGCTCTTCGATCACTAGGGTTTCGTCCGCCAACTCGACCTCGCGCGGCCATTCTCGATTGGATGGATCGATAATTCCTTGGACTGCTGGGTACGGAACTACTGTTGGTGTGGGAGTCTGCGTAGGTTCCGGTGTGGCAGTGGATTCGGGAGTGGCCGTCGGGACCGGTGTCGCGGTAGGCTCTGGAGTGGCGGTGGGTACGGGTGTTTCCGTTGGCTCGGGTTGTGGGGTAGCAGTGGGTTCAACTACTGCTTGGACCACCAGTGCGGTAGTTGGTGTCGCGGTGGGTTCGGGTTCCGATGTGCACGCGGCGAATGCCACAGCTATAACCGTTGCCGTGAGGATAGCGAACAATCGGAGTTTCGATGTTGATTTCAATTCTTTCCCTTTCAGGTTGTGAGGCTTTAGAGCATTGATGCGCGAGCCTTGTTACGGGCTAGCAGTAGCACGAAGAATGGAGCACCGACCAGTGCGGTGACGACTCCGACGGGGATTTCGGCGGGTGCAATCGCAACCCTGGCCAGGGTGTCGGCGGCCAAAAGGAAAATTCCGCCGCCAAGTGCGCTTAAGGGAATCAAGGCGCGATGATCGGCACCAATCAAGAGTCGCAATGTGTGCGGTGCGATCAGGCCGACGAACGCGATGGATCCGGAGAACGCCACCGCAGTTCCTGTGATGAGTGAGGCGGCGAGCAGCAGCAAGTTGCGGGTCAATACGACTCGGACACCAAGTGCTTTTGCCTCGTCTTCGCTGACCATTAACAGGTTCAGATCTCGAGAGAAAATAGCCGCAACTGCGATGCCTAGCACCACGAGCGGCGCTGAGATTCGGATGTCTGTCCAAGTGGATGCGTCAAGTCCGCCGGCGAGCCAGAAAAGCATCTCGCGTTGGGCTTCTAAATCTGAAGTGAAAACGATGATGGCGGAGATGATGGCGGCCATGAATGCGCTCAACGCCACGCCGGCTAACAATAGGGCGGCCATCGAGAATCGGCCTCCGAGGGAAGCCACCAAGTAAACCAAAGCGAGAGCCGTGGCGGATCCGAGGAACGCCATTCCGGGAAGTGCGAGGGCAAACACGGTCTGTAAACCCAAAGCGATGGCAATTACCGCTCCGAGGGCTCCGCCTGTCGATACGCCGATAATGCCGGGGTCGGCCATGGGGTTGCGGAAGAGTCCTTGCATCACGGCGCCGGAAACGCCGAGGGCTGCTCCGACGGTTAAAGCGAGTAGGATGCGCGGCAACCTAATGGTTTCGATAATCGCCTGTTCGGTCTGCGGCGCGGTGGATTGTCCGAAACCGACTTGTTGGAGGAGTATTTCTACAGAGTGTGAAGGCGGGATGGTGTAGGGTCCGACGGCGGCGGCTAGGATTGCCAATCCGCTGCCGACGATGACCAAGGGGACAGCACCTGCGGCGAGTTTCACCAGTACCGGCGAGTTGCTGAGGTGGGAAAACGACCGTAGCCAACGCAAGCGAAATCGTACCGGCCGTTTCATCATTCCTCGGCTGGTGCGCGGTTTGACCCGTCGAGAGCGCAGGTGCGGCGCCCTTGAACTTACTGTCCGCAAACTAAAAATCCCTGCCGCTTTCGCGTGGCAGGGATTCCGCTGGTTGGCCTAATCTCGCCGGGAGAATCAGCCTTAACCTGAGGCGCTCCCTATGGCGAAGAGCGGCTGCTCAGCTCAATCCGGCAGGTCTCCTGGCTTTCGGATCATCGCCCTTCCCGCGCCTTCCCGTCGTCTTTGACAGTGGCTCGAGCGGGGGGCTAACCGATTACAGTGGCGCCTCCGCAGCGGATTCTCACCGCTTTCCCTATTCGCGCTCGCCCTTTTTAAATTCATGGCGAGCACCACCGGGTTGAGTTGGCCTTGTTGTGCCGTTGATGGTACCAGTGGCCATCAACGTTTGTCAACACAGTCGTCTCCGAGGGAAAGACTTACGATTATGCCTGATCGATGACCACGATCACAGACGAACACAGGCCCGAAAAACGCCGAACCGATGACCGATAACCCAAACGACAATGCCCGACCCATGGGCAAGGTGGTGATGTTGCAGGGAACTGGCTCCTCTGTCGGTAAGAGCTTGTTGGTGACTGGGTTCTGTCGGGTTTTCGCACAGGACGGATATAGCGTCGCGCCTTTCAAGGCGCAAAACATGTCGCGAAATTCGGGGGTCACGGCCGACGGGCTCGAAATCGGCCGAGCACAGGTGGCACAGGCGCAGGCTGCGGGCATCGAACCCGAGGTCGAGATGAACCCAGTCCTCATCAAACCGGAAGGGAACAAGACCGCGCAACTCGTCTCGATGGGCAAGATGGCCGGCAAGTTGCACGCCTACGAATACATGACACGGCGCGAAAACCTCTGGTCCACTATCACCAAGTCACTCGATTCCCTGCGCGCCCGGTTCGACATCGTCGTCATTGAGGGCGCCGGAAGCCCTGCAGAAATCAACCTGCGACGCGGTGACATCGTCAACATGGCCGTAGCGCTACATGCCGACGCCCCCGTCTTCATCATCGGTGATATCGACAAAGGCGGCGTATTTGCTTCACTGTACGGCACGAATGCTTTGATCAGCGACGAGGAACGCGCATTGGTCAAGGGTTTCATCATCAACAAGTTTCGTGGGGACGCCAGCCTGCTGGATACGGGTTTGGAGCAGTTGAAGGAGTTGACGGGTGTCGCGGTGGTTGGTGTCGTGCCGTACTTTACGGATGTGTATGTTCCGGAAGAGGATGCGCCGGTGGAGGCGCGTAAATCTGAACCTGGTGCTGAGGGTGAGTACGTTGAGATTGCGGTGATCGGTTTGCCGCGCATTGCCAATTTCGATGAGTTCGATCCTTTGTCGCGGATCGACGGAGTGCGACTGCGGTATGTTCGCGAGGCATCTGAATTTGGCACTCCAGATCTGGTGATACTGCCAGGTTCCAAGGTGACGGTTGCGGATCTCGAATTCGTCCGAAAATCGGGCATCGAAAGGCAGATCAGGCGTCACCTGTGGGATGGTCGCGCGGTGATGGGCATATGTGCCGGGATGCAGATGCTGGGCAAATCGATCCGCGACCCGCTTGGTATCGAGTCAGACCAGACCGAGGTACGCGGTTTCGAAATTCTCGATATTGACACGGAGTTCGCGGGCGAAAAAGTGACTGTGCGGACTGACGCATCGCTGGTTGCCGACTGCGGACTTCTTGCGGGAGCTAACGGGATGAAAGTGTCGGGTTACGAGATTCATGTTGGGGTTAGCGAATCGGCCAACCGTCCGATTTGCGGTGCAGCGTCGGCCATGGTATCGATGCATACGGATCGGGCTGTCGGTTACATGGACAGCACCGGGCGTGTGTTCGGTACCTACATGCATGACCTGTTCAAGAATGCAAACTTCACGGAAACCATCGTCAATAACCTGGCGCGAATGAAAGGCGTCGAGCGTCATTCTGAACCCGCTTCGTTTTCTCAAAACGCCGAGTTCGACAAGCTGGCCGCACACCTTCGCCGTCACATCGATTTCGGAGCCGTCTACGACTCGATGGGGTTAGCACCCTAGTCGAGGCAACCGAATTAGGTGGGCGGTTTGCGGTTCGAGTCGAGGCGCATCAGCTTCGCGTAGAACCAATTGATACGTCATCCCAGCGAAAGCTGGGATCTAGAGATCTGGCCACGTCACCAACGCGAACGTGTCATCCAAACCCACCACCCCAGCTTCGTGAGGCGGCGTACCCTTTACTTTCGCGAACCATGCATCCGCGGCGGCGACCCCTCGAAGATCGACTGTCCGACACGGTGAGACCAACCAAGACAGAGATCGACTCCTCGATGGTCCTGTGCATCCGGCTACCAGACATCTAATTCAAGCGATGTCGATGCCGACTGGGCAGTGGTCGGAACCCATTACGTCAGACAGAATAAATGCGCCGGTGAGATTGGTGGCGAAGTCGGTGTCGGTGAAGAAGTAATCGATGCGCCAGCCTACGTTTCGATCTCGGGCGCGGGTCATCTGGTTCCACCATGTGTAGTTTTCCGGCTCTTGGTTGAACTGCCGGAAGGTGTCCACATAACCGTGCTCGATGAACGTGTCCATCCACGCGCGTTCCTCTGGGAGGAAACCGGAAATCTTCGCATTCTCCTTTGGGCGCGCTAGGTCGATTTCCTTGTGGGCGGTGTTGACGTCGCCGCAGACTACCACGTTGCGGCCTTGCTGACGCAGGTTGTCGACGTATTCTAGAAAGGCGTCGTAGAACTCCATCTTGTACCTAAGACGTTCGGCCGAGCGCTTGCCGTTGGGGAAATAGATGCCGAGGAACACAAAATCTTCGAAGTCAGCAACGATAGTGCGCCCCTCGCTGTCGAAGCGCTCGACGCCAAGGCCAAAGGTAACGCTACGAGGAGCGTTCTCCTCTCGTGTGTAAAGGCCGACGCCACTGTAGCCTTTGCGTTCCGGGGTAGTAAACCAAGAGGAGTATCCCTCCACTTGTGTCAGTGCTTTGGGGAGCTGGACCTCGTGGGCCTTGGTCTCCTGTACACAGAGCACGTCTGGCTGTTCCGACTCGAACCACTCGAGGAAACCCTTCTTGTGAACTGCCCTGATGCCGTTGACGTTCCATGACATTAAGCGCATCTTTTACCAACTCCATAAGTGCATATCAGACCAACACCATTGTAACGGCAACCGACAGTAGTCGACGATCATGATCCGCCAATAACCAAATCTTCGTTCGAGCAACCTACGTACGAACCCAAATGGGGTAACATGAGGCGCCGGTACTCCTCCACCTGCGCTGATGGGTCGAAGCCGGCCCGATCCTGTGCTTCGAGTTCAAAAATCTGTCCTACGCCTTCTACGCGATCAAGATTGAATATGATGTTGTGCTTGCGCCACAACTCACGTTTCTTGCGCACCACTACGCGATCACCCAGAACGGCGTCCAACACGTCTATGACTTCGCGCTTTGGCATTCGCCAGATCCGAACTTCGCTGAGCCGAGTGTCCGCTTCATGGTTTTCGCGGTAGTAGATCAACTCTTGTTTGACCCCTTCGACGCGGAGTTTCAACCGCCGCGCTCCATCTTCTTCTTCACGTTTGGTCAAGCGGTAGTAACGGTCCACTTGCGTCTTGGTTTCGATGAAAACCGCCCCGCTGTCTCGTAGAATTCGCCTTATCGGCTCGAAGTCTGGGCAGAACGCCTTGATCTCTCGGTTCAGATGCTCGTCCATCCAAAATTCTCCTTCGGTTGCCTGCCATACGATCCAAGTCGGCGACAACGGCCCGTTGGGGAATATTGAGACGATCAGGACCGTGTATCGGCCCATGTAGTCCCAATCGGTCCCAACGGTAATCGACGAAACAACAAGTGGTATGAAATGTGGTATGTGACACGACTCACACCCTATTTCCAACTCAAAATAGCACCTAAGTGGGGGAAGGCGGGATTCGAACCCGCACGGCCGCGGCCACATGCTCCTAAGGCATGCGCGTCTACCATTCCGCCACTCCCCCGCAAACTAAATGGTACTTCCACCCCTACTCGTAGATGTTCGCCATCCGCCAAGCGTCCAGCGACCTTAACACCGCATCCGATCCCTGCGCCCGCAGCGATACCCCAACGCTGTCGTCGCACCCGGGATAGACGCGTGCAGCAATGCACTGCTGATCGTTGGCGAAGATCTCGACGATGCTGCGATCGATGAAGACCCGCAACCGCAACGGTTCATCGTCCTCAAGCACGATCGGCGCGGTTTCCGGCGGACGTGACAACGCCTCAGGAAGCGCCGATGAGTAAGAAGTGTCCAGAGACAGAATGCTCTGCATCGTCGGAACTCGGCCTCGAGCGGCGGGCCCGCCGCCGGCGCATCCACGATCACGACGGCGGCACACCGGAAAACCGCCGTCGTGATTCCGATCAGGCGTCCCGCAGTTTCTCCTCCTCACCTTCCCAGTCCGTCCACCCCGGCCTCCTGACGCGGCGCAGACTTCCCAGCGACGATCCCGCATCCCGGACGGCCCCGGCTGGTGCTGTCGAACCGCAAGGCCTGTGCGATCGTCGCCCTTCGCAATCGACACCTTCCGAGGAATCCCTGTCGTGTAAAAGCAACTTTCCAACTGGATGATTCAGATCCGAGCCGGCCTAATCAACCCGCCGATCGTCTACTGGATCGCTAGAGCCACGATGCCCGATCATGGACCCTGGCCCTCGCAGTCGAGGACCATCGACTTCATTTCGCTCCAGAATCGTCGACCGTGGTTAGACGTCTGCGGATCCGACCCGAGAGGCCAAGAAGCGCATCGCCCCTGTCGCAGCTAAACCCAGCAGAAGCAGGGCCGACAAGACGGCGATGGAAGGTCGATATCCGCCGGTGTCCGGCGTGTCCAGGCTCGTAGCCGCACGGGCTTCGAGAGCTTGATCTATTCGGAAGGCCACCAACGGCGGTACGACGATCATGACGGGATGTTCGATGGAGTTCAATTCCGCGCAGAGCTTGGTGGTTCCAGCGTCGGCGTCGAAAACCACCTGTGTCGCGATCAGGATGCAACCGTCGTCGGGATGGACGATCGCCATGCTGGCTTCAAAAGCGCTGGCGGCGGTTTCGTGAGGCATCTGGTTTACACCGTCTTGGGCACAGCTACGAATTTGCCCAAGCTCTTCGAAGCTCGATGGTCCCATCCTGATTTCTGCCTCGCCTGGAGCAATAGTCACCTACGAATTCGGATCCCTCGAGATCGAGTATCGCCGTCAACCTGCTGCGGAATTCGGCGGATAGCGGTACCCGCGGCCCGGCAAGCGGCCGCGATCACCGAAAGAATGACTTTGGTATGACAAGATAAACACCGTATTTTTCTGACAGACATAGCGACTGCATGAAAGGTTCGACCATATGCCTTCCGTAGCGCAGATGATCATGAAGAGCGTTTCGGCGCACGAAAGAAGAAAATGGGTATGCTCGCCCAAGGATTGTCTCGGCAGTCGTGAAGCCGTCGATCAGGCCTTGTCGCGCCTTGTCAGAGATGGCCAGCAACGCCGGGTTGGTCGAGGGCTATACGACATGCCCAGGACGAACGACGTGTTGAAACGGCCAGCGCCGGTCGACTGGGATGCCGCCATCGCGGCCCTGGAACGCCGAGACGGCGTCCGAATCGTTCCTGACGGTCTGACGGCCGCAAATCAACTAGGCCTCACCAACGCGGTGCCCGCGCATGCCTCGTATCTGACCGACGGCGCCACGAGGACGCTCAAGATAGACGGACGGACGGCCAAGTTCCGTCATGCGGGATCACGTGTCATGCAGTGGGCCGGAAAACCTGCTGCTTCCGTGGCACATGCACTGCATTGGCTCGGTTCTGGCCAAGCCGCGGACCCTCGCGTCGTTTCGACTTTGAGGCGTGTGCTGCCCAAAGATGTGAAGCGCGACTTGGTGCGGAATAGCGGTGGACTGCCTGGCTGGGCGTTGCCGCTGGCGCGCAGCATAGAGGATGATCAGGCCTCCGCCGCATGAACGACATGACGCAATCGTTTGAAGCGTTTCTCGCACTTCCAGACCGGGACATGCAGGACGTGTTCGAAGAGTCGGCGCGCCGACTCGACACGCTGCCCAGCCACGTGGAAAAGGATTTCTGGGTCTGTCTCGCGCTTGAGACGCTGTACAACCGAATGTCGGAAGGGCATCCGAGGCTGCTCTTCAAAGGCGGGACCTCCCTCTCCAAAGCCTTCGGCCTCATTCGACGGTTCTCGGAAGACATCGATCTCGTCGTCCGTCGTGACGACCTGGGCTTCGATGGCGACCGCGACCCCGCCAGCGCGGAGGGCATTTCCAACAACGCGCGGACCGCATCTCGCCGGACTGCATCGTCCGAGCAGACGAGGATGACGTCGACGGGTCGACTTTGATGGTGGAATACCCCGCCCTCTACCCGGGCGGTGCCGACGCGTACGTCGCCCCGCGCGTGAAGATCGAAGCGGGGGCTCGGTCGGCGCTGGTTCCGGCCGTCAGCCGCGACATCGCGCCCATCGTCGCCGACGAACTGACTGACTGGTCGTTTAATGTGCGCGATCTTAGAATCATCGCGCCGGAGCGGACGTACTGGGAGAAGCTGCTGATTCTCCACGGACTTCATTGCGGACATCGGGACGAGTTGCGTGTGCCGACAGACAGGGATCGGATCTCACGCCACTATTACGATGCGGCGATGATCACAGCGAACGAGATCGGCAGGTCCGCCCTGTCGAACATCGACATGCTGGAAGCGGTCCGGAGTCACAACCTCATCGCCTTCCAGCAAGTTTGGAGGCGGTTCGATGAAGCCGTTCCCGGCTCGATCAGGTTCGTCCCGCAGGCAGAGCTTCGCACGGCGATCGAAAGCGACTATCAGGCTATGGAGGGCATGATCCTAGGAGATGCGCCGACGTTCGAATGGGTCTTGGAGCAGATCGAGCTCGCCTAGGCGACTATCAACGGAAGATCCTGAAAGCGCGGTGCGGAACGTCTTATTTGGTATTTAGGCATATTAATCTGCAATTTGCTCGCGCTTGCATATCATTTTTATCACGCATATGTAGCATTGGTGAACCACGGTTTGCTATAGGCAGAACCGTTTTCGAATCGATCATCCAGCTTTGAGGAGCCGTCGGGTTTAGTTGGCCCGCAACCTCGAGCGTGGGGCTAAGGTCACCCGACCCAGCGAAGAAACGTTCAGATTGAAATCAATTCACGGCGTTCTACGCGTCCGCTTTTGCCATCACGCGCCAACGAATCAGGTCTGGGATGTCAAATCGCGTTGATTTGCGGGCCGGATCGCTCACGTGCATCTGATCCCGGGTTCGAATCCCGTTTGGCGGGCCACCATCTCCTGGCCCTTGACCGCTTCCAAAGCCACCTTGGCCTTCAAGACCGGGCTATGCTTCCTTCGTCCCTGCGACACTTCCCACTCCTTCCCCGACGGCAACCGCTGCCCTCAGTTTAGGAGCGGGACTCTCTCTTGGCTACCTGTCCAGTTTTCCGGGTCCATCTCACCCACCGAGTCGCTCTGTCAGATCTGCCGACATGGAGCTACTCCTCCTTGCCGCGATACCAACCAGACCCGAAGGTCAATCCTTCGTGGCTCATCACCCAGACCCTTATGGAGCCTTCTTCGTCTGTTGATTTTCCCGATATTACCTTCTCGTGCTGAATCGGTGTTGATTTCTATGTGGGGGTCGTAAGTGAAGCGATTCTGTCGCGCTTCGCGCTATAGTGCTCGCGCGGAGTGGACGGGTAGATAGAGGAGGTACATCTCCCGCAACCCTACACTCGCGCCTCCCTTACCTCATGGAATTCAAACCGAATGGGGAGTGTTGGGCTTGGCGTGGAGAGCCGATTCTGCATGATGCGGCCGCCCCCGAACCGCCGCATCGGGAACCCGGCGGGCGGAGAACCGTATAGGCTATAGTGGGTGACGAATAGGGGCTGCTACAGGAGAGAGTCGGGAGCGGAGCTCCCAAGCGGTGCCGCGCCCAGAGACGCTGACTAGCGAACGGCGACCCTCGCCGCGGTCATCGTCTAGCACACTGAACGGGGAGGGCTTCAAGACCATGGACATCCTGTCGTACAACCCTGGCCACGACGGAGCCGTTGCCCACCTCTGCGATGGCCACCTCGTTTCCTGCGTCGAAGCGGAGAAGAACTCCAACTACCGCTACTCCCCGCTCTCTAGCCACGACTTGGTCGACGCCTTCGGCCGACTGGACCAAGTGCCCGACGTAGTGTGCATTGGAGGCTGGTGGCCACGCGAGCCGCGCCCTACCGGATCACCTTCTCACGTTGGATATCGCGGTGTCGCTAGAGACGAAATCACCGTGGACCGTCGCAGCTTGATCGGAGAACCAGTCTCGTTCTTCTCCTCCTCGCACGAAAGGTCTCATCTGCTTTGCGGATTTGGCATGTCGCCATTTCCCCAGGGCTCGTCTTGCTACGCGCTGGTGTGGGAGGGGGAGATCGGCGCGTTCTACGAGATCGATCCAGACATGAACATCACATGGATCGGCGACGTGATGAACGAACCAGGCAACCGGTATGCCTCAATCTACGGATTGGCAGATCCGACATTCCCCAAAAACGCCCCGTTCTCCCGCTTCTCGGATGCAGGCAAGTTGATGGCGCTCGCCTCTTTCGCTCGAAGGAGCACACCCACCGCCGAGGAGGAGGAGTTGATGGCCTTCCTCCTATCCTCTCGACACGTTCGACTTGACCTCTACGACCGACTTGAGTCGTCCGCGTATTACAACGTAGGCCCGGATGACACAGAATTCCGAAACTTTGCCGGCATCTTTAGCGACAGAATTTTCGAGACTTTTCACCGTTTTGCGAAGACGAACTTGCGTAAAGGTCTGCCGTTGGTCATCTCCGGAGGTTGCGGCCTGAACTGCGACTGGAACACGAAGTGGAGAGAGACCGGGATCTTCTCTGACGTCTTTGTGCCACCCGTGGCCAACGATTCCGGTTCAGCAATCGGGACCGCGATCGACGCTCAGTTCCATTTCACCGGCAATGCCAAGATCGAATGGGACGTTTATTCCGGACTTCCGTTCAGGACGGATGCACCTGTCGTTCCTGGCCGCTACGACGTTCGAGACACGAGCTACGAGGAGGTGGCTGACATGCTGAATCGGGGCCTGATCTTCGGGTGGGTCAGCGGCAGGTACGAGATCGGCCCTCGTGCTCTCGGAAATAGGTCCATTCTCGCTGCGCCGTTCGATGACAGCACAAGGGTGCGCCTGAACAGGATCAAACAGCGCGAGCAGTTCCGACCCATCGCGCCTGTCTGTCTAGAGGCTGATGCAGCGCGTTGGTTCGGCTGCGACCACGAGAGCCCATTCATGCTGTTCACCTTCCGGGCCAACACGGACGCGCTGGCCGCAGTAACGCACGTGAACGGGACGGCCCGGCTTCAAACGGTAAGCCGACGCACGAACGCCCGCCTCTACGACCTGCTCACTGCGTTCAAGGCGTGCACAGGACACGGAGTTCTGTGCAACACCTCCCTCAACTTCAGCGGGAAGGGGTTCATCAACAACCTGACGGACCTCGACACCTTTACCGTGGATCATGAATTGGACGGATTCGTGGTTGAGGGGCGCACGTATCTCCTCCGGAGTTCCGAACGCTACATGGCGTATCGGAAGGACGGGGGTCAGTGAGCTCGATGAGACACGATCCGGAGAAACCGCTGATCGCGCAGGCATCGGGAATGCTGCCGCAGAGCGGTCGCCGGCCGACTACGAGTGTCCCGCCGGGGTCGCATCGAGTAAGTCAACCGGTTCGGCTGACGCCGACTGGGCGTTGCCGAGGATATCGATCGACCGGAGGCTCGCAGATGCCGGAAGGTCCGCTGAAGCGAGAGTGCCAGCAAACTCCCTTGATCGCGAGTGCCAGAGGTTGAGGTTGAACTGTAGAGGTCGGTTGGGGATCGGCGTAGGATCCCACGTCATGCGTTCGTAGACGACCTCGCCGTCGATGAGCCATCGGATCGTGTTCGGTAGCCAATCGATCTCGTAGGTATGGAAGTCGGCGGTGGCATCGAAACCTAGATCGACCAGTGTCGGAGTGCCGCGGTAGCCGTACTCGAGCTTCGTGCCTTCTGGCCCCGGGTTGTAGAAGACGTTGACGAGCATCTTGCTGGGGTCCTTGCCAATGAACTCGATGTCGATCTCTTGGCGCGGCCCATTTCGGTGCAGGAACATACCAGTGATGAGGCCCGGTACACCCGACGGGCGGATCTCAGCCCTGAACCTACCATAGCGATAGGAGGCGGTGCTCGTGATCGCTCCCGACGTGAGCGCACGCACCGACGTCTGCTCATAACGGAGGGTCAGCAAGGCGTGACCTTGGAGCTGGCGGACGTTCGCTGGCCTGAACAGTGCCATGTTGCTCGGGAACGTGTCGTCGCGGAGTCTCCAGTTTGCGTCTTCGAGTGTGTCGCCGGCGGCCCAGTCCACGCGCACCAATGACGTGAGCGGAGCGGGCTCCGTGTCGACGGCGATGCCGCTCCAGTCGCGGGCTGGCCTCAGGATCCACGGTCCACGGTCGAACTTCAGATCGGTCGAGTTTCGGGCGCTCTTCAGTGGCGCTCGTTGGCTCAGGGCGCGTCGGCCAAGGTCGCGGTCGGTCGGATAGGGGAAGGCCGGATAGTCGAGGTCGAGGAACTCACTGAGGGCTGCCCACTGGTCCTTCACCTCAGGCGTGAGCCGAAGGACGCGGTTGTGAAGAGTGGGATGCAAGACCTGGTCGGCGGACGTGGTAATGAACCGTGCGCTGCGAGACACCTTGGCGATCTGTTCGAGTGCCTCGAACGAGAGCGAGCCAATATTCACATATGCACTGAACAGTCGGCTCCGCTCGCCCCGGAGAAGACGCGATTGCTCCGGTGCTGGCAATCGGTCCAAGTCGCTACAGCAACTATAGCCGAGCATGGACAGGGCGATGGCAAGAGCGGTCAGCCCGGAGCCTTGGTCGCCCACGACGACCACCGGCCCGTGCAGTCGCTTCGTCTTTGGCAGGAGCGGTTTCTCACGCGTAATGACCCCCACTTGGGAGAGCACGGGCAGGACAGAGTACGAATTGGTGGACGGCTCATCGATGCGTTGCTCGATGAGTGGGCGCGCCGCGGTGAATGCGCGCAACCGCCCGAACTGCAAGTTTAGCCAGAGGTCGATCGGGCCATAGACGGGCGCTGCAGCGAGCAGCTTTCGCGCGCCGTCGCGACTGAGAATGTAGGCGGACGCTTCCCAGATTCCCGGCTGCTGCAGCATACGAGCGCGGTACCCGTCTTGGGCGGGGGAGGCATTGCCGACTTCGTCGAAAGCTAGGTACAGGATGTCGAAGTCTGGCTCGTCGGCACCCGGCGGAGTAAGCGACGACCACGTTACCTCAAGATCACGGGCGAAGCCGTAGGTCATGAACACGTCGTCTTCAAGCACAAGCACGCTGGGCACGTCGCCGTGGGCAATCAGCTTCCATACCTCAATGTGGGAAAGCGCCACGGCGACTTCCTGCTTGGTCATCCTGATCTCACGCGCACGCGCTTCGTCATCGATCGCAAGCAGCGGGTTCGGGTCAACGGTGAGTTGGTCAGCCAGCGTAAATCGGGGAACCAGCACCGCAGGGTCGGGCGTCGCCTCCAGATACCGTGCATCAACGGCAGAGAACCGTCGGGTAATCGCCGACAGGCGTTCGCCATGCCGGTCTCGAAAGCGATCGAGTTCTCGCCGGACACGTTGCCAGCGGTCCGGTCGCCGGTCAAGGTTGATCACGTAGATGCGACGCAACGCACCGGATTCGTTGCTCCGCGAGAATAAGGCTGCGCGTCGGCGCCAGTCGAACCATCTTAGGCGCAACCGCCCTTGATGCCGAAGGCTCTGCCGGAAGTCCGCGAACGTTAGCTTATTCAGGCGTGGTCCACCTGTCGGCGCCCCGTACCCAATTCCTCCAATTGCGCTCGCCAGCTCGGTAGGCGAGCGGCCACTTGCTGACGGCCACTGCGTCCCACCCGGTGAGGAACTCGAAGTCCCGCGTCTTGCCGCCCGCAGCTTGTTGAACGGCATGACTCACGAGGCTGGCAGTAAGGTTGCCCGGCCCAGTCAGCGACTGGAGGTCACGATTCGCCCTGCTGGCCGCGAGCAGGCGAGCTGTTGAACGCTCCAGAGCTGCGGCTATCACTGGGTGTCCTGGTCCGGCGATGAGCGGGTTGTTGTTGACGTAGAAAATCCGCGCTGCTCCCGCCGTGTCCGCGAGTGCATGCGCCACGTCGACCATCGAGTCAGACGCGATATTGTAGCAGAGTGGCTGGAGCCAGAGCTGGCCGCTGGTAATCAATGGCTCGACATCCGCACCCTGATACTCGTCGTCGGCGTCGACGTACAGTCCGCCGACTCGCAACATGAAGCACAGCCGGAAGTAGTCGGCACGCATCGCGGGATGACTGCAGCGGTCAAAGGCCCGGACGTTTCGTGTGCTGAAGTTATCCTCGATGAAGAGCCTCGCTGACCGGTCGTCCAACAGCGTCCGTTCGAATCCCGCAGCCTCAAGTGGCACCCAACTCTCTAGGCACTCCCGTACATCGTCTGGGATGGCTGAGGCGTCATCCCAGAACTGGACGAGTACCCGAGGTGTAGTCGAATGGTTGGCTACGTGGGGGACGCTGCGGGACGCGGTAATCAGTTGTCGCATGACCTGCGACCTCAAGCTATCGTCTTCAGCGATGCTCGCGGCGCTGAGAGTTGGTGGTATTCGAACTGGGCTCATTGTCTTTGCGTAAATATTCAGGACCGTGCAGACATCCGCTGTGCGGCTAGTCCGACACTGCGCCGGATTCTGGCGCTTCCCACCGGGGCACGCGACAACGCCAAGTCGTATGGTAACGGAGTCTAGTCCGCGGCTCGCCGTCTATCAACAGTGTGGACGAGTTCCAGGGAGACATGTTGCTCTCGGTCGAAGACCTGCGGGTGCGCAGTGACCTCCAACTACCGTCACAGCCACAGGGGATAATCATTCCGCCGGCTTTGTTGAACAATCGTAGGTTTTGGCAACACCGCCGAGGTTTTTTCAACACGTCTACAATGCCTCCATCATAGCCACAAATGCGACTCGGAGTCCAGCCAAGAAACCTCCCTTGCCTTGACGTGGTACCACGCCAACTCTACGGTTTGGCGGCCCCTAGATTGGTATAGCCCTCGGGGAAGGTACGTGCACGTGCACAACCAAGAGACACCACGAGCAGTTACCCCGCTCTACATATTGGACGAAGAAGATGAGATGTGGAGGAGGAGGCGACGAGAGGAGACAAGGGCAATGTCTACACACCCCAAGAGACGGGTTTTCTACAGTTTCCACTTCGAGCGCGATGCCTGGCGGGCAGGGCAGGTCCGTAACATCGGCGTTACCGAACACGACGAACCCGTAAGCGATAACGCATGGGAAACGATCAGACGACGCGGAGAGGCTGCCATTCGCAAGTGGATCGACGACCAGATGAGTACCCGGTCCTGTGTGATAGTCCTGATCGGGTCGCAGACGGCGAACCGGCAGTGGATTAACTACGAGATCAGCCAAGCGTGGAACAACTGCAAGGGATTGCTAGGCGTCCGCATCCACCGGCTCCTCAACAGGGAAGGACGGGACTCTCCTCCAGGCTCCAACACGTTCGAGTATGTCAAGTTCAAGGGAACTGGAACCAGTCTATCCAATTACATCCCTGTGCACGACCCGCCCGGGGCGGACAGTAAAAACGTATACGCCCATATCAGCAACAACTTGGAACAATGGGTAGAGCGTGCCATACAGAGTAGCCAAACGCGGCGGTAGGAAATGCCTAGCTTCGATTTCAGCACCCCTGCTGTCCAAGCCCACCTGTCGATGGTGCAGGGTGTGATTCAACGTATGGCGGAGAATAGCCGTGCCTGCAAGCTATGGGGGGTTACGACTGTCTCCGCCGTGCTGTTTTTGGCGGCCCGGACCGGTACGCCATGGTACACGTTGATCGCTCTACTGCCTCTGGGCCTGTTCTTCCTTTTGGACGTGTACTACTTGTCATTGGAACGCCGGTTTCGGGGCTCCTATGAGACTTATCTGGCAAAACTAAAGAACGCGGCCTACGGGCCTGACGACTGCTATGAGACCGTTCCGGACGCCTTTGCCACCGGCCCACTGGTGAAGTGCCTGCTCTCGCCATCGGTATGCCTCTACTACCCTCTGGCCCTCCTGACTACTATAGCCGTGTTCATCGTCCAGTTGTGTGTTAACTAGTTTTCGTCACCCAGGTAGTTGCCCTGATCAGTAGTCTATTCCCCGTCTCGGATACACCATCACGTGAGGTCGCAGACTAGGCGTCAAGTTGCACGGGACACACACTACTAGGCACTAACGCTCCGCCGGCGTAGGATTGAAACAATCTACGGCAAGACGGGTCGGTTCAAGGAAGTGTTCCATCATGCCAGGTTGATGTGGAACGGGCTGAAACCGTCTCATAGGACCAGTTGCAAGTGCTATGGGTGGCGCGGGGAAGGCCAAGGCACAGGCCGAACAGCGACGACCTCTAGGCGACGGGAACGACTACGGGGCCAGCCACGTCGGCATTATCCGAACGCGATATGAATTCTTAGGGTGAAAGTTCTTGATTTTGTCCAGTGTGGTGGGGCTGAGTGGACGGTAGATGGCACCGTCTTCGAGATGTGGCTGGTGGCACCAGGCCGGTCCAATCACTCGGTTCGACCCCTGTCAACTTTGCGTGCCTACCGTGCGTTCGTCAGCACCAAGTTACTTCCTGGAGGAGGTAGTAGGTGAATCAACGCGTAATCGCATACGCAAACCAAGCTTTGAACGTTGCGTCGTAGAAGGTGAGCGAGTTCACCTTCCTCGCAAACGCCTCATTGGTGACAAAGAGTTTCATTGGTGTCGCGCTTGCATCAACAACCATACAATTCGCCTGATTGTTGGTGACAAAGGGTAGCTTCCTATAGTTCCAAGCTCTGTATGCCAAATGCACCGAGCGTGCGTTGCCAAAGAAGGTTAGGGCAGGTCGCAAGACGTCTAGGAATTCATACGAACGCCCTGAGCTACGGCCGTGGTGAGGTGCTATCAAAAGATCAATGTCCCTTAGATCGTCCTCATAGTTGCTCAGTATGTGTTTCCATGAATTGTCATGGGAGTCTCCTCCGAAGACAATGCGTTTGTTTCCCGTACGGTAAAGGAGCACGTACGAGCAATCATTGTAGTCATCGCTGCTGTTGCCTGCATCTACGAGCTCTCGCGTTGGAGCGAGTACCTGAAGACCGTCACCGCCTCCCGTTCCGTCATCGCCTACGTTCCAGTATTGACCTTTAGCACCAGACAACAGCGCTAGACGCTTTGGATCACTCGTTGGGTTAGAATCCCGCAACCTCTTGTAGTATCGCCAATCATCCTGGCTGTAGGGAGAGCCCGTCCACGATTCGCTTGCCATCTCCTTTTCGTTGTCCGTGTCCCAAAAATTGAGTGGACGGAACTCGTCGAACAATGCCCCTATGCCATCCATGTGATCCATATCGGGGTGCGTCTGAATATATCTAAAGATGCTACTTTCGCCATGATCCCTCAGATAGGCGATAGGGTTCACTGGATATCTCTTCTGCTGGAAATTGCCCGGCACGCTACGCGTTGCCGCTTCAACCATGGACATCGCAAACTTCGACTCCTCCGTTTCGGGGTCTTTCGCATTACAGACATCAATTACTGTCAGGCGACCCGAGTTGTGTTTAATCGCTGAGCAATCTCCCTCTTTGACATTCAAGAAATGAATTGTTGCCATCAATTACTCCTCTTCTATCGTTGCTTCAAGAAGTAATTCGCGCGATACAGTTCAACTCGCGGCACACTAGTGCGTATCATCAGTTACGGTAATCCATTGCTCCAGCGCCGAGCATTCCGTAATCCCCGCCCAGCACGGTTGTCATGATGCTTCATCACCTGAATCGCCACAGTCTGAGCAGTTCAGGCAACTTACTGAGAGTATTCACATTCCTCACCACAGTACGCTCGTGAGGGACGGATTTAGTAGGCGCCAGCACATTGACGGTGAATTCTGAGTGACCCTTTATTGGGCTTTTCACAACCACCGCCACCTCTTCACCAGCCAGGGCCCTAGCGGAAACCGTCTTACTTGCTACCTCCGAAGCGTTCCTGAAGACGAAGTTCAAATTGAACTCACCTGGGTAAGCATCAGTGTTTCTCAAGAGGTAGCGAATCTCTGTTTTCTCGCAAAACCATGGGAAACAGAACCCCTTGACTTGGTCACTACCCATGAATCTCTGTTGATGCGTCAAGGCTTCAATAGTGAAATAGGTCTCTGTTTCTTCAACACTGTGTACGGGTGCGAGTAGCAGAGCGACGGCAAACATCGCAGCGACCGCAGACCCTACTAGTCCATTTAATGTTGTCATCGGTCCCTACCATCTGGTCGCTGTTTCTCAGAAGCTCGATAAAGTTCCATCAGAGCACCGAAGAAGCTCTCTGCGTACCGATCAGCGCGCTGGCGAACATACCAGGGTAGGATGCGGAGCAACAGCAGACTCACAACCAGTGCCGAGGAGGCGACCACTCCCCAGAGCAGTTCGGTTCCCACAACAATGTAGGCGGCCCAAGCGATAACTGCGGATAGACCAGCGGCGGGAAACCAGCAGACTAAATTGAGGCCAGCAAGGTTTCGGGCAAATCCATAGTCCTCATTGTGGATTGAAAGGAGTCCTTTAACGTCCTTGTGCCTGAACTGCGAACGCAATTCGCGGACCGCATCGTTGATAGTGCGGTCGAGTTCACTCGGTTCCCCTTGACCAGCTACGTCAGTTATACGAAGCCCGACGAGTCGCTGTATCGCGGCGTACCAGAGTTCCTTCTGAACCTCGGAGCAGGAATCGTCGTCCGGGTGGAGCCAGCGATTCGTCGGGGCGTCATATGGCCAACGCGACCACATTCTCCGTTCGTAGAATCGACCAGCGGCAGAAGCGGCATACGCAAGTCCAACTGCACAGGCAGCTCCTAGACCTCCGCCTATAGACACACTAGAAAGCCATCCCAGCGTGTCTGAAGCGAGGACAGCCACAATTGGTGCCAGCACGAGGCTTGAGAGCAGGGCAGGCAGAAGTCGTGCCTTGAACTCGAAGCGATCCATAAACGTTAGGTCGTCCAGTTTCATAAGCGTTTCCCACAGGGGCAGTGCGCGAGCCCTTATTTGCGCCGTCTCCCTAACAACAGAACGCGCAATACACGTCCCAGCCATGAACGAAGCGTCGTACGGCTCGACGTAGATCCAAGCATCCGATCCCGCTCGACTTGGGCATAGTCCGAATGACGGCTTGGTGCGATCCTTCCCAGCCAGATAACGGCGTCGTTTCGGATAACGTAGTGGCTACCGCAGCCAGAATTAGCCCACACGGACCCACCCGTAGGACCATCTAGGGAGACCGACTTCCCGTCGAAGCAAACGTGCCATCGACTGGGGTGGAGAGACAGCACCGTCAGGTCGCCACAACCACACGGACAGCGCAGGTTGACGGTCCGATGTTTGTGGCTGATCCACAGTTCTCCATCCACTATTGAGTCGAACGGAGGCATCACATCTACGAAGATGGCGCGGAGCTTCAACACGGGCAACTCCCGCAACTCATCTCGCATAGCGGGTACTCCCGCTCTCAAGCCGGAACTTCTGGTAGAACGAAGGGGTCTCGGAGACATACTGCCCGGTCCGGCGGCGCCATTCCATGAAGGCGAATGCGGCCGCAGCCGAGTTCACCTCCGGCAGTTGGACATTGCGATAGCCGGGAGCACCTCCGTCGAGCTTGGCGTTCGGTATGGCATCCCTCCACGCGTCAGAACCCGCATCGTAGGCACTTGTCGTCACAGCGCCCCGAACGGCGCAACCCTCTAGCGTTATGCTCACACCGGAATCAATGAACGGGACGCCGGAATCCATGACAGCGCAGTAAACGGCATCCTGACGCGCCGAGTCGCCGTTGGTCAGCTGGTCAATGCACACGAAGGCAAAGTCGATGGGATGATCCGACAAGAACTCGGCGAACATTGACGGGCTATCAACTAGGACAGGATGCGGATGGATACCGTCCCGAAGGGCCGCATACTTGGAATGATAGTAATCGACCTTGAGCAGCTCACCGTCGCGAATGAGCTTGATCTCATCTGCAGTAGGCGCGCCAGGCGCCCGCTTGAGGGTGTGCCAGTCTACGCAATCAGAATCCAGTAGATGGATTTCCGCGACGGGCGTTTTGGAAATGAGGTCAAGAAGGTAGGCACCTGTGCCGCCCAAACCGATTATCGCGATGCGTTGACCGCGGATGCGGTCCTGAATCGGCGCGATGGCGGCCCGCGCTTCAAACGTGTTGGGTATGTGAAAGGGGTCAGGAATCGTGAGAGCAGCAGGCTCTGAGTAACCAGCGGCCGAAACAGCGCCCACGATGTGCTTCACGTAGCGGTAGAGCAAGTCGTGGGCCGTCTCGTCCTCCTCCGGCCTTTTCTGAGCTCCTCGCTTGATGGAGATGTTCGACCAGGTCTTGCCGTCGCCGCCAATGTAATTCTCTATAGCCGTTCCGTCCGCATGATAAACCCGTCCGTCACACTCTCCATCGATGGTGACCTTGACAGCATGGACGTCGCCGCCTATCCGGTTGTCTGGTTTCCCGGTGTTGGAGTCGTAGGACGTCTCAATGGTGCAAATACCAGGAACCCTGCCCATAAAGAGACAGGGAACCCGGACCGCCCGGACAACGCCGGACTCGACCTCGACTTTGACATCGAACCCAATCTGCTCAGCGAACGCGCTGAGGCGGTCTTTAGGAGACATGCTCCGGATCCACCGTGAAGCTCGTGCCGTCCTTGACCCTGAGGTTCTTACCCGGCAGCAGCACACCGTCATCACCCTTTGCGTCGTCTTCAAAGTCGATACCGGGCGTACCGATGATGTGCTTGCCCTCAGGCTCGTGCAACTCGTTCCAGATCTTCACGACCTGCTCATAGACGAGGAGGTCGCCCGGGACTTTGTACTCTCGACCACTCACATAAATCTCCGCGCCACCATTCATGGTTTCACCTGTTCCTTTGTTCTACCAGGTATTGACAGTACCGTCTCAGGTACACTATAAAATAGGGTACTTGGCCGCCCACGTGCATGTCAAGCCTTTAACGGTACATGTACCAAATCACGCACAGGAGGGGTTATGGATGCTGGCAAGCTTGAACTCAGCGACTTGGGGCGCCTCGTCAGGGCGGAGCGGAACCGCAGAGGTTTGAGCCTGCGGGAAGCGGCTCTTGCGGTGGGAATCCCCTTCAACACATTGGCACGAGTAGAGAAGGGTCACGTCCCCGACCTCCCCAAGTTCAAGAGGCTCGTCGAGTGGTGTGGCGCCGACATCACACGGTTCTTTGAAGTCCGAGAGAAGTCGACGGCAACCACAGACATCATCGCTGAGCACCTTCACGCTGACATGAATCTCCCCAATGCAGCGGCCGATCAGATCGCAGGAATCGTCAGCGAACTCTATCAGGCGCTGGCGCGCCCCCAGGAAATCGTCGCGGTGCATCTGCGGTCGGCCAAGACGTTCCGTCCAGAAGCAGCTCACATCTTGGGAGTGTTGCTCAACGATATGAATGAAGCGCTCGTGAAGGAGCTTGCCGATGGCCCTGCGGAGAGGTTTTAAATCCGAAGCGGAGAGAATAGCGAGGAGCGTGCGTGTGGACCTGGGGATCGGCGCCGCCCAGTCGGTCACGCCTGAAATGCTCGCCGAATTGCTGGGCGTCGAGGTCCGGGCGGGAGACGACCTGATTCCGCGCAAGAGGTTCACCGAACTCGAAAAGGCGCAACCCGGTGCATTCTCGGCGTGCACGTTTCGACCTTCAGCCGACCGCGTGGTCGTCGTATACAACCCTCTCTCGGCGAAATCGCGAAGAAGGAGCGATCTGGCGCATGAACTTGCGCATACCCTTCTTAAACACGAGTTGAGCCGGGTCGAAAAACTCGGCGATGTCACGTTCCTGTCCTGCGACCCCGCTCAGGAAGAAGAGGCCGCCTGGCTGTCCGGGTGCCTCCTCCTCCCACGTTCGTTGCTCCTGGCGGAGGTCCGCAGGGGATCAGGCGCGAGAGATATCGCCAAGAAGCACGGCGTAAGTGAAAGGATGGCCCAGTATCGACTGGACGTCACCGGTGTCGTGAGACAGAACCAGGCCGCCATGAAAAGGAGACGCGCAAGACGATAAGGGTGGCCGCGGGAAATCTTGCCTCAAGAATGCTCTGCAATCGACCACCGCTCAAGCGCAATTCATGAATATGCCAACCATTGCCGGTCTCATCGCCCTGGGAGAAGGATTCACCACCGAGTTCAAACGGTCCATGTCTTCCGACCTTGGCAGGGAGATATGCGCCTTCGCCAATGCCACCGGCGGGGTGATACTGATCGGGGTTGATGATGCCGGAACCGTGGTCGGGGTGGGTGGGCACAACCGGCTGAAGTCCCAGGTCCAGAGCATCTCGCGTTCGGCGGACCCGCCCGTAGCGGTTGAAGTGGAGAGCGCGGGAAACGTGTTGCGCGTCACGGTCCCGGAGCAGCACGGCAAGCCCTACTCCTTCGGCGGCAGGTTCTACATCCGGGAAGGCGCGACCTGCCAGCAGATGTCCCGCGACGAGATTCGGGATTTCTTCTTCGAGGAGGGCCTCATCCGCCTGGATGAGACCCCCTGCAACGCCTTCGACCCGTCCGTCGAGATCACCACGGCGCGTTGGGCCGAGTTTACGGAGCGCGCCGGCATCGATGCCGGGTTGGACCCGTTGACAGTTTTGGAGAATCTGCATCTGGTTAAAGACGCAGGTATGACCCACGCGGGCGCTTGGCTGCTGGCCGACGACATCACCCGCTTCACCCTCCAGGCCGTAGTGACCTGCGCCGTCTTCCGCGGCAACGCCAAAACCCATATCCTCGACCGCAAAGAGTTTCGCGGAAATCTGTACGCCACCTATCAGGAGGTGATGGCCTACTTTCAAGCCAAGCTGAACTCGGCGCTCATTCCAAACGCCCAGGGACGAGACGAACGGTTGGAGCTGCCCGAAAGCGCCCTGAGGGAGGCTTTGGTGAACGCCATCGCTCATCGCGACTATCGGAGCACGGCCAACGTGCAGGTCTACATCTTCCAGAATCGGGTGGAGATCGTGACACCAGGTGGACTTCCCGCCGGGATGCGCGAGGAAGATCTCGGCAGCAAGAGCGTCCCTCGCAATCCCTTGCTCTTCAGCATGCTCTACCGGATGAAACTGGTGGAGCAGATCGGCAGCGGCATCCGGCGTATTCGAGACGCCTGTTTGGAACATGGCGTCACAGAACCGGCCATCGAGGTGTCTCCCGACTGGCTGACGGTGACGTTTCCGCGGCCAGTTGAACCCATCGCCCCTCATGTGACACCCCATCTAACCCCTCATGTGACGCCCCATGTGGGGCGGCTCGTCGCGGCCTTGCGAGGGGAGATGAGCCGGGCAGACCTGATGAGAGTCATGGGTTTGGCGGACCGCAGGCACTTTGTCAGGACTTACCTGCGACCCGGTCTTGGCGCGGGTCTGGTCGAGATGACGCTCCCCGACAGCCCGACGAGCAGGTCGCAGAAGTACCGGCTGACCGACCTGGGCAGGCACGTGCAGGATTCTCAGCGGGTCGACGAGCGTCCCTGAGCCCGAGAAATGGAGACCCAACCACCACATGGCACCGCACGAAGCGACGCGGGCGACGGAAAGGGCGGTAGACTGATGGTCAAATTGCACTCATACATCGTAAGGGTCGATTCTGGATTTGCTCCAAATCCGTTCTACGGCCTCTGCACCGTCACAACATGCAAACCTGATATACGCAGAGTCGCCAGTGTTGGTGATTGGGTAATCGGCTCAGGCTCGAAATCCAAAGGGAGAGACGGGTGCCTCGTGTTTGCGATGCGTGTAAGCGAAGCCATGTCCTTCGCCGAATACTGGAAAGATCCGCGCTTTCGTCGTAAACGCCCCGACATGAACTCAAGCAAGAAAAGGGCATGCGGCGACAACATCTACCATGTGGACCGGGACACCGGGCAATTTGTCCAAGTGCCCTTGTATCACAGCTGCTCCGATGGGACGCCTGACTTCGATAAACTCGCCCATGACACAAAGGTGGACAGGGTTCTTATCAGCGATGATTTCGTCTACTGGGGTGGCGACGGTCCTCCTGTTCCCGAGTTTCGCGGCGTGAGAGTCTGTCATACCACACAGAAGCACAAGTCCAACTTCCCTGACGAAGTCGTCCGAGAGTTCATCGCATGGATCCGCGGATTCACCGAAAGAGGATGCCGCGGCCGACCTCTAGATTTTTGAGACGATCCAGTCAGCCGCGGTTGGACTGGTCAGTTGTTGGACCAGCGGAGCGTGGTACTTGCGGGAAGGAAAGCGCGCCGCACCGCACCTCCGGAAGGTCGAACCGCTGTCGGCTACCTCTCTCTGCCCTCTTCCTACCCCTTCGGCATCCGGTAGCCGACGCGGGGCTCGGTGAAGATGTACGTGGGGTTCGAGGCGTCGTCTCCGAGATTGCTCACGATGGTGCGCATGGGCCGCCGGTCGCCGTTGCCGCGCTGCTCGCCGAGGTAGACCCTCAGTCGCCCAGCACGTACGACCCCTAACGTTCGAGGGTCTCCCGCTGGTGGAGGGCCGCCGCGATCCTCGCCGATTGCTCCGTGGGCGAGAAAGGCTTGACCACTGAGTCGACCGGCAATTGGCCCGCGCGGTAGGCGTACACCCCCCTGTGCTCGCTATGGCACCTGGTCGCCTGCCCTCATGGATTCACCGCCGGGACCACCGACGCCTCGCACAACGATTTCCGCGGTGCGTCCCGACGTACTGCGCCCTGCAGACAAGTACTACGCAGCCGGCATCTCTGGCCGGACCAGCACGGTTGAGCAGCCGGTTATGACGCACCGGTGATACCGCGTACAGGCAAAGACTGAGGTTGGCAAAATATCACGATAGGTTCGTTTGCCAATTGCTCGCGCTTGTATATCAATTTAAGCGCGTGAATATAGCACTGGTGACGCGCCCGGAATCCATTTCAACATTTCACTAACCCTCAGCAATGACCATAAATTGCCGTTTCATCGGCGATTGCCGTTCAATATTGCGTTTTTCTGCGGTTGTTAGGTGCCTTGACACGTCACGATACGTCATGTATGCTCAATTGAATAGTGGTAACTCAAATGGTAACATTCCGCCGACCCAAAAGACTCTCTGCGGCATTTGTCAAGGCTGTGAACCGCCCGGGCAGGTACGGTGACGGCCGAGGCGGGCATGGACTGTCCCTGCTGGTGAAACCTGCCTCAAGCGGCGGATTCTCGAAATCGTGGGCGCAACGGCTCCGCATCAACGGACGGCTTGTCAGTCTCGGCCTAGGTTCGTACCCCGTAATCACGTTGAAGAAAGCGCGTGCAAAGGCTCTCGATAACGCAAGGGCAGCAGCCGACGGAGTTGATCCAAGGGCCAAACCATTGGAGATACCCACGTTTTCCCATGCCGCCCAGGTAGTGATCGACATCCACAAATCTACATGGAAAAATTCGGGACGCACCGCGCAGATTTGGCAGTCCAGCTTGGACATACACGCCATGCCTAGTCTCGGCGCGAAGCGCGTTTCGGACATCGTCGCTGCGGATGTACTCGGAGTGTTAACGCGAATTTGGCAAGAAAAGCCGGAGACCGCCCGGCGCATCAAACACAGGATAAGCGCAATCATGAGTTGGTCAGTTGCGCAAGGGTTCCGTGACGACAACCCCGCTGGCGAAGCGATCAACGCGGCGTTGCCGCGGTCAGTCGGGGTGAGGCGCCATCAAAAAGCTTTGCACCACTCCGAGGTCAAAACGGCGATTGAACGAGTCAGGAAATCAGGCGCCTGGTTGGCGAGCAAGTTGTGTTTCGAGTTTATGACGCTCACGGCGACGAGACCAGGCGAATCTCGCGAGGCGAGATGGGTCGAAGTCGACTTGGAAGCGCAAGTATGGGTCATCCCGGCCGAACGTATGAAGCACCCTCGCGAACATCGCGTTCCTTTGAGCGTGATGGCGATTGACTTGTTGAGGCAGGCCCAAGGTTTGGCGCCAGATTCCGACTTGGTATTTCCTTCTGTGACAGGCAAGACGATGTCGGATTCGACGATCAGCAAATTGATTCGCGAATTGAACATCGATGCGGTTCCGCACGGTTTCAGAAGTTCCTTCCGCGATTGGTGCGCAGACACGGGTCAACCTCGCGAGATCGCGGAGGCCGCGTTGGCGCACACAGTTCGGGGCGTCGAGGGTGCGTATTTCCGTTCCGATTTGTTTGAGCGACGCCGTCGGTTGATGGACGACTGGGCCAAGTATCTCAATTGATGCCTGACAACGGTAAATGACTGGACGATCAGATTGCCCTGCCCAAAGTTCAATTGCGGACCCGTCGGACACCGGTTCAATAAGGGAACGCAATTATCCCCACGCAATAAACGCCTCTGCAACGCTCTTGCCCGAAAAACCAAAGGTGAGTGCGTACCCTAATCGAGGTTTGTTCGGTGTGACATCGGGTGCGTACCCTAACATGGAGCTTTTTTCAGTTCAAATTCGGGTTACGAATCCTCGGTTATCACACTAGTTATCACATAATGCGGAAACGGTCACTCGGATCACAATTCATTTCATTCTCTTTCTCGTAACCACTCGTTGACCAATCCCCGAATCCGTACCGTTGGTCGCGCCGATTCTGCAGCCATCCAAAGCGACTGCGTTATAAATCCAAATGCAAGTCGAATCCAATTTGTGTGGAACCGGTTTTAGTCTTGCATTCGATGATTCCAGGCGTTCGATCTCCTTCGGAACAATCGCTTGAGCCATCGCGGCCAAAATGACAGGTGATCAATCACCTCCTCCATGTAAGCATTTTCGGAGGGTGTCAGCCCGGAATTGCCTAGGTCAGGCATGTTCATCCCTGAGTCGGCTTCGACAGCTGGTTCCAGCCAAGCGTCGTGCATCGCCCGCCCGGCGATTTCACGCACCCGCGAAAGCAGTTCAACATAGCTTTCGTTCACGTATGGCGACTCGGTCCTCAGCCACGCCGAGTAGTACGCTACTTCCGATTGAATTTTGCGCGGCTCCGTCGAGACGCGGACGCGCTCTTCCTCTGGTGTTTGTTTCGCACGCCTCCGAATCACATAGGGAAACTCTTTGTATTCTTGGATGGCGACGAACGCCTTTGCGAACTCGTCTCTGCTACGAGCTAAACGCGTCCGGCGGCCGTTCCACAGATTCGCAAAAACGAACAACGAGAATGAACCGGCAACGGTTATCGCCGCGACTGTGACCGAAAGTGGGACGTTTGAATCTAGGCCGACGGTCACTTTTCGATACCTATTTTCGCCGCCGAACCGTGCGGCACTTCCTCCCCTAACCAGTCTCCCGTCTCACGCCACCAAGCCTCTTTAAATAAGTGAACCATAAACAATCCGATCAATGCCAGGAGTCCGTCCGCGAAAGTCCATCGCCGCGCGAGATCGTCTTTCGGGTACCACAGGCATAGAGAACCGTCATCGTAGCGGTGCAGTGACGCTTGCGGTCCGTCGGTGGATATCGTGGGCACCTCAGAGGCGCCCGAAAAACGGATGCTGACCTTTCTGGTGCCGTAATGTGGCACCGGAACCGTTACGTTGTATTCGTACCCGCGTCTGACTTTTCGACCTCGCAGGTTAGGAAAGTGAGGCCTGGAGCTCGGTTCGAATCGCAGCCGATCGACATAAATCTCGTACCAAAGTCCATTGGACCGGTTCAAGGGGGCATTCACTCGTCTAGCACGGCCCACCGCCGTAAGACCTTGTCGTCTTGGTTAAGGTCGTTCCGACACTTCCCAGACTCAATGCGCCGTTCGAAACCCTGATCATTGGCCCTCCGCTACCGATTGCAGATGCAAATGCCGCCTTCGATTCATCCTCCGCTCGATCGCCAACGTATTTCCAGTACACTTTCGCGACCGCATCTCGGACTTTGGTTTTGTCATCGTCGTCCTCGAGCGCCTTCTTCAACGACTCGCCGGCCCGCCTCAAGCGTTTTATGGCCGTATCCCTGTCCGTCAACGCCTTAATCGGTTTCGACAGGCCGGCGGGATCGGGGGTCAAACGCTTTTTGAGGTCACTTGCCGCATATCGAAACAATGCTGTTAAACCATCCGCGACCTCATAACCTTCCCCGATGCATGTCAACGCCAAGGCCTCGATGTTGAAACTGGAAAGGCTGGGTTGCGAATACTGCGAGTTCCAACCTTTCGCGAGCCTTATCACCTTCGCTCGAATGCGCCTGAGTCCAGATGGGTCTGCCGTCAACGCTTGCGTGTGATACTCAGGATCTGACGCGTCCCAGGTTTTCGTCTCATTGTTCGGAATCCAAAGGCCTTGCTCCTTACGATTTAGGGCGACGATGAGGTCCACCGAGGGATCATTGCCATCGTCAAATGGATCGTTTGGTAACTCTGAACCTCATGTCCGAGTGATTGACTTTCAAACCTCCGCGGACAAACTCGCGGACATCTTCGACGATTTGATTCGGACCTTCACTTTCACCGTCCGGGCTCATTTCGGGATACGACCGGCGGTCGAGAACTACGCCGCAATCAGCATCGGCGTCGCGATTCGCTGTCCTGTGCGCAATTGATCCGGAGACATAGGTTCTGAGTGTCCCGGAGTAGTGTCTGGCTTCGTCCAAGACCTCGTTCCGTCGAGTTCGCGCTGCCGACAATGTTTCGCTGGATGGCGCCAGTTGTGCGTGAACGTCATTCAAGATCGAGGCCGTGTTCTGCATGAAGAATCCTTTACTCCGATATGGGTTCAATTGTACGTTTGGGTTTTTTCATTAACGAGGGTTTACGCTCCGGCAGTGCACATTGACGCTTGTCGACTGAAGCTTCGGGTGTTCGACGGATCAGCCATAGGATTTACGCGAGCACTCGGCGCCAACGCCGAGCACGGTACCTTTCATGTTTCCGAACAGCATTAGACGGCGGCAAGAAATCGCCCGACCCGATGTCCCCTGCGACATTTGAGCCGTTAACCGACGGCTTGGTGGAAATCCTCGGTTGAGGTATAAACCGATCGCGGCCGCATCAGTCGATCAGCACGCCGTGGGCGTTTCGTCACTTCCACCGACCTCGGTGAAGACATCCGCTGGAATCCGTTCAGTTCAATCCGAAAACCAGCAACAGACGTCATCGTTATCGCCTTCATTGTCACATCGAGGCGTTCGCGTCTGAATGGCCGCGTTCAATCACCCATGATTGCTCGTTTGCAAGTGCGAGATGACACAGCCGAAGACGTCAAGCACCGTTGTCGATGGTCCACTGTGTAGGCGCGATCCAGATGCGCGCATGATCACAGAGTTCGGATTCATTCAAACGGCCATATGGCGGCTAGTTTTGACCCTGATCTAATTGGCCCCAACAGTGGTGCGTCCATGTATGTTGTGCTCCGAAGGCGCTAACAGGCGTTCATCCCCAACTTGATTAATTGGATTCGGCGCTGCGACGATGTCGAAGGTCTCAGAGCTGTTCGTGAACGGATTAGTGTCGCGCGATCGCTCAACACAATGTTATAATTGTGTCATGATTCCCGAATTTGAACCAGACGGCAATCTGCCACCGGGCATTCACTGGGCTACATGGGATGAGATATGGCAAAGATTCGCGGTAACACCTTGGCGACAGCAATTGTTATCTGGATTCCGTTCGGCCGTGGAGAACTTAATGCTGGCAGGTTGTCGCACCGTCTACTTGGGCGGAAGTATTGCGTCGGCCAAGTTGGTACCGGGTGATTTTGACGCATGTTGGGAAACTACTGGAGTTGATGTCCGCATGCTTGATAGTGTTTTATGCGATTTTTCGGGACGCAGATCTGCACAGAAGACGAAATATGGCGGTGAGTTTTTCCCTGCGTCAGCACTCGCGAATCCGGAAGGCGACGCGTTTTTGGAATTCTTTCAAACTAACAAATACACGGGCGCGCGCAAAGGGATCGTCGCATTGGACTTAGGGGGCTTACGTGATCAAGAATGAACGTCAATACCGGATTACTAGGGCTCAAGCGAGTCGTTTTTCAAACTCATTGAGCGAAATTCGGGCCCAACTTGCTCAACTACCCGAAGCCAATCGGCATCTTCTAAACGTGAAAGAAAAAGCGTTGCGCAGTCAGTTGTCCGACCTCGAAGCAGACATCAAAGAATATGAGGATTTGAAGTCCGGTTCTTTCGAATTCAATCAACTCAAAGGCGTGGGGGAGTTGCCTCGACAATTGATCCGAGCCCGAATAGCGAGCGGAATGAGTCAGCGAGATTTGGGAAACCGCATGGGGTTAAAAGAACAGCAGATTCAACGATACGAAGCCACCGAGTACGCGTCGGCAAGCTTCGCGCGAATCGGCGAAGTTTTGGCCGCCTTAAATATCGACATCGATAGTCCTATACTCACGCAAGACACGAATTTCACCATGAGAAACCTGATTGCAACCCTTACACAGAACGGGTTGCCAATCGAATTTGTTCGTAAACGTTTGGTGCCACGAACCAGACAAAAGTTGAATGATTCAGGAGATGTGCGATTCGCCCGAAACATCGCTGATGGTGTCGCTGCAGAACTCATTGGCAAAATTTTCCAATGGTCTTCGGAGCAGATGTTTTCCGGCAAGGAACTAAAACTGGCCGCGATTGACGGGGTCCGATTCAAAGTTACGGCCAATGCGCAATCACAACGAACTAGCGCCTACACAGTCTATGCACACTATGTCGCCTTGCTCGCAATCCAGGCGTACGCCGACAGTCCGATGAGGCCGATTAACACCGATCCGGGGCAACTCCGTTCCGAAATTCGATCTGCGTACGGCACCGTTACTCTGCGCAGTATCGTGAACCATCTTTGGGATCTCGGCGTGATAGTCCTTCCGCTTGACGATCCAGGAGCTTTTCACGGGGCGTGTTTTAGGGAAGGCGGTCGAAACGTGATTGTGTTGAAGCAGAAAACTCCCTCCGTTTCCAGGTGGGCTTTCGATTGTTTACACGAATGCTGGCATGCCGCTCAGGAACCTGATTTGCCCGAACGCACAGTGATTGAGTACGACGAAATGTCAGGTGAACGCCGTCGATCGTCAGAAGAAGCGACAGCGAGCCGTTTTGCAGGTGCGGTCCTGCTCGGGGGGAGAGGACAAGAATTGGCTGAGATGTGCCTTTCCGATGCTGATTTCGATCTACGGCGCTTGAAATCTACGGTTCAAAGAATCGCTGTTCGCGAGGGCGTTGGCGTTGACGTCCTCGCGAATTACTTGGCTTTTCGTCTCGCCGATGAGCAGAAGCAAAACTGGTGGGGAACTGCGAACAGCCTCCAGGAAGTCGACGAACCTTGGAGCATTGTTCGGGACGTGTTTTTCGAACGCACGGACCTGACCAAGTTGTCAGAACCTGATCGCGAACTTTTGTCTCAAGCACTTGCACCGTGGGGTTAGAAGGACAATGTCAGACGTGAAGGCGAATTGGGACAAAGAAAAACCCCTCGCGAAATTAACGTGTTCGAGTTTCGATTGCGAACGCGATCTCCACTCATTCCGGAAAAGAAGGCCCGGTAACCGATCATATCGAAACAAGAAGTGCGTCGCTTGCGGCGCCGACCTTATTGATTGGCACAAACTCGACAAGCGGGACTTAAGTGATTGGAAGTACACCTTCGCGTCGTTGGAACGTGAGATGATCCGACATCATTATTGGCACAAGAACATCGACAAAAAGGCCGTCAATCACGCAAATGGTAAAGGCGTCAATGGACTGCGAGAAGCGGCGGAGCACAGATTGCGCAAAAACTTTGCGGAACCAAGTTCGCATCTTTTCCGCGACGGTTTTCAAACCCCGAAACGAGACAACGTTATCTTCTACGCTCAGCATTCCACAGCCACGTGTTGTCGCAAATGTATGGAAGCGTGGCACGGCATCGATAGGGAGACTCATCTGACCGATGATCAGATCGGATACATGACCGAGTTGATTATGAAATACATCGAAAAACGTATGCCCGATCTCCCGATGGACGGCCCCAAATTCAAACCGCCGAACACTAAGCTCTTGGTCGCTAGATAGGATTTAACACAAGTGAACAAGACAATCGACACAGACCGATGGTCCAACCGATGGCGCGGCGCAGGAATTGATCTTGATGGTCGCCGGATTTTGGTGACGGATTTTCGAGGGACCGAACAGGAACCAGATTTGCGGGAGCCTCCCAACTGTGGGGGGCTCGGCCGTATACGCCATTTCCAACGCTCCTCCGGCATCGGTTGGCCGCCCAACCCTTTGCCGATTGATCCCGCATGTAAAGCGTTGGGCATCATTGCCCGAGAAACCATTCGAGCTCAAGTATTCCAAAATGCCGTGTGCAATTGGCGCTGTTGGTACTGTTTCGTGCCATTCGATCTGTTGTCCGCCAACAATCGACATTCAGCATGGCTCACTGTTTCCGAGATGCTCGATTTGTATCTGAAACAACCGGCACCGCCGCAAGTATTGGATCTGTCAGGCGGACAACCGGACCTCACGCCGGAATGGATACCGTGGACGTTACGAGAGATACGAGACCGCGAACTTGAAGACAAGATTTTCGTTTGGTCTGATGACAATTTGAGCACAGATTATTTTTGGCGTTACCTTTCAGACGAGGAAATTGATCTAGTACGTCGGTCTCACAACTACGGTCGCGTGTGTTGTTTCAAAGGATTCGACGAACAGTCTTTTGCTTTCAACACACTCGCCGAACCTTCCCATTACGATCGTCAGTTCGAATTGTTCAAACGATTCGTAGATCTTGGCGTAGACGTTTACGCGTACGTCACTCTAACAACCCCGAACGCCAGAAAAATCAATGACCGGATCAGGCGGTTCGTTGATCGATTGCAGTCAATACACTCATACCTGCCATTGAGGACAGTGCCTTTGGAAGTGCAGGTTTTCTCTCCCGTTCGTCGCCGCCTGGGAAAAGAAAACCAAAAAGCGTTGGAGATTCAGGAATTGGTTGTCGAAGCATGGAACATAGAGATCGACACAAGATTCACCAAAGACGAGTTGGCATTGGCCATCACTGACGTTGATTTGAGGTGCGAATCTCGATGACTCTTTGGAACGAGGACGACGTTGCACTGCGTCCCGAATATGAACGAGAAATTGATCGCCATATTCTGAAGGAGGTTCAGTCGGGAGTACGCGACCTTTGGGAACTCATCGGCGCTCTTCCCGCCGTGTATCCAACCGTTGTTCGCGACTCCGTTAAACGGCTCGTCGCCGGATCGAAAATTCCCGAATATGTCCTGAAAGAAGGAACAGCCTTCGGACCGAAATCAGCGGTGAACAAAGCAATCGCTGGTTTGCCTTTGCCACATCCGCTCGACTTCGATTGGCGTTTTACAACTGACTGTGCGGCCGAATTGTTGGACAGGTTGATCACGTTGACGCGCACGGCCGACGTCATCGGTTTGTTGGGTGCGCCATCCGTATATCTGTTGGCCGCTGAACGCAACACGGCTCGTCAGTTTTTCCTGCTAGATCAGAATCGAGCGTTGAAGGGAATATCGTCCCGTCGGTTCCGACGCGAATCGGCGCATCTTTCCGATGTTTTGACGGGCGACGAAGATCCGCCGATGTCCCATGTAGTCCTCGCAGACCCACCTTGGTACCCCATTGAGGCTTTAGGGTTTCTTCGCGCGGCATCAAGGATCTGCGTTGCTAACGGGTCTGTGTTATTGAGTTTTCCTCCCGTTGGAGTACGCCCAACCATACCGCATGAAAGAAATAGGATCATACGGGAAGCCAAAACGAATGGGCTAGAGTTAACCCGCATTGAAAATCTGGCGTTGTCATACGTTACACCGTTTTTCGAACATAACGCTTTGCGAGCCGCAGGATTTGCCAATACTTCACCCAGCTGGCGCCGAGGCGATCTAATGGTGTTTCGTAAACAACCGGGCGTAACTCCGGCGTTCAAAGCGCAGAAGAATTCGACGATCCGTTGGGTCGACTGTGATCTGAATGGGATCAAGTTCAAGATTCGCCCGAAGGAGAAGCAAAATTCATTGGACCCGCGCCTCAAGACACTCGTTCCTGGCGACGTGCTGCCCACGGTTAGCCGGCGCGACGCAAGACGAAACGGAGTAGCTGTGTGGACTTCCGGTAATCGAGTCTACGATTGCGACGCACCCAACATCTTTGCAACGCTGATGAAGGCTCTCGCGGCACCGACTGACCCGATTGAAGCTGTGCGCGGCAATATGTCTTTTCAGATAAACGAAAAACACATAGCGGATCTCGAAGCAACAAAATCGCAGATTTTACGGATCGTCGAAATCGAGCGCCAAGAATTGGCGGAGGTTGAAGGTGGTCGGTAACCAAGTGGTCTTGACGGACCAACTTGTACGAGACATGCAACGATCGACATCCCACGACGGGTTCTGGAGAAGTTACCTCCAAAACCTGACTGCCTCGGGACCGAACTCGTTTGCGGTACATTTGGCTGTCCTCGTGGAGCCATACTTGCGGTTCATCCTTGACGGCAAGAAGACGGTCGAATCTCGGTTCTCGAAACGGCGCGTTGCTCCTTATGGGGTCGTCCGAACAGGCGATGTGATCCTCTTGAAACGTGCTTCGGCGAAAGGATTGCGGGGAATTTGCGTCGTGTCCAACGTTTGGCACTACCGATTGACACCCGACGGTTGGGACGACATCCGAAACGAGTATACCGAACAGCTATGTGCTCACGATCCGCAGTTTTGGGAATCGCGTCGAGGCGCCAAATTCGCGACGCTCATGAGGGTATCCGAGGCAACGTATCTCCCGATCATTGATTTCTCCAAGCGAGATCGTCGCGGTTGGGCAATCCTCCGGCCGAAACCGCCGGCGATCATAGACCTCGGGTTAGAAACGTCGGTATGAGAATCGCGATAGTCGTATGTGGGCGCATGGGAAGCGGCAAGACGAGCGTTGCCCGATCGTTGAGTACTCGTTTTTCCTTGCGAATGGTTTCGTTCGGTAGTTACGTGCGTCATAAAGCACGTACGGGTAACAATGGATTAGATCGAACTCAATTACAGGATCTGGGTGAAGAAATGTATCTATCGTTGGGCACGAAAGGTTTCTTAAAACATGTCCTTGAGTTCTCGGGTACGAACGAATGCGATTCAGTGGTGTTTGACGGCGTGCGACACGCGGACATACTAGTGGAAATTCGTAAATCGGCTGCGACGACGCTCGCGATTTACTTGTCTGCTGACGATGCGACTAGGTATCTACGCCTTAAGGATCGATTTATGGGGAATTTAGAGTTCGATGAATTCGTTGCCCAGGATTTTCATCCGGTGGAATCGCATGTTGAAAAACTAAAGAAGCAATGCGACTTAGTCGTCGACTCGGTACAACCACCAAGCGCATTGTTGAAAACCATTTTCGAAGAAGTGTCAGTTATCGAGCGCGCGTGTGCCGTAAATCGACCATGATTCGCGCCGTCAAGTGATTCTTGAAATGGCGCGGCAATTTAGCTCAGATGCGATTCGAACCGAGCTGCAAACACCCAACCCTCGCACAACGATCAACCCCCAGGAGGATCGTAGAACAGTGCGATGCCGGCAAACGCTGTTGCCAAAACTATTGCGAAAAAAACCACAACGGCCACCACGGTTCGCCATAAGGAACTTAACAACTCCGACCATATCTTGTCTTTCCGCACCCAAAGTTCATCCCGTTCATCCCTGATCTCCTTCAAGGTCGAGTGTCGGAAATCGTTCAACCGCTCTTCAACGTTCAACGCGTAAAGGTCGTAAAGGGCATTACTCAAAGCTGCGTCGGCGGTGTTCCTGACTCTGAGAACCATGTCGTTTTGTGATAAGCGACGAGGAGTGATCAATCCGACATCGGTGTCTGACGCGAGCGTTTGAAACGTGATCGTAAAAATCGGTTCACCGAGCGTCAAAGTCCATGGATTCGCGCGCAGATTAATGAGTCTGATGGCAATCGGCCCCTCGTACCCCGGATCCACATGCCCTGCGTTTAATGCGAGGATGCCTTTTAGCGCCAAGCTGTTTCTCGAGTACACCGTACCGCACAGATCGGTCGGCATCAAAACGTCTTCGCGCGTCACAACGAACACCATTTGCCCGGGTTGCACGGTAACCGTTAGTTGATCGGTTTCATTCCCGTCAGGAAGGAACTTAAGAGTATTTACATTTCCTTTTTTGTTTTTTTCATCTGGTTGTCGCCAAATGGCTGTCCCGGCTGCCAAGTCGTAGCTATCAACTTCCACATCGAAACTACCATCCTCGAGGGTACGAGGCGAGCGGATCAATTCACCATTTTGAAGTCGCCGGTTGATTTCCGTTGACGTCAGAACGCCCATATCTAGTCCTCGAATATTCCAGTGGCACTAGCTCCTCGGATCTCTCACGCATGGTTTTTGCGTTTTAACTGTCTGATACTATAATCCGCCGGACACAAACAGCAGTCTTCACTTCGTTGAGCAATTCAACGCTGTGTCAATTGTCTTGACCGAACCACAGCTGGCGGACGGGCCGTCCGTCGAACCCAGGCAATCATTTTCTCGAAGCTGCTTCTGCTGGTCGCTCTGAGCGAAAAGACCTAGCAGCGTCGCCGGTTGGTTTTCCCATGCTACGACTTTAAGCAGAGCCGCAGACGGGCGACCAGCCTGCGAACGTTGACATCGTGCTGTCAACTGATGATCGGGCGGGGGGAGGATCACCACCCGCCCTAATGTCAATCGTTGTCGCTGATCTGAACGCCGGTAGAGTCGCTTTGCAGAACGGCCCAGTATACGTCTGACAGATCTATCACAAACCACTCGAGGGACTCTGACGCGACATCGTCGAGCAATTTGACTCTGATGGTCTTGGAGGTTTCGCCAGGTAGGAATACGAGCGATCCGGATGTCGCTTCATAGTCCTCGCCGGCGATAGCGGTCCCGTCTTTCGTTTCGTAATCGACGTGCACTCCGAAGGAGTTAATTTCCCTCAGGGTCAACACAACTTCAACGAAGTCGTCGCCTTCATTTCCGAACGAAAAGAGAGGGATGTTCACCCACGCGAACTTCGGCGCTAAACGCCACACGTTGCCGTTTCCGCCGTGTGTGAGGTCGGCGCTGTTGCTGCTGCTGTCGACAATGGTCCCGCCGTCGAGACGTATGCTCTCCGGTTTAATCGAAACTCCGAATACATTGCCGTCGGCAATGTAGCCATCGTAGGCTGCGACTTGGTATTCGAAGGTCAGCGTGTCGGTTCCCGAGCCGCTCGAGTAAGACGCCCGGACTTCGAACCCATCGGGACGAATGCCAATCGACGGCGTGCCGCCAGCAGTGTCGACGAACACCGTTTCGCTGAATTCAATCTCGACGATGATCTTTTCAGCCGGGTTGATGTTGGTCCATTTGCCGTCGCCACTGCTCTCAGGCAATATCGTCACCCCCGTGATGTACGGAGATAGCTTGAACGCCAGGTTCGCATCCGAGCCTTTTGCGCTTCTGATGGTTGAGCCATGCAAGGTCAAGCCGTTTTGAGCAACCTCCGGCGTTTTGGTTTCTTCGTCATAACGGCGCATCCGGTACGTGAATTTCAGTTCCCTCGTGCCGTTGCCACCAGACCAATCAGCGGTACGAAGTTGATCTTCGATCCAGATGTCTAGTGTGGGCGAGCCGCCCTGGACGTATACCTCGGTGCTGAAGCGCACAATCGCGGTCATACTATCGCCGGGCAAGTAAGCGAATCCCCTGCTTGGGATACCAGTGACCCAGCCGCCGATGATTTGGGGCCGGGCATCGTACTCGATCACATAGGGATTGGCAGGCACCGCCAACAACGCATCGCCGTCGGTGGTGCAGATACCGCCGTCGTCGCATGCTTCGCCGGCGACGAATGCGATGCTCACATCCTCGTCACTCAACGGCAGGATGCGCAGTATCCAGTCGGTAGCATCGGTCGTGTCGGTGTTTTCGTACGCGTTGAGGAGATACCCGTTGGTCAGTTCGATCGACGGCGTGTTGTAATCGAACGCGGCGACTGGTTCGCTGAACTTGATACCGACGCTCGGTTGCACGCTGGAACCCTGATGAATCGTGTCGCTGATGCCGCTGGTCGTATCGAATTCGACGCGCAATATGGGTTCTAGTGGCGTAGCCACAGCCTGGTTGGAAGATCCGCCACCTCCGGCTAGGTTGAGGGCTCGGACCTCGAAGGTGTACTCCGTACCCGGAATGAGCGGAGTTGCGGTGTAACTCGTGTTGGTCCCGTCTGCGGCAGTCCAGTCGGACCAGTTTGTTCCGCCGTCGGTGCTCTGCCGGTACTGGTAGCTCTCGACAGGGCCGCCGGTGGTCGGTGCGTCCCAATTCAAAGTGATCTGAGCTTCACCTGGGGTAGGTGTCAGGTTCAGTGGTGGACCGGGCAAAGGTGGCAGCGGCCGCGCCATAGCGTGATTCGAGGATGCGCTGTCTCCGCCTACGTTGGAGGCGAGGATTTCGAACGTATAGGTGGTGCCGTTGGTCAGACCGGATACGACGAAGCTCGTGGTAGCACCGTCGATGCCAGCCATGTCTATCCAGACGTCCCACGTCGTCCCGCCGTCGTCGCTCTGACGGTAGGCGTACCCGTCGACGGGGCCCCGTCGATCGGCGTTGTCCATGCGAGCGTTACCTGAGTGTCGCCCGCGGTAGCCGTCAAGGTTTGTGGAATACCCGGACGCGGAGGCAGAGGCTTTGCAGTAGGGAAATCCACTGATGATACGCCGTCTCCGCCGCGATTGACGCCTCGCACCTCCCATGTGTAGATCGTACCGTTTTCCAGTCCGGTGACGGTATGGGATGTCGTCGTGCCATCGCTGTCCGGGATGGGCGTCCAGTCGCCGTAGTCGATGTAACCGGCCTTCTTATAGCGATACTCGAAGCGTTCAGGTGCGCCGCCGGTGTCCGGTGTATCCCACTCCATGGCGACCTCTTGGTCACCGCCCGTAGCTGTCAGATTCGACGGTCGTCCGGGCGGATCCGGGACGAATGGCGTCGACTTGACCGTTGCAGATTCGGTCCCATCGCCGCCGGAGTTGACGCCACGGATTTGGAAGGAGTACTCCTGGTCGTTCGTCAGGTTCTCTACGGTGTGTTCAGTCGTGAATTCATCGCTGTTCGGGACGGCGGTCCATTCGCTCCAACTCACGCCGTCATCCTCGCTCTGGCGGAATTGATAGCTGTCTGGCTCGCCGCCGGAAGTTGGAGCGTCCCAATTCAGCGTCACGCGTTCATCGCCCGCGGTCGCCGTCAGGTTTTGTGGCGCGCCGGGCAGACCGGGAATGTTGGGCACGACCGACACGCTATCGGATTCCGCACCGTAACCGCCAATGTTGAAAGCACGGACTTGGAGCGTGTACTCCCTGTTGTCGGTCAGGCCCGTGACTTTGTACTTCGTGGTGGCGCCGTCGTTGCCCGTGACGCCTTCCCACTCCGTCCAACTGGCGCCGTCATCCAAGCTGTGGCGGTACTGGTATCCAGTTGGCTCGCCGCCGCTCGTCGGCACTTCCCAAGCCAACTTGGCAAGCGCGTTGCCGGACTTCGCCGTCAGGTTGTGCGGCGCACCGGGAACCTCAGGTAGCACCGACGTCGTCGCGAGGCTGGTGACAGACTCTTCGTACCCGACATTATCGATGAAACTGACCTTGACCTTCAGAGTATTCCATAGGTCTGAAGACGCAACCGTATACGTCTTGTTCGTCGCGCCGCTGATCGCGGTTTCCGTTCCGTACTGCACGACGAACCACTGGTAACTGAAGGAAGTCTCGGCGGGAACGCCTTGGTTGTCGGCGATCGTGCCGATTTCGGCGGTCAGGGTTTCACCGACCTGCGCGGTTCCGGTGATGGTCGGGGCGCCGGTCGCAGCATCGTTCGCGTCAGGGTCCAACTCGTCCTCGATGATGTTGATGTAGGTGATGATCACCGTCTCGCCGCTGCTCACGCCGTCGCTGCTCAGACTCATCTCGTCTGGGATCGTTACGGACGGCGGATTCCCAAAATCATGCGTCAGCAAAAAGATGCCGAATTTGCCTTTGTCCGGCATGTAGACATCGTCGTCGGCCGCGGTGAAGTTAATGGTGACGCTAGTGGTGCCATTGCCGAAATCTAGGTCCTGAGTGCTGAGATCGGGACTGAGCGAGTAGTATTCATCGTCGCCGTAGTCTTGTATCAGTTGAGATGGAACTGAATAGGTCGAAATCAGGTCATCGCTTATCTGAAGCACTATCCCCACCGTGTCGCCTTCAGTCACGTTATACTCATCTTCGCCGAATGAGAGCAGAACTACGACCGTATCTGTGGCGTCGCTCTGTAGCTCCTCCGAATTGTTGGCGTCGTCTGTGAACGTCACCTTGACTTTGATCTCAGTCCCGGCATCCTCAGATGTGAGGACGTACGTCGAGTTTGTAGCGCCGGTGATGTTTGAATCCGTACCGTCGTCGACGCGGATCCACTGATACGTGTAGCTGACCGATGTCAAGCCGTCAGAGTCTGTTATTGCGTCGGTGTTGGCGGTAAGCGTTTCGCCAACGTGCGTAGTACCGCTGATAGTCGGTTTACCCGTGGCAACGGCGTTTGACTGCGCCGAAGTTGTCAACGTCAGGATCGATGTGACCAAAACGACAGCCGCGAATGCTGCCGATAACAGGCTCATCAACTGTTTGGATGAGAAGACCCGCGTATTTCCCGAAGCCAAAGTGACTGACGAATTCGGACCTCCAAATAAAAAAGACCCGAAACTTGTGGTGGTCGTCGCCGGAACGCCTGATCTCGCAAATGGCTTGGCTGCGAAGCATGCAATCCGCGACGCATTGTTCGATTCACTAAACACGCCTAATCCCCTTCAAAGTCATCGGACGGAAATCTGTATCTTCAGACTAGTGTTTTTGTACTGGTTCGAACAATACACGCACACGCGAATGAAAGGTATTCCGAACTCTCGACCGCTCCAGTTGCGATGTCCCGTGGCGACGATGTGTGGTTGGACGTCGGTATCTGCGGGAGCCGAGACCCGACACGCCTGGATCCGGCCAAACTGGTCGCATTCGACTGGACCGAAAACAGGTGAGACCCAGGTTTCTGAAAACCCGAAGTCTTACACCCAGTTCCCGATCGCCTCATAAGGTGCGGGGTCGTCGCGTCTCGTCGACCTCTCCGCTGTACGGAAGCACCTTATGGACTTTAGTTGGAGGAGTACCGGCACCAGTGCATAGGTCAACCCGATGCGTCGCCGTTGTCCAGAAGCCCGTTGCGTACCGCCCAGACCGCCATCTCTTGACGGGAACTAACCCCGAGTTTGTCGCGAATCTCGTAAATGGCGTTGCGGATCGTCAACGGCCGATTGCCGCGCACTTCGGCGATCTCGGCGTAGTTGCGTCCCTCGGCAAACAGCTTCAGGATACCCAATTCCCTCTGTGTGAGATCGCCCGAATCGACTCGATAAAATTGCTTAGGAACCGAATGCATTTTGGTCAGGGCGCGTTGCATCAACCTCGTGGGAACCCGGAATTCCCCAGCCTTCACGTCGCGGATAGTTTCAAGTAACCGCTCCGTACCCGAAAATTTTTGCAGGTAGCCCGTGGCTCCTGCGGTGACGGATTTCAACACCATCGCCTCATCCGTGGATGCTGTCAGAACCAGCACTTTAGTCTCCGGCAATGCGGCGGTAATCTCGCGGCACGACTCGATACCATCTTTTTTTGGCATCATCAAGTCCATGATCACCACATCTGGTTCGAGGCGTCTTGCGACAATTATTGCCTCTTCGCCGTCTCGAGCTTGACCAACCACTTCGTATTCGCCGGATCGCTCGAGCAATTCCTTAAGACCCTCTCGCATGATCGAATGGTCGTCGACGATCAACACAGTGGCGCGGTGAGGACTAGACATTTCGTTTTGCCTTGCAGGTCGATCGTCTCCAGTTCTTCCTGGAACCGTGACGCCGGAACCCGAAATTGATCGTAATGGATGCGTGCATTTATCTTACAAGAAGCCAAATATATCAAGTGCGGATGCAACTCATTGTTCCGTTGCATACCAATCATTACGATAGTACTTGATTCGCGGCTCAGATGTAAGTTGGGTGCCCGGAGCCGGTATAGCCTAATCCGGAACGAGAGGACCGGAATCATTGGCTGATCGCGTCACACAATTGCCGATTTTGCGTTCGGTTGTCGGGGCGGCGAGTGGGTGGCCGCCATTCGTGCATCTCCCAGGCCGATTCCTACCGAAAATCATCATTCCGACGGAAACCGTGAGGACTGCAAAAGTGAACATGAGAATCAACGCGGGCAACGTCGGGGGCGAACCTCCTGTATCGGGCAAGGGTTGATCGCTATTTTCGGGCTCCGCATCCTTGACTTCGAGCGGCGCTCCGACCTTGCCCACGGCAACTGTAGCAGGCACCGTCGACAAGTTGCCGCAGACCGACACGCCTTCAGCCGTAATCTTCACCTTCGTCGACAGCACGCTCAAATCGCCGTCGCCCGAGATTGAAATCAACACGATGTCCGTGAGGTTTGCGCCGAGTTGAGCGGGCATCGGAACGCACACTGAAACGTGTTCGTTCAGCGAGTAGGCCGACACGACGGCTCCGCTCGCATCGATGACTCCGTCGGAGTAGCTCAAACCGGCCAGCGTGTATCGATGCCAGGTCATTCCAACATTCGACGCGTCGCCCGCCGGCGTCATGCTGATGCCTATGTATTCGCCGTCGGCAACCGCACCGGGACCCGCGGAGAGCGAGTAGCCGGCCCCTACGAAGCTCCCGCCTTCGACCGGAGTGAAGATCGCATGCGCGACACCGTCCGGACCCGAGAGCGTCTCCGGTATCGGCCCATGCGGGTTCACCGGTGCTGTTGTCGAAATAGCCGTCGTCGCGCGACGAAACACCGTAACCTCGATCTCGGCCGTGCACCGGGCCGACTGGTCGTCCGCAGTCTCATCATCCTGGGCCGCCAGACATAGGAAGCTGTCTTCCAGGCTCGCTGTGATACTTATGGTGCCGCCATGGCTCGGCGCGGTGAAGACCACCGCGCGATCATCTGCAAGTCCGTTCTGCCATTCCGGTCTGATATCTGCTTCGGTGAAAGCGCCTCCGGCGTCGGAGAACCACTTGAATTCCGGACGTCCGTGCCTCGCGTCTCTGTCCGCGAGACCGTTGTCGAGGATGTTCTGACGTCCCCAGACATCGACGGAGAGCACGACTGTGTCGCCTGCGCCGAGGTTGACGGACGTGATCGCAGGTTCGATGCGCAGTATGCGACCGCCACGCGATCCGCCGCCTCCGGTGAAAATTTCGCCTTCGGGCAACGCACCCGTCTTGAACACCGCCTGAGCGACCGACGTCTCGACCGCGGCCGAGTCGTCCTGTTCAAGAGGCGGTGTCGTCGAACCGAGCCACACCTGCACTTCATATGGGTTGTCGGGTCGGAGCCCGCGGATGTCGAACGTGGCGCTAGTTTCGCCCTCGCCGAGAACCTGCGAAAGGATTTCGCTCCAGACGCCCGGGTTGAGGCTGCGGTAGCGCATGTTGACCTGGGTGCCCGATACGGCTCCTTCCATCTTGACGATCACTGGAGTGCTGTCGGCTAGGATGTTGCCGAACGTGACCTCGGTGATGCAGGAGTCGTCCGCGGGTTTGGCGGTGACCTCTCGCGACCACAGCGGGTCGCCCATGGCGTCGAACTCCTGCATACGGATCGAATACTCGGTGTCGTTGTCCAGCGGACCCAAGAGGTAGCTGGTCGAATCCCCGGAAACCGTCACCGAATCGGAGTCGTTGTACGACGTCCCGGTCGGGGCCCAATGGATGCTGTAGGTGGCGATCGTGCCATCGACTACCGGAGCGTTCCAGGTCAATGACAGGTTGCTGTCGCAGGACGAGCTGCGCAGGAACGAAGAGGTGTTCTTCACATCGGAGCCGTCTTCGACGACCTTGACGGTGACGGTTGAACCGACTTCGCCTTCATATTCATGTCCGCTGGCGGTGTGGGATACGGACGCGGTCTCGTTTTCGGCGTCCGGGTCATCGGCCGCGGTTGCGGTGATAACTTGCGGTTCGTCCCACTGACCCTCGCCGGGATCGGCGCTTGGTTTGAACGTGAGCGTCGATGGCGATAGGGTGACGTCGGAGTTGTCCGACACGGCACGTATCGTGACGTCGCCGCTGGGTTCGGTGCCGAGGACCACGGTGTAGGTGGCGAAATTGCCTTCGCCGATTGTGATCTCGGTAGGTTCGATGGTGATCATCGCCATGTCATCTTCGACGACGGTTACGGCGATGTTCTCAACTGTCGCGCCGGTGAAGTTCGCACCGCTCACGTCGTGCGTGATCGTTCCTCTGTCAACCCTCGTATCCGTGTCGTGAGCCGCCGCGACGGTCACGAGCTGCGCCAGGTTCCAGGTGGACGTGGTGAACGTCAACGTTGCCGGGCTGATTGTGATGTCGGGGTCCGAGCCCGAGGTCATCGCCAGCGTGATGGTGACGTTGCCGCCGACTGGTCTCGAGCCGAGCGCAATCGTGTATCCGCTGCTCGAGCCTTCTGTAACCGAGAGTTCCGTTATCGGAACCACTACGTTTGCCTCGTCGTCGTCCGCGATGTCCAAGTTGACGTTGTCTACCGTCAAGCTGGCGTCGGAGCCGTAGTCGCCGCCAGTAACCTCGTGCGTGATTGTGGCGAGTTCCGGCGCCGCATCGTCGTCCTGGCCCGCCGTTACCGAGATGGTCTGATAATCGTCCCAGTCGGAGTCGTCGAAGTCCAACGAAGCTGGGTTGAAGCTGATGTCCGCGTTGGTAGATACCGGCGTTATCGTCACCGTGCCTTCCGGTTCAGTTCCCAACTTGACACGGTACGTGATCGTTTCGCCTTCGCCCATCAGATACGGGTCGTCGGTCGTGTCGATCTCGACGCTGCGCGTGTTACCGTCCGTCGAGGTGACAGTCACATCGCCGACGTCAATTGCCGGCGTCTGCGTGTAGTCGGCGCCGGACACCGTGTGCGTCACCGTCCCGTCGTCGTCGTTCGCGTCGTCGTCGGTCAGCGCACGCAGACTCACCGGTTGCGGCGTGTTCCAGTTGGCCGCGGTGAATGACAACGAAGCCGGATCGGTCTCGAACACGTTGTTGTCGGTCGGGTCGTTGATCGTCACTGTCACAGCACCCGTGGGACGCGTGTCCAGCACGATGGTGTACGCGTTGGCGTTGGTCGTGCCTTCCGCGATTGACACGGACGTTGTTGAGAACGAAACGCCTCGCGTGTCCGTGTCGGTAACGGTCACCGTCACATCGCCGGACGCGATGCCTTGAGTTTGATAGTCGGAGGAGCCGGAGACCGTGTGTTCGATCGTCGCGGTCTCCGGGCTGGTGGCGTCGGGATCGTCGGAGACGTTCACGGTTACGGTCTTGCTCACGCTCGGCGTGGTGGGCGTCGCCCACTCGCCGGCGCTGAAGGTCAACGACGTCGGATTGACCGTCACGTTGTCGTCGCCGGTCGCGTTGATCTGAATCGTCACGCTGCCGCCGGTCGGCGCGGCATGGAGTGTGACGGAGTAGGTGTCCGAGCCGGTCCCGCCGTCGACCTCGTCGATGGCGAGCGTCACGGGGCTCACGTCGATCTGCAACGTGTCGTTTTCCGTTACGTTCACGGTTATCGAACCGGGAGTCGGCGCGTTGCTGTATTCGGCGCCGCTCACGCCGTGGGTGATCGTCGCCGTGTCGACCGCGGCATCCGCGTCTTCGGCGGCGTTGACGGTGACGGTCTGCTCCGTGTTCCAAGTCGTCGATGTGAAGGTCAGCGACGTCGCCGACAGGGTGACGTCGGCATTGTTCGAACTCGCCGTCACGGTGACGTTTCCGGTCGGTTGCGTGTTCAGTTTCACGGTGTACGTCGCCGTGCCCCCCTCATCCGGGGTCAACGTCGTCTCCGAGATCGACACGCCCTCCGTGTCGTCGTCGTTCGCCGTCACCGCGACGTCGGCGATCGTCTCACCGACGTAGTCGGCGCCGGCGGTTGAGGAAACCGTGTGCTGGAGGGTCGCCGTCTCTCGCGTCGTGTCGTCGTCATTCGCGGCCGTCACCGTCACTGTCGCGCCGGTGTCCCAGTTGTTCTCGTCGAGCGTCACGGAGGCGGTGTGGGTTATATCGGCCTCGGAGGTCTCTTCGGCGATGTTTATCGTCACGCTGCTGGCGTCGCCGTTCGTGTCGACCGGCAAGGTGTCCAGCGTGATCGTGTACGTGCCGCTGTCCCCCTCGTCCACGGTGAGCGTCGTGACGGATACGTTCACGCCCTGCGTGTCGTCGTCGTGCGCGGTCGCAGTCACCGAATCGACCGTCAGACCGTCGTACTCCAGATGGTCGCCAGTCGTCATGCTGGTCGTATGCGTGATCGTCGCAGTTTCGTCAAACGCGTCGTCGTCCTGCGGTGCGGTAATCCTCACCGTCTTCGCCGTCTGCCAGTTCGAGCTGTCGAACGTCAGCGTCGCAGGCGACACCGTAATGTCCGCGTGGTCCGAAGCGATGTTGACGGTGAACTCCGCCGATGGTTCCGTGTCCGGCTTGACCGTGTAGGTCCTTCCGATCGGGCTGCCTTCGTTCACGGTCGAGAAACTCGTCTCCGAAATCGTCAGACCCGGCTCGTCGTCGTCCTCGATCACCACCGGAATGTCGTCGATCGACAAGCCGTCGTAGTCGTTAGGGGTGACGCTGCCAATGCGGAACGATATCCTCGCGGTCTCATTCACCCCGTTGTCGTCCGCACGCCCCTTAATCGTGAGCGTCCGGGATTGGGACCAACTGCTCGCAGGGAAAACCAATGGGCTGGGGGTCACGTTCAAACCGCCAGATGTGGTGGAGATCAAACTCACAGAGACTCCATCGCCGTCGTCGTCGACGGGTTGGCTCGTAAGTCGAACCGATATGCTCGTACCTGTTGAATCCTGTTCAATAACGATCAGGTTGTCGTCACTGTCCAAGTCCGCAGCATCAATCGTCACCTCCACTCCCACCATTTCGTCGTCGTCGATGTTCACGGTTATCGGATCCGGCTCTTCGCTCGCATCCAACGTCCCATACCCTGAGATGTCGTGTGTAATCTCGTACGAGTTGTCCTGAGCGTCGGGATCTTCATCAGATTTGACGCGGACAGTTTGGGAGTCGTTCCAGTTCATCGTCGTGAAGGTCAAAGAGGTTAATGCGTTGTCGTCTTTGTCAAAAATCGATATCCGAGCGTCCGACGCCGGCTCCGGAGTGACGACGACGTCGCCGCTTGGCTTCGTCTTCAGTTTGACCTCGTATGACTTGGTTTCACCCTCGTCCATGTCGAGCGTCTGCCCGGCGCCTAAGTTGGAGAATTCGAGACCTCTCTCGTCGTCGTCGGTGATGCTCACCGTTAAAGGCGTCACCGTCAAACCTTGGAACTCCGCTCCACTAGTGGTGAACGTGATCGTCACCGTTTTGTCGTCACCGTCGTCGTCTTCTTCGGCCGTTATCTCCACCTCTTTGCCCGTCCGCCAGTCTGAACCCGAAGTTGAAAATGCAACAAAGTTGACGGTATCCGTGAGTGTGTCTTGATCCGCCGCAGCGATCGCTGGCCAAACGTTGGCAGTGGTCGATGGCCTAGCGCTCAATGTAATCCTGTACTTGACCATCTGACCTTCGGTGATGTCGATGCTAGTCGGCGTGATGGTCACCGCCGGCACCTCATCGTCATTCACCGTCACCGTCACGCTGCCAGTCGTCCCGTCGTACTCCTGACTCCCGCCCGACTGACTCGCCGTGTGCGTTATCGTCGCCGTGTCGGTCACCGCGTCGTCGTCCGATGCTGCGCTGACCGTGATCGTCTGCGCCGTGTTCCAGTTCGTTGTCGTGAAGGTCAGACTCAGCGTGCTGACAAGATTGTTGGAAGAATCTTTGAACTTGACGTCTGAAGATGAGCCGGAAGCGAACGCCAGTGCCATAGTCACCTCCGCCGTCGGCTGCGTGTTGAGTTTGACAGAATAGGTGCCCTCAGCTTGCACCGCATTGTTCCCCACCTGTGTCACCGTGCCCAACTCGGTGATCGTAACTGGTGTATCCGCAAATGTAAGTCCCGCCGTGTCGTCGTCAGTCACCTTGACCGTCAGCGGGAACGCGCTCACGTTGCCGTAATCGGCACCGCTCGTGGCGTGCGTGACCGTGACCACGTCTTCGACGCCGTCGGCATCCTGCGCAGCGGTGATCGTCACCTCCTTCGCCGTGTCCCAGTCGCTGCCGAACGTCAGAGTCGTCGGACTGACCGACACGTCCGTACCGGTGAATCCGCCAATCGTCAACGTGGCCGTCGCGTTGTTTCCGGTTATCGGGTTCACGGGCCGCGAAGTCAGCTTCACCTTGTATTTCTCAGTGCTCGTGCCTTCGGTAACCGTTTTCGAGTGGGTCATGTCGGTGGTGTCGACATCCGTATCGACGAGCTCAATACCCACGCTTTCATCGTCGTTCACCGTGACATATATGGTTTCGATCTCATTTACATCATCCACGCCGGTGTAGCCCTCCACAAAGATGTCGATCTGGGGTCTATTGTCGTACGCGTCATCATCTTGGCGCCCAGTTAGCGTCACTGTTTTCGGCGTGCTCCAGTCATCTCTGGTGAAGGTCACACGATCCTGATTGCCCGAAGTCACCGCATCCGCGTCGATCGTCACGACTCCCGGAGGTGTAATTTCAAATTCCACAGTGACGTTTCCGCTCGGCAACGTGTCCAATTTGACGGTGAACGTCTGAGACGCACCCTCGTCCAAATTCCCGATGTTGGTCCGCGAAAACGTCACGCCGGGCTCATCTTCGTCGTCCACCGTTATCACGACCGAACTGGCGCTTACCGCGTTGTAATTCGTATCCGTCGAAGTCACGGAATGACCTATCGTCGCCGAGTCGTTCTCTCCGTCATCGTCTTCCGACGCAGTCACCGTGACCGTTTGGGCCGTGTTCCAGTTCGAGTCGGTGAAGGTCAAAGAAGACTTGTCGATCGTGAGGTCCGTTCCTGAAGGCTTGTTGATGGTGACCGTCACATTGGCAGAAGGTTGGAAATCGAGCACCACCGTGTAGGTGGCATCGACGTCCATGTCGTCCTCGGTGCTGCCTTCGTTCACCGTCAACGTGGTCGGCGAGACCGTCACACCAGCGTTATCATCGTCTTCGACCGTCACCTTTACATCGCCGCTGGTCACTCCGCTGTAACCGGTGATGGCATGGCTGATCGTGTAGTCGTCGTCAACGAGGTTGGTATCCTGAGCCGATGTCACCGTGACGGTCTGCGCGGTGCCCCAGTTTCCCGACGCGCCAGAGGTGAACATCAGACTGGCAGGAGAGACCGTAAGGCCCGTTACGCTCGGAGTCACCGTCACTGCTGCCCCCGGGTCGGTGTTCAACACCACCGTATACATCCCCGCTGCCCCTTCATCGATCGTCAAAGCCGCAGGTGTGAAAGTCACCCCCGGCACGTCGTCGTCATCGACTGTGACCGTCACGCTCGCAGCTGTGGCGCTGTTGTAGTTCGTGTCGGCCGTCGAAGCCACGGCGTGCGTGATCGTCACCTCCTCGTCGTCCACGTCGGACAGGTCGGTTTCCTGCGGCGCGGTCACCGTTACGGTTTGCGATGTGTTCCAGTTCTGGCTCGTGAACGTCAACGCTCCCGATACCGTTACGACACTGGTGTCACCGGAACTCGGCGTAACCACTACGTTCCCTGCCGGTTCTTGGTCCAAAACGATCGTGTAGGTCGTCGAACTCCCTTCGGTGACATCAACGGTGCTCGTCGAAACGGTGATGGTAGCCATGTCGACATCGTCGACATTCACCGTGATGCTCGCCGCAGACGCGGTGTAGCTCCCCGTCACAGCGTGCGTGATCGTCGAAGTCTCGTCCACGAGGTCGTCGTCGTCGGTCGCCGTAACCCTCACCGTCACCGCGGTGTCCCAATCGTCGGCGTCGAAAGTCACACTCGCAGGATTGAATGCCAAAGCGGAGTTGGTCGAAGACGGCGTGATCGTCGCCGAACCTCCTCCGACCGGCGCCGAATCCAAAACGATGGTGTACGTATCGCCAGTGGAACTGCCCTCCGTGACGTCCAACGATGTTTCCGAAATCGTCACCCCCGCCATATCGTCGTCGGTTACCGTCACCGTCACATCGCCAATCGAAAAGCCATCGTAATCGTCGTCGTTTGTAGACGTCGCGGTATGCGTTATCGTCGCGCTAGCCGCCTCAACAAAGTCGTCATCCACCGCCGTAACCGTAACCGTCTGCGCCGTATCCCAGTTCGACGTCGTGAACGTCAAAGTGCCCGGCGAAACCGTCACCTCGTCCGTATCGTCAGACGCAACCGCAATGGTCACGCTATCGTCCGGCTCCGCATCCAACACCACCGTATAGGTGTCCGTACCGCCTTCTGCGATCGTCAACGTCGACTTCGAAACCGTGACGCCTTTGGGTGGGTTGACCTTGCCTTCCAACTTGAGCCTGTAAGTGAAGGTGTCTCTGGCGGTTAGGGCCCAAGCGCCATCGCCGGTTTTGCCTATGCCGTTATCGTTGAACGACCAACCCGCTTTATTGACCAGACCGCTTCCGGATCTCTTGGTTCGAGTCCATCGGAACAATTGACCGTCGGTTCCCTCCGACATCACAACGTAGTAGACCGTGTCCGGGTCCAGCGACACTCCGTCGGAAGACGTGAAAGTCAATCTGTGAATGCCGGAAGTAGTCGGTATCGTAGCCGGTTGCGACAATGTGGCCACGCTGGTACCAGGCTCGCCGCTCGAGTCCGAGTAAATCGCCAGTTGAGGGTTCATCGGTCCTGTTATGCGGATGATGTTGACGGTCACCGACTCCAACGTGTAGCCTCCCACGTCGGAACCCGTCTGAAACGGTGCAGCCTTGATTAAGACGTCGGTCCCTGAGGTACCTACTCCTACTACCGAATCTGAGTTGCTGGACCCGGTTACGGTGTTGAAGTTGTTCAAAAACGTAACCGTGGGTTCGGATGTGTCTTGAGTAAGACTCATCGACACATCGGTGCCAGCGGTCCAACTCAGTCCGCTGGTGTCCCAGTACGCCCGAGCGACAGCGTTAGAGTCGGCTTCGGAAAAAGCGAACGTAGTGCCATCCACTGTCAGAGTCAAGTCCTCAGCCGCGGCGGGAAAATCCGGGGTCCACTCGATGTCTAGTCGATTGCCCGAATTCCGGAGAAAAACGACCTTGAACGCGTAGTCGTCGCCGTTGTAGGTGAATCCGTCCTCGCTCAGGACTGACGAATCGTTGCATTTGTTTGATAAAAGTCCGTTGGAGCATCCCAACACGCCGGATGTCGAGCCAGGGGTCAACGTCGCGCTCCAGATCGTCGACACACCCGGCTCCACCATACTCCCCTCGTCCGTCGAACCGCTGTCGGCGACGTTCACCGTGATGCTGCCTGCCGTCGCGGTGTAGCCCGTCACAGTGTGCGTGATCGTCGATGTCTCGTCCACGAGGTTGTCGTCGTCGTTCGCCGTCACCCTCACCGTTTGCGCTTGATCCCATGTGCTATTGCTGAATGTCACACTCGCAGGATTGAACGCCAAAGCGGTGTTGGTCGAACCCGGCGTGATCGTCGCCGACCCTCCGATCGGCGCCGATGTCAACACGATCGTGTACGTGTCGCCGGTGGAACTGCCCTCCGTGACGTCCAACGAAGTCTCTGAAAGCGTCACCCCGGCCGTATCGTCGTCGGTCACCGTCACCGTCACATCGTCAATGTCTATGCCGCTGTAATCGGCATCATCAGATGTCGCGGTATGTCCGATCGTCGCCCCACCCGCAGTCGGCTCGTCGAAGTCGTTGTCAACCGCGTTGACCGTCACCGTCTGAGCCGTTTCCCAGTTCGTCGTCGTAAACGTCAGGCTAGAGGGCGAAACCGTCACATCGGCGGTATCGTCGGACGCAACCGCGATCGTCACGTCATTGGCGGGTTGCGCATCCAACACCACCGTGTACGTGCCCGTACCGCCGGCCTCATCCAGCGTGAACGACGTTTCCGAAACTGTCACACCGGGAGGGGTTGGGTTGACGACGCCTTCCAGTTTGAACTTGTAGGTGAAATCATCCCCAGGACCCTGCAGCGGAGATGTCGACGAGCTAGTCCATGCAGCTGTACCCTGCTTGCCTAATCCAGGACCGGGCAACGACCAACCCGGCTGGTTGACTATGGTGCCCGTATCAACACGGGTTCGAAACCATCGGTACAAATTACCGCTGGTCCCTTCAGTCATCACAACGTGGTAGACCGTGTCCGGATCCAGCGACACTCCGTCGGACGACGTGAAAGTCAAATCGTGATTGCCTACTGTGGAAGGAATTGTGTCCGGTTGTGTCAGTGTGCCCACCACGTTGCTTCCGGGAACACCGCTCGAATCGGAATGAATCGCCATTTGAGGATTCATGGATGTTTCGTTTGTGCCAAGCTTGAGTCTGACGGTTACCGACCCCAACGTGTAGCCTGCCGGATTGGAACCCGTCTCAAACGGTGCGGCCCTTTCGCGGATCGCGGTACCAGACCCACCTATGGCAACCAAATTATTCGACGTGGTGTCGGCGTCAGTGGTGGCGAAGTTGTCCAACAACGTCACCGACGTGCTCTCCGCCTCTGTCACCGTCCCATTCAGATCGAAGTGAAACGCGAAGGATTGGTTGTTTGACCACGCACCGCTTCCGGTCTTCGTCTTAGAACCGTCTGGAATGTCCCAACCGGAAAGGCTCGAACCGTCAATCAAGGTGGAACCGACCAACCGCCATTGATAACTATCCATGTTGGTAACGGAGGTGCTGGCAACGATCCAGTACGTCGTGTCTGGTTCCAACAGCGTGTTGGAATCGCCAGTGAAAGTAACTTGCCCGAAGGCGTCGCTGGTAGGCAACGAAGCCGGATTCGTCAACGTGTAAAGGCTCGACCCTGGATTCCCGGACGAGTCCGAATACACGGAGATTATCGGGGCTTCGCTGCCGCCGAACTTCATATTGCCTACGAAACTGGTTAACGTGTAACCGTCCGCATTGCTCCCGGTTTCGAAAGAGCTTGCCATCTGAGTCACGTCTGTGCCATCAGACGAGATAGTTACTTTGTCATTGACAACGGTGAGGGCGCCCTTTCCCAAGTTACCGACCAGTAGAACTGCACTCTGCGCCTCCACGCCCGGTCCGAACAACGCGGCAGGCAGTCCCGAGAACAAGACTGCGAACGCCAACGCCATGGCGGCGATTGCGCCGCGGGTCTTCGTCATTCGTGGCAAGTGCAAGTGATTATCCCTTCACTCTTGATCGGCATGTCCTTGCCGCTTACGTGCGTTCCCGGTGGAGGCCGAATTCAAGCGCGGGCACGCACGGCTCTGCGACAAGCCGCCCAGAATGTCACTGTTCGGCGACGCGCTTCTGAAAGATTTCGGACGCAAGGAAATGCGCAGGGATGTAAGACCGTTTCGACCCATCTGCTCGTATCGATTGACTACGTATCATGTGAACTGTAACATCTCAAACATTATTAGATTAACGGTTCTTTCATCTCTTTTCTAGTCTTTTTGACATGAGGTGTCACCCCCTGTTCCTACTTGAGTTGCCGACGTTAAACAGTAGTGTTCTACCAATTTGGTCCCGGCTCAGTTGCGGATCCTGCTTCGGATCGTGCCGATGTCGGGCTGATCCTCCAGATGATCCGGAGCGCCGCGGCTGGGGCGAGGAATGCCGAGACTTGCCGCGGTTGAAGACCGCGATCGAGAGGCGATGGTATCTATGAACCCAAACGGCTAGTACCGTCTAGGTGAGCGGTGTGTGTGATTCAAACCAAATGCGTGCGCAGGTGGTCTGAGCCGCCGTCGGAACTCAATCGACGATGCAGGAGACGGTCGTGCCCCGCCCCCCCGGTCCCGGGCCTGCCTCCAGACGTCCGCCCAGCCGCTTGGCTTCGGCGATCATGTTTGAGAATCCGTGGCTACGGTTCGCATAGCCGTGCGGCAATCCGATACCGTCGTCGGAGACCGAGATGCGTATGCCCGGGTTGTAGTAGACGAGCTCGACGGTCACATTGCTCGCTTGCGAATGGCGCAACGCGTTGGTCATGGCGTTGTGACCGATGGAGAACAAGGAGTTGCGAGCAGCGTCGGATAGCGACGGCTCTCGGCCCCTCAGGATGAACTTTGCAGGCAACGACGTTATAGAGGTGAAAGTGTCGACGTGGGATTGGAGCACCTCGTCGAGCCTGCGCCCTTGGAGCAGCAGACCTGCGTCGATCGGATGTCGCAAGTCCCACATGACAGATTTGGTGAGGGCATTCGTGGCCTTGAGCTTATCGATCTGCGGAGAGTTGACTGGTTGCGCCATCTCGGCAGCCGACTCGATCCCGATCCCGATCATGTAGAGCGACTGCGCCGTGGTGTCGTGGATCGTCTGGGAAAGTTCGATTCGTTGCCTTTGGAGATCGCGTTCCCGTTCCACCGCGGCCTGGCGCCGGATCCGTTCAAAACGAGTGATCAGATTGACTGACGTCACGACGGAATACATCGCCACTATCCGGGCAAGTATGTAAAGGTCTTCTTTCGCGCCGAGATTGACGCCGTCAGCGGTGACTAAACACAAGACGACGTACGCGGCGGCTACCAGCGTCGTGAAACCGAAGGTCAACCTCGCCGAAGTGAAGATCGCGGCGAACCATGCAAGAGCCGGATAGTAAAAGATGAAGTACGGGCTTTCGTAACCACCTTCGACGATCACGGCCTGACCGACGATGATCATGTCCATAACGCTGAGCGCGAACATCCAGCCAGGCAGGATCTTGCGGCCCGTCAAGAGTCGGAAATGAACGTATCCGTTGAACGTGAGTAGCGAAAAAGCGTACAGATTGTTAAGGATGTGACTGGATAGAAGTTCATCGGGGCGGTAATTGACGATGACCACACCCCAGAGCAGGCCGAACCATCGAACGTAGAGCGAGACTTTCGCCCCGAACAGCGATTCATCCGACACGCTGCTACGAGCCGAGCCGGTCAATTGACCCACTTCGCGCCGAACAGGTCCCAACAGCTTCAACGGCTACCTCCCGATAACAATTGCCCGCCTAGCATCAGAAATTCCACATGATGTATTTTTATCTGTACTAAAGTATATCGTTGAGCAGATCATGCACGATTAAAACATGATGTTTGTACTGATGTTCTGAGCATTATTCTCGCGCCTGTTGAGATTTGACGTTTCGTGGTTGTTGTGTATCTCGCCGGCACAACACAGAGCGTTGATTTCAGAAGTGGCGATCGACCTTGTTGCAGTTGACGCTACGCGACGTTCCTCGATTCATCGGCAGCACCGATGGTCGACAGAGTCATGCGGCCGACAGTTGAATACGTCAGTTCGCTCAAGTCGGTACAGGTTAACACGACAGGGGTCAATATCAAATGCATCAATTGACGAGATGCAACAATACTGATACGTTATCCATGATCGAATCATAAAGTTGGCATTGGCGAATGCAGATGCGTCTGACAGTACCGCCACGCTGACGGGCATGGCGAGACTAGGAGCGAACATGATCTGCGTCATCAGCGATATCGGGATCCGGAACTTTCGTGCGGCTGGGCCCAAGTGACCGGGGAACTTGAATCCTTGAGTCCGACCCATCGCGTGAGGAACCGCCGACATGACCAGAATCCATTCGCTTTTGCTCATATGCCTGATCGCCCTCCTGTGCGCCTTCGCGCTCGCGGCCGACACCGTCCCCGCCCGCGCGCAGCCCTCTGATTCCACCGCGCCAGCGCTGACCAGCGCCACGGTCAACGGAACATCGCTGGTGCTCACTTACGACGAGGTGCTCGATCCCGACTCTGTGCCCGACACCAGCGCGTACTCGGTCACCGTCGGCGATGACGCAGCCGTGGCGCCGTCCAGCGTCGCCATCGACGATTCGTCCGTAGAGCTCACGCTGTCGGCGGCGGTGACTGCGGCCGACAGCGTCAAGTTGAGCTACGCGGTGCCCTCAAGCGACCCGGTGCAAGACGTTTCGGGCAACCCCGCGGCGGCGCTCGACGCCGAACCGGTGGTCAACGGCACGCCGATGATAAGCAACCTCGGGCAAGGGAACAGCTCCATTAGAAGTGCTAATCAAGCGATCAGCCAGATGTTCACCACAGGTTGTCATCCCGACGGCTACCGTCTATCCAATGTCCGGATGAAACTCAGGACCAAAGGGGATGACTATACAGCCGCAATCTACTCGACACAGTTCGACGGTACTCCGGGTGAATTCACGAAAATTGTCCATACACTCAACTTGCCAGCAGACAAGTCATCCGATGTTCTGACATTTGCCGCATCCGAGAATGCGAAGCTCGAGCCCAACGCCCGATATTCGTTTGTCTTATTCACCAGCAACCACGAGTCGCAAGGCTACTTTCGCTATCGCGTAACTCTTTCGGACGACGAGGACCCGGGGAGAGCCGCTGGTTGGAGAATGGCAAATGAACATCACGTCCTTATGGGCTCCAGCGATTGGTTCCCGGACTGGGAACGGCGTGTCGTGCAGATCGCCGTCGAAGCCACGCCGATCGCCGCCGACGAGGTCACGGGCGCGAATGACGAGACGTCGACATCGAGCACGGATCTCGTCAGCAATCTTGGGCAGCATGCCAACACCTTCGACGCGAATCCCGTCCCTAGAAGTCAGATATTCAAGACGGGCTGCCACGCTGCCGGCTACAACCTCTCCAGCATCCAGATGAAGATTCATATCCAAGACCGCGACGCCACGGTCGGGATCCACGCCACCGAGGATGACGGCACCCCCGGTGAACTTCTGTATCCACTAACCCTTCCCGACGACCTGTCCTCCCTGACCAAGACTTTCGTCGCACCCGATGGTGCGACGCTGGAGCCAAGAACGAGGTACTCGGTCCTGATAGATCCGAAACCCGGGAAGCGACGTTATTACACCCACTTTCACGGCACCATTTCGGATGACGAAGATCCCGGGAAGGCCGATGCATGGAGCATCGACGATTTCTATCTGGTCGTAGACCGCCGCTATTGGACAAACGCCCCTCACGAGTGGCGTCAGGACCATCACTATAGCTCCGGCCGTTTAGCGGTCAACGGCACACCCATCGACATTGAAGCGACTGACAACAACGCTGCGACCGGTCAGCCGTCGATCACGGGCACGGCGCGCGTGGGCGAAACGGTTAGCGTATCGACCGTCGACATCGCCGACGCGGACGGCAACTCCAAGGCAGAGGACGGCGATGACGGTTACGCCTACAACTACCGGTGGATACGAGTGGACGGGAGCACGGAGACCAACATCGCGGACGCTACCTCGAACACCTACACGCTCACCTCCGACGATGACGGCAAGCAGATCAAGGTGGAGGTTAGCTTCACGGACGACCTCGACAACGCCGAATCTGCGACGAGCGACCGCTGGCCGTCCGACGGATCGATAGTCACAACTTCGATGGAGATTGCGCTGACGCTGAGCGCGGACTCGCTGGCAGAGGACGACGGTGCGACTTCGATCACAGTCACGGGATCGCTCGACGCCGCGCCGCGAAACATGGATACCGAAGTCACGGTGACGGTCGGCGAAACCAATGACACGGCAACCGAAGGAACCGACTACGCGACGGTTGACGACCTGACGCTGACGATCCCGGCGGGACAGACCTCGGGAACCGCGAGCTTCACTCTGACGCCCATTGACGACGACGTGGACGAGACGGACGAGACGCTTTCGGTCGACGGCGCGACAAGTGTTACGGACCTCGCCGTGTCCGAAACGATGGTGACCATCGTGGACGACGACGAGCGCGGGGTAACGGTTTCGGCGACGGATCTCACGGTGCCGGAGGACGGAACGGCGACCTACACGGTGGTCCTTGAATCCGAGCCGACCGCGACGGTCATGGTCGCGCCGTCGGCGAGCGGCGACGAGGATGTGACGTTGAGCCCGTCGTCTCTGAGCTTCACCGCCGCGAACTGGGACACGCCGCAGGCGATAACCGTGAGCGCGGCGCGCGACGACGATACGGAAGACGACTCAGCCACGATCTCGCACACGATCTCGGGCGGCGACTACGCCTTGGAGACCGCTTCCGACGTCGCGGTCACGGTCGTTGACGACGGAGTCACGGTCGTGCCCAGCGACTGGCCGCTGATCCCTTCCGAACGGGGTCCGGGTGACGAGTTCCGCCTTTTGGCCAAGACAAAGAACCCGCTGAAACCCGATGCGACATCGTCGACGGACATCGCGGACTACAACGATTACGTAAAGCATCAGATCAAGAGAAGGGGCCACAGGGCCGTTCGAGACTATGCCGACGCGTTCAGGGTGCTGGGCTCCACCTCGATCGTCAACGCTAGAGACAACACCGGCACGACGGGGACCGGCGGTGTCCCGATCTATTGGTTGAACGGCGCGAAGGTCGCGTATGACTACGACGACTTCTACGACGGATCATGGTCGAATAAATACACGGGCAGGGGCGTCGCTGGCGATCTGATCATGGGTAACCGCGCCTCTGGGCGCCAGCTCCTCTGCACCGGAACCGCGGACGACGGTACCACTACGGATCTCCCTCTGGGTGGCGGCGACCCGGACGGCAACGGCACGTACGAATGCACTTCGACCTCCATCGCGATCAGATCCAACACCCTGAGCGGCGGCACGCTAGATGTCGCAGGTAGAGCACGCTACCTCGCACTCTCGAACGTTTTCCGCGTTGCTGAAGCGAATAACGAGTGACGAGAGATCGGCTTCTTTTTGATCACCCTCGACTCCTTAAGGGGTCCCGCGGTTTTCATCGGCCAGTCAACGTCATCGTGTTGAATGCTGATCGAACGTCGTTTGGGGAACACCCGGCGGCTGGGCAAACTGACACATGAATTCGCACGGCCCATGGCGGGGACGGGAGAGCAGGAAAAGCTCCGTCCATCGTCGGCAATTCGAAAGGAGGTCTCTGGCGGACGGCCCGACTGCCACCTTCACGCCGACGCTATCCCCCACATTGACGGTGACGAACACGCCGACGGCCACTGCCATCGTCACAGCGACCGCGGCTCCGGCTCCGACGTATACGCCGACCTCAAACCCACACCCCATGCCGACCTGCTCGCCGACGCCACCGGCATCGGATAGGCGGTTCCGCGCATCAGGGATGCGCTGACAGGCATCGGAGCAGCGACTCGCGACAGGTAAGCGCTGATAGTGATCCTTTTGATCGCCGCGATCGGCGCGCTAGCCGCGTTCGGCTATCTGGTGCTCCGACTGGGTTGATCGTTACGAGCGGCGTCTGCAATATCGGACCGCGACCAGCAAAACCATGAGCGCGGCGATACCCGGGATCATTGCGAGTCTGGCCCAACGCTCGGGGATCGATGCGCCGCCAGTATCCGGGAGAATTTCGACGGGTTCGGGCAAAGGCGGCGGGGCGCCTTTGGCACCAATCGCCACCATGGCGGGCAGTTCGCCCAGCGCGCCGCACGTACGGATCTCGTGTTGTGCGAATGTCGTCGTCGATTGGAGGACGGTAAGGCTCTTGTCCCGATTTAAGACGTTTACGTGGACGTCGGATAGTCTGCCCCTCAATTCGTGAGGAAGCGGGATGCATGTCTCGATCGGGAAGTTGAACTCGTATTTGGATAGCCTGCGACCATTCGTGTCGTACGCCGTGAGATTGAAGAGATCACCGTGCAGGGTGTATCGCTGATGCGTCATGCCGGCGTTGCTGGCCGGGCCGAGTTTGTCTACACAGATGCCCACAGCGGTCTCGTTCTGAACGGCGCCGGGTTGAGCCGAGATCCAGTAGTCGACCCCGGAAACGGTGCCGCCCTCGACAGGCGTGAAGACTGGGCACGGCCCGCCGCGAGTATTCATGATGCTTGTCGGGATCGTGCCGCGCGGGTTGACTGGCTCGGGAATCTCCTCGGCAATGTCACGCGGGTGCCTGACAATAAGTTCGAACTCGGCGGTGCAACGTGCAAGCGCCTCGGCTTCGGTCTCGCCGATCTCTTTGCGCGGTCCCTTGCAGTGTGCCGCGTAGGGCACGTTGACGCTGACGAGGTAGTTGCCGGGTCGATCGGGAACCGAGTACAAAACCTCGCGGTCGTCGGGGACTCGATTGATCCGCAATGGTCGATTCGTCGATTCTGAGAATTCGGAGCTGAATGTTTCATCCTCCCAGTTGAACCAGACTTCGTCAGGTGCGACGGCGTCGGCAAGGTCGTTGTCGAGGATTCCCTGGACGCCGTAGACCTCGGTAGTCAGTACGACTTTTCCGCCGGTCCGGATTCGTATGGCGGTGACCGCGGGTTCGATGTTCATGATGGTTGCTGGCGGCCAGTTGGGTTCGGATTCTTCTTCTGAGACTTGCAGTTCGGGCTCCACGGGCTCCACGCAGTTTTCGGGTTCTTCTGCTGGCGTTGGTTCGATGGCTATGAATGGTTTTGGCTGTTGGCCAGGGGCGAGGTTGTAAACCCTGCCTGCAAGCCAGAACCCGGCTTCTTCGTAGTCTGCGATCCAAGGGCCTTCGCATGAGAAGTAGGGTCTGTATTTCAGAACCGTCAACGTATCCTGTATGTCTGAGAATTCGAACTGATCAAGGTCGAGGTACAGATCACCTTTGTCGAAATCGTGACCTTCCAGGTTCAAATGCTCGATCGGTATGTTGCTGGCGTTGAGGTTCGACACGATCGACTGGAAATCTTCGAGTGTCAAATCGCTTTGGTTGACTAGCAATCTCTCCAGATTCGTGTAACCGGCCAAGGCATTGCCGGCGAATCCTTCCATGCTGCCGCATTCGAAGTGGATCTCCGCGGTGGATGATTGGTCAATCGCGCTGAGGATGTCTTCGGCGGCGACCGCGGTGATCCTGGGATCGTAGATTCTCAATTTGCGAACCTTCAAACCCGACAATGCAGTTTTGAACGCTTCAACCTCAGTCGGGTCGTCGCTGTACCAACCGCCGATCGAGCTGGGATCGGTGGCGGTGACGCATCCTGAAAAGGCATCTCCTGAAGCGGTCATATGCAGCTCCTCCATCGTTGCCATGGTGGTGGAGATGTCAGCCAACGCGACTATTAGTGCCGTGAACTTTGCGAAGGTCAGATCTTGGTAGTCGAACGTGAATTGGGAGAGTTTGGTGAAGTTTTCAGCGATGTACTGGGCGTCGGCGTTGCTCAACCTGATGTGGCCTAGTTTGAGTTCCGTCAGGTTTGTTGGCAGACTCTCGATCCAACCCGAAGGCAACGTCTGGAAGTGCCCGGAGTTGGGCCAGTCCATGCCCAACGTCAACGTCCACAGGTTGGTGAGTTTCGCCATGCTTGTAGCCGATAATCCCGGCGGCATCGACGCGAAGAAGTTGCGTTCCAAGCGTAGGGAGGTCAGCCCTGTCAGCTCATCGAATATGCCGGCAGGCAGGGTCGTGAGTTGTGCCACCCCCAAATCGATCGAAGTGAGATTAGTGTTGGCGTCGAAAAACCCTGCCGGAATCGTGCCGAGATTGCTGTTTGCGGCGCCGAACGAGGTTAGATTGGTCAGACCGGATAGGTCACCGGATTTCAAGCTGGTGACCTGCGAACCCATCCTGGAGCCGCTGACGTTGATTCCTTCGACGGCCGCGAGTTGCACCTCGGTGACGGCGTGGCATTCGGGGCGCGATCCGGTGTTGTCTTTGATCGCCCGGAGAACGGCCTCTTCGATCTGTTCGGTCCGGTCGCAGATGTCAACGGTCGATTGAGCGGCAGCGCCGCGTTCGGCAACAGGATACGCCGCCGTGGAGGCCAGCGCTGCGGCGAGCAACGCGGCCGCGAACGCGCGCGGGTTCAAACGAATACGGTTCAATTCCATTGGTGAGATTGGGAGAATTCCGTTTAGGCGAGCGGGATGATTCGAGAGTTGGCAAAAATTTTAGGAAAACTCCGCGAGGGAATTCTTCACGCGACGGCGCATTACGTGGGCGATTCGGAGGGCCGAGGGGTTGGGAAAATCGGTGGGTGGCGAACGCGTGGTCGAGCTTTACCGTACTCCTCCCTTCTTCCTCCCCTATCTCTTCCACCCCGGCCCTCTCCCCCGGAGTCGAGGGGCGACACCGCTACGCCCCGCGGTTGAAGCGAACTTAGTCCAATTCGGAAGATTCCGGCGGCAAGACCGGTTGGAGCATCGACGACGGCCGCCATCACCGCACGCGTGGGACGGGTCTGACGGAGCCGTGGGGAGATCCGGGCACGCACGACGTTTCGCTGCTGATCGACCTTTGGGGCAACGCTCGGAATGTCGAGCCATCCGTGCCGACTACGGACGGCTGGACAGGCATGGTACCTGCCGCGCGGAACATTGCCGATGCGGTGATCGGGTACGACACGATCAACCGGAACACCGGATCGTCGAGCGACGACAGATTCGAGTTGGAAGGGATGGAATACAAGATCCTGTCAGTATTGGACATTCAATCGGCCGGCGACCTCCATACATGTTCTGTGATCCAGCCGGCACTTGCGTCGCATACCTGCAATGTGCTTTTCACCGCGGGAGACGTTTCCCGCCTGATGAAGTTCGCCACGAAAACTTCACGATTGGGCGCAACGATTTGCAACTGGTGCGAGCTGACGCTGGGCTGGTCTGTAGGCGGGATGCACGACGTGAAGCTGGGCCCGACCGCCGAACCCACACCGGCGCCGACTCCTGCGCCTATCGACACTCCGACGCCTACCAACACCCCGACGAACGCATCCACGCCCTCCCCGACCGCCTCGCCGGTTCCGGCTCCGAGCCCGACGGCTGATCCGCTTGTCGGCAGGCGTCTGGTGTCCGACCGAAGCCTGCCGCGGTTCAGCGGTGCCGCGGATTTCAGCGTGCGCCAGTCGGCGATGGCTTCACGTCAGGCGACGCCAGCGACGCCTGCGAACTCCGCAGCGTTTCGGTGCGCTTCGAATCTACCGTCTCGGATCCCGGCGACGTCGAGGTTCCAGTTTGAGTTCGGATTCGAAACTTCCGCTCGAGACGCTGGTGGCGGTCTAGGCTGAACTTGCTCCTACGGATCCCTCATGGATCGTGTTCCGCACCCCCGCGGGCGAAGAGATCCGACTGGCCTTGTCGACGACGCATTTCGTGGTGGTCGCGCGGGCGCCCGATTCGTCGGCGGAGGTGCAAGTTTCGATGACGACGTCGGATTCGTAGACGACCGGTTCGACTTCGGTCTAGGGGCTCTCGAACGTGCGGCTGACGAGTTCGAAGGACGCGACGGGCGCGTCGACGCGGCAAGGGTCTTCAGAGCGCCCGAAGGACGAGGTGCGTCTGGTGCTGGACATCGTCGGCTTCGAGAGAGTGGCGACGCCGACACCTACATCGATCCACGCGTGCCAAGGATTGGATCAAGCCGAAGATCAGAAATTCGACAGTCAGCACCGGCGACGGGGTGGTCCTGGAACTCGTGGTCTACCGCCAGAACTTATCCGACCAATCGCTGGTGGATCCTGGGGAAGTCGACTGGAGGATCGATGGTTCGGACAGGTTCGACTAAGCTGACGTGTCGGCTGGGAACGGCGTCGCGGCAATCTGCGTCGCGCCTGGAGGCTCCGCAACTAAACAGAATCGTGGGGACGGCGCGTGACTGCTTGGGAAAGTGAATCGACGAAGCGGGGGAATCTGCGGCGGCTCGCTGCGCCGCAGATTTTCGGGTGCGGATCAGGCAGGCGTCCCGCGCGGACGCCTCACAGACCGCAGTTCCCCAGAACCCGTCCGGTCCCATACCTCGGCCCATCCGGGGCGCGGACGGCGTCGAACAGTCGGTCTTCATGTCCGAGAAAGGATGCGCATCGTGTCGCCTGACGGCGACTGCACTCTTCGTGGCCCTGCCGGCGCGACTGCTGTATCCGACGCGAGACACGTCGTCATGGGAGCAGTCTGCGAGGTCTCGGCGATCGATTCAGGATACGGTGCGATTGCGGGTTGCCAGTCGGAGGTTCCCGCTGAGATCCGCCTCCCGGTTCCTGCCGCGTTCAAGCCGCGCATCGACAACGTGCGGGTGGCTTCTATCGTAGACGGCGTCGTCGGGACGATTCAAGGCAGCGCGGTTCGTTTCGCGCGCAGCTCCGGCGACCTCGAGGATTGCGGGTTGCCGAGCCAACTGCCCGCGACAGTAGCGGCTGCGGTTCCTGCAGGATCGCTCCAGCCGGAATCTCTTTTGAACCCCGCCCTTCGCCGGTCTCGCCCGACATCGGGGGCTACGCGCATCGGTCGACTGGCACTCTCGTGTGGACGGTGCTTTTCGCCGCTGCGGCCGCGGCCGCCCTTTCAGTAGCGCCGACCGGAAGCCGTCCTGGAAACTAGGGGAACCCGTCGTTCCCGCCGGTCGCCGACGGACACGGCGATTGTTCGGCGGCGATACTCCGATTCAGGCTCGACATTCCGAGTTTCTCATCATCGGAAGAGCTTGGAAGACGAGTGTACCTGTCGCCGAAAACCGCTTCCCTTCTTACCCGCAATCGGGATGCATCGTCGCAAAACTCAAACCGACAGGAAATCTGTTCACAAGTCACGAAAAAGACCTATCCGGATATTGATTCGTCACAACCATGTCATTTGCACGAGTTACTGTTGAAGGCGCATCGCAGTGCCGCATCTGCTTTGAAGAGGCCCATAGGGATTAACGGACATCGGAACGGATGAACTCCCGTCTTGTGAGGAAGTCGGAATCGCAAAGAGATTCCGAATCTGGAAGCTCGGATCACCTGCAAGTAGTTTGCGGTTCCGAGACCCCCCTCGCAATAGTCCGCCCGTTCTCGAACCTCGATTTCTGCTGGGGAGCGCCATCGGTTTTTTCTCGGATCTTTCGGCAAGATCCGATGTCGCTCGTCACAAACGAGTTATTTTGACCTTCCCGAATTGGCGACCTCTGGGAAATGTCGTTTGGATTTCGCCGGAAACGAGTGGTCGGAAACCCGCCGAACGATCCACGGAGAAATGATCCGAATCACGAAGGAGGCGAAGAATTGTCCAACGACCTGCTGTCGGTGACGCCGTTTTCGGAAACGCGCAAGACGGGCCATCGGCCTCGGCGCGTCGCCTTAGGGCGCATTGCTCTGACGTTCCTGGCGATGCTGGTCCATTGAATCAATGTCGGTGTAACGCGTCGGCGCGCAATACCGAAATGACTCGCATCAAAAAAGAGGGAGACGAATGCCGAGAATCACGTGGCAGTTCGACGAAAACCGAACCGGCGAACGAGACGGTTGGCATGACACAGGCGTCAGTCATTTTACTGCAAACCGCCTTGACAGCCTGGTCAGGGAGGCGATTCAGAATTCCTTGGACGCGCGATCAGATCCCAAGCAGCCAGGGATCGTGAAATTCAGTTACGAGCGCGTCAAAGGCAACCTAATCGATTCGAACAGCCTCATCAGGTCAATCTTGGCTTCTGTTGAATCTCCGGACAATGATGACCGAGATAAAGAAGCGTTCAAGGAAACTGCGCTTTCCTTGCTCAAGGGCAAGAATAAATCTGTCCGTGTCCTCAAGATCGAGGACGCGAACACTACGGGCGCGAGGGACGATGGGCCGGAGCCGACGATGTGGGAGGCGTTGACAAAGGGTTCGGGATTAAACGTGAAAGGAGCGCGCGATGCAGGGGGATCTTTCGGCGTAGGCAAATTCGCCGCTTTCGCGGCGAGTGATGTTCGCACTGTCTTGTATTCGACTGCTTGGCAACATCCTACGGAACTCGAGTTGCGCCATAGATTCATCGGCCGAACTATACTCGTGTCCCGAACTGAAGGTAAGAAGAAAAACGGCTGAGAGGCGTGGGGTACTTAGCAACAGAGGGATTCAATGCTGCAAAGGATGGTGATGTGCCTGATCGTTTCAAAAGAGATAAGCCGGGTACCACACTTTGGATTCTTAGACGATTGGACGCTTCTTGGTACGAACCAGTCTGCCAAAGCGTCGTCGCGCACTTTTTCCACGCAATCATTCACGGAGGGTTGGACGCGACGGTCAACCGCACCAAGATTTCTGACCGCAACATCAATGAATTCGTGAAAGATGACCTTCAAGGCGCGGTTTTAAAAAAATTCATCCTTGTTTCACAGCAACAACCCGTCGAATCTACGCATGTCGAAGGGATCGGCACCGTTAATTTGCGTCTCGAAGTGTACCGGAATGACCGAACAAACAAAGAACGCAACGTTGCACTGGTACGTGATGCTGGAATGATGATTACTTATGAGCGTGCGAACATGGGGATTGGGATTAGACGCCTAAATTCAAACTGGCACGGTTTCACTGCCATTATTGAGTGTCTTTCAGAAGGCGGGGCGTCTTTGCTCAGAGACTGCGAATCCCCTAAACACAATAGCGTGTCCATAGACGAAATTGAAGATGAGAATAGGAAGCAGGAAGCTGAACGCCGACTGCTAGAGCTGGGAGCATGGGTCAAGAGCGCGCTTAGAAAATACGTCGAGCCGGATGTTTCCGGCGATCAGGAGAATGCATCGGAATTGGCTCAATTCCTCCCTCTCGTACCTGAGGACGATGACTCGGAAGAACATGTCGGCAACGAAAACGGTGCCTTTTACGCTATTTCTTCAATAAGACAACAGGACCGTCCGCCTCCAAGTAGTCGGCATAGAAGTAAGCGGCGCGGCGCCTCGAGCGGACCCGGCAACTATGGCAACGATGGTCCAGGCGGTCGTGGTCGACGAGGTGGAGGCCGATCTGGTGGACGAGGCGGGTCTAGACGTGTTTCTAACGTCGCTTTCGGCAACATCAGGTTCCTAGAGGGTGATCACCCGCATGAACTTACGGTGTCGTTTGACAATCCACACGATGATCTTACCGGAGTCGGGCTGGTTGTAGTAGGTGAGGATGGCCAAGAACGGCCAATCAAGATTTCGCGATTGACAGACGCGCATGGCGAACAGATCGGAGTAGATAGAAAAACGGGACTCACAAAAACGATCAGTGGTGATGAAGACAAAGTTATTTTGAGGATGCGTTTACTGGAACCTGTTGCTAACAAGACCTTTAACTTGACTGAGGGGGCGAACTGATGACCTCCAAGGACTCCCGGGCTGGGAATCAGCCGCGATGAGATACAGCCCCAAAAGGAACTACCCGTACCCGGTACTTCGACCATATTCGAGAGATTACGGGGACACAGCTTTGTTTTCTACCGAACTAGGGCCCCCAGCTATCGACGCGGTCGCGGATGAACTCATCGTGTCCTTGAATTACAAGGTGAGTGTGAGTAGCTTGAGCGAGTTGCTGGACGCAGGAAACGCAGTGTGCGCGGCGATGCTCTATTGCCCTTCGACGCTTTTTCGTACGCTGTTGAAAGCGGAAGTTGGCTCGTTAGGACTTAATGCCAAAGTGCCGCTTTCCGCGTTATGCAATCAAGTCGAAATCCATCCTTCCATCATCGCGAACGATGATTTTGGGCACACTTTTGAAGGAAAACTCGAAGAGTACGGCGAAAGAGAGTGGGAGGTTGCAAGAGGCAAGCCATTGGCGGCAGATCAATCTTGGCATTTTTCGCTTGAACCCAAAAAGCTGGAATCCACGGAGAGTATTTTCCAACTGCGGCGCGATGAGAACATCGAGAGAGACGAAGTTCGGGTTAACGTCGACATCGGTGCCCGGTACGTTGACATTTATGCTAGCCCAAGGACATTTGAGAGACTACAGTCATTGCGCAACCAAGGCGTAGACGTCGCGATTGTGTCGATCTACCTAGGCCCTTTGATGGAGGCGTTGAGAATTCTCAACTCAATAGAAGATGGAAACGAGGGTGAAGAAGGTCCGTGGGTTGCCGCGTTGCGGGCTAAATTATCAGAATTCGGGCTTTTGCCGCTGGACGAGAGTAATCTATTTGAGGTTGCTCAAGGATTATTCGGTTACCCATACGGGCGTCTCACTACGAGTTCGCCGTCGAATGAGGATGCTCCATGAAAACAAGCTTCAGACTATTGAGCGATGCTGGGTATCGCTCGTTGTCCACTCTCGCTGCGGAGAGTCCGCAACTGTTCATGAACGGCGCGAGCGAAAACCCAGATACGCTAGAAACGGAGATGCAAAAGATCGAATCTGAACCGAATTGGGCGGGTGTCAAATCACTAAACCGGCCGATTAACGAGTTGAATGAAATCTGCGAAAGCGGGCCGGGCGCAGACTATCACCATTCCAAGATCCTCCGTGAGGCACTCGGAGATTTGGCGCCACAAGAATATTCTGACGAGTTGCTCTGGGCATCCCTCAACTGTTTTCCCCTAGCGAAATACACTGCTGTGCGTTGGCGCTATACGCCGAGACGCAGCAGCAAAACCGCTCGGAATGTGTCAGAGATGACGAATTTCGTGCAAAGTCATTGGTTACGATGTCCGTCGGACGGCAGGCGCGCCAATGCGAGTGCCAGATTGTTCTGGCTAGGTGAGTTGTCTAGACGCTTTGCACCTGAATCCTCGCGGCTTGACGAAGATGAAATGTTGCAGTTCCTGTCGGGCAATGTGAACGTTTATCACCAAATCCTTTCTAGACCGTATCTGTCAGGTGTGCCGACACTCATGGCCAAGATCATCGACGCGATCTGCGACCCAGGCAACGAATACCTAAAACAGACTAAGAACATCTCCGATTTAATGATGGCAATCAATGTCAGGGCAGGTGCTCAGTCGCTCGACATAATGGACGATGACGAACTTAGTCAGTTGGTGAGGGAATCGCTCCCCCCAAAAGAACGCTAGGGCACAGGCCTCGGGCCGGCGCGAGTGCTCCCGCCATGAGGGTCTTATCCCTGGGCGGTGGAGTGCAAAGTACGGTCATGTGTCTACTAGCTGAAGAAGAGGCGTTCGGGGGTAAACCCGATTACGCGATTTTCGCGGATACACATTTGGAACCCAATACAGTCTACGAAAATCTGCATTGGCTGAAAGAACAGGTGTCGTTTCCGATACTCGTCACCGACAACGGGCGATCATTACGCGAGGACGTACGGAATGGCGTCAACGCTCAAGGCAAACCGTGGTTGACATTGCCGGTATTCCTATCCGATGAGACAGGCAACAACGTTGGCATCAATTGGAGGCAATGCACGAAGAATTACAAATTGGACCCGATACGACGTAAAGTACAGGACCTTTTGGGTGTCAATCCCCGGGAACAGTTACCATCTGCCACTTGGGTCGAGATGTGGTTAGGCATAACCCACGACGAGATATTGCGCGTCAAAAACAGCCGCAATTGGTGGGTCAAACACCGTTATCCGTTGGTTGATGATGTGCCGATGACGCGTGAAGACTGTCAAACTTGGTTTGCAGAGCGTTACCCAGGTCGTTATCTCGGCCGAAGTGCGTGTGTTGGATGTCCGTTCCGAAGTTCCAAGAGTTGGCTAGAAATCAAGAAACATGAACCAGTGCTCTTTAACGAAGCAGTAGAAATTGACCGTATGTTACGTTCCGACGGCCACAATGCCAGTGAAATGTTTCGGAAAAACGCGTATCTGCATCACCGGATGATGCCTCTGGACGAAGCGATTTATGCGGATATCGAAGCGTTCGAAGATGACGGTTTCGTTAACGAATGCGAAGGGTACTGCGGAATCTAAGTTAGCGATTCAGGTTGGTGGTGGGTTGCGGTTTCCCGCCTCGGCGGGCTTCCTCCGCTCGCATTGCGGCGCTCGCTCGCGCCCGATGGCGCTTCGCGAAGGGAACTAATCACTTAGTTTGAATCGGTGTATCAGTTCGGAGCGTTACCAGGTTCGTCGGACGACTGAAGTTCCTCTGGTAACTCCTCCGACGTAACGCTGAGCATGTCGCGCACAGCTTCGTCCAATTCTTGCTTGTTTACAGCGGGTTCAGGTTTGGGGTCCGGCATTTTGGTCCTCCTTGTGCGTTACCCTAACCCACCGATTTGATACGATTCATAAGGGAACCTAGCAGAAACGATGCGACTGCGGCGTAGCGCTGTTGCTGCATCTCGCAGACAACTGATGAAGGGGAGTCAAGCGTGGTTGATATCGGATGGATTTGGCTCGTTGTGGGGATTTGCTTGGTAGCCGTTATCGTCGGCACCGTTGTATTGCTGATCGTCAGAGGTGTTAGCAACGACTCGTCGCACGCGGCATCTTCAAGCGATCAGCATCCGGCGTTCCCTTACCGTAGGCTATGTTTCGCGGTGGTCGTAATCGGAGTCATGACTCTAGCCGCAGGCGGGGCAATGGTAATCGGATATTTGCTCGTTCAGCCCAAACCTGCTGACGCCGCCCTGGGCGCAGTTGCGCTTGTGGTGTCGCCAGCATTGACGGTCATCGGAGCCTTGTCTCCGATCCTAGCGAACTTGCTACGCGAGGAAAAGCAGTAGCCCGAAAACGATTGCTGGCAATATAACGACAGCGGTGAAACTCACTACCCAGAAAACCACATCGAACCATGAGACACTTTCGTTGTCGATGTTGAATGCTGTACTGTGAATGTCTAGCCTCATGCTGCTGCTCCGATTGGTGATGTTGCGCCAAAGTTTAAATTCGATGCCAAGCGTGTCAACACTTGAGCGACGCGTTCACTTGATCGCAACCACTCGAAACTAGCCAGTTAGCGTTTCCCAAGTCAGCTGCTTGCCGTGCATACGTAGCACCATCCAGCTCATCCGAATATCCATGGGAAGCTCTCGGATGTTGTGGCGATGGACGAACTCGTCGACGTAGCGCTGCAAGTGCTTAGCCGACCACCAGTGGTACGTTCCTTTGTACGCTCTCTTGATTACCGCCCAAAAACTTTCGATGCTCTGGGTGTGTACGCTGCCCCGGACGTAGCTGCGGTGGCTGTGTTTGATGACGAAGTGGGGGCGAGGAATAAACAGGTATCCCGAGTGCTCGTCCGCGTAGACGATTGCTGTGCGGTCCGTGTTGCGGGTTACGTAGTCGTGTAGCACGCTGCGAGTTGTCGTTGGAATTACTTCCGCGTTCACTTGGTTCGTGGGACGTTCGAGCATTCCGATCACAGGTATCTTGCCAGCAGTGCCGCTTGCGCCGGGCAAGCGTTTGCTTTTGTGTTTGTTCTTCTCCAAACCGCCGATGTAGGTCTCATCAACCTCAACAGGTCCCGTCCGTTTCCAATGCCCAACACGCCACGATTCTCGGATGCGGTGCGCAAGGAACCACGCTGTGCGCTGAGGTATTCCAAGATGCTTACCAAGCTGTACTGAGCTAATGCCTTTGGGATGAGCAAGGAGCAAATAGTTCGCCATTGCCCGTGTTTTGAGGGGCAGTCTCGAATGCTCCATGATCGTCCGGGTTCGGACTGAAAAGTAACGCTGACAAATTCGGCAGCGGAACGGCATGGATTTGCGGCGCTTGCATTCGTAAACGTTGCTGCCCTGGCAGCGAGGACAGCGCACACCCGTTGGCCAGCGTTGCTTCTCAAAGTAAGCCTCAGTTTTTCGTTCGTCCGCGAACATGCGGGAGGCTTCAACCATCGAAAGATTCTTTTTCATGTTTTGTTCCTGACCACCGAAACCAAAGCGCCCCGGTAAACTTGTTGTTTAGGTCAGTTTTGTTCCTGACCCTGGGCGGCTGAGCGCACACTCAGTCGCCCTTCTTTATGACTGTAAGTTTCGTTGACATATTTGATCAACAACCTGTCTCTTTCGTGTCCAAAAGCGCATTTGGAATTTTCCGTTTTCGAAATGGAACGTCGAATCTGGAACCTGACGGGCGAACAAATTGTTAAAGAGTCAAACTTCTTCGCATACGATCAGATTCACAGCCTGATAGGGTTGAGCTTGCTACGGTAACTGTTCTGCACAGCAGTAACAGGAACAAATTCGCGGGGGCTTTCGCGCCCCCTCTGCTGGGCTGTGCATCACGACGGTTACCGTAGCAAGCAACCGCTGTTCCTAGCCCGCAAGGGGGTTCCAGATGAAAGCTGTCCTAGCGATAGCCGTCCTGTTTGTTGCTGCTATCGGATGTGGCAAATCCGACGCTGAGATCGCCATCGAAGCAACGCGCGATGCGGAAGCGACGTTCACTGTGCATATAACCGCTACAGCTGAAGCGGATGAAGCAAGAGCGCAGGAAATGATTTCGCAGTTCTGCGAAGTGCTAGAGCAACGTTTCAAAACCGAGAACGAGCTGCCTTCGATTGCAGGACAACGACTCCAAGCATCGATTGACTGGATCAGTTACAACGCTGACTCCAACTCTCGCATAGCGCTGATCCTCGGTGCAGTGATGACTGACTTGGACCGGATCGAGGATGGGACGCACGAATCGTGGGACGAAGCGTATAAGCGCAGCGGTTCGCAGTACGTGCCCGGTTGCCGCGATGCTTCGTGGAAACACTGAGAGGAGCAAAGCACTAGCAAAAACATCGGGAGATCCCGCCTCGAAACGAAGAGCTCCCGTGCTTGAACCCCATCAACCGAAAGGATTCCTGCATTGGCAAATTTTAGCTTCGAACCAAACGCGGCAGCGACCAGTCAATCATTTCGCTATGCGTTGTACCTCAATGATTGGCGTAACCGCGGGCGCATCCACGTCTCCTCTTGTAGACATGTCCGGAGACGCAAACGGCAACTAGGATCGCGAGGCGAGTGGCGGTTTTTCGTTAACGAATCCGATGCTTTAAATGAATTGCGTACTGCCGGGAAAGATGACTCAGGCGTTTGCCAAAATTGCTTCCGATAGGGATGCGCCAGCACTGGTAGACTCAAATGCGAGCAGGAACACGGCTAGTTCGAACCATAGGCAGTAGATTGGATGGCGTAAGACCTATGACCGCATTCCTGCGAAGTTCTAGTGCGCTGTCGGGGTGAAGCCCGGTGGCGCACTTTATGTTAACCCAATCCGTGTTGGCTGAAGCAATGAATTGCTAAGCCTTCGTTCCCCAAGAAAAGGAGCTGATATGTCCGAATGGGTAATCATCTGGGCAGCGACCATGACAGCCACAACTGGTATTCTTGGCGTGGCGCTGACAATTTACGCTCGGCGCGCTCACAGCATCGAGTTGCAACGACGCGAAGCGCTGTTTGAAATCTGGCGCCATTTGTGGGGGTTGACAGGCGATAACCAACATCCCCTTTACGCCCAAGCCAACATGCGGGCAGTTGAAGCTCTCAACGCCGCTTTCGTGGTTTTCAACGAAACGGATGCTGAAGATGCGTTGAAAACGTATCGCCGGCATCCAACGGCAGAGAACGCTGAATACGCTATTTCAAAGATGGCAGAGGTTTGCGAAATCCGCTTGGACGAGGACGACATACAACCGTTTGCCCCCGCTGACTCAAGCTAAGTGATTAGTTCCCTTCGCGAAGGAGACGGGCGACCCATCCAGCCTTGGATTCCGGCCTTTGTCGGGATGACGGTGGTCAAGAAGCTGGTTGCCAACCGTCGAAAGCGATTGTGACAATTGGAGTGATATTTCGACTGGCGACAACCTGATTTCAGTTCGAATCTGACTAAAATAAACTGATGTCCTCACCGTCGAGCGGCGTTACCTTGAGAGCCGCGACGCGCGGTGTATGAAGGGTCGAGCTTCCGTTGCAACGGTTGTTATAGTGAACGCGATCATTTGAACGATGACGGTCAGATGGGGGGGGGGGGCACGCGAAACTGGGTCGAGAACGGCGCTCCGTGGTCAACGCGAACTACTTCGAGGAAAAGTTGCGCCCTGGATTTGAGTTCAATTTGGTGGCTTTCGTCGGCTCGGCATCCAAAGTTGGAGGCGTACCCATCAGGCGATGACAACAGCGAAAAACGGACCGTTTCACCTCATTTCATAACGTCGCCAGTAAGGCACCGATGTACGATCCTGAATTGTGTGATTACCATTGTGACAACCGGGGTTACGAAACCCGAATTTGAACTGAAAAACGCCCTTCGAGAGGGGACGCACCGCAACCGTTGGATCCGCCCCGTCGCATCGACAGCTTCGACCATTTCCCACATCGGCAGATCCATCGACCGATGCTAGCGCTCGGACATCTATGTAATCTTTCGATGATGCAGGCACCTGAAACGTCTTAAACGGCAGGGACACCCGAAAGGCCCGTCGTGCCTGTCCTCGAGCGATTTGGAGCGTAGCTTTTAGAGCGATTTGGCGGGTCAACATGAAGCGCATGGTGACTTGACCCGCGGCAATCGAACCCGCGCGATTCGAGGCTCAAGCGAGATACCGATTGCGCCACCGCCAATCAACGTCGGAAACCCGGGATCACGCGCGAGACGAGGAATCGAATGAAAGATACATGACCGCCGATCCTGATTTGCCGAATCCCATCGCTGCCCGTCCCGATGTTTTCGGCGGCAAACCCGTCGTGCGGGGCATGCGGATATCGGTGGAGCTAATATTGAACCTGCTGAGCCAGGGGGCGACTCAAGAGGAACTCTTGTACGATTACCCCGAACTGGAACCGGACGACATTCGCGCCTGCATCGCTTATGCCCGTACGGCGATCGCTGGTGACGCCCTGGCTCGCGTCACAGTCACGGCGCCGTGAGGTTCCTGTTGGCCGGATGCGCCGGTGGACGGTTGGCGTAGCGGCTGTGCGACGAGGGACGCGGCGTTGTTGAAGCGCAGCGTCTCGGCCCAGACCCGGTGGACACGGCTTCGCTCGAATTGGCAGAGTCTGAGAACGGCGCACTCGTCGCAATGGACAAGGACTTCGGCGAGTTCATCTACCTGCGACGCGTCACTCACGCGGGACTGGTACTCCTGCCCGATGTTCGAGCGGCTCAGCGAATCGAAGCGGCCAGAGCGGTTGTTGAGGCACAACGCGAGGCGCTTGAAGAACGAAACGAGCCGTCGCAACTGCGCGCGGAAGGCGAATTCGAATTTCCCGCTCGCCGAGGTTCCGAGGAACTACCTGGCGACAGATCGATCCTTGCCCTGAGCTGATTTCGGCGCTGTACCGGCGACAAACCAAAAAAAACCATCCACACGTGGACGAAGAGAAGAACACGCCCCTGCGCGTCAACCCAGAAACACAAAAAGGCCGCTTACAGCGGAAGACAGGGCCAGGCCACCCAATGATTGGCAGCCTGACCCGTGTCCGCGTCGCGAGGTTCTTCGTCGACCGGCTTCAGAGTTTTACAACAGCCTCGGCATCTGCTGCTCGTCCTGGGCCGTCCCACGGCGTCGACCGGTCGGCGGCGCGGGACGCTCGTAGGCGGGATGTTTGGGCATTTCCTCCCATCTCTCCTTGGCCCTTACGGCCACCGCCGAGACCTTTTCCGTGACCCTCGCTAGGTCGACTTCACCGAAGGTCTCGACGTGCGGGTCAGACGACGGCTGCTGCACCCCGATTGTGGCCCTGCCGCCCTTGATGACCACGACCACCTTCAGCTCGTTTGCGGGTGCGTCCTCGCCCACACCGGCCTGTTCCCCTTCGGTCTCGGATCCCTGCTGCTGTTCGGGTGTCTCCTCGGCCTCCGGCTCACCGGCGTCGCTGGGAACTTGCCCGTCCTGTTCGGACTCCTCGGCTGAGTCCTGCTCATCGGCAACCGCGGCGGGCTTTTCGTCCGCCGCATCACCGAAGAGGCTGTCGTCTACGCCCGGCGTGTCCGAGCGCGTTGCTTCCGTTCCGGTCTCGTCTGGCATGGGTCTCTCTTCTCCTTGTATGTAGGGTGCGTGCGCGTGCTGCGCCCGCGTGCGCGGACCGCCCCTATGCTGCGAATCTCGACTTCCTCCTGATCTCGCCGATCGTCTTCGGCTCCCAGTAGAGGTCCCGTTCGATGGCGGGGACGCCGCCGAACACCTTCGCTTCCGCCAGCTCTGCGAGCCCGAAGTAGCCCCACTCCGTCTCGAAACCCTCGACGAGGCCGAAGCAGAGGCCGGTCTCGGCCTCCCACTCCGTCACGTGCCAGGTCCACCCGGTGTAGGGGCTGAAGAGCTTCACGTGCGCGACCACGTCGTCGCTGTCCTCGACGTTCTCGTTTGAACCCAGCGCGGGCAGCTTCTCCCCGAGCTCCTTCGTGATCAGCGGGTGTCCGCGCGATCCGCTGAATTTGTCCCGCCAGATCGTGGGGGACCTGTTTTCGTCAGACATGGCTTCTCCTTTTTCGTTTCACGTCCGATGGATTCACGCGCGCCTGCCGCGGGGCGATGGCGCCCCGTCGGCGCGACGGCTATGCCCGGCGTTCCGGGTCGGCGTCGGTCCCCACGAGCCGTTCGACGGCTTGGGGAGTGACGTAGGTGGGGCTGACCGTCCCTTGCTCCATGTCCAGGTAGAGGGCCATGAACGGGCAGGTCCCTGCGACCATGCGTCGCACCACCTGCAGAACCAGCGACGCCATCATCTGGTTGATGGTGGGATCCTGGTCGGCGAGGTCGAGGGCCGCCGCGCAGTCGACGACCGGCGGTCTGGTCGACACCGCGGTCAGCAGGTCGGGCCTCTGCCGAGTCGGCGCCGGGGCCAGCAGGCAGGTCTCTCCGTTGAACGGCGGTTCCTCGAGAACCACCCGCTCCGCTACGTTTCCGACGAGCACCTGGCCCCAGTTGGTGTCGTTGCCGGCGTCGATGAGCCACCGGCGCGGGTCGCCAGGCAGGCACTCGGCCATCGCCCTGCGTGCGGCGGCGTTGTCGGCGCAGCCGATCACGAGGCTGTCGCCGTAGGCGGGCAGGCCGGGGTAGCCGTGCCCGTGAGGCCGAAAGTCGTGGTCGTACTCTCGGAAGGGGTGCACCGAGTATCCGACCGGACGTCCATAGATCCTCGCCAGCCGGTCGGCCAGCACTTTGCTCTTGAACTCGCCCACGTCCTCGGCGTGGAAGTTCTGGCGCAGAAGGTTGCGGGGCTCCACCCTGTCATGGTCGACCAGGACGATTGTTGCCTCCCTTCCCTGGAAGAGCCTGCACAGGCCTTCGGCGACGAAGCCGCCGGTGCCGCCGCAGCCGACCACGGTGATCCAGGGAGCGTTCAGCAGGAACGCGTTGTCAAGGTAGTAGGGCATTCGCAGACACCTCCTTGTTGCTGGATGTTTCACGCGTCGATTCCCGCCCTCCGGAAACCAGCCTGACGTTCCGTTGCGGGCCGTCGAACACCTGCGGCCATTCCAACGGGGCGAAATGGCCGTAGACCCCGATGCGGAGACTCAGCTCCGGCTCGGGGGCGTCGAGGCGTCCCGCGACGCCGTAGATGCGGAAGCCCTGCTCGTCCTCGTCGTCGGTCTTCGAGAAGAAGGCGGGAAGGGTCCCGTGCGAGTGGAACTCGGCCACCGCGCCCGTTGCGGGCCGGTATTCGAGGAACGAAGCCGTCCCTTCCTGCAGGGGAACCGCGGCGCGGTAGGCTTCCCCGTCCCAGCGAACGGCGAAGAAACGCTCGGTGCGCGGGTCGTCCCGGAACCAGCGCAACCCTGTCTCGAACAGGAGCGCCGGGATCGGGCCGTGGGCTAGTTCGACTTTCTCGGCCAAAGGGGCGAGCCCCCGCACCTCGCACCCGGCGACCTGCACCCTGGCCGTAAGGTCCCCATTCTCCGACTGGACGTACACGCCGTCCGAACCGAGCACGTAGTCGTAGCCGATTCCGTGCGAGCCGGAGAGTCCTTCGGTGCGATTGACGAGGTGGCCCACCGGCCTCGGCGGGCCGCCAGCGTCAGGTCGGTCGCCAGCGGCGGCCCCGTCTCCCTCCCGAGGCCGCGATGGCCTCGGCCACCGTGCATTGGGGAACAAGGTCCTCAGCCGGGTATTCGGTTTTTCCATCTATCTCCTCCCACAGCGCTTGCAGGTCGTCGGGGTGCTTCTTCGAGCGGTCGTTGGAATCTCCTGTAAGGGAGAAGTAGGAGCGGAAGAAGGATTCGGGTATCTCTCCCGCATCGTCGGGGAACTTGTGGCTTCCGGCGCAGACCCGTCCGTCCCTGAAGACGTTGAAGGCGGGCATGCGGTAGAGCGGCTGCTCCGGGTCGGCGGGTTTGTTCTGCGCGGCGTAGACCCACGGCGCCCGCCCCGGCGAGCAGACGAAGACCAATCCAGGCATCGGGAGCCGGAGCCGCGCGGGCGGCGCGAACGCCTCCCTTTGCAGGGCCACGGACCAGACCTGCGGCCGTCTCCACAGACCTACGATCCGACCGGTCTCGCCCTGCCCCCACCACAGGGCGTTGTCCGGCAGCAGTCCCGAGGAGAACCCGATGTGCTGGACGAACACGTTCGCGATCCCATCTGCCGAGACCGTCCTGACCCAGTCGGCTTCGCGCTCGAAGCCCCGCAGGAGAATCGTCTCCCCGTAGACCTCCAGCTGCATCTTCAGTTCGTCCCTGGGCGCGTCCGCCGCCCCCGGCAGGGACCACTCGGTCCTGTCGGCGTCACTCGGCATGTTCTTTCCCCTCCTTTTCGTTTTCGGGCACCCGGGGCAGGATGAAGTCCAGCGTCTCGTCGAACCGGCCGGGGAGGTCCTCCTCCAGCCAGCCGGTCAACTCGCCGACCGAGTCCATCCAGGCCCGGGCCCTGCTCCACTCCGCCGTGCCCTCGGCGATGACGTCTTCCTCCCACGGGTCGGAGCAGCCGTCGTACCATCCGTCGTCGTAGCAGTGGTCGAGGAAGAAGTTACCGGTCTCGGCGAAGACCCAGGAACAGGCCTTGGCCGCCCCTTCGAACCGTGTGCCTTCGACCGCCTCCTTCAGGTCCGCCATCGGTATCCCTCCCGGAGGAATCCTCGTGAGCGTCTCCTCCGGGATGCGTTCGGCGGCCGACTCCAGCCACGCGGTTCGTATCTCGTCGGTCCCGTAGAAGAAGGCGGCCGGAGGTCTGACCAGCAGGGCTAGGGCCGCGATTCCTTCGCTGCAGCAGTCCCAGACCTCGTGAAGGGCGTCGTAGCCGAAACCCGCCAGATCGAAGGGTATGCCCCTCCTCAGCCAGGACCACGGCGGCTCGTCGCCTTCGGCTTCGGTCCAGTGCTCGACGAAGGGGGCGTAGAGCGGGAAGTGCCGCTCCTCGAAGAGTTCGCCGAACCGCATCGCTCTGTTGCGCGATCCCGGAGTCGAAAGCACCGATTCCGCCTCCTGCGGGAAGATCCGGCGCACCAGCTCCGCGAACCAAGCGTAGTCGTCCGCGTAGCCGACGATGATGACCAGATCCTGCAGCGACGGCGGACGCCGCATGATTCTGTCGGCGATGCCGCTCAGGAGCGGGGGGAACGCAGCTTCCATCGCAACGCCTCCCGGAGCCGTCCCGTGGCCGATGCGTAGTCCCGCGCCTGGACGCAGGCCGTCTCGACCTCCGATTGTCGTGCGGCCGCGGCGTCCAGGTCGAGGGAGCCGTCGGGCCGTGCGAGCTCCGCCGCGAGCTCGATTATTCGCAGGTCCGCCTGCGGCACCGCCGCCAGCAGACCCGTCAGGTCGCGGTTGTCCATGCGACTGCCTCCTCTAGTTCCGAACACGGATGCGGGCGCCTTTCGTGCCCACTCTGCGCTGGAATTCGTAGATGGTGTCGAAGCCCCTGACCGTCTCCTTGACCGAGGCGTTGGCGATCTCGCCGTAAAAGTCGGCCAGAGTGGACTTCACCTGGTCGACGCTCATCTCGGGGTCGGGATCCGGGAACTCCCGGTCGTCGTACACGAAGATCCTTGCCATCTTTCTTCTCCTTCGCGTGTTTGTTTCTCGTTCCGTCGTGGTGCGGAGAGAGGACGCCGCCGGTGAAGCGGCGCCGTCTCTCCGGGAGTCGCGGTCCGGCGTCAAGCGCCGACCGTCTCCTTCACCCTCTCCTGCTCCATCGCCCACTCGAACATCGAGACGCTCGCGGGCAGTGGCTTCCGGCTGCGGCGCTTCGGTTCGACCGGCTCTGCCATGAACTCCGACCAGGAGAACAGCGACCGTTGCCTCTCTTCGGTCTCTTCGCTGCGACCGACGCCGTTCAGGGATGCGTGACCGTCCGCCGGGACGATCCCCGCCGCCGGTTCGACGGCGAACGGATCGCGGGCACCGTCGAAGCGGTGTCCGTTTCCGTCGATCGGCGCGGCGTCCCGCACGATCTCGTCGGTCTTCCATCCCGCGTCCACCAGCAGCCCTTCGGCTTCGCTTTCGGCGTCCCTGGCCTTTGCGAAGACCTCCTCGATGGTCTCGGCGCCGTCCTGCTCGCCGTCGACGATCCGTTTGGCCAGCGCCATCATCAGGTCGTCGCCGTCGTCGCCGTAGGCCGCCAGACCGTCCTTGGGAAGCTCGCCCTCGACGGCGAGCGAACTCTGGAGCTTCTGCGCCACAAGCTTCAGGGCGTCGGCCTGAAGCGTGTTCCGGTAGGCCATGAAGACCACCTTCACCGGCCGCGTCTGCCCTATCCGCCACGAGCGCCTCGAAGCCTGGCGCATGACGTAGACCGAGTAGTCCGTCTCGTACCAGCAGATCGTCGGGAAGTCGATCAGGTCGAGCCCCGTCTGCACCAGCCTCGGGTGGCAGATCAGGACGTCGATCCCTTGCCGCACCTTCTCCGCGACCCATTTCTCGCGTCGGTCCGGGGCCACCGCGCCGGCCTTCATCACCGCGGCCCGGAAGCCGCGCCGTTCGAGAATCTCCCGCATCCTGGCGGTGATGTCTCTGGTGCCGGTGTGCGTGGCGTAGACCAGCACGCGCCGCCCCGCCATGCGTTCGGCGGCGACGAGGTCGACGAGCGCCTTCTCCTTCGGGTAGAGCCGTTCCTCCGAGAGCGGCGGGACCTGCACCAGCACGTCCCCGGATTCGGGGTCGAACGCCGTCTCGCCTCTCGTGCACCCGTCGGGGTAGGCGAGCAGCGTCTGAAGGTAGGTGGCGAGCAGCCTTTTGGAGCCGGACTTCAGCGCCTTGGACAGTTCCTTCTTCAGCTCCTCGAACACGTGGTCGTAGGCGCTGCGCTGGGAGTAGCCCGTGGCGTCGACCTCCGCGTCCATCGACGAAAGCAGGATCTGCTCGTCGTAGGCCGGCAGTCCCGACGCCACGTCCGCCAGGCGGAGGAACACCGTCCCGCCGATGATGTGGAAGAGCGCCGAGGGCACGAGCCCCGGCCTCTCCCTCACCACCTTCCGGTAGCTCCGCCTCCGGCTCACCCGCCCGTCCTCGAGGGCATCGTCGTCCGGCTTGCCGATCGAGTGCTCCTCGAAGCCGTATCGCTGGACCCAGCGACGCTCGTCCGATCTCGCGAACTGCTCCCTGATCTCGGGCGAGAACCTGTAGAGCAGGTGGAACAGCGTCGAGCTGTAGCCTCCCATCAGCGTGCCGGAGAGGCTGAGCGACTTTCCGCAGACGTCGGCCAGGATCCCGGCTGCGATCCCCTGGGCCGAACCCCTGCCCTTGTACTCGTGCACCTCGTCGCCGATCAACAGGTCGAAGAAGCCCTTCATCCGGTGCTTGACGTATTCGGCGAGCGGGTACCGTTTCGGACCGGCGTTGTCCGCCTGCCACAGGCCGGAGCCGCATTTCGCGCATGTTCGTCTGCGTCGTTCGAGCTCTTTCCGTGTCAGGGGCACCCCGTCCTTGTCGACGACTTGGGCGGAGCAGGTCGGGCAGGCGGGGATGCGCACCGGCTCGCCGGTCTCTTCGTCACGCACGAGCCGTCCTTTCGCCGTGGCCCATCGTTCGACCACGGCCGGCTTCCAGCGGTAGGACAGCTTGGCCCGTTCCCGCGACATCACCGCGAAGAGCGGTCCGTCGCCGGTCGAGCGTCGCAGCCTCTCGAGGTCGGTGATCGACTTGACCACCGAGGCGCGGATCATCGGGATCGTATCCTCGACCTCCCGTTTCCACTTGTTCACGAGGTGCGGCGGGCAGAGCACCAGCACCCGCTCGAAACCCGCCATGTGCGCCGCTGCGGCGGCGATGAACGTCTTGCCGGTGCCCATCTCGCCGACCACGGTCGTTCCGCGCCTCGTCTCGAGCGAGAGCGCCGCCCCGCGGACGGCGTCGGCCTGCGCGCCGAGAGGCTTCCTCAGCAGACGCGGCAGCCCGCGGCCGTTCTCGGAGGGACGGTAGAGCGGCGGGTACGATTCCACCACCCGCCGCGCTATCGCGTCCCTGTAGGTGTCGATGAACTCTCCAAGTTCCATCCGATCCTCCTTTCCCGGCCGTCAGGCCGCTATGTCCTCGATAGAGCCGCTCCCGAGGTCGAGCGCGACCACCGTCGTCTTGAGCCGCTCGCGGTAGACCTCCTTCTCGGGAAGGTCCTCCGCGAGCTCCATCTGTTTCGCCGTTCGGCCTTTCACCAGGACCCTCCGCCCCTCGGATTCGAGGACGAGGTTGTCCAGGAATCCGGCGGCGACCAGCATCGCCATGTGTCCGCGCCTCAGCGGCATCAGCGGACGCTCGCGCAGGTCCTCCGCGGGCCAGAGCGAGTCGGTGACCGCGGGGCTCGTCCAGAGCCCAGACCGGCGGGCCTCGGACGCGGCCGCCGCAGGATCGACCGTGCGGGTCGCGAACAGGACGTCGCCCGCGGGCGACCCCGGCGCCCGGAACACGGCGTGGCGGGAACGGGCCAGCGGCTCGGGATCCCCCGACGACCATTCGAGCACCTGCCGCTCGGCATGCGCGTCGGCGAAAGGCTCCGGCTTCCGGCGGCCGATGAGGACGACCTGGTCGAAGACCTCCCGCTCCGGCTCCGGAAACGACCAGCACCGCAGCCGACCGTAGTGGGACGAGAGGTAGCGGGCCGACACCGCCAGCCGTCGCCTGGGCACGACGAACACGAGAAGGCCGCCGTCCGAGACGTAGCGCGTGCACTGCGTCAGGAACGCGTGCTCCACTCGACGCTTGTCGTCGGAGTCCCAGTCGTAGGGCGGGTTGAGGTAGCAGAGCCCGAAGGCCCCGTTGGCCATCGAGACCCTGAAGAGGTCCGAGGCCAGCACGTGGCTGAGCCGCCTGCCGGCCTCCTCCGCCCTCTCGCGGTGCAGCTCCACACCGTAGGTCGTCACCGGGACCCCTGAGGAATCCTCGAGGCGCTCCGCGAGACGTTTCGCCGCCGACCCCTCGCCGCAGCAGGGGTCCAGAAGGCGCAGCGTCTCGAACCTGCGTCGGCCGTAGCCGGCGTCCGCGCGGATCAGATCCGCGATCATGTCCACCACCCGCACGGGTGCTGGGTAGAACCCTCCCTTTGCCTGCGCCGCCAGTCTCATGGCGGGCCTCCTTTCTCTTCGTCCGACGTCTCGTCCGCGCCGCCTTCCTCCAGAGGAGCGCGACGGCAAGGCGACGGGGCGCAGAGGGCGCACCCCCATCGCAGCTTCTCGGTCATCGCGGCCTCGTGCGCCGTCAGGGCGACGAACACCACGCGGGTTTCGCACGAGGCGCAGCGGAGCTCCATCCCTGCCCGGGCGTGGGTCTCGACCGTCTCCGCCGCAAGGTCGCCGCAGCGCGGGCACTCGAACGTGAACATTCGCGTCATCGCACGCGCTCCGGCTCTTCCACCAGCGTCAGCCGACCCGAGGAGACCGCGTGCGACAGGTCGTCGCGCAGCCGGTCGGCGTTCGGGACGCACCTGTAGGCGGAGAGGCCGACCGATTCCAGCGGCGATATCTCGCCGTTCGCAACGCCCCGGTCCCAGAGCCATCCGGACCACGAGCCGTGCAGCGGCAACGGGCAGCGCCGGTCGAGGAACCGCCGATGCAGCGCCGGGGCGTCGTCGCCTTCTCGGGCCAGCAGCAGGAAGGAGTCCCGCTCGAAGCCCAGCTCCGCAGTCTTGGTGTAGACCAGAGCGTGCCATCCTCCCGACATGGGGAGCTTGGCGATTCGCGTGGTCCACGTCCCGATCGTCTCGTGCGGCACGGAGCAGGTCCGGTAACCGCCGGACAGCGCGTCCCCGTCGGCGCCCCGTATGACGTGCGCCTGGTCGGGCGGCTGCTTGAGCAGAGACGCCCAGATGGCCTTCAACGCCGTCTGCGATCCGACCATCGAGAGGAACCAGAGCGTATCGTCCCTGGCGTCCCTGGCGAACGCGTCCGCGGTCGCGGAGAAGCCTCCGGCGGTCACCGTCCAGAGCTCCCGGTCGCCGAGGCCGTTTTGGATCGAGTCCATCGATGCCTCCTTTCTTCGTTCTCAGCCGCGGGGCGTGTCTGTTCGCCCGCGTGAAGCCCGTCGGCGGCGCCGAAGGGTCGTGCGGAGGTGCGGTCCGTTCCCGCGGACGGCCGGAAAGGCGGCGCCAGGTCAGCGCTGTCCTCCGGCGGCCCGTCCCGGCTAGAACGGGGACGTCGCATCGTCGATCGCCGGGCCGCGCGTCGCGCCGTGACCGTTCCTCGAGTCGAGGAACACCACTTCGGAGGCGTGCACCTCGGCGCGGCTGCGCGTCTGTCCGTCGTCGCCCTGCCAGACGTTCTGGACGAGTCGCCCCGAGACGTAGACCCGGTCGCCCTTCCCCAGGTAACGGCCGACGGCTTCGGCCTGGCCGGCCCAGCACACCACCGTGTGCCAGTCCGTCTCGGGCTCGCCGTCCCTTACGCGGCGTTCAGTCGCCACCCGCAGGTTCGCGACCGCCGTCCCGCCGTTGGTCGTCCTGACCTCCGGGTCCGCGCCCAGGCGTCCCAGAAGCTCTGCTCTGTTCACCGTCCTCGACATCACCGTCCTCCTCTCGTTTCGTTTCGTTTCGTTGAGGCGCGGCGCACCCGCCCCGCCCATGTCGTTCGATGCGGAGCCGCCCCTTCCCGGGGTCGTATCCGTTCGTGCGTGCCGCGCTCGGGGAGTCTTGCGGATCCCGTCTACGTCACGCGGACGTGTTCGGAAACGGACTCCGTGACTATCCTGCCCCTCTCTTCCGGGTCCAGCATCTCGTTGAGCCTCCGATGGTCGACCGAGAATCTTCTCGTCGCCACGAGGCTCACCTTCCTGCCGTCGAGCGTCGTCTTTGTCTCCCCTTTGCCGCGGATCCACGCTTTCAGCGTGTCGAGCGCGGAGCGGCGGACGTCCCCCGGATCCTTCATGGCGGCGCGGGCGGCGTCGTACGACGAGATCGCCGCGCGGGCGTCCGCGTCCGTGATCGGCGCCGGGACGCCGTCGCCGTGTTCCCGAGCGCTTCGCACCGTTTCGCCCGGCATGCAGGCGGTCAGCCAAGGGCAGCGGCGGCAGCGCCAATCGCCCGCGGGATAATCCCGGTCCGGAAGCGCGTCCGGGTCGGGACCGTTCAGGGCGAGGTGCCTTCCAAGCTCCGCCAGCCGTTCGCAGGCGTTCCGGAAGACGCGCCGGACGCGGTCGGCCGGCACCGTCTCGTAGTCCCACCGCCGGGCGCCGGTGTCCATGGTCGCGATCACCGCGTCCCGGGCCCCGCCGAACTTCCCGTAGGAGTAGAACGCGGCCTGAGCGACCGCGTCCGGGTGGCTCCGCTCGGCACCAAGAGTCTTCCATCGCCGGAAGGCCTCGGGGCCGCGGGTCTTCACCTCGACGACCGTCTCGCCGCCGAGACGCCGGACCTCGGGCGCGCCCCCGAAGAGGAGCCGTCCGACTCGCGACGCCTTGTCGTCGTCGTGAACCGGCCCCAACGGCATCCTTCCCGTGGCGTCCGGATGGCCCACGACCCGGATGTTCGCCGCGGCCTCGACCGATACCTCCTCCGGCTCCGCCGGGTCGGCGGGACGCACCTCCCATCCCGCGCGCTCCATGGCGCGCAGGACCACCGGTTCCAGCGCCGTTCCCGTCTCCATGACTGTGAGCGCCGCGTCGTCCGGCGGATCGGTGGCGGATCGGCCGGTAGCCGCGTACCACAGCGCCCGGCGACAGCCGGCGGCGGCCGACGCCCGAACCTCCAAGCTCCCGTCCGCGGCGATCGTCGCCGCCGGTCTGGAGTAGACGTCGGGTCGCGCCTGAGTCGTGTTCATCGATTCTCGACTCCTTTCTCAGGGTCTTCGTCGGGACCGCCCCTCGCGTCGGCGGCTTCGACGCAGATCCGGAGCACGTGGGCGATCCCGTCGCCGAGGCCGTGCACCATCACCGCGCCCGGCCCGCCGATGCGGTTGGGGAACGGCTGCATCTCCGAGATGCCCTGGCACTCGGAGACGATCTCCCGAGCCGGCGCCCCGTTACGGAGCGCCAGCGTCGCAAGCCGGCATGCGAGCTCGGTCACGCCGTGCTCGAAGCTGCCCGCCTTGCCCATCCTTCCGAACAGCTCGACCGGCATCCCCGACCGGTCAGTGGAGACCGTCACGAAGAGCTCGCCGCGCTCGGTTGCCAGCCGCGTCGTCGCCCCTTCGAGCACGCAGGGTCGTCGGGGCTGTGCGTTCACGGGCATTCGGCCGCCTCCTCTCCGTCGGGCCGGATCAACTTCCGCCGCCGCCGGGTCATTGCGACCTCATCTCCCGCACCTTGGCGTACGCCGCATCGACCAGAGCTTCGAGCTCCTCCGCGGGCAGCTCATCGAGTTCGCGTCCCGTGCGGGCGAGGACCGCGGATCGCACCGCGGGTTCGTCGAATCCCTGCTCGTCGCCGAGATCGAGCAGCCGGTTTCTGAGCCGCTTCAGATCCGATCCGGAGGCGCGGCCCCGGGAACCTGCGTTCGTCGAAGGCTGTTGCGACGGGCCGTAGAGCCCGTTGCCGAATCGGTCGCCGAAGCTTCGCAGCGCCCGTTTGAGACCGTCCGTGACGGCGCCTTTGCACGCCGTCTCGTGCCCGTCGGCCGATTCGTCGGCCACCCAGTGGAAGCCCACGTCGGTGCGCGGAGGCGCGCCGGGCACCGTGACCCTCACAGGGGCGCTGTAGGTGCTGACGGTTATCAGTTCGCCGGTGTCAGTGTCCACGGTCTCGAAAGTGCGGAGAGTCACGTCCCCGACCAGTTCGTATCCCCAGCCGCCGTAGCCGAAAATGCGGTTCGCCTCCGCGATCGCCGCGTGACCCTCGATGTAGTCGTACACCCGGCCCCCGCGGCCCTTGCGCCGCGACACCAGCGAGGCGTCGAGAGGTCCCTCCAGCTGCCGGACCACCGCGGGCGGCAGTCCGTCCCACATCAGCGCCTCCGAGGCCGCGCCGTCGACTTCCGGCGGTGCGTGTCCCTTCCTGTAGGCGGCGGGAGCGGCAGCGGCTCCGTTCGTAGCCGCCCGTCCGTTGGCGTGTCGATTGTTCGCCATCGTGTTCTCCTTCATTTGTGCTTGTCCGTTCCGTTGTCGGTTGCGGACGTGTCAACGTCCGTGAAGCGGCCGGCCCTTTCAGAGCCGCGCCGAACTCCCGCTTCTCGAAAGGAGCGGGTTCGTCATGGCCGACGCGCCGCGTCAGGCGCGCGGCGATACCCGTGCGTCAGGCGTTCCGGCGGCCCTCCTGCGGGCCGCGGCCCGCCGCATCAGCCTATCGAACGCGGCGCGCCCGTCGGGGAGCAGCGCGAGGTCCCCGACGTCGCCGATCCCGTCCGGCAGGTCGACGACCGCCGCCCGGCCGCCCAGCAGAGCCGCCAGACGTCGGGACGCCTCGCGGCCCGCGTCGTCGGCGTCGAACGCCGGGAACACCCGAGGGGCCCCTCGGAGCGCCCTCGCGATCCGGTCGGCTCCGTGCGTGCCGAGAGCCGCGCAGGCCGGGAAGCCCCAGGCCACCAGCGCCAGCCAGTCGATCAGACCCTCGGCGACGACGACGCTTGTCGGCGACGCGCCGAGGCGGCCGAGGCCGAGGACCGGCTTCTCGCCGGGCAGCGCCTGGAACCGAGGCTTGGCGGACGGATCGAGAGCCCGTCCCGCGAGCCAGCGGACCCGACCGTGGTCGTCGGTCTCGGGAACGACGACCATTCCCGCGAAGCGCTCCGCGCCCCGCGCGGCGAACAGCCCCGAGGCGTCCATGCGGCTCCGGGAGAAACCGGCTTGCCCGAGCGCTTCGCGCAGGCCGGTGCCCGGCGCGAAGCCCGTCCCGATCCGGAGCGCCGCCAGCGGCGCGATCCCGCGCGACGCGATATACGTTTTCGCACGGGCGTTGCGTCGGAACTCGCCTACGTAGAAGCGCGCCGCCGCCGTCAGAAGCGGCACGTCGCGCCGCGTCGCCGCCGTCGCGGCGACGCGGCGGTTCGCGGCGGAACCGCGCCCCCCGGGCGAAGCCCTCGGCGCTGGCGCCGAGGGCCCGCCTCCGAGGAGCGCGAGCGCTTCCGGCAGGCCGATCCCGTCACGTCTCTGCACGAAGTCCAGGACGTCCCCTCCCGCCCCGCAGCCGAAGCAGTACCATCGCTCCGTGTCGGCGTAGACGGTGAAGCTCCCCTCCGTCTCCTCGTGGAACGGGCACAGCCCTTGCCGCACCCTGCGGCCCTCGCCGTTCAACCTCACTCCCGACCCCTCGACGAAGGAGCCCAGCGGATGCCGAGCCTTCAGATCCGCGATGTCGACCCGGCCCGGGGTTCGGACCTTCATCGGCGGCGACCTCCAAGTCGCTTGAGGCCGCGCAGGCTGCGCCGCGAAACCTCCATGCCGGGCCGCCATCGCATTCCGACGACGGCGAGAACCTCCAACGTCCGTTTGTCGCCGACGGGCGCCAGAGCCGCGGCCCTGCCCGTTCCCTGGCCGTAGAGCAGGACTTCCCGCCCGGCGAACCTGCGGCGGACGATGTCCGCCCACTCCGCGTGCGCCCAACGAGCGGCAGCGGGATCGGCGTCGCGAAGGTCCACACCCTCCAACACCGCCAGCGCGCCGTCGAGGTCGCCTCTCCGGCGCATGCGCCGGGCATCGTGGATGCCGCGCGTCACGCTCAGCTCCCATGTCCCCGGCTCGGCCCCGAACAGCGTCGCGACCAGATCGCGCGCCAGCTCCTCCAGCGAACGGCCCTGCCGCCGCCGATTCGCCCGTCGTGCGGCGGCCGCGCCGCCAGTCAATGTAGCAGTAGTCATTTCAGTCTCCTGATCGTTTCCGGGCGCGCGGCACCCCCGGCGCGCGCCGGTCGTTTCGGTCGGTGGTTCGTCTCGATCGCTGTCGGGCGGGAAAAGGCGCGCTCCGGCCCCCGGGGGATGCGGGTCGAGAGCTGGAGAGCGATCGGTCGAAGAGACGCGCCCGACGCGCGTCGCGAACGGGAAGTTCGGCGCGGGACGGGAACGTCCGAGCGAGGAGCCGCGGTCTTAGGACGAGCCGGTAGCGCGGGTCCCGGGATGTCAGCGACAGACGTCGGGACGCAGTGTCGAAGACGCGTGCGGGCGGTCGAGGCGCGGATGCGCTTCGAACCGTCGTCGTCCCTGCGTTCGAGATGTCGGGGAGCTAGGCTCGACCGTCTCGACGTCTCACGCCGCGGGGAAAGCGGTCATCCCTTTTGAGCGGACGTCGGGAGAGCGGAGCTCGTTCCGAAACGTCGACGCGGGAGCGGGAAAGCACCCTCCGGATTTCTGTGGCTGGAAACCCGGAAAAAGCCTGACAGCACCCGCGATTATGCACACGTCGACCTGCAATTGGAAGTCACCGGCCCCGATCGCTCGCGGCGACGACGCGGCGGCGCGGCGGTAACGTGGCTGCGGCGCGGCAGAGCCGACATCGGCAACGTTCGAGAATCTCGGGAGGCGTGTCGCGCCGGCTTTCGCAGACCGAACACGCAGGACGGGAAAACGTGAGCGACGACATCGTCGAAACACTCGAACCGGGAAGGACGGGCGCAGCACATGAACCGGGTGCGCCGCGGTGCGACGGAGGAGATCGAAAGTGTCCAAGGTCGGCTGCCGGACCGCTCCTGTACATGCAGCCGGACCGACACCTTCCGAACCGAACGCGCTGTGCCGCGCCGCCGACCGTCGAGCTGCAGGTCGAAGCGCGGGTGTCGGTCGACGAGGATGAGCGCCGCGTGGCCCCCCTCCACGAAACCGTCGGCAGGGAAAAATAGCCGCCGAAGTCGGACGGACGGGGGAGGTCGGGCGACTCGGACATCCATCCGCTTCAGCGCGACGAAGACGTGTCGCACGACTCGGACTAAGGTCCGCGCTCCTTCGTCGTCGCCAAGCGCCAAGCGCGCCGGATGCGGAGCATCCCGGCGCCGTTTCCGGCAACCGCATCCGTCAAGATCGCCAATGGGCAGCCCTCCCCTTCGACCGGACGCGCGCGGCGACCCGACGACCTTTGCATCGCCTGTTCCACCGCGACGATGCTGCCGCCCCTGCTCCGGTCCGAACCTCGACGCGCAGGCACGCCGCGACGCGCCTAGTTTGGACGAGCCACGCCACGTGTTTCGCAACGCCCGTACCGCAGCTTGACGCATGGTTGGGCGCAACCGAAACCGTCCCGGCCCCCGTCGGGGTACGACCCAATCGGGGTACGATCTGGTTGCGGCACGTCCCCTGCGTCGACGTTGCGTCGGCGTGCGAACGTCGGGGGTCGCCAGCTTTCGACGCCGTGCATCCCCGGCGTCTAATCCCGCCGTCTCCCATGGTTCGGCGCACCGTGCCAGGACGGCGTCTTTCCGACATCGCGACGCCGCATTGCCTTTCCGCATTTCCCGAACAGGTCAGGGCCGCTCAGCCGCTGGACCCGCCCGTTGCCACTTTGACATGTCCCAACGTCGCCACGTCCTGTAGGGATGGAACCCGGTGCGGACACCGGTCGCGCGCGGCTGTCACGCGCGCGTTCCCCGCCGCCGCCGTCTGCCGCCTCGGTTCCGGTTCGCCATCCGAAGGTTCGCGGTTCTGCAACAACCGCCGTCTCCCTGTACACGGGTCGAACGTCCGGTCTGGGATCGCCGTGGAAGGGTGTCGACGCAACGATGCGGTCCGTCTCGGGCCTCCCGCCGCTACGCCGCCGCGGGTTCCGACGTGGAGCGGAACCGCCGTGTTTTGGCGGCCCGCGGCGCCGAAGCATCTCAGATTCGGCCCCAGAGTCCGATCAACCCCCGACGTCATGTTCGTGTGGCCTTCTTCATCCGAGCAGGCGTGAACGCCCCCCGTCGCCGTTCATGATTCGCGACCGGCGGCCCAGGGCTCGCTCCGCCTGCCAGGAACCGCCGTCGAGTCGCACCGGAAACTGCAGACGCGGATGGGTCGGCCGGAACCTTCTCACTGCCCGCCGCATTACCTGTTCTGCTCGGCTCGGCGGCCGCGCCGATCTCGAGGCCGATCGCGGACTCCGGGCGGATCCGTCACGCGGGCTGCGGCTGGAGAGGCGCAAGCGGCCACCGACCGTCCGACGAAAAAGCGATACGGAAGCGGCGACGCGGGAAATCGAACGATCGGCCCGCCGATCGGAACCGCGGCGACCCGTCTATCCTTTGGCCATCCGATAACCGACTCGCGGCTCGGTGATGATGTAGCTCTGATCGCCGGCGTCCACCCCCATCTTGCGGCGCAGCCGCGTGACGTGTGTCCGCAGCGACCTCAGATCGTGCGTCTCCCGCGTCTTCCAGACCCGACGCATGATCTGCTGATACGTCAGCACCCGCCCGGCGTTGAACGACAGTTCTCTCAGCAGAAGGTACTCCGTCGCCGTCAGCTTGATCGGCTCGCCCCCGAACGTAACAACGCGCTCGGCGTAATCGATCTCCAGATCGCCCAGCACGAACCGCTCGCGCGGCTCCGCACTTTCCTGCGCCCTCTGTCTGCGGAGCGCGGCGCCGATCCTCGCGACCAGCTCCGTCGGCGAGAACGGCTTGACGACGTAGTCGGTCGCGCCTCTCTCGAACGCGCGCGAGACTACATGGTCGCGACCGTAGTCGGACAGGAGAATCACGGGGATATCCGCCGTTCCCAAAACATCGTCCATCAGATCGATCCCGTCGACGCCCGGCAGCGTCGTGTCCAGCAGCGCCAGGTCGGGTCGTTCGGCCTCCAGCATGGCGGGCACGTCATCCGGCGTCGACGTGGCCGACGCCCGGAATCCGGCGTCGACGAGGGTTCTGCGAACGAAAAGGAGCGATCGAGGATCGCCGTCGACGACGAGCACCCGGACATCGTCGTCGGCTCCGTCAGCAAGGTTCGACGGTCGAGCGCCGCGGTCGCCCGCGGCTTCCGGCGCCGCCGCCAGAGTGAAGGCGAACCTGACGCCGAGCCCGGAGCCTTCGCTCACGGCCCAGATGCGGCCGCCGTGCGCCTCCACTATCCCTTTGCAGATCGCCAGCCCCAGGCCGGCGCGCCTCGAGCGTTCGTCCAAATCGCCCCTGTACAGGTTCCCGAACAGCTGCGGCAGGTTCTCCGCGGGCACCCCCCTCCCCGCATCCGCGACCGAGACCTCGACGTGCCCGCCGACGAGCGACGCGGTAAGCTTGATCACGGATCCGGCGGGCGAGTTCCGCGCCGCGTTCGAGACGAGGTTGCCGATGACTTGAACGATGCGCTGGCCGTCCGCCATCACCGGCGGAAGATCCGCGGCGACGTCGATCTCGAGGACGTTCCTGCCCCCGGCGCCGGCGAAGTCGACGCGGGACTGTTCCACCAGATCGGCGACGGCGGCGGGCCCGAGGTTCATGGGGAGCGTGGCGGTGTCGATCCGCGCGACGTCGAGCAGGTCTCCGATCACGGACCTCATGTTCTCCGCCTGATCGGCGATGACGCCCAGGTACTGTCTCCATTCCGACGGCACCAGCTCCGTCGACGAGCCCATCATCACCTTCGCGGCCCCTTCGATCGACGCCAGAGGCGTCCTCAGCTCCTGGCTGACCATCCCCAGAAACTCCGCGCGGAACGCCTCGACCTCCTCCAGCGGAGCCATGTCCTGCAGGGTCACGACCAGCGACTCCACCTCGCCGGCGTGCGAGACGATCGGCGAAGAGTTGACCAAGACGTTCACTGATCTTCCGGCCGGGTTCACCATGGTGATCTCCTCGGTCCGGACGATCTCGTCGTCGGGGAGAATGTTCTCCAGAGTGAAATCTAGGGGAGAGAACTCCATGCCGTCCCCGCGCCGGATGTTCAGGCTCCCGGCCAGACTCTCGGGGGGTTCGCCCGGGGCCTTGAGGATGTCCGCCAGCCGCTCCGCCTCACGGTTCATCAGACGCGGGAATCGGTTGCTGCGGTCCACCACGACCACTCCCACGGACGACGAGTCCATCAACGCTTCGAAACAGATCCTGGCCCTTCGCTCCTCGCCGAAGCGCCGCGCGTTCTCGACCGCCGGGGCGGCATGCGAGGCGAACAGGACCAGAGCATCCTCGTCGCAGGGATCGAACAGCTCGCCCGGACGGGTCTTGGCGACGTGAAGCTTGCCCGAGATCCCGCCGCGACGTCTCAGCGCCACGGAGAGAAACGCCGCCGCCCCCGCGGGCGGGCCGGAACCGAGAATCCCCCGGGACTCCGCATACGCCGCCAGGTCGTCGACGCGAAGAGGTTCTTCGACTGCGTCCAGATGTTCCATGAGGGCGGTCCCTTCGGGATCCTCCCTGATTCGATCGACGTCTTCGGGCTTGATCCCCGAAGCCGTCAAATCCGGCGCGCCGTCCGACAAGGCCCTGGTCGAGACCAACGCGATGTCGGCGCCCGTCAGTTCACGGGCGCCCTCCGCCACCCTCTTCAGAACTTCGTCGAGGTCGAGAGTCTCGTTCATCCGCCGCGCCGCGCCGCACAGCTTAGTTTCCCGTTCCTCTACCCGGCGCAGCCGCCGTTCCAGATCGTGGTCGCGCATCATCGCGTCTCCTCAGTGGCGTTCGAATACGGGTCCACGGACCAAAACTCCCAAACGGACTCTAACACCGTCAACGAATCGTTCATCATGAACCTCCAAAAGTTCATCGTCATTTCACATCGCCGTATTTATCGTAAATTGCGGGTCGGTCGCCGCCGTCAGAGACCCCGACGCGAATCAACCGTCGCCGCGATCCGCGCGGTCGCGGCGGCTGAACCGATCCGCAGAATCCGAGCGACCCGCGTCCCGTCGGACGGCCGCCAACCTCCCTCAGTCCCGAAACGGATTCGCCGCACGTCCTGCTCTCGACGGTCGATCCGCCGGCTCGCACGAACAGAAGCCGGGTCTCGGCCGCACCGGAAAGCCGTCAACAGAGAACCGCTTCCGCTGCGCCGGCCCGAGATCGATTCACCGCCGAACGAAAAACCGGCTGACGTCACCGCCGGATCGATCGTCCGATGCGGAATCGGCATGCGATCCCAGCCTTGCAGGTTTTGCCCCCCTCGCCTGACGATCTGATCTTCCCGGTGAAACTTGCCGGCGCAACGATGCTTCGGCGGTGGTTCGCAGAGCCACGGGCGCAAACTCCCGAGCCGCCGCCGGTGCCGGATAACCGCCGAGTCGCCGAAAATCTCCCCTAACGCGACTGCTCGCCGAGACGGTCGACGGCGTCGACGCGGCAGTCGTCGCCGCGCTCCGTTCAGACAACGAACGTCACACGATTCAGTTGTACGCCCTCGTCCGCCGAGTTCTCATGGCCGATCAGAGTCGCCGAAGGAATGCCTTTCCCTCCACGTCTTGCTCGCCCATCAAGGCCGGCGCGCCCAAATCGTCCCAGCGCCGCGCCGGATGTATTTCGCAAACCCGCGCGTCTACGGGGGCTGCGGTTCTGCGACGGCGAAGGCGTGGAAAGCCGCCCTCCCTCGATCGTCGTAGCCGACGTGTTCGCGTCCGTCCGGGAACGCTGCGCGTAGATCGTCGATCAGATCTTCGTAGCCGTCTAGCAACATGTAGATCGTCGGCTGTGTGACCGGGCCGGCGGAGTACACGGTGCCGTCGCCGCCGAACTCCGAGCTGCCGTCGATCCAGATCCGATCGGGTACGATGAATCGCTCCGCCGCCGAGTCGTGGCTTCTCCGCATCGAGTAGAAACGGATCTGGTGGTCCGGGTCCTGCCGCTGAAGGAATCTCAACGCCGCGACGTACTCCTCCTCGAAATACCATCGGACCCCGCCCTCGCTCCATTCGTCGAACCTGCCGTCGTCGAGCGAGAACGCGTAAACCGAGAACAAAGCGATCAGCGCGGTCCCCGCGGCGATGGCGTATCGACGGTTCCCGTGTTTGTCGGTCGACCCGACGTCCAACAGGCGCAACGCGCCCGCGATCAGCAGCTGGACGAAGACGTTGAACCCGACGGACACGAAGACCAGCAGAAAGAAAATCCCGAAGAGATATCGGCGAGCCTCCGCCTCGAAGGTGAACACTCCCGTGGTGGCCGCGATCGCCCAGCCGGCCAGCAGCAGCAGGTACGGAGTTTGTCTGATTTTCAAGAGAGCGATCGCCAGTCCCAACCAGTAAAAGATGCGGACCGCGTCCGAGTGCAGGATCGGGGCGCCCCCGGTTCCGTCCCAGGTTCCAGTGTTCATCGGATTCTGGACCATCATGACCAATTCGAAAATTCTTGACAGAAATCGAATGGGATCGAACACGTCGACATTGCCGTAATACGGCGTCGCCAGTCGGTTCGCAATGTAGCCGTCTGCGAAAAGATGGTTGAGAACTGGGACCGCGGTGATGAACGAAAGCGCCAGAAACCATCTGACCGATTTCGACCGCCGCGTCGTCGACGAGAAAGCTGCTGCCAGCGCGACCGCCATCCAGATGCCGACGAAATACGGCAGAAACGCCTGGGAGCTGTACGCCCCCAAACCCAGCGCCGCACCGCCGATCAGGCCGACCCACGTCTTGTCGCGCCGCAGAGTTTCGGCCGCCAGCCACATGGCCGCCGTTGCGATCGCAACGGCCAGAACCATCGGTACCCCGATACGACTCTGGATCAGGAACCACGATGATACCGCCAGCATGAAAGCGGACAGAACCGCCACTCGGAACGGAAAGAACTGACGGACGAGCATGTAGCTCGCGGGAACCATCGCGGCGCCGGGCAGGGCCGAGGCGAGGCGCGCCCAAAAAACGTCGGGTTCGCCCACGGCGAACAGAAGCGCGGACCAATGTATGAAACCCGTCGGAATTCCCCATTGGACCGTGCTCCAGGCACCGATCCATTCGCCGTTCAAGAGCCTCATGGCCTCCACTGCGAGCTCCGCCTCGTTTGCTTCGAAACCCCGGGGTATCGATTCGAGGTTGGCGACCCTCAGAAACAACCCCAGCGCCGATACCAGTGCGACGACTGAAACCTCGATCGCTATGCGCGTGCGGTTTTCGACGGTGGCGAATTCGTCGAAGCGATGCAGGGATGTCAGATTTTGCGCATTTGCCAAGACGTTCGAAACGAACCCGTCCAGCCCGGGTCTCGCGAACAAGGTTTTCAAGGCGCGCCTGAGCCTGACTGCCGACGACCGATTCGCCGATGAACCTTGAGTCGTGCCACCGTCTCGGATCGGTCGGAGCTTGCGATCCCGAGCCGGCGAGGCGTTTCCAGGCAGAAGCGGAAGATGGGCGAACCTTCCGATCGCGACGTTACGATCGGACGCCGCCTCGGACACCGGAGATTCGTCGCCGCGACGGTCGTTGCCGGTCGCAACGAAGGAGTCGACACGAGTGGAGGAGCGGACAACGGTCGCTTTCGCCCCGCAATCTGTGCAGTAGAGATTGCCTTGTCCGATTTCGACGCCGCAATCCCCGCAACGGAGAGCCGGGTGAAGGTCGGCGCCGCAACCAACGCAGAAGCGGAACGACGGATCGACCCGCGATCCGCAGACCCTGCAGACGACGATCACGATTCTCCGATCACCAGCATCTGCCAGTCGATCCTTCCTTCGTCGGAGAATTCGATCACTGCGGCGTCCAAAAACTCCCGTCGCAGCTGGGGCAGATGTCGAAGGTAACTTTCGAACAGAACGACGACGATCGGACCGTCCCGGGGCTGCGGCACGACCAGGACGCGCTCGCCTTCGACGGCGACAGATTCGCCGTCGACCACGGTGAGGTGCGGGTTGAACCAGTCGATCACCGGATGGGGAACGCCGCGGCGGTCGGAGTAGAAGTGGACGGTATCGGATTCGTCGAAACTCGTCAGCTTATCGGCAAGTCGGGCCAGCGGATAGTCGAAAGTCCATCGCGCCCCTCCGTCTCTCCATTCTTGGAGGAGCCCGCCGCCGTTGAACATCCCGGCCGCGGCGAACCCCGCAAGGGCGAGGGCGTATGCGAAACTGCGCGCGGATGCGATGATCTTCTCATTCGTCGTCCCGACGAATTCGCCAAGGTTCGCGGCGAAGATGCGGTACAAGGCGCTGAAACCCACGCCGGCGATGGCGAACATGAAGATCATACCCACGAGCATGCGACGCGCCTCGGATCCGGGCACTAGGACCGTCGGAGACATCCCGACCAGGAGCCCGACCGCCAGCAGCTGATATTCGGCACGCCGGATGCGGAGAGCGGAGACGGCCAGACCGATCAGGAAGAACGTCCGCGTGAGGGCGTCGAGAATCGGCACCGCAGGCGCCGCGTCGACGGCGTCGAAACTGATCGGGTTCTTGAACATCAGAAACACCTCCCAGGCGCGATGCGACCAGCGGACGATATCGATGGACGCAGACGCTCCGTAGTGGTTCTCAAGATCCTCCACCCAGTCGAACTCGACGAAGATGAACCACGCCATGTTCGCGCCGGTGAGAAAAACGGCGGCGGCGAACATATAGAGCTCCCGTCTGTGACGCAGACGCGGGTGGAGCAGGCCGAGCAACGCCGGGACGCCGGCGCACGCGGCCCAGAACGGAGTGAAGACTTGATGGGTGTACATACCCGCGCCGACGATCACGCCGGCCAGGATCGACAGCAGCGGCACCTTCCGGTCGACGCTCAGGATCAGCAGCGCCAAACCCGAAAAGAGCTCCAGATGGGCGAGCATGACCGGCCAGCCGATCCGACTCTCGAGGGCGAAGAAGACGTTGAACGAAACGAGCGCGGCCGTCGCGAACGCGGCCGTGAAACCGAAGAATCTCCGGAAGAACAGGAAGACCGTCGGGACCAGCAGCGTCCCCGCGGCCGCGCTGACGATCCGAATCGACCACAGTTCGCCGTCCGGCCCGAAAAGCTTGAACAGTGGCGCCGTGACATAGAACTGCAGAGTCGGCACGCCCAGGCTCGCGGACGAGAACTTGCCGATGAACTCCCCATTCGCGATCCGCCGTATCTCGGCCGCGTACGTGCTTTCGTCGATGTGGATGCCGGGGGAAAGACTGTCCAATCCGTCGATCCGAATCCAGCCGGCGACGACGGTCAGCAAAGCCACAACCGAGATTTCGAGCAACTTCCCGAGAGTGAAGTCGAACCTTCGGCCGCCTACCGTGCAGCCGCGTTGGTCGGACAGCATCGCCGGTCTTTGCGTCTCCGGCGGCCAAGCGTCGGCGTGCCGCACAGAGAGTTTGATCCGTCGGCATGCGATTCGGAGCTTCCGGGCAACGCTCTCAACCCACTTGCGCCTGTTCGAGTCGTCGTCGAATCGTTCGAAATCTCGGTGATCAGCCGACGATGAAAGTGCGCGATCGCCCCTAGCCGGAGATCGAAGGACCGCATCGACGTCCTCACCGCAAATGGCGCAGAACCTGAATGCCGGGCGAATCACGTTGCCGCAGTTCGTGCAGAATCGATTCACGTGTTTCGCAGCCTTGGCGATGTCTGGACGCGGTTGATCCGAGCGTCAGCGTCGCCTCTGCGTGTCAGAATTTCAAGGCTCCGGAGCATCCATCGAATCGCATCCGCCTTCAGAATCATCGGAGCACATGCCCGGCTCTCGCTTCGAACACGCCTCGACGAAACTCCACAGTCGAAAGCCGAATCGGTTGGCGCGGCACCTGGTGACTCGTGATGTTGTCGTCTACAGGATCGCCCCGAGTCAGAAGACGGACCCGATCCTGGAGGGACTCGCCCGTCGAACCCGTTGATTTGCCGGCGCGTTTCGCCCCTGACCGACGGCGATCCAAGGGTGGAACGCGGACGGGAGCGGAAAGCACGCGTCGACAACTGAGGCGATTGAGGCCAAAACACCCCGAACATCCGCACTGGAATCGACCGTCACGGTTGGGCTCATCGCAACGAATCGGTTCGAATGTCTTCAATATCGCCCCTCCGCACGGAATCGCTCGATTGGCTTTGAGTCGGTTTTCTGGCCCTCGGGAATCGCAATTGACCCTTCTGACGAACGTGGCGGTCCGTCAGATAAAAGTAACAATCGTGAATGACTTTAGCGTTACGCGCCCTATGATTCTCATGTCAATTCAATTGCAAATGATTCGGTCATCGCCGGAGAGTTTTGTCGAAGCGATTGACCGATCCGGGTTTTGGACTCGTACTCGCACAATCTCGGGAATTGCGCATCGTTTACCAGAATGGTCCATTCGCCGTCCGACGCCCGAAGCGACTTCTTCGACGATTGCGTCGGCCAGTCGATTTCGGTTCGTCCTCGCGGCGTGCGCGGAGAATGCCCGAGCACGGCCGTCGTTGCACAGGCGCTCCGGCAGACGGGAACTCCTGCCTGCGAATCGAAGAACCCGAGATGCAGCGACCATCCGCACGGTCGAGTCGTTCACAGGCCCTTCGAGGCGCGATGTCGAGGATCTAACTTGCGGCTCGTTCTATCGTGATCGTGTATCGCCGCATGGCCGATCCGTTGGTCACAGTGAAGGTGACGATGTTATTCCCTACGTTCAGATTCAGCTGCTCTCCGTCGGTGTTGCTGTCGGCGTCGGTGAAACTGGCGGTGACGGTGGCGTTGTCGTCCGACGCCGGGGCGTCGATTGTGACAGTGCTCACGTTGTTCGCGACGTTAAGGGTGTACTCGGTGGTCCCGGCGGAGAAGACGCCGAAGTTCAAGTCGTCGGTGCCGTCGGTGATCGAGAGGGACGCGAGGTCGGTGTTCGCCGGCAGACTGAACGCGGCGATCCTGTCCGTGCCCATGTCGGAGACCCAGATGGTGGTTCCGTCGCCCCACAGACCCCATGCCGCGTCTACGCCCCATCGTGAGAAGTTTTCGAGTTCGAGGTCGCTTCTTCGCTGACCGCTGACGATGTCGAACGCCCTCAAGTCGGTCTGTCTGGAGCCGTACAATTGTTTGACCACCACCCACAAGGTGGCGCCGTCGCTCCATATTCCCCTTACAGCGGTTTCCGGCCGAACTTTCCGGGCGTCGGAGGCTCGTACGTCGATGTCCCGGTCCGGGGTCCTCGCATGCGTCGAAGCGTCGCGAGCCATGATGTATCCGTTGTAGTCCTCCGAAATCCAGAAGGTGTTCGTGTCGGCCCAGACGCTGGTCGGATAGGAGCGGTAGCGGACATCCACGCGCGAGTCAACGTCTTTCGTGGAATCATGTTCGAGCGTCGACAGGTTGAAAGCTGCGGCTTTGGCGGCGGTTGCCCCTGTCACCCAGATGTGCGTCCCGTCGGTCCACGCGGCACCCGGGAGTTCGATGCCGCCGGCCGAGAGGTCGATGTCCTTCGCCGAGTCGCGGTCGCCGGTGGCGACGGCGTAGGCGTACAGCGTTGCATCCGGGTCATCGCCGCCGCGCGCCTGGACGACCCACATATGAGTGCCGTCGGACGCGATTCCGCGAGGAGCGTCGTTTACGCTTCGATCGAGGGCGATGTCGCTGTCGGAGATGGGGACGAACCGCGGCAGTTCCCGAATCAGGATCTCGAAGGTATAGGTTTTCGAAACAGTAGATTCACCGACGGTCGAGGCGATGGTCAGGACAAGATCGGTGCCGACCTCTCCGATGGAGAACTGTACGCCGTCGGCATCTGCGTCTTCGTCTTCATGGTTCGTGCTGACGATCCCGCCGGTGGAATCGATCGTCGTCGACAGAGTGAGTTGGTCTGCGTCTGGTTCCGCGTACGCGACGTAGCGGGTACGGTCGGGATCGAACGCAGGCATTACGATTCGGCTGCCGTTCCCGTCGACGATGGTCAGGCCTGTCAGTTTCGCGATCCGCCGGATCACGACCGTGTATCTCAGCGTAAATCTTCGGTCGGAAGATGTGACGGAAACTGTGATCTCGGTACTCGCGTCGGTCAGATCGATCTGGTACCCCTCTGCCGTGTCCGCGTCGTCCGGTTCTATCGCGACTTCCGCGTTGGCGTCGGACGGCGTTGCAGTCAACGTGACGGAAGTGGTCTCGAGCGGCACGTCGAACCTATAGCCGCGTCTTCCGGGCGAGAAGTTGGTGACAGGGAGATCGGCGCCGAAGTTCAGCGCCGAGAGAGTCGCGTCGTCGGAGATGGTCGCGTGTGCCGATCGGAAAACCGAGACTGTGTATTCCCGGCTGATGGTCGGATCGTCTTTGTGCGCTACGGTGACGGTGATTTCTGTAGTTTGGCCGGCCGGCAACTCGACCTCGTGGTCGTCGGTGTCCGGGTCGGAATCGGTTGGCGAGACGGTTACGACGAAATCGGTCGAAGACGTTGAAGTCGCGGTTACGGTGGTGACCGATGCGGCGGAGTTGGGCAGCCCCACCGAGTAATCGGTGAGCGAAGGCGAGAAAGATCCGAAGTCGATTCCGCTCAGATCCAACGACTGAAGCCGAGGCGATTCCGACGGCAAGTTGTAAGCGTACAGTTTGGCGTTGACATTGTCGGCGACCCACATCAGCGTGCCGTTCGACCAAATGCCTTTGGGGCTGATGTTGCCCGATCCTCGGAGGGTGTCGAACTCTTTGCTTTCGACACGTTCCCCGAAGTTGGCGGATTGGAGGTCGTAGGCGTAGATCTTCGCATCTTCATCGTCCGAGATCCACACTGTCGTGCCGTCGCTGTAGGCGCCGGCAGCGCGTCCGTGACCTGCGGCAAGATTGAACTCCTTGGTGCTGTCGCGTTGACCGTATCGGGCGCCTGCAGTCCAGTGATATGCGTAGACCTTGTCGTCGCCGTGGTCGACGACCCACAGCGTGGCGCCGTCGGACCAGATGCCCTTGGGACGCCCGTTGTCTCGGTTTAGGTCGAACGACCTGCTCTCGAGGTACCTGTCCGTGGCGATGTCGTAGACGAAGATCCGGTCCCTCCGATCGTCGGAGGTCACCATCACGGTACCGTCGGACCACAGCCCGTTGGTGTGCGTGTTTTGGGCGGCCATGTTCGATCTGATGTCGCGATGCGGGTTTCGCACCATGGTGGCCAGTTCGTACGCGTAGATGTTCGAGCCGATCGTGGTCACCCACAGGGTGGTTCCATTGGACCAGATCTCGCGGATGAGATACCGGTGGTCCCCAAGATCGTCGAAGTCCGGGATGATGTTCCATCCGAAATCCGAGTTCGAAGACCTGTTGACCACGATCCTGTAGATGGCGGTTCGACTCAGGTCGCTCGAAGTCACAGTTATTTCGATGGTGTTGGCACCTTCGGCGAGTGTGATCTCGTGGTCGGCCGTGTCCGTGTCAGCGTCTGCCGGCGTCACGACGGCTCTGGCCGCCGAGTCGCTCTTGGTGTACGTCAAAACAGTCTCGGCCACGCTGTTTTCGACCTCCGCGGCGTAGGTCATTCGGTCGGGGGAGAACGTGGGCAACGCGATGTCGCTCAGCCCGATGGCCGTCAAGTCGGCATCGTCGGAGATCGTCGCGGAGTTGAAGCGTTTCAACGTGATCGAATATTCCGTCGTCGCACCGCTGGAGTCGGTGGCGGTCAACGTGATGCGAGTCTCGTGGTAATCCGCGCCGTCGGGCAGTCCCAAGTCGACCTGATGTCCGTCGACGTCGACGTCCGCATCGTCAGACGGCGTTATGGTTACGTCAATCCCCGATTGGCTGGTGTACTCGACAGTGACTTGGGAGACGGTGCTCGGCACTTTGGCCTTGAAGTCTCGCTTGTTTTGTATCTCGCCGATATCGATGACATCGGTGCCGGACCTTACGGTCAGGGAATCCAGCTGTGGAACCGCGGACGTGAAGTTGAAACGGTAGAGCTTGGCCTCGGTGTCGTCGTACACGTACATGACCGATCCGTCGGACCAGATGCCTTTGGGCACGACGACTCCGGAGCTTCGGAGGTTGTTGAATTCGTATTCTGCGGTGCGAACGCCGTCGCGCAACCTGTAAGCATAGATCTTGCGGTCCATCTGGTCCGCGACCCAAATCGTCGATCCGTTGGACCAGATTTCGTTTCCGTCCCTGTTCCCGTGGCCGCGAAGGGTCTCGATGTCTCGGTTCGACCTCCGGTCGCCATCGACGGTATACGCCAAAATCGCGTCTAGACTGGGGCTCAGGATCCACACGAAAGTTCCGTCCGACCAGATGCCTTTGGGTCGGATGCGGCTGACGTACCACTCCCGACCGGGCAGTCGTTCGCCGAATCCCTCTTCCTCCAAGTTGTAGGCGTAGACCCTATGGTCTTTGTCGTCGGTCACGTACATGACTCCGTCGATCGCCCACATGCCGTTGGGGTTCTCGTTGCCCGCGTCGGCGAGGGACGTCACGTCTTTCGAAGAGTCGCGCGACCAGTCGGCGACGTTGAATGCCCGAAGCGCTCCCCCGAGAGTGGACACCCACATCGTTTCGCCGTCGGACCACAATGCACGGCCGTTCGTCAAGCCCGCGAGGGAAATCGAAGGAGGCAGAAATCCTCCCGGAACGTTGGCGGAGATCTTTCGATCGGAGGATGCAATTGCGATCGGCACGGCCAGCGCCGCGAGGGTCACAATGGCCGCGATGGTTGTCACAGACACCTGTGCAAACCAACCGGAGGCCAGGCCCGTGGAGCTTCGATTGGATGATGGGGCGACACCGTTCGGATCACGCTGGAGGGTTTCGCGACATTGCCCCGGAGCGAGCAAAGACTTATGGGAAGTTCGATCAGGAAAAAACTTCATCGATTTGCGCTCCTTCGACTGGCGTTTGTCGTGCCTTGGGGCACACCGCGCCCTCAACACTGTTTTCTAGTGCGGTATGCGTCGCATAGATCCACCAATTGAACATCGCCGAGGTGTCATTTGAATGACGTTTCGCCAATTCGTCATCGCGAAACGATTAATTTCTCGGACAATTTACGGTGTCGGGGGTATATTCGGCAAAACGGCATTTGGTTAACCGAACGCCCGGCCGGCGCGGGGCGTCGCGCATGTGGCCGCATCGCCGAGCCGGGCGCCGCGAGACGCTCCTCACCGTCGGCGTCGCAGATTCGGCGGCCAATGCCACACGTCGCAGTTGCGCGGACGCCAGCGGCACAGGACGCGCCCATCACTGCCGGGCATGACGGTCTCGGCGCGGAAGCCAAGAAAAAACCCTCTTCGCCCGACTCGGTCGTTGCGTTTCCAAGGCGAAGTCGGGATATGCTGCGGATGATCCGAAGACGGATCCGAAAGCAGCGGGCGGCGTTGCAAAGGTTTTCCGACAGTACGAAGACCATTGGGCGAACGGTCGGGCGACGATTGCGGGCAGGCGACCTTTTCGCGACGCCATTGTCCGTGTGCTGCTCGTCGAGGGCAACAGTTCGCCTACCCTTTCGCCGTCCCCAGTCCCCGCCAGCTCACACGGCGGGCGCTAGCTTGCGGCTCGTTCGATCGTGACGGTGCACCGTCTCGTGACGGTCCCGTTCGTCACGCCGAACACGATGACGTTCGCGCCGACGTTCAGGTTCAACCGTTCACCGTCGGTGTTGCTTTCAGCGTCTGCGAAACTGACGAACACGATTACGCCGTCGTCTCCGACCGGCCGGCCGACATTGGCGATGACTCGAGCGTCTGAATCCGACGCCCGGGCATCGATCGTGACGGTGCTCACAGAGATTTCTACGTCAAGGACGTACTCGGTCGTGGTCGTGAGGGTGAGCTGGCCCGACCCCAGTCCGACTTGCCAGACGTACCACGTCACGTCGTGATCGAAAGTCGGCATGTCGATCGGGTCGCCATTTCCGTCGACGACGGGGCGGAATAGAGATCGCTAAGGGAGATTGCCATACAGTCGACAATGCGATTGGTCGGGCGGTCGGATCGATTTGCCGCGTACAATCCGATAAACGGAGGATGAGACATTTGCGACGCGGCAGCAGGCGTGAGATGCAAAACCATAAAATCGACGAATCTTTCGAAAGAGGATACGAGATATACGAGAGCATCGTGAATGATCTTCTGCCGATTAATTGACCCAATCCGTTTTGGTCGAAACAGTGGATCGCCAAACCTTCGTCACCCTCAAGATAAGGATCTGACATGTCCGAATGGTTAATCATCTGGGCGGCGACAGCGACAGCCACGACCACCGTCCTTGGCGTGATGGTAACGATTAACGCTCGGCGCGCTCACAGCATCGAGCTGCAACAGCGCGAAGCGCTGTTTGAAGTCTGGCGCCACTTGTGGGGGTTGACCGGCAACAACCAACATCCCCTTTACGCACAAGCCAACATGCGGGCAGTTGAAGCTCTCAACGCCGCTTTCGCGGTATTCAACGATACGGATGCGGAAGATGCGTTAAAAACGTATCGCCGGCATCCAACGGCGGAGAACGCCGAATATGCCATTACAGAGATGGCTGCGGTTTGCGACATCCGCTTGGACGAGGATGACGTACAACCGTTCGGTCCTGCTGATTCAAGCTAAGTGATTGGTTCCCGACGGGTACCGGCAGTGTTCGTTCAACGCGTTGTCTCGGAGCCGAGAATCGATCTCGGTTCGCATTTTCGCACGCTTTCACGGGCGTCGGCCGACAGCATGATTTCGACGAAGCCGCGTTGCGGGACGGTTCGTGGCGGGGGTCGCTTTACGCCGCCCACCAGCTCCCGGCAGCGTTCGAGAAACGCGTCGCAGGTGTGATTTCCCTTGCGGACGTTGCAACGGCGGTACAACGCTTGCAGATCGTCGTCGCCGTTCGAGCCGCCCCTGGAAACAGGGTCCATGTGGTCGATCCGGAGAACCTCGGAGTCAGTCGCACGCCGCAACACATGCACCTGTATTTCTGGCTTCGCGCAATAGCCGCTCTCTATTACTGCGAAAACGTGACACGCATCATCGGGAGCACCGCGCGCTGATCCTCAGTGAAACTCAGGATCAGCCACAGGCTGATATCCCAGACTTTCTGCGAAGACCAACGCGCCGCGAGCCATGCAACTTGAACCACGTTCAACACAATTCCCGCGAACGATGTCTTTGACCCATCGCCACGATTCGAGGCCAGTTCGTCGACCAGAGGCTCGGTTTCCCTCTTATCCGATTCGGTCACCAGGCGCTCCAGCACGAGGATTCAGTCGAACCGCCGTGTGTACCACGCGATCAATGACTGTCCCATGATGATTCGCCGCATCGATATGACTGTTCATTATTCAGCCAATCTACGTATCAGGTTCTGGAGCGAACCTGGGATCTCATCCCGCGGCGATCGAGCCGACGACCGCATCCAACGCGTCAGATCGATATTCGAGGTCTTCAGGCGAACGGCAATTGATGCCGCAGTCAGACGCATCATCTGCAAGCGCTTCGGACGATCCGACGTGGGCGTTGGATCTGGTCCGGCGGCACTGCCACGGAGTATCGCCCCTGTCGATGCGTCATCGCATTACGTCCACTTTCACGGCGTGCAATTCGTCGATCAAAGACGAACTCGTCTATCCAATGTTCGAAGTCGCGACCTTCGTATCGAGGGTAACGACGTCCAACGGACCCAAGTCTGAACGCCATGTCATTCGTAGCTTGGACTTACCAGTTCACATGCTCGGGCGCGCACATCGACGGGCAGTCCCGCGCTATCGGCGCGGTTCTCCAGAGCGTCGTTTCCGCGTCCCGCCCGAATTATCGCCCGAGCGTTCGCCACTCTCCCCCGGCAACGTCTTCACGGACCCTCCTGTCGTTTGCAATGATTCGAGCAATCGTTCCCTGCGACCGATCAGGATCGACGAAACATTCGTAATACCGGACGAAAACTTCTTTCCCGATTGATCTCAATCTTTTTTCCAACTGTTCGTCATTCGTCTCGAATCCTTCGGGGACTTCGTCGGCGCGGAATCGTCTCACCGACCACGCTGTCCAAACGTCGTCGAATTCTACGCCGCGGCGCGAAACGATCCTCGACGAGAATGGTCGAACCGAATAAGTTCCACCAACAGCACGCTACATGCAGAACGCTACATGCCCGAGCCTTTCATGCGCCGCTCCGGCGCCCCGATAAGCTCAACCCGTCTCCCTCCTGATTCACATGTCGCGGCTCAGGTCCGACGTCGAACCGGAAATCAAGGGACGGCGCGCAGAAGCATCGATTCGACTGCGAACAATGCGCCTGCGCAACGGCCGGTCCAGCTTGCGGCGAAGCATCCACGCCGCGAACAAGACGAAGGTCCAAACCAAGGTCAACCAGATGACCGATCGTGGGGAGATCGCCGTGCCACCGGTGTCGGGAAGCGTTTCAACTGGGATTTCGATCTCATTTTCGATCCCTGGCGGCGAACCAGTTTTGCCGACCGCGACGGTGACCGGGAGAATCGACAAACTGCCGCAGATCTGAATCGCGTCCGAAGCGATGCGGACTCTCGATGCGAGCACGGTGGTTGGATCCGATTCCCTGGTTGTCGTCATCACGACGTCGGAGATGTTGGACCTCAACTCTGGCGGCAGCGGAATGCAGGCGATCACACTTTCGTCGAAGCGGTAGTTCGCTACAGGTTCGCCAGCCGCGTCGACGACGCTGATCTCGTATTTTTCTCCGGCCAACGTGAATCGCTGCCACGTTGCGCCGACGTTCGACGCGTCGCCCGCGGCGGTCATGTTTATGCCGATGAATTCGTTGTTGGCAACGGAGCCGGCCCCCGCGGAGAGGTAATAGCCGTCCCCTAGGTAGCTGCCTCCATCCTCGGGAGTGAAGACCGCGTAGGCCAGCCCTCCTGAATCTGTCAGCGTTTCCGGAATCACTCCAGGCGGGTTGACCGGCACCGTTGCGTCCAATTGGATGGCAGAGCGTCGCACGACGACAATTTCGATCTGCGCCGTGCACCTCGTCATATGATCAGATTCGGATTCGTCCTCTTGCTGCGCGAGACACTGCGTCGAATCGACGAGACTGGCGGTGATGGTCATCGTCCCGGCGCTAGCAGGTGCGACGAAGGTGACCTGACGGTCGTCGGGCAACTGGTTGCTCCACTCCTCACGGACCGAAGATTCGGCGAATCTGCCGCCGCCGTCGGACGTCCAGCGGAACTCAGGCCGCGAACCGTCGGCCGGGTCGCGGTCGGCAAGGCCGTTGTCGGGAAGGTCTTGGCGACCCCAGACGTCGACGGAAAGGACGACCAAGTCTTCCGGGCCGATCCTGACCGACCGGATCGATGGTTCGATGCGGAGTATCCGGGCGACCGATCCACCGCCGCCTCCGCCTGCGAAGAACGTGACGCCTTCGGGCAGCTCGGGTGTAGTGAAGATCGACTGGGCGACCGAAACAGTCGCTTCCGTCTCAATCGACGGTGGTGCCGAGTCGCCGAGCCACGTCTGGAATTCGTATTCGTTGTCCGGTTCCAGGCCGCGGATGTCGAAGGTCACCTCGGTTTGCCCGGTTTCGACCGTCTTCGTCACGACCTTGCTCCACTCACCGGGGTTGAGGCTGCGGTAGCGCATGTTGACGTCGGTGCCGGACGCGACTTCATCGAATTTCACCGTCACAGGCGCACTGTCGGACAGAATGTTCCCGTAACTCACCTCGGTGATGCACGGATCGGCGGACGGCGTCGCCTGCGTTTCACGCGACCACAGCGGGTTGCCCTGGGCGTCCAGACCCACCAGACGAATCGTGTAGACAACATCGTTGGTCAGCGAGGTCAACTCGCGACGCATCGTACCGTCGCCGAAAAAGCCGACGGACCTTGCGGTGTCGAAATGCTGGTCTTCGGCACGCCATTCGATCCGGTAAGACGCGATCTCCATCATCGCCCCGGTAGGCGCGTTCCAAGTAAGCACGACGTTCCCGTCGCACGACGAACTCTGGAGGAACGACGACGTGTCTCGCACCGCGGTACCGTCTTCGATCACGGTCACGCTCACCGAGATCAGAGTCCCGGATATCGACTGATACGCGACGTCGGTGGATGTTGCCGAGGAATGTGTGATCGTCACAGATTCATTGTCGGCATTGTCATCCGCCAGCGCGGTCAACGTGACCATTTGGACGACGTCCCAATCTGCCGACGTAAATGTCAACCGAGTGGGAGAGGCGGTGACGGCAGACGTATCCGAGGATTCGAGATCGATCGTGACGGTGCCGGTCGGGACCGATTGCAACACCACGTCGTACGTGGCAGTGCGACCTTCGGTCATCGTCAACATCTCAGGAGCGATCCCGACGGCCGCCAGGGTCGTGTCGACGATGGCGACGTTGACGTAGATGTCGGGCGCGTTGTCTTCGAAGTTCGCTCCGGTGGCGACGTGCCTCAACCTTGCCGATTCGTCGAGCGCGTTGGGGTCTTCCAACGCCGTGATCGTGACCGGCTGGGGGGTGTCCCAGTTCGATGTTGTGAAATCCAAGGCGATTTCAGCGACATGATCGTTGGTGACCGGATCGACGAATCTCAGGTCGGGATTATCGTTGGCCGGTTGCGATATCGTGATCGTCACATCGCCGCCGACCGGCAATGTGTCGAGCACCACTGTGTAGCTTGTCGTGCCTTCCTCCTCTACATTGAGCCGGTCGGGCGGACTGGGCGCGGACGTCGAGAACATCGGCCCGTCGTCATCATTTATCGTCACCATCACGTTGGGAGGGTTCTCGGCGCTCGTGTAGTCCGCACCCGAGACGGAGTGCATCACCTCATGCATGTCCTGGGACGTGTCGCCGGGTTCGTCGGGGGCGGATATGATCACTTGTTGAAGTTCGAGGTAGTTGGTCGAGTCGAACGTGAGAACCAACTGACTCACGGGGTTCTCGCCGTCGATGAAATTCAGCTCGCTCGAATCGGACGAGGTAACCGTCACTTGAACCTCGCCGGCGCTGCCGTCGGTATTCACCGGACTGGTGCCCAATCTCATCTCGTAGATGTAGCTGGAACCTTCGCCCAGTGTGACCGCGGGGGCCTGCGGGTCGACCGGACCGTCGAACACCAAGACCACCGAACGCGTGTCTTGATCGGTGACATTTACGGTGATCGATTCCGCGGTCACCCCGCTGCTCTCGTAGTCCGCACCCGTGACGCCGTGGCTGATCGTGCCTATGTCGTCCTGCGCGTCTATGTCTCTGGCGGCGGTCACGGTGACTGTCTGGTTGACGTTCCAATCGGCGATCGTGAACTGCAAGGCGGTCTGGTCGACGCTGATGTCGTCGGCCGGGTCGGCGTCGTCCACGCTCACCGTGACGGGACCGGTGGGCTCGGTGGCCAACCTGACCTGATACGTCTTCGAACTGTCTTCGTTGACGGTGAAGGGGTCGTCCGCGGTGAAGACTACCGCGCGAACATCGATGTCGGTGATATTGACATCGACTCCGTCCAAAGCGCCTTGAGCGGTGGCGTAGGTTACGCCGCTCAGCGCGTGCGTGATCCTTGCCGTTTCATCGTCGGCGCCATCATCTTCTGCGACGCGGATCTCGACCGATTTAGTCACCGTCTGCGCCATGGCGGTGTCCCATTCGCTCGGGGTGAACGTGAGCGATGTGGGAACGGTCGTGACATCGGTGTTGCCCAGCGCCGTTATACCGACCGTCACGTTTCCGCCGGTCGGCGCGGCGCTCAGGCTGACGTCGTACGTCCCGGTCGCGACCATCCCGTCGCCCTCGGTGATGTCGACCGTCGTGGGACTTATCGTGACGGTTTCGGTGTCGTTGTCGGTCACCGTAACCGGTGTTGCAGGGTAGGACAACGAGCCGTATCCCCCGCCGGAGGCGCTGTAGGTCAGCGAAGCCGTGTCTTCCGACGCGTCGTAATCTTCGGCGGCGCAGACCGTCACGTTCTGCGCCGTGTCCCAGTTGGACGTGGTGAACTCAAGATCAGCAGTGGTTGACAACGTGGTGCAAGAATCGGACGACAACTTGACGTCGTCGTTGCCAGTAGCGGTGACGGTTACTGTCGCGTTGGCGGTGGGCTGCTGCGTGAGTTCGATGCCGTACGACGCGCTGCCGCCTTCATCGATTTCAAGCGAAGAAGTCGCACCAAGGTCCAGATTAGGGCTATCGTTGTCCGTACGAGTTGTCCTGATCTGTCTAGCCCCCCCTGACGCGACCTTATTGCCCGAAATAGCGATCATTATCGTAAACGTTTCGTTGCCCAAGTTCGCGTCCTCGGTGCCGTTGACGGTAATCGTCACCCTGTTACTCCAACTGTCTCGGTCGAACTCGACAACGTTCGGATTCGCAGAGGTCGAACGACTCAATGAGAAAGTGGGCAACACCGACCCGGTTGACGGGGATCGACGTTCCAAAGTCACAGTCGCCGTAATTGTGTCACCGGGCGCTGGTTGACGGTTCAATTGAAACCACATACTGACGGTGCTTTCCTCAAGCACGGTCAAACTGAATGCGGACACTCCAATTTCGAGCAAATCGTCGTCGTTGAGAGAAACCGTAACGTTTGGTGCAGTTACGCCTTGATACTCCTGAAACACCCCCTCCTGCGTGACGGTGTGAGTCACGGTCGCAGTTTCGTCGCCGACGTCGGAGTCTTGTCTGGCCGATATCGTCACCATCCGCGCGACTTGGTAATTGCTCGCGTTGAACGTCAAAGTCGACGGTTCGGTGGTGACGTCGCTGTTGTCCGACGGGTCATTGATCGTCACGGTTACGGTGTCCGTAGGTTCCGCGGAGAGTCTGATCGAATACGTCGCCGTCCCGCCTTCCCGAACTGATGCGGTGTGAACTCCGTCTGTAACGGTAGTGCCCCCCAAAATTACCTCCGGGGTTTCGTCATCCGTGATCGAGACACTCACCGCAGGGATCGGCTCTAGGTGGTAGTCGCCGGGGCGCTGACCAGACGGCTGTGATGACGCGACATGCGTGAGGGTCGCTTCTTCGTCCGCGGCGTCGGCGTCATTGCCGACGTTCACCGTCACGTCTACGCCCGTCTCCCAGTTGCTCGAGTTCAAGACCACCGGATTTGGGCTGACCGTCACATCAGGGTTGTCCGATGTCACCCTCACAGTGACCGTCCCCGGATCACCATCTTCCGTCGACGGCCTCGTCAACAACGAGATCCGGTACGTGCCGGTGGCACCTTCGGCGACGGTCAGCATCGCAGAAGTCGGATCGAGCTCCGCCCCGACTTCGTCTTTGTCTTCGAGAGACAGCGTCGGGTCGTTGACGGTGCCCCCGCCATAGCCTGAGACGGCGAAATCAACAGTGTATTCTTGGCTGTAGGCGTCGTCGTCTTGCATATGTTCGACTGCCATCGTCTGCGTGTAGGTCGGGGTCCAGTCCGCCGGTTCGAACGTCACCGATGTCGGCGTCGCCGAAAGTCCCGAACCTGCGGGGAAAGCCACCGAAACGGTGACGGTGCCGCGAGGTTGATGCGTCAACCTCAGCTGGAGCTCCTCCGCCCCGCCGTCTGATCCTTCCAGATCATCTTTAGTTTCAAAATCTACTCCGGCAAACGTACCATCTAAGGAAATCCGGTACTCCACCTCCGCTTGCTCCAGGTCGGTAATCAGAACATTAGTAGATCCCAGTGCGAACCCGTCGTACTCCATTGATCCGCCAGTCTGCTCGACCGTGTGATCGATCCTGACAGCGTCGTCTTCCGCATCGGTGTCGGTACTCAGCGTCACCGTCACAGTCGCACCTGTTTGCCAGTTGCTCGCGTCCAAGACAACGGATGAGGTGACCGCAATATCGGGTTGAGTCCAAGGTTGGCTTGCCGACGGTGCAGGCTCTAACCCCTCGAGGCTGGTGCTGATGGTCACCGGCGAGGTCGGTGCTGATCCCAGCCTCAAGTTGTACGTGGTGGCTTCGGTGCCGCTCTCAGGTTCCACCATGGACAAGGAACCCGTGGGTGCCGGGATGGTCGCCGTCTCGTCGTCGGCAATCGTCACCCGGACCTCCACATCGCTCACATCTCCGTAGTCGCCGCCCGAGAAGCCGTGGTTGATCGACGCCATGTCGTCTACCGCGTCGTCGTCCGGCGCCGCGGTCACGGTCACCATCTGCGTGGCGCTCCAGTTCGAAGTCGTGAATTCCAACGTGTTCTGGTCACCCATCATCCCGGTGTCGGTGTCGACCGTGACGTCCGAATTGGTCGGGGGCGTCAACGTCACCGTCACCGTGTCGGAAGGCAGAGTCGTCAACCTCACGGAGTAAGTCATCGTCTGTTCGGCATCGGTTTCGGTGAACTGGATAAGGGTGCTCGAAAACTCGGGCTGCGGAGAGTCGTCGTCCGTCACGGTCAAATCGAATGTCACGCCTGGATCTGTGTAATCGGCGCCGGTCAAAACGGTCGTGTTCGTGATCTCTTCGTTCGAGCTGTCGTCGTCCTGAGGAGCGACAACTGTCACGGTCTGTTCCGTGTCCCAGTTGGTGCCGGTGAATGTCAAGACGACGGAATCTTCCCCAGCTGTCTGACCGGTTTTTTTGAACTTGACGCCGGTTCCCGAAGCAGCATTTATGGTAAATGTGACGTTTTCACCTTCGGGATACGGTTCGGTCGCCAGTTTGACCGTGAACTGGTTCGAGGCGCCCGAATCTGTGCCTTCGCCTACGGTCATGCTGATGACCTGGTTGGCCGAATCGTAGGTCGCCGAACCGCCGACCACGATGCCCCGTTCGTCATCGTCGGTCACAGTCGTGTTCAGCGTAGCGACTGCCGTCACGCCGCCGGAAGCCGTGTGCGTGATTGTGCCCGTGTTGTTGAACCCATCGTCGTCCTCCAACCCAGTTACCGTTACCGTCTGAGCAGTGCTCCAGTCCGAAGAGGTGAAGGTCATCGAAGATTGGTCCGACGGCGTCCCGGAATCGGTGTCGACGCTGATTCCGCTGTTGGATGAAACCGTCAAAGCGACGGTGACGTTCGAGGAAGGCGCCTCGGCCAGGACGACGGTGTAGGTGGCTGACCCGCCTTCGGGAACCGTCAGCGACGATGCGCTCAGCTGGATCGAGTCGTTGTCGTTCACCGTGACCGCGACAGAATCTACCGTTACATTGTTGTAGTTGGCGTCGTCGCTCGTCGCGGCGTGTGAGACAGTTCCGGTATCGTTGTTGCGATCGGTGTCCTCCGCGGCGCTGACCGTCACCATTTTGGGCATGTCCCAGTCGGACGTCGTGAAGACCATGGTCATCTGGTCGTCGAAGGTGTTCGGATCGGTGTCCGCGGTGATGTCGTTGTTCGACGGTTGAGTGAGCGTCACGGTGACGTTCTCAGCCGGTTCGAAGTTCAAAACCACGGTGTACGTGTCCGAACCGCCCTCAGGCACGGAGAGGCTTGTCGGCGTCACAGTGATACCGGCCGTGTCGTCGTCTGTGATGTTCACAACGACGTCCTGCGCGGTAACTTCGCCGTATCCCGTCACGGTGTGGGTGATGGTCACCATTTCGTCGGCGAGGTTCGTGTCTTGATTCGCAGTCACGGTCACCGTCTTCGCCGTGTCCCAATCCATCGCGTCGAATGTGAGGCTCGTCGTCGAGAGCGTGACGTTGGCATTCGTCGGCATCACGCCAAGTGTGATCGTCACCTCCTCGGCAGGTTGCGAATTCAGAACGACCGTGTAGCTGGCGCTCGCGCCCTCCTCTATGGCGATCGCGCCGGTCTGCACATCGGCGGTGCCTGTGTCGGTGTCGATCGTCACGCCAGCGTTGCTTTCGAACCCCTTCACTCTGAACTTGTAGCCACGACTTTGTACCGCGTTTTCCCAGTTCCCTGTCCCCGTCCGTTTCCGACCGTCCCGGTCGATGTCGAAGCCGTCCAGAGAACCGCTTTCGACACGCTGAGATCTCATCGTAACCCCGGTGAGATTATCGACGTGACGTAAGGCGTAGGCGGTATGTGCTGCCTCCGTTGCTGCGTCGGCGAATTTGATGTAGTAGTAGGTGTCGGCTTCGAGAGGATGACCGGTTTCGTGGGTGAAGGTCACCGTCGTCGGCGTGCCTGTGAAACCCGTAGGCAGCGGGTCAGGGTTGGCGAAAGTCAACAACGGCTCGCCGTCCGCCGGGTTTCCCGTCGGGTCCCCCATCTCGTCGATACCCTCCGCATGGAGAGTCACTACCGGAGAATAGTCCGAAGTCGCGTACAACAGCTCAGCTTCGACCTGTGTGATCGTGTAGCTACCCGTACCTGTGGCGAAGGACACCGACCTTTCCTGACTGGCCGCCACCACCATCGTGGGCGCCGTAGTGAGCGTGGGCGCCGGCGTACCGTTGAGACCCCCGTGGTTGTCCAGTTGATTTCCCACGATGGTGTCGGCGAATCGTGCCGCGAGTACCGATGATCGGTTGTAGTTTCCGACGAGCGTCACGACCTCCGATTGAGCGTGGACGGTCCTGTGAGAGCCCAGCTGCGCCGTTTCGGTCACGGTTGCGACGGCGAGGACGACGACGATGGCTTGAGCGGCGCGGACCATTGCGGCCCGAATACGATGCGGTCCGGAAGAGCCGTCGGAGAATTGGCGACGAACAGAGTTGCGAAGGCGAGTCGCTCGGCCAGTTATTTCGACATGGCTCAGAACCGCAAGCGTTTCGTGGAATCTCAGACCTAACCGCCAAATGCTTCGGAATGACAAAACTCTGCGGACTCCTTGCCGTTGTTTGGTTCCATTTGTCGAATCGTTACGGTGCGGCACGCGGTGACCCCAATCGTCAATGGCTGAGAATCCGTTCAATTTCATGTCGCGAATCGACTGACGATCACGACCCGTCCCGTAACGTCCAGCGGGAATATACTTTGATTTTTAGAACATATAGATGACTTTATGATGACATTTCCAGCGTTGCGCATTACGGTTTTCTGACAAAAAGGGGGGGGTAAACTCAATGCCTTCGACCAGGCGTCGATCGCGTTTTTTGCGCGCCCAAATGCGCTTTTTCGCGCCGCCCTGCGCTTATGATCCGAAACCGCCGAACCTGGAAACGAACGACCTGCGGAAATCCAAACCGGAGCCGGAAACACCGATGGGTGCCGTCAGCCCGGCGAAATCCTGTCGACCCGCCCTCCTAAGGTCGTCGTCGGTCGCCGCATCGGTCTCACGGCGATGTCGGACGGCCGTCGATCCGGGCTTTCTTTGCGAGCCGGCCGTTCGTGGTTGGCGATGCGCTCGTGCGCCGTCGACGGAGCGGAACAGTCCGGGGGTTCGGCCTTTGCCGACGAATTTCGATCAATTCGCCTGAATAGTCTTCGGCATTCGATATCCGACGCGGGGTTCCGCGAAGATGTACTTCCGGTCGCCGTCGTCATCGCCGATTTTGACGCGCAACCTTCGGATGTGCGTTCTAAGAGCGGGCAAGTCGCCGCCAGGTTCTCGCCAGATCCGGTTCAAGAGTTGATCGTGTGTCAAGACGCGGCCCGCGTTGAGCGAAAGCTCGCGCAGAATCGCGTATTCCGTGGCGGTGAGCCGCACGGGATCGCCCGAGACGGTCACCAGACGCTCCGAATAATCGATGACAAGTTCGCCCATAGCGAACGGCTCACGAAACGAGTGTTGGCCCGATCTCTTTTGCCGACGCAGACACGCTTTGATCCTGGCTACCAGCTCGATCGGCGAAAAAGGCTTCACGATGTAGTCCGATGCGCCGGATTCAAACGCGTGCGCAACGATGTGGTCTTTGCCGTAGCCGGAAACAAAGATGACCGGCACATCTTCGACCGCGTGCAATTCGTTCATCAATCCGATGCCGTCGGAGTCTGGGAACATAAGATCCAAAAGGATCAATCGGGGCCGATGCTTCGCCAAGAGTTTTCTAGCCTCGCGCGGTTCCGCCGTGACCACGGGTACGTAACCGGCGTCGAGCAGATTCCGACGAATGTACCCGAGCGCCTGAGGGTCATCGTCCACGACCATCACCGTCTCGCCGCCGACGTCATCGTCGCTTTGGATCGAACCTTGCGACTCATCTTCTACCGTCGCATTGTCCGCGATGGGCAGCGTGAATGTGAAGGTTGCTCCGCGGCCGGCGCCTTCGCTTTCGGCCCAGATGCGGCCGCCGTGGGCTTCGACGATCCCTTTGCAGATCGCGAGACCCAGCCCCGTGCCGGCCCCACCGTCGTCGGTGTCGCTCTGCGAGAACTTCCGGAAGACGTGGGGGAGGCGGTCCGCCGGGATTCCTGCTCCGTCGTCGGAAACCGCAATCTCGACCTGAAAGTCTTTGGCGGTCGCCTCCAACTTGATGGGGAGCGTCTCCGGCGATTGCCGATCTGCGTTCGAAAGCAGGTTTGCGATGACCTGGCCCACGCGCCCCCGGTCGGCCGTGACCAACGGAAGATCCGGGTCCAATTCGATCTTCAGTTCGTGCCGGCCGCCGGCGCTGATGAACGCGTTCCTGGCCCGGTCGACAATCTCGCCGACCACTACGGGTTCCGGATTGATGGGCAGACTCCCAGTCTCGACCCGCACGACGTCGAGCAGTTCGCCTATGAGACAGCGCATGGTGTCGGCTTGATCGACGATCATCCGCAGGAACTGCCTCTCCTCGGCGGGGTCGAGCTCCGATTTGCTGTCGAGCATGCTCGTCGCCGATCCGCGGATCGAGGTGAGAGGAATCCGCAGCTCGTGGCTCACCATCCCCAGAAACTCGGCTCTCAATCGTTCCGATTCTTCTAGGGGAGGCACTTCCTGGATGGTTACGATGACCGATCGAACGACATCATCGGCGGTTCGTATCCGGGTCGCGTTGAGCAGCACCGACGCGCTTCGTCCGTCTGGCCCTTCCAAAACGACGTCCTCGGCGCGAATCGTTTCGCCCGTTCTCAGAACCTCGGCCATGGGCAGTTCGGCAAACGAAAATCTGGTCCCGTCACCGCGTCGGACGCCTATGGTCTGAAGGAGCCGCATCGGGTCTTGTTCGCCCCGACGCAGTCCCTCAACGATCCTTAAAGCCTCTTGGTTGATCAATATTGGCGCGCCGGAAACCGCGTCGAAGACGGCGACGCCGAACGGCGAAACGTCGATCAGCGTTTCGAGATGGTTCCGTGCCTGTTTCTCTTCGCGGTGTTTCCGCGCGTTGGCGATGACCAGCGCGACATGCGAGGCGAACGTGGTCAGCGTCTCTTCATCTTTCCGGCTGAATTCCGACCCGCGAATCTTCTCGCCCATGTAGAAAACGCCGGCTCGGTCGTCGCGGCGGATGATCGGGACGAATAGAAACGGGAGTGTGGCGACCGGCGCGATCGGGAGATTCTGCATCGTCACGCCGAGCGATTCCGAATAGCTGAGAAAATCTGGATGACGCAGCGGCGTCGCGATACCGCCGATGTCTCGAAAAAGTTGCATGCCCTCGGCCAGCTGCCACATCTCCCCGGCCTGCTCGGGGGTGAAACCCGACGACAGAAATTCTTCGATCTCTCCCGAACCGTCGACCAGCACCAACACGCCGTATCTGGCGTTCGTCAGCGATCTGGCGCTGTCCAAGACGCTCTGCAGCACGGCTTCCAGTTCTAGACTTTCGTTGATCCGGAGGCTGGCTTCAGCCAGCAGGGATAGGCGCTCCCGCAATTCGGGGTCCTCTTTTTCGAGCTGTTGCTCCGATCTTGCGTCGTCGTCGTTGATCATGCCGTGATCCGGCGACTCCTGTGATTTTCCCTGACGCGGCAACCGGCGACAGATTCGTCCGTGGCAGCGTCTCGCGAGAGCGTGACGCGGTCGTGGCTGACGGTCCAGGCCAGTCCGCGTAGAGGACCGGGCGAGCCTTGCGCCAAGTCCGGCGGGCCTGGCGACCGCAGGGCCGGAAGCGCCAGCGAAGTAGTGGCCGCCGCCGCGATCGCCGTCGACACGGTCGGTAGGATCATCGACTTGACGGCCAACACCTCCCGGGGTTCATACGTCGAGCAGGGATCGACACGCCGTCGGGTGACACGACACGCCGACGACCGGCACGCTCCAACAATTGGCGTACGCCCGAACTCGCCTGATCCAGCGGAAAAGATCGCCGTTCGCCGGGACCGACGGCACCCAAGGGCGCGGGCAAGTTCAGCGCGCATTTAACGGCAGTAATAGGGATGGATCCGGCATGCCACGATGCGGGCGATCACGCCATCGGGCGAGTCGGGGTCGTTGGTTTGCCCATTGCCGGCTTGCGGGCCGCGATGGATGACGTGGTAGCCCCTGCCCCTGCCCTGAAAGACAATGTCCGCGTTTTTGAACACGCTGCGTTGGAGAGGGTTGAAATTTTCGATGTCTTCGGCGATTTCGTCGATGCCTTCGCCGGCGTGCGGATGCGTCGGTTGCCCGTTTTCATCCTCATGGTCGGGGTGGTCCCTCGACGATGGGCCGCTGCCGTCGTCGCGTACCGTGCTGTGCCGCTCGCAGAGAATGATCATGTTCTCGAACTCGGGGGCGTCGAAAGTGGCGCTGGCGCCCGTGTGCATCGGCAACCCGGTCACCGGTTCCGTCACCAGGTAAGCAGTTTCGCCGTCAAGGTCGGCAGCCATTTCCTCGTGCAGACACTCTTGCTGGCCGTCCGATCCGCGATGATCGTGGTGTACGGTTGTTGCCGGGGGTTCAGATGCGGCCACACCTCCCATCAGGAGCGCCATGCCTGCCGCAGCGAACACCGCGAGCATTTTAAGCATTTTCAAGTCCATTGCCTTTCATTGTTCGACGACGCTCATGTCAACGACTGAATACGATATCAACCCCTGCAGACTTTGCACAAGAGGCGTACATCACATCTGCATTTGGGTTTTCTAACTCTGTGTTTCCCATGAATAACGCTGTTTAGATTTGTGCAAGGCACTTAAGATACGTGCAAAGGACAATGCAGTTCAAATGAGTGCAAACAAGCGGCTTCGATTACAATTCGTAAACGATGTTTACGCTCGCATGTGATCGACCTTCCGCTGAATATGGCATATGAACCCGATAATTAGAGTGCAAATACCTCTGTTTTTTAGATACGTTTCAACCTCCGCAACTGGGGAAACATACGTTGAGGCTTGGATGTCGGGCGATGACACCGAGGAGCATGGACCGGAGCGGGCATGAGCGAACCGATGACATCGCGGGGCTCCGGCAAGACGGGGCTGGCGAATGCGGCCGAACGGAGACCTGGGACGAGAGACATGAGCGCGCTTGTGGGCGACATGCTGGGCGACATGCTCGCCAGGGCGTCGCGCGCCTTTCAAGCTGACCCGGACGTGACGGACTTTGCCGCCAAGGTCTCGGTGTGGGGGCGTTGGTCTGCCTGGATGGTGGCGGTGGCCGAGCTGGCGCACCGCCCTGGGCTATGGTTCCCCGACGACTGGGAGTACCTCCTGCTCCACGCGCCCCTGGTCGCGTTTAACGGCCTCGTCCACTACCGGCTCCGTACGGGCCGGGCGGTGACGCGGCGCTGGCTGGTCGCCCTCAGCGCCATGGACGTCGCGCTCATCACCGGCACCGTCGCGATCGCCGGCTACTTCCACTTTTACGCCTACGCGGCCTACTATCCCGCGCTCGCGCTTTTCGCCGCCGTGTTCACGTCGTTCGGGCTCTGCCTGGCGTGGACGACGGTGGTCGCCGCTGTCTACTCGGCTGTAGCGGTCGGGGTCATCGGCCTCGACCTGGAGGTGGGACAGGAGAAGGCCCTGGCCGGCAGGGCGGCCACGATGTACGGGGTCGTCGTCTGCGTCAGCCTGATCGGCCGGTTCGAGCGTGTCAGGCGGCGGGAGTCCGCCAGGCGGGAACAGGCGCTGCAGCAGGAGCGCGTCGAACTCTCCCAGGCGATCCACGACACGCTCGCGCAGAACCTCTACATAGTCTCGATGGGCGTCCAGAGGGCAATGCGAATGGCCGGGAACGCCGACGATCGGCTGGTCTCCACCCTCGCCGCCACCGCTTCTTTGGCGAAGGCAACCACGTGGGAGCTGCGGCGTCCCTTGGACGAGGGCCGCCTCTTCGAGGGGCGGGAGCTTTCCCGGGTGCTGGATTCGCACACCGCGACTCTCGGCAGACTCGCTGCGCTTCCCGCGGAGCTGGTGGTGACTGGCGTCGAACCGGAGCTCTCGCTGGAAACCCGCAAACGCCTGTTTTCCGTCGCCCACAACGCCCTCACCAACACCTATATCCACGCCCTCGCCACGCGGGTCGAGGTCGGGCTGAACTTCGGAACGGACGGCATCCGGCTGTCGGTCTCCGACGACGGGGTGGGCCTGCCAGCCGACTACGCGGAGCGGGGACGCGGATTCCGGGGCATGCGGGAGGAAGCTGAACGGCTGGGCGGCAGGTTGATCGTGGAGTCCGGCGGACCCGGCGAGGGAACGACGGTGATCTGCGAGGCGCCTTACGCGTAGTCCATCCGAGGAGAACCATATGAGCGACACAGCGCGAATCAGACTGATGGTGGTCGATGATCACCCGATTATGCGGAGGGGCCTCCGGGACGCCTTGGAAGACGAGGCGGACTTCGAGGTCGTCGAACTGGCCGGAGACGGGGCGGAGGCTGTGCGGAAAGCGCAGAAGGTCGAGCCGGAAGTTATTGTGATGGACGTCTTGATGCCCAACAAGGGCGGCGTGGACGCCTGCCGGGAGATCATGGAGATGCTGCCTGACACGAAAGTGCTGATGCTGACGGCGGCGACGGACGAGGACGCGGTTGTCCAGGCGGTAGCGGCCGGGGCGTCGGGCTACCTGCAGAAGGAAGCGGGCCCGGATCTGCTCGCGGATGCGGTCAGGGACGTGGCCGCAGGCCGGATGCGCATCCCTGACAGGTCCGTACGGCGTATCGTTTCGCTGATCCGCGACCGGCCCGGGCTCACCCGCAAAGGATCGTTGGATGCGCTCACGGACAGGGAGAAGGCGATCCTCACCATGTTCGCAAGCGGCAGGTCGTACGCCGAGATCGCGGAGGCCAGGGGCAACAAGACGACGAGCGTCAGGAACGCCGTATATCTCATCCAGGAGAAGTTGGCGCTCAACTCCAAGCAGGAGCTCGTGATCTGGGCGATGCGGAACGGGCTGCTGGATAACCAGAGGGACCCGTAAGAAGCTGGAGGCGGCCGCCATGGGCGGCGCCGTCACAAGGATCCGGCGCGGAAACTCGGGAAGCCTCGGCGGCCATCCGAAGAGTGAATGGAGCGACCTGTAGACGAGAGCATCGGATGCTGGCCCGCAAGCGTCGTTGGATTGGCGGCAGCACCGTATGATTCCTCAGTTCCAGCTACCGCAGAGGCGGCGGCGCGGCGACTCGGAAACCTTGTGGGCCGGCATCATCGAGACCTGCCGGTCCGAGCCGCCCGGAGGCCGTTCCCCGGGCCCGAACCTCTCCGAATCCCAGGCGGGAACACCGTAAGGGGCTCCACCATACGCGGCGATCGACGGTCGACAGGGCCCGCGACTCTATGCGCAGCGATCGCTGACCCGCCCGAACGGGACGGCGGCGCAGATGTCGCGGCGGGCAACCGTTTCGCCGACCCCTGCATCATAGACATAAGCGGCTATTCCCGACGTTTCCAACTCCGAATGGCACGTCGCCCTGGCGATGAACTGCTGTTTCAAACGCTGGACTGCGGACATTTGAAGGCAGTCTTCGACTTTCGGCGCAATTTGCCAGAGCGTCTTTTCCGTAGTCCAGCTCGAACGATCCCACGGGCGTTCGCCGATCCGCGCCTCGCGTCGTCGCAAGAGACGCTCCGATCATTCGTTACGGCTACGGCGATCATTTCCTGCGATTGATCGGGTTCGCCGAAGCTGAGGCAAAACCCGGACAGGGGGCCTCTTCGCCGATCGACGCCGACCGAGAGCAGCCCCGACCGCACAGGAAATCTTCGAAGCCGCAGCTCCACGGCCCGCCGAATGGAAAGTGAAATTCGGATGATCCCAGAACCTGTTCCCTTGGCGCCCGATCGATCGCGCCGATGGTTCCATCGGGCCTTGTCCGAACACTGAATGAATTCCCCTGTTGACCGATACTCGCGTCATTTAAGCGAAATCACGCATCCGAAAGCAATTGATCAAATATGTAACGCGATTTTCATATTTGCTGAGGATTTAGTAATTGAAACGTCAATCAAATGCATTATCTTACTGATTTGCGTCGTCGCTCATAAGCGATGACCACCGCATAGGTTAGTTTTCAAACCTTGGTTTCGAGAGTCAAAGCGATCAATAATCGGAGGAATTGGCATCGATGCTAATAGTCGTCTCGTATCCCCCGCCCAGAATTCGGCTCCTCCTAGTCATCGCTCCTTCAACAATGTGCGACTGACGGCGGGACTCTCGGATCGAGCGGACTCGATATGCGGCGTTCTTTAAAACCCATCATCCGCATCGCGACGACTCTGGCAATCGTCACGCTGATCGCCCTGGCGTTTCTGCCGGAAGACGGTCGCCGTTTCGAGGCCCAGGCGCCGGAGACGGTCTGGCTTTCGAACGACGAAAATTACCGGCTTTCGATGGGTCAAGCAACCTTAACTTCAGCTAACGTGTGCGCGACCCGATTCCGCACCGGATCCACAGTCGGCATGCTGGGTTCGTTATCGCTCCGCATCATCTCCGGTGGGCATTCGGGCATGGTGGTGACGTTGCACAGCCAAGACGGACCTCCAAACCCCCGTCCTGGCGAACTGCTGGCCACGTTCAACAACCCTTCCACTTTTTCAACCACAAATCAGTCCCGGTTCACTTTGACGATGCCATTCCAAATGAGCACTGGCACCTGGTACTGGATACAGATCACGCCCGACGACACGGACATCGCGTTGGGCGCTACGACAGACGGGAACGACAACCATAAAGCTGACGGCCAGTGGAATCTCGCCAACGGCCATTTTTGCCGACCCAAGACTGATAGTTGGTCAGATACGAGAAACCGTGAAAGCACCTCGCTTTCAGTATCGGTCGAGAGTCCGCCGTCGACGATCGCCACAAACACTCCGACATCGACGAGCACTCCGACATCGACGAGCACTCCGACATCGACGAGCACGCCCACGATCACGCCCACGCCCACGATCACTCCCACGCCCACGATCACGCCGACTCCAACGCCCACGCCTCAGCCTTTGCCGAACCCCGTCGTGTACGTCTCCAACGTCGATCAGAGTCCTAACGATCGAACTCTCGGCAGTTGGAACAAAAACAACCTGTTGGCCATCGGTTTCGACACTGGCGGAACAACGTCGGACACATACACGCTGACATCGATTCGGTTGAGCATGTCCAGATGGAGGTTGCAGGACCCGCGTCAGATGCAGGTAGATCTCTACAGTGCTACCAGCAACCGACCGAATGAACTTTTGGCCACTTTCACCAACCCCGACAACATCCCGGGGCCGCATCCCATAGGAGCGTCTGTGGGCGCGGACTTCACCGCGCGATTCACGTTGGACACGCCCTACGACTTGAGCGGTGGCACTCAGTATTTCATACAGATTACTCCGGGCGACACGTCGATCAGGATTTACTCCAACAGAGGCGACGGCGAGGATACGGCATCCATGGACGGATGGTCCTTGGCGAACAATGCGATATGGCGACCCAAGACTTCCAATTGGGCGTCTACGCGTAACACGAGTTGCGGCGATGCCGCGTGTGGCACGACCGAGATTGTGGTCGAAGGACCGATACCCGAGGGCGCGTCCGACCCCACTCCCACACCGATTCCGCCGCCCTTCGAAACCATCTACGTTTCGAACTTTCAGGTGGGTTCCGACAGCGCCGTGCTGCGCCTTTTTGAACGTTCAAGCGTCTACGCGATGGGTTTCAGAACTGGTCGCAATCCGCCTCCGTTTCCTCTCGGCGCGGCGGTGTTCAGAATGAGTATCGGCGCTGACAGGAATCCTACCGGACACATAAAGGTGACGCTATGGACTTCCACCGAGGGCGACGACCGCGTTCCATCCGTGCGTGTCGCCGAGTTCAGTAACCCAGTGTTCCACGTCCCATCGTTTGGCAACGAAATCCGCTCTTACGAGTTCACGTTATGGCCTCCTTACGTGCTTGAACCAAACACCAACTACTTCATCGTGTTCCAGACGGAAAACATCAGTTCGGCACCTATGAATCACTATTTCAGAAACACGACATTGCTCGATCAGGATTCAGGAAACTACCAAGGATGGCTGATCGACGACCAAGGACGCTCGCATCTCCCCGGCCATTCGTGGGACCGCGCCGTCACCTTCCATAATCCCCTGCAAATGCAGTTGGAGAGCGAGCAACCTACGCCGACACCGACACCCACGCCCACCAACACGCCCACGGTCACCAACACGCCCACGGTCACCAACACACCGACGGTAACTCCGACTCCTACGAACACACCCACGATCACACCTACGCCGACGGAAACCGCGACGCCTACCGCGACGCCGACGCCGGCGGACACCCCGACCCCAACCAACACACCTACCGTCACTCCCACTCCCTCGAACACCCCGACCATCACGCCTACACCTTCGATAACTCCGACACCCTCGAACACGCCCACGATCACACCCACACCTACCATCACGCCGACACCTTCGATAACTCCGACACCCTCGAACACGCCGACGATCACACCTACGCCGACGATCACGCCGACACCTTCGCCGAGGTCTTCGGACACGGCGGTCAGCAGACCGCAGATCGAAACATCGCCGACTCCGTCTCCGACTCCGACGCTGGAGACAACATCGCCGACTCCGACTCCCACGATCACGACCACATCGGTTGCCAGTCCGGACGTGGATACTGGCACCGCTCCGCCAGACGACACGAGAACCACAACGTTCACGGAAGGCGAAGGTGGAAGCGCGTCATCGTCGGACGGTGAATGCACGATACAGATGCCGTCGAGAGCCACCCTAGACGACATCAGAGTGTCGGTCGCCGTGTTCCGAGATTTCATGTTGACCGACAACCGCTACGTCGCGTTGGGCGATGCCTGCGCTATAGACGTGTCAGATGCCAATGGCGACGGTCTGCCGATGTACGAACTTGAGAAACCCGCCGAAGCATGCATACCTGTTCCGTCGAATTACCGAGGTCTGCTGTCCGAAATCAAGGCCGCCGTCGTTCTAGACGGAACGGTGAGCCGCATCTTGAATGGCGTGGCTCGAATCGACCCCGACGACGGTGTCGCAAGATTGTGCGGCTGGATCACGGAACTGCCGATCACGATCGTGGTGGTCGGAACTGTATCCGCGACTGAGACAGACGCTACGCCGACACCTGAATTGGCGCCCACGCCATCGGCACCAGACACAGGACCGTTCTCTATGCCGCCATTGTCCGTAGTGATTTTCATCCTCATGTTCGGCGCGGCGCTGGTCGCTGGTGCGCTCGCGATGAGCGGGCGCAGCGACCGTAGTCGCGATGCACAAAGACAAGGTCGACGGTACATCAATGGGCAAAACTGACTTGCGAGAGTGCCCCTCTGCCCCGACAACACCGCACAATCACCGGCTACCAGATACTGCGCCGCAACAATGCGGCGTGCAACCTCCGGCGTTTTCCAAGTCCACGTTGACGACACGGGCCGCGCTGAAAAGGTATTCGAGGTCCTTCAGCGTCTGTGACGGTTCAACCTCCGATCTGGTCAGCCACTGTCGCCCTTGCGCCGCTACAGCTCGCCGAAAGCAAGGTTGGCGGCCACAGCGAGCATCCGTAAGCATCATCGTCCCCACCATGGCGCATGTGCAATCGCACCTGGTTTCAGGGTTAAACGTTGCTTACAAATTCCCTTCCCACGAGGTGGCGCATGCCTATTGATTTAGTTCTTTCGGCCGTTCCGAAATCAACAAGTTGGCCAAAGGCAACTGGAGCAAACAGAACCTTGAGCAAGATACAAGCAACGGGATTCCCGTCAGCGGGTCTAAGGTCGGTGCTGGCGGCATTGCTGTTGATCGCCGTGTTGGTCGCCCCGAGCACTGCCCAGGCCCAGATGTCCACCGCGCCGACGGTTTCGACCTCCGCCATCACATCAGACCCTGGCACGGACAACTTGTACATCACGCTGGACGTGATCACCGTGAGCGTCACCTTCGGCGAAGCGGTGACCGTCACGGGCACGCCCCAGGTCACGCTGGACATCGGGGGCACGGACCGCACCGCGAACTACTCCGGCGAGGGATCTGCCACAGGACAGCTGCTGTTCAGCTACGTGGTCGTGGCGGCGGACGCGGACGACGACGGCATCACGCTGAAGGCCAACAGCCTGGCCCTGAACGGCGGGACCATCCAGGCCATGGACGATGATACGGACGCCACCCTGGCCCACAGCGCCATGACCTTCACCAACCACAACGTGAACACGGCGCTGGTGTCCAATGCCGGCCAGACGGCTGGAGACGACGTGACGACCGCCGACGGGCGGGCGGTCTTCGCTCAAGCGTTCATCACAGGCGATTACCCGCACGGCTATTTCCTTTCATCCGTCGAGGTCGGGCTCGAGGCCGCCACCGGCGTCACCGCCAAGGTGGAACTCTTCCGAACCGCGCGATTAGCACTTCGCCCCGACCATATCGCCGTGCCGCTAAGCGAACCGGACTTGCCCGCTGTTCACGCGACGCTTCGCCCGGTGGGCGACATTGACGACGACACCTCGACCCTGGAGCGGTTCAGCGCCCACGACGTTCTGCTCCTGCCCAACGAAATCTACTGGATCGTGGTGACAAGGACGGCGGGCGCCGATAGCGGGCTGAGCGTGGCAACGACGAATGCCGGGGACGCCGTCGACTCCGGCGGTCTCACCGGATTTTCCTTCAGGAACAACATCTATACCCGCGATTCAGACGCCGTTACTACGGCAAACCGGGAGGGATGGATCGACTACGACGGCTCTGGCGGTACGGGCATGAAGCTCAGGCTCAGGGGCAGCCAGGCCGAGCGGCCGCCCGGCCCGTACAGCACCAACCGCAACAAGCAGCCCCGGGACGCGTCCGCGGAGACCAGCGCGTCCGCGACTAGATACGCCACATCTTTCCGCACCAGTGTTCCGTTCTTGAGCGGCATCACGTCCTACGAACTGACCGCGGTGTCGCTGGGCGTGGCGGCGGAGGCGGGGGTTTCCCCACGCGTGGCGATCCACGCGGACGACAGCGGGTCGCCGGCGGATAGCGCGTTGACCAACGGCACGCTTACCGCGCCGGACCGAGTGTCCCGGGATCTCGACGCACCCGAAAAGGCCGAGTTCACCGCGAGCGCCCCAATCACCCTGGCGACAAACACCACATACTGGGTGGTGCTCGACAAGGCTTCGGGAACCGGCAATCTGAGTGTAAGTACGACTCGTCGGAACGCGGAGGATCGGTTGCACACTGGCAAACTGTCCAACAGCCCGGCGTGGACCATCAGAGACACGATGAGGGCCTACAACGGCACGTCGTGGCCCAACGACCCCGACGAGCGGTCGTTCCGCATGGCGCTCCACGGCACAACCGATCCGCACGCTGGCGAGATGGAACTCGGCTTGCCGCAGGTCGGCGTGGGACTCACGCCCCAATTGGAGGATTTCAGCTTAAGAATAGACAACGAGTCGTGGCAGTGGTCGCGGGGCGAGACCAGCGACGGTACTTTCACCGACATCCCGGCGTCGGAGGGCGGCACGGCGCGGATGTATGTTCCCTCCGACGCGGACCTGGGCATGTGGCTCAGGGCGACGGTCAACTATGACGACGGTTTCGGCCCGGGCAAGTCGGCGACGAGAACCAGCTTGCAGACGGTCCTCTCCCGGCCGGCCGTATCCAACGCTGGCCAGACCGGGGCTATTAGCTTTGCTCTGCAGGCGGGTTCCGGCTCGGTGCAACTCGCGCAGGCGTTCACGACGGGAGCCGGCACCGCCGGCAGCCTGTTGACCGGGCTGCGGGTCCCCTTGGAGGTCGATCCAGATGAAGCTAACTGGATCAGTTGGACGCTCCACGAAGACGATGGGGGAGAACCCGCCGCGACGCCGTTGTTCGAGGAAATCAGGTTCCCCGCCGACATCCTGGATGAGGACACAGAAACGTTCGAGGAGTCAACTCATCCGGGCTTCCTGCTGGAACCGGAAACGACATACTGGGTCGTACTGAAGTCCAATCCGCTCCCGGAGGTGACCGTCCGCTTCGAGGAGGAGTCGTACACGGTGGACGAGGACGGCTCCGTGGACATTGCCGTCATCCTAAGCGCGGACCCCGATAGAACGATGGAATTCCCCATCACGACCGTCAACCGGGGCAGTACCGGCGCCTCCGACTACTCCCACACGCCAGAGAGCGTCACCTTCGAGGCCGGGCAGACGCGGCAGACCGTCACCTTCACCCCGTTCGACGACGATGAGGACGACGGCGGCGAGAGCGTGATGCTGGTGTTCGGTGAAATGCCGGACATACGGGTCAATCCCTGGCCCGCGGACGGCGCCATCGTCAGCATCGTCGACAACGACCACCCGGAGGTCACGGCGTCCTTCGCCGCGGCTACCTACACGGTCGCCGAGGGCGGCACGGCGGAGGTGACCGTCACCCTCAGCGCGGACCCGGAGCGCACCGTGACCGTTCCCATCACCACCACCAACCAGGGCACCACGACCAGTTCGGACTACTCCGGGGTGCCCTCCGGCGTCACCTTCAACAGCGGCGAAACCTCCAAGTCGTTCACCTTCACCGCCGAGACCGACAGCGCGACCGAGAGCGACGAGAGCGTGCTCGTCGGGTTTGGCGCAACGCTGCCGGACGGCGTGACCGAGGGGACGCAGGCCACAACGACGGTGACCATCGCCGCCACGTCGGTTTCCGCCACATTTGGATCCGCCACCTACTCGGCCACTGAGGGCAGCGGGACGGTCGTAACTGTGCAGTTGAGCGCAGCCGCGTCGGGCACCGTCACGATCCCGGTCTCCGTCGTCAATCTGGGCGGGGCCAGCGACTCCGACTACTCCGGCGTGCCGGAAAACGTCGCCTTCAGCAGCGGCGAGAGCGCCAAGACCTTCACCTTCACCGCGACGGAGGACCACCTGGTTGAAACGGGCGAGCAGGTGAAGCTGGCCATCGGGCCCCTGCCCTCCGGCATCGCCGCGGGAACCTCCACGGAGACGACGGTCTCCATCAGCGACGACACGGGCACGGTCCCGCCGACGGTCCACTTCGCCGCGTCGACCTACAGTGTCGACGAAGGCGGCAGCGTGGTCGTGACGGTGACGCTGAACAAGGCTCCCGGCAGCGACGCGGTGATCCCGATCACGACCACCGATCAGGACGGCGCCGGCCCCTTCGACTACTCCGGCGTGCCGGACAGCGTCACCTTCGGCGCGGCGGATACTTCCAAGACCATCACCTTCGCCGCCACCGAGGACCCGGTGGACGACGACGGAGAGAGCGTGGTCCTGAGGTTCGGGATCCTCAGCGGCGGCATCACCGCGACGATGGACCAGCCTGCCACGGCCACGGTGTCCATCACAGACGACGATGACTTTGCGCCCGACGGTTCGTTGATTGAGTCGCTGCCCATCTCCGAATGGGGGGAACAGCGTATGCTGGATGGGCCGCCGAAACTGGATCCGGGCGGCAAGCCCGGCTGGACGCTGGACTACTCGGTCCTCAGCGACAACAGGGGGCCCGGTGGTGGGGGGTGGGATTACTGGACCACGGACTTGGAATTGTCAGGCAAATCGGTGATGCGGATTTCGATCGTGGCGCGGGATCTGGTGGAGACGGAGGTGAGCTTCGCCGAGGCGACGTACGAGGTGGACGAGGGCGGGACGGTGGAGGTGACCGTGAACCTGAGCGCGGACCCGGAGGCCACCATCGAAATCCCGATCACGGTCACCAACCAAGGCGACACTGACAACTCGGACTACTCCGGCGTGCCGGCCAGCGTCACCTTCCAAAGCACCGAGACGACAAAGACCTTCACCTTCACGGCGGAACCGGACATGCTGGACGAAGACGACGACTCCGTCCTGCTGGGTTTCGGCACTCGCCTCCCGCTGGGAGTGAGCGTGGGCACCACCGCCGAAACCACCGTCACCATCATCGACGACGACAATCCGCAGGTGACGGTGAGTTACGAACGCTCAAGCTACAGCGTCGCCGAGGGGGAGAACGTCACCATCGCGGTGGTGCTCAGCGCGGACCCGGCGCGGACCGTGGTAATCCCGCTCACCAAGATGAACCAGGGCGATACGATCGACGACGACTACTCAGGCGTGCCGGCCAGCCTGACGTTCAATGCGGGCCAGACGCGCCAGACCTTCGTTTTCACCGCGGAGGAGGACATGGACGAAGACCCCGGTGAAAGCGTGCTGCTGGGGTTCGAGAATCTGCCCACCGGCGTGTCCGCGGGAGCCAACGACCAGACTACCGTCACCATATCCGGCTGCCAGGGCGGAGGCATCTGGTGCGACACGATGGAGTTTCGCGCCGATAACGACTACCCGGCCGGAAGAAAGGGGCTGGTCAGCGACCGCGGAACCTTCGCCAACCAGCAGTTCACCTACAACGAAGTGAACTACGAGGTTGTGAAACTCACTCTCCACCCGCAACCCAGCGGCATCGTCCAGCCGTCTCTGCCGTACAACATCCCCGACCGGGCGACCCTCCTCGTCTTGATCGCAAATCGAAGCGCGGAGGACCGGGCCGACCTGTACACCCTCCCCAACGAGGACTACAAGAACTGGACGCTGTACGTCAGCACCCAGGTCGACGGGGAGACGCTGGAGGCGATGCTGCCCTTGAGCGACGCCAAGTTCTGCTGCGACCACAAGTTCAGGTATTACGGGCTGGACCTGGACCAGCTTAACGCCGCCTGGGAGACGGGCAAGGTGTACCAGCTGCGGATCGTAGAGGACGTGCTGTCGGACCGGCCGACTGCCGTGCCGGGACCGCCCCTTTATGTCGAGGCATCGCAAGGGCGAAGCAGGATATTCGTCTCGTGGCTGAGGCCGCAGACCAGGAACGACGACCCGCCGACGGGCGTCACCTACAAGATCCAATGGAAGCTGGCCTCGGGAAGTTGGGACACCCCGACGGACGTGTCCGAAACGGTTCACGAGCCAAGATCCACCAGCCGAGTACACATGGGGCGTTACATAACGGGCCTGACGCCTGGGACCCGATACGACGTGCGGGTCATCGCGACCAACGCCGGCGGCGACAGCGATCCATCCGACGTGGTGACGTTCACCACCGAAAGTGCGTTCGCACAGCATCAGGGCGAGGGCGGTCCCAACTCCCCGGCCACGGGCTCCCCCGGCATCACCGGCACGGCGCTGCCCGGAGAGACATTGACCGCCACTACGACGGGCATCGCCGACGAGGACGGAATGGAGAATCCGGCTTTCACCTTCCAGTGGGTGCGCCAGGACCTGGCGACGTTTATCGACGAAGACATCGAAGGGGCCACGGGCCCGACCTACCTCGTGACGGCGCAGGACCAGGGGAAGGCCCTCAAGGTCAGGGTCTCCTTCACCGACGACGCGGGCAACGAGGAGTCGCTGACCAGCTACGCGGTGATCGCCGCTCCGCCCATCACGCTCCGCAGCGCTCAAGGCGTCAATGAGCAGCAGGCGAACCGTCCCGCCGCCGGCGCACCCCAGATCACGGGCATAGCCCGGGTCGGCGAGACGCTCATCGCCGACCCCTCTGGCATTGCCGACCAGGACGGGATGAATAAAGCCGAGTTTTCCTACCAGTGGATCCGACACGACCTCACTTCCGATACCGACGCGTTCATCGCGGGGGCCGTGTCCTCCACGTACGCCGTCGCGGAAACAGACGTCGGCAAGGCCATCAGCGTGCGCATCTCGTTCACCGACGACGCGGGCAACCCGGAGTCGCTTGCCAGCACGGCGACGGCGGCGGTCGAGCGCCCCCCGCTGACGGCCGAGGTCGAAGACGTCCCGGATTCCCACGATGGCCTGAGCGTCTTCACCTTCAAGCTGGTCTTCAGCGAAGCTCCCCGTGGCGGCTTCAGCTACAAGACCCTGCGGGACCACGCCTTAACGGTGACGGGAGGCCAGGTGACGAGGGCGAAGCGCGGCGACCCGCCCGGCAACGTCGAGTGGCAGATAAGCGTCCGGCCGCACGGCGACGGAGCGGTGACCATCGTCCTGCCCGAGACCACGGACTGCGACGATGAGGGAGCCATATGCACCGCGGACGGAGGGAAACTCTCCAACCGGCTGGAGATCACCGTGCAGGGACCGGATGGATAGGGCCGCGCCGCAGAGCGGACCCGAACGACCAGGGGCTTGCGCATCAGTGCAAGCCCCGCCGGCAAGCGTAGGAAGAAACCGCACATGATGCAGGACCAGGCGAGGAAACCCAGCCACCCGCGCGGGCCCGAGACGCGAAAAGGGACCGCATGCATGACCGCCCTGCGATGCGATTTCTAATGGCGTCGCCGGTTCGGACCGGACAGGTCGGGGTCGAGAAGCGAATCGATGAGCAGATCCGACAAATGCCGTCGCCGAATCGATGGATTCAGCGCTTGTAACTCCGCCACTCACCCCTCTTCCAGGCGCCAACAGCCATGGCCCCGAATTGCGGAGGTCGCTACGCCAGACATCGAGACAAACGCTCCGGAACTTTCATGGGCAAAACGACGAACGACAATGCGCGTTTCAACCCTGCAAACACTTTCGAAACCCACCTTGTTTTCAGTGTTAAATGTTGCGCAAATATTCCCCTATTGCGAGGTGACGTTTGCCTCTTGATTCAGTCTTTCACGCCGTGTCAACGTTGTCCATTGGACATACCCGGAACATACGAGCCGAAAGCCGTGAAGCCGGGGCATCCGGGCAGAGGCCAGTCCGTACCCGGCCAGTTTTGGATCGCGCCCCGAAAGCATCGGGAAACGGTCGAAAGCCGAAAACAGAAAGGTATCCGAATGAGTGACATGAAGGTTAAGACTTTGTTCGTCGCAGGCGCGACCCTGATCGCGGCGTTGCTGTTTGTGCTGGCAGCGAACCCGTTTATCGTCGCGGGCAGCCCTGACGATCCGCCGGAAAGACCCACCGGCCTGACCGGGACTGTCGAGCACGACCAAGTCGCTCTCGCATGGGACGACCGCGGCGACCAGAGCATCTCCGGCTACCAGATACTCCGCCGCAACAGAGCGATCGACGGCCCCGGCGTCTTCCACGTCCACGTCGAAGACACCGGCTCCGCTGCGACCTCGTACACCGACAACGACGTCGAGGCCGAGACCTTCTACGTCTACCGCATCAAGGCGCGCAACGCCGCCGGGCTCAGCTCCCGGAGTTCCTACTTCAACGCCAGGACGCCGGCGGCACCACAACCGCCCGTTAAACCTACGGGACTGACGGGCACTGTCGCCCACGATCAGGTGGCTCTGACGTGGAACGACCCCGGCGACGACACCATCACCGGCTACCAGATATTGCGCCGCATCAAAGCGGTGGACGACCCCGGAGTCTTCCACGTCCACGTCGACGACACCGGCTCGGCGGCCACGTCCTACACCGACACCGGCGTTGCGGCCGAGACCTTTTACGTGTACCGCGTCAAGGCGCGCAACTCCGGCGGCCTGAGTCCGCAGAGTTCCTACTTCAACGCCAACACGCCGGAGGATCCGTCCCCGAAGAAGCCGACGCCCGAGCAGGAACGGCAGCGACGATCCGCTTCGCCGCCCGCAGCGCCCTCGCTCATGGCAACGGCATTGTCGCCGGACGGCGATGTGATCATCTCCTGGCGGCAGGACCCCGGCGACGACACCATAAGCGGATACCGCATCCTGCGGGGCGACAGCGAGGAAACCCTGGCCGAGATCGTGTCCGACACCGAAACCACGGATACGACCTACACCGACACCGAACCGCCGGCCGGGCAGACGCTGCACTACGCCGTGCAGGCGCGCAACGCCTCGGGCCTGAGCGAGCCGTCCAACACCCTCTCCGTCACCACGCCGGAGGAGGAGGAGGAGCCAGTCGCCAGCGAGCACAACGAAAACGACCATGGAGGCGATCTCTTCCACGACAAGATCCACATCAGCAACTTCACCAGATGGGGGACTGTGACAACCGGCGGTAGCACATCCCCCGTGCACCGGATGCGAGTCACGGGCAATGCCAACTCGGGTTTCACGACTCGCGCCACCTTCCTTGCGCACGGCGTGGCGCAGCAGTTCCGGACAGGGTCCGCATCGGCGGGGTACGACCTCGGCATCGTTCGCCTCGGACTGAATGGCCTCTCCGGCTACGCGATACCAGAGGGCGGCTCAGCGCGCGACCGCAACATTCCAATCGTTTCGATATGGTCCAGCGCCTCCGGTAATCCCAAGACCCCGGCAGCGCGCCTGCACACGCTCGTCAACTCCAGGAACCTGGGCCAGCACATCAACGATTTCTATGGCGTTGACGTTCACCTGGCGGCAAATACCGACTACTTCCTGGTGGTGGAGAACTACGCCGCCATCGACGCCTACGAGGGTCACGGGATCGGCATAGGCAGCGTTTTCAGGACCGGCGACGTGGAGGTCACCACCACACCGGGCTTTGGAAGGCCCGCCAACCTGAAGGCCTTCACCATTGACGTGATTCAAAAGAGAACAGAAAACGTTGACGACTCTACCGATCACAACCCGAGCGATTGGGGGATACGGAGTGTCAAGCTTGACCGTTTCTTCCAGCGGACGGGGGTTGCCCCCGAGTGGTGCGTTGCCTTGCCGAATTGGGCGAGCAACGTCCTGGGGAGCAAACTGGGGAGCATAGGAAATACGGGGTGCAACGCCAACTTTACTAGCAACGGCAACGGACGGCCCGTATTAAGAATGGCGATGTTCGCGCCGCTGGACGCGAGCGAGCCGTTCTTCGAGAATTTCGACGGGCACGGCGGCGCCGACCCGGTGGTCCTGCGGGTCCCCGAGGATGCGGAGCCGGGCAGTGTGGTCGGCACGATTCCCGTGCACAGCCTGGACGGGGATACGGTCACGATCAGCATGTCCGGCGCGTCCGCGGGATTCGCCGCAACCTTCGCGGTGAACGCCCAGACCGGCGCGGTCACCCTTCGGCCGGGAGCGTCCCTGGACCATGAAGGCACGACTCCCCGCTTCACGGCCGACTTGAGCGTTACCGACGGCGAGGACGCCGCCGGAAGCACCGAGACGACCCCGACCATCGACGACAGCACGACGCTCACCATCGAGGTGACGGACGTCGATGAGCCCGGCGAGTTCACCTTTGTGTCCAACAGGCAGCTCGATCCCGCAACCGACCGTCCCGTCGCCGGCGAGACCATCACCGTCACATTCGACGATCCGGACGGCCCCCTCGAGTTCAACTCCTGGATCTACCGTTGCGGCGGTGCGGCGGACACGGTGAGGCCGCCGGATGGAACGTCTGTACTCACCTACTCCTTCACCCCGCAGACGGGCGACTGGCAGTGCAACTCCTGGATGTTGGTGGACTACAGGGACCAGCACGGTCCCCAAGTCGAGAACGTGTTATTCCTCAATCGGGTTGAACGCCCCCCGTCGCCGTCGGAGTGAACCCGCCCGGCGGTGTAAACCAGCCTCCCGAAACCCATTCGCCCAGCCCCTCTCCCGTCCTGCGGGAGAGGGGCTGGGCGAGGGGCTGGGCGAGGGCCAGAAGCGATGTGGAACCAAACCAGCCGCGTCCTTTCCATCCCAACGCCCGCCCCCGACGCCCGCCAACTGACCAATCCGGAATCCACAGGCCGAAAGCGGAAAGGCATCCGAATGAGCGACATGAAGGTGAAGACATCGTTCCTCGCGGGCGCGGCGCTGATCGCGGCGCTGCTGTTCGTGCTGGACGCGAACCCGTTTACCGCCGCGGGCAGCCCTGACGACCCGCCGGAAAGGCCCACCGGCCTGACCGCAACCGTAGAGCACGACCAGGTCGCGCTGACATGGGACGACCCCGGCGACGACAGCATCACCGGCTACCAGATACTGCGCCGCAACAAAGCGGTGGACGACCCCGGCGTCTTCCACGTGCTCGTGAACGACACCGATTCGGCTGCGACGTCGCACACCGACGCCGACGTCGAGGCCGAGACCTTCTACGTCTACCGGATCAAGGCTCGCAACGCCGCCGGGCTCAGCTCCCGGAGTTCCTACTTCAACGCCAGGACGCCGGCGCCGCAGCCCCCTGCAAGGCCGACCGGGTTGACCGGCACAGCAGCGCACGACCGAGTGGCGCTGACGTGGGACGATTCCGGCGACGACAGCATCACCGGCTACCAGGTGCTGCGCCGCAACAAGGCGGTGGACGACCCCGGCGTCTTCCACGTGCTCGTGAACGACACCGGCTCGACCGACACGTCCTACACCGATGCCAGCGTGGCGGCTGGTGGCTTCTACGTGTTTCGCGTCAAGGCGCGCAACGCATTCGGGCTGAGCCCCCGGAGCTCCTACTTCAACGCCGACACCCCGGCTGCGCCGCCCACGCCAACCCCCGAGCCCGCGCCGAAGGCGCCGTTGGCGGGGCAGCAACGCTTAGCCCCTGACGCCGATGGAAAAGCTGAGGATTCGCTGCCTCCGGCACTGGAGGCGCCCACCGTTCATGATGACGGACTCGATGCGCTCACAGTCACCTGGACCGAACCTGGCACCCGCGACCCGGCAACCATCGGCTACGATCTCGAGTACCGCCGCCGCGACCATACGGATTGGCTGACCGGCCCACAGGGACAGACCGGTACCAGCGCCACGATCGCCGACCTCGAGCCGGACAAGAATTATTACGTCCGGGTACGAGCGCGGAACAGCAACGGCGCGGGGGAATGGTCGGAAACCGGCGAGGGCACGACGGCGCTCTACGTGGGCACGATGACCGTCGGTGATGCCGTCAACTACCGGGGCTACCGGCGCTTTAAGGGCGAGCCTTACGGCGGACTCAACAGTCTGGGAAACCTTTTGCCCCGATCCTTGACCTATGACGGCGCCGAGTATCAATTCATCACTATGGCATGGTGTATCTGTGTCAGGTCGGGCGCAGGTGGCCTGCACACAACCGCCATCGACCTGTACTCGCTGTTCCACGAGGTGCCGGACGAGTGGGTGCTTCGGGTTGGTGACATGCGCCTGGCCCTCGCCGACGCCCACCGCGCCGACCTGGGGTCCTACGGGTTGAAGGCATACTGGCCGCACATCTCGCCCGGCTGGGAAATCGGCAGCCGGCACGAGGTGTCGTTCTCCAGGGATCCGTTGCTCTCCAGCAGCGGGAGCGGAGTGATCCGTGGCCCGTTGACCGCCGAGACGCGCGGGCTTCCCAGAGCCCACGACGGCACATCCGCATTCCAGTTCACGCTGAGCTTCAGCGAATACGTCAAGAACCGACGGGACGACATCATGGGAGACGTGTTGACGGTAGGCGGCGGCACCATCAGCGACGCTTCGCAGGTGCGTGCCCCGAGCCACAGGGAGTGGCGAATCACCATACGGCCCGACGGCGACGGACCTGTCTCGATCACCTTGGCGGGCGATCGAGACTGCGAAACACCCGGAGCAGTCTGCACGGAGGACGGGCGGAGACTGAGCCGCACGATCACCAGCACCGTTGCAGGACCGGACTGAGCGGGATCTCGGGGCAACGCCTAATCCTCGCGGGCGGGTGGAAAGTCAAACCGACGTGACGAATCACACATCGCCAATACCCCCTTGACGATGTGGTGTACAACTCTTGACCCAGTCTTCGGAACCGTTCCATCATAGTGAAACGGACTGAAAGGAAAGGGATTCAGGTGACTCGCATGAGGTTGAGGGCATCGCTATTCGCAAGGGCGGCGCTGATCGCGGCGCTGCTGTTTTTGCTGGCTTCGATCCCTCTCGCCGTCGGGGGCAGCCCGGACGAACCGCCGGACAGGCCGACGGGCCTGACCGGCACGGTGGCGCACGACCAAGTGGCGCTGACTTGGGATTCTCCCCCCCCCCCCCGATCTTGACAACCGCGTCACGGGCTACCAGGTGCTGCGCCGAAACAAGGCGGTCGACGCACCCGGCGTCTTCCACGTCCACGCAGACGACACCGGCTCCGCGGCGACCTCCTGGACCGACACCGACGTCGAACCCGGCACCTTCTACGTCTACCGGGTCAAGGCGCGCAACGCCGCCGGGCTGAGCCCGGAGAGCTCCTACTTCAACGCCAGAACCCCTGCGGCGCCGCAGCCCCCAGCTCAGCCCACCGGCCTGACCGGCACGGTGGTCCACGACCGGGTGGAGCTGACCTGGGACGACCCCGGCGACGACAGCATCACCGGCTACCAGATCCTGCGCCGCAACAAGGCGGTGGACGACCCCGGCGTGTTCCGCGCCCACGTCGACGACACCGGCTCCGCGGCGACGTCCTGGGCCGACACCGACGTCGAACCCGGCACCTTCTACGTCTACCGGGCCAAGGCGCGCAACGCCGCCGGGCTCAGCGAGTGTAGCTCCTTTTTCAACGCCGACACGCCGGCGTATCCGTCCCCCGAGAAGCCGACGCCCGAGCAGGGACGGCAGCGACGCTCCGCGGACGTCCCGGACGCTCCATTGCTCATGGGAACGGCGGTGTCGCCGGACGGCGATGTGATCCTCTCCTGGCGGCAGGACCCGCCCGACGCGTCCATAACCGGCTACCGCATCCTGCGGGGCGCAAGCGAGGACGCCCTGGCCGAGATCGTGCCGGACACGGGGAGCGCCAAAACGACCTACACCGACACCGGTCCGCCGGCCGGGCAGACGCTGCGCTACGCCGTACAGGCGCGCAGCGCGGCCGGCCTGAGCGAGCCGTCCAACACCCTCAGCGTCACCACACCGGCAGCGGAATCCGAGGGCGAGGACGACGAAGACCTGGAAACCGCGGAATCCAGCCACGACACGCTCGTTTCCAACCTGGACGAGACCGACGGCACGAATGCCGATGAGACTCCTACGGCTGGGCGTTTAGGGGACACAGACTCCTCACTTTGCGTCACGTTCACCACCGGCGCGAGCGTCGGGTTCATCCTGACTCACCTTGAGATGGACTTGCAGGCAACGAGCGCCGCCGTTGATTTGGCGCCGTCGGTTGAGCTTGGCGATTGCAGCAGGCGGGGTGCCGTTCTCTACCGTTTCGAACTGCCGTCCGGAACCGCCTTCACTAGCGGTTTCCAACGGTACACGTTCACCACCGAACACCAGGGGCTGCTCCAACCGAACACCACCTATCAATTGCGGGTTGGATCGCGGGAGGGTGCAGCCACGATTCGGGACACCGCCTCCGACGATCAGGACTCAGACTTCGGGTGGACGATTGGTGACGAGTATTTGCTGGATGTTCAAAATTTGGAGACCTTTACTCTAATCAAAAATACGCTGACGGAAGTGCCCAAGTTCCGGCTGCGCGGGCGTGAGGTGACTGCCGACGACGAGAATCTGTACGGAGAGCCTGCCTCTCTGGACTTCCCCGGCAGCTCCCGCGACTACGCGCAGACCCGCGGCGTGGTCTCCCTGGGCCAGCCAAGCCTCGGCGAACTGAGCGGCAACGACGTCGGATGCCGCGACCTCCGGAGCCGCGAAGACCGGCAGGACTGCTACGGAACCGCCGGCGACCTGTGGCGGCTGGACGTGCCGGCCAACCGCTACTATCGGGTCGAGGTCGTCTTCGGCGACAGCCCCGGGGTGGACACCGGCGGGATGGTCTCCATCAGGGTTCTGAGGCCCGGGGACGACGGCCTCTCCGGCCTGGGCAACGCCGTGGACCACAACCGAGAGGACGGCCGGTCCTTCGTCCACGTCAAAACCGACTGGCGGCGGTACTACGTCAACGTCGACGCCAAGGACGTCAATCCTGACAACCCCCGCAGGAGGAGCGACAACCACCTCTCGCTGGAGTACGAGGGCCCGTACACCATCACCGTGACCGACATCACCGGCGTCGTGGAGGTCACGGACAACGTGTTCCATGTCCGCCCGACCGCGAATTTCTCCACCGCGAAGTTGTTGGATTCTGCCGACCTTGACAAGCAGGTCGACTATGCTCAGCAGTTCACGACGGGCGATCACCCTGCGGGCTACCGGCTGGATCGGGTGGAGGTGCAGTTCCATCTCATCTCCGACTCGACAACCGGTCCGCCGACAATCCGGATTGAACAAGACGATTCGAACGCCCCATCCAGCAACACTGCCCTGTGTTCTGGCGTAACAGGTCCGCGGGGGCCTATCCGAGAGCACACAAGGGTGCGCGGCGGCGCGGTGATCCGTCCCAGCGGCACGGACGGTCCGCTCCCAGGGACTCATACTTTCCACTTCGCTGGCTGCATCACCAAGGCCAATTCCAAGTTACACATCGTCTTCAGCGATCTGAAGAGGGATTCCTTCCAGTTGGAGACGACTGGCCAGGACGGCCAAGACGATCCGACCGGCGAGGGCTGGAGCATCGCCGACGGGTTGAACATGCGCGTCGGCGACAGCGCCAGCTGGGAAAGTGATACGAGATCGCTCAGGATCAAGCTGTGGGCCGCGCCGCGGTAGGCAGGCCGAGAGTAATGCGACGGGGCGGTGCGGCGGGAGCGCTGCGCCGCCCCGCGTGGTCCAACCTGACCGGACCGAGCGCCCGGCGGCCGCAGCCGCACGCTCGGCGTCCCGGCGTCCCACGACGGCGAAAGCGCATTCACCATCACGCTGACCCTCAGCGAGGTTCACCACGACGACTACGGCTGCAAGCCCCTGCGGGTACATACCCCGTCGGTGACGGGAGGCGCGGCGACCAAGGCCCGGCATCCCGAAACGGGCGGAAACGTCTGGCGTCTCTGACGGCGAACGGATGATCGCGGCGTACCGCAACCCGAACAACATCCAGCGGACCGTGCGCGAACACGGATCCAGAAAATCTACAAATGCGCGGATTGCCGTCCAAAATCGATTCGTCCTCGAAATTCCGCGCAGATAGCCATTCATCCGTAACGGACGATACGTGCAACGTCATAATAACGTCATTTGTGCCTGATACTGTTCTGCCCAGTTGATTCGACGGCAGGCTGTTCGAACTTTCCGACACGGGCCTTGTCGGCGTTGGCTCGCACGGGTCGGTGCGGCATCGATCCAGTCGTCGCAACGCGATTCCGGACTCCATAGTCTGGCGACAAAACTCGCTTGTAGATCAATGGAATGCGCAGAACTTTTGATCCGGGCTCTTCATCGTGATTCGTAGCTCCGGAAATCCAAGCTTGGTGCGATTGGGCGGGGTGCGCGCAGATGCCCTCGACGAATCGGGCCCTACACTGTCGAATTCTCGCAAGGCGGCTTTATTCCTCACTTTGGCGGCCATCCTCGTAATGATCGTTGGCCCATCGCTCCTGGGTTCTCGGGATTACAAAGCTGCGTCGACGCTTGCTGGCAGCCAATCCCTACAGGAGTCGGGTTTGGTCCCAGCAGATCGCGCCGATGCATCTGAAGCGAACTTTCCGCTTTCAGAAGGCCGAACCGACCTGCCCGAGCGTCCGAACATTGTCGAAGGGGACGCTTACGTTTGGCGCGACGGCGACCGAACTTTGAGGGCCTACCTCGCTACGAACCTTGTATCTGTCGCGAACGAAGAGGTGGATCCATCTGACGAGGTGATTGCGATTCACGGATCACGGAGCGTCGTCGTTCGGACGTTGGAAAACAAACTCGGCGAGGAGCCCGTCTTTGTGACCCCGAGCGACCAGCTGGTGACCTTGCCCGGCGGGATCCTTCTGGCACTTGATCCTGAATGGGATGCGGCAGATGTAGACGCGTTTTTCTCGCGAAACAGCATCGACCCCGCTCAAGTTTCTCCGCGGTCCTTCACCAAGAACGCCTATTACGTCGAAACAGACCCCGGTTGGTTCTCGTTGGCGCTGGCGATACGCCTCGACGACTTGCCTGGCGTCGTCTTAGCCAGTCCGAATTGGTGGCGAGCCGTTGTCTTCACCTAGGCCATCGCCGTTGGGACCGGTCTGGGATGCACATCGCTAGTGTGGGATGTGCATCGGACTTCGACTTTCGTTTGGAGCGCATCGATTCGTCTGGCGCCGTTTATCGCAATTTGCCTGTTGGCTACCATGACGACCAACAATTCGGGCGTGTCGGGTCAAACCGAAGTCGGCGGCGATTCGATAGCGACCGCCCTGACCGTCGAAGTGAACTCCGCCACCCACGGCAACATCTATCGTGACGCCGAGCGGGACGACGAGGACTATTTCAAATTCGTCTTGTCTGAAACGACCGATATAGCCGTGTTTTCCGATGGCGAGACGAACGTCAGAGTCGTTTTGATGGACAGCGAAGGCAATGAAATCGATTCAAACGAATACGGCGGGTTTATCCATGAACCAGAAGGTTTCTATATCCGTCAGGTGCTCGACGCTGGAACCTACTACGTAGTGGTCGATACATTCAGTGTGTTGGGTGATTACACGCTGTACATCGAAAGTGGAATTGCCGGCGACAGCGCCGCAACTGCCGCCACGATGGATTTGCACCATCCCAGTTTTGGGAGGATAACCACGCCCAGCGACGTCGACTACTTTGAATTCACCAACGAGACGGAGCAGGAAATAGCGATCTATTCCTTGGGCGACGTCTCTTTGAAAGGCGAACTCTTCGACGACGAGGACTCGATGGTCGCCCAAGACGGCGATGCCGCCCGCGAGGACTTCCTCATCAACGAAAGTCTGCCGGCTGGAACCTATTCGCTCAAGGTGACAAGCCACAACTCTGAAACTGGGCCGTATCTTGTCGAGGCAATGGTCTCGGACAGCGAAACGGACTGGCGTTCAACGTGCCGCGCGATCGAGACCAAGTATGACGATCCTCTATACGGATGCCAGTGGCATCTGGAGAACCGAGGCTTGAACCCCGGCACGGCGAATTTCGACATCAACGTTGAACCGGTGTGGGATGCCGGCAACATCGGCGAAGGAATCAAAGTTGCGGTGATCGATGATGGGATCGATCCCACTCACGAAGATTTGGACATCGATCCGAATCGGCTCCGCACCTATGTGAACCCTAGAGGCGGAAGCGACGCGGAGCATACCAGATTGACGATAGAGGGTGAAAACCACGGAACTCACGTGGGCGGCGTGATCGGCGCGAAAGCCAACAGGATCGGAGTTCGCGGAGTCGCCCCAGGGGTCGAAATTGGTGCCGCCAACGTAGCCATCGGCGCGCATTCGGACAATCACGTCGACGCCGCGACGGCACACATGGATGTCACGGCGGTGAACACGAACAGCTGGGTCAGCGGTCTGTCCTACGAACTTTATCCGGTCGAACACGCATGGTATCTGGCGATCGAAAGAGGCATAAACGAAGGATACGGCGGAAAAGGCGTTTTTTACACATTCGGCATCGGCAACGGACACGACCGAGGCGCCGCGGCGAATGGCGACGAATACAACTCGCACCACGGGGTCACCCCCGCCTGCGGCGTGAACCACAAGGACAAAAGAGTGTTCTACTCGGAAGTCGGCCCTAACAACTGGGTTTGCGCCCCGGCCAACAATCCCCTTGACCCGAATGAGCCTTGGGGCATCGTCACGACCAACAATCGCCACCAGTACTACCACGACTTCGGCGGCACCTCCGCTGCGACTCCGATGGTTTCGGGCGTCGTGGCTCTGCTCCGATACGAGGATCCTGACCTGACCTGGAGAGATCTCAAACTCATTCTCGCCGCCTCGGCGCGGAAAAACGACCCGGACAACGAAGGATGGGAAGACGGGGCCGCGATGTACCAGGACGACACGCAACGCTATACCTTCAATGATGAATATGGATTCGGCGTCGTCGACGCGAAGGCAGCGGTCGACCTTGTGGCAGATTGGCCCTACCTTCCACCAATGACCTCCGATTCCGTCTCCGAACTAACGACGACGCTTATTCCCGAACTGGACGCCCAAGGAGACTCCACGCCGATAACGACGTCGTTGGACTTGGAAACGGACATCGAGTTTATCGAATATGTAGAGATCACCATACGGCTCGGGCACCGTGCGCACCGAAACCTGAAGGTGGACCTAGTCGCGCCCAGCGGAACTCTGTCGGAGCTTCTGCCTTCATACGCAGGCGAAGCCGGCCGTTCCAGCGCGACCACTTCTCGCCGGCTGGGCTCATCGAAACATCTCGGCGAAGACCCGTCTGGGACTTGGACCCTGACGATTACAGACGAGTTGAGCCGAGATTTGGGAAACTCGTGGTTCCGGGGATGGGAGATCAAAGTGTTCGGGCACCAGTACAGACCTAGCCCTCCCATCTTGACCGGCGTCGAAGCCGGCAACGCCGTACTCGATATTTCTTGGTCGCATCCCGACGTCGTCGGTGCCGCAGATATTGCCTCCTATGACCTTCGATACATCCGAAGCGACGCGTCGAACAAAGAACTCGACAGCAACTGGACCGTCGTCGAAGATATCTGGAACACCGAATCGGCCAGTCTCGACTACACGTTGATGGAGTTGGTCAACGATGTCAAATACGATATTCAACTCCGTGCCGCCAACTCCCATGGCGAAAGCAAATGGTCCAAATTCGACACCGGGACGCCCGAGTTGGTCTCCAGCGACGCAAGCCTACGAACACTGAATTTGGCGGGGATCGACTTTGAACCGGAATTCGAGAGAGAACAGACTCGATACAGCGCCAGAGTCGAAAACTACGTGACTCAAACAACCTTGGAACTAACGACCAATCACGGGCTCGCGACGATTTCAAACATTGCGCCTGCCGACGCCGACGGCGCTTCGGTCAACGGGCACCAGGTCGACCTGGCCGAGGGCATGACCGACATAAAAATCACAGTCACCGCCGCCAACGGCTCTACGACCAGAACTTACACCGTCGCAGTGATCCGCAAAGACTCAACCATCCCTTCGGTGTCGGTCTCATTGCCATCAGCCGTAACCGATGTGGTCAAAGATCCTTTCACAGTCGCTATCGCGTTCAGCGAGACTGTCAGCGGGCTCACCTGCGGCAGCGTCAATGTGGAACACGGGGAATGCAACGAGATCACCACCAGCGACGACATGAGCTTTGTCGCTACGATTACCCCATACGATGGTTGGATCGGTGACGTGGTTGTCGGGGTCGATGCAGATACGACTACTGATCTTACTGGCAATCCCAACACGGCCTCTCCCGAACCGGTCACCGTTTCCGTCGACACGGTTCGTCCGCGGGTTTTGGTTTCCGGCAGCGCCCCTACCGAGAACGACGGCAACGTGAAACTCACGTTTACTTTCTACCAAGCGGCAGGATTCGCCGATCCCGTAACTGGATTCACCGTCGATGACATAAAGACAACTGGCGGATCAATTGCAAACCTCACGGAGAAAGCTGTCACGACCGAGTTAGGCGAGACTTCCGGGGTAGCTTGGGACGCCGACCTGGTTTTGCGTCAATCGATCCCGGAATGCCAAACAGATGTATCGATTGTCGACCAGCCGCAATGCGTTCATCAGCCAGATGCGTGCGACGAAGATTCGCCGAATTTCAATCAAGCGGCCTGCGACGGTATCCCGCACTGCCTGCCGCATCAATCTATCGCCGACCAAATTTCTTGTCGCCACGATCCTCAGGACGATTCCTTGTCTAACATACAAGTCGAAGTGCATGTACCTCGGGGAGCCGTAACGGACCGAACAGGCAACGAAAATTCGACGTCGAACCTGTTGTCGGTCCAGTACATCCTCATGGAAGATCGCTATGACATTGATTCAAGAAATGCCTCACTTGATCGTCTTGAAATCGATAACAGCACCCGTGGGAACGCTCCTCAACTCGTGAGTGTATTGCCGATATCCCCCGGAACATATCAAGACGCCGCCGGTCCAGTGTTCGATGTTCTGTTCGCCTTCAGAGACGAAGTTTCCGGGGTCGACGATGCTGACATCGAGATCACGAACGGGACGATCTACAAATCATTGGACCTGCAAGCTGTGGAACCTGAGGAAAACCGGTTGCTTCGGTACATCATCCAACAAACAGATCAAAACAGCGACATCAGGACCTCAATCCGACGTGGGGTATTGCAAGACTCGCACTCACGAATTCCGAATTCCGATTTCATACACACGATCCGCGTTTCCGAAATCCTCGGCAATGTCCGAAAGGTGGTTGTAGTCCCGGGATTGGACTCCGATATCGTCGACGCGCTGCAACAATCGCCCGACGCCCCTCCTCCAGTCGCGACTTGGACCCCGACCCCGACGCCAAGTCCCACTTCGACGATCACACCAACGCCGACGCCGACGCCCACGCCCACGCTCACGCCGACTAACACACCCACGCCGACACCGACACCCACGCCGACGCCAAGTCCCACTTCGACGATCACACCAACGCCGACGCCCACGCCCACGCCGACTAACACCCCGACGGTCACGCCGACTAACACCGCGACGCCCACACCGACCCCGACGCCAAGTCCCACTTCGACGATCACACCAACGCCGACGCCCACGCCCACGCCGACTAACACCCCGACGGTCACACCCACGCCGACACCGACGCCCACGCCGACCAACACCCCGACGGCCACACCCACGCCGACACCGACACCGACGCCAAGTCCCACTTCGACGATCACACCAACGCCGACACCGACACCGACGCCAAGTCCCACTTCGACGATCACACCAACGCCGACGCCAACGCCGACGCCCACGCCCACGCCCACGCCGACCAACACCCCGACACCCACGCCGACTAACACCCCCACGCCGACACCTACTCCAATTGATGTCCCTTCGCCAACGCCGACGACCACCCCGACGGAAACTCCAACGCCGGCCGCTACGCCGACCGCCACGTTCGCTCCGGCGCTTGCACCTGGCGCGACGTCAGACGTTGATCCGAGAACAGGAGGGCGGCGGGATGCTTGGTCGGTGACGGCAAGGGTGCGAAGCGTCACCATCCGCGCCGGCGACTCGATTCAACTCCAAGCCATCGTTGTCGATCACCAGGCCGATCCCATCTCTGATTTGGTCGCGACCTCACAATTCAAGTGGACCGACAAATTACTGGTTGCCGGTGCTGAACCCGGCGTTGGTGGCGGAACTTTTCTTGAAAACAGTCGCGCGAGGTTGCAGAACGGAAAACCTGACGATGACCGCGTTTCCTATCTGCAGACCACACCTGGAAACTACCTGGTCACCGCCGAATTGACGAATGTGGCCGAATGCCGCCAATCCGACGATGGGCGCGATAATTCGAGATGCTCGGTTGATTTCGAGGTCTTGGTGTTACCGGTTCACCCGACGCCGGAACCGATTGCGGTGCCCAGAAACCCGCCTGGACCAATCCCTTCGACGATCACATCGGAAGGCGACTCGGTCTACCAGGTCGTTTCTCCTGAAGACGGAGGCGAGATCGTCGGGGAATCATGCGCCATTGATTTCCCGAGGGGCTCCGTAGCGAACGATTCGATAATCGGCGTGAAACTGGAGGAGACCTTTGACGGTAGCGGCGTCACCCAGTCGGTGGATTCAACGAACCTAGTCCCTGCGGGAGTCGAGTGCAGGCCGGCTGCCACGAACAGTCAAGGCTCGCGCTTCGAGAGGTACGACCTGAACAAACCTGCTACGGTTTGCCTGCCGGCACCGGCCGACGTCGGTCCCGACATCTTCGACGCCAGCATCTCTTTGATCGATCCTGAGCGCGGGTATATCATCCTGGCGACTCGTGTGATTTACAGCCACGAATCCGCCACGACGAAGCTCTGCGCGGAGTTGCACGCAATCGAACACCCATTGATCGTCGTGCTGCCGGCGTTGGTGGCACATCGCATCGCAATAATCGCGGAGCATTCCAAACCGCTGACACCATACACGGGTCCGAGAACACTTTCTCGCGCCGCGCTCATCCTCCTTCTCTTATCAGGTGCAGCGATCGTTCTAGCGTTGGGATTGGTCTCCCTGATGCTTCGCAGGGGCGAGTAGGCTCTTTTCTGGATCCAATTCGTCAGAATTTGAATTCGTCGGGACCATATGGGAATTGGCTGGAATTCTCGATGGCGCACGGTCGACTCGCGCACAGCAGGTTGACTTCGTCGGAGGGTTGTACAGGGAAGAGTCTAGGATGTTGAGGATGCTTTACGCGCAAGGATTTTCGGGCGATGCGACCGCGCCGTGGCGGGGCGTAAACCAACTTGTCGCGACACCGATCTGGTCGGGTTGAACTCGCTTCGTTCGAAGCACACGGCGACACTTTCTGCGCCGCCGACCAGACTGGGCCAAAATTTGGGTCTTCAAGCAGGCGACATCAGTGGTTTTCAATGCCCTGCTTGGTGTGAGTGTGCTGACTGGTGCCAGTGCCGTGCGTCCCGGCGTGAAATTCACAGTCCAGCGACCATTCGATGTCCGAGTTTTGGTCGAGGTTTCGATCCACAATCTGATGCGGCTGAATGCCAGTGACTCCGCCGCGTCCGTCAGAGTTTCCGTACCACGATATCGTGCCGTTGTCGTTGTGCTTGTGTCCACAGAAATTGCCGAAGCGAATTGTTCCTCCACAACTTTTCAAGACTCTTCTGCCTAAATGAGGATCATGACAATCCCCGTAACCATCGTCGTACAGTCCATAAACAACAGCATCCACACGATTGGTGTAGGCTGCTCGCGTAGCCGCCGCATCTAGCGCTATTTGGGTTGGAGCGAATGCCCGCGCATCCGCTGTCGCAGTGATTGCAACCACCGTAGCCCCGGCGCGCCAGGGATGCTGAACGACGTAACGCTCGAAAACAGACCTAGTCGGGTCTGTAACGATGTACTGAGTCGGAACGACTTCATCGGCAACGGGCGCCATGGTGACATCCCAATCAGGCTCCCTCGTCTGAGCGAAAGCAACCTCATTCGTAGACGAACACACCAATTCTCTTCTAGTCATCCCATCGGAGTAAAGGTTAGTGGCCCACGCCATGCGCATGTAATACGAATTGCCGTCTCCTCCATCAGCCAACCCGCAAATGTCGCCCGCGCCGGGAGAGGCACTGGCGAAATTCACGGAACCGAGCATGGCTGCAACCGCAGCGACGGCAACCACCATCGCTATCGCTTCAATTCGTGAAAATCGCATGGGACGCCAACTCCTTTCTGCGTTTTGACTCACACAACCGCCTGGCACGATGATCATTTGCCGTGCCGGCCGAAATTCCGTCGAAAACGCTTGACAGCGCTAACCGGACATGTCCGAACCTTAAACTAGAAACCGAAGCACGAGGCGTCCGGTCGCAGTCAGTCGATTCGATGGACACAGTCCCGAAATCGACCGCCCTCCAGCGTGCCCGACTCATTGTCCGACTCCGTGATCGTCACCGAAACCGGTACTACGAAGACGCGAATTCCTTTGGCTCATTCTCATCACGATTCTTGGCGAATAGGGATTTGTCGTGGAAGAGGACGTCGGCCTAGGCGTTGATGTGGCGACAGCCTCTAGGTGCGCCGACAGCAGGTCGAACTTGTCGCGCCGGTTCATCAAGGTCGCTTGTTCCGGTCCTGCCGCATCGCGCCGACCGGTCTGGCATCCGTTTTCCCACACCGTCCCCAGCATAGCCGACATGGCGATCTCTGTATCAGTTACGGGAGATGGCGTGTGCGCAGGTTCGGGCGTGCCGCTCAACGAGAAGTCCGAGTATAGGCTGTTTGCATCGTACTGCTTGTAGCCCGTCATCAGCGTATCGGCGTCTATCTCGCAGCCAGTGCGGTGCTCGTCGATCTTCTCGGTCAACTCCTCCGTCTGCGCGAATTCGTTGAAACTGCACGCGATCACAGTCATCGCCGTCGCCACGGCGCGAGTGCTTTGAGTGCGGATTTCAATGCTCGTTTCCTCTGCTGCTGGTTCATTCTCGGTCGAAAATGCCGATGTGACGCGCTCTGAGCCACAGTCCAACGGCAAACGCGATCCCGTACAGCGTGACCTGAACCGCGGACGGTTCGAACATGGAAGCAGATGCCAACAAGAAAACGGCCGGCCTCGCCGGAAGCGGAATCTGCAAGGCTCGTTCGACTCTCTGTTTCGGTGTTGCGTGTCGATTGCGGTTGGCTTCCCGCACGCCTTCATTGGCATCGGTCGACTCCATCAATTCAACAAATTCGCGTTGGGGAATAGTTCGTGGCGGAGGTCGCTTCGCACCACCGACCAAGTCGCAGTAGCGCTCGCGGAACTCGTCGTCGGTGTGATTGCCCTTGCGCTGGTTGCACGGGCGACACAGCGCCTGCAAGTTCTCGTCGTTGTTCGGTCCGCCTCGGGAAACAGGGTCCATGTGGTCGGTCTGAAAGTTCTCAGAGGTCGGTCTCGCACCACGAAACATGCAATTGAGTCTTTGGCTTCGCGCAATAGCGGCTCTCTCTTCTTTCGATAACGTGACACTTATCGTCGGGCGCACGGCGCTTTGGCTCTCCGTGAAACTGAGGATCGGCCGCAGGCTGGCATCCAAGGCTCGCAGCGAAGTCCGCCGCACCAGGACCCGTAACGCTTGGGCGGCCATGAGCGCATATCCCTGGGACGATTTCTTTGAACCATAGTCACGCTGTTCGGACAGTTCGTCGCCCAAATGCTCGATTTCCGGATGGCCCGATTTGTTCACCCTGCTCCCCAACATGCGGTCTCAGTTGTCCAACCCAAGTTACACGCTAGAAATGATGATTTGAGGATGATTCGCAGTATGAAAATGTCATTTGCATGACATTTTGGCTGTCAATCGCAGTGGATCGCATCCGTTTCTCTCGACCAATCCTCTGTGATCGCCAGTTCGCACACCTTGGCACCATCCGATTACACGTCATTGTCGTTGGGTCGCACCGGTTGGGATCCTGTTCCAAGCGCCGAGGACGAAACGAGACAGGCGTCCTTGACTAGCAGCGTCGCCGGGGAAGTCGTAGGAGGCAGCTTCGGCGTCGTTCCCGTCGGCGCATCTCTTTCGACGGGCCGAGCACCGTCGACCCAGCCGGTCGTCATTCCCAAACCCCTTCCAATAAACGACTGCCAAGCAGTCGATAAAGGAAGCTACCCGATTATCGTTATCTTCAACGTTACAGGAATCTGAATCCCTTCACGGGAGAGCAAAGCGGAACAGCCGGCCGCGCGGCCTCGAAGGTTTCCAGCGAGAAGACGCGGATTCGCCCAAATCTGATGCCTTGAGTCCGGCGCGAAGTCGATCCGACGGTAAACCTGAAGAAGGTCGCGAAACCGAGGCACGCGGGCATCGCGCCTTTTTCGGGGTTCCGGCGTCCCTCATCGGACGAACAGGGCTCCGGGCAGTCGGTGACGGCGTGGTCGCCGCCGGTTCGTCCGAAGGCCGCCGACCTGCGGACGAACCGCGAATCGGCCCGCCATCAACCCGCGCCGAAGGTGAAGATCCGGCAAAGCGTCCGCCGTAGACGAGCCCGGGCGAGTTCGCTGCGCACGATGGTCAGCCGTCGTTTTCGCCGCCGCTCCTCGGAGGCCAGTTCGAAGCGGTTCCACGGGTAGTCCGCGGGCGGCAGCGTCAGCCCGAACACGCCGATCAGTTCGATTTCGATTTCCAGCAGACTCTGCTCCGACATCAGCTTCGCCACGCGATCTTCGGATTTTTCGAACTCGGCCAGCGTGCGGCGCCAAGCGCTGACGGAATCCGACCAGGGCCGGTGAATCTTCACGTCGCCGGAGTCTCGTTCCGGCACCACCAGATCCGGGATGAACGCGCCGCGGTTCCCGTCGGCGGCCGACCCGGCGTAACCGCCCTGCCCGGACGGTTCTTCCTCCGGCTCCAACGCCGACAGACGCGCCTCCAGCAGGGCCAGCGCCCGGGCCGTGTCGTCGCGCAGACCGCCCCACGCCTCTCCGGCGGATTCCTCCGCCTTAGCCGAGCGGTCTTCCAAAGCTCGGAGGCGTTGCTCCGCCTCCTCCAGCCGGCTCTGAACCTCGGCCGCGTGCGAACCTCCTCCAAGCAGCAGGTGGCGTTCCAAGGCGTCCGACATCCTGCCGGTCAGGCGCCCCGAGTCCGCGGCGCGGGCGAGCGTGCGGTAGCTGACCCTCAGGACCTTCGCGGCTCTGACCCGCCCGTGGGTGGCGATCAGATCCCTCAAAAGAGCCAGCAGACGCAGAGCCAGCAGTCCCTCTTCCGAATCGACGGAGTTGCGGCCGCCGTTCATGTTTCGTTCCCGTGCGTCTGCATCTTTCCTTTTTGTCGCCATGGCGCGATTCGCTTTCGTGCGCTGCCGGTTCGCCGTGCCGCGATCTGCTGTTCTCCCCGCGCGGGGCTTCTGAAACCCCGCTCCCACCGGTGCGTACGGCAATGAAATCACGCCCGTCGACGCGTTGCAACGGCGTTTAAGGGGGGACACGCGTGTCCCCCCTTAAAGGGCATTGCGCCAAGCCGATTCCGTCTTCAGACTGAACCTCAACGCGATCCGGCAAATGCCCTGAAAGGAAATTTCACATGAAATCTCGGATGACTGCGAGGCTCGTCAAGACGGTTGCTGCGGCCGCCGCCGCTCTGCTCGTCGTGCACGCTTCGACGATCGGAGGGGCGGTTCTCGCCCAGCAGGACCCTCCGGAGCGCGGCTTGGCGCTGGTGAACGCGGACCGGGAGTTCGTCGAACGGATGAAAGACGGCGAGTTCGTCGCCCGACCCGTGTTCAGCGGCCGTTTGGGGGACCTGTTCTACGCCGTCCGCGACGGCGAAACCGGCGAATGGCTCACGTCCATGTACCGGATCGAGGGAGGGGAGAAAAGGCTCGCCCACGGCTGGGAATACTCCTTCGAGTATCCGGCCCTCGACGAGCACCCCGACCTGGACCCCGAACGTGTCTACCTTCTTGTGATGCTGTCGGTGCCGGCCGGCGCGGACGAACCGTTCGATTTCTACGCCGTGGTGCCCGTGCACCAGCCGACCGGGCTGTGGGACCGCGTCTTGGGCGCCTTGGAACCCGGCCGTTGGGCCAGGTCGCTCGCGGTCTGGATCGTCCAAGGCGCCCACGGCACCGTCTGCGCGATCGTGCAGAGCGCCGGCGGCGGGACGGCCCGCTGCAGGAGAGGAGCCGGATCTTGAGCGATATCGTCACTGGCACTCCGGCAGCCCTCACCTACGACCACTGGCTCGTCAGACAGGCGTGGACCGTCTCGTGGGTGATCGTGTCCGGGTCGCTGGCGATCATCCTAGGATGGATGGGGCTGACCCTCATCGTCCAGGAGCATCTGGGCCGTCCGACGCTGGGATGGCGCGAAGCGGTGCCGAGGCTCGTCCTGGGCATCGTGGCCTCCGCATCGTCTCTCTGGTGGTGCGCGTTGGTCATCGACATCGCCGACGGCGTCTCCGGCTTCGTCTCCGCCACCCTGGACGTTTCCATCGGGAGCCTGGTCCGCGCCAACGCGGCCACGCTCATGACCGCGGCTGAAGTCGGGACCGTCGGCGTAGCGCTGCTGGTGGCGATCCTCTACCTGATCTATTGCTTCTTCGTCCTCTACGTCGTCGTCCAGCTCGTAATCCGTCTCGCCCTGATCGACCTGCTGCTCGCCCTCGCCCCGGTCGGGCTCGGACTCTGGATCCTCCCGGCCACGGCCGGCTGGGGCCGCCACTGGCTCCGGCTGTTCATGACCGCGGTGTTTCAGCAGGCCGTGCAGCTCGTCGCCCTCGGCCTGGCTTTCGGATTCCTCGACGAGTTCGCCGGAATCGCGACTTTCGAACCGGTCCAAGACCTGGTTTGGAAGTTGCTGCTCTCGATGGCGTTCGTGTTTCTGGCGACGCGCGTGCCCTCGACCATGTCGGGGCACGGGACTTTCGACGCGTGGCTCAGCACTCTGCACTTCGGCTTGAACCTCCCCGGAACCGTCCTGCGTTCCGCAAGGACCGTCGGGATGATCGCCGGGGGGATCGGAGGCGGGCCTGCCGCCGCCGCGGGCGCGGCATCGGCCGCATCGGCCGCATCGGCGGCGCGCGGGGCCGCTTCGTTCGCCGCCGGGGCGACGGGTCCGGCGCCGGGTGCGACCGCGCGAGGCCCGGAGACTCGCACCAAAGGCGAATGAACGGCCGTCGCGCTGGCGGCCGCGATAACAGGCCGGGCCGGAGGCCCGGCGGCAAAAGGAGAACATTCGATGCAAGACCTGACACAGACCATATCGAACCTCGTGGGGATCCTTCTCGGCGTCGTCGGCGTCGTCGGCGCGGGCTTTTTCATCTACGGCGCCTACCTGTATCTGACCGCGAGCGGCGCGCCCCACCAGATGGAGCGCGGGAAAAGCGCCATGATGACCGCTCTCGCCGGCATCGTCCTCGCCTTAGTGGCGTACGGCGTCGTCGAACTCGTCATCGACGCCGTCGTCGGAGCGCCGGTCGACGTGGATCAGCTGCCGGAACCCGCCTCCCCAGGAGGAGGTTCCTCGAGCACGTCCTCCGAATGAAACATCCCTGAAAGGAGACACATCGATGAGAGAACATGAAGTTCCGACCCACGTGCAGGCCGAGGACAAGGTCCTGCTCTGGCTCACGTTCCCGCAGATCGTCGCGGTCTGCGCGTCTTGCGCCTTCGCGTACGGAGTATTCCGATACGCACCCGTCGGACCGTTCGAACTGCGGCTCACGCTCGCAGCGGTCGTCGGCCTTGCTGGCGTCGCGGCGGCCGCCGGCAGCATCGGCGGACGTCGTCTGCCGCTCGTGGTCCTGGACCTTTTGAGATACCGATTCGGCGCACGCGTGTACGCGGGATCTGCCTCGGAGCTGGTCCGAGCCGAGAATCCGGACACGCCGGACGCGCGGGTCGCGCCGCTGGCGCGGCTCAAGCGCTCGGCCGGACGCGCCGTCCGCGAGTTCCGCCGCAGAAGGGCGCGTCGCAGAAGGTCCGGCAGACGCATGCCGTTCCGCCCTCGGGCCTGGCTCCGGGCGCGCAGGATCCGGGTCCACGTCGAGAGCCGGGAACGGGCTCGCAGAGCTTCGGACAAGAAGCGGAGGCGGCGATGGACCCCCAGATCGTTTCTCGTGGCGGCCTTCGTCGGTCTGCTTGCCGCGGCGGCCTCCACGCCGCCGGTCGCCTACGCCGACGGCGGCGAGGAAGCCGGAGACGAAGCGCCGCCCTGGACCTCCCCGGAGATCCAGTTCCAGCCGCCGCCGCACGTGCCGGGGCGCCGCGTCTTCTTCCAGAGATTGGAAGTCAGAGGCGACACCCTCACCGTCGGCGTCAGAGCGGCGCACGGCCTCGATCTCGGAGCGCGCGCTTTCCGAAGGGAGGGGGATCCGACGCCGCTGTTCCAAGACGCTCGCAGACTCGCGCGCGGTGCATCGGCGACATTCGCGATGCCGATAGCCGGACCCTCGCCTTCGTTCGTCTTCTCCTGGAGGGACGATCTGGGTCAGTCCGGCGCGGTGGCGCTGGAGGGTTCGCAGATCCCGCATCCGCTGCCCGAGTCCGAAGGGGATCTCTGCAGCATGAAGCTCCGCTCGTTGCGGTGGACGCCCGGCTCCGTGCGGGGCGATGTCGAGACGGAGTGCGTGCGCGGCATCGCCGCTCAGTTCGAGCTGGACACTGTCGCCGGGCACGTGGAGATCGAGAACGAGGTCGTGATCGAATCCGAGGTGACGGCGGTCGTCGGCAACTTGTATGTGGAAGGCGGCGGATCGTTCGAACGCTTCCCGCTGATCGCCGACGACACGACGCCCTTCGACATGCCTATCGGTTCGCAAGGCGGAACCGTCGAACTGACCGTCACCGCGGACCTGCTTGCAGAACTGTCGGTGCCCGTGCCGCCCCTCGTGTCGCTGGCGCACCACCCGGAACGAACCGAGAAGATAACCGGCACCGTCACCGCGAGCTGTCCGGGCGCGTCGAAGGCGGTGTCGAAAACGGTCCGCCTGTTCCATCCCGACGGGACCGAAACCTCGCACACGCTGTCCGGCCGTGTCTCGGTGCCGGCGCGGGAGATCGAGCACCAAGCGACCCTGTCGTTCGTACATCTCGAACATGTCCGCGCCGAAATCGAGGAGCGGCCGCCCGAAACCCGCGTCCGTCGGGAAGAGATCTCGATCGCCGCGGCGCTGCCGGCGGACGATCCGTTCGCGGCGCTGGTCGTTCCACCTCCGCCGGCGCCGCCGGAAAAGGCGCGGCACGAGACCGCGCCCCGCGGACTGCTGGGCGCCTGGTTCGACCGGCTGGGATGGTCGTGGCCGTGGTGATCCGCATCGTGCGGGCCGTCCTGTCCGTCGGCGCGGCCCTCGCCTCCGTCGGAGCCGGGCCGGGCGAAGAGGCGCGGATGCTGGAGGCGTTCGAACGGGCTTCGAACGCGATCGCGTACGCGGCCGCGGGCGTGGCCCTGTTCTCGCTGGTCTGGGCCGGTTTCCTGTTGATGTCCGAAGGCTCCGAAGAGCGTTCCGGAAGATCCCGCAGCGCGGTCGTCCTCGCCGTGGCCGGCCTCGCCATCGCCCTTTCCGCCCGCGGCCTCGCCGCCCTCGTCCGAAGCGGCGTGATCCCGGTGCCGCCCAACTGAACAACCGGAGGTCGAAAATTGAACATTTCATTGAGACGCATCCCGGATCGTCTGAAGCGCCGCGCGCCCGACCCCCCGCCGGTGCCGCCGTCCCTCCCCCGATCCTTCATGATTTCCCACGTGGAGGACGACGGCCCGGTGCGGGCCGACAGCGTGAAAGTCGCCGTGATGGAAGTTTCCGGTCTCGAGATCGACGAATCCGCCGTCGGAGCGTTCGCGGGCGCGCTCAACGCCTGCGACTCCCCGGTCCAGTTCCTGATCCGCCAGCACCCGCCTCGTCTCGAAAAGCTCAGGCGCGGCCTCGAAGACGCACAGCCCGAAAGGCTGCCCTCCCGCGCCCGCAGCGCGGCCCGTTCCTTGCGGGACCTCCTCGAATCTCTGGAAAACAGGGACGGAGTCCTCGACCGCCGTTACTACGCGATCTGCGGTTTCGAAGCTTCCGAAGCGCTGAGCGGGCTTCTCGCTAGGGCCGGACTCTCGGTCGATCCCCTGCGCGGACGTTCCCTGCGGATGTTGATCGCCTCCGCGACGCTCGGAGGCGCGCCGGCCGAATTCGACGCGGATCGTTCTCTCGAGGTCCAGATCCTGAGAAACCACCTCCTGATAGGAGACGCCTCCGCGCGCGCGCTTCATCTCGGCAGATGGCCGAGAACGCTTTCGCCCGGCTTCCTTCAAGGACTGATGGCGACGGGAGCGCCCATGGATCTGGCGATCCATCTCGGTCCCATTCCCGCGGAGCAGGCTTCTCGGACGCTCGAATGGCAGAAGGTGCGCTTCGAATCGGCGCGTTCGATGTCGTTCAACCGTGGGCGCAGCCCTTCGCCGGAAGCCGAAATCGCGCTCGAAGACATCGATCGTCTGCGCGACGAGGTCCACAGGGGACGCGAGAGGCTGTTCCATTCTTCGCTGTCCGTCACGCTTCGTCCTACCTGCGCGGACACGCTGGACGAAATGACCCGGCGTGTCACCGGGCATTTCGCCGCCGCTCTCGGGAAGATCGACGCCCTGCCCTTCCGGCAGCGCGAAGGCCTGCTCGCCACGCTGCCTCTGGCAATCAATCCGCTGGCCGCCTGGAGGACGCTGGACACCTCCAGCGTCGCCAGACTCTTCCCGTTCTCGCCGCCCGACCTGGACACGCGCAGGGGGACGCTGCAGGGCATCGATCTGCGGTCCCGCTCCCCCGTCGTCTACGACCCTTGGGACGGATCGCATCTGAACGCCAACACGGCCGTGCTTGCAAGATCGGGGGCCGGCAAGTCTTTCGCCGCCAAGTTGGGCGTCCTGCGCGGAATCTGCCGCGGCGTCGTGGCGTACGTCATCGATCCGGAGGGCGAATACGCCGACATGGCCCGCGCCGCGGGAGGCCGGGTGATCTCGCCCGGCATCCCCGGCGAAGGGCTGAACCCGTTCGTCATCGACAGGAGCGACCCCGAGGAGCTCCTGCAGCGCGTGGGAAGCCTGCGCCGTCTGGTCGAGGTGATGATTGGCGAGAGACTCGACGCCGAGAGGCGAGCGACGCTCGACCAGGCTCTCGCGTCCTATTATCTCCGACCCGAGGGGCGCGCAGGTTTCCAAGGCTTCTACGAGCGGCTCGGCGAGGAGGGCGAAGACGCCCTCGCGAAGCTGCTCGCGCCGTTCGCCGCCGGGAGCCTCAGGCACTTGCTGTCCGACGAAGGAGCGGACCTGCTCGCCGAGGAGGCGCTGATCACGGTTTTCGACCTGCGGCTCTTGGAGTCCGAGCTGCGCCCCGCCGCGGCGATGGTCTGCAGCGAGACAGTCTGGGCGGCCGCCGCAAGGAATCCCAGACCCAGGATCCTGGTCGTAGACGAGGTCTGGAGCATCATGCAGCACCCGGAAGGGGCGGCCTTCATGGTGAGCATGGCCAAACGCGCTCGCAAACACCGGCTGGGGTTGCAGTTCATCACGCAGGACGTCCAGGACCTTCTCTCCGAAGACCCTTCGCGCTCGATTACCGGGCATTCTGGCCGCGCCCTGCTTCAGAACGCGGCCTTCAAGCTCCTGCTGCAGCAGGACGCCGCTGCGGCGGCGACCATCGGTGAAGCGTTCGACCTGTCTGAGGAGCTTCAGCGCTGGCTCCTGTCCTGCCCGCGCGGCGAGGGGCTTCTGCTGGCGCGGGGTAACCGCTACCCGATCCGCATCGAGGCGACAGCCGAAGAGGCCGACATAGTCGATTACCGTCCCGGCCGCCCCGACGACTCTTGAAAGGACGCGCAGATGCTGCGAGAACGCTGGAGGCTGATGTTCCCCGAGGCAGACCCTGAACCGACGTCGCTGCTCGAAGTCGCGCCGCCCAGAGTCGGCGAACGCTCGCTGCTGGGCGTCGAGAACATGATCCAGGCGATGGCCGACGCGGCGCCGTTCTCGCTCGAAGTCGCGGCCGACGCCGACGGCACGACGCTGCTCGTCCGCGCCGCCGCGGTCGAGACCGTGCGCCGCCAGATAGCCGCGCACTACCCGCAGGCGGGGGTGCGAGACGTCGCGACCGAGGACGACCCGTTGCGGTCGCGGGCCGGGGAGAGTTCCTGGACCGCCTCCGTCAGAAGCGCCGGACCCGAACACGCGCCGCTTCGCACGTTCCGCGACGACGACCTGCTGGATCCGGGCTCCGATCCCTTCATCGCCGTCCTCGGCGCCGTGTCGGGACTTGCCAGAGGCGAACGCCTCGTCGTCCGGCTTCTGCTGCGGCCACTCGGACCCGACTGGTCACGATCGCACGTCGCGCGGTTCGGCGATCCCAAGACGCACCGGGCCGGGAGCGCCGAAGAAACTTCCCCCACCGGAGCGGCTCATCTGGCCGTCCTCGGAGCAGCGGCTCTGATCGCCCTGCGCGGCTACGGTTGGATCCAGACCGGCGAGGCGTGGAAGGCCGTCGTGCTAGGCATCGCGTCGATCGTGGCCCTCGCGGGCGGCGGATGGGCGTGGCGACGTCTGGGCGGAAGGCGGACAGACAGCATCGATCCGGACGCCGTCCGCGAGAAGCTGTCGCGCGGCGCCTTCGAAGCGGAGGTTCGCATCGCGGCGTTCCTGCCGCGGCCGGAGCGCGGCGATGCCGACATCCGCGCCGCCGAGTTGATCGAAAGGGTGGCGACGGCCTACAGGAGGTGCGACAATCCCGCCGGAGCGCGTCTCGTCGCGGGTGAAGCGGCTCCCGAGACGCCCGACCGTGACGACGTGACGCCGGCCGCGGCCGGGATCTTCAAACCGCGCAGCGTTCTCGGAGTGCGCGAGGCGGCGGCCCTGTGGCACCCGCCCGGAGCGGGCGACGACACGCCCCTGCTGGAGCGTTCCGGTTCCAAGACGCTGAGCCCGTCCGCGCGTCACGTTCGGCGCGGCGCCCTCGTAGGCGAAACCATGTCCGGGAGACCCGCGCACGTCAGAATGCCCGACGATCTGCTCAGGAGGCACCATCTCTACGTGGCTCGCACCCGCATGGGCAAGTCGACGCTGATGCGCCACGTCGTCGCGCACAAGATGTCGGAGAAGGCCGCAGGCAGGGACGGGGACGCGATCGTGGTCGTCGATCCCCACGCCGACCTCGTGGACGGGCTCCTCGGACTCGTCCCCCGGGGACTCGCCGGCGAAGTCCGCCTGATCGATCTCGCGGACGACCGCGGCGCGCCGGGCATAAACCTCGTCGACACCCGCGTGTTCGCCGACCGCGACCGCACGGCCGACTCGGTCGTGCGCGTCGCCAGGGGCCTTTGGGATCAGTGGGGACCCAGGATGCAGTCGATCCTCGAGCACGTCGTGAAGACGCTGCACGAGGCGAACATGCACGACGACACCGAGGAACACGCCCAGGCCACGCTCCTCGACGGTCTCAGGCTGCTTTCCGACGAGCCCTTCCGCGCCGCGATGCTGGCGAAGGTCTCCGACCCGTTTCTGCTGGAGTGGTGGGCGAGAGACTTCGGCTCCTGGCACCGCGTCTACCGCGCGGACGCCCTGGCCCCCGTGCAGACGCGGCTGTCCTACTACGCGTCCAGCGTCAAGGCGCGGTCCGTCCTCGGACAAGCCCGATGCACTGTCGATCTCCGCGAGATCGTGAGGCGCGGAGGCGTGCTGCTGATTTCCACCGCTCAGGGAGCCGTCGGCAAGGACGTGTCGGCGCTGGTCGGCGCGTCCCTCCTCAACCTTCTCGACTCGGTGCTGCGAGAGCTGGGGTCGCTCGCCCCCGAAGAGCGGCGTGGAGCCTTGGTGGTGGTGGACGAGATGCAGACCATTCCGGGCGTCGATTTCGAAGCCATGCTGTCCGAGCTGGGAAAGTTCGGCGCCTCCTTCGTCCTCGCCACCCAGAGCCTGGCGAGGCTCGGCGACCTTTCGCCCACCATGAAAGATTCCCTGATGGCGAACGTCGGCTGCCTCTGCGTGTTCCAAGTCTCCGGCGGCGACGCCAGATCGTTGGTGTGGGAGATGGGCAGGGACCGCGTCGTCGAGGACGACATCGTGTCTCTTCCGGCCCACTGCTGCTACGTGCGAGCCACCGTCGGCGCCGAAAGGGTGCCGACCTTCTCCATGAGGGTACGTCCGCCTGCGCCGGGTGATCGGACGACCGCCGCGGAGATCCGCCGGAGGGCGGCTGACTACATCACTCCCGTCGCTGAGATCGAAGCCGGCCACGCCGAGAGCCGGCGCAGATTGGCGAGATACCGGGAGGGGCTGGCGGACCTGGCGGCGAAGAAGGAAGCCCAGGCCGAACCGAAGAAACGTGCCGGGCGCGGCCGCAGACGAAGCCGGCGGCGCACGAAGACGGAGGAGAAGTCTCAATGAACATCCAAGATTCCATGCTGCGCCTCCTGGTCGACGCGCCGCTGGCGGACAGGCTCGAGATGGCCGCGCTCTCCGGCTGGTCGCGGGGCGCGGTCTACGCATGCGTCCGATCGCTGCTCGACGCCGTCGCGGTAGTCTACCGGCTGGCGTCCGCCGCCTCCGACGCGGCGCGGCCGGTCGCGATCGTCTGGCGCAGGGGCGCGCCGCAGGACGCGGACCTCGCGCTGCCCGAAGGTCGCGTCCTGAGCGTCGTAAGGCTGGGACGCGCGGCGGACAGGACGTCGACCGGCAGACGGCTGTACCGGTTCGCGGAAGATGCCGGCGGGCGGACGGCGCTGGTGGTCGTCGCAGACGAGACCCGCTTGAGACATGTCCGTCGCCTGCTCGCCGACTCCCCCGTCACCGCCTTCGCCGCGTTGGAAAGATCGGTCGCCGACGCTGCATGCGACCGTCGCGTCTGGAGGACTTCGTCGACGGCCTCGGCGCTCGACCTGCGCACGGTACTGGCCTGTGCCGGCCCCGGGCCGATCCCATTTGAACCTGATCCGCGTCTTCGAGCATCGATGCCCGGAGCCGTCGGTTTCGGCGGCTCCGACGACGAGAGGCGGCCGTGGCTTTTGCCGGCGGCGCTCAAGGCGGCCGAGAAAAACGCCGTCGACGTCGTCTTCGACTGGCCGTGGATCAGACCCCGGCACGTCGCGGCTCTGCTCGGAACCAGACGCTCCAGGACCTCGCTGCTCCTCCGTCGGCTCAGGCGTTCCGGCCTGGTCGAACGTCGGAAGGTCGGCGGGCGTTCGAGGTTGACGCTCACGGACCGCGGGCTCGTGCTTCTCGGCCGACGGGACCGCGTGTCCGTCGGGGCGCTGAAGAAGCGATGGAGCCCGGGACCCGAGGATCCCGAAAGCCCCGGGGATTGGCGATCCGTGACGGGAGGGCGCTCGCGCCAGCTTCTTCGGAACATCGAACATACCGAGGCGGTCCACCGTTTCGTCGCGGCGCTCGCACGACAGGCCCGTGCTCGCAATCTGGAAATCGTCCAGATAGACCCGCCCGCCCGATCGTCCCGGTACTTCCGGATCGGCCCTTCGGTCAGATCCGTCCATCCCGACGCGTACGGCGCGCTCAGGCGCGGCGACAAAACCTGGCGTTTCTTCTTGGAATGGGAGAGACGCGCCGTCCGACCGTCCACCATGGCCGCCCGCATCGCGCCCTACATCCGCTACTGCTCCTCCGGAAGGCCGCGCGACGACCACGGTTCGACGCCGGTCCTCTGCGTCGTCTTCGAGAAACGAGTCGCCCAGTCGCAGTTCCTGCGCGTCGCGCGGCGGGAGATGGAACGAGCCGGAACCGAGATCCCGCTGATGGTCTCGGTGCGGAAGCTGGTCGAGGAGAAGGGTCCTCTGGGACGGGTCTGGCTGCCGGCGGACCGGAACGCGAAACGAGGCTCGCTGCTGAGGCGCTGAATCCCACGCGTTCGGCGACGCGGACCTTACCGCTCGACACGGCGGAGATACGGCCTCCGAGCGCGGCGTGTTGCGGAACTGCCGCGACGCAGCCTCGTCGGATGTGCAGAAAGCCGGAACCCCTGGGAATGTTCCTCCGCAGAGCGGCACGGTGAAATCGGAGCGCCTTCGACGCTGCCAGGGATTTCGACACGGTAGTAGCTACATACGATCCTAGCCATGCATTTGAGGAATATAAGAGGAATATAAAGAGATGGGCGCGACTTGATCTATGCGTTGGCTATCCTTTTCCCAGCACCTTCGGGCAAATCAGCGCTTAACAGGCTTGTCACTTGAAACGCTCGACGGTTTCGAATGGGATTTATATACCTTTTTACCCACAAAGGCCTTCTTGATTGGTAGACCAGAGACCAAGAAAGAAGCTAGACGTCGGACTCCGGCAGGGTGGTATTCAAGGATCTCCATATCGTGCCAACTTTGGCGATCATATTGCCCGCAAGCGCGCCAACAGCGTTTGCATTCATCATGCCAAGGTTGCTGAGGGTCAAACTCTAAACCGCAACAAGAACAATGGGTTGGGGCGTCGCGCCAGGCAGCGGCCAACGCAATACCACATTCGATGTCAACACAGTCCCTCCTGACAGAGCGCTCAAGCAGCTTTGTGGGTATCCAACGCTGCCGGAGGTTTTTAGCCGGGTAGCGGAGAACGTCGATCTCCATTGCCAAAGCATTCAATCCTTCAATATCCTTCTTGAACGCATCGTCTTTCAGGCTCCAAACGCCGACTTCCACGATCAACGATATTCGTTGCCCTTGCAACGCGACACTCAATGGACCCTTCTCGACGAAGCCCTTGTAAACCAAGTCAAAACGGCGGTTCTTCCATCGATATCCTTTGCGCACGCTGTCAGGCTTGAAAACGTGGCCATTCGGCAACTCCAATTCGGTTGATTCAGCCAAGCCGTTCTGCAAGATTTCGTGAACCGTAAACTTAGCGGCTGTGCGGGTTAGCATGGCGCCCTCTTCGTGGGTAATTAGGTATATGAGTCCCTTTCGAATCCACGGACTTTCTCGACAACCTGACCGTTTCCTGATCGACTTCGACCACTATCGTCCCCGCGACGAGGTCTTGCATGCTCCGCCGATCTTTCGACTGCAACCGCTGAAACCACCAAAATCCCACCACCAACCCAAACATCTGCCGCACAAACCCTCGCACCGTGCTCAACCGTTCCTGAGGATCACGCGTCCTCACAACGCGGATTCCCGTCAACTTTTTACCCGGTGTCTGACCGGTGCGGGACAGCATGAACGCCATCAAAAAAGTTATCGGTGTGGCTACAATCGCACCTGACAAGAACAGAACCAGCAAAAAGTAAAGCGCCTCTAACCACAAAAAATTCAAGTCAATCGACAAAAACGGGATCAGGCGATCAACGGCAAGGAACATGCCACACCAAAAAAAAGGTGCGAACAGAGTGAAGTCGATCATGTACGCATGGATGCGGCGCCCATGTCTAGCCAGCCGGTAACCGGGATGCTCATCCAACCAAGGCGCGGAATCCTCGATGTGCGATCCCATTTTCAACTTGACGCTCTCTTTGCGTTCACGGTAGTTGCGATTGCTCGCTAGGCACGTTCAACGATCCGCATCTCAGGTTACCACGCTGGTCGAATGCCGGTGACGTCTTGATCTGCAAACCGTCAAACGGTTGCAAAGAACCGGCTGGCTTCTACTCGGACTATCTCACACTAGGAGATTCGATGACAGAATCCGAGATAGCCATCAGAGTCGAGAATGCCCATGAGGTTCGCAGGCGCTCCGAAATACCGAAAATGTCGCCGCAGTCTCACGAGATTAATCGACACGTCCAATGGGCGTTTAAGCGGGACAGATAGCCCGATTGGCGCACAATTCGACGGATGCAGTAGACCATTGGTCGAACGTCGCCGTTTCATCTTCCAACAGCCGCTCGATCAGAGACACCATTTCATCTTCGAAGGTATCCATGTGACGCTGGACGGTTGCGATTCGGCTAAGGGTTCGCCTTGCATCGTCTCGATGGGGCGACTGCGCGTCCTTGCTTTCGAACAGTGCGAGAGTGTCCGAGAAAGCACGTCCGATGTCCCCTGTCAGATCAATGGCGTTTCCAGTGCCACGCGCGGTTTGTTCAAGGTACGTGTCGCATGCTGTTCAAACGTCGTTCTCGATCTGATCGAGCCTGATCAGTTCCGGCGACACGGTGGGCGTTGCAGGTTCCGACGACGTGCAGGCAGCGACCAACACGACGATCATCAAACCCAGAGCGCGCAAGACAAGCCGTTTCATCGTGACGGTGATGTTCTGATTCATTCCTCGAATATGCCGATGTGACGCGCCCTGAACCACAGTCCTACGACAAAGGCGATCCCTAACATGATGCCGAACAGCGTTACCTGAACAGCGAACGGTTCGAACAGGTAAGCGCCGATCACGAGAAACACCACGGGCCAAGCGATGAGCGGAATCGGCAATGCTCTTTCTACTCTCTGCCGAGGTGTCCGGTAACGGTTGCGGTTGGCTTCTTGAACACCTTCGTGCGCGTCCGTTGACCGCATCACTTCGTTGAAATGGCTTTGCGGTATCGTCCGCGGCGGCGGTTGCTGGAAGCCGCCAACCAACTCCCAGTACCTCTCGCGGAACTCGTCGTCGGTGTGATTGCCCTTGCGGGTGTTGCAACGACGACACAACGCTTGCAAATTCTCATCGTCATTCGACCCGCCTCGGGACACAGGGTCCATGTGGTCGATCTGGAGATTGTCGGATGTCAAACGAACTCCGCAATACATGCACTTGTGTCTCTGGCTTCTCGCAATCGCCGCTCTTTCTTCTTTGGAGAACGTCACTCGGATCGTAGGACGAACCGCACGGGCGTTCTCGGTGAAACTGAGAATCAGCCACAGGCCGATATCCAAGGCTTTCAGCGAAATCCACCGCGCTGCAACCCACATCGCTTGGACTGCGATCAGTACGTATCTTAGGAACGATGTCTTTGAGTTGTCGTCACGCTTTGCGTCCAGTTCTTCGATCAAAGGCTCGAATTCGCGCTGGTCCGCTTCGTTCACCATGCACTCCAGTAGGCAGTTACGGTTGACTCGCCTATGTTTACACCCGAGACATGATGATTCCATGACGACATGACGAGTCAGCGTTACGCCTACGTGACTACCGGACGAGATTCCGCAAAACGTGACGGACGAAGACATCAGACTATGGGGCGGAGATATCAAAGGAATGAAACCGCGTGCCACGATTCCGTTGCAACCCTGCAAAGTGGAGTCAGGCGACCCGTCGAAAATCTTCTGCCGACGGAACTGCGGTTAGCATCATCGCCTGCGGTTGGGTGTTTAAACGGTATAACCGCCGCCCGATTTGACAGTGTCCTAAGAGACGGCGGCGCTTAGAAATCGTTGCGCGGCGGTTCTGGAGAACTCAAAATGCCGTTGGTATTCGTCGCTCTTGTAATCGTGATCCTGATCGCGCTGATCGTCGCGAACGGGGGTTCGTGCGCATGATCGTCAAAACATCGGCCTTCGCCATCGTCGCGTTGTCTGCAATACTCGCGGTCGGAATCAACAGCGCCGATCCTCCTCGAACGACCGACGAATGGGCGGGGTTGTCGATATCCACACCGACACCTATTGAACCAACACCCAAGTCGACACCAACGTCCGCTCCTATTGCAACGCCTGTCGAGACCACGACTCCCGCGCCTATGGCTACACCGGTTTCGAAAGAATACGCCGAACCCGAATACATCGGCAAGGCGACGGCGGCTGTAACGACGCATCCAGAGATGCAGACCGAGATTTGGGGACGCGACCTAGGGGTAGACGAAGTGGACAGCGTAGGACGCGGCATCGCCGCATGGGTCACGGCAGACTTCGAGAGACGATGCATGATGCCGGATGGACAGGTCGACGCAGTCCGAAATGTCGTTCTGGAGACATTCCCCAGCGCGGAGTATCGTTGCAACCAGTCTCAACGCAGCCGCTTCAATTTCGGATATGGCGAGAGACATCGATGGTTCGCCGACTGGTTGACGACACGCCGAACCGTCGATACGCTCTACTCGTACGTGGACGAAAATGGCGACACGAGATGGATCAAGATTGAAATCTCGATGAACGTGCTGGACTGCTCCACGGTCAGATTCAGGCATTTCACAACGGCGTACGCGCCGACGATCTGGATAGGCGGTCGTGCTTACAAGCCGGACGAGGCACCGTCGTTGACGAGCGCCACAGCATATGATCTGGGCCTATGGGGCGCGGAGATCAGAGGACTGAAACCGCACGCCACAGTACCTCTGCAACCTTACGATGTGACATCTGACGACCCGTCGAAGATCATCTGTAGACGGAACTGCGGGTGATTTAGGGTTGGTTGCGGCGGGCGCGGGTTTTTCTCCCTCCCGCGACTCGCCATGCAAGGAGATCACGGCAAAACCACGCGCCGTCCATCACCTTAACACGCGAAACGTTCCTAGCGATCACGATGATCGAACTGCGAGTGGGAACGTGAAATGTGAGCGGGGCACGGCGTGCCAGATTGGACTGCCCGCGATCGTTTACATGCCCAAGGGGGCGGAGCCTAGCACCCTCCGTTTGGGTTGGATGCCCCCGTGTCCCGCGTCTCCATGAGCCCTCTGACCAGATCGTGTAACGCAAACCGTTCAGGGCACTCAGCGATGATTGAAAACAAGAATCGTCTCACGATCCGACAGGAATGGATCCGAAAGAACGTCGTCATGCGCTTCCCAGTAGACGGCGTGATCGTCGAGATTCCGCACGACACGCTGGTTGAACTGGTGAGGATGACGGCTCCGTATCTCGGAACACCGTCTTGGCGGGTGGACGGTTGGTATTCGATAGCCAACCCGAACAGAATGCTCAGAATAGCATTCAAACACTGGGCGAAAGACGCTTGAAAAGGAAACGAAACGCGCCTACCTGACGGTACAACTGAACGACGCTGCTGGCAAAATCTGTCAAGAACCCGGCAAGGAATTGAACTACGGCGACCCTGAATCGATCCGCTTGTTTCTGATGGCGGCACAGACCCGTGCGCAACTCTCGATGGCGGACGGTGTGAGAGGGTCTGTGACTAACGTGCCAGACCAGTCACTTTAGAATCGGCTGAGGGACGGCGACAGGGACGTGTGTCCACCGCGCATAAGCGCGGGACGGACACCACGACCGCACGCTCATCAAGTTCGGTTGTTGTGAGCAACGCGGTTCCCATATTCGTCCGTCCCACTCGAATTCCAAGAGGATAGCACGGCAATTCGTTCCGTTAAAATGGTGACATGGCAAAGAGAAAACAGCCCGAGTCGCTCTGGCATTTGATCACCAGCGTCGACGATTGGAAAACAGCGCTGGCAGTGACTGGCTTCGCTTCCGCCGCAATCGTCCTGACGGCGTTCGTCTACCGCATGATCGACGATCTAATCGTCTGATCGAGCCGTTCATGGAAATCGCCAAAGACTACCAGCAGTTGATCGTGTTTGGTCTGTTTGGAGCGTTCTGGTTTCTGCGCTTCATGTTCGGTCACAAACTCGTCTGGCTGCGATGCAGGTTGGGGTTGCACAAGTTCGAGGAATGGGACTGGCAGTCGACGAACAGGCGCGGAGACCAAGCGACCAAGGACCACGTGTCCCAGGGAATCGACGAGACCAAGGTTGCGGTCGATACGCACAGATCGTGTCTGGACTGCGGTGAGAGAGACCCGATGTATCTCACGGATATTCATCACTACCAGCATGGCGGACTGATCCGGTCAATGGAGAGGGTCCGTTCGCGCCGCGAGCATTCGAGATCAAAATGATCGGAACGCTTTGCTTAGTTAGACGGTGGTCAATTCCAATCGGAGTTAGAGAGGTTGCGGTGCGGACGGGTTGGTTAATCCCGTCCGACTAACGAGACCACTGCCAATTTCGCGAAACACTGGACCGCCGCAACCAATCGAATCAGCCGTAGAGGTCAAGAAAGGGTCGCGCAGCCCCGAGAGACAGTTTCACGCGAAGGGTTAGACGGAATTTCGGCGACCATTCCGCCGACATCGAAGAACTCACACGGACGAGCGAAACGTGGCGACGCGATTTCAAGCGACGCTAAGGGAATGAAGTGCCGGATTGCGCCGGGAAAGCGGGAGCCGATCTGAGGAAACTTGAAAGAAGATACGGCATCGATTCGGGCGATCCGAGATAGACGGTCAGCAATCGTTTAAAGCGTTGGTAACGGGGATGCGTTGCCGATAGTCACGTCATCTCGCCGCGATACTTGACCAAGAACTTCGCGGCGTTGGTCTGAATCCACTGATGAAGCAGAACCCGGATGTTTCGTGCTCGCCAACCTTCCCACCATTCGTGTCGCCGAACCGTTCCGGCACATCGTGAATCACGCTAAGACCCACGCCTGGGCGTGACCCAACCAGCGCCGGTTCGATGCGGAACCCAACTATCGCGGTGGCATCGATCCAATCCACAGTGTTGGTCTGTTGCTCATCATCGTCACCGTCGTCATCTTCCAGTTGTGCGATGCGTTTCTTCAAATCATCCATCGCCTTCCGATGAATAGCCCAACATATTAACCAAACTAGCAACGCCGGAACTCCCACTCCGAAGACGATTCCCAAAACCCGCCTAATGATATTGGCGACGATGTTCGCCAATACATCTTCGAACCATGATTCGATGAAGCCATGCTAACAAACATCGCGTTGCAAAACATGCCACTCACGGCTCGCGACGACAACCGACGGCTAGGATCGAATGTAGTTACCTTCGACACGCGGGCAGCGACGCCTTCGGTCCCGACTCTCGAATCTCCGGACGTGGAGCGATCGACGAGTGATCCTGCTTGGGACAGCACCGATTCCGTCCCGTTCGACGCGCCTTTTGCAACTGCTGAGAATTACGATCGAACTCGCCGAGGGGCTGTCGCAAACGCCGCCTGAATCGTTAATCCGCCGTTGCCGCGGCCGTTGATGGCCTTGCATACGACTCGATCCGGGTTCGCAGATGACCGGAGGTCCGGGCGCGGAGCTTCGGACAGTCGTCGATGCCGGATCTACGCCCTTCGTTCAAACGTACATAGGCGGCAAAATGACGGGGATCGTCCCGGCACCGGCCATACGACCCCGTCATCGTCATCAGAGCGAATCACCCGGCAAGACGGCTTTAGCGGCACCGCGCCCGTCGAAGTCTTCTTCGCGTCGAGTGCCTGCGCCAAAGTTGGGTCGGCGACGGTGCACAACCGTATCGCGGGATTTCGCACGTCGATTGAAATGGGCCTCTGGTATGTGTCGAGGGCGGCGTCGAGGACGGTGGTGGCATGGAAGCCGGTCCACGTCGATTGGGACGCGCCCGTCCCTGTAGCGCGGGATTCAAACCCTACACGGATCTTCCGGTCGATGCGCCCGCAGCGACGAGTCGACGGTCCGAATGTTTCGACGACGACACGTCTCCCGGCTTCGAACGATGCTAGGAAGGATCGTCCTTCCCGATTCGCACGCGGATACGATACCGGTCCGACCAGGTTCTCGTGGAATGCGACGCCGCTGTTCAGGAGCGGGTCGCGCGTCCCGATCGATCGCCGGTTCCCCCACGTGCTCCTGCGGACGCCGAGGTTCGCCCGCGGCTGGCAGAAAGTGGTGCAGAAGATCTTCGCGCGCGGCCGCCTCCAGCAAAGCCAGAAGATGGCCGGAGCCCGGCATCGTTCCGGAGCGCCAACGTCGCACCGTTCGCACGTTGACTCGCTGCATGCGCGCCAGTCCGCGCCACGTCAGCCCCGCCTCGTCCTTGAATCTCTGCAGGCGCTCGGGAAAATCCGACGGACGACCCGCCGGTTCGATCGTGTACACCCACTGTTGCCTGCGACCCATCACCTACCTCCGCCCGTCTCTCCAGACGATCGGATCTTCCGCGAGCAGCATGTCAAGCCCTCCGGGGATCCGCCTCGCCAGCCGCACCAGCGCCAACATCGCTCCGCCGTTGGGCGCCCCGCCCCTGCGCCACCGGAGCACCTGTCGGCTGTCGACCCCCAGGCATGCCGCCATCCTCTCCCAGGAAAGGCCCGTCGTTTCCTTGAGAACCGTCAGCCTCTCCACGAAATCATCGGGAATCAACGCGACTCCGGGCGGAATCGCCAGAGGGTTCGCAGGCCCCCGGCGCCTAATCATCGACTTCCTCGAGCAGGAACAAGTCTTCGAAACGCGCGACGCCGAGAGCTCCCATCAGACGCCGGCGCGTCTCGGGAGAAGGGTGCCGGTGATCAGCTGCGACAGGTAGCCCGAAGAGATGCCCGACATCTTCGCCAACTCGTTTTGAGAGAGGTTCTGGCGGTTGAGGATCGGCCATACCTTCCAAGGGTCCAGTCTCGATCTGCAGTTCGGTCTTCTGCGCTTCATGTAACACCCTCCTCGAGGTCGCCGCGCGCCCGCGTTTCATTCGGATCGGAACGGCCCTCCCTCGTTCTGGCTTCGTCTTCTGCAATTTGATGGCGCGCGATGATTCGCGCCAGGATCCTCAATCCCCGCAGCCGCATCTCGTCCTGCTCCGCGGTGAGAGTCGCCGGCCCGTGCTCCGGTTGGAGAATGTCCGCCCGATCTTTCGCCGCGTTAGGTGCCATAGTTTGAATTCCGGTTTCTTTAAGGCGAAGGTGTATGGCACACCGTAACATTTAATTGTGATTTGCGTTCCGTTTTTCAGAAATAATTCACGCTTCACTTGCATTAATGTGACAAAATACCCTCATTTCGTTACGAATTAAAGCGGTTGGCCACCTAGAATCCGCGATCGTCGCGAGAACATCGCGACGAGTTGCACCTCGTCGAACGTGCGATGCGTCGTTCGAGTTCTGATCGCCCAGGGCGGCGAGGTTTTCGGCGGCGGCGCGCACTTCTGGATCGCCGAGAATCTGGAGAAACCATCCACCCGTTCCGACGTCTGGCCGGGTTTAAGCTTGTCTTGGATCTTGGTTCTCGCCTACGCGCTTTTGGCTGCAATGATCGTCGCCTTGTTCGCCTCGAAAAAAAGAGGACTATATAGGGTAAAGCGCGCCGAGTTTGAAGGTCGCACGGATCACGGAGATGGAGAGTGGGAGCGATCTAGGCTGATCAGCCTTGTTTTCGAGCGTCTTTCTTGCGCCGTCGGTTCGATTCCTTGGCGAGTTTTCGGATGTCCGACCACGGGGTGGTTCGGATCGTTGATGATCTCGCGTACCATCTGGGACTGATCGTTGTTCAGGTGCGGGAGTGTGTTGGGTGTCTGCGTGATATCGGCTCTCCGTGTTCTACATTGTCGCACATTGAAAGTGCGCCGTGCTAGGGTTTTTATCCCGGATGTCGCTGTAGCTCAGTCTGGTAGAGCGGAGGACCCGAAACCCTTGTCAGCGTCGGTTCAAATCCGACCAGCGACACACCGCCGATGATGGAGCCGAGGATAACTCTTCAATCTGTCGGCGCCAAGTCTTCTTTTCAATCGGATGCCTATTCTTGGTCTGTCGGGCAGTTTCTTGCCACGATTCCGTCCGCCCAGTCGTCAGGAATGTTGAACTGTTCCTGCACTTCGTCTCGGTGTTCACAGATGAGCGGCAATTCATTGGATTCGACATGCGCGTCATCGCCGTGCGTCACAATCGCAAATCCGATAGCAACTACGATTATCAACGCTATGGCTATCCCTGCGAACTTCAAGAAATCGCCCCACTCTTTGCGAGACTCTGGAATCCACCAGCATAGACAGTCGTGATCGTCGTCGAACACTACTTCACCTTGTCAAGCACCGCTCCACACGCATCGTCCAACCCAGTTCGTTCCAACGCCTCTCGAACCGCAATACGTTCCAACGCGTTGAGATCGCCCGGTCGCTCGATGTACTCGATGACCTTCTCAGGTATCCCCGCTTCACGCGCAAGTTCGACGCATGATTTCGGCGCGGCATCCGTGCTGCATCCCAAGATGCTCAAAGATGCGACCGCAATCACAGCGCCAACTACAAGAGTCTTCTTCATTCAACTACTCCGTTCCGAGTTCATCAACCGCGTATCAGTTATGCGGCTTTCAACAATTTCCGAGGGTAACTCTTCTAGACTTCGGCGCCAATTTTGGAAGTGATAGCATTATGGCGATACTGACGAAAGACGAAAGGAATTTGTCTTGACCGAATCACCAAATCCGCTCAACGATCCGAAATACTCTATCAACGACGTGTCTACATTATTGCCATTAATAGCCGGGTACGTAGAACGGTCAGATCGCAGAGAAGGGAACGTTCCCGGTCTTGAGTTAGAAGGTTATATCGCGAACGCCCTTCAAAAGATGCCCGATTACGACCCCATTTTTCTCAAGATCGAGAAGGTCTTGCCGAATTGATTGAAGTTCTGAAAATTTCATTTCATGGATATCGTTAATCTCACTGATGTGACTACTCTCCAATGGATTCGTAATATCTATTTGGAGCCATAATAACATCAGAAAACGCTCCGTTTCGGCGCGACAAACGTATTTTGAAACGAAACAGGGCGGCTGGCTTTCTAGCAAAGAGAACCACCGCCCTGCGCAACATCTTAAAACGTTAGCCTTCGTTGATCACCGTGTAGCGGTTCTCGCCGGTGTAGGCTGTCAGGTCGTCGAATTTGACCTGCTTTCCCTCCATACCTTTGATCACCGTCCGCATCTGGTCGAGAGTGTCCAACGGTCGGGCGTTGTGCCTGCCAACGAACTCGTCCAGATAGCGGTCAACGTGCTTGGGAGAGATGTTGTGGTACGTCCCGTGTATGCCGCGCTTGAGGATCGCCCAAAGGCTCTCGATACCGTTCGTAGTGGCATCGCCGTCCACGTAGTTGCGAGCCTTGTGGTTGACCGTTCCGTGTTTGCGGGGAAGTCTGTTGTATGCGTTCGACTCGTCCGTGTAGACGGTAGTTGATTCGTAGGTGTGATCCGTCACGAACTTCTGGATCGTGGAAGCCTGAATGTTGGGAATGACCTGAGCGCGAACCATGCCGTTCTCGGGTTTCCGCATACCGATGACGTGCGTCTTGACACGCGGGCCGCCGCCGAGATATCCCATCTCCCGCATCTTGGCGCGTCGGCTGTGCGACATGCTCTCGGACTTGCCACCGATATGCGCCTCGTCAACCTCGACGACACCTGCGAACTTTTCAGAGATGTCACCTTTAAGGCCCGCACGGATGCGGCGACCCATGTGCCAGCCACTCGTCTGAGTGATGCCCAAGTCTCTGTGGAGTTTGAGACTGGACTCGCCCTTCAAATTGATCACGAACTGGTAAATGGCAATCATCCAGTCGGACATGGAGAGGTTGGACGCATGCATGGCATTGCCAGTTTTTACGGAGAAATAACGCCTGCATGGACGGCAGAAGAAGCGGGAATATGCTTTCGCGTTATTATTGCGAGGGATATTGTTAGAATCGCATCGAAGAAACCGCACATCATTTCCCTAACGCGCGTTGATAACGAATTCTTCGGCGGGTGTTTCGTCGTCGAATGCGCGGATCATTTCACGTAATGTGATGCCTTTCCTGTGGTGTTTTCCGGGTGCGTTCTTAGCTATTTCGGTTCTCTTTGCTATACGTAACGTTATACCACGTTTTGGCGCAAGAGTTAAGTGGTTTCCAAATGAATTCATGCGGTTTAAGCGACTGGCATTCCAGTAACATGCGGATCGGGAATCTATGTGTTTCGTCATAATTCGAGCTTAGGGTTTGAAATGCTCGTGGGCAAGTCTCGTCATGCAAATGCGACCGTATGCGCGGCGTTTCAATCGGGGATTTCAGTCCGAACCGCGTCTCGGATGACGAAACTAAGCCATTGCGAGTTGAACTTCTGAACTCGGCCCGATAGACTTGCGGGTGCTACAGAGATCATCCCTTGCCGAGTGAACCGTATTTCTAGGCAGATGGAGGGGCGTTTCACGCGCCCCCTTTCTCGGTTCACTTGGATCGACGGTCTCTGTAGCAAGAACGACCTTTGTCCGTTGCCGAATGGGGGTACCCCTTGCGGACCAAAACCATCGCCGTCATTCTGGTGGCACTCGCAACCGTTCTCGTCGCTTGCAGTTCCGATCCGTCGACTGACGACCGTTCCGATCTGAGAGTTCAGTTGGAGAAGGCGATCCCAATCGAGAAAGCCGTATCTTCTCCCTTGGATTCCCAATATGAAGGCCACGATGTCGAACGTTGGGTAGATACGGTCAGTCTGATAGACGACTGGCACGACATGTACGAGGACGATGTGCAACGATGCATCGACAGAGGCGATATCCCGTGGCAGTACTACCAGACGAGATTGAACGTCCATCTAGCGCACTCGAAGGCGCTGGTCGACGACGTGTCGGACGGCGATCTGGACGACCATGCCTTGAAAGAACTCGAATACCGTTCCGGCGCCGTTGAAGCAATCGTAGGCGCGATCAACGCAAGATGCGATCTGAGATTCGCGCCTGACCACTCCGTCAACTGACGGTGAGCCATAGCACCGCAAAGGACACGCCGTGGTGGGAGGTCGTGCTTTGGTTGATGGGGGCGCTAGTCGTGCTCGCGGGAGTCGGCTACGGCATATGGTGGGTCGGCAACTGGATATGGGACGTTTTCGCTTCGTTCTTCGGCTGGCTGTTCGGCGGCGGTTCGCGCGAAGACCTCGAATACTACTGTGCTTACAAGTGGAACAGTACGACCAGCGCGCTCTATCGACAGTGTGTGGACGGAGGCTGGAAGGATTGGTACGCCAACGCGCACTGGATGAGTGGGCGTTGACAACTGTCCACCCGCGATTAGAAAATCGAACGTTGCGGCAGGAGTCGCCACGCACAGATCGTGCTTGGACTGTGGCGAGAGAGACCAGACGCATCTCACGGACGTTCACCACTATCAGCGCATGGGACTGATCCGGTCGATGGAAAGGGTGCGTTCGCGCCGTGAAAGATCGCGGCGAGCATGATCGGAACCTAGGTCGCGTCTTTCAACAGATGCCGCCCGCAGCGACGACAGGTCGCCAACCCCATGACACCCTTGAGCATGTAATCCGATCCCGTCACTCGACCTTTGGATTCGTCGTCCACCCGATACCAATACCAATCGTGCAGATCGAACAAGAAACCTGCTCGATGGCTGCTTCTTTGAAAAACGTCCGCTATCTTGCACGGGATGCGGCTAGTCCACGGACCGAACGCCGATTTGACCAGCCAGAGCAAAACAGCCGCGATTACCGTGAACATCGCGGGATTGTCTCTGGCGATCTGAAACACATCCATCGACGAGATGCTAACCAACCAAAAATTGGAGAGTCAATCCTTATAGAGACGTTTTGGGAATGGGATAGAATCTCATCACTACTAACGACCAATGGGAGTACCAAGAGTTGTCTGAGTGGGTCAGAATCGGGCGATTCGTTCTTGGCGCAATCGCATTGCTGTTGGGAATCATCTGGTTGCGCAATGGCTTGACGGGCGAAGTCGAGGTCGGTTGGATTGTTGCAGGGTTTGTGGTTCTCGCGGTGGGTTTGATTCTCTTGGTTCCCGGAGTGATCGTGGCGATTTTCGGCAAGAAGTAGCCGTTAGGCATCGAGTTGGCTAGAGGCGACGAGTTGCAAACAGACGACATTCATTTGACGACCGACGTGCGGAATGTTTTAACGCTTAAACTCGGCGGCATGGGCGAGACACCGATACACTCACTGAGCATCCGTTTTGAAGGACAAGACGAATGGGTAGGCAGGATCGCTGAACTCGTCGTCGACTTTAGTGAGCGGCACGTTGAAGCCGGATTTCCTGAGTCGTTCACGACTGACTTGGCGTGCCAACTGCTCGACGAAGCGACTGCGAAGTTCCTCGTACATGACCTGAGCTTCCGACCCTGCGACATCGACGTTGCAGGTCAAGCAGGACACACGTGTGAGTTCGTTGGTGTCGGTGTCGCTAACCATCTCCGCAGGTTGCTTGCAGACGCAGCAAAGGAAACGACTCGAACTCCAACGCACGTCTTCTGATGTCATCTCGCCAATTCTAAACGCAGGGCATTACGGCATCACATCTATTCAACGGCAGGGACCGTTAGATATAGTTGCCCTACTAAACGTCATCCGGCAAGGACGTAGAGTTCCCGCTGCGCCATTAGTTCTGATCGGAGATGTGCCGTGAACGTTCGGCGCGCGGTGCCCTATATAGTCATCAAAAAAAACGATTGGTCATCGTGTCTCGATCATGCAGCGCGCGCACGACGATAGTCCTCAACCCGTCACCGGCACAGCGCCCGTATTGGTCTTGCAAGGAATGGGGGTTGGATCAAATCTGCAACGACATTTGCGTTGTGTTGACCATTAACCCGGCGCTTTGATCCCGTGGGCCACCAACTTGTCGCCGCCTCTGAGCGATAGCGCCATTCCGCCGTCGAAACCGAGCCAGGCCTCACCGGGTCCAAACGCGTTCTCAGGCACGAAACAGAAGGGGATTATACGCCTAGGTACCCGAATCGCCTCCGATGAGGTGTGGCTCGGCACGCCGGGGAGTCTTTGACGACGCTACTAAAAGGAAAAGAATCCCAAATGTCAGTCAAAGCAGCTCCATAAACTCGTCCCGCGTCTCTAATCAATTTGCGCAGCAATCCGCGCTTCAACACTTTGTGTTGTGGGACGGATAGGTGGTGCCCCGATTCGTTCCTCAGAATCATGTGGCTACCATGTCCGCGTGTGGGAACGAGCAGATATCCGAATCCCTTCGCCAACTTCACGAAATCATCGCCGGATATGGCTGGAAGTTTAGGCAAGCTTCATGGACGAGCGAACGCCTACATATCGCATCCGAGCGTCAGGGAGCGAAGCATCGGCAATGTTCGCCATTGCTTCTTCAGGAGTTTCGCCTTGCGAATGACAACCGGGCAAACACAAGCAAGACGCGATGTATCCGCCATCTTCATCGTCTTCCTCGATGCTGACAAGAAACACCGACTTCGGTCGTATTTTGTCCCAGATGATTCTGGCCGTGAGGGTGATCATCATCAACAGACTGATCACTATTGGAACCAACCCCAACTCGTCCAATTAGGCAGGCATGGCAAAACTCCATGGGTTCGTGTACGCATGTTTGATGGAACGTAGCGCAAACCTTGACACTTGAGTCAACGAATCCATTTCCGCCTAGGTTCAAGACGATTCGATGCGAGGTTCTTGGCCTCTCGGGGAATTCCTCGCGGATCGCCTCTAGCTTCAACTATTGTCCACTTTTAGCTTGAAGGTGGCGGGGGCGACGGTGGTCTCGGCGGGGGCGGTGGCGGTGGAACTGGCCGGGGCAACCCGCCGTCGCCTTTCTCAATTATCGTCACGCGAAGTTCTTTTCCATCCACGTGTAAGCGGTCTTGGAGCACTCTTGATTAAGACGTTCGTTGATGTTGATATCCACGAATCCAGTCGCGTTGGTGAGTCTCCGTTCAAGACCGTGGACCCAGCCCCGCTCAGTGGGATCGTAAGAGTTACGCCAGACATGTATGAGGTCGGTTCGGATCTGCAAGCACTGTTGGCCTGCAGTTTCGGCCATAGACGCCTTCCGTGAAAAGTTCATCAACATGATGAACGTCGTCAAACCTGCAACCACCAGAAACAACACAGCGGCAATCCAGTCCCACAGATTGATCAGCAACGTCAACGCTGCCAAAAACGACCCCACCATCACGGTAAGATGCAACCCTATATTCCAAAGTCTGTATCGCTTGGCCAACTTCAGATAGTAGCGGTAGTGTCTCTCCGCATCGAAGATGGCTTCCCAAATCACCTGATTCATGCCACTCTCCTTGAACAACGTGCCGTTTGTAAGTGACTTGATTTAAGTTGTGGAACCCAATGAGCATTGGTGAGTGCCTCGAGGTTCCAAAGGTGTTCTCGGGATTTAGAGCATGCCTTAACACTTGAGTCTACGATTCCGCTTGCGCCTCAGTTCAATACAGGTCATTGCGAGGTTTACGGCCTCTCTGAAAACTCCTTGCGGATAGCCTCTGCCTCGTCTGTGGAGATATTCAGCACCGTGTGGGTGACCTCGTCTAGATCGTGGGCCTGCTCCACCCTCGTGCCCTCCACACCCAACCGTGAGATCGACATCGAAAACGTCTCTGGCTTTAAACCTTAAGGTGATCCGCCAGTTGCCGGTAATCGAAATGCTCCACTGACCTTGTCGGTCCCCTCTGAGTTGACGCAGTCTGTAGCCTGGGACGTCGAGGTCGCACGGTTTGCCGGCGGCGTCCAAGTCTGCCAAGGCCAGAGCGACTCGGTCCCGTTGGTCGGCGGCATTCCTCCTAGGGTCGTCTCGCTCGTATAGCCGCCTCGGACCTCGATGGCGAAACGAACGGATCATCTCGCGATTGAATCTTGTGTCGTACCGCGTGCCGGTACCGTTGTCAATGGAGTCTTCGATCTGTCGCGCATCGACGTGTAGAGATGATGGGCGCCTTCCGGAATCTTCGGCGGTCGCGCTGGAAACACTGCCTGGGAAACGCTCGACACCATCAGCTGCACGGCGTCACTCGATTAGTCCGAGCCGGCGGGTTTCCTAGGAGAGCCGATGGTCCGCCCGGCTTCTCTCGTGCCGCCGAATCTGGCCCACGAACGACGCTAGACGACGACGACAAGAAGACAAGGCAAGCCAACCAATATTTGCTTCATCCCCCGACTCCTTTCACCAGATCGACGTGGCGAATCAGGAAGGCTATATTGCCGTACGACCGTTTCAAATGGTCGTAACCAGATTTGGGCGAGGGTGATTTGACCTCGTTCGAATTAATGGATCGATTCGAGGCGCGGACGGCATTTCATCTTGCGACCGCGCTTCGGGTTGTGCGGTTCCTCATTTTTGCGACGATGCGCAAATCGCTGTGCACGCCGTTTGCCTGCCAAAGGGCCGGTTTCGCTCCGAACGACCGGCAACCCGACATGCCCGGCTTGCAGATAACACCCAGACGACGGCGAAACTCCGTTCTTCGCGGATGCGCCAGCACCTGCCTCAGGCTACCACGATGACGGACACCCTTGTCGAGGCGCTCGAAGCGGAACCATGGTCACCCCGCAAAAGGCTGCGCGGGCAGCGTCGTCGGCATCGCCCCGACACTGAGTCCTCGAGTTAAACAGACGCTTCGAAATCCTGAACGAGCTTCGCCATGCTGTATCGCGCCCGGGATTCGGCCTAGAGACTGATCGCGCCGCGCTGCGACAGGCATCGCCTATTTTCTCGAGGTTCGTTCGGTCGGACTCCCGCGCGGGTTCAGGCGCGTCAGTGACAAGAACGTTCGGGGCGAAGCATCGATTCGACACAGCATCTTGGATTCGGACATTCCGAATCTGCGTCTGTGCGGCAAGCTTCTTCGACTTGACAAACCATTCTCTGTTTGCGAAAATAAAATTAGTGAGCCAAGAACTTGCAATCGAATGGTCGATGAAAGCCGTCAGGGACATGCGGCGCATCGCGCACCGCGACGGAGTACGCATCATCGCCGAAATCGAGCAGTACGCCGATGATCCGGGGCTGCTCGGGAATCAGGTCATTACGCTCGCAGGCAGCAGATACATGCGGCTGCGCGTCGGAGACCACCGAGTCATCTTCAACGTCGGGCGCGGGGATACCGCATCGATGGTTGTCCTGAGAGTCCGCCACATGAGGGAAATCTATGACTAGCGAAGAAACCGTAACGTTGGCCCGCGAGGAGTACTACGCTCTGGTCGAGCGCAACGCCGAGTTGGAGGATCGGTTGGCAGCCGTCGACGCGGACGACGGTGTGCGTGTTCCCCACTCGGTGGCCCGCGCCATCACAGACGGCGAGAAGCCCGCGGTCGCGTTTCGAAACTATCGCGGCATCACGTTGCACGAGTTGTCGAAAAGGACAGGACTAGCGGTCGGCTATCTCTCCGAGATAGAACGCGGCGTCAAACCAGGTTCGGCCGCTGCTCTGGCTCGGTTGGCGGGCGCGCTCGGAACCACGATCGACGTGTTGGTGGGCGAAACGCCGAAGCGAAGACCCTACACGCGCCGATCACCGGCAAATGCCAGAGGAGGACAGGATGAGTAAGAACCAACAACCTATCACGCCGGTCGCGCTGTACGCGAGGGTTTCCAGCGACAAGCAGGATGTGGACCTGTCAGTCGCCGCCCAGCTGCGCGCCCTCCGAGAGTACGCGAACAAGAACTCGTACATGATCGTGGGGGAGTACGTGGACGAGGCCGAGAGCGGACGCGTCGCGAACAGGCCCCAGTTCCGCAAGATGCTGGACGACGCCCGCGGTCCAAAGGCGCCGTTCCAGGAGATACTCGTCTGGAAATTCTCCCGATTCACCCGCAAGAGAGAACACGCAGTCGCATTCAAGTCCATGCTCCGAAAGCGTGGCATCCGAGTCGTCTCAATCACGGAGCACGCTGACGATTCCCCGACGGGGCGACTGATGGAAGCCATCATCGAGAGCGTCGACGAGTTCTACTCGGCCAACCTCGCTCAAGAAGTCACCCGAGGAATGCGAGAATCCGCATCGCGCGGATTCTGGGTCTCGTCTCACCCTCCGTACGGCTACAAAAAGGTCTACGTCGACGATGGTCCCAAAAGAAGGCCCCGTCTGGAAATCGATCCCGAACGAGCGCCGATCGTATTGAGGATGTTCAAGATGGCGGAATCGGGTCGCAGCCTTCTGGACATCGCCCGGACGTTCAATCGCGAAGGGATCGCCAGTCCGACCGGGAAAAAGTGGTCCAAAACCGTCGTCCAGCACATCCTGAAAAAAGAGACCTACACCGGGACCATGATCTGGGGCGTCCACTCGAAGGACGGCGCATTGCCCGTCAGAGTGCCCGACGCGTTCACGGCCATCGTGTCCAAAGATCTCTTCGAACGCGTCTCGACTTCGCTGCGGTCCAGAACCCGAAAGACGATTCACCCCCAGCGCGTCGGGAGTTCCTACCTGTTGAGCGGTCTCGTGAAATGCGGGGCCTGTCTTCATCTGCTGAACGGCCAGTCGGCAAAAAGCGGCAAATTCCACTACTACGTTTGCCAGTCCTTGATCAAACGCGGAAGGGAAGCCTGCACCACGCCCAGGCTCAACGCTCGGCGGTTCGAGAAGTTCGTCTTGGACCACATCCGCCGCAACGTCTTGACCGACGCCAACATCAGAGAGTTGATCAACATCGTCAACGAAGAGCGGGAGGGTGTCGTCCGGGATCGGCGCAAGAAGTTGAAGTCGATTGAGGCTGAAATCTCACAGGTAAGGTCTCGACTCGAAAGGTTGTACGAAGCCTTGGAGACCTCCGATCTCGATTACTCGGACATCGCTCCTCGCATCCGCGAGCACCGCGAGCGCGAGCGCAGGCTCATACGATCGTCCTCGGAGGCGGAGGCGGAGTTGTCAAAGCCCGACTCGCGTTTGCAGGACGCGGACTCCCTGGCCAGATTCGCTCTGAGAGCGAGCAGGTCGCTCAGCCGATGCACGCCACGTGAACGCCGCGAATTCATCAGGTCGTTCGTGGAGGAGATTGAAGTGGGGAACGACCAAGCCCGATTGAAGTACACAATCCCGATGCCAGCTGTCGGTGAGGAGCCGATCGGAGACGCCGAAGAACTCTCCTTGTCGGGAACGGTTCTGCCCACAGTCACCCATGGTGACGCGCCCGGGACTCGAACCCGGAACCTAGTGATTAAGAGTCACTTGCTCTGCCAATTGAGCTAGCGCGCCACACTCGATTCTAACCTTCACCAAAGAATGAACATACGGTTAGGTCTCGCACACTATAATCTCGCAGACACGCAAAACCCTTCTAGACAGATAGCCGATCATCATGCCCGCCAAGCCTCCCTCTCAAGACGATCTGCTCCGATGGCTCCACGAAGATCTCAATAACTGGGGGCGCTGGGGTGTCGACGACCAACGCGGCACCCTCAACCACCTCGACCAACAGACCCTCAAAGATGCCCTGAACCTCGTCCAGGAAGGAGCCACCGTGTCTTGCGCCCGTCCCGTCGGCTTCGAAGCCGCCGTGGACGTTCCTCGACCGCCGCAACATTACATGATCGGATCCGGTGACTCATACCGACCGGGGGAGGGTCCCGATCGCCAAGTCGCCATCGACTACTTCGGCCTCGTCTTCCACGGCCACACCGTCACCCACATCGACTCCCTCGCCCACTTCTTCTGGGACGGCAAAGCATACGGCGGAAGGCCTTCCTCCATCGTCACCGTCGCCGAAGGAGCAACCGAACTCGACGTCACTCCGGCAGTCAGCGGAATCATCACCCGCGGCGTTTTGGTCGACGCACCAATGCTTCGGAGACAGCGTTACATCGAGCGCGGCGACGGCGTGGGTCTCAACGACATCGCCGCAGCCGAAGCACAATGCGGCTTCAATGTCCGAAAAGGCGACGTCCTACTGCTCCGCACCGGTCAACTGGGCATGCGCGAAGAACTGGGCCCTGTTGACGCCTACGTCGCGGGCTCGTCAGGCCCCAAGCCCGAGATATTGCCATTCATGCACGATCGCTGCGTCGCCGTAATGGGCTCAGATACCGGCAATGATGTTCAACCGTCGCCATACAAACGCTTCAGCAATCCTGTCCATCAAGTCGGCATCGTCGGCATGGGGTTGTGGATACTGGACAACGCTTGGCTCGACGACCTCGCCGTCGCCTGTAAGGAACGCGGCAGGTGGGAGTTCCTTATCAACATACTTCCCCTCCGGTTGCCAACTGTTACAGGATCGCCAGTCAATCCCATTGCTGTCTTCTGATTGTCAGTGTTGTCAATAATGCACATTCTGCACATGGTCGAAGTCCAACCCTCTACCATCAGATGAGCGAGTAATCCCCAAGAAGTCGATCCGCCAATCGACATCTTCGCTGCCAATCTTCGCCGCCAGATAAGCGATCGCCGCTTTTTCGATCGTGCGCAGCTTCCCTGTCGTGACACTTTCACGGACCGAACCCATCGTCGCCGAGGCACGAGACTTGACCTCCAAAAACACGAGAGCGTCGCCATCACGAGCGATGATGTCGATCTCTCCGGCCCTTGTCTTGAAATTGCGCTCAAGAATGCGATAGCCCAACGATCTAATGTGATTAACCGCCGCATCTTCTCCAGAACGTCCTAACCCTTCGCTGAGGTTGAAGGATGCGCGCCCAGCGATGTTCTCTGCCATGGTGGTTCCAAGCGCGCCCCAAGATGCGTCGGCAATAGCCTGCGCCACCGGCTTGAACGTCTGTCGGTGGATCGGGCTAGGACCGAATTCATTGAGAGCCTCCATGTGCTCCGCGGTTCCATATCCCTTGTGTTTAGCGAACCCATATCGAGGAAATCTGGCATCCATCTCGCCGGTCATGATGCGGTCTCGTGTCACCTTAGCGACGATCGAGGCCGCTGCAATAGACACCGACTGGGAATCACCTCGGATGATCGATCGCGAAGGCCTAGCAATGCCGATACGTTCCACAGCATCGATCAACAGGAAATCGACGTCCGCCCTGTTTGCCTTGATCGCCTCCCGCATCGCCAACTTGGTAGCTGGAACTATTCCAATATCGTCGATTCGATCTGCCTGGACGACACCAACCCCAAAGGATGCAGACACTTCAACGACGGACTTATACGTTTCTTCCCGCTGTTTTGCGGTGAGACGTTTCGAATCGTCAATCGAATCAACAACTTCATCTGTAATACCAATCGGCAACACGACGGCTGCTGCCACGACCGGACCCGCCAGCGCCCCTCGCCCTGCCTCGTCAACACCGGCGATTGCGCGATATCCAGAAGCTCGGAAATTATTTTCAAACTCGAAGGTCGGGTGCGTTTTCCCAATATGCCGAGATGCCATAACGCAACCAGAATACGCCAATCAATGCACAGTCGCGAAAGTAATGGCGAAACCCTAAGCGGCAAACGCTACAGGTTCGTCCGTCAATGCGTCCGACAACGGCGATTCCAATTCGATGAAACCACCACCAAGTACCTCGTCGCCGTTGTAAAACACAATCGCCTGACCAGGAGTACAAGCTCGCACCGGCTGCTCAAACTTCACTTTCGCAACGCCATCCGACAACATCTCAACGGACGCCGATTCCTCAGGGCTACGGTACCTGATCTTTGCGGTTACCTCATCACCAATCGGCGGTCTGCCGTTAATCCAGCTAACCGACGAAGCATAGACCTCTTCTCTCAGAAGCCCCTCGACCGATCCGACAGTAACTTTACCTGACTTCGAGTTAATCGAAGTTACGTAGATCGGACGCTTCGTACCGCCCATCATTGGCAAACCTTTGCGTTGGCCGATGGTGAACTGGTGGATACCGTCATGCTCAGCCAAAACGTTGCCGTCAACATCCACCACTACGCCAGATCTCGGTTCGTCCAATCGCTCTTCGACGAATTCACGGTATGTTCCCGTCGGAATAAAGCAGATATCCTGCGAATCTGGTTTGTCGGCGACCGGCAATCCCGCGTCCCGAGCGATGGCACGAATCTCGTCCTTGCTATATCCGCCTACCGGGAACGCCAACTTCCGCAACTGGTCCTGCCGCAAGTTATAGAGGACGTACGACTGGTCTTTCAACGCGTCAGCGCCGCGAAGGAGCTTACGACGTCCGCTGTGTCCAATGCCAATCTGTGCGTAATGCCCGGTGGCAACGAGGTCAGCATCCATCAACTCGGCCCGATCCATAAGGAAGCTGAACTTCAATCGGTCATTGCAGGCCAAACATGGGTGCGGGGTTCTACCCTGCCGGTATTCACCGACGAAATAGTCGATGACGTGCTGTTTGAACTCCTTCTCGAAGTTCATGTAGTAGTGCTTCGCCCCAATAATACGGCACGTCGCCCGCGCATCCTCGACATCTTCTAGAGAGCAGCAAGACTTTGACAACTTGGCAGCTCCCTCAAAAGGCGCGTTGAACAGACGCATCGTCACGCCTACGATGTCGAATCCTTCTCTCGCCAAGAGCGCGGCGGCAACGGACGAGTCGACTCCGCCACTCATGGCTACAAGCGCGCGCTTTTTCTTCAACGTCAGGGGAATTACCGGCTTATTCACCTTCGGGCACCAACATAGGACAACAGAAAGTACCGAAACGATGGGATATCTCCTCCTTTTCAGAATAAAACCATGCGCTTCTGAGTTGTCGTTCTTCCTTGTACCGGTGTATGCTCGAATTCCTAACCGATATAATCCCTAGCAACATGAAAACAGCCACTGACGACACTAAACTCAAGCTACCAATAGAAGAACTTGCCCGGGCGGCACTCGAAGAAGCGTCTGCAAATCTCGGTTCCGATGTCGTCCTACTTGACACGCAAAACGTCAGCGATTTCACAGACTTTTTCGTTATAGCCAGTGGCGAAACGGAACGTCACATCGAAATGATGGCCGACCGCGTCGAACGACGCGTACGCGAACTCGGAATGCGACGCAACAAGCGCGAAGGATCGGGTTCAGGCGGCTGGTTGCTTATCGATTTCCCAGGTTTTATCGTCCACCTCTTCAACCGTGAAACCCGCGCTTACTACGACTTGGAAGGACTCTGGTCGCAAGCGACTGAAGTCGTTCGGATTCAATAACCAGTTAGCTCATCCTTCGTCTGACACGATCCAAACGTCGTTGGAGCGCGGAAAATCTATCAATTCGTCCGCGCCGAAGAACAGGCTAACTTCACGCGCGGCATCGTCCTCGTTCGCGGATCCATGCACCAAGTTGCGGCTTACCTCCACCCCGAAGTCGCCTCGAATTGTCCCGGGCGGAGCCTCGTTTGGACGCGTCGCGCCCATTAACTTGCGAGTAATCGATATCGCGTCGGGGCCCTGCAAACACAACGCGACAACCGGTGCCGAAGTTATGTAATTCACGAGGCCCTCGTAGAACGGTTTGCCTTCATGTTCCGCGTAGTGCTGAGACGCCAAATCCACGCTGACATGGATCAACTTCATCCCTATGATCTTCATCCCGGTGGCTTCAAATCTGTCGATGATCTTCCCAATCAAGCCTCGTTGCACTCCGTCGGGTTTCAGTAAAACCAAAGTTCGTTCTAGATCCATTTCTCTTGCGCCCTCAACGCATTCCTATTGACGAGTATCTCGATGCGCCAACATCTTATTTTGCAAAACGAGGAGTGCACAACCGTTCATGCGGTCCTGGGTGCCGTGATCGTGGGAGGTCGTGAGTAGATCGGTTCGATCAACTCTGGTGAGATATCACCGAGTTCAAGTCTCGCCAAAGCAATCTGTAGCAAGTCGCGCAATGAACGAAAATCCTCTGAGTCACTCGCTTGATTCGTCGCCGTTTCTGGAACCGATCCTTCTCCGCACAGCAAAACGTCCGGACCAGCGAAAAGCACGGTAATCTCATCAACACCGCACACTCCGATTGCGTCGCTGTCGTCTGTCGCCTCGAACGGAACCCTGTAAACGGAGTAAGAGACTTGATTTCTGCCGATCGGAATGAGAGAAACGACCCGCTTCTGTTGGGCATCTCGAAAGGGATAAGCCTGGATCAGATGCGTGGGAACGCCAACCGATTTCGCTTGCGTCGGTGCGACTAACCCTCGACCTGTTGCTATTCCGACCCGTACTGCACTGAACCCGCCCGGGCCCAAAGCGACGGCGACCGCATCTAAGTCGCTTGTTTCCAACCCTGCCGTCTCCAAAAGTCCCATAACTCTTGGCATCGTCTCCCTTCCATGGTTATGCCGCGAATACCAACCAACTTGAGAAACCGTCCCATCGACCGATAGGGCAACGCCGGCAAAGCTCGTCGATGTATCGATGCCCAGAACGATCATCTTTTCCTCGCCATTGGTTCCGAATGGGTTAATCGATTCAACAATGAGCTCGATCTGGGACCACACTCGGACATGGAAATCTGCCTCATACCGGATGAAGGCTCCAACTCGATGCGCACTTCGAGCGCGTCTGCTGGTAAGGTACCAGTCCCTTTTTCGGGCCATTCGACTACTAACGCCCCGCGATCGAGCGTCTCATCCAGCGCCAATTCATAGATTTCTGCAGGTCCAAACACTCGATAAAGATCGCAATGGAAAATCCGCACACGTCCTGGGTACTCGGCGAGGATGATAAACGTCGGACTTCGTGCGGACACCTCGCATTCTGCGCCTAACGCGATACCGCGAGCCATGGCAGTCTTTCCGGCACCCATTTCTCCGTATAACAGCACGGCATCCCCAACGGCTAGCGCCTCCCCTAATGCGCGACCTGCTTCAACCGTGTGTTCCTCGCTCTCGCTGACGAACTTCAGTTCACTCATCGCCACATGCTCCTGCATCACCTTGCAAAGTGATCCCATCCCATGACGCCAAACTCGACTACTTGTTGATTCTCGTCCAATACGGTGACTTGCTCCCGTCCCCTTTGCCTAGCGACGATCTCGCCGATCACCCGGCATTCGCGGTCCTCGTGGACCCGTTCATGTGAAGTCACCTGTGATACTGCGTAGGCATCGCCAACGAAAAGAATCTCGTAGTCCTCGCCGCCAGTCAAAGCAAACTGCCGCGCTCGGTCTGGATAAACGCGCATGAGAGACGGCAGCCAAGGTACCTGATCGGCATAAACTATCGCATCGACCCCACTGGCGACGCAGATCCGTTCCAAGTCGATCAACAACCCGTCGCTAACGTCCATCGCGCACTCGATTCCTGCAGCCACCAAAACTGGCGCCAAATCGACTCTAGGTGTCGGGCTAAGATGCGCTTCGAGAAGTCTCGCATGATCCTCGGTTTTTCCTTGTGTACCGTTCGAAGCAACCATCTCGTTCATGACATCGAGTCCTCCTGCCGATCCCCCCATCGGACCGGTTACAGCGATCATTTGCCCCTGACGAGCAGAATTGCGGGTGAGTACTCGGCCCGGATCGCACAATCGGCCCGTCAAAGCTACGTTCAACATGATGATCTCGGATGAAACAGTATCTCCCCCAACGAGCCGTCCTCCGAATCGATTCAACGCGTCGATCGCACCCGTTAACAGATCGTCCAAGTCCGTGACCTTTGTCGTGTCCGGTATTGCCAACGTCATGACCGCGTGCTCAGGAACCGCACCCATCGCCGCGATGTCACTCTGATTCGAAACCATGCACTTCCAACCGATGTCGTACCACCTCATTGAGCCTGACAAAAAGTGCACGCCGTCTACCATAGCGTCTGCGGTCAAAACCAATTGTTGCGAATCGAAACGCACTACCGCCGCATCATCACCGACTCCCACTTCATCTGTCCTCAGCAAAACCCCTTCATTTACTCGGTTCTTGATGATTTCGACCAGATCCGATTCGCTAATCGGCACTTCGGCAGGTCGCTCTTCAGTCGGCATATGACCGATTATATTTGGGCCTATCGCCACTCCCGAAGAACCACGTCCCCGTCGAAATGCCCAGCGTTCTTCTTTTGTCAGACATCCATGCCAACCTGCCCGCACTCGATGCGGTCATTGAGGTTGCATTCGAAGGTGATGAGATAACTGAAACCTGGGTGTTGGGTGACAGCGTCGGGTATGGCGCACAACCCAATGAGGTGACCGAAAGAATCCGGGCTTTACCGAACGTTGCGATTGTCAAAGGCAATCACGAAGCGGCCGCACTGGGCGAGATCTCAGTCGAGAACTTCAATCCGACCGCGAGTGCTGCTGCTATTTGGACGCAACAAAATTTGCAGTCGGATGTGGCTGACTTCTTGAGGTCGTTACCGTTAGTGGTCAATCGACACAACGTGACGCTTTGCCATGGGACACCTCGAAATCCGATCTGGGAATACATGTTTACTACGCTTACCGCCGATCTGAACCTCCCCCATTTCAAGACTACGGGTTGTGTTCATGGGCATACCCATATCCCATCGATTTTTGGATTGGAAGCCGCGCAAAAATGGAAAGTCCAACAAGCTACGGACGGGGAACTCTACGGACTCTTATTCGATCGTTGGTTTGTGAACCCGGGAAGTGTCGGCCAACCCCGTGACCTCGACCCGAGAGCATCGTACGCGATTATGAACCTAGACGATGAGAACGGTTCTCCGACAATTGAGTTTCACCGAGTCGAATACGACATCGAGCGTGCCCAAGACCTGATACTCCGAGCGGAACTACCGAACGCGCTGGCTTATCGACTAACCGTCGGCCGTTGAAACCAACGATCTCAACTCCACAGATATAATTCAGCGTCGAATCCGCACCAGACAGGAGCGTTTACCAAAATGCCAGTAGTTCACATCTACATGTGGGAGGGTCGCAGCGACGACCAAAAATCCGCCATCGCAAAAGGCGTCACTGAAGCCCTCACCGACGCTGCGGGGATTCCCGCTTCGGCGACCACGATTGTGATTCACGATACAAAGAAATCTGATTGGGCGGAAGCTGGGGTGATGGCCACAGAGGCCTAGTCGACGTTTCTCAGTGACCATCCGAACTTCCGCCTCAAAACTCATCGGTGGTGTCTACGTAATCGTCGATCCAGAGCATTGCGGCGGGCGTGACATCTTCACAGTAGCCGAAGAGACAGCTGCAGCGGGTGCAGCTGCGATTCAGCTCAGGCATAAACAGGCTCCTAAATCTGTCATCACGGGTGAGGCCCAGACATTAGCCCAAATCTGTCGCGAATACGACACGGTTTTTATCGTCAACGACGATCCTGATATTGCTGCGGACGTAGAAGCTGACGGTGTCCATGTCGGCCAAGGTGACCTGCCAGTGGCAGAGTGCCGTAAGATCCTAGAACCTCATCAGATCGTCGGCAAATCTAACGCCCTGGTTGAGGAAGCTCAGAAATCTTTTGATGAAGGAGCCGACTATATCGCTGTAGGTTCGATTTTCCCGACTGCCACCAAATCAGATACTCGACCTGCTGGGCTCGCGACGCTCCGATCCGTGAAAGAGCGATTATCTGCCCCGATTGTGGCTATAGGCGGCATCAATGCATCCAAGATTTTAGAGGTCGCCCAAACGGGCGTAGACTGTGTCTGCGTCGCAACCGCAGTTACTCTCGCACCTGACCCAGCGTCAGCCACGCGCGAGTTGATTGATCGGTTCGCTGAAGCCGGGAGCAATTCCTGAGTTCGTGAAACCTATCGCGCGGTTAATACAACTCGATTGAGCGCACTGCAGTTCGCTTAGAATCAAAATTTGGGCGTCTCGGCATGAGCCGTGAAGGATCGTCGAAACGTCCAAAGTCGAATTCCGTCGCGTGGCGTAGTAAGGACGCAAAGATAGATGACCGAGTTGTATATCTCGATTGGTGCCGGTGTGTTGGCCCTTGTGGTTGCCGCATTCCTGTTCAAGATGGTTACCAACCGATCGGCAGGTGGGCAAGCGGTCCAAGAGATTGGGACCTTGATCCAAGAGGGAGCGATGGCTTTCCTTCGTCGGGAATACACGATCCTCGCTGTGTTCGTCGTCCTGATTTTCATCGTCCTCGCAGTATTCATCGACTTCAACATCACCGGAAACTCAACGATCGAGGATCTGATCGCCGGCGGAAATCTCGCAGTGACTGGACCTTGGACTGCGATTGCTTACCTCGCAGGAGCCATCGGCTCAGCACTTGCGGGGTTCATTGGCATGAACATCGCCGTCCGCGGCAACACCCGAACAGCAACGGCGGCCGAATCTGGATTGAATCCCGCTCTTCGTGTCGCTTTCAACAGCGGAGCCGTTATGGGCTTAACTGTCGTAGGCATTGGTATCGTCGGGGTGACAGTTCTTTGGCTTATCTTCGGCAATCCAAACGTGATTGCCGGTTTTGGATTTGGCGCATCCTCCATCGCACTTTTCGCGCGTGTTGGTGGCGGAATCTTCACAAAGGCCGCTGACGTCGGTGCAGACATCGTCGGAAAGATAGAGGAGGATTTGCCGGAAGATGATCCGCGAAACCCCGCCGTCATTGCTGACAACGTCGGCGACAACGTCGGCGACGTCGCAGGGATGGGAGCTGACCTCTTCGAGTCTTACGCTGGATCGATCATTGCGACGATCGCGTTGGCTTGGACCGTGATTGGGGTGCAAAACGTCGACGGACCTGAAATCGTGCTTCCGATGATAGTGGCTGGGATCGGCATCGTCGCATCGATATTGGGTATGTCGATAGTGCGGACGAAAGATGACGCCACCATGGGCAACCTGTTATGGACTTTGCGCTATGGGATCTTCGGAGCAGGAGTTCTCGCGCTTATCGGTTCGGGTGCGTATATCTGGATCAACGACCTAAACTTCAACTATTTCTGGGTGATCTTGACTGGCCTGGTAGTGGGGCAAGTCATCGGCACGGCGACCGAGTATTTCACGTCATACGAGTTCGCGCCGGTGAAGTGGATCGCACAGCAATCAGAAACTGGTCATGCATCCACGATCATTGCCGGCGTTGCAATAGGTCTATACAGCACCGTAATTCCCACCCTGGCAGTTGCTGTTGGGATCTGGGTGGCCTATGAACTTGGCGACCTGTATGGTATTGGACTCGCCGCCGTCGGGATGCTCTCAACGTTGGGCATCACTCTCGCCACCGATGCTTACGGCCCGGTCGCCGACAACGCTGGCGGCATTGCGGAACAGGCGGAATTAGATCCGCAGGTTAGGGAGCGCACTGACTCCCTTGACGCTCTTGGCAACACGACCGCGGCGACTGGTAAGGGATTCGCTATCGGATCAGCGGTTTTGACAGCGTTGGCGTTGATGACCGCTTACGGGTTGTTGATCGAGATCGACAGCTTCGACCTGCTCGAACCCAACGTCCTGATTGGTGCATTGATCGGCGCACTTTTGCCGTTCTTGTTTGCGGGATTGACTATGCAAGCGGTCGGAATCGCTGCAGGTCAAATGATCGAGGAAGTGCGTCGACAGTTCCGCGAGATTCCGGGCCTTCGCGAAGGAGCGCCGGGTGTTCGCCCTGACGCAGCGAGGGCGGTTGACATAAGCACTGCAGGCTCACTCAAAGCGATGATTCTCCCCGGATTAATCGCGATCGCAGCTCCGATAGTCGTCGGCGTTTTCATTGGTGCCCACGCCCTCGGTGGAATGCTCGCTGGCTCGATCGTCGCCGGATTCCTCCTTGCAATCTTCATGGCCAACGCTGGCGGTGCTTGGGACAACGCCAAGAAATATATTGAACTCGGCAATTTCGGCGGCAAAGGGTCGGAATCTCACGCCGCAGGAGTCACTGGCGACACGGTCGGTGACCCGTTCAAAGACACGTCAGGCCCGGCAATCAACATCTTGCTGAAATTGATGGCCATAGTGTCCCTGATCTTTGGCCCGTTGTTCATCTGATCGTCGGGCCAAAATAAAAAGAGCGGCGGGCAAATTGCCGCCGCTCTTCACTTTCATCCTCTGAGTCTGTTTGCTAACTCATCAGTTCGTCGGTCGTCACGGGTTTTGCGCCGCTGGCTAGCATCGAATCCAACGCTCTCTGATCATCGTCTGGGTTGGCGTTGACAGCAGAGACGGCGTCGGTGATAACGAAGGCATTGTAACCCTTCTGCAGGGCATCATAAACGGTGTGCTGCACCGCATACTCCGTGGAAAGCCCCCCTACAAAGACGCGCTTAACTCCTAAGCGATCGAGATGCGAACCCAACGATGTTCCTTCGAAACCAGAGTAAGCATCTGTCTCAACTTCCTCACCTTTCCGGATGATGCTGCTACCTATCGGCAACTTCAAGTCCTTGTGAAAATCGGCACCTTGTGATCCCCGAACGCAGTGGGCTGGCCAGATACCGCCGTTCTCCGCGAAGCTCTTGTGATTCGTCGGATGCCAGTCCTGCGTGGCGAACACCCGGCCGTCGCGCGATCGGAAGTTCAAAGCCACGTCGGACATCTTGCGTGCCACTGCATCACCATCTTCGACCGCTGCCGTTCCACCAGGACAGAAGTCGTTTTGTACATCCACAACAATGAGGGCGTCGTTTGATCCAATATTCAATCTCGTCTCCATATTTCTTTTCGTCTGTTGATTCACGCCGACGCGAACTCACTCGAGCAACTCGATCTGCCGAGATCGACATCACGAATGATCCACAACCTATCCATCTTACCCCAAGGCTGCTCGAACTTAAGGTTCGATCCGTTGGTGCCAAGTTTTGAGTTGGGGTAGCCGACCCTATCAGATAATTTTCTGGGCCTGGGTTTAATCAGTCATCAATAGGCGTTAACATATCGGAAATAGTCGCAATTATGACCGCCATATGCGCGAACAACAACCACCTCATTACACTACAGCTGATACGCGAGCTTCGAGACTGGGCGTACGCTCTTACGCGGTTTGGGTACTGATCGGCATCTCCGCTATCTTCGCCGTCACTGGAGCTTATTTCTGGGGCGCAAGCAACGCAAGCGTTACAAAAGTCGATATTCTCATCCCCACACCAGAGCCGGTGATCGTTCAAGTTGTGGGAGAGGTCTTGGCTCCCGGTGTCTACGAACTGAATGCCGATGATCGTGTCCTCACCGCCATAGAGACGGCAGGTGGCCCGACGAGCAATGCAGACATCGAGAAAATCAATCTCGCCGCGTTTATCAAGGACGGAGCACGAATTCACGTGCCTTCAGTACCCCCTACACCATTACCGGCTACGCCAATCCGCATCTCAGCCGATACAGCCAATTCCCGCACAGATCCACCACTTGACACAATTCAACCAACTGTCGAGTCTGTTCAAACTAATGGGATTATCGACATTAACGTCGCAACGATTGATCAATTGATGTCTCTACCGGGCATCGGCGAAACCAGAGCCAACCAAATCATCAATCGCCGCAACGCTTTGGGCGGGTTTATGACATTAGAGCAGCTCCTGGAGATCAGCGGTATTGGCGAAAAGACTCTTGAGGCGATTCGGCCCCTCGTCATAATCAGATGAGGATCGTTTGGGCGGCGGCAACCTTCTTGGCAGGTGTCGGGTGTGCAATCGCGTTCGGTATAGCGCCTGGACAAGCCTTGCCAATGCCGACATTTCTTCTCTTTGGCGGCACAGCAACGGTCATTTCGATAGCCTTGATCGTCAGCCGAAGAAGTGCTGCGGTCACTCTTCTATGTATCGTTTTCCTCTTGGGTTCGTGGCGAGGGGGCGATGCGATTCAGGTCCTCGAAGATTCTGATCGTTATCCAACTGCATCATTTCGCGACCCAATCTCCTCCGACAGCATCGTTAATCGCTTCCGGTTGGACATCGCCGACGGTATATCTCTTTTGCAAGGCCCTGTCAACACTGGTTTGCCAGCCGCATTGTTAGTTGGCGATAGATCAGGTATCAACAGTGAAGTAACATTGGCTTTCCGTTCTGCCGGGTTGGCCCACCTATTAGCGATCAGCGGACTGCATGTGTCTCTATTGGGTGGTTCAGCGATGGCGCTTTCAGTCATGGTTTTTGGCCGACGTAGAGCGCTTTATCTGCTTTTTCCTTTACTCACTGTCCTCGTGTACGCCGCCCTTGCCGGTTTCGCACCACCGATAACTCGCGCTGCGATGATGTTCACCGTGTTCGTCTTAGGACGATCAATGGGGAGAGGTTCGCACACCATCACTGCACTAGCACTTGCAGCACTGGTTATGGTCGTCTACTCGCCTGAAATCCTAGCCTCTCTTTCCTTTCAACTCAGCTTCACTGCGATGCTTGGAATCGCTTTTGTCGCACCAGTCCTCGATGTTTCCACTGAGATCAAAACGTCTGACGATTCGCGCGCACGGCGTTATTCATTAACGAACCGAGCCCGGAAATTCGTTCTTGGATCACTGGCCATTTCACTCGCTTCGACGATCGGAACTTTGCCACTCATCGCTTTGCACTTCGACGCTGTGCCAATTTGGGGTCCGGTAGCCACCCTTTTCGCGCTCCCTGCCATACCACTCATCATTTTCTCGTCCGCGTTGTTCGTACTAGCTGGCGAAATACCGATTCCGCTGTTGTCCGAAATCGTAGCTGTCCTTGTAAATGTCTCGACTCAGTACCTCACCTTGATCGCTCAGATTTTCGCCTCTCTACCACCGAGACCGATTGCCTCCGGAGCATGGACACTATGGATGACCGTCGGATATTACACGATCTTCGGGTTCCTAGCGTTCTCGTGGCCATGGGCAACCAATCTCGCAGAACGGGTGCTTGTGACACGCTTCACCGAGGTCAATCGTCCAGACTTCGTTAAATTTGTCCCTTCCTTTGGGCCGCTGGGTGTCGCAGCTGTGCTTTTGGTAGTTGGCGCCTTCACGTGGGGAGCGACTCTTGCACAACCAAGTTCAAAACCGTATCTAAGCGTCCGCTTCTTCGAAACGTCTCATGGAGAATCGATCCTTGTTGAAACCCCTAACGGCAACAGGATGTTGATAGATGGCGGCGGCAAAAAAACGGAGATTGCCGACACCCTAACCCGTTTGATCCCCGTGAGTGACAGGAATATCCAAATCGTGATGCCGACGCACGCTGATGCCGATCATGTGGGCGGTTTACCAGAGGTACTACAGCGATTCCAAACTGATGCCGTAATTCACTCTGGGTTACTCTCGTCGAGTGACGTTTTCTCGTCTTGGTTCGATGTCATGGAAAAACACGCCAACGCAATAACCGTGCATCCCGGCATGAAAATCGCGCTGGACCATGGCGTATACCTTGAAGTCATTTCCTCCGGATGCCTTGACATTTCACAGCCGTGTACCCAGAAAAACAACACCTCCATCGTATCAAGACTCCAATTCGGTGCTGTATCGTTCCTGTTCACTGGCGACATAGAAAAAACAGCTGAAGCAATCCTTGTTGCGAAACATCCGCAATTACACACGACTGTTCTTAAAGCGCCACACCACGGCAGCATTACTTCCTCCACTGAAGTCTTGCTGAATGCCGTAAAACCCGCAGCGATCGTCGTGGCAGTCGGTTCAGAGAATCGTTACGGTCACCCTCATCCAGATGTGATGTCACGATTCAACCGTCTGGTCGGCGAAGAACGCGTATTCAGGACCGACTTGCTCGGTACTTTGGAATTCCGCACCGACGGGGAACGTTTGTGGATGGTTCGTTAACTAGCGGCGGTTTTCTTCCGCGTACTGGGCGATCACGCGGTCAGTGTCCTGCGGCGGAACCGCCTCGTAGTGATCAATTTCTACGCTGAAAGAGCCTCGGGCCTGGGTCAAGGATCGCAGGTCTGCCGCATAGCGCTGCATCGTTGATATCGGTGCTTCGGCATTGACAATTGTGAACCCATTTCCCAAAGGCTCCATACCGCTGATCCGGGCACGTTTACGATTCAGATCTCCCATCACGTCCCCTGCGGTCTCGTCAGGGACCATGACATCAACCTTGAGTACGGGCTCCAACAGCTGGGGTCTCGCATCGCGCATGGCCTGTTTGAAACCCATGCTGCCGGCAATCTCAAACGCGACCCCGGACGAGTCCACCGAATGGGAACTTCCGTCGTACAACTCGACATCGATTCCCACTACTGGGAATCCTGCCAGGACACCTTGTGTAGCTGCATTGCGGACGCCTTTCTCGACCGACGGGATATATTCCCGAGGGACGTTGCCGCCTACGACGCTGCTCGAAAAAGTGATCCCCCCATCCGGGCCGGACGGTGCGACTCGCATCAACACGTGACCATATTGACCACTTCCGCCAGACTGCTTTTTGTGCTTGTAGTCGACATCCGATCTCGCCATGATCGTCTCGCGGTACGCGATCTTTGGCAATGAAGTCTTGAGCGCGACCTCGAATTTCCGTGCGATGCGTTGTATCGCCATTTCTACATGGATGTCACCGAGCCCATGGAGTACCAATTCGCCAGTCTCTGCGTTTCGTTCCAATCTCAATGTCGGGTCTTCTTCGGTGATGCGTGTCAAGGATGAAGCCATCTTGTCGAGATCAGACTGCGATTCGGGGCTTACTGCGAGTGCGAAAATCGGTGCAGGTAGTTCAACTCCGTCCAACTCGACCATGTTGTCGCGCGAACATAGCGTGTCGTATGTGGCTGCTTCCTGCAGCTTCGTCACCGCGGCGATGTCGCCGGGCACCGCCGTATCCACGACGTTCAACTCCTTCCCAACCGCTAAATAAACTTGGGCCACGCGTTCCGAGTCACCCTTAGATCCGGTAACGAGTTGTGAGTTCGGCATCAATGCTGCGCCATACACCCGCAGGTACGAGACCTTTCCAACGAACGGATCCGCAGACGTTTTGAAAATCAGATGCGCGGGGGTATCCTCAGTCACGCCTTCCGGTAATTCATCGGAGGGCGCAGGCAGGAGATCCACAACTGCGTCCATGAATTTGTCTACGCCGATCTCGTTGTCCGCCGCCATGGCAAAAATCGGGATGACCGATCCAGATGCAATTGCCGATTTGAGTCCTTCAACGAGGTCGTCGGCGCCCAACTCTTCGCCTTCCAAGTACATCATCATTAAGTCGTCATCAGACTCTGCGATCGCTTCCACCAACTCTTCCGGCATATCCCCGACATCCCCGACTAACAGATCAGATATCCCGATTAACCCTTCCCCACTGCCCTCTGGCGACTGCACGGGCACGCATGCCCGCCCCCACGCTTCTTGGATCCCGCTCACAACTTCGTCAAAATCCGTCTCAGGGCGATCTAATTTGTTGACCACTATGACTCTGGGCAGACCTGCATCTTCAGCTGCTTGCCACGCTTGAATTGAACCCACCTCGATGCCCGAAGGTGCAGATATAACCAACACCGCAGCGTCGGCCACTCGCATCGCCGACAACATGTCGCCCCTAAAGTCCGGGTATCCCGGGGTGTCGAGCACATTGATCTTGTGCTCCCGCCACTCGCACGGCAAAATCGCCATCTGAACACTGGAACCTCGATCCTGTTCCTCAGGTTCGTAATCGGACAGGCTAGTTTTGTCGTCTACGCGGCCTCTGCGGTTTACTGCGCCCGCCTGGTAATACATGGCATCGGCAAGCGTCGTCTTGCCAGCCCCACTGTGCGCCGCTAAAACAATGTTCCTGATCTGAGACGTTGCCAAAGCCGCCATCTACTCTCTTCTCCTATCTTTGCGATCCGACTTCACAAATCCTTCGGAAATCGGAGCTACATCGATGCGTAGTACACCTTTGAAACGAGGCCCCTAAAGACGCTCGTCCAGCACCGACGCGTTAACTCGTGTTTGCAATTAATCCGCAATCATAAACCAGATCGTTAACTCTACGTGACGCCGGGACATTGAGGTGTTCGCAGTTGACTGTCCCAAAAATGCGAATGCTTCAACACTGCGATCCGTCTTTGTATTTATCCAAAGTCATCAAGAGAGCAGTGCTCACAGGCATTGGCACTCCTCGGTCTGAACCCATCCTGACAGCTGCTCCCAAGATGTCATCCAACTCCAACTTCCCACCTCGACTGAAATCCGATTGCAAAGACGATTGGAACTCATCGGCCTCCGCGACAGCATCTGCCATCTTCATATCTACTAAACCGTTCGGAAACTTGATCCCGTTTGCCTTCCCGCTCGCGACGATCTCCTCCATCACCGTCCGAATCGTTTCTTTGCCTCCCTTCATCTCAAGAACGATGCACGCGCTGCCGTTACGATCGTTCCCAACGCTCCTATCGCCACCATCTTCGACCACGTAGATGCTTTGATGTCGGAACTTACCTCGACTTGGATGCCTGGCACCGACAACGCTGCTTTCACCCGTTCAACTCGCTCGGTATCCGCACTGTCGCATTCCCCGAACTCAATTCTTGCCGCACTTCCAGTCTGAGAAATTCGCCCCGGTCCCTCGATTGAAGTCTCGATATAAGTCGCTCCCTCTAGCACTCTTTCCCACCCAAACTCATTGGCTAGTGATTCTCCGCCCGTGATGCCGTTTTGGATCGTCAAAATGACCGTCTGGTCCCCGACTAAAGGGTGCATAGTTGGTATCGTGTCCACATTCGAATAAAGCTTCACGCAATGCAAAACCAGATCCGCCACTCCGACTTCATCCGGTGCCAACGCAACCTCGGGATGCACATCGTAGTTGCCCCAATTCGAGGCGATGTTCAGGCCGTTCCGAATCATGGCTTCGCCGTGTTCGCCTCGAGCGATCAAGACCACATCTCTCCCTGCTCTTTTCAAAGTGCCGCCGTAGTATGCCCCAACGGCACCAGCACCCATAACGGCTATCTTCATCCCAAACGAGTCCTTTCACTCAAATCAGATCGTATGCCTGTGGCTATCCAAGATTACGCCAAGTCGAATGAACGCAAACGCCTCAGGCCTAGACACATGGCTGCGACACTAATTATGTGGACAATAAGCATCTCTTCTAGAATCACAGGTATGCCCGACGAATTCACACGTAATGACGGTCGGAACATCGACGAAACTCGCCCCGTGGAGATCCAACCTGGTTTCATGCCCGGTGCCGAGGGTTCGGCATTAATCAAACTGGGCAATACACATGTGATCTGCACGGCGACAGTCGATCCTGATGTTCCGCGGTGGATGAGAGGCCGTGGCACTGGATGGGTGACCGCGGAATACGGCATGTTGCCAAGGTCTACGACTGAACGGATCGATAGGCGGCGAGCATCCACCAGCGGACGAAGCAAGGAGATCGAACGCTTGATCGGACGATCGCTTAGGGCGATCACCGATATGTCGGCCTTGGGCGAATCCGCCATCACCATCGACTGCGACGTGCTTAGGGCAGATGGCGGAACCAGAACCGCGGCCATCACTGGTGGATACGTCGCTCTGACCGAAGCGGTGAAAAAGATTGAGCAAGAACGGAACCTACAGAAGCGAATCCTTGTCGACAGCGTCGCCGCCATCTCGGTCGGCGTATTGGACGGACGGTGCGTCCTTGATCTACCGTACGAAGAGGACTCCCGCGCTGAAGTTGACATGAACGTAGTCATGACCGGGGCGGGCGAATTCGTAGAGATCCAAGGCACGGCCGAAGCCGCCCCGTTCACTGCGGTTCAACTCCAAGAGATGCTCCAACTCGCCCGCGTAGGATGCGAAAAGATGATGAAGTCTCAACTGTCTGCGCTCAGGAACCATCAATAAATTCGCTGCCAGTCAACGAACATCTAAATCCATCAGTGCTTTAAGTAGTCGACGATGACCCACCAACATCCCATCTATATCTCAGTAATCGGCGGTGACCGCGACCACACAACCCCCGAGGGATTAGAACTCGCCGAACAAGTTGGACGTCTTATCGCCGAAGCTGGTTGCATCTTGGTCAACGGTGGCATGGGTGGAACCATGGAACGCGCGGCGAAGGGCGCCAAATCCGCAGGTGGGACAACGATTGGAATCCTCTCGACGACTGATCGCAATGCCGCCAACCAGTACATAGATTACGCTATCCCCACACCTCTCGGATACGTACGAAACGTGCTCGTCGCCAATGCCAGCGACGTCGTGATCGCATTGCCCGGAAAATGGGGCACTACCAACGAACTGAGTTTCGCGATGATCGCCGGCGTGCCGGTCGTAGCACTTGAAGGATGGGACGCCAATCTGCGAGACGACAACGGAAAGTCCCGCTTGACCGAGGTTTCTTACGCACACGATGCCGCCGAGGCTGTGGAGGTGTCCATCAACCTTGCACAGCAACACCGTGAATCGTAAACCGCTTAGACGTTAAAGGAAGCCCACGCTGGTAATGCACACTTATTCAACATGAGCAAGATCAAATTCGTGCGCGGCAAAGAGATCCTCGATTCACGTGGAAATCCCACAGTCTACGCGGAAGTCCTTCTCGAAGACGGCACCCGAAACGGCGCATCGGTACCCTCCGGCGCTAGCACTGGCGAAAACGAGGCTTGGGAACTGCGCGACGGTGATCCGAGACGTTTCAAAGGCAAGGGTGTCCTAAAGGCCGTTGCAAATATCAACGGTCCACTCAACGGCACCGTCATCGGCATTGACGCTGACGACCAACGTGCGGTCGATGAAGCGATGATCAACGCCGACGGCACTAGCAACAAATCCCGATATGGCGCCAATGCCCTCCTAGCTATTTCGATGGCGGTACTTCGCGCCTCCTGCCGCAGTCAGGGCGAGTGGCTCTACGATCTCGTCGCCGACCACATCGGCAACCGTGATCGGTATGTCCTCCCTGTCCCGATGCTGAACATTTTCAACGGTGGAGCCCACGCTGCGGGATCGACAGAGTTCCAAGAGTTTATGGTCATGCCCGCCGGTCTCGATTCCCTGTCGGAAGCGTTGCGTGCAGGTTCCGAGATTTACCAAGAACTAGGCAAACTGCTGCAAGACGAGGGGTTGTCCACGTCTGTTGGTTTCGAAGGTGGATATGCTCCCGTCGGTCTTACCAATCGACAAGCTCTGGGATACGTCACCCACGCCATCGAATCTGCGGGTTACATGCCCGGTGAAGAGATATTCATCGCGCTGGATCCCGCTGCGAGCGAGTTTTACGTTCCTGAAGTGAAGCGCTACAGCATGAAACGCGAAGGGCTGAGGCTCACCGCAGAGATGATGGCGGAAGAATACAACGCGTTTTGCGCGGAATACCCGATCTGCAGCATCGAGGACGGACTCGCTGAAAACGATTGGCATGGATGGCAAGTGCTGACGGATGTGCTAGGCGAACGCGTCCAACTCGTCGGCGACGACTTGTTCGTAACTCAAACCGCGTTCCTAGAGCGAGGGATCAAAGAAAAGGCTGGCAACGCGATCCTCATCAAACCGAACCAAGTTGGAACCGTCACCGAAACGCTCGACACGATCCGCAGAGCCAGAGAAGCCAACTTTGGAGTGGTCGTGAGCCACCGTTCCGGCGAAACCGAAGATACGACCATCGCGGACATCGCCGTCGGTTCCGGATGCGGTCAGATCAAGTCGGGTGCTCCAGCCCGAAGCGAGCGCGTCGCCAAATACAATCGCCTGCTCCGCATTGAAGATTGGGCAGGCGACCGCGGGCACTACGCCGGCATGAGCGTGATCAAGGAATGAAAAACGGATTTACGCCGCTCGGTGTAATCTGCAAGTACCAACCCGAAAACGAAGCAAAAATCATGCAACTTGCAACTACGAGGTCCAACTAAACCAACATGAGCAGAACCAAGATCGGCATAAACGGCTTCGGACGTATCGGACGCCAAGTGTTTCGCACCATCAATGAGCGCCATCCCGATAAGCTGCAAGTAGTCGCCATCAACGACCTAGCCAACCCTCAACAACACGCCCATCTGCTCAAATACGACTCCACCTATGGTCGATACGACGGAGATGTCAAGGCTGGAGAGGGTTCACTGACCATAAACGGCGATACGTTGATCGTCTTTTCGGAACGCGACCCCGCAAATATTCCATGGGATAACGCGGATGTCGAGATCGTAATCGAGTCGACCGGTTTCTTCACCGATGCCAAACAGGCATCCGCCCACTTGTCCGATGGTGTCAAAAAAGTCATTATCTCTGCGCCCGCGACCAATGAAGACATCACCATCGTCCTAGGCGTGAACGAAAACCAATACGAGCCTGAAAACCACAACATCATCTCAAACGCTTCTTGCACGACCAACTGCGTCGCTCCGATGGCCAAGGTGCTAAACGACTCGTTCGGTATCGAGCATGCTTTGATGTCGACCATCCATGCCTACACGAACGACCAAAACATCCTCGACCAAGTCCACAGCGACTTTCGCCGCGCCCGTGCTGCTGCGAACAGCATCATACCAACCACGACTGGAGCCGCCAAGGCTGTCACTTTGGCAATTCCCGAACTCCAAGGCAAGATAGACGGCATGGCGTACCGGGTGCCGGTCATTACTGGGTCGGTCACCGATTTGACGGCAAGACTGTCCAAATCAGTAACCGCCGAAGAAGTGAATGATGCCTTCCGAACGAGCGAGGCAGGCGATCTCAACGGCGTTCTCCATGTCTCTGACGAGCCGCTCGTTTCGGCTGATTACATCGGTGACTCTCACTCTTGCACTATTGACGCCTTGTCCACCGCAGTCGTCGTAGACGATGGCTCCGATTCGGGGACTTTTGTGAAGGTCGTAGGCTGGTACGATAACGAATGGGGCTACTCTAGCCGCACCGCTGACGTCGCTGCCCTCATGGCAGCCTCCTTGTGAGGTCGCTATCCCAGATCTCACTCGTTTGGATGACCTTAGTTTCGCATGAGCCCTGCGACGACAAATGAGTTTGATGGTCTAATGCAACGAAGTTAGTCGTTGCCCATTTGTGATGGCGCGTATCATGGAAAGCACCAGAGTTAACCAGTTAACCCTCGAAAACACTTCCGACGGGATCCTGAGCACAGCCACAAAACTCAACCAACAGTACGTTGTCGACGATATCGGCGCGTTCCTGAACGTATTACCGCCCAATGTCCGAGAGGGTTTGGACGGCGATGCATTTGAAGACCACGATCTTTCGGGTCTACTTGAAGTTGTCATCGATCTAGGAAGAGTTCCCGAAGCCCGTTTCATCGATGGTTCATTACTCCTCGGCGAAGAGGAAGTCTCACGTTGGGACATCGAAACCGTCATCGCAGGGTTGGGACGTTTCGGTGATGACAATCGGGCCGGAATCGAACGTACCCTACATCGGTTTTCCGTTATCCGAGACCGTGAGGGCAATCCCGTCGGGTTGACCTGTCGCGTCGGACGCGCCGTATTTGGTAGCGTCCGGCTTATCCAAGACCTGATTCAATCTGGGCGTAGCGTCTTGATCCTTGGACGACCAGGTATCGGGAAGACCACGATCCTCCGCGAAGTTGCCCGAGTGCTCGCAGACGATGCTTCTCGCCGTGTGGTGATCGTTGACACGTCCAATGAGATCGGTGGAGATGGTGCTGTCGCCCATCCCGCCATCGGCCGAGCTCGCCGGATGCAGGTGCCCAACACCGAACTTCAGCACCGCACGATGATCGAAGCGGTTGAAAACCACATGCCCGAAGTGGTCGTCATTGACGAGATCGGCACCGAACTAGAGGCCCTCGCTGCCAGAACCATTGCCGAACGCGGTGTGCAGCTAGTTGCCACTGCCCACGGCAACACTCTCGGAAACGTCATCACAAACCCTACCCTTTCCGACCTCGTTGGCGGCACACAAGCCGTAACGCTTGGTGACATCGAAGCAAGAAGACGACGTACTCAAAAAACCGTCCTCGAACGCAAACATACGCCAACGTTCGACGTTGTTGTTGAGATGCGAGAACGCAACTATGTCGGCGTTCATATAGATGTCGGGAGAGCCGTCGATCGCATGTTGCGCGGACTTCAAGTCCCGTTAGAAATGCGACAACTTAACGAAGATGGGACCGTAGATTCGCAGGTCGAAGATGCAATGGAGACCGAAGACGCCTTCGAGACCGCCGCGTTCGATCTCAACTCGATTCGTTCGCCTCGACGATCCTACGACCTCTCTCAGGAAAGCGTTAACGGGAACGGAACCGGGCGGGCGCGCAAACAGTCCGACACCATCGAACGCGATGATCGTATGCCTGAGCCGCCTCCAGTCCGCGTCCATCCGTTTGGGGTCCCTCGCGAAACATTGAGGTCTGCAATACGTGCTATGGGTGTTCCTGTCATGCTCTCCGAGACCGCTCAAGAAGCCGATGTTCTCGTTACTACCAAACTTCACTACGGACGCCGTCCACCTGCGGTCAAGCGTGCCGAACGTGACGGGATCCCGGTCTACGTGCTGCGACGCGGCACTCGCGAACAGATCGAGCAGTTCTTGAGCCGATTCGAACTCGAAAGTCCGGGACCGGTCAACGGTGCGCAAGACGATGAAATCATCGTTGAAGAGGCTTTGGAAGAGGCGGAACGAGCTGTCGAGCGTGTTCTGAGCGGAGATCGAAAGGTCAACCTTTCCGCCCAATCTGCGCATATCCGGCGTCTACAGCACGCTCTTGCGGCTCGGTACAACGTCGGGTCGGCCAGCACTGGCCACGAACCGAACCGACACGTGATCATCCGCCGACGTCGCCGGTGATCGCGCCGCGCACCGAGTAGCCCCGGTAACTCTGACATGCCGCGCAAATCGGTTCACACAGCACCATTCATCTCATTCGAAGGCGGTGAAGGTGCGGGTAAAACTACTCAGGCAGACCTTTTGAAGAGGCGCCTAGAGTCGCTCAATCTACCGGTCCTTGTCGTTCGTGAACCCGGTACTACGACCCTTGGTGAACAAATCCGTTCAATCATCAAGTCGCAGAGCAACAATGTTCCTGCCGCGGATGCGTTGCTCTTCATGGCGGCTCGAGCGCAATTGATGCATGACGTGATCGTCCCCAGCTTGGATGCAGGGACTACTGTCATCGGCGATAGATTCTCCGATTCGACGATCGCGTATCAAGGGTTCGGAGGAAACTTGAACCTCGATCGACTCCGACATGCTAACGAACTTGCCACCAACGAAGAAGTGCCGGACTTAACCATCTTGTTGGACGTCGCGCCGGAAACAGGGTTGCGTCGACGCGATTCTGCTGATCTTTCGTCTGGGGAAACCCAACGCCGCTTCGAGCAACTGCCCATCCGGTTCCATCGCAACGTGCGACGCGGTTATCAGCGCCTCGCTGACCAAGAACCGAACAGGTGGGTGCGTATTGACGCATCCCGAGACCCGGACGATGTCGCAGAAGACGTCTGGCGATACGTTTCGGAATTCTTCGATCCTGTGAGTTAACCTAAATCGTCGCGATTACACCTGAACACGAAGAGACGAGAAGATGCGAACCAACACTATGAAGCGAAAGATGATGAACGGTGGCACCACTCTGGGACCGTTCGTTGGGTGGCCTGCGCCAGCGTTGGTCGAGCTCATGGGTTGGGCTGGCTTCGACTTCGTCGTCATTGATTGCGAACACGGCATCATGGACTATGAAACTGCAGAGAACATGATTCGTGCTGCCGAGTTGTCTGGCACTACTCCTATCGTTCGCATTGGAATGAACGACCAGCAGCATATTCAGCGTTATCTAGAAGGTGGCGCACAGGGCGTCATGATCCCCCTGATCAACAACGGGGAGGAAGGACGTCGGGTCGTCGACTCCGTCAAATACCCGCCGGTTGGCAAACGGGGCGGTTTCTCTGGTCGCAGCGCTATGTTCGGCATCCAAGATCAGGCTGAATATGTCAAGCAGGCCAATGAAGAGACGTTTGTCTGTCTCCAGATCGAGACACCCGAGAGTATCGAGAATGCCGACGAGATCATCGCCGTTGAAGGTGCCGATTGTATCTTCATGGGGCCGGGTGACCTCTCTCTCAATATGGGATACCCAGGTCAGATCTCACATCCCGAGGTTGTTGCTGAAATCGAGACGCTGGTCAAGAAGACTCATGATGCGGGGAAAATTTCGGGCACGCTCGGTGTCACCGTTGAACAGGCGCAGTTCTGGCACGAGCGCGGAGTCCAGTGGATCGTGAGTGGTGCGTCTCGGTTCTTGCTTGCCGAAGCGCGGGCGTATTTGACGGGCACCGAAGACGCGGGCATCGTCTAACCGCGCTGCGCAGCCCTCATCATTAACCCGTTTCGCCAGTCTCGGACGATACGGTCATCGTGCTCGAAGGCGAGTTTGGGCATGGCGTCGGAGTCGAATATCTTCGCTTCGGAAGTTTCGTCTCCGGCCACGAGTTCGCCGCCGATGGGGTCTGCGTGGTAGACGACGAGGACTACTGCTTGGCCTTCGTCGCTGTAGACGCCGACTAGCCAATCGACGTTGACTTCAAGTCCACACTCCTCCATCACCTCGCGCTCCAAAGCCTTCTCAAGTTTCTCGCCGCGGTCGACGTATCCGGATGGGAAGCTCCATTTGCCTAGTTGTGGTTCGATGGCACGTCTGAGGAGGACGATGCCTTCGTCCATCGGGATTATGGCGGCGACGGCGACCTTTGGGTCCGAGTAGATGATGCGATCGCATTCGACGCAGCGATGGTGGCCGCCGCCGATTGGTGATAAATCGGGTAGCTCCGGGTGATGTGTGCCTGTATCGCTGGTGTGGAAAGTCATCGCAAACCCGAATCATAAATGCCTAAGGATTTAATCTGTATCTCGGCTTGAGGCTAAAATCGCAACATGACTGCCTACCGACGGATTCTGATGGGGCTTGCGATACTGAACCTGCTGTTCACCGGGTTGACGGCAGCGGTGGGGCTTTTTGCTGACGGTGGGGCGATCTATTCTCGGTTGGTTCTCTCTGCCCTGCATCCGCTGACGGCGCTTGCCATCTTGTTGCTCGTTTTCGCTCCGCGTCTGACCAGGGTGTTTATCTCGATGGTGATTGGGTTGATAGCTTTCAATATCGTTGCTGATTTGACCTTATCGGGATTGATCGCGTCAGGGACGATCAAGGGAGATTGGGAGCTGCCGCTGTTCTTCGCGATAGTTCCGACGATCGCGGTAGTCTACGCGATCAATCAGCTGCGTTCGTTGCAAGCGGGGAATTCCGATTCGGACGTCGACGGAAACGTTGGTTAGTATCGGTCCTCCCGTTCACGGAACCATCTGCGCGAAGATGGGCTTCAACTTGGCACGGGCCGCGGCAGATTGTTCGCCGTCTTGGGATTCGTGGATCGGGAGTTCCTCATCGAGGTCGGCGTTGAGGTCGTAGAGTTCGCCGGTTTCGTATAGCTTCCAGTTCCGGTCGCGGACGAATCGAATGGTGTCTACAGCCACGTTGGGTGACATCGGCATGAAGTGGAAGAAGAGGGAATCCTTCGGGTTGCCTGTCTCACCTTCCAACTGGGGATAGAACGAAGTTCCATCGATGACGTAACCCTCTGGTGCGTCGATCCCGGCGACCTCCAGCATCGTCGGGAGGAAATCTGTTACGTCGACGAGGTCGGTGTTGACGGCACCAGCAGGTATGGTTCCTGGCATCTGGGCGATCAATGGAACGTGCGTCCCCTGATCATTTGTCTTGCCTTTGCCGCCGCAGATCTCGTTGTGGCGATGCATGACTGAGCAGACTTCCTGAGGGGAACCGTTGTCGCCCGTGTAGATCACGAGGGTGTCTTCGCTCAATCCTTGATCTTCAAGGTAGTCCAACAGCCTGCCGATGACTTTGTCGTGATACTCGACCATGTCCTTGTAGAAGCGCGGATGGGCGCCAACACCCATGTCGTTGAGGTCGGCCCAGGTGCGGCCGCCAAGGGTTTTGTTCGATACTGGTTCGAAGTCTTCCCATTCGGGACTGTCGGGAGTCGGTTCAAAAGGCCCGTGGGTTAGAGCCATAGGCCAGTAGACGAAGAATGGGTTGTCGTCGTCCTTTTTGCGTTCGATGAAGTCGATGATGTAGTCGCAGAACAGATCATCGCCGTATTCGCCTTTGGTGTCCTTGCGATACGACCCGTTTTGGTAGATCACGGGATCCTTGTATCTAGAGCCCTTTTCCTCTGTGTGATGAGCGTGCCAGACGTTGTATTCGTTGAAACCTGCATCCTCGATGCGCTGGCCTTTGTTTCGCATCTCGGGGAATTGTTCCGGAGGGTTATACGAGTAAAGCTGCCACTTGCCGGAGATGCAGGTGTTGTAACCGGCATCGGAGAAGATGTGTCCGAAGGTGACTTCATCTGGGCGCATCAGGCCAAAGCCGATGTAGTTGCGGAAGTTGTGCTTACCCGTCATAAGTGCGACGCGGGTGGGGGTGCATAGAGGCAAAACGTGACCTTGTTCGAAACGCATGCCATTGGTTGCCATCTGATCAAGGCGCGGAGTCGCGTATGAGGTGCCTCCGTATACGCCAATGGTCTCGTAACCGAGATCATCGGACATGATCATGATGATGTTGGGTCGTTTTTGTGACATTGCGATTTCCGTTTTGTTGATTTATGCCACCATCTCTGCGAAGATCGGCTGCAATTTCGCTCTGGCTGCCGCCGAGGCGTCGCCGTCCTGCGACTCGTAGATCGGTATCTCTTCGTCGAGATCGGCGTTCAGGTCGTAGAGTTCACCGGTCTCGTAGAGCTTCCAGTTGCGGTCGCGGACGAAGCGGATACATCTCGCAGCGTTGCGCGCGCTCATGGGTTCGAAGTGGAAGAAGATCCAGTCTTTCGGGTTGCCGGTCTCGCCTCTGAGCTGTGGGTGGAACGACTCACCATCGATGACGTAGTCTTCGGTCGTGTCGATGCTGGCGGCTTCGAGCATTGTTGGGAGGAAGTCGGTGACGTCTATGAGGTCGGAGTTGACCGCTCCCGCGGGGACGGTGCCGGGTTGCTGGACAATCAAGGGGACGTGTGTGCCGCGGTCGTTTGTTTTGCCCTTGCCGCCGCAGATCTCGTTGTGCTGGTGGAGCATGGAGCAGACGTCGTGTGGCGAGCCGTTGTCGCCCGTGTAGATGACTAGTGTGTCTTCGCTGAGGCCCTGTTCCTTGAGGTAGTCGAGCAGTCTGCCGATGAGCTTGTCGTGGTATTCGACCATGTCCTTGTAGAACTTTGGATCGTCCTCGAATGCGCCGTCTTCCAACTCGGCCCAGGTTCTTCCGCCGAGGGTCTTGTTGGGAGGCGGTTCGAAGTCGGCGAATTCGGGGCTGTCAGGGGAGGGTTCATGCGGCTTGTGGGTCAGCGCCATCGGCCAGTAGATGAAGAATGGCTTGTCGTCGTCCTTTTTGCGTCCGATGAAGTCGGTGATGTAGTCGCAGAAGATGTCGTCGCCGTATTTGCCATCGGTGTCGTCGCGGTATTTGCCGTTTTCGTAGATTATGGGATCTTTGTAGCGGGAGCCTTTGTCTTCGGTTTGGTGGGCGTGCCATACGCAGAACTCGTCGAAGCCGGCGTCCTCGATCTGCTGTCCTTTGTTGCGCATCTCTGGCATCTCGTCGGGCGGGTTGTATGAGTAGAGCTGCCACTTTCCGGAGATGCAGGTGTTGTATCCAGCGTCAGTGAAGAGGTGTCCGAAGGTGACTTCGTCGGGTCGGATCAGACCGAATCCGATGTAGTTTCGGAAGTTGTGCTTGCCGGTCATGAGCGCGACGCGGGTGGGGGTGCAGAGGGGTAGGACGTGGCCTTCCTCGAAGCGCATTCCGTTTGCGGCCATTTCGTCGAGGCGGGGTGTTGCGTAGGACGTGCCTCCGTTGACGCCGATGCATTCGTATCCGAGGTCGTCGGACATGATCATGATGATGTTTGGTCGTTTATCTGACATTGCGTATCTCCCCCGCAACAAGATAACACTGGTGGGGAACTAGGATGCGAAGGAGCTTGAAGGATGTTAAGGATGGTGTTGTGGTTGTTTGGGGTGTTGGTTTTCGATTTGGGTTGGTGGTTGTTTTAGTTGTTTGGGTCGGTTTACGTGGAGCGGCTGCGCCGCTGGGGTACATACCCCTGCGATTTCGCTTCGCTCGCTCGCGTCCCCTTTCGTCCCGAAAGGGGACGGTTGGCGGATGTGTTGAATAAACCACACCCATGTGGCTGTTTGTTTCGGTTTCCTCCCCCTGCGCCTTTTCAGGGGCGCAGGGTTGTCCTCGTCTTCTGGTTTCGGTTACGTCGCCATTTGATGTGACCTGGGAGGTCGGGTCATTGGGCCCGTAGGAACTGGCCCTCTCCTGAGCTTCGGCCTTTGTACGGAGGCCGGAGTTCCTTCCCTCTCCATCGCCTCTTCCCTCGCGGGCGCGTACGCCCGGCCCCGCTGGGTTCCGGCTTCCGCCGGAATGACGGAAGCGGCCGGAATTACGGTGGTCGAGGGTAGAGGACGACCCCGGAGAGGGGTCAGTCGCTGCGCAGAGCGGTGTGTCAGACCGCTAGCAACCTTTACCAGTCGCGGCACGCGTCGCCAGACCGCGTGCTTGGTCGGCGGCTGGGCGCTTGGGGACACCCTTCGGAATGCGCCGCCTTCCTTCGATTCGCCCTTACGGGCTCCTCTCGCGCTGTAGCCTCCCTCCTGTGATGGGCAGGAGTAGACGTCTGTCGGCTCCACGTGTGGTCTCCCGGCCCTTGGCACGGCGTCCGTTGAACCCCTCTGCATCTCCCCTTGGAAAGGGGAGGGAAGAAGTATCTCCCCTTGGAAAGGGGAGGGGAAAAGGTTCAAGGGACGCGTGCTGGCTCGATTGGCGATGCGGGACTGACGCATCGCGCTCCGGGAACTGGGCCTCCCACGCTTCGGCACGGACCCGCACAGCCTTGCGACGGATGTCCGATCCGTCGAGGGACGCCACCAGCTGACACGTAGACGCCGCGACACGGCGCGCTCGTTCGAGATTGCGCCTTTTATGTCTGTCTTTGCCTTCATGTCCTCACGTTTACTCCCTGCAGCCGCTTGGGTCGGGGGTCTGCACACGTCTGCGCAGCGCTGTGTTGATCCGTCGATCATATGTTGTTTTTATAACAGTTGTCGAGTGTTGTCAAGTGTGTTTCTGAACTGGGATGTTAAGGATTTTGAATGATTGGGATGATGGGTGTGTGTTGGATGTTGGGGTTGTAGTGGGTTGGGGTAGTCTGGCCCCGCCCGTCCCCTCGCCCTCACCCCCGGCCCCTCTCCCGCCCAGCGGGAGAGGGGAGTTTGTTCGTGGGGGATGGAGGTTTTAGTTGGTGTTTGGGGGCGTTGGAGGGATTGGTGGTTTTCGTTTGGGGAGACTGTTGTTTTGCGATGGTAGGGGCGGGTCGCAGACCCGCCCCTACCATCGTAGCGGTGCATGGGCCGTTCGCGAACGGCCCCTACGAGTGGCGTGCCTCTTTGATGAGTTGGGGTGTTGCGGGAGGACGGGTGGGTTTTCTCTATCCTGGGCGGTAGTAGCGGCGGGTTGGTCTTGCGCTTGAGGGTGCGTCCCATGTCATGGGGTCTAGGGCAAAGGTGTCGAGTTCTTCGTTGCGTTCTCGACGGGTTGGGGTAAGTCTCTCGGAGACTTGGACGTCGGGGCTGGCGTCGGCTTTGTCAAATATGAATGTATCGGGGCCGATTTGGAAGTGCTCGCCCTCGGGGATGGGTGTGTTTCCAGCTTGTAGAGGTTCGCCCCCGATCATGACGTTAAGGAGACCGTCGGAGTCGGGTTTGTACCTGAGCGAGATGCCGCGTGAGGCGAATGTGAATCGTCCGCCGTGTAGGGGTATTCCGGGCATTGCGGCGGCTGGGACGATTGGTTTGTTGAAGAGTCGGTCCCATGCCGATCCACGGTATTCGCTGAAGTTGGCGACGAGTTCTCGTTCGTTGTTGGAGTTTACTCGGTAGAGGTTTCCGAAGGGGCTGGATTGTAGCAATGCTCTCAACCATAGGAGGATGAATAGGAAGAGTATGAATGCTGCAACACCGATGACGGAGTAAAGGGGGATCGGGATTGGCGTGGTGAGTTTGAAGTCTTGGGTCGCAGTGGGAGCTTCGGCGACGAATTCTCTTTCGAGATGGGTGCTTCTCAAGGTTGCTGAGAATTGATATTCTCCGTCCTCTTGCAGGGTGCCGAATAAGCGTAGCTGGTAGACCTTTTCCTCTACGACCTCGGTGGGCTCCAGTTCGATTTCGACCGTTGAGTTGTCGGCGAGGTTTACGACGGAGACTTCGATGTCGTCTTGTGCGGCGAGGAATGCGGCGTTGTCGAATCTGAGATCAACGTTGGCGATGTGTGATCTTGCGCCTTCGGTCAATGATCCGTCGCCTTGGATCTCGATCTCGATTGTGGGGAATGGTTCGACTACGAATGCACCGGTGCCGTCGATGGTTGCGGAGAGATTCGGCCATCTCATGCTGAGTCTGGCTTCGCTGATGCCAACGGTTTCCTGCGGTGCGATGGTGGCGGAGAAGATGCCGTCCTCAGAGAAAACGTCGCCGTCTTCGCCGAGGTCATTCAGGATGTAAGAGTGCTCTACGCCGTCGGGTCCGGTGATGATGGCGTCGACACTAGCGGAGGCATCAATGAGGGGGAGTTCACCAGATGTTGCGTTGGCCTCGAGGACAAAGGGATGGCCGGAAGGGAAAGGCGGTTGGGTAGGGATCTCGATGCTGAGGTTATTGACAACGTCGCTGTACATGGTGAGCGTGCCAGAGCCGCCTGCGGAGCGTAGTGCCCAGAATCCGGGCTGAGGGTTTCGGACGGTGAAGAACTTCATACCGGTGATTTCGAATGCGTTGACCGATCCGACGGAGTCGGAGATTTCTTGGCCGTTGGGTTGACGGATGACGTTGACGGTTTCCGGGTCTTCAAAGGAGAAACCTGCGACTAGGTATGAGGAGTGAGGAGGGACTCCGATGTCGATGGTCTCGCCTGCTGCGCCGGTGTTGTCGGTCTGTAGGGATGGCGTTAGGGATACGCCGAGTTCGCCGTTTATGAACTCGATGACTCCGTCTAGGAAGCCGAGGTCGTATGGGGTTCCACCACCGGCGCTGCTGATGGCAGCGAGGACGTCGCGGTCGGGAGCGGGGGTAGTTGCCAATGAGATGGTGCTGATTGTTACGCCTTGCGCGGCGAGATCTGTGGCGACGGTCTCAAGGCCGGGTACGCCAGTCGATTCGTGGTAGGTGAATCCTCCTGCGGAGAGGATGAATAGTTTTCCGGGTACGGCGAGTTGTTCGATGAATGATGCGTATGATTCGAGCATCTCGGAGAGGTCGGCGGCGATGTCTTCGCCATTGGCTCTCATGCGGTCGGATGCTTCGTCGATTGCGGCTTTTGCGAGGTCGCTGGTGGCGAAGGTTTCGGGGTCGAATGCGTGTTCGGAGTATTGTCCGACGAGGATGAGGCCTTCGTCGATGTCTGAGAGGACCATCTTTGCAGCGAGGTCGGCGGCTTCGATGTCTGATGGTTCGATTAGAGAGGTGTCGAATGCGACGAGTGTGAACCCGACTTCGGGGGATTGGGCGTCTTGGGCTTGGATGGGGCGCGTTTCGATCCATGCGAGAGTTGTAGACGCGGCCAGCACTATGAGGGCGAACAACGTCAGAGAGGTGCGCTTTGGAAGTGAGTTTGACATGCCCTTTTTATGGCGAATCGGGTTTGAGCCGTCTTGTCGACCGCTTAACGTCCTGATTTTACTGGAATCGGCATATCGGCTTGAACGGATTGCTCGGCATTCATTGATACGAATGGTTCTGCGTGGCGGTTGGCATGGATTGGTGAAGATGTGCAAGAATCGACTGTTGACTCGGTGGTTTTGGTTATCGTTTCCCAACTGCCGCGTCGATGGAACGGCGAGAGTCAGATATCGAAAGGTCGAAATGAAGATTACCGGCGTATCGTCTACGCTATTTCAGTCAAGGATGCCTCGGAGGATGGGGGATGCGAACTCTCCGATGGGGCGTGCGATTGCTAGCGGGTGCATCATCGAGCTACACACGGATACGGAGTTGACTGGTATCTCGATGGGTGGGGGAGGTGCGATTGGGATCATCAAGTCGCTTGTCGATGGAGTGTTGATCGGACAGGACCCAAGGCGCGTCACGGGGCTTTGGCAGCGAATGGTGAACAAGCATTTCAAGGGAGGTCATGACGGGATTGCGAATGATGCTATATCGGCGTTGGATATCGCGATGTGGGACTTGAAGGCGAAGTATGATGATGAGCCTTTGTGGAAGACGCTTGGCGGGGTGAATCAGCCGGTCAATGCGTATGCTTCGGGGCTTGATATGCCTTTGTCTGACCAGGAGATCTTTGATTTCTATCGTGGGATGGCTGTGGATTACGGTTTCAAGGATGGGAAGTTGAAGGTCGGGCTGGATCAGGACTTTGATCTGCGCCGTATCGGGTTGATGAAGGATGCATTGAGCATCAATACGGATGAGCCGGGGTTGATGGTGGATGCGAATGAGTATTGGTCGCCGAAGCAGGCGATTCGGAAGGTTCGGGAGATGGAGGAGGAGTATGACTTGATGTGGATCGAGGAGCCTGCTCGTCGGTGGGACTTTTTGGGATTGAGGCGTATCTGCGATGCTGTGCGGACGCCTGTGTGTGCTGGGGAGAATTTGGATACGCTGGGGGATTTCCTGGGATATTTCCACAACCGATCGGCGGACATCATTCAGGTTGGATCGGGAATGACGGGGATCACCTGTGCCCTGCAGATTGCTGACGCGGCTTATGGTTTCAATCTGCCGGTAACGCTTGGTGGGTCGGCGGGGCATCACCATGCTCATTTGGCGACTGTGATTCCCAATTACGTGACGATCGAGGTGGGGAATGCCGAGCCTGACAGTGCGGTGGCTTCGTACGATGTGACGTTTGAGAACGGTCAGGCGATTCTTGGGGACAAGCCGGGGCTTGGGATTGAGATCCACCATGATGAGATCGAGAAGTTGAAGGTTGATCGGATACCGCCTGGCAGTGGACCTAGTCCTTTCGGTCGTCGTCCTGGCGCCGGGCTTTACGAGGTGCCGCCTACTGAGGAGGAGAAGTCGGAGGCTGTGCGAGGGATTACTGGGCAGTCGGAAGGGCGTCATGCGTATTAACGGAAAACCATCAATCGATACGTCGGAAATAGTCGTCGAGAGAGTTGAACAATGAAGATCACTGGATATCGAGTAGAAGAGTACGAGATGAAGATGGACCGTCCGATTGGGGATGCGAATGGAGTTGTCGGGGAGGACATTTCCGGCGGATCGGTTCTTTGGATCGAGACGGATGCGGGGATTACGGGCGTTGCGCCGATGGGTAATTCCGCGGTTGGTCGTCTGTTTCATCTGATCGAGGGAGAGGATCCGCGGTCGGTTGTGGGGCTGTGGATGCGGTTGGTGGATTTCGTCTTCAAAGGTGGCAATGAGGGTGAGATGAACGGTGCGATCAATGCGATCGACGTTGCACTATGGGACTTGAAGGCGAAGATCAACGACGAGCCTTTGTGGCAGACGTTCGGGGCGCGTGATGGTCGGACTAAGGCGTATGCGTCTGGGATTGATCTTTGTCTTGATGACGAGGATCTGTTCGCGTTCTATCGGCGGATGGCTGAACGCGGAGTTGATTCTGGGAAGCTGAAGGTCGGGTTGGATATGAAGGCAGACCTGAGGCGTCTTGGGATTATGAAGGAGGCTTTGAGCATTGCGGCGGATCGGCCTCGGTTGTTGATCGATAGCAATGAGTACTGGTCTGCGAAAGAGGCGATCATCAGAATTCAGAGGATCGAAGAGGATTTCGACATTACATGGGCAGAGGAGCCTGCGAGACGTTGGGATTTCGATGGGTTACGGCAGGTTTCACGAAACATTTCTGCTGCTGTAGCTTCTGGCGAGAACTTGGATCATATCGGTGATTTCTATCCGCTGATTTCGCAGCAGGCGGTGGATGTGGTGAACATCGCCGGAAGCCACAGCGGATTCACCGGGTGTCGGCAGGTTGCGAATATGTGCTACGCGTATGAGCTTCCGGTGACGATGATGAACTGCCAGGCCAATTACGCGGGGCATCTGGCGGCGGCGTTGCCGAATCACATGATGATGGAGGTGGTCGATCCTGGTCGCGAGCAGTGCATCAACTTCAACCACACAATTGAGGACGGGTTCATCCAGCTTTCGGATGAGCCAGGGTTGGGGATTACGGTTGATGAGGATGTTTTAGCGGAGTTGCAGGCTAATCCGCCTGAGCCGGGTCGGAGGCGGCGTAATCCGTTCCCGAGGCGGGAAGGTGCGGGGTGGTTTATTGTTCCGCCGAGTAAGGACGAGGCGCCTTGGTTGGTGGATTAATTCGTCAAAATTCATTCCTTATTCTGAACGCACAAAGAGTGAAGCTACGAAACACGATTAGTACGGATGAACTCTGACAGGTAACGATTCAATTTGTCGGGACATTCTCCTTTACGCAGATCCATCCAAGATACGCCTAGCAATTCGTTAGCTTTGTCTGGATCCCAATAGTAGCGTCTACCGCCGTCGCCTAGGCTGAGTATCCCATCAGATTTCATTTTTTCAAGTAAAGATTCCCCCATTTGACCTTGCATTGTACGCGGGTTTTCGATTTTGTCTTTAGTCCGAGCTAGCGCCCCTTTACCACGAGATTGTAAGGCTGTAACGATTCGTTTAAACCGTTGATAGGCACGCCTCGTGATTTCATCATCAAAATTGCTATCAACTTGATTACGCCTGAATGCCGTCCACGGGTAAACTTCGGTACCGGTGCCCATTACATAGAAATCTGTTGCGAAAACGCTGGGCATCGAATGGACACTTGGCGCTTCGAACCGTTCGGCTTCAAGTGCTACCCCCGTGTCAGCGTAACTGTCGTATTTGGGTGGCACTTTTTCAACAACCAAGGCTTCACAACCCAACCTAATTACTTCGGCGGAGATGTATACCGATGGCCCAATCTTAAATTCCGATACCTGCGAACCCAGTTCTACAGTACAAGGGATTGTTATGTGAATATCCCGTATGTATCGTCGGAATGAAACCGTCGAATCTTCCTCGGTTTCGATCCAGAAACGCAGGGTGTATGGTTCATATTCGGCCTCATCCTCCCGTTCCGTCCAAAACAGTTCGAACTCTCCGTCCGCATTATTGCTTCCCGAATCGGGATGCCCTCGATCCGAACCTTCTATCGAAAGTCGGACTCTTCGATGATTCGATTCCGAACTCAATAACGAGTCGTATAACAGACCGACATGCTCTGGTTTAACTTGTTGGACGTCCGATGCTTCAGATGCGCCTATGTCGAAGTAAAACTCCGCCAACAAGGGTTGTGGAAGCCGCGAGGACCCCAACAATTCTTTTGTCACACGATTTGACAGTTCTTCTCCAAAGTCTCCGCGAAGAGCTTTGGCATAGAGATAAGACTGGAATACGGAGTTGGCGAAACGGTCCACTCCTTGAACAAATGGGTGCTCAGTTAGAGCGAATGCCAATGCCTCTTCGTAGTCGGCCCTGTATCCAGAATCTAATACAGTTGGCGTGCAATCAATTGGAACGCCCAGAACGCTTGCCAACAGTCTTTGAGCTTGTTCGACATCGGAGTATAAATGATCGCTCACTTGACATAAGACTTGACGATCCTCATCACTGACTTTTTCCAAAAACGCCGGAACGACTTTCTCATGTTCGCGTTTCAGAATGTGATCCATGACTTCGCGGAGCAACTTCCCCGATGTTTCAGGATTCCGTTCGGACAGAAAATTCCTCAAAAAAATATGATTCCGTTCGGTGTTGAGTAAGACACTGATCACATCGAGCACTGGCGGGTAATGAAGAAACTCGTTCGCAGACTCGAAATCAGGACGATCCTTCATAGGGGCTTCCAGCTGTTGGAAGATTAAGTCTCTACACTCGATTACCGGAGTTGTGTAACCATTTCCAACTCGTTTTGCGATGTAATCGTTGGCTTGTGTCCTTGTGAACGGATCTATAGCTACGATTGATGTATTTACACCCATGTCAGTAAGGTCTACCCAAACTGATTCAGCGATCTGAGTCCGCCCGAATAGAACGAAACACGTGCCTTTGGAAGTTTCAGCAAGCCGACTGATATTTTCAAGTAACAGAGAGAATGCGTTTTCTGTCACTTTGAAACGCCCCTCGTCGAGCGCGTCAATTATCAGAAACTGCAACCCCTCTGACATCCACTCGACGAAATCAGATTTCGAATCCGTTTTCATCGTGTACTCCAAAATCGCGTCCAGAGTTCCGTGTCCCACGTCATCGCCCTCCGCTAGATCCCAAATCAGAGCGTGCTTCTCAGACGACAACGCTTCAGCCATTGTGCTTTTGCCTACCGCACCGGCTGCCGCAACTATTAACACCTGACACTCGATTGCGGTGCCCGCGATGGACGACAAATTGGGAGGAATAAATTCTTCGATCACGTCGCCGTATTTTATGCCTTTTGGCAATGGCGATTGCGTAGGAAATTCGTCACATATGGGTAACTGGGCTCTGAGTTGATCATAGGATATCGTAGTCAAGTTGATTCACTTCCTATTCTCGTTTGCGAAACACATAACGCACCAACGAACGTACCGTCTCCGAAATTGTAACCCTCGGTCCGACCACGCTCGAGATTGCCATGAATTGATGAGCGGCTCTAAGCACCGATTCTATTGAACCGGTTTCTTATTGGTCGAACCGAAGAGTTGTGCTCTCGCATCCCATATTCGAACCGACCAGTACCTACTCCGAAGCATCGCCTGTCAACAGATATCCACCGGTGGCGCCGGCGACTAGGATGATCATGATGTCTACCACTACCCACACCACGTCGTGCATAACCTCTTCCCCTACTTCTGAAGCACCGTTCACTAGCAGATTCAGCCAGTTGAACAGGAACAGCGCAGCCAAAATCATCGTCCCGAAGTACAACACATTCGACTCTATGTACTCACGCGTGACCCCTGTTTCTCCGCTCGCTTCTTGCTTGTACTTCCGATCCCAGTTGAAGTAGAACGCTAAGGCGATTGTGACGAGGGAGATATAGTTCACGATTCCCCATACGTCTCCGGAGTCGTAGAGCCGCCAAGCGATGAACTGCACCCCGACCACAATCGACACCAGAATCATGAGCGCACCGATGATGCGTCGCACTCCATCCATCATTTAAGCCCTCCTACGGCCTTTTCGTATAGCAACGATCACCGTTAACCAGTTTCAGTTCCCAGATCTCGAATTGAGCAACAGGTATCGTCCGACGGACAGATTCACAAGGACGAACAGCACATCAACGCCGTACCACATCATCCGCAGCGAATCGAGTTCCAGCCTCTCATACTCGTCGAAGAGGTAAGTGCTGAACCATAACCGTCCAAAGAGCAACAGCAACGTGATCGCTGAAACCAGCATGATCTTGTCGCCCCAGTCTGGCGTTGGTATCGCCTCGCGATAGCGGCTGATCGAGAAGATCAGCGCCAAAACCACTGCGACGGCCATGAAATAACTGATCACTTCCCAAACATTGGAGTTCAGGTCACCGCCATACATCGGAGACACGACGAATTGAATCGCTACGACGAGGCCCAAGGCGATGTGGATGTAACCGAATATCGTTTTGATCGCGTTCACGACTACTTCCGAATGGCACTACCCGTCAGAGTTTGAAGCGTTGCTTCTCAGCAAGTAACTACCAACGATGATGTTCACAATTGGGAACATCACGTCGATGACGATCCAGACCATCGATCGGTAGTCGCCGAGTTCATCGTCCGCGTCTTTGAAGACCGTCCACGCGAACCATTGCTCGAAGTAGAGCAGAAACAGCGCCGTTGAAGCGATCAACATGGTGGTTGATCCGATCCACTCGGCCAGATCGGACCGGTCCGCTTCTCTCGCCCTTATATAGCTGAAAACTAATGCTGCGATCGCGCCGACCGCCATCAGATAGTTCAACGCATCCCAAGTGGAGCCTACGGCGTCATCGGCGTATATCTCGCTGGCCAGGAATTGCACAGCAACCAACGAACCTAACACGATGTGGACGTAGCCGAACAGCCTCTTGATTGTGGCCACCTAGCTATCTCCTTTCCGACGTTTCAGTCAAAGATGGTCGTAGCGACGACTTTGGCGACTCAGATCCGCCGGGTGGCGCTAATACATGTGGGGTTGTAGGTTTGAAGCGATCGTCATCTCAATGTCTTGGATGGCTTGGGTCATGGCCTGTCCGATAAGGTCGAGGCGCTTTACCTGCTCGATTCGGGGTGCGACGCGCTCTAGTTCTTCGCCGCTCAATATGCTTCTGAAGATTCCGCAGGCATCGGCTAGGTTAATGATGACGATATCTCTCGGGTCAGGGATTTCTTCAGAGAACAGGACTTCCATGATTCGGAGCTTGACTTCCCGCTGTGCCTCACCGTCGATTGTGGGATATCGGCGCGATTTGAAGACCCACATGAAGCGGTCATTGGCCTGCTCCAAGATGCCTTTTTCGACCAATCGGCTTAGTGATTCTTCGCGCAGTTCCGAGCCGCGCAACGCGGTGCGTTCGATCCAATAGCGGGCATCGTGACCTTCGTTGGCGGCGATTTCCGCGAGAGTTTCGTCGAGAAGGCTGTCGCGAGTAGGAGTCGAATTGATCAGCATGAGGTTATCGAGATCGGTGTCGATGCGATTCTCGAGTGCCAGGTCCATCAACACGCCGCCGGCTATTGCGTAGTCGAACGAGCTGTCTGAGATCCGGGCAAACCGACCGTCATCGTCGTTCAACAGGAGAAGAGTGATCTCTTCGGCAAATCTCAGCATTGTAGCCCCCTGTGCTTATTGAATATGTTCATCTCATTACGGTTTCACCGATTGAATTGGATGATACCTTATCTCGTAGTTTTCATCCTATCGGTTTTGCTCGATTCGCTTTGGCGAATCGTTGTCGTCCTGCGCTCGTGATCAGAACTGGATTAGTATGGCAGACCGATACCTGACGGGTCCACTAAGCGGGGTTTCGGAGATTCGTGTAGGATGCTCGTCGGCAGGTCTGTTTCGAATCGCTTCAGTTGCATTGCGCTACGTAATCCGTTCATGTGGTTTGGGTTATTAGAAAGATTTCGTAGTATTTGCTGTTCGGGATTGAGTGAACGCGCTATAATGTCGCGCCAAAGCGCAACCTAGTAGAGCGACAAACCATGCCTAAGCCCGTTAGTCACGTCGTGACAAGACCCGGTCGCGTAGCCGGTCAACCTGAAATCGATATCCCAGTTGCCGAGGAACTCACTACGGTTCCAGGATCGCCTGTGATTGACGGTGACGTCACGTATTACAGCCGTGAATATCCAGTTGAATCTCAGACTGTGGAGAAATCAGCGGACCGTGAATGGGGATGGACGGTTTACATCAAGGAGGTCTACGATTACCGCAAGAAGCACGATGAGGTCAGCGAACCTCTCATCGAAGCCGCGGCGGTGACTGGTGAGATTTCGCCGACTGCTGAACCTGACCCTGAGCGTGAGGTTACTGAGGACATCCGCTCCAAGGCGCGTGAACTCGGTTTTGGGGAAGTGGGTTTCACGCGGTATGACCGACGGTACACGTATGCGAGCAAAAAGCGGTGGGCGAAGTTCACTCACGCGATCTGTTTAGCGCTCGAGCAGGACTATTACCAGACGCAGACGATTCCCAGCTTGGAAGCGGAGTTCGCTCATTTCGGGACTTACGAGATCGCCGGAGAGCTGGCGCTAAATCTTGCGGAGTACATCCGGTCGCTAGGCTACTATGCGCAGGTCCACAGCCCGAATGACAACAGCGGTGTGTTCATCCCTCTGTTTGTAGAGGCCGGGCTAGGTCAACTGGGCGCGAATGGGCAGCTATTATCTCCGCACTTTGGTTCGCGTGCGCGGCTGATGTTGATCACGACGGATGCTCCGGTTGTGCACGACGAGCCTGTGGATTACGGGATCAACAAGTTCTGCGAGCAGTGTCAGGTTTGTGTTGTGAGGTGTCCGGCACGTGCTTTGTTGAGGGAGAAGGTCTGGTACCGGGGTGTTCAGAAGAACAAGCTTGTCTATGACCGATGTCGTCCGGTGATGGTTAAGTATGAGGGTTGTGCGGTTTGCATGAAGGTCTGCCCTATCCAGCGGTACGGTATGAAACCGGTGATGCAGCACTATGTTGAGACGGGTGAGATTCTGGGCAAGGGGACGCCGAATCTGGAGGGTTACGAGCTAAGGGATAAGGGATACTTCGGACCTGGCGAGTTGCCGCACTTCGACCGTGAAATGTTTGAGTTCCCGCATGGGACGAAGGAGGAGTGGCTGTTCGAGCAGTTCAAGGAGGCGGTGGAGAAGAATGGCGTGCCGAAGCAGGAGGATGCGATGGAGTTCGCGGGTGAGCTGAGAAGGATAGTCGAGGAAGGCGTCTCTCGCACCGACGAGTGAGTTTAGGTTGCGGCGTGATGTTTGAAAAACCTGCGCTCGACGCGTTGTTCGGCGAGCTTGATGATCGTTACAAGGGGAGCACTGATTATGATCAGTTGCTCCGGGATGCGCATCTAGGCATTGCACTATCCGATGCTGGACGGGGATTTGATGAGGAGATTGATCGGCGCGTCGTGGAGTTGATTGAAAGGTACCGCTAGTACCTGGCTGTAGCCGCTCCGGTTCCGGTTTGAATGTCTTTGCGCCTACGCCATCTGCGCGGAGACTAGTTGGGAGTAGAGGCCGCGTTGGCTGAGGAGTTGTTCGTGGGTGCCTTGTTCGACTACTTTTCCTTCATTGAGGACGAGGATTTTATCGGCGTCGCGGATTGTGGATAGGCGATGGGCGATGACGACGGTTGTGCGACCGATCATGAGGCGGCTGAGGGCGTCTCGGACGGTTGCTTCGCTTATGGCGTCGAGGTGTGAGGTGGCTTCGTCAAGGACGAGGACTGGAGCGTTTTTGAGGATTGCTCTGGCGATTGCGATGCGTTGTCGTTGACCACCGGAGAGTTGCATGCCGCGCTCTCCGACAAGGGTGTTGTAGCCGTCCGGGAAGGATTCGATGAAGTCGGCGGCGTTGGCTTGTCTGGCGGCTTCTTCGACTTCATCGTCGGTGGCGTTCTGACGGCCTAGTCGGATGTTTTCGCGGATGGTGTCGTTGAATAGGTATGTGTCTTGGGCGACTAGGGCCATACGACTTCTGAGGTCATCGAGTTTGAATTTGTCAAGGAGGTTACCTTCGAGTTCGATTTCCCCTTGATCAGGATCCCAGAAGCGCATCATGAGATATGCCACGGTGGTTTTGCCGGCACCGGAGCGGCCGACGATTGCGACGGTCTGGCTGGTGGGGACATCCATGGAGACGCTGGCGAGGGCTTGGGGGTCGCCTTCGGCATATGTGAATGCGACGTTGCCGAATTGGACTGAGGGAGTGGTTGTGTCGCCCTCATCCTGACCCTCTCCCACGGTGGGGATGGGGGAAATGCCTGGACCGTCTTGGACGGGGATTGGTTCGTCGTGGATTGCGAGGATGCGACGGGAGGCGGCGAGGGTTTCCATGAGTTGTTTCATGGTGCGGGCGAGTTCGGTGATAGGGCTGAAGGCGGCGAGTGCGAGGACGCTTACGAGAGGGAGTTGGGTGCGTTCGAGTTGACCGTCGAGAACGAGCCAGACACCCATCGCTAAAACGGCTAGGCCGCCTAGTCCCATCATGGCCTCCATGAAACCGATCTGGAATGCTTGGGACTTTTGGAAGCGGACGAGGTGTCCAGCATATGCCCATCCCTGTTGGGTGAGTTCATCGTTACGGGCTTTTCCGCGTCCGAATGCGACGATTTCTCTCATGCCTTGGATGGAGTCGACCATGAATGCGTGGATGTCGCCCATACGACCTCGGATTTCGTGACCGAGGCGTTCAATTCGGGTGTTTGCGAAGAAGGGGCTGATGGCGACGGCGATGAGGAACGGGGCGAGTACGGCTGCGATGGGCCATGCGATGAAGAGGAGCGCTATTAGGAGTCCGCCGGGGATTAGGACGGCGACGATCATTGGGGTGATGGCGTGTCCAAAGAAGTATTCGACGGTTTCGACATCACCGCCGACAACGCTTACGAAGTCGCCAGAGCGGCGTCGAACCATGTATGCAGGGGCTAAAGGTTCCAGTTTTTCGTATAGATCGATTCGCATCTTGGCGAGGAGACGGAACGCCATGTCGTGGGCTTGCCAGGATTCGAGGTAGAAGAAGAGCGCGGATAGTGGCGCGAGGGTGCATACGAGGACGACGAGGGTGGTGAGGGATTGGTCTCTTACGACGGCGGCTACGAGGAGCGCAGTGGCGGCTCCTAGGAGGATTACGGATCCGTGATTGAGGATTCCGAGCGCTACCGTCAGGAGGAATTGCCATTTGACGGGGCGGACGAGAGCGAAAAGGCGAGCCCATACGGCCCAAGAGCGGATGTTGATCTCTTCCTGGTGAGTCGTGTGATGGGTACTCGGTGCGTGGTGGTGTCCGGCGGTCGGAAGATGGGGGAGTTCTGGTAGAGAATGCTGAGGTTGCGAGACGGCGGTATCGGCGGTTTTGCCGATTTCGCCCATCTCGATTTGTTGTCGCATGAGGTCGGCATAGGTGCCGTCGGCGGCCATCAACTCGTCGTGGGTTCCGATCTCTACTGACCTGCCCTCATCAAGGACTAGGATGCGATCAGCGTTTATGACGCTGGAGAGGCGGTGGGCGATGACCAAGGTCGTGCGGTTTTCCATGAGACGGTCGAGAGCCTCTTGGATAAGGGTCTCGTTTTCGGCATCGACGCTGGAAAGGGCTTCGTCCAGGAGAAGGATGGGCGCGTTTTTTAGCAGGGCGCGTGCGATGGCTAGTCGTTGCCGCTGGCCTCCTGATAAACGGGCTGCGCGCTCCCCTACTACGGTGTTGTAACCGTCGGGGAGTCTTGAGATGAATTCGTGGGCGTTTGCGGCGCGGGCGGCTTCTTCGAGTTCTTGTTGTGTGGCGTCGGGTTTTCCGAAGCGCATGTTGTCGGCGATGGTGCCGTGGAAAAGGTATGTGTCTTGGGTTACTACGGAGATGTTTTCTCGGATCGTGGAGAGAGGGAGGTCTCGAAGGTCATGTCCACCTAGTTTGATGTTTCCGTGTTGGGGATCGTAGAATCGATACATGAGCCAGACGAGGGTGGATTTACCTGCGCCGCTAGCTCCAACCACGCCTAGGGTTTCGCCTTTTTGGAGTGAGAATTCAACATCTTGGAGAGCTGGGCGGTGTCCGCCGTCGTAGCCGAATGTGACGTTTTCGAAGGTGATTTCAGGGGTAGGTTCAGAGATAGGTTGGACTGTCGTTGCGTCTGGATCTCGAATGGTTACAGGTTCGTCGATGATGTCGAAGACGCTTTGAGCGGCAGCCATCGTCGCCATGCCTTGGTGGTAGAGGTTGGTGAGTTCTCGCATGGGTCGAAAAACTTCGACTCCGAGCATCAGGACGATGAGGAGGGGACGGAGTTCCATGTCACCGTTGCTGACGCGAATTGCGCCTACGGCCAGGGCGACGGCGGCTCCGGTTGCCATGAAGAAGATGGATGCACCGCTGGTGGCTTGGTTGGCGGCGACGACGCCCATGGTGGTTCGGTAGAGGTCATGGATGCGTTCTGCAAGGGCTTGGCCTCGGGCTTCGCTCTGTCCAAATGCCTTGAGCGTGGCTAGACCTTGGACGCTGTCTAGGAAATCGGAGCCGAGTTGACCGTATGATCTGCGGCGTCTGAAGCTGCTGTCGCGGTTCCACCGATGGAAGGCTGAAGGGACTAGGAGGGTGAAGATTGCGAAGGTCAGGAAAATGAAGGCGATGTATATGTCGAGTGTGACCATGTAGGCGAAGATGGCGATTGGGGCGATGGCAGAGACGATGATTTGAGATAGGTACTGGCCGAAGAAGGTTTCGAGGCGTTCGACGCCTTCGACGAGAGACAGGACGATCTCGCCAGTGCGGTTTCGGTCGGCATATCCGGGTCCGAGTTCGAGGAGATGGGTGTAGGTTTCTTCGCGGAGGCGGATTTTGACGATGTTGGCGGTGTGGTGGCTGACGGCGTACTGCCAGTACTGAAACGTACCGCGGATCACGATGAGTGCGGCGATGGTCAGGAGAGGGAATGCGAGAGCCGAGAATGAGGCTTCGCGGGCAAGGACTTGGTAGATGACGACGCCGGAGACTGCTAGCCGAGAGACGCCAGCGCCTACAGCGATGAGTCCCAAGATGGCGGCGAAGACTATTCGGAGTCTTAATCCTTTGGTCAGTGCGAAAAGGCGTGGGTCGAAATACATCTTTGGGTGTCAAGTATCGCCGCACCCGATAAGGAGTTATTCTCCGGGGTCGCGAAGTTTCAACGACGTGGCTCGATGCGGCGTTGCTGTGGCTAGCGGTATTCTAACGCCGCTACTGGGCGAGACAGTATTGAGACTAATTCTCTTCGGGCAATAGAACGACTCGGACGTATCGGTCGGTGGTTAGGTATCGCTGGGCAGCGGCTACGATGTCTTCGAGGGTCAAAGCGTCGAGGGTTTCTTCGAATTGGTTGATGGAATCGAATGATCCGTTGCGTTGGACAATGGTGCGGATCTGGTTGCTCCAGAAGCCGTTGGTTCGCAATTGCTCCTCTCTGGGGGTACGGAGGAGTTCTTTGACGGTGTCGAGGTATTCTTGGTCGCCTCCGGAGCGGAGCCAGTCGATTTCTGCTTCGATTTCACCAAAAAGCTCGTCGACGCGGTTTGGGTCGCTGCCAAAGATGACGACAACTTGGTATTCGGCATCTGGGAGCACTTGGGTGTTGGCGTATGCGTTAATGGCGTAGGCGCCGCCCAGTTGCTCTCTGATCCGCTCGCGAAGTCGGATGTTCAGCATCTCTCCCAAGGCGTTTAGGGCGAGTGCTTCGCCCCGGCTCCATTCCATGTCGCCAGCGTAGACGAGGACCGTCAGGCTGCGTGGCTCGATGCCGATACGGACAACGTGATCTTCAAGGGTTGTCGGGGGGTCAATGTTGTGGTCCACCCATTGTTCGGTTCGGCCCATAGTAGGCAGGCTGGCGAGGTAGGTTTCGGTCAGGGCTCGAAGGGCTTCCCATTCGAATGCTCCGACGAAGACGAAGGTTGCGTCGCCGAGGTCAGCGAAGCGGTCGCTGTAGACGGTTCCTGCGCGGTCGATGTCGAGTTCATCGACTAGTTCTAAGGTGAGGCGGCGTTCGCGGAAGTGGTTTTGGTTGAGGATGTTGTTGACGGCATCGAAGAAGACGGAGTCAGGGTCGTTGGTTCGGGTTTCCGCCGATGCCCTCAGGCTGCTTTCCAACGTTCCGAAATAGATTGGGTCAAGGCGTGGAGCAGTTGCGTACAGGTTGATGAGTTGGAAAAGGGTTTCGAGGTCTTCTGGCGACGCATTGCCACGTAAACCCTCGAAAAGATTGTCGATGTAGGGTGTGACGGAGACTTGCTTGCCGGCGAGGAGTTTGTCGAGTGCGATGTTGTCGTGAACGCCGACGCCGCTGCCGGAGATCAATCTTGAGGCATAAGTAGCGGAGACGTAGTCCATGTCGGCGACGAGGGAGTGTCCGCCGGGGCTGAAGGCGTTGAAGATGACCTCGTCGTTGCGGAAATCTGTCTGTTTTGCGATGACGGTGATGCCGTTAGAGAGGGTCCATTTTTGGGCATCGATCGATTCAATGTGTTCCTCTGCGCTGATCGTTCCTGGTGTTGGTATGTTTGCCAGTAGCGGAACATCTTCAAAGGTGTCGAAGTACGCATCGACTTGGATCGTGTCGGCATTTTCCAACTGCATTTGGACAGCAGCAGTCAGTTCTTCATCAGGTTTGATGTCAGCCTCTTGGGGTCTCAACACGAGGAGCACGGAGTTGTCGGTAAGTGACCATGTGTCCGCTAGGTTGTCGACCTCGTTCAAGGTGATCTGTGGCAGTAGCTCTTGGTAAAGCTCCCATTCCGCTTCGATGCCGATGGTCAATGAGTTGCTTAGGAAGTGGTTGGCATATTCGTCGGCGAGGGCTGTGGATGTTCGTTGGTCCCTTTCTCGGAACGCCTTTTCCACGGAGCTTAGAAGAGAGGTCTTCTCCCTTTCGAGTTCGGTGCTGGTGAAACCATGTTGTCGAACGCGTTGAATCTCTTCTAGAAGGGCCTGTAACCCCATTTCGATGCCACCTTTTTCGACCCACGCCCAGAACTGCGTGATGTCGAACTCTTCGACGAATCCACTTCGTTGAGTGCCAGACTGCAGATACGGAGGGTCTTCAGTTTGTCCGCGTTCGAAGAGACGGGCGCTGATCATGGCGTAAGCGAGTCTTTCAACCGCGGAGTGTCGGAAAGCCTGCATGTCGTGGCTGGATACGGGATCGAGCTTCCTGACCAGGATCAGCTGGGTGGCTGGAGACTCGGGATCGGTGAAGATGTTGATGCGCGGGTCTTCGTGTTGGGAAACATCGACGGGGGGTCGAATAGTGGGTGAATCGACAGTCGATCGTTCTTGGGGTGCCTCTCCGTCGGGTGGAGGTGCGAAGTGTTGTTGGATTTTGGATTCGATGACCTGAGCATCGAAGTCTCCGACGGCAACCAGCGCCATGTTGTCGGGTCGGTACCAACGCTCGTAGTAGTCGGAGAGGCGTTGTTGAGGTGCGTTTTCGATTACTTCGAGCAAGCCGATTGGTGCGCGTTCCGCATAGAGCGATTCTCCGAAGATGGGGGTGTACCAGTTTTCTTGGAAGCGCGCTGCGAACCCTCGACTGAGACGCCATTCCTCGATGATGACATCGCGTTCGAGTTCCACTTCTTCGGGATCGAAGGAGATTGAATATGCCCAATCGCTGAGGATTTGGAACGCTGTCTCGAGGGTTTCAGGATCGTCGGTTGGGACCTCGAGGAAGTATCGCGTGTGGTCGAATGTGGTGTATGCGTTGAGGTCCGGCCCGAAGGCGGAACCGAGGGACTCCAGGTATTCGATGATTTGCTGCTTTTCGAATCGCTCGGTCCCGTTGAAGGCCATGTGCTCAACAAAGTGAGCGAGGCCGCGCTCGTTCTCTTCCTCGTGAACTGAACCAGCTTTGATGATCAGGGAAAGCTGGGCGCGTTCCAGGGGTTCTTCGTTTTGTCTGATGTAGTAGGAAAGTCCGTTGGTGAGGGTGCCGCGGAGGACTGATGGGTCGACAGCCAGGGTGCTGTCGGGTGTTGGTTCGGGTTCAGGGGTGGCGGTAGGTTCTGGGGTCGGTGTCGGCGTTTTTGTTGGCGGGACTGGTGTGGCCGTCGGTTCGGGAGTTGAGGTCGGCGTTGCCGTTGGCGGCACGACTGTTGACGTCGGTTGAGGAGTTGATGTCGGTGTGCTTGTCGAGGGCGCAGTTGTGGCGGTAGGTTCTGTGGTTGGTGTTGGGGCGAGAACTTGAGATGCAGTAGTTGCCGTGGGTCTGGGCGTTTCGGTTGGCTCAGGCTCAGGAGTGCACGCGATCATGATCGCTATTGCAAGCGCAATCAGCAGTGTGAGCGTCGAATACCTCAGTGGCAAGCGCATGTTTATCCTCTCTCCGCGTTCGTCGGACTTCTCGGGTGTTGGAACTGGAAGCCGCGAGTTATTGATACGTGGATCGTTGCTGGTGAGATGCAGTCGAGGAAGGATTCGGGTTAAAAGGATTCGGGTTAAACGAGGATGTATAGAGAGGGTTGGAAACATGTCATCTGAGGATTTTGGAGTGGTGGGCCAAAGTTGCCTGTAGACAGAACCGTGTTCGATTTCGCGTTCCCATTTTGAATCGTATCAACCCGAGCAACAAGACTACGCCTCGCGAGGTCGACGCAGGCGACGCTTATACAGGCCGAGTTGCGTCGCCGCCTAGATCCCAGTTTTGCTGTAAGTCAACGGAAAAACGTTCCGAAGCCTGCGAAATTGACCAGGATGTTTCGCCATTTCCGTGGCACCTGAACCGAGTAAGCTGGTTCGTCGTCGTCCGGATTTTCATCTAAGGCAGACGCCGTCCCCGCTGAAATGAACCCGGCCGATTGACCGCCGGTTTTCCTACCCATGTGATAAACCGCAACAAGCACGTTGCCACCGACAACGATAATCATGTATGCGAAAGCGATGGTCGCGTGCCACAGGTAGCCGATCTTCAACAGATCAGCGGCCATTTCTTGTGTCAGTCCCGTTTCGGCGAAATCAACTTGCCACGTGGAAATCAAGTTGTAATGCGGAATGACCTGGGAAACGCCGGGAAGCATGTAGAAAGCGACAATTATCCCGATGCCTAACACCACGCTGATCGCCATGAACGAAAAAGTAGCCAGCAATAGGAACTGTCGGTCTCCTTCTAGGAATTCGAAGGAACGATCGAACAGCACCAACAGCACGGTGAACGCTACCGCCAACATTGGTAACGCTATTCCCATCTGTATCCAAATAGAGACGTTGGAAATCACCGCGACCACAGCGTAGACCGCGCCCACCGGAATGAGGGTAATCGCGCAAGCTTGTTTGAGAGTGTAGTTTCCATCATCTGTTGCATCGCGAAACGCGTGTCTCAGCACATGAAAAGTCAATCCTGCGGAGGCGGCGATCCCCAAGTTGGCCAGGAGGCACAATGCAAAGGGCATATACGCGGAGGTGAAATGGTCAAGTCGGCAGAAACCATAGGGGTCCATGTGAATCGGTACGAATTGCAGCATCGGCGTGGTCAGAAATAAGAACACAGATACCCAAAAGAACTCTCTCAATCCGTCTTTCGTGTCCCGGATTACCAAACCATGCGTCAATACGAGACCTATTGTCAAAGCAATGTACAACGACGGCACCCATGATTCGTCCCAATCCAAAAACGATAGCCCTTCGCCTATAGCAACGATGCACAGCGCCAAAGGCAGGCACCTGAGGAAGAGGAACCTGATTACCTGTCGGCGCGCAGCAGCCGCGGTAGCGCCATCCAACCAAGAAGAACGGTGCGGTCTGGAGTCTGGCGCACGATCAGAACCTTCGTGCTCAACCGATTGACGCGCGAAACTGTTTTGGGATAGACTGTCTGCATCCGAGAAAGCAGATATGAGATTCCGTCCAACGAAAGCACGCCCGGTCGATTGATTGGGCTGATGGTTCCGGTTTTCACGTCTCGGTTGGAATTTTGGCGAAGATTCAGTTAGATCTGATGATTCGCCGATAAATTCCGTTACAGGATTTTTGACCTGTAGTCCTGCTTGCCTGTGGCGTTTTGGGCGTTTTCGGCGTTTTTCTTTGAGGCCGCGATCAGTCATTGTAACCAGATTCCCGGATTCGTGCAACCGCTCCTCAGCCGTTTCGCCGGCGTCGTCCGAAATGCCGCCTTCAGGGGACGATTCAATTGGCGTCGTTTTTGCTATCTCTCGGTAGTACTCAGCCACAGCTCCTTTTTCGGCTGTCTCGTTCCTCGTGTAAAGCGCGGGCATTGTCGGTGAAGACCATCGACCGGCCGTCATCAGACTGGGAAGCTCCGTACCGCTCCTTGCCAGGTCGAGCGCCATGCCGACTCGTGGCGAGTGTCCGCTGAAACCACTACCCAATCCGGCCGCCTCCGCGGCCTTTTTGATTCGCGTCGACATCTGATGGGCCGACAATCCGAACACGCTGTCTTCGTCGACCGCGTTCTCTCGAATCGAATCCAGTCGAGCCATCGTGGAAGTTGAGACGAAGAGAATCGCGCCGCGACCTTCTTTGTCGGTCTTCGACTTCCTCAACAGCAGACGCCCGGTCCCATCAGGCCGAAATTCAAGGTCCTCCCATTTCAACGCGGCAGCTTCCGACACGCGCAGCAAACCGTCACGCATCAAACTGATCATGGCGACGTCCAATCTGCCTCTCAGTTCCGCCACTTCTCGGCTCTCCAATCTTCCCCCTCGGCCCCGACGAGGTTGGCCGGCGTTTTCGATTATCAGGGAGAACACCTGAGAAGTCAGCGCGTCGGCCTGCTGTTGAAAGGTGCCCATCATGCGAGACGCGCTCCGCAAAGTGTTCCGAACTTCAGGGTCGGCGCAAGGATCGGGATGACCGGCAGCGTTGTGCACGTGCGCGATCGCAGCAGCAACCGAACGCAGAGTCGATGGTTTGTGATTCAGCGTGAACAGGCGATCAGCCAGATAGAGCGCCACATGACTCGGTGACGCTGGCAAAGTGCTGATCCCTTTAAGCGATGCCCATCGCTCGAACTGCCGCCACTGCGAGCGGTAACTCCGCTTGGTGTTCTCGGCGATTTCGTAACCCCGAAGCGCATCCAAGGCCGAGTCGTCAACCTCGCCAGACTCGACTCGCTGTCCCGATTCCGTCGCGTCGTGGGTCTCCCGAGGCGTACCGCTATCCCTTCCACCGCGCCCAGAAACATCCTTCCTATATGCCCTCATCATGACTATCTCCTTGATTTTACATCACTGCAAACGTCAGATAACGGAATTTATCGCAAGGAGTAACTGGTGTCAGATGAGTCGAACTCGATTCAAGAAGAAATCCCGTCATCGACCTCGTTTAACGAACTAGGGAGTTTTGTCGTGGGACCGGTTTTAACGACTGATCGCGCACGGGAATCTTTACTTCAAATCCCAGTGGAAGTTGGTCAAAGATCTATCGGGGTCGCGTTTGAAGCGTTCGATTAATTCGGATTGCGACGAGCACCGTTGGAGTCTCTGGGGACTCTTTACCTAACTCAATTCGGTTTCGCATGAGAAAGGAAACATGCAAATTGAACACGATTACTCTAGCCTCGACATGGCTTGCATCCGCTGGCGCGAGAGCGATCCATCGCTTGTTATCCGGTACCAATGGTCCGCGGTCATCGACAACGTCGATCGCTCCGAGACTGGCGGTTCTGATGCTGGTTTCAGCGTTGTTGGTGGTTTCAGTCGGCGACGTTGGTTCCGCGCAGGTCTCGGGGCTACTGTCCTCAATACCCGAGAATGATCAGACGCTGGTCGGAAATTTAGATGCAGCTAACTCCCAGACTACTCTTACTACTGTTGATTCAGGTGACGAACTCGCCGTTCAAATCAGTACGGGAAACTTCAGCGAACCTGCTTCCATGACGCACGTTGTAGTAGGCATCAACGTCTTGCCGCAAAGACAAATTTACCAATTCCATAGTGTGTCTTTATGGAGCGCGACTACCGGCGTGAATCCTCTTCCTAACCGGAAACTGGAAACCTCCACAGCATTAGGCGCGTTAGGGCGAGCTTCAGATCTTGTTGGAAGGGACCTTTACATAAGGTATGAATTTCTAGCCCCGGTAGAGCTTGAAGAAAACACCGATTACTTCATCGTGTTCAACGCTCCCGGTCCTAACGGCACCGATTACCTCTCAACCGCTAGTGACGATGAAGACCCGATGTCACGCAAAGGTTGGAGCATCGGAGATACTTCGTTGAGGCGCACAGACGGATCCGCCGATGGATGGAATACTACCCCACTCGACAATGTCCCCCTATTCCAGATCGAAGGCACGCCGAATCATGGAATTATTATTATCGACCCAGGAATGGGAAGGCAGGGGCAAAGAAGAGACCATGATATACGCTTAGACGAACGCGACAACCACTCGGTTCAAGTACGGTTGGCTTCGCAGCCAACGAACCATGTAACCGTCACTCCGAACGCGCCCGAGGGGATTCTCGCCCTTCCTTCGCCTTTAACGTTTACTCCAGACAACTGGGACGATTGGGTGTTTTTAACCCTAAGCGCACTTGACGACGACAATCTGAAGGACGAAGAGCATGTGGTGACGTTCAGCGTCGACGGTTATGGTACCGTCGGCGATGCTCCAGATGAAATCCCGTCGATCAATTTAAGCATCACGGACGACGATACGCCGTCGGTCGAGTTTTATCCGGAAACACTGTTTATCAACGAGGGAGGTTCGGGACAGTATTGGGTGAGTCTGGGAGCCCAGCCTGAGTCAAATGTACAGGTTAATGTGTCGACAAGTGGGCTGGGAAGTCACGTGCCTACTATTGCACCTAACACCATGACGTTTACACCTGCAAATTGGAATGTTCGACGGTCAGTCACAATACACACACGTGAAGACTCAGACATTTTTAACTTTATAGGTGAGATAACTCACCAAGTGAGGTCGGGCGACCCTAATTGGGACCATCTGGAAGACTATTATGAGGACGAAGGTTTGGGGACGGTTTCCATTGACTTCAACATCAACGACATCGACCAACTCGTGTTGAACAAATCGTGGTTGGAATTGGACGAAGGCGGTTCGGACACCTACACCGTTGCGTTGGCGCAGCAACCACTTACTCCTCTGGTCGTTTCGCTAAGTCCGCTCTTACTTGTTGATTCGCCCGACGGCCCGATCACTCTGTCGGCAGATTCTCTTAGATTCACGACGTCGAACTGGAACACGCCGCAGCAGGTGAGGGTTACCGCGAACCAAGACAGTGATGGTTTTTCCAACTTTGGCTCGATAATACACACAGCACGCACGGTCACCAATGAAACTTTGGGCGGTGTGAGGGTCGGGATAGAGATCGAGGACGACGATCCGGTCGGGATAGTCCTAGGCGGCTCGGCGACCTACAACAGCACCGATTCTAGGTACGAAATGAGGATTGACGAAGGTTCCACTGAGGGTGCCAGCAACCAATACACGGTCAAATTGGCGAGCGAACCGTACCCAGCAGACGAGGACGTAATAGTGAGACTTTGGACCCCCGAGCGCGGTGTGTTAATCCAGAAGGTCGAGGAAACTACTAGCAGTAGGTATGCGACTCTAACGTTCACACGGACGAACTGGAATCAACCGCAGACCATCACGGTCAAACCCCGCAGAAGAGACGCAGATCGCGCCTCCCTAATATCTACGATCCGTCACGCGATATGGCGCACTTCAAACTCCTCGTACGCCGGTCTTCAGGAATTCTTGAGGGTAACGGTACAGGACGACGATTCTAATGAGCCTGGGCTGAGATCAAACGTCAACCGGTTCGGCGTCACGGAAACTGACACTCCAGGGAGAGCCCGTTTCAGCGTCACACTCCGATCTCGTCCAACATCGGACGTCACGGTCAACATTCCGCAACCCACGAACACCGACGTACGGATCGATACAGATCCAAACACCGAGGGCGATCAAACCGCGCTGACGTTCACACGGACGAACTGGAATGTAGAGCAAGGTGTGCTCGTCGTGTTCAGTGACGATGCCTCAGGAGACGACGAGACGGCGACGATCGTGATGACGGCGAGCCAATCCGGCGGCGCGACGGAATACGAGGGTTTGTCGCATTCGATTCCGGTGACCATCACAGACGATGAAGAGCCAGAGATCATCCTGCCGGTTGCGGTTTTAAACATGACCGAGGAAGAGGACGGCACGGTTTCGACCGGTCATCAAGTCAGCATCAGGCTGGCAGTCGAACCGAGTTCGCCTGTGACGGTGAATCTTGCAGCGGAAGCGACGACGCCGCCGCAGGTTTCCGGCCAACCTTGGACGGCACCGGATATTGCGGTTTCGCAGGGATCGGTGACGCTGGACGCGACCAATTTCGCGGCGGGCGAGACGGTGAACGTCACATTGACGGCGGACGACGACGCGGACGACGACGTAGCCACGATCAGCTACACGGTGTCGCAAAGCGGGGGAGGGATGGAGTATGACGGAATGACGATTCCACCGACGACCGTGAACATCACAGACGAGGACGAGGCGGCTGTAGAGTTCCGAGTCTCAGGGGGTTCAGTCTGGCACGAAACGCTGCCCGAACTCGAGGTGACTGACACCGAAATGACGGGTGGAACAACCGACCTTGAGATTCGCCTGAGCCACCAGCCACGAGCCGACGTGAGCGTAGATATGTCGGCGCCGTCGAACTCGGGGATCACCTCGGACGACTTGCCGGTGACGTTCGCGGCGACAGATTGGTCGACTTCACCGTCGAAAACAGTCACGCTGACGTATGCGGGAGATGACAACTCATACTCCGAGACCCACGAACTCGATTTCAGCGTGTCTGGATATGGTGACGGCACGATCTCAGACCAGGAAATCTCGATTGACGATACGGATCCGGTAGGTTGGGGGGACTTCACGACCGAGTACACGCTGAACGAGTCGGATGCGGGCACCAGCGCAGGCGCGCAGACTTGGACCCTGGTTCCGCTATCGCGCCCGTCTAATCGTGACGGAGATGCAACGAGAGTTGACGTTACAACAACTGGTTTCGATGCAAGCAAACTCGCAGTGACCAGCTTAGCGACTTTGAACGCCTCCGACAATTGGGAAGACGGCCTCGAACTCATCGCCAGGGTACTGCAAGATGAAGACGGTGCTGACCAGACGGTAACGGTTTCTGGCAGGTCAATTTCGTTGGGCGGCGACTACGACAATGTTGTGATTCCGGACGTTGTTTTTACGATCATCGACGACGATACGCCCGAGGTAGAGATCTCTGGTGTCTTGACTACGAACGTCATCACGATGACGGAACGCGCTGACGATGCGGCTGCTACAGCGACATTCCGAGCGAGGCTGTCAACGGTACCTACGAATACGGTGACGGTCACTTTGAGTGACGACAGCGACGACGTCACGGTTTTGCCAACGAGTCTGACCTTCGACGCTACCAACTGGGACAGTTATCAGACGATCACGATTGAAGTGGCGGCAGATAACGACACGATGGATGATACCGCTGAGATCACGTTCGCGGTGACTCAGGCCGGGACCTCGCCCGACGAGTATGAGGGGCACTCCGTCACTCCGATCACGGTGACGATCACCGATCCCGACACATCGGCAGTCGTGCTCTCGACTGATTCGTTAACGATCACGGAGGAGGTCACAGGCACCTATGGCGTGAAATTGTCACACCAGCCTGCGACGGGAGACACGCTCACGGTGACGGTGGCGATCACGGGCCCCTCGGGAGCGACGCTTGTGACCGTGGACGACTCTTCGTTGGAGTTCGATTCGAGCAACTGGGACACTGAGCAGACGGTCACGGTCACTGGAGTTGCAGACGCCAACTTAGCGAATGAAACGTTTACGTTGACGCACACGGTGTCGGGCACCCGTGCCGGCAGTGCGACGCCGCGATTGATGGTGACACGAATTGACAACGACGCGCCGAACGTGGACATTTCGACTGGTGCGCTCGAGGTGGCGGAAAACAACAGTGGGACGTTCACCTTGGAGTTGACGCAGCAGCCGTCGGCGAATGTGACAGTAACATTGTCGACGGTCGGAAGCGGCCATGATCTTTCGGTTTCGACTGGAGTGTGCGGCACGGCTTCGAGCTCCGCTAGTTTCACTTTCACCGACTCGGACTACGACACTGCGCAGACGGTGAGGGTCTGTGCGGGGCAAGACTACGACGCGCAAGATGACGAGAGCGAATTGCGAATCTCGGTATCTAGCACGCAGTCGGAATACAACGCACTGCCTGATCAAACGATGAACGTGATGGTGTCGGACGACGACTCGGAGAGCATTGTGATCCAGTCAGCGCCGCTGACGATCAGCGAGGTGGACGGCGGTGTCGGAACTGGAACCTACACCATCTCGCTAACCGCGGCGCCGTCTGGCGGAAATGTCGTGATCGCGTTCAGAAGCAACAACGGAGACGTCACCACGAATCCAAGTCAGTTGGTGTTCAGTCCAAACGAATGGTCTGCATCTGGCGTTTCATTGGATACCCCTACGTTGACGAAGACGGTGCAGGTCCGCGTGGCGGACGATGCAGACGCCAACGACGACACGGCGCGTATCACACACAGCAAGCGCGGGGTCAGTTACGGCCCGACCACGCCACTTACGGCGATCGACGTGACGATAACGGATACCGACACGCACAGCGTGACGATAACGGATACCGACACGCACAGCGTGACGATAACTGTAGACGATCCGTTCGAGTTCAACGAAGGCCGTTCAAAAACCTACACCGTGGTTCTCGACTCCGAGCCTACCGGTACGGTTACGGTTGCTATCGACGACGGCAACGCCAGCGACGACATATCGGTCGACCCGTCGATCCTGCTGTTCAACGCCCTCGATTGGGACGCGCCACAGACGGTGCGGGTAAGCGCGTCGCGAGACACGGACGCCGAAGACGATACGACAACGATCTCGCACACCGTTTCTGGCGCCGACTACACGACTAACACTGTAACCGTCGATTCGATAGATGTGACAGTCAATGATCTCGACATACGAAGAGTGATTCTACGTGCTCAGCGTGCGATCGAGGGTGAGTTCATGATCAGCGAAGATTCAGGCGAGGAAAGTTACTTCATGAGGCTGGGGACCAAACCGGTCGATGAAGACGGCACCGACAGCGAGACGACGGTGACGGTCAGCTCATCGGACTCTAACAAGCTGAAGTTTGTAGATCCGAACACGTTGGATGGCGTCGATACACGCGACGTAACGTTCGACGCTAAAAACTGGGATAAGTTCGCGGAGGTGAGGTTCCGAGGACAGAAGGACGTCGACACTTCAGCTGAACTCGTGGAGTTGATGCACGATGTGAAGGGTGCGGACTACGAGCGCTTCATGGTTGAGGTTGAGGACATCCGTATTCGGATCCGCGACACCGATATGCCGGACTTTACGCTCTCGGCGCCATTGATTGAGATTTCCGAAGGCAGACAAGGCTCTTATTCAGTGGTGCTTGATTCGCTGCCTTCCGGCACGGTGACGATAACGATCAGAACCACCGAGAACCCGGACATCCGTCTGGTCGACGCGAACGACAACGAGGTTTCGGAACTAGAGCTGAAGTTCACAACCGCCAATTGGAATGTCAGTCAGACCGTGACGGTGAAAACCGCGGTTGACGACGATACTCAGCCGGATCGAGGCACGATCGTTCACACCGCAAGCGGTGCGAATTACACGAACGTGCCCGCAAACAGACTGACCGTGATCGTGGAAGACGCCAGCCAACCAGGCGTAATGATTGATATCGACCGACTGACATTGAGCGAGGGGCAGAGCGCGACGTACAACGTGGTGCTAGAGACCCAACCTCGGGAGAATGTTTTCATCGAGGTCGCCTCGTCCGATCGTAGCAAGGCTTCGCCGTCTCCGAGGCGGTTGACATTCACCAGATCCAACTGGAACCTACCTCAGATGGTGGAGGTTTCCGGCGTAGAGGACGCAGACGGTGACAACGATTCCGCGGTCATTTCGCACCGATCGATCGGCGATGTCTATGACGGGCTCGAAATCTTTCCCGTCAGAGTGTCAATTATCGAGGACGGATCGTCGGTCGAGAACGATTCGTCTTTCCTGCGGAGCTCGTCGTGTGACAGCGCGGTGGTGTTGACTTGGAACTCGCCCATCGGCGAAAACGAAGTCATCTCCTATTACCGCGTTCAGTGGCGCACCGCGAACCAGCAATTCTCCGTCGACCGACAGGAGACGGCTCCCGAGGGATCGACATCGTACACGCTTGGTTCGCTGACAAACGGCGTCTCGTACACGATCAGAGTGGTGGGATACGACGCTTCTAACGAGGAAATCGACGCGATTCCGGTCTGGTCACGCGAGACGTTTGCAACTCCGTCAGTCGGGGGCTGTATCTCCGAACTGACTTTCGGCAACGTTCTGGCTGACAGCGTTCCGATCATCGTCATCGTTGACGTCACGGGCATTAGGCCAGGGACCCCTGTTTACATGCGCTATCGCCAGGTAAACCCTTCGGGCGATTGGAGCTCAGTAGCCAGAATGCCAGTCATAGCTGGCCGGAACACCGTCGTCTTTGAAGTTCGCGGTTTGCGTCCGAACAGCGAGTACGAGGTCCAAGTCTGGTTCGGCTCGTCGAGGCCACCGGCGGATAATGAGTCTAGCAGTCGAGTTGGGACTGGTACTGGGACGTCGGATTCGGGCTCGCAAAGCGTTGCGCAGGCTATCTTCCAGACACCTGAACTACCGGAGGGAGCGACATACACCCCCGGCGCGGGATTCAGCGGTAGTGGAGGCGGCTCGATCGCTCGCATATTGCGCATCGAATCTGGGATCAGGAATGTGAAGATTAGACCAGGCGATCAAATCGTGTTGTGGGTCGAGGTTTGGGGTCGCCAAGGCATCAAAGACAACGGTCTGGTCGACAAGTCGCTGTCCGATGGAAGGCCAACGATCTCGTGGAGTTCCAGCGGCGGTGGGAGTTTCAAGGAGACTCGGGTGCGGCCGGATTGGCGGGACGGCATCGCGAACGATCGCGAAGTCAGCTTCGTAGCACCCGCCGTGCCGGAGTCGATAACCGTGACGGCGAGTCTGATCAACTCGGCCTACTGTCACCCACGTCAAGAGGACGAAACGGTCGAAGTGTATGAGGCACGTTGCAGCGCCGAGGTCACGATTGATGTGATTCAACGCGTGACCGAACCAATCATCAAGACGGCACCGGTGAACCCGCCGGGCGAAATACCTGAGGCGTTGTCGGACCGCGACGGGATCGCTCATGCGGTCTTTACCCCAGTCGAGGGTGGCAGCTTCATAGGGGACGGTTATTCGCTCGTCGCGGGCGCCGGTGCCGTCACCAATGGCGAGTATATCGGCATTGCGATGGTACCGATACGCGCCCCTGCCGGTGAAGGCTCGCCGTGGCACCGATACACGTTGACGGACAACAGGTACGTGGTGTCGGCGATCGACGCCGCTGGTGATGCTCTTGCCGATTACGCATTGAGCGAGGCAGTGACGGTCTGCGTGCCCCTACCGGCTGAGCTGCTGGGCAACGTCTCAGAGGTTGTGATGGTCGCTATCGACGACGACCAGTTGACGGTGCTGTCTTCGAAGGTCAGGATATCGCCTGAGGGCCTCTTGGCCTGCGGGCAGCTCTCATCGTTGCCGGCGGAGATTGCAGTCGGTAGAAGCGGACCGCCGCGGATAATCGACGAACCTGAGGTTGTGCCGACGGAAGATGTGGAACCACCGGACACCGGCGGTACATCGCTTGCCAACGCGTGGGCTATGTGGCTGTTGATCGCCGGTGCGTCGTTGGGAGTCTTGGGAGTTTGCGCGATCTGGTTTTACCGGCGGCGTTGGACAGGCCGGTAGATCAAGGCGTCGCTGTTCTCCGCAGAAATCGTAGTAGGACGGCCAACGGGCACCGCGAGTTTCGCGGTGCCCGTTGGCCGCCCGGGTTTATCGGGTGCTTCATCGGATGGTGGCCGATGGCTTCTCGATTGAGATCAAATCGCCAGTGGCGCAACCGAATCATCCGAATAGGATGAATGAACCACCTGCTCAACCTGAAACCCGTGGTTTCATATTTGGCCGTTCAGCGTCACCGCACATGAACTGGCGGTCAAACTAGGACGCCGAAACCGTTGGGTACGGCCATCGAGAAAGGCAGCGACGGAACATATCCGTAAAAGAAGAGTCTTGACTGATGTTCAGCTTTTTCGGTTTCCCTCATGTTCGGCCTCTCCGACGCTGTCTTCCATCGAATTGAGCGTCTGATCCTCAACGTCGTGACGGAGTATTGCGCAGCTCGCGCCAATCCATCGGCGTCCGGGCAGTGGAGAGCCGTCCTGCAGAGATCACCTCTCTTTCCTGTCCAGCAGTCCGCTCCGCACGGCCCAGACCACGACCTCCTGATTCGACTCCACGCCGAGCTTGTCCTGGATCCGGTAGACGGCGTTCCTGACCGTGACCATTTTGATGCCGAGGATCTCTCCGATCTCGGCGTACGACTTGCCCCTGGCGAAGTGCGTCAGTACCTCCCGCTCCCGGGACGTCAGCGCGCTAGGACCCGGCATCAATGTGGCTCCGCTGCGTATCAGCTTGAAGGCCCGTCGCGTGGCGTCGTCGGGGATCGCCAGCTTTCCCTCTGCGACCCGCCGGATGGCGTCCACGAGGTTATCGGCGCCGAGGAGCTTTTGAACGAAACCCACTGCCCCGGCGGCTATCGCCTCTATCACCGCGTCGTCCTCCGTAGAGGCTGTGAGCATCAGCACTTTGGTATCCGGCAGGAGATCCATGATGTCCCGGCAAGCCTCCGCGCCGTCCTTCTCGGGCATCATCGCGTCCATGACGATTACGTCGGGGCGAGCGTCCTGCGCCTTTTCGACGGCCTCCACCCCGTTGGCCGCTTCGGCGACGACCTCGATTCCATCCGACGTTTCCAGCACGTCCCTCAACCCGCGGCGCATGATGGGGTGGTCGTCCACGACCATGACGGCGATTCCATGGTTCGATGACATTTCACGCTCCTTTTCTCTTTTAGCTCTCGTGCGGAACGAAGCAGGTGATGGTAGTTCCACCGGTAGTTCCGCCCGACTCTGCGACGAGCGTCCCGCCCATGCGCTCCGCCTGCGACTCCATGCCGTGGAAGCCTCGGCCACGCCGGGCGTAGTTCTCGGGTAGGCCGACGCCGTCGTCGGAGACGGACAGGCGTACGCCGCGGTCCTCGAACGCCAATCTGACTTCCACTCTTGCGGCCTGCGCGTGCAGGAGGGCGTTGGTCAGCGCATTATGCGCGATGGAAAAAAACCCGGTTCTGACCGCCATTGACAGCGGGGGCTCTTCTCCAGACTGCACCAGTTCGGTGGGCACCGAGGTGATCCTGGCGAACGTTGAGGCGTGGGCGCTTAACGCTCCGCCCAACTCCCGCCCTGCGAAGATGCGCCCCATGTCTATAGGCCCCCTGAGTTCCCAAATTGCAGACTTGGAAAGCACCGCTGTCGCGGCAAGCCGCTCGGCCAGTTCCTGGTTAGAGTCACCAGCCAACTTCCTGGCGTTCTCGATGCCAATGCCTATGAGATAGGCGGTCTGGGCAGCGGTGTCGTGAATCGTCTGAGAGAGCTCGATCCGCTCCTGCTGCAACCGCCGCTCCCTCGCCATCAGTGCATTCCTCCTGTCACGCTCGAATCGGGCGATCAGATTGACTCCCGCCGCGACAAGATACATCACGAACAGCCTGGCCAGCAATACGTTGTCCTGGACCGCAGAGAAGTTAGTGCCGGGCCCTGCACTCATTGACACCACGGCATATACAACGGCCGTCATCGTCACCCACACCATTACGAGTCGGAACGACGAGAATACCACGGCGAAGATGGCAAGTGACGGGTAGTAGGCGATGAAGACGAGGTTGTCGAAGTTGCCGGTCGCTGCGGCGTTCACGGCGACGTTGGCGGTAATCAATGCTATGTCTGCGGCGCTGAGAGCCACCATCCAGCGCCACGTCACGGTCTCGCTTCTTACCAGCCGCCAGTGGACGAAGCCGTTGATTGCTGCCAGCGACACGTTCAGGTATATGAACTCGATCTGCTCGGGATACCAGGTATCTGAGCGACGGGCCAACATGGCGACGGCAGCCAGCCAGATGAACCAACGCCCATACACCGAAATCCATAACGTGTGGCGCAGTGCCTCGGCGTCGGCCTCGAAGAGCGTCTCCAGTCGCTTCCATATGGTCGTTGCGTTCGTCATCGGGTGATCCGGCCGTCGCACCACGGCGAATCCTTCATCTCTGGTTTGGACGACAGGGCACAGCCGTGATCCTTACGTGCGTCCATCCCCAATATACTCCCGGATTTCACGGAATACCAGAGAGTAACACGCATGACATCGTTATGTTCAAAAACACATATCAATCCATGCAATGGAATCACGTTCGATCTCATTCGATGAATCAGCATTGATTTCCATATCTAGATGTGTTCAAACGCATCTAGATATTTTCAGAGCTTGGTAATAGTGTCTGAAATTGGAGAGATCCGATATCTGTTCCGAACGAAGACCAGGCTCGCCAAGGCTCACATCAAGGCGAAGCCCTCGGAAAGGAAAAACCAGTGATGGAACGCCCTACGTCACTCACCGGCTTCAGATACGCCGCGAGCGTCGCACTGACGCTGTCAGCTATCTTCGCCGTCGTCGCGACCGCCATTTCAATCCCCAGCGACAACGCTCGGGCGCAGGTGCCTGATGCCGACGACGTAGTGGCAGAACGGGCGGAGGCATGGTGGGATGCTTTGACACCGGAGCAGAGGACGAACGCGTTTCTGGGGAAGGAATACGACCACGACACCGATGCCACCGACGATGATCCCGCAGGCGAGTCCGAAGGAAGACAGCTTCCGCCAGAAGCCTCGGGTGAATATGACGCATTGGTCGCTACCGGAACCGCCGCTTCCGGCACTCCCCCTACGGGTGGCACAATCGGCAAGAACAACGTCACAGCTCTAGTGGACGGCGTCTCTGATCCCAGTGACATCTACGCCGTAGGCGAACAGGTCGTCACCGATGGCCAAGATATACGCGGTTTCCAGAGCGTTGAACTCTGGTGGGATCACCTAACGTGTGCGGAAGCTCGAATCGCAGTCGGTGAAGACAACAATGATCTCCAAACCACCGACCAAGACACAACAGAGCAAGGCTTCCAAGCAGAAGCCAGCGTCGTCTGTGACTTCACTTTGAACACCACCGGTGACGCCGTCGCGTCCACCAGCGTCAAAGCCTATAGCGATGTTAAGGCCATGGCCGACGCAGTCGGTCAAGCCATTCTCGGTCTCGATACCGCCGGCTCCCCGAGTTCCGCCTCCCACGCCCGCGCCAAGGCGTGGTGGGACACGTTGACCGGAATAGAAAGAGTATCCGCACTCTATGGGCCCGTTGTGGCGGGCACTCCCCTAGCCCCAACAGGTGCAGACGCAGGCGGCACTACAGTTACCGCGAACCAGGCTCAGATCGCGAGCCAAGCCTACGATGACATAACCACGTCGCTCACATTCACAGTCCCTGTTGGAGGCACTCTCACCGCTCTACCGTTGAATGATGACTCCAAAGCGCTGGTCAGCGAGGTCAAAGAGCTGATCAACGACCGCTGGCAGTACGTCTACCACATGGGCGGCAGGAACACCATGAACCTGGACGAGTTCGTCCACTGGTGGGACTCGATCGATAGCACGCAGAAGCGGATCGCGGTCGGTAACGACAACGAGCCGCAGCCGCAAGACGGTTTTACCGTTAACGGATTCAGCGTGGACTGGAATCGGCTCAATCCGTCGCCAGGGACTGTAGTGGGCAAAGCACGAGAGTTGAACGCCTTCACGCATGGTCGGGCGATTCTCGGCCTGCAGCTTCCCGACGCCGAAGCATGGTGGGACATATTGACCGACGACGGCAAAATCCACGTCGTTTACGGTAATCCACCCCGCAGAGACGACCGTAGCGGCAACCTGATTGAACTGTTGCCAGAAGACAGAGACTTCTTCCTAAGACCCTACGACCAATTGTTCGGGTACTACGTAGAGTCTTCTAGTGTGCTTCCTCCTCAGACGTCCGCATTGCTCGTCCGTCACGGCTTGCAAACCGTTGAGATTGCAGGCGACGGTGGGACGTTGTCCTTCTACAGCGCCAAGGACATCGTCGATGCGATCGCCAACGAAATCTTCGATCCGCCAAATCCGATCGAAGATCCGTATGGCGGCAGGTTAGCAGACGGTTCCGGGACCGCGATCACCGTCACGGACGACAACGAGTTCGATTGGCCGTACCGCGACAGCGTTGGCGAAGCTGCTGTCGGCGATTGGTGGCAACGCCTCGACTGCCGCACCAAGCTTATGGCGATTGGCTCTGACAACGACTACCTCCTGCCCGGCGACTCGACCGCCGATCCGCCCATCGAACCGGAAACCCACCCGATCTGCGCCGAATATCCGGGCGCAGTCGTCGACAAGAACATGTGGCTCGATGGTCCGGATAGCGTCGGCACGGGCGAGACGGGCGAATGGCAGCGTCTGGTCGATTCTGTCGGCAGCACATTATTCGGACGCCAAAGAGTATACCCCAGTCGGCCAACGTTCAACGAGGAGCCAGAGGGGATTCCCACGATCTCCGGCCTCGCCCAAGTGGGCACCACGCTCACCGCTGATGTCAGCGGCGTCACGGACGCAGACGGCATTCCCCCCGGAAACGAGAGATACACGTGGTGGCGCCTCCTTCCGGATGACCGAGAAGCATCCGACTACCAGTTCGTAGGCACGGCTCTTCAACAAGGACGGGAACCTAGTTACGTATTGCAACCAGACGATACAGGTCACATCATCGTAGTTGAGTTTTGGTACGACGACGGTGAGCGTTACCGCGAGTACTTAATCTTCAGCAACGCCACCTCCACCATCGCCGGCTCACCAGGCGAGATCTCCCGCATCGAGCCTTCGATCCGTGGCGTGACCGTCTCCTCCGGGGACACCGTAAGGCTCTCGGTCGAGATATACGGCCTGCAGAACTCGAAGGACAACTCCATCGGAGGTACCTTCACTTGGACGCAGAACGGCGATGACATCGACGGCGCCGGAAACGGTCGTGAGATCACATACACCGCTCCAGGCTCCCCCGGAACGTACACGGTGAAAGCCGAACTTGACGGCGGAAGCTGCCAGCCTGACGACGAGGAGATGCGTGACGCAGCCTGCTCGGCCGAGATCACCGTCCAGGTCCGACGCCCGTCAGCACCAGTCGAACCCGACCCCGAACCGGTCAACCCGCCAGGTGACATCCCCACGATCCTCACCGACAGCGATGGAAACCAGTACGAGGTCTTCACCCCGGTCGACGGCGGCACGTTCGACAGCGGCGAAGGATACCGAATACACGTCCCGTCCGGCGCAGTTCCGAACGGCGAGTTCATCGGCATCCGAATGTCCGACGACGGCGAAGCATCCAACATCGGCATGACCCACCAGCGATACACCCTCGGCGGAAACATGTACGGCATCCACGCCGTAGACGCCTCCGGCGCAGCGGTCTCAAGCTACGAGCTAGACGACCCCGCAACCGTCTGTCTACCATTGCCAGCCGCGCTACGATCCAGCATCGCTGACCTAGCCGTGGTGAGCATCAACAGCGACGGATCGCTGACCGTCCACTCCGCCAGCGTACGCATAGGCGAAGCCGGAACCCAGGTCTGCGGTAACGTCAGCGGCATCCCGACCAGCGTAGCCGTCGGTAGCCAAGGCGCACCAGACGCCATACCGACGCCGGAACTCGTAGAAGAAGCGCTTCCCGAAACCGGCGGCGCATCCCCGAGTTCCAACGCCGCACAATGGCTATTCATCATCGGAGTAGCCATCCTAACCCTCAGCACGTTAGCGGTGATCTACCGCCGACGGTCAACCACGAAAATCAAGTAGAGGAGGTCTCCCCAATACAAAAAACTCTGTTCCTCTCCAGTTACGACTCACGCCGGGGAGGCAACCAAAAAAACGGCGCCCGCCAAAATACCGGGCGCCGTTTCGATTCTCGCGTCATTCCCGCGGGGCTTGCCCCGTACCCCGATACGGGGGCGGGAACCCAAGAGTGGACGGGTGAGGACGGGAGAATCCCCTCTCCCCTCGGGGGAGAGGGCCAGGGTGAGGGGGCAGGTGGTAGTGGCAGGGGGCAGGTCTGTGATCCCAACTAACAACCAATCATTCCCAATCGAGAGGATCATAATTCTGAATCCCCCTTCCCCACCATTATCAAAAGGGAGAATAACGCGCTGACATCATTGTGTTCAAAAACACATATCAATCTCTGCATCAATAGAGCCGTCATATTACTCCAATAAATCAGCACCTAATTCCAGTAATGAATCAGCACCTAATTCCATACGCATATGTGTTCAAACGCATCTAGATATTTGCAGAAATTGATAACAGAATTAGGAACTTAATGTAGCCATTATCCCGGTTTGCTTATATCCGGGATTGCTTCGCCCCAGATTAGCGCCGCTGCCGGCGTCAATACCTGTAGCAGCTAGCGCGACCCACTAAATGGAACCGAGAAGATCCCGATGAGACACGCAGGCCCTGAAAAACCATCTTCCCTACTCTCGCGCATAATCGCGCTTCTCGTCCTGACAGCCATAGTAGCCATCGTCGTCGCAATCGTCGCGAATCCATCCCACGTCTCCATCACATAACGAAAGGAACCAACGTGACATCGTTTCCCGAATCTAATCAGCTAGTTCCGCGCCGCCGGGTGCGGAGAGTGTTCTCGCATCTGATTGCAAAACGCTCATTCCAGATTTTGCTGTCGGCATTGATGCTGTTCCTCGTCGCGTTGCCTCCGCCTTCTCCTCCAGCGCAGGCGCAAACCCTCACTGACCGGCAGATACTCGAAGCCTTTTACGACGCGACTGACGGGCCTAACTGGACGACCAGCACGAGCTGGAAAACTACCGCGGCATTGAACGATTGGCACGGGGTGACGGCCGATGGCTCTGACAATGTCACTGAACTGGTTCTCCGACAAAATAATTTGACAGGCCCGATCCCGTCCTCCCTGAGCGGCCTTGACAGCCTTACTACGCTGAATCTCTTCGGCAACGATTTGACAGGCTCGATCCCGTCCTCCCTGGGCGACCTTGTCAGCCTGACTTACTTGGAACTCGGCTCGAACGAATTGACGGGCGAGATACCTTCCGAATTGGGCGACCTTTCCAACCTCACCGAGCTGCTCCTCGGAACTAATCAGTTAACGGGCGAGATACCTTCCGAGTTGGGCGACCTTGGCAGCCTGACCAACCTGGTCCTCGCCGGCAACGACTTGACCGGCGAGATACCTACCGAGTTGGGCGATCTCCCCGCAATTCAGAGGCTGACTTTACAGGACAACCAGTTGACGGGCGAGATACCAGCCTGGTTGAACGATCTGACGACTATGACCGAGTTGCGTCTCTGGGGCAACAATCTGACAGGCCCGATCCCAGATCTGAGCAGCCTGACCGCGATGCAAGTGCTCGCTCTTGGGGAAAACGATCTAACAGGCGAAATCCCCGCCTGGTTGGGCGATCTGACGGATTTAAGGAACCTGAGATTAGAGCGGAATCGTCTGACGGGCGAGATCCCGTCCGAACTGGGTAGTATTCCGCTTTTGAACACCTTGTTTCTCAACACCAATGAGCTAACCGGACCGATTCCCCCCGAACTGGCTTCCCTGTCAAGAATGTTTCACCTTCGTCTCAATTACAACGATCTGACGGGTTCGATACCGTCGTGGATGAACAACCTTACACGTCTGTCTCAACTGCATCTCAACGACAACAACTTTACGGGCGCGATTCCAGATCTCAGCGCGCTTACGGCATTGCAGCATCTGCGTCTCGAAAACAATCAACTGTCGGGCCAGATACCGGATTTCAGCGCACTTACGGGTCTGTGGTCCCTGTATCTCTCTGGTAACCAGCTGACCGGCGAGATACCGAGTTTCGGGACCGGTCCGTTTAATTTTTTCGAAGACCTGCGCCTCCATGACAATCAGCTGACCGGCACGATTCCGGATCTCAGCGCGCTTCCGAGATTGCGGGATCTGTATCTCAATGGCAACCGATTGACGGGCGCAATTCCGGATCTCACCTCGTTTAACCGGATGCGGAACCTGTATCTCCACGACAACCAGCTGACGGGAACTGCTCCCAACCTACACTCGAATACGCTAACGGGCTTGCAAGCACTCAGTCTCGGCGGCAACGACCTCGACCTCGACTGGTCCACGTTCGGTTCCTCCGGCCCTATAAACCTCGAGACTGCGCGCAACCTGTACTACCTCTATCTCCACGACAGCGGTTTGGAAGGCCCGATCCCGGACTGGATCGGCGCCAGGCACACTAGGCTGAGAGGGCTCTGGCTGCAATACAACAGCCTCACCGGCGATATCCCAGAGAATTTCAACCGCCTGAGGATCCTCTCAGACCTTCGGCTCCACGGCAACATGCTGACCGGGGATTTCGATAGATCGAACTCTTTGGTTACTGGGACGGCACTTATATTGCCCGTACCTGCCGATTCTGGCGGCGGCTTTTCGATCCTAACTGAAGGCAATTCCATCTACGTCGGTATAAATTCAGCCGCGTTGCCGCCCGGTTCAGTCCTTACGAGCACCAGAGTGACGTTGGACGGGTCACCGTTCATCGCGCCAGGCGTCATTGGAAGTGCGCCCTACACCGAAGTCATCGATTTCGATGCCGTCGACATCGTGCTGAACTTCCGCAATGCCTCAGGCGCACGCGTCGGCAGCACTCTGTCGGAGCCGATCACCGTCTGCGTCGCAACGGAGGCCGGATCAGCAGGCGAAGGTGAGCGACTGGTTCTCCTCAGATACGACGAAAACGAAGGCTGGACTGCTCTACCATCTGCCGATCCACCCGCGGGATACGATCCGGGCGCCGGCAACGTCGCGGTATGTGGCATGGTCAGCAGTTTCTCAATCTTCGTCCCTGCCGTCGTCCCGCCGCCCCCGAAAAGGTCGGCGATCGCGCGGATCTTGCGCATCGAGCCGTCGGTCCGATCGGCGACTGTGTCTGCACGTGACGTTGTGGTCCTTAGCTTCGACATCTACGGTCGTCAGAGCATTCTAGACAACGGCCTCGGAGATGAGCTCGTATTCCAATGGGATGACGGGAGCGCGGGCGGGACCTTCGAACTTGCGGACCGCGACAACAGGATCGTCTACACCGCTCCCGAGATCCCCGGCACATACACCGTCACGGCAGATTCGCCCCACGACGCGTGTCTGTCCGGCGAGGATTCCGAGGATCGATGCATAGCAAGATTCACCATCAAAGTCCGACGGCCCTCGGCGGCGACAGTCGAGCGACCAGCGCCGAAGAATCCTGTAGGGGAGGTTTCATCGGTGCTGGCCGACGCCGAGGGGCGTCAGTACGAGGTCTTCACGCCCGAGGAGGGCGGATTCTTCGACGGCGGCGACGCAACGATATCCGCGGAGCCGGGTGTGGTTCCCAATCTGGAGATCGTCGGTCTCAGAATATCGGAATCCGGGCCCGCCTCCAACGAAGGCAGGACCCACCACAGATACACGCTGGCCGGCCACTGGTACGAGCTAGCAGCCGTCGACGGTTCCGGTCTGCAAATCTCGTCTTACGAGTTGAACGACGGCCTTGAAGTCTGCGTGCCGCTGCCCGCCAAGCTTCGCTCAAACATCGCCGACCTGGCCCTCGTCGCGGTGAACGCCGACGATTCGCTGACGATTCTTTCGAGCCGTGTGCGAATCGCAGCAACAGGAGCCAAGGTCTGCGGACGCTTGAGCACCGTGCCGACCACGCTTGCGGTTGGCACCCCCGGCGCGCCATCCCCGCTGCCAATCTCGGATTCCGGCGCTTCTGCCCGGACCGGACTGCCGGACACAGGAGCTCCGACCTTTTCGTCGGTCACCGTGGCGCTTTGGGTGGCGTTGACGGGCTTGACCGTGTTGCTCATCGCATTTGGTAAGTTGCGCCATTCGCGACGCAATCGTCCCACGCGATGACATGCGATGAAAGGAATTAACGTGCCATCGTTTCCCGAATCTGATCGTCTAGTTCCGCGCCGCCGATCGTCCCGAAGTGCGCACTGTGCGTACGCGCCGTACTGTACGGTGCGTCCGTTTTTGGCAAAGGCCGCCTCGGTACCTGTCTTGCGAATGCGGATCCGATGCCCGTTAGGCGTGCAACCGGTCTTATAGTACGGGCGACACTGCGTAAAGCCAAAGACTGATGTTGGCAAGGCAACACGATAGGTTCGCTTGCCAATTACTAGCACTTATATACCAATTTAAGCGCGAGAATATAGGACTGGTGGAGCTGACGGGATTCGAACCCGTGACTTCCTGCTTGCAAAGCAGGCGCTCTCCCACTGAGCTACAGCCCCAACAGATACAAGTCTAAAACTGCGACGCTGATCAAGTTCACTAGTTCAGACATGCCCATTCCCTGAATCGGGTTGATTATTGATCCGTTTTCGGTATGATTCACACAGATCGCTGAGGTTTTTAGTCGATGCGCGTAGATTTGTCGAACATGGTCAGAATTGCAGTCGTCATGATGCTGACGATCGCTGTTTCGGCGTTGTTGGCATGTGGATCCGCTGACACCGAAGGTGGAGAAGCGGCGGTAGCCGAGTTTCAGCAGGTGATGGATGTCGGGACGGTGTTCACTCCTGATGATCTCGACACCATCGGCTTTAAGAAATCCCGCAGCTATGACCTGGAGGGTTTACCGGGGGCTAGCGAGGCGATATTCGGTTTCTGGCGGATCGCGTCTGGGGACCCAATCGACTACGAAGTCCGCTTCTATGCCAGCCATGCCGACGCGGTGGAGCTAGGAACGGAACTGGCGGATGAGGGTTCGGGTGCGGACGCGGTTTTGGATGATGATCTGGCTTCATATAAGGAAGGTGTCAAGGATCGCCGCATGATCGTGGGATCGGGTGTCGGAGGTGGTGCTCGGAGCGGCACGGGTCCGCGGTACGGTGATTACGCGATCTACGGGAATGTGGTGATGTTGTGTGGGGGCGCGGCGGGTGAACAGGCGCTGGAACGGTGCGAAGAGTTGGCGACGGCCCTCGAAGAAGCGGCAGGAGAGTGACCGTAATGATCCGGCGGATTTGGGTATTGCCGCTGATCTTGGCGATTTTGGCGATTGGCTGTGGCTCCGTCGATGTCGGTGAGGCGGCACCCATTGAAATCGTCGAAACTGATACGAGGGTGTTCGTCCGAGAGGGATCGCTGGCGACGGACGACCTCATCTCGCTCGGTATGAAATCGGGGAAGGATTATGACGTCTCCACATTGCCAGGAGGAGTCGAAGCGGGGCTGTTGTATTGGCGCGTCAACGACGTTGTGGTGGAGTATGAAGCGCGGTTCTACGGGTCGCACGATGATGCGGTGACCCTCGGCACCGAACCGGCAGAGGAAGGGAGCGGTGAAGACGCCATTATCGATGTCGATGACGCGGTGTACAAGGAAGGGATCCGGGACCGTAGGAAGATCTTCAAGTATCCAAATTCGGTGCTTAAACCAAAGTACGGTGCGTATGCCATCTACGGCAACATGGTCGTTTTATGCGAAGGTAAGGACGATGCCGAGGCGTGGGATCGTTGCTCTGCACTGATTGAGGAACTCGATAGTCGATGAAGATCAGTATCGTATCCACACTTTCTGCCGTTTTTTTGTCAATCTCGTTGATCGGTTGCGGATCGGCAGATACGGGCGTCGCGGAGTCGGTTGAGATTGACGAACTCCAGAACGAACCCCGCGTTTTGGATCGCGGTGTGATCCTAACATCCGATGACCTAGTGGCGGTCGGGTTGAAGGCAGGCAAGAGCTACGACATCGAGACGTTGCCAGGCGGTCTCGAGGCGAGATTGCATTTCTGGCGGGTCAACGATGTCGCGGTGACGTATGAAACCCGTTTCTATCAATCGCACGAAGACGCGGTAGCCTTGGGAACCGAGTTTGCCGAGGAGGGAAGTGGCGAGAATGCGGCGTTGGATGCCGAAGACGCAGTATTCAAGGAAGGTGTGCGCGATCGTCGCACGGTGTTCGACTTCAGGGGCACCCCAAGGCCGAGATACGGTGCGTACGCCATCTATGGGAACATGGTCGTGCTCTGCGAGGGACGGGACGATACTGAAGGGTGGGATAGGTGTTCGGCTTTGATTGAGGTTTTGGAAAACAGATGAGGGTCGCATTGACTTTGACGGTATTGCCATACTGGTTCGATTAGGAGTCTCGTATGGCAACGATGAAGATGTGTAGATCGCGGAACGATCTCCTCGCCTGGTGGGGACTTGGACATCACTGGCGGGCAGTGATCTGGCAAGGGCAATCAGGCAAAGTAGGCGAAGTAGGCGAATCGGTATTCAGTTGACGCTAGGAGTAACATATTTAATCAATATCCCTGATGCATTGAAGTGCCGCGGCGGTCGTGTCGCGGCGGGGAGCTTGGTTTAGGAGAAAGAAGAGATGATACTGCGAAAGGTTTCATTGCTTGGAGTACGAGCATTGTTGGTGGCGGTGTTGTCTTCGATGCTCGCGTTGGCAATCGCGTGCGGTAGCGCCGATACGGATGATGAGGTGAGCAGCGGTGACGGTGCGGTTGGAAGTGACGGTGGAGTGCCGGCAGCGGCAGCGGAAGACACGATGAGTGGTCCGCCAGGTGTTGAAATCGTGGCCACGGACGTTACTTACACGGTCGATGACCTCGTCAACACCAAAAACTTCAAGAAGAGCAAGGAATACAAAACCGAAGGGCTGGATGGCGCAACGGCTGCCATTTACGGCTTCTTTGGGCCTGACCCGTACGACCGTCAGGAGTTCGAGGCGCGGTTCTATCCCGACCACGAGACGGCGATGACTCTCGGCGTCGATTTTGCCGACGAGTCGACAGGCCCAGACGCGGTCATCGCGAAAGACATCCAACGTTGGGACGAAGGTTTGACCCAGCGCCGAGAGTGCCAAGGAAACGTTCGCGGTTCGCACCACTCCGGCAAGTGTGATAACGCCAAATACGGCGATTACGTGATCGCCGGAAACTTGGTGCTGCTCTGCCAAGGCAAAGACTCTGAGACGTCGTTGGCGAACTGCAACGCGTTGATGGACGCCCTGCAAGCGCAGTAGTGATCCTTATCCTTCGCCTGCGACAGACTGTCCGCCTGAGTAGTCTATTGCCGGGCATGGCAACCGTAGTATTCATTGGTGCTGCTGCCGCGATTGCGTGTGGCAACGCTGAGCAAGGCAACGGATTGGATGCGGGCGATTACGAAATCGTAGGACGATCCACTTCCTCAGAGGTTGCACCTACGGCTACGGCAATCCCTGTAGCGGAGTCGGTGAATGCCGCGATAGATCGTGAGGTCCACATCGTGTCTGACGACGACACATTTGGGGTTGCGGATTTTGAGGAATTGAAGAACTTCAAGCTGAGCAAGGAGTACGACGTCGAAGGATTGAACGGAGCAGATTCTGCGATCTACGGTTTCTTCGGGCCAGACCCATACGACCGTCAGGAGTTCGAGATCAGGTTTTATCCAGATCACGAGACTGCATTGGTTGACGGTGTGAATTTTGCCAACGAGGCAACGGGGCCAGACGCTGTGATTGCGAGTTCCGTGCAACGTTGGGACGAAGGTCTTGTTCAACGCCGTGCTTGTGCCGGGAATACCCGGGGATCCCATCACTCCGGAAGGTGTGACATTGCCAAGTACGGTGATTACGTGATCGCTGGCAATGTGTTACTACTATGCCAAGGCAAGGACTCGGAGACTGCGTTGAACAATTGCGATGCGTTGTATTCCGCTTTGCGACAATAGCGTATCCCAATTTGGTCGAGGCAAATATGATCGCCAAAGTGCAACGTCATGCGGCTTCCAACTTCGTCGCGATCTCCGTATTCCTAATAGGAATTTTGGCGATCGGGGCTTCGATATCTTGTGGTTCGGACTCGGCCGGAGATGGCTCGGTGGGTGAAGCCTCGGGCACTGGTGGGGAGACGGGCGGAGTCGACCCTAGGATACGAAGCACGGATGGAACCTACACGATCGACGATCTCAAAACGGCTGGGGTGAAGGCCAACAAGGACTACGACGTTGAGGATCTTCCCGGAGCAGAAGCTGCGTGGCGCGTCATCTTCAACCGTCTCGATTACGAAGTCCGATTTTATCCCGATCACCAAACCCTCTTGGACGAAGGCATTCCTTATGCCGAGCATGTGACTGGTGACGATGCGATTGTGATCGGGGATGACGTGATTTGGGAAGAGGGAGCGAAGGACCGGAGGCGTTGCAGTCGCGACGCTGATACACCGCACTCGGGTTGCGCGTATTCCCCGCGGTATTGGGACTACGTCGTCGTAGGCAACATGATCTTAATGTGTGAAGGTTTAGAGAACGAGCAGTCGATTGATAACTGCGACAACCTCTTAGAGAAACTCCAGTGATCGGCTATCGGCGTTTCATCGAATGAAATCTCTGGCTATAGCCTAGCCGCGTTGTAACTCGACTCCTCTAGGTCGCCGAACACGCCGAAGGGGTTCAGTGATCTTGGCGCATCGTATATGTCCATCTTTTCGTTTCGCTTGAGCCAGTTGACGACCATGTAGGTCAGCGGAGTGGCGACAATCTCGTAAAGCGTCTTGGCGATCCAAGCCAAGATTGCGCCGTTGATTGCGGCTTGCCATCCCCAGATGCCAGAAACTCCGAAGGCGATTGAGTAGAAGAGGATGGAGTCAACACCTTGACCGATGATTGTGGACGAGATGGTCCTGAGCCACAACATTCGGCCTTCAGTCCGGTTCTTAAGCACGACCATTACGATTGCGTTTGAAAATTCCCCAATCAGATATGCAATGAAACTCCCCAACAATACCCATGCCGTTGAACCCAAAATTATCTCGTAAGAACTTTGGTCTTCCCAGAAAACTGCGCCGGGAATCGCACCGACGATCATGATAATGACGACGACTATAAGGTTGCAGGCGAAGCCTAGCCAGATCACGCCCCTAGCAACTCGGAAGCCGTAGACCTCGGTGAGGACGTCGGAGATGATGTAGCCGAGTGGGAAACAGATCACGGATGCTGAAACGACGTAGAGGTTACTGCCGAGGAATTCGAATGGCATCTCGAAAAGGGACACTGGTTTGGTGGCGATGATGTTTGAGATGATCAGTACGGATACGGCGAGTGCCGTGATGATCACGAGTCTCCCAGAGAATTGCATGGCTCTACCTTGGTCGGGGCGAATCTAGAGTTCACCAAGCTATTCTGCCATCAATTGGCTACGTTTGGGATTTGACGATAAAGCACCAATTAGCGAATTTATCAATCGACCCAAGATTCAATCAAATTTCGAATCGAGTGATCTTCCATCAATTGCTAGCTAATTTTGATTCGGCTGCTTCGATCAACGAGATGCAATCGTCGGTTGACACTTCACACATCATGACGAGGTTTCCGACCACAAGGAATCCACCGTAAACCCTCCTGCTAGCAAAACCTGAACCATCGTGAACAACGCGCTCGATCGCTTCTGCCGCGGAGTTCACGCCGGAGTTCATCGCCTGATCGTGCGTAGGATATCTTCGGATTTCGACATCACGCCTATTAAAGAACCCGTAACGAGCTTCGAGAGCGTCCGGCAATGTGTCGACTTCGTAGATTTCATATTGCTTCCAACCAACGTCGACGAAATCTTCGTATGAGAAGTTGCTGTTAGGTCTCGTCCATGCGCTGATCTCAACGCGGTCGCCGATCGCGTTAATAGCCGTCTCATCGATTTTTGCCGACCCTTCACTCGGTTGCGAATTGTCGGTAGTGCCTCCGCAAGCCGTGGAAGCAAGTAGAAGATTCGATATTAGGAGCGCGGCAAGCGTCACGCGCTGCAATCGACGCAATATCGAGTTCATTGATGGATCGCGTCTAAGAGGTCTGTGCAATCTGTGACAGAGATTTCGCAGAGCATTACGACGTTGCCCGCTACGACGTACGCTCCGTACAGTGTGACGCTGGAGAACCCTGCTCCACGCCCAGACAGCTTCTCAGTCTTGATTGCCGTCTCGGCAGAATCCTTGCCCGCGGCCATTGCGATTTCATGGGACGGATACATCCGCAATTCGATGTCTTTTCGGTTGTAGAAACCGAAGAAGGCGCCGGTGGCTTCTGGGAGGGTGTCTAAGTCGTATTCTTTGCTTTTCTTCCAGTCAGCGTCGATGAAATCGTCCACGGTGTAGGTGCTGGTCGGGCGGGTGTAGGCGCGGAGTTCGGCACGGTCACCGATGGTTACGACGGCGCTTTCATCGATCACTTCCGCCACTTCGGCGACACCGCCGCCTGCGCCGTCTCCTGCCGGTACATCGTCGTCAGCGGTACCGCAAGCGACGCCTAACACCATCGACAAGGATGCGATCAATAGAACGAGAATTGGCTTTTTCACCGGATGACCTACCTTAGGTTGGCAGATTTGAACGCTGAGCATCGGAACATATCGTACCACGTTGGTTCGGTACCTCAACGGTTCGGGTTGGTCACTGCACCTCGGCGTCATTCAAACCAAAAGGCCGTGCTTGGTTTCCCAAGCACGGCCCTTCCGTCTTGCTTCGGAGATCTGACGATTGATCAGATCAACCAAAGATAGCCATGTTTACGACGGGTCGAGTTGGTGAATGACCAGTGACCAGGTCAAGTGCCACCATGCCTCGTTCACGTAACCAGTCACGTCAAGAGCACCGACAGAGGCGTCGCCTTGCGGCCAGTTCGTCCATCGCGCCGTGTTCATGATGATGCGGTGGTAGAACTCAAGGATCGGAACGTCGGGCAACTCGGTGAGCCAGATCTCAGCGGCTTCGCGCCAGAGCTCGTGCATTCGAGCGGTGTCGTTCGGGGATGTCTTGGCGACTTCGTCGGTCAACTCGTCCCATTCGTCGTTCTCCCAGTGGTAGAAGTTCACCTGGTGACCGCCCGGGATGTTCACGGACGATGACTGGTAGAGCTTCATCGTGAAGTACGGGTCACGGACAGAACCGCCGTGGCCGAACATCAGGCACTCGAAGTTACCCTCAGCCATTCGGCTGGAGGCGTCGGTAGGCTGACCGTAGTCGGCGTTGATACCGTGGTTGACAAGCTGCTGTGCGACGGCGGGGCCGAGGTCGACCCAAGGGCCGAAGCCGACGATCTCGCAGTTGACGGTGTTTCCACCTTCGTCTTCCCACATGCCGTCTGAATTCTTGGTGAAGCCGGCACCTTCCATCAACTGGTCACCGCGGTCGGGGTCGTAGTCGAGGGTGGACATGCCGATCTCTTCCATGACTTCGGTAGCGATGTCGAAGTAAGGCTGGAGCGGCGGGTACTGCGGCATGGTGAGCGGGTTGAATGCTGCCGCACCGTCGTATGCCAGCTCGCGAAGCTCTGCACGGTCGAGGTAGAAGGAGACCGCCCATCGCACGTCGCGGTTGTCGTACGGGCCGAACTTACCGCTGGTGTTGAAGGCGATAGAGACGGGCCACCAGTCGACGTAGCCATACGGCTCGCCACGGCCGGAGTGGGTAATGAGGTCTTCGTTCTGGTCGAGCGTCTCAGCGATCAGAGACGGGGTGGTCATAGCGGCGCCGTCAACTTGGTCGTTGATCAGAGCCTGTGCGCGCTGCTCCTGAGGGACACCGGGGATGTAGATGATGCGCTTGACGCGCGGCAACTTCGCGTAGTCGCCGAGGTCCGCAACGCCTTCGCCCCACCACGAGTCGCGGCGGTCGAAGATCTTCTGCTCGGTGGAGGTGGTCACCTGCCACGGACCAGTCGAGAGCGGCCAGCCCTTCTCGCGGTCGTAGTCACCGAATTCGGTCCAGTCACGACCGTGGTAGTGGTGCTGAGGAACGATGTACACACCGATGTCGAACTTGTATGTGAGGAGGAAGAAGAACCTCGGGTCCGGTCGGAGCAGATTCACCTTGGCGGTGTACTTGTCGACCAGTTCGGCGTTGTCCATCGCGGCGTCAACGTCGGTTCCCCATCGGACCTGCTCTTTGAGCTCTTTCAGGGTGTTAAGTGTGTAGACAACATCTTCGCAGTCGAAGTCTTCGCCGTCGCTCCAAGAGATTCCCTCTCGGCAGTTGATGGTGAGTTCCGTGAAGTCGTCGTTGTAGCTATAGCTCTCGGCCAGCCACATGATTTCCTCGTCAGCGAACGCTGAGAAGAATGCCAGCGGCTCAAAGATGAGGTTTGGCCCCTGCTGGTGGTTCGCACCAATGGCGTAAGGGTTCCAGAGTTCGTGGTCGATGAAACGACCTTCTGAGCCGCCGTGGAAGAGGGTCAGAGTCTCTTCGCGTGAGACGTCGCCCGGATCGAAGACGATGCCTTGGGCTTCCTCCATCATCATCGCGTCGTCCATCTTCTCTTCCATCTTCTCTTCAGGCTCTTCCATTACCTCAGGTTCCGGAGTTGCCGTCGGAGGGACCGGCGTGGCGGTCGGTGGGACGGGAGTGGCGGTTGGCTCTTCTTCACCACAAGCGATGACGGTTCCGAGGACCATCACGCTCGCGAGCAAGGCCAACAGACCGTATCGCCCCAATTTGACAGGGAGGTTCATTGTCGTTTCTTCCTCGTCTGATTAGTTTGCAAGTCAGACCGATCACCGTATTTCTTGGCCGCTCGCACAAACCGTGCGCGACACAACGGATCGTCTGACAACGATCAAACGTCCATTGTCTACTGACATCGGTGAATTTGTCAACTGTTGTTCACAGGAATTTTCGCAGGCGCCAGTGAGGTCGCTCACCGCTCTGCTGTCAACGGTGGTCCATCACACCTCTCGTGTACGCGAACTTTCAGGATGTCGAAACTTGCGCTAAGTCGTTCGAGTGGATAAAATCGCTTGAGACATTGGGGTGGCGTTACGTTCCGCGCTGTTGCGCGTCTAAACCTTGGTGTTATCCCCGCCGCTGTTACGAAAATCCGTTGACCACTACAACCACTCGACGAGTCAACCCTGCGCTGACTGCAAAACCGAATCCCTTCGTGGCGTTCTTTGGTGCGTTCTTTGGGAACTTCATCGTCCGAAGATTCCTTCTATTCCTTTTGACCGTATGGGTCGCCGCAACGGTCATCTTCGTCTTGCCCAGGTTGACAGGCCAGGACCCGGTCAAAGAAAAACTGCTGTTAGAGGCTCAGCGTGGCGGGTCGGTGCAAGCAGGAATGAACGAGATGGCCCAAGAGTATTCGTCCAGGTTGGGTCTTGACCTGCCGATCCAGGAGCAATACATCAACTACATGTATGATCTTGCCCGGTTAAATTTCGGATATTCGATCGCGTATTTCCCTAGGACGGTCAACGACATCATCGTCGATTCGATCGTTTGGTCGTTCGGTTTGATGACCGTGACATTGACTTTGGCGTTTCTTATCGGGACTGGTGCAGGAGCGTTGTTGGGATGGTCGCGATCTCCCGGATGGTTGAGTTACGCGTTTATGCCTCTCCTCACACTGTCAGCGATCCCGCAGTACATGTTGGGCCTAGTGTTGATGTTCATATTTGCCATCATGTTGAATCTGTTGCCTTTCTTTGGCGCGTATAGCCCGGGCAACTTGCCAGAATGGAGCTTGGGTTTCATCCTCGACATGCTCAGGCACGCTATCTTGCCCGCGTTGGCCATATTGTTCTCTGCCGTCGGGTTCTGGGCGATCGGGATGCGGGGGATGATGGTCAACACGCAAGGTGAGGACTTCATGATCCAAGCCGATGCGAAAGGATTGAATGGCGCGCGAATATTCGTTCGGTACGCGGTTCGTAATGCTCTGTTGCCGCAGGTCACAGGCTTGGCGATTTCTTTCGGAACGCTGTTGACCGGCGCGGTTCTCGTCGAGGTGCTTTTCCAGTACCCCGGGTTGGGAAACACCTTGTTCTACGCTATCCGAGTCTCTGACTTCTTCCAGGTCACAGGCATCGTGATGACGATCATCATCTCGTTAGCCTTTGCCACCATGGTGGTCGATCTCATCTACCCGTTGATCGACCCTCGGGTCAAGTACACCCAGGGCTGAAATGGCCAGAAGTTCCAGCGCAAGAACGGTACCGATGCGGACGCGTATGCGTTTGGCTCGCCGTCGCTCGGGTGGCTTTTACCAAGAGCGGGTCGAGCCGATAGTCCTCTACGGACAGCGCAACCCGTCGTTGATCGTAGGTTTGGCCATGTTGGGCACGCTGTTGCTGTTCAGTGTGATTGGCCTTCTTGGATATGCACAACTGGAACCTCACACCAATGATCCATCTCAGCATTCTCGATTGGACGCCTATGTGAGCGGTGGCGCCCCGGTCGCCGACAAGCGACTTCCCCCTTCTTGGTGCACGTGGTGCGAGGGCATTTCTGAGCTTGAGGACGACAGGAAACCGACGTTGTTCCAATATCCGATGGGAACCGACACGCAGTCGCGCGATTTGCTGGCAACAAATCTCAGAGGGATTCCGCTGACACTCGGAACCGGTTTGATTGCCGGTTTACTGTCGGTGGGCTTGGGCACCGTGACCGCATTCATAGCCGCGTACTATCGCGGCATGCCTGATGTGTTGATCAGACTGTTGACTGACGTGGGTATATCGATTCCAGGGTTGTTGGTGCTGATCATCATTCGAATCCAGCTTGGCACGGAGCTGGTTTGGTGGCAGTTGGGTGCCGGTCTAGCGGCAGTCGGGTGGGTGTTCTCGTCTAGAACCGTCCGAGCTCAGGTGCTGGTCCTCCGTGAGCAACCCTATGTTGAGATTGCGCGGCAATCGGGGATGTCGGGAATGGCGATCATTTTCCGCGAGATGGTGCCGAACTTGATCCCTTACATCACCGCCAGCTTTGTTGGGTCGGTGGCGGGAGCGATACTTGCGTCGATCGGGTTGGAGGCACTTGGGCTTGGTGATTTCTCGTCGCCGTCGCTTGGTATGACGGTTTACTGGGTTATCCAGTTCGGGGCGATCACTTTGGGCATGTGGTGGTGGTGGCTCTTCCCGTTGATCTTCATCGTCATCATCTTCGTGAGTCTTTTCCTGATCTCGGCGGGACTGGACGAATGGTCGAACCCGAGGTTGAGGCGGCAGGTTTAACCAGAAAGTCGTCAAAATCCACAGATGGTAGTTGCAGAACAAGAAGTCGGTGTCGAAGCTGGTTCAAACAGCGACGAGTTTGCGCTCCGCGTCGAAGACCTAAGGGTCTACTACGGCACGCCGCGTGGCACTGTAAAAGCGGTTGACGGCGTCTCATTCAACTTGAAGCCGGGTGAGCGATTCGCGCTAGTTGGGGAATCTGGGAGTGGCAAGAGCACTTTGGCGATGGCGATCATGCGTCTAACGCGCGAACCTGGACACATCGCTGGTGGGCATATCTACCTCAACGGCCGTGATCTGGTCGAGATGCGAGAGCGCGAGATCCGAGGTATCCGGTTGCGGGAGATGGCACTTGTGCCGCAAGGGGCGATGAACTCTCTCAATCCCGTCATGAGGGTAGGTGATCAGATCATTGACGGGATTATGGACCATGTACCGTCTGGTGAAGCCGCCCCGAACAAGGCTGCGCTCAACGAGAGAGTGCATGAGCTATTGGTGCGAGTGGGACTTGACCCGACGGTTTCTCGTCTGCATCCACACGAGCTTAGTGGTGGGATGAAACAGCGTGTCGCAATGGCGATAGCGATTTCGCTCGATCCCAACATCATCGTTGCGGACGAACCGACGAGTGCTCTGGATGTCGTAGTTCAAAGGCAGATCATGCAGACGCTGGGCCGCTTGCAAGAGGGATTGGAAGCAGCCGTGTTGCTCGTTGGACACGACATGGGCTTGGTCGCGCAATTTGCCGACACGATCGGCGTCATGTACGCAGGGAAGTTGGTGGAGGTTGGGGCCGTACCGGACGTGTTCAAGGACCCTAAGCACCCTTACACGAAGTTGCTGATCGAGAGTCTCCCGTCGTTCGACATCACCCGGAAGTTCGTTGGCATACCGGGGATGCAACCCGCATTGTTGAACCTTCCGCCCGGATGTTCCTTCAATCCGCGATGTCCTTCGGTCCATGAGCGGTGTTTCAAAGAGGTGCCGGAGTATTTGTCGATCGCTGGCGGTCGGGGCGTTGCCTGCCATTTATATGACGAGGAGGCGACGAATTGAGTGAATTCATGAGACTCGAACACGTTACCCGAACTTTCGGTGGCGGTGCCTTTTCCACGAAACCACCTATCGTCGCGGTAGACGATGTTTCCCTTTCGATAGATGAGGACGAGCCGAAGATCACCACCATCGCCGGGGAGAGTGGGTCTGGCAAAACGACATTGGCGCGTCTTTTGATGGGCACGATCAATCCGACGTTTGGGACAATGTATTACCGAGGCAAGGACTTCGGGAAACTCTCCAGAAGGGAGTCTTGGAAGTTCAAACAGGAAGTCCAGTCGATATACCAGGATCCGTTTGGTTCTTACAACCCGTTCTACAAAGTCGACCACGTCCTTGAGACGCCGATCAACCACTTCAAGTTGGCTACCTCACGACAGGCCAAAGATGCGATGATTGAGGAAGCGTTGGCGATGGTGGGCTTGCAGCCTGGAGATACGTTGGGGCGTTTCCCGCACCAGTTGAGTGGTGGTCAGAGGCAGCGGATCATGGTCGCTCGCGCTCTGCTTATCAAACCGCGGTTGATCTTAGCGGATGAGCCAGTGTCGATGGTTGATGCTTCGTTGCGTGCGACGATCTTGGACAGTATTCGACGTCTGAATCGCGAGATCGGTATCTCCGTGGTTTACATTACCCACGACTTGACGACCGCTCTACAGATCAGCGACAACATTTTGGTGATGTACCGCGGATCCGTTGTGGAATCGGGGGCCGTCGAGCGAGTGATTTTGGAGCCCAAGCACCCCTACACACAGCTGCTGATCGAGTCGATACCTCAGCCCGACCCTGATAACAAGTGGGGCGATGAGCCTCCTACGGCGCGGTTCGAGGATTTTGCGACGATGTTCGGGTGCAAGTTTGCCGACAGGTGCCCGCACGTTATGGACATCTGCAACGAAGAGCAACCTCCGGCGTTCCGACTTGAGCAACATCGCCAAGCTCAGTGTTACCTCTATCAAGACGAAGCCGATGAGATGGATGATCCGGACCTCGCTTCGATCTTCCAGGACCGACGGGCCGAATTGAACGTCTAGTTTCTCATTCCAGCGCAGGCGCGAACCCAGAGGGGTGGTGAAGGGTTTCCCTCGCTCGCGGGGAATGTCCCAAGGACAAAGGGGGCGCACTAGCGAAACTAGTAGTAGATACCCAATCACAGCCCATCACATAAATCAGCGTAATCAGCGGTTCAGATAACCACCAAAACACGGAATCCCGATATGAAAATAACCGCTTTCGACATCACCCACATGAAACGTGGCAGATCGATACTCCAAATCCGCACCGACAAGGGCATCACCGGCGTCGCCGAGGCAGACGGGCAAATCTTCGAGGCATTCCTGAGATCAACTATCGAACCCCTACTCATCGGCGAAGACCCACGCCAGATCGACCGCCATTGGGAGACGCTATACCTCGGATCTCAGAAACAGATACCACGCGAAGCCAAGCTGAGACCTCAAATAGTTGGTGCTGTAGACATCGCTCTCTGGGACATCCTTGGCAAAGATGCGGGTTTGCCGTGCCACGCATTGATGGGCGGGGCTGCTAGGCTCGATATCCCGCTCTACTGGAGCGTAGGAAGCGGTTGGCGTAAGACGCCGGATCAGATGCTGGACGACGTGATGGATGGTTGGGAGAAGGGCTACAAGGCCTTCAAAATCCGCATGGACTGGAAATCATACCGACAGGATGCCAACCCGACTAACGATTTGCAGATTTTTAAGTTGGTGAGAGATTTTCTGCCGGACGACATTTACCTAGGCTTCGATGCAAACAACGGCTACTCGGTCAGCACCGCCATCCAACAGGGCCGTGCGTTCGAAACCTACGGCCGAATAGACCACTTTGAGGAGCCGCTCCCCCAATACGACCTCCCCGGACTCCGACAAGTCGTCGACGCCCTCGACGTCGCCATATCCACCGGCGAACAAGACCAAGACCGTTGGCGCTTTCGAGACATCATCCAGATCGGCAACCCCGACATCCTCCAGCCCGATATCCTCAACGCCGGCGGTCCATCCGAAATCCTAAAGATCTACAAACTCGCCACAACCCACAACAAACCCGTAATGCCCCACTCTCCCAACGCCGGCATCAACTCCATCGCCTCCATCCACTGCTACTCCACCATCAAGAACGCGGTACGGCCTCATGAGTTCTCCATCGAGTTCGCTCCGCCGTTGGATGAGGTCGCAGAGTTGTATGGCGAGCATGTGATCCCCAAACGGGGCGTGATCACGCTAACCGACAAACCAGGATTGGGAATCGAATTGAATGAGGCTGCGTTGGCGAGATTCGCTGTGTGACCACGCCGACGAATTACGTTCCCTCCGCAAAGTGTTCGCCTCACATTGGGTAAGTGAAGTTGCGCTAAACTCAGGGATGCGCAATGAATCCGCGACGACGGGAGTACGCCATGAAAATCACCGCATTTGACGTAACGCCGCTTAAGAACGGCAGGGCGATCCTACAGGTTCGAACCGACAAAGACATCACTGGTCTCGCCGAAGTTGGGCGACGCTCGGACGCCTTTGAAGCCTACCTCGATTCCACCGTCAAACCCCTTCTCATCGGCGAAGAGCCTCGCAAGATCGACCGCCACTGGGAAACCCTGTACTTAGGCGACGAAGAGCGCATCACTAAACTCCCCCCGCACGTGGTCGGCGCGATAGATATCGCTCTTTGGGACATTCTAGGTAAAGACGCCGGGATGCCATGTCACGCGTTGATGGGTGGTGCCGCCCGTCTCGACATCCCGCTCTATTGGAGCGTCGGCCTCGGATGGATCAAAACTCCCGATCAGATGCTCGACGATGTGATGGACGGTTTTGACATGGGATACCGGGCGTTCAAGATCCGAATGGACTGGAGATCGTACCGACAGGACGCGAACCCGGCTAAGGACTTGCAGATGTTCAAGTTGGTACGCGACTTCTTGCCCAACAACGTCTATCTTGGTTTCGACGCCAACAACGGATACTCAGTACCGACCGCGATTCAACAAGGTCGCGCTTTTGAGGACTACGGCCGCATCGACCACTTCGAAGAGCCGCTCCCGCAGTACGATTTGCCGGGCCTTCGCCAAGTTGCCGACGCCCTAGACGTCGCCGTTTCTACCGGCGAGCAGGACTGGGACCGATGGCGGTTCCGTGACGTGATCATGCTGGGGAACCCAGACATCTTGCAGCCTGATATTCTCGGTGCGTCAGGACCGTCTGAGATCTTGAAGATCTACACGCTGGCGACTACGTACAACAAGTCGATCATGCCGCACTCCCCCAGCGCGGGGATCAACAGCATTGCGTCGATCCACTGCTACTCGACGATCAAGAACGCGGTGCGTCCGCACGAGTTCTCGACCGAGTTCGCTCCGCCGCTCGAGGAAATCGCCGAGTTGTATGGCGACCACGTGGTGCCTACGAACGGCACCATCACATTGACGGATAAACCGGGGTTGGGCATCGAGATGAGCGATGCTGCGTTGGCGAAGTTCTCGGCGTAACCCAGACTTCGTTCCGAATCCATGGCAGAAACCGCAGTTCCGCGCCACTTCACCGCCACTGGCTTCGTGGTTAACGGCGACGCCACTCTCCTCCACTGGCATCATCGCGTCAATGAGTGGTTGCCGCCAGGCGGGCACGTCGAGAAGGATGAAGATCCAGTTCAGGCGGTGTTGCGCGAGGTGAAAGAGGAGACGGGATTGGATGTCGAGATCGTGCCAACGCAAGAGGTGCCGCAGATTTCTAACCTGGGTCAAGTGGTGCCGCCAAGGACGATCCTCGTTGAGGATGTTTTCGACAACAAGGTAGGTAAACACCAGCACATCGACATGGTCTATTTCTGCCGAGTGCCGGGCGGTCGGCCTGCGACGCCCGAAGGGTGGGTTTGGTTTAGCTACCAGGACTTGATGAATGGCAGAAAAGCGATGGCGCCCAACGGAAAGGAATTGGCGCCTTCAGAGGATGTCATTGAACTCGGATTGGAAGGGATACGAAACCTCCAAGCGTGACAACGGACCGGTGATCTCACTTCACCACGAAAGATCCGTCACCGTCAGTTGCTAGGCAGTCCTCAATCGTTTCGAGATACATCGGCATGAGGTCCCTGAGAGAACGCAGATCGTCAATGGAAAACCATTGAGCGTCGTCTGTCTCGTCAGTAGTTCGGAGGAGGTTGCCGGACCATTCGTCGACTCGGTAGGCGACTGTCAACAACTGGGCATCAGGACGCGTCGGTGCGGTGAAGCGTGGTTCGGAGTAGATGGCGAACGCGGTTGCGGATTCGACGGTCAGGCCGGTCTCTTCCCGGACTTCTCTAGCCATGCAATCGGTTACAGACTCGCCGGGTTCCATGGTGCCCGCGGGAAGTGCCCAAAGGTGGTTGTCACCTCGGCGGATGAGCAGGATGCGTTCTTGGTCGTCGAAGATGACGGCGCGGGCGGCTGGCACGATGTATGTCGGTGGCATTCAGAGTTTCCTCGTTGGTTGCCTTCTTAAAATGAAGTGATCGAAATCGAATGTACTTCATTGGGAGAGCGGTATCCATGACGACGCATAAAACTCGACGGGCTGGTAGCAAGCGTAACGGTCGGGCCCCGGGCAAGTGGCGGTCTTGGGAGACGACGGAGGGCGTGATACGGGCTCCGCATCGTTCGATGATGCGGGCCATGGGGATGACGGATGCGGATATTGATGCGCCGTTCGTTGGTGTGGCTTCGACGCATAACGAGGTGACGCCCTGCAACGCGGGCATCAAGCCTCTGGTGGACGAGATCAAGAATGGAGTGCGGGCATCAGGTGGTTCGCCGTTCGAGTTTGGGACGATAACAGTTTCGGATGCGATCTCGATGGGAACCGAAGGGATGCGCGGGTCACTGATCAGTCGTGAGATTATTGCTGACTCGATCGAGACCGTATGTTTTGCCGAACGGTACGACGGGCTGGTGGCAGCGGCGGGTTGTGACAAGTCGTTGCCTGGTGCGATGATGGCGATGGCACGGTTGGATATTCCGTCGGTTTTCGTCTACGGTGGCTCAATCCTGCCGGGTCACTGGAAGGGAGAGGATATCCAGATTCAGACGGTCTTCGAGGCGGTTGGACAGATTCAGGCTGGTCAGATCGACGAAGAGGAACTTTACGGGATTGAGGCGAATGCGTGTCCCGGTCCGGGTTCGTGTGGTGGGATGTTCACAGCCAACACGATGTCTTCGATCGGCGAGGCTTTGGGGTTGTCCTTGCCTGGTGCGGCTTCGGAACCGAATGTTGACCAACGCAAGCGTGCATCGTCGCGGGAAGCCGGTGTTGCGGTGATGAACCTTCTACGACAGGGGATCTATCCGCGGGACATACTCAGTCGAGAGTCGTTTGAGAATGCGGTTACTCTGGTTGTGGCCATGGGCGGTTCGACGAACACTGCGTTGCATCTGCCTGCTATCGCGCATGAGGCTGGTGTCGATTTGACTCTGGATGATATTCACGAGATTTCAATGCGGACGCCGCTTATCGCTGACATGAAACCGGGTGGCAGGTATGTGATGTTCGATCTCGACCGCGTCGGCGGAGTGCCGTTGGTGATGAAGAGGCTGTTGGACGCGGGGCTGTTGCATGGCGACTGCTTGACGGTCACTGGAAGGACGATCGCGGAGAACCTGGCGGATGTCGATGACAATCCCGACGAGAACGACGTTGTGCGGCTGGTTTCTGACCCGCTGTCGAAGACTGGTGGCCTTGTAGTGCTGCATGGCAACCTTGCGCCTGATGGGTGTGTGCTGAAGGTTGCAGGCCATCAGTTTGGTGCGCGATTCTCGGGACCGGCGAAGGTGTTTGACCAGGAAGAGCAGGTGATGGCTGCGTTGCAGAGGCGGGAGATCGAAGCCGGGGACGTGGTGATTATTCGGTATGAAGGTCCCAAAGGTGGGCCTGGAATGCGTGAGATGCTGGCGGTGACGGGTGCGCTTGTCGGGCAAGGTCTTGGTGAGAAGGTCTACCTGATAACCGACGGTCGTTTCTCTGGTGGATCGCATGGCTCGATCATCGGTCACGTGGGGCCGGAGGCTGCGGTTGGTGGACCAATAGCGGCCGTGGAAGATGGCGACACAATCGAAATCAACCTTGACGACTTCGAGTTGAACCTGATGATCTCGGAAGAGGAAATGCAAGACCGGTTGAGCAGGTGGCAGCCGAAACCTCCGCCCTACTCGCGTGGTTCGCTTGGAAAGTACATCAAGTTGGTGGGGCCGGCCAGCGCGGGGGCGGTGACGGGGTAAGTATTAACAACGTGACCATCGGTGCTGCAAATTATCGGCAAATCGCCGCCGAAGTCTTCGGCGATCTACCCGACGCTCTAATCAACGAACTTCTTGAACGCTCAACGGAAGTCACCGAACTGGCCCAGACCAGCATTGACGCGCGTGTCTCCGAACGAGATGACCTACGTTCCCGCGCCCTCCGACTAGGTTTGATCTCGAAGGTCAACGACATGACAGACATACCGACTAAGTCGGTTGCCGCTGTTGATGGTTCTCCCGCGTTAGTCCGATTCGCTGCATTCGAATTATCTGGCGCCGCCGCCTTGGCCGTCGATGGCTTGGGTAGCGATGACGCTGAAAACAATCTGCCCTACGAGTTCGACATCCACATCACCGATCCGATTGCGCGTGCTAGGGAAATCGTCTACGGCCTGATGTTCTGCATGGAATATGAGATCGCACGAAAGGTTGATCGTGATTTGGTCATGATGGACGGCGCGTTTTTCACTGGAATGGTAGCGATTTCCTTGGCACTGAGGGCGGCAAAAAGTCTGCGCGATGAATTGTCGGACGCATTTAACCGTCGATGGACTGACTCAGTAATGGAGTTGGTTCCAGAAATTCTTGACTCCGACAACGTTGTTGCCATACCGAAACGGACATCAGCCAACGAATTCAGAGATCTGACCAATCTCTTCCACGGTAAGCACGTCGACATTAACGGGAGGTCGACGGCGAGTCTAATTCTGGATGCAGGGGAATACGCCGGTCCGTTCGATCTGCAAACCCACTCATTCTTTTTGGATCCGGCCGATTTTTACGGCGATTACACATCTAAACTTCAGTCGATGTACTCCAAGATAAGAGTGGTTTATTTCAAACCAAGTAGTTGGTCGCACGCGTTTCGTATAGAACTGCCACCTACAATCGCCCGCGATCGCGACCTACTCCACGAAACGCTAGAGACTGTACGGCAGCAAACCACCAACCCCGCAATGTTGGAACCTTACCCCCTCTACGTCGCGGACCGATTCGCCAAGAGCCTCCAAAAAGGTATCGCTGCTCTACTCGAATCCGTAAAAACTCGAGTCACCGCGGATGCAGCCGATCCGAATATAGCCGCTGACATGCTGAACACCTACCGCTCCGATCCCTCATTCGAGGAATCGACGCCATGACCTCCGATGCCGCCAACGAACAGGCCGACCAACCCTCGCGAGCGATCCCAGTCGCTGTCGTAGGAAGTCCATCCACGAATACGGAATTGACTCTCGACATCTTGGATTCGAGCACGAGTGCCAGATTGGTCGGAGCACTCGTTGGATTGACTTGGCGACAATCCGAACCACCCCAATCTGAGGAGCCTTCTCTCACCGCGGTCTTAGGCCAAATCACTTCTGTAGAAATGCGTAACCGATGGCATGAAGATCAAACCTTCAAGAACATCATTAAGTCGAATAGCAAGTTGCCTTCCATCACACCTGCGCAGGATACACGGACGGCCGTGATGAAGATTGGCGGATGTTTCGTCCGCAACCCGGACGGGTCGTATTCACACGGTGACATCGGTAGCGTTCCGTCCACTGGAACGGACGTCAACTTAGTTCAACAGCATTTCTTGGACTCCGTCCTCGATTTCTGCAAGGATGACCTTTTCAAGCTCGGTCGCGCCTACGGTAGCCCCGTCGCCTTCCCGATGTGGTTCAAGCATTTCGGATCAGGCGTACACGGAGTTGGCGAAGCGTACCACCTCGGTATTTTCGGCAAAACCGGCTCGGGGAAAACTGGCCTCGCGAAAATGCTTCTTGCGGCGTACGCTCGTCATCCTTCCATGGGAATCCTAGTCATCGATCCCCAAGGCGAGTTTTCGATTGAAATGTCCGGTGAACCTCCTGTAGGCAAACAAGATTTAGACCTGTCAAGCGTGTTACGCAATTGCCTAGAAAGGCGCATAATCCAACTGCCAATTTCTAAGATCAAATTGCAAGACTGGGGTCTCTTTGAGGAGTTGCTGATCAACAGCAGGTTTTTCGACAACACTTTGCAGGTACGGAGCGAACCACAGCGAACAGCCGCGGTTGACGTATTCATGCGAGAACTGCGCCAGAAACATGGTATAGAAACCCTCGCGAGCGAAAACTGTGCTCGTTCGGCGCTAGAAATATTGCGCAAGAATGTGAACCGCATATACAGCATGTCATCACATCAGCAACGACTGCGCGCAGATATCGAAAAGTTGGCCGGCGAAGGATTCAGTGATTTCTACAGAAGTCTCTGGCGACCCATAACCGAACTTTTCAGCAACGATGGTGACAAATTCGCGTTCAACGAGATCGTGCGTGGTCTTGTCGACCCGAGCAATCAAAACAAACCGCTGGTTGTGGTCGATCTATCGAGTCAGTTCGGCATTCAACTATGGTCAGAAACCTTGCAGAACCGAGTCATTTCCCACTTATCTGCCGCAATCGTCACAGAGTCATCGAAATCACTCCGCGACTCCGAAAACACTGCTAACACTTTAGTAGTCCTCGACGAAGCGCATAGATTCGTTCCGTCTGGTGGCGAATCCCAACTTGATGATCAAGCTAGAGAGTTGCGGAGCGAGTTGAAACGAGCAGTCCGCGAAACCCGGAAGTACGGAGTCGGATGGATGTTTATCAGCCAGACCATGCAGGGTCTGGATATGGAGATCCTGATGCAACTTCGCGCAATGTTCCTTGGACACGGGCTCGCGTTCGGGCTCGAATTCCGGCGCCTTCAGGAGCTCGCGGGTGGCGACGACGAATCGATGACCCTGTACCGCAGTTTCAGAGACCCGCAATCCGCAATCGATACGCAATCTAAAGAATTCCCCTTTATGGCCATCGGCCCTATATCACCGATGCCATTCTCTGGAAAACCTATGTTCTTCTCCGCTTTCAATGGCCCGAAGTTCACGAACAGCAATGCTTTGAAACCCTTCTCCGAACCTTGATCCCGCATCTGCTATATTCGGCGGGTAGCGGTTTGATTGGTGCCGCTTGGAAGGAAAGAGGTTTACTATGGCGTTGAAGACGGTTGCTCCTGAGGTCTTGGAGGGTTTGGCCGAGTTCGACTCGGCTACGGTGCAGAATGCGGCGGCGATTGTTTATGGGGGGTATGTGGATGCACATATCGACTATTCGGGACCGGATTTGAATCCGTATCTTTACGATCTGGATGGCTCTGGTCGAGCGACGGTTGGGTATGCGATGACTTCGACTTGGACGCCTTTGCATGAGCCGGTGCCGGAGGTGTCGGGCCGGTTTGATTACATGGATTCGATCGCCTACGCCAACGCGCCGACGATCGTGGTGCAACAGGATATCGATCTGCCGCCTCGGAGGGGTGCCATCATCGGCGATGGGATGGCGTACCAGATGAAGGCTTTAGGGGCGGTCGGTGCGGTGACGGACGGCAACGCTCGGGACGTGCCGGGTATCGAGAAGGCCGGGTTGGCGCTCTGGGCTACGGGCCGAGTTCCCGGCCATGGCCCCTTCAACATGATCGACCACGGCATCCCGGTCGTTGTAGCCGGTCTGCGGATCCTGCCGGGGGATATCTTGGTCTGCGATGGGGATGGGGTTACTCGGTTGTCGGTTGATGTTGCGGAGGATGTTTTGAAGCAGGCGCATGAGGTCCGTGAGCGGGAAGGCAAGACGTTTGCGTATTTCTCGAAGCGGGGATTTACGTTGGATGATTGGGAGGCGTATAAGACGGATGGGGTGTAGTAGGGGCAGGGTCGAAATCTGCCCCTACGAAAGTTGCACAGGTTCCACCCTATCCAGGGGGTTGGAGCTGCTCCATGAGGTCGTTGTTCCATTCGCCTTCGACCTGGAAGTGGGCCGCTGCGCCTAGGATGAAGGCCTCGATGAGGTTATGGCTCAGGTAGGCGTATAGTCCTGGTTGGCGGAAGGTGTGGATAGAGGCTCCAGCGGAACCAGCTGCTATCTCCCACGTCTCCAATCCGAGTTGCGGTGGATTGTCGAAACCTCCGCGCTCCCACACGTAGTCGCCGTGACCGCCGATGAGGTGAGGATAGGAGACCCTGTTGGCTTGGGAGTGGATAACGAGGACGTTTTCTCCGACGTTGGCCGTCATCGCGTTGTCGCCGGTGAGTGCGCCGACGGAACCGTTGAAGACGATGTGCGTGGGGATTAGTCCGCGCATGGATTCGAGGTCGTCAGCGTATCCGTCGAGGGGCCGATCGTAGCGTTTGTAGTTGCCGTCTTCGTCTTTGGGGATGTAAAAGTCCTGCTCGCCGACGTAGTAGGCTCGGTCGTATTCGATACGGTTTCCGCCGGGATCTTTGATGCCGTCGCGTGGGAGAACCATGATGGCGCCGTTCATGCCGTGGACGACGTGCCATGGGACCATCTCACCGCCTGGTGCGCAGTGGTAGATGAAGACGCCGGGTTTTACGGCTCGGAATCTCAGTACGACTTCTTCGCCCGGTGAGACTTCAGTGAGGGCACCGCCGCCGAGGGCACCGACGGATGCGTGGAAGTCGATGTTGTGCAGGAGCTGGTTGCCCGCCGGGTTTACGAGGGTCAACTCGACGTAGTCGCCTTCGTGGACGACGATCATGGGGCCGGGCACCGATCCTTCGAACGTCATTGCCCATACGAAGACTCCTGGCTCGACTTCGATCTCCTCTTCTGAGATGACCATTCGCACTTTGTTGAGGCGTGGTTGCTCAGGTGCGGTCTGTTCGTGATCGTGGACGAACGGGGGTGCAACGAGGTCGAGGTGGACGCCTTCGAGCGAGTCGATATCTTCGGGTTCCCATTCCTTTTGCGAGTGCCAGTATGCGGAACCCCCATCATCGCCAGAGTCGGACTGCTGATCACAGGCCAAGGCAGAGGCGGTGATGATGATGGCGAACACCGCCGAAAGAATGAGCGCTCGTTTGGTGAACGCTTGGAAGATCGAATACCGAGTATTCAATTTGTCACCTCCTTAGAGGGACTGAAAGGGCACTACCTTCAGGCTTTTGCCCTATCGTCAAGGTCTGTAATGCCCTAGCGGATACAGTCGACCTTGCCGATGAATCAATTTTACTACCGTTGGCCGATTCTCGCCTTAGCGGGTGAAGACAGGGCCTCGCATTGCTTTTGCTTGGTCGCTAGCCATGAAGGTTGCGATTTTGGCGACGTCATCGGGATCGGCGAGGTTGGCGATTTCGGCGTCGTATGCGGCTTGATCGCCGGTTGTTTCGAGTTGCTGGCGGAGGTTTTCGAGGACCATCGGGGTGCGGGTTCGGCCGGGTACGATGTCTTGGACGCGGATTTTAGACATGTCGATGTGGCGCTGCATGACCATTGTGAAGCCGTGGACGGCTCCTTTGGATGCACCGTAGGCGTATGAGGATGATCCTCCGGTGACACCTGCGCCGGACGCGGTGGTGATGATGGTGCCGCCGTCGGGTTGGTCGTTCATGTGGGTTACGACTTGCTTGGCGATGAGATATGTGCCTTTGAGGTTGATGTCAATGACGCGATCCCAGGTAATCTCATCGAAGGATTCAATTGGGGTGTATGCGCCATGGAGGATGCCGGCGAAGTGAAGGAGGATGTCGATGCCGCCCATCCAGCTTGCGGCTGCGTCTACACTGCCTTCGACGCTTGCACGGTCGGCGACGTCTACGTGCCAGTATCTTGCGGTGGTGTTGCCGGTGTTTGAGTTGATGGCGTTTGCGGTTTCTTGGGCTTCGGGGTCGTCGACATCGAAGATTGCGATGGCTTGGGCACCACATTGTGCGGCCATGATTGCGGTGGCTTGACCGATGCCGGTGGCGGCACCGGTGATGATGATGCGTTTGGAGGTCAGGTCGGCGGGCATGGTGGGGAACCGTGGTGCGGATGGTAATGATGGGGAATGATTTTAATGATTGTTGAGAACCATGATGGGCATGATTTGGAATGATTTGGATGATGGTGTTGTGGTTGTTTGGGTTAGTGGTGTTTTGCCGTACCCCGCCCGTTTGTCCGCCCCGGTCACCCTCACCCTGGCCCTCTCCCGCCGAGCGGGAGAGGGGATATGTGTTATCGCCTCGCGTGTTTTTGCCGTGCCCTTCCTGTTTCGTTCGTTTGCGTGTAGACGTGTTTTTATGGCCACTTTCGGGGTGGCTCCTCCCCCTGCGCCTTTTCAGGGGCGCAGGGTTGTCTTTGCCCTCACCCTGACCCTCTCCCGCCGAGCGGGAGAGGGGATGAACGGACTCGACTAGGAGGTCGGGTCATGGGGCCCGTAGGAACTGGCCCTCTCCTGAGCTTCGGCCTTTGTACGGAGGCCGGAGTTCCTTCCCTCTCCATCGCCTCTTCCCTCGCGGGCGCGTACGCCCGGCCCCGCTGGGTTCCGGCTTCCGCCGGAATGACGGAAGCGGCCGGAATTACGGTGGTCGTGGGTAGAGGGCGACCCCGGAGAGGGGTCAGTCGCTGCGCAGAGCGGTGTGTCAGACCGCTAGCAACCTTTACCAGTCGCGGCACGCGTCGCCAGACCGCGTGCTTGGTCGGCGGCTGAACATCCCCTGCGAAACCCCTCTGCATCTCCCCTTGGAAAGGGGAGGGGGAACGGTCGGCAGGAGATGGTCTTCGGAATGCGCCGCCTTCCTTCGATTCGCCCTTACGGGCTCCTCTCGCGCTGTAGCCTCCCTCCTGTGATGGGCAGGAGTAGACGTCTGTCGGCTCCACGTGTGGTCTCCCGGCCCTTGGCACGGCGTCCGTTGAACCCCTCTGCATCTCCCCTTGGAAAGGGGAGGAAAAAAGGTTCAAGGGACGCGTGCTGGCTCGATTGGCGACGCGGGACTGACGCGTCGCGCTCCGGGAACTGGGCCTCCCACGCTTCGGCACGGACCCTCCCGGCCTTGCGACGGATGTCCGATCCGTCGAGGGACGCCACCAGCTGACACGAAGACGCCGCGACAGACCCCCCTTCAATTCCCCCCTTGAAAAGGGGGGAGGAGAAGGGTTCTCCCCCTTCGAGAAGGGGGAGGGTGAATTGGTCTTGTCTTTCATTGCCTTCATGTCCTCACGTTTTCTCCCTGTGGCCGCTTGGGTCGGGGGTCTGCACACGTCTGCGCAGCGCTGTGTCGATCCGTCGATCATATGTTGTTTTTATAACAGTTGTTGAGTGTTGTCAAGTGTGTTGTTGAACTAGTATGCGAAGGATGTTGAAGGATTGGGATGATGGGTGTTGGATGTTGAGGTTGTGGTGGGTTGGGGTAGTCTGGCCCCGCCCGGCCCCTCGCCCTCACCCCCGGCCCCTCTCCCGCCCAGCGGGAGAGGGGAGTATGTTCGTGGTGGAGAGGATGGTGGTTTTCGGGTTGGGTTGGTGGTTGTTGGGGTTTTTCCGCCTCGGCGGGTGGCACCCCCTTGTATTCCCCCTCAGAGAGGGGGAGGTGGGACGGTGGTCGCGCCCCTTTCACGCAGCGAAGCGGAGAGAAAGGGGCTGTTGCCTCCTCCCTTCCGCCCGTTCCCCCTCACCCGAAACCCCCTCTTAATCTCCCCCTTGAAAGGGGGAGGGGAGGAGGGTGGGGAGAGGGGGTTTGTTCGTGCATGGGCCGTTCACGAACGGCGCCTACGGGTTGTGTTTTCCGGCCCTTCTGCCGCCGCGAGACCTTTGCTCAACTCTAGGGTTCCCCCGTTCACGGGGGAAATGTCCGAAGGACAAAGGGGGTTCGAGGGACGGCGGACGCCGCGCAATACCCGTCCATACAGGTTGTGCAAAGGTCCCGCCGAGCGAGACCCGATCGGTTGGTTGAGTCCATCTGGCCCTGCCCTTCCACCCCGATCCCCCTCACCCCGGCCCTCTCCCCGGGGGGAGGGGGATTCGCCCCTCCCCTCTGCCCGTTCTGCCCTTGGGTTGCTGGTTTTGGGAGGATGGGTGTTGCATACTTTTGTTATGGATTTCACGGGGCGAGCTCTTGAGTTGGCGGAGGGGGTTGTTGGAGGTTTGGCACCTCGGCCTGCGGTTGGTGCGGTTGTGGTGGCGAGGGACGGCGTGACGGTTGTTGGTGAGGGGGCGACACGTCCGCATCCTGGGCCTCATGCTGAGGCGGTGGCTTTGGCTGGTGTTGGGGAATTGGCGAAGGGTGGGACGATTTACTGCACCTTGGAGCCGCATCAGAATCAGGGGACGACTGCGCCTTGTACTCGGGCGATTATCAATGCGGGCGTTAAGACTGTGGTTTGTCCGGTTGAGGATCCGAATCCGGTTGTTGCTGGTCGGGGTTTTGAGCAGTTGAGGGCTGCTGGGGTTGAGGTTGTTCGGGATGTTGGCGGGGAAAATCAGCGTCGGGCTGAGGAGTTGATTGAGGGTTTTGCGAAGCATGTGGGGACTGGCTTGCCTTTTGTGACGGTTAAGTGGGCGATGTCGCTTGACGGGAAGATTGCGACGCGGAGCGGTGATTCGCAGTGGATCACGGGTGAGGAGGCGAGGGCTCATGGACATGGGTTGCGGTATCGGTCGGATGCGGTGATGACTGGGATCGGAACGGTGCTGGCTGATGATCCGCGTTTGACGGCACGGGATATGGGGAGTGGGAAACGGTTGGCAAATCGGCCTTACCTCCGAGTTGTTGTGGATAGCAAGGGGCGAATGCCGGGAGATGCTGTTCTTTTGGATGAGGACGGGGAGGTGATGCAGGTTGTTGCGTCAGGCGAAGGGCTTGGCGGTCAGTGCGAGGTTGTTAGGTTGTCGGACGATTCGGGGAAATCGGTTGATGTGTCGGCGTTGATGGTTCATCTAGGTGATCGAGGCGTCCACAACGTGTTGGTTGAGGCTGGGGAGAAATTGACCGGTGCGCTGTTTGATCGCAATCTTGTGGACAAGGTAGTGGCGTATGTCTCAACAGAGAGACTTATAGGAGGGATCGATGCGCGGTCGCCTGTCGGTGGTGATGGCCCTGAGACGATGCATGAGATAACTGGGTTAAAGCGTAGGCGCGTTGAAGATTTGGGTTCAGATTTAGTGATAATTGGTTACGTTGGTCATCGAAAAGAAAGGTGAATATGTTCAGTGGAATTGTAGAAGAGGTAGGCATGATTGCCGAGCACGGCAGGTACGAGGGCAAGCTCGTGATTGCCGCGGCTCGAGTCGTGTCGGGTTCGGATGGGCTTGAGGTATCAGACTCGTTGTCGATTAGCGGTTCGTGCTTTACGGTGACGGAGATCCGAGACAATTGGGTCTCTTTGGATGTTGCGCCGGAGACGTATCGTAGGACTTGGTTCCAAGATCTTCATGTGGGTTCGCACGTCAATCTTGAACGGGCTTTGAAGTATGGTGACCGCGTTGGGGGTCATATGGTGCAGGGACATGTCGATGGGGTGGGTCATGTCACGAAGACGACGGTGGAGCGTGATGCCAAGTTGATCACTGTGGAGTGTCCGAAGGAGATTGCGCGGTACGTCGTCGAGAAGGGGTTTGTGGCGGTGGAGGGCGTGAGTTTGACGTCATTCGACTGCACACCGTCTGGTTTCACGTTCACGCTGATTCCCTACACGGCTGTGCACACAACGCTCGGTAGTTTGCGTGTAGACGATTCGGTGAATATCGAGACGGACTTGACGGGCAAGTATGTAGAGCGGTTTGTATCGAGGTAGCATCGTAGAATCGGTTTAGACCGATGACAAGCGAAACTCGATCACTGCGACCTGAAGCTCAAGCGTCGGTTGAGCGCGCCATCGCGCGGGTTCGCGCTGGCGGTATGGTGATCATGGTGGATGATGAGGACCGGGAGAACGAGGGTGATTTCGTAATGGCGGCTGAGGATGCGACGGCTGAACAGATCAACTTCATGGCGGTGCATGGTCGGGGGCTGATCTGTGTGCCGATGGAGGGGGATGACCTGGACCGGTTGGGGATGCCGATGATGGTGCGGCACAACACGTCACCGCACTCGACGGCGATGACGGTGGCGGTTGATGCGGCATATGGGATTACGACGGGGATTTCGTCAGCGGATCGGGCGCACACGATCAGGTTGTTGTCGGAGCCTGAGGCGTCGACTGAGAACTTCGTTCAGCCTGGGCATGTTTTTCCGCTTCGGTATCAGGAAGGCGGTGTGTTGGTACGTGCCGGGCATACTGAGGGTTCGATTGATCTGGTGCGGGCGTCTGGGAAACGTGCGGCGGCGGTTGTTTGCGAGATCATGAATGATGATGGGACGATGGCGCGACGGCCGGAACTTGAGGAGCTAGCCGCGCAGCATGATATTCCGATCGTTTCGATTGCGGACATCATTGCTTACCGATTGAGTCGCGAGTCGTTTGTGCAGCGTGTGACTGAGACGCGGCTGCCGACGAAATGGGGCGAGTTCAGATGTGTGGCGTATCGGAGCAATGTTGATCCGGCGGAGCATATCGCGTTAGTGATGGGGAAGGTCGATCCGGAGGTGCCTGCGGTGGTACGGGTGCATTCGGAGTGCTTGACGGGGGATATTTTTGGGAGCCAGCGGTGTGATTGTGGTGAGCAGTTAAATACGGCGATGTCGCAGATTGCCGAGGCGGGAGTTGGTGCTTTGGTTTATATGCGGCAGGAGGGTCGTGGTATTGGATTGATCAATAAATTGAAGGCGTATAAATTGCAGGACAATGGTCTAGATACGGTCGAGGCGAATAATAGGTTGGGATTTCAGACTGATTTGCGTCATTATGGCGTGGGAGCGCAGATACTGTTGGATCTGGGTATTAGGAAGTTCAAGTTTTTGACGAATAATCCGAAGAAAGTTGCGGGTTTGGAGGGATTTGGTTTGGAGATGGTAGAGCAGGTGCCGTTGTCCTCCCCTGCCAATGACCACAATCGGAAGTATCTGGAGACTAAGCGGGATCGGATGATGCATCAGATCGAGTTGGGAGATGATGAAGATGACCGATCAGGGCCGGTTGCTAGTCGGCGTCGGACGCGGTTGGGAGGTTGATTTTGGCTGCTGTTGAGAAAAGTGCAGGGGAAGCGTCGGCGGAGTTTTTGGATGGATCGGGCTTGAAGATCGGGATTGCGGTGGCGAGGTTCAATTCGGATATCACGTTCAAGATGCGGGATCTGTGTTTGGCTCGGTTAGCGGAGTTGGGTGTGACGGTTGAGGAGTCGCAGGTATTCGAGGTGCCAGGGTCGTTTGAGTTGCCTTTGGCGGCGCGGGTTTTGTTAGATCCGCCGGTTTCGGTCGATGGAGTGGTTGCGATTGGGTGTGTGATACGGGGTAAGACTGACCACTACGAGCATATTGCGAATGCGGCTTCGCAGGGGTTGTTGAGGGTCTCGGAGGATAGTTTGAAGCCGGTGGTTTTTGGGGTGTTGACTACGGATACTGTGGAGCAGGCGGTCGAGCGGGTTGGGCAGGCGAGAGGGTATGCGGAGTCGGTTGTTGAGATGGTTAATCGGTTGAAGTTGGTTAAAGCGAGACCAGCGCGAGGATTGGGGTTTTAGAAAGGTTTAATCGAGCAGTGCTCGTGTTACCGCATGAAATTAACCGATCTGCTTTCTGAAGGGCCGCGAGATCCTGTACCGGGATAACATCATTGGAAACGCGGAGCGGAACGTATCCCGAAACGGATCGCCAACGGAAACTGCGTTATGACTCAGGATTATCACAACCTTTGGGATGTGGTCTTAGCCTTACGTGGCCGTTTGGCTGTGGCCGAACGGCGAATTGATCAATTGGAAAACTTCATCAGGGAGAGATTCGATGAACCGTCTAGCCGGCGGCGGCGACCGATAGGGTTTGTAACTTCGGAACAAGATCAGCCAAACGAAGGAGCAGCACAATGACGACGCGTACACCCGACGAAGTTGCTACTAAACTCCATGGCTACCTTTCGGAAGAGTTACAGATCGAAAACGAGAGCGTGACTCGATTAGCTGCGTTCAAAGAGGCTGGTTGGGAAGACCAGACCATTCGTATGGTCAAAGAGATTGCGTCTCCGATAGATGGTGCAGCGGTCAAGTTTTTCGCGAGGTATTGGCCAGCCAAAGAAGAGCCGATTTCGGTTCAGTTCGATCAAACAGGCACCGAATGGTTTGCGACAGCCGAGGACGCGTTGAAGTTTGTGGACGAAGTAATCTCCACGCTCGAGAAGCGAAAGAACTGATTTACGGGGTCAGTTGGCCTAGTACCGCTATGGGCGGTTCGCGTTCGCCATGACATCGACCAGCTCTTGCACAGCGTCTGCGGAGGCTTGGAGGGCGGTTTGTTCGGCTTGGGAGAGGTCTACTTGGATGATTTCTTCTACGCCGTTGGCTCCTAGTTTTACGGGGACGCCCACATAGAGGCCGTTGATGCCGTACTCGCCTTCGAGCATGGCGGCGCAGGGGAGGATCTCTTTGCGGTCGAGGAGGATTGCTTCGACCATCTGGGCGGTGGCGGCGGATGGTGCGTAGTAGGCGGATCCGGTTTTGAGGAGGGCTACGATTTCGGCACCTCCGTCGCGGGTGCGCTGGACGATCTCTTCGAGGCGGTCGGCTTCGATGAGTTCGGAAACGGGAACGCCACCGACGGTGGTGGCTTTGATTAGGGGGACCATGGTGTCGCCGTGTCCACCTAGGACGTATGCGGAGACGTTGGTAACGGAGACGTTGAGCTCTTGGGCGAGGAAGGTGCGGAAGCGTGCGGTATCTAGGATTCCCGCCATTCCGACGACGCGCTCTTTGGGGAAGCCGCTGACCTGCTGGGCGAGTTGGACCATAGCGTCAAGGGGATTCGAGACGATGACCAAGATCGAGTTGGGGGAGTATTTGACGACCTGCTCGGTGACGCTCTGCATGATGCGCATGTTGGTCAGGAGGAGGTCGTCTCGGGACATACCGGGGCGTCGGGCAATGCCGGCGGTGATGACAACGACGTCGGAGCCGGCGGTGGGTCCGTAGTCGTTTGCTCCGGTGATTTGGGCGTCAGTGCCTAGGACGGGGCCGGACTCGAGGATGTCGAGGGCCTTACCTTGGGGCATGTCCTCGACTACGTCGACGAGGACTACGTCGGCGTACCCGCGTTCGTAGATGCGCTGTGCGGTGGTTGCGCCGACATTGCCGGCGCCTACGACGGTTACTTTGGATCGCATTGTTTCGGGTTGCTCCGTTGGGTTTGCGCGCGTGTTAATTGGCGTCGACGTAGGACTGCCACTTTGATTCGAGGTTGGGGTCGTTGACGGTGTCGGCTACGTATGCTCCGTATTCGTCGCCGGTTGCTCCGGTGTCGCGGCCTGTGGTGAGGATTCTGCGTTCGTATTGGCCGCAGACTTCTAGGGCCATGTCTAGGCGTCGTCCGAGGTCGGCGTAACCGATGTGCTGGAGGAGCATTGCGGAGGCTTTGAGCATGGATGATGGGTCGGCGTATTGGGCGCGGCCTTCGGTGACCATGCGAGGTGCGGAGCCGTGAATGGCTTCGAACATGGCGTATCGAGTGCCGATGTTGGCGGCTCCAGCGGTGCCTACGCCTCCTTGGATCTCGGCGGCTTCGTCGGTGAGGATGTCGCCGTAGAGGTTTGGCATGACGAAGACTTGGAAGTCGGAGCGTCGCGCCGTGTCCAGCAGCTTGGCGGTCATGATGTCGATGTACCAGCCGTCCCATTCGATGCCCGGGTATTCTTCGGCCACGCGTTCGGCGACTTGGAGGAAGCGTCCGTCGCTGAGTTTTACGATGTTTGCCTTGGTGACGACGGTTACGCGGTCGCGGCCGTTTTGCTTGGCGTGTTCGAAGGCGGCACGGATGATGCGCTCGGAGCCGGGTTCGGATATGAGGCGGAAGTCGATTGTGAAGTCGTCGGTGACATCGATGCCGTCGGATCCGAGGGCGTAGAGGTCTTCGGTGTTTTCTCGGAAGAAGACCCAGTCGATGCCTTCGGATGGGACACGTACAGGACGGACGTTTGCGAAGAGGTCGAGTTCCTTCCTCATGCCGACGTTTGCGGATTCGAGGTTGGGCCATCCGTCGCCTTTTTCAGGGGTTGTGGTCGGTCCTTTGAGGGTGACGTCGCACTCTTTGATCTCGGCGAGGACGTCGTCGGGGATGGACTGTAGGTGGGCGGCACGGTTTTCGATGGTCAAGCCTTCGATGTCACGGAACTCGATTTTGCCGCGTGATACTTCGTCTTGGAGGAGACGCTCAAGGACACCACGTGCGGTGTCGGTGATTGCTGGTCCAATGCCGTCGCCGCCTAGCAGACCGATTTTGATGGTGTCGAGGGAGTTGTAATCGACGAAATCGGCGGACTCTTTCATCGCGGATACGCGTTCGATCTGTTTTTCAAGCAGATTGCCGAAGTGTTCTTTGGCGCGTTCGATGGCTGCGTTTTGCATTCCGTTTTCCTCTGGTCGTGGGCTTATTCCCACTTGTGTGGTTTGCCTTCTTTTGGCAGGAGTTTGCCGGTGTCTTGCCGGATGGCGTGGGTTTCTTCGGTTTTGTTGGCGTTCTTGTTGGTGACGTAGCGGACGCCGTCAAGTCCATCGTGGCCTAATGCTTCGACGTGTCCAATGGCAACGAAGAGGACGTCGGCGGCTTCGTTGAGGATGCCGGTGGTGTCGTTTTCGTCAGTGGCTTCGCTCAGTTCTCGGATTTCTTCGGCGAGGATCGCTTTGCGGCGGTTGATGATTTCAGCCGGGTCGGTCTTTTCGAAGTGGCCTGAACCGAAGCCCCACCGGTTGTGGAAGTCCCAGACCTCACGCGCCATGTCGGAAACGGTTTTGACGAACTCTTCTTCGCTCACGGTGTTTGGAGCGTAGCGCGGTTGGTCGACAGTGCTCAAAGGGGGATGTTTCCGTGTTTTTTGGGTGGGAGGTCGTCGACTTTGTTTGCGAGCATGTCTAGGGCGTCGATGACGCGGGCGCGGGTGTCGCGTGGGTCGATGACATCGTCGATGTAGCCGCGGTTTGCGGCGACGTATGGGTTGGCGAAGCGTTCGCGGTAGTCAGCGACGAGTTCCTGGCGTTTGGCGTCGGAGTCTTCGGCGGCGGCGATTTCGCGTCGGCCGATGACGTTGACGGCACCGTCGGGTCCCATTACGGCGATCTCGGCAGTGGGCCACGCGAGGTTGACGTCGCAGCGGAGCTCTTTGCTGCCCATGACGATGTATGCGCCGCCGTAGGCTTTTCGGAGGATGACGGTGATTTTGGGGACGGTCGCTTCGGAGTATGCGTAGAGCATCTTGGCGCCGTGGCGGATGATGCCGCCCTGCTCCTGCGCGGTGCCGGGCATGAAGCCTGGGACGTCGACAAGGGTGAGGACGGGGATGTTGAAGGCGTCGCAGAAGCGGACGAAACGTGCGCCTTTGTCGGAGGCGTCGATGTCGAGGACGCCGGCGACTTCGTTGGGTTGGTTGGCGACAATGCCGACGGTTGAGCCGTTCATGCGTCCAAAGCCGACAACGATGTTACGTGCGAACTCGGCGTGGACTTGCATGAATTCTGCATCGTCGACGAGTTCTTCTATGACGTCGAGCACGTCGTAGGGCATGTTCGGATCGTCGGGAACGACGGATGCGAGTTTTTCGGGTCGGCGGTCGGTTGGGTCTTCGCAGGAGATGGTTGGCGGTGAGGAGGCGTTGTTGGATGGCAGGAGTCCGAGGAGGCGTCGGATTTCGTTGAAGCAGGCATCTTCGTCGGTTGCGGCGTAGTGTGCGACGCCAGAGGTTGTGGCGTGCATTCCCGCGCCGCCGAGGTCTTCGTGGGAGACGTCTTCTCCTGTGACGGAGCGGACGACGTCGGGGCCGGTGATGTACATCTGCCCTATCGACTCGACCATGAAGATGAAGTCTGTCATGGCGGGTGAGTAGACGGCGCCGCCAGCGGAGGGCCCGGCGATGACTGTGATTTGGGGGATTACGCCGGAGGCTAGGGTGTTACGTCGGAATATTTCGCCGTAACCGGCTAGGGAGTCGATGCCCTCTTGGATGCGGGCGCCACCGGAGTCGTTTATGCCGACGACGGGCGAGCCGACCTTGATGGCATGGTCCATGACCTTGGAGATTTTCTGGGCGGCGATTTGAGAGAGGGAGCCGCCGAGAACGGTGAAGTCCTGGGCGTAGGCGAAGACGGTTCTGCCTTCGACTTTGCCCCATGCAGTGACTACGGAGTCGCCTTCGAAGCGTTGGCGTTCTAGTCCGAGGTCAGTGGAGCGGTGGGTATTGAAGGTGTCGATTTCGGTGAAGTTGCCGTTATCGAAGAGTTTGGCCAGGCGCTCGCGGGCAGTTAGTTTGCCTCGGGATTTCTGGGATTCGATGCGCCGTTCGCCGCCACCTAGTTTGGCGGTTGCTCTTCGGGATTCCAGAGCGGTCAATCGGGATTCGAGGCCGTTGGAATCGGAGGCTATTTCGGATTGCTGAGTGATGTTGGATCGCCTTGGTGCAGAGGGTTTGCGAATATTCGGACGGGACTTCGACTTCGTTCGATTGCCAACTTAGAATCCTAATTTACGAGCGCAAATCGTCGTTGGCCGATGAGATGGTTGACGGCGTTGTGAGAAGAGAACAAATTGCCGGAACTTGCCGCAAAACATGCCGCCAAATAAGCAAAATCACGGCAAGTTGAAGATCGGAGACTCGATTTTTGAGTGGGGTACTCGGACCTACATCATGGGGATCGTGAATGTGACGCCGGACTCGTTTTCTGGCGATGGGATTATGAGGAACGGGAAGGATTGGGTGAATGCGTCGGTGGAAGCTGCGAAGCGGATGGAGGATCAAGGAGCGGACATTGTGGATGTTGGTGGGGAATCGACGCGTCCGGCGTCGGTGTATCCGGATGCTCGGCCTGTGCCCGCGGATGAGGAGTTGGAACGGGTCTTGCCGGTGATTTGGGGGATCAAGGAACGATGTGGTTTGCCGATCAGTATTGATACTCGGAAGGCGGCGGTAGCCGATGTGGCGTTAGCGGAGGGTGCGGATATGGCGAATGATGTTTCGATGCTTTCGGATCCGGAGATGGCAGGTGTGGTGGCAAAGCATGGGGTGCCGATTGTGATTAGTCATATTCGGGATCGGGCGCGGTATGAGGATGTGGTCACGGAGATCGGAGATGAGTTGGCGGGGTCGGTTTCGGTTGCTGAGGATGCCGGGGTAGATAGGTCGAGGATCGTTGTTGATCCGGGGATTGGGTTTGCAAAGAATGCGTCGCATAGCTTGGCGGCGTTGCGTGGTCTGGACGCGATCAAGGCGAGGGTTGGTGGATTGCCTTTGTTGGTCGGGGCTTCTCGGAAGTCGTTTATTGGGGCGATATTGGATGCGGAGCCGGATGACCGGGTTGAAGGAAATGCGGCATCGACGGCTTTGGCGATTGCTAAAGGCGCGGACATTGTTCGGGTGCATGAGGTTAGGGAGATGGCGCGGGTGGCAAAGGTTGCGGATGCGATTGTTCGGGGTCTGGATTTTGGTCAAGCGAAGTCAAGTAGCGAGCGCGTGCGGTTGGCGGTTGAGAGGCGGAGTTGATGGGGTCTGACGGCGCATCACAGATTGTTTACATCGGGATTGGGAGTAATCTTGGGGACCGCGTTGAGCACTTGTGGGATGCGGTCAAGGCTGTTGAACAATTTGGTGGTTTGATCTCTGTGTCTTCTGTATACGAGACTGAGCCGTTTGGAGTCAGAGATGAAGATCAACCGATGTATCTGAATATGGTAGTGGGAGTTCGGACTTCGTTAGAGCCGAAAAGGTTGCTCGTAGAGTTATTGAGGATTGAAACGGAGAACGGTCGCGTGCGGCATCGCCGAGGTGAGTCGCGGACTTTGGACTTGGATATTTTGATGTACGGGAAGGGAGTTGTTGAGAGTTCCGAGTTGCACATTCCTCATCCGCGGATGCATCGGCGAGCTTTTGTGATGATGCCGTTGGCGGAGATTGCGCCGGAGTTGGTGGTTCCTACGTTGGGGAAGACGGTTTCTGAGATCGCGGCGGCGTTGCCGGATCAGGGAGTGCGTCGGGTTGGTGAGATTGAGGATTTGGCGGCTGGCTCTGCGGTCACGAGTCTTGCTGCAGGGCCTGAATGAAGATATATGCTGCGATGGCGATGAAGATTGCCCAAATGAAGATACGGGGGTTGATTTTGTTGAACATTGAATCGGGAATGAATTCTGGAGGAGTTTTCGATGAGTAAGGGCCCGTTTTCAGCAATCGTATCCGACATCGATGGGACGCTTGTGAGGCGTCCGAATGATCGGGTTTCGGAGCGGTTGAAGGCCGCGGTGGCGGAGGTCACGGGCATGGGGATTCCGTTTTCGTTGTCGACGGGTCGGATGCGGCGTTCGGCTTGGAAAGTGCATCGGGAGATTGGGGCGAATGCGACGATGATTTGCTATCAGGGTGCGATGGCGGTGGATGCGGAGACGAATACGTTGTTGAGACATGAGCGGTTGGATGAGTCGACGGCGTTTGCGGCGATCGAGTTCTTCAAGGACCGGGGGTTGGATATTCGGGTCTATGTGGACGATGATGTGTTTGTTTCGCATCAGAACGAGGAGGATTTCGATTACGCGCAACGGAACAGTGCGACGCTGGTGACGGTGGATGATCTGTTCCCGCTGGCGGAACGTGAGCCTACGGTGGTGCTGGGGATGTGTGCGCCAATCGAGATGGGGGAGCATGTCGACGATATTGGTCGGTTGCTCGGATCTGCGGCTGAGGTGACGCACTCTTTGCCGCACTTCTGCGAGGTTGGGTCGCCGAGGGCGGGTAAGATTCGGGCTTTGCGGTGGCTGGCGGAGCGATATGAGCTTGAGCCTTCTGATTATGTTGCTTTTGGGGATGGATTGGGAGATTTGGAGATGATTCGATGGGCGGGTCGGGGGTATTCGGTTGGGGATGCGCATCCGATGGTGGTTGAGGCTGGAGATGGTCATTTGGCGGGGCCGGACGACGGTGGGGTTGCGGGGGAGTTGGGGCGGTTGAGTGTGGATGGGGGGTTGAAATTTGCTGGTTGAGGTTGTGCGGTTTGTTTGACGGCAGTGATTGATTTTTGGTTGACGCGTTTAATCGGGCCTTTTGGGGCCTTCCTATCTCTTTCCGATTTCTCGGTTCTTGGGTTTGCGCCTCTGCCTAGGGTTTTAGGCAGAGGCTTGATCGGGTTTGTTTGGATGAGCCTGTTACCAGCAGTCTCGGACCGACGCGGTTGTCCCATGGATCCCCCAACCCCACTCTTGGGTTCCGGCCCCCGTATCGGGGTACGGGGCAGGCTTCGCCGGAATGACGGGAGGTGTAGGGGGAATGACGTTCGCGTCGGGGCTTGGCCCCGGAGGGGACGGGTTGCCGGGCAGCCGACAAATACCTTCCGCACGCGTCGCACGTTGCCATACCGTACGACATGACCCTCGCCGATGGTTAAGGCGGCGGTGTCAGTCACTGGGTTTAGCTCCAGCTCGCGCCGTCGCCGATCCCGTGCGACGAAACGGGATCGACTTGATACGCGTCCACGGATAACCGTCCGGCCCTCGACGACTCGGGCTGAGTCGTATGGCTCGTGTTGCGCAACCCCCATCGAGTTGTGCGACCGGTCTATTCTGGGAAAACCGCTTCCCGCGCGACCCGCGAATGGCAACCCTGCCCCGCCGTGCATTCCGGCTTCCGTATCGGGGTACGGGGCAGGCCCCGCCGGAATGACGTCAGGGTTCGGGGAGAGGCAACGTTGCCTACGCCTTGGGCTGGATGCGATGAGTGACGGGCGGATGCGTCCCCGTCATGGTCATGGCTGGCTGCCATTATCTGCTGAGGAACGACTTTCACGGCGTACACTGGGTGTGATGGCTTCGACGGTTTCACAGGTTGGTGTTTGCAATGTTCCTAATCGGACGATTTTCGAGGGGGACAATCTGGATGTGATGCGGGGGATGAATGATGGGTGTGTGGATTTGATCTATCTTGATCCGGCTTTCGGATCGGACTGGGATTGTGCGGTGGTGGTTGGTTGCGAGGCGGCGGGGGCGGAAATCACCGGCGTATGAGCGTAACGAACGATAACGTCTCAGATGATGTGTCGGTAGTTTACTCAATCGTCTGAATTGCCTAATGGTTCGGCTCAATGCGAGAGTCAAAACCAGTGCTGCTCAAACTTATCGTTCGGGAGCCAACGTTGGAAGCGTCGGCAGCGGTTCGTCGGCGAAATATGGAGCTACGGCATCCAATAATTCTTGTGTAAGCGCACCTTGTGTGCCACCCCAAATCTCTTGAGTACCTGCGCCGCGATACCAATCCTTTTCGCAGAAGAACCGAATCGTTTCAATACGATTCGGGACGTGAAAATCTAGTTGGTATGCGGTTTCGCAATTCGCGGTGTTGCCGATCGGGATGTCGGTGTTCAGTGCATCTAGAATCATTTGTACGGATACGATGTCCTGAATGTCTTGGACCTGTTCCAGTTCGCTCCCCTCCAGTCCTCGGTAAAGCACTACTCGATGCGCCTCATTTAAGGCCAAATCCTGAACTAAATTCACCAAAATTTGCGCGGAGTTTGTGAACTCGGTGCAGTCGACAACGATGTCGTGTTTCAAGTGATTGTGGCCCACTTGGGCTTGGCTCGCCAGATGGAATACGAATTCATTGCCACTGTTGCGCAAAACCAGTATCCAACCGACGATTGATGTTGCAGGGTTGTCTCCTTTTATGGGACCGCATCCTAGAGTTAGATCTGGCCAAGTGTGTTCCTTGACGCTGACTACTTCGAACTCGGAAACTTCGAATCCTTCGTCTTTTAGGATGCGCCTAGCAAGGTTTTCCAGTTTAGAAGGAACAGAAGGAGTTGGAGTTGGGGTAGGAGTGAAGGTGGGAGTAGGCGTGAATGTAGGAGTAGGTGTGGGCGTAATTGTCGGCGTTGCAGTTTGGGTTGGCGTATGGGTCGGCGTCGGTGTGTTTGTTGGGGTGGGTGTGTTGGTAGGAGTGGCTGTCTCGGTGGGAGTCGGAGTTATCGTGGGAGTATCAGTCGGTAGCGGCGTGTTGGTTGGTGTCGGTGTATCCGTAGGAGTCGGCGATGGACCGGGCGTGTTGGTTGGTTCGGGTGTGTTCGTAGCGGTGGGGACAACGGTTGGAGTTGCGGTTGCCAATGCTCGCGAGTTGTCAAGGAACTGTCTGATGGTGCTGGGCGCGATGCCGAATCCGAGATTGTCAAGATCTCGGCCATCCGCGCTCCGCGTTACTCCGAACGATACTGTGCCCACGACGCGTCCGTTACCGTTCAATATCGGGCCTCCACTGTTGCCGGGATTCAAGGCTGCATCGGTTTGGACCACCCATATGCCTAGAGTTTCGCTGTAGGCGTAAGTCGAGATGATTCCGACCGAGACGCTGAGACTCTCGATCACGCCGGCGCGATCCGGGAAACCGAACGCGACAACGTCTGCCCCAACTTCGATATCTCCAGGGCCAGCCATGGGCAGGGCTTGATAGTTGGAGTGGCAACACGCTTCGATTACTGCCAAATCATAGCCGGGGTGCGTATCAATGATCTTTGCGGGGACGGAAGGCTTGCCATCATCGAACGATACTTCGACGGAAGAGCGGCTGCCTGACACTACATGTTCATTGGTGAGGATGCGCGCGGTCTCGCCGCGCACCTCGTATATCCAACCGGAACCGCTACCTGATTGAGTATTGATTTTGACAACGCTTGGTCTCGCTATTCTAGTTAGATCGGCAGCGAGTCCGGCGGCCGATCGTTCGTTTTGAATCGCCGCGCGCGGAGATTGCTGTTGGGGTTCAGTGCCTGCGGTAGGTTGGTCTGGGTTATTGGTGCAGGCTAGCGTGATTGTCGCGGTCATCACCGTCGCGACGGTTAGAACAACAACGACTTTCTTGAAGCTGTACAAGAAAGCGAATTCGTTATTTTGCACGACGGGCTCCCCCTCGCGGCAAAGGCTAGCGGACTACTTGCCACAGCAGCCATCTGACCCTGTGAAACCGGCAAGGGGGCGCGAAGGCCCCCTATTCCTCTGCACGACGCGACCTCAAAGGACAAATCGATGACTGCTGTGGCAACTACGAATCTTATACCGTCACAGTCTGAGAGTAAAGATGCGCGATGCACAGGTTCGGTTTTGGGGGACATGAACGGCCGTTTTCTTGGTTCGGCGACTAGTCGAGGAACTTTGGCCCAGATCCTTATGAGCGCAGATTGACGGCATCGTGTCCGATTTGGGCGAACGAAGTAATCACTCTTTTCGAGAGAATCTGTTGATTCTTTGTTTGAACACTCAAAAGAATTCGGAATTAAGTTATTGGACTTGCTAAGTCTGACACAGAAGCACTCGACTAGAATTCTTTTGGGAATTCGTAGCCGAGCACCTTTAATTCAATCTAATCTATCCCAAAAACAAACTTAGAATAGTGATGATTGTCTGAATTACAATCATCCAAAATTGAATATCATCTTTAGATACTTTATTCATATCTTTATTCCCTTCTAGGCAAATATAGCAACTAATATTTCTATGAAGCATTGAGGTTCGTGCTAATGCTTTGCCTATGCATCAGCATTTGCACTCATGCTCTACCCAATATTATGCCTATATCGGTCGTCGTTACGCAATAGATCGTGCCGCTTGATTTGAACTGAGCGCGGGCGGATTTAGTTGAATCTGAGGCTGTAGACGGTGTAAATGCGGTCAAATGCGCCTAGGCGTTGTGAAAATATCTCGTGCATGAGATCCATCTCGCCTTCGGATAATCCCGCAAACAGCTGCGTCACGATGACGTAAGGAACGACCCCTTCAGATTAGGTTTCTTCCATCGAGAAGAGGGGGGTAGGCATAGCGCTTGTAGGTTTCCGTCTATGCGGGAATGCCGGGTTGTTACGAGTTCCAGATTTGATTTGGGTTGGGCGAAGGATTGGGGATGCCGCCGGGGTGGATGAAGCTGATGTTGGTTGGCTTGAGGCGCGTCATGAGTTGTGTTGATCTTGATCGGGCTTTTCGAAGAATTGTTGCCACATGACGGTTGCGAAGCTGTACACCACTCGGAAGAGTAGGAAGGCGAAGAATGCGAGGCCGCCGTAGGCGAGCGGGTATGACCACCAGCGGTCTTCGGGTAGTTGTTGTAAGGTTTGGGCGAATCCTGTGGTGAATGCGGCCCATGTCAGGAGTTCGAGGGTGGGGAGCAGGGGTGTTGCGGGATGATGGGTTGTGGTTTTCGTGTTTGGGTGGTGGTTGTTTGGGAGATTGTGCTGGGGAGTCCGTCTGGCCCCGCTCCGCCCCTCGCCCTCACCCCCGGCCCCTCTCCCGCCCAGCGGGAGAGGGGAGTGGATTGTAGTCGATAGAGGTTTTGGTTGTTGTTTGGGGGCGTGGAAGAGTGGCAGTTTTCGTGTTTGGGTGGTGGTTGTTTTGGTTTTCCCGCTTCGGCGGGCATACCCCGCTCACATCGCTTCGCTCGTTCGCGCCCCCTTCGCTTTGCGAAAGGGGCGTTATTTTTTGAATTGGCAGCCTTCTACGAAGTGGTCGAAGAAGTTTGGGTTGGTTTCTAGTTCTATGTGGGTGATTTGGGTGGCGAGTTGTTCGATGCTGGTTCGTTTGGTGGCGTTTGTGAGCATTATTGTGGCGCCTTGGAGGGATGCGTTGCCGATTTTGGTTATGCGGTTGGGTGGGATGTCGGGGATGAAGCCGATGTTTATGGCGTTTTGGATGTTGATGTAGTTGGCGAAGCCGCCGGCTAGGTAGAGGCGGGTGTAGTCGGTGGGGGTGGTTTCGGTGGTCTCGAGGACGATGTTTTGTCCGCAGTAGTTGGCGGCTTTGGCTTGGGCTAGAGCTGAGATGTCGGCGCGGGAGAGGGTCAGGCGGTTTTCGTGGTGGAATGTGAATTCGTCGGAGCCGTCGTTGAAGTTTCCGAGTTCGTTCATGATGTTGTGGCGTCGGAGTTCGGCTAGGAGGTCTATTAGTCCGGAGCCGCAGATGCCGATGGGTGGGGTGTTGTTGATGGTTGTTAGGAGGGGTTGTGCAGTGGATGGCGCGCCGTCCGCCCCGTCCCGGGCCCTCACCCGGAACCCCCTCTTAATCTCCCCCTCGGAAAGGGGGAGAGGAAGGGTAGCGGGAGAGGGGACGGCCCCGCTGCTACCCGGCCCCTCCGGGCATACCCCGCTCGCTGCGCTCGGGCGGGTCACAGACCCGCCCCTACCAGTTGGTGAAAGTTAGGGTTCTACGAGGATTTCTTGGTCGTAGCGTGCTCTTAGGTGGATGTCGCCGTTTACGGCGTCTATGCCTACGATGCCGTAGCCGAAGGGGATGGTGTATGGTCGGGGATCGGTTTCGAATTTGCCGCCGATTTGGATGGCCCAGATCTGGCGTTGCATGCGTGGGGAGTCGGGGGTGTAGAGGTCGGATTGGGTGAGTTCTTGGAGGCGGCGGAGACGCATAATGCCGGTGCGTACTCGTATCTGGTCGTATCCGGCGAATTCGATGTCGTCGATGACCTCTGACAGGGAGGCTTTGGCGATGTCGATGGCTTGGGATTCGGTGATGGGTGGTTCCGGGTCGAAGGTCGGGGGGATGTCTTCTGGGTCGGTGGTACAGGCGAGCGCCGTGAAGAAGATTGTGACGATTAGTAAGCTGATGCAGGCGAATTTGAAAGCTCGCGAAGAGGATTTTGAAAAGTAATTGCGATGATTTTGAATGATTGCCATGATGTTCCGGAACTCATCATTTCCGCGTTTTGAGCTGTGATTGCGGTATGACCCCCCTGCGATCTCGCTTCGCTGGCACCCCCTTGTATTCCCCCTCGGAGAGGGGGAGGGAAAAGGATTGGCTACGCAAAAATGGGATATGTTTGTTCAGCTGGCTGCCTGGATGGAGTCGACTTTGCGGACGATGTCGCGGGTGTTGACTAGGTGTTTGCCGAGGCCGAGGGTTTTTGTGTCGATGCCCATGGCTAGGCCGAGGAGCTGCGGGAGATGAATGATTGGCAGGTCGGCCTTGCCTCGGTTGTTTTGGCGTCGGGCTTTGGGTTGGTAGCCGTCTAGGTTGAGGTGGCACAGGGGGCATGGGGTGACCATTGCGTCGGCACCGAGTTCGCTTGCGGTGCCGGTGTGGTTGGCAACCATGCGGAGGGAGTTGCGCTGGTTGATGAGGAGGATGGGGAAGCCGCAACAGGCGGTTTTTCCGGGGAAGTCGACGACGGTGCCGCCGACCGCTTCGATGACGGTTTCGAGGGAGGTCTGGCGTTCTGGGTTTTCGTCGAAACCGAGGGCGTCGGACGGTCGGACGATGTAGCAGCCGTAGAAGGGAGCGAGGTTGACGTTCGAGAGTTCCTTGACGAAGGTTTTCTGCAATGTTTCGACGCCGATGTCTTCGACTAGGACCCATAGGAGGTGTTTGACGGTGGTGTTTCCGCTGTAGGCGAGGCCTTCTTCTGCGAGGTAGCCGTTGATCTCCTCTAGGTAGTCGGCGTCGCGTCGGACTCGGCGGTCGGCTTGGGCGATGACGCCTTGGCAGGTGGAGCAGATGGTGAGGACCGGGAGGCCGAGTTGCTCGGCCATTGCGAGGGTGCGGATGTTCAGGATGTCGCCGAGTTTTTGGTCTTTCTCTTGGAGGACGCCGGCACCGGTGCATGATGCTCCGGTGAGTTCGACCCATTCGATGCCGAGGCGGTCCATGACGGCGACGGCGGAGTCGAAGAGTTCGGGTCCTGCCCCGCGCGCTACGCAACCAGGGTAAAAGGCGAATTTCATTACTTGCGCTCGCTCTCTACTCGTTCGAAGATGCGGGTGATTTTGTCTTTTTCGTCCGCTTTGTGTGGCGAGATTGGTGGCATTTTGCCTTTTAGAGTGGATCTGATACCGATCTCCGCTAGGTCGATGAGGCGCGGGATATTGGTGTAGCCAGCTGATTCGACCGCTAGACGTGCCTCATCTAGGCGGCCGTGCTTCTTGACGGATTTGTTGAATGATTCGGTGTGGCGATAGCCGGGGGTGTTGGTGTTTCCGGCTTCGATGGCCATGTCTCGCATCTCCATGATGCGATCCATGGGTGCGACGTCTTTCGGACAGACTTCTACGCACTTGAAGCATCTGGTGCAGTCCCAGATGCCGCCCTCTACGTCGTTCAGTTCTTTGAGGCGTTCGTCTCGCTGGTCGTCGCGAGGGTCTTCTACAAATCGCCATGCTTTTGCGAGTGCGGCGGGGCCGATGAAGGCATCATCGACCTCGAGAACGGTGCAGTCGGAGACACAGGCACCGCACATGATGCAGTTCATGGCGGTCAGGAGGTTGACCATGGAGTCGTTGCTGGCGACGAATTCGCCCTGGTCGGGTTCGGCATCCGGCTGGAGATAGGGGTCGACTTGGCGGACCTTGTCGAAGAATGGGTCGAGGGAGACTACGAGGTCTTTGATGACACCGTGGTTGCCCATCGGCTCAACGATGACGGTCTCGCCCTCTTCGACGGTGTCGGCGATGCGGGTTTTGCATACGAGTTTGGCATCGCCGTTGACGCGCATTCCGCAGGAGCCGCAGATGGAGGCGCGGCAGGCACAGCGTAGGGCGAGGGTGCCGTCCACCTCTTCGCGGATTTGGATCAGGGCGTCGAGGACGGTTGCGCTTGGATGGAGGTCTAGCTCGAATTCGTCCCAGCGTCGCTGGCCCGTGCCCATGGTCTCGGGGTCGAACCTGCTTACTTTGAGTTTTGCCTGCATCAGTAGACCCTCTTGACCGGTTCCCACTTGGTGATTGTGACTGGCGATGTTTCGATGCGTACGCCGTCTTCGTTGTCGGTGTCCTTGTAGGCGAGCGTGTGCTTGAGCCAGTTATCGTCATCACGTTCGGTGATGTCGGTGCGGAAGTGCGCTCCCCTGCTCTCTTTGCGGGCGAGGGCGGAGTGGACGATGGCCTTGCCGACATCGGCCATGAACTCCATCTCAAGCGTGAAGATGAGATCAGTGTTGAATACCTTGCCTTTGTTCTGAACTGAGATGTTGGCCATTCGTTCATCGACATTGTGGATGGCTTCTTTTGCGCCTTCCATGGAGGACTGGTCGCGGAATACACCGATACCTTTGGTCATTTCGTTGGCCATGTAGTTCCGGACTGCGGCCCAGTTTTCGTTTGGAGCGCGGTCGAAGAGTGATTGGATGCGGGATTTGGTGGCGTTTAAGTGTTCGTCGGATCCTGAACCTGCATCGATGGATTTGATGTAGTCGGCTGCATGAACCGCGGAGCGTCGTCCGAAGACTACGGTGTCTAGGAGGGAGTTAGCGCCGAGTCGGTTGGCTCCGTGAACGCTAACGTTGGCACATTCGCCCGCGGCATAAAGGCCGGGGACGACGGTTGCTCCATCGACATCGGTTTTGACGCCGCCCATGATGTAGTGAACGCCGGGGCGGACAGGTACGGGTTGTTCTGCGAGGTCGATGCCGAGAAATTCGACTGCTACTTCTTGGAGATAGCCGAGGCGGTCTTCGATGAATTCTCTGCCTAGGTGTCGGAGGTCTAGGAGGACATTGCCGTCTATGCCTCGTCCTTCGTTGATCTCGGTCTGTTCTGCTCTAGATACGACGTCGCGGGATGCGAGTTCTTCGTATTGGGGGGCGTACGTGAGCATGAAGCGTTCGCCTTCGGAGTTAAGGAGGTGAGCTCCTTCTCCTCGGGCTGCCTCTGAGAGGAGGATGCCGGTCCGGGCTAGGGTTGTGGGATGGTATTGGACCATCTCCATATCCATCATGGGAACACCTGCTCTCCACGCGAGGGCTAGGCCGTCGCCAGTGCAGATGATTGCATTGGTGGAGGGTTCAAATACTCGGCCAGCTCCGCCAGCGGCCATGATTACGGCTTTCGCCCAGATCGAATGGAGTTCGCCAGTTTTGATATCGAGGGCTACGACACCGACGCAACGTCCATCTTCGACTATGAGATCGGTGACGAACCATTCTTCGTAGACGTTCAGGCCGTATTTGAGAGCCTGTTCGTAGAGGACGTGGAGGATTGCGGATCCGGTGATGGCACCGACGAAGAAGGTTCGGGCGACGAGTTGACCGCCGAAACGGCGAGTTCCTAGGCGTCCGTCATCGCCGCGGCTGAAGATGACGCCCATTCGCTCTAGCTCAATGACGGCGTCACCGGCTTCGCTGGACATGATTTCGACAGCATCTTGGTCAGCGAGATAGTCGCTGCCTTTGATGGTGTCGAGAGCGTGGCCTTCCCAGTCGTCGCCTCGGTCAGTTAGAGGCGCGTTGATTCCACCTTGGGCGGCGTTGGAGTGGCTGCGAACGGGATGGACTTTGCTGATAACCGCCACGTCCAAACCCAACCGCGTCGCTTCTACTGCTGCCCTCAAACCTGCCAACCCGGCACCGATTATGAGGACATCATGCTTAAACATCCGCACTCCTAGCTTCGTCGAGAAGGGCGGAGGCCCGGGTGACCGCCGCAATTGTCAGCGCGTCGTCGATTTCACCATTCATGCACATTCGCCGCAAGTCGTCGACGGTCGTTTCAACAACCATGATGTCTTCAAGTTTATCTTGCGGCAAAGGGTCGGCTTTCAGGCCCGTGGCGATGTATCCGTGACAGTATTCCTCGCTGTAACCGGAGACTGGAGTGAAGCCTCCGATGGGGGTAAACGCGGCTGCGCTGTAGCCGGTCTCTTCACGTAGCTCGCGTGCGGCGGTTTCTTCGGGAGGTTCGTTGCCATCTCGCGTGCCGGATGGAAGTTCGAGCGTGTAGCAACCTTGTGCGGCTCGCCATTGTTTGACCAAAAGGATGGTACCGCGTTCAGTGATGGGTAACATAACAGCGGAACCGGGGTGGGCGATAATCTCCTTCTCAGCCGGTGGACGGTCTCCCATCTTCAGGGTGTCGACCCTGAGAGTCAGTTTTTCACCACGGAAAACCGTTTCTGAGGAGATTCGTTCGGTTTTGAGTGGCAATCGTTCTGTAGGCCGGTCAATCAGCTTCTTGCCTCCTCTCCTCTACGCACCGCGCTGATACGCATACCTAATCGGTGAGAAAGGCCCTCCCAAAATGCACTTTGTGATCCCTTTCGCAAGAACCGGGCTCGGCGGTCGCTCCGGGATATGAGGACAGTGTCTCCGTCTCGCATGATCCGGCTCATGTAGCCATCGATTGTGAGAGTAGCGTCGGCTGTTGTATTTAAGGTCAGTTGAAGCTTGCTGTTCGAATCGAGGACCACACCACCGAATTGGCTCATGTGGCCGGCGATTGGCTTCATCAGGAACACGTGGGAATGGGGGTCTATCACTGGTCCGCCCAATTGGAGCGTGTACCCGGTTGATCCGGTAGGGGTTGCCACTATCAGGCCATCACCGCGGTAGGTCGACAACTCGATGTCGTCGACGATCGCTTGCACCTCAATCACACGGAGATCGGCGCCTCTGTGTACCGTGACATCGTTAAGGGCGTGCAGCGCGTCTTCCTCGTTGTCGCTCGGGGCCGCTTTGAGCATCACGCGTTCATCGATGCGACCATTGCCTTCGAGGTACCATTCAAGTCCATCTAGAGCGTCGTCTGCCTCGATTTCGCTCATGAAACCGACGCGTCCCATGTTCACGCCGAGAACGGGGATCCCGTACAGCGAAGCGGTGTGCATACCTCTGAGGATGGTGCCGTCTCCTCCGACTGTAACGATGAGGTCGGTATCTCTGAGGCGATCGTCAGTCTCTTCGTGAGCTAGTGTCGACTCGTTTGCTGTCCACCAATGGCAGCGGCCTTTGTAGCGGGTTGCGATTTGGTCGGCGAGAACTGCAGCGTGCGGCAACAAGCTGTGATGGGCGATACAGATTACGTCGAAATTGCTCAACTTTTGCCGTCCAGCCAGCAAGTTTTCCGGCAAGTTTCCATCGCAACGCCGATCAGACGATGGTGATGGAGTCGTTGATCAATTGCAGGACGAACCATGGCACAACGCCGAAGACGATCGCTCCTGCGACACCGACTGCTACGGCTGTCATCTCGCCAGAGGATGGCCTGATCTGTTCGGTCTCTTCCGTTTCTCCGAACAAGATGACGCCAACGACCCGTAAGTAATAGTATGCGGCGACTACAGTGTTGACTACGGCAACTACGGCGAGCCAAATGAGCCCTTGGTCCACGGCGGTGCTGAAGATTACAGCTTTGGCCATGAACCCGACTGTTGGGGGCATTCCGAGTAGTGAGAGCAGGCCGATTGACATCAACACAGCGAGGACGGGAGACCGTTTGACGAGACCGCTGAGTCCCGCGATTGAATCGTCGCCCGTGCGGTGGATGATCGCTGTAAATCCGAGGAAGACGGCCAAGTTGGTAAAGGCGTATCCCGCGAGGTAATACATGATGCTTTGCGGACCTGAGGTCGCTGTGCCGGTAGATGAAGCTGCTTCAACGGCGGCGAATCCGACCATGATGTACCCGGCTTGGGCGATAGTCGAATAAGCCAACAATCGCTTCATGTTCGTTTGCGACAACGCGAGAAGGTTCCCAACGGTCATGCTTGCGGTTGCGATCAAAGCGAATAGGATTTGCCAATCGTTGGCTACCGGGTCGAAGTCTGCCATCGCGTAGAGCAGGCGCATCAGCACGGCGAAGGCGGAGGCTTTGGATGCAACGGACAGAAACGCGGCGACGGGTGTAGGTGCTCCTTGGTAGACGTCGGGGACCCACATGTGCCATGGTGCGATTGCCATTTTGAAGCCAAAGCCCGCGACGATAAGCAGGACTGCGAGCATCACGGCGAGCGAGCCGAATGGGACGCCCGCCTCGAATGGCAGCGTCGCCATCCTTGCGACGATGTCGTCGATTCTTGTGGCACCTGTATATCCGTAAAGGAATACGAGGCCGAATAGAAGCAGCGCGGTGGAGAGTGCTGAGAGGATAAGGAATTTGGCACCGGCTTCGATGGAGAAACCGTCACGGCGGAGTGCTGCGAGTGCGACTGCTGGCAACGCGGTGGTTTCCAATGCGACGTAGATTGTGATTAATTCGCTTGCACCGACCAGCAACATCATTCCGGCTGAGGCGGTTAAGAGCAAGGTGAAAAATTCGCCCAAGGAGTCTCGGAATTGCTCGAGATACGTGACCGAGGCGAGAATGACTGCGCCCGTGGCTCCGATGATGATGAACTGGAAGAAGAGAGTGAAGCGATCGGCTGTGAAAGTGCCGTAGATTACGGGGTTTGCGGTTGAGTCGCCAAACCATCCGAACCACAGGTTGATTGCAAGGATCGCGGGCGCGAGCAGTCCGATGAATGCGATCCACGGAAGAGCGCGTTTGCTTCCGAAACGCCGTCCGCCGAACATTCTCTCGGCGAGGAGGGCGTCTGCGGAAAGCAACACGATTGCCAGTGTTGCCATCGCAATGACGGGCGATAAGGCCCAGTAGTCCTGAGCGGTCACTAGCGCAGTATCCCTTCGATGCCGATCTTGAAGACGTCAACTACCGTCTTGGGCCATATTCCGATCACGAAGATGGGGATGGTGAGGACGAGTATGGGTATCAGGTCTAGCGGCTCGGCGTCAGTCAGTTCTTCGTATTTGTCGTTGGGGATTCCGCCTTCGGGTGGCTTAGAGCCGAAGAAGGTTCGTTGGATCATCCACAGCACGTATCCAGCCGCCAGTACAACTCCGAACGCGGATATGCTCGCCGCCCATGGCCATACCGGGAAGGAGTTGAGGAAGACCATGATCTCGGAGACGAAGCCGGAGAGTGCGGGAAGTCCGAGGGAGGCGAATCCTGCGATGAAGAAGAAGATGCCTATGACTGGCATTCGTCGCCACAGCCCGCCGAGGTGTGGGATGTGGCGGGTATGAGTTCGGTCGTATGCGAGTCCGACCATTAGGAAGGCTAGGCCGGTGATAGTGCCGTGGGTGAACATCTGCAGGGCCGCGCCGTTTATGCCGCCGAGTTGGGTTGCCGCGGTGCTGCCACCGATTGCGGTCAAACCGAGGAGGACGAAACCCATGTGGCTCACCGACGAGTAGGCGATCAGTCGCTTCATGTCGGTCTGACGGATAGTGACTATGGCTCCGTATACGACACTGATCGCGGCGACGACAGAGAGGATACCGGCAGCGTCGTGAACTGTGAAGCCATTGGTCTCTTGAAAGAACCCGATGTTGATGCGGATCATGCCGTATCCGGCCATCTTCAGCAATACTCCGGCAAGCATGACGCTGACAGCCGTCGGGGCGTCGGTGTGCGCATCCGGCAACCAGTTGTGGAGCGGCCAGACGGGGAGTTTGACAGCGAAAGCTACTAGGAAGAAGGCGAAGATGAGCGATGCGGGTGCTATCAGACTTACGCCTGAGATCTGCTCGGGTATGCCAGTCATTCCGAGTTCCGGCACAGCGAGCATCGTGAGAGTGTCGACGGCGCCAGTCAGGTATACGGCGAAGATGCCGACAAACATGAATGCTCCGCCAGCCAAAGTGAAGAGAACGAATTTCATCGCTGAGTAGCGCGGGCGACCCGATCCCCAGATCGAGATGAGCATGTACATCGGGATTACTTCGAATTCGAAGAAGACGAAGAAGAGGAGCAGGTCGAGACTGACGAAGACACCCATGACGGCGGCTTCGAGGAGGAGGAGCCAGATGAAGTATTCGGATACTCGGAGTTCGATGTTGCGCGATGCGAAGGCCGCGGCCATTCCGAGTAGGCCAGTTAGAAGGACTAGCGGCGCGCTCAAACCGTCTACGCCGAGCAGGTAGGAAGATTTGATGGTTTCTGCAGAGAGCCAACTGATGTGGTCGATAAATTGGACGCCCCCTGCGTCTCGGTCATAGGCGAGGAAGACGATCAGCGACAGGATGAACGTAACGACGGTACTGAGGATGGCGAACCATCGGATGATTCGGTCTTCCAGGTTGAATGGACGGGCGATCAGGATTACGAGTGCTGCCAACGCGGGCAGGAACACCGTTACTGTCAATATGCCGTTGAATTCGCTCATGGAATGGGTATATCGGCTATTGGGCGACCACCACGAAGATGACTATTGCCACGATTAGGCCGACTACTGAGACGACGCCGTAGGTCTGAACCTGGCCGTCTTGGACTTTTGTCATTGCGCGTCCGGCGCGGTCGGTCCAGCGGTAGATCTGGATGTTGACGTTGTCGAAGCCGGAGATATCGAGCCGGTCGGCTAACCTCGCGAAGTAGCTGTAGAAGGCACGCGAGACGATCAGGTCTTCGTAAAGCTCGTCGAAGTAGTACTTGCGACGGAATAGGGTTTGGATCGGGCTTGTCATGCGCTCGAGAACATTGGGGATCGTACTCGGTAGATAAGCCAGCAGGAATGCAATACCAATACCGGCAACTGCCAAGACGGTTGAAATGCCTGCGATCAAGACGTCGAATTTGGGTTCGGAACCAGAGTGGATTTGTGCGTCGTGGTCGTGGAAGACATCGGTGTTGCGCTCGATGACGAAGGTGGCGAACGCGTGTTTGTTCACGAAGCCGAGATCGACGATCGGGTTGGAGAAGAAGCCGATGATGATCGCTAGGGTGGCTAGGATAGCGATCGGAACTGTCATGGTCCAAGGCGATTCGCCGAGATGGACGTGTTCAAGGCCGTCTGGTGCTACTTCGCCCGAGGCTTCGATGTCCTCTCGTTCTTTGTCTCCTCCGCCGCGGAAATCACCGTGGAAGGTCTTGATGACCGCTCGGAACATGTAGAACGCGGTCATGAGTGCGCCTAGCAGACCCATCACCAGGGCAAACATCGCGATCGTTGTGTCGCCGTGAGCGGCGTGGGCCAGTATCTCGTCTTTGGACCAGAAACCGGATAGCGGGATGATGCCTGCGAGGGACAGGCTTGCGATGACCATTGCCGCATAGGTGATCTTCATGTGTTTTCTAAGACCACCTAGGTAGTTCATGTTGAATGTGCCGCCTGCGTGGTGGACGGAACCTGCAGCGAGGAAGAGGCAGGCTTTGAAGAATGCGTGGGTGAAGAGGTGAAAGACTGCTGCGCCATAAGCTCCGATTCCAAGCGCGAACATCATGTAACCGAGCTGGCTGACAGTGGAATATGCGAGAACTCTTTTGATGTCGTCTGCGACCAATGCCATCGTGGCAGCGAATACGGCGGTGACTGCGCCGACGATGGTGACGATGAACATGATGTTGCTGTGTTCGAAGAGCGGGAAGAAACGGGCGACCAAGAATACACCTGCGGTTACCATCGTTGCGGAGTGGATCAGCGCGGAGACTGATGTGGGGCCTTCCATGGCGTCGGGCAACCAAGAGTGAAGAGGGAACTGAGCGGATTTACCCATTGCGCCGAGGAGGAAACCGGCGGCAATCCATGATGCAACGGACACGGCCATCGCTCCAGCGGTGATCGCGTGATACATCTCTTGGATGTCTAGCCAGGACGGGTCGATTGAGTAGAGGTAGAGGATCGCGAGCAAGAAGCCGAAGTCTGCGAAGCGTGTCATTAGGAACGCTTTTTTGGCAGCTTCAGCTGCCGAGGGACGGTTGAGCCAGAAGCCGATTAGGAGGTATGACGAAATTCCCACCAACTCCCAGAAAACAAAGAGTTGGATGACACTGCGGGCAGTGACGAGTCCCAGCATTGATGCGGTGAACAGCGCCATGTATGAGAAGTAGCGGGTGTAGCCGTCATCGTCGTGCATGTATCCGACGCCGTATAGCTGGACGAGGAAACTGACCCCGCTGACGACGACGAGCATGATGGCGGTCAACTGGTCGAGCATGATGCCGAATTGGATGTCGACACCGGCGATGGCGATCCAGCTGTGCATCTCAAACTGCTGAGTGCCGTCGGATACTACCTTTAACAGGGCCAAGAATGACAAGATGAATGACACGCCTACGGCGGCTACGGTCAGCCACCCTGCGAGATCGGATTTATTGCTGGTCAATCTGAATGACCCGACGGAGTATTCGGGCAACCAGCGCAGCACCAATCCGTTGAAAACGAACGCGAATGCGGGCAGGAGGATAATCAGCCAGATTGTGAGTTCGGATGCCAAATCGGATTCGCCTAGAGCTTTCTCAGGATTTCGTCCGCCACGTGTTCACGGCCTTTCGGTACCATGACCACGAACGGGGCATCTTCGGCCCAATCCAGTATGTCGCCAACCGGTAGGATCTTCGCCGGCAAGCCTTCACCGTCGAGCAGGTTTTTCCAACTCTCGGCGATCTTCAAGGTCTTAGTTCTCTTGTATTCGACCCACATCGTTTAGTTCTTCATTGCCGATGCGTCGGTTATCTCGACGGATTGCTTGGCTCGATAGAAAGCGAAGACGAGAGCGAGAGCCAGGGCTGTCTCGGCCGCGGCGATCGAGATGACAAAGACGGCGAACATATGGCCGGTGAGAGCAGATCGAACCGCGGTTTCGGTGATCCCTCCACTCGCATCCACTAAAGCTGCCGGGGCTGTAAATCTCGAAAAACCGATCGCGGCGACCAAGACGCCGTTGAACATCAACTCGAGAGACATGATGACAGCGATAATGTTTCGTCTTGCTAGAACCCCGAAGAGTCCGATTGAGAACAATGCTCCTGCGACGACGAGGACGATTTCGAGGTTCATGCCGCGTCGTCCTCTTGTCGGCCGCGGATCACGAGCAGCGCGCCGATCAATGCGGCGATTAGGAGCAGTCCCAACGTCTCGAATGGCAAGATGAAATCGCTGATCAGCGCGGGTCCGATGTGAGATGATCCATCGACCAATGCACCGCCCCGCGATCCTTCAACGTTTGAGTCGACCGCGGTGATTACGTTGTCATGACCCGAAGTGCTCGTTACCTCGTAACGACCGGTTAAACCGGCTACCGCGTCTGCGTCGGTCACGTCTTCGATGTTGGTCCAATCGGTGTTGTATGCGACGAATATGACAGCGGCTAGTAGCAAAACTGCTGCGATCGCCGATACCAAACGGCTCTGTGACAAAGCTCCGGCGTTAGCGAGGTCGCCGATGAACATTACTGCGAACGCGATCAAGATTGAGATTGCACCAACGTATACAAGTAGTTGGACGACGCCGATGAATTCAGCGTTAAGGATGAAGTAAATCGCGGCGACTCCGACGAACGACATTGCCAAGGCGACCACGGCGCGCACCAAGTCTCGTTGTGTGACAACGATGATTGCCGAGGCGATGGTCAAAGCTGACGCTAGGTAAAATGCCAGCGTCGCGATGGGTCCTGAGTCGAAGGCTCCGCTCATCGCTCCTCGACCCAGCGCTCGTCGAGCGTCTCTTGATCCGGTTTTTCGTGGCGACCGACGCGATAGTGATCATCTTCGGGGCCGTCTCGGAAGGGGTCGTAGTCGCGCTCTTCGAACTGAGGTCTGAACCACGAGCTAGGTTGTCGCAGTGCTTGACGGAGTTCATCGACCGGGATGACCAGAGCGTCGCGTTCATATTTGCTTCGCTCGAACTGGCTTCCCATGTGGAGGGCGTCGTATGGGCAGGCTTCTACACAAAGGCCGCAGAACATGCAACGGCCGATGTCGATATCGAACACGTCGATCGCGTAGCTCTCACCTTCTTGGACGTCGAATCCTCCGGGGCTGGTTACGATTTCGATGATTCCGAGCGGACAGTATTTGGCGCAGGACGCGCATCCAGTGCAGCGATCCTCGTACCAGGTGAATTCGTTTCCGCGGAAGCGTCGATTTTGGGGGATGTTGGCGGGTACGGAATACATGCTCATCGCCGCTTTTGCGGCGGTGGCGGGTTGAGTCGCGATCAGACCGATGGGCGATTTGCCTTCGTTCTTTGCAGCACCTGAAATGCCTACCTTACGATCCGGGTATTGGATCGTGAAGGGTGTCTTGAGCGCGTTCCTCAGAGTGACGCGCATGGCTTTGAGTAGTCCGAGGCCGATCATCGTGTCGTACCTCCTGTGTATGCGACCGCGTCCGGCAGTTCATCGGTGGCAACTGGGTACGGAGGGTTGTTTGGCTGCGGTGCCGGTGCGGTGTAGTCGGATGGTCGTAGCAGCTTGCTTACGAGCCAGATCGAGATGAAGAACACAACCCAGTTGATCGCGGACATGATCAACAATTCGGTGATCCCGGGATTAGGCCATATTGCGATCAATATCGCAGTGACGAAGATGTTGATGAGTGTAAGTTCGAATAGTCCCTTCCACGCCAAAGCGAGAATTTGGTCAACTCGCAGACGTGGCCACGAGAATCGCATCCACATGATGAAGAGCAGGACGAGCACTGTTTTGCCTGCGAACCAGACCTGCGAAGGGATCGGTTCCCATCCCCGCCATCCGCCGAGGAATAGCGTGACGATCAGCATCGAAGCTACGATCGTCGCTAAGAACTCGGCGAGGAAGAAGATGCCGAACTTCATGCTGCTGTAGTCGTTGAGGTAACCGGCTGCGAGTTCCGATTCGGCTTCGATCAAGTCGAACGGCGTGCGGCTGGTCTCGGCTTGGGCGGCCAGTAGGAAGACGAACAGGCCTAGTGGTTGAACCAAGATGAATGGCAGGTCTTGGGCTTCGACGATCGCTCCCAATGACATCGAGCCTGCCAGCATCAGCACACCGATCAGCGATAGAGCCATGGGGATTTCGTAACTGATGAGCATCGCTACTGAACGCATGCCTGCGAATATCGAGATGCGGTTTCCTGATGCCCAAGATGCGAGGACCACAGAGATGCCGGACACCGAAGTTACGGCGATGACGAATAGGATGCCGACGTTGATATCGACGACGAACGTGCCTACTCCGAACGGGATGACGGAGAGGACCATCAACACGGGGAAGACCATTAAGATCGGTGCCAAGTTGAAGAGCCATCGATCGGCCTCGTCGGGAATGATGTCTTCCTTGAACAGCGTTTTGATGGCGTCAGCCACCGAAGTGAACATGCCGAACGGGCCCCAGCGGTTCGGGCCGGTGCGGTTCTGGATGCGTCCCAGTATCCGTCTTTCACCCCAGATGTAGACGATGACTGCACCTAGACCCGCGTTAATGACGATATTGATGATGATGAAGGCGGTGATGGCGAACGCGAGCCATTCGAAACCAGCGGGCAATATCGCCGTGTCGTAGCCACGCGTTGCGCAGTCATCACTCCCGCTGGCGAGGTAGCAGTAGATGTTGCGAAATAGCGAGTTATCGAGGAACGTCGAGTTCAACGGTCAACCTCGCCCATGTTTATGTCGACGCTGCCGAAGCTGACGAACATATCTGCCAGCAGTTCGCCGACCAGCATGTCGCGGAGCAGTGTCAGGTTGATCAGGGACGGAGCCCTGACGTGGCACCTGTAGGGCGAGATTGAGCCGTCGCTTACGAGATAGAAGCCCAACTCGCCTTTCGAGTGTTCGATGGCGGCGTATGCGTCTCCTACGGGGGGGCGCAATAGCCACGGGACGTCGTCATGTTCGGGGCGAACAGGTCCGGGTTCGATCAACTGCTCGCACTGCCGGATGATCTTGATGCTTTCGCGCATTTCTTGCACTCGCACCCAGTAACGCGCGAAGTTGTCGCCCGCGGTGTGCAGAGGTCGTTCGAAGGTTACTTGGTCGTAATAGTCGTAAGGGTCGCGGTGCCTCAGGTCCCAATCGACACCCGCCGCCCTCAACATTGGACCAGTGATCGATGCGTCAATCATTTTCTCGGGAGTCAGTATTGAGACGCCTTTCGTGCGGGAGAAGATGATGTCGTTGTCGGTAAGCAGGTCGTCCAAGTCGTCGATTCTTGGAGGCAGTTCGTCCAGTATCTCGTTCATGGCAGGCCAGAACTCTTCTGGCGCGTCCATGAAGACGCCACCGGGGCGCAGATAGGAGTTCGTGATTCTTGCCCCGCAGAGCATCTCGAACAGGTCGAGGATTTTTTCCCGTTCGCGCATCGTGTAGATGAGTGGCGTGCCCCAAGCGCCCAGATCTTGGATCAGAAAGCCGACGGCTACTAGGTGGCTAGCGACGCGTTGCAATTCGGAGGCGATCATCCGCAACCAGACCCCGCGAGGGGAAGGTTCTACGCCTGCCAGTTTCTCGACAGCCAAGATGTACGCCTGGTTGTTGAGCATTGAACCGACGTAGTCCATCCGGTCAGTCAAGGTGACTACCTGAACGTAGGTTCGCTCCTCGGCCAACTTTTCGGAACCTCGGTGGAGATATCCGAAGATCGGTTCGACGTCGATGATCTCCTCGCCGTCGAAAGTGACACGCATTCGGAAGACTCCGTGCGTGGACGGGTGCTGGGGGCCGAGATTTACGGTGATCGGCTCTGTGCGGACCTGGGTTGTCACTGTCCGTGCCCGTCCTCGATTTCGTCGGCGACCACAGATGGAACTCTGCGATCGGCTTCTGGGACTATCGATTGTTCGTAAGTCGCAAAGTCTTTGCGGAGGGGATGTCCTGGGAAGCCTTCCCAAAGCATGATTCGTTTGTGGTTGGGGTGACCCTCAAAGGTGATCCCCATCAAGTCCCACACTTCGCGTTCTTGCAGGTCTGCGCCGCGCCAGACGTCGACCACGCTGGGTATTCGTGCCTCGTCGCGTCCAAAGCCGGTTTTGGATTTGACGACTGCTGTTGCGTTGCGCGTCAACGAGGTCAGGTGATAGACGACTTCGAAATATGAGATGTAGTCGACCGCGGTCACGCTGCTAAGCAACTGAAATCGGAATTCGGGATCGTCTCTCAACAGTCGCATTACTTCGGGGACGGATTCGGGTTCGATCCAGATATCTGTACCGCTGACATCGATTACGACATCGGGTATCGACTTGTGGATCGCCTCGGCCAACTTGGCGCCGTCCCACGCCTTGCTCATGCGCCACCTGCCGGGTTATCAGTGAGCGAGTAGCGACGGATCTTGTCGTGCAGCTGCATGATTCCGTATAGCAATGCGTCTGGCCTTGGCGGGCAGCCGGGGACATACACATCGACTGGCACGATGTGGTTCACGCCTGGGACGACTGAATATGACTGGTAGTAGGGTCCGCCGCTCGTGGCGCAGACACCCATGGAGATTACCCATTTCGGCTCCGCCATCTGTTCGTACAAACGACGTAGCGGCACAGCCATCTTCCAAGTGACCGTTCCGGCGACGATCATTAGATCAGCCTGACGCGGAGTGGCTCGGAACGCTTCCATGCCGAAACGAGAGATATCGAACCTGCCCATCGCAGAGGCGATCATCTCGAACGCGCAGCATGCCAACCCGAATTGCAACGGGAAGAGTGAAGATTTGCGCGCCCAATTCAGGAGGTAGTCGACCGATGTGACGATCACGTTTCGCGAGTGGTCGTCTTCCATTTCGATGATCGGTTCGGGCAACGGGTTGAGACGAGTTGCCTTCATCAGATTGACTTCGTCACCCTCGTCCCGGTCAAGGTCCCAGGTCACGTTGAAGAGTGGGTTGCGCGGGTCGTGTCCGATTGGGACGCCGTATGCGGTTTCGATTTCGGAGGTCAATTGTCCATGCTCCGCGTCCATTCAAGGGCGCCTTTTCGCCATGCGTATAGATAACCCAGAGTAACTACCACCAAGAAGACCAAAACTGCGAAGAAAGCGATCAAGCCAAACTCTTTCGATAAGACTCCGTATTTGATCGCCCATGGGAATAGCAGGACGGTCTCCACATCGAACACGACGAATAGGATCGCGTAGTAGTAGTAGCGGATGTTGAAGAGGCGGGGTTTTGCGCTGAACGGGCGGAGTCCGCTTTCGTAGGAGGTCCGCTTGACTATGGAGGTCTGTCGGGGCCTCACTCGGATGAACTCTGCTGCCCATGACATCAACAACATTCCAATGGGTACACCAACCGCTACCAATAGGAACATCACGAGTATCCCGTACTGGCGAAAGTAGTCTTCAAGCATCTGGGATGTTGGTCAATCTCTTGATGTTGGGTTTCGAGACGCGCTCCCATCCAACGTGGGACCCGCACCTCACGCTCCGATAGTTGATTTTACCCTGTCGGTTCGCGGATTGGCGATGGAATATCCGTCACGCATGAGAATTGGCGCAAGTCTTAGTTCACGCCTTCGAACACGATGACACCGCGGCCGTCCGCGCCGCGTTCCAGGTCTTCGTATGCTTCGTTGATTTGGTCGAGGGAATATGTTCGGAGAGCTAGGCCGCCGATATCGAGTTTCCCAGACTGGTAGAACTCGATCAACTTTCTGAAGGTCTCGTGCGGAGACGCTGAACCATAGTAGCTGCCGACGACCGTCTTCTGGTTGCGGACGATATCGACCATGGGAATTTCGGCATCGGATCCTTCTGGAGCGATGCCGATTACGACGCAAGTGCCGCCTTTGCGCGTCGCATCGTACGCGCTACGTGTTGTCATACTGTGGCCGAATGCGTCGAGGGCCATGTCGACCCCGCCGTCGGTCATTTCGATGATCTTCTCGACGGCGTTTTCGGCTCTTGAGTTGATGACATCGGTCGCGCCGAAGCGGTAGGCGAATTCGAGTTTGTTATCGAGGATGTCAACGGCGATGATTTTCGATGCGTTCAGCAACCGCGCGCCTTGCACTACGTTTAGTCCGACACCACCTACTCCAAATACAGCCACAGTCATCCCGGCTTTTGCGTTCGGTTGGTTGATCACGCCGCCTACTCCGGTCGTAACGGAACAACCGATCAGCGCCGCGACTTCCATCGGCACATCGTCGGGGATCGGGTAGACAGCCTGTTGGGGGCATACGATGCTCTCGGCGAACACTCCCAATTTCGCGAATTGATGAACTTCTACGCCTTCGTCGTCGAAGAAGCGGAATGTGCCGTCGTACTGCCGCGTGCCGGTCAGACGATTCGTGTCGCAGACATTTTGCAGACCTGTCCGGCAAGACCGACAATACCCGCAACTAGGCACGAACGACAGGATGCAACGATCTCCGGGCTCGATTCCGGTGACACCTTCGCCGACCTCATCGATCACGCCTGCGCCTTCATGGCCCAGAACGATGGGCATCGGGAAGCTCGTTTGTCCCTTCATCACGTGATGGTCTGATGCGCATATTCCGGCAGCGCCGATGTTTACCCGCACCTCGCCGTTGCGTGGTGGCAACTGGTCGAGGTCTTTGATCGGCATCGGCTCGTTGGCTGCGTAAAGCACCGCTGCTCTAACCATGTTTATCCTTTCCTGGCTGATCGTAGGCTTGGTTCCGATTCAAAAAAGATCGCACCTTTGAGGCGCGATCAATATCGGCGTTATTGAGGCAATTCGTTTGTCGGGTCTTCCTCGTACCAGTGATTTCTACCCGTGTTTCGAGATTTCCATCACTGGCCCGAGGAAAGGCGAAAACCTCAGTTCATTTGGATCATCGCGCCAGACTGGATCATGTTGGCGACTTTGGCCTTTAGTTCTTTGACCTCCATGATGTGAGGCGACTTGCCCTGGACTTGCTTGTCCCACAATACTTCGCCATCGACGGTCACCTTGAACGCGCCAGAGTGACCCGGGGTCAAGCTGATTGCGAGTGCTGGACCTGCGGCCTGGAACAGCTCCGCGGCCATGTATGCGGCAAGGTTTGCGTAACCGCACGGTACGCAGTACTCGATGTCAGCTTCCATCTTCCAGTGGTCGGACATTCTTCGTGTCTCCTTTTAGCTTTCGCGCCTGCTCCTCGCAGGTCGCAATCTCAAACTCTATCAACGGCACGTAAAATCCGCAAAACTACCGTCGTGCGATAATGAATTCAAGCGTTCGCGGCGAGTTATTTTCCTCGCCTTTACTTAATCGATCGATGTTTAACCAGGGGGTGCGCTCAATATGCCATCAAGATGTGAACTCCGTCCCGTGATCAGAGAAGACGTGCAACGGATCGCCGATTGGCTGAAAGACACGGAGGTTTCGGATAGCTGGTTCGGACGCTACACCTACGGTGACGCGGCGCACCTCGGATATGAACCGGAGGAGATGCTGGACGCCACCCAAGAGCAGTGGGACGAGGTGTTCCACGACCCGCATCATGAGCCCCATCGTGACATCTTCTCGATCTACAACGAAGAGGGCGAGCACATCGGGGAAGGGCAATTGTCTATCGACGAACCATTGGGGGATGCACAGATTTCGGTACTCATCGGCGATAAATCCAAGTGGGGCATGGGCTACGGAACGGCAGCCACCCTGGCGATGCTGGAGCACATCTTCGACCACTTGGGCTTGTATCGTGGATGGGTTGATGTGCCTGCATACAACGAAGCAGCGCGGACTATGTTTGAACACATCGGGTTCGTCCACGAGGGCACCCTCCGAAAGAGTCGTCCTCATGAGGGAGCGCGGCATGACTCTGTGGTTTTGGGGATTCTGGTGGATGAATACCATCAGCGTTTCCCCGACGGGGTGAGCAGCCACGTGATCGGTTGGGAGGGGGATGTTTAGGCGCGTCTAATTGACGCTCAAATCGCCCCCATTCCTTCGGGCAGCATATCCAAGTACTTGTGCCCGTTGCCTGTCACGAGCAGAACGACGCGTTCATCGTGAGAAACCAGACCGCGTTCGATTAGCTTTCGCAATGCGGCTAATGTCGCGCCGCCCTCGGGAGCCGCGAATACTCCTTCCGTTCTGGCCATTTCGACCATTCCGTCGACCATCTCCTCGTCGGTGACCGTGACAGCGGTTCCGCCACTTTCGCGGACTGCCCGAATCACTAAGAAATCGCCTATCGCCGCGGGCACACGCATACCTGCTGCCAGCGTGTGGGGATTTGGGAATGGGTCGGCGAACTCTTCTCCTTTTTCGAATGCCGCGACCAATGGTGCGCAGCCGTCTGCCTGAACGCAGACCATCCTTGGACGCTCTGAGCCTATCCAACCCAACTGCTCCATCTCGGTCATCGCCTTCCAAATGCCCACTATTCCCGTGCCACCTCCGGTCGGATAGACGATCACGTCAGGTACCTCGAAACCCATCTGCTCGACGATCTCATATCCCATCGTTTTTTTGCCTTCGGCACGATACGGTTCCCGCAGTGTCGAGACATCGAACAGACCCAATTCGGCGGCGGCTTGCTGCGACATCTGCCCGGCGTCCGTGATGAACCCGTCAACCAAGGTGAGTTTCGCGCCGTATGCCTGGCACTCGATCTTGTTCGCGATCGGAGCATCCTTCGGCATGAAGACGTTTGCTTCCATTCCTCCAGCAGCGGCGTATGCAGACATTGCTCCAGCCGCGTTTCCGGCAGATGGCATCGTCAGTCTCGTTTGGCCGAGTTCCTTCGCTTTGGATACCGCGGCGCCTAGGCCTCTTGCTTTGAAGGAACCAGTCGGGTTTACGCCCTCGTCCTTGATGTAAACGGTGTTGAGGCCAGTGGCTTTTGCTAGGCGGTCCGCTTTGAGGAGCGGGGTGCCGCCCTCCCCCAACGCGATGATGTTAGCGTCGTCGAGGACGGGCATGACCTCGCGGTAGCGCCACATATCGTTGCGACGATCAGCGAGCGAATCGTTCGTTAACGTGACTTTCGCCTTATCGAGGTTGTAACGAGCGAACAGGGGTTTGCCGTTCGCCGGGTTTGTGCGATGCGGATGCGAGGCGTCGAAACGCTCACCCGTCAAGGTGCATTCGAGATGAGTTAGCGCTGATCGGTACTTCACTCTTAAGTACCATCCATCACGGTTACGGACAGGATCCTGTGGGGGCTGACTCCCGAGGAGAGCACGTCGATCTGTTCGAAAGTCATCAAGACATCAAGTCCCTCGATTACACGGCCGAAAACCGCGTAACAGATTTCTTCAGGGTCGGCGCAGTCCTTCATCTCGCCGTCGACATAGGCGTCCCAATCCGGTTTTGGCTCTAACGCGATCACAAACTCAGACGAGCCGCCATCGACGATTTTAGAAACCATCGAAATCGTCCCTGCGACATCGTGCATCGCATCAGGATGGAACTCAGACGGGATGTAGTAACCGGCGGTCCCACCAAATGCGTTCAATGTCGAACCGCCGAAGACCGCTGATTCGACATCGACGGTGTGAAAGCTTAACCCGTCGTAATAACCCGCTTCGGCGAGATTTACGAAATTCTCGACCGTCACCGGTGCGAGGTGGTTGTAGAGATCGATCCGTATATCTCCGCGGGTCGTCTCCATCAATACCTGATATGGGCCCAACGACCCAAATGTTTCGTCATCAGACCTTTCCAGAATCACATCTCCTGTCGGCACGATCAATCCATCACTTCCTAACACCCTTTCAACAGGGGTCGGCAACTGCAATAGCTGTGGTCGCCAGGCGGTAACTGTAGTTTGGAATTGAGGTCCTAGCGCACGCCGTCTGCCCGTCCCGTCCAGATCCATCAACCACATCACACCTTCATCCTCATCTACGAACGAAATTTCTGAACCATCTGGCGAGATCGAAGCGATGCCAACTCTGAAATCGCCTGCATCGATCTCCTCGATTTCACCCGACGCGAGATCTGCGAAAAACAAGATGTTTTCTTGCCCGCCTTCGACATCTCGCTGTCCTGAAATCAGGATGCGGTCACCATCGGGGTGCCAATCGAGACCGCTCGCATTGTCAGCTTCGATGACGACCTCTCCAAAGTTCTGTACAGCATCTGCTATGGCCACCCTGAACCGGCCGCCACCTGGCGTTGTCGTGAACATGACGTGGTTGCCGTCGCGTGACCATCGTGGAAACAAGTGCTGAAATCCTTGACCCTCGGACAGCAATTGAGCGTCGTCGAGAGATACTACTCCCGCCACTTCCCCGTCTTCATCAAATTCGAAATCTGCCACGTAGATATTCGATCCACTTTCGCGTAGTTCGACAAGCGCGATCCGAGTCCCGTCAGGAGATATGGCTGGCATAGTCAAACCGTTGTCCGCCGAGACCAGCAACCTAACTTCGTTAGTGAATGGATCGATATCCCAGATCTCCGATTTGCCATTCACATTGCTTGAATACGCCAATCTGGAACCATCGGGCCACCAAGTTGGCGAATCCTCAGTAAATTCGTTCGACTCGATCTCGCTCGACACGGGAACCAGATCTCCAGTCGCAAGGTTGATCAGATAGATAACGGGGCCACGGGGACCGATGATGTCGACCGCGAGGAAGTCGGAGCTTCTTTGTCGTACCTCGATGTCCATGGACGCTAGTAGCAGATCATCATTCCCGGCATTACCTGCTTCAACTCTTGCGATGACCGCGTCTTCAAACATCCCGGGTTCAAACCCTGCGGTGAATGCGAAGTTCGCATTAAGCCTGCCGCCCTCCGTCACCTCGAGTAAGACGTCGACGTCGGTTATCGAATTTCCATTCCCGTCCAACACCCGAACCGGGATTGGTGAGCTTGAGCCTGCGGGAACTGAATCGAACTCGTTCCAGAACTCGATCGAAACCGCGGTCGAAGGCAGGATCCGAATCGGCACATTAGTGAATGTCTCAACCCCGTCCAACGCGCCACGAACGCGAACCGTATTTTCCGGGAACAGACCAGACTTGGAGCCGGCAGTGAATAACCCATCGGTGCTGAAGCTCCCTATTTCGGGATCTTCAACTTCCCATCGCAACTCATCCAGCTCCAACTCGTGCCCGAACCGGTCATAGCCCACAGCAGTCAACTGCACCTGATCCCCAGACTTCAAGTCCCAGAGATTTCCCTCTACTTCAACGTGATCCAATATCCCCGGCTTAACGACTCCCTTTATGACACGTTCAATTGACATGTCACCGACTGTGCCTGTCATCAAGACCAGCGACGCATCCTCGGCAGAGATCGTCTCGTTCGGCGTGTAGTGTCCTGTCTGGTCGATCTCGTCCCCGGTGCGCAGGACCTCCCACACGATCTCCGCGTCCTCAAGCACGTGGCCCGCGTGGTCGAGGAGGTCGGCGTGCATGTCGACGGCCCATGTCACCCGCGTATCGATGACCTCAGGTGTAACTAGCAACTCGCTCGGAGGACCGAACACGACTGAGACCGGGACCACATAGTTTGCGGTGAAGTTACCGCGAGCGAACTCTACCCGAATCCCTTCCGCGGCGAATCCTACGTCGTTGCTGGCGGTGAACAAGCCTTCTTGATCGATGCTCCCCGTGGCCGGGTCGGCATGCCATACCAAGTCTGGATCGGCTATACGATTCCCTAGATGGTCAAACGCCTCGGCTTGGAATTGGAAAGTCTCACTGCCTTCTAGCTCAAGCGCCTCTGCGTTCAATATCAACCACCCTGCATCGCCCGGTTGGACCGTGATCTTCGACTCTGCGATTTGAGTTTCGTCTCCGCGGGACGCGGTCAATTTGACGGTGAATGTTCCGGCATCGAGATATGTGTGGCGGGCCATCGTGCCGGCTACGGAGTTCCCGTCGCCAAAATCCCAGAAGTAGGATGCGCCGTCTGTGAAGTCCTTCGCCTGAAACTCGATGTTTACTGGCGCCATAACCGTGTTTGCCGTCATTCCAATGTCGACGACGATCGGTGGCATCGGCGTCGGGGTGACGGTCGGTGTCGGCTCCTCATTAGCGCAGACCAACGAGGCCAAAGCTGCCATTGATGTCAGGCTGATAGCCAAAATCAAGCGCGGATGTAGGATCGTGAATTTCATGGTTTGCTATACGGAAACAGGCACCTTGATGGATTGAATATCGGAGAACTCGGATGCTGGTTGCCAATCGAGTTCGAAGAAAAGAATGTCGGCGAAGGCCGTAGCCCAATCTCGCGCCACATCTTCAACGGGCAATTCTTCACCCGTTTCCTGTTCCATCGAAGTCATCTCCAACCCGGGCATTCCGCATGGGACGATGTGCGAGTAGTAGGTGAGATCTGTGCTGACGTTCAGAGCCATCCCGTGCATCGCAATGCCGCCACTCAGACGTACCCCGATCGCCGCGATCTTGCGACCAGTCGGGTTTTGTCCTTTCGGCGGTTTGTGGCCGGGTTCTCCGTCTACCCATACGCCGGACTTTCCGACTACGCGATGACCGCGGATTCCGTGATCGCGCAGAACTTGGATGATGGTTTCCTCCAAGATGCGGACGTAGGCTACTGGGCCCATCTTCAACTCGCGCACGCTGATGATGGGATACGCGACCAATTGACCCGGACCGTGGTATGTCGCTTCTCCGCCACGATCGGTCATGACAACCTCTGCCCCATCGCCTCCGATCAATTCCTCGCTTGTCGCCAGATGCGTCTCATCTGCCCTGCGTCCGAGAGTGAAGACGTGCTCGTGTTCCAACAGCAGCAACGTGTCTGGGACCTCGTCAGCTTGTCGTTGCGTCACTAGTGACCGCTGCAAGTTGTATGCCGTGCTGTAAGGGATACGACCCAACCACGCGGCACGCATTACGGAACGTTCGACGACCATCAGGAGCAGTCGTCCTGTGAGATCGACCCCAAACGTGCCTTGACGTCGGTCATGAAGGCCAAGGCCTCCGCGCCATCGATGATGCGGTGGTCGAACGACAAGCACATATTCATCATCGACCTGATGGCTATCGCCTCAGCTCCATCCAGCGTTTCGACTACCACGGGTCGTTTGACGATCGCTTCAGTGGTCATGATGGCGGCCTGAGGGTGGTTGATAATCGCGCCACCAAGGATTGATCCCAGCGCACCGGTGTTGTTCAACGTGAAGGTTCCGCCTTGGACGTCTTCAAGCCGTAGTTTTCCGGCCCGTGCGCTGTCAACGATCCTCGCCAATTCCGACACTGTTTGCTCTAACGTCAGGCGGTCGGCGTTTCGTAGGACTGGGACGATCAGACCTTGCTCAGCGGCTACGGCGACACCGACGTTTACTTCGCCTTTCAACGCAACTTTGCCATCTGCCCAGCTGGAGTTGAGCAAGCGATGATCTCGCAGTGCTTTGGCGACTTGGCGCAAAACGATTGGGAGGTAGGTCAGTCGTTGGCCAGTTGCGGTTGAAATCCGTTCGATGTTCTGTTCGCGATACCTCACGAGATTCGTCACATCAACTTCGACGGTGCCCCAGGCGTGGGGAATCTCTCGGAAACTGCGGGACATGTTTTCGGCGATGATCCGGCGGATCGCGGTGGGCTCTATCAACTCGTCTGGTTGAATGCTGGTTCGTGATTCGAGATATGTCTCAACGTCGCGACGCGTGACACGACCTCCGGCTCCAGTTCCTTTTATCGCGTTGACATCCAAGCCGTGTCTTTCTGCCAAACGTCGCACGACAGGGGAAATTCGCGCGCCGCGGTCATCTCTTTCGCGTCGGCCTCCTCTGCGAGGCATTGATGGGGATGTTGTTTCGTCGGGTTCGGGACTGCGTTCGGTTTGTAGGCTCGTGTCTGTGAACTCGCCGCCTGTGGGACCGACGTTTGCGCCGATAATCATCGAGCCGATACGGCCTGCGGCTTGCGCCGACGATCCAGACGATGCGGCGGTATCTTCTTGCGGTTCGACGATGGATCTTGGTTCAGGTGCGGCTCCCTCCACCTCCATCTGCGCAATTGGAGCACCCATCTGGACGGTATCGTCTTCGCTCACCAGCAGGTCGGTGATGGTTCCGTCTCTGGGTGATGGGACTTCCATGTTGACCTTGTCGGTGATGACCTCTACCAACGGGTCATAGCGTCGGACGGAGTCGCCCGGGGAGACCAACCATTTGCCGATGACAGCCTCGGTGACAGACTCTCCGACGTGGGGCATTTCTATCGTGAGTTTCGCCATCGGTTAGATTTCTGCAAGGCGACGGATCGCGTCCGTTATTTTCTCTGGGGACGGCATGTATTCTGCTTCTTGCAAGGGGCTGAAAGGCATTGGAGGGATCTCGGGTGGGGTGACGCGCATCACAGGAGCGTCGAGATCGAAGAATCCTTGTTCGACTATGATCGCTGAAACCTCGGAAGATACGCTGACTGCGCCTGTGTCCTCTTGGACTATGAGTGCTCTGCCGGTACGGGAGACTGAGTCGAGGATTGTTTCGGCATCGATCGGTCGGAGGGTGCGGAGGTCGACGATTTCGGTTTCGATACCGTCGGATTGGGAGATTGATTCGGCGGCTTGGAGGGAGTAGTGGAGCATCAGGCCGTAGGTGATGAGTGTGATGTCACTGCCGGCTCTTTTGATATCGGCTTTTCCGATTGGTTCTGTGTATTCGTTGTCGGGGGCTTCGCCGCGTACGAGGCGGTAGGTTCGTTTGTGTTCAAGGAAGACAGTCGGGTCGTTGGAGCGGATGGCTGAGCGGAGCAGGCCGCGTGCGTCCCATGGCGTTGCAGGTGCGATTACTTGGAGGCCGGGGGTGTGGGTGAAGAGTACCTCGATGCTTTGGGAGTGGTAGAGGCCGCCGCGGACGCCGCCGCCGTAGGGGACTCTGACTGTCATGGGGGCGAATTTGCCTCCGTTTGTGCCGTATCGGACTCTTGCGGCTTCGCCGACTAGTTGGTTGATTGCAGGCCAGACGAAGTCTGCGAATTGGATTTCGGCGATGGGCCTCATGCCGTTGACGGCGGCTCCCAGCGCGATGCCGATGATTGAGGACTCGGCTAATGGGGTATTGATTATTCTGTCTTCGCCGAACTCTTCGACGAAGCCTTCTGATGCCAGGAAGACGCCGCCTCTGGGGCCGATATCTTCGCCCATCATGAAGATATCCGGGTCGCGGCGCATTTCGGAGCGCAGGGTTTCGCGGACCGCTTCGATGAGGGTCATTTCAGGCACGGGAGTTTCCTCCCTGTGTTTCCTCTAGGACACCGCTGTACATGTCGCTTACCGGCGGGAATGGTAGGGCTTCGGACTCGTCGGTAGCGTCGTCGACCTCCCGTCGTGCCCACTCTTTGAATTGTTCGTCGGTGGCGTCGTCGAGGATGCCGTGGCGTTTTAGCAAGGCCTCGGTGATGGGTAACGGGTCGAGGTCTCGCATTCTTTCGATGTCTTCTTGGGAACGATAGCGAGTGTGGTCGTCGTCGGTGGTGTGGGGGAGGAGTCTTTCGACTCGGAGTTCGACCAGGGTTGCGCTGTCGCCTGATCTGGCGCGGTCTACGGCTTCCTTGACAGCTTCGTAGCAAGCGACGATATCTGTGCCGTCAACTTCGATGCCGGGGATTCCGTACGACGAGGCACGGGAGGCGATGGATTCGACTGGCATCTGTTGGTGGAGGGGGACGGAGATGGCGTAGCGATTGTTTTCGCAGAGAAAGACGACTGGAAGTTTGTGAATGCCCGCGAAGTTCATAGCTTCGTGGCAATCGCCTTGGCTGGCGGCGCCGTCGCCGAAGAATGAGATGGTGACGGCGTCGCGGTTTTTCATCTTGTCGGCTAAGGCGACGCCGACGGCTTGGGGGAGTTGGGTTCCGACGACGTTGGAGAAGGAGAAGAGGTCGACGCGGGGGTGGGAACCGTGGAGGGGGAACTGGCGTGCGGCGGAGAGGATTTCGCCGTCGCGGGCTAGGAACTGTATGAGCATCTCGGTGGGTGTAGTACCAAGCATGAGCATCGCGGTGAGTTGGCGGTAGTAGATGAGGTAGCGGTCGCGGGTGGGGTCGGTGGCCATTACGGTTGCGACCTGTGCGGCTTCGTGGCCCTGTGCGGATGCTGCGATTGCGGCTTTGCCTTGGCGGTTGAGGGTCCAGATGCGGATGTCGAGTGCCCTGCTGAGGCACATCGTTTTGTACGCGTCAAGGAGACGGTCGGTGGTGAGTCCGTCGGGTAGGTTCAGATCGGTTTCGCGAGCTGTTTGACTGGCGGATTGAGTCATAACGCGGATTATAGTTTGGTTGCGTGGAATCGATTAATTCGAAGAGGGCGATTCTAGAGGGATATACTCGTTTAGGAGGGTTTTAGGAGCTCTCTTGAGCGGCTGGCTTTTTGGTCGCGATTGCAGGTCTGTATCTAGAGGGAATCGAAAGAGATGACGAATATATTGAAGGCGACGGCGATGATCGCGAGTGCGACTACGGTGGCACTGTTTGCGGCCTGCGGCGATGATGGCGGTGATGGTGGTGGGAACAGCAGCTATGATCCGAATGCGACCTATTCGGTGACGATCAAGACGAATAAGGGGGATATCGAGGCGGATCTGTATAACGACATTGCGAGTGTTTACGTCGAGAATTTCGTGAATTTGGCTAATCGTGGGTTTTACACGAATTCGCAGTGGCACCGGGTTATACCGGGGTTTGTGATTCAAGGGGGGACTAATGCGGATGGGGAGCAGGTGGCACAGTTTGAGGATGTGTTCCATCCGGATATGAAGCATGATTCGGCGGGGATTTTGTCGATGGCGAATGCTGGGTTCAACACGAACACTTCGCAGTTCTTCATCACGCACGATGCGACGCCGCATCTTGATCCGTATGTTGATGGGGAGTTAAAGCCTTGTGAGGTTCGTGGGACTTCTTGCCATGCTGTTTTTGGGAAGGTGACTGAGGGGATGGATGTTGTACTGTCAATCGTGCAGGGGGATGTGATGGAGTCGGTTGAGGTTCATAAGGAATAATCGGCTGTCATCGTTGGCCCCTGGGTCTCTGGGCGAGTCACAAACCCGCCTCTACATTGCTTTATCCGCATCGGCGGGAGGCACTCCCTTTAATTCCCCCTCGGAGAGGGGGGGACCCTTGGTCGCGCCTCTTTCGCGGTACCCCCTCTCCTCTTCCCTTCCCCTTTGGTTCCGGCCTTCGCCGGAATGACGTCGTGGCGCGTTTAAATTGGGCACTTCGGTGCCTTCTCTTGATTTCCGATTTCTCGGTTTCTGGTTTTGCCGGGTGCTTCGGCGAGGTTCTCTCCCTGCCGCGATCGCCTCGCGCGTCGGTCCGTCGGACTTATCGGACGGCCGAAGGAAGCTGCTGTGCTCGCAACAGCCCTGCTTCGGAGTTAAGTCCTTTTTCTGGTTGCAGGACACCAAGGCCCTGTCCCTTCCAGCGACTGCCCGGGCCGCCAGTTCTCGGGCCGGGGTTGCAGCCTGCGCCCTTCATTCCTCTGCGGAGGATCGCTATACTCCCTTCGCAGACCTGCCCCTACCAACCGTCCCTGGATTACCGCTTTCGTGAGGATGACGGGGTTGGGATGTTTAGATATCGCCGATTAGGGCTCTGGAGATTACTAGGCGTTGGATTTCGGAGGTGCCTTCGTAGATTTCGGTTACCCGTTGGTCTCGGTACATGCGCTCTACGGGTGTTGGTTTGAAGTATCCGATTCCGCCGTGTATTTGGACAGCCTTGTCGACGTTTCGGTTGGCGACTTCGGAGGCGTAGAGTTTGGCTTTTGCGGATTCGGTGCCGTATGGTAGGCCTTCGTCGTAGAGGGATGCGGATCGGTAGACCATCAGTCGAGCGGCGTCGAGTTCGGTGTCCATGTCTGCGAGCATGAACTGGATGGCCTGTTTTGTGGCGATTGGGCGTCCGAAGGCTTCGCGTTGTTTGGCGTATGCGAGGGCTTGGTCGAGGGCTCCTTTTGCGAGGCCGAGGCATTGTGCGGCGACGGTGATGCGGGAGGAGTCGAGGATCTTGAGGGCGATGGAGTAGCCTTCGCCGATGTTTCCCAACAGGTTGGACTTGGGAACCCGGCAGTCGGAGAAGACGAGTTCGGCGGTCCCGGAGCCTCGCATGCCCATCTTGCCGTGCTGTTCGTTGATCTGGAAACCGGGGGTGTCGCGTTCTACGACGATGGCGGAGATGCCTCGGTAGCCGGCTGATCGGTCGGCCGTGACGAAGACGGCGAATGTGTCGGCGACGGAGGCGTTCGTGATGAAGAGTTTTGTTCCGTTGAGGATGTAGGACTCGCCGTCTTCGGCGATGGTGGTCTGTAGGCCTAGAGCGTCGGAGCCGGTCTGGGGTTCGGAGAGGGCGAAAGCGGCGATCTTCTGCCCTGCCGCGAGGTCGGGTAGGAATCGGGCGCGCTGGTCTTCGTTACCGAAGCGGTTTATGGTCTCGGAGCCGAGAGATGTGTGGGTGATGAGGACGGTGCTGGTGGAGCCGCAGACGGCGCCGATCTCTTCAAGGACGACCATGAAGTCTCGGTATCCCATGCCAGCGCCGCCTAGTTCGGGCGGGATTAGGAGGCCTGTCATTCCGAGTTCGGCTAGGGCGTCGAACTGCCTTTGGGGGAATTTTTCCTTGGTGTCGACTTCGTCGGCGAGGGGTGCGAGGTCGTTTTCGGCGAACTCGCGGACGGTTGATGCTAGAAGTTGTTGTTGTTCGTTGTAGAAGGGTTGCATGGGGGAGGGTTTTCTGTGTGTGGTTAGTAGTTGTGATTGTAGAAGCGGGTCGGAAAGGACGTATTGGTTTGAGTTTGGCGTGTTTGACAGTTGACGGTACCCCACCACTTTGTCCACTCCTATCCCCCTCACTCTGGCCCTCTCCCCCGGTGGGGCGAGGGGAACCCTGCACCGCCCCACCTGAACAAGTGAGGGTAGAATCTGCTTAACGCGGTTTTGGTTTTTCGATTGGATGGTATGGCTGGTACTCGACGGATTTTGGGGATTGATCCGGCTTTGACTACGACTGGGTATGCGGTCGTGTCGGCGGATTGGCGTGGGAATGTTGAGTTGTTGGAGGGCGGGTTGATTCGGACTAAGGCGAGTCAGGAGTTGGAGGAGAGGTTGCGAGTGATCAATGAGACGTTGAGGGAGGTGATCGAGGAGTTTGATCCGGATGAGGTGGCGATTGAGGATCTGCACTCTAGGTACCGGAATTTGAAGACGGCGATCATTATGGGTCATGCTAGAGGTGTTGCGATCTTGGCTGCTGGGAGCGCAGGGATACCGGTACATCACTATCAGCCGACGCGGGTTAAGAGCATAGTTGCGGGTAGTGGTCGTGCGGATAAAGCGCAGATGAAGCGTGCGGTGTCGATGCGGCTGGGATTGGCGGAAGAGATTGCGAAAGAAGATGTAGCGGATGCGGTGGGAATTGCGATCTGTCATGTCCATGTGACGGGGTCGGCGGCGGTAAGTGAGAGGGCGGCTTGAGATGATTTCGTATCTGAGTGGCGAAGTATTGCAGGTGCAGGAGAATCCACCGCGAGTGGTGGTCTTGACGGCTTCCGGGGTCGGATATTCGGTGATATTGCCGACGTTCGTCCATGAGTCGGTGCAACCGGAGGTGGGGAATTCGATTGCGCTGCACACCTACTACTCGGTGTCGGAGCGTCAGCCTTTGCCGGTTTTAGTGGGGTTTGAAAGTGCGGGGGATCGAGAGTTTTTTGAGCAGTTCGTGCAGGTGGAGGGGATCGGTCCGACTCGGGCTGCGACGGCGTTGACGATGCCGGTGCCGACGCTTGCGTATGCGATTGAGACGGAGGACTTGGTTACGCTGACGTTGATGCCGGGGATCGGTCAGCGGGGGGCGCAGAAGATCGTGGCGACGTTGAAGGGGAAGGTGATGGAGGCGGCGAGTCGGCCGATCTCGACTGGGGCTCAGAGGGCTCAGGTTCCGGATACGCGGTCCGATGTTGTGGCGGTGTTGGTCAATCTGGGTTATCGCAACAGCCAGGCGGTTTCGATGGTGGACGAGGCGTTGCGTAATTCGCCGGATTTGGGCGATGATGCTCAGGAGTTGTTACGGGTGGTTTTCCGGACTAGCGGGGCTACGCCGGCGGCGCGGTGAGGGTTGAGGCCTTGTGAGTGAATCTGCTCGAGAGCGCGTTGTGAGTGGGTCGGATTCGGTTGAATCGGATGTCGATGACCGGTCCGCGGATGCGTTGCGGGAACGGGCGGCTCGGAATGCGAACTCGGTGGGGGTGAATGATCTTCGTCCGCGTCATTTCTCGGACTACATAGGGCAGCGGGATGTTGTAAACAGCATCCAGATCGCGGTTGAAGCGGCGAAGCATCGTGGAGACACGTTGGATCATGCGCTGTTCCACGGGCCGCCGGGGTTGGGGAAGACGACGATATCGCAGATCATCGCTCGGGAGATGGATACGACGCTGGTGCATACGTCGGGGCCAGCGCTGGAGCGTCCGGCGGATGTTGTGGGGATTTTGTCGAACCAGAAGCATGGGGATGTTTTGTTCATCGATGAGATACACCGGCTCTCTTACGCGGTGGAGGAGTATCTGTATTCGGCGATGGAGGACTTTCGGGTGGACTTCATCACGGGGACGGGTGCGTTTGCGAAGACGATCAATCTACCGTTGCAGAAGTTCACGTTGATCGGGTCGACGACGCGGGCGGGGATGTTGAGTCCGCCGTTGCGAGAGCGGTTCGCATTGACGTATCACCTGGATTACTACTCGGATGACGAGATTACGCAGGTGGTGAAGAGGTCGGCGATGATCTTGTCGGTGCCGATTGATGAGGAAGGTGCGGTGGTTATTGCGAAGAGGTCGCGTGGGACGCCTCGGATCGCGAATAATTTGTTGCGGCGGGTTCGGGATTTTGCTCAGGTGCGAGGCGATGGGACGATTAATGCGGATGTTGCGGCGGAGGCGCTACGGGTTGAAGGTGTTGATGAGTTGGGGTTGGATCGGCTGGACCGGCTGTATTTGGAGACTCTGTGCAGGCAGTACGGCGGAGGACCGGCGGGGATTAATGCGCTGGCGGCTTCGGCGAATGAGGAGGTGCAGACGCTAGAGGATGTTGTGGAGCCGTTTTTGTTGAAGATCGGGTTTATTTTGCGAACGCCGCAGGGTCGGAGGGCGACGTCGGCGGGGATGGGGCATGTGGGGGACGATGGGATGCGCGGTGGGCAGGGGGCTTTGTTGTGGTGAGGCCCCCTTTGTCCTTCGGACATTTCCCCCGCTAGCGGGGGAAACCCGACGCCCTCCCTTCCTGAATTAGGCTGCGGCGGTTAGTCGGTTCTGACCCGATCACTCGTCAAGAGTATCTTCCTCATCTGGCTGAGAATCTAACCGTTCTCTGATCCAGTTCCAAGTGCCTTTCAATGTACCGAGAGACAACCTGCTGAATGCGATGGCAGTCAGGACGTACGACCACAGTCGACCAATCAGTTGTTCGATCCTTGCGAATTGCGCATCGTTCAACGCGTCAACTGCAGTCAATATCTCGAGCCCGTATGCGATTGTCCCCCATGAGACGATCGCCATTAAAGAGACGAAGAAAATGACCAGCAGGACGATGAAAACCCAGAACAAAGCCAGGACAACCTGTGACGCGACATTTGACATTGCTACATCCTGCTTGCCTCACACGGCGCAGAGCACTCCAAAGATATCTGCGTCCGGGTTCAGAAAAACGCCGTTGACGGATCCGAATCCTCGAACCAGAACGCCGCAAGCACCTTGTTTTCATTGAGTTACGGAGGTGTTGCCGATTCTAATTCGGGATTGGCGACCTAAAGATTTCGACAAGAAATCGCCTGTATTCTCACGAAAAACAAGTGAGCGAGCTACCGAACCGCCAATACCGCTAGCGGGGGAAACCCTGCCCTACCCTCACTGGATTCCGGCCTTCGCCGGAATGACGCCGTACTACGTTGCGGCGGTTCGTGAGTATTCCATTGCTTCGGCGATTAGTTCGTCTGGGATGTCGTCGAAGGAGGCGTAGTTCATGGAGTATAGGCGTGCGTAGAGGCCGTTATGGGCGATGAGTTCGTCGTGGTTGCCGGTTTCGATGATTTCTCCGTTTTGGAGGACGATGATGCGGTCGGCGCCTCGGATGGTTGCGAGGCGGTGGGCGATGACGATGCCGGTTCGGCCTTCTAGTAGGCGTGAAAGGGCCTGCTGGATTAGGAGTTCGGTGTAGGAGTCGATGGATGCGGTGGCTTCGTCGAGGATGAGGATCTTGGTGTCGGCGACGATGGCGCGGGCGAAGGAGATTAGCTGTCGCTGGCCTAGGGAGAGGTTTCCGCCGCGCTGCTCTAGTTCGGTGTCGTATCCGTTTGGTAGGCGCATGATGAACTCGTGGGCACCAACGGCTCTGGCGGCGGCAACGACTTCTTCGCGGGTGGCGTCGTGTTTGTTGTATCGGATGTTTTCGAAGACAGTGCTGGAGAAGAGGTACGGCTCTTGGAGGACCATGCCGATGTTGTTGCCTAGGCTATCGAGTTGGACGTCGCGGACGTCTTTTCCTGAGATTAGGATCTCTCCTTCCCAGATGTCGTAGAAGCGATGGAGGAGGGATGTGATGCTGGTCTTGCCGGAGCCTGTGGGTCCGACGAGGGCGATGGTTTCGCCGGGTTCGACTCTGAAGTTGATGTTTTTAAGGATGGGTTCGTCTTCGAGGTATCCGAAGGTTACGTTTTTGAATTCGACCGAGCCATCGTTGTCGACGAGTGGTTTGGCGTCGGGTTTGTCTTGGATGTCGATGGGGACATCGAGGACTTCAAAGATACGCTCACCGGAAGCCATAGCGCGTTGGAAGACGGCGTAGTGCATGGTGATGGATCGGATGGGGTCAAAGAAGAGTTGGACGTAGAGGATGAAGGCGATCATGGATCCGATTTCGAGGGAGTTGCCCATGACCATTGAACCACCGACGACGATGATGATGGCCATTGCTGAGCCGGAGAGGGTGTCGACCATAGCGATCATCATGAGACCGATGCGAGCGGCGCGTTTCGACGCCCATAACTGCTCGTCGGCTTTTTCTTTGAATAGATCGAGGTTGACGTGTTCTCGACTCATGCCCTGCACTACCCTGACGCCGTTGATGTTTTCGGCGAGGGCGCCGCTGGTGATGGATGCGGTCTGACGGGAATAGAGGAAGGCGCGGCGTGCGATGGGGAGCCATACGGCGCGGGCGATGGCGAGGGTTGAGACGACGGCAAAGGTGAGGAGGGCGAGTCGCCAGTCCATGATGAGCATCGCGATGACGATGCCGAATAATAGGAGGAAGTCGCCGATGCTGATGACGGCGGTTTCGAGGAATTCCTGGAGGGCTGCGACGTCGCCTTGGAGACGGGACATCATGCGGCCGACCTCGGTCTTGTCCATGAAAGACATGGAGACGCGCTGGAGGTGTTCATACATGGCGCGCCGGAGGTCGATGAGGATGTGTTCGGCGATGCGACCGACGATGATGTTTTGGATGTATCCGACGATTACGTGGAGGGTGACAGCGCCGAAGAAAAGGCCGACCATCACGTAGAGGATGTTGCGAGCGTCGGTGGCTGACCGTTGGGAGATGTCTAGGACATCGTTGACCGTGGTTCGGATGATCCACGGCAGTGCGAGGACGGAAAGGGCGAAGACGATGACGGCGATGATGCCGATGATTAGGACGTTGCGGTACGGGCCGACGAATGCGAAGAAGCGACGGACGACGTCTCCGTTGTATCCGGCGCTGAAGATCTGCTGATCGAGATCTTCCTGATTGGCCATGCGGTGATCGACCCACCGAGGTCGGGATGGCTGATCGGCAGGGGTGTTCTGTGTTGTGTCGGTTGTTGCCATGGTTAGACGCCGCCTGCTACGTCGACATCGTCTTCGGGTCGGATTTGTAGTTCGTAGAGGTCTCGGTATTTGCCACCTAGTTCTAGGAGTTCGGCATGGGTGCCTCTCTCGACGATTTTGCCGCCTTCGAGGAAGAGAATCTCGTTGGCGTGCATCAGAGAGCTTAGGCGGTGAGAGATGATGATCGTCGCGCGGTCGGAGGTCACCTCTTGGAGGGCGGCACGGATGCGTTGCTCGGTAGCGGCGTCGATGGCTGCCGTGGAGTCGTCAAAGACAATCACCTGCGGGTGGAGCATGATACTGCGTGCGATTGATAGGCGTTGGCGTTGTCCACCTGACAGGGAGACGCCGCGTTCGCCGACGAGGGTACCGTAGCCGCTCGGAAGCCGTTCGACGTATTCGCTCATCTGGGCGTGGGAAGTTGCGCTTTCGATGTTGCGGTGCTCAGCCCATGGGTCGCCGTAAGCGACGTTGTTGTCGACGGTCGTTGTGAAGAGGAATGTGTCTTGTTCGACTACTCCGACGGTGCGGCGGAGTGAGGACAGTGTTACTTCGGAGATGTCTTGGTCGTCGATGAGGATGCGTCCGGCGATGGGGTCGTAGAAGCGCGGGATGAGGTGTGCAAGGGTGGATTTGCCGGAGCCTGGGGGGCCGACGATGCCGATGGTATGTCCGGGTCGAGCTTCGAAAGAGACGTCGGTTAGGACCTGTTCATCGCCGTATTCGTCCATGTAGGCGAAGTCGACGTTTTCGAAGCGGAGCGCGCCGTCGGTGAGGACTAAGTCCTTGGCACCGGGCTTGTCGTCGATTTCGGGGATCTGGTCTAGGACTTCGAAGAGTCTTTTGCCGGAGGTTGCGCCTTGTGCCCATCCAGCGACGACCATCCCGAGCTGTCGGACGGGGTTTTGCATGATGGACATGAAGGCGAGGAACTGTGCGAGTTGTCCGAGGGAGAAGGGGTCGTTTTCGTCGAGGACTTTCAGACCACCGACTAGGAGTACGACGGACATGACGCCGAGGAATGCGAGAGTGATGATGGAGAGGTTTTTGGCTCTGACGCCGACGAGGTGGAAAGCCCTGTTGAAGGCTTCATTGGAGGATTTGTCGTATTTCTCCATCTCGTATGGTTCGGCGGAGAATGATCTGACGACGCGGATGCCTTTTAGGTTTTCGTCCATCACTTTGGTTAGGCGTCCCATTTCTTCTTGGTAGAGACGCCAACCCCTAGAGGTTTGCAGCCGAGCGACGATGGAACGCCACGCGGCGATGGGGACGAAGCTAAGGCTGATGAGTGCTAGTTCCCAATCAACTCGCATCATGAGGAAGGTGCCGGTGCTTACGAAGATGGCCAGATAAACGACGCGTAGAAGGCCTCGGCTTGCGAAGGCTCGGATGCCTTCGATATCTAGGAGACCGCGGGTTAGGAGGTCGCCGGTATGGACGCGGTCGTGATAGGCGAAGCTGAGGCGTTGGAGTTTCTCGTAGTACATCATTCGAAGGCGGTAGCCGAGACGTTGGGCGATGTTTTCGCTTATGTACATGTGGCCGAAGGTGAACACGCCACGTAGGACGGCAGAACCTAGGAGGAAAAGTGCGGTTATGATGAGGGTGCGTCGGAGTGCGTCGGTATCGGCGTCGGGGGATGTGAAAACTTCCTCTACGGTGTCAACGCCATCGCCGATGAGGAGTGGGATGAAGAGTTGGAAGATGGAGGCGCCGACGATGAAGACTAGACCGATGGCAAGGAGGCCGGGGTAGTCGAAGGCCATGCGGACGATGCGCATGAGTACGCGGAAGCTGCCGCCGGAGTCTGCCTCGTCGGAGGTTGACGCTCTGCTGCCGGGCGTCGCTGTGGTTGAAGCGACTGAGGGTATGGTCAGGCGCGTCAACAGGCTCAATAAGAAACCCATAACTTTTTGATTCTACGATTCGACCTATGGCGCGTGCCACGAAATCTGGACGCTTTGATGACGGAGTGGTGTGCGCGTTATGAGCGACGTTCAACGGAGTAGCACGGTCGCTTATGTTTAAGTTGGGATCGGAATTGCGCTAGAGTCTTAAGTTGCGGCGAGCTAGGCCGTGCTTGTGGCGTTCCAAGCCTCGTTTTAAGCGGAAACAGTCATTAGACAAGATGGCAAACCGATCGATCACAATTGGTCATTCAGAGTTAGCGGACGAAGGTGCTTTGGGTAGTGGCCTGGTCAACCCATATCGCGCACGGTATGCATCGATTGCTGATGCTCTGGCGATTGATCATGTCGTACGTGAAGCTTTTGGTTCGTCGGCACCGAAGTCGTCTGCGGCGCGTGAAATGAGGCGCAAGAACACCACCTACATCGTGGCAACCAGAGCGGCGGGAAGGAACGGGGATGATGATGAGGCAAACAACGGGGGGAATGGCAACGGTTGGTTTTCGGGGCGATTGAGGTCGATCTTTTCGGCATCGATCGGCAGTTTGGAGCCGGAGAAATCAGCGAGCCACGTCGCCGGTCTGGTCGGTTTGTGGACGGCGGTAGACCAGGCACATATCGTAGTTATCGCAACGAGGCCGGTTAGGCGCGGCAGGGGTATCGGCGAGTTGTTGTTGATCGCCACTTTTGCGGAGGCGTTAAAGATCGGGGCCACAAATGCAACGTTGGAGGTTAGGAAATCGAACTGGGTGGCGCGTTCGCTGTATCGGAAGTACGGTTTTTCGGACGTTGGTATTCGGCATCGGTATTATCACGACAACCGAGAAGACGCGATCATCATGACGACACCGTCTTTTTCCGACTTGGGGTATCGGCGTTCGTTGAGGAGCCGGTTTATGTCTTACTACGCGGCTCGTGGGCAAACGGAGCTGCAGGTCGACCCGATGCGGTATCTAACCTTGCCCGAGTAGAAACAGGATGAAGGCGACGAGAGCGCCGATGGCGAAGACGATGCTCCACGTCGCCCAGCGCTGTTGAACGGCGAGGAATTTTTCGGCGCTTTCCCATTGACGGGACCGCCATGCCATCTCGTTGCCCTTAAGTCCGAGGATTACCATTACCCCGAAGAGGACGATGAATCCTATTGATCGCAGTGTCGGGGGAAGCGGGAGCAGCGGCAGGAACCCCAGGATGGTCCACCACAGGCCGTGAACGACCCCCCAGATCGGCCCTAGTATGAATGCGGACCAGTTCCAGCGTTGGATTTCCTGAGGCGTTGGGTTGTCTTCTTCTTGTGAGGAGGAAGTTCTGGTTCTTCGGGGCAATCCCCACTGGCTGGGGTTGAAGGTGCCGCCGCCGATGCGGTAACCGCCGCCTCGTTGTTCGGAGGATCGGTCGGATCCGATATCCGAGCCTAAACGTTCTCCTCCGTCGTCTCGGTTCGTTGCGGCGCCGTCGGGCGAAATTCGTGCGCTCTGGTCGATTTCGGCAGCGCAATTTGCACAGTATGAAGCGTGGGCTTCGTTAACGGTGGCGCAATGCATGCAGCTTGTGAAACCTAGAGGTGGTACGCGCGCTGGATCAGGGATATATACGCGTTCGCCGCATCGGTTGCAGGCGTAGTCATTCTCGGACGCAGCGGTGCCGCAGTGCATGCAGTAGACGGTGCGTGGTTCTTGATCGGTCGCGTTGTTTTGCGTTGGATCCGCCATCGAATAGGTGCAATTTGCTGAGCCGTGGTTCGTGTAGTGAACTACGAATGGGTGAAGGCTTGGTGCTTATGTTAATGGGAAATGTTGCGAGGGTGTGTCTTCAAGGTATTTCAAGCTGCGGCGGAAGTTTGTGCAAGTTCGGATTCGATGAAGGGTGACATTGCGTTCAGGATGTCTTCGAGTTCGTTGACACCGATTGCGTCGATGGCTGGTGAGGGAGGTCGGACGGCAGGGGAGTCGAGCATGCCTCGTTTTGCCATGATGTGCTTGCGTATGGAGAGTCCGAGGCCTGAGGTGTTCTCATAACGGATCAGGGGAAGCCATCCGTAGAAGGTCTGACGTGCGCCTTCGATATCGCCCGAGGTGAACTGCGAATAGATCTTCACCAAGGCTTCAGGATAGGCGAAACCGGTCATAGTGCCTATGGCTCCCCGTTGGAGTTCTTCGAATAGGAATGCACCGCCTAAGCCGCCGAAGATTCCCATGTGTCCCCTTGTGGCGCGGAGGACAGTCGTGACTTTCGGGGGAGTTGGCGGGTCTTCGAGCTTCAGGAATCGTGCGTTTTCGAGTTCCGAGCTTAATCTGGCGATGAATTGGGGCGACATGTGAACGCCGGTCTGCTCAGGGAGGTCTTGAACGACTATGGGGATTTCAGTTGCTTCATCGATATCTCGATAGTAGCTGTATACGGAAGTTTCGTTTGGTTTGGCCAGGGAGGGCGGAGATGCCATGACGGACGTGGCGCCGATGTCTTGTGCTTCTCGTACGCGTTCTGCGGTTTGGGTGCCGCTTTGACCGCTGACGCCTACAGTAACGGTTAATCGACCATCGCAAGCTTCAACTACTGCCTCGATGATGGGGGCTCGTTCGTAGTCGGAGAGGCGATGCGCCTCGCCCATAACTCCGAGCGTGACGACACCGGTGCTTCCGGAGTTGGCGGCGGCTTCGACGAGGCGTGGGATGGTGCCAGTGTCGACCGTGCCATCTGCGGCGAATGGCGTTGGCATCATGAAGTGGATACCGTCGTAATGTTGGACGTTCATTGCTGTTTCGTTTCTGTGCAGGGGTTCTCGGGTTGATTTGCCAACGAGTTTACAGAAATCGTGTGTGCAGATCGCTCGAACTGTTCCGAACATCCGCGAAGTCGATTCATGTTCCACGCTGGGTGTATGATTACCACTAATCGGCGTGATTCCTGCGCCGAGGATCGGCTGTACACAAGAGCGAACGTAACGTGACAACGACGGTAGAGACGAAACAGACTGAATGGACGCCCGATGAGGAAGGCGCTCGGGTGTTGTTGGTGAGTGGCGAGGAGATAGCGGATTTCGAGGCGCAGAAGGAGCGGTTCCGGGCGGGCGATTTTGAAGAGACGGCCTTCATGCGATTCCGACTGCGTCAGGGTGTTTATGGGCAACGGCAACCGGACCGGCAGATGGTGCGGATCAAAGCTCCGTTCGGGGGCCTGACAGCGCGGCAGTTGGAGGTTTTGGGTGAGGTTTGTGAGAAGTATGCTCCGCTGAAGAAAGGACATCTAACTACTCGTGAGAATGTGCAGATACACCACGTTCCGTTGGATGATTGTCCTCAATTGATGCGAGAAATCGGGGATGTGGGACTTACGACGCGTGAGGCCTGCGGAAACACGGTGAGGAACGTTGTTGCCCATCCCACAGCTGGTGTTTCGAAGGATGAAGTGTTTGACGTGTCGCCGTATGCCGCGGCGTACGCGAGGTATTTCCTGCGGCATCCAACGACTCAGAACATGCCGCGCAAGTCGAAGACGGCATTTTCGGGTTCCGAGATCGACGAGGCGATGACGCCCTTCCACGATATGGGTTTCATCGCGAGAGAGCGCGGTGGCAAGCGCGGTTTCAAGATCGTCGTTGGTGGTGGTTTGTCGATCATGCCGCAGATGGCGGAGACGTTGAGCGAGTTCGTTCCCGTCGAAGACTACCTCCGACACGCTGAAGCCGCGTTGAGGATCTTCAACCGTCAGGATGAAGAGCGAAAGAACTTGATGCGAGCACGGATCAAGTACACGATCAAGCGGCTTGGAATCGAGAAGTTCCGGGAGATGGTTGAAGAGGAGATCAAGGGAGATTGGGCGAAGAAAGAGATCGATCTGGAGACGTTGCTGTTCATCGAGGACGAGGTAGCGGATGCCCCAGAAGCACCCGCGAATCCGACACCTGAACCGGTAGGAGATGCCGAATATGATTCCTGGAAGGCCAGTTCAGTCGAGGAGCAGAGGCAGGAAGGGTACAGCGTCGTTTACGTGCGTGTCGAGCGCGGAGATATCTACTCTGATCAATGGAAGCCATTGGCCGACATCTCAAGGGAGTTTGCAGGCGGTCGTGCGCGCATCGATCAGCAGCAGAACATCGTTTTCCGCTGGGTGCGGACCGAGTCGCTGTACGACATCTATCTCGCATTGAAAGAGATCGGTATGGCGAACAGTGGTCGGGAGACGATTCGAGACATCGTGACGTGCCCAGGAACCGACTCCTGCAAGCTGGGAATCACGTCGTCGATGGGTCTGAACCACGCACTTGGCGAGAAGCTGGATACGATGGATGTTTCGGACCCCGGGGTTGCGAAGATCCACATCAAGGCCAGCGGTTGCCCGAACTCTTGCGGTCAACACCATGTTGCGAACATCGGTTTCCACGGTGCAGTAATGAGAGGCGGCGGCGGTCAAGTTCCGGCGTACGAGCTCTTCATCGCAGGGGAATCTACGGACGGTCCGGTGCGGGTTGGGAATCGAGTCCGAGCCCGTGTGCCAGCGAAGCGCGCTCCGGAAGCGCTGGAGATGATCCTCGATCACTACAAGGCGAACCGCAACGACGGCGAGGAGTTCAACGCATTCGTCGATCGGGTCGGGACGCAGCCGTACGAGGAGATGTTCGGTCCTTGGAAGACCGAGATCGCAGCGTTGGAGCTCGGGCGCGAGAATATCCAGACCTACATGGACTGGGGCAAGACTGTGCTCTACAAGCTGGAGCGTGGCGAGGGTGAGTGCGCGGTTTGATGCGCGTTTAGCGTCACAGGCCCGTTAGTCGACAGCTGATCCATAACGATTCCTCAACACGTCGCGGCTCCTGAGGATTATTCCCTCACCGTCTGATGAGCGAGATCCGACCTCGAGGGTTGCAAACTCGATGTCAAGGTCGGAAACGATCAACGGTTCCATCTCGTCGAGGTCGAGGATGCCGGTGCCGATCTCCTTGTGATCGACGCCGTCGATGACGTCGTTGAGGTGCAGGTGGCGGACACGCGAGCCGAGGACTCTTATCGCGTCAGGAATCCCATCGCCTCTGTTGCAGTGACCGACATCAATGGTCGCACCGACGTTGGGACTACCTGCATCGTCAATCACGGACGCGAGTTCCTCGTATGACTGCAAGACATAGCCCGGATCGTGAAACAGGTTTTCGATGCAGATGTTGATCCTGAGACGTTCGGCGGTCGGTTTTACTTGACGGACGAATCGCTTGAGGTTGCGTATCGCTTCACGACGGATCAGTTCCGATCCATCTTCGGGGTTGGCGAGCGTGGGGACGTCGATTTTGCCAGTGTGCAACACGACCAGTTTTCCGCCGATGGATGCGACCATTTCGAGATTGCGTTCCAAACTTTCGAGGGTTTCCTGCCAGACAGAAGCGCGGTGGGAACCCGGTAGCGCCGAGTGTTGGAAATGGAGGTTGAACGTTATTCCGTGTTTTTCGGTGACGTTGTGGATGTAGTTGATGTCTTCCGGCGTCAGTGTTTCTGCGCAGTGGTGCCTGCCGTTAAGTTCGACCGCCTTGAAATCGTTCTTGACAGCGAAATCAACCATCGTGCTGAGCGGTTGATCGTCGTGGATGAGCGAAGTGACGGCAAGCGTGGGCATTGGGGATTTCCTTTGTAGATCGGCGAGAATCGATTGCTCCTCGGCAAATCATATAGTCGTGACGTACGCGGTGGTTACGGATTTCGTAAAGATCGAGGTGAGATTCGAAGAGTTTCTATACTTTGGAACTGATCCGAAAACACGCCAGAATTGTCTGCGTGAATTCGGAGTGTAACCAATCCGGCCTGTTCCGCGACTCATGCCCAACATCGAATACGGCGACTACGTAAAGTTCTCTTTCCTCAAGGCGCGAGCGTCTTGGCGATTAATTGAACCCAATCGCAAAACGCAGATGCAGGAAGAGTTGGCTTCGACGATCCAAGCCGCAGGGGAAGAGGCGGGGTCACCCATTTCAAGTTTCAGCTTGGTCGGGACTCGTGCGGATGTTGATCTGCTGCTGTTTCAGAGTTCGCCGAGCGTGGAGACTTTCCATACGATGGCGGCGGCGCTGAATCGGACCGAAGCACTTGCGCATTTTGATCAGCCACATTCGTATCTTTCGCTCCGCCGGAAGACAAGATACAGGCATGGCGGTGGGAATCCGGATGTGGAGCGAAAAGAGAAGCGCTATTTCATCGTTTACCCGATGACCAAGACGCGGCCTTGGTACGGGTTGTCAATGGAAGAGCGGCAACAGATGATGAACGATCATTTCCGCATCGGACATGGATACCCGGGGGTGACGATAAACACGACCTATTCCTTCGGAATCGACGATCCTGAGTTCGTGGTTGCGTTCGAGACCGACGATCCGTCGGAGTTCGTTTCGTTGGTGATGGACCTGCGAGAAGTTCCTGGGGCGCAATACACCGCGTCGGAGACGCCGATATTTACGACGATTCGGATGCCGTTGACAGAGGCGCTACAGGCGATCGGGTAATAACGGGCGCGACGAAGAGCGACGCGATGTTGGGACGCAGTTCTCAACTGCGTCAGATCCGAGTCAGATCGGCTAGGTGTTCTTGCCGGGTTCGGAACTGTCGTAGTCGTAGTCGTAGTTGAGGGCGATGTACTCGAACTCGTCCTCGGGGACCTGGTCTTCGGGGAAGATGGCGTTTTCGGGGCAGACGGGTTCACAAGCTGCGCAGTCGATGCACTCATCGGGGCTGATGTAAAGCATCCGATCCCCGGGCTTGGAGTATATGCAGTCGACTGGGCACACGTCCACGCATGATCCGTCCATTACGTCGACGCAGCCTTTTGAGATTATGTAGGTCACCTTTTGAGTGCTCCCATTTTAGGTTCAGCGATCTGACCCGTTAGTTGATCGCGGAAATTAGGCGATATTTGACGTTGGGTTAAATTCTATCCACCGCAACCGCATCCACCACCACCGCATGCGCATCCGCCGGCAAAGTTAGGGTTCGATATTACGAATCCGGAGCGTTGGAAGCCTTCGACGTAGTCGATGCTCGACCCTGCGATGAGGGGGATGCTTTGTTCGTCTACTAGCGCCTTGACCGTTCCGTCTTCGAGCGGTGTGTCGTCGCCGCTCGGTTCGTCTTCCAGACCGAATGCGTATTCGACGCCGCCTTGGGGGGTGGCGGATGCCGAGATTCGCAGGTAAGCATCGGAAGCGTCCTGCTCGGCCATCACTTCGACTAATTTGTCTAGAGCGGCCGGTGTGAACGACACTATCGAGGCATCTTGCTCGTTAATCATGTTTTCCAATCTCCGTAAGTTGGTTGCTGCGTAAGACGCCTAGAAGCGATGTCCGCGTGGGTACCGGATTCGTGTCGGATACCCTGGATTGTGAAACCAAGCGCCTCGCGTTTAGAATTGTAATGCAATCGTTACGAAAGTAGCGTATCCTCCTTACGCTGAGATGCGGTTTAGTGTGGGTTGAGTGGTTCAATGCGAGGGTGGATTTTTGCGGTATCGCGCTATAGAATTGTGATTTGTGGTGTGTTCTCGTAGTCGGATGGCGGCAACATTTCGATATTCGTCGGATATAGGCGGAAAAACGAATCTGAACACTCGAAACACGGATGCGATTCCCCGAATCAATAGATTGAAAAGGGTACTGACCAGAAGAGGAGCAACTGCTGAATGGACGCAATCGATCGTCAGATAATCGCTGCATTGAACGAAGATGGCCGCTTGGCCAACTCGAAGATCGCGAAAAAGGTGAAGGTGAGCGAAGGGACAGTGCGGCGCCGGTTAAAGAAACTCACCAACGACGAGACGATCAACATTGTGATGATCCAAGATCCGCAGAAGGCGGGTTATCAGTCAGAGGTCCTTATTGGGATGCAGGTCGAGCCCAACATGCTGGAAGAGGTGGCGGCGAGGATGGCGGAGTTCGAGTACACGACGTTGGTGAGTATCACGACTGGCACGTACGATGTTTTTGCGTGGGCCACATTGCCGAACGCCGAGAAGCTCGGAGAATTTATCCGAGACCACGTCGGCAAGACGCCGGGAGTGCAGAGGACGGAGACGTTTGTGTCCTTGGGTGTTAGGAAGCGGAGCTACAGCCTGCCAGTTGTTGGCTGATCTGGTTCCGCTACAGCCTGAACGGGAAGTTAGATAATAGACGGGATGAACACTCCGTCAATCGCGCGACCATCCGACGTAAAACGGTCGTTTCCCATCGCCATCGGGCCTCCATTGTTCGATTGGTTGTTCCCCGAAGCGAAGTTAGTCCACCGCATCGTCGCCGTTGTTGCTTTGATCGCGTTAATCGTCGTATGCAGCAAGGTCCGGTTTTATCTTCCCGGTAACCCTACTCCGATAACGTTGCAAACGTTCGCCATCTTGACGGCGGCTGGCGTAATGGGATTTCGCTGGGGATTGGCAACGGTTTTCGTTTATCTGCTGATCGGGACCGCGGGTTTCTTGGCGTTTGCGAACCAACCCTGGGGATTCACCACTCCTGCTGAGGGATGGGGGTACGTCACTGGCGTGACCGGCGGTTACCTGATCGGATTTCTGCTAGCGGCTGGCATTGCTGGATCCCTTAGTCAATACGGTTTCGACCGGGCGAACTCGCTCTGGGCGAACGTTTTAGCGGGGATCGCGGTGTATCTGCCGGCGTTGGTGTGGTTGGCGTTGGGAGATTTCGGTTGGCCTGCGGAGGGCAAGTTGCTGATGGATGGGATGTATATCTACTTGCCTGGTGACTTCTTGAAGGTGGTCGGGGCATCAGTTCTTCTGACTGGTCTTTGGAGATTTGCCGACAATCGACGGTCTGGCCGGGAATAGAAAGACTCGCTATCTCGATGTTCCTGTCCAGACGCAGTCTGCAACCGTCGCGACAGCATCGAAGGAATAACGAGCAGCCGAACCCAGTTCAGATTTTCAAGCTGTCACGAACGATGAGAACATGACAACGACGTAGGAAATCACATGTACAAAGACACAGACTGCGGTGCACTGCGTGCATCCGACATCGACAAAGAGATCATGGTTGCGGGATGGGTCCATCGACGGCGAGACCATGGGAACTTGATCTTCGTAGACCTGCGCGATCGTACAGGGGTGTTGCAGGTTGTCTTTAACCCTGAGTTGGCACCTGAAGCACACCGCCTAGCAGAAGGAATGCGTAGCGAGTGGGTGATTCAGGCTCGTGGGACAATCAGAGCGAGACTACCGGGTGCCGCGAACCCGAACTTGGATACGGGTGAGGTGGAGTTGATTGTCAGCGATTCGCAGGTGCTCAACCGCTCATTGACGCCGCCATTCGAGGTTGAAGACGACACGGATGCAGATGAATCGACGCGGATGGCCAATCGGTTTATCGATATTCGTCGGCCTGAGATGTTGAGTCGATTGCAACTGCGGCATCGAGTGACGCATCTGATTTGGGACCATCTGACTGAGAACGGGTTTACACAGGTTGAGACCCCGATCTTGATCAAGTCGACGCCTGAAGGGGCGCGGGACTACGTTGTTCCGTCTAGGGTGCGGCCCGGAACGTTTTACGCATTGCCGCAATCACCGCAGCAGATGAAGCAGATGTTGATGGTGTGTGGCGTGGAGCGTTATTTCCAGATCGCTCGATGTTTTCGAGATGAAGATTTGCGAGCGGATCGTCAGCCTGAGCACACTCAGCTCGATCTGGAGATGAGTTTCGTTCACCAAGAAGATGTGATGGGTTTGGTTGAAGGGCTATATTCGAGGATCGTCTGTGAGACCCGTCCGGATGCCAAGTTAGGTATGCCATTCGACAAGTTGTCGTACGACGAGGCTATAGAGCGGTATGGGTCGGACAAACCGGATACTCGGTACGGGCTTGAGATGTGCACGATCACGGATATCGCTGCGAAGTCAGAGGCGCGGGTGTTTCAAGCTGTTGCGGGATCTGGGGGCACGATTCGAGCTTTTTCTGCACCTGGATGTGCTGATTACACGCGTCGACAAACGGATCAACTTATCGATGTGGCCCGTGCGGCGGGTGCACAGGGATTGGTTTATATCGCCATTGACAAATCGGCGTCGTCGATTGACGAGATCGAAGATGGGCACATACGCTCGCCGTTGAAGAACTACATGTCTGTGGAGATCGTTAAGGAGATTGCGGCTGCGGCAGGTGCCTCCCCAGGGGATTTGGTTTTGATCGTTGCAGGGCCCCAGACGGTTGTCAACAATGCTTTGTCTGCCTTACGGGCTGAGATGGCTGCGCGGTTGGAGTTAATCGATCCGGATGAGTTCAAGTTCGCTTGGATATATGACTTTCCGCTATTCGAGTGGGATGAAGACACCAAGTCGTGGGATCCGGCGCACCATGTGTTTTCGGCGCCGAAGCAGGAGCATATCCCTTACATCGAGACCGATCCCGGGAAGGTGTATGCCGACTTGTTCGACTTGACGTGCAACGGCGTGGAGTTGGGAAGCGGAAGCATCCGCATCCATGATCCTGAGGTCCAGATTAAGGTGTTCAATGTGATCGGTTATCCGGATCACGAGATTGAGGATCGGTTTGGGCATCTGTTGAGGGCGTTCCGATTTGGCGCGCCTCCTCATGGCGGGATGGGGCTCGGGTTGGACAGGATCACGGCGATGCTTGCGGGACAGTCAAACATCAGGGAGGTGATTGCGTTTCCCAAGACGCAGTCGGCATGGGACCCGTTGTTCGATGCGCCGTCGGTAATCGCGGAAGAGCAGCTGGACGAGTTGCAAATTTCGTTGAACGTCGAGGACTAAATCGGTCGCCATTCCATGACTAAGTTGCTCCTTCAAACTGGCCGATCAAGGGTGTGAATCGGGCGGTAAGTTAGAATCGTAGAAGTCGTGACCCCCCGAATTTGCGCAAACGCGGGATCGTGGGCGTCCTTTGAACGGTGGGAGAGAATGCCGGCCGTGGCGACACGAAAGAGTTGGGATTGAACGTTTCACGAGAAAGCTCCGACAACGGCGAGATAGTGCTCCGGTTAGAGGTGGAGCCTGAACGCGTTGGTAAACACATGAATGCGGCGGTGAGGCGGATTTCCCAACGTGTCAATATCCCCGGATTCCGCAAGGGCAAAGCGCCTAGGGCTATTTTGCAGAACTTTGTGGGGAAGGAATATCTCGTTGAAGAGGCGATGGAATCTTTGGTTCCTGAGGCGGTTGGAGACGCGGTCAAAGAGGAGGAGTTGACGCCGTTCGCGCCACCGAGTGTCAACGTAGAACAGAGTGAGCCTTCGGTAACGATCGTGGCCACCGTCCCGTTGCGGCCTGAGGTAGTTTTAGGCGACTACAGATCTATCCGGTACGACGACCAGCCAGAGGAAGTGACGAACGAAGCTGTCGATGCACTGGTTATGCAGCTGAGGAGGTCTCAGGCATATTCGCTCACAGCGGAACGAGAAGCCGCAGAGAGCGACATAGTGACGATCGATCTCAAGGTGACTGCGGACGATGAATTGGTATGGGATTTCGAGGATCGACAGTTTCAACTGAATCTTGACCTTGAGACGTACGGCGAGGTGTTCGTAGGACTGCATCAGGGCATCATCGGTATGTCGGTCGGAGACGATAAAGAGTTTTCTTTCGAGGTTTCGGAGGACAACGAATCGCCGCAGTTCGCTGGGAAGCATGTGAACGCCAAGGTCCATGTAAAGGACGTTCAAGAGGAGGTTTTACCTCCGCTTGACGATGCTTTAGCTTCGTCGGTTGGTGTGCCGGAAGTGGAGACGATAGAGCAACTGACAACACACATCCGAGATCAATTGGAACAACGGGCCGAGCAGACGTTGGTCAACTCCGTCCAATCTCGTTTGTTGGAGGAAATGGTCGAAGCAAGCGAGTTTACCATCTCGCCGATCGTAGTTACTCACGAAAGTCAGCACATCCTTGAAAGATATGTACAGCAGCGCCGAACAGTTGCGGCTCGGTCCGGGCAACAGTTCAATCCAGAGGATCTGACGGAAGACGACGTCAACGAGGCGAAAGAGATCGCGGAACGAGAAATCAAGAACTCGTTGGTTGTCCAGAGCCTTGTGGACGCGGAGGATCTTGAAATTTCCGAGGAAGATGTGACTTCTGAGATCGAAAGGGCCAACGAGAACGCGGCTTCTGAAGATCAGAGGCTAGAAGACAACGAAGAGACCCGAGAGTCGGTGATGCGCTTCTTGAAGCGACAACGGACGATTGAGCGGGTTGTGAATATGGCACGCGGTTTGACCGAGGATGCCCCATCCGCAGTAGCAACTGGATAGATTTATCGGAATTTGGATTACCCGACGCAGGCGAGACACATTCTCACGGAGATCAAATACTCATGGCACAACTCGAGACACCGCAAAACCTCATCCCTATGGTCATCGAGACCGGAGCGCGAGGTGAACGTGCATACGACATCTATTCATTGCTTTTGAAGGAGCGGATCATTTTTTTGGGGACCCCGATCAATTCTCAGGTGGCGAACACCATAGTCGCTCAACTGCTGTATCTGGCGGCAGATGATCCTGAGCGCGACATCAACATGTACATCAACTCTCCCGGCGGGTCGGTCTATGACGGGATGGCGATATATGACACGATGCAACTCGTGACCTGTGAGGTATCGACGATTTCGGTGGGACTGTGTGCCAGTTTCGGCACGGTATTGCTGGCTTCTGGGGCCCATGGCAAAAGGTACGCCCTGCCAAATTCGACCATCATGATGCACCAGCCATGGAGCGGGATGCAGGGTCAGGCCGCTGATATCGAGATTCATGCGCGGGAGACGCTTCGTATTCAAGACAGACTGCGTCAGATAATCGCGGACCATACTGGACAGCCATATGAGCAGGTAGCTCGGGACAGTGATCGTGACTTCTGGATGACGGCAGAACAGGCCGTGGAGTATGGGTTGGTGGACCAAGTTCACGCTTCCGCAGCGGACCCTAGAAACGCTAGAATATTGCAAGCGGGTGCGGCATAATCAAGCTCGAAGTAGAGGCAACAGCAAAAGGGTTTTGGCCGATCGAATACGGACTTAGCGAATGAACGGCAGCGGCGATAGAAACTCTATCCAGCGAGGACGGGTCCAGAAACGGTGCTCGTTCTGCAAGAAGCAGCAGCAAGAGATCCGCATGCTGATTGCCGGTCCCAACAGCATCTTCATCTGCGATGAATGCGTTGAACGTTGCCGAGGGATAATCCGTCAAGCAACTCAGGCGCCGCGATCCAACACCGGAGAATCTAAACCTGCGAATGTCTATCCGACAAAGCCGGTAGACGTTTACGAGCAACTCCAGCAGTACGTCATCGGGCAGGAACAGGCCAAGAAGGTCCTGAGCGTCGGCGTCTACAACCATTACAAGCGGTTGCTAGCGAGCCAGCAGAACGGTTCTAACGAGGACGATGTAGAGCTTCAGAAAACCAACATAATGTTGGTGGGGCCTCCCGGTTGTGGCAAGACTTACCTTGCGCAGATACTGGCGCAGATTCTCAAGGTCCCGTTCGCTATCGTCGATGCTACCTCAATCACGGAGGCGGGTTACGTGGGCGAGGATGTCGAGAACATCCTTTTGAGGCTGTTGCAGGCCGCCGGCGGTGATGTCTCGCGTGCAGAGCGAGGAATCATTTACATAGATGAGATCGACAAGATCGCTCGCAAGGATGTAAACCCGTCGATAACGCGGGATGTGTCGGGCGAAGGCGTACAACAGGCGCTGTTGAAGATCCTCGAAGGGAATGTCGTCAATGTGCCGCCGCACGGTGGACGTAAGCATCCCCATCAGGAGTTCATCCAGATCAACACGGAGAATATTCTGTTCATCTTGGGCGGTGCATTTGACGGGATCGATCAGATAATTCGCAAGCGGGAGCGACGGTCACGCGAAGGGAGTGGCATCGGCTTCAGGACAAACGCGATTGTTGATGCCTACGCCTCATTGCCACAGCGACAGAACGGCGACGGTCGTGATCTGACGGACGTTACCCCTGAGGATCTGCGAAACTACGGTTTCATACCAGAGTTCATAGGTAGAATTCCGGTGGTCGTCGGGTTATCGGACCTGACACTCGACCAGTTGGTCAAGGTGTTGGTGGAGCCGAAGAACTCGATCGTTTCGCAGTACGAGAAGTTGCTGGGGCTTGATGATGTGGAGTTGGAATTCACCGAAGATGCCCTGGTAGCCATCTCTGAATACGCTCAAGGTCGCGGGATGGGTGCGCGCGGTCTGCGAGCAATCGTAGAGGACGTGTTGATGGACGCGATGTACGCGCTCCCCTCTTGCCCAGACGCGTCGAAGTGCATCGTTACCAAAGAGACAATCGTGAATGGTGCCCAACCCGTCGTAGTCGACGGTCACGGGAATCCGATAGACACAGAAGGCGTCGTAGTATCCGAGGCGGCATAGCACTATAAGTCGCTGGTACACCAGCACCACAATGATATCGGCGGTACCTCCAATACCGATCCAAGTCACAATCAACGGGCGGGAAATCGAACTACCTAGTCCCATTTCATTGACGGCCTATATCGAGGAGAAGGGGCTGACGGGACGCCGCATCGCCGTGGCACACAATGGCAACGTCGTGCCCAAGAGCGACTATTGTGACGTAGAGATCGGTGACGGGGATACGCTCGAAGTCGTTCGACCTGTCGGCGGAGGGTAATCCCTGAAGAAGCCACTCCTCACGCTGGGCATGAGGGGCGTAGGGGACTTGCAGAAGTTCTAGGTAGAGACGACTCTACTCTACGACGCAGACTGCCCCCGTTGCGGTGTCACCTGAGAACTCTGAGCGATACCGGTGACAACCGACGATTTGGAAGGTGTAGGACGCGCTACCGACTTCTGGATTGAATGAAGATTTCCACAATTCTCCGGTGTCGAACTGTTCGGCGGCGTCATCAAATGCGGTAGCACTGGTAGGACTGCCACGCGGATTTTCCCAAGTTACCGTGGTTCCGACTTTGACCTTTATCACCTCGGGTTCATATCTCGAGGGATCTTCCATGATGACAGTAGCTTCGCCCTCGAGAGCAGGACCCTCTGGGACTTCGATCTCTGCGGCCTCGGCCCCTTCGACTTGTGCCTGTTCTGACCCCGCGTCGGTACCGACAGCATGTCCACCAGTCTGACTGCCGGTTTCGGCATCTGCGGTAGCTCTGGCTTGCGCGGTGGCTTGGATCTGCGCGGCGATAGTGTTCGCTCCGACCTGGATGCCGGCGTCTGGATCACCGCCTGCAGCAATGACCGCCTCCGCGGTCGCGGTGGCGTTAACGACTTTTTGTTCGGCTTCGAAAGTCTGGATGGTCTCGAACTGCGAAGTAGTCTCACCACAGGCAACGGCCGCGGCGGTCAAGGTAGACAATGCCCAGACACCAATTAAGAGTGCAAGTGCCTTGTTTTTCATCTGCACCTCCTTACTGGGTTTTAAGCAACCTGCCGCAGTCGCGGGTCGAGACGGTCTCGCAACCAGTCACCGAAGAAGTTCATGGAAAGCACCACTAGGAAGATCGCAAACCCTGGCACCAATGTCAGATGCGGAGCTTCAAGGATATAGTCACGGCCTTCATTCGTCATCACGCCCCAAGCTGGTGTCGGGGGTTGAATTCCTGCGCCAACGAAGCTGAGCGTCGACTCTGCGAGGATCAGACCACTAGTGTTCAAGCTAGCTACGACGATGACGGTGTTCATGATACCGGGGACCAAATGTCTCCAAATGATGCGTATGTCCGATGCTCCTGCCACCCTAGCAGCTGCCACGTAATCCAACTCGCGCAACACGAACACCTGGGCCCGTATCACTCGGACGAACCCGACCCACGCTACGAGCATAAGCACGAACAAAAGCATGTCGACTTTCCAGAGCAAGACCTCGATCTTGGCGCCGAATAGCTGCGTCACGACAATCGCAACCATCAGGAAGGGAAGAGCGTTCCAGATATCTACAAACCTAGTGACGAGTTCATCGAAAATCCCCCCGTAGTATCCGCTGAACAGCGCGACTGCGGTGCCGAGAATCATCCCGGATGTCAGAGAGAAGGTGACGACCGCTATCGAAATCCGGGAGCCGTGGAGCAGTCGGCTAAAGATGTCTCGTCCAGTATGGTCGGCACCAAGAATGTGCAGTTTTCCACACTGCTGAATGTTTTCGGATTGGGTACCGCCATCAGGGTCGATAAAATCGCATGCTCGATAGCTCAACTCAGCGATCGTTGTGCCGCCAAGCGGAATATATGCCGCGCGGGACCGTTCCCACAACCCTAGGTTGCGATCATGAGAGAAACCTTTGTCGCGCGGAAACGGCGCCACATACGGCCCGATAATCGCAGCGATTAACAGGAGTGCCAAAATGATAATCGGGATAATCGGGTAGCGTCGAAGGTAGTACCAGACCAGAGTAAATAGGTTCGAACCCCGTTCAGAATAGGTGACGACCCCGGTGGTTTCCTCGGTAGCAGAACCCTGTGTGGTTTCCGTCCTGTCAGCTTCAGTTGCCATTCGCATTTACCCCAAGAATTTAAGTTTCGCGTTGAAGCCTTACCTCTACCGAAGCCTGACGCGTGGGTCGATGACGGTGTAAAGGATGTCAGCAAGGGTGGCAAACACTAAAAAGTACATGAGGAAGATGATCACCGTCCCAAGAAGTAATGGGAAATCGTTATTTTGCACCGCCTCTTGTAACGCCACCTGACCGATACCGGGCCACGAGAACACGATCTCAACCACCAAAGCGCCATTCAAGAATCCGGCGAACAGCAAAAGCATCGAGGTGATCGGCGCGATCAACGCGTTCCGAAGTGCATGTTTAAAAATCACGGTCGTGTTGCCGACGCCTTTCGCCCTTGCCATCTTGACGAACTCTGAATCGAGAATCTCCAACATGGAAGATCGTGTTAAACGCATTAGGCCGGCGGCGGAACCCCAACCCAATGCGAGACACGGCAGAACGTATTCCTTCCACCTTAATTCGTCGGGGGTCCGACCTCCTGCGGGCATGGCAAAAATCCTCAAGAAGGCGTACGGGCTATCTTCAGAGATCGCTTGTAAATTAACCGAGAAAAGCCAGATCATCACGATACCGGTGACAAATGCTGGCGCTGCCTGGCCAACCAAAGCCACGAATCTAGCTAGATAGTCGAATATACCGCCCCTCCAGACGGCTGCGATCACACCTGTAGGTATACCCATAAGAACGGCGATTAACCATCCCCCCACGCCTAACTGCACGGTCGCGCCTAAACGACCTTTGATGATGTCCCAGACATCGATCTGCAACCCCAACGAAACGCCAAAATCAAGTCGAAATACGCGCCCCAACCACTCAACATACTGAACCGGGGCGGGTTTACCGAACCCAAGCCGGTCGCCAAGACGATTCCAACTCTCCTGAGTTAGGCCGTACCCGCTCTGAGGTACGAAGATCTCTCGCGGGTCTTTCGGGTTGACGTGGACCAGGATGAATATCGCGAGAGTCGCTCCGAAAACGGAGATTAGCGACGTTAATATGCGACCTGCCAAGAAACGAAACATTGCTGGCTCCTGGGGCTAATCTACAACGATCCCTTACATCCCAATACTGGGTTTAGGCCATCTTTAGGGCGTGCTATCCCATATCCGGTGCGGTTCGGAGTTCAGTTTAGTCGGGTTGCGTAACGCGCCGCATGACCGATCGGCACGTTATACACGGCGATGGCGATGTGCGACAAAGCGTTGCACACCGCCCCACCGTTGCGGTCGAAGCCCGACCTGAAGGTGATTCGGGCTCCGACCCATTTTCTCACGTAGGAGACTACCTGAGGACGATGAACTCAGGGTTGCTTGACCAGTTGCTGTAGTGCTGCTGGCGACCGTTCCAAGAAGCGATTCTTGGTCCGGCAACTAGGCCCTTCGGCACTTCAACTACACCGGCATACTGCACCCAGTACATCGACCAGTCAACCCACTCGAGGTGCTTCTGCTCGCGCACGGCCTTGTCCTGCTCACCGAGGATCTCGAAGAGCCACTTGGCACCAGGCTGCGATTCGAAGCCTACGCCCCAGCCGGGTCGGCTGGATGAGGTATCGACTGTGGGCAACGGCCAATCAAGCGGGTAGACGTTCGAGTGAACGTCGCCGTTCTTGAAGACTGGCAAGTACTGCACACGGCGGCGCATTCGCTGCGAGATGACTCCGCCGTAGTCCTCGATCAATTGCTCAATCTCGATGCCGAGCTGCTCCCACTGGGAGGTGATGTAGTCGGCGATTTCTAGGCTGACTTCACCAATCTCAGCGACGTATGCCTGTAGCACCATGCTCTCGATACCTTGGCGTCGACCGCCTACGAGCGGGTAACCCGCTGCCGCGAGCAACGCGTCGGCCAACTCGAGGTCGCCGTCAGGCAACTTCCACGGAACACCATTCTCGAACGGAGTGCCGGCGGCCAGAGGCGAACAGTCGATCCTGTTACCAAGCCAGTCCCAGCAACCAGTGTTGCGGTCGGGGTCCCAGCCTGGGAAGTGTGGTCCCATGTACTCGGAGTAGATACCTGCGCCCTTGTTGTCAAGGAATACGCCGTTGATCTCGTCGCGGTCAATCGCGATCGACTGAGCGAGACGGACCAGGCGAGCCTGCTCCATGTCGCTGATGCCGGGCGGGTTGTCCACGTCGGCGTACGGCGCATTGCCGCATCGCTCATAACCAGTCGCGTCGCCGCTACCACCAGGTGCGACGCCATCGGAACAAGGAGCGTCCTCGGTTCCCCAAGGGTTGCCGATCCACGGGAAGTCCTCGGTGTAAGGACCCTCGTTCGGGCCGTCGCCGCATGCGTTGTCGATCGCCTCGGCGCTGCGGTTTTCACAGTTCCACGGCTCTAGCGGTTCGCCAGTTCGGGCGTGTGAGTGCTCCCAGAGGAGACCGGGGTACATGATCGATTGACCAACGAAACCACCGGGCATTGTCTCGAGGAAGCGGTAGCCTTCCTGAACGACGCCAGGGACGAGTTTGAAGTCCAGCAATGCCAAGTCAGCTTCGCCGTTGCGGAGCATGGCGATGCGAGTGTTGTTCTCAGCAACCTGGATCTGGGTGTACTTATCGATGCCCGACTCTACGCGCCAGTGGTTGTCCACGGCTTCGGTCGTGCAACGGTCGCCAGGTACGCAGTGACCCTGGACGAACGCGCCGGTGCCGACGTGGTGCTCGCGAGCCCACTCAACACCCATTGAGTCCTGGTGACTGAGGTAGTAGAGACCTCGAGCGGCGCTCAAGCAACCGAACTGCGAGATCGGGAGGCAGAAGTAGACCGGAGATACCAGTCCAATTTCTACCGTCCAATCGTCGATCTTCTTGGCTTCCAAGAAGATGGCGGCGAGGTCACCAGAGTTTCCGTAGGTGGTGTCCGGGTTGGTGGTGGCGTTCGACTCGTTGAAGTATCGAACCACTTCGTCAGCATCGACGATGCCGAAGTCTTGGTCTTCGAAACCGATTGGCGAGTTGAACGGAATACCTTGACCGTCAGGACCTTGCTTCATGGTCATGCGGACGCGTGTTCCTGCCGGGTCGATGTCCCAAGACTCAACCAGTTCTGGGGTCATTGGGTCACCGTTGTCAAAGACGAAGAAGTACTCTTCCACGCCGCCTCCGTGCGTCGGAGTTCCACGGTATGGACCGACGGTGGGAAGACCGATAACGGCACCAACACCTCGTGTGGCGAATACGACCTCACGCTCTTCTTCCATAGCCTCAGGTGCCATGGCTTCGGCTGCTTTTTCGGCTGGGCGAGCCGTGGCCGCAGGAGCGGCTTTCATAGCTTCTTCGCCCTTCATTGCCGGCGCGGCGGTTGCAGCAGCAGCGGCTTTTGCAGCTGGCGCAGCGGTTGCCGCAGGCGCCGCCTTCGCAGCTGGCGCAGCAGTTGCCGCAGGAGCAGCGGTTGCCGCAGGCAATGGCGTCGCGGGCTCTTCGGAGCTACCGCAGGCTAGGCCAAACGCGGTCGCCGCAACGGCCACCATCAAGGGCAGGAAACCCCACCGCTTGAGTAGATAGCTTAGTTTCATGCATGAACCTCCTGTATTGTTCCGATTGAGTTGGTTCTTTATGGCACGGATCGGCCGCACCTTGCCCAACCGGATAATTCACAGTGCCACAACCACGTCATGGACGCCTGCAACTTCGCAGAGTATACAGCATACATCACGCCTAGCGGCATACAATACGCGGGTAAATCTAGCACCACAAACAGGGTTTGTCAAATGAACTGAACCGAATTTCGGTTCGTCAACCAGCCTCCGGTACGAGTTCAGAATAGAGACTTTGGTGAGGGACTGCCTCGAATGCTTCACGGGAAAACAATTCTGATCACAGGTGCAAGCTCTGGAATCGGGCGTGCAGCTGCGGAAGTCGCAGCAAAACACGGCGCAAACGTCGTGATCGCCGCGCGAAGAGCCGAACTTTGTGCCGAGGTCGCGGCGCAAATTAAAGCCGACGGAGGTAGTTCGGCATTCATCCAGGCTGATGTGACCGAATCGTCGGATGTTAAGGCCATGGTCGAACACGCCGTCAACACTTTCGGCACTCTCGACGGTGCCTTTAACAACGCCGGTGTTCTCCTCGACTCAGGACGAATCCACGAGATGGATGACAACGTGCTTGCGAAATCTTGGGACATAAACGTGCGCGGGGTGTGGATGTGCATGAAGGCCGAGATCGCGGCGATGCTTGAGCACGGAAACGGCGGTTCAATAGTCAACGACTCGTCACGCAACGGTCTTCGTGCCGACATCAAGCGGCCCGCATACACGGCGACCAAACACGCGGTCAGCGGTCTCACCAAGGCCGCTGCCCTCGACTACGCAAGGATGGGCATCCGAATCAACGGTGTGTGCCCAGGACCTATCGACACCGACATGATGCGATCTGTGGACCAAGGTGATGAAGATATTCGACAACGGATCGAATCGGCGATCCCATTAGCGCGGTACGGAAAGCCTGAAGAAGTAGGAGAACTGGTCGCATGGCTGCTCTCCGATAGGTCCTCCTACGTGACCGGGCAGATGGTGGGGATCGACGGGGGGTTGTTAGCGTCGTGACTGACTCGCACATCGTCGATCTCGTTCAAAGGATCCATGACACCTCGACGAAAGCCTGTTTGGTCATCACAGGAGCAGGGACGAGCGCAATCTCCTCTTTATTTTCGGTAGCCGGAGCATCGAGGACTGTGATTGATGCTCAGGTGCCATACTCGCGGGCCGCATTAGATAAGTACGTAGGAGTTTACGTAGGAGTTGAGGCCGAACAGCACGTCTCTCGCGAAGAAGCCGAGATTATGGCCGCTAAAGCCCAAGCCAGGGCAGTAATGTTGAGCGAAACAATGGGAGACAGCGTGCGGCTAGTCGGGTTATCTTGCACGGCTGCGATTGCTACTGACCGAGTGCGACGTGGTGAGAACCGTGCCCACATCGGATGGCACGATGGGACGAGTGGTGTTACACGTTCAATCGTTTTTAGCAAGGGCGCACGCTCGCGCTCTGGCGAGGAAACGCTTTGCGCCGCGATCATGCTGAACGCGTTGGCCGAGGCTTGTGGGGTTGACGACGAGTTAGAGCTCGACCTTTTGGAAGGCGAATTTGTCGAACGTTGCGCCCATTGAAGAAATCATCGACGGCCAGAAGCAACTGATGGTCTTTCATCCTCAGTTTGGTTGGTCTGAGGAACCCGTTACCGATGCGTTGATGCTGGCCGGCTCTTTCAAGCCGCTGCATAGAGGCCATCGCGCTCTGTTGAGGGCCGGTTGGGAAATAACCGATGAACGTCTCACGAGGTGTTTCGAGATCTCCATCCAGAACGTGGAGAAACCGGAAATCGCTGCTTCGGACCTTGGATCTAGATTGGGCCAATTTCGGTGTGAGGACGACATCGTGGTCATTACTCGGGCCGCGACGTTTGTTGAAAAGGCGCGGTTGATGCCAGGGACAACATTTGCCATCGGATACGACACCGCGGTTAGGTTGTTCGATGACCGTTTCTACATACGCACAGAAAAGGATTCCCCGACTGTAGCGGCATTGTCGGAGTTGCGCGACTTAGGTTCCAGTTTCGTCGTCGGTGGCAGGCACGATGCCGACGGGAACTTCAAGACCGTTCAAGACTTGTCCATCCCGGAAGGGTTTGAGGCGCTATTAGTCGAGATCCCCGAGAGAAAGTTTGCTGACCCTATTTCTTCGACGCAGTTGCGTCGTTCAGATGGAGCGGGTGAAACCCGCCGCTTACAATCGTTAGGCGAAATCGATGACTAGCACCGCCCCGCAAAATGGAGCCAGCAATTGACCGAGTCTACCAATCCTCGTATCCCTTCTGCAGACGTCGATCCTCTATTTATCAATAGATGGTCACCGCGGTCGTTCGCTAGCGATCCGCTGACCGATGATGAGATTGCCTCCATCTTCGAAGGCGCGAGGTGGTCGCCTTCATCGTTCAACCGACAACCTTGGTTCTTTGTCTACGAGACCGATGGTCCCGACCGCGAGGTGTTCGATTCAATCTTGATGCCCGGCAATCAAGTATGGGCAACTAAGGCACCGTTGATCGGTTACATCTTCGCGGAAACCAAAACCCAAGAAGGTCGTAGACCTAGAACTTCGCAGTTCGATACCGGTGCCGCGTGGATGGCACTAGCGCTCTCTGCTCGAACATTGGGGATCTATACGCATGGCATGGCGGGGATCGATAATGACGCCGCTCATGAGAAATTGGGCGTGTCGTCCGAGTACTACACCGTGATGTGCGGGTTCGTTGCGGGTAGGATTGGGCCGCGTGAGAAGTTGCCAGCCGATTTACAAGAACGAGAGTCCCCTAACGACCGCAAACCGATCAGCGAGATCGCTCATAAGGGTGTGATGCGAAGCGGTTAATCAAGCGCGCCGAATGTGAAGTTGTCGTTGGGATGTTCTAAGGCGTAATGGGCTTGCCTGAGGCCGAATTTCTCTTGTAATTGCACTGTCAATCCACCATCGATCATCAATGTGTGGCCGGTGATGAATGAGGCGTCGTCTGAGCAGAGGAAAGCGATGCCAGCCGCAATCTCTTCTGGTTTGCCGGTTCGACGCAACGGATACTGGTCGGCGAAGAACGCATGACCGGTCGGGTTTTCGGCCCACATCTCGGCAAGACCTTCACCGACGATGTGACCCGGCCCGATAGCGTTTGCGCGGATGCCGTCTGGGCCGTACTCGACCGCCAATTGGCGTGTCAGCCCTACAACCGCCGCCTTTCCAGTTTCGTAGACCAACATTCCTGTCTCTTGTAGGAAGGAGTGGACCGATGCGAGGTTGATGATCGATCCGCCACCTGCGGCGCGCATATGAGGGACTGCGTGTTTTGCCCCGAGGTAGAGGGCTTTCACTAATACGTCGATTCCATAATCCCAGTCCTCTTCCTCGACGCTCAAGGCATCGCCGTGAATTCGGGACTCGCCTGCGATTACGCTGAAAGCGTTCTGCACCAAGATGTCTAGCCGTCCGAACCGCTCAACAGTTTCATCGACCATTCGTTTGCAGTCAGCCGACGAAGACACGTCTATGTGACACGCCGACGTAACGCCACCACTCTCTGTGATGCGCTCTACGTTTGCGGAGGCCGCTTCGTCGTTGATGTCAGCGATCATGACCATCGCGCCTTCCGATGCCAAGCGACGTGCAGTCGCTCCGCCGATACCCAACGCACCACCGGTAATCAGTGCGGCCTTTCCTTCGAATCTAGACATTAAATGATGACCTCCACGCGAATTGTCTGGGAGTGATGTTAAAGCTAATCCGTTGGCCCATGTCGAGTCGGATTTAGCATCGAAAAATTATGCCAATGCAAGCACCGCATGTTGACATCGACCTCGCCTGCCAAATCGGGGATCCCAGTCAGGTCGGCGATGCTTTACTTTCTCTGGCCGGTTTCGGAGACGCGCGTGTAGCGTCTTTCTCGGAGCTGCCGGGCGGAAATCCTGTGATGGCCCAGGTTTTTCGAGTTGCAATTGCTGGCCGTTCAGGAGCGCCAAAGACGGCGGTGATTAAGATCCCGGCGAAAGGCAAAGTCGATCGGCGGCGGGAGGCAGCGACACGTGCGTATGTGCGAGAGGTTGAGGTCTACAACCTGCTAGAAGATATGCAGGGAGGATTCCAACCGATCATCTATGCCTCAATATCCGATCCCCAATTGAAGCTAGCGGCTCTGTTGATCGAGGATTTGGGAGATTTGCCGCGTCGCGATGAATTTGATCTTGAGTCGGTTCGCAGCGTGTTGAAGAGCTTGGCTTGGATCCACCGGAGGTATTGGGGTGCCAGAAGTATCGCCTCGGCGTGGTGGATCCGGAACGGGCGACGTGCCGACATCTTCAACGAGGACACGGATCTCTTTGCAGAGAAGTGGGAAGCCTTGGCGAATTCGCCGAGTCTGCATCCGTGCGATGAGCCAGAAGTGAACAGGTTGGGCGATTATCTCAACGCTGAGCTGCTGAGCGTCCTCGATCAACTCGATGATCGACCGCCAACATTGACGCATGGAGACCTCCACACCGCCAACTTTATGTTCCGTATAGGATTATCGTCAGTCCAGCCAGTGCTAATCGATTGGCAGGAGGCAGTTTACTGCGGCGCAAGCAGCGACGTCGCCAAGTTTCTTTCGACGACGCTCGAACCGGGTGCCACTGCCCTGTACTTCGATGATTTGATCGCGGAATACCACGAAGAACTTGGCGGTGACATTCACGCGTGTTATCCATTCGCCCGGTTTCGCAAAGACGTGATGCTGGGGTTGCTGGGGACGTTTGCGAACTATGTGATTGCGGCGGACATAGCTGAGGAAGCATACGCGGACCCGACGTCGGTCAACGGTTCATTGAGAAGTGTTTCCCAGAACATCAACGTGGTGCGACCCGTTGACGAACTTTGACCGTCCCGTCCTAGCGAGACCGTTGCAGAATTACGTCATTCCGGCGAAAGCCGGAATCCAGAGGGGCGGCGCAAACGGCGATGTCCCGCGTAATCCCGCATCTCATAGTGCCCATAAGTAGTTTTCCCGAGTGGCACAGTTCAGTTCTGGCCAGATGCTTTGGATCCGATCTTCGCAGGCGAGTTACGGTGAGAACGTTCCAGGTCCCGGATAGTCACCAACGTATCAGAGTAGCCCATGACGCGGGTGACGTACTCTTCCTCGCCCAGCAAGAACCCGCCACGTTTGGATGCGATCTCGCCGTTTGAGAAGAACCCGGCGACGGGGATGTTGCCAAGATGTTCGGCGATGATCTTGGCGTCGTGATGGTCCTCTTCGAACATGCGATAGCCGCGGGCGACCGAGTTGAAGCAGAACATGGCGTCGATGGTTTGACCGTGTGCGCGGATGTGGTCGGCGTAGTCGCTGAGGTTCTGCGTGAGGCGTTGGGATGCCAATTCCCCGTCGCGGACGTGGAACTGGAGCGCCTGCCCCTCTTCTACGAGATCGCCGATCATCATTGCTCCTGAATCTTGGTCCATGCTCATGATGTTCCGCATAACGTAGTCGGGTTCTATCAACACGTCGCCGGATTCGAGACCGACGACCAATGTGCGCTTCATGCGGATCTGGCTGAGCGGATCGGCCTCCCGGAAGACTTCCTCAAGGACTGAAAGAGGCGAACTATCGTTTAGACGATGGATCTCGTTCTTGCTTGCTTTGGTAATCACCATGCTGGGGCCCACGGGCGACTCGCTGCCAGAGACGATGGTGTCGGCTACGAAGTTTCGTTTGAGCAGGAGACCGACAGCGCCATGGTGCCGCAGTTCGTCGCCGAAAAACATGCGATTTTCGCCATATTCGTGACCGCCGCTGACGAGTGCCCCGAACTTCATCACCGTCGGGTATACGGAGTCGAGCATAGAGAGGGCGTATTCTGTCGATACCGTCAACGGGTCGACGAAGATAATCATCACCCCGTCTTCGTAGTCCGCGGGGTCGGCGCCAATCGCGTCGGCGAGGGATTCAGGAGTTGCGTCTTTCCCGCTGGCCTGCTTGTCAGTGAAGGCAAAGGGGTGGATAGAGGAGGCATCGCAGGTTGATGTGAGCACGCTGAGGCCGGGACCGTGTTCGAGTTCACGGCTGGCACCGATGACTCCGGAGCCGGAGCAGCCAATCAGAACAGTGGGGGCAAGTTGGTCGTGGAGAGTGGGTAGAATGCTCTGGAACTTTGCGTATTTAGGCGAAGACGCGAAGACTACAGCGAGGTCAGGAGTTTGGCCGTCGAGTTGCGCGATGATGTCGTTGCACATCTCTTCGACTTCGGCCGCTTCGTCGTAGTTCTCGCAGAGAGCGGCTGCGAAGCGCGCGGGCCCCGTCTGGCGATTGGCCGCCTGTCGGACAGGTTTGGTATGTGCCGCCACATTGGATCTCGAGCTCCACTTAAACTCTGCTTGCATGAAGCGTACTTCTCCAAAATCGTGCAATCGTCTAGCATCACTGCGATCCGTTCACGGCCCTGCAACTTCTGTGATGCGTGATGATGATTTTGGCAAAGTGAGCGAAGCGGAAACAATATCGTCAGATACGACTCGATCCCATTCTGACGAAAGGTTTTCACATCCTTGAGAGCGCCCTGCCCGCGGCCTCTATCGTGGCGTTTATCTGGTCGTCGGTGTGCGCGGATGACATATGCACACGTCCGTTGGATGAAAGGCGGACTCCTTCGCGCATCATCCGTGACGCGAACTGTGCGTAGCGTGCATCATCGCACTTCGTGGCGTGGTCGCGGTAGTTTCGGATAGTGTCCCCACTGCGATTGAATGAGATGCCGAATACGCTCCCGAGGCCTTGGACATGGATGTCGGTCTCGGTCTCCATACCGACACTTCGGAGGCCATCGATGAGGTTTTGTCCGCTGCGGTTCAGATCGGCGTAGAATGCATCACCCTCGGATTTCAGATGGGTCAGCGTCGCATGGGCGGCAGATATTGACATGACGTTCGAATTGAAACTCCCGCCGTGATACACCTCCCCACTCCCGAGAACGTCCATAATCTCGCGACGTCCTGCCAGCATAGCGATTGGGAAACCAGCAGCGATGGACTTGGCGTAGGTCGCAAGGTCAGGGGTTATACCGAGAAGTTCTTGCGCGCCACCATAGGCTACGCGGAAGCCGGTAATGACTTCATCAAAGATCACTAGAGCGCCGTGGCGATGGGCGATCTCATTAACGGCTTCGAGGTATCCCGGTTCAGGCATTATGCAGTTGGTATTGGCGTTGATCGGCTCCATGATCACCGCTGCGACTTCCCCCGGATTGCGATCGAACGCGGCTTCAAGGCGGTCAACGTCGTTCCATTGGCAAGGTATGACCTGGGTCGCCGAACCAGGATCCATCCCTGCTGATTCGCCAACAACGTTCGGGGAATATACATCGCCCGCTTCCTCGATAGGCGGATGGACCGAATGGTTAACACTATCCATCCAGCCGTGGTAGTGACCCTCAAACCTTATGTACTTGGTCCTCCCGGTAAATCCCCGGGCGAGCCGCAACACTAGTTGGTCGATCTCAGTGCCGGAGCTGGCGAAACGGACGGTACAGTCTTCAATCCGTACGGCATCTGCCGCCATCTCGGCGACTTCAAGTTCGCGCTCGAACTGGGCCGCGAGGACGAAGCCCATACGCATATCTTCGGAGACTTGGCGGGAGACAAACTCCGGTGCGTGACCGAAGATGTTGGGACCCATTCCTTGGATGTAGTCAATGTATTCGTTCCCGTCAGCGTCCCACATCAGCGCGCCTTTGGAGCGGTCGAAGAACAGCGGTTCGCCGCCGGGTTCGCTGAGTCTGATCTGCGACGAGATACCGCCAGCGACCACGCGCCGGGCGCGTTCCATTAGCTCACGAGATCGTTGTCGTTTTGGATATTGCGCTGACATTGGTTGCCGATCCTAGCGGTCAGGGTTTACAAGGCAGAACTCGTTGCCTTCAGGGTCTTCCATAACTATCCATCGAGTATCACCGAATTCGCGTTCTGCGATGAGAGTTGCGCCTAATTCGACGATCCGGTCTGCTTCGGCCTTTAGGTCGTCGGCTTCGAACTCCATATGGAGGCGATTTTTAGCCGTCTTGGTTTCAGGAACTTGGAGAATCAACAATCGCGGGTAGTTGGGTCTGTCGGAAGCAAGGGCGGCGAGTATAGGATAGTGCGCATCGGCCACTTCGTAATCCGTAGCGGCGCACCAGAATTCTGCCAACGATTCAACATCGTTGGCATCCATGGTCAGTCCCCAGAAACCGAAGTTGGATGCCATGTCTCGTTCCATTTCCTAGGATCTTCGTGGTTCTTGATACAAGCCCAGATTTTGCGGCATGTTTTGGTTGCGAAGTCACGATATGGTCAATGTCCGTCGTGACGGTGGCCATGCGGGCTGTGCCCGCCCGAGTGTTGTTCGATGCGAGGTTTTGGAGGGTGGAAGGCGGTACCGTCGGCGAAAACTTCTCGGAGAAGTTTGATTTGGTCCTCGGGGCGCATCATGTAGTTGGGTGTCCAGAACGGGATGGAATCCTCCCAGATGACACCTAGCTCCAAGTCGTGACCTCCCTTGGATGGATCGAACCATTCGAGGCTCCTAGGGCCGAGATCGGGGGCATCGTCGTCGATGGGTTCGAGGTCAGGGACGTTCGGGTTGAAGTAGTTGAGGCAATGCCATTTGGGTACGGTTAGCAGGATAAGTTCGCCGTCATCGTCGTTCTTGACGTCAAAGATCCAGTGATGATGGGACTGTCCCATCCAGTATGGGTGGCCCCAATTGCTAAGCTCTCGGTGCTTGACCGGGAGCCCGAGAAAGCCTGATTTGGCGACTCGTGGCAACCAGTTGAGCGGTGTGATGGCATCGCGGATGTCTTCGAGGACGTGAGAGATGATTACGAAGTCGAACGGGCCGTCGGATTCAAGTTGTCGCCAGATATCTTCGCTGTTGACATCGCCCACGTAGAGTTTTTTGTCGGTGTCGAAGTGGAATACATCTACGTACGCATCGACCAGTTCGTCGGCCCACGGGTTGAAGCGACCACCGATGTCAACCACGGTGTAGTCAGGATTGGCGGCTTTGTTGCGACGGACACCATCGAGCATCTGGGCCCGGAAGGTCTCTTTATCGCCGTCGGAGTAGGTGGTTATGGGCATAGTGAGTTAGACGAGGTATTTGCGGTTGACTTTGCAGACGTAGGAGTAGGTTGGGTTTACGAACTGGGTCACTCGGGCTTCGAGGCACTGGCCGAGGAAGATGAATGCTTCGCCTTGCGTCATGCCGTAGTCGGCTTCAAGCCAGAGGATCATCTCGGAGAGGGCGATGCGGAAAGCATCTTCGGCCGGTTTCTCGATGCCGGTCGTCATGATATGGGTGTCGTCCTCGATGCGGGGCCACGACATCTCTTCGGGCATCGGAGAGAGTTCGACCTTCATCATGACTGAGCCGCCAGTCTCGATGCCGCCGCCGCCGCAGATCTCGCCATCGCCCTGTCTGGCGTGCATGTCGCCGACGTGGAGGAGGGCTCCGGGGTGATAAACCGGGAGGTGGAGTTTTGCGCCGGTGGTGACCTCTTGGATGTCGAAGTTCCCACCCCAATCCCCTGCCCAAGAGTTCGTCCGAGCTTCTCGGAAGGGGGCGACTCCGACTACTCCGAGCATGGGTTCGACGGGGAAGGAGAGTTTGTCGTCCCAGATGATCCGACCGTTATCGACATCGATGCGGCAGATGCGGAACTGTGGGCCGATGTTTGAATGTCCAAGCCACCCGGGCATTGCGCCGGTGGAGCCGCCATATCGGGTCCATCCGACGGGGTGGGTTTTTATCTCGCCGATGTGGACGGTGAGCATGTGTCCAGGTTCGGCGCCTTCGACGTAGGTGCATCCGGAAGATGCGTTGCCGCGGTCCGTGGGTTGGGAGTCTGAGCGGTAGGTGTTGTAGAGGTCTCGGATGTCGTCAGGGACGAGATCGGCATCAGGGCCGCGGTTCATCTGGGTGTGAACCTCGAACCATTCCCCGGGCTCCACGCGGAGAGTAACGGGGTTTGCGGCGGAGTGTTCGTAGTAAAGGGTTTCTCGAGTTGCGATTTTCATTCGATCTGTCTCGTTCGGAAGGTTTTGCGATCTGCGTGAAGTTTAACTGGTGGGGCCTCTCCCTAATGCAAAACTGTGCGCGCGAAGGTGGGCGAGGCGGGGCAGACCGTCCCCTTTCGAGGCCCAAAAGACCACAATCAGGGACGCGAGCATCTTCTTGCCCTCCCCTTTCCAAGGGGAGATACAGAGGGGTTCCCACAGGGGCATGTGGGCGGGCACGCGGGGCCAGATGAACTCAACCAACCGATCCGGTTTTACAACAGTCTCGGGAACGGGGCAAACAGTTGGTTAGGCAAGGAGTTTGTCAGCTAGATCTGGAAAGTCGACGGCTACGATGTCGATCTCGGGGTCAGCGCTGGCGGTTGCGATGTCGGAGTATCCGGGTGTGACGTTGGACTCGCCCTCGCAGTGGATATATGCGGTGCGCATGCCAGTGGCTCTAGCGTTTTTGAGGTCGCTCATGTGTGCGGCGGTCATCATCGTCTCGGAGGGTTTGAGACGAAGGAGCCGGGTGGCCGCGTTGTAAGCATTGGGTGGGCCTTTGTAGGCCCCAAGGAATTCGCAGGAGAGGATGCCGTCCCAGTTGATGCCGTTGTGTTTGGAGCAGTCGACAGCGATGGAGTAGCTGAGGACGGTTAGAACGATCATTGTGTAGCGGGATTTGAGGCGGTGAATGGTATCGGCGGCTCCGGGCCATGCTCGGAGGCGGTGCCAGACTTCAGCAAGGTCGTCGCGTTCAGAAGAGGAGAGGGTTATGGCGGTGTGCTTTTCGAGGACTTTGTCGAGGATCTGGCGGTGGATGTGGTCGAGATTGGTCCAAGGAAGTTCGCCTCGGTTGACGCGTCCTAGCATGTCGAAAGACCACACTCGCCAATCGGTGGCGAATTGTTGCACGTCGAGTTCGGCATCTTGTTCGTTGGCGATGCGTCGGGCTTCGTCTTCAATGGTTCCGCGCCAATTGAAGACGGTGCCACCGATGTCCCATGTGAGGGCTTTTATGTTTGAGAGGTCAAGCATGTTTTGATTCGAGAATTCGGACTATATTGCTGATTTTAGGTATGAGGGAAGTTTAATTTTCGGTTTTTAGATAGATCCGACGCCTAGTTGAATCGCATTGAACCAAGCAGAATGTGCGGTACATGTCGGCTCTATTTCTTCCCTTTTCCGAGAGGGAACAAAAGGGGCTGCCATCACCAATCCAACACGAAAACCAAACCCGCCTCTTTCGTGGTAAAAGGGCGACCACCTTCTCCCCCTCCCCTTCCCAATGGAAGATACAGAGGGGTTCCGCAGACGAGGCGGAGCCGGAACAACCCAAACAACCAACACCCCGCCTCAGCAAAAGGGCCGCACATCGTAGCGGCCTTTGGTGAACGGCCCGGAGAGGGGCTGCGAAGGAAGCGCAGCGACCCTTCGCAGAGAGATGGACTCATCCGCCATCCCCGCACTTCCATCGTCATTCCCGCGAAAGCGAGAGTCCAAGGTTGGATGAGAGGAAAACACCGCCGTTCCGCAATCGGCTTATCATTCGCTAAGAAATACGAGGAGTCCCTTAATGAAAATCACCGATCTCAAATGCGCCATCATCGGCGATAACCCAATCGTCCGCATCACCACCGACGAAGGCATTGACGGCCTCGGACAAGCCGAATGGACCAAACCCTACCTCAAGCCGTTCGTCCTCTATTACAAGGACGCAATCCTGGGCCAAGGACGCAATCCTGGGCCAAGACCCCACCGACGTCGAACGCGTCGTCAGCCGCATCCGCAGGCTCGGCAGCTTCAAACCATGGGGCGCTGCCGTCAGTGCCATCGAAGTCGCACTCTGGGACATCGCCGGAAAAGCCGCTGGCGTCCCCGTCTACAAACTCCTCGGCGGCAAGGTCCGAGACAAGGTCCGCGTCTACAATGGAGGCATCCGAACCCCACTCAAAGGCAACAACCCTGAGCATTACGCCGAAAACATGGCCGAGATGAAGGAGTTCAAAGAGGGCTTCTCCATCATCAAGCAGGGCATATCCTTCCACTCCCAGATGGCCGCCGAAGTCCCAAACTATTTCTACGGCGAACTCCCTAAATACAGCGGCCCGCCCCGCGGCGGAGTCCGCCCACCAGTCGGAGGCCCATTGACCGAACAAGGCCTCAAACACACCATCGCATGCGTCGAAGCCATGAAAGACGTTCTCGGCGACGAGGTCGGACTCGCCCTCGACTGCGGGCCCGGAATGACCGTCCACGATACCCTCCGCCTCGCAAAGGCCCTCGAACCCCTAAACGTGATGTGGCTCGAAGACACCATCACCGGCGACTACACCCCCTACGTCCTCCCCGAACTCTTCCGCGAAGTGCAGATGCAGACCTCCACGCCTATCCACACCGGCGAGCAGATCTATCTCCGCCAAAACTTCAAAGACCTCATCGAGTCCAAAGCCGTTCGCGTCATCGGCCCCGACCCGTTAGACGTCGGAGGCATCGCCGAACTCAAATGGATCGCCGAATTCGCCGATATGCACGGCGTAATGATCGCTCCTCACGGTGTCGCAGACGGACTCATCGGCATCGCCGCACATGTCCACCTCGCCGCAACCCTCCCGCGCAACTACATCGCACTCGAATACCCCGCCGGAAAACCTGAATGGTGGTACGGACTGATCGATGGCCTACCCGACCCCATCGTCGAAAACAGCCACATCAAAGTCTGGGACACCCCCGGCCTAGGTGTCCAATTCAACATCCCAGCCGCCAAAAAACACCTCTCCGACGAGGATAAAGACTTTTTCGAATAGGTGTCGCTCCGCTTTTCACACCCAAAACTCCGCTTCTAAGGTGTTGACGGAGGCATTAGATGCCGCCTCATCTCGTAAACTATGTTTAGCGGCGCACGGTGAAAATTCCCTCTAAGAAAGGGGCAACCATGCTAAGCGAAAAACTCCTCGGCGCATTCAACGATCAGATCGAGCTGGAGTTCTACTCCGCTCATGCTTACCTCTCAATTGGCGCTTACTTCGAAGATCTGAACCTTCCCGGCTTCGTGAACTGGTCAAAAATCCAGTTCCAAGAAGAGACTGAACATGCGATGAAGTTCTTCGACTTTGTGCACGATCGCGGAAGCCGAGTCACGCTCCACGGCATCGACAGGCCGCCCGCCGATTGGGCATCCCCCATCGATGCTATGCAACAAGCCCTCCAGCACGAGCGAAAAGTCACCGCTGCGATTCACGATCTCTACGAGGCAGCCTCCGAGGAAAATGATCGCGCCGCCCAAGTCCTGCTCCAATGGTTCATCGAGGAGCAGGTCGAAGAAGAGAAGATGGTCGAAGAAATCGTCGACCACCTTCGCATCGTCGGCGGAGATGGAACCGGACTGCTAGTCATCGACGCCCGCCTCGCAGAAAGATCACCCGAAGAAGACGGCGAGGAATAAACGCGGAATTTCCTCGGCAATTAAACGCTGTTTACACTCTCGCGTCTTGGCGGCTGAAGGGTCCGTCCCATTCCAAAATCAATCTATCCGCTGTAAGCAACGTGGCGCCGGAACAGATGGCAGACGCTACTATCAGCCGATCAGCAGGGTCTCCGTGTTCGTAAGTCAATAACCCAGCTGTCAGCCCAATCTCACCATCGACCTGAACTTCGATCAATCCTCGATTCAGAACATCGCGCCGCCAGTCTGCCAAGCCTTCAGGGAGTTCAAACCTTCCTTTTTGTATGAGCATCCCCATCTCCCAGAATGAAATCGCCGACACCGTCGCTTCTCGTGCGTGCAACGCATTTTCTAAAGAGCGGCGAGCATTTTCACCCAACCTGCGGTCCGCTGAGCGGTACCAAACAAGGGCATGAGTGTCGAGAAGTATCAGAACAGGTCCGCGTCCGCGTTATCAGAGTGCGAAAACCACTCTGCGGGCATCGGCGAAACGATGTCTCCCAAAATCTTGATCTTTCCCTTGTCTACCCCGTACATCGATTTCGGCCGATCCTCGATCGGCGTAACCTTCACCATCGGAATACCGCGCTTCGTAACAACCACACCCTCACCCGTCTCGGCGATTTCATCAATGATCTTTAGACACTTGGATTTGAATTCCGAAGCCATGTAATTCTGCATTACACCACCTTTATGACCATAGTCATGACTATAGTCATTTACCCTATCACACCGCCAAATCAGAACACGGGCCTACCCCAACCCACGCCAATACCTTCGTCCTTCCCATCGAACCATCGTCCCCCAACCTGGAGGACTCAAATGGCTGCCCAAAACAATCGTCCCCTCCCTCTCTGCGCGGTCCAGCACCTCATGCCGCACCTTCATCGCCTCAGCCGGATCAGTGTCCAACGCAAACGGCAGGTCCGTATACGTGGCGTGCATCGGATTGATCAAAATATCCCCCACAAAAATCGCCCGTTCCCGACCCGATGACAGCAACAACGCCATATGACCCGGCGTATGACCTGGGGTAGGAATGGCGGTCACGCCATCCGCCAACTCCGTCTCACCATCCATCAAGTCCAAGACACCAATCTCTTCTAGCGGAATCACGCTCCGCTCGATAGGCTCCATCCCAAACTCGCTGTCATCATCCGGAACCGTGAAATGATCCCAATCCGCACGATGAACCGTGTACCGAGCGTTTTGGAACGTCGGCACATCCTTCGTCGCCGGATCGATGTTCCAACCCACATGGTCCGCATGAAGATGCGACATGAACACAGTGTCGATCTCTTCAGTCTTCAAACCGTTCCGAGCGAAATCGTCCATCAATTCCGCCGACGTCTCCGAACCCAGCATCTTCCCATGCGGACCGAACCCAGTATCCGCAATCACATTCCTCCCTCCCGACGACATCACAAATACACCCAGATTCATCAAAAAGTGCTGACCCGAAAAGCACTCCGGGAAAATCTCGTAGTAATGCGACCAATGCTCCAGAGACGTTTCTGGAAACATCAGCCGTGGATCGAACACCACGCCCCCATCACTCAACGAAGTTACCCGAATGTCGCCAACATCCAACACACTGTTAGCCATGATCTACAGACCTTTCCAGTACCTTCTCCCTTGCCATCGCACTAACGTACCCCACCCAGGCGGACTCAGATGACTACCCAACACCGTCATTCCCTCGTCCTCCGCCATGTCCAAGAGATGGTGCCGGGTCTTTTTCCCTAGCTCCTTGTCCGTATCCGGCCAGTACGTCAAATCCGGATCCGTAACATGCATCGGAGAACCCAAAACATCTCCGATCAGCAACGCCCGTTCGCGACCCGACGAAATCAACAGACTCATGTGGCCCGGCGTATGCCCCGGCGTGTGTATCGCCGTGATACCCGGAGCCAACTCGGTCTCATCCTCCATCAGATCCAGCACGCCGGCCTCCTCCAAGGGAATCACACTTCGCTTCACCGCATCGCCACGGAAATCCTCCAATATCTCCGGCGTCGTGAAATGCTCCCAGTCCGCACGATGCACCGTGTAACGGGCATTCTCAAACGTTGGCTTGGACAACTCATTGGGTTGCGTGTTCCAACCGACATGATCCCCGTGCAGATGCGTCAAGAAAACCGTGTCAATCTCATCCGTCCCGATGCCCTTACGCTCGAAGTCATTCATCAAATCCGCTGGTGTGTCCGATCCCAGCATCTGACCATGCGGACCGAACCCCGTATCCGCCACCAGCGTCTTACCCGCCGAAAGCATCACGAACACCCCCAGATTCAGAAAGAAATACGGCTTGGAGAAATACTCCGGGAAGATGTCGTAGTACTGCTCCCAATGCTCCAACGGAGTATCAGGAAACGTTATTCGCTGATCAAATACCAACCTTCCATCACTCAACGAAGTGATTGCGACATCGCCAACATTCAGGACATCTTTTGACATTGCTACAGTTTAGCAACGATGCGAACGCTCGAAGGGGCTTTCTGGGCAGTGCCCAGCACGTAATCTTGCACAGTGACGATCAGACTTCGGGAGGGAGAAATTGCTGGACGATGATCAGTTTGAATGGCTGAGTTTCGATTGCTACGGAACTCTCGTTGACTGGGAATCTGGCATCTGCGACGCAGTTTCGAACGTCCTGGTTCAACACGGAGTCAACATGTCAGGCGCAGAGATCCTTGAGATGTTCTCAGGGATCGAACCGGAAGTACAGGGCCGGCCCGATTACATGCGTTACCGAGATGTCCTGCACGAGGTTATGCGTCTGATCGGGATTCGACTAAACATTCCGTTGTCCGTTGACGAGTTGGACAGTCTCGCCGCGTCTTTGCCGAGGTGGCCGGTTTTTCCCGAAGTCGTTGAATCGTTGACGATGTTGAAAGGACGTTACAAGCTCGCGGTCATCTCGAACGTTGACGACGACCTTTTCGCATCCACCGCGAAAGTCCTGCAAGTCGAGTTCGATGTCGTCGTGACGGCGGAACAGGTTCGGAGCTACAAACCGGCTCTCCGTAACTTCAATGTCGCGTCGGAGCGTATGGGGGTTCGCAAGGAGAGTTGGCTGCATGTCGCGGAGAGCCTTTACCACGACATCGGCCCAGCCAACCAGCTTGGCATCAAAAGCGTATGGGTCAATCGCACAGATCGCGGTGGAGGCACACGTCAGACTGAGGCTTTGCCCGACTTGGTCGTTCCCGACCTTAAGTCACTCACTTCGATCTTGATGCCGACCTGATCGCGTTTGGCGCTACCGCGCCGTGAAGCAGTCTGCGGACGCCGCTACGGCCGTATCGAAGGCTGGGATCACTGCTGCCGCGCCTCCCTCATAAAGTGACGCGTCTACTTTATCCAGGATGCACATCGCCGCGGTGTCGCCTAACTCAGCATCTTCGGGGATGCCGGCTAGGTCCAAACTGCATGTCTGCGCTCCGAACATCAGCGCTACAAGATCACCTGCTTTGATCTGGTTGCGAGCACCAAACTCTGCGAACGCCCGCACCGATGTTTGTGATGAATCCTCTGCATTCGTCAACTCGTCTAACATGCAGGGCAATTCAGAAACTCCGACATTTCCTACGCTTTCGGGAAGGTCGAGGTAGTCGGTGACCACTCCGCAATCGTTGAACGCCGTGACTACTTCAACGTGCTCTTCGGTGGTAGGAACCCAAATGCGGTCCAAGAAAACTTCGCCGAACCGAACCGGGCCCAGCACGTCCGCCACGCATTGCGCGTCATCCTCCAACATGATCGTGCCGTCGGCGATCGCGTAACCTGCATCGCCCTGCCGACATTTGATGTCAGCGATCAAGAACGGCGTGAAGTTCGTGAAGAAAACTTCCATCGCCTCGCGGTCCGCAGTGTTCGGCTGTCTAACGGGTTCGAAATAGAGCTCAGGGCCCAGCTCATCCACCATGCACTCTTGAACATCGATGAATGTAAGGCCGGAACCGATCTCTGTCCTTTCGGGCTGGTTCGCGTATAACGCCCCCTCAAACGCCTTGCGCTCATCGGCGTTCAAACAGAAATGCGATGTGATCCACTCTCTTGAGACCTGCGCTTCGTCGAACACTCCAAATAACGGTTTAATCGTCGGATTTTCCAACGTATTTCCGACACACTCCATTGTCTCGTCAGACAAACTCGCTCCTACAATCGCGATCCGACCTGCGGAGATGTTTCGCGTTGTCGTATCGCTTAGGCACTCGTCGAATCGCTCCAACAAGCTGATCGGGGGCCTAGCTCCTGCTGTGAAGAACTGCGACATCGTGTCCGGATCGCCCGCGTAGGCGATCATGCACGTCACCTCTCCCTCAGGCAGCGAACTCAAGAAACCTTGCGGGTTCGTCACGTAGTCGACCAAGATCGGTTCAAATGGTGCGGCATCGGCATCATACGCCTTGGCCAGCGCGGTGGCCTGCACCAGCAAATCATCGGCTATCTGAGTTGCAGCCGCGTTGGCGGCATCCGGATTGGTTCCTGACACCAGTATGATGTCGAAGGTCAGCGTCGCGTTCGGTGGGATTACTGGGGGTGAGCCGGACGCGCCATAGGCTAAGTCTGGTGGAATAACGACTCTGCGTCGCTCTCCCGCCTTCATCTGCGTTAGCGTCATCTGCCAGCCCGGGATCACGGCACCAACAGGAAATATCGCAGGTTGCGAGCGGGTGTACGAGCTGTCGAAGATGCAGCCGTCCTCCAACCACCCCGTGTACTGAACATCCACTTCCCAATCGAGCTTTGGTTGCGCACCTTCGCCCTCCTTGATCGTCACGAACTCCAAACCATTGGGATCTGTGGAGAAGTCATCCTCGGAAACTTCATCTAGCTGGGGTGCTTGCGGTGGGTATGCAGCGTTCAGACACGTTGCACCGAACTCGTCGAACGCAGTTGCTAAGACATCTTCCGTTGTGATCTGTCCGTTGGCCCCTGCCTCCATGGTCGATTCAGCCTTGGTCGCGACGGTTGCGGGAGGATCGGTCGGGACTGGCGCAGGTGCGACGGTGGGTTCTTCTACGGCGTCGGCCAACTCAGGTGTCGGATCAATCATTTCTTCATCGCCTGAACACCCGACTATGCCGATCACGGCGACGACAGCCAGCAAGAGGAAAAATACCCGATTAGACACGCTGACCTCGCTGACTATGCACATGATCACTAGAAATGAATGACACGTTGCTTCGGTTTCTGAGAATGGGACAGGCTCGGGTGAATCGACTAATCTTCACTGCGTTCCGCCTCAAACGCCTTCCGGTCTAGCCCTGAACGGCGCGAATTTATCACCGTACATGAAGTCTTCGATGTTGATCTTCTCGCCTCCGAGTTCGTTGGATGCATTTGCCGCCAAGACAGATGCAAGCGAATTCAACGACGATCGGTAGGTGTTCCTAGTCAGCGAGTCGTCTTCCTCGATGATCGACTCCAAGAAAGTCTTTGCCAATTGGTAAGTGTTTGGCATCGCCATGCCGTCGAATCCCGGATCCTCGCAGATTACCTTTCGGGTTTCGTCGATGTCCGGTCGCAAGCCGGGTGACCAATCGTCGCCATCGTAGTGGTAGTCCACAATCCGGTTCCCCTCAAACTTGATCGTGCCATGTTCCCAGATGACGCAGTCGAAGCGACCGTTGTAGTAGGACCTGCCCGGTTTCGTAAAAACTAGGGTGCCAATGGCACCCTTTTTGAAGCCGTAGGTGACGTTGTAGTAGATCGGGTTGTCGCCTTCGGTCTCCCACAGGTGCTTTGGTCTTTCAACGTAAGAAGCTCTGACCCACTCGACGTCGTCGTCTGACCAGTAACGCATGATGTCGGTTTGATGGATACCTGCTTCGACCATCGAAGTTCCCGACCAAGCGCGGTTTGCGGTCCAGATTCGGTTCGCGGGGCCGCCGCGTTCCTCTGTATGAGTGTGCTTGACGCCATGGCCTTCGACTGCGCCTTCGGCTACCATCATCATGGCAGCCGTCCATTTGTCGGACAAGTGGTCGCGGATGGCTTTGTACGCCGGGTGGAAGCGCATCTGGAACCCGACGGTGTTCGGGACCCCTGCGGCGTCGATGGCCTCGGCTTGCGATAGGGCTTCGTCGAAGAACAGTGTTTGGGGTTTCTCTGCGAAGACAGCGATGCCTGCTTGAGCGGCGCGCTCGATCTCGCCTCGGTGCTGGTTAGGCGGCATGGCGAACCAGATAACGTCGACTTCGCCGGAACTGATCATCTCGTCTGCTGAGGTGAAGAGCAACATGCCCCGATCATCGTAGTTAGGTTCCCACTGACGGATCTTTTCAGGGCTCAGGTTGTCTGCGAATGGGTCGGCCAATGCGACGAAGGACCCGATTTCTTCCGACTGCAGCCTTACAAGCTGTTGGAGATGGTTCAGTCCTCGTTGACCGACGCCGACGAGTCCGACGCGTACTTGATTGGGCAATTTCGTATCCGCTTTCTGGTTTCTAGATTGGGATCCGCGTCCGTTAGAAATGTATCGCCTCGCTTGTGACGGCGGCGGCGGCCTCTTTGACGACCTCTGACATTGTTGGATGGGAGTGGGTTACTCGGTGGAGCTCTTCGCTGGTGCCTTCGAGGTATCGGAGCATCCCGACCTCTTGGATCAACTCGGTGGCCTCGCTGCCGATGATGTGGGCACCGACTACTTCGCCAGTTTCGTTGTCTACGATGATCTTGGCAAAGCCGCTGGGGTCGCCGATGGCTACTGATTTGCCGGCGACTTGGAAGGGGACTTTACCTACGCTGTAGTCGAGGCCTTGGTCTTTCGCTTCTGCTTCGGTGATGCCGATCGAAGCGATCTGTGGATGGCAGTATGTGCACCTCGGCATTGCTAGGTAGTCTTCGATCGGTTCGGGGTTATGACCAGCGATTGTCTCCGCAGCGACGATGCCTTGGTCGAATGCGACGTGGGCGAGAGGCAGTTTGCCAGTGACGTCGCCGACGGCGTAAACGCCGGTGACGTTTGTGCGCATGTTCCCATCGACTTCGATAAAGCCGGGGCCGTAGGTCTCGATGCCGACGTTGGCGATGCCGATGTCGTCGGAGTTGGGTTGGACTCCTACGCCGAGGAGGACTTTGTCGCAGGTGAAGGTCTGTTCCTCGCCGTCGTCGCCTTCGGTGTAGGTTAGGGTGACGGTTCCATCGTCGTTTTTGGCGACGCCTTTGACCATCGATCCGGCGCTGATTTTGATGCCTTGTCGTTTGAATTGGCGCTCGAGTTCGGCGGAGACCTCTTCGTCTTCTTTGGGAACGATGCGGGGTAGGAGTTCGAAGAGCATGACCTCAACGCCGTATGCGTTGAAGTAGTAGGCGAATTCGCAACCTATGGCGGATGCACCGACGATGGCAACGGCGTTGGGCTGTTCTCGTAGTTCGAGCGCTTCGCGGGAGGTGATAATGGATTCGCCGTCGATTTCTAGGCCGGGTAGGGATCGGGCGCGTGCTCCTGTGGCAATGATGATGTTTTGGGCGGTTACCCATTGGTCGCCGTCGATTTGGATGCGGGTTGAGGACATTAGACGGCCGGTGCCCTCGATGACGGTGATGTTGTTTTTCCGCATTAGGTAGCCGATGCCGCGCGTGAGGGTGTTCGAGACGCGGCGTGAACGGTCCACAGCTTTGGACATATCGAAGCGGACGTTGTCGAACTCGATGCCCCAGTCGCTGGCGTGTCTCATCTCGTTGACGAGTTCGGCGTTTTTGAGGAGGGACTTTGAAGGGATGCATCCCCAATTGAGGCATACTCCGCCGAGACCGCCGATGCCGGTACCGTCGTCTTTCTCGATGATGGCGACGTTGAGGCCGAGTTGGGCTGCTCGGATGGCGGCGTGGTAGCCGCCAGGGCCGGCGCCGATGACGACTACATCGAAGGCGGATTCAGAGTTGATCATTCAGCGATTTCCTCAACTGACACGAGGTTCAACAAGCACAAGATTTGAGTCTATATCTCGTAGTTCAGCCGTCTACTTTCGTGACCTCGTATAGGCTGCGGAGGATGAAGGCTGTCGCTGCTCCGAGGAGGGTGGTGATGGTTGCGCCGATGGCGAAGATCAGGAGGTAGGGGAACCAGTGGCCGGGGCAGTCTAAGAGTGTTGTGCAGACCCACCAGGAGGTGATGATGTATCCGAGGAAGATTAAGATGCCGAGGACGAAGCCCGCGATAGCACCGATTGTGACGCAGCGTTTCATGGTGGAGGATTCTAGATTTGTGCTGCTGATATTTGTGCTGCTGATAATCGATGATGCTGATGCTATAGAGTGAGGTTGAATTGATCGCTGTGTCTGGCAAGAGGCAATCGCCATGCAATCTGCATCTGTAACTGTGTCCCGAACTCCTTCTGAACTGAGGCAGGCCGCTCTCGACCACATCTTCATCGGCATGAATAACCACGCGATGCTTGGCGAGGAGGGCGGGCCTCTGATCGTGGAGCGGGGAGATGGGATCTATATCTGGGATGTTGATGGGGATCGGTATATCGATGGGATATCGGGGATGTATTTCCGAAATGTGGGGCATGGTCGGGAAGAGATTGCCAAGGCGATCTATGAGCAGATATCGGATCTGAGCGCGAATGTTTATGCGAGTGTGACGCCGGCGGCGGTGGAATTGGCTGCGAAGATTGCGGAACTGGCGCCGGGGGATTTGTCGAGGACGTTCTTCTGTCAGGGCGGGTCGGAGGCGAACGAGTCGGCTTTGAAGCTGGCTCAGGCTTATCACGTGAGGATGGGGGAGCGAGGGAGATACAAGGTGATTTCAAGGCGTGGGTCTTATCACGGTGCGACGTATGGGACCATGTGGCTTGGCGAGCATCCTGGGTTTCCGCGCACGGACTATCAGCCGAAGCCATCGAGCGCGGTGCACGTTCCGGCTCCGCATTTTTATCGGTGCGAGTTCAATTCGGAGTCGCCGGAGGAGTGCGGGGAGTTGTCGGCGCTGGCGATCGAGAAGGCGATCTTGAGCGAGGGGCCGGAGTCGGTGTCGGCGGTTATTGGGGAGCCGGTGACGCAACCGATGGGTGGTGTTGTACCGCCGGAGAATTACTGGCCGATGGTGCGTGAGATCTGCGATCGGTACGGTGTCCTGCTTATATTTGATGAGGTGATCACCGGTTTCGGCCGTCTCGGCGAGTGGTTCGGCGCCGAGGTCGTGAAGACGCAGCCGGACATCATTTCGTTTGCGAAGGGGATCACGAGCGGTTATTTCCCGTTGGGCGGGTGTATCGGTGATCGTCGGATTGCGGATGCTTTTGCGGGTGGTCCGGAGAAGACTTGGAGCCATATGTACACGTATTCGGCGCATCCGGGCGGTGTGGCGGCTGGGTTGAAAAATCTGGAGATCATCGAGCGAGAGGATTTGATTCGGAATGCGCGAGAGCGTGGGGCGCAGATGGCGGACCGACTGAAGGAGATGGAGGAGCGGTATGAGATGATCGGCGAGGCTCGGGGGATCGGTCTGGTGCAGGGTTTGGAGATGGTTGCGGATGGGGAGAGTAAGAAGTCATTTGCGCCGGAGGTAGGGATTGGGTTGAGGATGACAGATGCTTTGAAGCGTCGGGGGATCTGGATCAGGGTTGGGGCTTATATCTTGCCGTTGTCGCCACCTTTGACGATATCTGCGTCGGAGATTGATGATCTTTGCGATGCTGTTGAGGATGCGATTGTGGAGGTTTCGGAGGGGCTTTGAACTAGGATGCGAAGGAGGGGGAAGGATTTTAAGGGTGAGTGGTGGTTGTTTGGGGGATTGGTTTTTGTTTGGGTGTGTTGAAATGACCACTTTTGGGTGGCACTCCTCCCCCTGCGCCTTTTCAGGGGCGCAGGGTTGTCCTCGTCTTCTGGTTTCGGTTACGTCGCCATTTGATGTGACCTAGGAGGTCAGGTCTTGGGGCCCGTAGGAACTGGCCCTCTCCTGAGCTTCGGCCTTTGTACGGAGGCCGGAGTTCCTTCCCTCTCCATCGCCTCTTCTCCCTTGGGCACGTTCGCCCAGCCCCGCTGGGTTCCGGCTTCCGCCGGAATGACGGAAGCGGCCGGAATTACGGTGGTCGAGGGTAGAGGACGACCCCGGAGAGGGGTCAGTCGCTGCGCAGAGCGGTGTGTCAGACCGCTAGCAACCTTTACCAGTCGCGGCACGCGTCGCCAGGCCGCGTGCTTGGTCGGCGGCCGGGCGCTTGGGGACACCCTTCGGAATGCGCCGCCTTCCTTCGATTCGCCCTTACGGGCTCCTCTCGCGCTGTAGCCTCCCTCCTGTGATGGGCAGGAGTAGACGTCTGTCGGCTCCACGTGTGGTCTCCCGGCCCTTGGCACGGCGTCCGTTGAACCCCTCTGTATCTCCCCTTGGAAAGGGGAGGGAAAAAGGTTCAAGGGATGCGTGCTGGCTCGATTGGCGATGCGGGACTGACGCGTCGCGCTCCGGGAACTGGGCCTCCCACGCTTCGGCACGGACCCGCACAGCCTTGCAGCAGATATCCGATCTGCTGAGGGACGCCACCAGCTGACACGTAGACGCCGCGACACGGCGCGCTCGTTCGAGATTGCGCCTTTTATGTCTGTCTTTGCCTTCATGTCCTCACGTTTACTCCCTGCAGCCGCTTGGGTCGGGGGTCTGCACACGTCTGCGCAGCGCTGTGTTGATCCGTCGATCATATGTTGTTTTTATAACAGTTGTCGAGTGTTGTCAAGTGTGTTTCTGAACTGGGATGTTAAGGATTTTGAATGATTGGGATGATGGGTGTGTGTTGGATGTTGGGGTTGTAGTGGGTTGGGGTAGTCTGGCCCCGCCCGTCCCCTCGCCCTCACCCCCGGCCCCTCTCCCGCCCAGCGGGAGAGGGGAGTTTGTTCGTGGGGGATGGAGGTTTTAGTTGGTGTTTGGGGGCGTTGGAGGGATTGGTGGTTTTCGTTTGGGGAGACTGTTGTTTTGCGATGGTAGGGGCGGGTCGCAGACCCGCCCCTACCATCGCAGCGGGGTGTGGGCAGTTCTCGAACGGCGCCTACGGGTTGTGTTTTCCGGCCCTTCTGCCTTTGTCCCAGGGGATGGTGATTGGGCCGGTTTAGGATGTGAGGGTGGTGGTTAGGTTTCTGGTGCCCATGGGAAGATTACCCATTCGTCTTCCACGCGCCAATGCCAGTCTGCTGTGTTCTGCTGGTTTGACCGTACGTAGAGCGCGGCTACTTTGACCTCGCTAGTGTGGGGTTCAACGGCTTGAAGGACTAATTTCAAGGTTTCACCAGTGTCGACTATGTCGTCGACGATCAGGAGGCGTTCGGTTTGGATTTGGTGGGTGGCGAATGGCTCGGGTCCGTCAACGAATTGAGGGCCGGAGTCAAGCCGGTTGTGCTGGTTATCGTAGTGCTGGACGCGGACTGCTTGGATGAGGCGGACGTCGAGCATGTATGAGAGCATTGCTGCGGGGATGAGTCCGCCGCGGGAGATGCCTAGGATTGCGGTGGGTTTCCATCCGCTGGCGAGGATTTGTTCGCCTATGGAGTTGATGCCTTGGATGTGGGTGTTCCAGGAGGAAGTTGCGACTGAATTCACAGATTGGGAAGCATAAGTATCAGGAGCCATCGAGACGCGATTCTAACGGTGTTGTTGCGTCATCTCGCGGCGGGTAAAGTAGATCTCATCGGTGTGGGTACGGGCATCTTGAATTATCGAAACTATCATGGAATCATGCGAGTAACGGTAACAATTGACGATGATGTGCTGACTGTTGCCCGGGCACTTGCGGAGCAGAAGGGATACAGTCTCGGTAGCGTTTTGTCGGAGTTGGCCCGGCGTGGTTTGAGGAGCACTGAGGTTGGTGCGGAAGGCAGAGACGGTACCACGTTTCCGGTCGCCTCGAATGCTGAGCCGATCACGAGCGAGGATGTCTATCGATCTTTGGATGACTTGGCGTGAGTATGTTGCTGGACGTCAAAGTCGTGATAGTTCTGGCATGATCCGATTATGTGGAGCACGTGGTCGCCAGAAAGTGGGTTGGAGCTCGTCGGGAATACGGTAGGGTAACGTTTCACCTTGGTCTGTGCGCCATGTGATTTGCCGTGGCCTAGGCTAACCGCTAGTAAGGGGCTTTCACTCGTCGGCACGGTGAGAGGACACGAAATCCTCGATCTTAGGAGTAAGGGTCTCGATCATCTCTTTGAGTGAATTTGCCGTCCGTTCTATGAGTTCGTCATCAAGCTTGACGGCGGATTTTGCAACCGTTAACCGTGGCCGCAACATACCGCGACTGTTTTGCATTTCGCATTCGATAAGACTCTCAATAAGGTCTTTGAGATCGTTGATCACGCTGTCCTCAAAACCTAGCTTGTCCCGCAGGAAATTCTTATAGATCTCGAGGTTGTTCACTATTCTGAAAGTACCATCTGTGTTCATATTCACATGGATGATGTAGCTGAATTGCGTTTTCGTCCATGGGTGACGATCCTCGTACCACAACGAGTACCATCGTTCCCGATTTCCGCGCGCGTATCCGTAATCGCTGTTGGTCCTTAGTTCGTCAGGTGACATCGCCTGCGTGCGCGCTTCAACTTTGCGGATAAAATGTGTGACTTCATCATCTCGATTTCGAGCTCTACGCCTGGCGGCCTTTATCCCCGCGCCGCTAGATGCTCCGCTTCTGCCGTCATCGCTTTCTGCGTTGCCAATCTGTATGGTGTATGACTCGGTTCCCGGAACCGGAATGAGGATGTTGGATTGCAGATAAAGCGCGTCACCGTCTTGGTATGGCGTGATCTGAATGCAGGTGATCAAGTTTTCTCCTTGCGATTTTTCGTTCATCCATAGCGCCGCCGAAGTCACTTCCGCTGCGAATCGATGACTGGTGAGGATGATTCGTTGATCGTGGTTTAGGTTCTCCAAAGAGCCGGATTCCATATGATCGGTGAGTTTTTCCACCGCATCACCTTCAGACAGGCTCTCATGAGCGGCGAGCATTTGCACGATTTGTTTATGTGTGGCCTGACGCAGGTAGCTCGCGTATTTGATGGCTTGCCAGTCAGCGTCCGCACCGCTATGGTCGCGTTTCAACTCGATGATCACGAGCTTGCCGTCTGGGTCAACCGCTAGCAAGTCGAGGCGTTCCTTCGTCCGATCGAAGTCGCTGAATTCTTTGGTTATGATGAGTAAATCGTCGCCCAATATTTCCGGGTTAGCGACAACCCAATCTTGAATATCTCGCTCCTGAAATCCGAGGTTAGCGAAATCTACTTCGCGAATCTTATTGAGCACATTGCTGTTGGGATCGACTCGGAAAAGTTGTGGTTCGGTGCTCATAGCTGACTATCATGCATTAACCAATGCCATGATGCGCTGTTTGAAGTTTCGGATGGTTTCGAGGATTGCGCTGATTTCTTGGGCGAATTCGTGTGTGTCCATGCCTTTGTCGGCTTGGATGACGATTTGTGTGTTGCCGACGCGGGCTTGGGGTCCGAGGAGGCGTTGGAGCTGGGTCTTGGCGCCGCCGACGGGGGAGTTCATCATGATGCGGGCGCGGTCTTCGTTGACGCGGACCGAGGAGCAGTCGGCCTGTTCTGCGAGCAAGCGGATACGTGCGGTTTCGAGGATGCCTTCAACGCTTTCGGGGATCGGGCCGTAGCGGTCGCGGAGTTCGTCTCGTAGTGCGTCGATTTCCTCTTGGTTGCTGGCCCAGGAGAGGCGCTGGTGGAAGGATAGGCGTTGGGCGAGGTCTTCGATGTATTCGGGAGGGACGTTGTCGTCGACGCCTAGGCGGACATCGGCGCGGACCATGCTTGGGGGTTGCCAATCGGTGTCGCCGTCCCCGATCAATTTCGCGGAGTGACCGTTGGGGCTCCCATCGCCTGCGGCACTTCCCCCTAAGGGGGAAGAGGAAGGAAGAGAACCGTTCCCGTTGCGTGTTTCGGGGTTCGGGGTTTCTCCTTCGCCTTTTGGAGATTGTTCCATTCGCTTCTTAAGTTCTTCGACGGATTGCGAGAGGAGTTGAGTGTAGAGGTGCAGGCCGATGGCCGCGACGTGTCCGCTCTGCTCTGCGCCGATGACGTTGCCCATGCCTCGAATCTCGAGGTCTCGCATGGCGATCTTGAAGCCTGAGCCAAGTTCGGTTGCGGCGAGGATGGTGTTGAGACGTGCGTCGGCCTCTTCGGTGAGGGATTTGTTGGGCTGGACCAGGAGGTAGGCGAATCCCTGTTTGGCTCCTCGGCCAACGCGTCCCCGGATGTGATGAAGCTGCGCCAAACCGAAGCGATCTGCGTCGTCGACGATGAGGGTGTTGACGTTGGGCATATCGATGCCGGCCTCGATGATGGTGGTGCAGACGAGGACATCGTATTCTCCGCGCTCGAAGGCTGTGACGACTTCTTCGAGCTGGCCTTCGGGCATTTGGCCGTGCCCGATCGTGAACGAGGCTTCCGGGACGAGTTCTCTCAACCGGCGGCTGACGCGTTCGATGCCTTTTACGCGGTTGTGCAGGAAGAAGGCTTGACCGCCTCGGTCGAGTTCCCGCAGGATGGCTTCTCGAATTAGGTCGTCGCTTGATTCGGAGACGAAGGTTCGGACGGGGAGGCGTTCTTCGGGCGCGGTCTCCATGTTGCTCATGTCGCGGATGCCGGCGATTGACATGTAAAGGGTTCGCGGTATAGGCGTGGCTGAGAGGGTGAGAACATCGACGGCGGCGCGGAGTCTCTTCATGTGCTCTTTATGCCTGACGCCGAACTTCTGCTCTTCGTCGATCACTACTAGTCCGAGATCTTTGAAAGCGATGTCTCGCTGGATCAGACGGTGAGTGCCGATGATGATGTCGATCCGGCCGGAAGATAGCCGTTCGAGGATGTCTTGCTGTTCGTCGCGGGAGCGGAAGCGCGATATGACGTCGATCTCTACCGGGAAGGGAGCGAGCCGTTCCTTAAATGTGTCGTAATGCTGTTGGGCTAGGAGAGTTGTCGGTACTAGCACCGCGGCTTGGCGTCCGTTCTGGACGGCTTTGAATGCGCTTCGCAAGGCGATCTCGGTCTTACCGAATCCGACGTCGCCGCAGATGATGCGGTCCATCGACTTTTCGCTCTCCATGTCTTGTTTGACGGCTTGGAGAGCGGTCAGTTGATCGGGCGTCTCTTCAAATGGGAAGCTGGCTTCGAGGACGTGTTGCCATGGCGTGTCGGGGTCGACTTGGATGCCTTTGGCGAGCATCCGGGCGGCGTAGATGCTTAGGAGTTCGTTTGCCACGATCTCGGTTGCGCGTTTGGCTCGGCGTCTCGCTGTTCGCCATTCTTGAGTTCCGAGTCTTGAGAGGCGGGGTGCGGTTTCGCCGCCGCCTTGGTAGATCTGGATGCGGTCGATATGCTCGGTGGGCACGTATACGCGGTCGTCTTTGGCGTATTGGAGGATGAGGTGTTCTCGGCCGTCGGGTTCCTTGGTTTCGGTGCCGATGAATTTCGCGATGCCGTGATCGACATGGACGACGTATACGCCGGGTTGGAGCTGCTCGAGTTGGGGGCCGCGTCTGGCGGCGCGGCGGTGAGTGCGTCGTCGTTGTTTTCGGATGCCGAAGATCTCGGCGTCGGTGAGGATGCGGGTGGTTTCGCCACCGGTGAACTCTAGCGTGAAGCCTGATGTTGCGTAGCCTTCGGCGATGACGACTTGATTTTTGGTTTTCGTTCGGCGAGATGCTTTGTCGTCTTTGCGCTCGTATCGAGACTTGATGCCGGCTTCGTCGGCGAGTTCGTAGAGTCTAGCGGGGTGTGTGGTAATCGCCACTACTTGGTTTGCGCCTTCTTCGATGGCGCGAGTGAGCGCGAGTGTGGGATCGTCTAGGACGACATTGACTGGGTCCTCGCCGTCGTCTTGCAGCGCTGAAGGATCGATGCGGTTCGTCGGCAAGTGGTGTTTGATGGGGAGAGGTCGTTTGTCGCCCAGATCGTGGGCGTCGATGCCGAAGGGATCGATCTCTAGGCGGTGGCCGATCGTTTCGATGCTGTGTGCGAGATGAGGCCAATCGATGTGAGGGACGGGGAAATTGATTGGGACCTCGCCGCGTCTTTCTTTGACGCGGCGGATTTCTTCCAAGCGGCGGTCGATGCCGGTTGCGGCGTCGGCGATCATGCGTGGACGGAGGGCTATGACTATGGAACCGTTAGGCAGATAGTCGAAAAGGGAGCCGCGGTTGAAGAATCCGGCGTAGAAAGCGAGTTCGTTGTCGATTTCGCCTTCGGCGACGAGGTTCAGTTCGTCGGAGAGACGGCGAGCGGAGAGGCGTGTGAAGTCTATGTTGTCGGTGTTGAGTGCACCGATCGTGTCACGGATGATTTGGGTGTCGATGAAACTGGGCGATTCTTCACGAGCGGGGATGATGCGCACGGAATCGACATCGTCGAAGGATCGCTGAGTCTCAATGTCGAAGAGGCGCATGGTGTCGACTTCGTCGTCGAAGAGTTCGATGCGGATCGGGTGGTTGGCTCCGACGGGGAAGATGTCGATGATGCCGCCTCTGCGAGAGACGGTGCCGGGTTGTTCGACGGTGGGGAGGACTTCGTAACCGGACCGCGTCAGATGTCGCATGGTTTGGGCGATGTCGATCTGGTCACCGATCTTGATCTCGCGGTTTATGTTGTCGAAAACTTTCGGCTCGACAGTGTTTTCTGCAAGCGCGTGGATCGATGCGACTACCAACGGCGGGCCGGAGTTAGATTTGGTGTAATTTCGTAGCGCTTCGAGAGCGACGATTCGCCTGTGAGCAGTGCCGCGGTCGGGTTCATATCGCTCGAAAGGTATGCCGCCGGTCTCGATGAAGTGTTGGATCGGCGAACCGTCCTCGTCAATGTCTGGAGTTCCCGTCCAAGTTGGTAGTTGATCGACGATGCGTTGTGCGGCGTCAGGATTGGGGGTGATGACTAGCGTCGGTACCTGCATCCGCCGCCAAAGTGCGGCGATGAGGAGAGGGTTTGCGGGTTCGGGGCAGATGGTTGGGACGTTCGCCCGGGGGTGTGTAAAGGCTTGCCCTATTTCGTCAAATTCAGCCGTTCCGATGAGTCGGTCGGTTAGAGATGCTAGGAATGGTTGCTGTGTTGTACGGGGCATGTAGGTGTGTGTAACGCGCGCTAAAACCCGCAATTGGGTTGCGGGTTGTTCTTGAAGCTAGATTCTATCCGCTCGTCTTGGGTCAAACGAACCCAATCAAGCGCGAATCGAGGTAAGAACGGCAACCTTATAATCGGATTCATGGCCCGCGTCTCAACCTCCACAGATACCGATTCGTGCGCGGTCAAGCGTGCCGTTTTCAAGCTTGGGACGAACATTGTGACGCGGGATACGGGGGAGTTGGATGAGGAGACGATCGCAGATCTAGTTGGTCAGATCGCAGAAGCACATCGTTCGGGTTTGGAGGTAGTGATCGTATCGTCGGGAGCGGTGGGTGCCGGAATGGACACGCTGGTCAATCGGAGCCCGAAGAACCGGGGCAGATTACGACGGCGGAACGTCACGGCTCGTCAAGCGGCGGCGGCAATCGGGCAAGTTGATGTAATTGCGCTGTACAAATCGTTGTTCGGACGTCATGGGATCGAAGTGGCACAGACCTTGCTTTCTCGTAGCGTTCTAAACCAACGCGAGGGTTATCTCAACGTCCGCGGCACAATGGAGATGCTTCTCGAAGCTGGGATAGTCCCGATTGTGAATGAGAACGATGTTGTGGCGGTCGAGGAGATCGTCGGTGTCATCTACGGCGACAATGATCGGTTGTCGGCGATGCTGGCCAATGCTTTGGACGCTGACCTTCTCGTGCTTTTGGGCGAGATGGACGGTCTCCACACCGCAGATCCCCACGAGAATCCCCAGGCCGAGTTGATACACGATGTTTACGAATTGACTGACGAGGTCAGAGGTTTTGCCGGTGGTCCGAGAGATGACCGCGGCAGCGGGGGGATGCGGAGCAAGCTAGAAGCCGCTGAAGTGGCGATGCTGTCAGGTGTGGACATGGTGATCGCGGACGGGCATGAAGACGGCATCGTCCGAAAGTTGCTCAACGGCGATAAGGTCGGGACAAGATTCCATTCGCTGGCGCCGCCATCTGAAAGTCGTAAACGCTGGTTGCTGACTGGGGGGACCGAAGCCAAAGGTGCCGTGACTATCGACGATGGCGCTGTTAAGGCGTTGGCCAAGCGTGGAAACAGCCTTTTGCCGGTTGGCGTGATACATGTTGAGGGTGAATTCGAACGCGGCGATATCATTGGTGTCAAATCTTCCTCGGGTGCGAATGTGGCTTGGGGCATCAGCAACTACTCGGCATCGGATACCCGGTTGGTGATGGGCAAAAGGTCGGGCGTGTTGTCCGACATCCTCGAGAACTATTTCGGTCGTGAGATAGTGCATCGCAACAATATGGCTCTGGGCATCGTGGAAAACATCGAAGGTGAAGTGGAAAACATCGAAGGTGAATACGTAGAAGGAAAGGTATAGAGATGGTCACCGTTGAACCTGTTCGAACTGATCAGGATCCGTCCTCGCGAGATTCGCCATCGGAGAATGGTGCCATGAGCGTCGATATGCGCGCGATAGGTGAGGCAGCGCGGGCTGCTGCCGGAGAGCTAGGGCGTTGCACCGCTGCACAGCGAGATAAGTCGTTGCGGGTACTTGCGTCGTCCCTCGTTGAGAACAGCGACAGGATTTTGTCGGCGAATAAAGCGGACCTGGCCGCGGCTTTGGCGGATGGGATAGATGAGCATGTCGCGGAGCGGATGGAGTTGAACGAAGCGCAGATCGCCGACATGTCGCAAGCAGTGTTGAATATCGCGGATATCGACGATCCGGTAGGCGAGGTGATCGAAGAAAGCACGGCATATAACGGGATGAATCTCAAGCGCGTCCGGGTGCCGTTGGGTGTCATCGGAGTCATATATGAAAGCCGTCCGAACATTACGATCGACATCGCGGCTTTATGTCTCAAAGCTGGAAATGCGGTGATTCTCCGTGGAGGAAAGGAAGCGATACGCACCAACTCGGCGTTGGCCGCAATAGTTCGTGAAGCGGTGGTGATAGCAGGTCTCCCCGAGAACGCGGTCCAGTTCGTGGAATCGACTGATCGCGCGCTGGTCGGTGAGATGCTGGAGATGGAGGACTGCATCGATCTGTTGGTGCCGCGGGGCAGCGCCGAGTTGGTGCACATGGTGGCAGAACGGGCAAAGATGCCGGCAGTCACTGGCGGTATCGGTGTCTGTCACGCGTACGTCGATGGGTCTGCGGACCTGCCAAAGGCTGTTGATGTCGTCTACAACGCTAAGGCGCAACGGCACACGGTATGCAATGCATTGGACACCTTGCTGGTCCACGAGAGCGTGGCGAAGGATGTCTTGTACGAGTTGTCAGGCAGATTCTCGGAGGCTGGGGTTGAGATCCGCGCGGACAATAGAGCTTGGACATTGTTAGGGCCGAAACGAAAGACGGTAAAAGTTCTGCGGGCCAACGATGACGACTACGGGACCGAATTCCTCGCGTTGATCCTATCGGTCAAAGTTGTTCGGAGTCTAGACCAGGCGCTTGAACACATTCAACGTTACGGTTCGGGACACTCGGAGGCGATAATCGCCGAGGACACGCAGGTGGTCGAGCGCTTTTTGAACGAGGTGGACGCATCGGCGGTCTTTGCCAACGCGTCTACTCGGTTCAACGACGGCGGCGAGTTCGGCCTTGGCGCCGAGGTCGCGATCTCTACCAATAAGCTGCACGCGCGGGGCCCGATGGGGATCCGCGAGATCATGTCCTACAAGTGGGTGGTCACTGGTGACGGCCACGTCCGAACGTGATCGATTGATTGAAGTATTCCACTCTGTTCCGGTCTGAACAAAGGTGAACTGCTACTCTCCGGGTGTGGGGAGTAGCGATCTAGGCAGGCGCATATGACGATATACACGCTTCAACGAGAAGTGAGGACACCACATTCGGAGTCGTATTTTGTGGTGGATGCCGACGATCGGGATGTGGGCCGTTTGGATGTCCACTACCCGCAGGGCATGGTCCACGCCACGCTGATCGTTCGCGAGAACCTCACCGACGAGGATCTGCGCGACATTGTGAATCGTTTCATCCAGGAGATGAACCAGTTGGTGGGCGTCGACGGGATCGAGGTCGCGGTGCACGCGTTCCAAGGCGAGGAACGCGGAGTGTTTCACAACGATGATCTCAATGATCGCCGCAATGGAAACGGACATTCGGCTAACTGAAATCAGAGGACGCTGATCGGTGCCAGTCCAAAGGCCTGACCGTGTCAGACAACGATGTTGAAAAGGCGGCCGGGGACGTAGATTTCGCGGCGGATCTGCTTGTCTTGGGTATGTCGCAATGCGCCGGGAGCGGATAGTGCCGCGGCGGCGATCTCATTTTCGCCTGCATCTGCTGGGACTTCAATGGTGTCGCGCACCCGGCCATTGACTTGGACAACTATCTTGAGTGTGTCGACAGTGAGTTTCGATTCGTCCCAGGTCGGTAGAAGTTGCTCGTGAACCGAGAATTCCCAACCATTTCGAAGCCACAGCTCTTCGGCGATGTGAGGGGCGAGTGGAGCGAGATGCAATAGCAGCCGCCGCACGCTGTCTCGCCAGAGTTCGGGCGAGACACCGTCGTTGTCCCAAGCATCATTCAACTGGTTCACGTAGGTCATCAGCGAGGCGATCGCGGTGTTGTATTTGTAGGCGCGCATGTCCTCGACGACGCGCTTAGTCGCGGTGTGGGAAGCCGTGTCAAGAGCGCGGTCTGCCGCCGCGTCGTCGCCGGTCAACTCCTCGGGATCGCGGAGGCATACGTCCCAGACTCTGTGCAACCATCGGCGGATGCCGTTGATGCCCGACTCCGTCCATACGCCGCCTTTGTCCCAAGGGCCTAGGAACATTAGGTAGCACCGGAGGGTGTCTGCGCCATATTCTTGGACCAACGGGTCAGGGGCGAGGGGGTTGGAGCGCTTAGAGATTTTGCCCATATCGGTCGTCAAGGTTCCATGACTGAACAGGTGAACGTACGGCTCGTCGAAGTTGACGTAACCCATATCGCGAAGTGCGCGGTTGAAGAATCGGGAGTAGAGCAAGTGCATCACGGCGTGTTCCATACCGCCGGTGTATTGGTCGACTGGCGCCCAAGACGCTGCGAATTCGGGATCGAATGGGTTCTCTTCGTCTCCGGGACTCAGGTACCGCATGTGGTACCAAGATGAGTCCATGAAGGTGTCCATCGTGTCGGTCTCGCGTTTCCCGGGACGGTCGCATTCAGGACACGAGGTGTGGAGAAAACCTTCATGCTCGGTGAGTGGAGAACGTCCAGATGGTTTGAATGCGGCGTCGGCGGGAAGTTCGACTGGGAGGTCTTCGTACGGCACTGGCACGGTCCCGCAGTCGTCGCAGTAGATGACGGGTATCGGCGTGCCCCAGTAGCGCTGGCGCGAAATCAGCCAGTCTCGCATGTGGTAGGTCACGACGCGCTCGCCCCAGTCGTTGGTTTCGATGGCGTCGGCGATCGCCTCCATGCCATCTTCGCTGGGCAGGCCGTCGAATTGGCCAGAGTTTACTTGGACGCCAGGGTCGATGTAGGCGGCTTCGAGTTCTTCACCGTCCCAGTCTTGGGGTGCGACGACGACGCGAATCGGGAGGTCGTACTTCTTGGCGAACTCGAAGTCTCGTTCGTCGTGAGCGGGGACGCCCATTACGGCGCCCGTGCCATAGCTTGCGAGAACGTAGTCGCCTACGAGGATGGGCACACGCTCGTCGTTCAATGGATTGATGCAGTACGCGCCGGTCGGAACTCCGGTCTTTTCGCGGACGGCGGAGGTGCGTTCGATCTCGGTCGTTTTGGCGGCTGCTGCGACGTAATCGTCGACGACCGATTTGTGATCGGGCTGCGTCAATTCGACGACCAACGGATGCTCAGGAGCGAGGACGACGAAGGTGACACCGAAAATAGTGTCGATACGGGTGGTGAAGGTGCCGATTGCTTCAGTTTCGAGGCCGTATTCGGAGATGTCGAAGCGGATATTGACACCTTCAGAACGACCGATCCAGTTCTCCTGGCTGACAACGACCTTCTCGGGCCACTCGATGCCGGACACGTCGAGCATTTCATCGGCGTATTTGGTTATTGCGAAGTACCACTGCGGCATGTTGCGCTTGACGACCACTGTTTCGCAACGTTCGCACTTGCCGTCTTTGACTTGCTCGTTGGCGAGAGTCGTCTGGTCTTCGGGGCACCAGTTGACGGCGCCGTCGGAGCGGTAGGCAAGCCCGTTTTCGAGGAACTTCAGGAAGAAGTACTGGTTCCACTTGTAGTACTCGGGGTCGCAGGTGATTATCTGGCGTGACCAGTCGTACGAATTGCCCATGAGCTCAAACTGGCGGCGCATGTTCGAGATGTTGTCGTAGGTCCAGAGTTTCGGGTGGACGTTGCCTTGGATAGCGGCGTTTTCGGCTGGGAGTCCGAAGGCGTCGAAACCCTGAGGATGCAAGACGTTGTAGCCCTCCATCCGCTTAAAACGGGCGGCGGCATCTCCACCGCTGAATGCGAACCAATGCCCGATATGAAGGTCGCCCGATGGGTAAGGGAACATTGACTGCACGAACCATTTGGGGCGGCCATTATCGTCTGGATGCCAACGATAGATATCGTCGTCTATCCAGAACTGGCGGATACGAGGTTCGATCTCGGCGTGATCGTAGTTTTCGCGCAGGGAGGCGGTGTGTTCGGCGGTATTGATTGAGCTATCTGGTGGGGTGTCAGACACTGTAGCCATCGACGCTGCTCCATGCGGCGTTAGACCGCGCCAATCGTTGGGAGACCTGAACGTAATCGATTCTAACGCAACGGTAGATGGTTGCTTTACCGGGTTGGTTCGCAAAGTGCGTGCGCGTCCCGATTAGGCTCGTTTGATGGGACTGGTTTGCGGGTGTTCACGTCGTGGCGAGAGGAATTGAAGAATTTTCGGGAAAAATCGAAAAATTACTTGACAACCTTCGACAAATGTGCGATATATAACAGTAGTGACAGACAAAAGTTTGAGAAATTGGAGGGTAACCCCAACAATGCCAAAGCCAAGATCCAAGACGCGAGAGGTGCGACGCCAAATTTGGGAGTTCATTCGCGACTACCGGCGAGAGAACCTCTACGGCCCTAACCTGCGCGAGATCGCCCAAGCGGTAGGGATCAGTTCCGCTTCCAACGTCAATTATCACGTGAAGCCGATGATCGAGCAAGGGCTGCTCAGCGGTGACAGCAACGCGCGATCGCTCAACGTAAAGACTGGCATCCCGATCCTCGGAACCGTTGCCGCAGGTGACACCGTGGTGATGCCGGAAGCCGTGGAATGGGACCAGGTCGGTGAGTTTGAAACCATCGAGTTTCCCGACTGGATCGTCGGAAACGTTCGGGAGCCATTCGCCCTTGAGGTTGTCGGCGAGTCGATGCTCGACGCCGGCATCATGGAAGGCGATGTGATCATCCTCGAGCAGACGAGCCGAGCCAAACGCGGCGATATGGTGATCGCTCACATCAAGAGCAACGACAGCCATACCGTCAAGCGCTACTACCAGAGCGGTCCGCTCGTAACGCTGCAACCCGAGAACAGCAGCTACGAGCCGATCGTTGCTGAGGCAGATGACGTCCAGATTCAAGGTCGCGTCATCGCCGTCGTACGGCGCTACTGAGTTCGGTCAGACCGAACGCGTTCGCTTCGCCCCGGAGATCTTCCGATCGCACTACCGGGGCGTAGCCGTGTACAACGCCTATTCGCACGGCGTCGTTTACAATCGAATTTGAAGTTGCGGCATCCGATTTAACCGCAACCGTTACAGCCACCGCACGGCAAGGCTCGGAACAGCATGTTTGGCAGAGGCATTGGCCCGCTCGAAATATTCCTGATCGTTGTGGTCGTGCTGATCATTTTCGGAGCTGGTAGGCTCCCCGAGGTCGGACGTGGCATCGGAACTGCGATCAAAGAGTTCCGTGGGAGCATCGGCAATATCGGCAACAAAGACAATGCTGAGACGGCTGATGAAGAAAAGACCGAAACCGACACCGAGAAGAAGGCCGATTAACTCCCGGCGTCGGCTACACCTTTATCCGTAGCGCTCTCATTCTTCGGCTCGCGGGTTGCCAGCTTGGTCAAAATCAGCCCTAATTCGAACAGCACGACTACTGGAGCCGCGACCATCGTCTGGGTCACAGGATCGACAGTGGGCGTCACGATGGCCGCGAGCACGAAGGCGAACAGTATCACCCAACGTCTTTGTTTTGAAAGTCCTTGTGGGCGGAGGATCCCGAGCTTCGCGAGCAGGAACATCGCGATGGGCAGCTCGAATATCAGTCCCATCCATACCGTCAGCGTCGTGACCAACGTCACATAAGAAGACAGCCTAGGCGTGACGAGCGCAATCTCGCCGCCGAACTGCAAGAGGAAGTGGATGGCGGGAGGGATTATCAAGTAGTAAGCGAATGCTGCGCCGGCGACGAAGAGCAGGGTACCGCCCGGCAGCAGCAAGTAGAGCAATCGCCGCTCGTTGCCCTTGAGACCAGGCCTCACGAAGGCGATCACCTGATAAAGCACGATCGGAAACGCGGCTGCAAACCCCACCAGCACCGAGACCTTGGCTGTGACCGTCCAACCCTCTGTGATGTCGAGTTGCACCAGCCGCGCTGGATCATCGGGCCGGACACGCTCCAATGCCTCAATGGCTGGACGCTGGACAAAATCCTGTATTGGCTTGTAAAAGGCGAAGGCGACGATCGTAGTCACCAAGATCGCAGCGATCGCGATATAGAGCCGTTTCTTCAGCTCGCCGAAGTGCGACATCAACTGGGCAGGTCGGTCATTCACGGCGTAGTTTCGGTCCGCTGCGAACCAGCTGTCGTGTCGGGCTCGCTTGCCGGTTCATCCTGCTTGGGTTCGGGTGACTTCGGTCCTGGCGCCGTTCTCGAATAGCCGCCGGGACGAACAACCGACCGGGCCAGCGATTTGAAATCGGCGGCGTCAGTAGTGACGCTGCGAGCGTCTTCTTGGATCTGACCGAGTTCGGTCGTCAGGTCTCGAACATCTTCGAGAATCCCGTCTTGGTCGAGCCGTTCCCGAATCCCCTCCATATCGACCGCCTCCTCCACCATCTGCGTCAGCTCCTCACGCTGGCGACGCAACTCTGTCAGATATTTCCGGGCCATACGAGCACCTTGAACCAATCGCACCGGGCCGACAACCAAGAGAGCGACAAGGAAGACAACGATCAGTTCCAGGCCGCCGATACCGAAGAGATTCACGATCCGGCCCCTCGCTCGTGTGCCGCGCACGTGGCGTAGATATGCGAATCGGCGAAGGTGCAGGCTTTAGGCGGCAACATGGCTCTAACTGCACACAGCGGTAATCCAACGACGTTGAGATAGCAACCGATCACTTCCTTCGCCGGGTTGAAATGCACATCTTGGACTCCGTAGGCGCCAGCCCGATCAAATGGAATTCCAGTTTCGATATATTGATCGATCTCGCTGTCTGCATACTCACGCATGCTCACTTTCGAGACTACGGAATGCGCCAGCACCTCCCCGCGTTGCCGCAACGGCGCGTAAGTCATCGCGACCGAAGTGACGACCTCATGCTGCTTGCCTCGCAGATCGAGAAGCATGGATATCGCTTCAGGCCGGTCAGCTGGCTTTCCGAGCGCGTGCCCGTTTCTGGTGACTACGGTGTCGGCAGCGACTATCACGATGTCCCAAGGCATCCGATTACGAGACGCGTCGACGGCGGATCTGAGCTTCAACTCGGCGTTATGTCGCGTCAATCGCCGAGCGTCGGGTTCATCTTCCGGATCGGACTCGGCATCGCTACCAGCGCCGTTCTGAACGATGAAGGTCAAACCGGCGAGATGCATGATGTCTCGTCTGCGCTGCGATCCGGAGGCGAGAACAAAACGAAGGTTCTTGCCGAGGTTCGATTCCGTCGTTGCCGATGGTTCAGATGTAGGCGGTGCTGACATGGGAACGGCACTGTTGCCACTCGCCCTTTTGGGAGGTAGCTTCCAAAAGGGCGAGCGATTCGACATGCCTAGTCTGCGGAAACATGTCCACTGGGCGGACTGATATCAGTTTAAACCCCGTTGCACATAGCGCATCCAAGTCGCGTGCCATGGTAATCGGGTTGCACGAGACCATCATGATTCGGCGCGGCGACAAGACCGTGAGGGCTTCTAATGCTTGAGGATCGCAACCGATGCGCGGCGGATCGATAATAGCGAAGTCGATCTTCAACCCGGTCTGAGCAAGCTCTTGTACGGCCAACTCCGCCTTCGCTTCGACGAACTCTACGTTGCCGACATCTGAGCAGTTGACTCGAGCATCGGCCACAGCCGATGCCGATTCTTCGATGCCGATGACCCTTTTCACGTAAGGCGACAACAAACGGGCGAAGGTCCCGACGCCGCAATACAGGTCCACCAGGGTGCCGGTTCCGTCCAGTTCCAACATTCCGACGATCTCGTCAATGATCTGCGCGAGTTGAGACGTGTTCACTTGGAAGAATGACGAGGCCGCCACTTGGAACTTTGCGCCCTGCACCTCTTCGACGTACCGTTGTCTACCCGAAGGAACATCCTGAATCTCTGCGGGCAAAATGGGTTGGATGATCGCATCGCCGGTATTCGTTCCGACCCGGACCGAAAACTGAGTCATGCGATCGAGTCGTCCCTGCAACTGTGCCAACGTCTCGTTTATTCGGTCATCCATGATCAGACACTCATCGATCCGGACGAACCGCCGACTGTCGGCATTCATGAAACCTGCGACACCATTCTCCCCGCCACGTCCAACAGTGAATCGGGCGTGATTCCGGTAGCCGAATTGGGTAGGCGAAGGCAAGGTCTCATCGACTTCGATCTCGCAGAGTATTTCGTAAGGCTGTAACGCGGCCTTGACTATTTGGTGTTTGATCTCTAGCTGTCGGCCGTAATCGATGTGTTGCCATTGGCAGCCGGAACACTCCCCAAAATAGCGACATTCCGGTTCGACGCGGTTTTTCGACGGTTCACAGACGCTGTCGACCCGGGTCGCCACACGGTCCTGATATACCTTGATCACGGTGACTGATACTGTCTCGCCGGGGATTGCGCCTGCAATCGTTACCGGCGCTCCGTCGTAATCCGAAATGGCAAGCCCGCGCTCGTCGAATTCGCCTGCCTCTAAAGTGAGCGTGTCACCGATCTCGACCCCCAGATGCGACGTGAGGTCTGGGCCGCGATAACGATTTCTTCGCTTCCGTTTTGCCATTAAGGGATCCGTCTACCGCAACCGACCATCAGCATCATCGCTCCTCTTGCACAACTTCCCAACGGGTTCGATTCTCAATATACAACTACGGTTTTGATAGCCTGAAGCTATGTAATCGATGACTCAAGCCTACCAATCACACCTACAAATTGATCCAAACTCACCCAAAAACGACCGTTAAGTCATGGTCCGTCGACAAAAATGTCGAGAGACCACGTGTCCGGCGTCGGCTACCGGAATGGTTCAAAGTCAAAGCTCCGGGTGGCGAGAACTACACCGATCTTAAGAAGCGTTTCCGCGGCTCAGCCCTTCACACGGTCTGCGAAGAAGCCGCCTGCCCGAACATCGGGGACTGCTGGGAGCGTCGGACCGCCACTTTCATGATCCTCGGCGACACCTGCACCCGAGCCTGTTCCTACTGCAACGTCAAGACGGGATGGCCCGGTGAAATCAACGTCGATTGGGCCGAGCCGTTTCGATTGGCTCAGACCGTCAACGCGATGGACCTGAAGTACACCGTTGTGACGTCAGTGGACCGAGACGATCTTTCCGACTACGGCTCATCGATCTTCGCGATGACCATTACCCAGATCCACCGTCTCGCACCTGAGTGCAAGGTCGAGGTTTTGATACCCGATTTCGCAGGCGACCTCAACGCCTTAGGACGCGTCGTCAACGCCGGCCCGGAAGTCCTCAATCACAACATCGAAGCTCCACGACGCATCTTCAGCAAGGTCCGCCCAAAAGGCGATTACGATCTCTCACTCGAACTCATCCGCCGTGTCAAAGAGATCGATGCCAACATGCCAACCAAATCCGGCATGATGGTGGGTCTCGGTGAAACCAAAGACGAGGTCTACCAGACGATGCAAGACCTCCGAGACGTCGACTGCGATCTCCTCACCATCGGCCAGTACCTCCGCCCATCCGACCGTCACCATCCTCTTATCCGCTTCTACCACCCGAGCGAGTTCGGCGAGTTCGCACGCGTCGGTATGGAGATGGGCTTCAAACACGTCGCCTCTGGACCTTTGGTTCGTTCTTCTTACCACGCGGATGAGCAACACGAATCGGCCATCGACGCGCTGCTGGCGAAACGCAACTGAAACGCAAAACGTATTTCATTTCCTGAGGACTACAGGAGATGAAGCAACAGATCATCCGATACCTCGTGCGCGGAGGCGTGCTCGTAATTCTGACGGTGTGCGTCGTCATCGTCTCGGGTGTGTCGGGGGCCCCTACTGACGCTCAAAACAATCGGCATAGTTCGGTGACCGGTTATTTCGGGTTGGACGACGAAGGCTTCCCAATTGTCAACCGCAACGGCATCATGCTGGTATTCGACGGCGCAATCGACCCCGAAACTGTCTCCACCAAAACCTTTGAGGTCTACCTCGACGAGAACACGCGTCTCGATGTCATAGAGACTCAGGTGGATGGTGCGCACGTCTTCTTGAAACTGACGAAACAACTACCGTCGGATGCCACGCCAGTCGTCATCATCGCACCAAACGAAGAGATCGAAGACCTCGCCGGCAATTCGACGAATCGACGAAAACTCGGCGCGGTCCGTATCAAAGATGGAATCGCTCCGAGGTTGACAGTCACGCTTAGCGGAGGATCGGGAACTGGAACGGGCGCCGAGGGACCGGACCGCCTGACCAACAGCTCGATCGACATCCACGTCGTTTCCGACGAACCGCTTCAAGACGCGCCGAGTGTCATCGTCGTATGCAAAAACCTCAATTGGCCTGAAAACGAGGCCAAACGCGACATCGACGACTTCATTGCCAATCGCGACGGCCCTCACTCCCGAAAACCAACCGAACCGGCAGGGACGCATTACACCTGCGGATACGACGTGAACGGCGATGACGAAGATGATCCGTTCGAGTTGACCGAGGACATCGCGCTTGCGCGGCCTGGCGAGAACTGGGAATTCAACTGGCAAAACCGGCCGGGCGGTACCACCGAGCTTCAAGACGGAGAACTGGTCGTTATCGTATTCGGCCGTGATCGCTCGCGGTACGAGCGATACGGGGAGACTGTCTCTAACTGGGCTACCGCAACAACTGGCTTTGGACTGGACACTGCCTTCGGTCCGACGACGTCGAAGGGCAATGTTCGCGTGCATCCGCCAGACGGATCGGTGGTCCGCGAAAAACGGCCCTTTGTTCTGCTCGAGTTCCCGACGGAGGCTACCGTGACTCTGGGATCCGTCATATTCGATGGTGTAGAGATCGTCGATGAGTTCGAACTGGTCAGGGACAACGAGTTCGTTTACTGGCCGTTGAGCATGAACCAAGGAGAACACGAGGTACATGTCCGAGTTTTCGATTCTGCGGGGAACGAAACGAGTTTTGATTTCGATTTCAAGTCAACGCAACGCGGTGATTTCGTAATTCCATTGGTTGCAGGCTGGAACGCGGTATCCGTACCAGCCGATCCGATCGATCCGAAAATCGAAAGCGTCTTCACTAATCCCTCAATTGCAGCTGTAGTCTCATGGGATCCGCGGTTTGCTTTAGATCCTTGGGCCATCGCAGTTCGAGACGGCGACGCTTGGACATTTAACGAAAACTTTCGCGGGCTCACTGAGATTCGCGCCGGATCGGGTTACATGGTTCTGTCAACCAGCTTTTCCGAACAGCCGATCACGCTAACCGAAGGACCTGGCCCATCAACGGATCATGCCGAATCCGGTTCCGGTTGTGGCTCTCACACTGGTTGGTGGTTTGTCGGTGTCAACGACAAAGAAGGCAACCAAACACAAGATCATTTCGGGGAGGAGTTGCAAAACAGTGACAAAGATGTCGTGACAGTCAGAGACTACCTGGCCAAATTCGTCAGGCTCGTTTACACGTGGGATCCAATCGAAGGGAAGTATCGCCAACTGGAAGCGAATGATGCGGTGATGATCGGTGCTGGAATTTGGTACTACAGCGGTGGTGCGGCAACGTGCCCATGACGATTCGCGATTAGTGGAGTAACGAAAACCCAAACGTCCTACTGCCGCAACGGATCGACCACCGTCAGAAACGGAAAGCGATAGAAGTCGGTGTCGCGGGTGCAGATCTGGTTGATTCCGTGTTCGCGCATCAGAACTGCGGTGTGGACATCGTGCATAAGGTTGCCGCTGACTTTGGGGAACTCGGTCAGGGTCAACGACAATAAATCGAAGTGCCGATTGGTGGCTGTCAACACCGAAAAGCTGGGTTGTGAAAGGAGGGAGTAAAGGAACCTTGAAGCATCAACGGCGTTAATCCGACGGGGATATGGTCCATGATGCGTGGTGACTCGTAGAAATTCGTAGCAAATGCTCCAGGTCAGGAAGGTTGGATCGGGAATGTGTATGCGTTGATCGATGAAACACCTGCAAGCAATATGATGCTCAGCATCCTCGTTCGCGGCGTAAACCAGAATATTGGTGTCTATGACCAAGGTGGTTTTTCTTCGTCAAATAATTGGTAGAGTTCGTCCCGGTTCGCAATGTCCACACGGGCAATACCCATTGGCCAAGACGGTAATTCAAAGGGTTTTTCCCTAACCTCGTTCGGTTCGCGTCCACCGTTCGCGATCATGTGCCGGATCCCCGACTCCACGATCTCTTTCATCGTCACGTTTCGCCGTGCCGCCTCTTCCCTCAGTTGCTGCATCAGTGCATCATCGATATTGAACGTTGTTTTCATATTGCAAACCATATCACCAATATGGCTATATGGCTCAGTAGCGATTACGTACACTCAACCAGACATCCCATGTCCAACCTCTACATAGTCGCCACCCCTATCGGCAACTTGGATGATCTAACGATCCGAGCAGTCAACATCCTCCGCGAAAGCCCGATGGTGATCGCCGAGGACACTCGCGTCACGCGCAAAATCCTAGACAAGATTCAGGCAAAACCCAAAATCGTCAGTTTCCATCGAAGATCATCACAATCCGACGTCAAACGTATCGTCGGTTACCTGAACAAAGGGGATGTTGCACTGGTATCCGATGCTGGCACACCGGGAGTCAACGATCCGGGCCAGAAAATCGTGACCGAAGCCATCTCGCAGGGTCACAACGTCGTTCCGCTCCCCGGCCCATCATCCGTCATGGCGGCGTTATCAATCTGCGGCTTTTACGTTGATCAATTTGCCTCGTACGGCTTTCTACCGGCGGCGACAGGAAAGCGTCGGCGTTTACTCAGAGAAATTGCTCAGCAACCCTTTGCCGCGATCTTCTTCGAAACCCCCCATCGCCTGACAGCTGCGCTCCGAGACATAGCAGACGTTCTCAACGACCGCCAATTGACGATCTGCCGAGAGATGACCAAACTTCACGAGGAGGTGTGGCGTGGGACAGCATCTAGCGCCCTTGAGCATTTCGAAAGTCCACGCGGCGAGTTCGTCATCGTTGTCGCACCGCTCGACAGAAGTCAGCCGAGTACAAGTTCTCGGGATCGAGAAGACGCCAAAAAGCAGATCATAGCAACAGCATCCGAGTTGGCGGATCGGTATGACTCGCGCCGCGATCTGGTCGCCGCGGTCGCTGCCAAAACTCAACTCTCGAAGAATCAGGTTTACCAGACTCTCCATCAAGATTCCTAACCTGCAGAATCAAATTCCCAAATAGGCCACCAAGTAGAATCGAGGCGAAGTGCCGCGCCGCTTTTCCTGACTGACGATCACTCGACAAGCATCCGCGGCCCGAAGCGAGTTTCAAGGCTTGTCAAGAAACATCCTCGTCTGCGTAGCCTGGCCCTACGTCAACAGCGAACCCCATCTCGGCCACATCGCCGGGATGAACGTTCCCGCCGACGTATTCGCACGTTACCACCGTCTCGCAGGTAACCGCGTTGCCATGGTTTCCGGCAGCGACATGCACGGCACACCGACGGCATTGAGGGCAGTCGATGAGGGTGTCACTCCCGAAGAGATTGCATTCCGCTATCACGAGATCTGGTCCAACTGCATGGAGCAGATGGGTTTCTCCTACGACCTCTACACTCACACTCACACCAAGATCCACGAAGAAGTCGCCCAAGACATCCTTCTCACCCTCGACAAACACGGCTACATATACGAAGACACTCAGCTGATGCCGTATTCAGAGTCGGAGCAACGCTTCCTATCCGACCGTTTTGTTGAGGGCATCTGCCCTGTCTGTGGCTATGACGGCGCTCGCGGCGACCAATGCGACGACTGCGGACGCACCCTCGATCCCACCGACCTAATCAACATCCGCAGCATACGCGACGGCTCCACACCTGTCTTCAAAGAAACGACCCACCTAATGATCAAGCTGAGTGCGTTCCAAGAACGCCTCGAAAAGTGGGTCCAAACTAAGAACGACTGGCGACCAAACGTCCGCAACCAAACCCTAGGTTTCCTGAACGAAGGTCTACACGATCGCGCGATGACGCGCGACATTGAGTGGGGCGTCCCCGTTCCCAGCGATCGCTTCGAAGGCTACGACAAGAAGCGCATCTACGTCTGGTTCGAAGCCGTCATCGGCTACTTCTCCGCTACCAAGGCGTGGTCAATCAACTCCGGCGACGAGGACGACTGGAAGGAGTTCTGGCACAAATCCGATGCCGAGTCCTACTACTTCCAAGGCAAAGACAACATCCCATTCCACACCGTCCTTTGGCCTGCAATGCTGATGGGTTATGGCGATCTGAACCTCCCCACCGACGTCGTCGCTAATGAATACCTCAACCTAAACGGCCAAGGGTTCTCAAGCAGCCGAAACTGGGCCGTCTGGCTCCCCGACTACTTGGAGCGATACGATGTCGATCCGCTCCGCTACTACTTGGCATCGATAATGCCCGAAACCTCCGACTCCGACTTCACATGGGAAGGCTACCTCGCGGCGAACAACAACGTCTTAGTCGCCACCTTAGGCAACTTTGTACACCGTACCCTCACAATCACCACACGCAACTTCGACAATCGGGTTCCTGATCCGGGTGAACTTGGCTCTCAGGACCAATCAGTTATCGATACTTGCTCACAAGCATTGGACGACGTATCGGAATCCATTGAATCACGGCGTTTTCGACGCGCGCTTTATCAGGCGATGGAACTCGCCCGCACCGGCAACCGTTACCTCGACTCCGAAGAGCCATGGCGCACCGTGAGATCAGACCGCGACAAAGCCGCCAAAACCCTTTGGACCGCTATCAACGTCATCGCAACTCTGCGAACCGTGTTCTACCCGTTCATACCGTTTTCGTGCGACAAGATACACGATCTGCTAGGGTTTGACGGGGCGACTGCGACTGACGGTTGGAAACGTCGCGTCGTTGAACCAGGCTCGCATCTGCCAGATCCCAAACCCCTCTTCCGGAAGCTAGATCCCGAAATCGTCGAGCAAGAGAAGGAACGACTACTCGCGCAACAAACCGACGCCTAACCGCACATCACATTAGGCACATCACCCACACTCATGACCACCCTGCAAACAGAGTCTTCGCAAGACATTTTCGCCCCTATCTCAGGCGACCTCGACCGAGTAGTCGAAGTCATCACCCAACTCAGCATCGAAGAGATCGAACGTTGCCCAACCGGCATCGATGCTCTGGACACCCTCGACGAACGTCTCGCTCACGTCATGGCTACACCCGGGAAAAAGATGCGCCCGGCGATGACATTGCTAGCATCCAAATTATGGGGAGCGAAACCCGACGAAAAGGTCATCAGCATGGCAGTGGCCGTCGAACTGCTCCACATCGCCGCCTTAATCCACGACGACACGGTAGATGACGCCGATGTCCGCCGCGGCAAAGCCACCGCTGGGTTCCTGTGGGGCAACAACTTCGCCGTCCTCCTAGGCGACTACGTCTTCGCAACCTCCGCGAAATTCGTCTGCGCTACCGGCTCCGTCCGACTGATCTCCCGATTCGCCGAGACCATCGCGGAACTCGCTCGCGGCGAACTGCACGAAATGGTCAGCAATTGGATCCTACCTGTGACGGTCGACGAATATTTAGCCCGCATCTACGACAAGACCGCATCCCTATTCTCAACTTCCGCCGAGAGTGGAGCCGTACTCGGTGGTGCCAACGAAGATTCGATCACCGCTCTGCGCGAATACGGCTATTACCTTGGGATGGCGTACCAAGTTCGGGACGACGTCCTCGACTACGAATCGACCACCGACGAACTAGGTAAACCTGCCAACCAAGACATTCTCGCCGGCAAACTCACCTTACCTGCCATTTACGCATATGAAGATCCTGAAGGTGCCGCAGCAATCGAGACCTTCTACAACCTTCCCGAGCACGAACGCGAAACCGCCCTAGGCGAATTATTGGACCTGATCAGAGTCAAAGGCGGCGTGGAACGCGCCGAAAAAACAACGGCTGACTTCATCGAAACCGCAATCCAACGACTCGAAACCGCACCTCCATCCCCAAGCCGAGACGCGTTGGCATCCATCGCGTTACGCGTCAACTCGCGGTAGAAACGCGCCCCAGAAAACCGGTCGCACTTCCCATCAACGGTCAACCACCATCCATGACCGAAAATCTCCTGTCTCCGAAAGAAATCATCGACGAACTTAGCGCGATATACGGCGAATTCAAACAGGAACCTCGATACAACGCGCTCGACGAACTCATCTTCACCGTCCTAACCCAACACACCTCCGACATCAACGCCGAAAAGGCATTCGACAGCCTGCGTCAAACTATTCCTACGTGGGAGGAAGTGATGGTCGCCGACCAGCAGGCAATCGCCGATGCCATCTATCACGGCGGCATGTCCAACCAGAAGTCGAAACGCATCAAAGACATCCTCGCCGACATCCTCGATAGACACGGCAGGCTAGAGATCGAATTCCTCAGAGATTATCCCTTGGAAGAAGCCAGAGCATGGCTGATGGAGCTCCCCGGAGTCGGCCCCAAAACCGCGGCGGTGGTCATGGCCTTCGCACTTGGAATGCCAGCCTTCCCCGTCGACACCCACATCCACCGCGTCTCGAAACGCTTGGGTCTTATTGAAGAAAAAACGACAGCCGACGCCGCACATCAGATCCTGGAATCCATAGTCCCAGCAGACCTCCGCTTTCAACTCCACATGCAACTAATCACCCACGGCCGGCAAATCTGCAAAGCACGAAGACCGCTATGCGAAAATTGCCCTTTGTCGTCACGCTGTCCGTCAAGTACGGTTTGAGACGACGCAATCCCACGAGGAACCACCAATGAAAATCGTCTCCGTCCAAGCCACCAAAGTCAACTACCCGCGCCTCAAGCCGATGACGGTTCCGCGTCCAGGCCTATCCCGCAGCGACCTAAACGCCCAAGCAACACCGCTTCGACGCTACACGAAAGACCCCAACTTCTCATTCGCCCGAAGAACGCCGGGTGGCGATCGCGACACCGGATGCGTCGTAACCCTCGAAGACGGCACATGGGGCTTCGGTTTCACCGATCACGGACGCACCACCGCATCCCTCATCGATGATTACCTCGCGCCAGTCATCGAAGGTCGCGACGTAATGTCCACCGAAACCCTCTACGACCTCATGATCCGCTCTACATCCGGTTTCGGCACTAACGCTCTCGTCGCCTACGCCATCGCAGCGGTTGACCTCGCCCTTTGGGATGCCAAAGGCAAGCTATTAGAAAAACCCGTCTACAGCCTCCTCGGTGGAAGCACCGACATCCTCAAACCCCTCTACTCCACCGGCAACGACACCGCCTGGCAAAAAGAGCTCGGCTTCAAGAACTTCAAACGATTCAGCCCTTACGGCCCGCCGGACGGCATCGAAGGCATTAACCGTCTAGAAGAGGAGATCGCTGAAGCCCGAGAGCTAGTCGGCCCCGATGCAGAGTTGATGCTCGATTTCTGGATGGGTCTGGACGTTGAGACCGCCGTACGAACAGCCGAACGACTCCGACCTTACAACCTCAAATGGTTAGAAGACGCCTTCCTGCCAGAAACCCTCGACGAATACGACCGCTTCCGAGAACGCGTTCCGTGGCAGACGATGGCGACCGGCGAGCACTGGTACGGCATCTACCCCTTCTTCCACGCCGCCAAAGAAGGCCTCGTAGACATCCTCCAACCCGACATCATCTGGTGCGGTGGCCTAACGCCCCTCATCAAGATCTGCCACGTCGCCGAAGCCGCGGGACTATCCGTCATCCCCCACGGCAGCGGCGGCACCGCATACGGTCAACACGCCTGCTACGGCCTAACCGCCGTACCGATGATCGAATGTAGCGGACCCGTAATGACCGAAGCCGGCGTCCCCCTTCACGAAAAAGACCGCCTACCCGGCACCGTTGCACCTTTCGAAGGCAAACTCAAACCCAGCGACGCCCCAGGTTTCGGACTCAACCTCAAACGCGAGTGGTTCCCAGCGTTCTTCGACTGAAATACGTCGTTCCGCGGTCACGCGTCATTCCGGCGGAGGCCGGAATCCACACATCACTCCGCCTTGTGCACAGCCTCCAACGACTGAATAATCCCCCGCATGTGCCCAACGCAGTAGGCGATGTACTCTCGACCCGCGGGCCCATCCGTCGTCAATCGCATGATGTGGTCGTAGTCGATACAACCTTCATACTCCACGTCATACAACGCCTTAGCCACCTCATACATATTCAGATCGCCCGAATCCGGGATCACCTCCATGTAGCCCTTGTTCTCGGGAATCGTCCCAACCACATTCCGAAAATGCACATGGAACAACCGGTTCTGCTCTCCAAAGTGCTTGATCCCTTCGAAGATGTTTTGACCTGATTCATAGCGCGTGCCTACGCAAAATGTGACACCGTTTGCGGGCGATGGCACCTCGGTAAACAAGCGATCGAAAGATTCGAACGAGTTGATGATCCCCGGGTATCCCTGAAGCATCGGAACTGGCGGATCATTCCCGTGCGTCGCTACCTTCACGCCGCCCTGTTCGGCGACCTCGCAGATCGCGGTGTAGTGCTTGACGTGCCGCGCCCACAAATCCTCCTCATCCGGAGCATCTGCCGCCCTCGGCGTCTCCAATGCCTCCGTCAAGTCGAACTTTAAATGCTGGTAACCACCGCGCCCCTCGACGAACTTCGGGATCCGAGGAAGATTGGGATTGCTCACCCCGGACGTGTAGGGCTGCACACCCAACACGGGAATATCGAACTCAGCGCAGATCTCCGCGTTAATGCAGGCGTTCCGCGTCTCCTGCTCGGCGTTCGGCCCGCCTAGATAGACATCACGGAACTGGCCAGACAAGCAGTTAGCACGCTCGATAACCTGACCAACCTCGCCCAACTTATCAACCACCATCGCCATTCCATCCCTAGTCACCGCGCCTCCAGACTCCAGATAACCGGGAACCATATCCATCGTGATATCCACCGCGTCCACACCGATCTGCGTCAAAAACCTCAAATCTTCCGGCCGATCCAGCCAATCCGGGCTGATCCGAGTACCGATCCTCATCATCGCTGTTGTCTCCTGCTAATAGCTTGCAGACATTGATACCACAAGACGAACTAGTCTCGGCGTCGTTTATCCTCATTGATGCTGTAAACAACCAACATACAAATTCCCCAGTCCAACATGCCCGACAACAACGCACCCGCCCGCCCGAACATCATCCTCATCCTCGCCGACGATATGGGATACTCCGATCTCGGTTGCTACGGCGGAGAAATATCAACTCCCAACCTAGATCGCTTGGCAGAGCAAGGCGTACGCTTCTCGCAGATGTACAACACCGCGCGCTGCTGCCCCTCCCGCGCCTCTCTCCTAACCGGCCTCAACCCACACCAGACGGGCGTCGGACACATGGGCAACACCATTGAGGGCGAACCCTCGTACCAGGGATACCTCAACAACCGCTGCGTGACCATCGCCGAGATCCTCCGAGATGCTGGCTACCGAACCGGCATCTCCGGCAAGTGGCACTGTGGGGCAGACCCAGAACGCGAAGATGAGGGACATCCCCAGCTTCAGCGAGGCTTTGAGCAACTCTTTTACTTCGAGGGCGGTAACGGATACTTCAACCACACCCGTTTCTTCATCGACCGCACCGCCGTCGAAGCATCTGGCACCGACTACCTGACCGACATGATCACCGACCACGCGGTCCGCATGGTCGACGATGTGCAGAAGGACGACCGCCCCTTCTTCCTCCACGTCGCATACACCTCTCCTCACTGGCCACTCCAAGCGCTTGAAGAAAACATCGAAAACTACCGCGGCAAATACAACGACGGCTGGGACGAAACTAGAACCGCTCGTCACGAACTTCTCAAAGCCATGGGCATCCTTGACGAAGAGTGGGACATCGCACCCCGAGACGAAACTGTCACAGCATGGAAAGACGCTCCAGACAAAGAATGGGAAGCCATGCGAATGGCGGTCTACTCCGCACAGGTCGAGCGCATGGATCAGGGCATCGGCAAGATCTGCGACGCTCTAAAGGCGAACGGAGTAGAGCGCGACACCGTCGTAATCTTCCTCTCCGACAACGGCGGCTGTGCCGAATTTCTATGCGAAGACCGAGACAATTCTGGTGTGGATGAGTCACGGGTGCTCCCATTGACTCGAGATGGCCGAGAAGTCCGCGTCGGCAACTCGCCCGACATCATTCCCGGCGGCGACGACACCTACATGAGCTACGACACCCAATGGGCGAACGTCAGCAACACACCCTTCCGCCGTTTCAAGCGATGGACGCACGAGGGCGGCATCGCAACCCCGCTTATCGTCAACTGGCCCGCTGGCATCACCGAAAAAGGACGCTCCGGCAAAATCTCCCACACCCCAGTGCAATTGATGGACCTAAACGCCCTATGCATTGACCTCGGCGAAGGCACCTACCCGACCGAGTTCCGCGGCCACGAAATCACACCTCACGAAGGCGAAAGCTTCCGCCCTATCCTCGAAGGCGACGACAACTGGTCAAAACAGCGCCCACTAGCATGGGAACACGAAGGCAACCAAGCCGTCCGCATAGGCGATTGGAAACTCGTCCGTGAACACGGCAAGCCGTGGGAACTCTACAACCTCGAGCAAGACCGCACCGAGATCAACGACCTCGCTGACGGCGACCCAGACCGCGTCGCCGAACTCGCATCGCAATACGCCGAATGGGCCCAACGATCCGGCGCTGGCGCATGGCCTCCGGGACCCAAAGGCAGCTGGTACTTCCCCGGCATGGCAGGCGATGGCATCTTCACCATGCGCGGCCACGGACACGTAATCCCGCGCGGTTTCACCAGAACCGCGGCCGACGCCAGTAGCTAGTTCTAAAGCAGCTAGATTTCGAAACCCCCTTACCCGTCGTGGCAAGGAGGAGCGTCACACTGATGGACCTTTTGAAGAAAAACGCCCAAAGAGTAGTCACTAACACGATCTTTGAGTGGTTCATCATCGCTCTCATCCTCTTCAGCGCCGCGATCTTGGGCCTCAGGACCGAACCCGAAATCGTCGAACAATACGACGGTCTCCTAACGCTCGCAAACCGCATAATCCTCGCCATATTCATCATCGAAGCCCTTCTGAAGATGCTCGCCCTCTCGCCACGCCCATTTGACTACTTCAAAGACGGTTGGAACATCTTCGACTTCACCGTTATCGTCTTCTCCCTGGTCCCCGCCACCGGCACCTTCGCCCTGATCGCACGCCTCGGTCGACTCCTTCGCGTCCTTCGCCTGATCTCCACCATCGAAGACCTCCGTCTCATCGTCGCCGCCCTCGTCCGCTCAATCCCCAGCGTGGGGCACGTCATGATGCTCATGAGCATCATCGTCTACATCTACGCCATCGTCGGCATCCAGCTATTCCAAGAAAGCCACCCCGATAAATGGGGCAACATCGGGCTCGCCATCCTGACTCTCTTCGAGATCATCACCCTCGAAGGATGGGTCGAGGTCAACAACTCGGCAATGGAAACCCACCCATACGCCTGGATCTACTTCGTCAGCTTCGTAATCGTCGGCACCTTCGTCGTCGTAAACCTATTCATCGCAGTCGTCATCAACAACCTAGACCGCGCTAAAGAAGAGCGCCTACGAGAACTCCAACCACCAGCATCCCGCGAAGAACTCCTCCGAGAACTCCGAGCCACCCAAGATAGCCTGAAACGCCTCGAAACCCGCATCTCTCACTATCCGCAAGACTGATTCGCCAACCAGTATCCCCAGTATCTCGCCATTAAGCACATATCCAACGTCAATTAAAATTCGCGTCATCGGCAATTAAAGACTGACGACTAGACCACTTAGCGATGTCCACTTCCGAAAGATACCGATCAGCCGCACACACGCTTTACGACCAAGCAATGGTCGAACTCGAAGCCGGCGATCTCAGGCAAGCCTCAGAAAAGTTCTGGGGCGCAACCGCCCAGGTCCTCAAGTCCTTCGCCGAAAAACGCGGCTTGGAGCATGATTCTCACCCCCATGCCTACACAGTAATCCGAGAAGCCGTTCGTGCTTCGCGCAACCCCGAAGTCGGCGAATGGTTCAAACATGCCGAAGCGTTACACGGCAATTTCTACGAGAATTGGATGGTCGAATCAGAAGTGCGATCCTCAGCCGCGGATATCCGGCCACTAATCGAGGCGGTAGAAGGTATTTAATCTCTCAATCGCAAATGCCGCGACCTATTACTGATCCCTAACCGGCGGCGGTCCCTCCACAAATTCGTCTCCGGAACCATCCTCAGGCGCAAACCCCAACTCAGCCTTCGCTCGGCTGATGTCAAATATCTTCCACTTGTTATCCGAAGTCGCGTAGTAGATGCCATACCTCAACGATTCCGGAGCATCGATACACAACCTCACGACCTGCGCCACATCCGCGTGGCTCAACCAGAGCGAGAGCGCGAAGGGAGAGAACGAAGGATCATCCGTGGATATGACCCAGCCGATACGGAGGTGTATCGATGAAACGTCGTGGTAGTCGTTGTAGTAGCTCCCGATGGCCTCTCCGAACGCCTTCGAGACGCCGTAAAAGCCGTCGGGACGGATCATCACGTCTTCATCTACCAACGGATACGCACCAGCCTCCAGCTTGTCGAATTGACCCGAGCCAACCAAACTCCAAGGCTCATCGAGATAGTTGCCACCAGTCGCATGGTTCGAAGAAGCAAAAATCACCCTCTTCACCCCCTCACGTCGACTAGCCTCAAACACGTTGTACGTCCCAACCAAATTATTCGGCAATACCGATTCCCATTCGGCATACGACGATCGATCCGCCGCCAGATGCACCACCGTATCAACCCCGGCAAATGCAGGTTGCATAGCATCGAGATCATCCAACGACGCCACATGCGACGTCACCCCATCCGCCTCCTTCAAATCCAACGACGACAACTCGTACCGATCGCCCAGCCGATCAATCAAGACCCCTCCAATCAATCCAGCCCCACCGGTGATCAGAACCTTCTTCTTGCCTCCATTTGCGCCATTAGAGTCAACCATTGATTTCGCCTTCCAAACTCATGCTCGCCTACGACACCATCGCCGCAACTCCTAAGAAGGATAAATCCGCGCCAACCCGCGTCATCAACGCCTCAACCGCGTCATCCCGGCCTTATCCACTTCATTCCGGCTTCAACCGCATCATCACGGTCTCACCCACGTCATTCCGGCGAAAGCCGGAATCCATAAAAGTTGATCTGTCACACGGAACTTTTCACAAGGCGCAGGCGTCTAGATAATAGTGAGCAACCAGCCAAAGGCAAAATCATGTCCGCACTCCGCATAGCAATCGTCATCGCACTGGCAACCACCCTCGCATTCGCAATCGCCTGCGCCGGATCCGAAGAATCCGTCGATTATTACGGTCCCCCCGGTGATCCGGCTCGCCCCGCAGCACTCTTCGCCAGAGACGACGCCGGATTCGCCGTCTCAACCGTCGTCGTCGAAAGGATGGTCGAGGTGGCAGGGGAAACGATGGTGGAAAAAGAGTTCCTAGTGGAAACAGAAGCCATGATGATGGCTCCTGCCGCTGCCGCCGCTCCCACGGCTGCACCAATGGCGATGGCGATGTCAGAGGCAGAATCCGCTCAAAACGTAAACATCTCCATTCAGCCGACAAACCGCATCATCGTCCGAAACGCCGACATGACCGTGGAGGCCAACGATCCCCTACAGACCATCGACAGCATCGGAGACCTCGCCGTCGCGCGCGGCGGATGGGTGGTTAATGTCAACACTATCGACGAGGGAGGCTGGTTCCACATCACCATCCGCATCCCGGCCGATACCCTCGATGCCGTCATCGACCAGATCACCGCCAGTGTCTCCAAGGTTCTCACAGTCAACTCAGATTCCACAGACTTCACCGAGGAATTCATCGACCTCAGCGCTCGTCGCAACACGATCCAAGAAACCGTCGACGCTCTCACCGCACTTCTGCGAAACGAGAACTACGACTCCGTCCAAGAACTCCTCGAAGTCCAACGCGAGATTACCAACTGGCAGTCCGAACTGGAACGCATCGACGGTCGCCTCGCATTCATCAGCGAATCCGCCGCCTATTCGCGCCTCTCCGTAACCGTCAACCGATCGCCAATCCCGATGCGAGTGGACGTCGGCGAAGACGTCCACGTCGGTATCGGCGTCGGACGCAAATACACCGCTCGTTTCTTCCCGCCCGATGACTACGACCGCTTCGAAATTACTTGGGACTTCGGCGACGGTTCCGAACCCCAAACCGTCCGTTCCGGCCTCCGCACCCAAGGCGAAGACGGCCTGCTGAGCGTACCCGTTCGGCACACATACTCGACTGATGAATTCTCGCCCCACGTCGTAACCGTTCGCGTACGAGCGTTCTCAGATCGCGGCCTCGCAGAAGGCGAAGACCAGCTCTGGGCAAACGTCTCCGAACTCCCTCGCATCGACGCATTCGTCACCGCCTCGGAGTGGGGGATCGAAGAAGGTCAACCGGTGACACTCACCGCATCATTCAACCACCCCGAAACGCTGCGCAACGTCCGATACTCATGGGACTTCCGCGACGGATCGACGGTCGTTGAAGGCACGGTCGCACCAGGTGCCACCGGCATCGAAACCCAACACACCTTCGATCGACACCGGCCGGAGGCGTATCAAATCGTCTTCGAGATCATAGGCGACAGCGACGCAGGCGAGGTTGAGGAGACCCACAGCGCATTCGTCTCCGTCTACCCAAGACCTGAAATCGAGGGAGCTGACTTCGACCCCGGAAACACCGCAACAGACGCCGTCAACGTCCTCATCGGCTTCGCGTCCTTCGCCGGCAACGCCGGGATATGGATCGCCATCACATCCCCGATCTGGCTAATCCTCGGCGCAATCATATTCTTCATCGTACGCTTCATCATCCGCCGGCAACGCAACGTCCAACGCGTCGTCTATGTGCCTAATTCGAACGCGAAATCTGGTAGCGACGGCGAAAAATCGGACAATGATGAGAATTCTTGATGAACGAACTGTACGTCAATAGTACGATGATGCAAAGTTTCATACGATTTAGCCACAGGTCGCGCGCTCACCGGGCCTTGATAGGCAAACCGTGCAGATACGGGAAGGATTCCTATGTCAAGTTGGAAGGATCGTCTTCGTCGGTTGGGGTCATGGCTATGGTTGTGGTTGCATGTGACTGTGGGGGTTATGGCTTTAGCTGCGTTTGTTGCAACGCTACGAGAGCCTCCAACGGAAGAAAATCCGGCCGGCGTCGCAGGAATTTACGCGCCTTTCATCGCTTTTTGCGCTGCAATCATGTTGTTATTTGATTACTGGAAACTCGGAGATGGTAGATATCGATTGGCTCGCAGGATCTTTATCGCGGTCGCCACTGCTGTCAGTACTTTGATGTGGTTGGCAGATGCAGTGAAGATGCATCCGACGAACGCGAAACTTTGGGGGGATTTCGGTGTGGTTTGGGCGATTGTCGGTGTCGGTGTCGCGTTCCTGATGTTGATCGTTGCACTAGTACTGCGGCAAGACCATGATGACCGAGAGGTTAGAGACGATTAGTGTGTTATGTGCGGCGTTGTGAAGTCTCGGACAACCTGTTCTCGCCTTACCTAAACAACGAACAGGCAACAACGGCCTGTTACCTAAGATGAGCAAACTGAATGCTTCAATGCGGTCAGCCTTTGAGGCGTTAAGAATCCTGACGACGATCATTTCCTCCGCATCGGTTGGATCCACTGTTATTGAGGGCTGCCACTATTGACTACTCGCGTATGCAGCGCGCCAAGTATCTTGGCGCATGATGCCGCGTGCCTCAAATTGCTTGGATTAGTTTTGAACCGATTCTCTCATTGAGCGCGAACTCGTATACTCAAATGTAACCACAAGGCAGATCAGCGACTGATTGTTTTTGGTCACCCCCTGGTCTCAGGCGTGAACCACCGCGCGATTCAAGCATTGACTTGGCACGTTCGTCGTGCCTCCCTTTGCTCGACTGATCAGGGAATGCCTTGTGGTTAAGAGCGTTGTCTAAGTCGCGAGGGAGGTACCCTGATGAGTTGCCGAGACCTGTTCCTAGTCCTGATTGCCGTTTGTATTGTAGGCGCCATTAGTTGCGCTCAACCCAAACCCGAAATCGTCGAAGTTCCTGCGACTGTCGTTGTTGAGGTGGCGCGTGAAGTTCCTGTCACTGTCGAAACCGAGAAAGAGGTAGTTGTCACCCGTGAGGTCCCTGTGACGGTCGAAGTAGTTAGAAATGTCGAAGTCACCCGCACCGTTCCAGTCACTGTTGAGGTGGAGAAAGAAGTTGTCGTCGATCGCGAAGTACCTGTCACTGTTGAAGTGGAGAAAGAGGTAGTTGTTGACCGTGAGGTGCCTGTGACTGTGGAAGTCGAACGGACAGTACTGGTTGAGCGCGAGGTAGCACGGGAGATCGTGCGCGAAGTTCCGGTCACTGTTGAGGTTGAAAAAGAGGTCGAAATCATGCGCGATGTGCCTGTGACCGTTGTAGTTGAAACAGAAAAGCCGTTCAATACTACGTTCAGAGACGTGGAGCGTGTTTGGGACGAATTAGATGTGGATAACAACCATTGGCTTACATGGTCTGAGTTATGCGCAGGGTATGAGGAAGGATTGGATTTGGAGGCTCATTTGATTGTGATGGTATGGCGGCACAATTGGTGGGTAAGTGAAGACGAAGCAGACTTCGATCTGCACCGAATATCGCGGAATTGGACGAACATTGAAGTTTGCGACGACGCAGCGGAAACGTTGCGGTTCGGTCCGTACGAGTAACTGCGAGGGATTCCACTGAAGCGCCGGCTTTCGCCGGAATGACGGTAGTTGTGCGTTGCTCTGTGGGGTATCCCCCGCCAGCTTCGCATTTCGCCCCCCTACGTCTTCGACTAAGGGGCGTAGTTGCTGACAGCGCACTTATGAAGCCTTGATTTGATCTCTCCACAATCTTTGGGAACAAATCTCCATCCCGCGTCGTCTGTTCTCCAGTGACCCAAAACCAACGTCACGGAGATCACCAGATGACAACGCAAAACTACCAACCCAAACCCCTCACAAAAACCAATCAATTTCTCGCAATAACAATCATCGGTCTGTTAGCCGTCGCATCCATTGCCTGCGCCAGCACCGAGGAGCCAGTGGTCCAGACCGTCGTCGTTGAACGCGAAACCTCTAGCTCTGGCAACGGTCAACCCGGACTTCATGGCAGCCCTGGTTCTCCCGGAAGACCCGGCGAACCTGGTGTACCGGGACTTGCCGGTGAACCTGGCGCGCCCGGAGAACCCGGAGCACCTAGTCAACCTGTCGAAGCAATGATGCAGGCTCCGCGGCCAGCCGCAACCGCCCAAACCGCGCATGCGATTGCACCACTCGCAGGATCTCAACCCACCATCGTCGTCGAAGTCGAAAAAATCGTCGAGGTGGAAAAACAAGTCGAAGTCGTAAAGGAAGTCATCGTAGAACGCGAAGTCGAAGTAATGGTCGAAGCAGAGTCTGTGTCTAGCCATCCCGCCCCAACGGCCGCACCAGCCACATCTCCGCGCTCACTACGACCAACCCCAGTCGTCAAAACATCACCTCCTCAACAACCATCCCAACCCGGAGCAACCAACTTCCAAAACACCCTCCGCTCAAACTTCGCCCTCACCATCGAGGACGACACCTCCACATTCAGCCTCGACACCGACCGGACTTCGTTCCAACTCGCTCTGAACTGGACACGCTCCGGTTACGAGGTCGATCCGACGTCGGTCCGTGCTGAAGAATGGATAAACGCCTTCAACTTCGGCTACGAAATGCCGCGCCATGACGATTCATTCAACATCACGACCGACGTCATCGAGCATCCGCTCGACAATGGACTTCACTTGGCGCGGATCGCATTCCAAGCACCAGAGATCTTCGCTGACTACCCCCTCAACGTGACCCTCGTCCTCGACGGTTCCGGCTCAATGGCCGACGGCAACCGCGTCGCAATCGCTCGGGATTCCGCGGACGCTATACGCAACTCCCTCGGACGCGACGACCGCATCTCCGTCGTCCACTTCGACAACCACGTCAAACGGAACCTCACGGTAGACGATGAGCGCCCCAACTCCCGAAGGGTCCGCGACTCCATCCGAGACCTGCACCCGGGCGGCTCCACCAACGTCCAAGCCGGATTGAACCTCGGTGTCCAACTCGCAGACGACATGCGACGCCGACGCCCCAACGCCCTCAACTACATCATCCTGATGTCCGATGGCGTGGCAAACGTCGACGCGACAAACCCCTTCGCAATCCTCGAGTCCGCAGCGGACCACAACCCGGACAACCCGCTCCGACTCATCACCATCGGCGTCGGAATTAACAACTACAACGATGTCCTCCTCGAGCAACTGGCCCAACACGGCAACGGTTGGTATCGCTACCTCAGCACCCCAGAAGAAGGCCAAGCCCTCTTCAACCGGGAAAACTGGCTCGCCCTCTCCGTCCCCTTCGCCGACCAGACCAGAGCCCAAGTCGTCTGGGACGACCAGCTGGTCCGAAGCTGGCGAATGATCGGATACGAAAACCGCGTTACATCCGACGAGTCCTTCACCCGAGCCGAGAAGAAGTTCGCCGAACTCCCCGCCGGAGCCGCAACAACCGTCTTCTTCGAACTCGAACTGGTCGACCACTACTCGCTCGGACACGTCGACCAGCCCCTTGGCGAAGTCGAAGTCCGATGGGTCACACCCACAACCGGCGACAACAACCGACAGCACCAAGACATCGAATCGATCCTGTCCCAGAGGGATTCGGGCACCGTCTTCGGCGCAATCGTCGCCCTGACAGCCGACCGCTACAGCGGACTTAACGACTACCGAGACGAACACCCTTCCCACGTTCGTCACGACCTAAACGAGCTGTCGCATCTCCTCCGCAACGTCAGTTCCCTAATCGCCGGTTCCAACGCCTACCACGACTTCGAGTTCGTTCTCAACTCACTAGTCGGAAGCGTAGAGACCATCGAACCAGCACCCAGAACCGGCTACAGCAGATAAATCCAAGGGATGGTGGGTAATTTCCCCTCTCCCGCTCGGCGGGAGCTGTGCACAACCAACGTCATTCCGTCGAAAGCCGGAATCCAAGTGGGGGAGCGGGCGGTTTCCCCTCTCCCGCTCGGCGGGAGAGGGCCAGGGTGAGGGTGACTGGGGCGGACAAAAGGGCGGGGTACGGTCAACCACCACTAACGAATGCCCTAACCTACACCCCATCCAAACGGAGGCCCCTCAACATAAAATCGCGCTGAGTGACCACCGCCCAAAAACCCGTCTTTATCGACACCTTCGTCGACCACCTAACCAACTTCGATGACTTCGGAACTAAAACCGAAGTCGTTGAATCATCTTTCGACAGCGATATCCCGCCTCTCCGTTATTTCATCAACGAATTCTGGACACACACCCAACGAGCAGGCCACGCACTCCATGAAATCAGCTACCGCGCCTGCTTCAAACCACAGCTCCCTGAGTTCTTCATCGAACGCCTGACTCAACCTTCCGACACCATCTACGATCCCTTCATGGGACGCGGCACAACCCCCATCCAAGCCGCCATCATGGGCAGAAGCCCCATCGGCAACGACGCCAACCCCATCTCCCTGTTGGTCACCCGACCGCGTCTAAACACTCCTTCTCAATCCGAGGTCGAAACGCGCCTCAACGAAACCGACTGGCATTCAGGCCAACCAGACGACCGGGATCACCTATTCTCTGTCTTCTACCATCCGGCAACGCTAGGCCAGATCGTCTCCCTAAGAGCTTGGATTGACCAACGCGAGCTCTCCGGCACCTTCGACCATATCGACGACTGGATCCGTCTTGTCGCCATCAGTCGCCTCACCGGACACTCCAATGGCTTCTTCTCCGTCTACACGTTGCCACCCAATCAAGCCGCATCTATCGAAAGCCAAAAAAGAATCAACCAACGACGAAACCAAACTCCGCCTGAACGAGACGTCAAAAACCTGATCGCCCGAAAAAGCAAATCCCTCCTCCGACACGGCCCGCTGAACCATCCAAAGCAGAAGCAAATCCTGACCTGTGCCGACGCCCGAAACACCCATCACATCGACAGCAACTCAGTCAACCTCATCGTCACATCCCCGCCGTTCTTGGACATCGTCAATTACCACTCAGACAACCACGTCAGAGCATGGTTCGCCGGCATCGACCTCAACCAACAAAACATCGAAACAACATCCAGCGCCACAACTTGGCAAAACTTCACCGCACAAACCCTCCGAGAACTCTGCCGCGTCGTCAAACCCGGAGGCTTCATCTGCTACGAAGTCGGCGAAATCCGAAACGCCACCCTAAACCTCGAAAAACTCGTCCTCAGCGCCATCGCTGACGCCAACCTGCCCATCAACCTAATCGGCGTCCTCATCAACCAGCAAGAGTTCACAAAGACCGCAAACGTCTGGGGAATCGACAACAACCGCAGAGGTACCAACACCAATCGCGTCGTCATGATGGAAGTTTTGGAATGATTAGACTAGGTTCGCGCCAAACTAAAACGGCAACCCCGTAGAAAAGTCCGGCACCCCCTCCCACCGACCGCCGCCAGCCGCGCGCTGCACCGCAATCGTCTTGATAACGTCCGGGTTCGTCAATCCGTGTGGCGCCCGACCCGTCAACGCGAAGCTTACATTCTCCGCCTGTTTCTGACCGCACTCCTCAAGGAACGTAGGCGAATAACCAGCCAAGTGCGGCGTCACATAGCAGTTGTCCAGACTCAATATCGGATCCTCCGACGATACCGGCTCTACCTCGGTCACATCAATCCCAGCAAACGCGATCTGACCATCCCGCAACGCCGCATGTAACGCAACCTGATCCACGATCTTCCCACGCGCACAGTTCAGAAGAATCGCCGTCGGCTTCATCTTCCCCAGCGTCTCGGCATTGACGATGTGGTCCGTCGCCGCAGTGTGCGGTGAGTGAACCGAGATGATGTCCGATTCCGCGAGTAACTCGTCAAGCTCCACCAACTGCACCCCATAAAGATCAGCTTGCGACTGATATCCAAAGGGATCGTAAGAGATGATCCGCTTCGGCCCAAATCCGCGTATCCGTTGCGCGAAAGCACGACCGATATTCCCGAAACCCAGTATCCCAACCGTCTTGCCGCCCACACGGTCAACCGTCTCTTGATATTCACGCATCAGCTCGGGATCGTCCGACCATTTGCCATCACGAGTAGCCTGAACTGTCTCCGGTATCCGCCGAAGAATAGCCAGCAACATTGCCATCGCGTGGTCCGCAACCTCCACCGTGTTGACACCCGGAACATTGCAGGCAAGAACCCCAAGTTCAGTCGCCGCATCAAGATCGATCGAGTCCACGCCCACTCCCATACGGCTCACAACCTTCAGCTTCGGACACGCCTCCAACACATCCCGACCCGTCAAAGGCCACGTTGCGATCAACGCACCATCCGCATCCTTCAACGCCTCGACATAAGGGCCAGTCTCCGTGAAAGGATCCAGTATCTCCACTTCGATGCCACCCGCCGACTCTATGATGCCCTTGACATCCACAAACGTCTCGCAGGTAACCACTACTCGCAGAGTCATCTAATCTAGCCTCGTTCCATCAGTTAGGTTTCTTCGAAGCCGCCCAGTTCACACGGTTCGCAACTATCAACCATAACCGCGATCCACCCTCGAGCAACCGTTGACTCCCCAACAGGTAACGAGCCAAAGAAGCTTTCTCCGCCAATCGATTTACGGCCGAAACCCAACAATCCACACTAGATCGGCATCGATCCGAAAACGAATATTCGCTGATCCGGGCTGAAACGTTCCGTTATGGAGACGAAAAACTCCATAAAACACCCGCTTTTTTGCGAAACACACCGCTATTGAAATCCCGTATCATGTGACGCACACATTCAAAAAGCTGATTGACCAAAACATAGCAAGGAGGGCCTAATGGCTGAAGAACCCCGTCGATCCAACATCTACCCAGTGCGCGTCAGCTTGCTGGTCATCGCTGTGCTGATCGCTCTGATCTGTTTTGGCGTGATCGCGTTGCTGTGGCTCACTATCGATGGCAAATCCACCAGCGATTACGAATTCATCACCGGTGCGCTGATTGGAATTCTGGCCGCCGGCATTACCGGACTAGTCGGTCTTGGCACCTCCCTCGCACAGACCATCATGCCCGGCGACCGCTAGAAACTGCTGAGCACGCTGATGGGTAATCCCCCGGACTTGGGGTGAATCACACGCCCCAAGTCCGGCCCAAAACCCTTCTGAACGCATCTACAAACCCATCCAACGCTTCATAGCTGTGCGCGGCTGAAACGTTCCCCGCACACTTGCTCGACAGCAGGTAACCCTCGTTCATCATCCCGAGGAACACCATCTCCAACAATTCGTTGTCATTCGTCGTGTAAGACCGGTAGTCCCGCACTTCCTTGGTCGTCGCCTGAATGGCGAACAACGACGCTGCGCCCGTCACCCCCATCGGTGCCTCCATCTCCGATATCACCTCGCGCAACTTCCCGCGCAGATATTCTCCCTTCGCCTCCAACTCCTCATAAACATCCACCGTCAACTCCCGCAACGTCGCTACCCCCGCCGCAGCCGTCATTGGATTCCCGTTGAACGTACCCGCGTGGGCAACCTGAGGACCGCCAGGACCACTCGGATCCCACAGCGACATGACATCCTCCCTACCCCCAAACGCCCCCACTGGCAACCCGCCGCCGATCACCTTCCCGAAACACGTCAAGTCCGGCGTCACCCCGAAATACTCCTGTGCCCCACCTCGTGAAGCCCGAAAAGCGATCACCTCGTCGAAGATGAGCAAAATCCCTAGCTCCGCCGTTACTCGCCTTAAACCGTCCAGAAACTCCGGCTCCGCCGGAATCATCCCGCACTGACCATTGATCGGCTCCACGATCACCGCCGCAAGATCATCCGCGTGATCCCTTATGATCCGCTCCGCATTCTCAAGATCGTTATATGGCATGATCACGATCTCATCCGCCGAACGGGGTGTCATACCATCGGTCATTAATACCGAGGTCGGGGATTCAGCGTCTCCAGCCAACCCGACATCCGGCATCACGCTGATCTGCACCGCATCGTGGTTACCGTGATACGCTCCCTCGCACTTCGCAAGCATCGTCTTGCCCGAAAACGCACGCGCCGCCCGCACCGCATTCAGCGTCGCCTCCGTCCCAGAATTCACAAACCGAACCTTGTCCAAAGATGGCACCCGCTCGCACATCTCCTCGCCCCACTCCACGACCAACGGCGTCGGCGCCGGATACGATACCCCGCGCTCTAACTGATCCCTCAATGCATCGATCACCGCCGGGTGACGATGTCCCAAAATCAACGTCGTCATATTGTTGATGAAATCCACTCGCTCATTTCCATCGACATCCACAATCTTCGACCCATCGGCCCTCGACACATAGATCGGAAACGGCCCCCACAAGATCGAGTTCCTCGTGTCTCCGCCGGGTAACCATCGCTTCGCCTCCTCATGCTTAGCCCCAGACCCCGCATTCGAAGCAACATAACGCGCCCGTTCCGCGCTCACCGATTCAGAAATACCTCGCTTAACCATGCGCGTATATTAACTCACCTCATCCCCCACAACCTTCCCCTCCCCCCTTCAAGGGGAAGATCAAGAATGGCTTAGGCCGCGACGATAGGCGCGAGTCTGCAACCCGCACGCCCCCTTCGTGGCGAAAGCGGAATCCCAAAGACGGACCAGAGGGCGAACCGCCCCCTTCGCGAAGCGTAAGGGGGCGCGAAGCCGAAGGCGAGCAGGGGATTCCCGGGAGGAGGGGCCAGAAGGACTCCCCCAACCAGCAAGGCCACTCGCAGGGGCCGTTCGTGAACGGCCCTGGGCGGGCCTGCGAAGGGAGCGCAGCGATCCTTCGCAGAGAGATGGAGGATGCAGTCGTCTACCCGGCCCGAGAACTGGCAGCCCGGGCAGTCGCTGGACGGGAGAGGGCCTGGATGTCCTGCAACCAGAAGACGGCGCAAGTCGACCGATAATCGACGGCGCAGCGGCCGGAAAACGCTGCGACGGCCGATGCCGGGTCACCGACCCGATACCGGCGGGGGCGTTCATCTCCCCCTCTCCCGTTCGACGGGTGAGGAACCGCGGTAAAAGAAAAATGACGTAACTCCGAAGCAGGACTGTTGCGAGCACAGCAGCCTCCTTCGGCAGTCCGATAAGACCGGAAGGGCCAAGGCTAGGCGATCGCGACAGGGAGAGACCCGAGCCGAAGCCCCCGGCAAAACCAGAAACCGAGAAATCGGAAACCAAGAGAAGGCACCAAAACGCCCGATTAAACGCGACTGCTATCACACTCAAACCTACCTGCGTATAACATTGCCGCAACCCAGCACCTCTAATGAACCTCGCCAAAGCCAGATCTACGCGCGACCGTTACCTCACCGCACTTCACTACCGCGATTTCCGATGGTTAATGCTCGGAAGCCTCGGAGGCCAATCCGCGTACTGGGCATTGATCGTCGCACGCGGCGTCCTCGTTCTCGAAATGACCGGCTCCTCCGCGCTCGTAGGCGTGACCACCTTCGCGGCGATGGTGCCACGTTTCCTGATGCCACCTTTCGCCGGCTACCTCGCCGACCGCTTCGACCGAAAAACCGTTCTAGCCGTCGCATACATCCTCCAAACCATCAACGTATTGTTGCTCGCCGGTCTCGCATTTGCAGACCTGTTGGAGGTGTGGTCGCTCGTCGCGCTCTCCCTCATTAATGGCAGTTTCAGAGCGTTCCAGATGACCGCAACACAAGCGCTGGTCCCCAACCTCGTCCCCAAGCGGATCCTGCTCAACGCCATCGCCCTGAACCAGATGTCCCTCCAAGGCGCACGATTGGTCGGCCCCGCCTTGATCGCACCCGCGCTGCTTGCCGCCGGAACCAGCGGCGCATTCCTCGCATGTGCCATCCTCTACATCGTCAGCATCATCTCCGTATTAGCCATACACACCCGTTCGAGCGGAGCCCTGACTAAAGGCGCCGGCATGTTCACGAGCATCATCGAAGCGGCACAATACTCGTGGGCTGACACCCGCTTGCGTGTCCTTTTCATCCTCATCGCGCTCCACTGCGCCATGACCATGTCGTTCGAGACGATCCTCCCCGTCCTCTCCCAGCAGGTGTTGGGCAATCCTGAAAATGCAAACACGCTGATGATGGCAGTGGGGGCCGGCGCTCTCATCGGCGTATTCGCAATCAGCGGCACCCGTAATGCCCAGAGCCGAGGAGTAATCCTGTTGGTGACAGGAGTGCTCAGCGGCGGTTCGTTGTTAGTTCTGGCGTCCGCCACCAATCTGCCGTCTGCGATCATCGGTGCCGCCGCGATGGGCGGTGCCCAAGCCGCATTCATGGCGATCGCTGGTGCAATGGTGCAGTCGTTGGCCCCCGACGCCATGCGAGGCAGAATCACCGGCTTCAGCCACATCATCATCGGCGGTACCATGGCCATCCTCAACCTCGTAAACGGCTTTGCCGCCGACGCCATCGGCGTCTCTAACCTCCTCTGGATCCTCGGCCTAGGCTTCGCGGCGATAGTCGTAGCCAGCCTCGCCATCGGTAGTCTTCGGGGCATCTACCGCGGAACCGTCGAAGCAACTGCAGGTGCCGCGTAGAACATCTTTGGAGTGATCGGCGTATGGTGGTGAGGCTCGCTCGATCCCGACGCATCATCGCCTGTTTAACATTGCATTAATAGTTGAATCTCGATGTTTGATCACGCGATGACCACCAACAATCACAACGCCCCTTCCATCCTTGGTCGCATCGTCGCGGCCAAGCGGAAACGCATCGCCGCTGACAAGATCGATACTCGGACGGCAACAATGGTCCGAGCCGCCGAGCAGGCCAGCATCGAACGCCCACCGATCCCGTTCGACGCTGCGATCGGTTCCGACCCATCCATCTCCGTCATAGCCGAGATGAAGCGTTCATCTCCCTCGGCGGGGGTCATGGACACTACCCTCGACCCCGCAAAGAGAGCCGCAACCTACTGCCGCGCTGGAGCGGCGGCCATCTCCGTGCTGACCGAAAAAGATTTTTTCCGAGGAACCATGGCTGACCTCGAATCTGCGGCGCAAGTCGCTCACCAGCACAATGTCGCAGTCTTGGAAAAAGACTTCGTGGTCGATGACTACCAGATCTTCCAAGCGCGAGCGGCTGGTGCTGACACCATCCTCTTAATAATCGCCATCCTCGACCCGTACCAATACGGGGACTTATACGCCGTCGCCAAAGGCCTCGGCATGGAGCCGCTTGTCGAAGTCTTCGACGAACACGAACTCGAGATCGCACTCACCGAAACCGATCCCCGAATCGTAGGCGTCAACAACCGAAACCTCAAAACACTCAAGACCTCACTGGATGTCTTCCTTAGGCTTGCCAAACGCATTCCGGACGACGTTGTGAAGGTTGCCGAGAGCGGGATGCGGAGTGCGGATGATGTGAAACGGATGGCTGATGCCGGGGCCAATGCCGTACTCGTGGGAGAATCGCTGATGACTGCGGACGGCGATCCTTCGAACTTGATCGCACAGATGGCCGGGATACGGGTATGACCTACCAACCCAAAGTCAAGATTTGCGGGGTGCGCGATGGTGATACGGCGTTTGTTGTTGCTGACGCCGGGGCCGACTTCTTCGGCGTTGTCCTTGTTGAAGGCGTTCGCAGACAACTCTCGCCTTTCCATGCTCAAGAGGTGGTCCGGGATTATCGCATCAGATCTCGGGATCACCGGGTCAAGCGGTTGCGCCAGAAGGTGACGCAAGTAGTCGGCCTTTTCCGAAACCAAGACGCACGGTGGGTCAATACAACCGCCCGACAGGTTGACGTCGATTACGTGCAACTCAACGGGGAAGAGGATGAGGCTTACATGCGGGCGATGTGGAAACCCATAATCCGACAGGTCCGGATCAAATCTGACGTGACTCGCGACGAGTTGAGCGACTTGGTCGATCATCACCTCTCCCATGATCGCATCGTATTGCTGGATCGTTACGACGAGCAACAGCCCGGAGGAACCGGAAAGACATTCGACTGGAGCATAGCCGAAGAGATCGCCAGCCGTGAAGGTGTCCTTCTCGCTGGAGGATTGGACACCAAAAACGTTCAATCTGCAGTCAATCGACTAAACCCGTGGGGCGTCGATGTATCGACCGGCGTAGAGACCGAGGGCATCAAGGATCACCACAAAATCCGCTCCTTTATCGAGACAGCGAAATCGTTTTAGCACGTAGTCGCGCCTCCGACCCGTCTATACTTTCCAACCATCGAATTCGAGGATCGATCCCACGAGATCGGAGGAGCAGGATTGAAGGTCGCGCAGATCGGCACCAAACACGGTCACGCAGCGGGTGTCTACCAGGTGATGCTTGAGCATCCCGACGTCGAGGTTGTCGGCTGTTACGAACCCGATGCTGAGCGCCGTGAATTTTGCCAAAGCTCCGGCCTGTGGGACGACGCGGTCTGGCTCGACTCGTTCGACGACGTCTTGGACAATCCCGAGATCGTCGCCGTCGCGTCTGAAGGCGCGAACCGCGAGAGTCTTGCCCATACCGAGGCGATCGTCAGAACGGGTAAGCACTGCTTCTATGACAAACCGGCGGGGGATGATTTTCATCGCTTTATGAGGGTCATCGAGGATGCGAAAGACCAGAACCTTGAAGTGACGCTCGGGTACATGTTTCGTAAACACGATGGCTTTGAACGGATGGCGAACTGGGTAAGGTCGGGTTTTCTCGGCCATGTCTTTCAGATGCGAGCACATATGTCGACGTGGTTGCCGGAGCGGTCGCAGGGCGGGCAGTTTACGGACCGGCAGGGATTGTCGTATCACCGAGGCGGTGTTCTCTACGACCTCGGAGGGCACATGCTCGATCAGATCGTCTGGATGATGGGACGCCCTGAGCGGGTCACGTCCTATCTTCAGAACGCGACTTCGCAGACGCGAGACTTCATGGACAACACGCTGGCAGTGCTTGAGTATCCGAATGCGTTAGTGACGTTGGACATCGCCGCGATGGAACCGCGCCCGATGGCGCGGCGGTTTGAGGTATACGGGACTGCGGGTTCAGCCATCATGGAGCCGTTTGAGCCGGCCGAGCAGCTTCGGCTGTGCTTGACCGAATCGAAGGGTGGGTACGGCGAAGGGGTGACGATGCTTGATCTGGAGGATCGACGGCGCTATGTCGATACGTTTGCGGCGTTTGTTGAGACGATTCGGGATGGTGCGGCGCCGCTTAGGAGTTTGGATCATGAGTTGTTGGTGCAAGAGACTTTGATGCGGTGCACAGGTGGGTTGCCGGGATAATCCATGACACCCGGCCTTGGTATGGAATGACGCTTAGGCAAAAAGGCACGCAGACTAGCTCTTTCGGCGCGGGAACACGAGAAAACCACGACGCCAGCGCCTATTACTCTCGCAACCTGATGCCCATCGGGATCGATGCCGACATCGACCCCAAGCCACAGCCTGAAAACTTACTTCCGGAAAACGCTAGGAATATGATTTTCTGCAAGAGCAGCGAGCAGATGGATGACCTTCCTGATCGGTGTGTCCACCTGATGGTCACGTCGCCGCCGTATAACGTGGGCAAAGATTATGATGACGACCTTTCAATGGATGCTTACCTTGAGCTGTTGAGAAAGGTGCTCTCAGAGACCTATCGCGTGCTGGTAGATGGAGGCCGGGCTTGCGTGAATGTCGCGAATATCGGTCGAAAACCATACCTTCCTCTCCACGCTTACATCATTCAGATCGCAGCTGAAATCGGGTTCTTCATGCGGGGAGAGATCATCTGGGACAAAGGCATGAGCGGGACTTCGACCGCCTGGGGCAGTTGGATGTCTCCTTCAAATCCGACGCTCCGAGATACCCACGAATACATCTTGGTGTTTCAAAAACCGCCTTTCGGCAGAAAGCGTCCTGAAGGGCGCGAGGCAACGATCAGCCGAGACGATTTTCTCGAATACACGAAAAGCACTTGGAGTTTCGCACCGACCTCCGCCAAACGCGCTCAGCATCCGGCCCCGTTCCCGGTCGAACTTCCGAGGCGACTAATCGACCTTTATACGTTCTCCGGCGAAGTAGTTCTCGATCCGTTTATGGGTAGTGGGGCTACAGCGCTTGCGGCCTTGGATTTGGGGCGGATTTTCGTCGGGTACGAGATATCGCAAGAGTACGTGGATGTCGCTTCTGTGAGATTGTCAGAAGCGGCGGCGCGGTCGATCCTGTCGTGATACCGAACGAAATCGCCGCTGCAATCGCGACCGCGGTAATCGCCTATCTCCTTGGCTCCTTGCCTTTTGCGGTTTGGGTGGCGCGCACAGCAGGAGTGGATATTTTCGAGGTGGGGACGGCTAATCCTGGTGCTTCGAACGTGTTTCGGAAGGTGGGACGGAAGCATGGTGCGGCGGTGTTCACGTTGGACATCGTGAAGGGGGTTGTTGCGGTGTTGGTCGGGATGGCACTGGGTTGTCCGGATTATCTGTTGCCGTTTGCTGCGGTATTTGCGATGGTGGGTCACTGGTTGCCGGTGTTTATGCGGTTCAAAGGAGGTGCGGGTTTGGCGACGGGTATGGGTGTCGGAGTGACGTTGTTGGGGGTCTGGGGGTTGCTTCCGACTGCAATTGGGTTGGCATCGTTGCCAGTGACGAAGGATGGGCCGAGGTCAGCCATCGTCGCGTTGGTGGCCGGTGTAGGCGTCGGTTTTCTGACTGGTCCGAACTGGGTTGCCTTGGGTGGAATGTTGCTGCTGACGCTGCTCCTTTTGGGTCGTTATTTCTTTGTGGAACTGCCGCGAGACCGCCGGGGCGAACGTCCTGAGCCGCATATTCGTCGATGAGAAGTTGAGGTTGCTTTCTTACAGCGAGTGAGCTGTGCGGGTTGGCTTAGAGCGCCGTTGTATATTGAATTGGTGTTGTCGTCCGACACCGTCCGAACTCTGGAGAGCGAAAACATGACAACGAGCCAGGAATACAAAGAGCTTGAGGCCAAGTACTACATGCAGGTAGTGCGAAGGATGCCACCGGTTCTGGTGCGAGGGGAAGGATCGAGGGTTTTTGACAACGACGGTAATTCCTATCTCGACTTCACGGCTGGCTGGGCGGTGCTGAACATGGGACATTCGCATCCGGCAGTGACCGCGGCGATCAGCGAGCAGGCCGGCAAGATCATGCAGATGTCGAACCTGTTTTACACGACACCACAACTACCGTTGGCTCAGTTCATCGTTGAGAACTCCGACGTGGATCGGGTCTTCTTCTGCAACTCCGGTGCCGAGGCCAACGAGGGCGCATCGAAACTTGCGCGCAAGTGGGGGCGAAAGAATCTGGACGGTGCATATGAGATCATCACCGCGCTCGATTCGTTCCACGGACGGACACAGGCGATGATGGCAGCCACTGGTCAGCCTCACTACCAAGACAACTGGACACCGTTGATGCCCGGTTTCGTCAATGTGCCTTATAACGACTTCGATGCCATTGCCGGTGCCTATGTAGAAGGTAAGACGTGTGCGGTTCTTTTGGAGCCGGTGCAGGGGGAAGGCGGCGTGAATTTGCCTGATGATGGTTACCTAAAGCAGGTGCAGGATTTCTGTAAAGAGAAGAACATCCTCTTCATGCTCGACGAGGTGCAGACGGGGATGGGGCGTCTCGGAACGGTGTTTGGATACCAACGGTTCGAAGGTGTCGAACCGGATGTGATGACTTTGGGCAAGGCCGTCGGTTCCGGCGCTCCGCTGGGGGCTTTCGCGTGTAAAGAGTTCTGCTCAGTGCTGGAGCCGGGAGATCATGGCTCGACGTTTGGTGGAAACGCGCTCACTACGGCTGCTGGTGCTGCTGGTGCGAAGGCGCTCTTGGATGAAGACGGTCCCGGTCAGGCGATGCGAAACGGCGAGTATCTCATGGGCAAGTTGAATGCTTTGCGAGAGGAGCACCCGGTTATCACCGAGGTGCGTGGCATGGGCATGCTGGTGGGTGTGGAGATGAGCGAAGAGCTATCGGCTGCGCTGGTGGGTGATTGCTTGGAAAACGGTCTGCTGTTAAACGCGGTCCGGCCGAACATGCTGCGGTTCATGCCTCCGCTAAACGCGAGCACCGACGAGATCGACGAAGCGGTGGGAATCGTTTCGGCAGCGTTGGGTAGAGTGACGGGTTGAGGTTGGGGTGACGGCTCGGTTCAGGTAGGTGGATTCGACTGCCGTCCTGTTAATCGGACCTTTGCCATTCGCCGCAGCCGGAGGAGACGAAGCCGACGTCTGTTTCGGCGATCGTGACCTCGATACGCCCCTTGCCGCTGCCGGTTTCTATCTGGTCGTATTCTGCGTGGCCGAAGCCTGAGACTCTTTGCCACTGGCAGGTGGAAGTTGGGATGCCACCGATGAAGGGTTGCGTCGGGACGTTTGCGATGTAGGCTCCGGGGAGCAGGTCGGAGTTGACGGCATAAGTGCCGTCGTTGAAGGTTTCGTAGGGACCGAGTTTCAGGGTGATGTCGATGCTTCGCCAAGTCCCGCAGCCGTGAGCAACGAAGCCGATGTCTGATGGATCGATCGTAACTATCCAGCGGTTGTCAGCGAAGCCGGACGTGATCGTATCCTCGCTTTCGCCGCCGAAGCCGGTTACTCGTCGCCATCGGCATCCCCAGTTGTTGCGCGGGTTTGCGACGTAGGTTCCGGGAGCGATGTGTGCGCCGACGATGTATGATCCGCTGCTGAATCTTGTCGGATGAGGGTCGACGGTTTGTACGGTGTCGATATCTTGGAGTTGCCATGTGCCACACCCGTAGGATGCAAAGCCGATATCTTGCTCAGAGATTTCGATAATCTTGGTCCCAGAGACGAGAGATTCGACGATGACGCCGCCAGTCCATGTGAAGTCAGTGAGACGTCGCCATCTGCATGTAGACAGGTCACCGTTGATGACGCTGTAGACGCCGGGAGCGATGTCGATGCCGACCCGGTATGTGCCGTCGGCAAAACGGGTTGGTGTGGTATCGGACACGGGCGTACGTGGGTTTTCTTGGGAAATCAATCGCCAAGTTCCGCATCCGAAAGAGCGGAAACCGGCGTCGGATGGAAGGATCGTAGCGATTGCCTGGCCGGGGCTGGCGTAGATGTTGTAGCGATTGAAGTCGTCGCCGTCGAAGCCGGTTAAACGGCTCCAGAAGCACGTTTCGTTCTCCAAGCCCTCGGCGATGAAGGTGCCAGCGAGGATGTCCAGGTTCACGATGTATACGCCATCGTCGAAAACTGAAAGGAGTTCGGATTCGTCGGTGGTTGCGAATTCGGGGACAGTGTTCCAGATACCGCAGCCGTCTGAATAGAATCCGGCGTCGTAGTCTCGGACGGTCATGACGGAGTGGCCGACCGCGGACTGTGACGTTACAAAGGCTTCGGGTCGACCGCTGAATGAGGATAGGCGGCTCCAAAAGCAAGTTGAACCGAGCGGGATGTTGGCTGAGTATGTTCCGGGGTCGATTTCGAGATCGATTGCCCAAGTGCCGCGGCCGAAGTTCGTCACTCGAGGGGAATCTCCCAAGCGTGTCCACTCGCCGCATCCGAAGGATTTGAATATGGCGTCAGTTTCTTCGATCCTGGCGATGTTTTTTCCGACGGGGTTTCGGACTGCGATTTGCTCAGCTGTCGAATCGGTGAAGCCGCTCAGTCGTCGCCATGTGCATCGTCCCGTCGGAGGGCCGGGTGATGTGTAGATGCCGGGGGTTACGTGAATGTTTACGAGGTGTTCGCCGTCGCCGAAGGTTTCGCTGGCCGAATCAAGGTGAGAGTGCTCGATGAGGGTCCATTCGCCGCAGCCGATAGATCTGAAACCTGCGGTGTCAGGTGAGATTTCGGTGATTCCGCGGAGGAGGCCGTTGCCGGAAGAGACGATGTCGGCGGATCGGCCAGTGAAATCACTGAGATGGAACCAGCGGCAGATTCTGCCTTCCTCCGCGTTCGCGACGTATGCTCCGGGTCGGATGTCTATGCCGACGGCGAAGGTGCCTTGGCCTACGATGTCGGAGGGTTCGGTCGTGGAGTCGGTTTCGTCGATGGGTTGCCAAGTGCCGCAGTTTTGGCTGTGGAAGCCGGTGTCGGATGGGAGGATGGTTATTGTTTGGCGGCCTTTGGATGCGTATCCGCCGGTGTTATCGGGGATGCGGTCGCCGAAGGGAGCCGTGCGGAACCAGTTGCAGTTTTCGTCGCCGGCGTTGGTTACGTAGGTGCCGGGGGCGATGTCGATGTTGACTAGGTGAGAACCGTCGGAGAATTCGGTTAGGGGTTCGTCGGGGGTTGGCGTGGATCGGAGTTGCCAAGTTCCACATCGGATGGAGTAGAAGCCGATGTCTTCCGGTGTGAGTTGAACGATTGGTTGGCCCACTTTCCACCATGTGAGGGTCTGGTTGGGATCAGTTCGGTGAGTGAAGTTTTGGAGGTTGAACCAGAGACATCGGCCATCGTTGTCAGAGGCGGTGTAGATGCCTGGGGCGATATCGACGCCGACTTGGTAGGTGCCTTCGGTGAATTGTTTTGCGGTGGGCGTGGTATTGGTGTGAGGAAGCCACTCGCCGCAGTTTATGGTCTCGACAGCGGTGTCTTGGTTGGTGATGGTGATGATTGCGCGGGTCAGGAAGGTGGGGTTACGGGGTTCGATATCGGAGGGCGTGGTGAAGCGGACGGTGCAGATGCCGTTTGGGTTGTCGGCGACGTAGGTGCCTGGGGTGATGTCAGTGCCGACTTGGTGGATGCCGTCGGAGAAGGATTGGGTGGCGGCGTCGGCGAGTTGTGAGAAGGCGAAAGGGGCGAGGAGCGCGGTGAGTGAAAGGGCGAGGAAGGTTAGGGTCGATGTTGCGCGGCGGGGTTGCACAACATCGAATGGTAATGTTTGGGTGAATTTTGAGGGGTTATCGAGCCTCGTTCATGGTTTGGCGCTTCATTTGGGTTCGAGCGGGGAGGCTGTAGATGTCGATGAAGCCTACGGCCGCGTTGTGGTCGAACTGGTCTTCGGTGGAGTAGGTGGCGAGCTCGAAGTCGTAGAGGGAGTAGGGCGAACGGCGGCCTGTTACGGTCGAGGTTCCTTTGTAGAACTTCACTCGGACGTCGCCGGTGGTGTAGCGCATGACGGAGTCGACGAAGGCGTCGAGGTTTTCGCGGAGTCCGGTGTACCAGCGGCCGTCGTAGACGAGGTCGGCGTAGGTTGGGGCGAGTTGGGCTTTGATGCGTTGCTGGTCGCGGGAGAGGGTGGAGGTCTCTAGGGCTTTGAGAGCTTGGTAGAGGACGACTGCTGCGGGGACTTCGTAGACCTCGCGTGACTTGATGCCGACGAGGCGGTTTTCGAGGTGATCGACTCTGCCGACGCCGTGGGAGCCGGCGAGTAGGTTGAGTTGCTCGATTATTTGTACGAGGCCCATCTTCTCGCCGTTCAGGGCGACTGGTTTGCCTTGTTCGAAGCTGATCTCGACTTCTTCGGCTTCGTCGGGGGTCTGCTGGGCAGGTTGAGTCCAGGAGAAGGCGTCTTCAGGAGGTGCGAACCATGTGTCTTCGAGGTCTTCGCCTTCAATAGCTTGGCCCCACATGTTGCGGTCGATGGAGTAGACGCGCTGGTCCTCGCCGACTTCTCGGAGTTCCAGTCCGGCGCGGTTGGCGAACTCTTTCTCTTCGTCTCGGGTCATCTCCCACTCGCGGGCGGGGGCGATGATGCGGAGGGGGTCGCCGTGGGCGGCTAGGGTTTTGACGCCGGCGTCGAAGCGGACTTGATCGTTGCCTTTGCCGGTGCACCCGTGGGCGACGGCGACGGCTCCGACTTGGCGTGCGGCTTCGACGAGTTTCTTGGCCATGAGAGGGCGGCCGAAGGCGGTCGAGAGGGGGTAGGTGTCCTCGTACATGGCGCCGGCTTTGAGGCCGGGGACGATGAAGTCGGAGGCGAACTCGTCTTTGACGTCCCATACGAGGGTTTCGACGGCGCCAGCGGCAATGGCTCGTTCTCGGACGCCTTCGAGTTCGGGTCCGCCGCCGATGTCGACGGTTAGTGTGACGACGTCGAGGTCGTAGTTTTCACGGATCCAGACGATGGATATGGTGGAGTCCATTCCGCCGCTGTATGCGAGGACGCACTTGTCTCTGGCCATGGTTTTGGGGGTTCCTAAGGGTTGGCAATGGATTTTTGGGGTCTAGGTTCAATCGTAAAACGGGGGTTGAACCATGATTGCCATGATTTTGAATGATGTGAATGATGGATTGTGGTTGTTTGGAGTTTTGGTTTTCGGGTTGGCGCGTTTAATCGGGCACTTTGGTGCCTTCTGTTGATTTCCAAAGTTCCGGAGTTGTCCAATATCTCGGTTTCTGGTTTTGCCGGGGCTTCGGCGAGGGTCTCTCCCTGCCGCGATCGCCTAGCTTCGGCCCGTCGGGCTTATCGGACGGCCGAAGGAAACTGCTGTGCTCGCAAGAGTCCTGCTTCTCCGCTTCTCGCAGGGTCCCTCGCCCGTCGAACGGGAGAGGGAGAGACAAACGTCACCGCCGGCATCGGGTCGGCGACCCGGCGCCGGCAGGCGTGACATTTACGCGTTGTCACGCCGTCGATTGTCGGTCGACTTGCGCCGTCTTCTGGTTGCAGGACATCCAGGCCCTGTCCCGTCCAGCGAAAACTACACCGAATATCCCACAGACCCATCCACACGCATCGGAATCATGTTCAAATCCCGAGTCTCATACGTCCCCTTCGCAACCTCCAGCAGATCCTCGTCAATCTCAATCCCGATACCCGGAGCACCCGGCAGCGGCATATAGCCGCCTTCGCGCTTGTGGTGATTAATGAACACCGCATTCGCCGGGTGCTCATCACGTAACGAATACTCTTGGGTCACGAAGTTCGGAATCGATGCGTCGACCTGTATCGCCGCCGAAGTCGTGATCGGACCCAAGAAGTTGTGCGTTGCCAGCGCCGAATGATACGACTCCGCCAGCGCCGCGATCTTCTTCACATGCGTAATCCCACCACCAAGTCCCATGTCCGGACGCACATACTGAGGCCCGCCGCCCTCAAACATGTCACGGAACTCCCAGATGTTGTGGATCCGCTCGCCGTTCGCCACCGGAATCGCCGTCCGCTGAGCGATGCTGCCCTGCAACACCATGCTGTCGATCTGGATTGGGTCCTCGTAAAACAGCGGACGGAACTGCTCAAGCTCCTGCGCCAGCAGCACTGCATTCATCGGCGTCAACTTGCGGTGGATCTCTAGGATGATATCGACATCCTTCCCCGCGCCCTCCCGCATCGCCGCCACATTGTCGACAGTGTCCGAGATCAATCGCTCCACGGTCATGCTCTCAAAACCGTTCGGCAACGGGTCCGTCTTGATCGCCGTCCATCCTTCCTCCGCCGACTCCTTCGCCGCCACATAAAGCCCATGCACCTCCTTCCCCCGGTCATGAGGAAACGGCAGTTCGGTCGTTTGCCTCGGCCCCATCAGCAGATGCAACCGAATCTTGTCCCTGGTGTTGCCGCCGAGGAGGTCCCATACCGGAGCGTCAAGACGCTTTCCCTTGATGTCCCATAGCGCAATATCGATGGCGCTGATGGCTCCCGAAAGCGCCGAGCCGCGGAACGGACCCATCCGATACATGTACTGCCAGTGATGCTCGATCCGCGAAGGGTCTTTCCCAACCAAATAATCCCCACACTTCTTCGCAATCACATCCGTGGCTTCCATGTATGCCCAGCATGAGGACTGTCCGACGCCGTAGGTTCCATCTTCGGTCCAGATACGGACTATATGGTGTCCGCCGGGTGAACCGTCAGAGCCGCCGATGAGCATCGATTCGACTTTTGCGATCTTAGTTCTCTTCGCCATGATTTCTGTGATCTCTCAGGTTGGATTGTCGGTAGTGTAGTGTGCGCTAGTGTCTGTGGCGAATGTTAGGTTAGCACGTTGCGTCCTCGCCCTACCCCTCTCCCGTCGAACGGGAGAGGGGAAATCTATCTGTGGTAGTTTGGCATGATGCAGTTGCTGAACAGAGCAGGCGATGGGCGGCCCAAGTTCTTCTACGGATGGGTGATCGTAAGCGTGATGGCGGCAACCGGGGCGGTCAGCATGGGGATGGGATCGTTCAACTTCGGACTCTTCATCAAGCCCATGGGAGACGAGTTGGGCATTGGTCGCGCGGCGTTTGGTTGGGCGCAGACGGCTAGGCAAGGTGCGAGTTCTGCGACGAGTCCGCTCATTGGGTGGTTGTTGGACAGGTATGGTTCGCGGGTGATGTTGCCGGTAGCGGCGCTGGCGACGGGCTGCGCGTTGATTGGACTGGCGTATGTGACTTCAGCTTGGCATCTGGTAGTGCTGTTTATCGTGATGGGGTTGGTCGGAATGAGTGGTCCGGGTGCGCTGGTCACGACGGTACCGGTACTGAAATGGTTCGTGCGAAACCGGGGGAAGGCGGTGGCGTTTGTTGGGCTGGGGATTCCGGTCGGTGCGTTGTTGTTCATCCCGTTGACGCAGGTGCTGATCAATGAGATCGGATGGCGGGGTGCTTGGATCGTTCTGGCGATCATCGGGCTGGTGGTAATCATTCCTTTGGGAGCGATCTTCATCCGCCGACAACCCGAGGATTTGGGGATGGAGCCGGATGGCGGGCCGGCTGAAGTCTCCGAGGGATCGTCCTCGTCACTTCGGCAAACAGCGGACGAGGTTTCGTGGTCCGTCAAGGAAGCGATCCGGACTACGACGATGTGGCGTTTGGTGATCGCTTTTTCGATGGTGCAGCTGGCGACGGGTACGGTAGCACTGCACCGGATCGCGGCCTTCATGGACCGGGGGATGGATCCAACGTTGATCTCGTTTGCTACGGCGTTCGATGCGGTTGCTGCTGGAGGGTCGACGTTTTTGTTCGGGATGCTGGTGCGTTGGATTCCGGCGCGGTTCCTGGGCGCTGCTGGGTTTTCGTTTTTGGCGGGGGCTAGTGTCTTGACGATCTATGCGGTCAACCTTCCGGTGATGTTCATATCGATGTGGATTTTCGGGATGGGTATAGGTGGGATGATGTTCCTGAACAACTTCATCTGGGCCGACTACTTCGGACGCCAACACGTCGGCGGCATTCGTGGCCTAGTAAACCCGATCAACTTGGTAGTCGGCGGTATCGGCGCGCCGGCGGCAGGATACGTTCGGGATTGGACGGGGTCGTATGATCCAGCTTGGTGGGTAGGAGTCGGGTTGATGAGTGGGGCGGCGCTCTTGACGTTGCTGACGGCTGCGCCGCGGAAGAAGCAGTAGACAGAGCGGAATCGGTCATGGTACGGTGAGGTCAGGCTAACAAAGGGTTTGAGGAGACGAAGATGGAATACAACGTTATGACGGAAGAAGCTCCGGAAGGGGTGTCGGCTATGGAGATCGCGTCGCTGGGCCAGCGTTTTGCGGCGTTTCTCGTGGACTTTGCGATCTCAGTGTTGGTTGGCGTTGTGGGTACTTTGATAGGCAGTTCGATGGGCGACGCCGGCAGTATCGTCAGCTTCATTGCGTCGATCGGTTACTGGATCGTGGTGATTGTGATGGTGGCCACCCGTGGTCAATCGCCCGGCAAGATCGCGCTCAATATCAAGATCGTCAAGGTAGACGGTAACCAAGTAGGATTCGGCACAGCGCTGATTCGCGAGGTCATCGGCAAATTCATCTCCTCGCTGATCATACTGTTGGGATACATCTGGATTCTGTTCGACGGCAAACGCCAAGGTTGGCACGACAAGATCGCCAGCACCTATGTAGTGAAGGTTTGATCTGGGCGTATCGCGATCATCATAGCTAGTGCCGACGTTAAAATGTGAGTATTGGCAAGCTCTTGAGACGGATAGACGAGATGGTTGAGAAGCGTAACGGGTTAAGTCCAAAGGCCGCAAAGGCCGTCGAGTATTACCACTCGGACATCAAACACAAGCTGCCTGAAGAAGCAAATGGGCGGTTTGTTGCGATAGACGCACACACTGGCGAGTGGTTACTCGGAGACTCCATCGATGTGTCGCTTCACATGCGGGATCGGGATCCAAAATCGTACCCGGTGGTGATTCAGCATCCGAAGATTTACGCGCGGTTGTGGAATCGCTAGAAGCGGTCATTTGGATGAAAATCGGTTCCGTTCGTCTCGTCGAAGAAGGTTTGATGCCTTTGGTGCCAATCGAGATCGAAAGTGGCGCGGTGGAGGTTCGAATGGAGGTCGAAGCACTGCTGGACTCTGGTTTCACGGGAGCCGTTTCTGTGCCGTTGAGGGTTGTTGAACAATTGAAGATGGAGTGGTCAGGTGAACATTCGGTGACTTTGGGAGACGCGAGCGAAGTTGGAGTGGACCTTTATGAAGGTATGGTGTATTTTGCCGGACGACGTTATCGTTGCGCAGTGTTGGCGACAGGCGATATTCCGACGGTCGGTATGCACTTAATGCAAGGGTTGAAGGTCTGTTTTGAAGCCACTGCGGACGGTGAAATAGAGATCGTGCCTTTAAACGCTTAGATTATTAAGGGCTCAGATCTCGATTCCACGCCGAGTCGCCACAGTTTCTAGGTCTTTATCACCACGACCGCTGAGCAGTAAAAGAATAACGGTCGAAGGATCAAGACTCGGCGCCCAGTCCTTGATGTAGGCGAGTGCGTGAGCAGGTTCCAGAGCCGGGATGATCCCTTCAGTCAGGCAGAGCAGGTCAAACCCGTCCAGTGCACCAGCATCGTCGATCGCCACATACTTGGCTCGTTCGATGTCATGGAAGTAAGAGTGTTCAGGCCCGACGCCGGGGTAGTCCAGACCTGCGGAGACGGAGTGGGCTTCGGTCACTTGGCCCCACTCGTCTTGGAGGAGGTATGACATTGCGCCGTGGAGAACGCCTGGACGGCCTTTGGTGATTGTGGCGGAGTGCCGATCCGTGTCGACACCATCGCCCCCAGCCTCAACGCCGATTAGGCCGACAGATTCATCGTCGACAAATCCGCTGAATAGCCCAATAGCATTCGACCCACCTCCGACACATGCAATGGCATAGTCGGGGAGTCGTCCTATCTGCTCCATGCACTGGTTGCGGGCTTCCTTGCCGATTACGTTCTGAAAGTCCCGGACGAGCATCGGATACGGGTGCGGACCAACAGCGCTGCCGATGAGGTAGTGCGTCGTCTGGACGTTGGTGACCCAATCGCGGATCGCCTCGTTGATCGCGTCTTTGAGCGTGCGGCTACCGGACAACACCGGCTCAACCGACGCTCCGAGCAACTTCATGCGATAGACGTTTGGGGCTTGTCGATGGATGTCCTCTTCGCCCATGTAGACGATACATTCGAGACCCATCATGGCGCAGGCCGTGGCGGTGGCGACGCCGTGTTGTCCGGCTCCGGTCTCGGCGATGATGCGGTTCTTCCCGAGACGCTTTGCCAGAAGGATCTGGCCCATGGCGTTATTGATCTTGTGTGCGCCGGTATGAGCGAGATCCTCGCGCTTGATCCATATCTGGGCTCCGCCCAATTGCCGGCTAAGGTTGGAGGCGTGGTAGAGGGGGGTTGGACGGCCCACGTAGTCGGTGAGGAGGTTGGAAAGCTCTTCCCAAAACGTGGCATCTTCGCGAGCGGCACCATACGCATCCTCGAGTTCTCCAAGCGCGGCCATCAACGTTTCGGGTACGAACTGGCCGCCGTATCGACCAAAACGCCCGAGTGCGTCGGGGACATCGCGTTGTGTCGGGGGTGAGAAGGTCATGAGCAGGTGCTACGAAACGGGATCGATGATCGTCTTGTTGAAAGTATATTGCGGTGCTCCGTTGTAGCCGTTTGGCACAACCTAAAATCGACACATGCCAGAGAATAGCGAACTCCGAATCCTCTCCCTGATAGCGAGCGCGACTGAGATAATCTGCGCTCTCGGTTTCCGCGATCAGTTGGTGGGCAGATCCCATGAATGCGACTTCCCCAATGGCGTCGAAGCGTTGCCCGCTGTCACCGTCCCGAAGATCGAGATCGGCGCATCGAGCTTGGAGATCGACACCCAGGTCAAGAACGTTCTCCGCCGAGCCGACGCTGTGGATGCGCTTGGGGTATATGACGTCAGATTAGATGTCCTTCGCGAATTGAACCCGACGCACATAGTCACCCAGACTCAGTGCGAGGTCTGCGCTGTGAGCCTGCGCGATGTTGAGGATGCAGTGGGGAAACTGGCCGGGCTCCAACCCGCAATCGTTTCTTTGCAACCCAACGCGCTTGAGGATGTATGGGCCGACATCATGCGTGTGGCAACCTCGTTCGGAGCGCGAGAGCGTGGCGAAGAGTTAGTCGCCGATCTGAAACTTCGGATGAACGGGATCGTCGAAAGGACGCGAGGATTGAGCAACATCCCCACGGTCGCGTTGATCGAGTGGGTAGACCCGTTGATGGCTGGGGGCAACTGGATGCCGACATTGATGGAGATGGCCGGCGGTCAGCCGCTGTTCGGCAAGGCAGGCTTGCATTCGCCTTGGTTGCGGTATGAGGAGCTGCGGAACGCGGACCCGAATGTGATCGTGATCGTACCTTGTGGTTTCGATATTGAGCGGGCCCGGGTTGATCTGCCGATCCTAGAGGCAAAGCCAGGTTGGGACTCGCTGTCAGCGGTGCGGAACGGTCGGGTGTTTGTGGCGGATGGGAACCAGTACTTCAATCGGCCCGGGCCGAGGTTGGTTGAGACGCTGGAGATTCTGGCGGAGATTCTGCATCCTGAGGAGTTTGATTTTGGGTATCGGGGGGTTGGGTGGATGCAGGTTTGTGCGGGCGCGACCGCGAAATCGGAACCTAGCTGGTAAACAATGTTGAAGGATGAAGGCACACGAAGAGAAGAAAAAAGAGGAGTCTGGCGATGGATCATGGTAAGTGGTCGCAACCAGGCGTCCCGCGCAAGGGATGGCAATTTCGCGACTTCGAAGATCTTGAGGACCTCTCCGGGATATGCGAGATGTGTGAAACTCGACCGATCCGGTACGTTCACTACATGGAACACCCGAATTACGATGAGGTGCTCGGTGTAGGGAGGGTGTGCGCTGAAAGAATGGAAGAGGATTACACAACACCTCGAGAACGGGAAAGACGAGCCAAGTCCAAATTCGACCGTAGAACGAGATGGATGAATGCCAAATGGAAGACGTCTACGAAGGGTAATTCCTTCATGAACCGTAACGGTTACAACATTGTCGTGTCTAGGAGGTACCAACGTTGGGGGTACCTGATTCGAGAAAGAGAGGGAACGGGTTCGTGGCGTAAGTCCGGATACGATTCTGAAGACGAAGCGAAACTCGCCGCGTTCGAATGCTTTGTAGATCTTCCACAATAGCGCACCCAAAATAAGCCCTTTGAAACTATTCATGGCCGCTCCGCTGTCCTTAACTCCGCTCGTCCATAACATTACTCAGCCAACCCGAGAAAATACGCGGGTTTTAAAACACAATCTCGCGTTCCTCTTCTACTTTGGACTGGTCGATTTCGTAGCCGAAGCCGGGTTCGTCGGAGACGGTGAGGTTGCCGTTGTTGAGGATCGGTCCGTTGTTTTTGTCGAAGTGGTAGGCGAGTGCGGCGTGTTTCAGGAGCATTTCGACGTATGGGGTGTGAATCGGCGACTGCGACGCGGACCACGCCATTCCGACGGGTGTGACGCCTTGGTGGGCGATGGTGATGATGTCGTATGCGGTTGCCATCGCTGAGATCTTGAGCGTTTCAGACAGGCCGCCCGCCCAGTTGAGATCAGGCTGGATGATGTCGAGTGCTTCTGCGTCGAGGAAGCGCTTAAAGCCCCAACGAGTGTATTCGTGTTCGGCGCCAGAGACAGGGATGTTGATCTTCTCGCGTATCTTGCGATAGGAGTCGATGCGGTCGGGCATGGCGACTTCTTCAATCCATCGTGGCTGGTACTCCTCGATGTAGGAGGCGAGTTTGACGACGTAGTTGACGTCCATCGACTGCCAGCAGTCGAGCATGATGTCGATCTCGGGGCCTACGGTTTCGCGTAGGGTTTTGACCATCTCGACGTTTTTCATGAGGCCGTCGTGTCCTGACATGGGGCCATGTCGGAAGAACCACTTCTGGGCGGTGAAGCCGCGCTCTTTGGCCATCGTGGCTCGTTCGCGAACGAGCCCCATGTCGGTGACGTTGTGTCCGAGCATGGATGCGTATGCGGGCATCGACTTGCGGCAGGGGCCGCCGATGAGCATGTAGACCGGTTGCCCGAGCCATTTGCCCTTGAGGTCCCAGAGGGCGATGTCGAGGGCGGAGATCGCCATCATGGGTTCGCCTTGGCGTCCGTGGACCGATGTGCGGTGCATGATGTCCCAGAGGAACTCGGTCGCAAGCGGATCGCGGCCGATGAGGAGGTCTTTGAGCTGCCAGACGTGCCAGTTCGTGCCGCCGAACCCGGCAGAAGATATACCGCTGACGCCTTCGTCGGTGTCGATCTGAACGAATGTTTGCTCGACTCTGAAGATTTTGTCGTCAACTTGTGAACCGCGGTTGCCGATCTGGCGGCGGTTGTCGCGGAACTCTTCGTAGATGTCTGTGGGCTGGAGCAGGCGGTCTTCGAAGAATGGGCCGTCGACTTCCATGTGTCCGGTTAGGTGGCGTAGGCGGATGTTTGTGATTTTCATGGGGCTCCGTTGGAGAACTTTGATGCGGATGATGAGGAATGATTTTAATGATGGTGGTCGTGGTTGTTTGGAGGGTTGGTTTTGGTTCGGCCGCGTTTGTATGGCCACTGGGTTGTGGCTTTTCCCTCCCCCTGCCCTTGGTTCACAAGGGCAGGTTTGACTCTGCCTGGTTATTTGACCATGTCGCTCAGTCGGGAGGTCGGGTCTTGGGGCCCGTAGGAACTGGCCCTCTCCTGAGCCTCGGTCCTTGTACCTGGACGTCGGCTCCTTCCCTCTCCATCGCCTCTTCCTTAACAGGTCGAGGTCGACCCCGGAGAGGGGTCAGTCGCTGCGCATGACGGGTTGCAAACCCGCTAGCTTCCTTTGCCAGTCGCGGCACGCGTCGCCAGACCGCGTGCTTGGTCGGGGGCGCGGCGCTTGGGATCGCCGTTCGGAGTTCGCCGCCTTCCTTCGATTCGCCCTTACGGGCTCCTCTCGCGCTGTAGCCTCCCTCCTGTGGTGGACAGGAGTAGACGTCTGTCGGCTCCACGTGCGGTCTCCCGGCCCTTGGCGGAGCGTCCGTCCGAGTGGACGAACGCTCGCTGGCTCGATTGGCGACGCAGGACTGATGCGTCGCGCTCCGGGAACTGGGCCTCCCACGCTTCGGCACGGACCCTACTGGCCTTGCGGCGGACATCCGATCCGCCGAGGGACGCCACCAGCTGACACGTAGACGCCGCGACACGGCGCGCTCTTCCGAGCTTGCGCCTTTTGTTGTGTCTGTCTTTGCCTTCATGTCCTCACGTTTCTCCCTGTGGCCGTTTGGGTCGGGGGTCTGCACACGTCTGCGCAACGCTGTATGTGGATCGCTAAACCCACGGAACTTGTTCATTTGTTGTTTATATAACGGGTGTTGTGTGTTGTCAAGTTGTTTTGTGGGATGTTTGTTGTTGAAGGAGTTTTTGGTGGTGCATGCCCTTGCGTGTTCGCTTTGCTTTCTTCGCAGCACCTCCTCCCGGGCCGTTCTCGAACGGCCCCTACGAGTTGGGTTTCCCTTGTTGATTGGGTGGTGGAGGTCCCATCCTCTCGCTCCTTTCCCTTGATGGCCGGCGAGGACCGCTGCAAAACCTGTCTGTTGGGCGAGTCCATCTGGCCCCGCTTCCCCGTCCGCATGCCCCTGCGGGCTCGCTTCGCTCGCCGCGTCCCCTTTCGAGGCGAAAGGGGACATTCGCCTTTCCCGTCCGCTCGCCTTCATCCTGGCACCCTCGCCCGAGGAAATCGTTGCGAATCCCGGTCGATTGGTCGAGTCTGTCTTGCACCTCCCTGCCCCGCGCCCTCACCCTAGCCCTCTCCCGCCCAGCGGGAGAGGGGATTTGTTCGTGGCGGGCGAGGGCTCTGGTTGGGAAGATCGGGGTTGCGAGGGGTGGTGGTTTTCGTGAAGAGTCCGTCCCGTTGCGAAGGTCACTTCTTTCGCAGTTCTCTGGGCCGTTCGAGAACGGGGCTTATGAGTTGCCGGGACTTTTGGGTGGCGAAGGGGGGTGGTGGGTTACCAGACTGAGTAGCCGCCGTCTACTGGGATGAAGGTGCCGGTTACGAAGTCGGACGCTGAGGAGGCTAGGAAGACTGCTGTGCCGGCGAGGTCGGCTGGGATGCCCCAGCGGTCTGTGGGGGTGCGTTCTTGGACGAGTTTGTAGCGTTCGGGGAAGAGCTCTTTGAACTGGTTGGTCATCTCCGTGACGATCCAACCGGGAAGGATGGCGTTGGCTTGGACGTTGTGTTTGGCCCATGCGACGGCGCAGGACTTGGTGTACTGGACGACGCCGCCTTTTGACGCGGCGTATGCGGAGGCGTATGCGGTGCCGAAGATCGACATCATGGAGCCGATGTTGATGTATTTTCCGGCGCCCTTGTCGCGCATGTGGTCGAAGGTGAGGGAGGAGACGTTGTGAATGGAGGTGAGGTTTGTGTCGATGACGAATCGCCAGTCCTCGTCGGAGAGCAACTGGGGCTCGTCGGCGCGCCGGTTAGTTCCGGCGTTGTTGACGATGATGTCCCATCCTCCGAAGGTGGACATTGTTTCATCTAGTGCGGTTTGGATGGATGCGCGGTCGGTGACGTCGCAGGAGAGGGCCAGGACGCGGGAGGAGTCGCCGTCGGCGGCTTGGGTGAGGGTTTCGACGGCGGTGGTGAGCTTGTCGGCGTTGCGGGCAGCGATGGCTACGGAGGCCCCGTGCTCGATGAAGCCCTGGGCGATGCCGAGTCCGATGCCGCCGTTGCCTCCGGTTACGAAGGCGGTTTTGTTTGAGAGGTCGAAGAGGGAGTCGTGGAGGGAGTGGTGGGACATGGGGAAGAACAGATCTCGTTACGTTCGATGACGGGGTTAAGGATACACGGCGAGTAACTAGGTTGCTTCCGAACAAACAATATCAACTCCAGTGCTCAATGAGGACCAAAAAACGTTCCGATAGGTTAGGGGCAAGTCGTATGTACTTGAACCTGTCACAGCAGTCTTGCCAATCCGTCAAAAGATGTCTTTAACTCGCCAATCCGCTTTGCTACGGAGTTTTTCGTAACTGAGTCTTACTCGAAAATCTTCACCTAGAGTCGGTGCATTTCTCCCAGCTAACCAAATGCCGTCTGTTGCGGTGGGATTATACCGATCTTGCAACTGACCGTTGGGGATACATGCGACGATAATCCGCCTCAGATTTTGGGACCCCGCGGATTCTTGATACGCATACTTGACCACAATCGTAGTCACATGCAGTTCACGATTTCCGCGAACAATGGTTTTGTCGAGTTTGCCGGGTTCGTCAACGACTTGACCGGCGCGTCGCATTCTGACTCGCATCGAAGTCTGTGACATCTGGATGGTTGCGGTTCGGTTACCGTTGAATTTCTCTGCCTTGGAGCCAACCATTAGAGCGACGGGATGCGCTTTGGGCAGAAATAGGTAGACAGCTTTTTTGACATCGACTTTCCCATATAGTCGCTCGTTGAAACCTGATAGTCCCATGGATTCCAACGCTTCGCGGGTGATGTCTTCAGCGATATCTTGAGGTAGATCCGTTTCCTCGTTGAAAATCGTTATTGCTTGATCTTTGTAGTCGGTGATTGCTTGGACCACCATTGACATAGCGGTTTCTTCTAAATGCTCCATTTCCTCAGGCGACACGCGTCCTGCTCCTTGCGATTTCGACATTGTGAGGATCAATGTCGATCCCGACCCATCGACGGCCCAATCGCTTGGCTACCGCTGTTGTGGTGCCTGAGCCCACAAAGGGATCAAGGATTAATCCATCGCTAGGCGAGAAAAGGCGGATCACTCTTCGGGCGAGTTCTTCGGGGAATTCAGCTTCATGTCGATCGTTTTTGGTTACAGAGCGAATAGCCCAAACACCGCGTGACCCCCATTCTGCCCATTCGTCGGGCGTCAAACGGTTCCTGTCGTACTCCGTGATGCCGGGTGCCCAGAAAACGTAGACGTGCTCAAATTCATCGACTGCACGATATGAGTTAGAGTGCCATCTGCTGTTTACCCAACAGGGATCTTTATGCCATATACGTTGGTCATATAGATATAGCCCCGCATCTTCTGCCCATTCTGTGACCATGCAACCTGTCAACAGTACCTTCGTACCCCTGGCATGTTTTCCTCCTCGAACGTTATTCCCTTCGAGGCGACGTTGAATCGTCTGCTCACTACAACCCAACATGTCAGCCAATTGGTACCGAGTCGCGTTAGGATGACGCAGTTTAGCCTCGATCACCATCTCCCTGTTGATCTTCACCCTTTTGCCACGAATATTGTCGGCCTGGATTCGAGGCATATCCTCGTCTGGAAAACATAGGATATCCCCAATGTTGACGACCATGAAGCCGCCCGGTTTGAGTAATCGGGCATGGTGGTCAACGACGTTTTTGATCAATCCAGACCAGTCTTCAAAGGTCCAATCGCGTTCGTAAGACTTGCCAACAAAATACGGTGGTGACCAAAAACTCAGATCCACGCACTGTTCTGGCAACTCAGCCAAGAGAGTCCTTGCATCGCCCTGCAAGATTCGATTGAACCCAAGCTCGGAAACATCGTGGGGAGATGTCTCGATAGACGCGTCTGTTGACCACAAGGTTTGCATTTTCACTCACTTTTATCACATCATCGTTGTCATCGGATCAAGATGGGCATGCGGGTTGCACCGAAGCAATCCGACTGTGCGACTTGGCCCTAAAGGGATAGTCACATTGTACGCCATTAAGACGTATGTTGTGTTAATGCTAGAAAAATAAGAGTGATGCGATTTGACCACGCCCTCACAGTCCACAGACTGGCTTTTGGTGCGGAATGAGCTTCGATTTAGCGGAGGCCCTCACCCGTTCACATCGCATCCCACGAACGTCCTGCCCGCCAGGTGACAGGCTTTTAGGACGCTGAAGCTGCCTGCTGCGGGGTCTAGGACGGGGTCGTCGGGGGCGGTTGTGGCTTCGATCAGGGCTTGTTGGAGGGCTACTGGTTTGGGGTGGACGCCCTTTAGTGATGGGGCTTTTTCTTGCCAGACGTCGGGGATGTCGTGGCGGGTCCAGATGCCTTTGGCTCGTTTGGGGGCCTTTTGGAGGACGATTAGGTGTTCGGCGGTGCGGCGGGTGCGGTAGCCCATGCCGATGCGGGACTTGTTCCAGGTGATGAGGTCTACGATTTCGAGGGTGGTGTCTTGGGTCCAGTCGGAGATGCCTTCGCAGAGGTGGAATTTGTCGATCCAGAGGAAGAGGTGTCCGCTGGGGCCGAGGACGCGGTGGATGGCTCGGATGAATTCGGCGATGATGTCGGACGACATCTGGGGGAGGGATGAGCGTTGCTTGCCGCGGAGGACGCCTTCGTTGCCGTAGCTGAGTTTGTCCAAGACGCCGCGGTACTGGGGGTCGAAGAATGCGGCGGCGATGGAGGCGTCGGGGAGTTGCGACATTAGGGTGAGCCCGTCCATGGACACTCGCTGGTTGGATTTTAGCGAGTCGGGAAGGGGGTTTTGGGGGATGGATCGGGTGCGTTCGTTGGAGTAGACGGTTGTCATGTATTGAGAGTGTAGACGCGGTTAAGCCGCGGGCTTGACAATTAACATTTGAAGGTCATGCCTCACGGCGCGAAGGGGGAAGCGCGAGATGCGAGATCCCTCACGTCCTAGACGAACGGGAGAAAGCAATGCATCAATCAGCAACAGCAGCACGTCCCGATTGGGTATCTGAGACGATGTTTCCGTTTCAGAGCAACTATTTCACGACCCCGTCTGGGCACCAGATGCATTACGTTGACGAGGGGAACGGCGAGACGATCGTATTCCTACACGGAAACCCGTCGTGGTCATTCGAGTTTCGGCATCTGATCCGCGGACTGCGTTCGGACTTCAGATGTGTCGCAGCGGATCACATCGGGTTTGGTTTGTCAGGTCGTAGCCAATCGTATGCGGATCATCATCCTGCGGCCCATGCGAAGTCGTTTGATGCTCTGTTGAGTGAATTGGATCTTCGGGATGTGACTTTGTTCATGTCGGATTGGGGTGGGCCGATCGGGTTAGATTTCGCGCGCCGTCATCCTGATCGGGTCAAGCGGATCGTGGTCGCGAACACTTGGAGCTGGCCGGTAAACGACGACATGCATTTCCGACGGTTCAGTTTCATGATGCGGAGCTGGGTCGGCCAGTTATTGATCAAACGCTTCAACTGCTTTGTGAACAAGGTGGTTCCGAAAGCGGTGGGTGATCCATCAATTCTGACCCCTGAAGTGATGGAACACTACCGGAACGCGCAGCCGAACTGGAATGCTCGATCGGCGTGTGCTGCATTCCCGGGCCACATCATAAAAGCGACCGATTGGTTGACAGAGATATGGGATGATCGGTCGGCTTTCGTTGAGAAACCGGCGTTGGTGTTGTGGGGCTTGAAAGATATCGCGTTCCGAGAAAAAGAACTCGAAACATGGAAGTCTTCGTTGGAGAATGCCGAGGTGCGCGAATTCGATGATTGCGGTCACTTCCTCGCCGAAGAGGCACCGGGTCGGGTGATACCGGACCTCCGAGATTTCATGTTGAGGACTTGAACGGGGTCAGTTGAGCGGATAAGTCGGCTCTATGCCACTGATGTCGTAGCCGGCTTCGGTTAGGAGGAGGCGGATGACCTGTTCGGTTTCGGCGTATTTGCCTTCTCCGAAGTGTTGGAAGCGGAGGTTGCCACCGAGGTCGAAGATGTATTTGGCGGGCCAGTAGCGGTTGTTGAAGAAGCGCCAGGTGGAGAAGTCGTTGTCTTGGACTATGAGCCAGCCGAGGTCGGCTTCTTCGGCGGCGTTGCGGACCTTGTCGATGTCTTTTTCGAAATCGAACTCGGGGGTGTGAACTCCGAGGATGGTGAGCCCGTGGTCTTTGTAGCTCTCATGCCATGCCCGCAGGGCCGGCCAAGTGTTCTTGCAGTTGTATCAAGTGTAGGTCCAGAAGTCGATCATGACGATCTTGCCGGCTTCTCGGAGCTCCTTCATGGTGGTCGGCCCGCCGTTTAGCCACTCTTGGGTGTTGCGTAGGCCGTAGTCGGTGCGGTTGTTGAGGGGTGGGTATTTCTCGATAGCGTCGCGGACGCCGATCTGGGTCCAGTAGGGAGGCGCAGGGGTCTCTGTGGCTGCGATGGTGGCGGTTGGTGCTTCGGTCGGTTGCGATGTGGCGGTGGCAGGTGGTGCGATGGTCGCTGCCGGGGGAGAAGTGGGTTGCTGAGCAGGCACTGTTGTCGGGGCGGGTTCGTTCACGGAATCGTCAGTGGTTATATTCGAGGTTTTGACCTGACCGAGTTGCTCGGGTTCGTCGCCCGATCCGCAAGCTACTAGGGCGACTGAGATGATGACCAGCGCGGTCGGTAGCAGATAGGCAGGAGATGTGAAGAGGCGTTTGGAGAACAAGGTTAGACTCGCTTGCATCTCACAGAGCTAGCGCAAAGGGCAAACCCGTAATGTCAACGATACCATCTTCCGATAAGCCGATAGTCGTGGCTCCGACGCCTACGCCGTACAAGGATGACGATGAGCAGTCGGTCGACTACGGCGCTTTGGAGCGGAATGTCGGGAGATGGTTACAAACACCGTTGTCGGGATTCGTGGTGGTGACGGCTAACGGCGAAGAGACGATGCTGAGCGAAACCGAGAGGTTGGAGACTGTGAAGGTCGTGACTTCGTCGCATGAGGGCCAGAAGTTTGTGATTGCAGGCGTTGATGAGAGATCGGCTCGGGAGACGTTGCGGTTGTCGGAGAACTATGCGAACGCGGGTGCGGACTTCATTCGGATGCGGATACCCCGTGGGATGGCACCTGCGGACTTGGTGAGGTATTACGGAGAGGTGACTTCTAGGTGTCCGGTGCCGGTGGTAGTGATCCATCAGACGTTCGCATGGGGAAGCGCTCCTGCTGCTCCGCCCGCGGTGATTGCAGAGCTTTGTGGGATGGACAATGTGTTCGGATACATCACTGATCATTCGATTCTGTTTGAGCAGCAGGTGTTGCCGCGGATTCCGGATGGGGTTAGGAAGTGGAACTGCAGCGGTGCTTTGCTGGCGTTCGGGACGATGATCGGATGCGATGGGGCGTGCATGTTGCTGGGGAATATTGCGCCGACGCTGTGCATGGATATCGTGAGTGCGGGTTTCCACGGGGATTACGCCAAGGCGGTTGAGTTGCAGCGGGTAGCGTCGAAGTTGAATCCGGTTGTGATGCAGTCGATCGGGTCGCCGAAGATCGCGCTTTCGATGTTGGGGTGGGAGTACGGGGATGCGCGTAGGCCGTTGCCGCCGGTTTCGGATGAGGCCAAGGAGGAGATTGAGGCAGTGTTGCGAGAGACGGGTCTGCTTACTTAGGGCGTACCCCCTTTGGCTACGCCATTTACCCCATAAATGAGACTGTTGCAAAACTCGATCAACTGGTTGAGTCCATCTGACCCCACGTCCACCCTCGCATGCCCCTGCGAGCTCGCTCCGCTGCTCGCGTCCCCTTTCGCCTCGAAAGGGGACATCCACACCGCCCCAGACGCCTTTGCCAGTGCAGTTTTGCAATGGTTTCCTAAATGGGGGAAACCCAAAACACTCGGCCTTTCCTCGTTGACGAAGAAGGGTCAAAGGGGAAAGGGGACGCGAAACAACCATCATCTAGAATCGATGAGTCGTCGCGATCTGAAACTGCGCCGCTCCGCATGAACTTACACGAATACCAGGCCAAGGGGCTGTTCAAGGAATACAGGATACCGGTTTTGCCTTGGCGGATCGTGGAATCGGCGGACGAGGCACGGGAAGCGGCTGAGGAGTTAGGATGTCCAGTGATCGTGAAGGCACAGGTCCATGCTGGTGGGAGAGGTAAAGCTGGTGGTGTGAAGTTTGCGGCGACTGCGGACGATGCGGTTGCGGCTGCGGCGGGGATGTTGGGGACGCGGATGGTGACGCATCAGACGGGACCGAGTGGGGTGCCCGTGAGCAAGGTGATGGTCACTCCGGCGGCGGATATCAAGCACGAGTATTACCTGTCGATCGTGATGGATGGCGACGAAGGCGCACCGACGATAATCGCGACGCGAGAGGGTGGAGTCGAGATCGAGCAAGTCGCGGAGGAGCATCCTGAGAAGATCGTTCGGATAGTCGGCGACCCCTTGATCGGGCTGTTACCTTATCGGGCACGGGATGCAGCTCTGGCTTTGGGATTTCCGTCGGCGTTGATTAGGCAGGCGAGTGCGTTGATCGGAAACGCATATCGACTATTTACGGACAAGGACTGCTCGCTAGTCGAGATCAACCCACTGATCGAGACCGAGGGTGGCGAGATCGTGGCCCTAGACGCGAAGGTGGGGATCGACGACGACGCGATGTTCAGGCATCGTGAGTTGCGGGAACTGCATGATCCGGAGCAGATGGACCCGTTGGAACGGGAAGCGGCGGAATTCGATCTAGCTTACGTGAAGCTGGAGGGAGGTCGCGTCGGCTGCATGGTGAATGGTGCGGGTCTGGCGATGGCGACGATGGATATCACGAAGTGGGCGGGTGCCGAGCCTGCAAACTTCCTCGACATCGGTGGTTCGGCAGATCTGGATCGGATCGAGCACGCCTTCAAGATCATCGTGTCTGACCCAGATGTCGAGATCATCTTGGTGAACCTGTTCGCAGGGATTGCGCGGTCGGATGTCGTAGCTACCGGGGTGATAAACGCGGCGCGGGAAGTGGGATCGACTAAGCCGGTAGTTGCTGCGATGCGGGGGACGAATGCGGAGGAAGGGTTGCAGCTGTTCGAGGAGTCGGGGATGGACATCACACCCGCGCCAGATATGGCAAGCGCAGCGATCGTCTTGCGTGACAAGCTGGCAAGCATGAGTATGGGAGAGGCGAACTGATGGCGGTTCTGGTTGAAGATCCTTGTCGCCTACTGGTGCAGGGATTAGGGCGTGACGGTTCGTTTCAGGCGGAGCGGATCGTGGAGTATGGGACGAATATGGTTGCGGCGGTGCATCCGAACCGAGGGGGGATGAAGTTTCTGGATGAGATACCGTATTTCGAGACAGCACGGGAGGCGGTAGAAGAGACGGGTGCGAACACAGGACTGGTGTTCGTGCCGGCGCCGTTCGCGGTGGATGCGATCTTGGAGCAGGCGGATGCGGGATTGTCGCTGATCGTGTGCATAACCGAGGGTGTCCCGGTGCAGGACATGATGAAGGCGAAGGCGTATCTAGATCGGACCAGCTCGAGGTTGCTAGGTCCGAACTGTCCGGGGTTAATACATCCAGGTGAGCGGATCAAGTTGGGGATTATTCCGGGTGCGGCAGTGAATCCGGGAAATGTGGGTGTCGTCTCAAGATCGGGGACGTTGACGTATGAGGCAGCGGCACAGCTTAACGCGGTTGGGTTGGGGCAGTCGACGTGTGTGGGGATCGGCGGCGATCCGATCCCAGGGACGAACTTCATCGACGTGCTGGAGAAGTTCGAGGATGATGACGAGACCGAGACGATCGTGATGATTGGTGAGATCGGCGGGAGTCGTGAGCAGGTAGCGGCGCAGTTCATCAAGGAGAACGTGACGAAGCCCGTGGTTGCGACGGTGGCGGGTCAGACTGCGCCTCCGGGTAAGCGGATGGGTCATGCAGGGGCAATCATCACCGGCCGTGCGGGGCTCGCGTCGGAGAAGAACAAGGCGCTTGAGGCTGCGGGAGCGATGGTCGTTGAGTCTCCGGCATATATCGGCGAGGCGATGGCGAACATCGTCGGGTGAGACTCCGCGCCTGATTTGGGCGTATAGTTGTCCAGCGCCGAATCGCTAAACGTCTTGGCTTTATAGTCGTGACGTATCCGCTTGGTCCGTTTTTGCGCCCATGAAACTTCTGTCCGTGACCCAACTGATGCGATTGTTCGTGATCGCGGTTGGTTTGGCTTTAGCGATTTCGGTTTGGGCTTGTGAAACAGCTGAGCCTACACCAGTCGAGCCTTCGCCGGAGGTTACTCCTATCGTCCGGGTTGAGCCTACGGTTGAACCTACTCCGGAACCGACGGCCCCCCCCCAAACTACACCTACGAGCACCCCGACGCCGACCCAGACTCCCGAACCCTCGCCGACGTCAACGCGCGTGCCGACCAACACGCCAGAACCTACCGCCACGGTCACTCCAGCACCTACTCGCACGCCGACACCGACTGTCGTTGCACCTACGTCGACTCCGACTAACACGCCAGAACCCACTCAGACCCCATCTCCGACGACCACGAGCGAACCTGAACCGACTCCCACTTCGCAGCCGACACAGTCGCCGACAGCCGAACCGACGGTCACTTCCACTCCTGTCCCCGAGGTGATGATCGAGGATGAAGAACTGACAGTTGACGACGAGACTCTATGGAGCGAGTATTTCGAGACGCTGGATGAAGCGGAGACCTCATGCATCCACTCGGCGCTCGACGATGACAACTATGACGAGATGCTCGAACGAAAAGTTGTGTCTGGTCAGCGTGTGACAGACCGGCATGAGTTGGCGATTTGGAGCTGCCTTACTCAAGAGAATGCGATTGATCTGTACCTGTCCGCCTTTTACACATTCACACCAGATGGTGATCGCACCGATGACGAGCTGGCCGAGATTGACGCATGCCACCGCTCGTTGCTCCAATACGTCGATTTTGCGCGTTACCTCGAATCCTCCGTGACCGACATCCACGTGGTCCACGAGTGGTACGTTCCACGGAATTTGACCTTGACGTCGCACAGTATGGTGCAGTGTTGGTTTAAGGAGAAATCTGGCTACGTCCCATACTTGACATTTCCGGTTTACGAAGCTAGGCCGATCAATTTCGTGGATGGAGACAGAACAGGTTCTAGTGCTGATGACATTTCGGTTTGGGCTGATGGGTTAGGCGGGCTGTCGGAGGAAGAACATGACTGCATCCGGGACGAAATCGGTCCGGACGCCTACGAATCTCTTCTTGGAAAAACGATCTTCGATGGCGAGACGGAACCTTCAGAGGTGGGTATCTGGGAATGCTTGGGCAAGGAGTCTGCCGTGAACTTTCTGAAGCGAACCGCTGCTTTTGATTTCGTGAGCCGATTTGAGTTCTTCCACCGAACTGACGAACGGTTCGGCAGGCACTCGGTGAGGGACGAAATTGCCTGCATGGATCGCGTGTTGGAACGCATGGATATCCCCCGATTAATATCGGCCGGGCTAACAGATGTCGGTCTGGAGGACTATCGTCATGGCGTTGCCGCCATCATCGGGTTTGGCATGTGCTACGGAGCACTGCCCTCGATCGTGGAGATGGACGATCACAGCGACGAGATAGATGGTGCGACAGAGATCGCGATCGGGAGTTTCATCGAGGGGAATCTCGACGCGAAGTTCGGCGCGGAATCGGACCAGGATGTTTTCCAATTCATCGCCGTGCCCGGGCTCGTGTATGAAATGGATCTGGATTACGGGGATTGGCGGCTAGACGACTTTCCGGGCGATCAGCGGCCGTACTTCGCGATCGAAGTCTTCGAGCCAGACGGCTGGGGGTTCAGCACCGCCAGACCCGTATTATGGGAGCCTTCTAACAGCGGTGTCCATTATCTGTTTGTGAAGGGTGCAGGGTCGTTCCCGTATGAGTTCGAGATTTCGATCTCGGATTACGTCGATGACTTCGGCAACGATATCGAAACTGCGACTGAGATCCCGGTCGGTGGGACGGTTGAAGGGACCATCCGCCAAGTCAACGAACACGACTACTTCTGGTTCGACAGCGAAATGGGGGTGAGTTACCAGATAGACGTGGAACTTAGCGATGACTACTTGGCACCGGACCTCGGACCTGATGACTTGACGGTGACGTTCCTCGACACCGACCGCAATGAAATCGGGCAGATTAGTGATCGTCGGGTCTGGGAAGCGCCAACCTCCGGTGAATTCTTCTTGGAAGTGACGGGCGCGAGATACACCTACCAAGGTTCTTACAGAATCGCGGTTTCCGAATCCAGTTACCGCGATGACCACGGCGACGACCTAGGGTCGGCGACCGAGATCACGTTGGGCAAAAACGTTGCCGGTTCACTCGGCACGGACCTAGATGCCGACTTTTTCTACTTTGACGCGATGAGCGGGCAAGCGTATGAGATGAGTGTCGAAACGGATGTTGAAGGAGTTTTTTATTTCGACTTGGTGGACCCGGACGGCGACTCGGTCTCGCAGGAACAGTCCGCGTCTACTTGGCAAGCGATCGATGACGGAAGGTATTTCATCCGAGTCTGGAGCGATGATATCGGTGACTACACGTTGTCGTTGAACACCTCAGATTACGTAGACGATCATCGCGACAATGAGGCGACGGTGGTGCTGCTCGGCCAACCGGTAGAAGGATACATCTTGAACTCTTCAGACCTAGATGCATTCTCGTTCGTTGGAGTTGCGGGCGAGGCTTACGATGTCGAAGTCGAGTCCGGGACTTTGAACGATGTGGTCATGACTTTGTATGACTCGCAAGGCACATGGCTGAATTGGTTCGATGAGGAGAGATTCACATGGCAGGCGTGGGAGTCTGGCAACTATTTCGTCTATCTATATTCGCCAGACGGAGGGAACTACACCTTCACGGTTTCGAAATCGGACTACCGAGACGACCACGGAGACGATGAAGAATACGCGACTGCGTTGGAGGTTAGCGAAACGGTATCGGGCGTGATCGGCCTTGACGCTGGGTACTACTGGGAGAGCGTGGGCAATAACGAAGGCGACCACGACATGTTCAGTTTCGTCGCTGAGCGCGAACAACTCTACTCGATCGACGTCGAGCTTGGAAGTTTGCTGAGATCGGGCATCAAACTATCCGACGCCGCAGGCGACATCCAAAGCTCCGGCACTACTCGGATTGTATGGGAGGCGGCGAGATCGGGCAAACACTACATACGTGTTTCGGGTCTCGGCGTGGGAGATTATGAACTGACTGTCGCTCGTTTCGACTACATAAACGATCATGGCGACGATTTCTTGAGTGCCAGTCCGATTGAAATCGGCGAATCCTTGTCAGGGACTATCGGCTTGGAAGGCGAGAGTGATTACTTCCGGTTCACGTCAACTGAGGGCGAGGCGTATCAGATAGACCTCATCTCTGACGACCTTCAATACCCATGGCTGACCCTTCAAAACACAGTCGGAGAGGAACTCGGAAGCGACTCTTCACAACTCAAGGCCCAAGCAGCCGCATCTAAGGACTTTTTCATTGTTGTGTCGTCGTTGCTGTCCACGGGTGACTACAGCTTGAGCATTAAATTGCTCGAGTGACAGCGACAGCATCAGGAAGTTTCGCGCGCTCTTGCGATCCTTCGGCTAACACTCGGGTGGCTGTGCAGCACGGCTTCGATCAACGGGTGTGGTTCCGAGTTCGATAGGTTGCGCGTGGCGAGTTTCTCCATCGCGCTGATGAATTCGGAACGCATGTCGGTGACCTCGATCGCGAAATCGTCCGCGGCAGTCTCGCGGCGACGCGAATAGGCGTTCGCCAAAGGCAACGCGACCAATCCTACGGCGGTGCTGACCAGCGCGAGAAGAGGCAGATTGGCGAAATCGGACAGCGTCCCGTCCAATCCGAAGGAATCTGACCAGGCCACCAAAGCAAGGTCGATCACCCACATCGAGACAAAGATGATGGCGATCTGGACAACGATGCCTCGCCAGATGTCGCCGTTGACGTGATGTCCCATCTCGTGGGCGATGATGACCTCGATTTCGTCGGCGTCGTGGCTCTCGATCAACGTGTCGGAGATGATGATGCGGCGTGTCTTGCCCCAACCTGCGAGCGCCGCGTTGGCCTTCTCGGTACGATCTCCCAACTTCCAGATGTAGGCTCCCTGCACGAACGTCCCCAACGTCTCGGAAAGCCGAATCAAACGATCCTTCAACTCGCCGTCCGGCAAAGGTTCGAACTTGAAAAAGATCGGCATCAGCACGACCGGGGCGATCGCAGCCATGAATATCGAGACCACGGAGAACACGAGCCAAGCCCACACCCACCAGAGGTCAGGATCGACGGCCAGTAGCGCGTAGATGCAGCCCACGAAAACCGCCAACAGAATGGTCTGAACACCGAGGCCCTTGAGCCAATCCTTTATCCAACGCGCCGTCGATCGACGATTGAGGCCGTAACGCTGTTCCACGACGTGACCAGAAAAGTAACCCAGAGGCAAGGTGATCAGCTCAAGCACAACCGATCCGATCACTATGTATGCGGTCGCACCGATGACAACGAAGCCCGCCGTCCAATCAGAGATCCAATCCCGCATTGAGGCCGAAAAACCCGAGAGCAGAACAGCCGCAGGCACGAGGATGTAAACAACGAGATTGGCTAACCCAAAGGCTAGCTTGATCCGCTCGTAGCGCTTGGGGTCGCGGGTGATAGGAGCAGGTCGATCCGGCATGACGACCTGGATTCTAGACCGTGTTAGCACCGCGAGAACGCGTTGCAAACTAGTTCCAGATCGCGGAATGACGCGAATTCACCAACTGGCTGGTTTACTAATCGCGCGTCCTTGATAGGTCATAACCGTCGCCGGGAACTGGCTCATTTGCAGTTCGTGTTCCTCGAGCTGTCGGACTGACGAGGCAGATTCAAACAACGCTCGCGGCGAGTGTTCGGCTTTGGACGGATTTACAACTATGACTTCAACTTGCAGTTCGGTTCGGACCCTGAGAATACTCCTCGAAAGATCTGCGTCGTTGGAGATGACAACGGCCTTGTCGCAAGCATTCGTGAACGCATCGAAAATCATCTCCGTGGCGATGTTGACGTCGGTCTGTTTCTCTTCTGGCGTAGAAATCGTTACGATCCGCTGCACCTTCACTGGAGGCTCCACGATCACGCCTCGCTTACGCCGATCACGAAAGGTCCCCTCGATTATCTCTACCTTGGGAAGTGTTCTCAATGCGTCCCAATAAACCGACTGGCGTTGGCGCGGCCCGCCGTCGCCGTTTTGAATCTGGACCGGAGCGGTGAAATAGCAAATGCGATTGACTTGATCTAGTGGGATCAGTCCAAAGACTAGACGATCGATGTCCAACCATCGATATCTTGTTCCTTTCAACGCGTTGTAGTAAAGATTGAAACCGTCGATATACACATTGGTCGTCATTGCTTCGCCGTTTCTCAAAAAAGAGGCCGCCACCGAAGTGGCGGCCTGTGCCCCTTCATCGAAAATCCGGGGGGGATTAACTTATAGGTTACTCGGTTAATCCGGACTATGTCAAGCGCCGGATCGTGCTTTTGGTTAGCAGTCCGCAACTTGACGAGACAAACCCTAACAAAAATCTAGACCGCCACCTCGGTGGCGGTCCGTGCCCCTTCATACGAAAATCCGGGGGAAGTTATCTCTCACGGTAACACAGATCACTAGTTGGTGGGATCCTGACGCAGCCTTGTAGCGAGCTCCTTCAAACCTAGAACCAATTTTGAATCCCTTCCTCGTGAAGGATGCGGTACCTTAGGCGATTCGAACCCAAGCGATGTAAGCGTTTCTTGGGCTCGGTTACCGACCGCGATAACGCGAGCATCAGGGAACATTCCGATCAACTGTAGCAACCAAAATCTACCGAACTCAATCTCCGTCCGATCCGGCGTTCGATTAATTCGTCTGCCATCCTCTACAACCTGAAACGGCCAAAACGGAAATATATTCCACGTCAACGGCCTCGGCAAACCTTCGAAACACGCCGGAACATGCTTCCAAAACCTAGTCGCAGTACGCTCCTTTTGAGTTGGATCGCCATCATCCGGCATCAAATAACCGCCTTTGGTTCCGAACTCGCCCCAAGGATCGTTTCCTAAAGTCAACACGTCGGGCGAAACAAACGGAATACCGGTGATTGCCCCACCGTCTCTGCCTAACGCTTCACCGACGAAAATCGCTGATTGAGACGTATCTTCGAACGTGTTTAGCCAATGCTTAAGGTTGGCGCAGCGTGTGACGTTTCGGTAGACATTGACGCTTCGTTGATCGGGCAGTTCGGCGTAAGCGAGCGATTGGACGAATTCCTCGACCGCCGCTTCGCGCTTCACTCGATTACCTCAACAGTCCGCCTCTCGAACTGCTTCCAGTTCCACTCGGCCCCCCAACCCGGTCCATCAGGCGGACTCAACTTCCCATCGATCGGAGCAACCCAGTTCAACAATCCGATCTGCTCACCATCCTTATCATGCCGACCACCCGGGAAATACTCGTAGTAAGACGTGTTCTGGATGCAGCACAAAAGATGAGCGTGGACCAACCCGTAAAGACCGCCGGGCCCGTTCAACTCCACATTGGTCCCGTGCAACTCGGCAAGGTGAGCCAGCTTCATCAGATTGGTCGTGCCATGGCGAGCGTTCTGACGTATCAAATCTGTCGCGCCTGAGATCAGGTACTGAGCACACAAATCCGTGTCATACATAAACGTCTCGGTCGCCATGATCGGGATGTCGAGAGTGGCTGCCAACCTCACAAGCTGATTGTGACTTCGCTCCGGCAACGGCTCTTCAAACCATCGGTAGTCAAGATCCTCCAACGCACGACCAACCTTGATCGCCTCATCCAGGGTGTAGATGGCCACCGGATCGTGCATGCAATCGATCTCATCACCTACCGCCTCCCGAATTGCAGTCAACCACCGAATGTTCTCCTCCACCGGATGATAGAAGTGGTCCTTCACCGCGACGAAGCCTAGATCCAACGCCGTCTGCGCATCTTCTACCGCCTCCTCGATCGTCGAACCGCGCGTGTTGTAGTAAGCATGAACCTCGTCTCTCACCTTTCCAAGCAGCGAATAAACCGGCAGTCCCGAGACCTTACCCGCAATGTCCCACAGACAGTTGTCGAATCCGCCGAACCAACTCGGCGACCGATACACCCAACGCGTTCCCTGATGCAGCTTCTGATACAGATACTCCCGCTTCAACGGGTCCTCGCCAACCACTAACGCCTGCAACTGCGGAACATCCGCCGGATGCAACCCCGTGTGCCCATCCCCCGGCGTGGTGCATACCCCAACGACACCCTCATCCGTCTCCACATGAAGCACATACTCGTACCGCTTCTTCTCGCGGGCGGGAACAGTGTGGTGCAGCCAACGCTCGCGACGCTGGCCATGCAACTTGATCAGATCGTAGTACCCATCAGCCCCGTCCATCTCAAGAATCGACATCTTAACTTTAGTGATCTTCATGACATCAACGATCCTATACGCAAAAACCTATCCCTCCCCTTTTTGCTCCGCCGCGCTACGCAAAAAGGGGACGCGAGTGAAGCGCAACGAAACTCGCAGAGGGTGCATACCACACCTTCATTCCCGCGTGGCTTCCGTCATTCCCGCGAAAGCGAAACCATCGCAAAACCGTGCAAGGCGGCAACACGTTTCCCCTCTCCCGCTCGGCGGGAGAGGGCCAGGGTGAGGGTGATCAGGGCGGACAAGGGGGAGGAGTACGGTAAAACACCACTAACGTAATCGTCAACCACTACTTCGAACCTCCCGCATCTCTGTCCCAAAGAGTTTCACAATGGCCTCGCTCGCGGGGGAAATGCCCGGGACCTGTCTCATACCTCGATACGAAGGACAAAGGGGGCAACACCAACTCCCAGGTATCATGGCAACCATCCAATTCACAGCGACAAATCACGAGGCAACATCATGTCAACAACCACAATGCGCGCAGCCCTCGACGACGGCACCGGCCTATACCAAACCCAAGACGTCCCAATGCCCGAAATGTTCGATGGTGCCGCCATGATACGCGTCCGACAAACCGGCATCTGCGGCTCCGACCTCCACATGACCACCCGCCGCGAGGAGGCACAAGACCTCCCTTCAGGACACGAAGTCACCGGCGAGATCGTCGAACTCCCCGCAGGTAACCACAACCTCGAAGTAGGCGACCGCGTAGCCATCGACACCGTCTGCTCCGGCCGCGCCTGCTTCGACTGCCGATTCTGCAACTACGGACAGTACCGACACTGTATGAACTTCGTGGAGGACTCGGGCGGCGGCTTCGCTGAATACATGACCCGACGACCTCTCGGACTCTTCAAACTCGGCGACGACATGGACTGGACCGACGGCGCACTCGTCGAACCCATGGCCGTCTCGGTTCACGGCCTCCGCTACGCCGGCATGAAGCCCGGCGACGTCGTCGCGGTGGTCGGCTCCGCTCCCATCGGACTCTCCTCGATCGCCAGCGCCCACGCCTTCGGAGCCAGCAAAGTCATCGCATCCGCCAAATACCCCCAGCAAGCCGAACTCGCTGCCAAAATGGGCGCCGACATCATCACCGGCGCCGAGCCCGGCGAACTTGCCGACCGTGTCATGGATGAAACCCAAGGCGTCGGCGCAGACGTAGTAGTCGAATCCGTCGGCGGACACCAGGCCGTCTCCTTCCACGAAGCCATCAAAGCCACCCGCAACCAAGGCACTATGGTCTACCTCGGCGGCATCAAAATCCCCATGGAAGTTGACCTCTTCGACCCTCTCATCCGCGAGATCAAGATCATCTCCTCCAACTGCTACGGCATCATCGACGGCGTCCACGACTACCAAGTCGCCATAAACCTCCTCGCCACCGGCCAATACCCCTACCGCGAAGCCGTCAAACACCGCTACAACCTAGAACAAATCGCCCCCGCCTTCAACACCGCCTTCGACAAAACCACCGGCGCCATAAAAGTCCACATCGTCCAAAACTGAACCCATCCACCTCCCCCTCTCCGAGGGGGAATTAAAGGGGGTGCAAGCGAAGCGAGTGTGCGGGGCATGACCGGGGAGGAGCGGCGAGGTTTCCCCCGCTCAGCGGGGGAAATGTCCGAAGGACAAAGGGGGCATACCCCCTTGCAGAAGGAAACCCAAACCACTTCCACTCATTACTGCTGTCAAGATGCACATTGTGCAGGGTTAAAGCAAAAAACAGTAAAATCCCACCATAGTTGAGATCCTTGCAAAACCCCAGGGGCTCACATATCCACCAATTAACCGATACACGTCGCAATGACCGCCAAACTCAACAGAAAAGACGTTCTTAACCTCCTTCGTGAACACAAGCCCATCATGAAAGAGCGTTTCGGCGTAACCGAGATTTCACTTTTCGGCTCCTTCGCGCGCGACGAGGCGACGGAGGAGAGCGACATCGATCTCGTCGTGAAGTTTGGAGTGCAACCCACTTTTAGGTCTTATTTCGGTGCTCAGATTTACTTGGAAGATGTGTTCGGACGCAAGGTAGACATGGCGCGTCGGCACGAACTCAGAAAAGAGATTCTCCCTTACGTAGATCGAGATCTAGTCAATGTCTGATAGCGACAGACCGGAACGTGAATGGCGTTCGTTTATCACCGACATGATCACAAGTGCTGAGGCGGTGTTGTCGTTTACCGACGGTTTGGATATCGATCAATTTCAGAACGACGAACTCACCTATAAAGCGACGTTGTGGGATCTAAGGATCATCGGTGAGGCGGCAAGCAGGATTCCCGAAGAAGTCAAAGATAAGCACGGCAAGATCCCCTGGGGCGAGATCATCGGAATGCGCAATCGCATCACACACGCCTACGAAGCCATTGACACAGACATCGTATGGGACACCATCAAAACCGACATCCCAAAAATGCTCGCCGATCTGCGAGAGATGTTGAAGCGACTCGACGAGGCTTAGACTCGTCCGCCACCGCCCTCGACAAAACCACCAGTGCCGTCACGGTGCACGGTGTACAAGACTGAGGCTATTCGATTGGCAACCATCCGGAATTTGCAGAACCAGAAAGCTTGTTGCTATACGCGAGCGCCATGTTTACGCTAGTTTCTTTCGCGCCGCGTCGTCTCTTGCGAATCTGGTCCAAAACGTAGGATGAGGGAACATGCATGCGCGTCTCTTCGAATCTTTGCTTAACAATGCTTTCAACCTGCACCGAATAATGGCCATCAGGTCTGAAATCACCGAATTCTTCGAGACCGTACGTTCCATGGCGTCCGGTCCAGACTATCCCATACGAGTCATTGTCATTGCGAGCAGCGCGATCCAGTGCAGCATGCCATGAGCGGGCGGATGTCTTGCGATCAGGGAATTCGATTTTGGCTCTCTCGGCGATCTCGGTGAAATGGGCCGCCCTCCCGATTTTTCTTAACGTAATGTAAAGCAGTTCATTCTGTTTCAAAGACTCGGCGCTTAGATTTTGCCAATCGAAATACGTTTGAATCAAGCTTAAGTCGTCGCTCGACATTGCATCAAACATTTCTAGCCCTACGGTTATATCCTCGCCCAGAATTGAACAAATTCGGGCGTGATTTGTAGACAACTGAGTTATCATACGTTGCAACGCTCTACGCGGGTAGAGGCTGCTTAGTCCCAAGTTTGCCAACTCGTCGAACTCAATTTCAAGCATCGCGTACAAAAAACGTGCCTAGGCGGTTATTCGTTCGGATTTCATCACGAGGGGGCCACCATCAGACAGGAATTCTGTAGCAAATCCATCAAAAAGAATCTGTTTGATTTTTGGCTGTTGGCATTGCTGCTCCGCTTGGCGCTGAACCTGACGGACTCTTTCCCGGGTTAATCCGAGGTTGTCAGCGATGGTTTGCAACGTCATGCTTCCGCCGCCTATTCCGTAGCGCATTCGAACTATGTCGGCATCACGCGGTTCCAACGTGGCCAATGCGATTTCAATCGAACGACTGATCGAGCCTGAAAGCGGGGGCAGCTGGCGAACATATCGTTGAACGAAATCTCTAAATAGTTCCGGAAGCGCGGTGCTATGACTCAGAATCAATGCCCAAGGCGAAACGTAGCTATCCGCATTTCTTTGGGGTGCGATCGCGCCTAAGCGTCGACCTAGATCGATGAATGGTCTTGGGGTTACGCGCCAAACCTTGTCATCGAACGAGATAGCCGCAGAAGTAGCAAGTGCGGCATCGTTGATTTCCAAGGAACCGGATTCAACCCATCTCAAGGGTTGAGCGAGCCACCAACGCTTAGCTGCATCAACCGAAAGAAACGACGCGCTTGCTCCATCTTCGATATCGGGTAATGAGATAATCAAAGTGTCACACAAAGCGTTCAAACGCTCATGCAATGCACCGTCGGTGTCCTCAACCTCCAAATGATTGGCGACTTCTTCAGCAGTAAACACAATCCTGCGATCAGCGACATCTAGAACTGCAGTGTCGATGATTTTTTGCTTGGTCGGCATTTGAGGTTTCTCTTAGATCTACCAATCTTGATGTGAGGCCTACGCGCTTCTAGCCTTGAAATGTTAACCGCGGTCCTGAGAGTATCCCGTATAGGAACTATACATCCTACTAGCCAAACCACCTCTCAATAAGGATCGGATTTTAAGCCCTGATCGGCGCGTTTGGCGTGACCGCGAGCGCTCATGATTTTACGTCCGATCTCTTCCGAGTCAGCGTCTATGACCGGCGGTATCTCGTTGCAACGGGTCTCCGGCATCATCTAACTCCTACATCGCGATTTGTTCAGTGCTTTTCTCAATCCATCAACCGCCGCGAACTCGACGACTCCCGCCGTCTCGGTGCACGAGCAAACGTAGCGTCAGGTGCAAATCTAGGATATTCGGCTTGCGTGCCTGACAGCAGATCCTCTACGGTGAGTATTTGAACACACGGATAGCGATGATCGGGATAGTGTTCAGGCGTGTAGATGCCAGCAGAGGCCGCTTCCTGAATCATTGGGCGAGTAGGCTGATTCAGGGTGATGAACAGTCCGATCTCCGCGTTTTCACGCGCCATATCGCCCTTGAGGGTGGCTATCATGTCACGCTGGACATGTCCGCTCTTGACCTGCACGATGATGCGCTTCGCCTTGCCGCTGTTGTCGTCGAAAAAGTTGATGTAGCCGTCTATGCCAGAATCCGCGCCCCTGCGTCCCTTGTTTGCCGGCCGCGCTTCCACTAGTCCCAACGCCCAGTATTCGAACTGGTAGCGTCCGTCGTGTTCGCTTTCGACAGCGAGTGCCCGCGCGCTTTCGACATCTTGGGGGACACCGATCACATCGTAGTCAGATAGATCAGAGTTGAATGTGTCTCGCAATCGACTCTTCATGAGCGATATAGCTAGATGAGTTATGTCAATGCCTATCCACCTACGCTTGAGTCGTTCGGCGACGGCGATGGCTGTGCCGCATCCGCAGAAAGGGTCTAGGACTACATCACCCTGATTGCTGGATGAACGAATGATGCGTTCGAGTAGCGACTCGGGTTTTTGAGTATCGTAGCCAAGTCGTTCTTTGTGCCAAGATCGCAATGGTTGTATATCTGTCCATACATCTTGCGCCGAATAACCCGGGTTCTCATCCAGATAAACTTTCAGTCTCGGTACACCGTTCCGAGTCCAATAAATCCTGTTTTCCCGCAACAACCTTTGGATGCCACTGTCGTCGTACATCCAGTGTCGGCCACTGGGAGGCGAGATCAAGCCGTGCTCTCCGAAATCACGAGCCGGCCCCGTACCCGCACCAGAAAGGTCTCCTGACATGAAAACGCGTCCATCGGGATCTGTGTAACGGTAGTAGTTTTTCACATAATCGGGGTCAAGTTCATGGAAAATTTCGTTCCAGGTATACTCGGCGCTCTTGTTGTATAGGAGAATCGTGTCGTGAACTCGCCCCAGACCTTTCGCGTCGCTATGTGAAGTTGTGCGTCGCCAAATTATCTCGTTACGGAAGTTCCGCTGATCGAATACAGCATCCATCATCAACTTGAGATAGTGACTCGCGGTTGAATCGCAGTGGAGATAGATGCTACCGGTGGGTTTGAGAACGCGGTGTAGTTCGGCCATTCGCTGCGCCATCATGGTCAGATAAGCCATCATGTCGTTCTGACCGAGGAATCCCCGCATAGATTGCAGAAGGTCACCAAGTTTTTCCGGCCCGCCAGTTATCACGTCCTGGTAGGCATACTCCGACTCGATGCTCCATCTCCATGTGTCCTCAAATGCGGTTATCTGGGCCGCGGAATCCTCGCCACTGCGTTCTCGGAAAAGGACGTTGTACGTGGCGTTGGAGTTGAATGGCGGATCGAGGTAGATAAGATCGACACTCTCATCCGCTACGTTCTCGCGCAGGATGTCGAGATTGTCCCCGAAGTAGAGCTTGTTCACCGTCGTATCCATGAAGGTGGATTCTACAGACTGCCCTGGGGCACAACTCGCATATGTGGCGATCCCAGTCTCGCTCCATCTTGGATAAGTTCAAAAAACCAATCTTGCCGTCAACTTGCCGCTGAAGCGGCAAATTTGTTCTAAATTCTCCTTTCATCCTCACCACGATATCCTACGAAAACCGTCAACCCACAACCCTCAGATGCCGATACTCGTCTCATCTCCCGCATCACTCCACAAATAACACCACAAACCACCCCCGCCTCCAAATTGCCGGGGTTCGCGGCAATCTGCGGCAACTAGCGGCAAGAATGGCAAAAACTCAGCAAATCTCCGACGCCACCTTCTCCGCAATCATGATCGTCGTCGCGTTCGTGTTCGCCCGAATCACGTCCGGCATGATCGACGCATCCACAACCATCAGCCCATCAACCGCATACATCTCGCACTTCGGCGACACTACCGACATCGGATCCGAAGACGGCCCCATCTTGCACGTCCCCGACGAGTGATGCTGCGTCCTCACGTTCTGTCGCAACCAAACGTCCAGCGCCACATCGTCCGCCAGCACATCGTCGGTTGGATCCAATCTCCGCATCTTCGCCGGCGCATACTCAGGCAACTCCGATATCTCGGCAGCCAAACGCACCGCGCCACGCAACCGCTCAGCGTCAAACGGCTCGCTCAGATAGCGATAATCCAAGATCGGTTGGTCATGTGGGTCGGTAGTAGCCAGACGGATTTCGCCTTTGCCGACCGCCTTCTGCAGCGCGATGCTGAAGCCAGTAGGAGAAGCGCGCTGCGAAAAATCGAAATCGATCGGCACATGCTCAGTGCTAATGGTTATCGGCCGCATGTGCATGTCGTTCCGGAACGGCGAGTCCGGCGTCGTGTATCTCATGCCGATCTGAAGCAGCGGCGGACGCTCCGGCACAGGCTCATTGGCATCGCTTTCATAGCTCATGAAGACCGCTATGTGGTCACGCAGATTCTGTCCGACTCCCGGGACGTCAGCGATCACCTCAATGCCGTGCTCCGACAAATCCTGAGACGGGCCTACACCCGAGAGCATCAAAATCTGTGGCGAATTAATCGCACCACCGCAAAGAATCGTCAGGTCCGCCTCAACTCGGTAAACTTCGCCGCCCGATTCGACTTCAACACAGTTCACCCGCCCGTTTTCGATCAGAATCCGATGAACCAAAACGCCCGATCGCACCGTCAGATTCATCCGATCGCGAGCCATCTGCAGGTATGTGACAGCCGTACTCATACGGATTTCATCTACACGATTCATGACCAGAAAACCTACGCCAGTCGACTCCGGGTGGTTATGGTCGTGCGTAAAGGGATAGCCCGCGGCCTGAGCTGCTTCCAGAAACGCCTTCGGGTTCGCCATCAACTCGTCCTCGGTGTTACGACGCACCGGTATCGGACCGTCAGAACCGTGAAAGTCGTCTCCCGGAAAGTCCAGATCCGTCTCGATCTTCCTGAAGTACGGGAGCACATCGAGGAATCCCCAACCCTCGCAGCCCAACGCCTCCCACTCGTCATAATCTTCCGGAATGCCGCGGAACCAGATCTGGCCGTTTATCGCACCTGATCCTCCAACGACCTTCCCGCGTGGCAGGTCAAACGGTTGCTGCAAGGGTGTGGCCAGCGCTTTGTAGCCCCATGTGTGCTCATCGACGTTGTAAGCCTCGTACCATGGTTGAACCCCATACTTAATGTGATCCGGCAACCACTCAAAGTTGGGATAGTCCGGCCCCGCCTCGAGTAGCAAAACACTACGGTTAGGGTCTTCGGAGAGCCTCGAAGCTAAGACGCAACCGGCAGAACCGGCGCCGACTATTATCACGTCATATTTCACGGCAAATTTCCCTGGTCGGAACGGAAAGACGTTGCCGTGAATTCTATGCGCTTGTGAACGTGGGGATTTTCGAAAAACCGAGTGTCTTCATGCCGCCTGACGATAGTGGTCGTACCAATCGCTGGCGAACATCCGACCCGGATCGAACTGCCGTTTCTTCGACAAGAACCCGCCGAACTGAGGATAGGCTTTCCTGAGCTGCTCGTCGGTCGCGTAACGGTGATAAGTCAGGAAATAACTCCCTCCCAACGAGGTAGCGTCGTCAATCAGAGCTCGGAACGCCTCCGCTGCACGACTCTTACCGTCACCTGTGTGGTCGACATGAAGATTCACAACGATGCAAGCGAACCTGTCGGACGCCCAGTTGAGATAGGTCTCGTCGTCCCTTTCGATCAAGCGGATCGTCCCGTAGATCACGTTCGCCTGCAACCGACGCAGCGTTTCGCTCGCTTTAGCCATGAACTCAGGCAGCTTGGCGACCGGCACGTAGACCTCGGTGATCATCTCCGAGCCAACGTCTTTCGATCCCAGCACTTGGTCCAGAGCCGAGTGATAGTCGTCGAGATAGAGGCTCATCTGGAACTCGTCGATGTCGTAGATCTGGCCGTTGGTCTTAAGGTAAAAGTTGGAGTACGCTTTGAACGCGCTGGTTTTGTCGACGTGACCGAGGTAGATCAGCCTTCCCCAGTCCTCAGACGATAGCGTCGAACGCGCGCTGCCTTGCGTGGGCGTATCGCTCTCCACCGGTCGGTAGCACGAAAACACGCCTGCATTCATGAACCGATCAGAGCGTTCGTCGGTCATGTACTGAAAATCGCCGTATTGGTAACCTTCATCAATGCGTTTCTCGAAAGCCTTGGGCAGTTCCTCAACCTCCAACATCTCTACCGTTCTCTCGAGCTTGCCAGCAGGTTGCAATCGCAACGTAACCGAAGTGATGACCCCGAATAAGCCATATCCGCCTATTGCGAGGGCGAAGAGTTCGGGATTGGATTCGCGACTGCACTCGATAATCTCGCCGTTTGCATCGACGAGTGTGAATGCCTCCACGTCCTGAACGATCGGCTTCATCTTCAATCCTCGGCCATGGCCATTTGCGGCTAGAGCTCCGCCGATGCTCATGTGGTCGGCACCCGTCTGTTTTTGGATGATGCTCCAACGGCTTGCGCTGTCGCCTTGCAATCGTCGCAGCTTTGGGACTAGATCGGACCAAAGGGCGCCTGCTTCCAAATTGACCAACCCAAGTTTGCAGTCGAGATTGAGGATCTGCGTCATCCGGCGCGTATCGACAAGCGTTCCATCACTCAGAAACTGTTGACCACCCATCGCATGTCGGCCTCCGGAAACTGACGCTCTCCCTCCCGTGAAACGCACATCGCGCAAGGCCGCTTGGAGTTCCAGAACGGAACACGGTGTGACCACCCTCGCGACACGCGTCTCGTTTAACTTCGAATGAACGTCGTTGACTAAGCGACTATCCATAAAAGGCCATCCTATTAACGAGGTTTGTGTATAAACCGATATACGGTATCAAATGCCGCAGCGATTTGCCGCATAACCGCTTCTACGAAAATTCTCGCGAACCGCGCAACTGCAACGCGAGACTAGGACTTCATACCGCTCCAACACCCGCCATCTCTCCCATCGAATGCTGTTGCCAAACCGCCAACTGCTCCATGGGGACCTCAAATCTGCGGGTGCTACGCCCTGACCGAGGTCTGGCAACTCGCTTGGAGGTCAGACGTGCAGTTCCCAAATCCCTCTGAATCACTCGATACACCGTCCGATCACTCGTCTTCACGATCTTTGCTATATCCGCAACTCGCAATCCCTTTGTCCGTAGCCGCACGATCTCTTGGTCACGCATTACCGTGCGATTTCGGCTATCCCATGTTGGATCGTCATACTTGCAAATAGCGAGTGGACACTCGAGACACGATGGAGCCAACTCACACCCAGTGTCCACGTAGTTGTAATTCTCTGGCAACCCCTTATCAGCAAAGGTTTCAGCATCGGTCGGATTATCCGCTCTACTCTGGTCAGTGCCTACTCGATCAATATCCACATAACTTGCCATCAGCATCGTCTAGAAGAGTCCTCTAATCTGACTTGCGTGCCATTCTCGTTCAAACAACGAGCCTGTGAAACCCACCTGTCCGTAGTAAACAAACGTTGGATCATCGTTGACACAACGCGGGGCCACGACGCGATCAAACCATTCAGGATCGATCAAATGCGCCCCTACCACCTCCAGCAAAAGACTGGGAAACACTTTAGTGGATTCATCTCGGACAGGATTGTCGGCACTCACGAAAACATGCCTCGCGTTGCCCACTCCGATACTCCGCTCCCCGATGGGTTGCCAGAGTTCACCTGCGCCCGACTTCTCAAGTGAGGCTACCAACGTGTCCATAGCCGGCCAAGTGTGAAGGTTCAGCGAAGGAGAGATCGTCGCACTTGTCCCTCCGAAGGCGGACGACAAAGTAAGCAACATAGCACGCATAGGAGTAGCAAAGTCCGTGGCATGAGACACTGAACGGCACTTCACGGCGAAGGAGCCGCACTCAGGCGAGACTGCGGACTGCATGATCCGTTCGCCCAACTCATCGCGATCATCGATATACTCGACATCCGGCTCCGTGAGCTTCCTAATCTCCGCTTCGACGTCGAACTCCACAGGCAATACGCCCACGGCCGCATCTCGACCAGTTCCGGAGAAATCATCCGCGACGCCCATGCCATGGGGGCGACGACGCAGAGTACTGACTGCAGTGCGTTCCAGTGTCTGAGTTGTCATTCACATAATCCTTTCATCACGAATTGTTGTTCTATTTAGAACTTAATACTAAATCGAACACTTGTCAAGTGTCAAATTCGAATTTCAGAAGTTCTGAGTCGAACGGCACACGATGACCTGCCTCCGCTTCGTGCATAATTGACATCGGCATCCCAACCCCAAGAAACGACGGCTCCAATAAATGTCGGTCAACGTCGAACTCGTCTCAATCGGCTCCGAACTGCTGCTCGGCCAGATCGTCGACACCAACTCGGCGTGGATTTCCCAACGGCTTGCCGAAAACGGTGCCAACGTCTATTACAAGTCTTGCGTTGGAGACAACCTCAACCGCATGACAGAAGTCCTACGCATCGCATTGGACCGAGCTGACGTCGTCATCACCGGCGGAGGCATCGGCCCTACCCAAGATGATCTGACCCGCGAAGCCGTCGCCGAGGTCTTCGACGTCGATGTCGTCACCGATCCCGATTCACTAGTCGAATTACGTGAACGATTCCAAAACCGAGGATTCATCCTCACCAAAAACAACGAGCGACAGGCGCAAATCCCCGCCGGCGCGACCGTCATTCGCAACCCCAACGGCACCGCTCCCGCTTTCATGGTCGAATCGGAAAACGGAACCGTCATCAGCCTTCCCGGCGTGCCGTTCGAAATGAAGTGGTTGGTCGATAACGAGATCATTCCCTACCTGCAAGACAAATACGATCTCGGTGAGACTATCCACTACCGCGTCCTCAAAGTCGCCGACTTGGGCGAGAGTGCAGTCGACCATCTCATCGGTCACCTCATCGCTGAATCTTCCAACCCAACCGTCGGCGTTCTCGCTCATCCTGGCCAAGTAGACGTCAGGATCGCCGCCCGCGCTGCCGACATCGACCAAGCCAAAGAGCTCATCCAACCAGTCGAAGTCCAAGTCCGCGAACTCCTCGGCAATCACATATTCGCAGCAGACGATGAAACCATAGAAAGCGTCATCGGCTCGATGTTGAGCGAACAGGACGCGACTGTAGCCGTCTACGAGGACCTTAGCGCCGGGGCGGTATCCGACTCGATGCGGACCGCCGCAGGCGAGAGATTCCTAGAAGCGATCGTAGCCAACACGGACATCACACGCCATCGTCTAATTGGAGATGTCCATGGAAGTGAAGGATCGGGCGAAGACCGGGCGCAGGCATTGGCCCAAGCCATCCGAGAACACTCTGGAGCAACCATCGGGATCGCGGTCCACGGCATACCCGAATCCTCCGACCCAGACGCCAGTGCCGTAAACCTCGCCAGAGGCGACACCTATATCGTGGTATGTGACGCCGAAAAATCTGAGTTGCGACACATCCAGTCCGCAGGCAGCGGAGCACCCGACCGCCGCCGAGCCGCTATGTACGCTTTCGGAACCCTTCGACAACACCTACTTAAGTGACCGAATCGGCGACACATTCAAAGTACAAGGAAATACGATGCGACCAACTATCAAAGATGTCCAAGCCAAGATTCTCTTGGCATTCCTCGTAATCGCCGCCTTGGGAGTCGCCGTAGTCGCCTGTTCTTCACCCGAACCGACGGCAACACCCGTGCCGCCGACACCAACTCCGGTGCCACCTACCGCGACGCCAGTTCCTCCAACTCCGACCCCTGTCCCTCCGACCCCTACGCCGGTCCCACCAACAGCAACTCCCGTACCTCCAACCGCCACGCCAGAACCAGAAGAAGAACCCGCGGCCAAGGAAGCCGAACCAGCTGACGAAATCAGCGCGTCAGGTCTGTCGGCAGAAGACTCAGCCTGCATCGAAGAGCACTCCGACGCCGAGACTGCCGCGAAGGTCTTTACGGCAATCGAAGCCCTGACCTCAGGAGAAGGCGAAAACCAGCATATCCTCGATCTCCTCGCATCCGCCGAACCGCTGTCCCACTGCGGCGTCATGCCCGAACGTTTCGCTCCCATCGTGGCCCAGATCAGCCCCGAAGACGCCGAATGCGTCGTCGAGCAAGCCGGCGTCGAGATGCTCATGAACTTCTTCACAATCACCGAAGAGCAACAAGCACAGACATTAAACATCATGGCCTTGGCTCCGCTCCTCGGATCGCTGCAGGCTTGTGACGTCGCGATCGACCTGACCGCAGGCCAGTAACCGACGAATCGTCACATCACAGCGATTCAAATCCGCGATACGATGAGTCAGTCCGCCACAGGTGCCCGAGCCAAGATTATTCTGGTAACCGTCGTTGTCGCCACTTTGGTCATTGCCGCCTTAGCCTGTTCCTCACCCGAACCGACCGCAACGCCGGTACCTCCGACGCCAACGCCGATCCCCCCAATCGCGACGCCTGAACCACGCAAAGAACCTGCTGCCGAACAAGAAGGACCGATCGACGAGATCAGCCCGTCCGGCATGGTCGGCCGCGATGCCGTTTGCGTCGAAGCAAAAACCGACGCCAAAACCGCCGCTAAGATCTTTGAAGCCGTAGACAAGTTCATGACTGGCGAAGGGGTTGAAAACCATCACGTTATCGATCTTTTCGAAGAAACCGAAGTGTTGACCCAGTGTGGGGCTGCCCGTGAACGCTTCGCGCCGATCATCGCCCAGATGTCAGTCGAAGATGCCGTGTGCATCGTCGAACACGCCGGCGTCGAGGTGATCGGCAAACTCTTCGCCTTCACCGAAGAACAACATGCCGAGACAGTAGACCCGGCGGCTCTGGCTCCGCTTCTAAGCTCGTTGGAAGCGTGTGGCGTCGCACTAGACCTGACCGCAGGACAGTTCTGAAGACTGATCGAATACGCGATCCGAAGCGCCAACGCATATCATTTGCCGTAACGAAATGTCGGCCCATCGACGGCACCGACCAATATGCGCTAGGAGTGCATCAACATGAGAAGCAAGGCAGCGATCCACGTCGAACACGGCAAACCCTTGGAAGTCGACGAAATCGAAATCCCCGATCCTCGCGCTGACCAAGTCCACGTCAAGCTGCACTCAAGCGGCGTTTGCCACTCGCAACTCCATCAGATGCACAATCCGGAGACCCCCACTCCCTCGCTCCTCGGGCACGAAGGAACCGGAACCGTCGTAGCCGTCGGCACTAATGTCAAACACGTCAACGAAGGCGACCTCGCCATCGTCACATGGGTTCCCAAAGATCCCATCCGCGGACGCTGGACTCCCGAACCAAGCGGCGCAACCTACCGCGAAGAACCACTGAACGGCAACACTTACACCTGGGGCGAGGACGCGCTCGTATGGGGCGGATACGTCATCCCTATCGAAGATGACAACCCCAAGGACATCTCATCCATCGTCGGATGCGCAGTCCTGACTGGCGCCGGAGCCGTCCTCAACACCGCCCAGGTCCGCCCGGGCGACGCATGCGCCATCTACGGCATCGGCGGAGTCGGAACCTCGGCCCTCATCATGGCCGCCATGCTCGAGGCATACCCCCTCATCGCCATCGACATCGACGACACCAAACTCGAATACGCCAAGGAGATGGGTGCCACCCACACCGTCAACGCCGCCAACGAAGACCCCATCGAGGCCATCCACGAAATCACTGGCGGCGGCGCCGACTTCGCCTTCGATGCCATTGGCTTGCAGATAACAAGCGAGCAGATCCTCCCCTCTGTCCGAGGCGGTGGCCCCGGCGCCGAAAACCACGGCGGTATGGCGGTCCTCATCGGAATGCCCGCACCTCAGATGACTGTCGACCCCGGCCAGTTCATGTACCACCAGAAGCAGTACCGGGGTTCGCTCGGCGCAACTTACCCCGAAAAAGACTTCGCCCAGTTCCTGCGCTGGCACCAAGAGGGCAAGTTCCCCCTCGACAAACTAGTAACCCGCCGATACTCCCTAGACCAGATCAACGAAGCCTGCGACGATCTCCAAAACGGTGAGATCCTAGGCCGCGCCATCATGGTCTACGACTAGGTCGAGAGCCTCAAAATCTCGCCACTCCATCCAACCGTTAGCGCGCGGTTCGACACAACATGCACTACCGCACCCTAGGAAGATCCGGCATCCCCGTATCCATCGTCTCCTACGGCGGTGGCGGACCCAGCCAGTTCGGTAGAGCCGCGGGACTCACCGCCAATCAACGCCGTGACCTCATCGCCCGAGCCCTAGACCTCGGCATCAACATGTTCGACACCGCCGTAAATTACGGCGACAGCGAACCGCAACTTGGCCAATCCCTCCATGGCGTTCCCCGAGATTCCTACCTAATCGCCACCAAATGGAGTTGGAAGGGCCACGACGAACTCCCCGATGCCAGCGACATCGAGCGTTCCATCGAACAAAGCATTAGGCGCTTCAACACCGACTACATCGACATCATGCAGATCCACGGCATCTTCCCCGGCACTTACCAAGACATCACCGCTAGATACGCCCCCACTCTCCTCAAACTCAAAGAGCAAGGCAAAACACGTCTCATCGGCTTCTCCGAGATGATGACCGAAGATCCCAAACACACCGTCCCGGTCACCGCATTGAAGGAAGATCCCGATATCTGGGACACCATCATGCTCAAATACGGCATCCTCAACCAGTACGCCGCCAAAGAAGCCCTCCCCCTAGCCGAAAAACACGGCGTAGCCATCCTCAACATGGCTCCCGTCCGATACACCCTCACCAGACAGCACGAACTCGCCCACCTCCTCGAAACCTGGCGCGCAGACGGCGAAATCCCCGTCGATCATCCGAAGATCCGAGACGGCTTCGATTGGCTCATCACTGAAGATGCCCCGACCATCATCTCCGCCGGCTACAAATTCGCCGCCGACCATCCCGCAATCTCGACCGTCATCTCCGGAACATCAAATATCAACCACCTAGAAGAAAATGTCGCCGCCTTCGAAAATCCATCCCTGCCCGACGATCATACCGCTCTCCTCAAGCAACTACTCGGCAATTCTGCAGCACCCCGTTAAACTCAACTGAACCGCATATCTCCCTTAAAACGTTGCGATTTACGCCGCCTCGTTCCGCCGACGAGGCTTAACTAAAACTCGGATCGCAATCCGAGATCAAGGAGCAGACGGATGGAATCTGACCCGCGCGATCGCGATTACGAAAACCTTAGGCTAGACATCCCCGTCACTAGCGAAACGGCGCGTGCGATCACGCTTGACCAGGCCGAAGAGATCGCCGATGAAGTTAACGAGCTGATCCAAGCCGGCGACGAACATCGAGCATGGGAGATCCTTCGACACCTGCATCCCGCTGACGTGGGCAGCATCATTTCTGGGCTGCCTCGCACTAGCCGAGACACCATGCTTCGCGTCGTATCGCCCGAATCCGTGACGTGGCTGCTCCAGCAGATGAACCCGCTGGAGGCGGCGAGACTCGGAACACGCCTCGGAACACGGATGCTGTCGTTCGTTTTCACGCAGGTACATCCTCGCCACGCCTACGAAACCCTGCGCAGGTTACCGTTCTTCCCCAAACGCGGCGTGGCTGAAAACCTAGATGACCCGGCGGTCGAAACCGAGGTCCTCGCTCACGATCCCACCGCCGCTGGAAGCCTAATGGATTCTCGACTTCCGGCCATGCTTTATGACCGGACAGTCGAAGACGTCAAAGATCGTCTCCGGGAGATGAGTGAAATCAAGGACAAACTCACCCACGTCTTCATCACCGATCCCGAACAAAAGCTCTTGGGCCAGATCAGCATTGCTGACCTCGTCGTCGCTGACGACGACACGCCGCTCACTGAACTCACCGAACCAGTCATCGCCACCGTCACCGTCGATACGCCGTCCGAAGAGTGTGGCAGACTGCGCCGACACTACGGCCTCACTCAACTCCCCGTTGTAGAAAACGAGAAGCTCATCGGTGTCATATTGGCCGAAGCCCTGCTCAGCGCCATCGTCGAACACGACACGCGCCAGATGCAGCAGGTGGCGAGCGTCGCTGGCGAAACCGTCGACGGCCCCCTCTCAGACTCGATCCGAACGCGCCTTCCTTGGCTCACCGTGAATCTAGGAACAACATTCCTCGCCGCCGCAACCGTCGCACTTTTCGAGTCGACTTTGACTCAAATCGTCGTCCTCGCCGCCTTCCTTCCCGTCGTGGCCGGGCAAGGCGGGATCGGCGGCACACAAACCCTAACCTTGATCGTAAGAGCCATCGCCCTCGGCGAACTCGTAGGTGTGGGAGCACGCCGACTCCTCATACGAGAGGCGTTGTTAGGTATCCTGCACGGCGTGTGGTTAGGCGCGCTGGTGGCGGTCATCGCCGTCATCTGGAAACAGAACCTTGGCCTAGGTATGGTTCTAGGGCTAGCAATGTTGGGGAATATGATCATCGCTGGATCGGTCGGCGCTGCCGTCCCGCTCTTCCTGCGGCGAATCGGTCAGGACCCAGCCGTAGCATCCGCGGTTGTTGTAACCACGGTCACAGATGTCGTCGGATTCCTTCTATTCCTGGGAATAGCGACCGCGTCTATCAACCTGATCATTTAGCCGACCGCCACTGACAAACCTGTACCCAACAACTCGGCCACCGTCAGCGTGGATAGTCTCCGCATTGTCCGGTTGTCTATTTCGATATAACCGACGCTTCTGGCGAAATCATCCGTCTCTGGTAGTGGATCAAACGCGCCAACCAATACCCCGACATTGATCCCGTCATGCGGATCAGCCCCTAGCTCTCGCAATAGATGACGAGCATCGTCGATATCCAAAGGACGCCCGGCGAGAACACGGATGATTGCATAACCGAATCCATTTTTTGCATTTGATATAGCGACAACGCCGTCCATTCCTAATCCATCGTCCTGCCTAATCCTCCAAGGCACGCAACCCTCGATCAAACTGATCACAGCGCGCTCAAACCGATCCGGATCCGAACTGGCCAACGCCGACCAGCCATCGTCATCAAACGGCTCGACTGATGGCAGCCCCCCTACATCGAACTCCACGCCATAGGTCTCGCGATCAAACCTCCCGCGCAGCACATGCAACGCCATCGGCTCGGCATCAATACCGATCCAGGATCGTCCCAACCGCTCCGCAGCCACCATCGTAGTTCCGCAACCGCAGAACGGGTCGAGGACCAAATCGCTCTCATTGCTGGATGATCGAATAATCCGTTCCAACAACTGAACAGGCTTCTGCGTCGGATAACCGGTCCTCTCCGGTGACCACGTCTGCAATGAGTTGATATCCGACCACCAATCAGTCATGTGGGCACCGCGCTCTAAGTCGCGTTCCAAACCATCCACACTCACTCCTCCCCGACGCGTGACTAAATCCATCGAAGCCTGTGAATACTCGGCGTATTGCGGATTGAAAACATACTCGTCGCTCTTAGTAAAACGCAGTATCAAATCATGCTTCCGAGCAAAATCCCGACGTGGAACACCACCCCCTCGGTAACACCAAACAATCTCGTTCCTGAAGTTCGCCCTCCCAAAAATCGCATCCAGCAGCACCTTCAAATAATGACTAGCTGTCGGGTCGCAATGCAGATAGACACTTCCGGTTGACTTCAATAACCGACGTATCTCAATGAGACGTAGTGTCATATTGACAAGGTATGCCATCAACCGATCCCGTCCAATTACCATCAGCAAACCAGACACAGTTTCGCCGATCAACTGACCGTCCCAATCCCTGAGCAGCTCCTCCAACACTTCTTCCGATGCATCGTCCCAAACCCAAACATCTTCGAAGGCAGGCAGCTGCGCCTTGGATTTCAACTCCGGCGGCCCTCTGAATACAATCCGGTAATTCTGGTTCGAGTTGAATGGCGGATCGAGGTAAACCAAATCCACCGTCTCCGATCCCATCGACCGCATCACTTCCAGGTTGTCACCGACGTGCAGATGACGAACATGGTCAACACCTTCATCACCCAAAACCATTTCGTCTTATCCTTCGTAATTTATCTTGGCGTTTCGCGTCTCATCGGCCACGTGACAACGGTCGGTGGACGCCACTCGAACTGCCAGATTAGGTTTAAACACGATTAGATGCTATATTTGGCGCAGTTGAAGCGTGAACCTACAGCCCGATAACGTCAAAACATCAACTAGATCGAGCCGATTTCGTCGTAAGACACCGTCTAACGGTTCGATCTCGAAAGGAACCTTCGCTTGACTACCACTGCCGAGCCTACGGTCAGCCGCGAACGCGCTGAAACTATCGACCGAATCGTCGATAACGTCGGAAACGTGATCATCGGCAAAGATCCCGCCATACGCCTCGCCTTGGTCGCACTCCTCAGCCGCGGACACATCCTAGTGGAAGATGTCCCCGGCGTCGGAAAGACGATGCTTGCACGATCCATCGCCATTACTACCGGCTGCGACTTCAAACGCGTCCAGTTCACTCCAGACCTCCTTCCCAGCGACGTAACCGGCGCGTCCGTCTACAACCAACAGACCGGACAGTTCGAATACCGACCCGGCCCAGTCATGGCTCAGATCGTCCTCGCCGACGAGATCAACCGCGCAACACCTAAAACCCAATCCGCCCTCCTTGAAGCCATGGGTGAGCAACAGGTCACCGTCGAAGGCGTCACGCACACCCTTCCAAGCCCCTTCATGGTCATCGCAACCCAGAACCCCATCGAATACGAAGGCACCTTCCCTCTGCCAGAAGCACAGCTAGACCGCTTCTTCATGCGTATCTCCCTCGGATACCCCGAACCCAGTGAAGAAGTCTCGATCATGGACGGCCGAGAAGCCACTGACCCCATCGACCTCCTCCAGTCGAGCAGCACTCCCGAGGACATAGGTTCACTTCAGCAATACACCGACTCCATCTACATCGACGAACTAATAAAGCAGTACATCGTCGACATCGCCAATGCCACGCGCAGCCACCCCGACACCACCCTCGGCGTCTCGCCACGCGCCAGCATAAACCTGATGAAGGGCGCCAAAGCATTCGCCATGCTACAAGGGCGAGACTACGTCATCCCCGACGACGTCAAAGCCATTGCCGTACCCGTAATGTCCCACCGAGTGCTCCTCTCGCCATCCGCCCGGATGAGAGGCGTAAACCAGAGCGCCATCGTCACTGAAGCGTTGGAGCAGGTCGCCGTGCCTGGAGCCGGAGGTGGGCGAGTAGCAGCCGCGGCCAACGCGTAACAATGTCCGAAACGGACCTTAGGAGACCCAGCTACCCGTGCAAGGTTCAATAACAAGGTTTGGGCGAGGGATCGCCGCCCCTGAAGAGGGACGCAGCCTTCTGCGCACAATCTTCGATTGGCTTATCCGTCACCGGATGCTCCTTGCCATCATCTTCGTGATCTGCGCCAAACTCGTCAACACCGTATCCACCGGTTTCGATCTCTCCATGCGCCTCGCGTATCTGCTCCTCATCCTCATTGCCGTCTCATGGGTGTGGTCCCGCGTCGGCGCCGTCAACATGAGAGCCAGCGTTAACCGACCAACCGGCCCGTTCTCCGTGGGAGACACACTCACCGAACGCATCGTCATCCAAAACTCCAACGGGGCCCCCAAAGCATGGGTCGAAGTCGAAGACAAAACAACCCTACCCGATGTCGAATTCCGAGAAGTTACCAACTTCGGCCTCATGGTCACCTTCAAACGCGTCGACATGGAAGCTCAACTCACTCAACGAGGCGAATACGATCTCGGCCCTCTCGTCATCCGTGCCTCCGACCCATTCAATCTCTTCCCCCGAGACATCGAGTTCGAAGGAGTCGATAAAGTCCTCGTCTATCCCCGCGTCCTGCCAATCCCCGACATCGCCGTATCCCGCGTGCTCCTCGCCGACGGTCACTCTCGACGCCAGCGCATGCACGTCCTGTCCACCGATGTCGCGTCCGTACGAGAATATGCCAATGGCGATCCCATAGGCCGTATCCACTGGCTCACGACCGCGCGAACCGGAGAACTAATGGTCAAACAATTCGACCAAGGTTCAGCTGGAGAAATGTGGGTCATCTTCGACCAGCACACCGAGGCCCAAGCTGGTTCCGGTAAAGACTCGACCGACGAATACGGCGCAACCATCGCCGCCTCCATCATTGACAAATACTCCCGGGCCTTCACCGAAGTCGGATACATCGCTCACGGCAGCATCTCCCTCCTCGCAACCCCAGATCACACCGCCTCCCACCGCGAGAACATCCTCCGCCACATCGCCGCCTCCAAACCTACAGGCAACGTCTCCATCATGGAAACCCTTGCTGTCTTAGACCGCGAACTATTCGTCAGCTCAACTGTAGTCGTCATCACCGCCGCTGACGAAAGCAACTGGATCGACGCGCTGGGAGTCCTCCGAAGACGCGGCGTCCAAGTCATCTGCATCGTCCTCGACCGTGAATCCTTTGGCGGTGAGTCCAACGAATCCGTATTCCCCCGACTCTCGATGGCTGGGATCACAACATACCGCATCTACAACGGCGAAGACATCACTGACGCACTAGGCACAACCGCTGACGCCGATGCGGCAGCCGCCCGTATCTCCGCTCTCTACTCCAGTAGCATGCCCCAAGCCGGCCATAGCGAACAACCTGAACCCACAACCATCACTAACGACGCTTGACCACCGCAACCGCAGAATTCGGCAACATCTTCGGCCGTTCAACCAAATCGGCCAGATCCCGACGCGTTTTGCGCCGTCGCCTGATGCGACGCGCCTTCATCGCCGACATCCCCATCAGCGACTGGATCGCCCTCGCTCTCCTCGCGTGGATGCTCGCTATGGTCGGATGGTCCGTCCAACTCGCAAACTGGGGCGAGTTGCCCAACATCGTCCCAACCGCGATCATAGCCGCCGCAATCGCATTCTTCATGACCCGACTTCGATTCCCGCGAGGCAGTGTCCCGACTAAATGGACAATCCCTCTCAACTTCGCCGTATTCTTCCTTGCTGGCATCGTCGTCGTCTTCTGGCAAGCATCGGTAAACGCCGAAGGAACCAACCCCTTCGCACGCTCCTACGATGCCTATGATCGCTTCCGTCTCTGGCTAGACATCGCAATCAACGGCGGCGTCAGCGGCGACCAAGTCCCATTCGCAATGATCATGATGACTGTGACATGGATCACGGCCTACATCGTCACAGGCCTCACCTTCAGATTCAACAGCCCTTGGATCCCAGCCGCCATCCTCGGCACGGCCCTTCTCACCAACCTCAGCCATCGCATCGGCCTCCACGAGCACACCTTCTACCTATTCATGCTCGCCGCCGTCGCCCTCTTCGCACACCTTGTGTCTGTCAATCGAATCGAACAATGGCGAAAATCCGGCCTCACGTTCCCTAGAGAAGCTAGATGGATCGCCGCAAGAGACGGCCTCATACTCGGACTCGTCGTCATCGTCGTCGCCGCAATCGCACCCATGTTCATACCACGATCCGAGGAGCTAAGCGTCAGATGGAACACCATATTCCTTGACCCTTTCACCCAGTTCCGAGACGTCGCCGAACGACTTCTCGCAGGTGTCCCCAGCGGCGGCGACGACCAGATCTACTCTCCCAACGCCGTGCTCCCGTTCCAAGGCGGCATCGAACTCACCGACGATCCCGTAATGTGGATCCGCTCGCGCTACGCCAAGCTCCACCCCTCACGCGTCTACCAGACCTACACCTCCCAAGGCTGGATCACTGCCCCCAGCGTTGCCCTACCCGCCACCGGCAACACCAAACTCCTAGTCGACCCTTCGGAAAATGACATCGCCGAGCGCACCCGTCTAGACATCGCCGTAGAACCCCTCGGAAAGACCGACCGCGTGATCCCTGCCGGTGCAGTATACGCCGTCGACTACACTGCCGATATCGAAATCCTCGAACCCCTCACATGGGACGTCCCCCTCGCCGGCAGCCCTGCTAAACTCGCCGAACTCCCAGAAGACCTCCGAGAATTCGCCTTCATGCTTCGCGAACGTCTCATGAAGCTGGCCAATGATTCCCCCACGTATAACCCACCATCTACAGCCAACGACAGACCTCTCTTCACCTTAAACACGCAACCCTCGATGACCTTCGACGAAGTCGGTTCCGTCATAAGGCAGATGCAATCCAACGTCGACCCCATCTACAACATCGATGAACAAAAAACCTACACTATCACCGCAAGCTCTCTCGAAGATATACATCTGAGCAACTCTGGGGAATTCGTCGACATCACCTTCGCTATCTCCGACGAATCACTCGACGAGATGCTGAACGGTACTGAAAACTCCCCGGAAACGGTCGGCATCCGCGTCTCGACGCAGATACTCCGCGTCGCAGCCACATTAAACAACGGCGCAGGACCCAGAAGACTCGAACTAATAATCTCCCCCGAAGACCTCCAATCCCTCGCAATCACCGACCTCGACCCCTTGGGTTCGACCAACCGTCCTGACACCACACGCTTCCGCATCACCGCCGAAGACATCGACGCCATGGACCTCCGACGATCCGGCATCGACTGGACAACATTCAGCTACCGCATCTTCGCCGAACAAGATGGCACCAACGCAAACCTCATGCGCATCGTCCGACGAGGTCCCACCGAGCAGAACACCGTCACCTTCGACGAGGTCCTCGAACCCAACCAGCGTTACACAGCAACTACCTTCATATCCACTGCCGAAATCTCAGAACTCGAAAACTCCACCGACAAATACCCCGAGTGGGTCGCCGACCGCTACCTCCAGCTCCCCGACGAACTTCCCCCAGAAGTCCGACAAATCTCCCAGCAAATCGTCGACAACGCCGACGCCGAAACACCGTGGGAAAAGACCATGGCCATCAAACGATGGCTACAAAACCAGATCTACTCCCTCGAGATCGAAGGCCCCGGGCCTCGCGACGATGGAGTCCATTACTTCCTATTTAAGACCGTCAACGAGCCATGCCCCAGCGAATTCCCTACATGCGACAGCTCCAAACGCAAGGGATACAGCCAGTACTTCGGATCCGCCGCGACCGTCATGCTACGATCCGTCGGTGTCCCCGCACGCATGATCGCAGGATGGAGCGCCGGAGAATACGTCCCCGACCAGGGACAGTTCCTCATCCGAGACCGCAACAGACACGGCTGGACCCAGATCTTCGCACCGCCATACGGATGGATCGACATCGAAGTCACACCAAACAGACCCGCCGTCCCACGAAACGTCCTCGTTCCTACCTCTCCAACCACCGAAATCCCAGCCGGACTCCCAGGCTCCGCAGAGTTCGACCCCGACTATCTCGAATATCTGGAAGACCTTGACGAGATCGCCATGATGGAGGCACAGTTCCGAGCCGCCGCAATCGCCGCTGCCAGACAACAAGACGACCCCTTTATCGACATCCCCGTAATCCCCACCGTATCCGCCGCCTCGGCGATCGCCATTATCCTCCTCGCCATCGGCGCATGGCGATGGAATCTCCGAGGGCAGCCCCAAGCCGTACGAGCCTACACCCAGTTCCTACGCGTCGCAACAATCCTTGGATACCGCCGACCATCCCACGAATCCGCCCGTGAATTTACCAACCAAGTCGGTGAAATGACCGGACGTTACGCCGACGCAAGAATGATCATCGACGCCTTCGAAAAAACAATTTACGGACCACCCGAAACCGAAACCCAAGAAACCCTCCCCGAAAACACCAACGAATCCGAGACTCAAACCTCCGAAGAAGTTGACGAAATCCCCGCAACAAACGATCCCGCACCCGATCTCGGCCAAGCATGGCGAAGCCTATCCCGAGCCATGCTCAAACACCGAACAATGTCCCTATTCGGCATGACACCCCCCTACGTCCCAGAGGAAACCCAACAGCAATACCGATTCACAACATGACGAATTCACACATCTCCGCCGACATCTTCCAAACCCCCCTAGGCTGGATCGCAATCGCCGCCAACAGCCGCGGCATCACCAAAGCATCCCTCCCCGAACCGAGCCCCGATCACGCCCTACAGACCATCGCTGATATCACCAACGGCACCCACACGGATGCTCACACCCCCTTCTTGACCCAAGCCAAAGACCTACTAACCCGATACTGTCAAGGCGAACCCGTATCCCTAGACGGCATCCCCATCGACGACACCACCTGGACCCCATACACCCAACGCGCCCGCGCCGCATGTCGAACCATCCCCAGAGGCGAGACTCGCACTTACGCCTGGCTCGCACAAAAAGCATCCGGCAACCCAAACTCCGCCAGAGCCGCCGGCAGGGCAATGGCCACAAACCCCATCCCCATCATCATCCCCTGCCACAGAGTAATCGCATCCAACGGCAACCTCCAAGGCTTCGGCGGAACCATCGGCATTCCGCTAAAACAGCAACTCCTCCAACTAGAGACCAACCACACCTAACCGCCCCGCTACTAGTCATTCCCCCGCGAAAGCGGGAACCCAAGGGTGGGCGCGGTAGGGGCGGGTCTGTGACCAGCCCTGTCCCCTTCGCAAAGCGTAAGGAGGGACGCGAGCAAGCGATGTGATGCGAGCGGGGGATGCCTAAGACTGCATGAGAGACGTCGCCACTCCCAGCAAGATCGAGGCGTGGCAACGTGCCAGTGAACGATATAATCGGGAGGCAACTGCTAACGGCGCGCATTACTCAATGTTGGCAACACCTTATGTGAACGGTCCAAGCGGAGGGACATGTGAGATGGCGACTACCGAACCGCCGATCACCCGGTCGATATTGCGAGAAGAACTCTCTGACTTGCGTAGCGAGATTAGAGAGCATTACGCGACCAAGGCGGACCTCGCCAATTTCGAATTGCGGTTGATGAGACTGTTCGGCATCGTTTCTGCAATCGCTGGCTTCGCCTTCGCCATCGGAAAGCAATTGATCGAGTCGTTGGGTATTGGGTGAGTTTGATGGCACGTAATGGGAGCATCATATGAACATTCAACAGGCGAGACTATTCGTAGGGATCGGTGTGATCTTTTTCGCAATCGCCCTCGTATTGATCGGTGACGCGGGTGTAGCCAGGTGGGTCATCGCGATAGCTCTCTTGGCAATCGGCGGTGGAATGCTGCTGAAGAATTGAAGATCAAACGAACTAGCCCTACGTTGAATCGCGCTACTGTGCTTAGAATCCACCCCTTCGCAAAGCGTAAGGGGGCGCGAGCAAGCGCAGCGATGCGAGCGGGGGATGCCCGCCGAGGCGGGTAAACCCAAACAACCACAACCAAAAACGCCAACAACTACCCAAACGGATTCCAAAGACAAAGGCTAGAAACGCATGGAGATTCGTCCAACCGTTTTGGATCGTCGATCCGATAGTGCGGGTTCGAACAACTCAAAATCGAAACCCAGCTTCTCATAAAAATGTTCTAGCTTGTCAAAATGGCCACGATCCACACTGCTAATCTCGCCATCTAATCCCAAGTTCCCACGTCGCTTGGATGCCTCAATTGCCAATTTCACCAACATCGACCCCACTCCGCGATTTTCCATGAAACTGTCAACCCGCACATCGATTATCCGACCTATCTCCAAAAGACGAACAGTATCCTCATCCTCTGAATCGCCCAGATCGATCTGGTGGGTTTTCACGAATGCTTTGCATCCGTAGTTGTAGCCATCCGCCAAACCATACCAAGACACCATATGGCATCCATCTTCTTGGCGGAAGCGCCAAGTCAGCCCAGTTCGATCTCGCCAAGAAAAGAAGGTCTTTTTCAGTCCATCGTCCATCATCTGACTTTCTCTCAACCGAACAACGGTTCTTGACGTTGGTACAGCAACTTCAGCGTTATCGCCGATAGCAAGTAAGTTGCCCTAGCATATTCTTCAACATCCGGAAACGAACGTTCGAATCGGTTCTCAGGATGCGACAATCTGTTCCTCACCCAACCAGGCAAAAACAATGTTTGAACCCCCGGTGATTTCTTTCCGCTATCTTTATTGTAAGTTCTGAAATCGTCATCGACGAACTCGATTTTGTCATTCAACAAGGTCAAGAAATATTCTTGCGAGTTGTCTTTTATCAACTTGGTAATAACGTCCGCACCGCCTTTAACCATTGACAGAACCCGCATGGAGTGAAGAAAATCCTCCGCTGGTATGAAAACAGAATCACGTCGCAACATTCCCGAAATCGATTGTATGAACGAGATGCTCGGCCATTCGTACCCGCATACGTTGATGTGCGGAATCACAACGCAATCCAGTAGCGTGTAACCGTCATAAAGGTCCATATCAAGCGCAACCGTGGAACTCGGTTCAACGAAAACATCGTCCCAAATGTGTTCCATCAAATAATCGAAATCCAATGGTTTCATATGCCGTTTGTGTTGCCCAATCCGTGCGATGTCCTTCATGAGGACTCGCCCACCAAGGTCGAATGCGTTGTAAGTCGTCATGCCGCCGAACGACACCGTCTTCCACGTCTTCCGGCGTTCGATCAAATCACTGTCTCGTTCGATCTCCCTCATCCCCCCAACAACTCCCCCACAACCCCCTCCACCCTCTTACCCTCCACCGACTCCCGCAACCACTTCCTAATCTCCCGACGCGCAATCGTCACCGTCAATCTTGGATACCGCTGCCGCAGATTCACCAACTCCCGCTCCACACCTTCCGCCGCATCTCGACCCGCATCAGCCACATCCACGTGCAACGAATCACCACCATCAAACTCCGGTATCGGCAATCGCCAAAGGTGCTTGTGAACGTCGCGAGCACCGAACTGACCTTTTGGCATGAACGGTTGCACTGCGTTCTTCAACGTGTTGCTGTTAATGGTCGCGAGGAGATAGTAAGCCTCGTCGATCGTTCGACACGAAATCCAATACAGTTTGGATTCCACCAATGTATCTGCGTCGTTCAAGATAGTCGCAGTGGGGATACCGGCTCCCGAATACAAGATTCTGATCGGTCGACCGCTTGGATTGCGTTGCCATTCCAACTGCGACGACAACTTGCCATAGTAGTCAAGTTGGTCAATCAATTTGAGACTAGTATTGGCACTCTTATTTTCATCCCACCAAAGGTTCATATCGCGCCATCTCTGCCGCATCCTCCGTTGAAGAGAACGAACTGCGATCCCGTGTGAGTGAGACGGGTCGAACTCTAGCTGTTTACCCCCTGAATCAACTGGCAAGACAGCCACCCATGGTTGCAAAGCTGAGTACGGCACTATTGTTTGGCCTAGATGCACGTTGAAAACATGGTTGTTTTCGATGGTCCTATCCGCCAAATTCGTCAATGAAAGCGATTTCCATGGTTGATTATCTTGTGAGCCACGGCGCGGAACTGTAGTGATCGTGCTTGGGACATGGGCTGTTGTTGGGTTGTCTACTTCATGTACGAAGAACAACGAGCGCGGTGAAATGATTGCTCCCTGCCGCGACAACTTCGCATACGGCGACAACACACCAGCGCTTGTGTCCGTAATCTCCATATCCATCCGTCTCACATTCGCCGATCCCGTTGCCCCAACCCACTGCCGAACCGTCCCCACCAACGGCCTTGCCTTCCCGTCTTCACCCCCACGCTCGGCAAACACAACCGAGGAAGGCACCGGGAAGAAATCATTCGGCTCCAACCGCTCCAAATCCCAAGCCTTCCGCACCTGGAAATCCACACTCAACGTCCTAGCCCCACCACGCGACTTCCACTCCCCCGTCCGCCACTTCGTATGCTGTCCCGACTGCAACGCGCTGTGCGGCATCACGAACCCAATCAATCCACCATCCCGCAGATACAGATCAACACACCGCGCGTAAAACAGCGACGCCACATCCTGATGCGTCGCATACCGCCCACCAGCCCAAATCCCATACTCATTCCGACTCTGCTTCACCAACTCCTCACGCAAAACATCCGTCGTCTGGTTGTAGTTGATCCACGGCGGATTGCCCACAATCACATCCACCTTGTTCCGAGCCAAAGTGATCGGACGCACCAAGTTCCTGATGTAGTAAGCCCAGATGTGGTCCCGACCCTTGTCATGCAGATCCTTCAGCTTGTCGATAGTCGCCGACAGCGTCTCCGACTCGCCATCCGTCAACGGGACATCACCCATCGCCAGCTTCGGGTCCTCGCCACTCTCGATGTACTCCGCCACATCCACCATCAACTGGTCGAAACTCTCCGCATGATTCACCAGCGCAACCGGGAACACCAACTCCGTATTCGCATCATCCCCCACCCCGATAGTCACATTGTTCGCCGCGAAAAGGTCCCGACTCTGATACCGCAACTGCAACGAGTCGCCGAGATAGATCGGCACCGTTACAGCCGTGTTCACACTCTTTTCAATCGCCGGCTTCGCCGCTATCACCCACGCCGCCCGCGCCAAGTGCGTCGCCACCGGATGCACATCGATGCCCGTAACCGACTCCCGCAGCAACTCGAACAGCTTCGTCTCCGGCACCTTCTGCCGGGTCGCCGCATTGAGAAAATGCTCGACACACTCCGCGATAAACGCGCCAGAACCACACGCCGGATCCAGCACCCGTTGATTCACCGGGTCAGTAACCACCTCTTCCACAATCGCCTTCGTCAACCAGCGCGGCGTGTAGTACTCCCCGAGGTCACGACGCTCCTGCGCCGGTATCACCGTCTGGTAAAGCGTCGCCGCAACGTCGGTCGGCGGCGAAGACCAATCGAATCTCGCCACCCGACGCGCAATCGTCTTGATCAACGGCGCCGCGCCTACTTCGATCGGCCAAGCGAAAAAGTCCGTCTCAATTACCCCATGCAAACCCGTCGCCTCGGAGAATTGACGCCCCTTCAACAAGTCCTCAGGATCGTTCTCCGCGATCTGTTCCACGTCCATCCCGAACGTCGCCTGCACCACGATCCCCACCACCATCGTCAGATACGTGTGCCGCACGAAAAGATCATCAAACTCATCACCCTGCACAACCTCTCCCAGTGCCGTCCTCAACAAATCCTCCCACAATCGACGCTTCACCGCCACCGTCTCATACTCCGCGTACTTTTCGTACATCGCCCGCAACGTGTCGATCTCACGCTCGTACAGCGGATTCGTCGGACTGAACTGGTCCCGTATCTCCTCGCTGCTCGGCTCAATATCCCGCCGAACCACCAGCGCATTGTCCCGCAACCACTCGTACAGCGCGTACCACTTGTCAGCGTCTGTCAAGATGAACGCGTACGGCGGAGACGTGTTGATCATCACCGCATTCGGCCACCGCAACAACCAGTGCTTACCATCCGTCAGAATCCCGATCCGCACACCCTTGCTCGCATCCATCGCCGCCGTCAGATAACCATCCAGCTGCGCAACATGCGCCCCGTCCGGCACGATCCCATTCCCGATCCTTCGCTTCACCTCGATCAACGTATCCAAAGCCGACAGATCCACCGAGTTCCCAGAACCCTCCGCTGGCGCAACCTCCTCCCGGATATCACCCGACTCCACCAACCCCGTCCGCACCAGAAACTCCCGAATCTGAGACGTGATATTCGCCTCCGCCTGCAAATCCCCATGCCGCCGCAAAAGCTCAGCCGCCACCTCCCGACACTCCGCATTGTCAAATCGCAAACTCATCCCTTCCATTATCGCCCCCACATCATTCCCGCGAAGCCTGCCCCGTACCCCGATACAAGGGCCGGAACCCAAGGGTGGACGGGGCACCGATAGGGGCGGGGGCTGTGATCCGCCCCCCTACCTACCGTTCTTGGGTTGCCGCATTCGCGGGAATTACGGGAGTATGGTGGTGTTAGGAGGTCTTGCGGGGTCGGCCTCTGCCGCGTCCTCCGGCGGCTTTAGCTCCGTACCAGGAGGAGTATTCGAAGGAGTTTTTGAACTGTCTTCGAGTGCCGCACTTTTTGCAGACGCCGGTGGATTCGGGGCCGTTGGGAGATTCGATTCTCCAATGGCAGTTTGAGCCTTCAAGCTGACAGGGAGTGAGTTCTTCCTCTTCGACGTCTGGCTGTTCGACTTTTGCTTTTGCCTTTGGGCCTCTGCGAGGGCTTGACTTTTGGGTAGTCATAGTCTGACCGTTGGGATTCTTTGGATGTGCGCGATTCTGTCGCCTTAGTGGCGCCATTTCCGCCTCTCCTCGATTGATGTTATTGATGTTAAGGGAGAGGCGGTTAGAAGGCAGAAACGGTGCTCGTTGCTGCCAGAGGGGCCTTGTTAGACGAGTTCGACGGAAGCGCCAGCTTCTTCAAGCTTGCCTTTTGCCTCTTCGGCGGACTCTTTGGAGAGCTGCTCTAGGACGAGGACCGGGGCGGACTCGACGAGGTCTTTTGCCTCTTTGAGTCCGAGTGGTGTAACTTCTCGCACGGCCTTGATGACGTTGATCTTCTTGGCACCGATGTCGGTGAGTCGGACGTCGAATTCGGTCTGCTCTTCTTCGGCCTCGGCCTCGGCAACCGCGACGGCGCCTGGGGCCATAGCTACTGGCATGGGAGCGGCAGAGACGCCGAACTCTTCCTCGATCGCCTTTACGATGTCGGCGAGGTCCAGAACGGACATCGACTTGATCTCGTCGATGAATTGTTCTTTGGTAAGGGTCATTTTCTCCTCCTTCGGAGTCTAGTTTTAGCTTGGTTTGGTTATGCGGCTTCGGCGGATCGTCGTTGTTCGGCGATTTGCTCGAGGGCGCTTGCGAGGTTCTGTACTGGTGCGTTGAGGACGCGTGCGAGGTTGTTGATCGGTCCGTTCATTGCGGATGCGAGCATACCGATGAGTTGGTCACGGCTCGGGAGGTCTGCGATCTGTTCAACGCGAGCGGAGTTAATGAGTTCGTTATCGAGGACGCCGCCGAGGATCTGGACGTCAATGGATTGGTCTTTGATCGAGTTGTTGAGGGCTTTGACCATTCCTGCGATGTCGTCCTCAGCGACGATGTATGCGGTGGGGCCGTCAATGATTTCGTCGATTCCTTCGATACCGAGTTCATCGGCGGCGATTTTGACGATGTTGTTTTTGGCTACGAATATCTTGCCGCCGCCGCTGGTCACGTTACGTCGGAGCTCGTCCATCTGCGATGCGTTGACGTTGGAGTGACGTGCGGTGATGATCAGTGGCTTGTCACGCATTCGCTCAAGGATGTTTTCGAGCATTTTTTCGTTTCGATCTGATGGCATATCGGGACCTCGGATGTAGTGGTTTTGGACGGTATCCCCTTTGTCCTTCGGACATTTCCCCCGTGGAACGGGCGACTCCCGAAATAAAAAAGCCTCGGGCTTGCTGCGTTTGGTGGTTTGCAGACTGCCGCGAGGCGGTTTAGTGATATGGATTACGGCTTGCGTATTTGCCGTTATTCGTATCAGCCTCGGCGGGCGACATCAACTGTCTTTGGTCTCTGGATTAGAGCACCCGCTGTCTGCAGCCGGAGGATGTTTTACGTGTTAGGGTTCTAGGATTGTTGACTCCTGTAGTGATTTTAGTCAGCGACCATATTACATTTTAATTTGAGTGTCAGTCGGATACGGCGAGGCCTTCCAAGCTTGGGAGGTTCACCTTGATGCCGGGGCCCATTGCGGAGCAGAGAGTCACGGTTTTGACGAACTGTCCTTTGACGCCCTCTGGTTTGGCACGCGAGACGGTCTCGTAAACAGCGGCGAGGTTGTTGAGGAGTTGGTCGTCGGTGAAGGATTTACGGCCGATGCGGGCATGGAGGTTGGCGTGGCGGTCCATCCGGAGCTCTTGGCGTCCTTGACGAGCGCCGTTGATGGCGGATTCGAGTTGGTTGGGTTGGACTACGGTGTTGTTGCGCGGGTTTGGCATGAGGCCGCGGGGTCCGAGTACGCGTCCGAGTCGTCCGACTTTGGGCATTTGGTCTGGGGTGGCTAGAGAGACTTCCCAGTCGGTCCATCCGCCTTGAATGCGATCGAGCAGTTCATCATCGACAACGTAGTCGGCCCCGGCTTCGGAAGCGATGCGAGCAGCTTCACCTTCTGCGAAGACGAGGACTCGTACGACATCGCCGAGGGAGTGGGGGAGGGCGACAACTTCGCGCAGCTGCTGGTCGGCGTGGCGGGGATCGGCGTTGGTGGCGAGGTGTATCTCGATGCTTTCGTCGAATTTGGCGGTTGCGGATTCGCGCGTCAATTTGACGGCGACGTTCGCATCGACCGGTTCTTTAGGGACGTTTGAATTAATTTCCCGATAGCGTTTGCTGTGTTTCTGGCTGGGCATTTTTTGGGAGTCTCTCAGATGATTTTGTTCAGCTATTCCTATCCAGTTACCTGAATGCCCATGCTTCGGGCGGTGCCTTCGATGACGTTCATGGCGGCATCGATGTCGTTAGCGTTGAGTTCTTCGATCTTGGTCTCGGCGATGGATTTGAGCTGGTCGCGTGAGATGCTGCCCGCCAATTCAGTTCCAGGTGTTTGCGAGCCTGACTCGACACCGGCGGCCTGTTTTATCAATGCCGACGCGGGAGGTGATTTTACGACGAAGGAGAATGAGCGATCGGCGTAGACATCGATTGCGGCACGGACGATCATTCCGCGGTTGGACTGTGAGCGTTCGTTGAACTCTTTGATAAAGAGCGGTATGTTGATGCCGTGCTGTCCGAGCGCGGGTCCGACCGGCGGAGCAGGTGTTGCCTCGGCGGCTGCGAGCTGGAGGTTTATCTTTGCGATTACTTTCCTTGCCACGGGTATCTACTTCTTGCTGTTGGGATGTTCGGGTTAGGATGTCCGTCGGTCAGCACTAGGCTTTTTCAACGGATAGGAAGGGCAGTTCGACGGGTGTGTCTTGTCCGAAGAATGAGACGGTGACGCGGAGAGTACCGCGGTGTCCCAGGACCTCGTCGACGGTGCCGCTGAATTCGGAGAATGGGCCGTCTTTGATTGTGACGATGTCGCCACGCTCGAAGCCGAAGTTGATCTGTGGACTGTCGCTGGACGGTCCTTGGATCATGCGCTGGGCTTCATCGTCGGTGAGAGGTGTTGGTTTTGCCCTGCCTTCGACGCCTTCCTCAACGGAGATAAAGTTGGTGACTCCGGGAGTGTTTCGGACGACGTACCAGCTGTCGTCGTTCATGACCATGTGGACGAGGAGGTATCCGGGGTACATGGTCTTTTCGACGTTTTTGGTCTCGCCGTCTGTCATCTGGACGACGGTCTGCTTGGGCACGACAGCGTCGAAGATCTGGTCTTCGAAATCCATCGTGATGATGCGCTGTTTGAGGTTTTGGCAGGTGCGATCTTCACGGCCGGAGTAGGTGTGTACGACGTACCACCGAGCCGTATTGGGGATCACCGGAGTTGAGGATGGTGCGGTAGTCAAGGTTTATGTCCCTGCAAGCAGTGAGAAGATGCGTGCGAAGAGCCAGTCGAATGCTCCGAGGAATACGCCCATAACAGCGGCGAGAGCGATGACGAGGAGCCACAGCCTGGTGGCCTCTTCGCGGGATGGCCAAGTGACTTTTCGGAGCTCTCCGAAGACATCTCCGAAGAATCCGAATATAGAGAAGCGCCTCGAAGGTGTTATTCGGAGGTCGGGTCTGGCTTGGTTACGTGCCATTTCGGGAGCTCAGCGTAAGGTTATCGGCGCCGTTCTCGGAACTCTTTGTGGGATCGGCATGGAGGCGCGGGGCAGTATTTACGTAAGACGATTCGATCCGGAGTGTTGCGCCGGTTCTTTTCCGTATGATACGTGTACGACCCGCATTCACAGGTAAGTTGGACCAGCGTTCGGACGGCGTTTTTTCTTGCCATGTCGGAAGCTCCTGAGTGGGTCAGTATCTCGGTGTACTGACAGCGAAAATCGCCTGCGGTGTTCGCTTGGTATAAGCGCTCGTCGCAGGCGATTTTGCGCCGTCTTGGTTATGCCGTTACTTCGGTGAAGACTCCGGAGCCGACGGTTCGCCCACCTTCACGGATGGCGAAGCGTAGGTTCTCTTCAAGGGCTACGGGGTAAAGCAGCTCGATCTCCATCTCGGTGTTGTCGCCGGGCATTACCATCTCGATGCCGTCGGGGAGTCTGATCTCGCCGGTGACATCGGTAGTTCGGATGTAGAACTGCGGCTTGTAGCCGGAGAAGAAGGGGGTGCGTCGTCCGCCTTCTTCGGCGGTGAGGACGTAGACCTGCGCCTTGCCCTTGGTGTAGGGGGTGATGGTACCAGGCTTGGCAAGGACAGCACCGCGTGACACCTCATCGCGATCGATACCGCGCAGCAGACATCCGACGGCGTCGCCGGTAATGCCTTCGTCGAGTGTCTTTTGGAACATCTCGACGCCGGTGACGACGGTGTTTTGGGTCTGACCGAAGCCGACGATCTCGACCGGTTCACCGACCTGAACCTTGCCTCGCTCGATCCTACCGGTGACAACGGTGCCTCGGCCCTTGATGCCGAATACGTCTTCGATCGGCATGATGAATGGGAGGTCTACGGGGCGGTCAGGGATGGGGACGTAGCTGTCAACGGCGTCCATGAGTTCATAGATCTGCTGGACCCATTTGTTGCCGCTGTCTTCAGAGTTCTCGAGGGCTTCGAGAGCGCTGACCTGGACGACGGGTATGTCGTCGCCGGGGAAGTCGTACGACGAAAGGAGTTCTCGGACTTCGAGTTCGACGAGTTCTAGGAGTTCGTCGTCGTCCATCATGTCGCATTTGTTAAGTGCGACGACGAGTGCGGGGACGTTCACCTGACGTGCGAGCAGGATGTGCTCACGTGTTTGAGGCATGGGTCCGTCCGCGGCGGAGACGACGAGGATAGCACCGTCCATCTGCGCTGCGCCGGTGATCATGTTCTTGATGTAGTCGGCGTGCCCTGGGCAGTCTACGTGAGCGTAGTGACGCGAGACGGTCTCGTACTCGGTATGAGTTGTAGCGATGGTGACGCCGCGTTCGCGCTCTTCGGGAGCGTTGTCGATGTCGTCGAAGTTCTTAGCGGTTACGTTGAGTTCAGGGTTATTAGCCAGAACCTGCGTTATCGCTGCGGTGAGGGTCGTCTTCCCGTGGTCGACGTGCCCGATAGTGCCGACGTTAACGTGCGGCTTGGTCCTGTCAAAGACTTGCTTCGCCATTTTCCTCTTTGCCTGCCCTTTCCGAAAGGGTCTATGTTTAATGACACTTTTTGCCGAGTTACCGGCGCTGCAGGAATCGTCTCACAGTGGGTCCGGGGTTAGTGGAGCCCACACCGAGACTTGAACTCGGGACCTCATTCTTACCAAGAATGTGCTCTACCACTGAGCTATGTGGGCTCGGCGCCTCTTGGCTCGAATTTAGTCCTTTTCTCCCTGCTCTGGTGCAGGGAGTAGGATTCGAACCTACGAAGCACAAGGCGGCAGATTTACAGTCTGCTGGGTTTGACCGCTCCCCAATCCCTGCACAACCCTCCATCTTATAACAACGGCGGATTTCGAATTGTCAAGTTACGAGATTCGTAAGGGTATTGGAAGGTTAAAACGTGTTGTATCAGTTCAGGAGATAGTGGAGCCCCAGGGGGGATTCGAACCCGCCAACCTGCCAATTACAAATCGGCTGCGCTGCCATTGCGCCACTGGGGCATAGGAGAGAAGGTAGCCGAAGGACTTGGTATTTGATTCTAATCGGGGCGGTTGTCGGGCCAGTGCTATCAGAACGACGATTGAAACATTCGACGTTTCAGGTCAGATGCTGACGCGGGTCAAGGCCTAGTGATCGGTAAAAGGCGCGGAGATACCGGTAGGAACGGATTTCGTAGATGGTTGCGCGGGTTTGGGGGTTCACCAGATCAACAGCGATTCCGTGTTGAGACTTTTGTCCGTGGATTGCCCTGTACCAGATGATCGAGTCTGGCGAAAGCGCTGTTTTGAGTGACTCGTAGTTGTCACCGCATATCCGGGTTCTGTTGATGGCGTTCAATAGTGTCCGTTTTGCAACGCGGAGGGTCGTTGGTATTCGCGGCAGGTTCAACCAAATGACGGTGTCAGCCAAGGGAAGCAAGTGGGATCGGATTTTGCTGTAGTTTCCGTCAACGATCCAACCGTCGGTGGCATGCGCGACTCGGTCAATGACGATCTTTAGCATTTCTTCGGGGTTTCGTTCCACCCAGTTTGGAAGCCAGAATATGGCATCGAGCTCGATCACCGGTAGCCCTGTGAGAGTGCCGAGAGCGCGACTAAGTGAGGTCTTGCCACCCTGACCGTATACGCAGATGCGAGAACCTATTTCGGGTTTGAGGGCAGACGCATCGAAAATCGCGTGTCTAGACGAAGCTTCTTGGTTGCCTGGTAACACTGGCGAGAAGCGATTAATCGAAGTATTTCGATGCTGCTGATTTGGCGGATTGCATGATTTGGTTGATTGGAAGGCCGTGTTGTGTAGCGATCTTGGCGCAGTCGTCGTACTCGGGTGCGATCTGAGTGACTTGTCCGCCGATTTTCCGCAGTTTGACTATTACGCGGCCATATTCGGTTTCAACTTGCACGGTTTGTCTACGTGCAACTAGGCGTTCGAGTTGCCTAGTTCGGACCCCTAGGGTGGATGTATGGGTGAAGAAGACTGAGGCGATGGTGCCTAACTTGTTTAGGGTGGCGATGGCTGAGAGGGTAGTGCCGGGGCGGGATTTCTTCATCTGGATGGGTGTTGTCCAGACGTCGAGGGCTCCAGCGTTGAAGAGGACTTGGGTGACGTAGCCGATCTCTTCGCCGGTCATATCGTCGAGATTGGCTTCGATTAGGACGGTGTCGGTTTGGGTGTTGACGCCTATTTCTGCGGCGGTTTGTTCGAGGGATGATGGTTCGTCGGTTGATTGCCCTAGCCATAGCCCCACGACATTTGGAGGAGCCTCGGTGTTGCGAGTACCGGCGCCATATCCGACCGTTTCGATGGTCAAACTCGAGGGTTTGAATTCGGCCAATGAGGCTATGATGGCGGCACCTGTAGGGGTGATGCTCTCCCCTGCCGGAGGATTTGTGGTCGAGATGCGTACGGGGATTTGGTGGTTTTTAATGATGGACATGGTCGCGGGGGCGATGGATGCGTTAATTCCGTGGCTGCTTGATGAGATGCCGGTGGATGCGGGGAATGGTGATGCGTGAAGAGATTCGACGCCGAGGAGTCGGAGACCGATGACGGCACCTGCGATGTCGATGAGAGTGTCGAGGGTTCCCAGTTCGTGGAGATGGGTCGAACCAAGAGTAGCGTTGTGGGCTTCCGCTTCGGCATTTTGGAGGATGTCGAAGGTGGCGCGGATTTTGGTCAGGTCGTCTTTGGGGAGACCGCTGTTATCGATGCACTTTTGGAAGTCGTTCCATCCGAGATGCGCGTCACGATAGTCTCCCAATCGCACGTCGATAAGGGTCGCTTCGATGGCGCCGCGGGTGGTCTTTGTTGTGGCCAAATCGGATTGACCGGGGACGATCTTGGTGACTTCTTGCTGGAGGTGCTGCACATCTAGGCCGGCGTCGACCATGGCAGCTAGTAGCATGTCACCGCTTATCCCACCGATAATGTCTAAGTATGCGACGCGCGTCATGGGGCTGGCTTTAGGGCTTCGTTCAGGTTGCCCGATCGTAGGCCTTTAGGATCTAGTTCGACGCGTTGGTATCCCGCTTTGAGAATTCCGATTTCGGCTTTTGTTTTGATGGCGAGCGAGTTGTAGTGGGGGAACATGTCGAGCGGTATTTCTACGCGAGCGGTTTCGCCGTAGTGTCGGACTCGGCATTCTGTGAACCCCATGTCTCGCAGGTGTTTTTCAGCGCTGGAGATCATCTTCAACGCGTCCGGCGTGACGTGGATTCCGTATGGGATGCGTGAGGACAGGCAGGGTTGGGCTGGTTTATTCCAGTTAGGTAATCCGGCTTCGAGAGCCAACGCTCGGACTTCGTCTTTTCCGATGTCGGTTTCGAGGAGAGGGGATCGGATGGAGAAGTTTTTCGCGGCTTTCATTCCGGGACGATAGTCCCCCATGTCGTCGCGATTTGCTCCGTTGGCGATTGTGCGGAACCCTTTTTCCGTGACCAGTTGGGTTAGGTGGGCGTAGAGTTCGGATTTGCAGAAAAAGCATCGTGCACCGTCGTTGCGGAGGTAGCGTTCGTCTTGCATCTCCGAGGTAGCGATTGTTCGGAAGTTCCATCCTCGGGACTGGGCCAATGATTGAGCGTTTTCAAGTTCGTATTCTGCGAGGCTATCCGAGACTGCGGTGACGATGAGGGAGTTGTCTGGTCCTAGGATTTCGTGTGTGAGTTCAGCGACTAGAGCGGAGTCGACACCGCCGGAGTATGCGACGATAGCGGACTCGAAGGATGCGATTGTTCCTCGGAGAAGCGTTGCCTTTTTATCGAGTTGGGGAACAGGCATGTCTTTGAAGATATCGGGATTATGCAAAAAGGGGGATTCGTTGTTGCCGAATCCCCCTCTGATAGCGGTTTTTCGCCGATTTTAGGTGGTGGCAACGAAAACTGGTTCGTCGCCGAGTTGGGCCACCATCGCTGATTCTTCGAGGATGTCGCGTCGTGCCTCGTCACGAGTGATGACGATTGCACGGTCCTCGGATTTCTCAGCATCGGTGGCGTCGATCAGGACGACATCACCTTCGTAGATTTCTCTGGTGAGGAACATCTCGGAGATGACGTCTTCGACCTCGTCTTGGATCTTGCGACGCAACGGCCGCGCACCCATCTTTGGATCGAAGCCAACGTCAGCGAGGTATGCTTTGGCGGCGTCGGTTACACGGATCTCCATCTCGTGCTCGATGGCGCGATCGGCGACTTCGCTCATCATCAGGTCGACGATGTTGAGGACGTCTTGGCGGTCCAATGCGCGGAAGACGACGACGCCATCGATGCGGTTGAGGAATTCCGGGCGGAAGCCGTTTCTCGGATTCTTGAGTTCTTCCAGAACCCGATCCTTCATGCGCAGGTAGTCATCTTCGGACGTGCCGTCAGAGGTTTCGCCGGTTGTGAATCCGATCTTGTAACCGCTGGCGATGAGGTTGGAACCAAGGTTCGATGTCATCACGATGATCGTGTTTTTGAAGTCGATCTTGCGTCCTTGGCCATCGGTGAGGTGTCCGTCCTCAAAGACTTGGAGCAGCGCATTGAAGACGTCAGGGTGGGCTTTCTCGATTTCGTCGAGAAGGATGACGCAGTAAGGGTGCTTGCGGACTTCCTCGGTGAGCTGGCCACCGTCGCCATATCCGACGTAGCCCGGGGGCGACCCGATCAGGCGTGAGACGGTGTGCTTCTCCATGTATTCGGACATGTCGAGGCGGATCATCAGGCGTTCGTCGCCGAAGAGGTATTCGGCGAGTTGCTTGACGAGGTACGTCTTGCCGACACCCGTGGGGCCCAAGAAGAGGAATGCGCCGATTGGTCTCTTGGGGTCTTTGAATCCGGCGCGTGCACGTCGGACGGCTTTGGAGACGATTGCGATCGGCTCTTCTTGTCCGAGGACGCGCTTTTGGAGTTCTTGCTCCATGCTGCGGAGGCGTTCGACTTCGACGACGTCGAGTCGGGTGACCGGTATGCTGGTCCACATTGAGACGACTTCAGTGACATCGTCTGGTCCGACCTCGGTCTTGATCTGCTCCTTGGTTTCTTCGGCGTGTTTCTTTTCGATGCGGGAGATGAGGGCTTTTTGCTGTGTCTCGCGTTCGAAAAGTTCAGACGCGGCGTCGTAGTCCTGTCTCGTGACCGCTTCGTTCTTTTCGCGCAGGATGTCATTGAGTACGCGGATAGCGTCGCGGACTTCCGGTGGCGGCATGGTGTTTTTGACGCGGACCCGGGAGACAGCTTCGTCGACTAGGTCGATCGCTTTGTCGGGCAGGTGGCGGTCGACGATGTAGCGATCGGCGAGTTGCGCTGCGATCTCGATAGCCTCGTCGTTGATTGTCAGCTGATGATGATCCTCATACTGCTTCTTGACGCCGTGGAGGATTTTGACGGTCTCTTCGACGTCGGGCGGTTCGACTTTGACGGGCCGGAAGCGGCGATCGAGGGCTGCGTCGCGCTCGATGTGCTTGCGGTAGTCGTCGTGAGTGGTAGCGCCTACCACTTGGAGTTCACCTCTTACCAGCGATGGCTTGAGGATGTTTGCGGCATCGACTGCGCCTTCTGCGGCACCTGCACCGACGAGGGTGTGTATTTCCTCGATGAAGAGTATGCACTCGCGATTGGATTTGAGTTCGGCGATGATTTTGGTCATTCGCTCTTCGAACTCGCCGCGATATTTGGTACCAGCGATAAGCGAGCCCATGTCGAGTGCGACGACGCGTCGGCCTTTGAGCATGTCGGGGACAGCGCCGTCGACGATGGTAGTGGCGAGTTTTTCGACGATTGCGGTCTTACCTACACCGGGATCGCCTACGAGGACGGGGTTGTTTTTCGTTCGGCGACTGAGGATTTGGATGACGCGTTCGAGTTCGGTATCGCGTCCGATTACGGGGTCGAGCTTGCCGTTTGAGGCGAGTTCGGTGAGGTCGACGCCCATGCTGTCGAGCATGGGGGTGCGTTTTTTCTTGTCGTCAGCACCTTTGCGTCGTGAACGCTTGGTACCGGATTCGAGGCGTTGAGTTTCCTCCCGCACGCGGTCGAGAGTGACGCTGTTCTGATTGAGGAGGTCGGCGGCGGGGCCTTCGCCGTCGCGGAGGAGGCCGATGAGGAGGTGTTCGGTACCAACCCGGCTGAGTTCGCTCAGGCGCGCTTCGTCTACGGCGAGTCGTATGGCTTTCTTCGCGCGTGGACCGAGGCTGGGCGGACGGTCGGCGGGGGTAGATTCACGGTTGATGTTGAATTCGAGGTTGTGGCGGAGTTCCTTGATATCGACATTTAGGTTGGTGAAGACCTGAGCGACGATACCCTCTTTCTCTCCAAGGAGGGCGAGGAGAAGATGCTCAGCGGTGATGTACCGCTGGTTGAATCTTTTTGCTTCCTCCTGCGCGGTCTCGAACACGCGACGTGCCGGTGCCGAGAACATGTTAAACCCACGTTCACTGCTGTCGGGCATTGCTGAACGCTCCCTTCAGTCAGGTTTTCACGGACGCCCTATGCGTCCGTAAATTTCATTCTTCAAATAGGTCTTCGAACCCGCCGTCGGAGAAGCCCGAAGCGTCTCCATCTCCCACGCCGTCGGTGTCGGATCCCTCCGTAGCGTTCTCGGCTTGTTTGAGGCTCAGGCCGAGTCTTCGACGTTCTGGTTCGATTCGTATCACACGGAAGTTCCGAACATCGCCTTCTTTTACGACTTCTGCCGGACTCTTTATGTGTCGATTTGTCAGTTCTGAGATGTGAACCAGTCCTTCGATGCCTTCGTCTATACGGGCGAAGGCGCCGAAATGCGCTAATTTGGTGATTTTTCCTTCGACGATCTGACCCACGCTGAGCTGGTTCTCAATGTGTTCCCACGGTTCCGGCATCAGTCGCTTCATGCTCAATGCGATTTTGAGCGATTCGCGATCGACTTTGAGGACCAGAACATCGAGGTCTTGACCGAGCTTTACGACGTCGTCGGGGCGATTCACGGACGACCAAGACATTTCGGAGATGTGAACTAGGCCGTCTGCGCCGCCAAGGTCGATAAATGCGCCGAAACTCGATATCCCAGCGACCCTGCCGCGCCGGATATCGCCTTCTTCAAGTTCCTGTACGAGGCGCATTTTCTGCATGTGGTTGATAGCTTCGAGTGCGGCGCGTTCGGAGAAGATGGCGCGGTTGCGGCGTCGGTTGAGTTCGAGGATTTTGCAATCGATCTCCATCCCGATGAACCCGGGTTTGGGAGGAGCACCGTCTCCGACGTACAGGTCTCTTGCGGGTCCAACCAGTTGGGAAAGCGGGACAAATCCTTGGACACCTTTTACCTGTATGACGGCACCGCCGCGATTGGAGCCGATGATGCGGCCTCTGACCGTCTCTTCAGATTCGCGAGCTTTTTCGAGGTCGCGCCATCCGTGTTCGCCGCGTGCGCGGTCGATGGACAGGAGCGGGTATCCGTCTGGACCCTCGGGACGCGAGACGTAGAGGATTACCTCGTCACCAATTTTTGGCAGAGCATCTTCGCCCTCTTCTTCGGTGAGTAGGCGGGTTTCTCGGATCGGGACCCATCCTTCGGATTTCTGTTGGATGTCGACTAGCAGACCTTCGCGGGCGGCGTCCAGAACCTTTCCATCGATAATGTCGCCGCGCCTCAATCCCTGTTTGGGCAGGTATTGGAAAACGAGATCAAGCTCTTCGGTTTCGGTTTCTGCGTCTTGAGTACCGTTTGCTTCTGCCTCTGTTTGCGTCGAAATTTGTCCGTCAGCTTCTTTAGGCTGCTCGGATTCGTCATCGAGTACAGCGACGCTTCCAGGGTTCGCCATCTGCTCCGTGTCTGTGGTCGTCAATTAGAGATCCTTGAGGTGTCGTTGCGCAGACCCGTGTGACTGCACGCCCTAATTATAAGCACGGTGTTTTTACGATTCTGTTTCGTGTCAGGCAGCTGAAAAATCGACTTTTGCCCGACAAAGGCTTCGTATGTAAACCGATTTTAACGATATTTCCAGTTTGCGCACTCGACATGAGACGATATATCACCTCTCAATTCAAGGATATCGCGTTCGGGTGGGTGGAGTATTCTAGATTCTTGTAAGAATGCAACTGATTCGACGCGAAAGCAACGGTAGCGCACAAGTTCAAGCGACGATTGGAGAAACCCGAGAATGGATCTAGGAATCAAGGGAAAGCGAGCGCTCATTACCGGCGGCAGCAGAGGTCTAGGACGTCAATCTGCGCTGGCTTTGGCGAACGAAGGCGTGGATGTGGCGATATGCGCGCGCGGCAAAGAGACTCTCGATGCGACGGTTGGCGAGATTTCTGCTGTTGGTGTCAACGCAGTTGGATACGCGCTCGATATGGGTGACGCCGATGCGCCGGCTCAGGTGGTAGAGCAGATGAAGGCCGATCTGGGAGAGCCCGATATCGTCGTCAACAACGTGGGCGGTAGTATGGGCACGAGCGACGTGGTTAATTCGTCTATCGAGGATTTCGCTATGGTCATCGACCTGAACCTGTTTTCGGCGATTAGGTTGACTAAGTTGACGCTACCTGGGATGCAGGAACGAGGTTGGGGTCGAATCATTAACATCTCGAGTATCTACGGTCGTGAAGCAGGCGGCACGGCACCCTATATGGCCGCGAAAGCGGCGATGATTGCGCTGTCGAAGCATGCGGCGCTTTCAAGCGCGCCGACTGGTGTGACGGTGAACTCGGTTGCGCCGGGCTCGATTCTTTTCCCTGGCGGGACTTGGGAGCGTTTCCAAGAGTCCAACACGGATGAGGCTGTGGATGAGTTCGTGGCGCGGAATTTGCCGATGGGCAAGTTTGGCTGGCCGGAGCCAATCGGCGCGACGGTGGCGTTTTTGGCGTCGAAACATGCGGATTTGATCACGGGCGCGTGTATCAACGTGGACGGGGGACAATCTCACAACCTGTTCTAGGGTGTGATGCAATCGAAGTTAGGGACATAGTCAGATTGAGATGACATACGATCCGCTGGTAATCGCTGGTAAGTCATTTAACTCGAGGTTGATGACTGGGACCGGTAAACACAGATCTGCGCAGCAGTTGCTCGATTCTGTCGAGGCGTCTGGTACGGAGATAATCACCGTGGCGATCGGCAGACTAAACCTTGACGATCCGATGGAAGAGACCCTGTTAGACGTCTTGGACTGGGGTAAGTACCAGATCTTGCCGAACACGGCGGGTGCTCGTAATGCGGATCAGGCGGTTGGGATTGCGCGGCTGGCGCGGGAGGTTACTGGTTCGGACTGGGTGAAGTTGGAAGTGATACCGGAGCCAGCGCATCTGTTGCCTGATCCGGTTGGCACGTATGAGGCGGCAGGGACGTTGTTGGACGAGGGATTTACGGTCTTGCCATATATCCATGCCGACCCTGTTCTGGCGATGAAGTTGGAGGACTTGGGTTGTTCGACGGTGATGCCTTTGGGTTCGCCAATCGGTTCTGGGCGCGGTGTTCACACGGCAGAAGAGATAGCGATAATCATCGAGCAGTCGAGTGTGCCAGTGGTGGTTGATGCGGGGTTGGGTGTGCCGTCGGATGCGTCCAAAGTGTTGGAGATGGGTGCTGACGCGGTTTTGGTTAACACAGCGATCGCTCAGGCTGAGGACCCGGCGATCATGGGTGAAGCATTCAAGCTGGGTGTCGAGGCTGGTAGGAAGGCGTATTTGGCTGGTAGGATACCGGTTGCGGATGCGTCTCCAAGTAGTCCTCAAGAGGCACTTGCAGTAAGCGCGTGAGGTCGATCCGGCGTACGGGATGTCAGAAACGCCGCGGTTGCGACTTCCTGATCCGACGCTTTGTTTGGTGACTGATTTGGTTGTGGTTGGCGGAGATTTGGGGTTGTTAGTTGATCGGATTTCGGTTGCAGTGGAGAACGGAGTAAATGTGGTCCAGGTTCGGGCGCCTGAGTTGGGTGTGGATGAATTCAGTCGAATGGTTGATGAGGTAGTTCGCAGCGTAAATGGACGGGCCATGATCCTTGTGAACCCCTCAGGCCGGTCAATTCAGTTTCATGATGGCGTTGATGGCGTGCAATTGGGCGAGAACGCAGTGGCTACAGTTGGAGAAGTCCAGCAGGTGTTTGGCGAAAGCGTGATAGTCGGGCGATCTGTGCATAATCTGGCTGGGGCGCGCGATGCTGTGGAATCGGGGGCAGATTATGTTGTCCTAGGGACGATTTTTCCGTCGAGGTCACATCCCGGCGGTGAGACGCACGGTGCGGAGATCGTGAGGACGGTTGTGGATGAGACAAGAATGGATGTGATCGGGATTGGCGGGATATCTACTGAGAATGTCGGTGAAGTGATCGAGAATGGAGCGCGTGGGGTCGCGGTGATTAGGTCGATACTTGGGACGGCTGATCCGGGGACGGCGACGCGTGAGTTGATGGCCGCTATGTTGGCGGCATGTGGAGATTAGGGCCGATTTCCAGAAACGGCCGCTTCGACTCGAGCGGTCAGGTCGATAAGTTCTGTTTCGGTGCCGTCGGCGAATTTGGATGGGTCGATTTGGCCATCAGCGATTGACCTTAGAGTTTCGACTACGAGTGGTTGTTCGCGTTTGACCCCGGCTTCTCGGATGGCGACGAATAGGGGAAGCGACTCATTGCCTGCGGCACGAAGATGAGGGACGGACCGGATGTCGGTGTCTCGCCAAAGGTGGTCAATATCTGTGCCACGAATTGGGAAACTGCATGTCGTTAAGACTGGGCCGCAGTCAAGTTCGGGGGTGGCAATATGAATCATCGAGCCATGGTGATCGTTACGGTTTTCGATTACGTCCCAGATCGCTTCTTGCCACTTGCCGATGGTTCCGCCGGGAAGTGCTGGGTGTTGGTTGATGACCAACATTTGGCGGCTGATTTCCGGGGCAAAGAGCATATATCCTGCCATGACGGAGATATCGGGATTGAAGGGCCGGAGTTTTGAGAGAACGGCGCGGTCGAAGGCGTCTCGAAGTTGGGCCCATGGTGCATTGTTGTGTTGGCGTCGGAATTCGAGAGAAGAAAGGGTTATTGTCGGGATGTTGTTGGCTTGAGCGAGGTCAAGAAAGCTGTCGGTAGGGCCAGTTTGGCCGCGCTCTCGGTTTACGAAGACGAACTCGCAGGTTGCGTTCAAGTGGTTGGATCTGATGGTTGCGAGCACGGCCTCGAACATGCCGCGGGATCCGGGGCCGTTTGCTGTGGTGAACCAGCCGATGCGGAGGGGTGGGCGATCTGATGACTGTGTCGTCTCGGGCACAGTTAGTCGTCTGAGACTAGGTTGAGTTGCTCGACGAGACCTTGTTGGAGACGTTTGATTTTGAGTTCAGCTCCGTTGAGCATTTCGGTGCAGGTCTTAGCCAATTGCATTCCCTCTTCGAAAAGGGCGGTTGATTGATCGAGAGACATCTGGCCGCTTTCGAGACGACGAACCACAGACTCGAGGCGTGTGAAGGCGTCTTCGAACGAGGTGGGTTCTTCTGCGGGCGGTTGGTCGGATTCGGTCATGATGGTCTCTTGGCTAGTTGTTTTGGCTGACGGATTTAGCTTCGGTTTCGACGGTACCGTCGGAGAATGTCAATTCGATGGTTGATCCTGGGTTGACGGTCGAGGCTTCGGTGATTACGTTGCGTTCCGAGTCTCGTGCGATCACGTATCCCCGTTCGAGGATGTTGTGCGGGCTCAGTGCTCTGAGTTCGGCTTCAACGCGTTTCATGGTTTCCCGCTTCATGACGAGGTAACGTCCCCACGAGTCTTGGGCGCGTGCCTTCAAATCGTCTACGCGCTGGCGGAAGTTCTGAGTGTCGGGGACGTTTTCGGCTAGACGGTCTTGGGTGAGGTCGAGACGCTGGCGAGATAGAGTGACGCGGCCGGAAAGGCCTCTCATCAATCGTTGGACAAAGTCGGCGGTTTCTAGAGTTAAGCCAGTTATGTCGGGGGATACGAGTTCTGCGGCAACGGATGGCGTCGGTGCTCTTAGGTCGGCTACTTCATCGGCGATCGTGAAGTCGGTTTCGTGCCCGACTGCGGTTATGACGGGGATTCGGCTGGCGAAGATGGTTCGAGCGACCATTTCGTCGTTGTATGGCATGAGGTCTTCGGCGGAGCCTCCGCCCCGCCCTACTATGACTGCGTCGACGTGTTCGGTTTCGGTGTAAGCGTGGAGATCGGCGAAGGCTTCGATGATTGTGACGGGTGCGAGTTCACCTTGGACAGCGGATGGCACTAGTAGGAGTTCCATCAACGGATAGCGTCGTTGGACGATGTTTTGGATGTCGTGCCAAACGGCACCTTGTTCGGAGGTGATGATGGCGATGCGCTTTGGGAATTGCGGGATTGGTCGTTTGCGCGATGGATCGAACAATCCTTCGGCGCGGAGTTTTCGTTTGAGCTCTTCCAGTTGGGCCTGTTGGTCGCCTACACCGGCGGGTTCTGCGGAGGATACGACGAGTTGGAGGTCGCCGCGGGGTGCGTAGAGGTTGGTTCCGCCTTGGCAGATGACTAGGGCGCCGTCTTCCAAGAACTGGTGACCGCGGCTGTATCGGAACATCACGCAACGAAGGGAGGATTCGCTGTCTCGTAGGGAGAAGTAGCTGTGTCCGGATGGCGGTTGGGAATGTCCCGAAACTTCGCCGATGATGGTTACGTTGGCGAGTTGGGGGTCGCTCTTGAGAAGCCCTTGGATGAGTTGCGAGACTTCAGAAACCGAGCGCGGCTGGGGTTGGTCGGTTGAGGTTGGGGACGACGTTTGAGTGTTGTACATCGGGCTGTCCCCAATTATCTGTGAGATTTTGGAGCTCGGCGAGTTAAGCGGTCTAGTCGGCCCTTCCGATGTACTCCTTGGACGTCGTGTTGACGCTGATGCCGTCACCTTCGTTGACAAAGAGCGGGACTTGGAGAGTGAGGCCCGTGTCGGTTGTTGCGGGTTTGGTTGCGCCGCTCTGGGTGTCGCCTTTGAGGCCGACTTCGGTATGGGCGATAGTGAGGTTGACGGCCGAAGGGAGTTCGACAAGGATTGGTTTCTCTTCGTACATGAGGAGAGTGAGTTCGCCTCCTTCGGGAAGGAAGTAGACGGCGTCGCCGAGGAGGTTTTCGCCGAGGAGATGTTGATCGTAGGTCTCCATATCCATAAAGACGTAGAAGTCGCCTTCTCGGTAGAGATATTGGGCGTTGCGGCGTTCGGTTGGAGCCGCGGTGAGTTTGTGGTTTCCGGGGAGTTTGCGCTCGAAGACGTTGCCAGTGCTTAGTTGGCGGACTTTTAGCGTCAGGGTCGGGGGAGCCTTGGGTGCTTGGCGGTGTTGCCACTCCATGATCTGGTAGATGTCTCCATCCAGGAGTATGGTCATATTGCGGCGGATCTCGGATGAGGAGATTGTCATAATGAGTGCTCTCTCTACTGAGTTCGGAGTGTGGTTTGAGGATTAGAAGCGCATTTTGACGGCGTTACTCAGGACTCTGGCGCGTCCATTTTCCAAGACAACCACGTCTTCGATTCTGACCCCTCCCCAACCGGGGAGGTAGATACCGGGTTCGATAGTGAATGGCATCCCGTTTTCGAGCGGCGTGTTGCCGCGCGGCCCTACGTTGGGTTCTTCGTGGACTTGAAGGCCCAAACCGTGCCCGAGGCTATGGCCGAAGTTGTTGGCGTACCCTGCGTCGCCGATGATTTTTCTCGCTATGGCGTCAGCTTCGCCGCCGGTGATGCCGGAGGTGACGTTCTTGATTGCTGCTTCTTGGGCTTCGAGGACGATGTTGTAGATGCGGGCGAGTTCATCGTCGGCTTCGCCGAGGACGACTGTGCGGGTGAGGTCTGAGCAGTACCCTCCGTAGGTTGCGCCGCAGTCGAAGACGATGGTCTGGCCTTCTTCGAGTTCGGAATTGCCCGTTTGATGGTGAGGCCGGGCGGCGTTTGGTCCGTTGGCGACGATGGTATCGAATGAGAGGCATTCGGCTCCGCGTTCTCGGATGGCTTTTTCGAATTCCCACGCTGCTTCCTTCTCGGTCATGCCGGGGCTTAGCTTTGCGGCGGTCTCTTCGAATGCGGCGTCGCCGATGTCGATCGCTTTTTGGAGAAGTTCGATTTCGCCTTCGTCTTTGATGGCGCGTATTTTGGCGGCATCAGCGGATTTGGGTTCCAAGGCAACTTCGATCTCGCGTTCGGCGATGGCGTCTTCGAACATTTTCAGGCCTGAGACGGTTAGGTTGTCAGATTCGAAACCGAGAGTTTTGACACCGAGGTCGCCGAGGAGAGGTGGGAACCATTCGGCCAGGGGGCCTTGGATTTTCGAGATCTGGAATCCTTCCGCTTGATCGGCGGCTTGTTCGGTGTAGCGGAAATCGGTTGCTAGGACAGCGTCGGATTCAGAGATGAAGAGGTAGCCTGCCGTACCGATGAAGCCGGAGAGATATCGGCGATTGTGAGGATCGGAGATGAGCATTCCGTCGATCTCTTGTTCTTGGATCAACGATCGGAGGGCGGCGACGCGGTTTGGGTGCCGAAATCCGGATTTGCTCATTTGGTTGTTTCCTTGACGTGTGTCGCTAATGATTCGAGAGCGTAGATGTAGCCCCTCCAACCTAGACCTGCGATTTGGCCTATGGCGTATGGAGCGATGACCGAGTGGCGTCGGAACTCTTCTCGGCCGTGGATGTTTGAGATGTGGACTTCGACCGTCGGGAGTTTGCTGTCCAAGATAGCGTCGAGGATGGAGTATCCGACTTGGGTCAGGGCGCCGGCGTTGATTATGATGCCGTCGGCGTTGTCGGCTTCTTGTTGGATCTGGTCGACGATTGCGCCTTCGTGGTTTGACTGGAAGAAGGCTACGTCGACGTTTAATTCCTTACCGCGATCGGATACCCGCTCTTCGATGTCGGCTAGGGTGATAGTGCCGTATTGCGAGGCGTCGCGTTTGCCCAGATTGTTTAGATTTGGGCCGTTTATGACTAGGATGCGGGTCATTGGCGGACGATACCAGATTTGTCAGTTATGGTCTGTAAGAATTCAGTTGACGTGCAACCTTTAAGGCTATAACGCGTCGGGTTCATTCCGAGTTTTAATGCGGCGTTTGAGGTCTGTGCCGGGGTGTGCGTTGAGATAGACCTTTCGGGCTTGTTCCGCAGAGACTTGGGTATAGATCTGGGTTGTTGATGGCGATTCGTGGCCTAGGAGGTCTTGGACCACCCTGAGGTCGGCACCACCGTTTAGGAGATGGGTTGCGAAGCTGTGGCGGAGGTTATGGGTATGGAACTCTGCGTCCAGGCCGGCAGCCAAAGCGTGTTTTTTGACGATGTTCTGGATGGTGCGGGTGCTCAGTCGGCCACCGAGGTTGTTTAAGAAAAGCGCATCGACTGATTGTCTCGAGGCGAGTTTGGGGCGAGATTGAGCGAGGTACTGGTTAAGCCAGTCGACAGCGGTGCTGCCGAGAAGGACGATGCGTTGTTTGGATCCTTTGCCGAATACTCTGATCTCGCGAGACTTCAGGTCGATGTCAGCGGTGTTGATTGAGTTTGCTTCGGAGACGCGAACGCCTGAGGCGTAGATCAGCTCTATGAGGGCTCTGTCGCGGAGGCCTAGTGTTGCGTTGATGTCTGGTGCGGCTAGGAGGCGTTCGATTTCCGACTCCGAGACGACGTAAGGGAGTTTTTTCGGTTGACGGGGGGCGTAGATCAAGTCGGTGTCGTTTTTGTCGATACGCCCGGTTTCCTGCATCCAACCGAAGAGGGTTCGGAGTGCGATGAGTTTACGGCTGATGGAAGTCTTTTCGTATCTGTGGGCTGCGAGCCATGCCAAGTAGCTTCTGAGTTCACGGCGGTTAGGCGAGGCTATGGCGTCGATCCGGTCGTTGTCGGAGAGAAATGTCATGAACGCGGTGAGATCGTTCATGTAATTGCGTACTGTTGGTGTCGCGAGTTGGCGGATCGATGTGAGAAAGGTCTCGTAGTCGTGCAGAACAGGCACCCACGGAGTTTTGGCCACGATTGACCAAAGGCCAGGGACGCTGACGCATTCTGATCGGGTATGGCGCTGGATCATGATGCGCTTACCCCGGTTGAGAAAGAACGTTTAACTGGCAGCGCTAGAGCGGCGGGTGCCTGCTCGCGATCGTGAACGCGTTGATCGCGTCGTACGACGTTTGGCTGCTTCGGGGTGTTCTTTGAAGCAACGTTGCATGCGCTGTTTGCGTTTCTGTTCCCATTCTTCGAGTTCGGACTCGTCCTCGGGTTTGAGGTCGAGAGCGACTCGACACTTGGGAAATTCGGGGCATGCGATGAATTCGCCTCGGCGTCCGTTGCGGATAACGAGTTCGACGCCGCCGTCGCAGGTGACACCTGCTTTGACCTCGACTCGCTGTTCGAGTTCTGGGACGCCGTCGGGATGCATAACCAGGCATTGCGACATTCGGCGAGTGAATTCGCCCTGCCATTCTTCGATCTTTTCACCGTCAGCATCTTTGCCAGGGTGCAAATCCATCGCGAACTTGCAAGAGGGAAACTTTGGGCACGCCAGAAAGTCGCCGCGTCGCCCGTTCCGGATAACGAGGTCCGTTCCGCCTTCACATTTGATTCCGCTTGGCGAGTCGAACTCGGATCGGCTGACGCGTTGGGCGGTCTGGAATGCGTGGTCCAATGCCTTGTCAAACGGTCCGTAGAACTCCTCCAACATCTTGACGCGTTCCAAGTCGCCGTTGGCGACGTCGTCGAGTTTTGTCTCCATGCCAGCGGTAAATCCGACGTCGACGATGTCGGGGAAGAACTGCTTGAGCATGGCACAGACTGCGATGCCGCTCTTGGTCGGGTGGAACCGGTTCCGTTCGCGGGTAACATAGTTCCTGTCTACGATTCTGCCGACGATAGTGGCGTAAGTGCTAGGCCTTCCGATGCCAAGTTCTTCCAATGTGCGGATTAGGTTAGCTTCGGTGTAGCGTGGCGGTGGTTGAGTAAACTTCTGATCGCTGTTGATTTTTAGGAGATCGAGGTCTTCGCCCTCGGCCAGTGAAGGGAGACGCCTAGCATCATCGGATTCCGCGTCCTCGTCCCTAGTCTCGTTGTACAAGGCTCGGTGACCGTCGAAGATGGTAACGGAACCCGTGGCGCGCATCTTGTGTGTCTTGCCGTTGGTTGTCTTGGCGTCGATATCGGCGCGTGTGCGTTCGTCAATGCCGTCCGCCATTTGGCTAGCCACCATCCGCTGCCAAATGAGTTCGTAGAGTTTGCGTTGGTCGTCGTTGAGGTATCTGGAGATGCGGGCTGGGCTGTTTGCGATGGAAGTTGGACGGATGGCTTCGTGGGCTTCTTGGGCGTTGCGGGAGCTGGTGCGGTAGATGCGGTGCCCGGCGTGGTATTTGTCGCCGAATTCGCGTTCGATAAAGGCTTGTGCTTGCTGTAGAGCGGACGCTGCGAGGTTTGTGGAGTCGGTTCTCATGTAAGTGATGAGCCCGACTGGTTCGCCGTCGCCTAGAACAACACCTTCGTAGAGGCTCTGCGCGGTGCTCATGGTGCGAGATGCGTTGAAACGCAAAGACCGCGCAGCTTGTTGCTGCAGAGTACTGGTGATGAATGGAGGTCGAGGTCGGACTTTGACTTGTCTTTTGACGATACTGGTGACGGAGTAGGAAGCGGATTTCAGTTCCTCAACAACCGACTTGGCGGCGTCCTCGTCTGGGAGCAGACCGTTTTCGGGGTTGCTCGGGTCCTTCCTGATTCCGTGGATTCGGTGCAGTCGAGCGTTGAATGGGATATCGGAAGGTCGTTTATCGAGATCGGCGGAGATCAGCCAGTACTCTTTCGGGACGAAGGCGTTGATTTCTTCTTCGCGGTCAACGATGAGACGCAGGGCGACAGATTGGACGCGTCCAGCGGATTGCGCACCAGCGACTTTATTGCGGATGAAGGGGCTGAGTCTAAAACCGACGAGCCGGTCAAGGATGCGACGGGCTTGTTGAGCTTCCACAAGTTGGTGGTCAATGCCGCGTGGATCTTGGAATGCTTCCATTACGGCGTCGCGGGTGATTTCGTGAAATACAACGCGACGGGCTTCGTCGGGTGGAATACCCAGGATCTGGCTGAGATGCCAAGATATGGCCTCGCCTTCGCGGTCAGGATCGGTGGCGAGGTACACACCGTCAGCGCGTTTGGCAGCGGCTTTGAGTTCGTTGACTACCTTGCGACGGTCGGAAACGATGCTGTATTTGGGTTCAAAATCGTTTTCTACATCGACGCCTAGGTTAGATCTTTGGAGATCTCGGACATGTCCTACCGAGGCTTTGACTGCGAAGCCTTTGCCTAAGTAGCGCTCGATGGTGCGCGCCTTGGCGGCTGACTCGACGATCACGAGGTTTTCGGATGATGCCTTGTTTCGTGACCGCGTTCTGGCCTTTGTTCGTGGTGGCAATTCGTCACACTTCCGCTAAGTTCCGGATCTTGGCGAAACAGCAATTATGCAGGTTTTCCTTCGTCGAGGAGCCTGGGCGCGCCGATTTCCGCGCGTCGTTCCGATAGCTCGTATAACGCGCCCTCGCTGCACCGCACGACACCCCGAACTTCCATCATAGTAAGGGTCGACATTGTTTCGTTGAGGGAAAACGATAGAGTTCGGGCAATTTGGTCGACGTGGGTCGGGCCGTCTGTCTCGCTAAGAGTCTTGGCAATTGCGTATTCCTTCTCGTTGAAGGTTTCGGTCTCTTGCGTCCTAGGTTTCCGATTTGGATAAGGCGAGTCAGCGCTTGGCGGACTGGATGCTGTAACGGTGGCCCGAATGTGGGCCGCGGATTGGCGCTGCTGCGTTGCGGGATCGGGTGTTAAATCCCCGAAAAACGCCGTCAGTTCTTGCAACACGTCATCGGCGCAGGTGGTCAGTTTCGCTCCTTGTTGGATCAGCCAGTTTGTGCCTTCGCTCTGCGGCGATGTTGCATTACCGGGGACAGCAAAGACTTCTCGGTTTTGGTCGAGGGCCCATTTGACGGTCCAGGTTGCACCGCTTTTCTTGGCTGCTTCAACGACGACTACACCGCGGCTCAGGCCGCTGATGATGCGGTTGCGTCTAGGAAAGTGTTCACGTTTTGAACGAGCTCCTAGTTGGTATTCGGAGATGAGACAACCGTTTTCGATGATCTGGCGAGCGAGGCCGCGGTTTTGCTGCGGGTAGATGGTGTCGAGTCCCCCTGCGAGGACGGCGATCGTTCTGCCGTCGGCCCTGAGAGCGCCTCGATGCGCAGCGGTATCGATGCCGATAGCTAGACCGCTGATGATTGTGATGCCGACACTAGCGAGGTCGCGTGCGAGGATCGTCGCCATCTGGATGCCGTATTCGGTGGCGTTTCTGGTACCGACGATGGCGATGCTGTTGTGGTCTCGAGGGTCGAGTTCACCGGTGACGTAGATGACGGCTGGGGCTTCAGGCGATTCGGCCAGATGTTCGGGGTAGTTTTCGGAGCGGAGGTGGACCGGGTGAATTCCTCGGCGGATCAGGTGTTCCAGTTCCGCATCGGGATTGATGCGATCTCTGGTTGTGTTGATGTCTTCGATCAGGGCGGAATTTATACCAGCATCGCGTAATTCTCCACGTTTGGCATGCCATGCATCTTCCAAGCTGCCAAAGTGGGTTTCCATACGGTTTATCCGTTTCGGCCCCATGCCTTCTATGCCGTGAAAGGCGATCCAGTATTTCAAATCGTCGTTAAGGTTCAATGGTTCGCGGTCCGTGCCTTTGTTCTTTTGGTTCTTGTAAGTTGAGCGTTGGTGATCGAGCGGTTGCTACAAATCGACGCGTTCTGATTCATGTTAATACACACGTTCGTGTATCTTTTGGTTGAAGTGGCGAAAAGCCGCGCGGGTTTCGAGAAGGTTTTTTGTGACTGGCGGAGAGGACAGGATTCGAACCTGCGGTGAGTGTAAGCCCACACACGCTTTCCAGGCGTGCCCGTTAAGCCGCTCCGGCACCTCTCCGCGATTGGTTGTGAAGGAGCTTTAAAGGTTTGGATGCTGGCGGAGAGGGCGGGATTCGAACCCGCGATCCCGGTTGCCCGAGATACCGGTTTTCGAAACCGGCGCTTTCAACCACTCAGCCACCTCTCCTCGGAAGCGAATTGGAAGGTATTGGATCTGGGAACAATTTTAAAAGCCCCTTGGCAACGACCTATTTTCCCACACCTCACAGTGCAGTATCGTCAGCGCTACGACGTTTCACTTCCGTGTTCGGGATGGGAACGGGTGGTTCCATCGCGCTCTAATCACCAAGGAGCTTTTGTCAGATATTTTGGTTTTTCGTTCGCGGTCGAATTCCACGTTCGACTTGGGATTTGGTAGCGGGGGCAGGATTCGAACCTGCGACCTCCGGGTTATGAGCCCGACGAGCTACCACTGCTCTACCCCGCACCGATGCTTTGGGGATTCGACTTGCGAGTCGAATGAGTTATTGAAACCGATTCCGCATTCTCACTTTGATCGGAGCTAGCCGATTCATGAAGAGTTTTGATTTGATGGTCAAGCCCTCGACCGATTAGTACCGTTCAGCTGAGCGCATTGCTGCGTTTACACCTACGGCCTATCTACCCGGTAGTCTCCCGGTGGTCTTACTCCTTTATAGGATGGGACATCTCATCTCAGGGTGGGCTTCGTGCTTAGATGCTTTCAGCGCTTATCCCTTCCGAACGTAGCTACCCGGCGGTGCGGCTGGCGCCACAACCGGCACACTAGAGGTTCGTCCAATCCGGTCCTCTCGTACTAGGATCAGCTCCCTTCAAATGTCCTGCGCGCACGGCGGATAGAGACCGAGCTGTCTCACGACGCTCTGAACCCAGCTCGCGTGCCGTTTTAACGGGCGGACAGCCCGACCCTTGGGACCTTCTTCAGCCCCAGGATACGACGAGCCGACATCGAGGTGCCAAAGCTCCCCGTCGATACGATCTCTTGGGGGAGATTAGCCTGTTATCCCCGGGGTAGCTTTTATCCGTTAAGCTACGGCCCTTCCACACGGAACCGTAGGATCACTTTGACCGACTTTCGTCCCTGCTCGACCTGTATGTCTCGCAGTCAAGCCACCTTATGCCAATACACTCTAAGGCTGATTTCCATCCAGCCTGAGGTGACCTTTGTGCGCCTCCGTTACCTTTTAGGAGGCGACCGCCCCAGTCAAACTGCCTACCAGACACTGTTCCTTCTTCAGGTTAGATTCAAACGCAGAAAAGGGCGGTCTTTCATGGTCGACTCCACGTAGGCTGGCGCCTACGCTTCACAGTCTCCCGCCTATTACTACACATCCCTGAGCTCAAACCAATGTCAAGCTGCAGTAAAGCTCCACGGGGTCTATTTGTCCTGCCGCGCGTAACCCGCATCTTTACGGGTCCTGCAATTTCACCGAGTCCATCGTTGAGACAGTGCCCAAGTCGTTACGCCATTCGTGCGGGTCGGAACTTACCCGACAAGGGACTTCGCTACCTTAGGACCGTTATAGTTACGGCCGCCGTTTACCGGGGCTTCGGTCGGGAGCTTGCACCCCCTTCCTTAACCTACCAGCACTGGGCAGGCGTCAGCCTGTATACATCAGCTTTCGCTTTGGCACAGACCTGTGTTTTTGGTAAACAGTCGCTTGGGCCGGTTCTCTGCGGCCGACGGCGCTTTTCGCGGTGAAATAAACGCGTATACGCCATCGGCACCCCTTATCCCGAAGTTACGGGGTTAATTTGCCGAGTTCCTTAACGATGGTTATCTCGAACGCCTGGGGGCTTTTACCCCTGTCCACCAGTGTCGGTTTGCGGTACGGTCGCCGCGGCACCTCGACGTCGGAGATTTTCTTGGCGGCATAGGATAAGCGATGTTCCTCGAGGCGTACCTTAAGGTCCAGCCACCCCTCTGCTCGTAACACACCGGGCATTTTAACTCCCGGCGCTGGCCTACAGGTGGCGACACACCATATCCGTTGGTATGCATCGCTTGCCAATCCGCGTCCCTCCTGCGTCTCAATCGGTTCCGGGGCGGGGCTGGAATTTCAACCAGCTATCCATCGGTTTCGCCTTTAGGCTTCACCTTAGGACCGCCTTACCCTACGTCGATCAACGTTGCGTAGGAAACCTTGGACTTTCGGCGTGCCGGATTCTCACCGGCATTGACGCTACTCATGCCAGCATTCTCACTTCCCAGTACTCGACGTCGCCTCACGGCGGCGCTTCAACGCTTCTGGGAACGCTCCCCTACCAAAGCGCGCGAACGCGCTTTTCGCAGCATCGGCGGTGTGCTTGAGCCCCGTTTATTTTCCGTGCAGGAGCCCTCGACCAGTGATCTGTTACGAACTCTTTAAAGGGTGGCTGCTTCTAAGCCAACCTCCTGGCTGTCTGGGCGCCCCCACTTCGTTTAACACTTAGCACACACTTAGGGGCCTTAGCTTGCGATCTGGGCTGTTTCCCTTTCGACAATGGAGCTTATCCTTCACTGTCTCACTGCTGGGGTACCCTTCGCGGTATTCGTAGTTTGACAGGGTTTGGTAAGGTCTTCCCCCCCTAGTCCAATCAGTGCTCTACCTCCGCGAAGTAACCCCCAACGCTGCACCTAAATGCATTTCGGGGAGAACCAGCTATCTCCGTGTTCGTTTGGCATTTTACCCCTACCCACAGCTCATCCCATCACTTTGCAACGTAAACGGGTTCGGCCCTTCACGAAATGTTACTTTCGCTTCAGCCTGGCCATGGGTAGCTCACACGGTTTCGGGTCTACTCCGCGCGACTGAACGCCCTGTTCAGACTCGCTTTCGCTTCGGCTCCGGCGCTGAACGCCTTAACCTTGCCACACAAAGTAACTCGCTGGCTCATTCTTCAATAGGCACGCTGTCATCCGCGCGAGCGCGGACTCCAACGGTTTGTAGGCACACGGTTTCAGTTCTCTTTCACTCCCCTGCTTGGGGTGCTTTTCACCTTTCCCTCACGGTACTGGTTCGCTATCGGTCGCTAGAAGTACTTAGCCTTGGAGGGTGGTCCCCCCTGGTTCCAACAGGATTTCACGTGTCCCGCCGTACTCAGGAACTCGTTAAGGAGGCGTATCGATTTCGCTTACGGGGCTATCACCCTCTATGACCAGGCTTTCCAGACCTGCTCAGCTATCGATGCGCTTTGTAACTCCTCGGGAGCCCACAGGTAGCCCCCATACGAGCCCTACAACCCCCGTGAGACGTAAGCTCCTGGGCCGTTTAGTCTCACCCGGTTTGGGCTGATCCGCTTTCGCTCGCCGCTACTAACGGAGTCTCGGTTGATTTCCTCTCCTCGGGGTACTTAGATGTTTCAGTTCCCCCGCTTACCCTCTCTTGCGAGATGAAGCCGCGCGCGAACGCGCGGCCTCGGGTTTCCCCACTCGGGAATCCACGGCTTAGCCTGCCAGACGGCTGACCGTGGCTTATCGCAGTCTCACTACGCCCTTATTCGGCTTCTAGCGCCAAGGCATCCCCCGTGTGCCCTTAGTAGCTTGATCCATCTTCATGAATCGGCTTGCTCCGGTTCTCGGAGAATGCGGAATCGATATTCAACTGTATAGGTGCTCCCGTTGAAGAGGCAAAGCGAATCCACAAGACTCTCTCAGCGGGTAACCCCAAAGTATAACCCCTACCAAACAACCCGTCAACCACCCACAAGCCCCTTTCGTTGGACTAAAGGGGCGCGAGCGAAGCGAGCGGGGTATGCCCAGGGCGGTGGCGGGGCACATCCCTTTAACCCAACCATGTGACGGAAATATCCGTAAGGGCCAAGGGGCCACACACCCCGCTTAAGAGCGTTCGAAGCTAATCAGTCGTCTAATCTTCCGGGGCACTAAATCCTCTTACGGTGAACCCCGAAAATGGAACCGGCGACGTGCCCTCTTCGCCGAGGCTCATTACGAATATCGAACCCGATCGCGTCGGAACTCGCATCTTCAACCTCGTGATAGCCGTCCCGTTAACGGATAGTATTGCCGTCGCGCCGTCTGCGTCGACTACGATGTAGTTTTCCTCTCCCGGTTCTGTGTTTATCGCTGTCGAAACATCACCCGCGATCGGGTCTAATTCCCTGCCATCATAGCGAAAATGAGACCATTCTCCGTCGTTATCGATACCTATAAATTCTCCTTCAATGCCATCGGAAGACACGGTTGCGCGGATCATCAACCCAGCCAGCCACAGATCTCCGACAACAGTCTCTGGGTTGGTGATAATGACCGTCGCCAGGAAATCGTGAACCTCGATGTTGCTGTCAAGCGACCGACCCGCTGCGGAATCGTGGTTAAGTGTGCCGCTTTTTGGACCAAAACCAACGAAGCCCGGCGGTGACTGGCTTAGTGTAGTTTGTCCATTCGCGACGGTACTATCTTCAACTGGCCGCGTACTTAACCAGTTGCTGAGCGTCTTGACATCGTCGATCATTCCACCAAGGGAGTAACCGCTAGCGATGGCCCAAAGAATCAATGACCCAACAATGAATATCCAAAACCCATGTTTTACGCAGTTCCACCAGTTGACCGATTCGTCATCATCTTCTGTCCGCCACGGGATTTCGCTCCTCTTTCGGTCATATTCGGCGCGTTTTTCTTCGTCACCCAAAACCTCCCACGCCTCGTTGATGAGCTGCGTCATCCTTGAAGCGTCCGGAGATTGGTTGAAATGAGGATTCCACTCACCAGCAAGACGACGATACGCAGTCCGGATTTCCTCGAAGGACGCGTTCTTAGCAACCCCAAGGACTCTGTAGTGATCCTCAAATCGCCTTGGTGTGCTCACGAGTGATTCATCCTACCGCTCTGGCAACACTTATATACCACCCTCACGCAACCTCAATCGTGCTATCAGCATCTTTTATTCCCTTATCGCGATTTCGCGTCGATGCGATCGAGGGTGTTGATGACGGTTTCTTGGTTTCCGTCGATGAGGTCGTCGAAAATCAGGAACCAGTTTTTGGTGATGAGGCGTTTGAAGTCGACGATGTCGATTGCGGAGTAGACACAGCGGTCGTTTCTTGAAAGGAGTTGCCAGTATCGGTCTCTATGGAGATTGTCTAAGTCGTGGTAGATCTGGTTTTCGACGGGGAGGTTGTTGTGAGGTGATTTATCTAATTGGGTGACGATGAAGTTGCGCATAGTGTCGATGTAAATGTCGATGCCGATACGTAATGCGTCTCGGTGAGGTCGTTCGATGATCGGCATAGGCCCTCCCTCGGCAAAACGACGTTTACATTACGGGGGAATATACACGAGACACGGGTGATCGGCAAGGGGTGATTGTCAGCGAACCCATCGTCGATTACGCGTATTTTTCGGCTGATGTTGCGAGTTCGCTGACGACGATCTGGGCTCTTTTTGGCAGGCGGCGTTCGAGGAGTTTCGAGATGATTCCGGCGAAGATTCCGCCTTTGGGTTGGATTTCAGCGCTCATGGTCAGCTGCGTCGTGTTGGCGTCGAGCTCGTTCAATGAGAAGGTGGTGAAAGACTCCTTGATGGGCGAGCCCGAGCCTTTGTAGACGTGGATGACGAGACGCTCATTTTCGACGATTTCGGTGATCTTTTCCTCGGCAAATCCGACCGGGGCCAGCTCGCATTTGCGTGCAGCCCCGACACCGAATGTCTGATCGCCCAACGATGCGCTGGCTTTGACCGAGGTGGTGTAGTTGGCGATATTGGGGAAATCGGCGAGCACTTTCCAGACGGCTTCTTTGGGAGCGTTTGCGTTTGCGGTGGCCTTGACGGACGCGGGCATATTTTTCTTTCCTCGGGGTGTTATTTACCGAACAGTAAAATTATGGAATATTCCTTATCGATCTGTCAAGAATGGGTCGGAGAGATGGTACGATCCAAGTCATGGCACGACCCAGAGAGTTCGATACGAATGCGGCGATTGCGAGCATCTGCGATCGGTTTTGGGCTGCCGGATATGAGGCGACGGGGATATCGGATCTAGAGGAGGCGACGGGCTTGGCGCGGGCGCGGTTGTATGGGGCATTTGGATCGAAGCGTGAGATGCTGTGCGATGCGATGGATTTTTACCTCGAGAGCCGGGTCGACGTTCTCTTCCGTCGGGTGGATGACAGCGGTTTAGCCGGCGTGGTAAATTTCTTCCGGACGTTCGCAATGATTGTGGCCGAGCGTCCAGAGCAGGCGGAGATGGGGTGTTTAGTGGTGAACTCGATGATCGAGTTTGGGCAATCGGATCCCGAAGTGGTTGTAAGGGCGGATAGATACCGGGATCGAGTGCGGGGGGCGTTTCGTAGTGCGTTGACGCGGGAGGCGGAAGATGGGGGATTGAACGGTAACGTGGAGGTGCTTACGGATCTTGCGTTTATGATGCTGATGGGGCTGTATGTTTCGGTGAAGGGGGGTGCGTCGGTAGGGGAGGTCGAGCGGCTGTGTGGGGTTGCGGTGGGGGTGGTGGAGGGATGGGGGTGAAGGGGTTAGTCGAAGGGGTTTAGGGTGGAGACTTCTGTTGGTTCAAAATGACGGGTGTTGCGGGTGACGACCGTCAGGCCGTGTTCAAGAGCCGTGGCCGCGATTAGGAGGTCCGAGTTAGCGTTTCCTAGAATTGCCGACAATCGCCCCCATCGCGTTGCGGTTGCACTGTCTACGATCAAAACCCGATCGCCGTACCACGCGATTACTTGGTCCAACCACGCGCCCAACTCCCTTGCGAAAGACGGGTTGGTTCGTTGTTGTTGAGTGATTCCCCGTACGATTTCGCCGATTGTAACGACGCTGAGGTACAGATCGTTCGACATCTGAGCTTCGACCCACCGAACCACATCGGGATTGCGTTCGCGTCTTCGCAACGCCGAGATGACATCGGTGTCAATGAGGAACATTACCAGTCGAGTTGCCGATGCTCCATGGGAATGCGCTCAAATTCCTGGTCGTCTTGCGGGATTTTCAGGAGGAGATCGGCAAATGTCGGAGCGTTGGATTTTTCGGCGCGGCAGAGTCTCTCGTATTCGGTCTCGGACAGAACGACAACCGCGGGTTTTCCCCTCTTGGTGACGCGTTGGGGATCCCCGGCCATAGCTGCGTTGACGAGTGCGCTGAACTTGTTTTTGGCATCTTGTAAGCGCCATTCAGTCACGGCGATCTCCAGCTAGATGATCTGGCTAGATTGTATCATGTAGTCGTAATGTATATGCGCTCGGAAATCGGGCGACACACGAGGCTGGACCGACGAAACGGGCGTTCACTTCGATTCGTTCAGGCAGGCGACCTCTCTCATCGACCAGTTCGTATGCATCAGCCGTGAGCGCACATGCGAGTGAATTCAGATCGTTCACTTCCCGCGCAAGCTGGTTTGTGCTGGCTTGCCTGACTGCGTCAAGCCCGATCTCCACCACCGATCTCCCCGTGGTGGTCGGTTACGCGCACATCTCACAGATTCTCTCGGTCGCCCAGACCCAGAACGAATTAAGCCACCCGAGCCACCACGTGATTGCGATTGCGACCTGTATCGACCGGTATAAGAATGAGAATTGTGACGCAACCGCAACAGCCATCTCCCCCCTTCTTCTTATCGTCTGATTCATCGACTTCGGGTTGGTCGTGAAGGATCCTGTAGGTCGGATGAGGGTCGCCGCGTGCGTACGAGGTGTTAATGACGACCGGCTGGTGGGACATAGATGCTGGCTCCGTGGCCGCAGAACGTTGAGGCTGGTGGGCGGTGGAGGATTCGAACCTCCGACTTCTTGCTTGTAAGGCAAGCGCTCTGGGCCTCTGAGCTAACCGCCCGGGTGACGTATTGGATTTTATCAAGCAATGTTTCCGGGTACGATCTGATGTCCTGTTGCGATGCTTAGTCGCGGTTTTTCTCGTTTAACTCCTGAATGCGCCGTCGGGTGGCTTCCAATTGGCTTCGGGTTAGTTTGTAGCGGCGGTTTTGGCGGTCTTCGCGGGCGAACCAGCGGAGGAATAGGGTTGTGAGGGTCGCGAGGTAGACGATGTTGCCTGGGATCCACATTAGGAGGCCGCCGATGCGTTGGTCTTCGTATGGGGTGAGGGTGAAGTGGTGAGGGGTGTCGAGGTATGGGGTGTAGATGACGGAGTTGGAGAGGGTGATGATGGCAGCGAGGACGGCGGTTGGGGTTACGACGAGAATGAGGTAGATGATGCGTTGGGGGTCGGATAGAGGTGATCGGACTGGCGGTGGTCCGATGATTGGCCACCAGAAGAGAATGGCGGTAGTGAACATGGAGATGTGCATTCCGAGGTGTGCGTAGTCGTTTCGGATTGCGAGCGCGTAGGATTCCGGGATGTGCCAGCCCCATAAGGTGATGACAAATGCGGGGAGGGCGAATCTGGGGTTTATGAGGAAGGCGTTTATGCGTCGGATCCAACCGCGTTCGGCGAGGGAGGGGCCGAGTCCGACGCGGATGGTTTCGGGCATGGCCCAGAGGTATGCGGCCATGGGAGATGCGGCGAGGAGGAGGACGGCGGCGAGCATTGCGATGAGGATGTGTTGCGTCATGTGGGCGAAGAACATCTCGTCGGAGAATGCCTCGGGAGGACCGGCCACGGCGAAGAATAGGACGGCGAACCCGGCGATGCCGTAGAGCATCTTGCGGATAGGGATCGCCTGCCATCTGGAGCGGATCTGAAGGCGGATCATGCCGATGAGATATGTGGTGGCGAGGAAGACGACGATGATGAACTGTGAGCCTGTGAAGGACCAAGCGGAGATGAAGTCGATGAAAGAGGATGCGACTTCGATAGGTGGGTTCAACGGTTGGGGCCTCTAAATCGTCGCAAAACTTAGACGGTTCGCGACGCCCCCGCTCGTACCACTATTGCTGGACTTGGTGGGCGAACTGGAGGAGGAGCAGGAGAGCAACGAAGAGCGCGACGCCTCCTACCATGCAGGAGGTGAATATCCAAGCATAGTATTTGCGGTCGAACTTCAGGTGCATGAAGAATCCGACGACGAGGACGAATTTGCCGAGTGAGAGCACCAGCATCAAGGGGACGAGCAATCCGCCGAGGAAGAGCCAGTTGAAAGCCCAGACTTCGACGATGGTGATGATGCTGAGGATGACGCCGATTACGACGTAGAAGAGGGGGGTGCCGTGGTGATAGCTGGCGGCAGTGATGAAGTCCCATGACTTTTTGATGAGGGACATGCCATCGCCGAAGGGGCCTTCCATCTGCGGGTTGGGTTCCTGCCATTGGGTGCGAGGGAGGTCCCACCATCCGCGGCCTTCGTGGTAGAGGAGCTTGTTCCAGAAGTTGGACATTATCGGGTCAGTGTTTAGGGTTCGCTCTAGTATCTGGTCGGTGAGATTAGTGCCCGACGAAGGGAGGGCTTCCGGGCGGGGCTCCGTCACGTGCGGAGATGAGGTATATGACGGTGAAGATTACGATCCAGACGATGTCTACGAAGTGCCAGTATAGGCCGGCAAGTTCGAGGTCGATGGCGTTGTCTTTTCGTAGCGTTCCTTTGATGCTGCCGAAGCCGAGGAACATGAGCCAGAGGACGCCGAGGGTTACGTGGGCTCCGTGCAGGCCGGTGAGGATGAAGAATGTGGTTCCGAATAGGTTGGTGCGAGGAGTGAGGCCCAGATGGGCGAAGTGGTTGAACTCGTAGACCTGAAACATTAGGAAGATGGCGCCGAGGACGACGACGCTGAAGATCCAGAAGGTGCCGAGTTTCTGGCGTCCCTGCTGGATGTAGGAGAGGGCCAGCACCATTGCTAACGAGCTCATGAGCAGGACGAAGGTAGAGACCGATGTGATTGGGATTTCGAGGATGTCGGAGGGGTATGGTCCGACGAGGCTGCGGTTTCGGTATACGAGGTAGGTGGCGATGAAGGATCCGAAGAACATGACGTCGGATCCAAGGAAGGCCCACATTAGGAGCTTTTTGTTGCTCAGACCGGTCGAAGTGTTGATGACTTCGCCGTGTTCGTTTTTGACTTCGTATGTGGCGGTTGCGGCTGCCAATTGAGGTCGCTTTCGGTGGGGATATCGGGCCTAAGTGGGTAAAAGTTCGATCAGTGACCGTACGCCGCGCCTTCTGGCGCTGGGTCGTTTACGGGTTCCATGGACCAGCCGATGAGGCCCCATAGGAGGATGATCGTGCCGACGACGATGACTGGGATGATGGTCATCAGTCCTGCGCCGACGATGGTTAGTCCTACAGCAAGGATGAAGGGGTAGTAGGACATGTCGGGTAGATGGATGTCGCCGTGGCCGTGGTCATCGTCGCCGTGGTGGTCAGAGGCGTGGGCATCGGCGTGTTCGTCCTCTGCCATGTCGACATCGTCATCGAATTGAGCGCCTGATGGTGCTCGGAGTTCGCCTTGGTGTTCGTCGTGGTAGTACTCGGCGATGAGTTCAGGGTGCTTGGTAAACCACCAGTCATCACGGTGTTGGACGGTGGGGATTTTTTCGAAGTTGTAGTGAGGCGGAGGCGATGAGATGGACCATTCGAGGGTTCGACCGTCCCAGGGGTCGTCGCCTGCGGGGACGCGTTTTCGTGCGCTGTAGAAGACGTTGATGATGAACAGGAGCACGCCGAACGCCATCAGGAAGCCTCCTGCGGAGGCGTACATGTTGGTGTTTTCCCATCCCATGTGCTCGGCGTAAGTGAAGATGCGGCGAGGCATACCGTCCATTCCGAGCCAGTGCTGGGGTGCGAACTGGAGGTTGAAGCCGATGAGCATGATGAGCCAGTTGGCGAAACCGAGTTTCTCGCTGAGGAGGTATCCGGTCGCCTTTGGCCACCAGAAGTAGATGCCTCCGAAGATGGCCATGATCGCGCCGCCGAAGAGGACATAGTGGAAGTGGGCGACGACGAAGTAGGTGTCTTGCTGTTGGGCATCGGTTGGCACGGATGCGTGCATAACGCCTGACAGACCTCCGATGGTGAACATGGCGATGAATGAGATGGCGAAGAGCATCGCGGTAGAGAAGCGGATCGAACCTCCCCACATCGTGCCGAGCCAGTTGAAGATCTTGACGCCGGTCGGGACGGCGATGGCCATGGTAGATATGGCGAAAGCGGAGTTGGCGGCGGGTCCGAGGCCGACAGTGAACATGTGGTGGCTCCAGACGAACCATCCCATGAAGCCGATGGCCACTCCGGCGAATACGAGGAATGAATATCCGAACAGGGGCTTGCGGGAGAATACTGGCAGGATCTCGGATACGATGCCCATCGCGGGGAGGATGAGGATGTAGACCTCTGGGTGTCCGAAGAGCCAGAAGACGTGCTGCCATAGGACGGGGTCGCCGCCGGCAGCAGAGTTGTAGAAGTGCGTCCCGTAGAGGCGGTCGACCTGTAGCTGGATAAGGGCGACGGTGAGAACGGGCAGTGCGAGGACGATGAGAATGGAGGTGACGAATGTCATCCAGGTGAATACGGGCATCTTGGTGAGGGTCATGCCCGGTGCACGCATGTTGAGGATGGTGACGATGAAGTTCAAGCCAGCGGCGATGGATGCGATACCGAGGATGTTGAGCCCTATGACCCAGTAGGTCATGCCGTCGGTTGGGTTGTATGCGAGGTGGGAATTGGGAGCGTATCCGAACCATCCGCCGTTAGGTGCGTCGCCGACGAACCATGAGAAGTTGAGGAAGAGGCTTCCGAACAGGAAGATCCAGTAGCTTAGGGCGTTCAGGCGTGGGAAGGCGACGTCGCGGGCTCCGATCTGGAGCGGAATGAGCCAGTTGAAGAACGCTGCGGAGAGCGGCATGACGACAAGGAATACCATCGTCGTGCCGTGCATTGTGAATAGCTGGTTGAAGGTTTCGGGATCGATGAGGGTGCTGTCGGCCTGGGAGAGCTGCAGGCGCATGAGTAGCGCTTCGATGCCGCCGACGAGGAACCAGAGGAAGGAGGTGACGGCATAGAGGGTGCCGATGCGCTTGTGATCGACAGTTGAGACCCAGCTCCAGATGCCGTATTCGCTCTTCGGCCTCGGGAAGATGCGAGGGAACCGCATCGAGGTGGGGTCGATACTTGTTCCTGGGTGCGTGGTGTGCATGATCAGTGCGGATTTTGGGATGATCTAGCCACGATTGCCGTCGCTGTATCTAGTTTATCCGAGTGTGATGATCCTTATTCGAGGGTTTTGATGTATGCGATGAGGTCGTTTATCTGGTCCGGCGGGATCTTTGGGACGACCATCGAGTTTGTGAATCCTTCGACGATGTATGCGCCGGGGTCGTTGATGGACTGTTGCAGGTATTCGTCGGCGGAGAGTGAGGTGCGGGTTCCGGCGCGGTCTGCGATGCCGACGAGGCTGGGACCGACGATTGTGGTATCGGCATCGAGCGAGTGGCATGCGTTGCAGCCGATCGAGACGAAGAGTTGCTCGCCGCGTTCCTCGGGCGTGTCGCCGGTGATGACAGGGGCTACGAGTTGGGAGATGTCGCCAGGTTTCAGTGCGAGGAGGTAGTCGGCGATGTTTTCGACTTCTTGCGGCGAGAGATTGGCCTTGTTATCGGCGCGTTCCTGGTAGACGGCGGCGTGGGCCTGCATCGAGGTGCCGATTTTGATGTCGTTGGGATCGGCGATCCACTTGATGAGATTTTCGCGGGAGTTTTCTTTGATGCCTGCGCCGAGGAAGTGACGCTGGCTGTAGTTGGTCATGTTGGGTGCTGAGACGATGCGCGAGTTCTCGACGTCGGCGAGCCAGGTGTTCCAGCGGGAATCCTGCTGTTGGATTTCGAGGGCGTAGGCGTCTTGGCGCCAAGAATCGTCGCTGTGGCAGGTCTTGCAGTGGGTTGCGAAGAGGGTCTGACCTTGCTGTTCGGAACTTCCGGCCTCGAAGGGTTCAGGGGGAGTACGCATTCCGGCTACCCAGTTTTGGAAGTCCTCTTCAGGGTGGGCGACGACGCGGAAGCGCATGTGAGCATGTGCGATGCCGCAGAATTCTGCGCATTGGCCGTCGTAGATGCCGGGTTCCTCGGCGATGAACCATACGAGGTTGTCGTTGAGTGGCACCATATCGACCTTGCCGGCGAGTTTTGGTACCCAGAAGCTGTGGATGACGTCTTGCGAGGCGAGTTTGACGTTGACCGGTCTACCGACAGGGACGTGCATCTCGTTTGCGGTGACGACTTCTTGGTTCGGATATCGGAATTCGAACCACCATCGATGTCCGATCGCTTCGACCTCGAGGATGTCGCCTTGGTCAGTGGGAGCTCCGCGTTGCTGTTCCCAGATGCCGATGATGGTGGGGACTGCGATAGCTGCGATGACTAAGGACGGGACAATGGTCCAGGTGATTTCGAGCTTGGTGTTCCCGTGGACCTGTTTAGGGATCTTGTCGTCGCGTCGTCGGTATCGGATGGCGGCATAGATGATTGCGCCTTCGACAACGATGAATACGGGTACGGCGATCCAGAAGATGAGGATGAAGAGATCGCCTTGGTCGCGAGCGACTGGGCCGGCGTATCCAAAGGTGGACTGGGGGTGTTGGGGCGAGCATGCCGCGGTGAAAAAGGTAGCGGCGAGTGCTGGCACTAAGAGTGCGAGCTTAAGAAATTTGGAGGGGATAAGCCTGTGATGCATCTAGATGCTGTCTTGTCCTGTTGGTTTGACGGCCTTTATGCTGCTTGGGCTGTGCGGTACACGGGCCTTTGCGTGGCTTCCCTCGGCAGGTGCAGATACCAAGTGTAATCTCGTGTTTAGGATAACATCGCGCACCGCAAGTGGATACGGTAACAAGTGTTGAGCAAATCGTCAATTCTTTCCCGCCTCGAGTTTGGGATTCTGGTGTTCGATCGTTTGGTTGGAGGGTGAAATCGTAAGTGTTCAGGAACTGCGCCGTATATTGATTGCGTCGCAAAATGCGGGAAAGGTGAGTGAGTTTCGTCGACTACTTGAGGCGATTCCTGCGAATTTCGTAGGAATTAACAATCTGCCGGAAGTAGAGGCGCCGGACGAGAATGGTGTCACTTTCTTTGAGAACGCGGCGATCAAGGCGCGTTTTTATTCTCAGCACTTTGGGGAAATCGCGCTCGCGGATGATTCCGGGTTGGTGGTGGATGCGCTTGGCGGTGCTCCGGGGGTTCATTCCGCGAGGTACGGCGGCGACGGGCTGTCGGATTTGGACCGTTTACGTCTGCTGCTATCGAATTTGCGAGATATCTCTACAGAAGAGCGGACGGCGAGATTCGAGTGTGTGGTTGTGGTGGCAAGTCCTGAACGGGGTGGCGATATTCTGCACGCTGTCGGGACAGTGGAAGGCAAGATCATTACCGAACCTCGCGGTTCTAACGGCTTCGGTTACGATCCGGTTTTCGTGCCTTCAGGTGAGACGCTTACCACGGCCGAGATGAGCGCGGATGAGAAGGATGCGTTGAGCCATCGTGGTCGTGCGGTGCGAGCGATTGCTCCCCGTTTAAGTGAGTTCATATCGAATTAAGTGAGTTCATATCGAACCTTTAAGTGACAATCTGGCGTAGATTCCCATTGGGATTAGAATCGCATCTACGAAGTCCGTCAACGTTTTGACGGCATTTGAGGACGTGAGCGCGTGACGTTTTTGGCGACAAGCACACAGATCGAAGACACGCTGGGTCGGGGAGTGCGTGATCTCCGCATCTCGGTTACCGACCGATGCAATTTCCGCTGCCCTTACTGCATGCCGGCGGAGATATTCGGGGAGCGGTACGAGTTCCTCAAGCGTGAGGATATTCTCTCGTTCGAGGAGATTGTGCGTTTGACGCGGATGTTTGTCGGGATTGGCGTCAAGAAAGTTCGGATTACGGGCGGTGAACCGCTGGTGAGGGCTCAGGTGACGGAGTTGGTGGCTCAACTGGCCGAGATCGACGGCGTTGAAGACTTGGCGATGACGACCAACGGTTTCCTGCTGCCGCGCTACGCAAAAGATCTCAAGGATGCTGGCTTGGATCGTTTGACGGTCAGCATGGACGCGTTGGATGATGATGTCTTTAAGGAGATGAGTGGTCGTCCATACGGGCCTGAGAAGGTGATTGAGGGTATGGATGCGGCTCGTGAAGCTGGCTTTTCGCCGTTGAAGATCAATACCGTAGTGCAGCGAGGAGTGAATGAGCACACGATCTTGGCGACGGCGGAGTATTTCCGCAAGACGGGAGACATCGTTCGGTTCATCGAATTCATGGATGTGGGAACGCTCAACGATTGGGATTTGTCTCAGGTGGTGTCGGGCAAGGAAGTAGTCGACATCATCGATGCTGAATACCCGTTAGAGCCGATCGACGCCAACTACAGGGGCGAGGTGGCATCGAGGTACCGGTACATTGACGGTCAGGGGGAGATAGGCGTGATCACATCGGTCACTCAGCCGTTCTGCGGAGATTGCACGCGGGCGCGCTTGACTACCGAAGGTCGACTAGTGACGTGTCTGTTTGCGACTACGGGAACGGACCTGAAGGAACCGATGCGATCCGGCGCGTCGGATGATGAGTTGAACGAAATCATCGAGCGGGTGTGGCTGAATCGGCGGGATCGATACTCCGAGTTAAGGTCGAGCAACACGGATCTTACCGATGCGGCAACCGGCCGAGAAAAGATCGAGATGTTCAGGTTGGGCGGGTGAGTTAACTCAACTACAAATCGCGTTGTTGATTTACGATGTTTCAATCGGATGCTCTAAAGCTCCAAGTTCGAGGTTTCCTTTAGCAGATGTCACGACAGACCAAGACCAAACCTGAAACGGCTATCCGCATCAACTGCGGTGTCGATTTCCAGCCCCACCAAGGTTTCGGCGCGTACAGCGCGATGGTGCGCGTGGGCGACGAGCAGCTTGATCCGATCTCCGGATTCATAGACGAAGACGCGACTTTCATTCGCTGTTGCTTAGTGGCGGCGGTTTCTGGTTTCGATGCGGTCGAGAGCGAAGGCGGGACGGTTGAGGTCGTCACACCGTCTACTTGGGTTACGGAGACGGTAGGTGATAGCGACAACTTTGCCAAGCTTCGCGAAAACGCGTGGGCAAATAAAGACGGTAGCGAGGTCGTTCATCGCGATCTTCTGGAGCGTTTGGCAGCCCATATCGATCGTCACGACAGCGTCGCTTGGCGGTTCGCGAGGGACGTGGGAAGACGAAAACGTAGACAAGATGAGGATTCGGAGCGTCAATCGAACGGTCAATCCGATGCCGAGGTTGCGCCGGATTGCGAAATCACTTATGCCGCAGCGACGGTCGGCAACTCGGGGGTAGGTGCCTACTACATCGAGCTGGACATCCCTGGCAGATTAGAAAAAGTCTCCAGCAAGTTCCAGACCACCAATTTTGCTCGTATGCATCTGACGGCATGTATCGACGCTCTTCGCGAGGCACGTCGTTTGCTTAGAAAAGACGGTCTGAAAATCGTGCTCAACACGCCGCATGAGCTCACTGCTAACGCGGTCAATCGCGGCTGGTTGGACCAGTGGGCTGGGAACAAGTGGAACCGGCGTGAGGGCGATCGAGTTCGTAACGCCGACTTGTGGCAGGAACTGAGACGATTGATGCAGCGTAATGAGGTGGAAGTCCGTCTGTCGCTCGATTCTGCCAACTCGGATGCCATGTTGAGCCGCGCGCAGGACTTGGCTAGACGCGAGGTTGAGCGGGTCCGAGAGGATACCGAGTTCAAAGAACAAGAGGAAGCGGCGGTCAAAGAGGGGACGCTCATCCGCATCTTCACGGATGGTTCAGCGCTCGAAAATCCTGGCCCCGGTGGCTGGGCGGCGATTATGGAGGTAAAGGGCAAGCGTGCCAGCCAATCCAAGGGCTATAAGCACACAACCAACAACCGCATGGAGTTGATGGGCGCGGCTGAGACATTGGACTTTCTGGTAAACCTTCAAGCCGACGGCAAGATCGACGATGTGGAAAAGGTGATCGTCGTCACCGATTCGGAGTACCTTGTCAGCGCGATGACGCGTGGGTGGGCAAAGCGATGGCGCAAGAACCAATGGGTAAAGCAGGACGGTGACAAAGCAAAAAACACCGACCTCTGGAAGCGCATTTTGCATGCAGGCGACAGATTGAAGAAGGTTGAATTCCGCTGGGTGCGAGGACACTCTAGGTTCAGCGAAGCTTTCAGTGCCGAGAACGAGATGTGCGACAAGCTGGCGAAAGAGGTAGCGGGGCGGCCCGAAGGTAAGTTGCTTGACGACGAGGGATACGAGGACTAGTCGGGGCGACCAGGAGCGGTGTTCAAAGATGAGCCCGACTGCAGGAACAGACCTCTTCATTTACTCCGACGGAGGTGCTATCGGAAATCCTGGTCCTGGAGGGTTCGGCGTGGTTGTCGAGGCGGACGGGAAGACGTTGAAGCTGTCGAGGGGGTATCGTCGGACGACGAATAACCGTATGGAGTTGATGGGCGTGATTGCCGGGCTCGAAAGCACAGCGGAGATTGGGAAGGGGAGGCACGCTGATGTGGTTACGGACTCCCGATACGTTGTGGATGGGATTTCGAAGGGTTGGGCGAAGCGATGGCGTGCGAATGGTTGGCGGCGCAACAAACAGGGAGATATGGCGCTGAACTCTGACCTTTGGAGTCGGTTGCTCGATGCGGTTGAGGGCAGAGATGTGAGGTTTCAATGGGTCAGGGGACATTCGGGACATCCTCAGAACGAAATTTGCGATGCGATGGTGGGTGAGGCGGCGCGGTTGCCGGATAGCGAAAAACTGGTCGATGATGGGTATGAGAGTGGGGGCAGCAGAATGATGACGCAAACGGCGTCGTTCGCGACCTTGGTTGAGGAGATAGGTTCGGTGGAGAATGGTGACGATCAGAACGAAGGTGAACTGACGCATATCGACTCCTCGGGCGAGGTGAGGATGGTGGATGTTGGCGCTAAAGCGATCACGGACCGCGTCGCGACTGCCATTTGCGAGGTCTTGATGTCGGCACAGACGCTGTCGCTGATCCGTTCCGGAAGCATCGGCAAGGGTGACGTGATTGCGACTGCGAAACTGGCTGGCGTAATGGGAGGAAAGCGGACCGCTGAACTGATCCCGATGTGTCACAACATACCGATCTCGCAGATCGAAGTCGATATCGATGAACTGGATGACGGTTCGGGATTGAGGATCGAGGCGGCGGCGCGGGCCACTTGGCGAACCGGAGTCGAGATGGAGGCAATGACGGCCGCTTCTATAGCGGCATTGACGGTCTACGACATGTGCAAATCGGCCGAGCGCGGGATCCGCGTGACGAATTTGAGGTTGGTCCGTAAGAGTGGCGGCAAGAGCGGCGATTATGAGGCCAACTGAACGCTCAGAGCGCACTGAATCTTGACCATGTGGTTTGGGGTGGGTACCATATTGGATACGGCGCGAAGGTGCTTCGAGGGTCGTTTGATCAGTGGCGATGTAGCTCAGCAGGTTAGAGCGAGCGCTTCATAAGCGCTAGGTCACAAGTTCGAGTCTTGTCATCGCCACCATGTTTCCAATCTCAGACGACCGAGTCCCCGAATCCGACATGGTCGGCGCCGACGCATCCGTTGAATGGGCGGTTAGCTCAGCTGGTTAGAGCGCATGCTTCACACGCATGAGGTCGGAGGTTCGAGTCCTCCATCGCCCACCAAGTGCCAATGCGGCTCAGACTGCACCCGCATCCCAAGCTGGATAGTCTGGGTCGGTCGTCGTTACGTCTGCATTATCTGGATCAGATTGCCGCACGTATCGTCAAAGACGGCAATAGTAACGGGGCCCATTTCTGTCGGCTCCATCGTGAAAGACACACCTAGTGCCTTCAGTCTCTCATGCTCTGCATGGATGTCCGTAACGCCGAAAGAATTCGCCGGAATGCCTTGGTCAAATATCCCCTTCTGGTATGTCTGCGCGACTGGGTTCTCATTCGGTTCAAGCAGAAGCTCCGTCCCATCCGGGTCATCCAGCGAAACCACGGTAATCCACCTGTACTCCCCTGCAGGCACGTCATGCTTTAGCACAAAGCCCAGAGTCTCCGTATAGAACTTCAGGGCTTTGTCCTGGTCATCAACAAAAACGCCGGTGAGTATTATGCGCATATCTGGCATCCTTTTCTTTTTCTAGTGTCACTTGAGCCATTGGTTCATGGCAATCCTGATGGCTTCATCGTTGAAGACAAGCATCCGATACTTGCCGCGCTTCTCCGAGCTTACGAGCCCCGCTTTTTCTAAGACATCAATGTGCTTGGCTAAGGCCTGTCGGGAGATGGAGACTTCGTATCGCATGATCAAGCGCGCCGTCAGCTCGTAAAGCGTCTGCTCCTTGCGCTCACACAGCTCGTCCAGCATCAACCTACGAGTTGGGTCGGCGAGTGCCTTGAAGACCAAGTCGTTGTCCATACACGCATACCATACCCCAATGATACGCAACCACATGGTTGCATGTCAATGGGCGATTTCGGCCGAGCTCGCTCCCCCGGGATTGTCATGATGGAGGCTGTCATCAGGAGTAGGCATCGAGTAGATGATGACTGCGACTGTTGATGGCGGCTTTTTATGGCGTTTTTGTGGGTGAGGATAAGGAAACAAATTAGTACACTAGGAAAGGTTCCTCTCAGAGAACAGAAATGGTTGATGCGGAAAATACGCTTTCATGATCCAGTTGGATTTTGTGGTCCTGTACAGACTGTCTGGATACTATGGAGAATTGCCGTAATCGATTAGGTGCTAGCGCTGCAAATGCGGACAGATGTATCGGAGACCGGTACTAGAAGGTAGAGACCACGGTGCGCGACACAGACAGGGATGTTGAGATTGGGGCGTGGCCCCCCACCGCCTCGGTGCTGGACTGGCTTCTTGACTCAGACCCCTCGATCCGCTGGCAAGTCCTCCAAGATCTAGTCGACCCCGACGCCGACAACGTCGCCGCCGAACGTGCCCGGGTGGCAGACGAGGGGTGGGGCCGACGACTGCTTGATGAACAGCGCCCAGACGGTCAGTGGGGCGATGGTGAAACGCTCCCATTCTGGTGGACGAACATGTACACCCTCCTCTATCTGCGTGATCTCGGCGTGGATCCTCAATGCGATCGCGCTCAACACGCGATCGATCTGGTGCACTCGAGCGTGAATTGGGGCCCGTGGCACGGATACTCTCCGTTCTTCGAAGGAGAGGAAGAACCCTGCATCAACGGGCGTGTCGTGGCGCTCGGCGCCTACTTTGGGAAACCGAGCTCCCGATTGATGGACCTTCTGCTGAGCGAGCAGCTCGGGGATGGCGGGTGGAACTGTGAGGCGGAACGCGGCTCCGTGCGCTCTTCATTCCATACGACGATCTGCGTGTTGGAGGGACTACTCGCGCACGAGCAGTCCTTCGGGGAAGACCCGGCCATCACGGAAGCCCGTGAGCGTGGTGAAGAGTATCTGCTGGAGCGGCACCTCCTCCGGCGGCTCTCCACTGGTGGCGTCATCGACGAAGGTTGGAGGCGCCTCGCCTTTCCTCCGCTGTGGCACTACGATGTCCTGCGGGGCCTCGATTACGCGGTTAATGCAGGCTTTAAGGACGATCCGCGCCTGGCAGAGGCCATCGAGACAGTTGAAAGCCGTCGGCTTCCCGATGGACGCTGGCGCCTAGACGTGCGGCACAAGGACACCCTCTACGAGGAGATCGCGGGTGCTCCCGGAGAACCGAACCGATGGATCACGCTCCGCGCACTCCGCGCGCTGAGGCGCTTGCGCCAATGAAGGGCACACAGCTTTCGGCTTCTACGGCTCCGACATCTTGGAGATGTAACCGCCTGCCTAGTTTCGAACCTCCCAGCGAACAGTTCGCAATTCGGCACGCCTTGGCCCACCATTATCCTTAAACGCGAATCGACCGTTGCGTTTTGCAGACCGCGCTTCTCGCAAGGCTCCAAAGTTTCGAAACATGTTGCGTGAAAAATAAACCAGACAATATCACCGAGGCTATCAGGCGACCGGCCTACATCGTTAAGGCCGTACGTGCGCCGATCCAGTCCTTCATCCACACCGAGGAAGTAGGCGCGCTCTTCTTGCTGGTTGCGGCGGGAATCGCGCTCGTATGGATCAACTCGCCATGGTCGGCTGCGTACGTTGACTTCTGGCACCTCAAGATCTCATTCGATATACATATATTCGCGATTTCGGAGGATCTGCGGCACCTGGTCAACGAAGGCCTCATGGCCATCTTCTTTTTCGTCGTCGGTCTCGAGATCAAGCGGGAGTTGATACATGGCGAGCTCTCCACGTTTAGAAAGGCGATCTTGCCGGTTGTGGCAGCGATCGGCGGCATGGCGGCGCCAGCGCTGATTTACGTCTTGTTCAACCGTTCTGGAGACCATCTCGTAGGTTGGGGAATTCCAATGGCCACGGACATCGCGTTCGCGGTCGGTGTTCTCGCGTTGCTTGGCAGGAGAATACCAGCGGAGCTCAGAGTATTCCTTCTAGGCTTGGCGGTTGTTGACGACTTGGGTGCTATCAGCGTCATCGCCGTCTTCTATACCGATGCGATCAACTGGACAAACCTCGGACTCGGCGTGGGGTTTTTCGTAGCGATCGCGTTGTGCGTACGGTTTGGGATAAGGTCGTTGGGTTTCTATCTCATCATGTGCTTGGTGATGTGGCAGTTCTTCCTTGAATCTGGAATTCACGCGACACTGGCAGGAGTTTTGATCGCGGCCGTCGTGCCTTCAAAACCAGACCTTAGCCGCGCCGACTTTGCGGTTTCTGTAAAGAAGCTGCTTCACGATTTCGACATAGCGATGGAGAGAAAGGACGACGAAAAGGCACAATCTATCGTCGCCCAGATCGAGGATCTGAGCCGAAGTACCGAGGAGCCGATGGAAAGTTTGGAGGCAACGGTGCACCCGTGGGTCAGTTTCGTCGTCTTGCCCCTCTTCGCCCTCGCCAATGCTGCCATCGTCTTCGATGCGGACACGTTGTCCACGGCGTTCGAGAGTCAAGTGACCTTGGGCATCGCGTTCGGGCTTCTGCTTGGGAATCCCATAGGCATCCTAGGATTGACTTGGTTGGCGGTCAAGTTGGGCTTCGGACAACTTCCGAGCGGTGTCGGTTGGAGGCACGTTTTGGGCGTGGGGTTCTTGGCAGGAATCGGCTTCACGGTCGCGATCTTTATATCGGACATCGCATTTGACGCACCGGCGGTGGTAGACCAGGCCAAGATAGGTATATTCGGAGCGTCTTTATTGGCGGGTGCTATCGGATATCTGTTGCTGCGGTTTATTGGTGGCGGTAGTGCTTCAACGGTCAATCGTTGAGATACCCCCGCAGGGTGATAAACCGTCCCAATCCCGGATATGGTGATTCGGTTGATCTGGTGAGCCATGAAAAATCACCGACATGATATCTGGTGTATTGTTGGTGTATGGCGCGCACAAACGTAGATATCGACGACCAAGCATGCGCCGAAGTGATGCGGCGCTACGACCTAAAAACCAAGCGAGAAGCGGTCAATTTCGCCTTGCGAACGGTGGCTGCCGAACCTGCTTCTCTTGAGGAAGCCAAGGCCATGCGGGGCATCGGCTGGGAAGGCGACCTTGAGGCTATGCGTTCGAATCGGTTGCAGTGATACTCATAGATTCTTCAGCTTGGATCGAGTTTCTACGTAATACAGGCTCGCCTGTCTGCGACCTCGTGCACGACCTCCAAGGTGAAGAAGTCGCCATTTGCGACGTGGTGCGAATGGAGATCTTGGCTGGTGCGCGGGATGAAGCGCACTTGGCACGTTTGAGGCGGTTGATGGCGCGATCGGTGACGATATCACCCCGTTCAACCGACTACGATGATGCCGCCGCGCTTTACCGCCGTTGCCGACGTCAAGGCGAGACAGTCCGCAAGCTACTCGATTGTCTTGTCGCCGCTACAGCAATACGAGCGGCGGTACCGATCTTGCACCTCGACAGCGATTTCGATGTGCTCGCGCGCCACACAGAGCTTGAGGTTGTTCTAGATCAAGGCCGACGATAGCCAGATAAGGGTTTTGACAAATCCCCGTTAACTCGACGCGTTAACGCGCAATCATGTCGAACTGCTCGTAGTTCCCGCCTAGGATCGGGTTGGGGTCGACGATCACTCAGGATTACTGAACGGGATTCACCCGGATTTTCCTGTATGCGTCCAATATATCGAGACGCGAGATGAAGATTGACTTAAGCTCCTTGTTTAAAAACGGATTGGGCTTTGGTCTGACAACTTCTTTTGTTCCAGTGTGATCCGCGACGATCAATCCAATTGGCGTGCACATTTTCAGAAGGTCAGCCAATTCGTCGACTTGGGAACCGTCCGGGTGTACAAGATATACGCTGTCAGAAACGGCACGATCCTTGCCGGTGAAATTTCGAAACGGCGCGGAAAAGCCTCATAACAGGTCGAAGGGCTGAGCAACATGGACACAGTCGGCAAGATTTATCAGATCGCAGACGAACTGCGCAGCGTCGCGCATATGGGTTCGCGATATGCCGAAAACCCTTACGATCTCGAAAGGTACCGTCGCGTCCTGTCCTTGAGCGCGCGGCTCATTGGTGCTATTGAAAAGAGGCCTCCTAACGACATAATCGAGGAATATGAAGGAAACCTATCGCACATCACACCCTTCGTAGGTGCCGATGCCGCCGTTTTCCGTAACGAATGTGTCCTCCTGATCAAGCGAGAGGACAACGGGCTATGGGCGATGCCTGGCGGAATAACCGATGTGGGCGAGACGTGGGCCGAGTCGGCGGAACGCGAGCTCCGCGAAGAGGCTGGGATCCGAGGAAAAGCTACCAAACTTCTGGGGATATTCGACTCCCGACTCTGGGGGAGCAGATCCAAGAATCAGTTCTACAGCGGCGTATGGCTCGTAGATGTCTCTGATGAGCAGACTCCTGTGGCAGGCCCGGAAACAACAGGAGTAGGCTTTTTCCGGGAGGATGACCTGCCAGACCTGTCGCCCGGACATTTGCGCCGCGTCCCCTTAGCCTTTCAACTTGCTCGCGGGGATTTCCCGGTTCCTTACTTTGATTCGAAGTCTTGACGCGGGTTTTGAAACCTCATAATCGAAAACCCGAGAAGCGTTCTTACGGTGTCAAAACCGTACGGTATGGGATTGCTTTGGTGAATGAAAAACGGCGATGCAACAATCCTCTCGTCGCACCGCCGTGGATGTGCGGAAACCGCTGGGGGCGTCCTACCGCGCGATCATGTCGAACTGCTCGTAGTTCCCGCCTAGGATTGGGTTGGGGTCAACGCCCATCCAGCCGTCGAGCAACGTCGCATACAGCCCTCGGAAGTCGTTGTTGTAGGCCATATCGCCCTCGACTTGGTCCACAGGTTCGAGGGACGGGTATTCGCCGTAGAAACCACCGTTGACCGAGTTGCCCATGACGAACGCGACGCCACCGGAGCCGTGGTCTGTGCCCGACCCGTTGTCGTCGATGCGACGCCCGAACTCGCTGAAGACCATGACAACCGCGTCGTCTTTGCGTCCGTGCTCCTCAAGATCGGCAAAGAAATCGCCGATCGCGTTTGAGAGTTCGTCCCAGAGCATTGCGTGGTTTTGGAGTTCGCCCGAGTGCGTGTCGTAAGAGCCGTGCTGCGTGTAGAAAATGCGGGTCCCAACGTCGCCCAACATCACCTGCGCGATGTCCTTCATCTGATTGGCGATCATGTTGTCACCGTATTCGATGGAGGAGCGGTACTGCGCGGGCGCCTCACGTAGGATGTCGGCACCGAGATAGGCGCTCATTCCGGTCTCGCCGATGGCTTCCAGAATGGCGTCTCTGCCTTCGCGAGGACCGTACATCCGGGTGAAGATGTCCATCGCGAGATCGCGGGTCTCCATGTCTTCGATGTCTGGCATGAGGCCGTAGGTGGCGAGGTTGCCGACGGATGCAACCGGGACGCCCTTGCAGTGCAACGCCCTTGGCAGGCCGCGCCCAAAGTTGACGCCAGCTACGACGTTATCGTGGTTGGGGTCGATCTCGCGGATCGTCCGTCCAAGCCAGCCGTCAGGCGCTACGTCGACGGACTCAGCGGTGTGCCAGATGTCCATAGATCGGAAATGCGAGCGGTTCGGCTTGGGATATCCAATTCCGCTGACGATGGCCACGTTGCCTTGGTCCCAGAGGCTTTTGATCGGACCCATACTCGGATGGAGGCCGAGTTTGCCGTTCAGGTCGTGGACCTCGTGCTCCTCTAGACGGATCGCCTTGCGCGAGTCTTGATAGATGCCGTTCGTGTACGGCACCACCGTGTTCAAGGCGTCGTTGCCGCCCGACAGTTGGATGACCACCAATGCTGGGTCACGCTGGGTTTTCATTGGATTTCCTCCTGGCGGGACTTGTCGCGGCCCCGAACGAGTTATTGGCTTTATTTGCTTCCGTTGGTTTTAGGCGACCAAGTCGAATACCTGGATTCTGTGGCGAACAGTGTCTACGACATAGACATGACCATCGATCAGTTTGATGGATGAGGGTCCCCAGAAGTATTTCTCGATGTGGGACGACTCTTCATTTGCGTCGCGTTCGAAAAGATCAGGGTCCAGATCAAGGTTGGACTCTGCTCTGGCGGCGGCTTCCTCTTTGTTGGTGTCTAGGAATGCTTGCGCCCATTTTGAGACGGTGGCTTGTCCGCGGTTGGATTGCACGAATTCGCCGTCAGGATCGAACACTTGGATCCGATGGTTGCCCCAATCGGCGACGTAGACATACCCGTCTTCATCTTCACAAGCGCTGGAGGGGCGGTGGAGTTCGCCTTCAGCGTTGCCAGAGGTGCCGACCGACCTAACAAATTCGCCATCAGGGGTCACTTTTTGGATACGGTCATTGCCCCAGTCCGCCACGAGAACATTGCCGTCATCACAGACGGACACTCCCCAAGGCATGAGGAACTGCCCTTCAGATGAACCCATTTCGCCAAACGTGTCGATGAATTCGCCGTCACCGGCGAATCGCTGGACGCGGTTGTTCCGATGATCCGCTAGCAGCAACTCGTCGTCGGAAGTAAAGTCGACACCGTTGGGGCCGTCTATCTGCCCGGCATCAGAACCGCGATCTCCCCATTTCTCGATGAAGTCGCCATCTTTCGACATCACGGTTACACGGTCGAGGTAGTCATCGGTAATGAACAATCGCTCTTCGCTGTCAATGGCGATGGAGTTCGGCCACGTGAACTGGCCGTTCTCAGCGCCCCAGGCACCAAAGATGCCGAAATAGTCCTCTTCGAGGTTCATCACGGTTACGCGAACACCCCGTTTGTCGCCGTCCGAGGATCGGTTGAGGACATATAGGCGGTCGGCTTCGCCTGCCACGATATCGACCGGGTAGTAGAAACCACGACCAAACATCGCCGTGACACCGATCGTGCGGTTGTAGGCGAGTCGATCAGTTGCGTTTTGGGTATCAGCCAACGTCATGTTTCAGTCTCTCATTTCAGTAACAGCCAACGTTAGTCCAAGTGCATCACGCCCTTTGGAACTCAGGAGCGGCAGCGACAAGCTTCAATGCATTCGCAGCTCTTTCACGGGCGTCTCTGCTCCCGTTGCCGGACATCTCGTCATCCCGCTCCACGAACTCGATCAACGATTCGCGAGTGACATCGGTGACGTTCGTCAACGACAACTGCTCCAACGCACCGTCAACCAGATCCGCCGCTTCGGTATGGCCGTTGTCGTCTGAAATCAAACTGTCGATGATCGCTTGGACACCAGGGCTTTCCAGATTACCCAGACGTTCGGATGCGAAATTGACGCGTTCCACGAGCGCTCCCGAGTCGATCCACTCCGTACCCCAATGCCATCCCTCAACCGACGGCGGGTTCATCAGGTGCTGCCCCATGAAGATAGTGTGCAAGTGCGTCGTGATCATCTCTTCTTTGGGACGCGGGAACTCGCCTGTCAGCTTGAGTACACCGACCATCAACTCGGCTGGGCTCTTGACCCGCTGGTACCGGATATTTTCGGACTTGAAGAAGTCCGATTTTAAGAGCACTCGGAGCATCTCTTTGATGCTGTAGCCGCTGTCGAAGTACGCCTTCGTGAGAACGTCGATCGCCTCTGGATCCCGAGGCGGCTTGTAAGGCCATTCGGGGACTGGCGGCTCGTCCGCGACGAAGAAGCTGTACATGTGGCGAGCGATGAATCTCGCGGTGGCCTCTTGCTCGCAGATGATGTCGATGATGTCGTCGCCGTTGAAGTTACCTTTGCGACCCAGGAACTCTTTCTCGCCCTCGTCGTGGTCTTCGGGCTTGTACTCGAAGTGGAACGACAGGCGACCGTAGGGCCATATCGAGTCCCGCATCGACTTGAGCGTCATGTAATCAGTGTTGCCGATTGTCCAACCCGTAAACGCTCGCGATGCTTCTTTGATGTCGTCCTCGGAGTAGTGTCCGACACCCATCGAGAACAGTTCCAGGAGTTCACGACCGTAGTTCTCGTTAATCGCGCCGTTGTGGTTTTCGCAGTTGTCAAGCCACACGATCATCGCCGGGTCTTTCGACAACTCAAGCAGGATGTTGTCGAACTTGCCCATGCCTACGCGCGCAAACATCCTGATCTGGTCGTGCAGCACCTTTCCGTTAGCGAGCTTTGCGTAGCCCGTCGCGAAGATGCCGTGCCAGAAAAGGGCGACCTTTTCACGGAGAGGAGCATCGGTCGAGATCATCCGATACATCCAGTGAGAACCGATGTTGTTACCCATCATCCCCATATGATCCGGGTGATATCGCCTGATCAGGTCGATATCCATCGATTTCGGACTTTCGGTTTCTAGCAGCTGTTCGACCGTCGCGTCGTAACCTTGCGCCACTAGTCTTTCCAGTTCATCCTTGGAAGCGCCGAAACCGGCCCGCCGCATCAGGTGGGCCATCAATTGCTGTTCGTTATTGCTCATCGCCAACCCCGATTGATTCGAAGCGTGTTCAGTTGCGCAGGATTATAGCAACATTTCCGTTGAAACGAGTTTGAGTTGATCGGGAGCGCTTGAAACAATGTCCGAAGCTACCTAGCGCGTCCGTCGGAGCCTCTGATCGCGCTCTTCGTAAGCACTCATTTCGCGGTCGTACGGGTATCTCGCAAGTGCCTCTTCGTCGATTTCCACGCCCCATCCGGGCTTGTCGTCTATGTAGAGATGCCCATTGCGTACGTTTAGCGGACTAGTAATGATCTCATCGCGCCACGGCACATCGGGATCCATGAACTCCATGTTGAGGAAATTCGGCAGTGTCGTCGCGATATGTGCGTTGATGACGGACGCCAACGGACTGTTGCAGTTGTGCAATGTGACGGGCAGATAGCGTGACTCCGCTAACGCGGCGATCTTCTTTGCCTGCCCAACCCCACCGCACCATTGGACGTCGAGCATCAGGACGTCAACTGCACCGGTATCGATCACCTCCGCAAACTCTGTCGACGCATGAAGCCGTTCGCTCATCGCGATAGGGATCGAGGTTTGTGTGCGCAATTGCTTCAGTGCGGAGAGGTTGAAAGGGTGAACAGGCTCTTCGTACCAGATCAAATCTAAAGGTTCGAGCGCCTTTGCGAGTCTCAACGCCGAAACCGCGTTCAAGCCGTGCGCATCAAACGCTATCTCAACCTCATCACCGACCTGCTCTCGAATGAACTCAACCTTTCGTGCTGTGGCTTGAATATCTGCTCTACTCATGTGCATGTTTGGCCAGAAATCACCCATGCCGGCGCTGTTGTTCTCCGTGATGTTGTACCGGCCTGCTTGAAAAGTCTTGACGCCTGTGAAACCGCGGGACAGAAGATCCTGGGCCCGCTCCTTGATGTCACCAAAGTCATCCGCGGCTATCGCACCTTCGTCCACACTCATGCGGATTATTTGGCTGCCGCCGCCGATGTGGGTATAGAGCCGCAGTCGATCCCAAACCTTGCCGCCAAGTAACTCGTACACAGGCCTACCCATCGCCTTGCCCATGATGTCCCAAAGCGCCGATTCGATGGCGGATATGGCGCAGCTGAAGACGGAGCCCCAAGTATAGTGGGTAGCTTTGAACATGGTGGCGTAGAGAGCCTCGACGTCAAATGGGCTTTTGCCTACAACGTGTGGTTCCAGCCACCGGATCGCCTCGGCGATGACTGGGCCGGCGTGGCGCGTACCTTCTCCGTAACCGACGATTCCCTCGTCCGTCTCAACCTTCGCAAATACCCAACTGGCGCAGATATTGCCTTGGCCTAGCAATGGCGTGACCTTGGTGATTTTCATCGAAGCGACCTCACGTAACCTGTTTGGCGTTCATCTTAGTTCTGCAAATTGGACGGGCATTAAGGCCAATTCCGGTTTATCGACGCAGATCCTGAGCTTGGGCAAGTTATACTGCGATCACAGGAACAGTGAGAATGTGACCCGATGGCTACCAAAAATATCACCGTGTCTGTCGATGTGGAAATCCACCGCCAAGCACGCATACGAGCCGCAGAGATGGGCACATCGCTGTCCGCTCTCGTCAGGGAGTACCTGCGAAACCTGTGTTCACAACCCGCCGCCCCGAACCCCAAGCCAACTGACGAACGGCTTGAAAATGTCGCACGAAGAGTCGAGAGTTTGGAGAAACTGCTCGACGAATGGAAAGCCAAGGGCATTGGGATAGATCCGAACGAAATCCTGACGCGTGAAGAACTCTACGAAGAGGTCATGAGAGAACGTGGCCTCGTTCGTTGACACCAACATTCTTCTATACGCAGCAGGTCTGAATCCGACAGAGTCCGAAAAACACTATCGAGCGATTGAAGTGCTCAACGAACCGGATTTGGCGATACCGGTCCAGGTTCTTCAGGAGTTCTACTCTCAAGCGACACGACATTCGAGAAACTCGCGGTTGACTCATGAAGACGCTCTGCAATTCCTCGTGACTTTGGACGACTTACGTGTAGTACCTGTTACCTTCGAAACCTTCCTTTCCGCCACAACCATCAGCCACCGCTTCCAACTCTCATATTGGGATGGTGCAATCCTAGCTTCGGCACAATCCGCAGGTTGCGATGCCGTCTACTCCGAAGACATGAACCCGACCCAAGATTACGGCGGCATCAGAGTCATTAATCCATTTATCAATCAATAGTTAACGGTATCTGAGAATATCGTTAACTATTATGCTGATACGTTGTATCGCATCCCCGTCTAGTAGTATCCATATGGGTTCCCATGTGTTCTTAGTCAGGAGATACTAGTTACGGCGGTAGCAGCTCAAACCCCTAGATTCGAAGCCCACGATCGGCCTCCGTTTCTTCAGACGGTCGGCTTGGGGTGGCAATTCAGCCTGATCGCATCGGCCACCTTGCTGGTGACTCCCGTCATCGTAGCCGAAGCGTCTGATCTAGGCGAAGGCTACGTCATCTGGATGGTCTTCGCTTCTCTCATCGTCGTTGGGATTTCAACCCTCATCCAGACTCGACGTGTCGGATCGGTCGGTGCCGGCATCACCCTTCCGATGTTCACCGCCGCTTTCGCTATCCCGTTCTGCATCAGTGCAGTTGTAGAAGGCGGGCCGGCAACGTTAACTTCACTTGTCGTTGTTTCAGCTATCGTGCAACTTGCCGTCTCAAGATGGCTTTTCTTTTTCCGCCGCATCGTCACGCCCATCGTCGGCGGCACGGTGATGATGATTCTCTCGATCACTTTGGCGTCGGTCGTCTTCAAGCTGCTCGACGACACCACCGCGGATGATCCCGTTGGCGGCACGTTAACCGCATTCGTGGCATTGGTCATCGTAGCCGCGTTGGCGCTGCGCGGTTCGGCGCTGCTCAGACTCTGGGGACCGCCGATCGGCATCGTGGGAGGATGTATCGCCGCGGCCTTCCTCGGAATCTACGACGTCACTCGCGTCGTCGAAGCACCCTGGATTGGTCTGCCTCAAGAGTGGCCCGGTCTCAACTTTGAGTTCGGTGTGGCATTTTGGTCTCTGCTGCCCTCCTACATCTTTCTCGGCATCATCATCGCCATCCAAACCAACGGCGCCGCCATCGCTGCACAGAACGCCTCGTTCCGAGGAGGTCACACAATCGACTTCCGCAGCGTCCAAGGAGCCATCGCCGGGTCTGGCGTCTCCAATGCCCTCGCTGGCGTAGCAGGTGCCGTTCCCAACGCGATCAACCCTGCCGGGGCCGCATTCATTCAGACTACGGGGGTCGCATCGCGTCACATCGGCTACGCCGTCGGGACCATATTCTTGCTCCTAGCCTTCGTCCCAAAGGCATCCGGACTTCTCAGCACAATCCCGGGTCCGGTCATGACCGGTTATCTGGTGCTCGTGACAGGCACTCTTTTCGCCGAAGGTGCCCGAACCGTCATCCAGTCTGAACCCAACCCCCAGAAGCTCATCGTCGCCGGGATGTGTTTTTGGATCGGCGCCGCCTTCCAGTTCAAACTCTTCGATGTCCCTGATCTCAATCCGATCCTGAACGGTCTGATGAAGAGCGGCATCACGACCGGAGGCTTCGCGGTGATCGCGATGGTCCTCTACCTCGAGTTCACTAACCCGAGGCGGATGCGGTTCCGATCCAAACTCGATATCGATTCACTGGCTGATCTGAATGACTTCATGACCAGATTTGCCAACAGCAGGCGATGGGGTGACGCGATGCGAGACCGCTTAATGGCAGTGGGTGAAGAAACATTGCTTACTCTTGCACCGATGGACTTCAACTTGGATCTAGACGATGACAGCGAACCCGACGAAACAGAAAGAAGACTAGTGTTAATCGCATCGAGCGAAGGCGACGTCGCCGAGTTAGAGTTCATCGGCGGCGCTGGCGATGAGAACATCGAGGACCGCGTTCGCCAACTTCAAGAACACGCCGACGAAGACGTCGTCGAACAGGAACTCTCCCTCCAACTCCTCCACAATTACGCCTCATCAGTCCGTCACCAGCAATACCACGGCACCGACATCATCACCGTGAAGGTGGAGCAGCCATAGTCTCATGACTCGTGCACCGCTTTGACCGCAATGCAACGAGACGGCTGGATATCAAGGGATTAACGCGAGGATTTTGCTAATGCGATCTCAACCTCGACACCGTCGACGCTATGAAGGTCGCGAGCCTCTTCATCCACGATTTCGCCATTGATGTCAACCGCGAGCGTCTCGTTCGCGATGTAATCCAAGTGGTTCGCAATTGCTGCCGATATCTGGCTGCCTTCAGGCGCATTGATGCTGAGATGGATGCGATCTGAAATCTCCAACCCAGCATCCTTCCTCATGTTTTGGACGATGTGAGCAATGTCGCGGACATAGCCTTCGGCACGTAGCTCGGGGGTAACCTCGGTCGCAATTCCTACGGTGTAGGTGCCATCAGATTCGACGGCGTACCCCTCGGCTGCGATGTTATCCACCAAGATCTCGTCGGGCGTAAGCTCGAAATCGCCCAACTTTACGCTTTGTCCGACCCTCACCGATGCCGCAACCACAGACGCGTCGGATTCCGACAACAGATTCCGAATCTCGTTCACCTGCCGCCCATATTTCGGACCCAGCGCAGGCAAATTCGGCCGCAGGCGGTAAGCCATTAAGCTGTCTGATTCCGAACTGTCGCGGACATCTCTGACGTTTAGCTCCTCTTTGAGTTGATCGGCGATCATCGGCAACGCATCACGCTCTTGAGGCGAGTTGAGCTCAACAATCAGCGCGTTCAAAGGTTGCCTGACCTTAATCCGAGCCGAAGATCGGGCAGATCGACCCAATGACGCCAGTCGCATCGCCAAGTTAGTTCTGAGTGCCAAGGAATCGTCGATAACCGTCTCATCTGCTGTCGGCCAATCCGCTAGGTGCACGGATTGCGGCGCGTACTCACATCTTCGACTCACGAGGTTGGTGTAGATCTCCTCGGAGATGAACGGCATGATCGGCGCAATAAGACGGCTAAGCGTCGTTAAGCAGGTGTACAGCGTGTTGTAAGCGTCTTGCTTATCGTTGTCGTCTTCTGACTTCCAAAAACGGCGACGCGATCGGCGAACGTACCAGTTCGACAACCGCTCAACGTAGACTTCAATGGCTTCCGATGCGCGTTCGATGCGCCAATTTTCGAGATCGTCCGTGACGGATCGAGCCAGTGAATTGAGTTCCGACAATGCCCAACGGTCTAGTTCGCCCAATCTCGAATGATCATCAGAACTTTGGCGTTCCATCATCTCCTGCGTAAGCACCCACTCATCAAGCCGCGCATAGGTAGTGAAGAAGTAGTAGATGTTCCAAAGCGGCAACACAAACCGCCTTCGAGCCGCATCCCCCACGCCGTACCCAAAGTTGAGATTGTTCTGCGGGATGTGCCGCGCAAAAACCCATCGCATCACGTCCGCGCCCATCTTGTCCGCAGCCTCCTCGAACGGAATTGCATTCCCCTTCGACTTGTGCATTTCCTCGCCGTTCTCGTCACGCATCAACCCATACGAGAACACCGCTCGCGTCGGAGCCACGCCCTCGAGTGCCGCCGCCATGCAGATCAACGAATAGAACCAGTTCCTAAATTGTCCGGGGAACGACTCCGAGATCCAGTCGGCAGGAAACCAATCTCGCCAATAGTCGCGATCGTCGTTGTAACCCAACGTCGAGAAGCTGACGATACCTGCATCCAGCCAAGCGTTGCCAACGTCTTTGATACGTGGTGTCACAGCATCGCACTTCGAGCACCGGATCTTGATTTCATCAATCCAAGGTCGATGCGGAGAATTCCCGTCAAACTCTGCCCAACCAGCTATCGCATGATCCCTCAGCTCCTCACGCGACCCGATCACATCAACGTTCCCACACCCTTCGCACTCGTAGATCGGCAGAGCCAGACCATAGTATCTCTTCTTCGAGATCATCCAGTCCTGCATGTTCCGAAGCCAGTCCAGTTCCCTAGCCTCGCCAAACGCCGGCACCCACTTGATCGTACGCGTCGCATCCATCATCGTATAGCGCAACTCATCCATGGAGATGAACCACTCATCGACCAATCTGAATACCAACTCGGAGTTGCACCGCCAACAGACCGGATACCGGTGCGAATAGTCCTCCAGCTTGTAATAAACCCCGGACTCTTTGAGCAGATCGAAAATGATCGGGTTAACTTCGTCAACCGACTTGCCGGACAAATCCCCAAACCCATCAACATACACACCCGCATCATCCAAAGGCGCGAGCACAGGCAACCCGTTCTCGCGACCTAGCTGAAAGTCCTCCGAACCGGCACCCGGAGCGATGTGAACAATCCCGGTACCTTCCTCATCCCCTACTTCGTCCCACTCAACAACTCGATGCAGATCGCGAGCCTCTGCCTGAGCCTCAAAATCATCAAATGGACCGCGATATCGCCAACCGAGCAACGCGGATCCTTTGACGCGCTCGACTACCTCGTGCCTTCCGTCAAGAACATGCAATCGGTTGGTGCTCAACCAAAGTTCGAGATCGGCATCGCCCATCATGTTTCGAACCTTGACGTACTCGTTCTCAGGATTAACAGCCGCCGCCACATTCGCCGCAAGAGTCCAAGGCGTCGTCGTCCAAACCAGCAAGGACTCCCCGTCCCGATCGACTAAAGGCAGCTGAATAAAAAGACCCGGGTGAACGATCTCGGCATACCCCTCAGTGGCGATCTCATGTTGCGACATACCCGTTCCGCACCGCGGGCACCAAGGCATCACATCCTTGCCCTTGTAGAGCCACCCATTCTCGTGACATCGCTTCAAAAATGCCCAGATCGTGTAGTTGTTCTCGTCCGACTTCGTGTGATACGAGTCATCCCACTCCATGAAATAACCAAGACGCTTCGACTGCTCAGTGATGATGTCGGCGAAGTGGTCCACACGAGCCTTGCACTCCTCCACGAATTTCCCGACCCCGTAAGTCTCGATCTCCTGCTTCGACTTGAAACCCTTCTCCTTCTCGACCTCCACCTCAATCCACAATCCCTGACCGTCATACCCGTTCTGGAACCGCTGGCGGTACCCCTGCATGTTCCGGAACCGCAGGAACAGATCCTTGTAGGTTCGCCCCCAGGCATGATGCACACCCATCGGGTTGTTCGCTGTTATCGGCCCATCGATGAACGAATGGTTCTTCTCAGCTTCGTCATTCCGCGTCAAATACCGATCAATCAACGTCTGCCCATCAGCATTGGGAACGTTCCATCGCTCGAGCCATTCCTTCTCGATCTCAACGAAGTCGACTTCGGCTTCGGGGAGGACAGGGTCGAAAGTGTTGGTTGCTTCGGACATTTTGACGGGTTGAATCTAAGTGTGACGCGCCACTTTTCAATCTTAAGTTAGGCCGCCGATCGCCCTACGAATAAAATCGAGCCATGACTACCGCCGAGGAATACCGCACCGCCTCAACGACCCTCTACGACCAAGCAATGGTCGAACTAGACGCGGGCGAACTCCGCCAAGCATCCGAAAAACTCTGGGGCGCAAGCGCACAAGCCCTCAAATCGCTGGCAGAACGGCGAGGTTGGCGACACAATACCCATGCCGAGTTCTACCGGATCATGACCAGGTTGGAGGGCGAAGTATCAGACCGTGAATTCAGACGCAATTTCGATTCCGCCACTCAACCTCACGCCAACTTCTACGAAACCTGGTTAAGCGAACGCCCAGTTCGGACCCGCTCAGATGACATAGAACACTTCATCCGGCAACTAGCAAGGCTCTAACTTGACCCAAATCTCTATCTCCGGCGAGTCATGGCTAATCAATAGCCAACCAACTTATCCCGGTCGCCAATACCAAGGCCTAAAAGTCGAAGGCCTCCTCATGAACAGCCGCATGACCAACGCGGTCTTCGACGACGAAAATCCCGTAACCCGCCCCCTCTTCGCATACCCCGACACCGGAAATTGGGACCCTGACCGAAACACCGACGAATTCATCGCCCAACTTCCAACTTACCGCGCCCACGGTCTACTCGCCGTTACTGTGAACCTCCAAGGCGGAAGCCCCACCGGATACTACCGCGAACACCTCTTCCGCGAGATCATGGGAACCCGCGGCATCAACGCTCCCGACAATGCAATCTGGTCCGGCCTCCCGAGCCCAACGTCCCAACCCTGGCACAACTCCGCTTTCAACTCAGACGGCACCCTCAAACCAGAATTCCTAGACCGCACCGACCGCATCGTTAGAGCCTGCGACCAACTCGGCATGATCGTCATCCTCGGATACTTCTACTTCGGACAAGACGAACGCTTAGACAACGAAGCGGCGGTCTGCAATGGGGTAGACGTAGCCACAAATTGGCTCCTCGAATCGGGCTACGGCAACGTCCTCATCGAAATCAACAACGAGACCAATATCCCCCGCTACGAACACGAAATCCTCCAACCACACCGAGTAGCAGAATTAATCGATCGAGCAAAATCCATCCAGCACACCCGTCATTCCGGCGAAAGCCGGAACCGTCGACTCCTAGTCGGCACATCCTACGGTGGAAACCGCGTCCCCGACGACGAAGTAGCTGGCGTATCCGACTACATCATGCTCCACGGAAACAGCGTCACCGAGCCCTCACGCATCGCTGAGATGGTCCGAGAGACTCGATCACTCCCCAGCTACTCACCCAAACCCATCCTCTTCACCGAAGACGACCACTTCGACTTCAACGAACCCGAAAACAACTTCCGCTCAGCCCTCTCCGCATACGCATCATGGGGCTACTTCGACCCCGGCGACGCCGCTGGCGGCTCCGCAACCTTCGGCGACTACTGCAACGGCTACCAAAACATCCCCGTCAACTGGTCCCTAAACACCGACCGCAAACGCGGCTTCTTCAACCTTCTCAGCGAAATCACAGGCGAAGCGCCCTAACCTTCGCTAAAGATCTCATCCCCACGCTGCAACCTCACTGCGATGTTGTAGGTCTGATTGACCGCCCTAGGCGTCGGATAGTGTGCAGCCAAGAACCGCGCCATCGCAACCAGACAGTGCCGTGCCGCCTCATCTCCCTTCCGATGCTCATACTGCTTGATCGCAGCATCCACGATCTGGAAGTGATGGAACGACGAATCCTCCCGCAGCATCGCATGAGCTAAAGTCGCCAAAATCCCATCCGGCTCCGACGAATTGGCAACAAACTCCGTAACCAGCCGCGCCGATTCCTCAACCCGCTGCTGAGAATCCATCTCCACTAACAACTGCTCCGGCAGCGCATCAACCGCGCCGTTACTATCCGACGAAGGCTCAGGGACACGCTGTGGCGGCATGTTCAAAAAACGGTCCAGATACACACTCATCGCCGTGTCATAAACCGCCCTCAACAACTCAACCGTCGGCACTCTCATCAACGCCTGATGCAACGCGTTCGCCGCCGTCAACGTGTTGTGAACCGTGTCCCAATCCCCAAACTCGTTCGACGTGTGGAATCGCGCCATCCGCAGAAACGCCGCATAAGCAACCGCACTTCCCAACTGCTCCGCCGTCGCTCCTTCCGAAACCGCACCATTGATCGCCGAAATCGTGACCACCGGGTCATCCTCCAAGATCACATCCGCCAAACCCGCTTCATCGTCCCATTCGCCACGCACGCCATCCGCGCGATCCCAAAGCTCAGGCAACCCCGCACGCGCCGCCTGTACCATCGTCACCAAATCGATCGGATTACGCCACGAGTTCAGCTCCTCGCTTCGCCGCGCCGATGCCATCCCCGCGACCAAGCTCGTCAATACCTGGCCGGCATGTTCCCACCCGATATGGTCCAGCAGCTCAAACGCCTTGTTGCAGAAGTCGACGACATGCCCCGCATCGATATAGATCCGGTCCGTGGCCGCAGCAAAAACCATGTCGTGAATATCGTCTCGAGATAGCCCCAACTCGATCGCCGTCCTCAATGCACGCTCCGCCCCATCGCTATCCCTTACCTCGATAAAGTCCCGGAACCACTGCTTGAAAACCTCCGCCCGTGTCTCCCCTGAAGGCAACGGCTCAACAACAAACCTCGGCGGCTGACCCGCACACTCGCTCGCAACCTGCCTCAATCCCTGATACAGCGCCAAAGGCCGATCGTCAGCCCGCAGATGATGCAGGAAGTTCGCCGTGCACGTTAACATGCTCATCGCCGGACCCCAGCCATCATCCGTATACCTCGTCCCAAACGTCGCACCAATCGACAACGGCACCCGATAGTCCGCAGGCGACGAGTTCAAACCCAACACCGACTTCGCAATCACCAGCCGGATGTTGTCCTCCATCCCCTCCTCCAACCGCTTCGACCATCTCTCCACCGGGTCCTGCTCACGAGGATTCGGATCAACGTACACCACGCCATCCACAACCGACACCGGAAACGACCTCACATCATCCGCAAACGGATCGAAAGTCCCCCCACTAGCCAAGTCAAACCGCGCATGATGCCAATGACAAGTCAAAATCCCATTCTTCACCGTCCCTCGATCCAGCGGAAACCCCATATGCGGACATCTATTGTCGACGGCGGCAAACCCGTCCTCGGTCGCGAAGACCGCGATCGTATGCCCACCACCCGTGATCACGGTGCAATGTCGGTCGTTGAGTTCATCTACAGTGCCGGCATTGAGGAGCACATTTGAGGAGATGGTCATGTCAACCTCCTGTTCGGATTTTCCCAGATTAAGTGGCTGACTACAGATTATCCGACCCATCCAGTTGCAGTGTTTGAAGGTGAAGGTATTGGGACATCCACCTACGGATCAAATCCTCCCACCGGTAACAAATGGGAACACTCAACCGAAGGTCGCAATCGAACCGATGAATCACCTTCACCTCCGCCGGCACGTCGGTAAATCGAGCCCACCCAAATCGTGTTCTCGCACATCCCATAATTCCGCAGGGATACAACCCGTAAAGCGATTGTTCTGTAGCAAGACACTGCGTAAACCGTCCAGACGAGTTAGTTCTTCGGGGATCTGACCGCGGAACTGGTTATACGAAAGCCACAATCTCGCGAGATGAGCCAAATCGCCGATCTCTTCGGGGATAGTCCCATTTATGCGGTTGTCATCAAGTTCGAGAATACCTAGACTGGCCATATTCCCAATCTCCGGCGGAAGCGGACCGCTTAAATCGTTGCGGGTCAGAACTAACTGCTCCAATCTCCGCATTCGAGTCATTCCAACAGGGATGGTGCCAGTGAATCGGTTATCACCGAGCCACAACTCCTGCAGGCTCGACATCCCGCCCAATTCCTCAGGCAATTCGCCCGAGAACTGGTTGCGTTGCAGGTGTAGACGACGCAGATTCGTCAATTTGCCCAACTCTGGCGGGAGAGGTCCCGAAAGCTGATTTCCTCCGAGAAAGATCGAGTCTATGCGTGACAATTCACCAATCGAACTCGGTAGCCGTCCCGTCAACAGATTGGAGTGCGCAACAAAATCCCGTAAATTCCCTAAATCCCCAATCTCAGACGGAATCTCACCTGTGAATTGATTTTGCTCCAAGTGCAATGATCGCAAATTGACGAGTTGGCCGATCTCCGTCGGTATCTGCCCCTCGATGTTGTTGCCTGTCAGATCCAATGCCCGCAATTCCTTGAGGTGCCCGATCTCCGGTGGAAGGCTGCCGCTCATCCGATTGTCGCGGAGGCTCAAGACATTCACGCGCCCAAACTCGTCGGTGGTCACACCATTCCAACTCCCAAGCGGCCGTTCGCTCAACCAACCATCATCCTCCAACCACCAGTTCCCATTCGTCGTCAGATACAGCGCAACCAGCGCGTCTCTCTCCACCGCGTCGCAGAAACCAAGCTTCACATGGGCCAGGTCATGCTCGAATCCCGGTCGATCGAACCAACCCTTCAATGCATTCGAAACGCAATCCGTGAAGTTATTGTCTGAAATCGTCAACCGCTCCAGACGGTCCAGGAATCCAAACGACGGCGGCACCTCCCCAGTCAAACGGTTCCGTTCCAGGTCGAGGTTCAACAAATTCGACAGGTCACCCAGTTCTCCAGGGATCGAACCCGTCAGGTGATTCTCAGCCAGTGATAGCCAATTCAACTCGTTAAGTTCGCCCAACTCAGGCGGAATGCTGCCGGTGATTTCATTGCCACCTAATCCCAAAGCCTCCAGCGAACGTAACTCGCCCAGTTCTGCCGGAAGTGGGCCAATTAGCCGGTTACCCTCGAGCGCGATCGTCAGAACGCGGCTCAAACCGCCAATCTCCCGTGGAACCGGCCCCGTGAGTCGGTTGTCGTGCAAAACCAGATACTCTAGGTTCACCAATTCGCCGATGCCACGAGGTATCGGCCCCGTGAATTCGTTTACTTCCAAAGACAACCGCTCTAAACGAATGAGGTTCCCTATGTCGTTAGGCAACTCGCCGCTCAACATGTTCACCGCAAGGTCCAGTTCGGCAAGATTGACCAACTCGCCGAATCCAGATGGCAGCGGACCCGTCAACTGATTATTCGACAAATCCAACCACGCCAATTTCACCAGATTCACGATCCCCGCAGGTACGTTGCCGCTCAGAAAGTTTTCGGCCAAATCTAGCTCTTCAAGGCTCGTTAACCTTCTAAGCTCTCCCGGTATCGGCCCCGTCAATTCGTTCTCTCGAAGCAAAAGAACCTCCAACGTTTCCGCGTCGCCCAGCGAACTCGGAATCTCACCTTCAAGGCGATTGCTATCCAGTGCCAACGTCTCGAGATTCCGCAGATCGCCGATCTCACGCGGAATGACGCCCGAAAAACCGTTGAAACTCAGGTTCAATTTCGTCAGGTTCAACAGATTGGTTATCGCCGTGGGTATCTCTCCAGCTAGGCGATTGTCGAAAAGGACCATCTCCCGCAACTCACTGAGTTCGCCGATCTCAGACGGCAATTCACCTTCAACCGCGTTTCGACTCAGATCCAGCCTCTCCAGCTTCTCCAAGACCCCAATCTCGGACGGCAACGGCCCCGAAAGCCGGTTCTGCGAAAGATCAATCTCCGTCACACGCCCCAATCCGTCGGTCTCCACACCGTGCCAATCACCTAAAGGAGCATCGCTCAACCAGTTCGTGCTGATGAACCAATCGGGACCATTCGTCGATTCGAACAACGAACTCAAAGCCCCTACTGCCAATTCACGACAGAACGGTAAGCGGGCCTCTTCCAGGTCATGGGACGCCCCAGACAACGCCTCCTGTATCGCGATCACAGCGCAACCCTTGATCCCATTCCCTGACACCCGCAAGACGTCGAGCCTAAGATCCCCCAACTGGTGCGGCAACTCACCGGTCAATTCGTTATTCGAAACATCCAATGACACCAAACGATGAAGCCACCCTATCTCGCTCGGAATCTCACCCGTCAACTCGTTATGAGCAAGATTCAATTCCCTCAGATCGTCTAAACCACTGATCGCCAACGGAATCGAGCCCGTCAATCGATTTCTGGAAAGATCGATCCGCTCAATCTCAACCAATCCTTCCAATTCCTCTGGGATCCCGTCTGCCAATTCATTGCTCGATAATGACAGAACGCGCAGGCTATGTAACGCTCCAATTTCAGACGGTATGGCACCGGTCAAAACGTTGTCCGCCAGGATCAGATCTGCGAGACCGGCAAGATCGCCGATCTCCGAAGGAATCTCGCCGACCAGTTGATTGCTGCCAAGGTCCAGCACCTCCAGTTTCTCCAAACCCTCAATCGCCGGCGGAATCGCACCCGCCAAACCATTCGATCCAAGGTCAAGCCGCACAACCCGACCATCGGCATCAGTCGTCACCCCGAACCAGTCGCCCACATACTCGTCGCTCAACCAGTTGTCGCTGGTTTCCCAACGCGTTCCGCTCGTCGCGTTGTAAACGGCCGCCAGAGCATCTCGATCCTCCTTGTTGCAGTACGGCAATCCGACTTCGGATAGATCGTTACTTAACCCTCGTAGGAAACCCGATTCCAAGAACGTCTCAGGCAAACATCCCGTAAAACCGTTGCCTGTAAGCCTCAACTCTCGAAGATCAAACTCTCGGATTGCAGACGGCACCTTCCCGACTAGACGATTATCCGAAAGCAACAAACCATCTAGCGACGAAAGATCATCCAGACCGTCCGGTATCTCTCCGCTCAACTCGTTGTTCGACAAATCGAGCCATGTTAAGTCGCGCAGATTGGTCAGCACCGAAGGAATCTCGCCCGTCAACTCGTTGCTACTCAGGTTCAGGTATGTGAGGTTTACGAGATTGCCAATCTGCGAAGGTATCGGTCCCGTCAGACTATTCGTCGACAACCCGATGTCCGTAAGATTGACCAAGTTGCCGATGAAACTCGGAATCGCGCCTGTAAGCCTGTTCCCATCCAGCAACAGCGCCTCCAGAGTCGTTAAATTCCCGATCTGTGCCGGGATCTCCCCCTGCATTTCATTTGCAGAGAGATTCAACTCTCTCAACCGCGCAAGATTCCCAATCTCAACCGGAATCGATCCCGACACCTCATTCCCCTCCAAGTCCAAAACCCGCAGATCTACCATCTTCCCGATCTCGGCAGGCAGTTCGCCTCGCAGTCCGTTGCCTCGGAGCGAAATTCCTACAACGCGATCCCCTTCCGCAGTTACGCCGAACCAATCGCTGATCGGAGCATCGCTCAACCAGTTATCGTTCCTCGCCCATTGCCAGCCATCCAAAGCCTCGTAAATCGCGGACAACGCAATCTCTTCCGCCGACGGCGGAATCGGCGTCGGAGTCGCCGCGGGCGCCACAGTCGGAGTAGGAGTAGGCTCAGGCGTCGCCGTGGGTTCCGGCGTGGCGGTTGGTTCAGGAGTGAACGTCGCCGTTGGCGGTACCGGCGTAGATGTCGACTCGAGCGTCGGCGTAGCAGTCGGCTCCGGCACCTCCGTCGGTTCAACCGTCGGCACAACCTGCACCTCGATCGGTTCAGGCGTCGCCGTCGGTTCCGGCGCCCGCGGCTCATCCTCAGTACACGCAGTGACGACAATGAGCACCCCTGCAAGAAGCAGGCCGACTAATGAAATTACGGTGCCTTTGAACACTTGTCCCTGTCTCTTCCAATACCAAGCGACTCCCAAACTTGCGATGCCCCTTGCTTACTCTAGCGTATTCGATTAATCGAGCGTTGAAACCCCCTCTTGATCTCGCCCTTGTAAGGGGCAAGGGAATTTGGCGGGGATTGGGTTGAGGGATTACGCGGAGAAGTTGAATTGTTGGCCTATGTTGTTGGCTTGGGCTTCTTGGTAGACGAGGGTTGCGCAGGAGATGTCTTGGATGGCTAGCCCGACGGATTTGAAAAGGGTGATTTCGGTGTCGGAGGTTCTGCCTGGGGTTGTGCCGTTTACGACGTCGCCTAGATTGCCTGCTATGTCTGACCATGAGTAGTCTCCGTTTTCGACGGGGATTTGGAGGTCTCCGGCTTCGGCTTTACAGGCTTCTAGCTGGTCGCAGATGATGCGCGCTTGTTGAATGGTGGCGGTGTCGAGTTCTCGGACGCCGGGGGCGTGTGATCCGATGGCGTTGATGTGTGCGCCGGGTTTCCACCAGCTGGCTTCGACGATGGGGCTGGCGGCAGTTGTTGCGAGAGCTACGATGTCGGATTCCCGGCAGAGCGCTTCGCCGCTTCCGGCGAGTTGAGTATCTATACCGGTCTGTTCGGCCACCCAGTCGGCGAAGTTACGGCGTGACTCTTCGTCGTCCAATGAGAAAGTCAGGATGGTGTCGATGTTTGATGCTTCGGCGATGGCTACTGCTTGTTGTCGGGCTTGGACTCCTGCCCCAAGGACGCCGCCGACTTTGGAGTTTTTTCTGGCCATGTGGCGGGTGGCGACACCAGAGACGGCGCCGGTGCGAACCGCGGTGAGGTATCCACCGTCCATTGCGGCGACGACTTCGCCGGTCTGGTTGTCTTGGACGAGGATGGTGCCGATGGTCGTTGGGAGGTCGAATTTGGTCGGGTTGTCTTTGTATACGGTTACGGCCTTGATGCCTAGTGATCCGCTGGTCTTGATGTATGCGGGCATGTATGCGATCCATCCGCCAACCGCGGGGTCGATCATGACGGTGCGCGGGGGCATCTCGGCGGTGGCATTTGCGAGTTCACCGAAAGCTGCTTCGACGGCGTCAATCGCCTTTGCCATTGTTAAGACTTGTTGGACGTCGGAGCGGTTTAAGAGTAGGGCCATGGGGGTTGGGAGTCCTTGGTTTGATTCGGCTCAGGTCTGGTTTTTGGGAGAACGAGAGAAATCATACAACTGGCCTGCGACCTCCAAGATCATCTTCTGCCTGTACAGCGTTAGGTCGGAGTTTCGGAGGTGTTCCAGTGCGCGGCGTTGAGTGATTAGAGGGAAGTCGCTGGCGAAGAATAGGCGGGTTCCGCCAACTAGGCTTTCGATTGTGGCGTAGATGTCGTTGTCGTAGAGAAATGGTGCGGCGGCGGTGTCGAATGCGACGTTGATGAGTGCTGGTTTTACTTCGGGCATGTGTTCGTAGATCGGTAGTCCTCCACCGAAGTGAGAGAAGATCAACGAGTTGTCGGGAAATCTGATGGCGAGTTGGAGCAGGCGGTCGGGTGTCATCGTGCCTTTGCCGGGATAGGAGTGACCAAGGGGTTCTGAGCCGTGGATGACTACGAATGCGATTTTGTTGCGATTGTCGACGTATTCACGAGCGACAGACATAATGTCGTCGAGACGTTCGTATGGGAGATCAACCCATCCTTGGGTGTCAGCGTGTAGTTCGCCGATACCCCGAGCACCGAAGTTGAGGCACCGTTCGGCTTCTCTGGGTGCGGCTTCGTCGGGCCAGAGAGGATTGACGCTGCAAAGGGGTATGAGGACATCGGGGTGTTTGGTTGCGGATTCGAGGAGGTAGTCGTTGGAGCGTTTTGCCAAGTCTTGATCGGTCCAGCCGAAGCCCGCAACAACGGAGCGATCGATCTCAGAGCGGTCCATCTCTTCTAGGAGGTGTTCGGCCTGAACGATACGCGCTTTAGGGTTAGCGAAGAGCTCGGCGAAGGTTCGATCGCTGGCGAGAGCTTCGTCGCGGTGTTCGTTGAAGTAAGGGGGGAGGATGTGGGTTAGAGCATCGATGATCATTGCGATTGAGAATCATAAAAGGCGGAATTCTAGAGTGATGCGAGAAAAGCAGTGCGGTCGCCGTGCCTCTCTGGATTCCGGCCTTCGCCGGAATGACGCTATCCAACGTTACACTAGCGCAACGTCGTTGAGTTTGATGATGTTTCCGTTTTGGATTACGGTGGATGCGCGGTCCATGTCGCGGATGTTTTCGGTTGGGTTACCGCTGAAGGCTGCTAGGTCAGCGATTTTGCCTGGGGTTATAGATCCGATTTCGTGGTCTAGGCCTAGGGCTTCAGCGGTGTCGATAGTAGCCATGCGGAGAGCGCTCCAAGTGTCCCATCCGAGGTTTTCGACTACGGACCATGCGTTGGCGGCGGAACGGTCGTGGGTTCCGTGTGGCATTCCCATGTCTAGGCCGTTTGTGAATCGGATGCCGAGGTCGTGCATCTGGTTGAGGGTTTCGTAGTGGGCTTCGTTGTCGACGTCGGATGAGGCTACTGACCAATGCACTGCTCTGGGTGGTGCTTCTCCTCGATTGGTGGCTTCTTCTCCGAGCATTCCGTGGCCGATGGTGGGGTCTACCCACTGGGCTTGGTCGGCCATGCGCTTGGCAATATCGAGGTCGAATTCGAGGCCTTTGGTGGGGTCTTGCGAGTACCAGCGTGCGTGGATGAGGTTGTGTACGTCAGCTTCGACGCAGTTTTTGACTCCGTCTGCGGAAAGGCAGTGTGCGGCGACGGTGATGCCTGATCTCGCTGCTTCTCGGACTGCTACGGCGAGGGTTTCTGCGGGATATTGAGGGAGGCGTGGATTGGCGGTGGGGGTAAACATTCCGCCGGTGGACATTATTTTTATGGCGTCGGCGCCTTGTCGGACCTGGTTTCGGACAGCTTTGGCTACCTCGTCGGCAGTATCGGCTTGAGTACCGAAGAACCAACAGTGTCCGGCGGTTATTGTGATGGGGGTTCCGGCAGCTAAGAGTCGAGGACCAGGGATTGCGCCGTCTTTGATGGCTTGTTTGATAGGGAACGCCACTTCGTTTCGAGAGCCGATGTCGCGTACGGTAGTGGTTCCAGCGAGGACGGCTTTTCGCATTGCGGAGACCGCGCGCATTGTTAGGCGTTGGATGTCGTCTTTTTCTGCCAGTGCGAGTGCTTGGGCGTCTTTGGTCGCGCTACAGTGCATGTGGCAGTGGGCATCGACTAGACCGGGCATCAGGGAGACGTCGCCGAGGTGGGTGATTTCGGAGGTTTCGGCGGAGTCGGATGGAAGTTGATCGATGGGGAGGATGTCGTCGATTTTGTTGTCGATGATGCGGATGGCGGAATTAGTTAACCAGCCGGTCATTTCGGGATTTGCGACGCGAGCAGCGGTTATGTATTTAGTTCGATTGGGCACGGTTGGGTGTGGTTGATCAGGTTCGCGGATTAGCTTAAAGCAGTTTACAAAGTTTGGCTTCGGTAGTTACGTTGATGTGCTCACGTTTCCGCGAACTACTCGGAAGTTTTGGGCGGTTTGGAGTCTTTGGCGGCCGACTAGAGCATCGTCGGTGACGGTTAGGAGGGTTTGCTCGTATTGGGAGGCTCGGTCTAGGATGGTTGAGCGTCGGCGACTGTCCATTTCGGAGAGGACATCGTCGAAGGCGATGATGGGATCGCGTTTGGTGAACTCGGATACTAGGGATGCTTCGGCTAGGCGCAAGGAGAGGGCCGCGGTGCGGGCTTGGCCGCGTGAGGCGTACCGACGAGAGGGGGCGTTTGCGATGTCGATGCGGAAGTCGTCTAGGTGGGGGCCGATGACCATGTGGTTGGAGGTCTGCTCTTTTCGTTTAGAGGCCATAAGGGAGTCGTAGATGTGGTTGCGGAGGTCTGCGCCGGTTAGTGAGTTGGATTCGGCGGATCGGGCGACGGAGCCTAGGTTTGGCAGGTAAGTTAAGTGCAGAGTTTCACCTTCGCTTAGTTCGGAATGGACGGGTGCGGCTCTTGATTGGAGGAGTTCCATGACTTCTCGTCGCGTTTGGATGATTTTGGCGCTTTCCTCGCAGAATCGGGAGTCCCAGAAGGCTATCTCCTCCTCGAAATCTTGGACTTCGAAGGTGCCTCGGAGGAGGGCGTTTCGGCTTGATCGGACACGGTTGAGGCGGAGAAGGGTTTGGACGTATTCGGTGTCGAATTGTCCGATGAGGATGTCTAGGTAGCGTCGTCGGACGGTTGCTGCCCCGAGTGCGAGTTGGAGGTCGGCGGCTTCGAATATAACGACGTTGGCACGTCCGACGAACTCTACGGGCGGGACTTTGACGCCGTTTATGCGCCACTCTTTGGATTGGGTGTTGAGGCGGTTGAAGGTTTCAGTGGTGCTTGGTGCGATTTGGAGGTCGAATTGGGCGCGGATGGATTCGGTTCCGCTGTTGAAGACTCCTAGTGCTTGGACGTGTCCGCCGTCTCTGGCGATGGTGTGGTTGACGATTTCGCGGTCGTTGCTTGCGCGGAGCGATTTGCCTACCGAGAGCATGTGGATGGCTTCGAGGAGTCCGCTCTTGCCGTGTCCGTTAGCGCCGGAGAAGACGACTAGGCCGGGTGCGAGATTGATGTCGGTGTCGACGTGGTTGCGGAAGCCGCTGAGTTTTATGCGTGTGAGGTGGATGTTGTGCCTCTAGGAAGAGTTGGATGTGGTGTTGCGGCAATCCTTGAAGGGGCTGTAATGCGTATCATAATCACAGCGGCAACAAAGAGAAGTCGTGCTGTGATGAGGAAGCGAGACGCGCCGGGCGCGGTCGCCTGAAAGATAAAGATTCGAACGTCATGCGCAGAGGTTTGATAGCGGTTTTAATCGGGATGTCGGCGGTTGTGTTGATCGCGTGTGGAAGTGACGGGACGGATGTTCCGACGGAGGAGGTTCAAGGCGAGCCAAAAGGTACAAGCACTCCTCCGGCCGCGGACACTCCAACGTCGGTGGTTCTGGCGGTTACCGAAGAGGTTGAGGTGGCCGAGCAAGAGACCGATTCTGGAGCGACCGAGGTGCCTGCACCAACCGAAGCGCCTACGCCTACGGAAAAACCCACTGTCGAGATGGCACCAGAACGCGATTTGGATATCGTGACGCTGTTGCCGTTTGATGGGATCCAGTCGATTGATAGCCCTGGTTTCTTCCCTGATCTTGAGAAGGCGAATATGTTTTACAAGGATCACGAGTTGGTACTCGGGGTCGAGATCGACGGGGACGCTCGGGCGTATTCGGTGCCGCTGTTGAGTAGCCACGAGATTGTGAATGATGTTGTGGGGGGTGAACCGATCGCGGTCACTTGGTGACCGCTTTGCTTCACTGGGATCGGGTATTCCAGAGTAGTAAACGGGCAGGAGCTAACGTTTGGCGTGTCGGGGAAGCTGACGATGAATGCGTTGATCATGTTTGACCGTGAGACGCGGTCGTTGTGGAGCCATTTCTTGTCGGAGGGGATCGAGGGAGAGTTCAAGGGAGTGAAGCTGGAGAATGTTCCGTTGGTTTTGACAAATTGGGGTGACTGGAAGACACGGTTCCCGGAGACGAAAGCCTTGTTGAAAGGCCAGTCGAGTGCCGACCCTTACACGATGTATTACTTGCGCCCGGATGCTGGTGTGATCGGCGAGACGAACCGAGACGAGAGGTTGTACGGGAAGGATTTGGTGCTTGGGTTGGGTTTCGATGATGGTGCGATCGCGTACCCGCATGTTGCGTTGCTAGAGGAAGAAGTTGTGAATACGGAGGTGAATGGGGAGCCGGTGGTGATTTATTACGACTCGCAGACGACTACGGCGTTGGCTTATTCAAGGGTTGTCGATGGTGATGTCTTGGAGTTTTCGTTGTTGGTAGAAGATGAAGTAGGCGGCGTTGCGAAGAGATGGATCGTAGATGAGGCGACGAGATCGCAGTGGTTGCCGTTGAATGGTCAGGCATGGAGCGGTGATTATCAGGGGACGCGGTTGGAACCAGTTCATGCCGTGAATGTATTCTGGTTTGCTTGGAGCGATTTCTATCCTGAGACAGAGATTTACGGGCAGTAAAGATGGATTTGAAGGCTTGGGTGCGGGAGGTGCCGGATCATCCGATACCGGGGATATTGTTCAAGGATGTGACGTCGGTGATGGGGCATCCTCCTGTGTTTCGTGCGGCGGTGGATTGGTATGCGGATCGGGTCGCAGCGATGAAGCCGGATGTCCTGGCTGCGATAGATGCTCGTGGGTTTGTGTTTGCGGCACCGGTGGCAGACCGGTTGGAGATTCCGCTGGTTTTGTTGCGGAAAAAGGGCAAGCTGCCGCCGCCAGTTGTGCAGGTAGAGTATTCGTTGGAGTATGCGGATGCTTCGAATATGGAGGCTAGGGTCGATGCGGTGTCTGAGGGGCAAAGAGTGGCGATAATCGATGATTTGTTGGCGACGGGGGGAACTGCGGTTGCGGCATCGAAGTTGGTTGAGGAACTTGGCGGGTTAGTTTTGGCCCATATTTTTCTGATCGAGTTGGCGTATCTGGATGGTCGTGAGCGGATCGTGGCTCACGACCATGGGTGCGAGGTGATTTCGAATATCGTTTACGACTGAGGGTTTGAGAAGCGGATCTCCATCAGTCGGGCGCCTACGTATAAGCCGATGAACTCGATGATGGTCAGGAGGGCGATGAAGAGAGTGGCTTCTAGGAAGAAGCGTTCGGGGAAGAGGAGTAGAAGGTAGTGACGGAACGGGTCAAGTTGCCAGAGATCGTTGGCGAAACTGAGGAGATGGAACTGGGTGAAGATCCACGTGAAGTCGATGATGGCGATGATGATGATGGCGGCGATGGCGATGCCCCAGATGAGGGCGCACCATCGGAGCCATCTAGAGAGTCCAGCCCAAAATTGGTGGCGTCGGATTGCCCAGCCGACTGCGGCGGCCAGGGCGAGGATGATGCCGGTCCAGATGGAAGTGGCGGAAACGATTTGCATCAGGTCCTTCACGTCGATCATGTGAAGGATTTCGCGCTCGTCGAAGAGGCTGATGGTGCCCTGTGAGGCGTTTACTCTGACGTCGAGGCGATGGGCGTCGTTTACGAAGTAGTCTTTGATCTGGTCTGCGGCGGAGTCGAGTTCGTGGATTGGGAGGCCGGTACGGTCGGGGATGCCGTTTCGCCACCAGTTGTAGGTGTAAAGCCAGTCGGAGTGAGTGACGTATCCGACATTGATGGCGATGATGAAAATGGGTAGGCAGGCGGCGAAGATGATTCCGAGGAGGAGCATCGCCCAGCGCGAAGCGCCGAGTTTCTGCGAATCAGATGAGGAGTTCACCTCAAACCGCCACGCCGAGGTGCGCACCGATCATTGAGCGGCCGGGGGCATTCCCATATTGAGGTTCGTCGCAATTTGGTGGGCGATCTTGACGTTGTATTCGCTCGCCAGTTTCTTGTGATTCACCGCGTCTACGATCGTGCCGATAAAGCAGAGTCCGGCAGTCAAGAGATAAAGGATACCTAATCCGATGTGACCCAATACGAAACGTTGGATGCCGGCGATCAATACCAAACCGATTAATGTGAGGATCAAGATCGTGGTCTCGTCTTTTCTCTGGCTACGGTAGGCCATCGCGAACATCTGGGCGTTGTCGTCGTGGACGTTTTGAACGATCCCAGAAATGGCGGCTTGCTCACCCGGTGGGATCTCTGGAAGTAGCTGCATTACGTTTGCCATGATGTTTCGCTCCTATTCAGCTTGAAAAGCTTGAATTGCAGAGTCGTGATCCTCCAGAGGATGATTGCGACCGCGGGTATGCCGAGGATGTGGGTCTCGAAGGATGAGATTACATCGCCCCGGAAGAGATACGATATCGAGTGGCCGAGGCCAAATCCGGGGCTTTTGATTCCCCAGACGTAGTAAGGCCAGAATATCGTGAAGTGGAAATCGGATTCGGGGTTGCCGAGAGCGAGGACGATCAATGCGGCGACCCAGATTGCGGCTTCGCGGTCTACAAATCGCAGCAGCGAGCGCGTTTTGCTGAATCCGAATTTCATGACTAGAGATTACACGGAATGAGTCGCGCAAAACGAGGGAAATGTGAGGATGAACAATCAACTTGAAGATGGCGAAGGGGCGTGTTGCGCGTATCAGTCTCTGGTGGATACGGTGAGAACGCTTCGTGATCCGGGCGGATGTCCTTGGGATGCCGAACAGACGCACAGATCGTTACGCCCGAACCTGCTGGAAGAGGCTTATGAGACGTTGGAGGCATTAGAAGAGGCGGATGCTGATGCTCTGGAAGAGGAGCTTGGAGACCTGTTGATACAGATTGTCTTTCACACTGACATAGCGCAGCGCAATGGGGATTTCGATGAGGACTCTGTGTGTCGCAAGGTTGCGGAGAAATTGATAAGAAGGCATCCGCATGTGTTCGGCGACGCGGAGGCGTTAGGTTCCGGCGAGGATGTTGTTGATCGTTGGGAGCGTATCAAGAGGGAGGAAGCTGGTGGGGTTAGATCGATCGTGGCATCAGTCCCCAAGTCGCTGCCGGCGTTAGCTCAATCGGCGATTTTGCAGCGACGGGCAATACGTGCGGGGCTAGATGTTGGTTCGGCGGCGGATGAGTTCGTCGGATTTGTTGGGCGTGGCGAAAGGGAAACTGATGAGGAAATTGAACATCGTGCAGGGGATTTCTTGGCTGCTGCGGTGCGCTCTGTGCAGGCGCAGGGGGTTGATGCAGAGACGGCGTTGTTAAAGGTGAGTTCGGAGTTGCGGGAGCGCGTGTTGAGGGCTGAGGATCTGGCGAGCGGAACTGCTTTATCGGAGTTGGATGAGGCTGATCGGATCCTGATCTGGGAGCGAGCTCGTTAGGGATTGACTTCGACGGCTTTGCCGTTGAACTCGGTAACTTCGGCAACGATGGTGCCGGTGACGTTTCGGTGGTTTAGCTCGGAGAGGAGGTTGTCGGCTCGATCTCTTGGGACCGAGATTAGCAGTCCGCCAGAGGTTTGCGGGTCACACAGTAAGAGTTGATCGAGTTCGGTAATGGAGTCGTGCCACTTGACGCTGTCGGCGCATGATTCGATATTGCGATGGGTTCCGCCGGGTGCGATGCCTTCGTTTAGAAGCTCCGTCACACCTGGAAGGATGGGGAGTGTGGAACGGCTGATCTTGGCTGTAGTTTTGCTGGCTTTCATCATAGTCATGAGGTGGCCGATGATGCCGAAGCCGGTGACGTCGGTTGCGGCGTTGGCTCCTACGTAGACCATTGCTTCGGCGGCATCTCGGTTTAGTCGAAGCATGGATTCGACAGCGGCGTCGAGTGCTTCACCTAGGTCCTTTTCGTTTTTGAGGGCCGTTGTGATGACGCCGGTTCCGAGGGGTTTGGTGAGGACCAGCATGTCGCCGGGTTTGGCCGTTGAGTTTTGGATTTGTTTGCCCGGTTCGACCACGCCGACCACGGAGAGACCGTATTTTGGTTCGGTATCGTCGACGGTGTGGCCACCGACAATGATTGCGCCGGCTTCTGCGACTTTTGAAGCGCCGCCTTTGAGGATTTCTGACGGAATGTCGGATGGGAGTGTACGGGGGAATGCGGCGATGTTTAGCGCGGTGATTGGTCTGCCACCTACGGCGTAGACGTCGGACATTGCGTTGGCGGCGGCGATTGCTCCGTAGGTGAATGGGTCGTCGACGATTGGTGCGAAGAAGTCGACGGTCAGGACGAGGGCGGTGTGCTCGTCTATGCGGTAGACGGCAGCATCGTCACCGCTTTCGAAGCCGACCAGGAGATCGGGATTAGGTACGGCTCCGTCGATCAGCCCGCCCAAAACCTGGGCGAGTTCGCCTTGGCTGAGCTTTCCGGCTCAACCAGCGCAGCTAGCGAGTTCGGTTAGCCGTGGGACTTTTTCGCTCATGTATTTCCGCGATTGTTTGTCGTTCTTGCGGCGCAGGGTTGATGTATCTGCGTCCTTGAATCAATGGTATGTTTGGGAGTTTCCTTGACGTTGCAACGGGGTGCACTCACAATGGATTACATATCCCGCCACTAACTCAGACCACACCGCCATGAACGAACTCCCGCTCGCCGACGTGCTACCGATCTCTTCGTCTCAGAACGACGATGGTCGTTTGGCGATTCAAGGCCGGGACGTGCGGGGGATCGTGGAAGAGTTCGGCAGTCCGCTCTATATCTTCGATGAGGCGACGATTCGTCACATGTGCCGCGAGTTCGTGGACAACTTCCGTGAGCTCTACCCAGAGACTGATATCGCGTATTCGAGCAAGACGTTTTCAAACCCGGCGATATTGAAGGTGATTGAGGATGAGGGGTTGCACCTTGACGTTGTTACGGGAGGCGAGTTGGCGTTTGCGCTGGCGGCGGATTTTCCGGTAGAAAAGATCAACTTCCACGGGAACAATAAGACGCGTCAAGAGTTGATGGAGGCGGTGGATGTAGATATCGGGCGAATCACGATCGACTCGTTCCACGAGATCGAGCTGCTGAACGAGGTCGCGAGCGAGTTGGGCAAAACGCAGGCTGTGAGTTTGCGGTTGTCGCCTAGTGTTGACCCGCATACTCATCGTTTGACGAGTACCGGAGTGCTTGACTCGAAGTTCGGTTTCTCGATTGAGACTGGGGATGCTGAGAAGGCTGTCGATGCCGCATTGTCGCAGCCGAATCTGGATGTTGAGGGTCTGCATTTTCATCTTGGGTCTCCCCTCTTCGAGTTGGAGCCTTATGACGAGGCTATCGAGTATGTTTGCGCCTTTGCGGCGCGGATGAAGTACGTCCACGGGCTTGAGATGACGGAGTTCAGTCCGGGCGGTGGGATGGCGATTGGGTATTTGAGGTCGAAGCTGCCGCCGTCGATACAGGAGTATGCGGAGACGATCACGAAATCGCTGAAGGCGGCGTGCACGAAGTATGGGTTGGATGAGCCTCGGATGACGATTGAGCCGGGGCGTTCGATTGTCGGGCGTGCCGGCGTTGCGGTTTACACGATAGGCGGGATCAAGCGTATCCCTGGCGTCCGCACCTATGTCAGCGTCGACGGCGGAATGGGCGATAATATTCGCCCTGCGCTTTACGAGGCGGAGTATGAGGTTATGTCGGCGGATGATCCGTGCGGCGAGTTCAAGGGAACAGCGACGATCGCCGGTAAATTCTGCGAATCGGGCGACGTTTTGGCGTGGGACGTCAAGTTGCCGGATGTGAAGCCGGGCGACCTCTTGGCGTTGCCGGCGTCTGGCGCTTACTGCGTGCCGATGGCGAGCAACTACAACCTGCAGACGCGACCGGCGATTGTAATGGTCACCGAGCAGTCGGAGGTTCGGTTGATCCGGCGTCGTGAGACTTACGCGGATCTGCTGGCGACGGCGATCTACGAGTGATGCTCGGAGCGTCTCAGGAAGTTGGGGCATCAGGGAAGTGGGACACGATCGGCAATCCTGCCGCTATCAAACTGCTGAGTGGCGCGATTAGTCAGGAACGTGTTTCTCATGCGTATCTCTTCGTGGGGCCGAATCGCGTTGGTAAGCGCACTTTGGCGATTGACTTTGCTCGAGCGCTGAACTGCAACGCGTCAGATGTTGCGGCTTCGGATTGGGCTGAGTTGGCACCCAAGGTTCCCTGCGGACAGTGCTCGGCTTGCGATCGGATCTCGCGGTCGAGTTATGCGGATGTGCAGGTCATCAACTCGGCGACGCAGACTTCGAAGGCTACGGACGCGGATGCGGGGAAGCGACGGGTGATGATTGGGATCGATCTGATCAAGGATCTTCAGTCGGACGCGTTGTTGAAGCCGTATGAAGGTCGGGTGAAGGTGTTCATCATCGATGATGCGAATCGGATGTCACCGGATGCGGCGAATGCATTACTGAAGACTCTTGAAGAGCCGCCTAGCAATGTTCATATCATTTTGACCGCGCCGTCAGCGGAATTGTTGCCTGAGACGATAGTGTCGCGTTGTCATTTGGTACGTTTACGATCTGTTCCCCATGATGAGATCGCAGCGGCGTTGACCGAGCAACTAGGTGTCGACAGTGATAAAGCGCAGGTGTTGGCAAAGTTGTCGATGGGCGCACCCGGTTGGGCGATAGCGGCTTTGAATGATCCATCGATGTTGGACGCTCGAAAGCAGTCTGCAACGCGGATATTGGGGATTTTCGGCACCGATCTCGCGGATCGGTTCGACTACTCGGCGCAGATGGCACGGGAGTTTCGGAGCGATCGGAGTCTAGCTTTGGACGAGTTGGCGAGATGGCTTGAGATTGTGCGGGATATTGCAATGATCCAGAACGGGTTGCGTCAGCACGTCGTTTTTGATGATCGGATTGAGGAGTTGGATCGGCTCGCCGATGTGTTGACATCAGACGATGTCGCTGCTGCTGCCTCGGTGGTAGAGAAGACGCGCGACGCGTTGATGGTCAACGCTTATCCGCCGTTGGCGTTTGATGTGATGATGTTGGAGTTGGCGGGGGTGTAGGCTATGCGCACGGAGAACTAACCTGCTGCTGTCGGTAGCGGTTGCTTTGCCAGCCAGGGCATGAATGGGAGCCATGCGGGGTCAACACGGTCTGCGCTGAAGCCTGCGTAGGGGTTTGGTCGAGGCTCCATCGGCTCCCTTCGCAACTTCATTCCCGCTTCCCTGGGCGTTGAACCTGCCTTGCGGTGGTTGCAACGTTGGCAGGCGGTAACGACGTTTTCCCAAGTGTGTTGGCCACCCTTGCATCGTGGGATGACGTGGTCGAGAGTCATGGTGATTCCGCGGGCGCCGCAGTACTGGCAGGAGTTGCCGTCTCGCTGAAAGACCTCTCGGCGGGAGAGCTTGCGTCGGTGAAGGGGCTTGCGGACCATGTAGACGAGGCGGATCACTTCGGGGCGTTCGAACATCCTGGATACGGAGTGGATGTATTCGACACCGCATTGAACCGTTTCGGCTTTTCCTTTGCCAAGTAGCGAAACGGCCCGGCGCACGTCGCAGATGTTAAGCGGCTGATAGTTCTGGTTGAGCACCAAAACCCGCGAACGTATCAGGATTAACGCGTGATCACTCACAATGTCCATATTTTATAGCGGTGAGTGTTGGGGCTAGCCAACATTTCAGAACGCGTTGCAGCTCGGAAACCGCATGATTGTCATTTGAGGTTGTCGAACATCACCTCGACGGCAAGGCCAATTTCTCGGGGCGCAAATGGAAGGATAAGGGCCGGTAAGAGGGAGAAGGCCTGTGCGAAGAAGGAATGATTGAGTTGATCGTCCAACCACGAACGCGGGGCGACGTCAATGTAGATCTTGGAGAAAGACGAGGCGTAGGATACTCCGCCGAAATCGAGCGCGCCTTCTGGGATGACGTAGGTTAGTATCGCGGCGGCCGTGACGAGGGCGGCCACGGCGAAGATTCCGAGCAAACCGCCCAACAATGCTCCGCCTAGGCGGTTCAAGCATCCTAATGGTGGAACGCTCAGGACAACGTCCATCGATTTGGACGCCCAACGTGCGAGAGTAAATACCGCCGCGGCAAAGACGATGTATCCGATGAAGGTTGCTATCGAGAGGTAGTTTTCGGGTAGATCGAGGAGGGGGATTGTTCTGCCCACTACCTGTCCGTTGACGAAGAAGATCGCGTATCCTGCCACGAGCCAAATCGCAGTGTCTGCCGCTCCTGTTTTGAAACCCCAGTAGGTCAACAGCACGATTGTGAGGATGAATATGAGGTCTATGGCGCTCATAGAGGTATGCGTGCCAAGTTGATACCAATGGAGGGTCTGTCCCGGCAGGATGCTTGCAGATTCGCCGGAAGAGGGAGCCGTTGGGACATAACGCGCACTTAAACCACGCTGTCTATAATCGAATGATAAGTTTGTCGCCTAGTCCGAATCACGGTGTAGCGGGGTGCTTTGGGAAGGAACCGTAGGGGACAAAAAGTCGTCCGTCATCACATGAAATCGTCAAAAAAACACGCATTCAATCAGATCGCGCTGGACGGCCCATCTGCGTCTGGTAAGACCACGATCGGGAAGATGTTGGCAGAGAGATTGGGGTTTGGTTTCCTTGACACAGGGTTGATGTACCGTGCCGTTACGTCTATGGCGTTGGCTAGAACGGTCGCGTTGGATGACACCGCAGGATTGGCGGCGATCGCCGAAAGCGCGGAGTTTGAAGTTAGGCATCAGGGTGAGCATGATTGGCGGTTGGTGGTCGATGGAGAAGATTTGACTGATCGCCTCCATACAGAGCGGATCAACCAGAATGTGTCGCAGGTTTCGGCCATTCCGGAGGTGCGTCGAGCCTTGGTGCGGCACCAACGAAAGATGGCTAATCGCGTGGCGATCGTGATGGCGGGACGCGATATCGGGACGGTGGTCCTGGCCGATGCGCCATTGAAAATCTTCTTGGTTGCGTCGGCGGAAACGAGGGCGCGACGGAGGGCCGAAGACGACAATGGCAACATAGACGGCGAGGAGTATGAGACAGTACTGAAGTCGATCCAACGGCGGGACGAAATCGACTCCAACCGGTCAGATTCTCCATTGCGACCTGCTGAGGACGCTAAGATCTTCGATAACGGTCTGGCGACTTCGGAAGAGGTGGTCGAGGAGATTCTGTCGATGATCGAAACGGGCGAGACGGTGAGGTAAGAGTGAAGGCGAACAAGCAATGGTTCTTTCCGTTCTGCAATACAGCGTTCCGGGGGACGTTAGCGATGTTTGCCGACATCAAGGTGAAGCACCGCGAGCGGTTGGCAGTTGGTGGGCCCGTGATTTACGTCTGCAATCATCTCGCGAATCTCGATCCGCCGATTGTCGCGTCGGTGCTGCCTCGACGATCCCTATTTCTTGCGAAACGGGAATTGTTCAGCAACCCATTGTTCACCTTCCTGCTGAAGGGCTGGGGTGCGTATCCAGTGAGTCGATACTCGGCTGATCTACATGCTTTGAGATGGGTGCGTACGATGCTCGAGGATGGGCGGGCCGTAGTTATGTTCCCGGAGGGCACTCGAAGTCGGAACATGGAAGGGTTGAAAAAGGGACACGTCGGCACTGCGCTAGTTGCGGCGCAGACCGGGGCTACGATCGTTCCGATCGGGTTTTACGGAACCGACAAACTGCAGAATATCCTGAAGGTGTTCATGCCGATCGCGAAGATCAGGATGTCGGTTGGCGAACCCTTCAGAATCGACCAAGACGTGTCGGGACGCAGTGAACTCGAAAGAGCGACAGAGGAGTTGATGACGAGATTGGCGATGCAGTTGCCAGCGGAGCGTCGGGGGAAATTTGCGGACAATGGACCCGCTATCTACAGACTGACGATTAACGTTGGGGCTCCCCCGTCTCTAACCGCCAAGAGTTCGCGTAATGAGGAAGCGCTTAGGGCTAAAACGAGCAGAAAGTCGGTGTAGCAGAAGATATGTGCGGGATTGTAGGGTACGCCGGTTACGGTGATGCGAAGACGTTTTTGCTGGCCGCGCTTCACGATCTGGAGTATCGCGGGTATGACAGCGCGGGTATCGCCGCGATCAATGGTCAAGGGATCACTACCATTAAACGTACTGGTCGAGTCGCAGCTTTAGAAGAGACGATCAATGGTCAGTTCGGCCAGGCAACGACGGGGATCGGGCATACTCGATGGGCCACTCACGGTGCTCCAACGGACGCTAACGCCCACCCGCATCTGAGTTTCGACGGTAAGGTCGCGATCGCCCACAACGGGATCATCGAGAACCATGCCGAGTTGAGGAGGAGATTAGAGGCGGATGGAATCGAATTCAGGTCCGAGACCGATTCGGAAGTGGTCGCCCATCTGATTGCTCGTCACATGGTAGCGGGAGATTCGCTGCTTACAGCAACGAAGAAAGCGAGCAGGCGATTGAAGGGACTGTCCGTGGTCCTCGCCATCTCGGCGGATGAACCAGATGCAGTTGTGGGTGTCAGGATCGGGTACGCCGGTAGCTTGATGTTGGGCGAGTCTGGAGATGGATGGATCCTCGCAAGCAACTCGGCCGCGATGCCACCGGATGTGAATGCGGTGACACACATCGATCACTGCGAGGCGGTTCGCATCAGTTCCAGCAGTGCCATGATCGTGGATGTGACGGGGAACCTGGTGGAAAAGGAACCTGTGAAGCTGCTCGCCGGAAATCGCATATCAGAGATCAATGAGTACGCTCACTTCATGCATAAGGAGATCTCTGAACAGGCGGCAGCTGTACAAGGTGCCCTGCGCGGGCGAGTCGACTTCAGCGATCGTCGGATCGACATTCCAGAGCTTGGCGAGTTGCCGACCGGATTGGACAGAATAGTCCTAGCGGGGATGGGCACTTCGCACTTCGCGGCGATGGCTGGAGCCCGGAGACTCGAGCGTTTGGCTCGGATCCCCACCTCCATCGAATACGCGGGTGAGTTAGCAGATCGCGACCCGGTGATGGGTAACAGGGATCTACTTGTGGCGGTTACTCAATCGGGTGAAACTTACGACACGCTGGTCGCTATTGAGAAAGCGAAAAGCGTAGGAAGCACTGTTGCGGTGGTCACCGCAAACGTCAACAGCGAGGCATCTCGGATGGCTGACGTTTCAATCGATATCGGTTCAGGGTTAGAAGTCGCCGTCCCCGCTACTAAGACGTTCATCAACACCATGCTGGTGCTCTACATGATTGGGCTGCAACTCGGACGAGATGCCGGACGTTTAAGCGAGACAGAGATTGAGCGGCATATCGAGTCGATCGTATCTCTGCCCGGAGCGATAAACCGCACTCTAGGTCGGGAGGCCGAGATCGAAGTGTTCGCCCATGAAAGGTTCGATGGCGTGACGAATATGCTCGTGCTTGGTCGCGGCGACCTATATCCGGTTGCACTAGAGGGTGCGTTGAAGATGAAGGAGACGGCGTACGTTCACGCGGAAGGGTGTTCGGCGTCCGAGATGAAACATGGCATCAACGCTCTAATCGAACCGCGAACGCCGACTATCGCACTAGTGCCCATGAATGGGGATTTGAGATCGAAGATGTTGACCAGCATTCACGAGGTGCAGAGCCGAAGCGGAGAGGTGATCGCCGTGGCCCATGAGGGCGATATCGAGGTTGAAGCGATAGCGGATGGTCTGATATCTATCCCATCGGAAGACGAAGAGCATTCACCGTTCCTGATGACGATACCGTTGCAGCAACTCGCGTATCACACCGCGCTCGCCCGGGGCGTCAATCCTGATCGCCCTAGGAATTTAGCTAAGACCGTCACGGTTGCATGATTTCGACGTCGAAAGCGATCCACTCTGGCGTTCGGGAACGGATCGAGGAACGTGAGGAGGCGCTGTCGCCATTTGCGACGAAATCTCGGGACAGCACGCGGAAGTATGACGAAGAGCCATCGGCAGTCAGAGCGGCGTTCCAGCGCGATCGAGACCGCGTGATTCATTCGAACGCGTTTCGCAGATTGAAGCACAAGAGCCAAGTGCTGGTGAATCCACAGGGGGACCATTTCACCACTCGGATGACCCACGTGCTGCAAGTCGCGCAGGTCGGAAGGACTATTGCGAGGGCACTCAATCTGAACGAAGATCTTGTCGAAGCGGCCGCTTTAGCGCACGATGTGGGGCATACTCCCTTCGGTCATATTGGTGAGCGGGTTTTAGACGAGCGGTTGCCAGATGGATTTACGCACGCCCAGCAGGGTGTTCGCACTTTGACGTTGCTTGAGAAGCACGGGCAGGGATTGAATCTGACGGATCAGGTGGTCGAAGCTGTCCGTCGGCATTCGAAACCGGAAGGCGAGTTCATCGTCCCCGAGGCAGTGGCCGAGATGTCGTTGGAGGCGCAGATCGTGCGGATATCGGATGCGATCGCGTATTTGGCACATGACCTCGCGGATGCCGAGAGGGAGGGAATTCTAAAGACTGCGGATGTGCCTATAGAGATCCGAGATGCGTTGGGAGACGCACACTCTTCGCGTCTCAACGCGATGGTCTGCAATGTGATCGACACGTCGTGGGACTGCACCGGAGAGGTTGATGATCCAGACAATCAACCCTGGATTCGGATGTCGGATGAGATGCGAGATGTTACGACGCAGTTGCGCAACTTCATGTTTGAGCGTGTCTATCACCCCACATCGGCGTCTCCGGTGGGGCTCCGGGCACGCGACGCCGTTAGGACCCTTCATGACTACTACACGGTTAACGTTGAGGACATTCCAAAGTGGATGCGCGTGATTTCGATCGAGCCCGAATACGCGGCGGCGGATTTTGTGAGTGGAATGACAGACTCGTTTGCCGTGATGGCGCTTGAGCGGATTTCGCCCGGCAGTTCGGAGGGGCTGTATCAAGGCAAAGTCACGGTTCCGGCACCTCACTGAAGCACCCAAAACTCAGATAAAAACACGTTTTTCCGCGAATGCTGAGGCGGCGTTGAATCAGGCGAAATCTCGTTTATACTTCCGTGCAACCTAGGCGTTCTCGGACGTTATATCACGTTACTTGGGTCTACGGTCACCGGTAACCGTGATAGGGCAATGGTTGATGTCGGCACCCAGTTGAAGCTGGAAGGGAGAGCAGATGACCTTAGTCGACGAAGTCAAATCTCGACTGACCATCGTTGATGTCGTCTCCGACTACATTGCCCTAGATAATCCCACTTCCCGTACGCCCAAAGCCCTTTGCCCGTTCCATGAAGAGCGCACGCCTTCGTTCAGCATTTCAGTAGAACGTGGCAGTTGGCGATGTTGGGGCGCTTGCGGCATAGGCGGCGATATGTTCGAGTTCGTCAAGCGCATGGACGACATCGAGTTTAAGGAAGCTCTCGAAAAGCTGGCGCGCAAGGCGGGGATCGATGTCGATCTGCGCGATCGGGATGACGATGGTCGCAACCGAACCAAATCTTCTGCTCTGCATGATGTCAATTCGATAGCTGAGCAGTTTTTCTCGCGCCAGTTAGAAGGTGCTCAGGGTGCTGAGGCGTTTGCTTACCTCGAATCTCGGGGTATAGACGCTGCGACGGCTAAGCGGCGTGGCATCGGGTTCGCCCCCGGTGGTGTCAACTCTTTGCTCGCGTATCTGAAATCAGTCGGTGCAGATGCTGAAGCGGCAGTGCAAGCCGGGCTGGTGATGAGAGGGAACGATGGCGGATGGAGGGATATGTTTGCGAACCGGATCACGATCTCCATACGTGATCAAAGGGGAAACATTGCGGGCTTCGGCGCGCGTGCGATGGGCGATGCTCAGCCCAAATACCTCAACACCCATGAGACTTCCATCTTCAACAAGTCGAAGCTGCTTTATGGACTTCATTGGGCGGTAGACGCGATCAGGGTTTCTGGAAGGGCGATCGTTGTAGAGGGATACATGGACGTGATCGCCGCCCAAGAGCGTGGCTTCAAGAATGTTGTGGCCTGTATGGGCACCGCGGTGACTTCGGAACAGTTACAAGCCCTGTCGGCAGTGCTCCCGGACGATGCGGACAACCCTTCGTCAGTTGTCCTTTGTCTCGATGCGGATGAAGCAGGGCAGGCGGCGACGCTACGAGGGTTGCGGACTGCAATTTCGGAGTTTGGACGTCACTCTGCGAACCAAGCTAGTCCGCGCAGAACTCAGGTCGACATCAGGATTGCCAGTCCTGTCATTTCGGACCACGGTGAACCGAAAGACCCTGACGAGGCGATACGCAACGACAGTACAGAGTGGATTGCGTCGATAAATCAGGCCGAAGAGGTGATGGAGTTTGTCATTCGCGCCAGTATCCGCAACCACGATACAAACAGTGATGCTGGATTGGATGCCGCATTAAACGATATAGAGCCGTATTTCGACAGCGTGCCACCACGGACGATCCGAGATCAACGATTGCTCGCTGACTTAGGAACCCGCTTGAATGTCGACATCGACCACCTAGCGAACCTGCTGGTCCGGAAACGAGCAGTTCGAATTGGTCCTAACACCGGGGCGCGCCAAGAAGAAGGTCAGCGTCGCAGGAGTCAGCCCCGACGATTGCGAAATATCAATCCTGCCGTGCCGATGTCAGCTACGCGGGCGGGTTGGGAGTTGGATCTGCTGGCCTGCATGGTCCAATACGACTTTGCCATAGATCATGTCGCCGAGGTGAAACCGCAACATTTCACCGATCCCGTAAGGATGCGAGTGTTCGAAGGCCTTAAGATGTGCGGCAACGTTGATGCATGTGTCGACCGATTCGATGGGGACGACGAGGTGTTGGCACTTGTGAACCGATTGAAGGGTGTCGCCCTATCGCCATCTTCTGAAACGATCGAAGATCAAGCCGCGGTCATTCAGATCGCGATGAATTGTGCTCACAGAACGCACATGGACTACTTGAAACGCACCAAGAAAAGGGAGGTGCAGCTGGCAAAAGAAAACGGGAATATCTTGCGTGAAGACGACGTCAAGAGCGCGGTCTACACCAACCGCGCCATGAAGGAACTGGCGAATCCGCGACACGCGGTGCCACACTACTAGGAGGCGCTCAGATTGTTTAACGAGAGCGACGAGCTAGAACGCGCTACGGAGATCGACTCTGTAACCATCGAGGTCGACGAGGCAGAGGATTCCGATCCCCCATTTTCCAGGAGGTCAACAAGCACCACGCGTGAAACAGCCGCCGATCGTCGTTCTCCAGAAGTTGACAAGGACGACGATGATGACCTGATCGCAGAAACCGACGATGATTCTGAGAATTTAGGTGCCGACCGCGATGAGGATGAGGACGATGGTGACGTAGACGACGAAGAGGAAGAAGGGACGCTGACATTTGGCATGTTGGGCGGGGATGACGAGAGTGACAGTGACGGATTTGGTGGCAGCGATAACAAGGCGAACGCATTCCTGTCGACATCTTCCCCATCGAGCACGATTTCGGACCTCGACAGCTGGGACGGATCAGCAACTGGCGCCAAACAGCGCGCCGAAGTCATAGGTATCGAAAACACGATTGCCGACGCCGACCTAACAGATGACCCGGTACGAATGTATCTTCGTGAGATTGGTCGGGTCGAGTTGCTGACGGCCCAAGAGGAGCGCGAACTCGCCCGAAATCTGGAGTTGCGGCGAATCGTTGGCGAGATCGAGTCGGATTTCCTCAAGGAACACGAGATTAAGCCGTCGGCAACGGAGATCACCATCGAGGCGATGCATCGATTGGGCAAGATGCGGAAGGCCGCTAAGGCAATGGTGATCTATTCAGGGTTCTGCAACGAGCGGATGTCCGAGACCTTTGGCATCATCAGCCAAGCCCTAAAGAACCCCTATCGGATACCCGACGTCAGATACATCTCAGACGTTTTCAACTGCTCCCGCGATGAAGCCGTAGAAATAATCAGAGATCTGACCCGGCTACCCGAAGAAACCTTCCGCAAGATCGCTACTGTCAGGGCGCGAAATGCGTTCAAGAACCTGCCGAACACCGGAGTTAGGGAAGCGATCCGGGAAATCCTGAAGTGTGATAACTCGACAGCAAAAACCATCCGCAATCTCATCGAACGCGCTGATGATTCGCCGATTGCCGACGTTCTGACCCAACCAAGATTGCTCGAGATCGTTGCGGACCCGTACCGGAGGACTTCCGCGACACCGATCCGTAGGGAATTGGGCGGTTCGAGAGAAGAAGCGCTCGAGATCATCAAAGACTTGGCGCCGAACTTCGGACAAACTGAGTTCTCGTTGGATGGCAAAGAGATATTCGGTGCTTGGCGTGAAACCTCACACGAAAGTCGTGTGAAGTTTTTGCGAACCGGCCTGAGATGCTCTGAGGAATTCGCGGTATGGATGCTGGGTCTCGCCGATCAGTTCGCGACGACATATCTCGCCGACATGCTGATGGATCCACATATCCGTCAGTGCCTAGACGAACCATACTCCGACGAACGGATCGAATACCTTGCGAACATCTTGGACTGCGATGAGGACGAATCCAAAGACGCTATCCGTAAGCTTTCGTTGCTGACACTTTTGATAGCCAATGAGACACCAGACGCTATCGAAAGCAATCCGCAGATCTTCGAGATCGAAGAGGCGATCGACAGCGAAGCGGTCCAGAAACTCTTCTACTACGGGCCGTTGCTCGATGCCCACTTGACGACGATCCGGAATCGGGGCACTGCATCCGATATCCACATCACCAAGGCCAATCTGCGACTGGTCGTGTCGGTGGCTAAGAAGTACATGGGCCGCGGGATGAACCTTTTGGATCTCGTGCAAGAGGGGAACATCGGCTTGATTCGTGCGGTCGAAAAATTCGACTACCGGCGCGGCTACAAGTTCTCCACATACGCGACTTGGTGGATCCGACAAGCGATCACCAGGTCCATCGCAGATCAGGCGCGAACCATCCGTATCCCTGTCCACATGGTTGAGACGATCAACAAACTGTTGCGGATCAGCCGTCGTCTAGTTCAGGAATATGGGCGTGAACCCACGCCCGAAGAGATCGCCGTCCACATGGAGACGACCCCGCAAAAGGTGCGTGACACGCTAAAGATCTCGCTCCAACCGGTATCACTAGAAACCCCGATCGGCGATGAAGAAGACTCGACTCTCGGCGATTTCATTCCCGAGACTAATACCGATGGTCCCATTGAGGAGGCATCTTCCAACCTGATGCGCGAATCCGTTCAAGACGTGCTAGAAACGCTGGACGCTCGCGAAAAACAGGTCCTCGAACATCGCTTCGGTATGAAGGATGGCAGATCCAAGACCTTAGAGGAAGTTGGCCGTTACTTCGGTGTGACACGCGAGCGTGTCCGACAGATCGAGGCCAAGGCGCTCCGTAAATTGCGGCATCCAACGCGCAGCCAAAAGCTGCGCGGTTTCGTCGACTAAAAACGCTTCGATCTTAGGTGACTACCTCTCGGTGACCGAACCGCCATTGATGTTGATCGCCTGACCTGTTATATAGGCTGCTCGAGGACTGCACAGGAACCCGATCAACTCGCCCACCTCCATGTCTTCGGCCGGTCTGCCCAACGGGACTTGCGCGGCTCTATCCCACCATTCGTCGCCCCTGCCGATCGGGTCCAAGCGTGCGGTCTCGGTCATTCCGGGACACACGCAATTGGCGGTTATCTGGTGCTCCGCAACCTCTTTCGATAGTGCCTGGGTGAACCCATCTACCGCGAAATTGGCCGCGTTGTAGGCGGCCATCCGGGCATTTCCGCGTTTGCCAGCTGTCGAGGAGATGTTGATGATCCGTCCGCCGTTGCCTTGTTTGATCATCTGGATCGCCGCCGCCTTGGAGCAGAGATATGTGCCTACGACCTTAACGTCCAGAACCTTTTTGAAAACATATTCATCAACCTCCACAACCGGTACTCGGTCTTCGCCGTACGGAGCGGCCGCGTTGTTGATGATTATGTCGACGCTGCCCAACTCCGCAACGGTGTCGTCGATGAGTGCCTGGACTTCATCGGCTTTAGTGACATCCATCACCACCGGCTTAGCTCTTACGTCGAACGACCGCACCTCATCTGCGGTTGAATCGATGTCGCGCCATCCCGCTTCCTTTTCGTCCGGTGGGAACGTCGAGGGGTCTCGACCCGTTCCAGTCACAACTACGTCGGCACCCATCCTTGCAAGAACGTTAGCGGTCGCACGTCCTATGCCACGCAACCTGCCGGCACCAGTGACTATCGCCACTTTCCCGCTCAACTCGCGCTCAGAATCTGTCATCGTCGTCCCTCCGAAGGATTCATTGGGTGTACGTCCAACTGCTGAGCAGCAATTGTACGGAGTGTCGGACGCGGTCGGACGATCAGGCGTCAGGAGCAGGAGATCCTAGCGTGACAGGAATTTCCATGACGACGGCGGAATCGCCGACTCCCCGAACGGTGGTCACCACGACGTCGGTGCCGTCCGGATGCGTGCGCAGGAACTCGGTGAAATCATTGACACCGCGGATACGGGTCTCGTCGATGCTCACAATGATGTCGTCGATCTTGAACTCGGCCGCGGCTGGCGATTGAGGATCAACGTAACGAACCCCGAATCCCTCGTCAACAGGCAATGCTTGTTGAAATGCCAGATACGGCGTGACATCAACGCCCCCTACACCGAGATAGCCCGGCTCTTCACGCTCACCGAGTGCAACCAATCGGTTGGTTCCCTCTAGGACTGTGTTGATGTTCAACGCGAAGTTCGCCCCCTGCCCAACGTTCAAGCTGCCGACATTAATGCCGATTACCTCGCCCGCGGAGTTGATCAGCGCGCCGCCGCTGCTGCCAAGGTTGATCGCGGCATCCGTCTGTATAAGGTCCTCGAATATCGTGCCGTCCGCGTCGGCGACCGTGCGATCCAGCGCACTCACCACACCGCGACTAACGCTCGGGCCACCGCTGAGACCAAAAGCATGCCCAATCGACACGACATCTTCGCCTACCCTCAGAACCTCGGAATCTCCGAATTTAGCCGGGACCAACCCATCCGCGCCCACTGTCAAAACAGCGAGATCCAGATCGCTATCCTCTCTCATCAACCTCGCGGGTAATCTGACACCCGAAGTCAGTACCACTTCAATTTCAGACGCACTCTCTACAACATGCCAATTCGTGACGATCGTGCCCTCCGCATCGAACACGATCCCCGTGCCGCTACCCGAACCGTCTACACGACGAACTGAAACTTGAACGATCGAAGGGGCGACAGCTTCGACAACATCGGGAATCCAAGGATCGCCAGACAATCTGCCCGCAGGTGCAGCACCACCCAACACCGTCTCCGTCCCTTCTGTAATAGGCTCGCCAAGATCGCATGCAATAGACGTAAGAGCGAGCAATAAAACCCCGCCGATGGTTGCCGCCACCCCAGACCTGATGCGATGTTGAAGTCTCACTTTCTCCCTCCAAATTGCTCCCGAAATGGGAAGAGGAAGTTCTGACTCGATTATATCCAGTGCCTTGATTCGCCCCGTAGCGGATTGGGCGGTTTCAAACTGAAACCGTCCGACAGTTAGATACGTATTTCAGTCATCGTCCTACGTCCATTGCAGCGTGATCTCGCTAGCGGGTTAGAATGGAATGTTGCAATCCGCGCACCTCATGTCACTTTGCGTCACTTTGCGCGACGCGGCTATCACTCTTGACCATCGCCAACCGACAGCCTACGAATCAGCACCCATCGTGGGCAATTAAAGGGCTTTCCCGCTGAATTTCATCAGGTTCATACTCCGCAGGGTTTCCGGTGAAGCACCCTTACTCATCGGCGCGTTTGTCGGTTCCCTCATCACAGCAACGGTCATAGCAGGTGCTCCAGTTTATCTCCGCACTCTGGAACGAGCCGGGGTCGAAGACACCATCGATTCTGTCATTCCCATCTACCAGCACCTCCAGATCTTTACCTCGTGGCTCCCGCTGGAAAAGAGAAAATCGGAGGACGCCAATCAAGCCATCGCAACTTCGCAAAAGGAGTTTCTCGACGGTGCGATTACCGGCAGCGCCAGTTTTATCAAGACTCGACGGGCTAATTGGGGTTACGAAGGCGAGGGCCTCAGGCGTCATAACGAAGCCTCGCGAGCAATGTTCCTGTCAGCCACCGACATCAACGATCGCATCGTATATATCGTCGGGAATGCCCCATCCAACTTCATCTCGATCCAGGACGGCGTCCCAACTGTCGAGGCGGCGCTCGTATGGGACCGGGCTTCGCAGTTCGATATCCGCGTCGGCGACATCATAGACACCGTGCCCGAAGTGCGTGGAATCGGCCTCGTTCAAGTTCGTGTCACCGGCATCTTCTCCATCCCCGCCCCAGGGGATGACTATTGGGTGGGACTCTCAGATCCAATTATTCGGCCGCAGGCGATCGTCGACGGGCGCGAAAACCCGATCGTCCTAGTGGTCGATGAGTCGGTAATGCTGGACACTATCGCCGAAGCCAATGCCGGTCTGCCCGCCGAATTTCGATGGCACCTATTCGTTGACAACAACTACTTCAAACAGTTGGCTCTAAACGATTCGATCACTCGACTGGCGGATTTCGAAGACCGGATAAGCCTTGAGGTGACAAGGGCCGATGTATTGACGGTTCTCGAGTCTCGCCTGAACTCTTTACAGCGGAGGATGCTCTTCGCTCGTATCCCGATGTTGCTGTTGGCGGCTCTTGCGATCACATCTATTGCTTACTACCTGTTCATGGTTGCCGGCATCATCGCACGTCGCCGCGCCTCCGAAACCTCTATGTTGCGCAGCCGAGGAATCACCGTCGTACAGATTTTCCGTTCTTACGCCATCGAGAGCGTCATCATCGCTGGAGTCCCGGCGATCATCGCTCCACTTGTCGGGATCGGGCTTGTCGCTTCGCTTGGACTACTTCCCGCCTATCGCAGCGTCTCCGAATCTCTTTTCTTGAACGTTGAGTTCGCATGGCAATCTTGGATCTGGTCCATCGGTGCCGGGTTTTTCGTCTTCGGGATTCTGCTGCTGCCCGCGATCTTGGGCACTAGGCGGGGAATCATCGATCAGTACCAATCAGAGGCCCGACCTGAACGCCCTCCTTTCTTCCAGCGTTACTACCTCGACCTGATCTTCCTCGCCATCGGATCGCTAGTGTGGTGGGAGCTGACAACTCGCGGGTCAGTGATCGCGTCGACTCGCGAGGGCGAAAACTCCGCTGACATCACGCTGCTCTTCTCTCCTGCGCTGTTTCTGCTTGTCGTCGCCCTGTTGTTCATGCGACTCTTCCCGATACTGGCTCAGATAATTGCTGCTATCGGGTCGCGGTTCACATCAGCAGAAGTCACACTCGGCCTTTGGAGGTTGCGACGGAGCCCTTACTGGTATGTCTGGCCTGTCCTTCTCCTCATCCTCGTCTCTGGGTTAGGAGTCGTGTCTGGCACCCTCGCGTCCACACTGGCTCGAAGCACCGAAGAGCAAATCCTCTACGAATCTGGCGCAGACTTCCGCTTCATCCCCACAAACCCACCCTCGAACGACGTCATTGATCAATCCCGCGAAATCGAAGGTGTAGTGAACGCGACGCAAGCATTCCGGGCTTCTGGGCGCTTCGGCACGACATCTCTGGGCTTCGGTTTCAACCTGCTCGCTGTCGATTCTCATCGCTTCGCTGAGACCGCGTGGTTCCGGGAAGATTTCTCCGAAACCGAGTTCAAGGAACTTACATCCAAGATCGCCGTTGATGTCAAACCAGAGCCGATCTACCTGCCCAGCGACACCGTCCGCCTTGGTGCGTGGGCTAAGTCCGAACCTCGGGTCGAAAACCTCTTCCTATGGTTAGTAATCAGAGACGCAAAGGGACGCTCCAGAACCATCACGCTAGGTCAGATCGAAAGCGAATGGCAACATCAGACAGCCGATATCTCTAGCCCTTTCACCGAACCTGCCCAGCTAGTTTCGGTTCAGACCTTCATGCAATCCGGTCCTGATGGTGCTGTGCCTACAATCGCCTTCTTCGACGATGTGTATGCCGAGAACAGCCGAGGCGAACGAACCATTTTGGTCAGCTTCGACGAGTTCAGCGAATGGACGGGCATGCCCACTTCCAACGGTCTCGACGTAATATTCGGCGTTGACGACGAACCGCCCGGCTTGACAGTCGATGTCCCGGGAGACCGAGGCCCATCCATCGCACGAATCGAGATGGATCGAGGCAACGACCAAGGCGTCAGAGGCATCTATCGCACTGCCACCGGCGAACCGTTGCCGGTGATCGCCAGCGATGCCTTCATGTTCGAGACCAACACAAACATCGGTTCGCAGTTCATCGTCCAGATCAGCGGTGGTTACGTCCCCGTTGAAATTAAAGATGCCGTCACTTACTTCCCGACGCTTGACCCTGACCGGGCACCGTTCTTGGTCGCAAACGTCGACTCAACCATCGATTTCCTTGAACTCAGGGGCCTTACTGCCCAGCGTCCCAATGAGTTGTTCGTTGCGGTTGAACCTGATATGCACGGCGATGTCCTCTTGGAGTTGCGAAAGCTGTTGGGGTTCACCACTTACACTGACAGGGCTGGCCTGCTGCAAGATTCGACCGTCGACCCCCTCGTAGTCGCTGGATGGCGCGGCATCAGCGTCGTTTCGATCCTTATGGCCGGCGTTGCAGCCGCATTTGGATACTTCACTTACCTCGCTGCCCACGCATTCCGCACTCGCCGAGAGTCCGCCCTACTTTCAAGCATGGGCATGAAAGCGCGTTCGTTCGGGATTCTGGTATTGATCGAACATCTTATGGTCACGTTCCTTGGCATTGGCATCGGCATTGTGA